>NZ_JACYFU010000002.1 GCF_014837245.1 Devosia oryzisoli
TGGTCGACCGCCTGAAGTCCTCTGCATTGAGGAAGTCCCCCTGAGGGCAACCTGAGTAGGCCCGAGGACGGGCCGCTAAATAACCTCGATATCGTAGCCTCGAAACTTAAAAGCAGCCCTTATGTTCCCAATGATCCGTGCACGATCCAAATCCTCAATTCGCACGACGTGATTTGGGGCATCCCAAGCCGAGATCGTATTGGTGTAAATGACAAGGCCACTTGGTCCCGCCAATACCTCAGAGTCGATCTGCATGGATTTCTGACCCTCTGTATACTGAACACCAGTTCTGCCAAGAACTTCCACGCGATAGCCCTCGCTGCTCTCGATTACATTTGGACGTGGCGTGTTGAATATGGTCATGGAGCGAGGACCGAACCCCTTGAGGTCGTGACGTAGGATGCTGTTTCCATCTTGCTTAAGTGGCCTTCGCTGGCAAGGAAGCTGTGGCCGCTCGAAGGAGAATGTCGGGTTTTGGCAAGCAATCTTTCTAGGCCTACGACCGCAATGGGGTCGATTGTTGACCGGCAACCTCGGGGTGGGAAGCGGAACGTCGGCTTAGAGACAGTTTAGCGGAGAAACAGACGTAATTCTTTGTCACTGATAAGGTTGGGCCGAGACGGTACGCTCAACCGTCCCAGCCCGCGTTCAGGTCTCCTTCCTGCGTCGCAGGATGAGGGTGAAGAAGACCGGAACGAAGAAGATGCCGAGCAGAGTGCCGGCTAGTGTGCCGCCCATAACCCCGATGCCGATTGAGTTTTGCGCTCCCGAACCGGCACCGGTGGCGGTGGCCAGCGGCAGGACGCCGAGCAGGAAGGCAAGCGAGGTCATGACGATCGGACGAATACGGAGGCGAGCGGCTTCAAGGATAGCCTCAAGCACCGTCCGCCCCTGGTCCCGCAGTTCGCGTGCGAACTCTACGATGAGGATCGCATTCTTTGCCGCGAGACCCATTGTGGTGAGGAGGCCCACCTTGAAGTAGACGTCATTGCTCTGCCCGAAGAGGTAGGCTGCAAGCAGGGCGCCGGCGACGCCGACGGGAACGGCCAAAATGACTGAGATCGGGATCAGCCAGCTCTCATAGAGCGCGGCAAGGCAGAGGAAGACGACGAGGATCGAGACGCCATAGAGCAGGATGGCCTGCGAGCCCGAGAGCCGTTCCTGATAGGAGAGGCCCGACCGGATATTCAGTGCCCACCCGACTTATTCAAGCTAAAACGACGGATCGAAGTTGAAATAGATCGGGTTGGACAGCGCCACCATGTTCTGGCTCAACGCCATCGAATTGGGCACTTCGGGGTAAGGCGCCTGCGGCCCCATCACCTCCACGCGATAATAGGTCCATTCGTCAGCATGTGGACTGTCGACGAAACGCGCCGTGCGCGTCACTGCATCGGTGAAAATGGTGGCGAATTCGCTGCGGTTCCTGATGATCCGCACCTCATAATTCGCCCGGGGGATCCCGCCCTCCGACAAGCGGACTTCAAACGTCACCGGACCGCCGGAGGGCATGACATTGTCACCCATCGTCGTCTCGAACCGTCCATCGCCATCGCAATCGGCGACCAGTTCCACGCGCGGATTGTACGGATTGGAGCTGATGGAGGCTCTGCCGTGTTTCAGCGCCTGCAGAAGCGCCGCCTTCGACCGCTCGGCCGCAAAAACCCAGGTCGTGGGCGTGCCCACATAATTGCCTGTTGCTTCTCTGGTCAGCGGGCCGATCAGCGCCGGGTCGTCCGGCATGCCATGGTGATTATCGCTGCCACCGCGCGCCCCGATCATGCGTCCGGACAGCAACTGGTCGTCCCAGATGCGCACGCTAGCCACGTTCTTGGGCCAGACGCTAGTGTTCCAGATTTCGACCGAATCCGCGAGGTCGAAGGAAAAACCGTAGTGGTTCTTATGGTTCGGATGATTGGCCGACCAGTGGATGCCAAGCTCTTGCTTGAGCTTCAGAAGGTTCCAGTCCCGCGCATTGCGCGCATCGAAAACACGCTGGTGGTCATAGGGTTCGGCCGCCAAAATATTGACGTGCCCCCGCGGCGCCGTGAGTTCGGCGCCATAGAACAGCAGAACAAGATCCGACCTGTATTCGGGATCAACCCAAGTGTGCTGCGCCACGGCACCCTGCACATGCACGTCGTGATCCGTGATCGCCAGATAGTCAAAACCCATACGCTCCGCAAAACGGATGATCCGAGAGGGCGTGTTGTTCGTGCTGTCGGTCGAGTGGCAGGAATGCATGTGCCAATCGCCCTTGAGCCAGATGCCGGATTGCTGGGGTGAAACCGTCATTGTTCACCGCAACGCCGGGGTGAAAATCGAAAAGACCTTGCGCGCTCGCTTAAGAGGGCGAGCTTGCGGTTCAGCTTGGCGATACGAGGCATTTGGATCACTCAGTTGCGCGAGAGGGTCTGGCGATATGCGGCCCATCTCGCCGTCAGGGTATGATGATTCGAGAGCAAAGGCGGCCGGACTCCGGCCGGGATCGCAAATACGCGTCGGTTCCTCGATTGACCAAAGGCGTTCTGCCCACGATATAAAATGCGTGCCGGAACAGGGCTGGCTGTGGGTCGACCCGCGGCGGACCGAGGGGACTGGTTCGGGGACTGTGCGAGAATCGATGGCGCGAGGCGCGGGAAAAGTGGGGATTAAGGACGTCGCCGGAGCGGCAGACGTCTCCGTTTCCACCGTCTCGCATGTGCTCAACGGCACCGCGCCGATCTCGGCGGAAGTGCGGGCGCGCGTGCTCGACGCTGCCAGCGACCTCGGCTATCTCGCCAAGCGCCGTGAAAAGGCGGCAATCGCGGTCATCCGCAGCATCCTGCTTGCCGTGCCCAGCGATACGCTGCCGCACAGCCAATACAACCTCTTCTCCTGGACGCTGCTCAGCACGCTGATGCGCGAGTGCGAACGCCGCTCCATCCGCGTGGTGCCGCTGGAAGTGGACAATCCCGTTGTCGATGCCGCGCAGCTGGTTGCCGAAGCGCGGGCGCAGGATGTGGATGGCATCCTGCTGCTCAACGAGGACCGGCCCGACCTTTTGGCGGAGATCGCGCAGTCCGGCATCCCCGCCGTGCTGATGAACGGCGAAGACCAGGAAATGCAGATCGACAGCGTGACGCCTGGCAACCGGTTCGCCGCCCGCTATGCCACCAACTGGTTGATCTCGCAGGGCCATCGCAACATCCTGCACCTGACATGGGAAGGTAGAAGCACGATCCGTCGCCGGCGCGACGGTTTTCTCGACGCCTTCCGCGCCAACGGCCTCTCGCTCGAAACAGCCTATATTCACCACGCTGCGGGCTATTTGCCGGAGATGGGGGCCGAAGCGATCCGGCGCTGGGTCGACAAGCACCAGGGACTGGGCGGCATCACCGCGGTCTTCTGCGCCGCCGACAATTTGGCGCTGGGCGTCATGACGGCCCTGCAGCAGGATGGCTTTTCCATGCCAAGGGATCTCTCGATCGTCGGGTTCGACGGCGTTGCGCTGGGTGAATTCGTGTCTCCCAGCCTCACCACGGTCAGCGTGCCGCTCGACCATATCGGCCTGTCGGCACTGCACCTGCTCGAGCAGCGCATCGTCAATGCTGCCGCGCAGCCCCCGGCGCACCGGCTGGAGCTGGGTTGCCGGCTGACGGTGCGCAAGAGCGTTCGCGTACTCACCTGAGCCTCAGCCCGCGGGCAGCGGGCCGAAGAGTTCATCGAGCAAGGACTGGTGCGCGGTCTCCACGGCTCCCAGCAGGCCGGCGCGGCTGCCGGCGCTGCTGCGCACGACCGCCACCGGCCGCATCCAACTCGTCTCGACATGCACGCGCACCCTGTCGATGAACTCGGTGCGCGCGCCGATGCTGCCGCCAAAGACCACCATCTCCATGTCGAGCAGAGCCAGCGCCGACACGACCCCCTGCGCCACGAAACGCGCCGCTTCATTGAGAGCGGCGGCGGCTGCAGGATGACCTGCTGTCGCAGCGTCGAAGATGTCCCGCACCGAGTGCTCGGTTTCGCCGCCCAGGGAGACGTAATGATCGCGGATTCCTGCTTCGCCCACGCGCCGCTCGAGCGGGGCAAGACCTTTTGCCTGGAGGCCCCAGAGAGGCAGGTAGCCGAGTTCGCCGCCACCGCCAAAGGCGCCGCGCACGAGACGCCCCTCAACCGCCAGGGCGCCGCCGATGCCCGTCCCCAGGCCCACGAACAGGACGTTTCCACAGTTGCAGGCCGTGCCATGCGCCATCTCGGCGACCAAGGCGAGGTTGACGTCGTTTTCCAGTCGCACCGTTGCGCCCATGCTTGCCTGAAGCGGATCGCGAAAGGATAGTCCTTCTATGCCCGGAAGATTGCCGGCCAGCGTCAGCCGCCCGTCCTGCGGATCGACCGCCGCCGGAATGCCCACCACCGCCTGGCGCAGGTGAAAGCGGGGAACGCCGGCATCCCGGCAAAGAGTGTCTGCGAGCGCACTGATCTGGGCGATCAGGCGCGGCGGCCCGCCGCGGTCGGTGGGTTCGGCGCGTTCTGCCAAAACCCTGCCCCGCAAATCGAGAAGGGCCGCGGCCACCTTGGTCCCGCCCACATCGACGCCCAGCCCGACGGCGGCACGGTCTCGCAGGGCATAAAGCAGGTCGGAGCGCCCCGGGACACCTTTCAGGCTCCCGCTGACCTCCACCAGCCCCCGCGTTTCAAGACCCGCCAGAAGGTCCGATGTGGCTTGGCGCGACAGCCCCAGCTTGCGGGCCAGGGCCGGCCGCTGGATGCCATCACAGGCCATCAGGCACTCAACGAGGGGGCGTAAGTAACCAGGCTGTGAATTTTTATTCTGCGGCCGAATGCCTGTTCCACCTGAAAGCCGCGCCACCCTAGAGCGTTGATGCACCAGAGAATCTTCCATACTAGCTCCGTCAAAAATACCCTCTGGCACACACAAATCATCGATCGTGAAAATCTTTTCGTATTGCTTCGGCCGTTGATGAAAGCAAGGATGCTGGAGTACAGGCTGAAATCAAGCGAATTCTGGGATAAAGATGCCGCAGAACTTGCAGCCTGCCGAGGAGGAGCGGACGTTAATGAAAATATTTTTGGCGTACGTTACCGGAGTTTTACGCAGTTGCCGACATGCGGGAGCATGGCAGAGGCTGAAAAGGGGAGAGAGATGAAGACCAGAAAGTGGGTTGCGCGCATAGCGCTGGCAGCCGTTTCAACGGCGGCGTTGACGGTGTCGGCCTGGGCATTCCAGGAATCGCCGATGCTCAAGGAAATGGTGGACGCGGGCAGCTTGCCGCCTGTCGACGAGCGCCTGCCAGCCAACCCGACGGTGGTCGAGGCGATCGAGGTGGGCCAGTATGGCGGCACCTGGCACCGCGCCTATAGCGGCCCCGGCGATCGCTGGGGGCCGACCAAGCTCATGGAAGAGCGCGTGCTCAAATGGTCTGCCGACGCCAATGGCGAGGCCGTCCTCAAGCCCGGCTATATCGAGAGCTACTCGGTCAACGACACTTCGACGGAATTCACCTTCACCCTGCTCGATGGCCTCAAGTGGTCCGATGGCGAGCCGGTGACGACCGAGGACGTGGAGTTCTGGTACAAGGACGTGTTCCTCAACACCGACATCGTGCCCAATATCGATCCCACCTTCGCGCCCGGTGGCAAGCCGATGGAAGTCGAGATCCAGGACGAGCGCACGTTCACAGTCAAGTTCGCGCAGCCCTATGTCTATTTCCTGCAGATCCTGGCCAAGGATTCCACCGGCGAGCCGAGCCTCGACCGCCCGAGCTTCGTGTTCCCCAAGCACTATCTGAGCCAGTACAACAATCACTACGCCAGTGACGAAGAACTGGCTGCGGGCGCCAAGAAGTTCAACGTCGCCAAGTGGACCGATCTCTGGGGTTCCAAGGGCGCCGCGACCGCCTGGTGGGCCAATCCCGATCTGCCCGTGCTGACGGCCTGGAAGATCGAAACGCCGGCCCCGGCGGAAACCGTGACCATGGTGCGCAACCCCTACTATTATGCGGTCGACCAGGAGGGGAACCAGCTTCCCTATATCGATCGGATCGATCACCGGCTCTACCAGGACCCGGAAACCCTGAACCTTATGGTTGCCCAGGGGCAGATCGACATGCAGGCCCGCGGCATGACGCTCGACAACTACACCTTCTACAAGGAGAACGAGGACCGCGGGAACTACCACGTGGTTGCTGGCCGCGACGCCAATGTCTGGTCCATCGTGCCCAACCAGACGGTGACGGACGAGGTGCTGCGCACCCTCTTCCAGAACCCGGACTTCCGCCATGCCCTGTCCGTTGCCGTCGATCGCGAGGCAATCATCGAGTTGACGCAGTCAGGCCTGGCGTTCCCGGTGCAGACGGCGCCGGTTCAAGGTTCTCCCTACTACAAGGAAGAGCTGGCGACGCACTGGGCCGAATATGATCCGGACGAAGCCGACAGCCTGCTCGACGCGGCCGGCCTGTCCGAACGCGATGGCGAAGGGTTCCGCCTGCGGCCCGACGGGCAGCGCCTGACGCTGACCATCGAAGCCAACGACGCGGCCCACGCCAAGACGCTGGAAATTCTCGCCGATATGTTCGCCGATGTCGGGATCGAGCTGTTGCCGCGGATCATCGATCGCACGCAGTGGGACAACAATCGCGACAACAATGACTTCCAGCTGCAATGGATGGCCTTCGACCGGCTCACCTACGTGCCGGCGGATCCGCGCCTCATGCTGGGCAGCCAGTCCTTCGGCAACGAGTACTTCAAGTGGTACCAGACCGAAGGCGAGAGCGGCATGGAGCCGCCTGAAGGCAGCCCTGTCCTTGCCATGTTCGACGCTTGGGACGAAGCATCCCAGGCCAAGAATCTCGAAGACGCGGATGCCGCCGTCAACGAGATGATCTCAGACTTCGTCAACGCCGGCTACATCATCGGCGTCTATGGCGGCGGTACCGTGGTCACCATCGTGGCGAACGACATGCACAACGTTCAAGAGGACCTCGTTCAGGACGACATCTTCCGCGGCGTGGGCATCGCGCGCACGCAGCAGTTCTGGCTCGGTCAGGAATAGTCCACCAAGCCCTGCCCGGAGCCGCCCGTCGTGTGGCTCCGGGTTCTGACGTGTCTCCGGCCGGATCAACCGGGTTGGGGGGAGGAATACCAGCATGATCGCCTTCATCCTTCGGCGGGCCCTCCTGGCCATCCCGACGCTGATCTTCATTTCGTTCATCGCCTTCGTCATCATCCAGCTGCCGCCGGGCGACTACATCACCGCCTATGCTGCCGAGCTGCGGCACCAGGGCGAATACATCACCGAGGCGCAGGAAGCGGCGATGCGCGCCCAATATGGGCTCAACGATCCGCTGGTCGTCCAATACTGGCGCTGGATCAGCAACATCGTGCTGCACGGCGATTTCGGCTATTCGCTGCAGTGGAACGCGCCGGTCTCGAGCCTCATCTGGGATCGGCTGGCGATCACGCTCGCCATTTCCACGCTGAGCCTCGTCTTCACCTGGATCATCGCCATTCCCGTCGGTGTCTACTCGGCGACCCGGCAATATTCCGTGCTCGATTACGTGTTCACGGTGTTCGGGTTCCTCGGAAAGGGCATTCCCGATTTCCTGCTCGCGCTCATCCTGCTCTGGATCAGCTTCGTCTATCTCAACCTCAACGTGGGCGGCCTGTTCTCGCCCCAGTTCCAGTCGGCGCCCTGGAGCGTGGCCAAGGTCATCGACCTTCTACAGCACATCTGGATCCCGCTGGTGGTGCTGGCGACAGGGGGCGCGGCCGGGCTGATCCGCGTCATGCGCGCCAACATGCTCGACGAACTGGGCAAGCCCTATGTCGAAACGGCCTATGCGCAGGGCCTGAGCGAAAGCCGGGTGGTCTGGAGCTATCCGGTCCGCGTCGCGCTCAACCCGTTCATCTCAACGGTCGGCTGGGCGCTGCCGGCACTCTTTTCGGGGGACATCATCACGGCCGTGGTGCTCAACCTGCCCACGACGGGCCCGCTGCTGCTGCAGGCCCTCAAGATGCAAGACATGTATCTGGCCGGCAGCTTCATCCTCGTTCTCAGCGTCTTCACCGTTATCGGCACGCTGATCTCCGACATCCTCCTGGCGTGGTTCGATCCGCGCATCCGGTACGCGTGAGGCACCATCCATGACCGACCAGACCCTCCCGGCCGCTGCGCCTCAGTCGGCCGCCCGTCAGGAAGATCTTTATACCGCCAAGCCGTGGCAACTGGTGTGGCGCCGCTTTACCAAGCACACGCTCGCCGTCATCTCGCTCTGGTTCCTCGGCATCATCATCGTCGCGGCCATCTTCGCGGACATGGTGGCGCCCTACGATCCGTTCGAGGTCCAGCGGCTGCGCACGCTCGCTCCTCCCACGGGCATACACCTGTTTCACGAGGGCCAGTTCGTGGGCCCGTTCGTCTATGGCCTCAAGCGCGAACGCGACCCCGAAACCGCCCGAGTGCATTTCGAGGACGATCTCGAGAAGGTGCTGCCCATCCAGCTCTTTTATGCCGGGGACGACTACAATTTCTTCGGACTGTTCAAGTCCAACATCCACCTTTTCGGCATCGACGATCGGCGCAACCAGATCAACCTGATCGGCACCGATGATCTGGGGCGGGACGTGTTCTCGCGCCTTATGCACGGCGCCCGGGTCAGCCTCTCGGCCGGGCTCGTCGGCGTGGCCTTCGCCTTCGTGCTGGGCCTGACGCTGGGCTCGATCTCCGGGTATTTCGGCGGCTGGATCGACAGTTCGATCCAGCGATTGATGGAGTTCATCCGCTCCATCCCCACCATTCCGCTCTGGATGGGTCTCGCTGCGGCGCTCCCCATCGCCTGGGACCCGCTGTTCGTCTACGTGCTGATCACGCTGATCCTGGCACTGATCGGCTGGACGCACCTGGCGCGCGTGGTCCGCGGACAGTTCTTCGCCATCCGCAACGAGGACTATGTGCTCGCCGCACGGCTCGCTGGCGCCTCGGAATACCGCATCATCACCAAGCATATGTTGCCCTCGATGACCTCCTACATCATCGCGGCGCTGACCCTGGCCGTGCCCGACATGATCCTGGGCGAAACCGCGCTCAGCTTCCTCGGCCTCGGCCTTCGGCCGCCGGTGGTCAGCTGGGGTGTGCTGCTGCAGGACGCGCAGAACCTGCGCTCCATTTCCATGGCCCCCTGGCTGCTTGCGCCGGGCGCTGCGGTGGTTCTCACCGTCCTCGCCTTCAATTTCCTCGGTGATGGCCTGCGCGACGCGGCCGACCCCTATGGACAATAGACCCATGAGCCCATCCTCCATGCCCGCCGAGCGGTTGCTCGAACTCGACGACGTGCAGGTCCACTTTCCGATGCGCGAAGGCCTCGTGAAGGCCGTCAACGGCGTGTCCTACCACGTCAACAAGGGCGAAGTGCTCGGCATTGTCGGCGAAAGCGGCTCTGGCAAATCGATCACTGCCCGCTCCATCATGCGCCTCTTGCCCAAAAAGGCTGTGGAGCCCGGTGGGCGGATCAGCTTCAGGCCACGCACCGGCGAGGAGTACGAGTTGTCGTCCCTTTCGCGCAACAGCCGGGCCATTCGGCAGGTGCGCGGCAATCATATCGGGATGATCTTCCAGGAGCCGATGACGGCCCTGTCGCCGGTGCACACCATCGGCATGCAGATCATGCGCACGGTGCAACTGCACAAGAAGCTGGGCAAGGCAGCGGCGCGCGAGAGGGCCATCGACCTGCTCGCCAAGGTGCAATTGCCCCGTCCCAGGGAACTCGTCGACGCCTATCCGCACCAGCTTTCGGGCGGCATGCGCCAGCGCGCCATGATTGCGCTCGCCATTTCGTGCGACCCGAGCCTGCTGATTGCCGACGAGCCGACGACGGCGCTGGACGTGACGACCGAAGCCCAGATCCTTGACCTGCTGAAATCGCTGCAGTCCGAGCTGGGGATGGCGATCATCTTCATCACCCACAATTTTGGCGTGGTGGCCGACATCGCAGACCGCGTCTCGGTGATGTACCTGGGCAAGATCGTCGAGACGGCTACCGTCGACGACATCTTCTATGCGCCCAAGCACCCATACACGCAGGCACTGCTGCGCTCGATTCCGCGCCTCGGCGTCGATCAGGGGCGGCGCCTGCCGACCATTCCCGGCATGGTGCCCGACCCCTTCAGCGTGCCGCCCGGCTGCTCCTTCAATCCGCGCTGCAGCCACGCGATCGCCGGACTCTGCGATGTCAAAACGCCGCCTGAAAAGCGCTTCGGCAACCAGATGTCGCGCTGCCATATCGCCGACCAGTTCGTGCAGGAGCCGGCTCATGTCTGAGGCATCGATGCAAACTTCAGCGCTGCCCGATGACGTCCTGATCTCGGTGCGCAACCTCAAAAAGTATTTCCCCGTGCATGCCGGCTGGCTGCGGCGCGAAGTGGGACAGGTCAAAGCCATCGACGATGTGTCGCTCGACATCAGGAAGGGCGAGACTCTCGGTCTGGTGGGCGAATCCGGTTCCGGGAAATCCACTGTCGCCCGGCTGATGCTGCGCGCCTATTCCTTGACCGACGGACAAATCCTTTTCCGCCAGTCAGACGGCTCCACCATCGATCTCTCGCAGCTTTCGGATCGGGAAATGCGTGCCGTGCGGCGGGAGATGCAGATGATCTTCCAGGATCCCTACTCCTCGCTCAATCCGCGCATGACGCTGCTTGAGCTGGTGGGCGAGCCGATGATCATCCACGGCGCCGGCAGCCAGGGCGAAATTCGCGACCGGGTGGCCGAACTCCTGCAGGTGGTCGGCCTTCGCCCCGAATTCATCAACCGCTATCCGCACGCTTTCTCGGGCGGACAGCGCCAGCGCATCGGCATTGCCCGGGCCTTGGCACTCAACCCCAGCTTCATTGCGGCTGACGAGGCGGTGTCGGCGCTCGACGTGTCGGTGGCAGCGCAGAACATCAACCTGCTGCAGGACCTTCAGGAGAAATTCGGCCTCACCTATCTCTTCATCACCCACGATCTGGGCATGGTGGAGCACATCTCAGACCGGGTCGGCGTGATGTATCTGGGACGGTTGATGGAAGTGGCGCCGACCGAGCAGTTGTTCGCCAAGCCGCTCCATCCCTATACCGAAGCGCTGATGGCCGCCGTGCCGCAGCCCGACCCGCGCGGCAATCGCATCCGGAAGCGAGTGCCGCTCAAGGGCGAGATCGCCAATGCGGCCAATCCACCGGCCGGCTGCGCCTTTCATCCCCGTTGCCCCTATGCCCAGGCGAAGTGCAGCGCCGAAGTGCCTGCCCTGCGGACGGTTGAAGGCGGTCGGCAGGTGCGCTGCCACTTTGCCGAAGAGCTGTCTCTTGTCGGGGCAGTCGCGTGACAGAAAACTTGTTGCCGGTCGATGCCGATCTTGCGGCGCTTTATGCGCCACATCTGCGCTTTGACAGCGCCGAGCCCTATTTCCCCCACGCCCTGGGCTATACCGTCTTCCGCAGCCCGGGCCACTCGCCCTCAAGCAAGTTCGAGATCGATCCCGCCGGCACCCTGACGCTTGAATACGCCATTTATTACGATTGGGACATCGGTCACCTCTATGACCTCGAGCATGTCTGGGTGCATGTCGGGGAAACCGGCCAGGTCATCCGCGTCGAAGCGTCCGCCCATGGTGGCCGCAAGCCCATGGACATCGGCCCCGGCCTTCCGGAGATGGATGCGACCCACCCGATCCTTTACGTCGAAGCCGGCAAGCACGCCCATTGGGCCCAGCCCGGCCATATGACCGCTGCCGACCGTCAAAAGCTGGCCAGCCTCTGCGGTTCACTCGCTGGCGTCGAAGGCGTGCATCTCGGCAATCTCTTCGCCCAACGCGGCGATTACATCACCACCCCAAGACGCCACCGCCTCGCCCGCCTCAAGATGGCCGCCGATGCTTTTGTGCCCAGCCACACCTACCTGGCCTCAGCGACCCCGAGGCTTCTCCTCCCCTGGCCGGAACTCGAAGCCACCATCCCGCAGCGCGTTACTGAAATCATGACCGACCTCGAAACCGACCAGTCCCACTTTGCCGCCATTTTTCTCGATTGCGGCGATACTCTCATCGACGAGCGCACCGAGGTCAAACTACCGGGTAGCGAAGTCGTCATCCGCGCCGACCTCATCCCCGGCGCCAAGGAGATGATGGATAGTCTGAAAGCCGCTGGTCACAGGTTGATCCTCGTTGCCGATGGTCCGCGCCAGACCTTCGTCAACATGCTGACCCATCACGGTCTCTGGGATCACTTCGACGCCCACATCATCTCCGAGGATGTCGGCGTCCACAAACCCGATGCCCGCATGTTCGACGCCGCGCTCGCCGCCGCTGGCCTCACTCGGGACGATGCCTGGCGCACCGTCATGGTCGGCAACAATCTCTCGCGCGACATCTGCGGCGCCAATGCGCTCGGTATCACGTCGGTTTTCATGGCGTGGTCGACCCTGCGCACCCACGTCCCCGCCGATGCTTCCGAAGTGCCCAACTATCGCATCGAGGCCCCGGCGGAACTGCCCGGCCTCCTGGAAAGGCTCGAAGTGCTGACCAAACACCGCGCTCCCTTCGCCCAACGCTAACGTAATGCTAACGATAGGCTAACTATGTCCGTGCCATTGCTGACCATTTCCCGCGGTGACAGCGTGACCGCCTGGGAGCTCTCTCCCACGACTGCAATCTATTATCCCGGCACACCCGCTCCAGCGCGAGATTCGCAAAACTATCATTATATCAACGGGTTCGTTGACGTCGGCGATCTTCCTTGTCGCGTCGCCACCTGGCGCGACGTGGCAACTCGCACCGTTTCCTTAAAGACCGACTGGGAAGTCGAAAGCCTAAACCTCCCCGGCAGCAATCGCCGCGTCGAATTCACCCAGTTCCGATACCGCCCTACCCGCCTCAACCGCTGGTGCAGAACGCGAATTGCCGCGCCCGAAGATCGCTACTGCTCCTTCCGCCTCACCACCTGCGGCGGCATCCATATCTGGGTCGAGGGCGAACTTGCAGCTCGTTTCGAACCTTTCACGCGCAACGAGTCGCACGATACTGTTGTCCACCTGCCGATCAAGGCCACTGGCAGCGAAGTCATTATCCTGACCGAGGAGATCGCCGAACGCGACACCAACTGGTTCTTCGAGCTCAGCCTGATCGACAAGGTCCAGCTCGACATTTTCCTCCCCGGCGCCGAGATCGGTGAACAGGCGGGTTCCCTCAAGGCCCTTGCCGCCCAGGTCCGTTGCCGCGGCGAAGTGATGAGTGCGAGTGCAGATGAGGACGTGGTTCTCCTCTTCGATACGCCGTCAGCGATGGATGTCGAAATCGAGGTCAGTTTCGCCAGCACATCGCACACCCATGCCAGCGCGCTCAGACGCAGGATAACCCTCAGAGCCGGCGCCACCGAGGTGTTTGTCTGCCATGCCAGCGAACTGGACGATGGCTACTATAATGTCCCTCTGATTTTTTGCATCGGCAAATCCCGCGTCGAGCGTGTCATCGGCTGCGCCGTCCTCCACGCCCTCGAGCCTCAGTTTATCCCCGGCGACCTCGCCGCCCGCAAGCGCGTCGCCCTCGATCACGCGGCTCGCCACGGCGAACACCGCATGGGTACGGTCGTCGCGCTTTTCGAAACCGGCCATAACGACGACCCGCGCATTCGCCCCATCCTCGAGGACACGCTCACGTCGCTCGAGGAACGACGGGACTGCGCCGACTTTGTTGCCGTCCCCCTTCTCTGGGCCTATCACCGCCATGCTGTCGGCTTCCCTCGGGATCTGCGGACGCGGCTCGAGCAGGTCCTTCAGGGGTTCCGGTATTGGGTGGATGAGCCCGGCAATGACGTCATGTGGTTCTGGAGTGAAAACCACGCGCTCTGCTTCCACGTCTCCCAACTTCTCGCCGGCCTCGCCTGGCCCAACGCAACCTTCTCCGCCTCCGGCCGCACCGGTCGCGAGCAGGCCGTAATCGCCACGGAGCGCCTAAACCTCTGGTTCGACGCCGTCGAGGAAGACGGTCTCGCCGAGTGGAATTCATCGGCCTATTATCCCGTCGATTTCATCGGCTTGCTCGCCCTCGCCGAACTCGCGCCCGAGCCCATCGCCTCGCGCGCCGAGGGCCTCTGCGATCGCATCTTCACCATGCTCTCGCTCCATACCCTCAACGCCGTACCGGCCGGCTCAATGGGTCGCGCCTATGACAAGGAACTGCGCGCCGGTCCCCTGACCGAACTCGCCCCCTTCGCCGCCGTCGCCTTCGGCAAAGGCTGGCTCAACAGCGGTGTCGCCTCCCTGCCCCTCTTTGCGGCCGGCCGCTACGAACCGCCGGCGGACCTCCAGCACTACGCCCAGCCGGGCGCTGGCCAAACCATCTCAGCGCAATACCGGCAAGGCTATGGCCCGGCCGCGTTGCTCACGCTGCACAAGACTGAGACCATTCAGCTGTCCACCAATAGCGGCGCCCGCGCCGGCGGCTACGGACATCAGCAGCACGTCATCGACCTGCGCTTTGCGACCCATCCAATGGCCCGCAGCTGGATCAACCATCCCGGCGAGGACGATCCGTGGGGCCACCAGCGACCGTCCTACTGGGCCGGCAACGGCAATCTGCCGCGCGTCCTGCAGGAAGGCGGCACCGCCCTCGTCCTTTATCGCCTCAACACCGATGCCCGGCTCGACTTCACCCACATTTACGCTTCCAACAGCGGCGTCGAGCATATCGTGCGCGGCGACACCCTCGTCCTGCGGGCCGGCACGGCCATGGTGGCCTACAAGGCGACGTCCCCGTTGCACGCCATCGTGACCGGCCCGGGTGCAGGCCTCGAATACCGCCAGTTTGGCCGCGAGCAGGGCTGGGCCGTGATCACCGCCGAAGGCCAGGATCTCGATAAGTTCGCCACTCAGGCCGCCGCACTGCGGCTTGATCTCAAGGATGACGGCACACGGCTCGTCCTTGCCGGCCCGGGCAGGCAAGATTTGACCCTGAGCTGGACTAGGTCGGCTGAGGAGGAGCAGCGCACCGCGCAGCTCACGGCCAAACCTGCCATTGTCGTGCGCTCGACGCCTTGACGCCGCGACGATCCGTCATGCCTCACTATCGTGCCGAACCGATCGCACCCGGGCCCTTCGAACCCAATTGGAACTCCCTCAAGAGCCAGTACCGTCCGCCCGACTGGTTTCGCGACGCCAAGTTCGGAGTCTGGGCGCATTGGGGTCCTCAGTGCCAGCCCGAAGCTGGCGACTGGTACGCGCGGCACATGTACGTGCAGGGCCATTGGCAATCCGATTATCACCGCAAGACATACGGCCATCCCGCCGATGCCGGCTTTATCGACGTGATCGGTGACTGGAAGGCCGAAAACTGGGACCCCGACGACCTGCTCGATCTCTATGTGAAGGCGGGGGCGAAGTATTTCGTGGCCATGGCCAATCACCACGACAATTTCGACAATTATGCCTCGCGCTGGCATGGCTGGAATTCGACTCGCATGGGACCGATGCGCGACATCGTCGGCATCTGGGCTGAGAAGACCCGTGCTCGCGGGCTCAAATTCGGGGCCTCCAACCACGGTGCCCATGTCTGGCACTGGTGGCAGCCCGCCTATGGCTATGATCCGGAAGGCAATCGCGCCGGCGAACGCTATGACGCGTCAAAACTGACGAAAGAAGATGGGGCCGGCACCTTCTGGGAAGGCCTCGACCCGCAGGACCTCTATGGCGGCGCGGTCATGCCCCTGCCCGACGGCATAACCGACGCGAAAAGCGCGGAACAATGGCACGAAGCCCACGATGGCATCTGGGACGAGGCGCCGCCGGAGGCCAATCGAGCCTTCGCCGAAAGCTGGTACCGCCGCTGCCGTGACCTGGTCGACAGGTACAGGCCGGACCTGCTCTATTTCGACAATCACGACCTGCCCCTGGGTCAGGCCGGTCTCGACATGGCCGCCCACTTCTACAATGCGTCCCTGGGCTGGAATGGCGGGCGCATGAAGGTGGTGCTCAACACCAAGCTCCTGCCCGGCGAGCGCGCCGGGGCCCTGGTGGAAGACGTCGAACGCGGTTTTCGCTCCGAGATCATCCCCCACCCCTGGCAGACCGATACCTGCATCGGCGACTGGCACTATCGGCGAGATATCTTCGAGAACAAGCAGTACAAATCAGCTGCTTCGGTCGTCCACAGGTTATGCGACGTCGTCGCCAAGAACGGCAACCTGCTGCTCAGCGTGCCGATCAGGGGCGACGGCACCATCGATGCCGAGGAACGGCGCATTGTCGAGGAGATCGGCGACTGGAATGCACGGCATGGGGAAGCGATTTTTGGCTCGCGTCCTTGGCGCGTCTCAGGCGAAGGCCCCACAACTCTTCCCGAAGGCCTCTTTGGTGAATCCTCCGTTAGCCCCTTCTCTGGCGATGACGTCCGTTTCACTACCAAAGACAACACGGTCTACGCCGCGACACTGGGCCCAAAGTCAGGTCCCCTCAGCATCTCCTCGCTCGCCGATAACTCCGCAACCGGCACTGGGCAAGTTGAGCACGTGGAAGTCATAGGATCCGAAGCAACGATCCCCTTCTCTCGAGATGAGACCGGCCTCCACCTCACCATCCCGGAGCGGGTTGGACACGCCTTCGGATTGGTTCTGCGGATCAGTGGACGCGGTTTGAGCTAGGCATCTCAACTTGAGCGGCAGCTCTGAGCCGCGGGGACGCCAGTCGCGGCGGTCGGCTGAAGTCGAGCACGACGCCCTTCTGGTAAGCCCATAGGTCGAGGTCGCGCGAGATGAACTCGGCGCCTTGATCGACACGGATTGATTGGGGATAGCCGACCTAGCGACAGACCCTTTCCAGCGCCAGAACCATTGCCTCCCCACGATAGCTGAACCTGGGATCAACCGCGAGCGAGAACCGCGAGAAGGTGTCCACGATCGCCAGGATGCGCAGTCCGCCGCTGAAGCGCAAATCCACTTCAGTGTTGCCAGCGAGATGAGGCCGCGAGGCACCGAGCCTGCGGAAGTGGAACGGGATTTCAAAAGGTTGATATGGCGATTACCCGAGCTACACCCACGACAAGTCGGCCCCAGGCCGAGCTGAGGCATGTCAGTCATGCTCAGGCTCCCTTTCTTCGAGTTCGTCGACTAGGCGGCTAGCCGAAGCTCCGAGCATTTCTTGCAGCAGTGCCTCTTCCGTAAGCGGTGTCCTACCCCCACCTTCCATGCTCGTGTCGGCCATGGGATTGCGCACTGGTTGATTTCAGAGCGGGAGTTTCTCCATGGACGCTGCAATGGAGGTTCTCACAAATGGCGGGAGGCGGCGTCGCAATCGGCAGTGGCCCGATGAGGTGAAGGCGCGGATTGTCGCCGAGACGTTGCGGCCGGGGGCGACAGTGAGCGAAGTTGCCCGGCGGCATGGGCTGAAGGCCAACCTGGCGGCCGCAGGCGCGGCCAACAATGCTGCAGTCAGCGGCGGGTTCATCCCCTCGCTCGTGTTCGGCATCCCCGGCGACGCCATCGCGGCCATCATCATCGGCGTGCATGACACTCATGTCTGGCCGCGGAGGAAATGGCAGCTTTCAGGCAAAAGTTGATAACTTGCAGACGGCATACAAGGTGAAGGGTTTCGGACTGTCCGCTTCTGATCAGGATCGAGCCAATCCAGACGGCTTAACGCGCAGCGTACGGCCACATCACGTGATCGCTGTCGATGACAAAAGCATGGCTGTGGCTGTGCCCTGCCTGCACATGCCGTGAACCTTGTAGATGCGGATGGTCGGCAGGGAGGTTGGCGTGGACATGTTCCAGCTCGACCGGGTCAGCGGCGGGCCACAGCCACAGCGCAGCGGCCATACCAAGTGTGGCGAAAGCACCCATAACGATAAAGGTTATGGGCAATCCGGCCGTCGCGCCGAGCCAGCCGGCCAGCGGATAGGTGATTAGCCAGATGGCATGCGACAAGGCGAACTGTGCCGCAAAAAGGGCGGGCCGGTCTTCGGGATGAGACGAGCGCCGGATCAGCCGGCCAGACGGCGTCTGGGTCGCGGAATAGCCGATACCGATGACGAACCACAGGGCCAGCAGCACGCCATAGGACGGCAAGAGGCTCCCCGCCAACATCGTCAGCACCAGAATGCCGGCGCCGGACAACATCACGGGCCGGTCGGCATATCGATCCAGCAACCGGGGCAGCGCGAATGCCGCCAGCATGGAGCCACCGCCGAACGCGGCGAGCGCGAAGGCCGTGGACTGCTGGTCGAGGCCGAAACGCGATTGCACAAGAACGACCGTGTTGACGATGACCATGGCCCCGGCGGCTGAGACGGCGAAGGTCATCGCCAGAAGGCCGCGCAATCGGGGTGTCTTGAGGTAGATGCGCATGCCGCGCGTCGTACGGTCGTAGATACCGCGGGGGGCAACCGGCTTTGGGCTGGGCAATACCACCGACACGACCAGAAGCGCCGATACTATGAAGCCGATGACGGTGCCGACAAACAGGTTGTTGAAAGACATGACTGTCAGCAAGGCGGCCGCGAGCAAGGGACTGGCGACGCTTTCCAGATCATAGGCCAAGCGCGATAGCGATAGCGCCCGGGTATAATCCCGCTCGTCCGGGAGGATGTCCGGGATGGTGGCCTGGAAGGTCGGCGTGAAGGCCGCTGATGCCGACTGCAGGACGAAGATGAGGATGTAGACCTGCCAGATCTCGGTCACGAACGGGAGCAGTACGGCGATGGCCGCCCGGACCAGATCGAGGCTGACCAGCATCGCCCGCCGCGGCAGACGCTCGGCAAAGGCAGAGGCCACCGGCGCCACGGTCACATAGGCGACCATCTTGATGGCCAGGGCCGTGCCGAGCACCGCGCCCGCATCGTCGCCGGCCAGGCTGAAAGCCAGCAGCCCCAGAGCCACAGTGGCCAGCCCGGTGCCGACCAGCGCCACGATCTGTGCCGTGAACAGGTGACGATAGGTGCGATTGGCGAGGATGGAGAGCATGTCAGAGATACCGGGCGATGTCGCGGAACTGGTCGATCGTGGAGCGACTGTCATCGTCCAGCGTTCCGACAGCGTCTTCGAGGCAATGATCGAGATGATCGTGGATCAGCGCCTTTTTGGCCTGGGTGATGGCCTTTTCAACGGCATGCAATTGCTGGGCGATATCGAGGCAAGGCTTGCCGCTCTCGATCATGGCGATGACCGAGTTGAGGTGACCGCCGGCGCGCTTGAGGCGCTTGACAATATCGGGATGGGAGGCATGGACATGTTCATTCATGCGGCCAGCGTATCCCCCTGGGGGGATGAGTCAAGGGGGCGAATTTCGCCCCCTTGCTCGTCAAATGAGCTTTCGAAGCTCCTGATAATCGCCACCGGTGCGCAGCGTCACCGTCACGTCCTGGTCACCCCGATTGCGGAAGAACCAGCCATGCGTTCCTGAAATCGGTGGAACGAGCTGGCCGCTGTCGGAGGCAACCCCCCGGCCTTCCTCATAGGTCAGCGACTGGCCTTCGCCCTCGCCATGTGCATCGAAATTGATGACGCCGCCGTCGACCACGAATTCATAGGTGGCGACCGAACCGGCTGCCATGACCAGCTTGTATTCGGTCCCTTCCATCGGGGTCAGGGTGAATGTGACTTCATCGCGCCATTGCGGGGCGGCGGCTACCGGTTCGACGGCTTCGACCGGGGCCGTTGTCGTGGGGAGCGGAGCGGTCGCCACTGATGCCGGTTGCGCCGGAACAAGCAACTGCTCGAGGGCAGCAACGCGCTGCGCCAATTGTTGCAGTTCAGCCGAACTGGCACTGGTCGCGGGGGTGAATGCGGTGTCGGGGCCGAGGCCGGCGCGCATCTGCGCACTCAGCCGTTCTTCATCCGCAGCCTCCTGGGCGAGCTGCATCTTGATCTCGCCCATCGTCGTCAGCCCGGTGAGCCGGCCGAAGCCGGTGACATCCAGTCCGTACTCGGACGGGAGGACTACCGTGACCAGGATGGCCACGGCGCTTACGCTGGCGATGATGGTCGAGCGGACGAGTTTTTCCATGGTGGGCAGGTCGGCCTTGTTGGGGAAGTCTGTGTTGTACATGGCGAAAGGTCCTTACGGGACGACCACGAGGCCGACGAGCTGGTAACCGAACAGCACGAAGCCGGCGCACATCATGGCGACATTGGCGGAATAGGCGAGGGTCCAGAACGAGCGCGTGCGGCGCCAAAAGCCCATGACGATGAGGATTGTCGCGAGCGCCACCAATTGCCCGATTTCGACCCCGACATTGAAGGCGATGAGATTGGGCAGGAGTCCATCTTAGGACATGTTGTATTCGAGCACCTTGGTGGCGAGGCCGAGGCCGTGAAACAGGCCGAAGATCAGCGTCGCCACCTTGGTATTGGGCTGGAAGCCCAGCCAGCGCTGGAAGGCACCAATATTGTCGAGGGCCTTGTAGACCACCGAGAGCCCGATAATGGCATCGATGAAATAGGAGCTGATGGCTCAGTTGAAGTAGACGCCAAGCACCATGGTGGTGGAATGGCCGATGGCGAAGAGCGACACGTAAATGCCGATATGCTCCATCCGGTAGAGAAAGAAGATCACCCCTAGCAGGAACAGGATGTGATCGTAGCCGGTGATCATGTGCTTGGCCCCGAGATAGACATAGGGCAGCAGGTTCCAGCCGGTGATTTCGGCGATATAGCCGGCGTCGCTTGTGTCGACGCCATGAGCATTGGCAGCGCCGGTCAAGGCGAGCAGAGCCAAGAGTGCGAGACTGCCGATCAGCCATGATGGCCGACCCGCCCGCGAAAGATGCAGGGACATAAGGGTTATCCGTGATGCGTTGAAACGGCGCCGGTCAAGGCGCGTCGGATCACAGGACCTGTCTGGGTGGGCGCTCGAGGCCCGGGGGCGCTCGCTCGGTGAACGTGTCGAGGAGACTGACCAGGAAGGACTGCGGCAGATCGGGCGTTGAGAGGGCCCAGATCGGTAACCCGCAGGGCACGTCATGGGCATGCTCTATGGAGTCGTGTGCGTCGGAAACATCGCCAGCGTGGGAATCGCCGTGGCTCTCCAGGTCCTCGATCATCGTGGCCGATGACAAGACATGCGCGGCATTGGCCGAGACCGGCGCGGCCAACATGACGCTGGCGAGAACCAGCACCATCAGGATCAGCGATGTCAGTTTGCGAAACGACATGAGAGGAGATTGCGGCATTGACGTTAAGAAGCCGCTAACCTTTCGAGGTCCGCTTTGAGTCAGCTGAAAAGGCGCGGCCAACGACCGGAATGGGGTCGTGAGCAGCCGATCGGGAATGCGCCCCATTCCGGCCATGGAGGAGCAGGCAACGACTTGCCAAGAGCAGACGCTTAGTTAGAGCGCCAATCGGTCTTGACTGCTTGTCCCTCGGAGGTGCCATGTTGAATGGTTGCCAACGGATTTGCTCATGCCAGACACTCGCTCCCCCCGGCTCGCCGTCCTAATCGATGCCGACAATGCCTCTGCCCGAATTGCCGATGGCCTGTTCGAGGAAATAGCCAAAATCGGCGAGGCGAGTGTCCGGCGCATCTATGGAGACTTTTCCAGCTCGCGTTCGAAGGCGTGGGCTGACGTGTTGTCGAAGCACGCGATTATTCCCCAACAGCAGTTCGCTTACACAACTGGGAAGAATGCCTCCGACATCACGTTGGTGATCGACGCTATGGACCTCCTGCACAGCGGGAGATTTGACGGTTTCTGCCTGGTGTCATCGGACAGTGACTTCACGCGGCTTGCTGCTCGCATCCGAGAGCAGGGCATTGATGTGTTTGGGTTCGGCGAGCAGAAGACGCCGGAAAGTTTTCGGCAGGCTTGTCGCCGGTTCGTCTACACCGAAAACCTGTTGCCCGAGGCACCGGCGAACGTGGAGGACTCGAGCGCAAAAGCTGCGCCACTTCAGTTGCCTACGGATGCAGTACCAATCTTGATGCGGGTTATTGAGCAGATGGACACCGAAGACGGCTGGGTGCCGCTCGGCGCAGTAGGCAATCAGCTTGCAAATTTAGCCCCCGACTTCGACCCGCGAACTTTTGGGTTCCGCAAGCTTAGCGATCTCGTACGGCAAACTGAGGCGTTTGAGCTCGATCACCCCGAAGGACGCGCACTTCGCATCCGAGCTAAACAGCAGCCAAGAAAAAAGCGCAGTTGACCGTCGAGGGAGCTTTCGCCTTTGCGCCCCATTCCGGCCATTCACTCCGCCGCTCCTCGTTCCTGAAAGCGGCCGGTCCGCTTCGGTCGAGAACGTTGCACCGGTTGCCTCGATGTCGACGTTGTCGGCACGGACGGTGTGCTGCACGGGCTGCGTCGAACGGGCCGGGCCGTCCGCGAACCGGCGGACGGTGTCGGTGCCGGCGGGATGCCGGTTGCTACGGACGCTGCGCTGGGCGGTCGGCTTGGCCATTGTAAGTAGGATCTGCCCGCCGGCGGACCGCTTATGTGCAAATAAAGTTGTCTGCACGCCCTTCCGCTGCAACAAGAAGGCAGCTCTGGAGGAGACATGAGACTACCGATTATCGCTGCAGCCATCGCGCTGCTCGGAATGCTGCCGGTTCAAGCCCAGGAGTGGCGCGTCAACTTCAGCATGTGCGGGCGCGACCGCACCACCTGCGTGGTCGACGGCGACACGATCTGGCTGCAAGGCGTGAACCTGCGGCTCGAGAGCTACGACACCCCGGAGCCTTACAACGATATCTGCGGCGGCCAAGCCGAGGTGGCGCTGGCGAAACGGGCCAGCGCGCGGCTGCTGCAGCTGCTCAACGATAACCCTTTCACGGTCGAGGCCCACAACACCGACCGCTATGGAAGGACCCTGGCGACCATTCGCATCGGCGGAACGGACGTCGGAGATATCCTCATAAGCGAAGGGCTGGCCAGGCGCTGGCCGAATGGCGACGAGTTCTGGTGCTAACGCATGCCGGTCGAGACCAAGGAAATCTTCCTGGACGACGTACCTGACCTGACGTCGCGGCTGGCCAGGATCAGAGCGATGGCATTGGAGATCGAGCGGCTGCCGGATGACACGTATGCCCCGGTCGGGAGTATTCTCGAACAGGTGGAGTGGTACTCGCTGGCCGCGGTGACGAAGTCCACGTCGAACGCCCATGCATTTTGCTCCTTGGTAGAGCAGCGAAACACCATAGCGGCATCCGCGATCGTCCGCATGCAGATCGAAACCGCCATGCGAATGTTCGGTCTGACCCTCGTCGCCGACGTGGAAGCTGCCGGCGACCACCTCATGGAAGGCAAAAAGTACGGCCAACTCCGGGCACGTGACGGCACCAAGCTAGCCGATAAGATCCTGCATGAGAGGCTGTCGGCAGAATATGAATGGGTCACCAAAGCCTACGAGGATACGTCCGCATTCGTCCATCTGGACGGTGAGAACATCCGATCGAAGCTGGTGCACCTTAGTATGGGCGCCTTCTTCAATCTATCTGGGGTTGATGCCCAACGTCCTGAGCACGCCTATTTCCACCTCGCCGATACGTTCTTCATCGCGCTGCGGATGACACGGAACATCCTCGCTGATTTCCTCGCCACCCGTCCCCAACCCCAAGAGCGTGCTTTGCGGCTGGCTGCGTTCCGGCGGGCTCGGGAACGAGGTGGCTCCTAGGTTCTGTTCTGAGGCTTGCCGGCTTGACGAACCGCTGCCACATTTGGTGCGGGGTTGGGGGCAACTGCATGGGACTACCGGATAATCTGTCGGACCTGATCGACTTCGACGTCGCCACGCTGAAGGTCAAGAGCCGCGAGAGCCGCAAGCTCGAGTTCAAGGAGAGTTTTGTTAGGGGCCAACTTGCATCGTACGAACGCACCATGGCAGCCTTCGCCAACGCGCTCGGCGGAACCATCATCTTCGGCGTTTCTGACAGGCCGAGGCTGATAGTCGGCACCGACCCCGCTGGCTTCATGGACGAAGCGGAGATTACTACCCGGCTCAAGGCTGACTTCTCCCCCGAGATCCCGTTCGAGAGCAGGTCGTATGAAGTCGGTGGCCTTACGCTGCTGGCATTCTGTGTGCAGCCGGGTGTCGATCGACCTGTCATCTGCCAAAAGACGCAGAGCAAGTTGACGCATGATGCCCAGGGCGGGAACCCCCGCCAGGACGTCGTCATCCGGGAGGCGACTGTCTATTATCGATACTCGGCCCAGACCAGCCCAATCCTATATACTGAATTCAGGGCCCTGCTCGACGAGCGCGAGGAGCGACGCCTGCGGATCATCATGGAGACGCTCAAGGCGGTGGAGCGTGTCGGGTACGAGAAGGTCGGCGTCGTAGATGCAACAAGCTTCGGGGATCCGGCGAAGGCTACAAACCTCTACGTCTCTAAGGAAACGGCCAAGTCGATGAATTTCATCGATCACGGGCGCTTCACCGAGAGCACGGACGAAAGCTCGCCGGCGTATTTGGTAGTCGGCAAGGTCTCCCTTGGCGAGGTAGTGCACGCGCCGATGGAGGACGCAGACAAGAACTTGCCGAGTGAGGTCGCGGAAACGCTGCTGCCGCTCGTCAGGGAGCTTTTCGGCAACGACGTTTCCCTGCCGACATCGGGCATCAAGCCACTGCTCGAGGGGTTCGGGCTTATGGAGATGCCGTACCACGAGTTCGATACCAAAATCAGGCGGCGTTACGTAACCCGTGCCGGCATCGACGAGCTGAAGGTCAAGATGCGTGCCGAACCCCTCAAGGCCCTGCAGAGCTTCGCGTCGCAAAAGGTAATCAAGGCGTACGAGGATAGCCTGGCTGCCGCACCGGCAGAAGCTCCGGCAGCAGAGCCAGCCCCTGCGGCCTGATTAAGTTCCCCGCCAACTTCCCCACCCGAGTTGTGAAGTCCGTGGGGCACTTCCGGATAGGTGTGGGGGAAAAGAAACCTGCTCGCCCTGACTTAAAATCCATAGGCGTTCCGTCGAAAGTGCTCGTACGATTTCAGCCATGAGCTCCGGATTCGCGCACCGCCCGTATGTCACCGTGACTCCTTCGCCCAACGGATGGGATATCGTCACGCAACGGTCGTCCTCCGGAAGAACTGACTTGAGCTTTTTTCAACTGGTCACTCAGTGCGGCCCCAGGTGCAAACTTGATTATAGGTTCGGGAATAAGGATGACAACGCCATTGGCAAGGTGGCCGGCTCGGCCGGCCCTTGCTGCGGCATTCAGCAGTTCGTGACCTTCAAGGTCTTCGCGCTCGCCCTGATTTTCGCCAGCTCGCTTGTCTCCAGCCAAGACCGCCAAATGGGCAGGCAGGTTCAAGCCCTGTGCTAGCGTTGGCGTCGCAACGATCACTCTGGCGCCATCGCTTCAACGTGGCGGTGCTCAACGCGTTAGTTCCTGCTCCGGGAAACCGCTGAACGAAATAGAGCGCGCGCTGGGTGGTGACCGGATGACAAATCCAAAACTGCCAAAATGTGCCCGCAGGCGCGCGAACTGATCGCTACATTCATCCCTCAGGACTGTCCTTCGTCATGGGCCTGATCTCACGCATGGCAGAGGAATTGGATGCGGCGGGCGCATAGGAAGATTTAGACGAAAGCACGCTTAAGAGCCTTACTGCAGCCGTCGGGCGGGGCTTCGCCACAGTCGGCAAGCTCGAGTTTGCCAATTCCCGGCGTGACATCCTCGGTCGTGTGCAACTGCACAAAATCTATGATGAGAGGCGCCAAATCGTCGATCTCGACTTCGACGATGATCTTTAGGTCTGACTAGCTCTCGGCCGATCCTGCGTGCCGAACGTCTGCTTAGGAAGACCGCTGACCATGAGCTGTCAGTCCACTTACGGCCCCCAACCGGCCCATATTAGTCAGAACATTGTACGCGTCAGGCGTCGGCGACAGCATCGTTTACAATGTCAATCTACGGATTTCGTCGCAAGGCACGATGATTGGAAGTTGAGCGTTGACTAGCTTAGACCTTGTGTGAAAACTTCCACTCAGATTTCACCCCGACGTGGTGGTGTCAAAATTTCCGTAGCGAAAACAATAACTTAAGGTAACGGATTGCTCTTAAGGGAATCCAGGTTCCCCAGCCAAAAATTCCTTTAGGCTGTCGGCGCGTTCCAAATCTGGGCTAGGGAAACAGATCAATATGGGGCCACAGCAATTATTCCCCCGCTGGGTAACTTTGGGTTTGTTGTTTCTTACCCTTTTTGGCTTTAGCAGTCTGCTGTGGTTCGCATTGCAGCCGTTCATCAACTTTGCACCAACGATAAGTCCCGTTTAACCTGCCGCCGTTGCCCTGGCGGATCGGACCGATCAAGCAGGCTCCCGAAATACTGCGGATGCAATTGGCTGTCAGCGCGCACCTCGCGTTCAATATCGTCCTCGCGGTGATATTTCTGCCCCTCATCGTCCCGGTGACCCGGCTGATCGCCCGCCTCACCCCCGATAAGTCGGGTCCCGTGGCCGAAGGCCCGCGCCACCTCGACGAGGCGGCGCTCTCCGATCCCCCCGCCGCCCTCGCTGCCGCAGCGCGCGAAACCTTGCGGGTGGGCGACATCGTTGGCTCCATGCTGGAAAATACGCTCAACGGCCTGCGCAGGAACGATGAGTCGCTGTGCCAGAGCGTCTATGCGCTGGACGATCAAGTCGACCGTCTGGAGAACGCCATCAAACTCTACCTGGCTCAGCTCGACCAATCTGGATTGGACGGGCCGACGAAGCAGAAATTTACAGCTACCCTCGACTACGCCATCAACCTCGAACACGTAGGGGACATCATAGAACGTAGTCTGTCGCGCATGGCGATGAAGAAGATCGAGAGCAATCTCCGCTTTTCAACCGAAGGCTCGGGGGAGATCGAGGAGATGTTCCTCGAAACCATCGACAATCTGCAACTGGCGCAAGGCGTATTCCTCAGCCAGGACCCTACCTTGGCGCGCAGGCTGATGGAGAGCAAACTGGTGATCCGTGGGCTCGAGCGCAGTTCGACCCGTAGCCACATGAGCCGCCTCAAGGACAAGCACCCCGACACCCTCCAGACCAGCGCCCTCCACCTCGATTTGCTGCGCGATCTCAAGCGCATCAACGCGCATCTGATTTCCGTGGCGAATCCCATTCTCGAAGAAGCTGGCCTGCTCCGCGAGAGTCGTCTGCGCAAGGAACAGGCACGGTAGGTGACATCTTAGGGTGCACGACGAAATTTGGCACGCCTCGGACCGCATCTGAGCGCTGCATTTCGGACACCCAGACCGCGCCGCTTTCTCCGATTTGCAAACGAAACGTCTCGGCCCTCAAGGCAATCTTCCGGCCTTGGGCGATCTACATCCTGATTGCCGCGGCGCTTGGCGGTGTTTATGGCGGTTCTTCACCCCGACGGAGGCCGGTGCCATCGGTGCGAAATGGGGGACTCTGCGCGGCCCTGTTCCCGTGGCCCCTCAGACAGAGGACACCTGGTTCCGCCCCGCGCGCTTGGACCGGTAAAGGCCGGCATCGGCTCGGGTCAGGATATCGCTGGCGAGGCGGTCGGGCACCGCGAACGCGCTGACACCGCAGCTGATCGTCGAGGCGTATCTCACCGTGTCGCGCAGCGTTACCGGCACCTGTGTCCTCAGCCGCTCGGCAATGTCGAGGGCATCACTGACATCGGTGCCGGGCATGACGATGACGAATTCGTCGCCGCCGAGGCGCGCGACCACGTCGCTTTTGCGTAGGTTCTCGCGGCAGAGCCGCGCGATCTCCACCAGGGCCGCGTCGCCGGCGTGGTGGCCCAACTCGTCGTTGAGGCGCTTGAAGTCGTCGACGTCGAAAACGACCACCGCAGTCTGCGCCTTCTGCTGGGCAAACGCGGCATGGCGCTCGTCGAGCGTTTCGAGAAGCTTGCGGCGATTGTAAAGGCCCGTCAGCGCGTCGGTTTCACTCAACAGCCGCAGCTCTTACTGCACTGCGTTCTTTTCTGTGATGTTGCTGGCGATCCAGACCACGGCCTCTTCGCCGTCGACCTCGAACGGCAGCGCCTGGACGCGCCCTTCGAACCAGATGGGGCGGGAATGGGCGGGGCCGTCGCCAGCGCCTTTCACGTCGCGGCCGCTGAGCTCATATTCGACAATGTGGAGCAACTGGCTGTTGAGCGCTTCGGCGATCTGGCTGGCAAACCAGGCCGCCTTTTCCTCCGCCATCACCTCGAACATGCTGCGCCCTGCAAGGCCACTGCTGTCGTGATAGTGCCTCGTGTCCTTGCCGCCGAACACGGCCGCGTAGCGGCCGCTACGCGTCAAGATGAAGGCGGGGTCCGGCAGGGAGGAGAGGATGGCGGTCAGGTGCTGCTGGGTAAACACGGCAAGACCTGTCCTACGCTGGCCGATACGTCAGCGAATGCTCGCGCCGGTGCGCCGAGGCTGCGCCAACCAGCGCGAAGCCGCCATGTGCCACCTTGTTTATCGTCATCTCGACCTCCCAGGAGCATGGAGGCCCTGCCCTGGAATCGAACCAGGGGTGCCGGGAGTTGCAATCCCGTGCGTAACGCTCCGCCACAGGGCCATCGATCGCCAAGATAGGGCGAGGAATTTAGCTCGCGGTTAACGGGCCGACCGACCGCGGAACGGGCCCCGGCTTGCAACCCGTTGACCTTTTGGGCGCCCCGGGTGGTTAGGCAGGGCAAGCTTGCCGTACCGGCAGACAGTGTGATCTAACCTTGGTCAGTCCAGCGACGAGCAGATCCGACCAATGAATGATGATGATCTGGCAATTGCTGTTGCCGAGACGACGCCTGCCATGCTGTGGATGGGCGACGAAAACGGGCGCTGCCTGTTTTTGAACGAGGCACTGCGGAAATTCTGGGGCGTGGACCCGGAGAACCTGGACGCGTTTGTTTGGTCGTCGACACTCCATCCCGACGACATCGAGACCTTGCAAGCCCCGTTCGTCCAAGCGATGCGCGATCACACCCCGTTCTCCGTGGAAGCGCGGTATCGGCGTGCCGATGGTGCGTTCCGCATCATGCGCACCCAGGCAAATCCGCGCTTCGACAAGGCCGGCCGCTTCCTGGGGATGGCCGGGGTCAACATCGATGTCACCGACCAGCGGGCCGCGGAGGAGCAGTCCCGCTATTTGTTGGGAGAAATCAATCACCGCACCAAGAATCTGCTTGCCGTGGTCCAGGCCATCGCCCGAAACACGGCCCGATCATCCTTGCCCGAGACATTCCTGGATACGTTTGCAGCGCGCTTGAGCGGCCTGGCCGCCAGCAACGACCTGCTGGTCGCGCAGGACTGGTCGTCCGTTCATCTCGCTGATCTCGTCATCGGCCAGTTGCGCACGATTGGGGCCGACGAAGATCTTCGGGTGACCATTGATGGGCCACCCATCCTTGTCTCGCCTCGGCATGCCCAGGTGATCGGCATGGCCATGCACGAACTGGCCACCAATAGCCTTAAACATGGTGCGCTTGCGCATCCCGAAGGACAACTGCGCATCGCCTGGAGTGGTGCGTCCGATGCGAACTGGGTTCTGGAATGGGATGAAAACCTGCCGTCAACGCTGACCCTGCCAGAGCGCAAGGGCTTCGGCCATGTGGTCATGGTCGATATGGTCAAGCGGGCAATCGAGGGCCAGGTGAACTTCGAGTTTCGACCCAGCGGCGTTCTGTGGCGTCTGACCGTGGAAGCCACCGACCCCGCTACCGCGACGACCGCGGAGAGTTGAGCCGGCTGGCGACGGCCTTGTTCCGGTGAGATGATCGGCCAGTCCCCGGTCGTCGCGCTGATGGCTCGGTGCCATGCGGGTGGGGGCGCTTAAGTCGCATATGAACGGCTCAAGCTGTGGCTTGCTACTCTCCCTGTGAACCTGGCCCGCAGATAACCACTCGGGTGTGGGAGGACGTTTTTCTCCCAATTCCAGTGACTTGCGGTGAGAACATGCTCTTACGTGGAATGCAGGATTCCAGGGCAGTTTTGCCATTTCGACAATGCGCCATGGCGCGTCATGTCGCGACCAGCCCAGTCATTGAGAATCCTGCGCCGTCCGCTATCGTACGGCGGCGCCACGGGATATGGGCGTGACACAAGGAAGCTTCATTTGGCAACTCCGTCGCCGGCGCTACCAGAGTGGGTGCTATGGTTTTCCGCGCTGGCGCCAGCAGGCGCTGCAGTGGTGACTGCGAGTGCCGCAATGGCCGTGGGTGTCGTCGCATACCGTCAGTGGCGCGTGGCCAGGGAAAAACTAGTCCTGGATCTGTTTGACCGCAGATTTGCTTGGTACGTCGATTATAAAGAGCAGTTGATGAAGCCCTTGTCGAACACTCGGCAGAATATCGTTGACGCGTATCTGGCCCAGAGCAGACTTAGCGACGAGAGCCGCTTTCTTTTTGGCGGTGAAATCCTCGCAACCACGATGCCAACACTGAACGCCCTGCAACGGGTTATCATGGCGGTAGACATAGAGGCGAAGAAGAGCGAGGACCCCGCAGCACCGGTTCTGCACGCAAAAAACGAGTACATCGCGATAGTCGGGCCGCAGCTGGAAAACCTACCAAAATTGGTGCTGCCTTACATGCGGATGCACCAAAAGCTCTGACGCAAGTTATTCAAAGGGTTTTCCAGCATGCGCTGCCTAAAGCCTGCGGCCGCTCACCTGGCGGATGCCTCCGATAAAGCAAGCTTTGCCGTCATTTTCTCTGCAGACCAGCCACGCTTGGCTGTACTTGTGAGGGTGGAAGTTCCACGCTCCTCTTTGATTCCCGCACACCAGCCTCCCCCAATTCCCCTTGCTCCCTCTCTTGTCGACAGTTAGAATACAAACCTGATTTCCATGCCCACCCCTTTGATGCGCTGGGCAAGCGAGGACAGGTTTCATGGACACCAAGATTTTCACCGGGGTCATTCCCGCCCTTATGACGCCCTGCACGCCGGAGCGGACGCCGGATTTTGACGAGCTGGTGCGCAAGGCCCAGGAGTTGATCGCGGCCGGGATGTCGGCGGTGGTCTATTGCGGGTCGATGGGAGACTGGCCGCTGCTGACCGATGCGCAGCGCCAGGAAGGTGTGGAGCGGCTCGTCAAGGCCGGCGTTCCAGTGATCGTGGGCACCGGGGCCGTCAATTCGGCCTCGGCCGTGGCCCATGCCACCCATGCCCAGGCGGTGGGCGCGGCCGGGCTCATGGTCATTCCGCGCGTGCTCTCGCGCGGCAACTCGCCCACGGCGCAGCGCTTTCACTTCGAGGCGATCCTCTCGGCCGCGCCGGACATTCCGGCGGTGATCTACAACAGCCCCTATTACGGCTTCCAGACCAAGGCTGACCTCTTCTTCGCGCTGCGGGCCAAGCACCCGAACCTCATCGGCTTCAAGGAGTTCGGTGGGGCCGATGCCATGACCTATGCGGCCGAGCACATCACCAGCACCGATGACAGCGTGGTGCTGATGGCGGGCGTCGATACGGGCGTCTACCACGGCTATGTCAAATGCGGCGCCGCCGGCACGATCACCGGCATCGGCAATGCCCTGCCCCGCGAGGTGCTGCACCTGGTGGCGCTGTCCAAGGCGGCCGCTGCGGGCGATGTCGACGCGCGGGTCCGGGCGCGTGAGCTGGGGGAAGCGCTCGAGGTGCTTTCCACCTGGGACGAGGGCAGCGACCTCGTGCTCTACTACAAGTACATGCTCGAACTTCAGGGCGAGCAGGCGTATGCGCTGCATTTCAATGCGACGGACGAGCTGTCACCCAGCCAGCGCGCCTGGGCCAAGCTGCAGTTCGAGCAGTTCCGGGCCTGGTACGCCAAGTGGAGCACGCTTCCGGGCGCCGTGCAGAGCTACAAGGCCTAGGCCGGGGCCGGCTCAAGCGGACAAGCGCATCGTCAGGGCGAGGGAGCGATGACGGAAGCAGCAGAGGACAGGGAAACCGAAGAGGCGAGCGCGGGCAAGCCGCGCTCGCGCGGCCAGGGTGCGCGCACGGTCTACGAGACCCTGCGCCAGGCCATCCTCGAACTCACCCTCGAGCCGGGCAGCCCGCTCGACGAGGCCAGTCTCTCCGAACGCTTCGAGATGTCGCGCACGCCCATTCGGGAAGCGTTGGTGCGGCTGGTGGCGGACGGCCTGGCGCGCACCCTGCCCAATCGCAACACGGTGGTTGCGACAATCGATTTCGAACACCTGCCGGTCTATTTCGAAGCGCTGACGCTGATGTACCGTGTGACCACACGATCGGCCGCGGTGCACCGGCGGGATCGCGACCTGCCGGTCATCCGCGAGCAGGCCCGGCGCTATGCCGCAGCGGTGGCGAGCCAGGATGCGCTCGGGATGATCGAGACCAATCGCGACTTCCACATGGCCATCGCGGATGCCGGCGGAAACCCCTATTTCAACCTGCTGTTCAGCCGGCTCTTGGACGAAGGGCGCCGCATCCTGCGGCTCTACTACCGCTCCTTCGACGACAAGCTGCCGCGGCGCTTTGTCGATGAACACGAGGAAATCGTCCGGGCCATCGAAGCGGGTGACGCCGACGAGGCCGATTGCCTGGCGGCGGCCCATGCGGCGCAGATCGTGCGCCAGATCCAGAGCTACATCGACCGCCCGACCGTGACAGGCATTCCGCTGCATTTCGAGCGAAGGTGACCTCAATGGAGGTTCGCGGCCACTGGACAGCCGCGCGGCTTTGCCTCCACATTGTGGACAAATTGTATTTGGAGCGCGAGCTATGACCTGGACTGGTGTGTTTCCGGCCACGACGACAAAGCTGACCCAATCGGGGGAGCTCGACCTCGAGGCCTGTCGCGCCTCCTATGAGCGCCTCATCGCCAATGGCGTGAGCGGCATCATCGTGCTGCCCATGCTCGGCGAAAACCCGTGCATGAGCCTTGCGGAAAAGGAGGCCGTGGTGAAGACGGCCTGCGAAACGGCGGCCGGTCGTGTTCCGGTGCTCACGGGCCTGGCGGAAGTGACGACGCAGGACGCAGGCGCCGCGGCCAAGCGCTATGCCGCCTGGGGCGCGCAGGGGTTCATGGCATTCCCCTCCATCGGCTACAAGACCGACCCGCGCGAGACCGAGCACTGGTACCGCTCGCTGGCCGGTGCGACCGACCTGCCGATCATGATCTACAACAACCCGATCGCCTACGGGGTCGATGTCACGCCGGCGCTGCTCGAGCGTCTTTCGGACGTGTCCACCCTCGTTGCGATCAAGGAGGAAACCGGCGACATCCGCCGCGTGACCGACATCTTCAACGCCGTGGGCGACCGCTACAAGGTGTTCTGCGGGGTCGACGACCTGATTCTCGAAAGCGTTGCGTTGGGAGCAACGGGCTGGGTTTCGGGGATGACCAATGCCTGGCCGGCAGAATGCGTCGCGCTTTTCGATCTCTGTGAAGCCGGCAAGTTTGCCGAGGCGCGGGCGCTCTACCGCATCATGACGCCGGCGTTCCATCTCGATACCTCGGTCAAGCTGGTGCAGTACATTAAGTTCGCCGAACATCTGGTCTATGGGGCCCCCGAGTGGTTGCGCGCGCCGCGCCTGCCTCTCGAGGGCGATGAACGCGCCACCGTCCGGACCATCATCGAACAGACCATATCAGCGCTGGGCGCGCGCCGCGCCGGCTGACCGTTCGTGGATACAAAGTGTATATTTTAGACCGCGTGCTATCGACAGGCGAAGGAATGGGTGATTAGCTGTCACCATAAAAAGCACCGACGGACGCTGGAGGAAGCGTCGGAAGTTGCAAAATTGTCTCTCAGAGATGAACAGGGAAGGAAGTGCATAATGACTCACCTACTGCAGAAGGTCGCGGCCGGGCTGCTTCTGGCCGGCTCGTTGAGCGGCCCGGCCATGGCTCAGGACGGCATGACCATCGGTCTGCTGGTCCCCACCTCCGGCTCTGAAGCAACCTATGGCCAGGACATGGCGAACGCGGCCGAACTGGCCGTCGAAGAGATCAACGCGGCCGGCGGCATTCTGGGCCAGCAGGTCAGCACGATCGTGGGCGACGATGCCTGCGATCCGCAGCAGTCCGTCAATGCCGCCAGCAAGCTGGCTTCGAGTGGCGTGGTCGGCGTGGTCGGGGGCTATTGTTCGGGCGCAACGCTACCCACCCTCAAGATTTTCGCCGATGCCAATATCCCGTTCGTCATCACGGCCGCCAACTCGACCCAGCTGATCCCCGCCAATAGCGGGAACGCCTTCATGATCAACTCCACCGGCAACGACCAGGTGGCCAAGGCGCTGGAGTTCTTCAACAGCAAGAACATCAACACCCTCGCCATCGTCGACCAGGGCGACGCCTACTCGCAGGACCTGGCGAACCTGACGAAGCAGCGCTGGGAAGAAAGCGGCAAGACGGTCGCCACCACCGAAACGGTGAACAAGGGCGAGCAGGACTATTCTGCCGTCGTCACCGCCATCCGCTCGGCCAATCCGGATGCGGTGTTCTGGACCGCCTACTACGCCGATGGCGGCCTGCTGATCCGCCAGCTGCGCCAGGCCGGGTATCAGGGCCTGATCGCCGTGGGCGACGGCTCGAACTCCCCCGAGCTCTTCAACATTGCCGGCTCGGCCGCCGAAGGCGTCATCGCGTTCTCGAACCCCACCGCCGAGTTCCTGCCGAACGCCAAGAGCTTCGTCGACAGCTACACGGCCAAGTTCGGCAATGCGCCCGGGCCCTATGCGCCGCTGACCTATGACGGCACCAAGCTCCTGGCCGCCGCCATCGAAGAGGCGGGCTCCACGGATGCGGCAGCCATCGTCGAAGCGCTCAAGAAGGCCAATTTCACCGATGGCCTGGCCGGCGACATCTCCTTCACCGAAGAGAACACGCTGGCCCGTTCGAACTTCATCGTCCTCGAAGGCAAGGGCGGCGCCTGGGCGCTGGCCGAGTAAGCCAATGTCGGTCGGCGGAGCGCCCCCGGTGCTCCGCCATCCCCTACTCGAGGATTTCACACCAGCATGGCTCTGACCGACATAGTCTTGCAGCAGCTCGTCAACGGCCTGGTGCTCGGCTCGTTCTACGCCCTGGTCGCCCTGGGCTACACCATGGTCTTCGGCGTCGTTAAGTTGCTCAACTTCGCCCATGGCGAAGTCTACATGGTGGGCGGCTTCGCCGGCTTCATCGTGCTGTCCCTGGTTTCAGGGACGCTAGGATCGGGCTGGTCCGGCGTCGCGGTATCGATGGTGCTGGCCATGATCGGCGTCGGCTTCCTCGGCGTCCTGATCCAGAAGATCGCCTACCAGCCCATGCTGTCGGCGCCCCGGCTGTCGATCCTGATCACGGCGCTGGCGGTGTCGCTGGTGCTGCAGAACGCGGTTCTGGGGCTGACCGGCGGCCGCTACGTCCCGTTCGGCGCCGATCTGGGCTTTGGCGGCGTGAATCTGGGCAATTTGTTCATCTCCTACAATCAGTTCATTCTCGTCGGCACAGCGGGCGTCCTGATGCTGTCGCTGGAGCTGTTCATCTCCCGGACCCAGTATGGCCGGGCGATGCGCGCCGTCTCGATCGACAAGGACATGTGCCGCCTGATGGGGATCGACGTGAACCGCGTCATCGCCGTCACCTTCTTTCTCGGCTCGGGCCTGGCGGCCGCGGCCGGCACCATGGCCGGCGCCTATTATGGATCGCTGTGGTACTTCATGGGCTTCCTGATCGGCCTCAAGGCCTTCACCGCGGCCGTGATCGGGGGCATCGGCTCCATCCCGGGCGCCATGCTCGGGGGACTCATCCTTGGGTTGCTGGAGTCCTTTGGCACCCAGATTCCCGGCATCGGCAGCGCCTGGAAGGACGTTTTCTCCTTCTCCATCCTGATCCTGGTTCTGGTGTTCAAACCCACCGGTCTGCTCGGACGATCAGAACAGGAGCGGATGTGATAGAGCGCTCGCCGATCAATTCGCCGATGGGGCGACTACAAGGGCTCTGGGATCGACCAGGCTTCCGCTGGCCTGCGCTGGCCGTCGTGCTGATCCTGCTCGTGGTCGCGCCTTACCTGTTCGGGCCGTATGCCACGGTCATCCTCACCAACGCCCTGCTCTACGTGGTTCTGGCGCTGGGGCTCAACGTTGTGGTCGGATATGCCGGCCTCCTCGATCTGGGCTATGCGGCCTTCTTTGCCGTGGGCGCCTATACGATCGGCATCGTGCATCACGTCTATGGCCTCGATTTCTGGCTGACCTTGCCCATAGCCGTGCTCGCCGCCGCCGTCGCTGGTGTCATCATCGGCAGCCCGACCCTTCGCCTGCGGTCCGACTATCTGGCTATCGTCACGCTCGGCTTCGGCGAGATCGTGCGCTTCTCCGCGCGCAACCTCGATATCACCGGTGGCGCGAGCGGCATTTCGGGCATCGAGCGGCCATGGATCTTCGGCTGGCGCATGCAGAGCACGCTCGATTTCTACTACGTGTTCTGCGTGCTGGCGATCCTTGCCGTCATCGCGTCCCTGCGCCTTGCCGACAGTCGCCTCGGCCGCGCCTGGCTCTATGTCCGGCACGACGAAGATGCCGCCGAGGCGATGGGCATCGACCGCGTCAAGGTGAAGCTGGCCGCCTATGTGATCGGCGCCATCTATGGCTCCATCGCCGGCGCGTTCTTCGCCGTCAACCTGGGGGCGATCTCGCCGGAAAGTTTCTCCTTCCAGCAATCGGTGCTGATCCTGATGGCGGTGATCCTGGGCGGGATGGGCAAGGTTCCCGGGGTCATTCTTGGCGCGTTCATCGTCATCCTCGCGCCCGAGCTGCTCCGCGACGTCGGGGAACTGCGGCTCCTCGTGTTCGCAGCGGGCCTGTTGCTCGTCATGCTGTTCCGGCCGGAGGGCATCTGGCCCTCGCGGAGGCGATAGAATGGCCCTGCTCTCGCTCTCCGCCGTCACGCTGACCTTTGCCGGCAACACCGTGCTCAACGAGGTCTCGTTCAATGTTGCCGAGCGGTCTGTCACCAGCCTGATCGGCCCCAACGGGGCTGGCAAGACCTCGCTGTTCAACTCCATCACCGGCTTCTACAAGCCGCAGCAGGGTTCCATCCGCTTCGATGGAACCGAACTGCTCAAGCTCAAGCCGCATCAGGTGACCAAGGCCGGCATCGCCCGCACCTTCCAGAACGTCCGCCTCTTTCGCGAGATGACGGTGCTGGAAAACGTGATGTCCGGAGCCCATTGCCGCACCAGTGCCGGCGCCTTTGCGGCCATTTTGCGGACGCCCGCGCAAAGGCGGGAAGAAGAAGAAATTCGTGCCAGAGCAAGGCAGCACCTGGAGTTCGTCGGCGTGTGGGCCGAACAGGGGCGCATTGCCACGACACTGGCCTATGGGCACCAGAGGCGTGTGGAGATCGCCCGCGCGCTTGCAACCGAACCCAAGCTGCTGTTGCTGGACGAGCCGGCGGCGGGCCTCAACCCCACGGAAAAGCACGATCTGGTCCAGCTCATCCGCCGCATACGCGACGAGATGGGAATTGCGGTGTTGCTGATCGAGCATGACATGGGCCTGGTCATGCAGATCTCGGAAAACATCAGCGTGCTGGATCACGGCGAGATCATCGCAGAGGGCACGCCCAAGCAGATCCAGTCCGACCACACGGTGATCGAAGCCTATCTCGGGCGCGACGACGGGGAGGCTTTCCTTGATGAGTGACAAGGCTCCCTCCTCCAGCATTCTGCAGGTGAAAGGCCTCGCCGCCGCCTACGGAAAGATCAACGCCCTCAACGGTATTGATCTCGAGGTCGAGCGGGGGCAGATCGTCACCCTGCTCGGCGCGAACGGCGCGGGCAAGACAACGACGCTCAAGACGATTTCCGGCCTTGTCAGAGCCAGCGCCGGATCGGTCACGTTCGACGGCCAGGACATCACCACCCTGCCCGCGCATGAGATTGCGCGCATGGGGCTGGTGCACGTTCCGGAAGGGCGCCACATCTTGCGCGGCCTAAGCGTCCGGGAAAACCTCGAGCTGGGCGCCTTTACCGTGCACGATGCCAATCTGCGGCGGCAGCGCATGGACGAGGTGTTCGGGCTGTTCCCGATCCTCAAGAACCGGCAGCATCAGGATGGCTCGCTGCTCTCGGGCGGTGAACAGCAGATGCTTGCCATCGGTCGCGCGCTCATGCACGGCCCCAAGCTGCTGCTGCTCGATGAACCCTCGATGGGGCTCGCGCCCAAGCTGGTGCTGGAAACCTTCAAGATCATCAAGCGGCTGAACGAGGCCGGCACGACCATTCTGCTGGTCGAGCAGAACGCCCGCCTCGCCCTCAAGCTGGCGCATTTCGCCTATGTCCTCGAAAGCGGATCGCTGCGGATGCAGGGCGAGGCAGCCAGGCTGCGCGACGACCCCTCGATCGTGCAGGCCTATCTCGGGACCTGAGGTCCAACCCGGCAAAACGCGTATTCCTATTAAGGCGGCACCCCATGAAGATTACCCGGATAAAGGTGTGGCAGGTCGACCTGCCTCTGCGCGAGGGGCGCTATTCCTGGTCCAACGGCAATTACGTCGACGTCTTCGACTCGACGGTTGTCGCCATCGAGACGGACGAAGGCATTACCGGCTATGCCGAGTGCTGTCCGCTCGGATCGGCCTATCTGCCCTCCTATCCCGCGGGCGTCAGAGCCGGCATTGCGGAGCTTGGACCAAAACTACTGGGGCGTGATCCGACCAATCTGGGAGACATCAACCGCCACATGGACGCCGTCCTGCGCGGGCACTTCTATGCCAAGTCCCCGCTCGACATCGCCTGCTGGGACATTCTGGGCAAGAAGACCGAACAGCCGCTGCACCTCTTACTCGGCGGGGCGGCGCAGCCGAAAGTCGCGCTTTATCGCGCCATCTCGCAGGAGGCGCCAGAAACGATGGCCGGCAAGGTCGCCGGATATCGCGCCGAGGGCTACACCAAGTTCCAGCTCAAGGTCGGCGGCAATGCCGATGATGATATCAGCCGTATCCGGGCTTGCCGCGAGGTACTCGAGCCGACCGATATTCTCGTCGCCGATGCCAATACCGGCTGGACGCAGCACGAAGCCGCCCGCGTGGTGGCCGCGGTAAAGGACCTCGACGTCTATATCGAGCAACCCTGCGCCAGCTATCGCGAGAGCGTCTCGATCCGGCGGCGCACGGCGCGGCCCTTCATCCTGGACGAGAACATCGACGGCATCGACACGCTCTTGCGAGCCATTGCCGATGACGCGATGGACAACATCAACCTCAAGATTTCCAAGGTCGGGGGGCTGACCAAGGCCCGGCTGATGCGTGACGTCTGCGTCGCCAGCGGCATTCCCATGACCATCGAGGACACCTGGGGCGGCGACATTGTCACCGCATCCATTGCGCACCTGGCGCGCTCGACCCCAGAAGAATTCTGCTTCTCCGCCACGGACTTCAACTCCTACGTCACCCGGCCGCTGGCCGAGGGCGCCCCGCGCCGCGAGCAGGGCTTCATGACCACCACGGATCGGCCGGGCCTTGGCGTGACGCCGCTGGTGGACAGTTTTGGCGAACCGGCCATGGTGATCGGCTAGGCCATGCGTTCGCTTCGCAGCATCAACATCGTCTCCTGCCACGCAGAGGGCGAAGTCGGCGACGTCATCGTGGGGGGCGTTCTGCCGCCGCCGGGCGACACGCTCTGGGAGCAATCGCGCTTCATCGCCCGGGACCAGCAGCTTCGCCAATTCGTCCTCAATGAGCCGCGCGGTGGCGTCTTCCGGCACGTGAACCTGCTCGTCCCGCCCAAGGACAAGCGCGCCGTTGCCGCCTGGATCATCATGGAGCCCGAGGACACGCCGCCGATGTCGGGGTCGAACTCGATCTGCGTGGCCACGGTGCTGCTCGATACCGGCATCGTGCCCATGGTGGAGCCCGAGACCCACATGGTGCTCGAGGCGCCGGGCGGGCTGGTGGAGGTGACGGCGCGCTGTTCGGGCGGCAAGGCCGAGGCCATAACCGTGCGCAACGTGCCCTCCTTCGTCGACCGGCTGGGTGTCCCGCTCGAGGTGCCCTCCATGGGCACACTGACCGTGGACATTGCCTATGGCGGGGACAGCTTCGTCATCGTGGATGCGCAGGCGGCGGGCTTTGCCATAGCCCCCGACGAAGCGCGGGACATTGCCGAAGCGGGCGTGCGGATCACGCGGGCGGCCAATGAACAGCTCGGCTTCGTGCACCCGACCAATGCGGACTGGAACCATATTTCCTTCTGCCAGTTCGCGGCGCCGCTGGTCGAGGAGGACGGCGTCAAGACCGGCAGCAACGCCGTCGTTATCCAGCCGGGCAAGCTGGACCGCTCTCCTACCGGCACCGGGTGCTCGGCCCGCATGGCCGTGCTGCATGCCCGGGGTATGCTCGCCAAGGGCGAAAAATTCATCGGGCGCTCCATCATCGGCTCGGAATTCCACTGCCGGCTGGAAGACGTGACCACCATTGGCGACCGGCCGGCCATCATCCCCTCGATCACCGGTCGCGCCTGGATCACCGGCACGCGGCAGGAAATGCTCGACCCGACCGACCCCTGGCCGCTGGGGTACAAGCTCTCGGACACCTGGCCCAAGATCAGCCAATGACAGACACGGTGACGCTCAGTCTTGCCGCGCTCCAGCGCCTGCTCGAAGAGATCCTGTTGCGCCATGGTTGCAGCGCGGATGTCGCCGCCTGCATTGCCCATAACTACGCAATTGCCGAACAGGACGGAGCGAAGAGCCACGGCGTTTTCCGGTTGCCAGCCATTGTCTCGACGCTCAAGAGCGGCTGGCTCGACGGCAAAGCCGTTCCCAGCGTGGACGATGTGTCGCCGGGGCTGGTCCGCGTCGACGCCAGGAACGGCTTTACCCAGCCGGCCCTGGCCGCCGGCCGGGCGCTGCTGCTGGAGAAGGCGAAAACGTGTGGCATCGCGGCGATTGCCATTCGCAACTCGCACCATTTCGGCGCCCTCTGGCCCGACGTGGAGCCCTTCGCCCGCGATGGGTTGATTGCCCTCAGCGTCGTCAACTCGATGGCGACCGTGGTGCCGCATGGCGGGACGAAACCGGTCTATGGCACCAACCCCATCGCCTTCGCCACGCCCAGAGAGGCCGATGACCCGCTGGTGTTTGATCAGGCTTCGAGTGCGCTGGCCAATGGCGACGTCCAGATCGCTGCGCGGGAGGGCCACGCCTTGCCCGCCGGGGCGGGCCTCGACAGGTATGGCAACCCGACCACCGACCCGCAGGCAGTCCTCGATGGCGGCGCCCTCTTGCCCTTCGGCGGTCACAAGGGCTCGTCCATCGCCCTCATGGTCGAGATTCTCTGTGCAGGGTTGACCGGCGGCCAATTTTCGTTCGAGGTCGACTGGAGCGAGCATGAGGGCGCGCTGACGCCGAAAACCGGCCAGACCATCATCGTTCTTGATCCCGAGCGGGGTGCTTCGGCGCCGTTCAGGAGCCGTGTCGAGCAGCTTCTGACCAAGTTGCGGGCGGCTGGGCAGGAGCGCCTGCCCGGCGATCGCCGCTACGCCAACCGGCGCCGCGCCCAGCTCAATGGCATCTCGCTCACCCGCGACGAGCACGAAATGCTGCTGGCGCTCTGATGACCACGCAAGGAATGGACGCCGAAAAATGACCAGAATAGCGATTGTCGGGGCAGGCATTGTCGGATCGGCCATCGCCACCTGGCTGATCGACGCCGGGCACGACGTCACCGTGTTCGATCGCGACCCGGACGGCCTGCCGACCTCGTCGGGCAACGCCTCGCTGATCGCCCTGCCCGAAATCGGCCCGCTCGCCAGCCCCGGCATCCTGACCGCCGTTCCAAAATGGCTGCTCGATCCGCTGGGGCCGCTGACCATCCGCTGGAGCGATTTGCCGGCCCTCACGCCATGGCTCCTGGCGTTCCTGGCCTCGGCCACGCCGGCGCACGGCCAGAAGGTGCGACAGGCGCTGACGTTCCTGATGCGCTCGGCGCTCGCCGATCACGAGGACCTCGCCCGCAAGGCGGATTTGCACGGTCATCTGCGCCAGACCGGCTATCTGGCGCTGCACGATACGGCGCAAAGCCTGGCCGGAGCGGTGCGGGAAAGCGAGCTGGTCAAAGCCGCGCTCGGCTTCGACTACGAGAAAGTCGATCGCGCCAGGGCGCGAGACCTGGTGCCGGCCATCGAGGGGCAATTTGCTGGCGCGATCTATCAACCCGGCTACTGGGCCGTCTCGAACCCCCTGACCGTATTGCGGCACTACCAGGCTCATGTGCGCCAGCGCGGCCGCATCGAGCATGGCGCCGTCAGCCGGCTGGAGCCGAGCGAGGGCGGCATCGCCGTCGTCACGGAAGCCGGGCCGCGGGACATGTTCGACAAGGCCATCGTGGCCGCAGGCGTGTGGTCGCGCGAACTGGTGCGCCGCCTGGGGCTGAAAGTGCTGCTGGAGACGGAGCGCGGCTACAACACCACCTTTACCGACCTCGACTGGAACTTGCCCATGCCCGTGGGTTTCGCCGATCACGGCTTCGTCGCCACGCCCCTGGTGGATGGGCTGCGCGTGGGCGGCGCCGTCGAACTCGCCAAGCCGGACACGCCGCCCAATTTCGACCGGGCGCGCGCGATGCGCACCAAGATGCGCCGCTATATCCCGAGCCTCCCCGAAGGCGGGCAGCAATGGATGGGACGGCGCCCCTCGACGCCCGACTCGCTGCCCGTCATCGGCCGGCATCCCAAGGACGACCGCATCATCTTTGCGTTCGGCCACGGCCATCTGGGGCTGACCCTAAGCGCCGTGACCGCGCGCCACGTCGCGAGCCTCGTCGACGCGGCCGCGGCCGACTCAGCGCTGGCCCCCTTCAGCATTTCCCGCTTCCAGTAGAGCTTGTCATCATGGCCAAGAAATCCTTCTTCTGCATCGACGCGCACACCTGCGGCAATCCGGTCCGTGTCGTTGCCGGCGGCGGTCCCGACCTCAAGGGCGAGACGATGAACGCCCGGCGGGAGCACTTCCTGGCGGAATATGACTGGATCCGCACGGGGCTGATGTTCGAGCCTCGCGGCCATGACGTGATGAGCGGGTCCATCCTCTACCCAGCGCTGCGCGAGGACGTCGACGCCTCGATCCTGTTCATTGAAACCTCAGGCTGCCTGCCCATGTGCGGGCACGGCACCATCGGCACCGTCACGGTGATGATCGAGGAAGGGCTGGTGACGCCGAAGGTCCCCAACAAATTGCGGCTCGAGGTCCCTGCCGGGGTGATCGAGGCGGACTACGTCATGGACGAGGCCGGTCACGTCACCGAAGTCAAGATCACCAACGTGCCGTCCTTCCTTTACGCCACCGATCTCGAGATCGACCTGCCGGGGGTGGGGCCGCTCCGCTTCGATGTCGCCTATGGCGGGAACTTCTACGCCATCTTCGAACCGCAGCCGGGCTTTGCAGACATGGCCCAGTTCAGCGCCTTCGAAATCCAGCAATTGTCGCCGCTGGCGCGCAAGCTCATCAACGAGAAGTACACGTTCCAGCATCCCGAATACCCCACGATCAACGGGCTGCGGCACATCATGTGGACCGGTGCTCCCAAAAACGCTGCTGCCGATGGGCGGAACGCCGTGTTCTATGGCGAAAAGGCCATCGACCGCTCCCCGTGCGGCACCGGCACCTCCGCCCGCCTTGCCCAGATGGCCGCGAAGGGGAAGCTGGGCGTGGGCGACACCTTCGTCCACGAAAGCATCATTGGCAGCCTCTTCAAGGGCAAGGTGGAAGCCCAGGCCCGGGTGGGCGAGTTGAACGCCATCATCCCCTCGATTGCCGGCCAGGCCTGGATCACCGGATACAACACCATCTTCCTCGACGATCGCGATCCATTCGTGCGCGGCTTTACCGTCAACTGAGGGACTTGCACGGCAGGGAATCTGCAGGACGCCCCATTCGTGGGAGAAATTGCTCAGTTGGATATTGATTGCGCAAACATTTTGCGCCATCGTGGCGGACAGAGCAACATTATCCCGGATGGCGATCGTGGCAGTCTTGGCAGAGGTGCTGGGCGAACATGCGGGCGGCGATCTCCTCGCCGCCATTGCAGGCAACATCATCGGCAAGGGCCAGGCAGTCCCTGGCCCGTTCGGCCCGCACCCCATGATCTATGCCGATTTCGTGGCGTCGGGGCGGCCGCTGCAGCAGGTGGAAGCCTTCATCGCGACGCACGTCCTGCCCTGGTATTCGAACACCCACACCGAGGGCTCCCATTGCGGGGCGGTGATGAGCGACCTGCGGCGCCAGGCGCGCGCGCTGATCAAGCAAGAGATGGGCGCGGGCGAAGATGTCGCGCTGATCTTTGCCGGTAACGGCGCCACCGCGGGGCTCAACAAGCTCGTGGCCCTGCTGGACGTTGGCCCCGATACCACGGTGCTGATCGGGCCCTATGAGCATCACTCCAACATCCTCCCCTGGCGCGAGAGCGGGGCGCAGGTCATCGAGGTGCCCGAAGCCGCCGAAGGGGGACCGGACCTGGACTGGCTGGAGGCGACGCTTCGTTCGCGCAGCGGGCGGGTCATCGGCGCCTTCTCGGCGGCGTCCAACACCACCGGCATCCTGACCGATACGGACAGCGTCACGCAGCTCCTCAAGAGGCATGATGCGCTCGCGGTGTGGGACTATGCCTGTGCCGCTCCATACGTGCGCATCGACATGGGGACCGGGGCGGCCGCGAAGGACGCCATCGTCCTCTCGCCGCACAAATTCGTCGGCGGTCCCGGCGCCTCGGGCGTCCTGGCGCTGCGTAAATCGTGCATTCGCCGCCAGAAGCCGAGCGCCCCGGGCGGTGGCACCGTGCGGTTTGTCTCTCCCTGGGATGTCGTCTACAGCGACGATCCGGTGGCCCGCGAGGAGGCGGGGACGCCCAACGTCATCGGCGATATCCGGGCCGGCCTGGCGTTTGCGGTCAAGGCGGCGGTGGGAGCCGAAACGATCCAGCAGCGCAACGCAGCGTTGGCACGACGCGGGTTCGACGCCTGGCAGCACACCAAGGGGCTAACCTTGCTCGGCCATCCGGAAGCCAAGCGCCTCCCCATCTTTTCCTTCACGGTCACCAGCGAGGATGGCGAGACGGTTCATCCGCAGCTCGTCACCCGGCTGCTCAGCGATCTCCATGGCATCCAGGCGCGTGGCGGCTGCTCCTGTGCCGGCCCCTACGGCCACCGCCTGCTGGACATTGACGAGGACCGCTCCGCCCGGATGCGCGATGGCATCCTCTCCGGCAACGAGGTGGAAAAGCCCGGCTGGACCCGGCTCAACCTGAGCTGGACCATGTCCGAAGCGGAAGTGGAGCTGATCCTGGAGGCCGTACAGAGCCTTCCGGCCGATGCCGCGCGCGTCGCCCCCAGCTACACGATCGACCGCAGCACGGCACGGGCGCGCTACAGCGCCTGACGACTCTGCACAGTCTCAGGCCGGCTGGAGCAGATTGGCCATCAGCCGGAACGCCCCGGGCACCAGCCTGTCCATCTGGTGGTGCAGCACGAGACTGGTGTGCGTGTGACGCCCTCGTCCGATCTCGGCTGAAAGGAGCGAGCCCACCAGCGGCGCTTCGCCCGCATCGCTCATGCTGAGCAGGGGCACATAGGCCTTGTCCCAACTCGAGGCGAAATAGAGCCCGCGCTCCTTGTCCCACTGCGCGAAGTCGGCATCGGCGATGCGGTTCGGGCCCGTGAGCAGTTTGTGATCCGGCGCCAGCAGCGTTACCGGCGCCGCCGGATCGGTCACCCGCCAGCGCAGCGAGGGGCTGCCGATGACCAGCCGGCGTGGCGGCGTCGCCTCGGGCCGCCAGCCGTCACTGGGCCGGTGGTAGAACGTGACCAGATGCCCACCCTTCGCCACCCACTCATGCAACCGCGGCGTTGCCGCCTGGAGATCAGGGCGCGTGCCGAAGGCGAAGAGACCGACGACAATGGTGTCGAGATGGGCGAGATCACCAGCGAGAGCCTCGGCATCGAGGTGCTCCAGCGCGACCCCCATGCGACCGAGCCAGAGCCCGACGCGGTCCGCACCGCCGCCTATATAGCCGACGCGCGTTGTGGGCACGGCAAGATCCAGGGCCAGAACATCGATCTGCTGCGGACGGACGAGCCGCGTGCGCCCGATGTGCGGGTAAGCGATCGGCGTGCTGGAATGGGCTGGAGCGCCATCCAGCATCAGCTTCAGGCTATGGCGGCCCGGAGGCAGATCGGCGGTCGGGGTCACCACCAGACCATCTGCTCCAGCCTCGACGGCCAGACCCTCCACGGGTGGGATCTGCAGCTGCCGGGCGGCCACACCCTTGACCCTGATTGCATGACTTTCCGTCTGGCCAAGCGGCACGATGATCGCTTCGGGTACGACGGAAACACTTTGCAGGGGATCGATCTGCAACGGCTCCTCGGGGTCGAGCGAGAACTGGATCGTCGATCCGTCGACCGTTGCCATCACGTCAATGGACACAAGCCCGTTGCCGCCAAGGCTTTGCCAGTCGGGCAGGAAGCCGTTGGTCGCCTCCGCGTCCGCCGATGCCTGCAAAGGAATGCGCGTTATCCCCGGCGCGATGCTCGTCGCCCCCGGTGCGGATAGTCCGGTGCCGGTACGCGCCGCCACGCTGATGCTATCGGCGTTGCCGAACGCCGCCTCGACCACGAGATCGACGCTGCCGCCGGGGGCTAGGCGATCACTCGACAACGCCACATCGACATCGATCCCTGCAGCAAGGCCGATGGCCACGTCGAGTTCGCGGACCTTGCGGGCCAGGCGATGGGTGTGCCAGGGGTCGACATTCGGACTTGCGTCCTGCAGCGCCGAGCGCGCCCGGAAAAGCGCTCGACGGACTGCGTCGCCATCGGGGAAGCGGGCCAATGCCTCGTCAATGCCGGCGTCGGCCTCTGCCAGCGCCGGGGCACCGCCCAAATCCGCGAGCCGTCCCGGAAGGCCTTGGAAGATATCTGGCTCCGGCGCCCCGTTGACGAGATGCAACGGCCAAGTGGTCGCGGGCGGATAGCGCCAGAACCCCATGTTCTGGCTGGCGTGGTTGGCCCGCGACACCTCGCCCAGCCGCTCAAAGCTCAGCCCCGTGGCGGCGTCAACGCCTATCGCCTCAATGGTGGTGGTGGCGGGCGGGGGTGGCACTTCATCGTCATAGGTGGCGCCGCCGCCGGACCAGGCGGGCAGGTAGAACTTGGCGACCTGCCAGGGCGGGAGATCATCGGTGCGGTAGTCGGGGTCAGCGGCCAGCGCGATGGCGCCTTGCGCCGCCTGCGTCATGGCGCGGTGATGGCCGTGCTGGCCGGGGACGTCGAGGAAAGTGGGGATGACGATGTCAGGCCGGAACTGGCGATAAGCGCGCACCAGCCGCTCTAGGGTCAGCGCCCTCCCCCAGCGGGCGAGGGTGTCTTCTCCGGATTTGGAGAAGCCGAAATCATGCACCGGGTCATCCGGGCCGTGGCCCAGCCATGCGATGTCGGCGTCGAGGACGCGCGCCGCCTCCTCCATCTCGCGCGAGCGCAGAACCCCGAGCGCCGCCTGGCGCTCGGGTCCCAAAGTATTCTGCCCCCCTTCGCCGCGCGTCGAACAGGCAATGACGATGCGGGCCCCATGCTGGTGGCGCAGCACGGCGAGCATGTCGTTGTGCTCGTCATCCGGGTGAGCCCCGGTGTTCATCACGGTCACGGTCGAGCGGAGCCTGCCGAGGGCGCGATGAAGGCGGATCAGGTGGGGTACAGCGGCGCGGCGGCGCAGACGATCTCTATCAGCAAGCATGGTGGGGTCCGGTTCTGGCAGCTCAGCTGGTCGCGTCAGCCACGCTGAGATGGGGTGAAACTGTGTCAAGCAGCGGCAGCGCCGCCGCACCCAGTGCGGCAGTCAGTTGGCCCGTCTGGCCGCGGATGACGCGCGGCAGCGAACGGGTCGAGCGCGTGGCGACGGAAACCGGCAACGGGTCGAGGGCGGCGATGACCGCTTCCAGCACCGAATCGGGAAGGCCCCCACCGAAGACCACCGTTTCGGGGTCGAAGATGTTCTCCAGCATCGCGACGGTCGGGGCGAGGAAATCGGCTGCCATCTCGATCCAGGCGAGAAGGGTTTGGTCGCCGGCATCGTGCAGCCGCTGGATGTCCTCGACGGTGGCGACGTAGGTGCCCGCCATGGCAAGGCGTTCGCGCAGGGCGAAGACGGAGACGAAGCGTTCGAGCGCGCCGGCAGGACCGTAGCGGCCTGTGCCATGGCGCGGCACGAGGCCGATATGCCCGATCTCGCCGGCATTGCCGAACGCGCCGCGCACGGGCCGGCCATCCTGGATCACGCCCAGCCCGAGTCCGACGCCAAAATAGAGGTAGCAGAAATTGCTCAGCTGCCGCCCTGCCCCGTAAAGGCGCTCACCCACGATGGCGGCGGTGGCATCGTTGTCGACGACGACGTGCTCGCCGGTCGCTGCGGAAAACAGCGCCGTGGGATCGGTTCCGGTCCAGCCCGGCAGGGTGGCGGGCCCGACCGAACTCATGCCGGCGATCTCGAACGGGCCAGGCATGACCACCCCGATGCCCAAGAGCGTGCTGCGGTCGGTGCCCAGACCCTTTTGCAGGCGCGAGACTTCTTCGGCCACCAGCCCCGGCACCACGTCCGGCCCGGCGTCCGTAAGCGGCACGATCGACTGCCCCCGCACCCCGCCCGAAAGATCGAGCAGCGCCGTCACCACATGGTCGGCAGCGATCTCGACCCCAGCCGTGAGCGGTCCGTCGGGATTGACCGCAAACTGCAGAGGTGGCTGGCCGCGTCCGGAGCGGAGCCGCCCCAGTTGGATGAGCAGGCCCTCAGCAAGCAGGTCCTCCACGATATTGGCAACGGCCTGCGGCGAGATGTGGGCCCGACGTGCGATCTCGGTGCGCCCGAGTTGCCCGCTGGTCCGGATGACCTCGAGCACCACGCGGCGGTTGTGCGCCCGGTTGCGCTCAGGGTTGGACCCTATGGCGACACGCCGGCGCAGATCGGAATTGTCTCGGCCGTTCACACCCGTCCCCTTCCCTCCCCCTACGATAGGACGGGGTAACAATAACTCAAGTAGATTATTTTATTGACAAGCGACCGGCTTCTCATCGACGCTGAGGGATAGCAGGGCGGTCAACCGTCCTACGCTGCTGGAGAGATCGCTGAAACCGGGCGGTCGCATGGAGGAACTGAGAATGACAACCAAGGGCAAACTCGCCTTGCTGGCCGCTGGCGTCAGCTTCCTGGCCGTGGGCTCCGCCCAGGCGGTGGAAATCGAATACTGGCAATATGTGTTCGACAGCCGCGTCAAGGCGATGGACCAGCTGATCGCCAATTTCGAGAAGGCCAATCCGGACATCACCGTCAAGCAGACCACCTTCCCCTATGCCGACTATCAGACCCGCGTCGTCGCGGCCAAGGTCGCGGGACAAGGTCCGGACGTGCTGCAGCTCTTTTACGGCTGGACCGATCAGTTCGTGAATGGCGGCCTTATCCAGCCGCTCGATCCGGCCGTTTTCCCGCACGAAGAGATCGAGAAGGACTTCTTCCCGATCGTCTCGGCCATGAAGCGCGGCGATGACTATTATGGTCTGCCCACGGCCGTCCGGTCGCTGGCCCTGTTCTACAACAAGGCCATCTTCGAAGAAGCCGGCATCGAGCCGCCACAGAACCTCGAGGAACTGCTTGCGGCTGCCGAAGCCACCACGCAGCGCGACGGCGGCGGCAATATCACCAGGGCCGGCATTACGCTGGACATGGGTGGGCAGGATCACCACTGGTGGCGTGAAGTGCTGGTGCGCCAGAACGGCGGCGAGCCCTATGACGCAGAAGGCAACGTGGCCTACAACGACGAGGCCGGCGCTGCTGCCCTCAAGTTCTATACCGGCTTGCAGACCGAGCATAAGGTCGGCCTCGCCGGCTTCATGGACGAGGGTCAGGCCGCCTTCCGCGCCGGCATGGCCGCGATGACCATCGACGGCACGTTCCGCCTCGGCGCCTTTGCGGACAACCCCTTCGAATGGGGTGTCGTGGAACTGCCGGCCGACGCGAACGGCATGCGCTCGAACTATTCGAGCTATTTCGCCAACGCCATTGGGGCGACCGCGCAGGGTGAAGAACTCGAGGCTGCCCAGAAGTTCCTGACCTACATCACCTCGCCCGAGGCGATGCAGATCTGGCTCGACGTGGTGGGCGAACTTCCGGCCCGCCGCGACGTCGCGCTGACCGAAGAGAACCTGGCCGACCCGATCCTGTCGCCGTTCCTCAAGGGCCTCGAATACGCGCACACGACGCAGTTCTACGATGAAGCCGGCCAGCGCCAGACCGCGATCGACATGGTCAATCGCGTCCTGCTCGAAGGCCAGTCGGTCGAGGAGTCGCTGGATCAGGCTGCAAAGGCCGAGCAGGCGATCATCGACTCCGGCCGCCAGTAAGTCCAATCCTGTTGCAGGCGGTCGCCGGTTCGCCGGACGGCCGCCTGCAGCGCCTCGTGCCGGGTGACGACGAGACCCGGAAACGCGCAGGAGCAATCATGGCGACCGCGAACGCAACTCCGCTGCCGGCTCCGGACCGGTTTTGGGACCGGCTCAGCATCGGCACCAAGCGCGTCATCTGGGCCTGGACCTTCCTGGCCCTGCCGGTGGTGTTTTACGCGGTCATCCGCTTCTACCCGACGTTTCAGGCCTTCTGGCTCTCGCTGACCAACTGGGACCTGCTGCGGCCCGCCCAGTTCATCGGCCTGGGCAACTACCAGAAGATGTTCGCCGACCCGATCTTCTGGAAAGTGTTCCAGAACACCTTCCTCTATCTCATCATCGGCACGCCGGTGAGCCTCCTCATCTCCTTCGTCATCGCCTTCTACCTTGACCGCGTGCGGGTCCTGCACGGGTTCATTCGGGCGCTCTACTTCCTGCCCTTCCTCACCACCGCCGCTGCCATGGGCTGGGTGTGGCGCTGGTTCTATCAGCCCGTGCCCATCGGCGTTCTGAACGGGATCCTCGGCTGGATGGGTCTGCCGCAGCAACCGTTCCTGCGGTCGGTCGATCAGGCGCTCATCTCCGTCCTCGTGCCCGCCATCTGGGCGGGCCTCGGGTTCCAGATCATCATCTTCATGGCGGGCCTGCGCGCCATCCCCAACACCTTCTACGAGGCGGCGCGCATCGACGGGCTGGGCGAATGGGCGATCCTGCGCAAGATCACCATACCGCTGCTCAAGCCGACCACCGTGTTCCTCGTGGTGTTCTCCTCGATCGGGTTCCTGCGCATCTTCGACCAGGTCTACAACATGACCACCAACGATCCCGGGGGTCCGCTCAATTCCACCAAGCCGCTGGTGCTCATGATCTACCAGACCGCGTTCTCGTCCTATCAGATGGGCTATGCGGCAGCGCAGACGGTGGTGCTGTTCACCATCCTGCTCATCGTCTCCCTGCTCCAGCTCTATGTGCTGAGGGAAAAGAAATGACCGCCACCACCCCCTCGTCCACCGAGCTGGCGGCCAACAGCCGCAACATCCGCCCCGGCCGCATCATCGCCTGGACCCTGCTGCTCATCGGCGGGCTCATCATGGTCACGCCGCTGCTCTACATGTTCTCGACCTCGCTCAAGACGTCGGGCCAGGTCTACGACCTGCGCCTGATCCCGGCCGCGCCAACGCTCGACAACTACGTCAAGGTGCTGGGCGATGGCCGCTTCATGCAGTGGTTCTTCAACTCCACCTTCATCGCGCTGACGGTGACGGCGTCCAACGTCTTCTTCGACAGCCTGGTGGGCTACACCCTCGCCAAGTTCAGGTTCCGCGGGCGCTACTTCATCTTCCTCGCCATCCTGTCGACACTGATGATCCCCACCGAGATGCTGGTGATCCCCTGGTACTTGATGTCGAGCCAGTTCGGTTGGCTCAATTCCTATTGGGGCATCATGTTTCCGGGCATGATGACGGCCTTCGGCACGTTCCTGATGAAGCAGTTCTTCGAGGGCGTGCCGGACGACTTCCTCGAGGCGGCGCGCGTGGATGGACTCAACGAGTTCACCATCTGGTGGAAGATCGCCATGCCCATGGTGGTGCCGGCCATCTCGGCCCTGGCCATCTTCACCTTCCTCGGCAACTGGACCGCCTTCTTCTGGCCGCTGATCGTCACCACCTCCAAGGAGCTCTACACCCTGCCCGTGGGCATCTCGAGCTTTTCGGCCGAGGCGTCGATCCAGTGGGAGCTGATCATGACGGGGGCTGCCATCGGCACCATCCCGACCCTCATCGTCTTCCTGGTGCTGCAGCGCTTCATCGTGCGCGGCGTCATGCTTGCCGGTCTCAAGGGCTGAACATGTCCGACCCCCGCCTTTCCGACACCTCGGTCTTTCCGGACCCCACCTACAAAGAGACGGTCCTGGCGCCGCTTTTCGATGGCGCCAAGCAACACCATGTCGAGGGCTTCCGGGCCATCGACCGGGCGCACCTGGTCATGCTGGCGGAAACCGGCATCCTCGACGCCACCCAGGCGGCCGAGATTGCCCGGGCGCTGGACAGCATCGACGCCGAAATCGACCCCTCCGCGCTGGTCTACACCGGTGAGGTGGAAGACTTTTTCTTCCTCATCGAAAGGGAACTCAAGAAGCGCTTGGGCCCTGATCTGGCCGGACGTCTTCACACTGCCCGCTCGCGCAACGATATTGACCACACGCTGTTCAAGCTCGGCCTGCGCGACCGGCTCAACGTCCTGATCGAGAAGGCCCTGGCGCTCCACGGGGCGCTGATTGCGGCGGCGGAGCGGGAGAAATCCACCCTCATCGTCGCCTATACCCACGGCCAGCCCGCCCAGCCGACGACCTTCGGCCATTATCTCGCTGCGATCATCGAGTGTGTCGGCCGCGACATCGAGCGCCTGTTCGAGGCCTATCGCATCGTCGATCTGTCGCCCATGGGCGCCGCGGCGATCACCACGACCGGCTTTCCGACCAACCGCGCCCGCGTGGCCGAACTCCTCGGCTTTGCCGCGCCGCTCGAGAACTCCTACTCCTGCATCGCTGGCGTGGACTACATCACCGCGACCTACTCGGCGATTGAATTGATGTTCCTCCATCTCGGGCGGCCGATCCAGGATTTCCAGGTCTGGACCAGCTTCGAGGTGGGCCAGATCTATGTGCCCAACAGCCTCGTGCAGATTTCCTCGATCATGCCGCAGAAGCGCAATCCGGTGCCGATCGAGCACTTGCGCCATCTGGCCAGCCAGACCGTGGGGCGCGCCCACGCCATGCTGACGGTGATGCACAACACGCCGTTCACCGACATGAACGACAGCGAAGGCGAGACGCAGGCGCTGGGGTATGGCGCCTTTGCCAGTGCCTATAGGGTGCTGGACCTGCTGGCAGCGCTGGTGGGACAAATCCGCATCAACACTGACCGCGTGCGCGCCAATATCAGCCGCTCCTGCATCACCATTACCGAACTGGCCGACAGCCTCGTCCGGCGCGAAGGACTTTCCTTCCGCGAGGGACACGAGATCGCAGCGGCTGTCGCCAGGGCCGTGGTGGCCATGGAGGGCGATCTCGTGAACGACGGCTTCGGCCCGTTCACCGAGGCGTTCAGGTCGGCGACCGGCCGGGACAGCGCGCTGGACCGGGCGGCATTCGCCGAGATCGTCTCACCCGACTATTTCGTTGCGGTACGAACCCGCTTCGGCGGTCCGGCGCCCGAACCGCTGTCAGCCGCCATCGACGGCTACAGGCAGCACGCCGCCGGGCTCGCCGCGCGACACGATGACCTGCTGCGTCGCCAGAGGGACGCGGCACAAATGCTCAAAGAGCGTTTCGACGCATTGAAGGGAGCCGCGTAATGGCCCGGATCGAACTGCAGGGGCTTGTCAAAGACTATGGCAAGATCCGCGCCGTGCACGGCATCGACCTCAGCATAGAGGATGGAGAGTTCGTGGTTTTCGTCGGCCCCTCGGGCTGCGGCAAGTCGACCACCTTGCGCATGATCGCGGGGCTTGAGGACATCTCCGGCGGCCGGCTGCTGATCGGCGACCAGGTGGTGAACCAGCGCGAACCCAAGCAGCGCAACATCGCGATGGTGTTCCAGAACTACGCCATCTACCCTCACATGACCGTGGGGCAGAACATCGGTTTCGGCCTCTACACCTCGGGGCTGTCCAAGGTCGAAAAGCAGAAGCGGATTGCCGAAACCGGCAAAATCCTGGGGCTGGAACAGCTGCTCGATCGTCGACCGGCAGCCCTTTCGGGTGGCCAGCGCCAGCGTGTCGCCATCGGCCGCGCCATGGTCCGGGACCCGGTCGCGTTCCTCTTTGACGAGCCGCTGTCCAATCTCGATGCGCAATTGCGCAGCCAGATGCGCATGGAGATAAAGAGCCTGCATCGGCGCCTGGGTACCACCATCGTCTATGTGACGCACGACCAGATCGAGGCCATGACCATGGCCGACAAGATCGTCGTCATGCGGGACGGCCATATTCTCCAGGTCGGGACGCCCACCGATCTTTATGAAAACCCCATGGACGTCTTCACGGCCCGCTTCATCGGCAGCCCGTCCATGAACATCATCGCAGGGTCGGCCAGTGCCGGGGCACTCTCTGTTTCCGGTGCGGAGCTTTCCGGCCTCGCCCTGCCCGCGCATGAAGGAAAAATTCTGGTGGGCATCCGCCCGCACGATCTCGTCGTGACGGAGGAGCCCGGCGGGGCCGGCCTCAACAGCCAGGGGGTCGTGGAGGCGGTCGAGCCGCTCGGTGCTGAAACGCTGGTCCACGTCATGCTCGGCGACACGCAGGTGATCGCGACCGCGCCGGGCCGAGTCGTTCCGGCGTTGGGCAGCACGGTCTCCATCAAGGCCGGCCCCGGTTCGCTCTATCTGTTCGATGCAGATACGGAAAAGGCCTTGGGCCGGGCATGAGTTCTTCTCCAATCCGCGGCGGGGCCGTATTGAGCCTGGGCCGCGTCTATTGCGACATGGTGTTTCGCGGGCTCGATGCCATGCCCCAGCTGGGCCGCGAAATGTTCGCGCAGGAGTTCACCCTCACGCCCGGGGGCGGCGCCCTGATCACCGCTGCCCACATGTCGGCGCTCGGCCGCCCCGCCGCGCTCGTCGCCCGTTTCGGCACCGACGACCTGTCCCGGAGCCTGCAGCACGCCATCGATGATCTGGGTATCGATCTGCGGTTCCTCGACCGCCATGAGACGGCCGGACCGCAGTTGACCGTAGTCATGGTCCACGAAGACGACCGCGCCTTCCTCTCGCGCCGCGCCGGCCATGCGCGACCAGAGACTTTCGAGCGCGCGCTGGCCTGGAGCGAGGCGGCTCATCTCCACATTGCCGAATATGCGACACTGCATGAGATGGACGACGCCGTGGCCGCGGCCAAGCGGCAGGGCCTGACGGTTTCGCTTGATCCCAGCTGGGACGACGCCCTGATCCGCGACCCTGATTTCTTCCGCCGCTCGGCCGGAGTGGACATTTTTCTTCCCAATCGGGAGGAGGCGGAAGCGCTGACCGGATCGAGCCATCCCGGCGCGGCGCTCGAGCAGCTGGCCCGACATTTCCCGGTGGTTGCCCTGAAACTGGGCAGCGACGGCGCCATGCTCGCCGCCGACGGCAAGACGCTGCACCTGCCCAGTGCGCCCGTCGACGTGGTCGATACCACCGGAGCCGGCGACGCGTTCAATGCCGGGTTCCTTCATGCCTGGCTCGACGGCGCCCCGGCCGAACGCTGCCTCGCCGCCGGCGTGCGGGCCGGCACCCTCTCGGTTCAGGCATCGGGTGGAACGGGCAGCATCGGGAACGCGGAGGGCGGCGGCGCGGGAGCTTCGGAAGGCAGGTTACCCGCCTGAGGTACGGCGCAGCCAAGGGTTCGCGCCCTCATCCCGGTTCCGCTACTCGACAGCGCCCGGCCGGAAGCCGATAAGGACTTGAGGTCTCGCCGCCCAGGCGGGCACATGGCAATCGGTTGGACATCGTGCATCGCAACTTCTCCTTTACTTCTGGCGCGCTCGAGCGGGCGGCGCAGCTTCGCGCGGACGAGACGACGCGCATCGACCCTGCGGCTCGCACGCTGGTCTTCTGGCGCGGGAAGCTCCTCGCCGACCGGGACGGTCATCCAGCCCTGATCGCGCTCGGCGATCCGGCGCTCAAGGATGTTCGGGAGCCCCCGCTGTTTGTCGGCCTTGCCGAGGGGGTGCCGCTTTTTGCCGCCGATCTGGCGCTGTGGACGCCGCACGAGGATGCCGCGACCATCGGCCAGTTCGTGGACCAGAGCCAGCAGATGCACCCGGCTTGGCCCGATGCGGGATTTGCCGAAGTGCGTGGCCTGATGCCAGGCCTTACCCCGGTGCAGGGGGAAACCATCGCCACCGCGCGGGCGCTTCTCGGCTGGCATGGAAGCCACCGGTTCTGCGCCAATTGCGGTCACGCCACTTCGGTGGAAACCTCGGGATGGGTGCGCAAGTGCCCCAATTGCGCCGCCCAGCATTTTCCGCGCACCGACCCCGTGGTCATCATGGCCATAACGCATGGGGACCGGCTGCTGCTGGGCCGCAGCCCGAACTGGCCCGAGGGCATGTATTCATTGCTCGCAGGCTTTGTGGAGCCCGGCGAGACGGTGGAAAGCGCGGTCCGGCGGGAAGTGCTGGAGGAAAGCGGCATCAGGGTCGAGCGCGTGCGCTATGTCGCGTGCCAACCCTGGCCTTTCCCGATGTCCCTGATGTTCGGGTGTCACGGCGAAGCGATCAGCGAGGAAATCACCATCGATCCCACCGAGCTGGCCGACGCGCGCTGGGTGGACCGGGACGAGGTGCTCAAGCTGCTGGCCGGGCAGCACGAGACCATCGCGCCGCCGCGCCACGGCGCCATCGCTGGCGCGCTGATCGAGGCCTGGGCCAAGGACCGTCTGCTCGACCCGGATCACTGGCAGGCGTAGGGGCGGCGCGAGGCCGCTTAGGTGAGTTCCAAGGTAACGATCTGGAATGGCGCGAAGTCCAGCCGGACGGCGCCGTTCTCGATGGCGACTTCGACGCCGTTGCGCTCGAGCAGGTTGACGATCTGCGCCTGTTGGACGGTGTCCGGCAGGTGGAGCGCGGCGTGCGCTGCCCGTCCATGCGTCTCCCAGAGCCGCAGAATTGTGCCGTCGCCCGCTTCGCTGCGCTTGACGGCTTCGAGCGTAATGCCTTCACCCTCGAGGCGGAACAGCGGCGCGGCAATAGCCTCGCCGGCTGCGCCCGGCAGCAACCGCAGCGGTAGGTTGTAGGCCTCCGCCCTGCCCGGCACGTCGCTGGCGGTGAGGCCCTGGTGGACCAAGAGGCCATAGCGGAACCGGTGTTCGCCCTGATCGGCCTCGGGCCAGGGATAGGTGGGGGATTTCAGCACCGTCAGGCGCAGCGTGCTGCCGCGCAGATCGTAGCCGTATTTGCTGTCATTGAGCAGCGCGACACCGAAATCGGGCTCGGAGACGTCCACCCAGCGGTGCATCACGGTCTCGAACCGGGCCTGGTCCCACGAGGTGTTGCGGTGGGAGGCGCGCCGCACGTGGCCGAACTGGATTTCTGCCGTGCTCTCCTGCACGAGAAGATCGAGGGGGAACGCCGTCTTGACCAAGGTGTCGTGCTCGCGCCAATCGATGAAGGTGTCGAAGTCGAGCTGGTCGCTGCCGGCCTCGAGCGCGATGACCTGTACCAGGGTCGAGTGTTCATAGCGCCACTCGAAGCGGATCGCGGCGCGATAGGGGCCGGTTTCGACCACCTCAGCCGAAACCAGCTCGTCGATCTCCCACACCTGGTCCTCAAAACTCTCGTCGATGTCCCAGGCGTCGTATTCCACCGGCATGTCGCGATAGGCCTGGAAGCGGTTTGCCGCCTGGCCCGGCTTGATGAGTTCGCGGCCGCGCCGTTTGTCGAACAGCGAGGCGATGCGCCCAGCCTCGTCGAAACGCACGGAAAGAACATCGTTCTCAAGGCTTTCGCGGGTTACCTTGAGTTCACTCACGCCTTCGGCGGCCGGGCCGGCTTCGAGCGAAACCGGCGTCACCGCCATGGCCGCGAGTTCCTTAACGGGCGCGGCCTGTCGCGTCGTTCCATCGGCGAGGTGAATGGTCTGGGTGGCGACGACCTTCCCGTCCAGCGTCACTTGCCGAGCGCTCTCAGCTTCGATTTCCAACAGCCCGTCGCGGGCGCGGCCAAGCACGTTGAAGAGGCCGTACTGGCCCTGCGGCGCCAGCTTGCCCATCAACTCTGCGCGCAGCCGGACCGCGCGGGCGAAGAAATCGGCATAGTCGCGGTCGCTGTCGTCGAACACCGCACCGATGGAGGAGCCGGGCAGGATGTCGTGGAACTGGTTGAGCAGCACGATGCGCCAGAGCGCGTGCAGCTCTTCGGCCGGATACGCGCTTCCGGCCCGATATTGAGCCAGCACCGCCAGCGCCTCGAGCTCGCGCAGTTCCTGTTCGGCCAGGCGGTTGTTGCGCTTGTTCTTGGCCACCGAGGTCAGCGTGCCGCGGTGATATTCGAGGTAGAGCTCGCCCACCCAGGTGGGGAAATCGTCGGGCCTGTCCGCCATGCGCTTGAGCAGGCGTTCGAAGAAGGGCCACATATGCTCGTGGCGCACCGCGGGGCAGCCAGGGATGCCGCGCTCCATGCGGCGGATGTTTTCGAGCATTTCGCGCGTCGGGCCGCCGCCGCCATCGCCATGGCCATAGACCAGGAACAGTTCCTTGTTCAGCGCCTGCTGGCTATGGCGGCGCCAGGTGCCCATGACGTGGGTGGGCTTGAGGTCCGGGCAGTAGGTCGTGCCGATGCCGCTGGCATCATAGTCCTGGGTCGTGAGGTAATAGGCCGCCACCGTGCTGCCATCGATGCCCTGCCAGTGGAAGGTCTCGTTAGGCATGCGGTTGGTGTCGTTCCAGCTCAGCTTGTGGGTGACGAACACCTCGACGTCGGAAAGTTTCATCAACTGGGGCAGTGCGGCCGAGTAGCCGAAGGTGTCGGGCAGCCAGAAGATGCGCGGGGTCACGCCGAAGGTCTGCTCGTGGTAGGCGATGCCGTGCAGGATATGGCGCACGAAGCTTTCGCCATTGGTGATGTTGGCGTCCGGCTCGAGCCAGAGCGCACCCTCGATCTCGAAGCGGCCGGCCTCCACCTGCGTCTTGAGGCGCTCGAAAATCTCGGGATAGTCCTTGGAGAGATAATCGAGCAGGACGCCCTGATTATACATGAAGCGGTAGTCGGGATACTGCTCCATCAGCGCAAGCGCGGTGGACATCGAGCGCGCCATTTTCTGCCGCGTCTCGCGGATGCGCCAGAGCCAGGCGACGTCGATATGGGTGTGACCGGTGACGGTGATGACCGGCTTTTCCTCGAAATCCTCAACGGCATAGATTTCGTCGGCCACCCTCTCGGCAGCCTTGAGGGAGGCTTCGAAGCGCTGCTCGTTGCCCGGGCGGAAATCGACCAGCTTCAGCGCCTTGTCGATGCGAGTAAGCACGAAATGGCGGCGCGGATCATCAACGGACAGCATGCGGGCGACGGCGAGCGGCACGCTGAGGTCGTAGAAGATTTTCTCGACCAGCGGATGGTGCGCCAACAGCGACATGGCCATGCCATGCTGGCGGCGGTCCTCGATGGTGCCGGCTTCGAGGAGGATATCGAACGTCTCTCCCGGTCGCCCCTTTTCGGTCAGCAGCAGTTCCTGGTGATTGCCGTCGACGCCCTGGGCAATGCTGCCGTTGACGCGCACCAGGCATTGCGGGTCGGAGCGGCCACGGGTGTTGCCGAACTGGGCATCGACCTTGAGATAGACGCGCTGGCCGGCAGCGACCTCCGGGAGGGTGAAGCGGGTCGCGAACCAGAAATAGCTCTCCGGCTCGCCCCAGACGAGCTCCGGATCGACAGACTGCCAGGTGGCAGGGTCCTGCCCGACGATCTCGGCGCGTTCCCCAGGCAAACCGCGGCGAAAGCGCAGGGGCAGCTCAGCCGGGATGGGCGTAAAGATCCGGGCGCGCAGACGCGAGAGCAGATGGTCGAGTTTTTCAAGGCGCATGGAAGCGGATCCGTTGGAATGGTCTGGCCGGGGAGATCGCGGAGGACGATCCGAGCAGCACGGCAAGGTTCGCGTGCTGCCGCCCGTTGTCTAGCACCAGCCGCAAAGACCCGTCGAGACGCAGACTTACTCCATCCAGTGAATGACGACCGGGTGCGCCCTCGACACCCACAGAGGCCTCGCAGACCGTGGCCCGTCCTCGCCGAAACTGAGGACAAGCGTGCGCCCGTCATGCGAGCGCTCCAGACGGCAGCTTCCGTCCGCGTGCGTGATTCTGGCGGTCGCCTGCTGGAAGAAGGGGGGGTGGGAGCGGCGCAGATCGAGCAGCACCCGTGTCAGCTCTGCCTTCTCTGCCCCGAACCCCTGCCCCGCGGCCAACCCGCCAAGAGCGGTCCAGTCGATGGGCAGCCGGTTGTCGGGATCGGTCAGCGCATAGAAGGCGCCTTCGCTACCGCGATAAATGTCGGGGAACCCGGGCAGCAGACATTTGAGCGCCTGTTGCGCGAGGCCTAGCGCGTCGCCGGTCGAAAGCAGCTTGGTGACTTCGGCCGGCAGCGAGGCCTCCCAGGCATCGCACAGCGCTGCAGCGAACTGGCTGGCCGCTGTTTCCAGAGGCTCGTCGGGCCTGGTCCAGAAGCTGGTGAGCTTTGCCTCCCGCATTGCCTTTTGCAGGTGCTCCGTGAGCCTTTGGGTTAGCGTGTCGGGCGGCTCGCCCCAGAGCGCCAGAACCGACTGCATCACATACCACCGCCAGAGCCGCGGCAGCGTCGGAGGCGCCAAGTGGTCATGCGCTGCCACGAGGCTGGCAAAGGCGCGGGGGTGATGGCTGAGGGCCACGAGGCGCATGCGGCTGTCCTCGGAGCGCTTGGTGTCGTGCGTCGAGGTCAGCGTCATGTCCCAGGGCGTGCGCGCGGCCAGAAACGCGTTGGCCTCGCGGTCGGTTACGGTCGGTTCGGCCGGTTCGGCGCCCACCTCATTGGCGGCAAGAAACCGGGTCCAGCGGAACCCGGCGGTGTCCTCCTGCGCCTTGGCGAGTAGCGCGCCCGACACCTGCTGGAGGCGTACGACCAGGCGCCTGTCATCGGCCGTCTGCGGCATGACCAGGTGCCTTGCCAGCGCTTCGAGAACCCGGTGCGACCGGACAGCGGTCCGGCTGTTCCCGACGATGGTGTCGATGATCTGCCGATCGTCCGGGCCAGCGCCGTTCGCGTCGATATAGGTGCGATAGCGGCTCATTTCGGTGAGCAGCACGACGATGGCCTCGCGCAGGCCCTCCGGCCCCGGTTCCACTGCCCCGTCCCCGGCAAGCGCGGCGCGCGCCAGCCCCACGAGCTGGTGGACTTCGGCCGACAGTTCGTTGCCCAGTACATCCGCCTTGCTCTGGCGCAGCGTCACCTCGAAAGAGGGCTGCGGGCCGCAATAGGCCTGCCACGCCTGGTCGAGTTCGCCAATGCCAGTTTCCGAGGTCAACAGCCGAGCGATCATGCGGGCCGCCTCGTAGCCCGTGGTGCCGACGGTCTTCCAGCCCTGGGCCAGCGTCTCCTCGCCCACCAGGATCTTTTCGATCCAGACGGGCGTGTCGGGTAGTTCTGCCGCAAGCTGGTCGAGATAGGCCTTCGGGTCAGCCAGGCCATCGATGTGATCGACCCGCAACCCGTCCACCAGGCCCTGCCGCACCAGATCGAAGATCAGGCTGTGCGTCGCGGCGAAAACCTCGGGGTCTTCGACACGCATGCCGATCAGGCTCGTCACGTTGAAGAACCGGCGATGCGTGATGCCGTCCCGTTCCAGTTCCCAATGGTGCAGCCGCCAGTGCTGCCGCTCGTGCACCGCTTCCGGGGCTCCCGTCCCTGAACCTGGAGCCAGGGGCACACGCAGGTCGCCGGCGACAAAATCGTCGCCCTCGACCCTGAGCTTGCCCGCCGCCAGCATGGTCGCGAACGTCTCCGGCAACCACGGCAGCACCAGCGGCCCGGCCTCCCAGTCGATGTCGAAATAGCGGGCGAACGGACTGCTGCGGCCGTCGCGCAGCACGTCGCGCAGCCAGGGATTGTCGAGGGTGAACGCGGTGTGGTTCGGCACGATGTCGAGAATGATGCCGAGACCCTTATCGTGCGCTGCCCTAGCCAGCCGCTCGAAGCCGGTTCGCCCGCCAAGCCCGGGCTCGATCTCGGTGGGGTCCACGACATCGTAGCCGTGCGTCGAGCCCTGGCCGGCCGTGAAGATCGGCGAGAGATAAAGATGCGACACGCCCAGATGTGCAAGGTAATCGAGATGACGTTCGACATGCGCGAAGTTGACCCCCTCCCGAAGCTGGATTCGATAGGTTGCGACGGGCGGTGACGATTTCACTTGGGGTGTACCTCGATCGCCAGCGCGTAATTGTCGCGCGCGATATCGTTGATGGTCAGTTGTGGCGCCTTGAGATGTCGAGCGCCTTGGGCGACCTCACCGAAATTCAGCACGAGGTCGACGGTTCCGTCGACGAAATGCCACTGCACCTCGATGCCCTTGTGTCCAAGCTGTCGCGCCTGTGCCGACCCGACGCGCTTCGATTTGAGCAGGGGCACGATGTGCTGGTGCCGGAAGTGGAGGCAGCGCTGGGTGAGGTCAAGCCAGTGCCTGGCCCTCTCATCCGTCTTCCAGCCCAGCTTGGAAGCCTCGAAGGTTTCCCGGGCGATCGGGTCCGGAACTTCCTCGCCGTGCTTGTCGATCTCCTCGAACTCGGCCGAGCGCCCTTCCCGGACCAGGCGACCCAGCTCATCATGGAAGTCGGCGAAGTAGAGGAAGGGGTTGGTCTCCCCGCGCTCCTCGCCCATGAAGATCATGGGAATGAAGGGCGCGGCGAGCAGCAGGCCGAACGCCACCTCCACCCCATGGGTGGGGGCAATGGTGATGAGCCGGTCGCCATAGGCCCGGTTACCCACCTGATCGTGCGTCTGCACGGCATTGACGAAGGCGGTGGGTTCAAGATGCCCGCTGGGCTTGCCGCGCGCCTTCTTGCGCCCCTCGCGATGCTGCCCCTCCTCGATCTGCCCGCGCTCCAGCGCCAGGCGCAAATCGTCGATAGGGTTCACCGAATAGCTGACATAGTAGTGGTGGGACTCTCCGGTCAGTTCCGCGTGGATAGCGTGATGGAAGTCGTCGTTCCAATTGGCCTCGTAGTACCCCGCCTCACGCTGCTGCGGCTCGTTGCGTTCGTCCTCGGCGATGAGGTGGATCGGACGGCCGAGAGGCAGGGCACGCAGGGTGCGGGAGAAGCGGTCGATGAACTCGTCGGCGCCCGGCCCCGAGACTTCGTGAATGGCGTCCAGCCGTAGGCCGTCCAGGCGATAGTGCGTGAGCCACATGGAGGCGCACTGGATCCAGAAGGCCTGTACCGCCGGCTGCGAAAAATCGATCGATGCGCCCCACGGCGTGTGCCGCTCGGGGTTGAAGAAATGCGGCGAGGCGGCGTGGATGTAGGCGCCGTCGGGCCCGAAATGGTTCATCACGAGGTCCAGCACCACCATCATGCCCAGCGCCTGGGCCCGTTCCACGAAGCGCTTGAAATCGTCAGGGCTGCCATAGGCCGGATGCGGCGCGAAGGGCAGAACGCCATCGTATCCCCAGCCGCGCTCGCCCGACCACTGACCGACCGGCATCACTTCGATCGCGGTGATGCCTAGCCGCGCCAGTTCGCCGAGCTTGTCCGCGGCGGCCGCGAAGGTGCCTTCCGGCGTGAAGGTGCCAATGTGAAGCTCGTAAATGACCGCTTCTTCCCAGGGGCGCCCGTGCCAGGGCGACGTCCACTGGTAGCTGGCATGGTCATGGAGGACGGACGGCCCGTGCACGTCGCCGGCCTGGAGGCGGCTGGCCGGGTCGACCATGACATTGCCGTCCACCACCAGCCTGTAGCGGCTGCCAGCCTCGGCATCGAAGCGGAGCTGCCACCATCCGCCGTCTGTTCGATCGAGAGCTCTTCGCTGACCCTCGAGTTCAATTTCAATTTTCTCCGCATCCGGCGACCATGCCGAAAACGTCCAACCTGCGGCGCCGTCCGACAGCGCCCCCCAACCAAAATCCATAATCCAGCCCCACCGTCTTGTGAGCAGGAAGTCGCTGGTATGGCCCTTGGTTCCTGAACTCCATCGCAGGCTATCTCGCCGGCTGTTTCTGTGGGCCCGCCCTGCTGGTTGCGGCGCCGCCACCGAGTCGCCTGCTTTGCTTGATTGATGACGTCCTCGTGATCGAATCGCCTTTCAAGAAGTGAGTCCCCGCAGCATGCCCCACTCCCGCCCGCGCTATACCCTCAGCGATTGTGTCGGCGATCCGCGCGAGTGGTCCTACACCTGGGAGATCCGGGACGACGTCTCTTTCTCCAGCAGCTGCGATTTCTGCGGACAAGGGGAGCAGCGCCACACATACGAGGTAATGCGCGAGGCCGCCCGGCTCTGGGTTTGCCAGCGTTGCGTCGGGCGCTACGAGGTCACAGGCGTCCTAGAAGGGGAGGCCCTGGCGCTGCGCGAGGCCCGCAATCACCTCCACGGCCTGACCGCCCGGCTCAAGCAGCGCACCTGCCAGGACGTGATCCGGACCGTCCAGGCCCTGTCGGACAATCCGGCCCTCGAAGAGATCGCCGTCTATTTCGATCGCAATCTCCAGCTTTCGCCGGAGCGGGCGGCCCTCCTCTTCAATGCTCTGGGGGCAAGCGGCCTCGCCATCGATCCCAAGATCTTCGAGGTGCAAACGCGCAGCGCGGTGCATCAGGACGAGTTCGGGGCCCTCGCGCAGGACGATCGCATCGCCGTCTGGGCCGCCCTCTCCTCTCAGCAGAAAAGGCGGCTGGACTCCCTGGGATACGCGCCGTCCAAGTCGCAGCTGGCCGCCACGCGCATGACAGCCGTGACCTCACCGGCAAAGTCAATTTCCGGCCGCAAAAGCGAAGCGCCTTCAAAGGATTGACTGCGCCCTGGGCAGCCAATGCCGCTGACGACCCAGCCGGCCGCCCCATTGCGGGCACGTTCTGCCTCAACCATCCTCGCGTGACGAACAACAGCAAGGAGGAGCTCATGCTCCGTGCCGCGGCCACCTCGCCCAAGGGTGTCCTGACGATCCTGGCTTTTCTCGCCGCCATCCTCTGCTCTGTCCCGAGCATGGCGGCGGCGCCTTACGTGCTGGGGGTCTCGGACAAGCTGACCGTCAAGGTCGTGCAGTGGAAGGCCGCGGAAACCGAGTTCACCGAGTGGACAGCGCTCGGGGGGGACTACGTCGTGGGCGCCGACGGCATGGTGAACTTCCCCATGGTCGGGCCGCTTCCCGCGGCTGGCGAGACCAGCGCCGACGTGTCCGCTGCCTTGGCGGCAGCCCTCAAGCAGACGCTGGGCCTTCCGGCCGCCCCGATCGTGTCGATTGAAATCGCCGAGTACGGCCCGATCTACGTGTCGGGCGACGTGAGCACCCCCGGCGAATATCCGTTCGCGCCCGGCCTCACGGTCGTCAAGGCCATCGCCCTGGCGGGCGGCGAGCGACGCGGGGCCGAGGCCGGCGCGCGCCCAGAGCGGGAGATGCTGACCACCACCGGAAACCTCGACGTATCGGAGGACGAATACGCCCGTCTCCTGATCCGACGGGCGCGCCTCGACGCCGAGATTGCCGGCAACACAGACATCGAAATTCCGCCCGAGCTGAAAGGCCACGCCGAAACGCCCGAACTGGTCGAAGCCGAACGCGCCATCCTCAACGCCCGGACGCGGCAGGCCGAGGCGCAGGCGTCGTCGCTGTCCGATGAGGTGGCTCTTCTCAAGTCACAGATCGAGGCCTTCGAGCAGAAGCGCAAGAACACCGAAGCGCAGTTGCAGACGGCGCGCGAACAGCTCGACAAGATCACCACGCTGTCCGACAACGGCCTGGCGCTGGCCTCCCGCGTCGCCTCACTCCAGACCAATGTCGCCGATCTTGAGGCGCGGCTGCTCGACACCGAAACGGCCACCCTGCAGGCGCAGCAGGACATTGCGGCCGCCGAGCGCGAGCGGGCGCAGCTCAACGACCAGCGCATCACCGATCTCAACCTCGAGCGCCAGACGGTCGACGGCCAGATCGGCGCCCTTGAGCTCAAGATCGACACGCAACGCGGACTGGTGCAGGAGGCCGCGCTCTATACCGGCGCCGCCGTCCCCGGCGATAGCGCTCCCACCTATTCCTACACCATCATCCGCGGTGAAGACGAAGTGGCGGCCGACCTCAGCACAGCTGTGCAGGCCGGTGATGTCGTCGTCGCGCACCTGCAACTGGCAAACTGAGGAAGACTTCCGTGAAACACAGCGCCCTTCTCTTGGCATCTGCCGCCCTCGCCGCCTGCGTCTCGCCCCTTCAGGCGCAGGAAGCCTTCTTCGACACGTTCGACCGGCTGGACCAGTCTCGCTGGTATATTTCGGACGGCTGGAGCAATGGAGCCCACCAGAACTGCACCTGGTCGGCCGATCAGGTCACGGTCGCCAACAGCGCCTTGCGCGTCGGCTTTGCGCCCAAGCCGAAGGTTGACCGCCAGTATCGCTGTGGCGAAATCCAGACGCGCAAGGCCTACGGTTACGGCACCTACGAGGCGCGCCTCAAGACGCCGAAAGGCTCCGGCCTCAATGCGGCGTTCTTCACCTATATCGGGCCGCAGCAGGGACAGCCGCACGACGAGATCGACTTCGAGGTGCTGCTCAAGGACACGAGCCACGTCGATACGACGACGTTCGTCAACGGCAAGAGCGGCGACGGAAAGGTGGGCAGCGGCCAGTCACTGGAGCTTCCCCGCCCCGCCGACAGCGATTTCATCACCTATGCCTTCACCTGGGAGCCGGACCGGCTGCGCTTCTATATCGACGGCAAGCTGGCCCGCACGATGGACAACCCGGCCACGATCCCCAGCCACGACCAGCGCATCTTCTTCAGCCTCTGGGGGTCCGACACCCTCACCGAATGGATGGGGCCCTTCACGCCGGTGACGGAGCCGATCGCCATGAACGTCGACTGGGTCGCGTTCACCCCGCTCGGGCAGGCCTGCACCTTCGAACAATCCATCGTCTGTCAGCAGAGCGGAGACGAGTGAATGAAGCTGGTTTACTTCCGGGGCAAGGTGCCCAATTTCGGTGACGAGCTGAACCTCGACGTGTGGCCCGCCTTGCTGCCAAAGGGCTTCCTCGATGAGGACGAGAGCGAACTCTTCGTCGGCATCGGCTCGATCATCGGGACCCAGATGCCGGCGCATGCGCGCAAGTTCGTCATGGGCTCGGGCTATGCCGGCTATATGGGCCTGCCCGATGTGCATGACGGCAGCTGGGACATCCGCTTCGTGCGCGGGCCGAAGACGGCCGAGACGCTCAATATCTCCCCAGACCTTGCCATCTGCGACAGCGCCATCCTGCTCCGGGCCATGAACCTGCCGGCCCCGGCGCCCAATATCGGGGTCGCCTTCATGCCGCATTACGAGAGCCTGGAGCGGGGCAATTGGGCAGAGGTCTGCCGGCTGGCAGGCATCACGCTCATCGATGCCACCAAGCCGAACGACACGGTCCTGGCGCAGATCAAGGGCGCGCGCCTGCTGATCACCGAAGCCATGCACGGCGCCATCGTGGCCGACGCGCTGCGCACGCCCTGGATCAGCGCCAAGCCCATCTTCTGGGGCCACCACATGAAGTGGCTCGACTGGTCCTCGGCCTTGGGGATCGATCTCAGGATGCAGGAGCTGGCGCCGAGCAACGTGCTCGAAGCCTATATCCGCGCCACCGGCCGCGGCGGCATGCGTGGCAAGACCGGCCGCCTGGCCGCTTCGCCGCTCGCCACGCTGCCGAACACCTATTTCGCGCACCGCGCCGCACGGCACCTGCAGCGCCTCTCCCAAATGGAGCCGCAACTGAGCGAGGAGAGCCGGATCATCGACGCCACCGACCGCGCCATGACCGCAGTGGACGCCTTCGTCCGCTCGCGCGTGGCCGTCAGCTAGAGGCCCTGCCCATGAACGACCTCACCGCGCTGCCCATCCAGAAACTCGAGATGACGGACCGGGGCCCCCTGGTCCTGTTGTTCTACGATGGCTATGAGCGGCGGGCGCGGGATGGATTTGCCGGGGCACTGCAGTCGCAGGCGCATCGTGCGGCGCGATACATCTATCGCTCGGCCCGGCGCAAGCAGGTGCGCACGGGCTTTTACACCGCCTTCCTCTCGCTCCAGGCGAGCCTCAAGGCCGCCGGGTGCGACGTCCGCGTCAACGACTTCGCGGCGGCCCGCAAGCGGCCCACCTACCCCATCGGGCTTGCCGGTTATCCCAGCGCTCTCTCGGCCGTGCCGCTACCCAATCCGGTCGTCTTCGGCCACGGCGATATCGGCCTGCCGGAAGAAGCTGCCAAAGTTGCGCAGCGCGAGACCATGCGCATCCTGATCCAGCCCTGCGACTGGGCCTGCGCGTTCAACCGGCAAGCCTGCGGCGATAAGCTGCGCGCCTTTCCCGTCGGCGTCGACATTTCGGATTGGAATTGGGCGCCGCGCGAAAAAACCATCGACTTCGTCATCTACGACAAGATCCGCTGGCATCGGGAGACGCAGGTTCCGGCGGTGCTTGACCGCATCACATCCTCGCTCGATCGGGCGGGGCTCACCTATCGCGTCTTGCGCTATGGCGGCCATATCCAGAAGAATTATCGCGCCTCCCTGGCCGAGGCGCGCGCGCTGCTTTTCGTGTGCGAACACGAAACGCAGGGCATCGCCTACCAGGAGGCCATGGCGGCGGGCATTCCCGTACTGGCCTGGGACGAGGGCGAACTTGTCGACCCCAACCTGCGCCGCTACGCGCCCAATCTGCGGGTCAGCAGCGTGCCCTATTTCGACGCGCGGTGCGGCGAGACCTTCGCCATCGCCGGGTTCGACGAGGCGCTCGGCACCTTCATGGCGCGGCGCGAAACGTACGATCCCAAGAGCTACATGAACGAACGCCTCAGCCTCCAGCGCGCCGCGGCGGACTATCTGGTGATGTACGCCTCGCTCGTCGGCTGAGGCCGCCTAGCCGCCCCGCCGGCGGACCAGCCGGCCGATTTCCATCAGCCGGCGCCGCCCCAGCACCAGCACGGCCGCGCCATACACGAGCGCCGAACCGCCGATTGTTGCCCCAAGCCGCAGCATGGTGGGTGCGTCGGCGAGTTGCTGCTGGATGAAGGTCCCCGCCACCAGCATCAGCATCGTTGCAAAGATTGGCAGCGCGAAGCTGGCGAGGTATCCGGCCATGGAGAGGCCCAGCAGCCGGGCCACCATGAACACGGTGGGCAGCCACATGACATAGTTCTGGACCACGATGGCGGTAGTCAGCGCCTCGACGCCCCAGCCGCTGAACAGCCAGACATAGAGCACCGTGATCACCTGCTTGCCGAGCAGATAGTAGAACCAGATGTCGGCCTGTCCCTGGCTGCGGACCAGCGACGATTGCAGCACGCCTACCGCCGTCAGCAGCCCCAGCGCACAGAAGGCCTGCACCACCGGCACCGCCTCGACCCAGTGGTCGCCAAAGACGAAGGGCACGAAGTCGGGCGCGATCAGCGCGAGCCCGGTAAAGGCCGGAAAGGCGATGATGGACGAGGCGAACGTTCCGAACAAAAAGGCCTGCCGCAGCTTGGCCTTCTCGTCCTGCATCGAGGAGAGGAGCGAATAGGAGACCAGGTTGAGCGCGCCGCTCATCAGATCGGTCAGGATCTGGAAGATGCGGCGGCCAAAACTGTAGATGCCGAGGCCGGCCGGCCCGAGCGTGATGCCGATCAGCAACTGGTCGATGCTGAGGGTGGTGATGAAGTGCGTGCCCGTGGAAAAAAGGCCAAAGGTCCGCAGATCGGACAGCGCTGCCCGCTCGAAACGCAGCGACGGACGCCAGCCCGAGGCCACCATGGCCCCGATGCAGGTGGCGGCCGATGCCGCCAGTTGCGAAGCGGCCAGCGCCCAGACGCCGAAGCCGAGCCACAGCAGGCCCAGGCAAATCCCGGCCGCGGCAAGCGAGGCGAGCGACGTGCGGAACGCCAGCATGCGGAACGACATGGTGCGCACAAGCAGCGCGTTTGGCACGGCAGCCGCCATGTCGAAAATCACGCGCGCCGAAATGAACGGGATGAGGGCGAGCAGCAGCGTCTCGCCGGATTGGGCCGCCACGAATGGCGCACTGGCGCAGAGGCCGCCGTAAATCACCAGCCCCGACACCATGGAGAGCCAGAACACCGTGTCGAGGTGGACCGGCGCAATGGCCTTGTGCTGGATCAGCGCCTCCCGGAACCCGGCCGGGGAAATGGCAAGGCCGATAGTGGCGATACTGGCAGCATAGGCCACGATGCCGAACTCGGCCGGCGTTAGCGCCCGCGACGTGGCGAGAAAGACGAGAAAGCCCACCGCCGCAGGCGTGAAGCTGCTGACGAGGGACCAGATGGTGCCCTTGAGGGCCGCCGATGCCCGCCCGGTCCTGACGTGATCGAGCTTGGGCCCGGTTGTGTCTGCGACCAATGTCATGCAGCGCCGATGCTTTGCCGCAACCGGTCTCGCGAGCGCACGAACTGGCGGAAGTCCGGCGTAATGCGCCCCAGGGTGCGGATGAGCACGCCCCGCATGCGCAGCCGCGCCGCCTCGAGCGGCGGCACGTGCCCGGCCAGCGACTGCGGGATAAGGGCCTTTGCCGTGTGCACCACGCGCAAATGCACCGGCGTGGTGAAGCGCCTATCGGTCAGAAAGCGTCGCCGCTGCTCCTCGGATGCCTCATTCCACACCCGCTGGCGCAGAGCCTGTACGGCGCGCTTCAGATCCAGCTCGCGGCGCAGATAACCGGCAGTCAATTCGTCGTTCCGCGTCGTCTGCTCGGCGTTCTCCGCCCAGATCGCCAGCGGCTCCATGGCCACGTAGATGGGCTCCATGATGGAGTAGGTGCGCAGATATTCCTGCAGCGTCGCCGTGCAGGCGTACTGGATTTCGAGCGGCGAGCGCGCGCGACAGGACCAGAACAGGCCGCCATTGGACACGCCAATCCCCGCAAGGATGGAGAGCCGGAATTCATCGGGGGCATACAGGCCCTCGGTGAACAGGTCATCGAGAACACCCACGTTCCCGACGCACGCCCGGTCGGTGCCGCTGGCGTGCTCGATGACCTGGTTGCGCAGCACAATCTCGACCTGGTGACGCCGCATGAGCTCGACATTGGCGGTTACGAAGTCGGGCTGGATCAAATTATCGTCCTCGACGACGCAGAAATACTCCGCGCCATGCGGGTTATCCGCCGTGAAGCAGTGATCGATGTTACGCGAGGCAAAAAGCTGCGGCTTGTTGGCGACATAGCGGATGCGCACATCGCCCAAATCGGACACGACCGCGCGGCCGGCCTCATCGGGGTCGTCATCGTAGACGTCGCAGACCCAATGCGGCCAGTTCTGCGCGATCATGGACCCGAGCGCGCGCCGCAGCGCCGCGGGGCGCTTGTAGGTCGGGGTCCTAAAGTGGACGAGACCGGGCAGGATGTCTGGCATGGCTCAGTAAACCTCCGGGAGAATGATGGTGGCGCGGCGCGGGCTGGTGCCGAAGCGCCAGCAGCCCGCGTGCCGCATAGGCGACGGTGGCGGTGCACAGGATCGAGCGGATGGAGAACTCGTAGAACACCTCGACCTCGATAAAGCTGCGCAGGATCAGCAATAGCTGCAGCGCCAGCAGCAGGGCATTGGGCGCCGTGGGTCGAACGAAGGTGAGGGCCGCCATGCCGAGCGCGCCGCCATAGATGAGGACGATCTGCATGGCGAGGCCGATCAGGCCGATCTCGACAGCGTTGGAAATATAGGTGTTGTGGAAGTTGAAGCCGGCCCCCGAGGGGACGTCGAACATCGACCAGAGTTCTTCGGCGGGAGCGAAGCCGACGACCCAGAACGAACGGTATCCCAGCCCCTGCAATGGCCGCTCGGCAATAAAGCTCAGGCCCGTCGCCCATAGATCGGTGCGTCCGGTCAGCGTCGGGTCCTTGCCCGACTCCTCGAGCACCTCGGCCAGCAGCGTATCGCCAGCCACGAGGACGATGAGCGCGAGCGCCGCCACGGCGATCCCCAGCAGGGCCAGGAGGAAAATCTTGTGCGTCCCCAGCAAGCGCCTGCTCAGCAGCACCAGCAGCAGTACGCAAAGGCACGGCGCGACCATCATGATGGCACCGGCCGACTGCGCCAGCACGAGAAGTGGCCCCGAGATCGCGGCTCCCACCAGCGCCGAAAGGCGCAGCAGCGGCGGCGACTCCCGATCGGCCGCCACGGCCACAGCAATCAGCATGAAGACGGCCATATGGGCGCCAAAGGCGTTCTTGCTGCCAAAGATGCCAAGCCAGGCACCTCCCCCGCTGACGCGGCCCATGCCGATGCTGGCGACGACGCCGATGCCATAGACGATGAACATCACGCGCATCAGCGTGGCCGCGGAAACCCGCCCAACCATCACCAGGGCAAAGACCATCGTGAAGGTCAGTTGCAGCCCGTAGCGCAGCGAGTTGCTGGGATAATAGGACCACAGCGCGCTGAGCAGGCAATAGGCCGGCAGCAGCAGGATGGGCCACCAGCGCCGCACGCTGTCGATGCTCATCGGCACATTGCTGACCATCAAGGCGCCAGCGCAGCCGATGAAGGCGAGCGCCGCCAGCGAGCCGAGCATCGCGTTGAGCACCAGCGCCGCGAAGGCCCCGAACGTCAGGAGCGCTGCAACATTGACGGTCAGCGTCGCGCCGCGTCCGGTCATGGTGTGGCCCCGGCGAGTTCGGGCATCGCCACTTCGGCTTCGGGAATGAAACCGGACGCGTACCAGCCGGCGCGATCGAGCGGCATGCACCGCACCGCCCCGATGCCGCGCTGGGCGGCGAGGTCGCGCCAGAAGGCGCGCGATGGCGCGGCAGTCCAGTCCGCTTCCATCGGCAGATAGTCCGGCACCGCATTGGTCACGCCGGGCGTTTCGCCCGATCCGAGCAGCAGAAGTGGCGAGACGACCCGCTGCGGCTCCGGTTCGCGCCGCCCCCTCCCCTCCTTGAACGATGTCCAAAGCCGCGCGGCATGCGCCGGATTGGCCAGCAGCAGCGCCAGCGCGTTGGCCGGCCGGCGACCCTTCACGGCCTCGACGAGGCGTTCATAGGCAAGCCCGGCGTTAAGGTCCCGCAGCCGCGCATCGAAGGCCGCGCGCAAGGCAGGCGTCAGCGGCTCATGCGCGGCGACCATGGCATGCTGGCGCGCCACCATCGCCTCCATGTGCGTCACCGAGAGGCGGTGGGAAACGGAGCCGGAGTGGCGCCGATAGAGATAGAACGGCTCGGGCACCACCAGCATCCGGGCGCCATCGAGCAGCAGGCGCAGCACGAAATCGTAATCCTCGCCGATGCGCAGTGCCTCGTCGTAGCGAGTGTCAGCCACGCGGTCCCTGCGCATGAGCGGCTTGAGGTAGCCCAGCGCGGGGGTTCCGTCGCTTCCGGCCCGGATCCAGCGCTCCGCCGAGACCGCGAACGCAGCCTCGACCGCCTCCCCCAGCATCAGGCTCGGCGGCGTCCCGTCCTCGTAAAAGAGGATCATGTCGTCAGCGACGATATCGGCGCCGCCCCGGCGGGCCGCCGCCAGGAGCCGCTCGAAGCGTTCGGGGTGGATGATGTCGTCCGAATCCACGACCGCGACCCACTCTCCGCGCGCCGCCTCCAGCGCCCGGTTGCGGCACGCCGCCGGACCGCCATTGGCGCCGTTGATGAGAAGACGAACGCGATGATCCTGGGCCATCAGGCGCTCGACATGGGCAACACTGTGGTCCCGCGAGCCATCGTCGCTGACGATGATCTCGAGGTCCGTCATGGTCTGGCGCAGGACGGACCGCAGCGCGGGGACGATCTTGTCCGCTGACTCGAAATTGGCCATCAGCACCGAGACCAGGGGCGCCTTGTCGGTGTTGGACTGGGCGCTGGCCATGTCAGGCGCCGGTCAGGCCGCGCACCTCGGCCGTCGTTCCGTCCAGTTCAGCCAGGAGGCGACCGAACTTTTCGATCTGCGCATCCAGCTCCGACAGGCGGCGCCGCGCATTGACGGCACCGCTCTCGGAAGAACGGATGGCTGTTTCGTCCTCGCGGGTGCGGCTGCCATAGTCACCGGAATGGTCGAGGATGCTGGCCGCGCGCGCGTGGTGCATCTCCATGCGCTGCACCAGGCCGTCCCGCTCGCGCCGGACGTCGGACAGGGCCATGATGATGGCGTTGCGGATGGTCTCGGCTCGAACCGCATCGGTTTCCGCATCCCGGCCGGGGTTGCGGGAGCGGAACGCCTTGGGGCGGATGGAAAGGATCGACATGGGGTGTCTCCTATCGGCTGCCGGTGCGCAGGAGGACGACCTTGACGGTCTTGAGCAGGATCAGGATGTCCCCCGCGAACGACCATTCGCGGACATAGCGGCAATCGAGCTGGACGCGCTGGTCGTAGTCGACATCGCTGCGTCCGCTGACCTGCCAGAGGCCGGTGATGCCGGGCCGCACGGCGGCGTAGTGCTCGATCTTGTCGGCGTAGCGCCGCACTTCGTCCTCGACGATCGGGCGCGGACCCACGAGGCTCATCTCGCCCCGGATGACGTTGAACAGCTGCGGCAGCTCATCGAGGCTGGTGATGCGCAGAAACCGCCCCAGGCGCGTGATCCGCGGGTCCTCCCGCAGTTTCTGCGTGGCCTCCCACTCGGCGCGGGCCTGGGGGAATTTCTCGAGATGGCGCCGCAGCGCTTCCTGGGAATCCACCACCATCGAGCGGAACTTGAGGCAGCGGAATGGCCGGCCATTCAAGCCCACCCGGGTGTGGCCGAACAGGATCGGCCCCCGGTCGGTCGAAAACATGATGAGGGCGATGAAGAACATGGCGGGCAGCGCCACCAGCAGCAGGGCCGAGGCGGCACACACATCGAAGGCCCGCTTGGTCGAGTGGCCGCGCGGGGTGCCCATGGTGGTTGATGTGTTGGATGAACCGAGTCCGACGTTGATGATCGACATGGTGTTCTCTCACGCAGTTTCGTCTGTGTCGAAGACGGGCAGCGCCCATCCCTAGGGCGCACACAAGACGTCGCAGGGCGGCAAGCGCCCATGCCAATGTGTCGCCTTTTGAAGTCTTCAGATGCACTCCGCGCATTCTGCCCGGAGACGCCGCTACAGCTATCCCCCCTCGGCAAGAGCGAGAGGTCGTCGGCGTGTGTCAGGCAAACATGAGGGTTAATAGGTGGCAACGCCTCTCCTGCATGGCAGTCATGCAGGGCGAGATCACAAAATGACCCCATTGCGTCGAACCGATCGGCGCAAATCAGTTGGGCGGCGAAGCTGAGCTGAAACGATACATCGCGCTCAAATAGCTGCGCAATGCTTCGAAAGTAGAGGGCAAGTCGCGCTGTCGGCGGCCATCAGGCCCGAAGCAAGTGTCATAAGTTAAACAGCAGCACCAGCCCGTTCCAGAGGAGGTAAATGCCCACCCACCCCAGCGCCAGAACACCAACCGCAACTAAGCCCCAGGGCCACGGAAGAGGCCCGCGTTCCCGCGCTGCAAGGGGGAGTTTGCGCGCAGGTGTTTCCTCAGAACGCTTGCTGTCCACGTTGCTTTCCCCCCGTCTCGACGTCGCGGCGCGCCTTACGCAGGCGGCCAAACCAGTTCCCGCCAAAGACACTACCGGCGGCGCGTAAATACAACCCTGCACAATTGCTGTCGTATCACGTCTGCGTATTGACCATTGGTCCCTGCCCGGCCGGGCAAATGCGGCAGCGGCGTGGCAGCGCGAGGCAGCGGCAAATGTGCATCCGAGCCATGCGGCACAAAGCCCGGGTTTGGGGTGGCCCGCTGCGGCCGCGCGTGGTCCAATTCCACCCGTGTCTTACGCTCAAAAGGAGAAAGCCGTGGTAAAACGCGTCAAAACAGCCGTTTTTCCGGTCGCCGGGTTGGGAACGCGCTTCCTGCCCGCAACCAAGGCCGTGCCCAAGGAGATGCTGACGGTCGTCGATCGTCCGCTGATCCAGTACGCCGTAGACGAAGCACGCGATGCGGGAATCACCCACTTCGTGTTCGTGACCGGCCGCAACAAGGGCGTGATCGAAGATCACTTCGACCGCCAGTTCGAATTGGAAACGACGCTGGAGGCGCGCGGCAAGCTGGCGGCGCTCGCCGAATTGCGCAACGACCTCCCCTCTGCCGGCCGCACCAGCTTCACACGCCAGCAGGAGCCCCTGGGCCTTGGCCACGCCGTGTGGTGTGCCCGCGAGATCATCGGCGACGAACCCTTCGCGCTGCTGCTCCCGGACATGCTGTTCAACGGCCCTCGCGGCGTGCTCTCGCAGATGATGGACACCTACGAGCAGACCGGCGGCAATGTCATCGCCGTCGAAGAGGTGCCTTACAAGGAAGTGTCCTCATATGGCGTCGTCGCGCGCGGAGAGGGCAAGGATAGCGGCTTTCCGATCACCGGCATGGTCGAAAAGCCCAAGCCCGAGGACGCACCCTCGAACCTCATCATTTCGGGACGCTACATCCTGCAGCCGGAAATCTTCGATCTGCTCGCGGACCAGCCGCGTGGAGCGGGCGGGGAAATCCAGCTCACCGACGCCATGCAGACCCTGATGCAGCGCCAGGCCTTCGCTGGCGTGAAGTATGAGGGGCAGAGCTTCGATTGCGGCTCCAAGATTGGCTTTCTCGCCGCCAACGTGGCCTACGCTCTCGATCGCCCGGACATTGGGGAAGATTTTCTGGCAGCCCTCGCCAAGATGGGGCTGCACACACCGCTGATCGACGGCCTCCGGATCGCCGCCGAGTAAGCCGACGGCGCCCCTTAGCGGGGCGCCGTTTCCACCGCCGGAGCAGCGCGATTGTCGGTGCGGTAGGCGAACCTTTCCAGCCCTTCGATATCGGTGAACCGGGGCAGCGTCCCGAGATCGACCTTGTTCAGCGCCACGCCGATCACGTAGTCGGCCAGCTCCGGCTCGCGCTCGAGCACGGAGCGCAGCAGGCGCCGCGGCGTCCTGCCCCATTCGGCCACCAGCACGGCCCCATCGGTGAAGGGCAGCAGGGCCAGAGCGTCGATGACCGGCCCCAGCGGCGGCAAATCGACGATGACGTGGTCAAACTGCCCGCGGGCCTCGGCCAGCACCTTTTGCATGGTGAGGCTGGAGAGGTCCCCGCCGCCTGCTTCGGGCGCGGAGGCCGACAGTGTTACAAGGCCCGTTTCATGATCGGTCACGGCCACGCGCCGCCACTCGCCCTGTTGCGAGGGCAAGATGCGCGACGCCGTCCCCAGTCGATCCCCGCCGCTATCGGCGTCGATCAGCAGGACGCGCGCCCCGCTGGCCGTCAGCATTTCGGCCAGGGAATGGGCGAAGGTGGATTTGCCCTCCCCCGGGAGCACCGAAAGAATGCCGAGGACTGCCGTGCCCCGGTCGGCGATAGGTTGTGCGACCATGCGCGTCGTCTTGAGAACCTCGATGAACGGGGCGCCCCAGCGGCGGCCGATGCGGGACCCGAGCGCGCCCTGGACCAGGGCCCGCACCGTCCGTTGCTGTTCGGCCGGCGCGGCCTTGGCATCGATCTGGAGCTTGGGCACGTAGCCGAGGAAGCGGAGCCCCAGTTGCTTGCGCACCTGCGTGCCAGTGCGGAAGCCGCGGTCGCGCATCTCGTTCAGCGCACCAAGCACAACGCCCGCAAAGGCGCCCGCTATGATCGCGGCAGCCAGGATCACGACCGTGCGCGGGCTCGAGGGATTATCCGGCAGCACGGCGTCGGTCACGATCCGCACGGAGGGAATGGGGAAGCTCTGGCGCTGCACGGCCTCCTCATAGCGCGTGAGGTAGCTGTTGTAGAGTGCGCCGAGCGCGTCAGAGCGCTGCTGCAATTCGTTGAGCCGCACCTGTTCCTGGCTGATATCGCCCGCACTACGCCCTTCAGCGTCGATGTCGGCACGAAGCGCGGCCTCCTGCTGCTGGGCAATATCGAGTTGCGTGCGGTACTGCGCGTTCAGATTCTGCAGCAGCGCGAAGATGTGGCCGTCGAGGGCCGATTTCTCGCCTTTCAGCGCAGCCAGTTGCGGATGGTCCGGCCCATAGGCGGCCTCGATCTGCGCCATGCGGCTGTTGAGGGTCGCGACCTGGTTGCGCAGGCTCTCGATCTCGCTCGGATCGGTCAGGGAGCTGCCGAGCAGCGCCACATAGGTCGAGGCGCCGTCCGGTCCTGCCGCCACCACGTTCTGCAACTGCGATGAAAGTGCCCGCAGGCGTGCGGTCTCTGCCTGTGCCTCGGCCAGCTGGGTGGAGAGCGTTTCGATCCGCTGGTTGGTCAGTGAGCGATCCTGCCCCACCGTCAGTCCGGTCTCCTCGCGGTAGTTCTGGATCGCCAGGATGGCCTGTCGCTGGCTCTCCCCGATCTCCGCGAGGCGCTGCTGCAGCCAATCGGCCGCGGCACTGGTCGCTTCGAGTTCGGCGTTGAGCTGGTCCTGCAGCAGGGCCTTGCCGTAGGCGTTGGCGATGCGCTGGGCGAGTTCGGGCGTGGGCGCTTCGTAGCCGACGCGGATGATCGAGCTGCGGCCCATGCGATCCACCTGGACGTGCGAGCGCAACATGCCCACCACATCCTCCAGCGACGCTTGCTTGCGCTCGGTCGAAGGCGCTCCGCCAAGCCCGAGGATCGATTTGACGCGCTGGGAAAAGGACGGGGGCGGATTGAGGAAATCCTGGTCCGTCATCAGGTTTTCCGCCTCGGCCACCGTCTTAGCGACGCGGCTCGAGCGGAGCACCTCGATCTGGTTGAGCACCTGCGCCTCGAGGTCCGTCGCGCTGGTGGGCGTCTGGGCCTCTCCGGTTACCTGCTCGAGATTGCGGTCGATCAGGATTTGTCCGGCGGAGACGTAGCTGCGGGGCGCCAGGGTCAGGTAGACCGTGGCCAGCACGAGCATCACGCCCACGCAAAGGCCGAGCACCAGCGCCTGCCGCCGCAGGAGCGAAAAGATGCGGTCGAGGTCGATGGTCTTCATATCCGAAGGCTGCGGCGCCAGCCCTTCGGAAAAACCATTCTTTTCAAGCATGAATTTGCTCCGCCGTTCTGTTGGAAGGGTTGCGGCTCAGCCGTTGGTCTGGCCGTAGTGCTCGGCCTGCCGGATGCGCAGGATGCCCCCCGCCACGCCCATATGGAGCATGGCGCGCAGCCAGTTCCGGCGCCGCTGCACCGGCGAGAACAGGGTTAGCCCGGTCATGAGGCAGCAATAGGCCGCCTTCGCGGCCACAACCGGCAAGCTCTTGAGCGGCGAGCCGGTGAGCAGCATGCCGTGTGTCTGGCCAAAGCGCAGCCGGCGCCGCACCAGCCACGCCATGGTGGCGCGCTCGGCAGAAACCGGCTCGTCCACCCAGGCGCCCGGCGCGTAGCCGATGCTGCCCCCCAGGGCGCGCAAGCGGTAGAAGAAGTCGGTGTCTTCGCCCCCGGTGCGCCCGAGGCGCAGATCGAAGCGCAGGCTGCGGAACGGGGCGCGCCAGCGGATCAGCACATTGCAGGTATAGCCGGTGCGTATGGTGCCATCGACGAAGACCGGAAAGGTGGAGTGGAAATCTCCCCGCACCATCCAGTCTGGCGCATCGGCCCGGTAATTGGCCCGCACCGGCCCCAGCACCGCGTCGGGACCATCAGGCCCGGCCGTGTGCAACAGGGCCATGAGCCATCCGGCAGAGACCACTTCGTCATCGTCCACGAAGGCGACATAGTCCGCGTCGACCGCATCGAGGCAGGCGTTGCGGGCGATGCAGATATTGGCGGCCGGCGCGTGCACATACCGCACCGGGACCGGAAGCTCCTGCGCGATGTCGGCCACCAGCTTGCGCGCCGAGGGCTGCTCGTCATTGTCGGCGACGATCACGCGCACGCCGTGCCCGCCGCGGTCGAGGCGTGCGATGGAGCGCAGGGTTTCGGCGAGAAACGGGCGTCGAAAGGTGCAGACGCAGATGTCGATGCTGGCCATGTCGTCCTTATGCCCTTCCGCTCCGGAACGGCTGCTGCAGCAGGTGCAGCCAGAAGCCGGACGACCAGGCGAAGTGCATGATCATGGCCGCCCATCCCACGAGCGGCGAGAGGCGCATGGGCATGCCGTGCTGCGGGTAATGTTTCCTGGCGGCGTGCATACCGAGCGCGATGCACCCGAGGCCCCACGCCAAGAGCGGTAGCAGAAAAACCCAGTGCCAGACCGAGAGGGCCGCCAGCAGCACCACGGGCAGGATCGCCAGCGGCACCATCTGGCGCAGGCGCGGCCGCATGCGATGCTTGAGGATGTTGCGGGCCCTGCCCCCGCCATAGCCGAAATATTGCCGGAACAGGCCGCGCATGGTGGCGCGCGGATAATAGGTCATGCCCGTCCGGTCGGTGAGCCAGATGAGGTTCCCCGCCTGGCGCAGGCGATAGTCCAGTTCTGCATCCTCGTTGAAGCGGAAGGTTTCGTCATAGCCGCCCACGGCACGGAACGCAGAGACGCGCATAAGGGCATGGTGGCCGTGGTCGACGGGGCCGGCCATCTTGCCGGTCCGATGCGCTGATCCCCCCGTCCCCACCGGCGAGTTCTGCGCCGTGGCCACCGCGCGCTGGAACAGCGCGAGGCCAACCGTCTTCATCGGCACGACGACGCTCCCTGCCTGCCGCTCTTCGGCCTCGGCCATCAGCGTCCGGCAGTAATCGGGAGGGTAACTGCCATGCGCATCGATGCGGATCAGGTAGTCCACTTCCGCGCCCAGCAGGGCAACGGCCTGGTTGATGGCAGCAGACTGGATGCGGCGCGGGTTATGGAGATACACCACGCGCTGGTTCTCGGCCGCAATGGCCTTGACGGTGTCGATGGTGCCGTCCGTGCTACCGCCATCGACCACCGCGATCGTCGCGTCGAGGGCCACGGCTTCCACCAGCAGCAGATCCAGCAAGGCGCCGATGTGCCTGTTTTCATTGAGGGTCGGCACCACGATCAGGACACGCGCGCTCATGCTGCGACCTCCAGGTCCGCGGGCACTCCCGCAATTGCGCCAAGGCGCCCGGCCAGTGCCCCGCATTCGGCGGCCTCGCAGCGGAAGCGGGACGGATTGATGGCCGCGACGGCCTCCGCCATGGCGCGCACGCGCTCGCCTGTGAGGTTTCCGAACACGTCGAGCAGGGTGTGCGGCGCGATGTCCTCGAGGACGATCCCGATGCCCAGCCGTTCGATGAATGCGGCCGTCTCGGTTCCTGCCAGCGCGACGGGAATGGCGCCGTTGAGACACCCCTCATAGAGCCGGTTGGGCAGGAGCCAGGCCGAATTCTGCCCTTCCTCGAAAAAGTCGATCGCCCAGACGAAATGGACGCTGGAGTAGAGGCCCGGGAGATCATCGGGATAGCGATAGCCGCCGCCGAAATGGAGGTGCGGTGCGCTCTGTACGCCGGCGTGGAAATCGCGGAAAGCCGTCAGGGCCGGCCGCCCCCGCAGCTCGACCTCCACTTTTCCTCCTAGCGCGCTCGACAGGCGCGACAGGGCCACCAGCGATTTCTCGCAGCGCAGCGCGCCGAACCAGCCGATCCGCAGCGGCTCGAAATGACCATCGAGGGCCGGATTGCGCCCCACCTCCCCATGCCCCGGCGCAAACACCTTGTTCTCGACCAGCAGTGCGGGCGGCGCGTCCTGCGCGTCGAAGTGCTGGGTGAGGAAGGCAGGAGAGCTCGTGAGCAGCAGGCGCACGGGCGCCATCAAGCGCCGCTCGACGGCGCGCAAGGCGCGGCCCACGCGGTCCTGGCGCAGGATCAGCCGGTGCAGGTCGAGGCATTCATAGGCCAGCGCCGGCGCCTCGTCCCAAACTGTCCGCAGGCGGTTGGCGATGGCCAGCATTTCGAGGTTGCGGGCGACGATGACGTCGGGTCGCGGCAGCTGGCGGGCCCACACCGGCGCGCCGCTGCGGGCCTGCAGCGTCGCGAGGAGGCGGTGCAGCATCCGGGCGTCGTGCGTCACGCCCAACTCCACCACGTTCGCCAGCTTCAGGTCCGGCAGCGAAGCATCGGCGCGTCGAAAACCGACGAGGTCCACCTCGGCCCCGCCCATGCGCAGCATCGCCACCCGCCGGGCCACCGCCGGGTCGGCAAGATTGTGGACGAGGTAAAGCACCTTCACCGGGGTTACATCTCCTTTGCCGGACGCGAAACCGACCCATGGCCGGCGCGCGGGTAAGTGGAGAGGGCCTGGAAGATGCGGTCAACGTGACCATCCGTGAGGCTGAAATGCGCTTGGCGCATGACACGAAACAGCCGCAAATCGCGCCCCCTCGCAGAGGGGTCTCCGTCAGGACTGCGTCAGGGTTGACGCCGCGGCACAAGACGTACAAGCGCCTGCGCGACCAGCCAGCCGACACCGAGGCCCACCATTGCCCCGGCTGCCTTGACCACGGCATCGTGCCACTCTCCATGCCGGTCGGGCCGGATGTGCTGAAGGCCCTCAAGCCCGAACACGGCCACGAGCACGATGACCACCGCTGCCCAGATTTGGCGCGGATAGCCCAGCGCAAACAGGAAGCCGACGACGAGGTACGCCGCGGATCGTTCGAGGTCGACCGGCATCGGGCTGCGCGGCCGCAACCCGATGGGAGACAGCGTCGCGAAGGCCAGTGCGAGGATGGTGAGCCAGGCTAGGATGCGCAAAGTACGTTCAGTCATGCCTTCCTCATACATGACCTGAAGCAATCCCGCACAGATCGTCTCAGCCGCCTCCCCCTCTGCCTGATCTCGACCACAAGGCGCGCTTCCAGTAAAAGCGTGCTGGAGCCGCGCAGTGCAGGGCGGCACGATGAGCGCGAGGGTGGCGCGACATGATTGCGCCCCGCCTTGGGCCTTGGGAGTGATCGCAGTGAAAACGCGCAGTTTCGTCAGTGCCCGCATGGTGGCCGAGCGCGCGGGCGTTTCCCGGTCGGCCGTGTCGCGCACCTTCACCGACGGGGCCAGCGTTTCGGAGGAAACCCGCCGCAAGGTGCTCGATGCCGCCGGAGCGCTCGGCTACCACGTCAACCATCTGGCGCGCGGCCTGCGCGAGCGCAGCAACATCGTGTGCCTCGTCGTCTCCAACATGACGACGCCGATCCGCGCGCGCATGGTCGACATCATGACCCGCCAGCTGCAGGCCTCGGGCTGGATCACCATGGTGATCAACACCGAAACCGACACCGAAAGCGTTTCCAAGGCGCTGCGGCAGACCTTGAACTATCGCGCCGACGCCACGGTCGTGCTTTCCGGCACGCCTTCAGCCTCGCTGATCGAGGCGTGCCTAGCCAACGGGCAACAGGTGGTGCTGATCAACCGCGACGACCGGCTCAAGGGGTCGAGCACTCTGGCCGTCGACAATTCACTGGCCGGGCGCGAGGCCCTCTTCCTTCTGCAACGGGCCGGCTGCAAGCGGCTAGGCCTGGTCACCTCCAACGCCCAAACCGCAAGCCTCGTCGAGCGCGAACGCGTCTTCGTGGACATCGCCCGGGCGCAGGGCCTCAACGTCACCGTCACCATGGCCGGTCCCACGACCTACGAATCGGGGGCCGATGCGGCGCGCCGGCTGTTCGGCCGGTCCAACGGCCCGGATGGCGTCTTCTGCGTCACCGATCTGCTCGCGCTCGGCTTCATGGACGTGGCGCGCGACGAGTTTGGTCTGCGCATTCCCGAGGATTTGTGCGTCGTCGGGTTCGACGACATCGAGCAGGCCGACTGGCGCGCCTACCAATTGACCACCTTTGCACAGCCGCTCGAAGCGATGGCCACGCATGTGGTCGATCTGCTCAACGACTCCGAAGGCGCGAGCAGCGATCGCAAGCTGTTCGAGCCGATTCCGATCTGGCGGCGTTCGGTCCGACCCGGCGTAAAAACCGACTGAAACGCTTGCACACGCGTGCATGACAGGCACTGTCATCAAACCGTTATGCACGGAAACTAACAAGGCAGACGATTTTTTTGGCGAATGCACTTGTGTGCAAGCGTCAACCGGTGTTGTCTTGTTGCAGCGATGGCGACCAGCGGCGCGACACCACCCGACAGCAAGATTGGGTGTGTCCTCCCGGCCGTGTCGCGCAGGGAGGAGGCCCATGAGGCGGGCGAGCCGATGCCGATCAAGGCTCGCCGTGCGGTCGCAAGACCCGACGCCGCCTCCGCACTCGGCATGAAAAGCGCGGTGATCCACAAGGATCGCCATGATGGGAGACTGATATGAAACGTCGCGACTTTATAATCTCTGCTGCGGGTACGGTGGCTGGCATGGCCCTCCTGCCCCGCATGTCCTTTGCCGCCGAAGGCGTCATCGACTGGTACACCAGCTCGGACAGCAACATTCTCGACTTCTGGGCCAACACCGTGAAGCCGAAGTTCGAAGCCGCCAACCCGGGCATCACCATCAACCTGGTGGACGCCGGTGACGGCGCCGGCATCATCGCCATCGGCGAGCGGGCCATCGCCGCCAAGCAGAGCGGTGCCGATCCGCAGGCCGACTTCTTCGAATCGGGCAATGCCCTCCTGCCCCCCGGCGCCATCGAAGCCGGCGTCTACACCAACATCAAGGAAGCGGGCCTCTCCAACTACGACAAGGTCAACCCGCTCGCCATCGAGAGCGATTATTCCCTGCCCTATCGCGGGTCGCAGGTGCTGCTCGCCTATGACACCACCAAGCTCGACCCCAAGGACGCGCCCAAGACCTGGGACGACCTCGTCGCCTGGATCAAGGCCAATCCGGGCCAGTTCGTCTACAACCGCGTCGACAAGGGCGGTTCGGGCGGCAACTTCGTGCGCCGTGCCATTCACCAGGCCAATGGCCTTGATCCGTCCAAGTTCACCGTCGACAACTACACGCCAGAGTTCGGCGAGGAAGCGCTCGGCAAGACCTGGGAAATCCTCAAGGACATCGCGCCCTCGCTCTATGACAACGGTGCCTACTCTTCGGGCAACACCCAGTCGATCCAGCTGCTCTCGCAGGGCGTCGTCACCATGACCCCCGTCTGGTCCGACCAGGTGCTGCAGGCCATCGACCAGGGCGTCCTGCCCGAGACGACCGGCCTCGTGCAGCTCCAGGACCTGGCGCTGGCCGGCGGCTTCACCCGCTCCATCGTCATCGAGACCGGCACCAACCGCGACGCCTCGCTCAAGCTGGCGGACTTCATCCTCTCCGAGGAAATCCAGACCGCGATCCTCACCGAGCTGGGTGGCTTCCCGGGCGTGAGCTGGGAGTACATCTCCCCCGAACTGCAGGAAAAGTTCGCGGACATCGTGCCCAAGACCATCCCGACCTTCCCGAGCGGGGATTGGGAAGCGGCCATCAACGATGGCTGGTATCGCAACGTGGCTCCGAACGTCGACCGCAACTCGTGACCGATACTGTCGTAACGGCCCAAAGGCCATTGCTCGAAACGAGCGAACGCAGGAGGCCAGTTGGCCTCCTGCTTGTCGCCATCCCTGTCTTTCTGATCGCCTGGCTGATCATCTGGCCCATCATCAATGCCATCGGCCGGACGCTCTGGCGCGCCGATGCCAACGGCGATGTCGGGTTCACGATCGCCAGCTATGTGAAGTTCTTTTCGGATCAGTACAGCGTCGACAATCTGGCGGTGACCCTCTGGACCACGGGCATGTGTGCCCTGTTCCTTCTCGTCATCTGCCTGCCCATCGCGCTCTACCTGCGGTTCTCCGCGGGCCGGCTGCCCGCCTATGTGCAGGCGCTGGCGATCTTTCCGATGTTCGTGCCCTCGATCATCCTGGCCTACGCGTTCATCCGCGTCCTGGGGCCGAATGGCATGGCGGACATCCTGCTCAATTCGGTCGGCTTGCCCAAAATCCGCACACCCTACCTCACGCCGTGGGGTCCGGTCATCGGCCTCGTGTGGGACAATATCCCGCTGACCATTCTCATTCTGCTCTCGGGCCTGGGTGGCGTGTCCAACCAGTCCATCGAGGCGGCGCGCGACGTGGGCGCCAAGCGCTACCAGGTGTTCTGGCACATCATCCTGCCGCGCATCACCAATTCCATCCTGGTCGCGTTGTCGTTCTCGATCCTGGGCATCTTCTCGTCCTTCACCCTCCCCTATCTTTTGGGACCGGCCTCGCCGGAAATGATGGGCCCCTTCATGCAACGCACCTTCCGCGAGGTGAACGACCCCATCGGGGCGATCACGCAGGCCGTCATCACCTTCGGGTTCTGCATCGTCTTCGGCCTGTTCTACGTGCGCTCGGTCGCGCGCAACCAGGGGAAGTGACAATGACTGCACTTGCCCCTTCCCGGCCGCGCCTCGATGCCACCGGCATCGGCTTTGCCATCGTCCTGACGATCGTCATCGTGCTGCCCCTGCTGGTTGTCGGCACCTGGGCCTTCACCGAGGTGTGGCGCTACCCCAATGTCGTGCCGCAGCAATTCGGCCTGCGGTTCTGGAACCAGACCCTGGGCCGGGCCGACGTGTGGTCGGCGCTGACGCTGAGCCTGCAGCTCAGCACCGTAGTGACGCTGCTCTCGGCGGTGATTTGCCTTCCGGCGGCCTATGCCTTTGCGCGCATGAGCTTTCCGGGGCGGAACATCCTCTTCTTCTCGTTCCTGGCCGGGCACGCCTTCCCCAAGTTCGGGCTCCTTATCGCCATCGCCGCGATCTTCCTGCAGCTCAACCTCATCGGCACCTTCTGGGGCGTCGTGCTGATCCAGCTCGTTGGCACGCTGATGTTCATGATCTGGATTCCGGTGGCCGCGTTCCAGGGCGTCGACCGGCGCATGGAAGAGGCGGCGCGCGACGTGGGCGCGGGACCCTTCCGGGTCTTCTGGTCGATCACCCTGCCCCAGGCCGCGCCGACCATCTTTGCCGCCGTGCTGCTGAGCTTCGTGGGCACCTTCTACGAAACCGAAGGCGCCTGGCTCATCGGCGCCCCGGGGATCCGCACCATGCCGGTGCTCATGATCAGCTTCATCAACAACCAGATGGTCATCCAGTATGGCGCGGTCCTATCCGTCATGCTCTGGGTGCCATCCTTCATCGCCCTGATGTTCGCCCGCCGCGTGATCGGCGGAGGCGCCTTCGCCCGCGGCTTCGGGGGCTAGAGACCAAGTCCATGTCCGTTCTCAAGATTACCGACGTTTCCAAAGTGTTTGCCGGCAACACCGTTGCCGTCGACAAGTTCTCGCTCGATGTCGCCGATGGCGAACTGGTTTGCCTGCTCGGCCCATCGGGCTCGGGCAAGTCGACGCTGCTGCGCATGGTGGGTGGCTTCGAGCGCCCATCGGGCGGGGTCATCACCATCGATGGCGAGGAAATCACCCATCTCTCGCCCGAGAAGCGCCCCACCGGCATGGTGTTCCAGAGCCACGCGCTCTGGACGCACATGAACGTCTTCAAGAACCTGGCCTTCGGCCTCAAACTGCGCCGCCTGCCGGCCGACGAGATCAAGCGCAAGGTGGAGGCCGTGCTCGAACTGGTCGGCCTCGCCGGCTACGGCAACCGCCTGACCCACCAGCTTTCGGGCGGCCAGCAGCAGCGCGTGGCCCTGGCCCGTTCGCTCGTCCTCGAACCCAAGATCCTCCTCCTCGACGAGCCCTTCGCCAGCCTCGACCAGCACCTGCGCGAACGCCTGCGCGAGGAGGTGCGCGACATCCAGCAGCGCCTCAAGATCACGACGCTCTTCGTGACGCACGGGCAGGACGAGGCCTTATCGATGGCCGACCGCATCGTTGTCATGCGCGACGGACGCACCGAACAGATCGACCGCCCCGACGTGGTCTACCGCGATCCCAAGACCCCATTTGTCGCCGGCTTCATCGGCACCATGAACCTGATCGAGGGCACCGTCTCCAACGGCGTCTTCATCCGCGACAGCCTCCGCGTGCCGCTGCCCATTGCCGATGGCCCGGCGATACTGGCAATCCGCCCGGAATCGCTCGATCTCGTCGCGGCCGAACCGGGCATGGCGCGGGTCCATCGCGTGACCGATTACGGCACCCATGGCCTCGTTGATCTCGACCTGCCCGATGGGGAGCGCATCAAGTCGATGGTTTCCCATCCCGACCTCTTCAAGGCCGGCCAGGGCGTTGATCTCAACCCCACCGCCATCGCCGCCTTCAGGGACAAGATGCAAGTCTACCGGAGCCAGACGTGAACGACCCCCTGTTCATCGAACGCGACGGCCACCGCACCTGGCTCAAATGGCATCGGGCGCGCCGCAAGGCGTCCGACCCGGTATTCACCGGCGGGCGCGTCCTTGAGGCGATGCGCCTGGGCGCCAGCGTCGAGGTTGATCTGGTGCGCCACGCCGACGACGGCTTTGCCGTCCTCCATGATTTCTCGCTCGAGCGCGAGACGACTGGCGCCGGGTCGGTGCGGGAGACCTCTGCTGCCGCGCTGCGGCAGTTGCACCTGCGCGGCAACGATGGCCAGCCTCTTGCCGAAATGGTGATGCTGCTCGAAGATCTCTGCACGCTTCTTGGCCGCGATCCGGCCCATCCGGACGCCCTGCTGCAGCTCGACCTCAAGGAAGACGCGACGAGCATCGACGAGGCCTCAGTCGCCCATTTCGCCCGGAGCGTCGCGCCGGTTGCCCGCAACATGATCCTGTCGGGCGGTGACGCCGTGGCGGTGGACCGCCTGGCCAAGGCCACGCCCGGCCTGCGGACCGGTTATGATCCCTGTTACGGGGACTCTCTGGACCAGCTCAAGCGTACCGGCGATTTTGCCCGCTTCGCCACCGAGGCGCTGAAGACTGCCCCGGATGCCGAGCTGATCTATCTCAACTACCAGATCGTGCTGGCTGCCGAAGACGCAGGCCACGACCTTGTCGCCCCCTTCCACAGGGACGGCCGGCGCATCGATGCCTGGACGATCCGTGAGGTGACGCCGGAGAGCATCGGGCAGGTGCAGCGCCTGCTGGCTCTCAAAGTCGACCAGATTACAACCGACGACCCGGAGGGGCTCTACGCGGCCCTCGCACAATGACCCAAGACATCTCAGCCATTCTCGACGACATGGTGGACGCCGCGCGGCAGGCGGGCGCCCTCACCCTCGAACACTTCAAGCGCTTCCGCGAGCTCGAGATCGGGGTCAAGGGCCCGGGCGATTTCGTCTCCGACGCAGACCGCGAATCCGAGCAGCTGATCCGCAAGCACCTGCTCTCGCGCTATACCGGCTGGAGCCTGACCGGCGAGGAGTTCGACCCCGTCGAGGGCGAGAACCGCGATTATCGCTTCCTCGTGGACCCGATCGACGGCACCACCAACTTCATCAACGGCCACCACTACACCATCACCATCGCGCTGCGCCGCGGCCGCGAGACGCTGTGCGGGCTCATCTACAATCCCGTCAGCGACGAGATGTTCACCGCCATCAAGGGCGAAGGCGCCTATCTCAACGGCGAGCACCTCCATGTCAGCCGCTCCACCGATGTGGGTCTGATGATGGTCGGCACGGGCCTGCCCGTCCCCGGCCTCTCGCTCTACCCCGGCGCCTATCAGCGCCTCGACGCCATCCGCGCGCCGATCGGTGCCGTGCGCATCGTCGGGAGCGCGGCCAATAGCTGCGCCTATGTCGCCTGCGGACGGCTGACCGGGTACTTCGAGGAGACCGGGTTCGTCGACACCGCCGCCGGCATTCTCTTGGTGGAAGAGGCGGGCGGCATCGTCACCGACTGGTGGGGCCGCGGCCCGGAAGTTTACGAGCGCACCGGCACGCTGATCGTCGCCAACCCGGCCACCCACGCCTTCCTGATGGACCAACTCAAGGACGTGCCGCGCAAGGACCCGCGGGACTGACCATCCGGCCAGTCTCACTGCCCCAGCAGACCTCACCCTGAGCCCGTCGACCTCACCCTGAGCCCGTCGAAGGGCGAGGTCGTGGGGCACGCTGTGCGCGTCGCACCGCGAAGCCCTGGTGACCCAGGGCAGTTGTATCCCGGGCCTCGTTACGGCTACGCTCTATCGATCGGCGTTGACCAGCTTCGAGCGTCGCAGTTCGCCATTGTCGCTGAGGATCGAATAGGCGATGCCGCTCAGCAGCGAGTTGATGCGCCGCAGGGCGTGGATCGCTTCGAGATGCAGGTCGCTGGTCTCAAAACTATTGGCATTGCCGGTGCGCAGGCGCTGGAAGTGCAGGTCCACGCTGCGCCGTTCCTGGGCGCCGATCTCTTCCTTTTCCGCGATCAGCTGCCGGGCCGATTCCGTATCTTCCGAGACCAGCACGTTGAGCGCCAATTGCATGTTCGAGAGCACGCGCGCATGCAGATCGGTCAGCTCCTGCCAGCCCTGCGGCGAGAACACGAGGCGCCGTTCGAGCTTCTGGTCCGCGATGCGCAGCAGCTGCCGGGTGACGATGTCTCCGGCTTGCTCGAGGCCCATCGCAAAGCTGGTGAGATCGGCGGCACGGCGCATCTGGACGGGATCCATGGCATCGTAATCGAGCTTGGTGAGAAAGAGCTTGATGTCGCGGTTGGCCTGGTCGACTTCGGGCTCGAGCGACTTGACGCGACGGATGGCGGCCTTGTCGCCGCTCTGGAAGATTTCCATCACCGGCTGCAGCATCACCTCAACCATTTCGCTCATGCGCAACAATTCGCGCGTGGCACTGGCAAGAGCCGAATCGGCGCTGGGGTGGCGCTGGCCGCTAAGCGCGGGCGTGCGCAGCCGCGCGACATTGATGTCGCCTCTGTCGGGCGCATCCTGCACGAAGCGATCGGCGAGGTTGGCGACAAGGCGCGTCAGGGGCAGTCCCAGGATCATCACGCCAAGGTTGAACACGATATGGAGCAGGCTCGCCTGCTGTCCCACCGTTCCCGGCAAGCCCAGCTGGTGCAGCTGGAACAGTTGGAACAGGACGAGGCAGAGAATGGCCGCGCCACCCCGGAACACCAGTGCGCCGATGGCGATCCGGCGGGCGCGCACGTCGGACCCCCGGGTCATGCCGAAAGCGATCAGCGTGCCGCCCAGATTGGCTCCGAGCACGAACGCCGCCGCGATCTCGAAGGGAATCAGGCCCGCCGTGCCGAAGGTGATGATGACCAGCACGCTCGCCACCGAGGAATAGCTTGCCCAGGTGATGACGGTCGCCACGAGGAAGCTCGTCCACAGGTCACCGCGCAGATACCCAATAACGGAAGCCAGAACGTCGCTGTCGCGCCACGGCGCAGTCGCTTCCGACACCATTTCGAGAGAGAGGAGCACGAAGGCGATGCCCAGAATCATGCGCCCCAGCTGCTTGGTCTGCCGTGAGTTGCCGCGCAGGAACAGCAGGCCCCCCGCGATGATCAGCGGGGCGGTGAACAGGGAAAGGTCGAAGGACAGCACGCTGGCGACGAGGGCGGAGCCGAAATAGGCGCCCAGCATCAGCGCCAGACCCGTTGTCCCCGCCATCAGGCCCCCTGCCGCGAAGCTGGAGGCGAGCGCCGCGACGGCGGTGGAACTCTGCAGGGCGATCGCCATCACCGTGCCGACGCCGGCGGCCCCGAGGCGACTCTTTTCGGCATGAGCGAGCATACGCTTGAGCGGGGCGGCATAGGCCCGCTCAACCGCTGTGCGCACCATCCGCACGGCCCAGAGCAGCAGCACGATGGCAGCCACCAGTTGGACGATGATGAAGTACATTCCTCTTCCTCGCTCGGGGCGCGCGACCGCCCGCTTTGCCCATGATGTTCACATGAGCGCTCCACATGCAATCGCACACGTGTGCACGGTGTGGAGAAGTTTTCTTTCGCATACCGGTTGCTGCGATTTTGTAGAACTTTCAAGGCCCTGTACAGGCGGGCGCGACGTTGTTTTCCCCAGCGGCCATGTTCAAATGAACATTTTTGGTTGCATTGGCTCCTACGGCTGCTACGACTTGGGAGAAATCCGGGACGGGGAGGTTCCGGCAAACAAGGGAGTGAGCATGTTCAAGAAAGCATTGTGCCTGTCTGCAGGCCTCGCCGTCATCATGGCCGCCACACCGGCGCTGGCCCAGACGGAAATCTCGTGGTGGCACGCCATGGATGCCGAGCTCGGCAAGAAGCTCGAGGAAATCGCCAACGGCTTCAACGAGAGCCAGTCCGAATTCAAGGTCGTCCCGACCTACAAGGGCAGCTATCCCGAGACGCTGACAGCCGCCATCGCCGCCTTCCGCGCCAATGAGCAGCCCGCCATCGTGCAGGTGTTCGAAGTTGGCACCGGCACCATGATGGCCGCCAAGGGCGCCGTCAAACCCGTCTATCAGCTGATGGAAGAAAACGGCGAGCCGTGGGATCCGTCAGGGTTCCTCGCACCCGTGACGGGCTACTATTCCGACACGGACGGCAACATCCTGTCGATGCCGTTCAACTCGTCCACCCCGATCATGTACTACAACAAGGACGTGTTCGAGAAAGCTGGCCTCGACCCTGAGACCCCGCCCAAGACCTGGGCCGAGCTCGAGGAAATGAGCCGCAAGATCATGGAATCGGGCGCGGCTCCGTGCGGCTTCACCACCGGCTGGGTGAGCTGGGTGCAGCTCGAGAACCTCTCGGCGATCCACGACCAGCCCTACGGCACGCTCGAGAACGGCTTTGGTGGCCTCGGCACCGAATTCGTCTTCAACGGCGATGTGCAGACCAAGCACTGGGAAAACCTCAAGAAGTGGGCTGACGAAGGCCTGTTCGAATATGGTGGCCCCGTGGGCGGCGCCGACGCTCCGCCGAAGTTCTACTCGGGCGAATGCGCCATCTACATGAACTCCTCCGCATCGCGGGCCGGCGTCATCAACAACGCCAAGGACTTCGAAGTGGGCTTTGCGCCCCTGCCCTACTATGACGACGTGACGACCGACCCGAAGAACTCGATCATCGGCGGCGCGACGCTCTGGGTGCTCAATGGCAAGGACCCGGAAGTCTACAAGGGTGTGGCACAGTTCTTCACCTACCTGTCTTCTCCTGAAGTCCAGGCCGGCTGGCATCAGTTCACCGGCTACCTGCCGGTCACCAACGCGGCCTACGAACTGGGCCAGGAGCAGGGCTACTACGAAGAGAACCCGGGCTCCGACGTCGCCATCAAGCAGATCACCCGTGGCACGCCGACAGCCAATTCCAAGGGCGTTCGCTTCGGTAACCTGACGCAGGTCCGCACGGTGATCGACGAGGAATTCGAAGCCCTGCTGGCCGGCAACAAGACGGCCAAGGAAGCGCTCGACGCAGCCGTCGAACGCGGCAATCAGATCCTGCGCGACTTCGAAGCCGCCAATAGCTGATCCTCCCCGGATCGTCCCGGCTGCACGGCCGGGGCGATCCACCCCGCTGGCATGACATGCCCAGCGGCAGTTGCAGCTCGGACCGACGGGAGTGATTTCGGCCCATGCAAACCAAGCGGACCATTTTCCCCAACAAGCTCCTGCCCTACCTGCTGCTCACGCCGCAGCTGGCGGTGACGCTGATCTTCTTCATCTGGCCCGCGGCCCAGGCGGTGAAGTCCTCCTTCGAGCGGGAAGATCCGTTCGGCTTCAGGACCACCTTCATCTGGTTCGAAAACTATACGCGCCTGTTTTCCGAGGCGACCTATCTCAATTCCGTAGGCAAGACGGCGCTTTTCGCCATCTCGGTCACGCTCCTGTCCATGAGCCTGTCGCTGTTGCTGGCGGTCGCGGTCAACCGCGTGCTGCGCACCAACCGGCTCTACACCACGCTGCTGGTCTGGCCCTATGCGGTGGCGCCGGTGGTGGTGGGCATCCTCTGGTGGTTCATGTTCAACCCCAGCATTGGCATTGCCCCCTATCTCATGCGCGGCCTCGGCATCGACTGGAACCATCGCATCGATGGCACCGATGCCATGCTGCTGGTCATCATGGCGGCCAGCTGGAAGCAGATTTCATACAACTTCCTGTTCTTCGTGGCCGGCCTCCAGTCGGTGCCGCAATCGCTCACCGAGGCGGCCGCGATCGATGGTGCCGGTCCCTTCAAGCGGTTCTGGACGATTGTTTTCCCGCTGCTGTCGCCGACGACATTCTTCCTCCTCATCGTCAACATCAACTACGCCATGTTCGACACTTTCGGCATCATCGATGCCACGACCTCGGGCGGCCCGGCGCAGGCGACCAACATCCTGGTCTACAAGGTCTATGCCGATGGGTTCCTGGGGCTCAACATCGGCTCCTCGGCCGCCCAATCCGTCGTTCTCATGCTGATCGTCATCGCCCTTACAGCCGTCCAGTTCCGCTTCGTCGAGCGGCGCGTGCAGTACTGAGGAGGCAACACAAATGGTCGAAAACCGCCCCTTCCTGAGCTTCCTCACCCATCTGGTGCTGATCGCCGGCGTCCTGATCGTCGTGTTCCCGGTGTACCTGGCCTTCGTCGCCTCGACGCATGCCGACGGAGAGTTTCTCAGCGGACTTGTGCCGCTGCTGCCTGGACCGAACCTCGTCGAAAACTACTGGCATATGCTGACGGTGGGCATCTCCACCGCCGGCGCGCCCCCGCTCTGGATCATGCTGACCAACTCGCTGATCATCGCCATCTGCATTGCGGTGGGCAAGATCATCATCTCGCTGCTCTCGGCCTATGCGATCGTGTTCTTCAAGTTCCCGTTCCGGCTGCTGGCGTTCTGGATCATCTTCATCACGCTGATGCTGCCGGTCGAGGTCCGCATCATCCCCACCTTCAAGGTGGTCGCAGATCTGGGGCTCCTCAATTCCTATGTCGGCCTCACTCTTCCGCTCATCGCCTCGGCGACGGCCACCTTCCTCTTCCGCCAGTTCTTCCTCACCATTCCGGACGAACTGATGGAGGCCGCCCGCGTCGATGGCGCCGGCCCGCTCAAGTTCTTCCGCGATATCCTCCTGCCGCTCTCGCGCACCAACATCGCCGCCCTGTTCGTGATCCTCTTCATCTACGGCTGGGTGCAGTATCTCTGGCCGCTGCTCGTCACCACCGACAGCCGCTATTACACCGTCGTCATGGGCATCAAGCGCCTCGCGGCCACCGCCGATGGGGAGCCGCAGTGGCACCTCGTCATGGCTGCCGTCATGCTGGCCATGCTGCCCCCCGTCCTCGTCGTCATCTTCATGCAGCGCCTGTTCGTCAAAGGCCTGGTCGAAACGGAGAAATAAGCCATGGCCACCATCAACCTGGTCGACCTCAAGAAGAACTATGGTCCCGTGCCGGCCGTCAAAGGCATCAATCTCTCCGTGGCCGATGGCGAGCTGATCGTCCTGGTGGGTCCTTCGGGCTGCGGCAAGTCCACCCTCCTGCGCATGGTGGCGGGCCTTGAATCGGTGACCTCGGGCCGGATCGAAATCGGCGGCCGCGACGTGGTCAGGGCCGAGCCGGCCGAGCGCGATATCGCCATGGTGTTCCAGAACTACGCGCTCTACCCCCATATGAGCGTGCGGCAGAACCTCGAATATGGCCTCAAGAACCGCGGCACGCCGCGCGAGGAGATCGACCGCCGCGTGCGCGAGGCCGCCGACATCCTCGAAATCGGGCCGATGCTGGACCGCAAGCCGCGCCAGCTCTCGGGCGGCCAGCGCCAGCGCGTCGCCATGGGCCGCGCCATCGTGCGCGAACCGGCTGCGTTCCTGTTCGATGAGCCGCTTTCCAACCTCGATGCCAAGCTGCGCGTGCAGATGCGGGTGGAGATCCGCAAGCTGCAGCGCCGCCTCAAGACCACCAGCCTTTACGTGACGCACGACCAGCTCGAAGCCATGACCCTGGCCGACCGGCTGGTGGTGATGAATGGGGGCCTGGTCGAGCAGATCGGCACCCCCGTGGAAGTCTATGACCGCCCTGCGACGCTGTTCGTGGCCGGCTTCATCGGCTCGCCGCCGATGAACCTCATTTCCGTCGAGGGGCTGGCCTCGGCCGGGCAGAGCCTGCCCCTTCCGCGCGGCACCGACATCGTCGGCATCCGCCCCGACGAGCTCACCCTCGACGCCCCCGCCGGCGCCCATGTGGCGCTGCCCGGCACCGTGGAACTGCTCGAGCCGATCGGCGGGGAAAGTCACCTCCACGTCATGCTGGGCAACGGCCAGACCGTCATCCTCAGCGTGCCGGGCCGTCCCGACATCGCCGAAGGCGCGGCGGTCACCGTGCATGCCGAACACGCCCAGATGCACCCGTTCAGCAAAGAGACAGGCCGGCGCACCGACGCTGTCGCAAATCCGTAACAGAACCGACTTACTGGCTCGGCCAACCTTTCCACGCAAGAAGCTCATCATGACCAGTTCGCACATCACCGGCCCCAGCCGGGACGAGGTCCAGGCGCACCGCGGCGCCTCAGCCATCGCACCCGAAAACACCCTCGCGGCGTTTCGCGCGGCGGCCGAACAGGGTGCGAAATGGGTGGAGCTCGACGTCGCTCTGCTCGGCGACGACACGCTGGTGGTCATCCACGACGACAGCGTCGACCGCACCACGTCGGGAACCGGCAATCTCGGAGCGCTGACGCGGGCCGAGGTGGATCGGCTGGACGCCGGGTCGTGGTTCGGCAGCCAGTTCGCCGGCGAGAAGCTGCCGACTCTGGACGAGGTGATCGCCGAGCTCGGGCAGCTCGGCCTTTCCGCCAATGTCGAAATCAAGCAGCACCCGCACCACAAATCGCTCGACCAGCTGGTCGAGGCCGTGCAGCACGCTATCGGCAAGCGGGCTGCCGGTACGAACATCATGATCTCGAGCTTTGATCCGGACTGTCTCAGGGCAATGCACGCCCTCGAGCCGGATCTCGAAATGGCCATGCTCTGGGGACGCCCGCCGGAGGATTGGGAGGCTCAGCTGGCCGCCATTCCCGCCAAGACCATCCATATGCACTTCAAGGCGCTCTCCATCGGCCTTCTGGAGGAGACCACCAAGAAGGGCACCAAGGTGCGCGCCTGGACCTGCAACGATCCGGTGCAGCTCGTTTCCTTCTGGGACGCAGGGCTGACCGGCGTCATCACCGACAACCCGAAACTTTTCCTCGGCTAGCACAGGTGCGGGACAGGACATGCTCTCGAGCCGGCAACGCGACATTCTCGCCCTGATCGAGACGGAAGGCGCTCAATATATCGAGCATCTTGCGGAGCGGTACGGCCTGACGACGCAGACCATCCGGCGCGACATCAATGCCCTGTGCGACCTCGGCTTTGCGCGGCGCTTCCACGGCGGTGTGGACCTACCGGTCGAGGGGCGCAACATCTCCGTCAACGCCCGCGCCACCCTCAACAGCGGTGCCAAGCAGCGGATCGCAAGCCATGTGGCCGCGGCCATCGAGCCCGGCTCCACCATTTTCATGGGCATCGGCAGCACCGTGCAATTCGTCGCTGCAGCGCTGCGGGAGCATCAGGGATTGCGGGTCGTCACCAACAATATCGACGTCGCGCTGACCCTCAGCGAAGCGCCCCAGGTCGAAGTGCATGTGAGCGGTGGCCTGTTGCGGCACAACGACCGGGACGTGGTGGGGTCGGACGCCTTGCGATTTTTCGAGAAGTTCTATGCCAATTACGCCGTGGTCGGCGCGGGTGCGCTGCATCCGCAAAAGGGCGTCCTCGACTACAGCCACAGCGAGGCGCAGATGACGACGACGCTTCTCGAGAACGCGCGCTCGCATTTCCTCGTCGCCGATGTCAGCAAGTGGACGCGCGACGCTTCCGTGCGCGTGGTGCCGTTTTCGCGCATCGCGTGCCTGGTAACCGATCGCCTGCCCGATGACCCCGCCGTTCGCCGGGCGCTCGACGAGGCCGGCACGGATGTGGTGTTGTGCGACGGGGTGGCGGCGTGACCTATCATGGCCCAGCCCCCCTGCCCCGCGACCTCGAAAAGGTCGAGATGTTGTTCACCGACATCGACGACACGCTGACCACCGAGGGGCGGCTGCTGCCCCAAACCTATCAGGCACTGTGGAGCCTGGCGGACGCGGGCATCTCCATCGTCCCGGTGACCGGCGGGTCGGCCGGCTGGTGCGAGCACATCGTGCGCGTCTGGCCCGTGGCGGCGGTGATCGGCGAAAGCGGCGCCTTTGCCATGCGCTGGCGCAATGGCCGGCTCGAAACCGAGTTCTGGGAAGACGAAGCGCTGCAAAAGGAACGGCAGCGCGTGCATCTGGCGGCGGTTCGCGACCTGCTCGATGGCCAGTTCCCCATCGCGCACGACCAGGGTTTTCGCCTCGCCGACGTGGCGGTGGACATTGCCGGCGGTGCGCGCGCCTCGGTCGACGCCCTGGCCGACAAGATCCGCGCCATCGGAGCAACGGTAGCCATCAGCTCCATCCACATCAACAGCTGGATCGGCGACTACAACAAGAAGGCGATGAGCGCCCGCCTGCTCAAGAGCATGGGCATGGACCAGAGCGAGGTGCCCGAGGCCACCGCCTTCGTGGGCGACTCGCGCAATGACGCGCCGATGTTCGGCTACATCCGCAACTCGTTCGGCGTTGCCAATATCCTGCCGATTCTCAATGACCTGCCGCACAAGCCGCGCTGGATTTCCGGGCGTCCGGCCGGTCTGGGGTTCGTGGATATCGCGCAGGCCCTGCTTGACGCCCGCCGCTAGATCGCCCGCTCCGTCTCCACGTCGAACAGGTGAACCTTGTCAGGCGCAATGCTGAGCCCGACCCGGTCGCCGCTCCGCATATTGCTCCGGCCGGTCAGCACCACGGTCACCTCGGGCTCTCCAGCGGTGCTGAGATAGGTGAGCGAACCGGTAGATTCGACCGCCGCCACCGGCAGGTTCAACTGCGCCCGCGCCGGATCGACGATTTCGAGATGCTCTGGACGCAAGCCGACAGTCACCCTGCGCCCCGCCTGCTGCGGCCGCGACATCGGCAAGGGCTGGGTGTCTGGAAGATCGAGTTGCACCGAGCGCCCATCGGCTGCGATGGTACCGGGCACGAAGTTCATCGCCGGCGAGCCGATGAAGCCAGCAACGAAACGCGTTGCCGGCGTGTCGTAGAGCTCGAGCGGGCTGCCCTGCTGTTCGATGACGCCAGCACGCATCACCACCACATGGTCGGCCATGGTCATGGCCTCGATCTGGTCGTGCGTCACATAGACCGACGTCGCGCCCAGCCGGTCGTGCAGCCCGCGGATCTCCTTGCGCATCTGCACGCGCAGCGCCGCGTCGAGGTTGGACAGCGGCTCGTCGAAGAGGAAGGCCTTGGGGTTGCGAATGATGGCGCGGCCCATCGCGACGCGCTGCCGCTGGCCGCCCGAGAGCTGGCGCGGATAGCGATGGAGGAGGTCGGATAGGCCCGTGGTGGCGGCAACCTCTTCCGCCCTGGCCCGGGCTTCGGCGCGCGGCGTGCCCTTGAGGCGGAGCGAATAGGAGAGGTTCTTTTCAACCGACATATGCGGGTAAAGCGCATAGCTCTGGAAGACCATGGCAACGTCGCGCTTGCGGGGCGGCACGTTGTTCATGGTTTGCCCGGCAATGCTGAGCGTGCCGGAGCTGATCGTCTCCAACCCGGCGATGGAGCGCAACAGGGTGGACTTGCCACAGCCCGAAGGCCCGACCAGCGCAACGAAGCTGCCCTTATCGATGGTCAGGTTGATGTTCTTGAGCGCGTGGAAGGCGCCATAGTGCTTGTCGACATTGCTCAGTTCGATTTGCGCTGTCACTTGAGGGCTCCGGAGGTGAGGCCGGCAACGATGCGGCGCTGAAGGATGACGAAGATCGCGACGATCGGGGTCACGTAGATCGCGGCATAGGCCATGATTCCGTTCCAGTCGGTGGAATTGGGGCCGAGGAAGCCCGACAAGCCGACGCTGGCCGGTTGATAGGCCTGGGTCGTGATGATGGACTTGGAGTAGATGTACTCGCCGAAGGCCTGCATGAAGGTGAGGATGGCCAGCACCAGGATGCCGTTGCGCGCCAGCGGCAGGACGATGAAGAAGAATGCCCCCCAGCGGGAGTTGCCATCGACGAGCGCGGCCTCCTCGAGTTCGCGCGGCACGTTCATGAAGGTGGCGCGCACCAGCACGATATAGAATGGGATCGCCTTGGCACTCGCCGCCAGGATAACCGCGGTTCGCGGGTAGTTAAGCAATCCGAGCTGGTTGAAGCCTACATAGAGCGGGGTGATCATCACCGAGGCCGGAAGCACCTGGAGCATCAGGATCGCGAAGAGCCCGATATCGATCCAGACGCTGCGATAGCGCGCCAGCACATAGGCGCAACCGGTGCCGAGCAGTACGGTGAGCGCGGTTACGCCCGAGCCGATGACAACTGAATTCCACAGGAACACGGACATGTTCCGCCGGGCCCAGGTCTCGGGGTAGATGGAGGGGTCGGGATTGCGCGGCCAGAAGGTCGGCGGGTTGGCGAAGATCTCCGACTGACCTTTGAGGCTGGTGACGTACATCCAGTAGAGCGGGAAGAGGTAGATCGCCGCCAGAGCGATGGCGAGCACGAACAGCAGCTTGGGAACGGGGACGCGGCTCATCCGCGCACCTCATGGCGCGTGGACCAGACATAGACGATCGAGGCGATCAAAACGAAGATCAGCATCATGACGGACACCGTTGCGCCCTTTGCAAAATCGAAGAGCTTGAAGGACCACTGCCACGCCCAATACTGGGCGACACTGGAGGAGTTGGCGGGCCCGCCCTCGGTGATGGCCGGGAACAGGTCGAACTGCTGCAGCGTGTAGATCAGGCCCAGCGCGAGCACCGCGCCGATCGTCGCCCGCATCATCGGCAGGGTAATGGTGGAGAAGCGCTGCCAGCCATTGGCGCCGTCGAGCTCGGCGGCCTCGTAGAGATCGCCGGGAATACCGGCCAGCCCGACCGACAGCAGCATCATGTTGAAGGCGAGGCCAAGCCAGATATTGGCGATGGTGACGGCCCAGATCGACAGATTGGGATCGGATTTCCAGAACATGGTCCCGTTGGTGACGCCAAGCGCCTGCAGGATGGCATTGAGCACGCCATAGTCACCGGCAAGGATAAAGCCCCAGAGGGCCCCAACGACGAGACCGGGCATGACCCACGAGACAAGAAACAGGCCGCGGATCGTGGAGGCGAAGGGGAACTTCGCCATGAAGAAGATGGCGAGCGCAAAGCCAAAGCAGAACTGCCCGATAATCGAGCCGAACACGAAGATCGCCGTGTTCTTCATGACCAGGCCGAACTCGGGCTGGCTGATGACGTCTTGGTAGTTTTCCAGTCCGATGAAGGGGCGCGAGAATGTCCCCAGGTTGAACATGTCGACCTGCTGGAAACTCATCAGGACATTGTAGAGGAGCGGCAATCCGGCCATCACGATCAGGAAGATCATCGTCAGGCTGACCAGCAGGATGTCGAACCCCTTGCCGTCGGTGATGCTCGATAGGATGCGGCGCATGGTCGATCCCCTTCCCCGATTGTGAGAGCGCGCAAAGAACAAATCTCCGGCGGGGTTCACACCGCCGGAGAGAGCTTAGTCAGGATCAGTCCTGGACCACGCTGTCGATCGTGCTCTGAGCCTGGCTCAGCGCCTCGTCGGGCGTCATCTGCCCGGTAAGTGCTGCCTGTTCGGCGTCGAAGATGGCCTTGGACACTTTCTGCCACACCGGCGAGGGGCCGCGTGGCTTGGCGTACTTCAGCTGCTCCTGGAACACCTTCAGGGCAGCATCCTTCTTTTCGACGCCGGTTTCGGGGAGCTCGATGTCGCCACGGGCGGGCAGGTAACCAAATTCGGGAAAGAGCCGGTCATCCTGGCTGACGAAGTACTCCAAAACCTTGAAAGCTTCTTCCGGGTGTTTGGTCGTCGACATTATGCCGAGGTTGAAGCCACCAAGGGCAGAGGAACGCTCGTCGCCCTCCTTGAAGGTCGGCAGCAGGGTCACGCCCCAGTCGAAGTCCGCATCCTTGACCATGCGCTCGATCTCCCAGGGGCCGGAGATGGCCATGGCAGCATTGCCGGAGTTGAAGGTCCCCGTGGAGTCAAATTGGCCGAGCGAGAGCACGTCCTGGCTCATGACGCCGTCGTCGATCATGCCCTTGACCATGGAGAGCCACTCGCGCGCGCCCTCGGTATTGACGTCCTTGTAGCTGCCGCCGGACATCTGGATCACCGGCAGGAACTGGAACGTGCCTTCCTCATTGCCGCGAGCCGAGAGGGTCGCGCCGTAGATGCCCTGGTCGGGCTTGGCCATCTTGCGGGCGGCGGCCTCGAACTCTTCCCAGGTCTGGGGCGGCTCGGCGATGCCGGCCTCCTCAAGCATATCCTTGTTGTAGAACAAGCCGATGGTGTCGGTGTATTTGGGAACGCCGTAAAGCTTGCCGTCCCAGGTGACCGAGTTCAACGGTCCCTCGAAATAGGCATCCGCATTTATGACGTCGCTGTTCTTGACCATGTCGGTGATGTCGAGAAACGCGCCGCGGGAGCTGAACAGGGCAAAGTCGGGGTTGTCGAGGCTCACGATGTCCGGGGCGCTGCCCGTGGCGTAGGCGCGCAGCGTCTCGTTGACGATTTCGTCGAATTTGAGCGTCCGATATTCAACCTTGATGTCGGTACTTTGCTCGTTGAACTCTTTCGAGAAGGTGTCCGAAGGGCCAGCCTGGTTGGCGCCATCGATCGACCAGACGGTGATCGTCACCGGCTCCTGGGCAACACTCGGCCCGGCGATCGCCATGGCGGCGAACGCCACCCCGGCCAGCAGTTTGACTTTTGAGAATTTCATTGCTTTTCCTCCCTTTGCGGCCCCTGGCCGCTCTCCTGGCCGCGACGGGTTTCCTCTTCCCGTTGCGGTCCGCCAAGCCGTCGCAGGTGGTCGCAACACCTGCGGCGGCGGTTTCAGACTTCCTCGAGCACGCCTCCCTGCTGATCGGACGACCGCCGAACGCCGCCGCAGGACTGGCGCACCACGAGCTTGCACGGCAGCTGGCGGACACCCGGCTCGACCGGCTTGCCTTCGGCAAGCTCCAGGATCAGGCGTCCGGCCTCGCGGCCGAGTTCCTTGAGATTCATGTCGACGCTGGTGAGCGGCGGGCGCGTTGCGGCCGACACGATCTCCCAATTGTCGAACCCGACGACCGAGACTTGATCCGGCACCACAATGCCGCGCTCGCGCAGGGCATCGACCACGCCGCGGGCGATCTGGTCGTTGCCGCAAAAGACCGCGTCGGGCTTGTCTCCGGCCTCACTCCAGAGCCGCCCGACCGCCTCGTGCCCCCAGGCTTCCGACCACGGGCCGTGCAGCACCCTGCCCGCTTCGCCCACTACGGCGCGGAAGGCCCTGGCCCGTTCACCAACCGACACGAAAGTCTCCGGCCCCGTGACATGAACGATGTTCTTCCGCCCCGCCTGCACCAGCCACTCCACCGCTTCGCGCGCGCCCTGCGCATCGTCGCTGACCAGGGTGATGGCGTCCTCGGGGCCTTCGGTGAAGGCATAGACCACCGGCATGGGCAGGCCGCTGAGATCGACGGGCAGGCGCCGGTCGATGCGCTTGCCGGTGGCGATGATGCCGTCCACTTGCTTGTCGAGCATGGCGTCGACATGCACCTTGCCCAGCGCCGCATCGTCCTCGATGCCGCACAGGAACACCGACACGCCCTGGTCGACCAGGGCTTCGGATACCCCCGCCATCACCGGCAGGGTGAAGCGGCCATAGGTGTCGTTGGTGAGGAGACCCACGGTAAAGCTACGATGCTTGGTCAGCGCCCGCGCCATGGCGTTGGGCCGAAAGCCGAGCGCCGCCGCCGTCTGCTTGACGCGCGTCCGGGTTGCCTCGGTCATGCGCCCGGTATCGTTGAGAGCCTTGGAGGCCGTCGCCACGCTGACGCCAGCGACGCGGGCGACATCGTAGATGCGGATGCGCTCTGCCTTGGCCACGTCAGCGTACCTCAAAGGAAAACCCTTTTCTCATGTTTGATAAAACGGTTTCTCAGTTTTCGTCAAGCGCGATCCCATCACCGCCCCACGTCCACATAGGAACCACCGCGGCACTCCTTGAGGTAATCGAGGGCGCGCACCTGCCCGGTCATCTCGAGCGCATCGCGATAGACCGGATCGTGCCAGCCTTCGATGTCGATCGAGCCGCTCCACCCGGCCAGACGCAGTTCGGAGATGATGTCGACCCAGTTGCTGTCGCCGAAACCGGGCGTGCGCATGAAGACGAACTTTTCCTTGCCGAAGATGCCGTGCTCGCGGATCACCTCCCAGCGGATGGTGGCGTCCTTGCCGTGCACGTGGAAGAATTTGTGCGCCCATTTGCGGATCTGCGGCAGCGGGTCGATGAAATAGACCATCTGGTGGCAGGGCTCCCATTCGAGCCCGATATTGTCGTCCGGCGTCTCGTTGAACATCAGCTCCCAGGCATCGGGATTGTGCGCGATGTTCCAGTCGCCGGTCTGCCAGTTGCCATCCATGGCACAGTTCTCGAACGCGATCCTCACGCCCTTGTCGGCGGCGCGCTTGGCCAGCTCCGACCAGACGTTCCTGTACTGCGGCAGGCTATCGGTCAGCGGCTTGTTCCGGATGCGTCCGGTAAAGCCGGCGACGCAGGTGGCGCCGAAATGGTGCGCATTGTCGATGCAATCCTTCCAGCCCTGCAGGGTCTGGCGGTCCATCTCCTGGTCCTCCAGCGGATTGCCGAACATGCCGAGAGTGGAGATGGTGATGTCGCGCGCGCCGATGGCGTCCTTGCAGCGCTTGCCCAGTTCCGCCAGGTCCTGCCCGTTTGTGGTCTGCCAGAAGAAGGGCTCGAAACTTTCAAAGCCCAGGTCGGCGATGGCGGCGATGTTTTCCGGCGCCTTGCCCGCCGTGGCCTGGATCATCGTGCCGATGCGGATGGATTTGGCGGGGTCGCTCATGGGCAGGTCCTTCACGAAGTAATGGTGACGCGCTGGCCGGTGCGCGCGCTCTCGATCGCGGCGAACACCATGGCCAGGCTCTTGATATTGTCGGTGCTGGCGGTTTCTGGCGCCCGGCCCGCCTCAAGTGCATCGAGGAATTCGGCAATGACGCTGGCGTGGCCATGCGTCCGGCTCTCGTTGGCGGGCGGCGGCACATCGATCTCCACCAGGTCGCGGAAAAAGCCGGTATCTCCCGAGACCACGCGCGCCTCGAAGCGCTCGGCGCCGTCCCAGACCAGCGTGCCCTTGGTGCCGGTGATGCGCCAGGCGCTTTCCCAACTGGTATTGGCGCCCTCGGCACACCAGGAGCCGCGATAGTTGAAGACGATATCGTCCGCGAACTCGAATATGGCGTTCGCCGCCGCCCCGTGTCGGTACCACGAGCCGCGCGGATTGGTTTCGAGGCAATAGACGGCCTTCGGCGCCGTCCCGGCCATGAAGCGCGCGGCATCGAGCGTGTGGATGGCCATGTCGAGCAGGAGCACGTGGTCCATGTCCTCCCGGAAGCCGCCGAAATGGGCGCCGATGAAGAAGTCGCAGTTGAGGCTGGTGATCTCGCCCAGCGCGCCGCTTTCGATCAGCCGCCGGATGCGCCGCACGCCGGGAATGAAGCGCCGGTTCTGGATGATGGCGTGCACCCTGCCCGCCGCTTCGGCTGCCGCGATGAGCCGGCGCGCCTCATCCAGATTGCCCGCCATCGGCTTTTCGCTCAGCACATGACAGCCTTGGGCGAGGCCGATCTGGACCACGCCAGCGCGGGCGGCGGGAATAACCACGTCGAACAGGAGATCGGGCTTCGTCTCGGTTAGAACCACGTCGAGATCGGTGCCGATGACGGCATCGGCGAGATCGAATTCGGCGGCGCGGGCTTCCGCCGTGGCACGGTCGATGTCCACCATGCCCACCATGCGCACCCGGCCCTTGAGCAAGGGATGCTCGGTGATGGCCGTCAGCCAGCCCTTGGACATGCTGCCGCAACCGGCGAGCACTGCCGTGAAAACCACGATGATCCTCCCTCTGGACTTTGCCTCATGCTTGCCGTCTTCTGCGGTCTCGCACGGGCAGGTCCCGTAAACGTTTACGACGATAAGCGGTGCAATTCCGCTCTGTCAATGGGCTCCGTAAACGTTTCTGGAGGAGTGGAAAACCGCATGCGCGGAGGAGCGAAAGCGTGAAGGGTATCAAGCGTCTGGCGCAGGATCTGAACATTTCGATCGGCACGGTGTCGCGCGCGCTCAACGGAAAATCCGACGTCAGCCAGGAGACGCGGGCGCGCGTGATGGAGGCCGCCGCCGCCATGGGGTACGTGCCCAACCAGGCCGGCCGCTCCCTGCGCAAGGGCAACACCAACGCCATCGGCTTCATCTACGAGGGCGAGGTCGGCACGACCGGCCATGGCGACACGTTCTTTCTCGGCGTCTTCTCCGGCGTGCAGGACGTGTTGAGCCGGCACCATCTCGATCTCGTGGTGCTCCCCTGCCCGCGCGATGACGACCCTACCGAGCATGTCCGGCGCATCATGGCGCGGCGCATGGTGGACGGGCTCATCGTTTCGGCCACCCGGCGCAAGGACAGCCGCATCGAGCTCCTCAACCGCGCCGGCATTCCCTTTGTCGCGCTCGGCCGCTCCAGCACCCCGGGCACGTACCCGTGGCTCGATCTCGACTTTGCCGGTGTCGCCGGCCAGGCCACCGACCGGATGGTCGCGGCGGGGCATCGGCGGATCGCGGTTGCCGTCCCGAGCAACGACGTCAATCTCGGGTTCGTCTATCTCGAAGGCTACAAGCAGGCGCTGGCCCGGCACGGCATCGCCTTCGATCCCGAACTGGTGTTGCGCGTCGCCTCCTCGGAGGAAGGCGGCTATCAGGCGGGCCATGAATTGCTCAGCATGGACAACCGCCCGACGGCGGTGCTGCTGATCTACGAGCTGATGGCCATCGGCCTTTACAGGCGGCTCAACGAGGCGGGCGTCCGTCCGGGCCGGGACGTGGCGGTGGTGGGCTTTCGCGAGTCATCGCTCTCGCGCTTCCTCTCGCCCACCCTCACCAGCTATCGCATCTCCCTGCGCTCCGTCGGCGTCATGCTCGCCGAAGCGCTTTTGGCCAGCATGCCCGACTATGCCGAGCACTATCCGATGGGCCTTGTGCATCGCGTCCTGCCGCTCGAACTGGTCGAAGGGGAAAGCGATACCACGTTCGTCAGCGCCGCGGGTCGACGAGAACGCGACCCTTGACCTGTCCCTTCAAGATCCGCGCCGCCCGATCCGGCAGGTCCGCAAGCCCGACCTCCTCCACATTTCCGGCATAGGCCGCGAAATCGAAGTGTTCGGCGAGGCGCGACCAGGCCGCTACCCGCGCCGCATAGGGCTGCATGACACTGTCGATGCCGGCCAGCGTCACGCCGCGCAGGATGAACGGCAGGACATTTGTGTCGAGGCTAATTCCGGCCGCGTTGCCCAGCGCCGCGACGGCCCCACCATAGCGGATCTGCCGCAACAGCTTGCCCAACACGTTGCCGCCGACGCAGTCGATGGCGGCGGCATAGCTTGCCGTTTCCAGCGGCTTGTCCGGTTGCGATAGGAACTCTCCCCGCTCCAGCACCGCGTGCGCACCCAGCGCGCGCAGCATGTCCGCATGTTCAGGCCGCCCGGAGAGGGCGGTGGCGCTGTAGCCCAGCCTCGCCAGCAGCGCGATGGCGACAGACCCCACGCCACCGGCCGCACCGGTCACCAGTACCTCGCCGCTCTGTGGCGAAATGCCGAGCGCTTCCAGCCGGTCGATGGCGAGCATGGCGGTCAGTCCCGCCGTGCCGATCACCATGGCGTCCCGCGTCGACATTCCCTCCGGCAGCGGCACCAGCCAGTCCGCCTTCACCCGCGCCCGCTCCGCGTAACCGCCCCAATGCGTCTCGCCGACGCGCCAGCCGGTCAGCACCACCCTGTCGCCGGCGCCGTAGCGGCTGTCGCTGCTCTCGCGCACCGTGCCCGCAAAGTCGATGCCGGCGATATGGGGGAATGTGCGCACAAGGCCTCCCTGCCCCGTGAGGCAAAGCCCATCCTTGTAGTTGAGCCCGGCCCAGTCGATGTCGACCGTCACGTCCCCTTCCGGCAGCTGGGCGTCCTCAAGGGTCTCGACGCTCAAGGTGATGGTCCCGTCATCGCTGCGCTGGCTCAACAGGGCGCGAAAGCTCATGGTTGGTCTCCCTTTCGATTTTGGCTTGCGAGCATGGCGCAAACGCCGGTGCGAGGAAACCCTCGCCGCCCTAGCGTGCGAGGTCCAGCAGTCGCTGCCAGACGGTGTCCGCGATCGTCAGGCCCTCGTCCATCGCCTTTTGCTTTAACGCGCGACCGCGTTCACCGGGGATGCGCACGCCGTCAAACCCCTCGGCCGGCGCCTCGGCGCGCAACAGCTCCAGAAATGCCGAGACGGGTGCCAATTCGGTATCGATGAGGATGAAGAGGTCCGCCTTGTTCGCCGGCATTGTCGAATCCAGCGTTCCCTTGACGTCCCGGCCGATGGCCGATCCGGCGAGCGCCGTCAGCAGCAGCTCGAAGGCCAGGCCCAGTGCATAGCCCTTGGCGCCGCCGAAGGGCGCGATGGCGCCATCCCGGCCCCTGGTCGCGTCCGTCGTCGGGTTGCCCTCGGCGTCGAGCACGAGGCCCGGCGGCAGCGACGCGCCGCGATTGGCGTGGTCGTGCACCTCGCCCATCGAGATCACCGAGGTGGCCGTATCCATCATGAAGATGCCATCACCGGTCGGCATGCCGATGGCGATGGGGTTGGTGCCGATCATCGCCCGACGGCCGCCCCAGGGATGCACCAGCGCCTCGCTGGTGGAAAAGGCGATCAGCGTCTTGCCCGCCTCGGCGACGCGGTCGGCATAGAAGCCGAGCATGCCGATATGCTGGGCATTGGCGATGGCAGCGATGGCCACGCCCTGCGTTGCTGCGCGCTCGGCCAGCGCATCGAGCGCCGCCTGCGCCACTACCGGCCCCAGGCCCTGCCGGCCGTCGACCTTCAGCACCCCCGGCGCGGTCCAATCCTGCACGCCCTTGGTCAGCGGATCACACACGCCATTGGCGATGCGTTCCACCAGCCGCGGCAGGCGCAGCAGGCCGTGCGAAGCGATGCCGCGCATCTCCGCATCGAGCAGCAGGTCGCGCTGCAGCGCCGCGTGTTCCGCAGGGACGCCCGCTTTGGCGAGAACGCGGTCGGCAAGGTCGGTGATTTCGGCAACGGAACGGTGCGGCATGGGAGATTCGGCTTTGTGCGGAGCGGCGCCCAGACTGGCACGGATGGAGGCGAAAGTCTTCCGCCCCCTCAGCGGGATCGCCCTCTCCCGGTTCCAGGTTCTCGTCACCACCGGGCTTGTCCCGGTGGTCCATCGCTCCGCGAGATGGATTGCCGAAACGCGTCCGGCAATGACGGCAACACGTCCGCCGGGAGAGGGGAACTAGCGCCCTACCCCGCCGCTTCGGTCGCAGCGATGGCGGCCATGTTGACGATCCCGCGCGAGGTGACCGTGGGGGCCAGGATATGCGCCGGCTGCCGAGTCCCCATCAGGATCGGGCCGATATGGAGACCGTTGTTGAGCTCCTTGAGCAGCGTCATGGAAAGGTTTGCCGCTTCCAGATTGGGGAAGATCAGGAGGTTCGCTTCGCCCTTCAGGACCGAGTCGGGGATATAGCGCTCGCGCAGTCCCTCGTTGAGCGCCAGATCCCCCTGCATCTCGCCGTCGACCATCAGGTCCGGCGCCACCGCCTGGAGAGCCTCGTACACCTGCCGCATTTTCTCGCTCGTCGCCCCTTCGCGCGAGCCGAAGTTCGAATAGCTCAGCAGCGCCGCCTTGGCGTCGATATTGAAGCGCTTGAGATGGTCGCGCGCCTGCAGGGTGATGGCGACCAGTTCTTCGGCCGTCGGGTCGATGTTGACGTAGGTATCGGCGAGGAAAAACACGCCGCGATTGAGCAGCAGCATCGAGAGCGCCGAAAGCTGGCTTGCGTTCGGCGCCAGCCCGATGATCGAATGAATATCGCGCGCGTGCTTGATGTAGCGCCCCTGCAGGCCGCAGATCAGCGCATCCGCCTCGCCTCGGCGCACCGCCAGCGCGCCAATGACGGTGGTGTTGGTGCGCACGATGGTGCGGGCCGTGTCGGGCGTCACGCCCTTGCGGCCAACCAGCGAATGAAACAGCGCCACATAGTCGCGATAGCGCGGATCGTCCTCGGGGTTGATGACCTCGAAATCCTTTCCCTGCCGGATGGTTAGCCCAAAGCGCTCGAGCCGTGAGTCAATCACCGACGGGCGCCCGATCAGCAGCGGCTTGCCGATGCCATCTTCGAGCATCACCTGAGCCGCACGCAGCACGCGCTCGTCCTCGCCATCGGCAAAGGCGATCTTCTTGCCCGCGCTCTGCGCCCGCTCGATCATCGGCTTCATCACCAGCCCCGAGCGGAACACGAATCGCCGTAGCTGGTCGCGATAGGCATCGAAATCGGCAATCGGCCGCTGCGCCACGCCCGAGTCCATGGCCGCCTTGGCCACGGCCGGCGCGATGCGCAGGATCAGCCGCTGGTCGAAGGGATTGGGAATGAGATAGTCCGGCCCGAAGATGGCCGGCACGCCATGCGCAGTCGCTTCCAGCCCCGGCTCATGCGCCAGCTGGGCAATGGCCCGGGCGGCGGCCGCCTTCATCTCCTCGTTGATGATGGTCGCCCCGCAGTCGAGCGCTCCCCGGAAAAGGAAGGGGAAACAGAGAACGTTGTTGACCTGGTTCGGATAGTCCGAGCGCCCCGTGCAGACCATCGCATCGGGCCGGGTTTCCCTCGCCAGTTCGGGCATGATTTCGGGGATGGGGTTGGAGAGCGCCAGGATCAGCGGATTGGGCGCCATCTCCTTCATCATTTCGGGCTTGAGCGCCCCGGCCTTGGAGAGCCCGACATAGATGTCGGCGCCGGCCATGACCTCGCTGAGTTCGGTCTTGTCGGTGTCCTGCGCAAAGGCGCCGCGCCAGCGGTCCACCGAATTGTCGCGCTTCTTGGTCACGAGACCCTTGCTGTCGGCAATCCAGATGTTTTCCCGCTTGGCGCCGACCGCGATCAACATGTTCATGCAGGCGATCGCCGCCGCCCCTGCCCCCGAGGTGCAGATCTTGACCTTGCCGATATCCTTGCCGACCAGCCGCATGGCGTTGAGCACGGCTGCGGCCACGATGATGGCGGTGCCGTGCTGGTCGTCATGAAACACCGGAATGTTCATGCGCTCGCGCAGCGTCTCCTCGATCTCGAAGCACTCGGGCGCCTTGATGTCTTCAAGGTTGATGCCGCCGAAGGTCGGCTCGAGCGGCGCGACGATCTCGATGAAGCGCTTGGGGTCCTGTTCGTTGACCTCGATGTCGATCGAGTCGATGCCGGCGAACTTCTTGAACAGAACCGACTTGCCCTCCATCACCGGCTTGGACGCCAGGGCGCCGATATTGCCCAGCCCCAGCACCGCGGTGCCGTTCGAAATCACCGCGACCAGATTGCCCTTTGAAGTATAGCGATAGACGTCGAGCGGATTGGCCGCGATTTCCTCGCAGGGCGTGGCCACCCCCGGCGAATAGGCGAGCGAGAGATCGCGCGTGTTCGCGAGGGGCTTGGTCGCCACCACTTCGAGCTTTCCGGGGCGCGGAAACTCGTGGAAATGCAGGGCGGCGTCCTTCAGGCTCTGCGCCTTGTCGTCGGACATCTGGTTTCTCCCGTCGTTATTTTTCGTTCCAACCCCCTTCCAGAGCAGGTCACGCGACCCGAGGGAAGTTAGGCGTTAGTCGCACAACCCAGGCTACAACCCCATACTCGGCCTGCGCAGTGCTCCGAATCTTGTATGGTAGCAACAGTACTTGAGCTTGCGGGAGACGGAAACATGGCGGCAGCGGCGAAGGTTTCCGAACAGGCTCTGCGTCTGCGCGAGAGGCTGCACGACGCCGATCCCACTGAGGGCGTCAGCCTCGATGGTCCCGCAGGAGAGGCCCTGGCCGCCTTCGCCCAGAGCGGCGTTGCCTTCGTGGCCGCCGATCCGGCGATGGAACAGCGGCACCGCGACGCCGTGCGCGAGTTGATGGCCTGCATCAAGCCGACGGCGGGCGCGCAGCCCATCCTCAACGAAGGCGGCATCTACCACGGCTGCTGACTCGAAAGCACCGGCACGATCAACGCTGAACTCCTCAGCCGCTTCGTCCCGCAGGTCGCCGCCGACACCTTTGCCGCCTTCGCCCGGCATCAGCGCGAGGATGGCCTCTTCCCCTACAAGCTCACCCAGGACGGCCCGGCTTTTTCGCAGATCCAGACCGTCACCCCCCTCGCTCGCTCCGTCTGGACCCACTATGCCGGCACCGGCAGGGATCGCGCCTGGCTGAAGCGGCTCTATGACGCCATGGCCCGTAACGATGCCTGGCTCGCCCGCTGGCGTGATACGCGGGGCACCGGGGGCGTCGAGGCCTTTTGCACCTACGACACCGGACACGATCTTTCCGCCCGTTTCTGGCACATCCCCGACTCGCCAGCGGGCAATGATCCGAAGCGCTATCGCACCGACAATTCGCTCCTGCCGCTGGTTGCCCCGGACCTCACGGCCAACGTCGCCTGCCAGCGGCAATATCTGGCCCTCATGGCCGGGGAGTTGGGCGAGGACGCCACCGTCTGGCAGGCCAGGGCCGCCGCAAGCGAGGAAGCGCTCTTTGCCCAGTGCTTCGATGCCGAAGATCATTTCTTCTACGACCGCGACCCGCATGGACGGCTCCTGCGCGTGCAGTCCGACGTTCTCCTGCGCGTGCTGGCCTGTGAAATTGGCGACGAGGCGTTCTTTGCGACGGCGCTCGAACGCTACCTGCTCAACACCGGCAAGTTCTTCGCCAAATACCCCTTCACCTCGCTGGCGCTCGACGATCCGCGCTTCGACCCGGCTTTTGACTACAATTCCTGGTGCGGCCCGACGAATTTTCTCAGCCTCATCCGCGCACCCCATGCCTTCGAGCAGCACGGACGCCATGTCGAACTGACCTGGATGATGCAGCCGATCCTGTCGGCACTCTTTCGCGCCAGCCGGTTCGCCCAGACGCTCAACCCCTTCACCGGCGAGGCGGGCTTCACCGAGGTCTACTCTCCCTCGATCCTTTGCCTTCTCGATTTCGTCGAGCGCCTCTCGGGCATCCTGCCGCGTGCGGATGAGACGCTGTGGTTCACGGCGCTCGTCCCCATCCAGATCGACCATCGCGACAAGGCGCACGCGACCGGCTATCGCCGCGCCGTGGACGGTCAGCGCTTCGAGTGGATCAATGATGGCGAGACGGCCCACGCCTTCGGGGGCGCCGAGTGGCTGTTCAGCGTGCCCAACGGCGTCCGCGTCACCACCGACCGCCAGGGGCAAATCCGCTCCCTGACCGGAATGAGCGCGACCACCATGACCGGCACGCTCGAAACGCCCGCAGCCAGCGTACCGCTCTCCCTCTCGCCCAACGAGGTTCTCGCCCTCACCGCCACGGGCCTGAAACGCGCACGCCCGTCCCGGCTCACCCTGCCGACCTTTTAGTCCATCCGTCAAAGCGAAGAAGACCAGTGTATCGGCTTGATTGGTTCATTGTTCCTGATACACAAGTGCAGTCTTTCAAAGCCCAAGATTTTCCATGAGCCGCAACTTTCTGGTCGTTGACCCCGAAGAAAACATCGAGGTGCTCAAGGGCCTCGCCTCGCCCATCCGCGTACGCATCCTCAAGGCGCTGCACGCCGAAGGGCCGCTGAACGGAAACGAGTTGGCCGAGCGGCTGGACCTGCCGCAATCGACCGTCTCCACCAACATCCAAATTTTGGAAACGGCGGGGCTGATCCGCACCGAGACGCAGAAGGCGCGCAAGGGCAACCAGAAGATTTGCCACTCCACCTTTGACGAGGTGCTGGTGATGTTCAAGGAAGCCATCGCCCCGCTGGGGGACAACGTCATCAAGGTGGCCATGCCCTTGGGGCTCTACACCAGCTGCGAGGTGTCGGCGCCCTGCGGGCTTTGCTCCACCGAAGGCATCATCGGGCTGCTCGACGTGCCGAACACCTTTCTCGACCCCGACCGGATGAAGGCTGGGTTGATCTGGTTCACGCGCGGATTTCTTGAATACCAGTTCCCGAACAACGCCAAACTCGCGCAGAACACTATTGAAAGCATGGAATTTTCGCTCGAACTCAGCTCCGAAGTCCCAGGCACTTCAGCAGACTGGCCGAGCGACATCACCCTTTCGGTCAACGGCACCGAGATCGGTACCTGGATGTCGGCCGGCGACTATGGCGACAAGCGCGGCGTCTATACCCCGCACTGGTGGAAGCTCAAGGGCAGCCAGTACGGTCAGCTCAAGAGCTGGCGCGTCACTGCCGATGGGACCTATGTGGACGGAATGAAGATTTCGCCCGTTTCTCTCAGCGATCTTGACCTGGCCAACCACCACTCCATTCGCCTGCGCATCGCGGTGAAGCCGGAGGCCAAGCACCCGGGCGGCATCAATATCTTCGGGCGCGGCTTCGGCAATTACGACCAGGATATCGTGCTGCGCCTGCAGACGGCGCGCTGAGCGGGCGCAGACTGTTCCCGCAAGATTGCCCTTGCACCCGACCCCGCTCCTCTTATAGAACACCTTAGCTGATATAAATCAGAAAAACGGGTATAGGGGAGGATGGAGTGAAGGCTACCGTCATCGCAAACAAGGACTACACGATCTCGAAAATCGACGATCGTGTCTATGGGGCATTTCTCGAGCATCTGGGCCGAGCCATCTACGAGGGCATCTACGAGCCCGACCATCCGAGCGCCGACGAGAACGGCATGCGCGGCGACGTGATGAAGCTCGTCAAGGACCTCGACATTCCGGTGGTGCGCTACCCGGGCGGCAATTTCGTGTCGGCCTACAACTGGGAAGACGGCATCGGGCCGCGCGAGGAGCGCCCCACCCGGCTCGACCTGGCCTGGCACACCTCGGAAAGCAATGCGGTCGGCATCCACGAGTTCGCCGACTGGTGCGCCAGCGTCGGCACCGAGATGATGCTGGCGGTGAACCTGGGATCACGCGGCGTCGACGAGGCCCGCAACTTCCTCGAATACGTCAACCATCCCGGTGGCTCGTACTGGTCCGACCTGCGCATCAAGAACGGCCGCAAGGAGCCCTGGAACGTCAAGCTCTGGTGCCTCGGCAACGAGATGGACGGCCCCTGGCAGGTCGGCCACAAGGATGCCGACGAATATGGCAAGCTGGCCGCCAACACGGCGCGCGCCATGCGCATGTTCGACAAGTCGCTCGAGTTGATCGTCTGTGGCTCTTCCCACTCGGACATGCCCAGCTTCCCCGATTGGGAGCGCATCGTGCTCGAGCACACCTATGACCATGTGGATTACATTTCGCTCCACATGTACTTCGCCAACCGCGACGACAACACGCCCAACTATCTGGGCCTCAGCCACAAGCTCGACCGCTACATCGAGACGGTCGCCTCGACCATCCGGCAGGTCAAGCACAAGAAGCGCTCGAAGAAGGACATCTACATCTCCTTCGACGAATGGAACGTCTGGTACCATTCCAACAAGAAGGATCGTGAGATCCTCGATGGCAACAGCGGCTGGCCGCATGCGCCGGGCCTGCTCGAAGACATCTACAACTTCGAGGACGTGTTGATGGTGGGGTTGATCCTCAACACCTTCATCCGCCGCTCAGACGTGGTCAAGATCGCCTGCATTGCCCAGCTGGTGAATGTCATCGCCCCGATCATGACGGAAAAGGGCGGCCCCGCCTGGGCGCAGACCATCTACTACCCGTACTACTTCGCCTCCGTTTTCGGGCGCGGCTCGGCCCTGCAGCTGGTCACCAGCTCGCCCGGCTACGAAACCACGCACGCCGCCGACACCAGCTATGTCGACGTTTCGGGCGTGCATAACGAGGATGAGGGAATGCTGACCTTCTTCCTCGTCAACCGGCACCCGAGCGAAGCCATCGAAACGGAAGTCAGCCTGCAGGGCTTTGCCGGTGGCTCGGTCACGGACCACCAGGTCATGACCCACCCCGACCTCAAGGCCGTCAACACGGCCGGCAAGCAGGACGAGGTCAAGCCGCGCAAGGGCGACGGCGCTCGAATTGCCGATGGCAAGCTCAGCGTCTCGCTGCCGCCCTATTCGTATCAGATGGTGCGGGTGCAAATCGGCTGACGCGAACGTGTCTGCAAGCTGCGAACACAGCGATTATGACTACGAAATCAAGCACGGGCGCATCAGCAACGATGTGCCCGTAAGCTTTTCAAATCATGATTACTGATTTGTATCACGAAAGCCATTGACAAGGCTAACCCCCCGTTTAAGTATGATAAATGACGGCACTGGAGGGTGCCGAGAGCAGTGCGCGAGACGCGCCTTGCAAGGGAGGATACATCGATGGATAGACGCAGTTTTCTGATCGGCACGACCGCCATCGGCGCGCTGATGGCCGCCGGCAAGGGCCTGGCCTTTGCCCAGGAGGCAGCCGGTGCGGTGCCGGATCTGGCCCAGTTTCCGCGCAATGAAACCGTCATTGTGCACAACCCCGAGGGCGTGATCCGCAATCCCGGCTGGTTCAACCTGTGGGTGAACGGTGGCGGCGGCCTTTCGACCGGCCTGCAGCAGCTGACGGCCGATACGCTATGGTACATCGACCCCGAAGCCGGTGTCGAAGGCGCCAGCGAGAACGCCATCTACAATTCGCTGGCCGAAGGGCCGTGGGAATACAATGACGACTTCACCGAAATGACGGTGAAGCTGCGCAAGGGCATCATGTGGAGCGACGGTGTGGAGTTCACCGCCGACGACGTGGTCTATACCGCGCAAAAGCAGATGGACACGCCCGGCATGGGCTGGAGCGGCGCCTTCTCGACCCAGGTGGCCGAGGTCACGGCCCCCGATCCCTACACCGTCCATTTCAAGCTCAAGGCGCCCAACTCCCGCTTCCACGCCGTGATGTCCGTGCGTTGGAACGCGGCCTGGATCATGCCCAAGCACGTGTTCGAGAAGGTCGACGACGTCCTCACCTTCGACAACAATCCGCCCGTCAGCCTGGGGCCGTACACGCTCCATTCGTTCGACCCGAACGGCACCTGGTACATCTGGGAAAAGCGCGCGGACTGGGACAAGACGACGCTCGGCCTCGTCGGCGAACCCAAGCCCAAATACATCATCTACCGGAACAACATTTCCACCGATAACCGCCTCATCGAGATGCGCAACGGCGATCTCGACATGATCCACGACCTGTCGCCCGAAGGCACGTTCTCCATCGTGCAGCAGGATCCGAACGTGCATGGCTGGTTCGCCGGCTTCCCCTACGCCCACCCCGATCCGACGCTGGTCATGGCGGTGTTCAACCACCAGAACCCGCTATTCCAGGACAAGCGTGTGCGCTGGGCCCTCACCCTGATGCTCGACGCGCGCTCCATGAGCATGGCGAGCTATCGTGGTGCCGCGACGCTCTCGGCCATCTCGGTACCGCCGACCGGCACGCATCCGCGCGACTACCACAAGCCGATGCAGGACTACCTCATGAACTACGAGGTCGACACCGGCACCAGCAAGGTCAAGCCCTACGACCCAACCATCGGCAAGCAGATCGCCGACATGGTGCGGCCGCAGTTCGGCGACGCCGTCCCCTCCGAGCAGGAGGCCATCGACGGCGCCTTCGGCTACGGCTGGTGGAAGCAGGATCTCAAGGCCGCCGAAGAGCTCCTGACGGCTGCCGGCTTCACCAAGAACGGCAATCAGTGGATGACGCCGGAGGGCCAGCCCTTCCAGTTCAGCGTGCTCGTGCCGCAGGAAGGCGTGGTCAATCGTCTTGGCGTCATCATCGCCCAGACCTGGTCGCAGAATGGCGTGCAGGCGACGGCGGAAGTGGCGACCGACATCTGGGATCGCACAGGTGCCGGCGACTTCGCGGTGGAAATGGGCTGGGCCGTGGAAACCTGGGGCGGTCATCCCGACCTCAGCTTCTTCCTCGACAGCTACCACTCCGAATATGTGGCCAAGCCCGGTGAAATCCAGCCAGCCCGTAACTGGATGCGCTGGACCAATCCCAAGCTCGACGAGATCATCGAGAAGATCCGTGGGATCGACTTCAACGACCCCAAGGGCATCGAGTACGGCCAGGAGTTCGTCAAGCTCCATCTCGACGAGATGCCGAACATCCCGATCATGGCCTACAACGTGTTCTCGGTGCAGTCGAACAAGTACTGGACCGGTTGGCCCAATGCCGAGAACAACTACGCCAATCCGGTGACCAACTGGTCCAACGGCAAGACGATCTTCACCCAGATCTCTCCCGCCGACGGCGCGGCGTAAGCGTCCCTCCCCGGACGGTCCGACGCAAGCCGGACCGTCTGGAGACCTGTTTCCAGCGACCCGATCACCCACGTGCTTTCCCCTCGCTTGCCGCTCGCCCGACCCATCGGGCGAACCGGTCCTGAGAGGTATCGAGCTGGTCAGCAACTGGTCGCTTATTGGTATTGAAGTGGACTGAAGGACGTTGGATGAACGGCTATTTGTGGTTTGTCGGCAAGCGGGCGCTGCAACTTCTGGCAGTGGTGTTTTTCGGCGTGTCGGCGACGTTCTTCGTCACCCATCTCTCGCCCATCAGCCCAGTTGAAGCGGCGCTGGGGCGCATGACAGCGCGGTCGAACTTCGCGCCCGAAGCCATTGCTGCCATGCGCGAAGCGCTGACGGAAATGTACGGGGTCAACGAGCCCCTGCTCAGCCAGTATGTCAACTTCTGGATGCGCCTCTTCCGCGGCGATCTGGGCCCATCGCTGCTGGCCTTCCCGACCCCCGCCATGGACCTCGTGATGCGCGCCATGCCCTGGACGGTGGGGCTCCTGGTGCTTTCGACCATCATTACCTTCATCGTCGGCAACATCCTTGGCGGCCTCGCCGGCTACAGCCAGAACAACAAGTTTTTCAAGGCCTTCGGGATTATCTCGATGGGCCTGCAGCCGATCCCCTACTATATCGTCGCCTTCATCCTTCTCATCATCTTCGGCTTCCTGTGGCCCGTTCTGCCCATTTCGGGCGGGTTCGCGATGAACGTCACGCCCGGCTGGACCTGGCCCTTCATCAGCTCGGTGCTGCAACACGCCATCCTGCCGTCCATGTCGCTGGTGCTCGTCGGCTTCGGCGGCTGGTTCCTGGGCATGCGGGCGCTGGTGTCCAATGTCGTCACCGAGGATTACGTGACCTATGCCGAACTGGCCGGGGTGCGCCGGCACACCATTGTCAGCGGCTATGTGATGCGAAATGCGCTCGTGCCGCAGCTGACCGCGCTGGCGATGACGCTGGGCGGCGTGTTTTCGGGCACCGTCATCACCGAGCAGGTGTTCAACTACCCAGGCCTGGGGTCGCTCCTGATCGACGCGGTCAACGCGGGCGATTACTCGTTGGTGCTGGCCGTCTCGACCATTTCCGTGGCGGCCGTGGCCATCGCCATCTTCGTGGTGGACCTGCTCTATCCCCTTCTCGATCCACGCGTGCGGGCGGAGTAAGCCGATGTTTGCCGTTCTCCGCGACCTCATTCGTTACAATATCGAATTCGCCATCGGCCTCGTCCTGGTCGGCATCGTGGTGGTGTTTGCCTCCCTGAGCTTCTTCGCTCCGGTGGATCCGAGCCTCATCTACATGACGATCCCCGACCAGCCGCCCTCGCCGCAATTCTGGTTCGGCACCAACTCGCGCGGCCAGGACATGTTCTGGCAACTCTCCGCCGCCTTCCGCAACAGCCTCGTCTTCGGCATCACCGTGGCCGTCCTTTCGCGCATCATCTCCATCACCGTAGGCCTGCTGTCCGGCTATGTCGGGGGCTGGGTCGATCGCGTGCTGATGTTCATCAACGACATCTTCGTGGCCGTGCCGATCTTTCCGGTGCTGGTGCTGTTCTATTTCGTGCTGCGCAACAATCTCGACAGCCTGACGCTGGCGCTGATCATGGCCTGCTTCGGCTGGCCGTTCGACGCGCGGCTGATCCGTTCGGTGGCGCTGGGGCTGAAACACCGCGAGTTCACCCGCCACGCCACCTTTGCCGGCATGAGCACGCGGAAAATCCTGCTCGAAGAGCACCTGCCCTATGTGATGCCGATCGTCTTTTCGACCTTCATGAACAACATGCTGTGGTCGATCGGCCTCGAGGTGACGCTCGCGGTCTTGGGGTTCACCAACATCAACAACCCCACCATCGGCACCGTGCTCTACTGGGCCAACTCGCACTCGGCGATGGTCGTGGGCGTGTGGTGGTGGATCGTGATCCCGGTCATCCTGATCGTCATGACGTTCCTGGGGCTCTTCCTGCTCGCCATCAGCATGAACGAATATATCGACCCGCGCAGCCGGCTGCGCCGGATGGGAGCATGACCATGAGCCAGCAATCGAACCGGGACATCCTCAAGGTCGATGGGCTCAAGGCCTATTACCAGATGAACTATTTCGGCGTGGAGCGCGAGGTGCGCGCCGTCGACGACATCACCATGACCGTGCGCAAGAATGAGGTCTATGGCATCGCCGGGGAGAGCTCCTCGGGCAAGACCTCGTTCATCAAGGTCCTCGCGGCCGCCATTCGTCCGCCTTTGCGCGTGGTGGCGGGTTCGGCCACCTATGCGTTCAAGAGCGGCACGATCGACGTGGCGCACGCTAGCCCCGAAGAAATCGAGGCGGTTCGCTGGAAGCACCTGAGCTACATCATGCAGGGCTCGATGAGCGTGCTCAATCCGGTGCGCCGCATCGGCAAGACGTTCAAGGATTTTGCCCAGCGTCCGCTGGGGCTGAGCGGTCGGGCATTCGAAGAACGCGTGGTGCATCACCTCTCGCGCCTGAAACTGCCGCCTGACGTGCTTAAGGCCTATCCGCACGAGCTTTCGGGCGGCATGCGGCAGCGCGTCACCATCGGCCTTGCCACCGTCTGTCACCCTGAATTCATCATCGCCGACGAGCCGACCACGGCCCTCGACGTCGTGGTGCAAAAGGAAGTGCTGAGCCTCATCCGCGAGATCCAGCAGGACATGGGCTCGTCCGTGGTGTTCGTGACGCACGACATGAGCGTGCATGCGAACATGGCCGACCGAGTGGGCATCATCTATGCCGGGCGCCTTGTCGAGGAAGGGCCGACGCGGCAAATGTTCTTTGCGCCCAAGCACCCTTACACGGCGCATCTGGTAGCCAGCCTGCCGCGCATCGGCGACACGACGCAGCGCCCCGCGCTCGAGGGGCGGCCGCCGAACCTGGCGGACCCACCACAGGGTTGCCGGTTTCACCCGCGCTGCCCTCTGGCGGTTGAAAAGTGCCGCACCCAGACGCCGCCGCTCGAAGAAGTCGCGCCCGACCAGCGTTCGGCCTGCTGGCGGTGGATGGACGTCGAGCCGCTGGTCAAGCCCAGCGCGCCGGTGGGGGTGGTGGCATGAGCACACTGCTTGAGGTCAACAATGTCTCCAAGCGCTTCACCATGGGCGGCCTGTTCGGCCGGCGCGTGGTGGATGCGGTGCAGGAGGCAAGCTTTTCGCTCACCACCGACAAGCCGGAAATCTTTACCATCATCGGCGAGTCCGGCTCGGGCAAGACGACCCTCGCTCGCATGATCCTGGGGCTGGAGGACGCGAGCGAGGGCGAAATCCTGTTTCGAGGCAAGCGCATCAGCCGCCACATGGGGCAAGCGGAGCGGCTGGCCTTCATGAGCGCCGTGCAGCCGGTGTTCCAGAACCCCTTCGAAGCCTTCAATCCGCTCAAGAAGATCGAACGATACCTCTCCAGTACGGCGCGACGGTTCCTCAGGACCTCGGACCGAGCGACCATCGACCGCGCCATGGACGAGGCCCTGCAGAAGGTGGGCCTCAGCCTCAAGGAGGTGCGCGGCCGCTTTCCGCACGAGATGAGCGGCGGCCAGTTGCAGCGCTGCGCCATCGCCCGGGCGCTGATCCCCAACCCGCCGCTGCTGATCGCAGACGAGCCGGTGTCCATGGTCGATGCGTCGCTGCGCATGAGCATCGTCAACCTGCTCAGGAGCCTGCGGGACGATCTGGGGGTGAGCGTCATCTACATCACGCATGATCTGGCAACGGCGTATTACATTTCCGACCGGATCATCATCATGCAGCGCGGGCGCATCGTGGAGATGGGCGACGCGCGAACCGTCCTCGAAAATCCCGAACACCCCTATTCCCGGTTGCTGAAGGCCTCGGTTCTGTCCACGGACGATGCCGGGGCGGGCAAGCTTGCGACCGATCCTGGGATGGTGGACCTAGCCAACGCCATGATGGGCCGGGCGGGAAAACTCGTCGACAGGCAAGACGGCCGCCGCGTGCGGGTCTATGATGAGGCATGAGCGCACCGATCTTTCGTGATCCGATCGAGGATGGCGCGGCGGACCCGGTCGTGGTGCGCCGCGAGGGCACTGACGAATGGTGGATGTTCTACACCAATCGCCGGGCCAGCGCCTCCGATCCCGGGCACGGCTGGATCCACGGCTCCCCCATCGGCGTCGCCATGAGCCTCGACCATGGCGCCAGCTGGCACTATCGCGGCACGGTGGCGGGGCTCGATGCACCCGGGGATGAAGGACTGAACACACACTGGGCACCGGAGGTGATCCATGCCGAGGGACAGTACCACATGTTCCTCAGCTACATCACCGGCGTGCCGACGGACTGGCGCGGCGTACCGCGCACCATCACCCATTTCACCAGCCCGGATCTGGCGCACTGGACGCGCGTGGGGCCGCTGCGCCTTTCGAGCCCACGGGTGATCGATGCCTGCGTCTTCAAATGCCCCGATGGCCACTGGCGCCTGTGGTACAAGGACGAGAACGCCGGTTCGAGCACGTGGAGCGCCACGAGCGAAAACCTGTTCGACTGGCAGATCGAGGGCCGCGTGCTGGCGGGCTCACCCTATGGCGACCCGCACGAGGGGCCCAACGTCTTTGCGCTCGGTGGGTACTACTGGCTGATCGTGGACGAATGGCACGGCCAGGGCGTCTATCGCTCGGATGACTGCAAGCTCTGGACCCGGCAGGGGATAATCGGGAGCGATCCGGGGCACGACCCTATGGACCTGAGGTTCGTCCGTCACGCAGACGTTGTCGCGTTCGCGGATCATGCGGTGATGTTCTATTTCACGCATCCGCTCTGGAATGAACACAGTCAGACCGAAGGGCCTCCGGATGCCACCGCGCGGAAGACCGCGATTCATCAGGCGGTGCTGACCGTCACGGACGGGCATCTCAAGTTCGATAGGAACGTTTCGGCTCACGCGGGGCTGCTGCGCTGACCACGGCTACGGGCGTCGGCCGGAAACGTGGTCCGTGTCGAAGCTTGCCCCGCTCGTTCGTCGTGTTGGCAATGGAGGACGAGCCATGACGTTCGAGGACGACGAGCTATTCGATTTTGCGGCCAGCGGCCCGCCTGCCCTGCCGCCCGGTGGGCAGACCATCGACCGCGACGGCGTCCCCGTTTGGTTCGCTGATTATGGCGCCGGGCCGGTGGTTGTCCTGCTGCATGGCGGCTTGGGCAATGCCAACAATTTCGGTCACCAGGTACCGGCCTTGCTTGAGGCCGGGTTTCGCGTGGTGGTGATGGACAGTCGCGGTCAGGGGCGAAGTGGCTGGGATGGAACGCCCTTTTCCTACCGTCAGTATGCCGGCGACGTGTTGGCGATCCTTGACCGTATCGGCGTCGAAACCGCGGCCGTCGTGGGCTGGAGCGATGGCGCGTGCACGGGCCTCGAAATGGCGCGGCTGGAACCCGCTCGGGTGCGGGGCGTGTTCTTTTTCGCGTGCAACGTGGATGCGAGCGGGGCTTGGCCGTTTGAAATGACGGAGACCATCGGGCGCTGCCTCGAACGGCACCAGAAGGACTATGCCGCTCTCTCCCCCATCCCAGCCGGGTTCGAAGCCATGAGCAAAGCCCTGCAGGTGATGCAGAGCACGCAGCCCAATTACATTGCGGAAGACCTCCAAGAGATCGCCGTGCCGGTAACGGTCGCGCAGGCCGAGAACGACGAGTTCATCCGTCCCGATCACGCCCGCTATATCGCCCGAACCGTCCCGAACGGCCGCTACGTGATGCTCGAGGGCGTAAGCCACTTCGCGCCCGTCCAGCGGCCGCAACTGTTCAACGCGGCGGTGCTCGAGTTCCTGCGCGGCCATGGCGATACGCCGAGAGCCGTCGCGTGACCGTTCGAATGACCTCGCTAGAGGTAGATTTCAATCGGGCTGCCATCTGGCCGGTGGCTCACGCTTGAGGGGGGCCATGGAAGTGATGTCCTCACCGCGCCGCATGCAGATGTTCATGCGGAAGGAATTGCCGATGCGCTCGGAGCGCTCGATGAAGACTTCAGCCACGTCGGGTGGACACAGTTCCTCCACCGTTTCGCGGAACAGCCGTAGCCAGCGCATGAAATGAGCGTCGGACAGTTCCGGGATGGCCATGTGCTTGGGCATTGGCCGCCCCTGGTAGCGCCCGGTGCCGAGCAGCATAGAGCTCCAGAAGTCGGCGATCTTGGCCAGGTGCGCGGGCCATTCGGGATCGGGGATGATGCGATTGAACACTGGGCCAATGACATCATCGCGGCGCGCCCGGGCGTAGAAGGCATCGACGACCCGTCTGATCAGGGCCTCGTCCAGACCTTCGGGCACATTCCAACCCACCCTGTGAAGTTGCGTGCCGATGGGGCGATCAGGCTGGCTCATGCTGTACGGGCCTTATGGAGTAGGAACAGCGCCGGCCACCGCTGACAATGTGTTCGAGGCGCTCGATTTCGGCACCCGGCCCAAGGACCGCCCGGAAGACTTCAAGCTCGGCGCGACAGAACCCCTGGCAGGCCGTGGCGGCAGCGCAGATCGGACAGTGATTTTCTACCAGAAGCAGCGTGCCGTCGTCCTGCTCGCTCCAATCGGCCATATATCCTTCGCGTGTCCGTAGATCGGCCAGTGCTGCCACCCGATCCCGCAGGCCGCGCCGCGTTGCCAGTGCTGTCTGATAGGCATGGCTGGTTTCGGCCTCGCGCACCGAAATGACGGCGTCGAGCGCCGCCTCGCCGAGCTGGCTTCGCATGATGTCGAGGATCTGCACCGTCAAGGCGGCATGGGTGTCAGGGAAGCGGGCCTGCGCCAGCTGCGTCAGGCTCCAGAGCTGGGTTGGGCGACCGACACCGCCGGGAACGCTGGTCGGTGAAACCAATCCTTCGTCGGCCAGCCGCGCCAGCTGCTGGCGCACGGCCTCGCCGCTGATCCCCAGCTTCTGTCCCAGCGCGCTCGCTGAAAGGCCCCCGTGCATCTTGAGATGCATGAGGATCCGCTCAGCCGGATTGCGCGGCGACCACGCGCTGTTATCCAGGCGCCGACTTGACTTGTCCGGGGAATGGGTTTTCAAAGCCATGACTTGGGAATTACCCGCTATGACGGGTCAACGCAAGCCACTGCAAACCGGAGCGACGAAATGACCTTCTCCCTGCCCGCCCTGCCCTATTCCGCCAACGCACTTGCCGAACGTGGCATGAGCCAGGAAACGCTGGAACTGCACCACGACAAGCATCACCAGGCCTATGTCACCGCCCTCAACGGCTTTGTAGAGAAGAACCCGGAACTGCAGGGCAAGTCGCTCGAAGAAATCATTACCCTGGTCAATGGCAAGCCGGACATGGCTCCGGTGTTCAACAATGCGGGGCAACACTGGAACCACATCCACTTCTGGCAGGCCCTGTCGCCCAAGGGCGGCGCGCTGCCGGGCCGGCTGGAAAGCAAGATCGTTGAAGATTTCGGCTCCGTCGATGCCTTCAAGGACGCGTTCAAGACCGCTGCCACCACGCAGTTCGGCTCCGGCTGGGCCTGGCTGATCCTGGGCTCCGATGGCAAGCTCAAGACCACCAAGACGCCGAACGGCTCCAATCCGCTGGCAACTGGCGAGGGCAAACCCCTGCTCGGCCTCGACGTCTGGGAGCACGCCTACTATGTGGACTACCGCAATCGCCGTCCCGATTACGTGACCAACTTCCTCGACAAGCTCGCCAACTACGAGTTCGCCGAAGCCAATCTGGGCTAATTGAACTGGCTCGCCGGGCGGAGGTGTCCGCCCGGTTCTGGCCCGCAAATCGACTGCCTCCGCACCACCGATACGCGATGAACCACTTGATGCCTGATTTCGACATGCCCGAGCGCCTAGCGCTGCGCCCCAGCCACCGACCGCCGGTGGGCGATGCGGAATTCCGCGCGGCGATGTCGGGGCTGGCGGCCAGCGTTCATGTGGTGACGGCACGGCGCGGGACGGAAAGGGTTGGACGAACCGCGACGTCGGTCATCTCGCTTTCTGCCCAACCGCCGGCCATCCTCGTCTCCATCGACATGATGAGCCGGCTCGCCGATCTCATCGTCAAGACGCGCGGCTTTTCGCTTGCCATGCTGGCCGATACGCAAGCGCCCATCGCCGACGCATTCGCCGGTAGCGTCGCTCCGGAACTCAGATTTGAAGAGGGGCAGTGGGGAGAGTGGCCCTCCGGACAACCGCTGCTCCACGGCGCTGTTTCCAGGCTCGATTGCGAGGTGATCGGATCTCTCGAGACGGGGACCCACGTGCTGTTCGTCGGCGCAATCGTTGAAGCGGAAACCAGCACCGATCGCTCTCCGCTCCTCTGGCAGCGCCACCACTATCGCGCTCTTGGCGGGCTCGACGCGCAGCATCAGGAGTGACAGACTGAAATCGATTTGGAACCGATGGAAACATCGTGGACGCAGCGCGTTCGTTCCAATCGAGGAGTTTGCCGTGCCGCGCTATTACTTTCACTACCGCACCGATGAGGAACTGATCCTCGACCAGGATGGGCAGGACTTTCCCGACCTCGACGCTGCCGAACACAACGCCGCCGAGATCGGCAAGGCCATCGTGGACAAGGTTGCCGGCGAAGGTGGTGAAACGGACGTCCCCCGGTCCATCGAGATCACGGACGCGGAAGGGCACGACCTGCTCTACGTGGTGTTCTGGGCGGGGCCGAAGATCATCCCCGGGTCCGGCACGCCGGTCGAGCCAGCGCGCTTGCACTGAACTTCCCTACCAACAGAAACAGAACGGCCGCCCTGCCCGGCACCACTCGGGCATGACGGCCGCTTGCTTTGGAGATGGACCGCTAGAAGTGGAGGCCTGCCGTCATGGTGATCGCGAGCACCAGAACCAGCGAAGCAAGAAGGGCAGCATAGGAGGCGAGGTGGAAGACCTTGGGCATGGAAGGCTCCGGAAGGTAACACCTCTAATACTACCGAGTAACTAGAGATTAACAAGCGGTAAATGACGGTTTGGAGACGGCGCGGTGAAAAATCTTGCCGCGCCACCCGGCTGCGGCGAAATGACATCGCGTCACGTGGGTTTAGGCTCCAAGCTGCAGGGCAGACACAACGCTCACCGGTGATAGAGTGCTCCGGCGAGTCTGGGAGAGAGAAGATGGCCGATGCACGCGTGACGCAGCTGAACGAGCGGGCGCGGGAGCGAGCAAGTGGCGACGAGGGATTGGGGCGGTTCTTCCTGACGGCCATCAAGGCCTCGGACCCGGACGATCTGGCGAGCCAGGCGCCGGACGCTTTCCTTGATGCTCTTGCCAGGAGCTACGCGGAACTGCGGTCAACGCCGGTTGGAGAAACGCGGGTCGTGCCGCATCCGGCGCAGCAGGCAGGCGAGCCGCTGATCATCGACGTGATTTCGCCCGACATGCCATTCATCGTCGACAGCGTCCTGGCGGCGTTGCGGGCCGCAGGCGGAACGATCCGGCTCTTTGCTCATCCCGTGGTCCAGGTTTCGAGCGGAGCGGTGACCGGCCAGGGCGGCGACGCCATCAGCGTGTTGCATATCCATAGCGATCCGGTTGCAGACATCGATGCGGTGACGAGAGAAATCCGCGCCACGCTGCAAGACGTCTCCTGGGCCGTCGGCGACTGGCAGGCCATGCTCGACCGGATGCGGCATGCCTCGATGGCCATCCACGCTGCGGCGCTGCGGCGCGACGAAGCGCGGCTTTTCCTCGATTGGCTGACTGAACACAACTTCACCTTCCTCGGCGCCCGCGAATACGAACTGGACGGCGGAGCGCTTCGGCCCGTGGCCGGGAGCGGCTTGGGCATTTTCCGGGATGAAACCGTAAAGGTGCTGCGCTCGGGGCCGGACTATGTGGAGAGCACCCCGGCTCTCGTGGCTTTCCTTGAAGGAAGCGAGCCGCTGCTGATCACCAAGGCCAATGTGCGGGCCCGTGTGCACCGGCGGCAGCACATGGACTATATCGGCGTGAAGCTCTATCGCCCCGACGGGTCGGCGCGCGGCGAGATGCGCTTTGTGGGCCTTTACACAGAGCAGGCGCTGGCCACGCCCCACACAGAGGTACCCATCATCAGGCGCAAGATCGCCGACGTGATGCGGCAATCCGGGCTCGACCCGCTCGGGCACGCCGGCCGGACCCTTCTGGGCGCGCTCGACACGTACCCGCGCGACGAACTGTTCCAGATCGAGGGCGCGCAACTGTCCGAGTTCGCCGGCGCGATCGCAGGTCTTTATGACCGGCCCCGGGTCCGGGTTCTGCCGCGCATCGACCGGTTCGACAACTTCGTCTCCATTCTCGTGTTCGTCCCGCGCGACCGCTATGACGGGGAGGTGCGTGCCCGGATCACGCGCTACCTGGCCGAGGTCTATAAGGGGCGCGTCTCGGCCTACTACCCCCATTTCCCCGAAGGCGAACTGGTCCGCCTCCACGTGATCATTGGGCGGGTTGGCGGGGCCACGCCGCGGCCGACGCGAGCGGAGCTGGAAGCCGCGGTCGAAGCGATCACGCGCGATTTTTCGGACATGCTGATGGCCCAGGCGGCTGAGCCGGGCGCGATCAGCGAGTGGCGACAGGCTTTTTCGCCGGCCTACCAATCCCGGCACAACGCCGCTGACGCGCTCGATGACATCGCCACCTTTCGCCAACTCAAGGAGGGCGATATCGCCCTCAAGCTTCGAACCCGCCCGGCCGGCGAAGGAGCCCTCGGGCTCAAGTTCTACAGCAAGGGTAACGCCCTTCCGCTCAGCGACCGCGTGCCGGCGCTGGAGCATTTCGGCTTTCGTGTCATTGACGAGCGCACCTTCACCCTCGTGCCGCGCGATGGGGTAGAGCGCTTTATCCACGACATGGTGTTGCAGACGCAGGACGGTGCTGCGCTCGACGTCGGCGCCCGCGGCCACGCCATCGAGGCAGGTCTGCTGGCGGTGTGGCATGGCGAGGCCGAGAGCGATCAGATCAACACTCTCGTGACCCGCGCGGGGCTGGACTGGACGGAGGCGGCACTGCTCCGCGCCCTGTCCCGCTACCTGCGGCAGGTGGGCACGCCCTATTCGCAGCGGTACATCGCGCAAGTGCTGGTGACCCAGTGGCAGAGCGCCCGGACACTGGTCGACCTGTTCAACGCCCGGCACGATCCGGAGCGAACCCGCCGAACCGAGGACGCAGAAGCGGCCCGGGCGTCGCTGGCGGCACAACTGGAAACAGTGGCCTCGCTGGACGAGGACACCATCATTCGGCGCTTCCAGAACCTCATCGAGGCGTCGGTGCGCACCAATGCCTGGCAGCGGGACGAGGCCGGGCGGCGGCGGCCTGCGCTGGCAATCAAGTTTGACAGCCAGCGGGTCGAGGGCATGGTCGCGCCCCGCCCCTTCCGCGAAATTTCGGTCTATTCGCCACGCGTCGAGGGGGTGCACCTTCGGTTCGGCGCCATCGCCCGCGGCGGCCTGCGCTGGTCGGACAGACCGGAAGATTTCCGCACCGAGGTGCTGGGGCTGGTGAAGGCGCAGCAGGTCAAGAATGCGGTGATCGTGCCGGTGGGCGCCAAGGGCGGCTTCGTGCCCAAGCGACTGGTTGCCGGCATGGCGCGGGACGCGGTCATGGCCGAGGGCACCGAGAGCTACAAGATTTTCATCGGCGCGCTCCTCGACATCACCGACAACCTGGTGGATGGCGCCGTCGTCCCACCGTCGCAAACGGTGCGGCACGATGCCGACGATCCCTACCTCGTCGTGGCTGCCGACAAAGGCACGGCGAGCTTTTCTGACACCGCCAACGCCATAGCCATTGCGCGCAACTTCTGGCTGGGCGACGCCTTCGCCTCGGGCGGGTCAGCCGGCTACGATCACAAGGAAATGGGCATCACGGCCCGTGGTGCGTGGGAGGCGGTCAAACGCCATTTCCGCGAACTGGATCGAGACATCCAGACGCAGCCATTCACGGTGGTCGGCGTCGGCGACATGAGTGGGGACGTGTTCGGCAACGGCATGCTCTTGTCGCGACAGATCCGGTTGGTGGCCGCGTTTGACCACCGAGATATTTTCGTTGATCCCGATCCTGATCCGGCGCGCAGCTTTGTGGAGCGGGAGCGACTGTTCACCCTGCCGCGCTCGAGCTGGCAAGACTATGACACGAGCCTGATCTCCGCAGGCGGCGGCGTGTTTTCGCGCACGCTCAAGGCGGTGCCTCTCAGCCCGCAGATGCGGGACCTGCTGAACCTGCGCGGAGAAACGGCGACGCCAGCCGAGGTGATGCGCGCCATCCTGAGCGCGCGCGCCGATCTTTTGTGGTTTGGTGGCATCGGCACCTACATCAAGGCCGCGGACGAAGACGACGCGGCCGTGGGCGACAGGGCCAATGACGCCATCCGCGTGACCGCAGACAGCGTTCACGCCAAGGTGGTGGGCGAAGGGGCTAATCTGGGCGTGACGCAGCGCGGGCGCGTGGCTTTCGCCTTGCGCGGCGGCCGGATTAATACCGACGCCATCGACAATTCCGCGGGGGTCAACTCGTCGGACCTCGAGGTCAACATCAAGATCGCGCTGGCGCCAGTGGTGGCGTCGGGGCAGCTCGATCTGGCGGCGCGCAACGCGCTTCTGGCAAGCATGACCGACGAGGTAGCGGCACTTTGCCTGCGCAACAACTACCTCCAGCCGCTTGCCCTTTCCCTGGCGCAGCGCGCCGGTGCTTCAGAGCTGCCGAACCACCGCATGCTGATCGAAAGCCTCGAAGGCCGAAGGCTGCTCGACCGAAAGGTGGAGTTCCTGCCCCCGGACACGATGCTGGACGCGCGGGCGCAGGAGGGGCTCGGGCTGACGCGGCCGGAACTGGCTGTCGTCCTGGCCTATGCCAAGCTCACGCTGTTCGACGACCTGCTCGCCAGCGACGCCATCGACGACCCTTATCTGGCCGGCGAGCTTTTCCGCTATTTCCCCGAGACGCTGCACCAGCGCTATGGTTCAGCAGTCGAGCACCATCGGTTGAGGCGCGAAGTGATCGCGACTGTGTTGGCCAATGCCATGATCAATCGCGGCGGGCCCGCTTTCGTGTCCGACCTAACCGCGTCAACCAGCGCCAGCCCCGGAGAGGTTGCACTGGCCTATGCGGCGACGCGCGACGTGTTTGGCCTTCCAGACGTCAATGCCGCCATTGACGCCCTTGATGGGCAGGTGTCAGGGGACCTCCAGCTTTCGCTCTACGCGCAGGTGCAGGGCCTGCTGCGCCAGGAGACACTCTGGTTCCTGCGCAATGCTGATGTGAACCGGGGGGTGAGCGAGCTTGTCGAGCGTCACCGGCGCGGTGCCTCGGTGCTCAGCGCTCTTGCCGAAAGCGCCCTGCCCGGAGCCCAGCGTGAAACGGTGGACCGGGACACGCAGCGGCTCAGCGCTGCGGGCGTGCCCGCCGATCTCGCCAAGCGGATTGCCACACTACCGCTTCTGGCGCAGGCAAGCGACGTCGTGCTGGTCAGCGACCGGGCTGGCGTGGCGACAGAGTCGGGCGCGGAGGCCTATTTCGGCGTTGCCGGCTTGTTCGATCTCGCCCGGATCGTTGACGAAGGCCGCGCCATGGCTCCCGCGGACCGGTTCGAACGCATGGCACTCGACCGGGCGCTGGCCAATCTGATGCGGGCGGCGCGGGACCTGACGCTGGACGTGCTGGCGACTGGCGACGGCACCATTGCCAATCGCCTGGCCGCATGGCAGGCGCACCATGCGTCAAGCCTGGCGCGAACCATACGCTCGGTGGGGGAACTGACGCAGGGCGGCGCCACTGTTTCCCGGTTGAGCGTGGCCGCAGGCCTCCTCTCAGACCTCGCACAGGAGACATAGGCGCCCCTCACCCGAAAGTCGCCCTTGCCTCGAGGCGCATGTCGGGCAGATTGGCCCAGGAACAGGAGAGCCCCTAATGACCGATCTCGCCCAATGGCTGGCCACGCAAACCCAGGATATCCAGCTTTCAGGGGTAATTCAGTCAATGGCGGCGGCGGGGCGCGACATTGCTGCGGTATTGCGGCAGGCTCCGATTGCGGGGCAGACCGGATTGGCAGGCCAGACCAATGTGCAGGGCGAGGCGCAAAAGGCGCTCGACATTATCTCGAACGACATTGTTCTGAATCACTTGCAGCAGAACTCTGCAGTTTCGGTCCTGATCTCGGAAGAACTGGATGAGGCGCGGCCTCTGGCGGCCGATGGACCCTTCATCGTCGCCACCGACCCGCTCGACGGGTCCTCCAATCTCGACGTCAACGTCACCGTGGGCACGATCTTTTCCGTGCTGCGTACCGAGGGCGGCCTCTTGCAAAAGGGGACCGAACAGGTTGCGGCGGGCTATGTGGCGTACGGACCCGCAACCAGCCTGGTAGTTCGCATTGCCGGCGACACGACCGTTTTTGCACTCGACAGGGCCGGCGGGTGGGTCATGACGCTCGCCGCCGCAAAAGTGCCTGAGGCGTCGGGCGAATACGCCATCAACGCCGCCCGCGAGCGGTTCTGGGACGCGGCGACACGGGCCTATGTCCGCGAGAACGTTGCAGGCGAAACCGGCGGTGCGGCCAAGCGCTACAACATGCGCTGGGTGGGCTCGATGGTCGCCGACATCCACCGCATCCTCATGCGTGGCGGCATTTTCCTGTATCCACTGGATAGCGAGACGGTGAGCAAGGGTGGGCGTTTGCGCCTGCTTTATGAAGCCAACCCCATGGCCTGGCTCATGGAAGGCGCTGGGGGCACATCCACGACAGGACGGCAGCGCATTCTGGATGTGGAGCCCAACGACATCCACCAGCGCGTCCCGGTGATCCTCGGCTCGCTTGAGGAGGTCCGGCGGATCGAGGCGTTCTACCAGCGCCAGTAACGGCCCACGCTCGCGCCTTTGACTAAAGCGCTCTGATAAATTGCAACGTTGCCGCGGTTTGGCTAATACCGCGGGCAACGAAAGCCGAGGGTGTGCTTCGGCGGGGAGCGATGATGACCGAGACGACGTGGAACCTGCCCAAGACGAATTCCGGACCGTGGCAAAGCCGGCCGTTTCACCGGCAATACTTGATGCGCCAGGCGAACGACCTGTTCGACTTCTTCGAAGCCGCCTCGATCAACCCCAAGGGCGGGTTCTTTGAGCTCGACGACGACGGCCTGCCGCTGGCCGAGGACAACGCAACCCGGCAGATTCACGTCACGACGCGGATGATCCATTGTGCCGTGATCGGCAGCCTGATCGGCCGCCCCGGCTCCGATGAGATCATCGACCACGGCATGCGCTATCTCTGGGAGAAGCATCGGGACCACAAGAACGGCGGCTATTTGTGGTCGCTCAACGATGAAGGTCCCCAGGACGACAGCAAGCAGGCCTATGGGCACGCCTTCGTGTTGCTGGCCGGCTCGAGCGCCAAGCTGGCCGGCCACCCGCTGGCCGACCAGGTGATTGCCGATGCGACGCAGGTCATCGAGAGTCGCTTCTGGGACGAAAAAGTTGGCGCGGTGCGCGAGGAGTTCGCCAACGACTGGAGCGAAACTTCGCAGTATCGCGGGCAGAATTCCAACATGCACCTGACGGAAGCCCTGATGGCGGCGTTCGAGGCAACGGGCGACAAAGCCTATCTCGCCAAGGCGCAGCGCATTGCCGAGCTCATCATCCGCAAGCACGCCGTGCAGATGGACTACCGGGTCGCCGAGCACTTCCACGCCGATTGGAGCCTCGACAACGGTTACGAAGGTTCCGAGATGTTCCGCCCGTCCGGTTCGACTCCAGGCCATTGGCTGGAATGGTCGCGCCTGCTCTACCAGCTCTTCGTGCTGGGCCAGAAGGAGCATGGCTGGATGACCGACGCCGCGCGCAAGCTGTTCCGCAATTCGATCGAGCTTGGGTGGGACAAAATGCATGGCGGGTTCTTCTACACGCTCGACTGGGACAACCAGCCCATCCTTCGCGAAAAGCTGTGGTGGCCGGTGGCCGAGGCCATCGGGGCCGCCTCGTTCATCTCTGCCTACGACCACGACGACTACTTCCAAGTCTGGTACCGCAAGCTCTGGGACCATGCCGAGAACCACGTCATCGATCATGCACGCGGCGGCTGGCTCAGCGAACTCAAGGAAGACCTGACCCCGACCTCCCGCCTCTTCGTGGGCAAGCCCGATATCTATCACGCCCTGCAGGCCTGCCTCATCCCGCTCTACCCCGCCACCGGTAGCCTGACCCACGCGATCATCGAGGCGGATCACAGGCCGCACCGCTAGCGGGCCGAGCCTGACAACTTTTTCCTACCCGTCGCGTTGCCTGTCCAGACACGGAGAGCAAGCGAATGACGGATCTGAATGGCAAGGTGGCGCTGGTGACCGGCGCCGGTTCGGGCATCGGCAAAGCTGCGGCGCTGGCGCTCGGCCGCGCCGGCGCGGCGGTGGTGGTGATGAGCCGTACCGCCGAGGAAATCGAAGCGACCGCGCGCGAGATCGAGACGGCCGGCGGCAAGGCGCTCGCCGTTCCGGCCGACACCACCGACGACGCGGCCATGAAACAGCTGATCGCCAAGACCGTCGAGACCTATGGACGGCTCGACATCGTGGTGGCCAACGCGGGCATCAACGGCGTGTGGGCGCCGATCGATGAGTTGGAGCCCGACGAGTGGGACAAGACCATCACCGTGAACCTGCGCGGAACATACCTGACGATCCATCATGCGGTGCCGGTATTGAAGCATGGAGGCGGTGGCGCCATCGTGGTCATCAGTTCGATCAACGGCACGCGCACCTTCACGTCGCCCGGCGGCACCGCCTATTCCGCGACGAAGGCGGGGCAACTGGCGATGGTGCAGCAGCTCTCCCTTGAGCTCGGGCAGCACAAGATACGCATCAACGCCATCTGCCCGGGCGCCATCGAGAGCGAGATCAACGACAATACCGAGCACCGCGACAGTGAAAAGGCGGCGGTCCCGGTAGAATTTCCGGAAGGCGACATTCCCCTGACCGGCGGCAAGAAGGGGAAGGCCGAAGATGTGGCTGACCTCGTGCTGTTCCTCGTATCCGATGCGTCCCGGCATATCACCGGGTCACCGGTCTGGATCGACGGCGGGCAGAGTTTGCTTCGCTAGCCCGGCAACGAACAAAAGCGTGCTCCCGCCGGGCGTTGCCAGTGCGGGGGTAGCAGCGTAAAGCACCGGTCACAGCACTCAAACGCCGGTAGCTTTGATGACTTCTGCAAGCGTCCGTCTTCCGGGCCGCGCCTTGCCGGTTCCCACAGAACTTTGGCGTATGGTTCCGTGCAGTCGTCCGCGATGACCCACGCGGCAGATTTGCAGCAACTTATGGTCGCTGCCGCCCTTGAGGCCGCAGAGGTCATCATGGCCGTTTATGCCCGCCCCATCCATGCGGAGGCGAAGGCCGACGGCTCGCCGGTTACGGAGGCAGATGCGGCGGCCGAACAGGTTATCATCGCGCACCTGGCCCCCACCGGCATTCCTATCCTCGGGGAGGAGAGCGTATCGGCGGGAATCATCCCCGAGCTCGGCCAGCGCTTCTTCGTCGTCGATCCGCTGGACGGCACCAAGGAATTCATCAAGCGCAATGGCGAGTTCACGGTCAATATTGCACTGATCGACGACGGCAGGCCCGTGATGGGGGTGGTCCTGGCGCCCGCCACGGGCGCGATCTTTTTCGGTGACGCAGATGGGGCCTGGGCGGGAACCGTGAAGAACACCCATGTCGCCCACAGACGGCCCATCTCGGTCGATACACGGGAGCGGCCTCGGATCGTTGCGAGCCGCAGCCATGGCCACGTCGCGCTGGCCGCGCTTTGTCAGACACTGGATGTGGAAGCGGATGTCTCGGTGGGTTCATCCCTCAAGTTCTGCCTATTGGCCAAAGGCGATGCGCAGCTTTACCCGCGCTTTACCCCAACTTGTGAATGGGATACCGCTGCCGGACAGGCCGTGCTTGAAGCTGCCGGGGGCGTCGTGCTGACGCTGGATGGCGCGCCCATGCGCTACAGCAAGCACCGGGCCGGGTTTCTCAACCCCTATTTCGTTGCTGCCGCCACACTTGACCTGGCCAGAAAGGCAGCGGCTGAGATGCGCCGCCTCGTCGATTAGGCCGCATGCAACTGGCGCTTAACTGATCTGCGCCGAATTCGAACTCGTACGCATTGCGCAATGCTGCTCCGGCATATATAGCCCCAGCATATATCGGGCATGAATATGCCAGAAGGATTGCGCCCCGCATGAACGTCAAGACCCTGTGCCTCTCTGTCCTTTATGAAGGCGACGCCACCGGATATGAAATCCGGCGTTTGTGCGCGGAAGGCGAATGCGCCTACTTCGTCGAAGCCAGCTATGGCTCGATCTATCCGGCCTTGGCGCGGCTGGAAGCTGAAGGACTGGTGACGAGCCGGACCGAGCAGCAGGACGGCAAGCCGGCCCGCAAAGTCTATTCCATCAGCCAGGCCGGGCGTGAGGCTTTTGCCGAACAGCTGAGCGAACCGCTGAGCGAGGACGTGTTCCGCAGCCCGTTCCTGCTGTTTGCGCGCTTCGTGCATCTCCTGCCGCGGGAGCTGGTCGAACAGCGGGTGGAAGAATTTCTGCAGCGTGCGGTCGAGAAGCGGAAAATGCTCGACGAAGTCGCGTGCGATGAAAGCTGCAGCGCAGCGGACCGCTGGGTGCTGGACTATGGGCGTGCGGTCTTCGAGGTTGCGGAGCGCCACGTGCGCTCCCATATGCACGAGCTAATCACAATGGCGCGAGCCGAGCCACGTCAAGACGCGGCGGAATAATTAAGGGGCAAATTCTTTCATGCGTGCACTTTTTTCGTATGGTTTGGCGTTCGCCATTCTGGTCCTGGCAGCGGGATGGCTCGCAACGGGCACCTTGGTCGTCGGTGGCCAGGGTCCGGGCAACGGCGAAAAGGCAATTGTTTCCGTGCTGGAGGGCGAGGAGAACGGCCCCGTTGCTACCCAGCTCAAGGAAGCCGGCGTGCTCGCTGAGCCGCCACATCCGGAGGTCGACCCCGAGCTGACGATTGCGCAGCGCAACGCGGAAACCTCCGGAGCGAACGCCGAACTGCCAAGCGTCCGGGTGAAGACCTTCACCGCACAGCCCATGCCCCTCCGGGTGCCGCTCCGCGGCCGCACCCAGGCGCGGGCGACCGTGTCGGCGGTGGCTGAAACGCCCGGAACCGTGGATGCTGTTCATGTCACCAAGGGCCAGCGGGTGGCGATCGGCGACAAGCTTTGCACCCTCGATCAAGGCACCCGCGCGGCAGCGCTCAAGCAGGCCGAAGCCGCGGTGGCGCAGGCCGAGGCTGCCCTTGCCCAGGCTGAGCTCAACGCCAGCACCAACAGTGATTTGCGCGCCAAGGGGCTCGCGGCCGCCAACACCGCCAACGCTGCAGACGTCGCTCTCACACAGGCCCGGGCCGCGGTTGCCCAGGCGCAGGCCGGACTCGACAATGCCAAGGCCGAACTCGACCGTACGGTCATCACCGCGAACGTAGCGGGACTGGTGCAGGATCCCGTCGCTACCGCGGGTGCGATGCTGGCGGCCGGTGCGCCATGCGCGACCATCGTCCAGCTCGATCCGCTGGTGTTCACCGGAATGGTGCCGGAGGCACAGATCGGCCTGGCGAAAGTTGGACTTGAGGCAGAAGTCAAAACCGTTACGGGCCACGCCGTAGAGGGCGAGGTGACCTACATTTCTTCCGTCGCTGACAATGCAACCCGTTCCTTCCCCGTCGAAATCGAAATCCCCAACCCCGATTTTGCCATCCGTGACGGCGTGACGGCCGAGGCGACGGTCAATCTGGGGTCGGCACCCGGACAACTGCTGCCACAGTCTGTCCTGACGCTGGATGACAATGGTGTCTTGGGCGTCCGCACGGTGGAAGACGACAAGGTCGTGTTTCATCCGATCACCATTGTTAGCGATACGCGCGAGGGTGTTTGGGTTACGGGCCTGCCGCCGGTCGCGCGCGTCATCACGGTGGGCCAGGAGAGCGTCACCGATGGGCAGGCCGTGGTGGCCAGTGACACCGAAACCACTGCAACCGCAGCAAGCTGAGGACCGCTCCCATGCTCGATTTCATCGAAAAAATCCTCAGGATGCCGCGGGTTGTGCTGACGGTCATGCTGCTCCTGCTCGGGGCTGGCGCGGCGGCCTATGTCTCGATGCCCAAGGAAAGCTTCCCGGCCATCGACGTTCCCTATCTCTACGTCTCGATCTCCCAGACGGGCGTGTCACCGCGTGACGCGGAAAATCTCCTCGCCAAGCCGGCAGAGGAAGAACTCTCGACACTGACAGGGCTCAACAACATCTCGTCGACTTCGACGACCGGCCACGCCTCGATCTTCCTCGAGTTCGACATCAACACGAACAAGGACAAGGCGCTTCAAGACACGCGCGCCAAGATCGACGCGATCAAGGCCAAGCTTCCCTCCGAGGCGAAGGATCCGGTGGTGGCGGAGGTTGACCTGGTCGGCCAGCCGATCATCTCGGTGGCTGTCTATGGCTCCGCACCCGAAAAGGAACTGGTGCGCCGTGCAGAGGCCCTGCAGGACGCGCTCGAAGGCATTGCCGAGGTTCGTGAGGCCAAGCTTTCCGGTGCCCGCGAGGAGCAGTTGGAGGTTCGCATCGACCTGCTGCGGCTGGAGGCTTATGGCCTGACGGCCAACCAGCTGTTCGACGCGCTGGCCCGCAACAACATGGTGGTGCCGGGCGGCACGCTTAACACCGGCAGCGGCTCATTCAACATCGAAGTGCCGGGGCTGATCACGACACCTGAAGACGTCTACAGCCTGCCGATCAAGACCGATGGCGATACCGTCGTCACGTTTGGTGATGTCGCAACGGTGACGCGCGCCCTGGCGGATGCCACAGAATACACCCAGGTCAACGGCTCCCCCGCTCTGATCCTGGGCGTGTCGAAGAAGCTTGGCACCAACATCATCGACGTGTCCGACAAGGTTCGGGCCGTCACCGAGGAGCAGGCCAAGAATTGGCCGGCCGGGGTTTCCTACTCCTTCTTCCTCGATCAGGCCGAAACCACGACGCACCTGTTCCGCTCGCTGGAAGCCGCCGTGCTGACCGCCGTGGCGCTGGTGCTGATCACCTGCGTGGCGACGCTGGGCGTGCGCCCTGCCCTCATGATCGGCCTGTCCATCCCGCTCTCCTTCATGACAGCGTTTCTCGTTGCGCAGTCCCTGGGTATGACCATCAACATGATGGTGATGTTCGGGCTGGTTATCGCCGTGGGCGTGCTGGTGGACGACCCGGTGGTGGTCGTCGAGTATGCGGAGCGGAAGCTGCAGGAAGGCGTATCCAAGCGCGAAGCCTTCATCATGGCGATGCGCAAGATGTTCGTCCCGGTGGTAGGCGCGACGGCAACAACGCTGGGGGCGTTCATCCCGCTTCTCTTCTGGCCCGGCATCATCGGCAAGTTCATGAGCTATCTGCCGACGATCGTCATCATCGTGATGGTCGCCTCGTTCATCTCCGCGCTGATCTTCATGCCCGTGATCGGCTCGGTCATTGCCTCGACCCATGTCGACCCCAAGGAGAAGGAAAAGGCCGACATCGTCATGTACCCGGACAAGTTCGACACCAAGAAAGTGGGCGGCCTGACCGGGTTCTACGTGCGTACGATGGAGCACCTGCTCCACTGGCCGCTGCCGACGCTCGGCGTTGGCTTTGCCATCATCGTCGCCATCTTCGGCTTCTACGCGGCGAACCCCACAGGCTCGGAAGCTTTTCCCGCATCGGAGCCGGAATACGCTACGGTGGCGGTCGTCGGACGCGGCAACTACTCGCCGGAACAGGTGCGCGACATGCTCGAGCAGGTGCAGGACCGGCTGCTGAATGTCCAGGGCGTCCAGGACGTGATCATGCAGTTCGGGACCACCGGCGCCTTCGGCACAATGCCGCCCGATACCATCGGCAACTTCCAGTTGCAGTTGACCGATTGGAGCAACCGGGTCCCGGCGGAGCAGATCTTTACCGACATCCGCAGCCGTGTTGCCGACATATCGGGCCTTGACGTGCAGGTTCTGGCTGCCGAGAACGGACCTCCCGCAGGCAAAGACATCAACCTGCGGGTCGAGAGCAGCAGCTACGACGACCTGGTTCCTGTGGTAACGGCCATCCATAACCATCTGGCCAGTTGGCCCGAGGTTGTGGACCTCGAGGACGGACGCCCCTCCCCCGGCATCGACTGGGAGATCACGGTGGACCGTGTCGAGGCTGCCAAATACGGGATCGGTGTGCGGGAACTGGCACCCTACGTTCAGTTGATCACGTCCGGCGTCAACCTGGGCACCTACCGCGATGCTGAGACCGGCGACGAACTCGACATCAAGGTGCGCCTGCCGAAGGACGAACGCACGTTCGATGCGCTGGACTCGATGCGTATCGCTACCAGCCAAGGTCTGGTGCCGGTGTCCAACTTCATCGAGCGCAAGGCCGTGCCAAAGGTCGCCAATATCCAGCGGCGTAACGAAGTTTACGTCATGAACGTGGCTGCGGGCCTCACCAACCTGCCCGAAGGCGTCTACGTGGCCGACAAGGTGCAGGAACTGCAGGGCTGGATCGCCGAGCAGGACTTCCCCGAGCGCGTCAACGTGGCGTTCGGCGGTGCCGAAGAACAGATGGGCGACGCGAATGCGTTCATCGTCAAGGCGCTCGGCATGGCCATGGCCATCATCTTCTTCGTGCTGCTGCTCGAGTACAACAGCTTCTATCAGGTGATGGTGACGCTCACGACGGTGGTCATGTCCGTTGCCGGGGTGTTGCTGGGCATGCTGCTGACGGGGATGACCTTCTCGGCCATCATGACCGGGCTGGGCATCGTCGCGCTGGCCGGTATCGTGGTGAAGAACGGCATCGTGCTGATCGACACCTACAACGATTACCACCGGCACCAGAACGTGGAGGCGGTCAAGGCGATGCTGCTCACCGTCAGCCAGCGTGTACGGCCGGTGCTGCTGACCGCATTCCTGACGGCCCTGGGTGTGATCCCCATGTGGGCGAACGTCGAGTTCGACTTCATCCGTCGCGAGATCGTCGTCGGTGGAATCGCCGGTTCCTGGTTCATCCACCTTTCGGCCGCTCTTGTCTCTGGCCTGTTCTTCTCGACCGCTCTGACCCTCGTCATGGTGCCGGTGATGATCACCGCGCCGACGGTGATGTGGGCTCAGATCAAGTGGCTGGGCAGCGTGTTCGCCCGCTTATTCGGGTGGATCACCGGCCGCTCACGCCGCAGCCAGACGGCCGTCGCCGCAGGGTTCGATGGCATGGCGGTGGAGATCCCCGAGGATGCCGATGGAGCCAAGCGCTACGTGGTTTCGAGGGAAGCGGGGCTGGACGAGAAGGAAGCCAGCAACACCCGGATCAACCGGCAGGATGCCGCTGAGTAGCGGTTTCACCGCAGCAAGCAAGAAGGCCCGCAGCGATGCGGGCCTCTCTTTTTGCCTATGTACCTTCACGAGTCCCCCCACCTGCGCGGCCAAGGAGTCGATTGCGGCTATACAGCAGTGGCAGTGAGGCCAATCGGCTGACCACATCAGCGGCAGCAGAAGCGTCCTATTCCGCCGCTGCGGGCCCACGGCGGACAAACCCCTCAGGATCATTCTGGGTGCGCGCCAGGGCTTCCTCGGCCTCGGTCGCCTCACGCTGGCGGTTCCACATCTGGGCGTAGAGGCCATCCTGAGCGAGGAGCTCGGCATGGCTGCCGCGCTCGGCGACCACGCCATCGCGCAGAACGAGAATCTGGTCGGCATTGACCACGGTCGACAGCCGATGGGCAATGACGACGCTGGTCCGGTTGCGGGAGACTTCGTCCAGAGCCGACTGGATGTCGCGCTCGGTCTTGGTGTCGAGGGCGGAGGTCGCCTCGTCAAGAATGAGGATGGGCGGCGCCTTGAGGATGGTGCGGGCGATGGCCACGCGCTGCTTTTCGCCACCCGAGAGCTTTAGCCCGCGCTCCCCTACCTGCGTCTCGTAACCGTGCGGCAGCGTTTCAATAAATGGACCGACCTGGGCCATACGGGCAGCTGCGCGCACCTCTTCATGACTGGCACCCGGGCGGCCGTATTCGATGTTGTAGCCGATGGTGTCGTTGAACAGCACCGTGTCCTGTGGGACCATGCCGATCGCTGAACGCAGGCTTTCCTGCGTCACGTCGCGCAGGTCCTGACCATCGATGGTAATGCGGCCCGACGTCACGTCGTAAAAGCGGAACAGCAGCCGGGAAATCGTGGATTTGCCGGCTCCCGTCGGGCCGACGATGGCCACCGTCTCGCCTGCGGGCACCTCGAAGCTGACGCCCTTGAGGATGGGGCGCTCTGGATCATAGTGGAAGCTGACGTTCTCGAAGCGGATGACCGGACCGGTCACCTGCAAGGGTTTGGCGTCGGGCTTGTCGACGATCTCTGGGTCCCTGTCGAGCAGCTTGAACATCTCCTCGATGTCGGTGAGGGCTTGGCGCAGTTCGCGATAGACGAAGCCGATCATATTGAGGGGGCGGTAGATCTGCAGCAGGAAGGTATTGAGCAGGACAAAGTCGCCCAAGGTCAGCGTCCTGTTCATCACGCCCAGGATGGCCATGATCGCAATGACCAGGAAGCCGCCATAGAAGATGACGGCCTGGCCGAAGTTCAGAAAGCCGAGCGAGGTCCAGATGCGGATGGCCGACCGCTCGTATTTTGCCATGGCGCCGTCGAAACGTCGGGCTTCCATCTCCTCGTTGGCGAAATACTTCACCGTCTCGTAGTTGAGGAGGCTGTCGATGGCCTTGCCGTTGGCATCGGTGTCCGAGGCATTCATGTCGCGCCGGATGGAGATGCGCCAGTTGGAGGCCTTGATCGTGAAATAGAGATAGCCCCAGATCATGGCGATCAGCACGCCGAGATAGGTGATGCCGAACATCCAGATGAAGATTGCCGCGACGACAAAGAACTCCACAATCGTCGGGGCGATGTTGAGGACCACGAAGCGGACAATCGTCTCGATGCCCTTGACGCCGCGCTCGATAACGCGGGAGAGGCCGCCAGTGCGACGCTGCAGGTGGAAGCGCAGCGAGAGGCGGTGCATGTGGTGGAATGTCTGCAGGGCCAGCTTGCGCACCGCGTGCTGACCCACGCTGGCAAAAAGGATATCGCGCAACTGCTGGAAGCCGGCATCCATGATGTTGCCGAGCACATAGGCGACCGCCAGAACCAGCGGGACGGCAACGCCGAGGATCAGCGCGTTGTCGGGTCCGTTGCCGTCAAGGCTGTCAATGATGCCCTTGTAGGCGAAGGGAACGAGAGTCGTGGCGACCTTGCTGAGGAGCAGCGCGCCCATGGCGAAGACGACACGCAGCTTGAGGTCGGGACGCTCGCTCGGCCACATATAGGGCCAGAGGTTCTTCACCGTGGCAAAGACCGACCCCTCGTCCGCGTTGACGGACGGCTTCTTCTCGACGCTGTCGTGAGCCATCAGGCTGTTTCCGCTTCCGTGTGGACGGGCGCAGGAACAAGACCCTGCAATAAGCCGCCAAAGGCCGTGCCGAGTTCGGCCAGCCGGTCATGCTGAATGATGTAGCGATTGCGCGTGCCATGCGGCTTGCGCTCGATCAGGCCCGCGTCAAGCAGAACCTTGATGTGCTGGGACACGGTAGACTGTGCCAGAGGCAGGCTGTCGGTCACGTCCGCGCAGCAACACTGGCCCTGTTGCTTGGCGAGGATGCGCATGATCTCGAGGCGAACCGGGTGCCCTAAAGCTCGCATCGTGTTGGCTATATCGTCGTCGCGCATGGAAGCCCCGGCCGCAATATCGGTGAATTGCGATAGAACATGGTGTCGAATGTCATGCAGGTCAATCCCCGCTCGGTGGGCGGCGCCAGAAGGCGCCGCCAAAAGGCCTATTGGGCGCCTTTGGGCAGGTCAAACACCTGACCGGGGTAGATGCGGTCGGGGTCGCGAATCTGACCCGTGTTGGCCTGGTAGATGGTGGTGTACTTGATGCCTTCGCCGTAGACGCGACGGGCGATGGTCCAGAGGTTGTCGCCGCGGCGGATGATGGCCTTGCCGGCTGCGAAACGCTCTGCATCCGGATCACCCAGAGAAACCGCGACGAGCGTGGGCACATCGGGTTCCGCGGCAGATTCGGGAGCCGCAGGCGCCGTGGAGGCTGCTGCCGGAGTGGAGGGGGCAGAGGGCGACGCCGGCGCGGCGGGTGGCGTCGCTTCAGCAGGACTGACGGCATCGGGCTGCGGCGCAGCCGCGTCGGTTGGTGCCGAAGCGGCTGGCTCATTGTCGGCGGCCGGCGGGCTTACATTGCCCTCGGTCGCGGCAGCCGGGGCCGCAGTCTCCACCGCTGTGGCAGACGTCCTCTCTGGTACGGAGGCTGCTGTCGTTGGCGCGGACGTCGTGGACTCGGCAGGCGCAGGCGCCACGGCGTCGCCAGCGGTTGTCTTAACCACCGTTGAAGACGATGCCGGAGGCGCGGATACCTGTGCCGCATCAGGCTTACTCGCCGACGAAGCAGGCGACTCCGCAGCGGGGGCTGCAGGCTGCGCCGCCGGGGCGGCCGCGGCGGGCTCAGCAGCTTGCTCAGGCTCGGCCTCCGCCACGGCAATGGGCGCCTCGGGCTCTGCGGCAGGCAGCTGGATTTCGAAGTTCACCTCCGCACGCCCGATGACCTTCGAGGAGTTCCCTTCGAGCAGGTCGGCGCGGATGCGCTGCAGCGGCTTGGTCAGCACCTTGCCGGCTTCCACGAGCCAGCGGCCGCCTTCGACCACTGCATCGGCGATGAACTGGTCATCGACATAAAGGCGGACGGTGCCGCCCTCCGGACCCGCTCCAGCAAAGAAGGTGCGGTCGCCTTCGATTTCGATGGCGTCGATGGTGGGTGCAACCGATTCAGCGTTCGCGACGGGTGGCGTCGGGCTGGCCGGGGCCAACTCCGTTGGTGCAACGGCTACTGCCCCCTGATCAGCCGATACCGAAGCCGATTCAGACGGTTGGGCAGGCGTTTCCAGGGATGGGTCATTGGCCTCAGTTGTAGCAGGCGCTGCGGGCGCCTCGGGGACGGACGGCACAGAACTGGACGGCTCCGCCGAGGCAACGGACTTAGGGGCGGCCCCTTCGGATGCGTCCGGCGTAGCCGAGGGCTCGGCGGGCGCTGTCGTCTCGTTGTCGACAGGCGCCCCGGCGTTGGCGCCGTTCGGCAATGCTGCCGCCACGTCTTCATTTGTGGCCAAACCGGGGGTCGCCGGTTCGGGCGTTATAGGCGTAGCAGGGGACAGCGGTTTTGGCGCTTCGGCTTCCGCCACGGCAAGGGGAGACCCGTCACCGTCGCGGGCCGAGGCGCCAGGGGCCGGTTCCGGTTCGGCCGATGCCGAAGGTTCCGGGCTCGGTGCTGGTTCGGATTGCGGGCTGAGCGGCTCGACCGCGGCGACTTCCGCGCGGTCCGGTTCCAGCCCTTGGAGAACTTCGCTCGCTTCGCCCGGCGCGCTCGCCACCACCAGAGGCTGGCTGGTCTTGTCCTCATCGATCACGACGACAAAAGACTTGTCTGCCTCGCCTGACTTGCCGGCCTCACCCAGGGTGATTTCGGAGCCGCCAGGCGGCAAAGGCTGGTCGGGCACGAAAACCCAGTCGCCGCTTGGTTCGACTTCCGTGCTCCCGAGTGGTTCGCCGTTCGCGAAAATTTCCACTTCACTACCCGGCGTGCCGCTGCCGGCAATGACGACGGACCCGTCAGGCTGGGCGCGCAGGAGACCGAAAGTGGCGGCCACGAGCGTGTCGGCCTTCGCGCCATCGACAGCCGCGTCCGCCGGGGGTGGAGCGGCAGCCAGTTCAGGCTCGGCTACGGCCGGTGCATCGGCTGACCGCGTCTCCTCAGAACCGGACGGGGGCGCCGGCGGAGCGGATGGTTCGCGTTCGGCTTCGTCGGACGATATCTCCGCCTCGGCGACGGTGGCGCTTTCTTCCGGGGCCACATCGCCCGTCTCGGCCACCACGGTTTCCGGCGTACGCGGGATCAGCCCGGCGTCTGCCATTTTCCCGCGCAGGCACATGCCCATGCCGTCTGCGCTGTTGAAACACGAGACGAGGGATGGGCCAGTCAAGACGCCCAGAATGACAAGAAGGGTAACACCAGCCGCCCCGATGGTCAGAGCAAGAGGACGTTTCGGAGTGGGGTCGGCCAGTTTGTCCTCCAGGACGGTTCGTCAGCCTGCGACTTGCGCGGGCGTATTGTCACTTTATGCGGTTGTCGAAGTCTGTGCCGCTTCAGCCTTCAACAGCTTATATGTGATGGATTCATACAGAGCTTCAAAGGAAGCATCAATGATGTTGGGCGAGACGCCAATGGTCACCCAGCGCTCGCCGCTTGCATCGCGGCTTTCAACCAGTACACGAGTGACCGCGCTCGTGCCGCCGTCGAGAATACGCACCTTGAAGTCGCTGAGGCGCAAATCTTCGATCTGCGACGAATACTTGCCAAGGTCCTTGCGGAGCGCCTGGTCGAGGGCGTTGACCGGACCGTTGCCTTCCGCCACGGACATCAGCAACTCGCCATCGACCCGTACCTTGACCACCGCTTCGGTGACGGTCACCTCCTCGCCCATCGCATTGTGCCGGCGCTCGACCGAGGCGCGATAGTTCTCGACCTCGAAGAATTTCGGGAGCGTGCCGAGGCTGCGTCGGGCCAGGACGGCGAAGGAGGCATCGGCGCCATCGTAGGAATAGCCGCGCGCTTCGCGCTCCTTCACGGTCTTGAGCAACTTCTCCAGCCGTGGGTCATCCTTTTCGAGGGTAATGCCGTGGCGAGCCAATGCCGTGAGCAGATTGGACTTGCCGGCCTGCTGGCTGACCATGATCGCCCGCTCGTTGCCGACGCCCTCCGGCGCCACGTGCTCATAGGTGGAAAAATCCTTGAGCAGCGCCGAGGCGTGGATGCCGGCCTTCGTCGCGAAGGCGGATGCGCCGACATAGGGCGCCTGCCGGGCGGGTGCGCGATTGAGCCGATCGTCGAAGGCGCGGGAGATGCTCGTGAGCCGCTGGAGATGGGAGGGCGTCACCCCGGTTTCGAAGCGCTCGGCATAGAAGGGCTTCAGCGCCAGTGTCGGGATGAGGGTGATGAGGTTGGCGTTGCCGCAACGCTCACCGAGTCCGTTCAGCGTTCCCTGTACCTGACGCACGCCGGCCTCGACAGCAGCCAGGGCGTTGGCGACGGCCTGCCCCGTGTCGTCGTGCGAATGGATGCCCAGATGGTCTCCGGGCGCGATCTCCAGGACAGCACCGACGATCTGCCGCACCTCGCTCGGCATGGTGCCCCCATTGGTATCGCAGAGGACGACCCAGCGGGCACCGGCGTCCAGCGCCGTGCGAACGCACGACAGGGCATAGTCGGGGTTAGCCTTGAAGCCATCGAAGAAATGCTCAAGGTCGACCAGCACTTCCTTGCCCGCGGCGGCGGCAACGCCCACCGTATCGGCCAGTCCTTCAAGGTGCTCCTCTGTGCTCGAGCCAAGCGCAAGGTCGACCTGATAGTCCCAGGCCTTGGCCACGAAGCAGGTGGCCGGGGCAGCGGAGTTGACCAGCGCCTGCACCCCCGGGTCATTGGCTGCGGAGCGCCCTGCCCGCTTGGTCATGCCAAAGGCGGTGAAGGTGGCCCTTTTGGTGCGCTCGGTTTCGAAAAATTCGGTATCGACCGGGTTCGCGCCCGGGTAGCCGCCTTCAATGTAGTCGACGCCAATCTCTTCGAGCATGCGGGCAATGGCGATCTTGTCCTCGAGCGAGAACTCGATGCCGGCCGTCTGCGCCCCATCGCGCAGGGTGGTGTCGAAGAGATAAAGGCGTTCGCGGAACATGGCGCTACTCGGCACTATCGGGGCGGCCAGGTGGCCGTGTCGTGGTCGGGGTGCTGTCGATTGCTGGCCCGGATGGAGGCCACCTGGTCGGCCATGCCCTCTTCCGTGGTGCCGACGTCTTCGACGCCGTCGAGGTTCTTCAGCGAAGGGTGCTTGCCCTCCATACCCATCTGGTAGAGCACGGGAATGGACGCCGGGTCATCGAAGGCGCCGATGGTCAGCGAGACGTGCGGACCACCAACGGTGCGGTAGTAGAGCGGCGTGCCGCAGTCCCGGCAAAAGCCGCGCGCGACATGGTCAGAACTCTTGAATTCTGCCGGTTCTCCGCGCGTCCAGGTCAGGTGTTCGTGACCCACACCGACCAGGGAAGCGAACAGATTGCCCGCCGCCTTCTGGCACATGCGGCAATAGCAGATGTGCGGATTGTCAAGCAGTTCGGTCGCGTGGAAGCGCACGGCGCCGCACTGGCAGCCCCCCGAACGGTCGTGAAAACGATAGCTGTCGTCGGTCATGCTCGGTGCTCCCCTTGCAATGCTGTCCATATCACGTCGCCCACCCCGGCATCACTCCGGAGCATGACACACTGCCTCCAGATTGTTGCCGTCGGGGTCGATAACAAAGGCGCCGTAGTAGTTGGGATGGTATTGCGGGCGGAGACCTGGGCCGCCGTTGTCGCGGCCACCATTGCCAATGGCCGCAGCATAGAACGCATCCACGGCGGCGCGGGTGTCGGCCCGGAAGGCATAGTGGCGGCCCGGACCAACATCGGCGGCTTCCGTCAGCCAGAAATCGGGTGCGTCCTTGCCATAACCGCCCACCTTGACGCCGCCGGTGTACTCTTGCGGGATGACGCTGAGGAGCGTGATGCCGAGCGGGGCGAAGGCAGCATCGTAGAAGGCCTTGGCCTTGGTCCAATCGGCGACGAGAATTCCAACGTGATCAAGCATCTTTGCAGCTCCGGTTCGAGGAGACTGCAGATGAGCGAAGGGCCGTGACAGAGTGTGGCAGGACGGCGATCAACGCTTCACCTCCCACCTGGTCTGGCGCTGCCCGGCCTCGTCCTTGTAGTCCATCAGGACGATGCCGCACTTTGCAAGATCGGCGCGGATCGCGTCGGCCTGGGCGAAGTCCTTGGCGTTGAGGGCTGCCAGGCGAGCCGCAACCTGATCGGCAACCGCTGCATCGACGGAAACCTCGCGGCGGATGCGCAGGCCCATGAGCTCCGCAAGTGCCAGGCCTTCAGGTGCCTTCCCCTCGTCCATGATGAGGGCGTGCAGTCGCGCGATGGCACCGGGCGTATCAAGGTCGTCGGCCAGCCGGGCGATGAGGTCCGCCTCGATGTCCTTTGCAGGCCCAGCGTCCCCTGCGACCCGTTCCCACTTTTCGAGCAGGTTTACGGCCTCTTCCAAGCGGCGCTGCGAGAAGTCGATCGGCTCGCGGTAGTGCGTCATCAGCATAGCCAGCCGCAGCACTTCGCCCGGCCATTTGCGGCCACCGAAATCGGTGGTCTCGAGCAGCTGGTGGATGGTGAAGAAATTGCCCAGTGACTTGCTCATCTTCTGGCCCTCCACCTGAAGGAAGCCGTTGTGCATCCACACATTGGCCATGGCGTGCGAGCCGTGGGCGCAGCGGGACTGGGCGATCTCGTTTTCGTGGTGCGGGAAGATGAGGTCGAGACCGCCACCGTGAATGTCGAAGGTCTCCCCCAGATAGCGCTCGGACATGGCGGAGCATTCGATATGCCAGCCGGGGCGACCGCGCCCCCAGGGGCTGTCCCAGCCGGGCTCTTCGGCGGACGACTGCTTCCACAGGACGAAATCGGCCGGATTGCGCTTGTTCGCATCGACGGCAATGCGGGCGCCCGCCAGATTGTCCTCGAGGTTGCGGCCCGAGAGCTGACCGTAGTCGGGCATGGAATCGACTGCGAACAACACTTCGCCGCCGGCCTCGTAGGCATGGCCGCGTTGGACAAGCGTCGCGATGAGGCGCTGCATCTCCTCGATGTTCTCGGTCGCACGGGGCTGGATGGTCGGTTCGAGGCACCCCAGCGCCGCCACGTCTTTCTGGTACTGCGCGGCCGTCGTCTCCGTGACTTTACGAATTGCTTCGTTGAGCGGCAGTTCCGGGTGATCGCGCAGGGCGCGCGCGTTGATCTTGTCGTCGACGTCCGTGATGTTGCGCACATAGGTGACGTGGTCGGCGCCGTAGGTGTGGCGCAGCAGGCGGAACAGCAGGTCGAAAACAATGGCGGCCCGGCCGTTGCCGATGTGGGCGAAGTCATAGACCGTCGGCCCGCAGGCGTAGAGGCGCACATTGCCTGCGTCCATCGGCACGAAGGGCGCCTTGGACCGCGTCAACGTGTTGTAGAAGGCGAGCTGCGGCTTTGCCGTGGACATCAATGGCTTCCTCTGGCCAGACGGTATGATTGCCCTGGCGGGAGCCTTTGTCCTTTGACATCTATCGGGATGAAGAAGACCGCTCCGCCAACGCTGGGTTAGCAGGTAATAATGCAGTCGATAATCTGAATGCCTTGGATCTTCATGGGCCGGAGATTGACTGCCTGCCGCCCGGAAATCAAGCGAAAACAAAAAAGGGCGGTCCGAAGACCGCCCATCGCTTTGGAGGCGATATGCACGTAGGGAGCCGAAGCCCCAGACTGATGAACAATTCGCTGCACCAACCAAGGCAGAGACTGACACGGTCTCGGCCTTGACCCAACGCCTACACGGGATTGTGACTCAATCAATCCAGCAGTTCGACGTTCTGATCCATCTGCCCGAAAACCGAGCGTCCGTCCTCCCCGATGGCCCCAATTGCGATTCTATCCCCAACCTTCAGGAAGGGCGTCCGCGCGCGACCGTACTTCGCCTTTTCGGCGGTTCGCGCTTCAGCGATGCAGGCAAAGCCGATGCCATCGCGCTTGATCGGCAAGGTCTCGTCGTGCGGATTGGAAATCGTGCCACCGCCAATAATGGTGCCGGCCGCCAGTTTGCGGGTGCGAGCCGCTTCCACAATAAGGTCGGCGAAATCGAAGTGCATGCCGACGCCGGCGTTCGGCTGACCGTAAAGCGTGCCGTTGACCTCCACACGCACCGGCAGATGCAACCGGTTGTCGCGCCAGGCCGAGCCGAGGCTTTCCGGCGTCTGGACAATGGGGGCGAAGGTGGTGGCGGGCTTGGCGTGGAAAAAGCCAAACCCGTTCTGCAGATCGTCGAGCACGAGCTTGCGGAGAGATACATCGTTGCAGACAGTCACGAGACGGATGGCCGCCGAAGCTGTTTCCCTGCTGGGGCGCATGGGCACAGGCCCGGTGATCACGACCACCTCGGCTTCGCTGTCGAGCGCCAGGTCGTCGGACGGAACCACGATCGGAGCGGTGGGCGCCGAAAATGAGTCCGACGCACCCTGGTACATGAGGGGTCGCACCGACTGCAGTTCCGCATCCTTGCTGCCCTTGAGCGAGCGGACACGTTCGAGGTGGCTGAGATAGCCCGAGCCGTCGATCCACTGGTAGGCACGCGGCAGGGGCGCATGCGTCATGGCGGGGTCGAAGGGCTGTCCCGCGATGGCGCCGGCGTCAAGCTGTGCAGCCAGATCCTCAAGCGCGGGAGCCGCTGCCTCCCAATCATCCAGCGCCCCCTGCAGGTACGGCGCGATTCGCCCCGCCGAAACGCAGCGGGTGGCATCGTCGGAGACGACCACGAGCTGCCCGTCAGGTCGGCTGGAGCGCAAGGTGGCAAGTTTCATCGCGTCTGTCTCTCGGTCTCGTGTTGCGGCGCAGCCCTACCGCAGGCGTGCGAGGCGCTATAATGTTGCCATGCGCCCTAGCGATGTCTTAAGGGCCAGAAGCCGACAAATGTTGCGGCCGGCGAACGGAATACCATGGTGACTCTCAACGGCAATGGCGTCCGCGCCCTGATGCTCGTGCTGTTCGGCACGCTTCTCTTTGCGCTCGACGTGCAGTCGGCCTATGCGCAATCGAGCCAGTGTGCCAACCTGCAGGGGGCCCTGCGCCAGTTCGACAGCAATGCCGATTTTCAGCGCTCGGGCAGCAATTCCCGGCAGGCCCGGCAACTTGCCGCGCAGGTGCAGGATGCCGAGAGCCAGTACATCCGCGGCGGCTGCAATGACGACGCGAAAGCGGGGCGCCAGCTTACAAGACAGTGCCAGCAGATCGGGCGGGACGTCCTACGGTTGCGGCGCGAATACGCCGACGTCTCCCAGTCGGTTGAGACGGCCAACGCTGTCGCGGGACAGCGCGAGGCCATTTTGCAGGAAATGGCCCGTTTCGGGTGCAATAGCGGATCGAGCGCTGGATTTTCCCAGGACCGCCAGTCGGTGTTCGACCGCGTCTTTGGCAGCACCACCGAAGGCGACTTCACCAATGGCCAGATGATCGACGGCGGCGACTACTGGAACTCGCAGGGCTACAACACGGTCCGTACGGTGTGCGTCCGCCTCAGCGACGGGTATTTCTGGCCCATCAGCTACTCGACGCTGCAGGAATATATCGCCAACGATGCCCAGACCTGCCAGCAAAGCTGCCCGAATACGTCGGTAGACCTCTATTTCTACAACAACCCGGGTGAAGAGCCCGAGCAGATGCGCAACATGTATGGCCAGCCCTACACGTCGCTGCCGACGGCCTTTGCCTATCGCAACAAGTTCGACCAATCCGCTAGTTGTACCGTCAGGCCGACCGCTGACGGCACCATCACGCGCGCCAGTACGGCGACGGGAACGGGTCGTGCCATGGTCGAGCTCAATGGCGTTCGCTTCCCATTGCCGATGCGTGACCCTCGAGGTGTCGCGCCTGTTCAGGCGCCGGTCGCCGCCGCGCCGGTCAGCACCGTCGCAATGGCCGACGTCCCGCTTCCGCGTCCCCGGCCGGGCAGCACTGCCGCCACACAGGCGACCACTCAGGAAGCGGCAAACGACAAGCTGCGGCTGATCCAGTTGGGGGATAGGACCGTCAGGGTAGTCGGTCCAGACACGCCTTACGCCCAAGCAGGACGAGCAGGCTCTTAAGCTCCGGCCCGTCGTGACGGCCAGTCAGTGCCAGGCGGAGCGGCAGGAAGAGGGCCTTGCCCTTGCGGCCCGTCGCGGCCTTCAGGGCATTCGTCCAGGTCGCCCATATGGTTTCGTCCCAGGGCTCGGGCGGCAACAGGGCCCTGGCCAGCGTCAGGTACTCAATATCTTCCGGTGCTGGTTCATGATCGATCGGCCCGTGAAGCACAGCCGACCATTCCGCAATATCCTTGAACTTGGCCAGGTTGTCGCGAAACAGGTTCCAGATCGCTTCGCCTTCCATCCCGATTGCAGACAGGCGCGAGGCCGCCTCCGCATAAGGCATGGAATGCAGCATGCGCGCGTTGAGCCCATCGAGTTCGGCAGGGTCGAAACGGGCCGAGCCGTGCGAAATCATGGAAAAGTCGAGTCGTTCGGCAATGGCATCAAGGCTGGCATAGGGTTCAACCGGCAGGCTTGTGCCGGTCAATGTCGCGGCGATGGCGACGGCCAAAGGTTCGTAGCCTTCTTGCCGCAGATCAGCGATCGATTGGGAGCCTGCGCGCTTGGAGAACCCCTGCCCTTGCGCATCGATGAGGAGGTTATGGTGGCCGAAGGTGGGCACCGGGCCGCCCAGCGCTTCGAAGATTTCGATCTGGGTCCCCGTGTTGGACACGTGGTCCTCCCCGCGGATGACATGGGTCACGCCGAGGTCGATGTCGTCGACCACGGAGGGCAGCGTATAGAGGTAGGAGCCATCGGCGCGGATCAGCACGGGGTCGGACATGGAGGCGGTGTTGACCGTCTGCGGCCCCTTGATCAGGTCGTCGAACTGGACGGGCCGTCCATCGAGCCGGAAACGCCAGTGTGGCTTTCGGCCTTCCGCCTTCAATCGCGCCCGATCTTCGTCGGTGAGGGAGAGAGCTGCACGGTCATAGATCGGGGGCTTGCCCAGGAGCCGCGCCCTCGCCCGCTTGCGATCGAGTTCATCCTCCGTCTCGTAGCAGGGGTAGAGGCGGCCCGCAGCGACCAGCCGGTCACGCGCCGCATCGTAAAGCGCCGTTCGGTCCGATTGACGCACGAGCAGGTCGGGCGTCACTCCGAGCCAAGCCAGGTCCTGCTCGATCCCATCGGCAAACTCGCGGGTGGAGCGGCTGAGGTCGGTGTCGTCCATGCGCAGGACATAGCGACCGCCGTGGCGGCGGGCAAAGAACCAGTTCAGCAGCGCCGGCCGCGCATTGCCGAGATGGATACGCCCTGTGGGGGACGGTGCCCAGCGAACAACAACGCTCATCCGATGGTCAGGTCCTTGTAGCCATTGGTAATGGGATATTTGCGTCCCAGGCCGAACGCTTTGGGCGTGAGCTTGGGGCCGGGTGCCGACTGGCGGCGCTTGTATTCGGCGATGTTGATGAGGCGTTCGATGCGCTTGACCAGCGCCGCATCATGTCCACGCGCCACTACGTCCCGGAGGCTCATCTCCTCCTCGACGATGCAGGTCAGGATGTCGTCCAGTACCGGATAGGGTGGCAGGCTGTCCTGGTCTGTCTGATCGGGGCGCAGCTCAGCGCTGGGTGCCTTGTCAATGATGGCCCGTGGAACGACTTCTCCCGTCGGTCCGAGGCAATTACCGGGCATGTGCTTGTTGCGCCAGTCGGCCAACGCGTAGACCTGCATCTTGAACATGTCCTTGAGCGGATTGTAGCCGCCGTTCATGTCGCCATAGATGGTGGCGTATCCCACCCCCATTTCAGACTTGTTTCCCGTGGTCAGCAGCATGGAGCCGAGCTTGTTGCTCACCGCCATCAGGATCGTACCGCGCATTCGGGACTGGATATTTTCCTCGGTCGTATCAAGCGGGCGGCTGCCGAAGATCGGCGCCAGTTCGGCCAGGGCCCTATCCACCGGATCACGGATCGCCACGACATCGTAGCGCACCCCAAGGGCCTCGGCACAGGCCTTGGCGTCGCGCAAGCTGGCCTCGGAGGTATAGCGGTAGGGCAGCATGATGCAGTGCACCTTGTCGGCTCCAAGCGCGTCGACGGCAAGTGCTGCCACCACAGCACTGTCGATGCCCCCGGATAATCCGAGCACCACGTGGCTGAAGCCGTTCTTGTGGACATAGTCTCGCAATCCGAGAACGCTGGCTCGCCAAGGCGCCTCCTCGACGGACGTCAGCGGCTCGACCCGTCCCTCCTTACAGGCCCAACCCGCATCGGTTCGAACCCAATCGGAGACGATGAAATCGGCCGCAAAGGACTTGCCCTGCAGGACCAGTCGGTCGCCCGGCTCCATGGCGAATGAGGCGCCGTCGAATACCAGCTCGTCCTGCCCACCCACCTGGTTCAGGTAGATCAGCGGCACGCCATCTTCGGCGACCCGCGCCCGCACCAGATCCTTGCGCAGATGCTGTTTGGCCGTCCAATAGGGCGACCCATTGGGGCATAGCATTATTTCGGCGCCGCGCATCGCCAGATGCTCGCAGACCGAAGCGTGCCAGATGTCTTCGCAGATCGGGATGCCGACCGGAACGCCTTTGATCGCAACCGGCAAGGGCAGCGGCCCCGAGGCAAAGTAGCGCGCTTCGTAGAAGACGTCAGTATTGGGCAGTTCGCGCTTGAACCGGAGGGCTATGATCTCGCCCTTTTCCGCAACCAGCACCGCGTTGTGCAGGCCTGTCTTGTCGTGCCAGATCGTTGGCAGGACCAGCACCGTTTCCGTCCCGCCGGTCTCGACCGCCAGCGTCTTGGCTGCCTCGATGGCGTCGGCGACGAACTGTGGCTTGAACAGCAGGTCGTCGGGAAAGTAGCCTGTCAGGAACAATTCAGACAGCATCAGGATATCTGCATCTGCCGCGACAGCATCCGCCAGCGCCTTGCGCGCCAGGGCAAGATTGCCTGCGATATCGCCCACCTTCGGATTGAGCTGGGCGAGCGCTATGCGGAGCTTGTCTGTCACGGTCTTGCGGGCCTGGTGTTGGACGGGCGCGCGTGACATCGGCCAGCGCGCGGCAGACTTAGCCGCTCGGCCGGATGAGGGCAAGCGCCCGGCTAGAAGCGGCCGGACACCTCCACGAGGGCGCCATAGCGGAATATGGACGCGAACGTGGACGTCAGGTCCATGGACGGCTGGTTGGTTCCCCCTGCCGTGCCATTGAAGACGGCATCCAGCTTCCCCTGCAGGTACCAGGCCCGGCCTCCGACGCGCACGGTCAGGTTGTCCGTCGGGTGAAAGCCGAGCATCGCCTCGGTCATGACACCATAGCCCCAGCCGGAGAGCTTCGTCTGCTGGTTTTCGTAGACCGGAACTCCCGGCAAGGCGGGAAACACGAAGCCGTTCGGGCTGCTGCCACCCAGGGCGCCGGACACATGAGCGTAGGGGACTGCTGCCACTTCACCCTGAATGTCGAAGGCGCCCATGTCAGCCGTGCCCCGAAGGCCGATGCGCAGGGCATGAATGTCGAAGTCGTCCTGGGCCGCACTGAAGCTGGTTGGAGCACCACCTGGACCGAACGTTGCGGCGACCTGCCCGGTGCCGATATCGGGCGCATCCTTCCAATAGGTGTAGCCGACAAAGCCGCCCAGGGCGGCGGGTCCGTCCATCTGCCCGAGCGGCATCCAGCCGTAGTCGATACCGGCATAGCCGATGCGCGACCCCGTGCCGATCGAACCCGACCCCGCCGGAGCAATGTCGTAGGTGCCGGTCGTGGCAAGGCCGATCCCAGCCTGACCTTTGAGGAACGTGCTTGTATAAAGATCGTCGACGCGGCCATAGGCCTCGACGATGTGCGTGGTGTCGTCGCTGTTGAGCGTGACATCGCCAAGATTGGGAACGGCGAAGCCTGCCTCCTGCCGACCCCAGCTCAGCCAGTACCGCAGACCAGCCTCGAACCTGAGGGGGCTCTCCTGGCTCTGTGGCGGCTGATCAGGCGGCGGGCGCATGTCGGCGATGTCCGCGGCGACCGCTGGTGTGGCGATCAAGGAAAGCACGGCGATGGCCGACAAGGACGCTCTCATGTCACCACTCTTTTGCAGATGTCATCTGCCAGCTTGGCCCGCCACAGTTAATGTTCTGATAAAATCGGCGCGCTAACCTGGAATCGGCTTAGGACAAACTTGTTCGATCACAACTCGCCTTGTTGGAAGAACGGTGGCAACCGGGAAGCTGATGAAGGAGTTTACCCGTATGCCGAAGTTGAAGCTTGAGTTGATTGCATGACAAGCCGTGTACTGATCGTGGAAGACGAAATCATCGTAGCCACGGAAATCGAAGATATCGTTGCCGAGATGGGGCACGAGCCGATCGGTATCGCTGCAGATCAACGCGGCGCTCTCGCGCTCGCATCAAAGGCCGACATTGCCCTGGTCGATCTCAACCTGCGGGACGGCCCGAGCGGCATTGGCATCGGAAAGATCCTGGCCCAGACGCACGGCGTGACGGTCATTTTCATGACGGCAAATCCCTCCCAACTCGGGGACGGCGTTTCGGGCACTGTCGGCGTGCTCCCCAAGCCGGCGACCGAGCGGGATATCCGCGAAGTAATCGACTTCGCTGTCGCCAGGCAACGCCGGGGACAGCGCCCGGCGCCCCGTCGGCTTCGGTTGTTCGATTGGACCGGTAAAGGTCCCAATATGGCGGTATAATCTCTAGGAAGTGGTCGCCGCGCGCAGCCGCGTGGAGCGGATGAGGGACTCGGCGGGAACCTCGACCATCACTTCCAATCCCTCGGCCTTCCAGCGACGCTCGACCTTGCCGCGCATCTGCCCCTCAACGGAAAGTCCCACGAGGCGCGTGCCGAAACCCGTATTTTCCGCCGGCATGTCAATCGGCGGTCCGTCGATTTCGCGCCAGACGAGCCTATAAATCTCGCCAGACTCTTCGCCACTGATCTCGACGCGCCCACCTTCGGTGGAGAGCGCCCCGTACTTGGCAGCGTTTGTGGCGAGTTCGTGGAACAGCAGCGCCAAGGGAGTGGCTGCTGCATCATCAACCACCGTGTCCTGCCCGGTGAACACAACGCGCTGTTGGCTCGCATCCTCGTTGTAGGGGCGCATGAGCCGCTGGATCAGCGCGGACAGCTTTCGAGTGTCCTCGTCAGTGGAACTGAGGTTGGTGTGCGGCCGAACGAAGTCGTGCGCTTCGCCCAGAGCATGAATGCGCTGCCGCAACTGGTCCGCGAACGGCTTCGCCTCCGGATTGCTGCGCGCAGACAGCGAAATGATCCCCGTCAGCACGGCAAAGATATTCTTGATGCGGTGGCTGAGTTCTTGAGCCACCAGTTCGCGCTCCTGCGCAGACTGACGGGATTCGTGAATGTCGGTGCACGTGCCGATCCAACGCACGATCGTGCCCGAAACGTCCCGGATCGGCAGAGCGCGACCGAGGGTCCAACGGTAGCGGCCGGAGTGGTGGCGCAGGCGGTATTCGATCTCGTACGGCTCGCCGGTGGCCAGACTGTCGCGCCAGACTGCCCAAGCCCTCTCCTGGTCGTCGGGGTGGAAAATCGCGTTCCAGGCCGCCCCGTCAGTCGTGCCAACCGGCACGCCGGTGAACTCGTACCAGCGCGCGTTGTAGTAGTCGTGATAGCCGTCAGGAAGCGTCGACCAGATCATCTGCGGCATGGTGTCCGCCAAGGTCCTGAACCGCAGTTCACTCTCGGCCAGTGCTTCAGCGATCCGCTTCTGCTCGCTGACGTCCATTACCACGCCAGGGAATCGAACCGGTGCCCCTTCGCCGTTGAACCGAACCCGGCCGGAAGCGACGATCCAGTGGACGGTGCCGTCGGTGGAAACGACGCGATACTCGGAATGATAGTCTCCGCGGCTCTGCAGTGCGGCCTCTATCTCGGAGCGGACCCTTTCTGCATCATCCGGATGGATGGCAGCGATGAACTCTTCGACAGGCACGCCAACTCCGGCTCGAAGCGGATCCAGCCCGTAAAGCCTGGCGAAGCGGTCATCGGCAGTGACGCGATTTTCGACCACGTCCCAATCCCATGTGCCAACCAGCGAGGAGCCGCCGAGGGCGAGCGACAACCGTTCTTCGCTGCGGGCCAATGCCTTTTCGGCCGTGACACGGTCGGTGATATCGATAACCACGCACACGCTGCCCATCGGCTCACCAGCATCGTCGAGCATGGGGCTGTAGTGGAGGTCAAGCCAGACAGGTTCGGGCGCGCCGTGCCGGTTGAGATGCAGTTCCTGGCGGAGGAGCGTCAGTCCTTCGCCGCGCATGCCCCGCTCAATGTTGGAGCGATTGAAGTCGGCAATTTCAGGCCACGCCTGCTCAGCCGGCAAGCCGAAGATGTGAGGATGGCGGGGGCCCGCGAACTCGGCGTAGCCCTGATTGTAGATGAGGATGCCTTGCTCACCCACCAGCATGGCCATGGGGGTGCTTGCGACCATCATCAGGCGGACAGCGCCCTTGAGACTTTCCGGCCAGCCCGGAACAGGTCCCAGCGGTGTGGCGCCCCAATCATGAGCGTTGAAAAGCTTGAGGGTTTGATCCCGCTCCAGACGGTCTCGCGTTTCTGGGGAGGCCAGGGGGAATAGGGACCGGGGCATTTCCTGCTCTTGGTGGCTCTCGCATAAAGGCGCAATGCCTGAACGCAACGCCATGTCCCATAACGCGTGTTATTCGCAGGAGTTCAACCGGCGGATTGGCATTTATTCGCCGGCCGCGCGCTGTTCCCGCGGCGGTTTTTGTGCATGCACTTCCTCTGCCACGAGGAAGGCAAGTTCCAGCGCCTGGCTCGCGTTGAGGCGCGGGTCGCAATAGGTGTGATAGCGGTCCGAAAGCGAGGCCTCGGTGACGGCGGATACGCCGCCGACGCACTCAGTTACGTCGTCACCGGTCATCTCGATGTGGACACCGCCGGCATAGGTGCCCATTTCGCGGTGGACATCGAAGAAATTCTTCACCTCGGAGAGGACGCGATCAAACGGCCGCGTCTTGAACCCCGTCGACGCCTTGATGGTGTTGCCGTGCATCGGATCACAGCACCAGACCACGGTGCGGCCGGCCCTTTGCACCGTCTCGACAAGACGCGGCAGATGCTCGTGCACCTTGTCGGCACCGAAGCGGCAGATGAGGGTGATGCGACCGGCCTCATCGGTGGGGTTGAGCCTGTCGAGCAGGCGCAGCAGGTCGTCGCTCGAGAGGCTCGGGCCGCACTTGAGCCCGATGGGATTGTTGATGCCGGCGAAGTACTCGACATGGGCCCCATCTGGCTGACGGGTGCGGTCCCCTATCCAGAGCATGTGTCCAGAGGTGGCGTACCAATTGTTCGAGATGGAGTCCCGGCGGGTGAGCGCCTGCTCGTAACCGAGCAGCAGCGCCTCATGACTGGTGTAGAAGCTGGTCTGCTTGAGCGCGGGCGTATTTTCCGGAGTCAGACCGAGGGCGCCCATGAAAGTGATGGCTTCGTCGATCTTGCGCGCCACTTCCTCGTAGCGTGCATTCCAGTTTGAGCCTTTCATGAAGCCCATCGTCCACTCGTGAATGCGGGTGAGCTCTGCGTAACCACCGCTCGAAAAGGCGCGCAGGAGGTTGAGCGTGGCGGCGGACTGACGATAGGCCTGCAGCATCCGATCCGGATTGGGGACGCGCGAGGATTCGGTAAAGGCGATGTCGTTGATGATGTCGCCGCGGTAGCTCGGCAGTTCCACGCCATCGATGGTTTCGGTGTCGGCGGAGCGCGGCTTGGCGAACTGACCGGCAACGCGGCCGACCTTCACCACCGGCTTTGACGCACCGTGCGTCAGCACCAGCGCCATCTGCAGGAAGACGCGGAAGAAATCGCGGATATGATCGGCGCCATGTTCGGCAAAGCTTTCGGCGCAGTCCCCACCCTGGAGCAGGAACGCCTCTCCGCGCGCCACCGCCGCCAGCCGCTGCTTCAACTCTCGCGCTTCGCCGGCAAAGACCAGCGGCGGGAACGTCGCCAATTGGCGCTCGGCCTCTTCGAGAGCAACAGGGTCGGGGTATGCCGGCACTTGCAGGATCGGCTTGTCGCGCCAGGAACTGGGGGTCCAATCGGTCATCGTCGCCTCGCTGCAGCTGCGCACATCACGCCTGCGGGCGATCTAGCAAGTCCACCCTGCCCTGCCAAGACAAAAGGGTCAGACCCTCTTGCAATCGCGATAGGAATAGCTGGGGGATTTGAACGTCACCAGCTCTTCGCCGGCGGAAGGATGAAGCGCCATCGTCCGATCCAGATCCTTCTTGCTCGCCCCCATGCTCATGGCGATGGCTGCCATCTGGATCATCTCGGCAGCGCCCGGCCCGAGAATGTGGATACCCAGCACCTTGCCCTCGTCCTTCTCGGTGATGAGCTTGATGATCATGCGCTCCGTGCGGTCGGACAGCGTGTTGATCATGGGTCGGAAGCGGGCGACGTAGACGTCGATGTCGCCATGCGTGGACGCTTCCGCCTCTGTCAGGCCGACGGTTCCGATCTCGGGATCAGAGAAAACGGCCGTCGGGATCAGGGAATGATCGACGGCGAGCGGGTTGTTGTTGAACACCGTCTCAGCAAAATACCAGCCTTCCCTGATGGCCACCGGGGTCAACTGCGCGCGCCCTGTCACGTCGCCCACGGCATAGATGGACGGCACGGAGGACTGGGAATACTGGTCGACCGCGATTGCTCCGGTTTCATCGACCTTCACTCCCGCAGTTTCCAAACCCAGGCCGCCGATATTCGGCCGCCTGCCCGTGGCGAACATGACCGCTCCGAAGGGTGCGCTGACCCCATCGCTGAATGTGGCCAAGATGTCCTCGCCTGATCTTTCGAGGCGAGTGAGGTTGGTCTGGTAGATGATCCGGATGCCACGCTCGATCAACCCGGCCTCAAGGCCTCGGCGCATGTCCTCATCGAAGCCGCGCAGGATGCAGTCGCCGCGATAGATGATGGCGGTGTTGACGCCCAGACCGGCAAAGATGGTCGCGAACTCGACGGCAACATAGCCTCCTCCTTCGATCAGGATCGAATGCGGCAGGGCCGGAAGGTCGAAGGCCTCGTTCGAGGTAATGCCCAGTTCGGCACCCGGGATGTCCGGAATGAATGGATGACCGCCGGTGGCGATCAGCAGATATTTCGACGTCAGCTCGCGTCCGTCCGACTGAAGCCTGAGGCTGTGCGGGCTGGTGACTACCGCGCGATCCTTGATGATTTCGACGCCGGGCTTCTCCAGATTGGCCGTATAGCCATGCTCGAGCCGCGTGATTTCCTTTTCCTTGGCCGCGACGAGCGTTGGCCAATCGAAGCTGGCATCCACCTGCCAGCCGAAACTGGAGGCGACATCGAACTGGTCACGAAAACGGCTGGCATAGACATAAAGCTTCTTGGGCACGCAGCCGCGGATCACGCAGGTGCCACCGACCCGGAATTCCTCGATGATCGCGACCTTGGCGCCATAGGTGGCGGCCATGCGGGCAGCGCGCACGCCGCCGGACCCGGCGCCGATCACCAGGAGATCATAATCGTAATCCATGCCTGCCCCCATTCGACAGCGCCGCCGCACCGCCACCCATCGTTAATCGCCGATGAATATGGTGAGGGGCGTAGATAAAAAAAGACCCCGCCTTGGCGGGGTCCGTAAAACAAGCCACAGGCCTGCTTAGATTTCAACGCCTTGCGCGCGCAGCTCAGCCCGAACCTTGGCGAAGAACTCGCGCTTGAGGTTGTTGGTGAACACCTGCATCACGCGCTGCAAATCGGTGTTGAGCTCGGAATTGGCCGAGGCCAGCTTTTGCCCTGTCGGGGAGGAGTAGAAATCGACAATCTGCTGCAGCTCTTCCATGGAGAAGCGCGTAGCATAGACGCGCGCGAACTGATCGAGCAGTTCGCCCTTCTGGCCCTTATACCCCTCGATCACCTTCGTAATGGCGTCGTTGGTCTTGTCCATTATTTCAGGATTTTGCTGAACGATCTGCCGCATCGTCTCGATGCCGGTCTCAACGATCGTGGTTTCATAAATCGCCGAGCGGTCGGTCAAATCGACGTATTTGCGCGCCATTGCCAAGGCCTCGGGCGCCACTTCCTGCGCATAGGCCGGGACGGACAAACCGATGAAACCCATGGTCAGTGCCGCAGCGATTACAGTTCTCGCGCCGCGCACAAGATTTGCCTTCTTCCAAAATGCCATAGTGTGCCGATCCAAGATTGGTCAGTTGTTCTTGAGCAGACGTTCTACGCCATTTGGCGTGGCTATATAAGCCTTGCTGCACATCCCCAGAAAAAGTCCATGCTGCACGACGCCCGGTATGTCCAGCAGATCCTTCGACAGCGCTTCTGGCTGCGAAATGCGGCCAAAAAAAGCATCCAGGATCAGGTGGCCGCCATCGGTGACGAAAGCCTGCCCCGTTTCTTCGCCACGCAACCGCAATTCGCCCTGCGCGCCATGCCGGTCAAGGACGCGCCGAACCGCCCGCCGCGTCGCGCCCAAACCGAAGCGATTGACTTCCACGGGCAGCGGAAAGCGCCCCAGCGCTGGCACGACCTTAGACGCATCGGCAATGACGATCATCTCGGCCGAGGCCGCGGCCACGATCTTTTCGCGCAACAAGGCGCCGCCGCCTCCCTTGATGAGGTTGAGCGCCGGGTCAATCTCGTCAGCGCCGTCGACCGTCAGGTCCAAGCGATCGAGTGTGTCGAGATCGCTCAGCGGAATACCGTTGGAACGGGCTTGCTCGGCCGTAACCTCCGACGTGGGGACACACAGGACATCGAAGCCATTGCGGACCTTCTCGCCCAGAAGGTCGACAAAGTGCCAGGCCGTGGAGCCGGTCCCCAGGCCGAGCCGCATGCCGCTCCTCACTTCGCCGAGAGCCTTGGCGGCGGCCGCTCGCTTGAGCTCGTCAGCATTGGTCATGGCATATCCCCCGTTGAGAGGCGTGTGCCGCTTGGCCGGAAGAGAGTCAAGCATTCGCGCAGGCCGCACCAGTGGCCGAAACAACTTCGACTGTGGCTGGGGCGCAACAGAATTTGGCAAAGCCAGCAGTAATGTGGCGAAATGGCGACGACGTTCACTTCTCGTGAATCTTCATTGCTCATAAATAGCGTGAGCACAGCGCCGAGTCGGGGCGGCACTTCAGAGGCATTTGGAACGCATGAACAGGTTGAAATTCGCAGCGGCGATCGGTTTGTCCTTGTTAATGTTGGCGACAGCGGTGATGCCGAGCGCCGCAGCGCGCGTCTACAATCCGGACACCAATGTCTGGGAAGAAGCCACCGCGGTGGCGACTCGCAGCCGTGGCGTCAGCCCCATCAAGAAGCAGATCGTCGACTACGCCGGCAACTACAGACCCGGCACGATCGTCATCGAAACGGGCGAACGCCGTCTGTACCTCGTCCTCGAGGGCGGCAAGGCCTTGAAGTATGGCATCGGCGTCGGGCGCGAGGGCTTTACCTGGTCTGGCTCCAACCGCATCACCCGCAAGGCGGAGTGGCCAGGCTGGACACCGCCTGCCCAGATGCGCAAGCGCGTGCCGGATTTGCCGGCCTACATGGAAGGCGGCCCCAACAATCCGCTCGGCGCCCGCGCCCTCTATATCGGGTCGACGCTCTACCGCGTGCACGGCACGTCCGAGCCCTGGTCGATCGGCCAGGCAGTGTCGTCGGGCTGCATCCGTCTCACCAACGAAGACGTCATCGACCTTTACGACCGCGTGCAGGTCGGCGCCCGGATCATCGTCAACCGCTGATCGGTGTGTCGCGTCCTGGATTCAAGGCCGCCGCAAGGCGGTCTTTTCGTTTGCCCCGCCTTTGCAGAGAACGTTGTCCCGGCTAGACTGACACTATGCCCACAGCTGCCGCCACAGACCGCCCGCTGATCGACCGCTTCGGCCGACGGATCAGCTATCTGCGCATCTCCGTCACCGACCGGTGCGATTTCCGCTGTGTCTACTGCATGGCCGAAGACATGACCTTCCTGCCGAAGAAGGACGTGCTGAGCTTCGAGGAGGTGGAAACCATCGCCTCGGCCTTCATCGCACGCGGGACCACCCGTATCCGCCTCACCGGGGGGGAGCCGCTGGTGCGCCGCGATATCATGGACCTGGTCGAAACGATGGGACGGAGGATCGGCCACGGGCTCGATGAGTTGACACTCACAACGAATGGTAGTCAGCTTTCACGGCATGCAGAAGGCCTCTTCGTCTCTGGCGTTCGCCGGATCAACGTTTCCCTCGATACGCTGGACAGGAACCGTTTTGCAGCCATCACGCGCCGCGACAGGCTGGCCGACGTTCTGGCAGGCATAGACGCAGCACAGGCCGCAGGTCTGGCGGTCAAGATCAACATGGTCGCCATGCGGGGCGTCAACGACGATGAGATAGAAGGCATGATGGCCTGGGCTCATGGCCGCGGTATGGGTCTGACCCTGATCGAGGGGATGCCGCTGGGCGAGGTGGGGATAGACCGCGTGGAGAGCTACCTGCCCCTGCGGGAACTCCATGCGTCACTTTCGAAACGCTATACCTTTTCCCCAATGGCCAAGACCACGGGCGGTCCCGCGCGCTATGTGCACGTCGCAGAGACTGGGGGCACGCTGGGCTTCATCACGCCCATGAGTCACAATTTCTGCGAAAGCTGCAATCGGGTGCGACTAACCGCAACCGGTCAGCTCTTCCTGTGTCTCGGCCAAGACGATCAGGTGAACCTACGCGATGCACTTCGCGATGGTGGCGTTGCCGCGCTCGATGGCGCGCTCGATCACGCCATGGCCATCAAGCCCAAGGGGCATGACTTCATCCTGGACAGGGACCACGCCGCGCCGGCCGTTGCCCGGCACATGAGCGTGACGGGCGGCTGATCAGTTGCGCCCCTCGGCGCGCTCAGCCAGTTCCACCAGGATCCCGTCTCCGTCACGCACAAAGGCCACCCGCTTCAGCATCTCGCGATTGATGGCATCGCGCGGCTTTTCCACGATTTCGACACCGGCATCGACCAGCCGCTGAAAAACGGCGTCGATATCGTCGAACGCGAAGGTCAGGTGTCGCATACCTGCCTCGTGCGGCGGCACATCCCGGAAGCGGCCGATTTCCTGTGCCTTGGGCGCGAAAACCTCGAGCATGCCCGCGCCGGTATCGAAGAAAGCCATCTCGCCAAATTCCGTCTGGCGCCGCAAGGCCAGGGTCAGACCGAGCAACTCGCAATAGAAATGGATGGTCCGGTCGAGGTCGCCGGAGGTCATGCCGACATGTTCAAAGCCGCGCAGCATTACTTGTCGTCATCCACTACAATGGCAAAATCGAGCGGCAGCGCCGTCGTGTATTTGATCTGGCCCATGGCAAAAGCGGAACTGACGTCGGTCAGATTGATTTTGCTGATCAGCCGTTTGTAGAACGTGTCATAGGCGCCGATATCAGGCACCACCACGCGCATCAGATAGTCCACGTCGCCGCTCATCCGGTAGAATTCCACCACCTCGGGAAACTCCTCGATCACTCCGGAGAATTTCCGCATCCACGCGTCGTTGTGCTCGTTGGTCTTGACCGAGACGAAGACCGTGACGCCGACATTGACCTTGTTCGGATCGAGCACGGCGACGCGGCGCTGGATCACGCCATCCTCTTCCATTTTCTGAATACGCCGCCAGCACGGCGTGGTCGAAAGCCCGACCTTGCGGCCGATTTCCGCCACCGGCATCGTCGCATCCTTTTGCAGGAGCGTCAGAATTTTGCGGTCGATCTTGTCCAGAGCCATCACAGCCTCGCGAAATCAGATTTTGTCCGCGCCCGATTATTGCCCCCAAGCGCGGCTCCTGACTGCCACATCAGGCTGTTCGGCGCAATAAAATTGCCGAGCCCGATTTTGGGCACGGGCGGTAGGAAGCGGTTAACCATACCCGTTTGCCCACCGTTAACCACGGCCACCCTAATGTCCGAACGCAAGCGTAGCGATTGTGTTTTCTTTCGCATTGTTGAGTAACGAGTAAAAGTCCCATGCCGCTGACGGCCACCGATGCCGATGTCCGCGACCGTTCGGGACGCGACGGGAAACGCACCGCACAAAAGGCGGTGCTCGACGCCCGCCAGCGCCTGACCTCCAGTTCCGGTACACGTGCAGATTTCGATTTCGAGCTGCTGACCGACTACGCCAACACAAGGCGTGGCGCGGCGCTGCCCATGGCATCGATTGTGGCCATTCTTGCAGTCGTCGCCAGCTTCTGGGTCCCGGTCCTTTTTTCGGCCCTTTGGGCGGGCATCGTCATAGCCTGCCTCTTGGTCGTTGTCCTTCTCGCGCAGCGGTTCAAGCACGCCGATCCGGCCAAGTTCAACGCCGCCAGCTGGACCACGACCTTTGTCGCCGGTGAAGCGGTTTACGGCCTGGCTCTTTCATCGCTCGCCCTTTTTTCCCTGGTGGCCAATCCTGAGGACCTGACCCCCGTCATGTTCGCCATGGTGCTGGTCAGCATCGCCACCAACGCCATCGCGACGCATACCCTTCCTGCGGCGACCCTGATGAGCACCCTGCCCATCACCGCCACTGTCACGGTCACGCTGCTGGCTCTGGGCGGGACGGTGAACTATACGCTCGCCGCCGTTGCCGTGTGTGGCGAGGTCTTCTTCCTCTATCTCGCACGCCAATTGCACAGTTCCGACCTCGATACGGTGACCCACCAGGCCGAGAAGGACACCCTCATCGCCGAGCTCGAGGAAGCGCGGCACATGTCGGACGAGGCGCGGCGCCACGCAGAGCAGGCCAATATCGCCAAGAGCCAGTTCCTGGCCACGATGAGCCATGAGCTGCGCACCCCTCTCAATGCCATCATCGGCTTCTCGGAGGTTCTTAAAGCGGAACTTCTGGGACCGCATCAGGTGCCGCAGTACAAGGAATATGCCGCGGACATCCACGCTTCGGGGCAGCACCTCCTGACGCTGATCAACGAACTGCTCGACCTCAGCCGCATCGAGGCAGGCAAGTATGAGTTGAACGAAGAAGCGGTCGCGCTGGTCGATGTCGCCAGCGATTGCCGGCGCATGATGGAATTGCGCGCCAAGTCCAAGGGCATCGACCTTGTCTTCAGCTATGGCGACAACCTGCCCAAGATCTGGGGCGACGAGCGCGCCATCCGCCAAGTCATGCTCAACCTTCTGTCCAACGCCATCAAGTTCACGCCGCAGAACGGCAAGGTCACTCTCGTCGTGCAGCGCAGCGGCGATGGCGGCCAGCTGATCTCCGTCACCGACAACGGCCCCGGCATCCCCGAAAGCGAGATCGAGACCGTGCTTTCATCGTTCGGCCAGGGTTCGCTGGCGCAAAAGACCGCGGAACAGGGTGCCGGTCTCGGCCTCCCAATCGTCCAGAAGATCATGGACCTGCACCAGGGCCGCTTCGACCTCTTCTCCAAGCTCCGCTTCGGTACGGAAGTGATCGCTACCTTCCCGCGGGCGCGCGTGATGGACGCGCTTGCCCCGGTGGTCGAAAAGCGCAGCCGCCTCGAGATCTATTCGGAAGCCGGCTAAGCGACGATCTGCCGGTGCAGCCCGCCTATCAGGCAGATTTTCCGCTGACGGCCGCGCTTTCGAACGTCGCCATGTTGGTGTGAAGGTGCAGGGCGGTCTTGGCCATCACTGCCGCGAGTGCCGCACCGCTCCCCTCACCCAGGCGCATTCCCAGGTCGAGCAGGGCTGTCCTCCCCATGTGGGCAAGCGCCTTGGCGTGTGCGCCCTCCGCCGAGACGTGGGCGAAAAGGCAGTGATCGATGGCGCGGGGATTGACGGCATGGGCCACGGCCGCTGCAGCCGTTGCCACATAGCCGTCCACGATCACCGGAACCTTCTGGTGCCGAGCCGCCACCAGCGCGCCGAGCATCGCAGCAATTTCCCGCCCTCCCAGCCGCGCAAGGATGGCGAGTGGATGGTCGAGGTGACCGGCGTGGTACGCAAACGCCTCATCTACGGCAGCAGCTTTGCGCGCGAGCCCGGCATCATCGACACCGGTGCCACGGCCAACCCAGTCGACGCCGGTGCCGCCGAACAGCGCTGCATAGAGCGCAGCGGCAATTGTCGTATTGCCGATGCCCATTTCGCCAAGACAGATGAGATCGGGCTTTCCGGCTACCGCTTCCATGCCGTAGGCGATGGTGGCGGCGCACATCTGATCGTCCAGAGCGGCTTCTCGGGTGATGTCGCCCGTGGGCAGTTCGAGCGCCAGCTCGAACACCCGGAGGTTTATCTCGTGCAGAGCGCAGATCTGCGAGATCGCCGCTCCCCCGTTGGTGAAGTTGGCCACCATCTGCGCTGTCACCTCGCGAGGGAAGGCGGAGACGCCCTGGTCAGTGACGCCGTGGTTGCCGGCAAAGATCGTTACCATGGGATTGTCGAGACGCGGCGTGCTACGGTGCTGCCATCGCGCGAGAAACTCGACCAGCTCTTCCAGCCGCCCAAGCGACCCCGGCGGCTTGGTCAGTTGCGCATCGTGTGCCCGGACAGCCACAACGGCCGACTCATCTCCCTCTGGCACCGCCGTCAGGAGTTCAACGATATCGGAGAAGGCGGGGCTGAGGGCGGGCATGGCAGGTCCGGCACGATGTGTTAGGAAGGTGCGGACTTGTTGCCCAGAACGGAGCGAATTGCAATTGACGGTCGAGGCAACGGACAAGGGCGCGCTGAACCGGCTGGCCGGCGACGTGATCATGGCCCTGCGCTTCTTCTCGCGCCTCCCCACTGGCCGCTCGCCGCATCGGCGACCGCATCTGGGACGCATCGCGGCCGTGCTGCCTGTAACCTCTGTCATCATGGGCGTGGTTCCGGGCGCCCTTTTCCTTGGCGGGGTGCAGCTAGGCCTGACCCCAATCTTTGCCGCGGTACTCGCCGTTGCCACGATGGTGCTCGTGGGCGGCGGCATGATGGAGGATGCTCTGGCCGATGCCGCCGACGGACTCTTCGGCGGCAGCACGCCGGACCGGCGGCTCGATATTCTCAAGGACAGTCGGCACGGCACCTATGGCGTCAGCGCGCTCTGTCTGTTTCTCCTTTTGCGTGTCGCGTTTTTCGGGACTTTGCCCCTCTCGCCTCTCGCCATCTTCTGCCTCTGGCTCTGCGCCAATACGGCGGGGCGCTCTGCCGGGCTCTGGCTTGCGGTGGCCTTGTCGCCGGCGCGGACAGATGGAGCCTCGGCCGGCGCGGGACGCCTCGGCGCTCGCGCATACTGGGTAGGGGCTGCGCTGGCTGGCCTGTTTGCGGCACTGTTTACGACGTGGATCGTTGGTGTGGTCGGACTTGCCGTCCTCGGCATGGCGCTGGTGGTGGTCAACCTCGCCTGGGCGGCACTCTGCCGGCGCCTTGTGGGCGGCCAGACCGGCGATCTCATCGGTGCAGCGGGGGCTCTGGGAGAGATCGCTGCCCTCACCGCGCTGATGATCTTTGTCTGACGCCTTGAATTTGCCGCGCCTGTTCCCATTCTTGAATCGACGCGTTTCCGCGAAAGGACCGGCATGATTTTCATCGGCATCGCACTTCTGGTTGCCGTTGGGCTGGCCCTGATGATCAGTGCCGACGCCGGAAGCCTGGTCGGGCTCAGCCAGCAGCAGACAGCCCAACTGGTGCCCATGGTCATCCTGCTGATCGTTTTTGCCGGGGGTCTCTTCTCCCGGCGGCGAAAAGCCTCCGAGCTCTTTGGCGGCATCGTGTTGTGGGTGGGCCTGTTCGCTGCCGCCATGCTGGGCTACGCCTATCGTGACGAGCTGATGGGGGTGGCCGGAAGGGTCGCAGGGGAGTTGCAGCCCGGCGTCGCCATGGTCGACGAGGAGGCCGGAACGGCCGTGTTCCGCCGCAGCTTCAACGGTCACTTCGAACTCAACGCCACCATCAATGGTCACACCACGCCCATGATCTTCGACACGGGCGCCAGCGCTGTTGTCCTGACAGTGGCCGATGCTGAGGCTGCGGGGATTGACACCCGCGACCTGCGCTACACCGTGCCCGTAGCCACCGCCAACGGGCGGGGCATGGCGGCCCGCACTCAGATCGACAGCATCAGTGTGGGCGGCATCACCCGACGCAATATCACCGCCTTCGTCACCGAGGCCGGGGCGATGGACACCAGCCTCCTAGGCATGACGTTTCTCGAAACTCTGGGACGGTACTCGGTCACCCAGAATTCGCTCGAGCTGCAGGACTAGGCGACGACCTTCTCGTGGCGCTCTACGGCTGCCAGCGCCGCAGCGAAGACCTCGATGCCGGCGCCCTGGCGACAGGCTTCGACGCTGAGGATCTGCCGGAACTGCCGTGCGCCGGGCAGACCGTTGGCCAAGCCCAGCATGTGCCGCGCGATGGCGTTCAGCCGCACGCCGCGAGATAGTTCGGCCTCCGCGTAGACGCTCATGCGTTCCATAATCGAGGGAAGATCAGGGCGCGGGGTCGGATCGGCAAAGACGAGACCATCCACCTCCGCCAGCAACATGGGGTTGTGGTAGGCGGCGCGCCCGAGCATGACGCCATCCACATGACGCAGATGCTGATCCACGGCACCCAGCGTCTCGATCCCGCCATTGATGAAGACGGGATAGGTCCACAACCGGCTTTTCAACCGATACACCCGGTCGTAGTTGAGCGGCGGAATAGTGCGGTTTTCCTTTGGGCTGAGCCCCTGCAGCCAGGCTTTGCGGGCATGGACGTAGAGCGCGTCTGCTCCTGCGGCGATCATGGTGTCCGCGAACCGGTCCAGGCCCGGTTCGATATCCTGATCGTCGATGCCGATGCGGCATTTGACGGTTACCGGCCGGTCGGTCATCTCCTTCATTGCCCGCACGCACGCGCCGACAAGATCCGGTTCGGCCATGAGGCACGCACCGAAGCGGCCGGACTGCACCCGATCGGATGGGCAGCCAACGTTGAGATTGATTTCGTCGTAGCCGAACCGGTGCGCGATCGCCGTCGCCGCCGCCAACTCAGCCGGGTCGGACCCGCCGACCTGCAATGCCACCGGATGCTCGGCGCTGCTGAACTGCAGGTGCCGCTCCGCGTTGCCATGAACAATGGCGCCCGTGTTGACCATTTCGGTGAACAGCAGGCTGTGCCGGGTCAGCAGCCGGTGCAGGTAACGGCAATGGCGGTCGGTCCAGTCCATCATCGGCGCCACGGAAAAGCGGCGCGCCTCGGCGATAGACAATGCGGGAATGGCGATGGCTGGTGCCTCGTTCAGCGAAACAATTCGCCGTTCATCTAGAGTGGATGCCGACACGGCTCAAGAGCCCGCGCCGTTTCGTGAGCCTAGCGTTCCGCCTTCAAGTCTGATCTGGATCAAGGTCGAGCCCGATAAGTTCATCCATAGTGGGGGTATGAAATGGGCGAAAAAGGAGCCTGCCATGTATAGTCACATCGTCTGCGCGATCGACGGCTCAGACCTCAGCACGAAGGCGCTTCGCCACTCCATGGAACTCGCCTCAAAGCTGGGGGCGAAACTCACGCTGGTGACGGTGACCGAACCCTCCGTCATCGTCACGCCGGGCGCCGAGATGGTGATGGTCGATACGAGCCGCATCTACGACGACCTCGAGCGCGCCAAGGCAGAAGGGGCAAAGAAGGTGCTCGACGATGCCAAATTGCTCACATCCGGAGCTGGCCTGAGCGCCCAGGCAGTCCATGTTCCCATGAAACCGCCGGCGGAGGGCATCCTCGAGGCTGCGCGGGAGCACGGGGCGGATTTGATCGTCATGGGGTCGCATGGCCGGCGCGGGCTCGGACGCCTCCTCCTCGGCAGTCAGGCCGCCGAAGTTCTCGCTCACAGCGATTTGCCGGTGTTGATCATCAAGTAGCAACTGACATGTCAGCTGCTGGAATGGCGCGGGCCAATCCTGTATGGGGGCTCATCCCCTACTGTGGACGCGCGCCATGCCCACCCCTCTGCCCCGCCACATCGCCGTCATCGACATCGGCAAGACGAACGCCAAGGTTGTCCTGTTCGACGCCCGCACGGGACGGCAACTGGATGTGTTGACGACGCCTAACGCGGTCCGCAGAGTTGGACCCTACCCTCACGCGGACGTGGAGGCGCTTTGGGCCTTCATTTGCGACAGCCTCAAGCGCTTGCACGCCCGGCACGGCGTCGAAGGGATTTCCATCACCACGCACGGCGCCACGGCCGCGCTCATCGATGGGAACGACCTTGTGCTGCCGGTCCTCGACTATGAGCATCAGGGGCCCGAAACATCTGCCGATGCCTATGCGCGGGTTCGCCCCGATTTCGCGCACACGCTGTCGCCGCGATTGCCAAATGGTCTCAATCTGGGCGCACAACTGTTTTGGCAGGCGCGGGAGTTTCCGGGGGCCTTCGCCCGAGCAACGGCCATTCTGTCCTATCCGCAGTATTGGGCCTGGCGGCTGACAGGACAACTGGCCAGCGAAGTCACTTCGCTTGGCTGTCATACCGATCTCTGGAGTCCCGACCGCAGCGACTATTCGCACCTCGTGGACGAGATGGGGTGGCGCCAGCTGTTCCCGCCCATCCGTCCCGCCAATTCCATCCTTGGCCGGGTGACGGAGGCTGTTGCGGAGCGGACCGGACTGCCACGGGAGACGCCGGTCACCTGCGGCATCCATGATTCAAATGCTTCGCTCCTGCCGCATCTGCAGGAGGGCGAGACGCCACTCTCGGTCGTCTCGTCAGGCACGTGGACGATTGTCATGACCATTGGCGGCGGCACCTCCAAGCTTGACCCACAGCGCGACAGCCTCGCCAATGTGGACGCCTTCGGGCGCCCGGTACCGACGGCACGCTTCATGGGGGGGCGCGAGTTCGATACCCTGGTGCCGGGGATTGCCGAGCCGAGTGCCGCCGACATCGAGCAGGTGCTGGCCGCTGATGTTCAGGCCTTGCCCAGCGTCGTTCCGGGGGTTGGTCCGTTCGGAGCGCGCCGGGCCAGTTGGACGGTCGACCCCGAGAACCTTCCGGATGGGATGCGGACCGCCGCGGCGTCTTTCTATCTCGCCCTGATGACGCGCGAATGCCTGAGCTTGTGCGGACTCGGCAAGCGCGTGGTCATCGAGGGGCCGCTGGCCCGGAACCGGCTCTTCGTCTCGGCGCTGGCGCAGCTCCTGGGCGTGCTTGTATCGACCTCGGCGGACGGAACCGGAACCAGCCTTGGCGCCAGCCTATTGTTCCCCGGAGCGGGCGGAGCACACAGTGCGGAGGCCGTTGTGGAGCCTCTGCAGGCAGATGGTCTTGAGGCGTACGCACAACGGTGGCTGCAGCGCGCTGCAAGGCCCTGAGTGGCGGCTTCTTCCGCTGGGTTGATGTAAGGCGGAAGGGCCAACAGATGGGTGCACATCGAGTCGTGGTTGTCGGCGGCGGATTTGCTGGGCTTGACGTCGTTCGCGGCCTTGCCGATGCCGATGTCGACATCACGCTTCTCGACCGGCGCAACCACCACCTCTTCCAGCCCCTGCTCTATCAGGTTGCCACGGCCTCGCTCAGCCCCTCCGAGATTGCCTGGCCCCTGCGCCACATCCTGCGCCGTCAGAGGAACGTCCGGATCATCATGGCGACCGTCACGGACGTCGACCCGGCCGCCAAGGAGGTGCTGCTCGAAGACCAGACGCGCGTGCCGTACGACACCTTGGTCCTCGCTACGGGGGCGCAGCATGCCTATTTCGGGCACGATGAATGGGAGCAATTTGCACCGGGTCTCAAGACACTCGAGGACGCCATTGGCATTCGCCGCAAGCTCCTTCTCGCGCTGGAGGCCGCGGAGCGGGAGCCGGACCCTGAGAAGCGCGAGGCTCTCCTGACCTTCGCCATCATCGGTGCTGGTCCCACTGGCGTGGAGATGGCTGGCTCGATGATAGAACTGGGACGAGCGAGCATCCAAGACCAGTTTCGGGCCATCAGGCCGGATGATCTGCGTGTTGTCCTGATCGAGGGGGGAGACCGGGTGCTGTCCAACTTTGACGATGATCTGTCTGACTACACCCTCAAATCCCTGCAGCAGCTGGGCGTGCATGTGGAACTGGGGCAGATGGTGAAGGCCATCGATGCCGACGGGGTGACATTTGGCGACCAGCGCCTGCCGGCCAAGACGGTCATCTGGGCGGCGGGTGTCGCGGCCTCTCCGGTCGCGAAATGGATCGGGGCGGAGGCCGACAAAGCCGGCCGTGTTCTGGTGGCTCCGAATCTCACGGCGCCCGGCAAACCTGACATCTTCGTCATCGGCGACGTCGCCAGCATCAAGAACCCGGATGGAAGCCCGGTACCTGGGCTGGCGCCCGCTGCCAAACAGCAGGGCGCCTATGTGGCAAAGGTCATTTCCGCCCGCGTCGCCGGCAATGCCGCGCCCGAGCCATTCCGCTACAAGCACGCCGGCAGCCTGGCCACCATCGGCAAGCGCTCGGCCGTCATCGACTTCGGCTGGACCAAATTCCGCGGCTGGTTCGCCTGGTGGATATGGGGCGTCGCCCACATCTACTTTCTGGTGGACCTCAAGAACCGCATCTTCGTGCTGTTGAGCTGGCTGTGGATTTCCCTCACCGGCCAACGCAGCGCGCGACTGATCACGCATGGCCGCGCGCCCTCGCACACCCCTCTCGATGAGGTAGAAGACGGCTAGCGCGGCGCTATTACCGGCGGCGAGGGCCGCGCATTGGCGCGTTCGCGCAGCCAGATATAGAGGCCGCTGCCGACCACGATGGGCGCGCCCACATAGAGCCAGAGATCAGGCGGCTGATTGAAGATGAGCCAGCTCGAGGCAGCCAAGAAGATGATCTGGAAGTAGGCGAACGGCGCCAGCACCGAGGCCGGAGCGAAGCCCGAGGCCATCGTGATCAACTGGTGGCCAATGAAGCCAAAAATTCCGACGGTGAAAAAGGTGATCCAGCCGTCCACGGTGCTTGGCCATACCCAGATGAACGGCACGAAGGGGGCCAGAAGCGCGGTGGCGAAGATGCCGACGTAGAACTGGCTGGTGGCCGCGCTGTCATGGGCCGAAACCTTGCGCGTCAGCAGCATGTAGAACGCCGTGCTGAAGGCCGCAAAGAGACACAGCAACGCTGCGGGATGAAAGGCATCGGTGCCCGGTCGCACGATCACCAGAACCCCGATGAACCCGACGCCGATGGCCGTCCAGCGCCGCCATCCCACCGTTTCGCCCAGCATGGGAATGGAAAGAGCAGAGATGAACAGGGGCGCTGTGAAGGCGATTGAACCGGTGACTGTCAGCGGGAGGTACTGCAGCGCCAGAAAATTGCAGCCTGTAGCGCCCAGAAGGGCCAGCGCGCGGAAGAATTGCAGGCGGATGTCCTGGGATTGCGCCATGGCCCATCCATGTCGCGGCAGATGGACGGTGGCGACGAGGCCCAAATGGATCACGTACCGCAGGAATACGATCTGCAGCGCCGGAATGCCGACAAGTCCAAGCCATTTGGCCGAGCTGTCGATGCCGGTGAACATGAAGTAAGCAGCCAGCGCGAGGCCGATGCCGAGGAGCCGCCGCTCGACGGGTGGCACAAAGGAAGATGACATTGCCGTTCCATTCGGCCGGGAGGTGGCCGATCATTGCCCCCAGCGTTGGCGAGGCGCCGGAGCAAGTCAACCTCATGTGGCGAAAAACTTGTATGGAAGTTCCGCTTGGTGCCGTCCCCCGCGTCGGAGGACGGCCAGTGCGTCAGAACGTCTGCGCGAGGTTGCTGACCTTGAGCGCGCCACCCAGATCCGCCGACGACACGGTTGCCCCGTGGCGGGGATGGAAGACAAGGTCAACTGGCCGGCCCGGGAGCAGCGTGATCGCGTTGTCGGAGAAGTAACCGGGGGCGTCCACAGTCGCCGTGGTGAAAAAAGCTGGCGCGTCCGCTTGCAGTGTCAATACCGCCTTACCGTCTCGATCCGACCACCTTGCATCGACGTTGGGCTGCACCAGTTCGTACGCCTTATATGGCTTCGGGAAGAAGTCATTTTGGCCCAGGACGGTACTCTGGGAGTCGCTCCAGACGAAGGAGAGGAACTCATCCTCGGCCAGTTCAGCCGCCTCGATCGTTGCGGCCGTGATTGCTGCGTCTGGTCCGACCTCGCAGGTGCCTGAAAAGACGGTGCGCACGGGTCCGGACACCTTCACCGCCTGAACCTCGAGCGCAATGGTCGCGGACGTTCCGGTGTCGTTGATGGCCCTGAGCAGGATCTGGTCCGGCATCTGTCCCTCGACCGGGGTGCCACGCGAGTTGGTCTCAACCTGAGACACCTGTGGGACGGCCACGAGGTTGATCGGCAGGAAGAAGCGGCGCGCCATATAGTGCATCAGCTTCCACTGCCCGCCGTAGTCGAGGCTCGACCAGCTTGCCACGGGCCAGATGTCGTTGATCTGCCAATAGAGGGTGCCCATGCACCGCGGCTTGGTCGAACGCCAGTATTCGATGGCGGTCTTGATCGCCAGGCCCTGCTGGATCTGGCTGAGGAAGACCATCTGCTCGAAGTCGCGCGGGAAGCGGAAATACCGCGTCATCGTCTCGAGGATACGTGCATTGCCGCCAGCATTGCGCTGATGGTTCTCCATCACCGGCGAAGACGGGTTCCGGTCCTTGGGCTCGGCAAAGGTCTCGATGACATTCATCGACGTAAACGACTGGAAACCGAATTCGGAGGCAAAGCGCGGGTTGACGCTACGGTAGGCGTCAAAGCTCTTGGCTGAATGCCAGACATCCCAATAGTGCAGGTCGCCGCGCGTGTCGGAATGCCAGCCGTCGGAGAAATCCATATAGCCCAAGGATGGCGAGGACGGCCAAAAGCGGCGGGCCGGGTCCTCATCCTCGACAATCCGGTGCAGCATTGAGTTCAGCCGGTCGTAATTGGCGATGTAGCGCTCCTTGTCGGCGCGCGTCTCGGGGTACCAGTCAAGCGAGCCGATCACCTCGTTGTCGCCGCACCAGAGGGCGATCGAGGCGTGATGCGAGAGCCGTCGCACCTGCTGGGTGATCTCCAGCTCGACGTTCTTGAGGAACTCGCGATTGGAGGGATAGCTCATGCACGAGAACATGAAATCGTGCCAAAGCAGGATGCCCAGTTCGTCGCACAGATCGTAGAAATAGTCCGGCTCGTACTGCCCGCCGCCCCAGATGCGGAGCATATTCATGTTGGCGGCCTTGGCGCTCTCCAGCAGGTCCCGGATGATGGCCGGCGTGATGCGGCTCGGAATGGCGTCGGCGGGGATCCAGTTGGCGCCCATCATCGTCATGTCGCGGCCGTTGACGCGGCACTTGAACGTGTGGTCGATCTCATCCTTCTCGACGACCCATTCGAGCCTGCGCAAACCGACTTTGCGCCGGGTGACTTCGCCCTCAAGGTTGGTGGTCAGTTCGTAGAGCGGCTGTTCGCCCTGGCCGGCCGGCCACCAAATCCGCGGGTTGCGAATGGTGACGTTGTGGGTGAAGACATTCTCGCCCTTTTGCACCACGACCTTATCGGTGATGACCTGGCCGTCGATGCTATGCTCAAGCTCTACCTCACCTTGAGCGAAGGCGAAAACGCGAGTCTTGATCGCCAGTTCGACGGCGTTGTTGCCATGCACCTGGTCGATCTGGACACTCTCCTGTCGCGCCAGGCGCGACTTGCGCAGGCTCATCGTCCCGTAGATCCCGATCGGCATGGTGCAGATGCCCCAATCCCACCCCGCATGGCACGCGGCCTTGCGGATGAAGTTCATGTGGATGCCCTTGAGGCCGTTGGTCTGATAGTTCTTGGTGAACGGGATGGGGAAGGGATGGGCATCTGCCCGCGCCTTGGCGACATCGGGCGCGATCGCGAATTCGATCCGCAGCGTGTTCTCGCCCGCTCGTACCTTGCCGGTCACATCAATGTCGTTGCGAACAAAGCTGTTGTCGGTTCGGGCCACCTCCTCGCCGTTGAGGAAGATGGTTGCGATGCAGTCCACCTCCGACAGCGTCAGCGTGAGGTAGCCATCGATGTCGGCGGCGCTCGCTTCGAAGCGCCGCTCCATCGTCCAGGCCGTCTCGTTCACCCACATCACCAGCTTCTCGTTCTCGCCGAAATAAGGATCGGGGATCAGATCGGCGGCGAGAAGGGCACCGTGGACGTCCCCCGGCAGGGAAATGCTGGTCGCGATCTGCCGCCCGGGCGCGGTGAGCGCATACTGACCCGAAAGATCGAGGGATGTGTAGTTGGCTGGCACAGGCATGAGCATTTCTCGCAGGAGGGTTGCGGATTGGCAGGGTCTGGAGCGCAATCGATTTCAAGGATGTTCTAGCGAGAGTCAGCCTGCGTTCCAATGGGTTGCCGCTCCAGTTTCATCGTAAATTTGCATCGTTGCAGTTGCGGCATGTGCAAAGGCTGCAAGACGGCCTCCGGCCTTTTCCTTGTGTTAGGAAATTTGATCCTAGGCTCTTTTTCAGTTCGACAAGAGAGCAACCCGTGATCCGGCGCATCTTTCGCATAGTGTTCAAGCCACCAGACACGCCCGAACTCGCCCTGGCGCAGTGGAATGCGCTCAGCCGGCAGATTCCGCTGCTCTACATTATGCTGCTGGCGAACACCTGGGTGCTGGCCCTCACCCACTTCGGAAGAGCGCCGCGATTCCTTACCCTCTACATCCCTTCGACGCTCACGGTCGTTGGCATTGTGAGAACCTCGGTGTGGTTGCGCGGCCGCAACGCGCCGGTGTCTGCACACCAGGCTCTGCGTGCCCTTCGGGGCCCAATCTGGATCGCTGGCACTCTGGCGGTCGGCTTCACCGCCTGGAGCCTCAGCCTCTATGGCTATGGCGACGCCTACATGCAGTCCCACGTCGCCTTCTACATGGGCGTTACAACCATCGGCTGCATGTTTTGCCTCATGCATGTCCGGGCGGCGGCCTTCCTCGTTGGCGTGGTTGCCCTGCTGCCGTTCTCCGCGTTCTTTGCCATTTCCGGCCAACAGACGCTGGTGGCCATTGCCATCAACATGGTGCTGGTGGTTGCAGGGCTCGGCTACATTCTCGTTGCCAACAATTCGGACTTCGCCGAACTCGTGGCCTCGCGGGCCGAAATGGCGAGGCGCCAGGCAGAGGCACAGAGGCTGCTGACGGAGAACGTCCGGCTGGCCAGCACCGATGCCCTGACCGGTCTGCCCAACCAGCGCAGCTTCGAGCTCTTTCTGACGCATGCCCTTGCGGAGGAAGCCGCGGGGGGCGCTGGAGTGGCCGTTGCGATCGCCGACATCGACCGCTTCAAGTCCATCAACCAGATCTTCGGACAGTTGGCCGGTGACAGCGTCATCGTCGAAATGGGACACCGGCTGGAAAAGCTGCGGCGGCCGGACAGCTTCGTGGCGCGTCTTGAGGGAAACCGGTTCGGCCTCGTGCTGCGCGGCGACGTCACTCCAGTGGCGCTGAACAAGACAAGTGCCATGATCGGGCATGCGCTGCACAAGGCATTCGACGTGCCGGCAGGGGTGATCCGCCTCTCGACCTCGCTTGGCCTTGCCGTGGCAGAGGCAGGTGATACAGCAGCTGCCCTTTACGACCGTGCCGACTACGCAACTTCGGTCGCTAAACGCGAGGCCCAGGGAAGTGCTGTGATCTTTGGCTGCGAACACGCCCTCGAAATTCGTCGTGTTCGGCAAATGGAGCACCTTCTGCACACCGCCGACCTCGAACAGGAGATACACATCCTCCTGCAGCCCCAGTTCGATATTTCGCAGGGGCAAACCACGGGCTTCGAAGTCTTGGCGCGTTGGCGCAGCCCTGTTCTGGGCGAAGTCTCGCCGGCGGAATTCGTGCCGATGGCGGAGCGGACCGGGCAGATCACGAGGATCACCCAGACGATCCTGCGCAAGGCGTTGACTGTGACCGCCACCCTGCCCCGGCCTCTGCGCGTGTCCGTCAATCTCTCCGCCAACGACATCGGCTCCCCAAGCGCCATCGACGGCATCGTATCGCTGGTGCGTGAGCATGCGGGGCCGTGCCGGATCGACTTCGAGATCACGGAAACGGCGCTGATGCGGGATCTGGCCCAGGCGAACCAATCGCTGCTGGCCCTCCTGGGACTGGGCGCCCGAATTGCCCTCGATGACTTCGGCACCGGCCATTCCAGCCTCACCCACGTGCAGAAGCTGCCGCTGCATCGCATCAAGATCGACCGGAGCTTTGTGGCCGAAGTCACCACTGACACGGCTAGCCGCGCCATCATCAAGACGGTGATCGACCTTTGCCGAAACCTCGGGATATCCTGCGTCTTCGAAGGCATTGAGACGGAGGAGCAACTCGATGGCCTGATTGGCCTCGGTGGAACGGTGATGCAGGGCTATCTGTTCGGCCGCCCGATGACCCCTCAAGCCGCCCTCGACCACCTCAAGGCAGAAGACAGCTATGTTCACAGCGCCAGACGCGACCACATGATGGGCGTAGCAGGATAGGAAAAAGCGCGGCCTAGGCCGCGCCTCTCATGACTCTATTGTGCCGCCTCTTCGGGCTGGTCCGCGTCGATGAAGCCACCGGACTGCCGGTGCCAGAGCTGGCTGTAGATGCCGCCGGAATCCACCAGTTGCGCGTGGCTCCCCTGCTCAACGATCCGCCCCTTATCGAGCACAACCAACCGATCCATCATGGCGATGGTGGAGAGCCGATGGGCGATGGCAATCACGGTCTTGCCTTCCATCAAGCGGACGAGTTGGCTCTGGATTGCCGCCTCCACCTCGGAATCCAGGGCGGACGTCGCCTCGTCGAGCACCAGTATCGGGGCGTTCTTGAGCAGGACGCGAGCAATGGCGATACGCTGCCGTTGGCCACCCGAGAGTTTTACGCCCCGCTCGCCGACATGGGCATCATATCCCTTGCGGCCCTTTGGATCGGTCAGCGTCTCGATGAAGTCGGACGCTTCCGCCTGCTCGGCGGCAGCACGCATCATCGCCTCGGTCGCATCTGGGCGGCCGTAGAGAATGTTGTCCCGCACGGAACGGTGCAACAGGGACGTGTCCTGCGTGACGACGCCGATATTGGCCCGCAGGCTATCCTGGGTGACGCCGGCGATATCCTCGCCATCGATCAGAATGCGGCCACCCTGCCGGTCATAGAAGCGCAGTAGCAGGTTGACGATGGTCGACTTTCCGGCGCCGGAGCGGCCGACGAGGCCGATCTTCTCGCCAGGGCGAATGTGCAGATCGAGATTGTCAATGACGCCCGAGGACTTTCCATAGTGAAAGCTCACCTTGTCGAACCGGATATCGCCCTGCACTTGCGGCAGCCGCTTGGCGTCCGGCCTGTCGGTGACGACGCGCGGCAGCGAGATCGAGGAAATACCGTCCTTGACGGTGCCGATATTCTCGAACAGCGACGACATCTCCCACATCACCCACTGGCTCATGCCTTGGAAGCGCATCACGAGGCCCAGCGAAACGGCGATGGCCCCGGGGCTCATGAGGCCGCCCATCCAGAGCCAGATGCCGATGGCACCAACGCCGAACAGCAACAGGGCATTGGACCAGAGGACCAGCATGTTGAGCACGGTGAACAGCCGCATCTGCCGGTAGACGGTGCCGAGAAAATCATCCATCGCCTCCTTGGCGTAGGTCTCCTCGCGGTTCGAGTGCGAGAACAGCTTCACCGTGGCGATGTTGGTATAGCTGTCGACGATGCGGCCGGTCATCATGGAGCGCGCGTCGGCCTGCGCCTGGGAAATCTTGCCCATGCGCGGGATGAAGTAGACCATCATCGACACATAGGCGACGAGCCAGACCAGGAACGGGATCGCCAGGCGCCAGTCCGCTGAAGCGGCCAGGATGACCGCGCCGGTGAAGTAGACGACGACATAGACAAGCATGTCGAGCAGCTTCATCACCACCTCGCGCACGGCGAGCGAGGTCTGCATCAGCTTGGCGCCGATGCGGCCGGCAAACTCGTCCTGGAAGTAGCTCATCGACTGACGGATCAGGTACCGGTGGCTCATCCAGCGGATGCGCTGGGGGAAGTTGCCCAGCAGCGTCTGATGCATGGTCAGTGTCGAGACCAGCGCGATGGCAGGCAAGACGAACACCACCATGGCGCCCATCAGCGCCAGTCTCCAGCCGTCCGTCTGCAGGAACGTCTCGCGGTTGGCCCCGGCCAGCCAGTTCACGACATCCCCGATAAAGCCGAAGACGACGATCTCGCCGATCGCGACGCCAGCGGCGGCGGCCGACATCAGCGCCAGCCAGCGCTTGGCGCCGTGGCTATAGTGGAGGCAGAAGGCCAGGAGGCCTTTGGGCGGCTCCTCGGGTTCACCGACCGGATAGGGATCGAGCCGCTTTTCGAACCAACGCAACATGTTCAAGTACCACTTCGTGTCAAAGGCAGTCCCGCACCAGCGCGATGGCATCCGGCCCATCGGGGCCGACGCGTGGATGCCGCCGACGGAAGACTGCGTAAAATCGTGAGTCCGGCGCTCGATACACCCGCAATTGGTGCAGAGGAGCGGCGTGCCGATGGCTGCAACGCCCAATTCCCCAATACCGTCTCATTTGCGGATGAAGAGATGGGCTATGCAGCCAGGAGCCGCATAGAATACATGAAGTTCCCGAGTCGGCTATTGCAAGATGGCCACAACTTCCAGCCGCAGACATAACTGGATCGCTCCATGCGCACAGAGACCGAACACACGATCTACCTTAAGGACTATGCGCCGACGCCCTACCGGATTGTGACAGTAGAGCTCGATTTCAAGATCCTCGAGGAAAAGACCCGCGTCCGCGCCCAACTGACGATCGAGCCGCGGCCGGAGACGGAACCTGGGACACCGTTGGTGCTGGACGGCGATGGCCTGACACTCGACAGCATTGCCATTGACGGCCTGCCGCTCGTGCTTTCGGCCTATCTCGCCGACGAAAACGGGTTGACCCTGGTCGAACCGCCGCATCGCCGCTTCGTGCTCGAGACGGAAGTCTTCCTCGACCCTGCAGCGAACAAGAAGCTTATGGGACTCTACCGCTCGGGCGGCACCTGGTGCACCCAGTGCGAGCCGGAAGGCTTCCGCCGCATCACCTATTACTTGGACCGTCCGGATATCCTTGCGCCCTTCAAGGTCCGCATCACGGCCCCGCTGGCTGTCGCACCAGTCCTCTTGTCGAATGGCAATCTGATCGACAAGGGAGATGCCGGCGACGGGCTGCATTTTGCCCTCTGGGAAGACCCCTTCCCTAAGCCGTCCTACCTCTTCGCCTTGGTCGCCGGTAATCTCGGATCGATCACCGACAGCTTCACCACCATGAGTGGCCGGAAGGTTGATCTCGCCATCTACTGCACCCACGGCAAGGAGAGCGAGTGCCTCTACGCCATGGACAGCCTCAAGCGCTCCATGGCCTGGGACGAGCGTCGTTTCGGCCGGGAATATGATCTCGACGTCTTCAACATCGTCGCCGTCTCCGACTTCAACTTCGGGGCCATGGAGAACAAGGGACTCAACATCTTCAACGACAAGCTGGTGTTCGCTTCTCCCGAAACGGCCAGCGATGCCAACTACGGCAATATCGAGCGCGTAATCGCGCACGAGTACTTCCACAACTGGACGGGCGACCGCATCACCTGTCGCGACTGGTTTCAGCTGTGCCTTAAGGAGGGTCTGACAGTCTACCGCGATCAGGAGTTTTCCTCCGACGAGCGCAGCCGTCCGGTGCAGCGCATTCACGACGTGCAGAACCTGCGCACCCTGCAGTTCCCCGAGGATGGCGGCCCGCTGGCCCACCCGCCCCGGCCGGATCGCTATCGGGAGATCAACAACTTCTATACGACCACGGTCTACGAGAAGGGCTCGGAGATTGTCCGCATGCTCTCAACGCTGCTCGGCGAAGCGGGCTTCCGCAAAGGGATGGATCTCTATTTCGAGCGGCATGACGGCGACGCGACGACCATCGAGGCCTTTATCAAGGTGTTCGAAGACGCAAACGGGGTCGACCTTGCCCAGTTCGCGCAATGGTACCTGCAGGCTGGCACACCCGAAGTCACGGTTTCCGACGAGTATGACAGCGCCACGCAGACCTATCGCCTGAACCTGAGCCAGAAGACTAAGCCGACTCCCAATCAGCCGGACAAGCCGCCCTTCGTCATCCCGGTGCGCTTTGGACTTGTCGGGCCGAACGGGAGCCCGATGGGCTGGAGCGGCGTCAGCGGTGGCACCGTGCAGGAGGATGTCATCGTTCTTGATGAAGAGAGCGTGACGCTGACCTTCACAGGGGTCGCTAACAAGCCGGTGCCGTCGTTGTTCCGCGGCTTTTCTGCACCGGTTCGTGTTGTCTCGAACATGGACCTCGAGACGCTTCTGTTCCTGGCACGGCACGACAGCGACCCATTCAACCGCTGGGACGCATTGCAGACCGCCGCGACCCGCCTGCTGTCCGAGGGCGCCCAGGGTCGGGCCTGGACCGGGGACGCCGTCGATGCGCTGCGCGACGCCCTGGTCGAAACCGTCCAGGACCCGTCACTGGATGATGCGTTCAAGGCGCAGGCCATCAGCCTGCCTGGGGAAGGCGTCATTGCCCGGCAGATCGGAGAGAACGTCGACCCGGACGCGGTTGCCAGGGCCAGGCGGCAGATGATCCGGGAACTCGTGGCCCCGGTCGGTGCGGCACTCGAGCGCCGCTACGAGGAGCTGACGATCTCCGACCCCTATAGCCCCGATGCCGCGCAAGCCGGCCGCCGCTCCTTGCGCAACGGCTTGCTGTCGCTCCTCGTGGCCGGAACGGAAACGGGCGGGCAACTAGCGGCGCGGCAATACGAAACAGCGAGCAACATGACGGACCGGTATGCTGCCATGGCCATTTCGGCTCACAACTGGACCGGCGAGGCCCCAGCCCTGCTTGGCGACTTCCGGACGCGCTTTGCCGGTGATCCCCTCGTATTCGACAAATGGCTGACGGCTTCGGCGCAGGCACCTGACGACGGCGTCGTCGAACGCATCAGGGCCACACTGGCCGCTCCTGACTTCCCGCGCACCAACCCAAATCGTCTCCGCTCGCTGCTGGCCAGCTTCGTCATGAGCAATCCGGTCCAGTTCGCCCGTGCCGATGGGGCAGGCTATGCGATGGTGACGGAAGCAGTCGCAGAGATCGACAAGGTGAACCCACAGGTTGCCTCGCGGATCCTGACGGGGTTCCGGACTCTGCCGAGCCTCGAAAGCGCCCGTCAGGCGGCGGGACGAAGCGCCCTTGAGGCTCTTCGCGCGCAGCACAAACTGAGCCGAAACAGCAGCGACATTATCGATCGCATATTGGGCAATTAGGATCTTCGCGGCGGCGGGTTGCCTTCAACTCGCCGCCGTTCCCCAAGGCGAACTCACCCCGCTTCGCAGCGTCCGGAGCCGCAGCAATTCCCGGGCTCCGAAGGTGGAAGAATTTTTCTTTCTGCCTAAGTGATTCAGCAGACTCGCGTTTTCGAGATCGACCCGGAAACAGCCAATACTGACCGCTGGACAACCGGCCCGTAGCTGATTCATAACTTGTTAAGGGCAAATCGGGGTTGGGGCTAACCCCCTCTTCTACAAGGAGAAATTTATGCGGTCGTCGGGGGCATCCGACGCCGGCGCCGTAGGATTCCGCGCTGGCACAGAAGATCGACCACCGCGGTGCAAAGCCGCCGGCGCCCTTTCTCCCGCGGCGCGACTGAAAGCCTTGGCTTCCCCCATCACTCTCGCGGTAACCGTCACGGCCTTCGCGTGCGCACTTCTCTTCATCGCCTACGACACCGGCCACTCGCTGGCTGAAATCGGCCGTGAGTTCTCGCTCATCGGCAATATCATCGCCCAGGACGCCGCTAAGCAGCCGGCCTCGGAATTGCCAGCGGCATTGACGCAAGAGGCGGCGCGCTTCACGCAGGTCCGGCGGGTCGGCATCGATGACGGCACCATCAGCGAGAGCCTCTTCTCGAGGCGCTTCAAAGCCGGTTCACACGGCGTCTTGACCGTGGATTTCCACGATACCGGTGCCTTGGCGGGGCTAGGGACGCGCAGCGCAGCCGCCCTCCTGCTGGCCACATGCATGTCACTCGCCAGCATTCGCCGCCGCCGCAAGTCGGGCATGCCTGACCGGCTGCAACGCGACAACTACCGCACCCTTGCTGCGGCCGTGCCGCTCGGCCTCGCCTGCTGGACAAAGGCGGGTGAACTGATCGTGTGCAATGACCGCTATCGCGACCGGCTCAACCTGGACAAGAGCCGCATTACCTACCACGCCGCCGTCTCGCGCCTGATCGCCGGCGGCTACATGAAGCTTCTGCGCGAGGACGACAACAATCGCGTGCTGGAACTGCATCGCGAGGATGGCGCCGTGCTCCTGATCGACGAGCGACCCCTCGCCGATGGCGGCTTCATGACGCTGGTCTCCGATGTCACCGAGCAGAAGCGTGCCGATGCGCTAATTGATGCCATACGCGAAGAACAGCGCCTGCTGGCCCGCCGCTACCACGAGGAAAAACTCAAGGCCGAAGCGGCGAGCCGGTCCAAGACAGCGTTTCTCGCCCATCTCAGCCACGATGTCCGGACGCCGCTCAACCATATCATCGGCTTTGCCGAATTGATGAAGCACCAGACCTATGGCCCGCTCGGCGACCCGCGCTATGTCGAGTACGTCCAGACGATCCAGGCCTCGGGTGAACATTTGCTCGCCTCGTTCGCCACGATCCTGGAACTGGCCGAGCTTGAAAGCGGGCAGAGGGCCCTGCGGCAGGACCCGGTGGCCATCGATAGCCTCGTGTCTGATATTGCGCGCAAGTATCAGGCCCAGATCAAGCGGGCCGGCGTCCGCATGGACCTCGGCATCGGCTGCGGGGCCGTAGTGCGGGGGGACCGGCTCGGCTTTGCCCGCATGATCGGAAACATCATCGAAAACTCCATCCGCTTTACGCCCAGGGGCGGTGAAATTCGCCTGGCGACCTTCGCGGCAGATGATGGAGTGGTCATCGAAGTCAGCGACACGGGCATCGGCATGGACGACGAACGCCTCTCCAGCCTCAGCCAGCCCTTCGTGCTGGGAGACGCGACCTTCACCCGCGAGGGCGTGGGACAGGGCCTGGGCATCTCCATAGCGCGGGCCATTGCCGGCTCGAGTGGCGGGCACCTTGCCATCGATTCCACCCCCGGGATCGGCACGACGGTTGCCATCTCGTTGCCGCTCGAGAGCATGATCGGCGACACGGTCGCAGCGGAATAAGCGAGGCTAAAGCGCTGCCGCCTTTTCGTACCAGTGACTGGCAGCGGCTTCGACTTCGCCCTGCATTTGCGCAATGTCGAGTTCGAGCCGCCCGAAATCGGGATAGTGCGCCAGATGGGCCAGAAGGTCCTTGAAGGCCGGCGTCCACGCCTCATCCTTGAACGGGCTGATGAGCGCGGAACTCATGACCTGCAGCGCTGTCGAATAGAGGCCGTGGATTTCGGCGAGCCGCTGCCCCTCCGGTACCAGCCCCAGTTCCCCCAGACGAGCCAGGACGGCGGCGGTTTGCGCCTGTGGCAGCCGCACCTGGGTCCCCGCGACCAACTGCGCGGACTGGGCGATGAACTCCAGATCCACAAGTCCACCATTGGCCAGTTTTAAGTCAAACGGGTGCCGCGGCTTACGCTCCCGGGCCATCAGCGCACGCATGGACACCACATCCTCGACAACTTTTGCCGGGTCGCGCACGCGCGACATCACCTCCCCGATGGCCGCGTCCACCTTGGCGGCCATGTTCCCGGTCGCTGCCACAACGCGCGCCCGGCTCAAGGCCAGATGCTCCCAGGTCCAGGCGTTGTCCTTGTGGTAGGCGTTGAACCCCGTCAGGCTCGTCGCGAGCGGGCCGGAGTTGCCGGACGGGCGCAGGCGCATGTCCGCTTCATACAGAACGCCTTCCGCCGTAGGCGCCGAAACGGCAGCCAGCAGGCGCTGCGTCAGCCGCGCGAAGTAATGCGATGGCGACAGCGACCGCTCCCCATCGCTCTCCACGTCGGGCGCATCGTAGAGCAGGATGAAGTCGAGATCGGAGGTGTAGGTCATTTCCCGGCTTGCCATCTTTCCGAAGGCTAGCAGGGCGATTTCCGCACCCGGTATTTCCCCGTGGCGCCGCGCAAACTCGGTGCGGACGCTGGCGAAGAGGCGCTGCAGCAGGGTTTCGGCGAGGGCCGTGAACTGCTCGCCGGCGCCGGCCGCACTAACCGTTCCCGAGAGGAGCCCCGCAGCCACCAGGAACTTCTGCTCCTGCCCGATGATGCGGGCGCGGTCGATGAGATCCTCATAGGACAAGGCGTCTGCCAGGAAGGCATCGACCTTCCCCACCAGCACGTCGCGATGCGTCACGTCCTCGGCGAACGCCGGATCGATCAGTCCGTCCATGACATGGGCACGATGAATGACAGCTTCTGCCATGCGCGGGGCGGACGACATAAACTGCACGAGCAACGTGCGCAATTGCGCGTGATTGCGCAGGAGCGCAAAAAGCTGGACGCCTGCGGGCAGGCGGGAAAGAAAATCGTCGAAACGGGCCAAGGCACCGTCGGCATTGCCGGCCATGCCAAACGTAATCAGGAGCGCCGGCAACAGTTCGGTGAGGTGAGCGCGAGCCGCCGACGTCCGCGTGGCGCCGTAGCTCCCATAGTGCCACTTGCGCACGGTCTCGATGGCCTTGTGGGCATCGGCGAAGCCCATCGCGGTGAGCGTCTCGAGCGTGCCGGGGTCGTCGTCGCTGCCGGTAAAAACCAGATTACCCTCTCCTGCGCCCAGCGACTCGCCCTCCGTGAAGAGTTCGCCATAGTAGCGCGCCACCCGCTCCAGCGCGCCGCGATAGCTGTGCTCGAAGCGCGCAGGCTCCGGCTCGCCCATCAGCCGCCCGATGACCGATACGCCCTCGGGCGTATCGGGCATGATGTGCGTCTGTTCGTCCCGCAGCATCTGCAGGCGGTTCTCGACGGCCCTCAGGTACCAGTAGGTTTCAGTCAGCTCCGAGGCCGCTTCGCGGCTGATCCAGTTGCCTTCCGCAAGAGCAGCAAGGGCCTCTCCCGTTGGCCGAACGCGCAGCGCCGGGTCGCGCCCGCCGGCGATCAGTTGCTGGGTTTGGGCAAAGAACTCGATTTCCCGTATGCCGCCCCGGCCCAGCTTGACGTTGTGCCCCTCGACCCGGATATCCCCCACCTTCTTGGTGACGTTGATCTGGCGTTTCATCGCCTGGATGTCGGCGATCGTCGCAAAGTCGAGGTGCTTGCGCCACACGTAGGGCGCCAGCTCTTTCAGGAGAAGTTTCCCCACCGCCTTGTCGCCAGCGCAGGGGCGCGCCTTGATCCAGGCAGCGCGTTCCCAGTTCTGGCCGCGCACCTCGTAGTAGGCCAGCGCCGCGTCCACCGACAGCGCCACAGGGGTCGAGCCCGGATCAGGGCGCAAGCGCAGGTCGGTGCGGAAGACATAGCCGAATGCCTGCCGCTCCTCCATCAGGCCGACAAGCTTCTGAACCATGCGGGAATAGATCTTGGTCGCCTCCTCGGGCTCTTTGAGCACCCCCCGCTCCGGATCGAAGAAGGCGACGATGTCGATGTCGGATGAATAGTTGAGCTCGCGCCCGCCATGCTTGCCCAGTGCGAAGAGGGCGAGTCCCGAATTGGCCGCCGTAGCCTCACTCTCGGGGATGGCCAACCGCCCGGCGGCGAAGGCCTGGCGCATCAGAAAATCAAGCGCGGCTTCGAGCGCTGCGTCGGCGAGATCCGACAAGGCTTCCGTGGCCCGGGCCGTTGTCCAGGCGTCGCCGGTTTCGGCGATCGCGGCAAGAAGTGCGGTGCGACCCTTGGCAATGCGCAATGTACGCGCCACCTCGCCCTCATCGGCGTGCCGGCCGGTCTCCCTCACCATCGCCAGGAGAGAGTTTAACGCGTCGTCGGCATCATCCTCTAGCGTCTTAGCTAGCCACGCCGCATGTTTGCGGGTGAGGTCGAGCAGGTAGGGAGCAGACCCCAGCAGGGGTGCAAGAGTCCCCGAGGCCGATCTCAGGACCGCCGCCTGTTCCTCCGGCAACTCCGCCAGAAGCGCATCGAAGGCACGGTGATCGTCGGGCGGCAGGGGAGAAAGGGAGATGCTCATTTCGGAGGCATAACCTGCGCCCTTCTCGCGAGCAAGGCGGGCGAGCTAAGGCAAGGGCAGGTCCATGACCGCCCGGACACCTGGGGTATTGTCCTCCAGCCGAAAGGTCCCGCCATGCAATCTGGCTACGGCATTCACGAGGGAGAGCCCCAGCCCGGAGCCAGGCTCGGACCGGCTCTTCTCCAGCCGGACGAAGCGCTCCAGGACACGCTGCCGATCTGCCGCCGCGATGCCCGATCCGTTATCGGCGACCGCGATCAGCGCACGCCCATCCCGCGCCTTAAGGCTCACGACGATCTGCCCGGCAGTGCCGTCCTCCGGCCGCGCATATTTCACCGCGTTCTCCAGAAGGTTCGCCAGCGCCTGGCCGATGAGTTCGCGATTGGCGCGCAGCCTTACCCCTTCGTCGATGTCGGTTACCAGGACGATGTGCGCATCCTCGGCCACCGGCCCATAAAGCTCCGCCACGTCCGCAACGACTGGGCCCACGTCGATATCGGAGAGCGCACCTGAGGGGGTGCCAGCTTCGGCCCTCGCGATCATCAGCAGGGCATTGAACGTGTGGATTAGTCGGTCGCTCTCGGCAATGACCGTCTCCAGCGCCCGTTCGCGCGTTTCCTCGCTGGTGCCCTCGCGCAAGGCAGCCTCGGCCTGGTTGCGGAGGCGCGTGAGCGGCGTTTTCAAATCATGCGCCACATTGTCGGTCACCTCCTTCATGCCCTGCAGCAACTGTTCGATGCGGTCGAGCATGGCATTGAGGTTGGTGGCCAGGCCATCGAACTCGTCGTTGCGCCGGGTGACAGGAACGCGTTCGGAGAGGTTGCCGGACATGATCTTGGTGGAGGTCGCGCGGATCGTATCGATGCGCCGCAGGACGCGGCGCGCCGTAACGCCACCGGCCACAATGGAAAAGAGAATGATGCCGACCACACCCACGAGGAAACTCTGCAGGATGATGGCTGAGTAGCCTCGCCTCTCGACCACGTCGCGACCCACCACGAGGCGCATGCCGTTCGGCAACTCCACGGACCGGACAACGGCTACACCGCCACGCTGCGGAGCACCGGGCGGTGCGGGTGGGCCATCGCCGCTCAGCGGATCGGGCTGGTGGTAGCTGAAACTATAGACGCCGGGATTGATCAACACTTCGGGGGGCACATTGTTCATGTTGCCCAGGAGATATTGCCCACTGGCATCGCTGAGATAATAGATGCCGGGCCCCGGCTGGCGCGACAGGCGGTCAAGCGCGAAAGCCATGGCCCTGATGCCCTGGTTGGCTTCGATGCGCTGGAACAGAGCCACTTCGCGATCGATGTCGTCGGCCTGCTGGCGCTGGATCTGGACGCTCGACTGCCAGCCAATGAACCCCATGAGCAGGATGGCGAACAGCACGAAGATGGCGATGAACGTCGCCGTCAGCCGTACCGTTGATGTGCGCCAGACCTGAGCGAAGCGGGCCAAGCGCTACTCCCGGATCATGTAGCCGGCGCCGCGCACCGTGTGCAGCAGCGGGGTGGCGTGACCCTTGTCGATCTTCGACCGCAAACGCGACATGTGGACGTCGATGACGTTGGTCTGCGGGTCGAAATGGTAGTCCCACACGTTCTCGAGCAGCATCGTGCGGGTCACCACTTTTCCTGCGTTCTTCATCAGGTATTCCAAAAGCCGGAATTCGCGCGGCTGCAGAAGGATGGTTTCGCCGTCCCTTTCGACCTTTCGCGAAAGCCGATCGAGCGTCAGCCCGCCAACAGCATAGCTGGTCGCCGCCTCTGCGGGGCTGGATCGGCGCGCCAGCACTTCGATGCGGGCCAGAAGCTCGGTGAAGGCATAGGGTTTGACGAGATAATCGTCGCCACCCGCGCGAAGCCCGGTCACCCGGTCGTCAACCTCGCCAAGCGCGGAGAGGATAAGCACCGGCGTCTTGTCGCCTTCGGCACGCAGGGATTCGATGATGGAGAGGCCGTCGCGGCGGGGCAGCATGCGGTCGACGATGAGGACGTCGTAGTCCATCCCGGACGCCATCGCGTATCCTGTCTCCCCGTCGGCGGAATGGTGTGTCACGTGCCCCGCTTCGTCCAGCGCCTGTACGAGGTAGCTGGCGGCTTCACGGTCGTCCTCGATCAAAAGGATCTTCACGCTACCACTCCCGACAAATGAAATCCGGCCCCGGGGAAGGGAATCCCCGAGGCCGGTACACTACCCGATTTTAGTCGTTGGTTTCGGCGTTGAGCGGCAGCCCGACAAAGCGGGACTCGCCGTCACGAGCGACCTTCACAAGCGCAGTGTTGAGGCCGCGATCCTTCACGGCCGCGATGGCCTGGTCGAAGTCGCTGGCACTGGCCACCGGCTTGTTGTCGACTTCCTGAACGACATCACCCACAGCCAGACCGCGCTCGGCGGCGATGCTGCCCGGTTCGACATTCTGGACGATCAAGCCACCCGAACCGTCACCGTTGGGCACGAGCGTCATGCCCATGCTCTGGGTGGACTCCGGCGCAGCCTGGGGAGCGCTGGGTGCCGTCTGGTCCTCGGAGGCCTGCTGCTCTTCGCTGAGCTTTGCCAGCTTGACCGAGATGGTCTGCTCCTTGCCATCGCGCCAGATGGTCAGCTCGACCGTCGAGTCGGGAGACTTGTTGCCGATGGTGCGGCTGAGGTCGAGGGCGTCGGTGATTTCTTCGCCATCAACCTGGGTGATGATATCGCCAGACTTGATGCCGGCTGCACCGGCGGGGCCGTCGGGCGTGGGTTCGCGAACGATGGCGCCCTTGGCATCGGACAGGCCAACGCTGTCAGCGATATCCTTGGTCACATCCTGAATGGAAACGCCAAGATAGCCGCGGGTCACCGAGCCGCTATTGATCAACTGGTTGACCACCTGCTTGACCGTATGCGCCGGGATAGCGAACGCGATACCCACATTGCCGCCATTGGGCGAGTAGATGGCGCTGTTCACGCCAACGACCTGGCCCTTGGTGTTGAAGGACGGGCCACCGGAGTTACCGGTGTTGACCGCCGCGTCGATCTGCAGGAAGTCGCCATAGTTCGAACCGCCGATGTCGCGGCCTTCAGCCGAAATCACGCCGGCCGTCACCGTACCGCCAAGGCCGAACGGGTTGCCGACAGCGATCACCCAGTCGCCAACACGGCTCGGCTCATCCTCGAAGCCCACGAAAGGCAGGTTGCTGCCTTCGATCTTGACCACGGCAAGGTCGGTGCGGGGGTCGGTGCCGACGATCTCGGCCGTCTTTTCACTGCCATCGTCCATCACAACGGTGACCTTGGTCGCGTCTTCGACCACGTGGTTGTTGGTGACGACGTAACCGTCATCGGAAATCAGGAAGCCCGAACCGGCCGCCATGTAGTGGCGCGGCGCCTGCTGGCCCCCCGGACCGCCCTGGCCACCCGGGCCATTGAACTGGTCGAAGAAGTCGCGGAACGGGCTGTCTTCAGGAAGATCGGGGAAGTTGAACTGGAAGTTGCGGCCGCGCTGCTGCACGGGGCCGTTCTTTTCTTCGGCTTCGACAAGGATCGAAACCACGGCCGGCTTCACTGCCGAAACAAGATCCGCAAAGCCCTGCTGAACCTGCGCCTCGGGCACGACGATCTGCGCAGCCTTCTGCATCTGCGCATTGGCTGTCTGGCCCGTCATGACATAGGCGGTGGACACGCCGCCCACGCCGACCATAAGGGCAAGAGCGGAGGCTCCGAGCCAGCGTCGGGTGCGCGAGAGAATTGTCGAACGCATGGACTGTATCTCCTTCGATTAAGCTCTCAACAGCTTATGGGGGGAGTTTATGCAACGTGCCGCCTTTCGGCGAAGTTGCGCCAGCATTAAGCTTTGGCAATGTTGTGGGCGGGATCGTGACCTGAATCAGTCCACGTGGGAGCGAGAGTTCCGCTCGTCTTCCAGCGCGGCTAGTGCCGCAGCTTCCTCATCCGTCAATGAAGACGGCGGCGGGGCCCGCCTTGCCCGCCGGGCGACAATCAATGCCATCAGCCCGATCAGGAACAGGACCGGCGCGGCTGCCCAGAGCAGCCAGGTGTGTGCGTTGAACCTGGGGCGCAGCAGCACATATTCCCCGTACCGATCCACCAGGTACTGCTCGACTTCCGCATTGCTGTCGCCGGCCACAAGCCGCTCCCTCACCAGGACGCGCAGGTCGCGGGCAAGGTCGGCATCGCTATCGTCGATGGACTGATTCTGGCAGACAAGGCAGCGCAGCCCGGCAGAAATGTCGCGGGCGCGCGCTTCGAGAGCAGGATCGGCGAGCATCTCGTCAGGGTTGACGGCCAGCGCCGGCATGGACAGCGACAGCAAAAGACCGATCAGAACGAGCAGCCTTGTCATTCGGCCGGCTCCGCAGCCGTTCGACGAGCGCGCGCGGGCGCACCGACGCGCAGGCGCCGATCCGTCAGCGAAAGCGCACCCGCAGCCGCCATTACCAGCGCGCCGATCCAGATCAGGAGGATGTATGGCTTGTGCCAGATGCGCACCACGTGCGTGTCATCGAGCGGCTCGCCCAGTTGCAGGTAGAGCTGGCTTAGCCCGTATGTCGAGATGGCCGCCTCTGTCGTGGGTGCGCCGGTAGCCACGTAGGTGCGGCGCTCCGCTTCCAGTTGCCGCGTACCCTGTCCGGGCCCCGTCACCGTGAACCGCCCGGTATCGGCGACGTAATTGGGACCCTGCTCCGTCTCGAAGCTGTCAAAGGCAATGGTGTACCCGGCCACGTCTGCGGTTTGGCCGGGATTGAGCGTCGTGACCAGCTCACTTTCCCACGCCGATACCGAGACAATGCCGAGCACCGTCAGGCCAAGACCGAGATGGCCCATGGCGGTGGACCAGATCGAGCGCGGCAGCCCGACGAGGCGCCGAATGCTTTCCCGTAGGGGAATGCGGCCGATGCGCGCGCGCTCAACGAGTTCGGCGACGGAGCCGAAGACGACCCAGAAGCCGAGCAACAGGCCGAGCGGAACCAGAGAAAAAGAGACCCCGCCCAGCGCCGATATCAGGATGGTCAGGAAAATTGTCAGCGCTGCGGTGCCGATCAGCCGCTGACCGACGGCGACAAGATCGGCGCGCTTCCAGGCCAGAAGCGGGCCAAACGGCAGCACCAGCAGCAAGGGCGCCATGAGCACGCCGAATGTCAGATTGAAGAACGGCGCTCCGACCGAAATGCTCGTTCCGGCCAAGGCGTCGAGAAGGAGCGGATAGAGCGTTCCCACCAGTACCGCCCCGACAGCCGTCGCCAGGAACAGATTGTTGAGGATCAGCGCCCCTTCCCTGCTGATGGGCGCAAACAGCCCACCCTGCCGCAGCGCCGGAGACCGCATGGCAAACAGCAGGAATGCACCTCCGATCAGCACGGCCAGGATGCTGAGGATGACGATACCGCGCGTGGGATCGCTGGCGAAGGTGTGCACGGAGGTGAGGATGCCGGAGCGCACGAGGAATGTGCCGAGCAACGACAGCGAGAAGGTAATGATGGAGAGAAAGATCGTCCAGATCTTGAGCGCATTGCGCTTCTCCATCACCAGAGCGGAGTGAAGAAGAGCCGTGCCGGCCAGCCAAGGCATGAAACTGGCGTTCTCGACTGGGTCCCAGAACCACCAGCCACCCCAGCCGAGTTCGTAATAGGCCCAGTAGGAGCCCATGGCGATGCCGAGGGTGAGAAACATCCAGCTCAGCATGGCCCACGGCCGCACCCAGCGCGCCCAGGCCTGGTCGACGCGTCCCGACACCAGCGCGGCTATGGCAAAGGAGAAGCAGATCGAAAAGCCGACATAACCGGCATAGAGCAGCGGCGGGTGGATCGCGAGGCCGATATCCTGCAGGACCGGGTTGAGGTCTCCCCCTTCGAGCGGCGGATTTGCCAGCCGCAGGAACGGGTTGGACGTAAGGACGGTGAAGCCGGTAAAGGCGGCCGTCAGCAGGCTCTGTGTCCCGAGCACTAGGTTCTTGAGGTCAGCCGGCAAGCGCCGACCGAAAGCGGCCACAAGGGCCCCGAACAGCACGAGGATGAGGATCCAGAGCAGCATCGAGCCTTCGTGGTTTCCCCAGACGCCCGAAATCTTGAAGATCATCGGCTTGAGCGAGTGCGAGTTTTCTGCGGCCAGCTTGAGGCTGAAGTCCGAGGTCATGAAGGCCTGCACGACCGCCAGAAACGCCAGCGCCACCAGAACGAACTGCAATATGGAAGCCTGCGCCAGCACCTGCGCCAGTCGCTCGCCCCGCCGCCACAGCAGCAGCCCGCCCATGGCCGAGACGGTGGCCATGGCAAAGGCCAGGATCAGCGAAAAGTGCCCAAGCTCGATGGTCATTGCGGCGCTGGCTCCGGGCGCCATTCCCCCCGCTCCTTCAGGGCATCGGCGACTTCCTTGGGGATGTATTTCTCGTCATGCTTGGCCAGCACGTTCGTGGCGGCAAAGCGCCCATCCGGGCCCATGCTCCCCTCGGCCACGACGCCTTGCCCCTCGCGGAACAGGTCCGGCAGCAGCCCGGTGTACGTGGCCACGATGCTGGACGCTCCATCGGTGATGGTAAAGGTGTTCTCCTGCCCCTCGCGCACCCAGGTGCCTTCCCCGACCAGACCGCCCAGGCGAATGGGGTGGCCGGGCTCCACATGGCGCTCCGCAACGTCGCTGGGCGAATAGAAGAAGACGATCTGATCGCGCAGCGCCGTCAGCACGAGTGCCGTCGCCAGAGCCAGTACCAGCGCCAGGGCCACAATCACGGCTATACGCTTTTGCTTGCGCGTCCACCCTTTGCGGCGCGCCTGAGCCTGCAGGGTCATGGTTTGTCTCCGTTCAATGTCAGCCCTCCGCCGAGCGCCAGCGAGTCGAGGTCTCCGCGATCGAAGGCTGCCGGATAGGCTCGGACGGCGTCATCATAGGCCGCCTGCGCCTTGTCCTTGTCGCCCAGTACGAGGTAGGCCCGCACCAATTGCGTCCACTCCTCTATACTACCACCTTGCTGTTCAAGACGCGCGGCCAAACCCGCTACCATTTGCCCGATCATCGCCTGTTGATCAGTCTCGCCGATATCCTCGCCATCGTTCTGCGCCACCGACAACCCTTGCCGCGCTGCGGCCAGCCACGGCTCGTCGCCCTGCGCCAGGTCTATGGCCTCCTGCCAGTACCGGGCGGCTTCCTCAAAACGCCCCAGCCGGGTCATTTCCGCGGCCAGGTAGAGGCGCGGCTGGGGATCGCTTGCGTCACCCGCCGCCGCCTTTTCGAGCAGCGCCAGCGCCTCGTCCGATCCCTCTCCGTTCGCCTCGAACAGCAGGGCTTCAGCCAACCGCGTCTCCACGGCCGGTGACGCGCCGCCCAGTTCCAGCACATGGCGATAGGCCGCAACGGCGTCTGAGTACCGCCCTTGGCTCAGATAGGCCGGAGCAATGACGGTCCAGCCTCGCAGATCGGCAGGGTTCTCCTGCAGCGCCTGTTCGATGCGCTTGACCGCATCATCGAGGGTCATCGTGCGCGCAGCAGCCTCGGGGCGGGCCGCCAGCGGCTGGCCGGGAAGGTCGGGCCGCCCAAGGAAGGCGTAGAGCGAAACCGCCAGAAGCGCGGTCAAGGCCACGCCGGCCAGAGTGGGTACGCGCCCCAGGTCGCGCTTCGGCCCTGCGTCCTCCTGGCGCTGGCGCACCATCTCGCGCGCCAGTTCGGCTTTTGCGGCTTCGGCCTCTGCCTCGCCCAGTTTGCCGGTCGCCCGATCCTGGTCGATCTCGTTCAGCAACTGCCGAAAATGGCTGTGCGCATCGACCGGGCCTGCTGCCGTTGCGTTGACCGCCCGTGTACGGCCTGCGTACAAGAGCGCAGCGCAGGCGATGGCGGTGACGGCAATGGCGATCGACCAGAAAAACATGGGCCCCATATGCTTGTCGGTTGGGCACGGCAGGCGTGCGCCATCTATAAGCCGTATGGGGCGAAAAACCACCAAAAGCGAAGTGATTAGGTTGGACGCATTGCCACAGGGGCCGTGCCAGCTCGGGCTATGCGGCGGATGAGCGAGGCCGTTGCCGATTTTGTCCTGTTCGGGTCAACGCCATTGGCGCGGCTGCTCGCCGGGCTGCTTGCCGCCGAGCACAAGCGGACCGTAATTTTCGTCGGAGAAAGCCAGGCCGCCTATCGCCTCCCGCGCGGGACCGATCTTTCCCTGGCGCCTATTTCCCGGCCCGAAACCTGGCAGATGCTGCGCGACGGGGTGGGCGAAACCACCCGTCTCCTGAGCCGGATCGGGGGGCGAGGCTCCTGGAGCCGAACCGATCCAATTCTCTTTGCCGACGGAGAAGCCGGGAAAGAAGCCATCGCCCACATGCGGCAGATGGCGATCAGCTTCGGCATTGCGGCCGAACGTGCAACACCATCGCTGCTCGGGGCGGGACGCACAGGGACCCTTTTCCGCGATGCGGTTCGGCTCCACCGGCCCGTTCTCGAGCCGCGTCTCGATGCCTGGCTTGAGCAGGTGGGGGTAAGGCGGGTGTCACCGCAAAGCGTGGAAATCGCTGCCGACGGCGGTGCAATGCTCGATGTTGGCGAGGACCACCCCCTGGCCGCCCGCCAGACGATCCTGGCAGACGACGCTTCCATCCTGGCCCACCTTGCGGAGTTGCCCGGCCTGCTGCACAGGCAGACCATGTCGAGCATTCTCACCAGGCCCACCCACCCCATCGCTGCCCCCGTCATGGTGCACGTGGATGCTGCGATGACACTGGAGCAGGGCAAAGGCGGGGGCGTTTCCGCCTGGGGCCCGGGTGACCTCGCAGAATTTTCCAGCCGACTTCATCAATTGCTGGGCGCGAACCGGCGGGTCGAGCAGGCGGGGCAGACCAGCTATCAGTCAGTCAGCACCGGGGACGGAGCGCCCGCCTTCGGTCGCCTGGGCGGGTCCGGGGCCGACGTCATCGCCGGACTTGGCGCTCTAGGGGTATATTTCGCTCCGAGCCTCGCCCGGTGGCTCAGCGGGGCGAGCCGGTCCGAGGAAGAACTGTGGTTCGCCGCGCGGCTCGTCGAACGCGAGGCCGCTTCGTCAACCGTGGCGGAATTTGCGCCGCAGCACGACGCCGGTAGTGCCCAATGAAGCCGCACGCGAACCGCCTGCCCCCCGACACGGTCCGACTGTTTGCCGGCACGCAGGTCGATCGGACACGGCCGATCTGGTTCAGGCTCGATGGGCGGCAATACTCGGCGTTCTGGGGGGATACGGTGCTGAGCGCGCTCATCGCCGCGCGCGTGGACACATTGGGCACGCACAATGGCAGTCCCCTCGGCCTGACGCTGCAAAGTGCCCCCGCTATCGTCGCCGCCGGTGCCTCAGCGGAAAGGGTCACGGCTCTGTCCATGGCCCGCACGCCTGCCCTCGAAAACCTGGATCTGGTGACCCTCGGGCCGCGCCGGGCGAAGGGGCTGGGGCAGTTGTTTTTCTCGGGCCGCAGCCTTGGCCTGGCGCTCGATGCGCAGGGCGCGCTCGACGAGCCTTGGCGCAAGCAGTCCGCGCGTTCCCAGGTCAGCACCGACCTCATCGTTGTCGGCGGCGGCGTCGCCGGTCTTGCTGCCGCTCTTGCCGGAGCGCGCTCGGGTCTGGGTGTCGTGCTGCTCGAAGCCCAACTCCATCTTGGCGGTCACTCCGGATTGTTCGGCCGGCAGGATGGCGAAGATGCCCCCGAAGACAGCATGGCGCGCCTCGCTCAGGACGTGCGCAGCCACGCTGCCATCCAGGTCGTCACCGGCGCGCATGTTTTCGCGCTGCGACCCGGAAAGGTACGCGCCCACGTCACCGACCTGTCCGAGGTCACGACCAAGGGCGCCGTGACCGATTTCACCGCGCCCCGAATTGTCCTCGCCACCGGCACATTCGAGCGGCTGCCCGTGTTCGGCGGCAACCGACTACCGGGTGTCGTCGGTGCGCTTGAAGCGTTCGAACTGGCCTTCCGCTACGGCATCTGGCCGGGTCAAAAAGCCCTCGTTGCGACGTCGAGCAGCCCTGCTTATCGACTGGCGGTCCTCGCCCGCGATGCGCAGGTGTCGATCGACCGCATGCTCGACAGCCGCCCCCACCCCGCATCCCGCTTCATCGAGTTTTCCAAGGCCTACGGCATTCGCCAATTCCCTGGCACGTGGCTGGGTCACGCTGAGACCGTATCCCGGGGAGGCGGCCTGGCCGTGCACTTGGGCGAAGACGTCCCTGTCGCCACCGATCGGCTTGTGGTGTCTGGCGGCTGGCAGCCCGACCTGACGCTTTGGCATCTGGGGGGTGGGCCCAGCGCGTGGTCGACCGAGCGCAACCGGTTGGAACCATTCGGGCAGATCGAGGGGGTGGCCTTGGCCGGAGGCGCCGCCGGCTATTTCACCCGCCTTGGGTGCATCCAGAGCGGGGCGGATGCAGTAGATCAGCTGCTTGGGCGCCCCCGCCGGCCCATTGAGGATCCGCTGATCGATCCTCTCTATGAAAGCGCTGATGGTCCCTCGCCGATTTCGCCGGCCACCGAGGGGCCCCCGTCTTATCTCGACGGCGGCCATAGCCTTCTCGAACGACCGCAGGACAAGCCCCCCACGGTGCTTGCCCGCTTCCTCAGGATGCCCAAAAATCTCGACGTGCTCGCACAGGCCCCGCAACCGCTGACGCTCGGCGAGGTGGCGGCTGGCGTGGACCTGGGCCTCATTCCCCCGCCTTCGGCCGGCATAATAGCGGCAGAACGGGTCGCGCTGGTGCCATTGGCCACGCCCGGCGAGGCCTCGCCAGCGCCGGCGCATGCGGACTTGCCGCTGGTGCCGGCCTATCTCCAGGGCCGTTTCCAGGAAGCCCGCGTCAGGCGCGTGCTTCCGATAGAGGCGCGAACCCTCGACACCGGCGCGCTGATCTTCAGCACGCCGGACGAGCGAAACCCGCTCCTCGCGGTGGGGGTGGTCATTCGCCAGCAGGGTCCCTTTGCGCTCGCGCTTGTCTCGGCATCAGCGCCCAAGGCCGTTATTGTCCGCGATAGCGGACGCGAAGTGCCTTCGAGACTGGAAGAGTTGCCAGAGTAAACTAGGCGCGCCGGCCGGCGGCGGCCCGGGCACGCCTCAGGGTGTCGGCATATTCCCCATTGAAGCGCACTTCGGCCATCTTGATGGCCGCGTCCAGTCGCGTCCCCGTCGCTTCATCCTCCGGCGCCTGTCGGAGCAGTTCGAGACTGCGCTGGATGTGGATTTCGAGCGCCTGCCCGGACTGGTTCCAGGCCTGGTCGAAGATGGCATTGAGGGCCAGCGAATCCCGGCAGTCCCGAACGGTGGCCAGGAGATAGACACCGTTTATGGCGCCCAGCAGCCGATCCATATCGACCCGGTCGGGCGCCTCTCTTGGACGGCGCATGGCCTGGTTGATGTCCGTCACCACCTCGCGCAGGCGTGGTTCGACGCGGTCGGAAACCTGCTTGGTGATGGTCGCGAGAATATGGGTCGATCGGCTGGTGCGCGGAAATTCGATGTAGCCGGTGAGTGCGCGCACGAGGCGGTGAAAGCGATCGAGGCTGCGACACGCCCGGTCCACGTCGGCGAAAGGGCCGTTCAGGTCCAGATGGCTGAGTTGGTCCTGTGCATGCGCCAGGCACGCCTCGATCAGCGGCCCGAAGCCCTGGCGCTGCACCGCCACCTCGGAGGCATTGCCGCTGAGCTTGATGGCCGCAAGAATGAGGCGCGTCGGGTTGGCGACATGGCCCAGCGCCGCCTGAAACAAAAGAGCCGCGACTTTGGGCTCCTGCAGCGGCATGGATTGCAGCGCGACCGTCAGGGCCTGTTCCTCGGTGATGGCGTTGAGGGCTTTGCCGAAAGACTGCGCCTTGGCGAGAAGAGCACGATGCCGCAGTGCCGTCATCGTCTTTTTTGCGGCCTCGAGCGCATCGTCGCGGCCCAGCTGCGCGCGCAAGCGGCGAAGCGCCTCGCCGTCCGACCCTGACGCATCGAGCGTCGATTTCACGCGGAGCAGTATCTCGGGCACGACCAGTTCTAGGTCGGCGCTCCCGAAATTGCCGTTCGCCACGCCCTCGGCCGAGATCAGGTCGGGGCACAGATCACGAACAACCCAGGTCCAGCAGGCGGCAGCACTATCGGCACCCACCGCGCCCTCGAACGAGAACTGGCCAGGTGCTATCAGAACCGCATCAATCAGGCCCTGGAAAGGCTGAGAGGGCGTGCTCCGGCCACGGTCTTTCGCCCCGAGGGGGCTGGTTCCGGCGGTCTGGGCACGTTGGTTCATCACGCATCATTATAGGGTGGAAGAGGACCTCCACCCTATAATGGTTTGGTAAACAATCCTTTTCGGAACCGCTCAGGCTGCGCCCTGCTCCACATTCCAGTTGCCGTTCTGCTCGCGGCACGCCGTTCCCTTGCGGACATAGTCCTTGCCATTGATCTTGACCGTATGGGTGAAGTCCCGGCAATCGAGATTGTTGACGCGGACATAGGGGCCTACGGCGACGCTGCCGGTCGTTCCCTTGTCCCCGGCCCACTGCCGCGGTGCACCCGGACGCCCGAACTGCAGCGCATAGAACTGCGCGCTGTTGGCTTCGTTGGAATCCTTGGCCGTCATCAGCGGCAGCGCGGCAGGATCAACGAAACCGTTCGATACGCTCGTCGTCAAACGGGCCTGCTGCACGGTCTGGGCGGAAGTCGGCACCATGGGCTGCACCACCACCGGCTGCGGCGTAACAGGGGCCTGTGCCATCTGCGTCCTGGTCGGGGCTGTGCTTGCACAACCGGCCAGAGCCAGAGCCATGACGGGCGCGACGAGGAAAACGAAACGAGTCATCGGTTTTAGGCCTTCCAAAACAGTCGGTCGGTTCTTGTTGAGCCATTACGGCAAAAGTACGTCAGCTGGCGGCTGGCGCCGGTCCAGCGGCCCGCGCAACAGGCAGTCGAAGGTCGACCTGCAACCCTCCGAGGGATGACCGCGTCAGCTCCAGCGTGCCGCCGTACACATCAACCAGTTCCTTGACGATATCCAGCCCCAGTCCGCTGCCGGGCGTTTTCTCGTCGAGCCTGACGCCGCGGCGCAACACCTTCTGCACGTCTTGTGGCTCGAGGCCCGGCCCGTCGTCCTCGATCCGCACCGTCAACTGAGTACCACGTGCATCGCGCGCGCTTCCAAGGCGGACGCGCACCTGGGCGGAAGACCATTTGCAGGCATTGTCGAGGAGGTTGCCCACCATTTCCTCCAGATCGGCTTCGTCGCCGCGGAACCAGGGCACGCCCGTGTCCGGCGTCTCGAATTCAATGTCGACGCCCGAGTGTATCTTGGCCATCACCCGCACGAGCCGTGACAGCACGAGCTGGGCATCGGCGCGCTTGCCGACAAGCGACGTGCGCGCCGCCAGCCTTGCCCTGTCGAGATAAGTCGTCACCATCCCGCTCATCTTGTCCGCTTCCGAGCGGACGACATCGGCAAGGGATCCTTGATTCGCCGCCGCTTCGTTGCGCAGCACGGCGATGGGCGTCTTGAGTCCGTGCGCGAGATTGCCCACCTGGCTGCGCGCCCGCTCGATGATCTGCGCGTTGGACCGCAGCAGCTCGTTGACCTCTTCGGCGAGGGGGGCGATCTCGCGCGGATAGCGGCCGCCGATCTCTGCCCGCTCCCCTTCCCGCACCGCCTCGATGGCGTGACTCAACCGGGCAACCGGACGCATGGCGAAGCGCGCGACGATCGTGCTCATGATGGCCAGCATCGCCCCGACCGCCCCCAAAACGATAAAGGCTTGGCCGCGGAAGTCATCCACAAGCTGTTGGATTTCGGTGAAGTTGCCAGAGACCTCAATGGTGTAGCGTCGGTCGCCCACCGAAACCCGCCGTTCGACGACGCGCAGCTTTGTCCCGAACGCGTCTTCAAGCATTGCAGTGCTGCGGCCCAGGCTATCAGCGGACCTTGAGATTTCCGGGAGGTCGATGCCCACCACGGACGTCGAGAGATTGACCACCTGGCCACTCTCGTTGCGAATCACCCAGTACCAGCCCGATCGCGGTCGCCCAAAGCGCGGGTCCGCCAGGGCGATGTCCGGGCTGCGGGGGTCTTCACTGTCCAGCAAGGCGCCGGCCAGGCTCTCGACGTGGAAGTCGAGCGTCTGGCTGAGGCTGGTGTCGAGGGCGCGTGTATAGAGTTCGGTCAGCAGGAATCCCGTGGCCACCAGGGCCACGATGAGCCACCCGGCCGACAGCCAGAACAGCGAGGCCGCGATCGACCCCTTGCGCATCTTGGCCACTTCCGGCTCCGCGCGGTCGATTTCAGTCGTCCGCGATCTGGTAGCCCAGCCCACGCACGGTCTGGATGCACTCGTCCGGCAGCTTCTTGCGCAGCCGTCCGACGAACACCTCGATGGTGTTGCTGTCGCGGTCGAAGTCCTGGTCGTAGAGGTGCTCGGTCAGTTCGGTGCGCGAGATGACCTTGCCCTTGTGGTGCATGAGGTAACTGAGGAGCCGCAACTCGTGGCTCGTGAGCTTCACCGCCTGTCCGTCCACAGTCACCTTGCCGGAGCGCACGTCGAGGCGCACCGGCCCGGCGACAATCTCATTGCTGGCATGCCCGGCGGCGCGGCGCACTAGCGCCCTGAGACGCGCCAGCACTTCTTCCATGTGGAAGGGCTTGGCGACATAGTCGTCCGCTCCGGCGTCGATACCCTGGACCTTGTCGCTCCAGCGGTCACGCGCCGTCAGCAGGAGAACGGGAACCGTCTTGCCCGCGCGGCGCCATTCCTCGAGAACCGAGATGCCGTCCATCTGCGGCAGGCCGATGTCGAGCACGATGGCGTCGTACGGCTCCGTGTCGCCGAGGAAATGCCCCTCTTCTCCGTCGAAGGCGACATCCACCGCGTATCCGGCTTCGCCCAGCGCCTCCTTGAGTTGACGGTTGAGATTGGCATCGTCTTCGACGACCAGGACGCGCATGGGCGGCTCCGACTCGAATTGGCTATTGAGCGCTAAGGGTCACGTTCCGCGCCGTTCCGTCCGGGTTCAGCACGCCGATCACATATATCAGACCGCCGCCCTCGTCACAGACCTGGACACTGAGAATTTCTGCATTCGGGTCAATGCCGGCCTCAGCCAGGACCGTGTCGAGCGACTTGATCTGGCCTGAGGAGACGGCATCCTGGATCTGGTAGCGGTCAAGGCATCCTGCGGCGGATGCTGCAGTCCCGCCGCCAGCCACGAGGGCAAGGGCAAGCGCTGCAGCAGCACCGACAGATTTTAGGGAGAGTTTCGTTTTCATGCGGGCCACCCTACGGGTCCGTTGCTGAATGGGACATGAATGCGGCAGGCGGTCACATTTCCCCATCAGCCCTAAAGGCAGTCACTGCCTCAAGGTTTCACTCTTGAGGCCGCGACGCAAGAACATCACCGCCAGGGCCTCGAGCACAAGGCTCCCCGCCGAGCCGCCCTCAAGGCTGGGAAGATCGATCCCCATGATCTGCGCCACGCCCGCTAGCAGCATGATTGCGGCGACAATATAGGTCTTGTAGCCCGAAAGACTGGTCATCTCGACACTCCTTGGTCTGGTTGGTTGCTCGACCATGGCCTTGGCCGTGGCGCGAACGTCCTTGACGCGGGCGGTCCAGCCGGCGCCGAAAACGGAAAAATTTGCAAGTCGCTGCAGAAAGACCAGCCGCTGGTCGCAGATCGCGTCGATGATCTCGTTGACCTCGGCCTGCTGCGCTGCGCGTTCGGTCACCGGGCCGACCACACCGTCCGCCGCAACGCCCAGCGCCGCCTGCATCGTCCGCACGGCACGGTCCGGCCCGGAATTGACGGCATAGTCGAAGAGGGCAAGATCGATTCCCGGCGGCAGGCGGTCGGTTCCGCAGGCCGTCCAGTAGAGGGCGCGGTAGATGCGACCTGCCTCTTCCCGCCCAAGGTCCCGCACCTCCGATTTGGGGAGCGCTGACCATGGGGAGACGTGGCGCCAGCGCGCCAGGGTCTTGCGGTTGATGCCGAACTTGGTCGCGCCTCCGGGGTCGGCAGGGTGATCGGCATAGCCACCTTCGTGCCGCAGCACCTCGCCAAGGCACCGTTCAAACCGGCTGTCACTCATCGAATACCCCCTCCGCTAGATACCCATCGCCCAGCAACGGACTGATCTGCGCCACCGAAAACGTGAAACTTTCAGCCATCGCGCCAAAATCGACGATCTGATCGGCCAGCGTGTAGGTGGCCTCGGCGGCATTGCTCACCCAAATGCGCTTGACGGACGGGCCCGACCTGATGGTCACCCGATACATCTCGGGCAAGGCATCGCTTTGCGCTTCCGCCACGCCCCAGTTCCCCGTGTCGCCACGGCTGCAGCGCATCCAGTCCAGCGCGATGTCGCCGTTGGTCTGGCGTGCTGCCGCCAGGTGCACGGGCGCCAGCAGCCGCGCCGGGCCGGCCTCCAGCGCCACCTCCACCAGTCGGCCCGTCGTGTCCATGCGTCCGGCGTAGACACGGAGCAGGCGCGGCGCGCCCAGTCCTTGCGGGTCCACCGGAAGCGAGACGAGGCGCGTATCGAGCACGACAACAGCATTGCCCGCCGACGCTATGCCCATCGCCTCGCCGGTGCCCTCGAGCCCCCGCAGCAGCCGGGTCAACCGGTATTGCCGGGGTGCCACCAGCTCCGCTCTGGCGAACCCCAGCACCTCCCAGCCGCCCGCATCCGTCGCCACGGCGAGCCGGTTCGCGCCACCCAATACGGCGGCCTCGGCCGCATCGGCCAGGTGTCCACTCTGGAGAACGATCTCTGCCGTACTCGCGTCGTCCCATACAGCGGTTGCTCCCGGCGCCATCGGCGCCAGCAAACGACCGGCGACCATGGGCCGATCCAGGCGGCAGAGCTCGGCGCCGGTCGTCTCTTCCGTGACCTGCACCCAACCGGGCCATGGATTGGCATAGGCCCCCAGCACCAGCCGCGTTTGGCCGGGCGCATCGGGCCGCGCCGGAAGATGGGCCGCCACAACCAGCGGCGCCACAAGCGGCTTGGCCACCTCGCCCCTGTATTCCGGACGATCGCCGCCCACCCCCACCGCATCGGCAGGGGGCACGGCGTGGGCCACCACCCGGCGCGTGGCCCCGTCCCGGATTTCCGCGATCTCATACGGCGTGCCGTCGAGCGCCACCCGGTCGCCCACCTCCACTGCGAGCAGCGCCGGCGGCAGGGCAAATTCCAGGCTGTCCTGCTGGCTCCCGCGCAGGTCGAGCAAACGCTCGGCAGCAAGCCGCGCGTCTGACGGATCCAGAACAAAGGCGGTGGCCTGCATGTCGAGAGGTCCCGTCCCCGGTCGCACGGCAGTGGCCGTGGCACTCTGGTAATCGCGCTCCCGCTCGAAATGGCTCACGGTCAGCCGGGCCGGCCGCTCTTCGGCCTGCGCCCGGCGCTTGGTGATGACAGGCCCCTCGCCTTCCGCAAGATGCTCCTCGACGAATGCCATCGGCGCGGCCGTCGCGGCGGGTTCGGCAACAAGCTTCCCCGCGCTGGCCCGCAGCTCGAGGCCCGCAACGTCCAGCACCGGCTCGATCGCCTCGCGCGCCGATCCGGGCCGGGAGAGCGTGTAGCCGCCAATCAGCGGCGCCCCGGCCGCCGCCTCGACAGCACAGCCGTGCTCGGAAGCGATGGCCGCGATCAGTTCGTCGCTGGCGAGGGCTCCGAGCCGTCCGGTCAACCAGTGGCCGGTGGCGTGGTTGGGCCCATCGGCCCAGATGTCGGCAAGGCCCGGAAACGCCGGGAACGGCCGCGCGTCCCAGGTCCAGCAGGTCAGCCGCTCGCGATCCACCATGCCGGCCGGATTGTTGTCGGCGTTCGCCCAGAACCGATGATGCGCCCGCAGCACCTGCCGCTGGATCAATCCGTCCGGCGTTCCGGCGGAAAAGTAGGGCCGCCCGTCCTCGGCGCTTTTCTCGTCGCCAAAAATGTTGGGCTGGTTCGCGCCCTTGTCGACGGCACCACACCCGATCTCGGTCAGCCACACCGGCTTCGACCCCGGCACCCATGCCGTCGGTGTTGCTGATCGCACGCCGCCGGGCCGATCATGGTGGTGCAGGCTCCAGAAGGAACGGATGTCCTTGTAGCGCCACACCCAGGGCTCGCCATACGCACCATCGGTGATCGGCGTGCGCTGCTGCGCCATGCGCTCGGCAGCACTGGCGTAGTACCAGTCAAAGCCCTCGCCGCCCGCGATATTGCCGGCCAGATAGTCCAGATCGTAGCTGTTCCGCGCCACCTGCCGGTCGAGATGGGTCTCGCCATCGCGCCAATCGCTGAGCGGCATGTAGCAGTCGATGCCCACCGCATCGATCTCCGGCGCCGCCCACAGCGGATCGAGATGAAAGACCTTTTCTCCGCCCTCGCCCGTGCCCGAATACTCGCTCCAGTCCGCGGCATAGGTGAGCTTTGTCTGCGGTCCCACGACCGCCCGCACCTCGGCAACGAGATCGATTAGCGCCTCGACGAAGGGAAACGCATCACCCTCGGCGCGCAGCGTGGTCAGTCCGACCAGCTCCGAGCCGATCAGCAGCGCATCCACCCCACCTATGGCCGCAGCCAGCGCGGCATAGTGCAGGATCATGGCGCGATAGCTCGCAGCGAAGGCGTCGATCTGGTCGCGCACCGCTCCGGTCCGGTGTGGCGAACCCGCCTGCCCGGGAGCTGGATCACAGGTAACGCGCCCGCGCCAGGGGTAGGCGGCCTGCTCAGCGCCCCCATAAGGATCCGGTATGCCGTTGCCCGGCGGCAGGTCCATCAGGATCAGCGGGTAAAGCGTCACCTGGAGCCCGCGCGCCTTCAGGTCGGCGATGGCGGCCAGCACCGCGCTGTCGGCAGGCGTCCCGCCATAGGCAGGCCCGCCATCATGGGTGGAGACGACCGGCACCTCGGCACGCCCCAAGCCCGCCACGGACCACGTCACCCCCTCGATTTCCCGCACCGCCGCTTCGACCCGCGGGCCGATCGCGCAGGACCCGCAGCGCAGGTCGTCGCCGAACCAGGCCACCACCAGCGAGACATGCGCCAGGTTCGGGCAAAGGTCCTGCAACTCGTCCAGCGACGCCGTCCAGTCGCTGACGCCGGAGACAAGATGCGCGTTCTCGCTCACCCCCTGCCCCGGCCCCAGCACGCGCACGCGCGGCGCCGGGTCATAGCCAAACTCCGTTGCTCCGGGGATCACCGTCACCGCCCGGATGGCCGGCTCCAGATCACCCACCACGCGGCACAGCTCGGCGGTGATCTGCGGGATGCGATTGCCGAAGCGCGAGAGCGGCAGGTTCTCGAAGACGATGTAGCAGAGCCCCCGATAGGCCGGCGCCTTGCCGCTGCCCTGCGTTGCCTCGATCAGGCTGTCGGGCAGTTGCTCGTCCGACCCGTCATAGAAGCGAAGGGTGAGGCCGCGCGTATCCAGCACCTGCCCGTCGGCCCAGAGCCGGCCGAGACGCGCCACTTTTCCCTCGCAGAAGCCGATGGCGAAGCTGGCGCCGATCTCGTCCTTCTCCTGGCCGCCGCCAAGCCCCTTGGCGCCGCTCGTCTCCCCACCCAGCCGTTCCAGTTCGCGGGCCCAGATGATGTTGCCGGCCATCCGCCCCCAGCCATAGAGCCTCGGGATCGCCGCGCCCTCGCTCGAACCACCCAGGCGCACGTCAAAGCTTGCCGCCTCGGGCTTGTCGCCAAACAGCATGCCATCGATCGCGTTGCCGGCCAGTGCGCCCAGCGCCCGGCCGATGGTCGCCCCGATCGGGCCGCCAACGAGCGCGCCGGCAAATTGCCCGGCAACGGAAAGTGCCAGAGTGGCCATCGTCCAACTCCAAAATCAGAAAAATGACGCCCGCTGCCGGCCCGTCAGGGGAAGCGGAAGCGTCCGCTCACCCGCCGCGCCCAACCCGGCGTCAGGTTTGCCTCGACCACGCCCAGGCGCTCCTGCGCATGGATGAACCGCTGCGGCGCCGCCAGAATGCCGCAGTGCCTGGCCTCCGCCATGCCGCAGAGCGTGAACAGCAGCACGTCTCCGGCCGAAGGCGTTGTGTCTGCTGCGACCAGGTATGTCCGCGCTGCATCTCCCAACGCCCCGGCGTTCAACGGGTCCCGCATGTCCGCGCGATAGGGCGGGATCACCACCGGCTCCTCGCCGTAGAGCGCCCGCCAGACGCCACGCAGCAGGCCAAGGCAATCGCACCCGGCGCCGAGCGTCGACGCCCGGTGGCGGTAGGGTGTGCCTAGCCACAGCCTTGCCGCTCCAACCACGTCGTCGCCCGTCACGGCACCACCGCCCGTCCATCCAGCGCATCGCCCTCGCCCGGGTGGCGCAGCACGTAATCATTGCCCGGGATGTGCGGAAAGCCGCGGAAGTTGACCGCGTTGCCGAACTTGACCCGGCAGGTGGCGAACCGGCGGTCGCACCCCGCCGTGAGAGCGAGACTGTCACCAACCTCTACCCAGTCCCCCACCCTCTGGGCAAAACCCAGCACGTCGTCACCGTCCATGCGCTGATGGGTCAGCACTGCGTCGCCCAGTCCGCTTCGCGCGCCGTCGATCCACCGCGCCATGCCGAACGAGAACCAGCCTTCGTCAAAACTCTCGATGCCGCTCACGCGCAGGCGGAACGCATCGTCCACCGCCGTCACTACGGCGCTGGCCGTGAAGGCCGGAGCCATCAGATCGACACCACAGCGCGCATCGCCCACCACCGCATCGCAGAGCCGCTGGTAGACGCGGCCGTGTGTCACGTTCAGCGCCTGTTGCGGCGACCGCAGCTCGGCCCGAAACACACCGTCTTCGCGCACGATCTCGCCGATCGTATCCACGCGCAGCAGCACGCGCTGCGCCGGCTCAATCCAGTTCACCACCCAGCTTTCAACCCGCGCGCCGTCATAGCGCCCCAAGGCAATGTCGGTTTCGTGGATGGCGGGGCTGTCGAGAATACCCAGCACCTCGCCCGTATCCACCCCGCCGCCCAGCCGCGCCGGCACCTCGCCGCTGTCGAGCCCCCAGGCCGGGCTGCACACCGTCCCGTCCACCAACAGGTCCCGATCATGGTCGGTGAACCCCAGCGTCACGCCATCGCTGCGCCTGATGCGCCAACAGCGCGCCAGCGTGGTCTCGCTCTGCTCCAGGTGCTCCGCCAGAGCCACATCCAGCGTCCTCATGGCAGGATCTCCACCAGCGGAATATTGGGCGCCTCCGCGCCATCGAAGCCGTTGAGCTCGATGTCGAGCCGGTCCGTGTCGAACCGCACCGGCACGTCGAACAAGAAACCTGCCGTCACCGCCACGCCGGCCCCCGGCGGCACGGCGAAACCCAGCTCCCCGGTCGTGACGTCAATGGTCCAGCCCGTGGAGACCTCCTCCCCCTCGAGCGCGACCCGCACCGTCCCCGCCACCGGCTTGGCAATCGGTCGCAAATAGGGGTCGAACGCCGCGCCATAGCGCTTGGTCAGCGGAAAAACCGTCCGCTTTCCATCGCCCACGCCGACGGCCTGGTCCAGTGCGGTGGGGGTCGCACCGCCCGAGGAAAAATCGAGCCCGTCGCGCCACAGGAAGCCATGCAGCCGCCCGCGCCGCTCCTCGAAGAAGGCCAGCACCGCCTGCATGTCTGCCCGGGACTTTATCCCGTACCCGGCGTTGTAGCGCCGCCGCGAATGCGCCCAGCGCCCGTTGCGCCGCTCGCCGCCACCCGCCAGCGTCGCCACCTCGGTCCGCCGCTCCGGCCCACCCCGCGCCCCCAGCGCAATATCGAGCGGAAACCGCACATGATGAAAAGCCATTCGAGTTCCTCCGGATCACCGGCTCCTGCCTTTCCCTCCCCCTTGCGGGGAGGGATGCGTGATAGGACTTGGCCCTGGCCAAGTCCGTTGAATCGAGCAGGGTGGGGGTCGGTGAGCACCGCGCCAATGGCTCCCCCCACCCGGCCTCCCCCCGGCAGGGGGAGGAGCGGTCGGTGCCGATCTCAAGAGTTGCCGCAACCTCGATCTGTCCCTCCCCCTTCTCAGGGGAGGCTAGGTGGGGGTCCTAAATCCCCCGCGTCCCGCGCTTGACGGCTCGCAGCAGCATCGCGCTCACCTCCGCCTCGCTGGCCGCAAAGCTGCGCGCATCGCTCGCCGTCACATTGAATGTGACATTGACTGCACGGCCCCCGCCCGCCACGCCGAGCCGGCCGTCGGCGCCCCGCTGGAGCGGCATGATCGCTTCAGGTCCCGCCTCGCCCGCGAGGCCCGTCCCCCGCCCCAGCGGGAAATAGCTCGGGGTCGCGATCACCCCGCCCTTGGCAAAGGGTGTCACACCACCCAAAGCCGGGTTGGTGGCAGCGAACAGGTTTTCCACCAGCCCCCGGACCAGCGACCCCAGCGGCTTGAACGCGGCCTTGAGCGCAATATCGGCGAAGGCCCCAGCAATGTCCGACAACACGGAGCGAAACGACTTCCCATCCGTCAGCGCGCCGCGAAACGCGGTGCTGATCGAGCGCGCCACGCCATCGGCCAGGTCGCCGATCCGCTCCAGCTCGTCCGACACGCCGCCAAGGTCATCGCCGATGCTCCTGCCAAAAAGGTCATCGGCCATCGGGAAACCTTTCCATCAACTGTTCGAGGGAGACCCGGTCCATGGGCCGGGCCGCATCGCCCATCACGGCGCCCCAGGCCGCCGCCAGTTCCCGCGGGCTCATCTTCCAGAAGGCCTCCGGCGGCAATTTGAGCACGCCGAGACCGAAGCGCATCGCTTCACTCCACGGAAACGCGCTCATGATGGCTCTCCAAACGTCGCCTTGAGCAGCCGCACGGCGATATCGGCCGCACCGCGCAGGCCGCCTTCAATCGTCAGTCGCGCCAGGTCGTCATCGGTGATGGCATGGCCACCGCCCCGTAGACCCGCGCCGATGATCGCCGTCAGGTCCCGCGCCGAAACCTTGCCGCCGGCAAAGCGCTCCGCCAGCCCCGCCAGGTCCCCTGCCCCCAGCCGCGCCTCCAGCTCTGCCAGCGCCCCCAGCGTCAGGCAAAGCGTCCTCGTCTCGCCGCCGATCTCGGCCGCAATCTCACCCCGATGAAGATTGGTCATGTTGCTCCTCCTAGCCCCTCACCCCGCCCTCTCCCCGGAGGGGCGAGGGGGCGCAGGAGCCGCAATTGTTGCAGGTAGTCCACTAGCGGTGCCCCAACGTCCCCTCGCCCCTCCGGGGAGAGGGCCAGGGTGAGGGGCTCGCTAAACCGCCGCGAACGTCACTTCGCCCGCGCTTTCCAGCGCCAGGTCGAACGTCACCTCGCCCGCATGATCGGCAGAAAACTCCAGCGCCACGATCTGGAACGGCCCTTCCACCACCCCGAAGCTGGGCAGGATCAGCTGCCAGGTCCGGATGGTCCCGGCAAAGAACAGGCCCCGGATCGCCGCGTCGGACCCCTGGTCCTTGAACACCCCCGAGCCCGAGAGCGAGGCGCGTTTCACCCCGCCCCCCGCCAGCAGCTCGCGCCAGCGCCCGGCGCTCTCCTGGTCCGTCGTATCGACGCTCGCCGCATTGAGGCTGAGACTGCGCGACCGCAAACCCGCCACCGTGAGGAAACTCCCGGACCCCGTCTCGTCGAGTTTCAAAAGCATGTCCTTGCCGCTCTGGGCCGCCATTCTGTGCTCCTCTCAAAAATCCCCCTCATCCGGCGCTACGCGCCACCTTCTCCCCGAGAGAGAGAAGAATGGGTCCGCGTCCGCCCTTATTCCTCTCCCCCTCTGGTCGAGGTGGCTCGGCGGAGCCGAGTCGGTGAGGGGGATGCCACCATTCAAAGCCGTCATTCACTCATGAACCGCAGCGTCACCGCTGCCCGCGCCTGCCCCGTCTCGCGGTCGATCACCGTCTCGGTGCGCAGGTGCTCGGCATGGGTCACCGTCAGCCCCGCGGGCAGCAGTCCAGCCATCGCCGCCACCACCCGCGACACAATCTCCAGCGCCGCCCGCCGGCTCGGCTGACCGGCCCAGCACTGAAGAAGAACCCGATGCTCCTGGCCCGGCGTTTGGTCCCCATCGCGCTGGCGCACATCGTGGCGGTCGATCACCACATAGGGCGCCGGCCGCTCGCGTGGTGGCGCATCGAACACGCCGTCCGCCCCGATCAGCGCGGTCAGCGCCGCATCGGCCCGCAGCGCCGTCACCAGCGCCCCCTGCAATGCCGCAATCGGATGCATGGCCTACCCCGTAAAGCTGGTTTCGCTGCAGGCGCAGCTCAGATACGCCCGCCGCCCGTTGAGGTCCGCAGCGCTCACCACATCGAGGTTGCGCCCGCGATAGACGATGCGGTCCCCCGGCCCCAAATCGCTGCGAAACCGCAGCACGACGGCATGCGAAATCTCGACGCTTCGCCCGTCCGCCGTCACCCCCTGACGCCCCGAGAGGCTCCGCACCCGCGCCCAGAGATGGCTCACCGGCACATAGATTTTCGCGTGCCCACCGCCATCCTCGGCGACGCTTTCGCAGCGTCGGAATTGCACCCGGTCGGTCAGCGTGCCGATCGGCGGAACCTTCTCGCTCATAGCCGCACCCGCTTGTGCTGGCTGACCAGCCGATCAAAGCCACTCGGCACCACCGCGCCCGATCCGGCAACGATCACCGCATCTCGGCGCTCGAACCAATGCGCGACGAGCCCTAGCATGGCCTGCCGCAGGTCGGCCGGCACCTCCTCGGCCTCGGTGCTGAAGCCGGCGACATAGTCGATTTCGATGCCTTGCCGCTCCTGCAGGCTCGGCATGTCGACCACGACGCGCGGCACCAGCAACCGGTCGCCTTCGCTGCTGAACTGACCGAGCGGCACATCGTGGCTCGCGCCATTGGTGTCGGTGGCGGTCACGGCCGTCACCATGATGATCGGGGATACCGGCAGCTTCACGAAGCCGGTTTCGGGCGAGTCGTCCAGCACCACGCGCCAGCTCTGGGCCATCAACGCCCGTCCGGTGATCCCCTCCACATGCAGCCGCGCCGCGCCGATCAACGTCGTGATCAACGCATCCTCAATACCCTCGTCGAGCTTGAGAAACGCCTTGGCCTCGGCAAGCGAAACCGGCTCCGCGACGGGTCCCGCCAGCAGATATGAAGTCATTGTTTTGTTCCTTGATTTCTTATGGCGACGCAGTGTCGGCCCCGCACCACCCGCCCGTCATTGCCCGGTGGTCCGGGCAATCCATGCGCCCCCGAGCCTGGACCCCCCGGACAAGCCAGGTGGTGGCGAAGAAAACTGGCAGACCGCGATGGGCCCATCGATCCTCCGCACAGCGACACCCCACCGGCCGTCACCCCGGCGCAGGCCGGGGCCCATCCCGAAACCTCAGGATGGATCCCGGCTATCGCCGGAGTGACATCGCGCGTGTGGCCAGGTCAGCGCCGGCAGCGCTCCCTAGGACGCCGCGAACTTCAGCAGCTTGATCGCGTCATAGTCCGCGATACCGCCCCCGACGCGCTTGGTGGTGTAGAACAGCACGTAGGGCTTGGCGCTGAAGGGGTCGCGCAGGATGTTGACGCCCTGGCGGTCGACGATCAGGTAGCCGCGCCGGAAGTCGCCGAAGGCGATCGAGAGCGAATTGGCGCCGATATCGGGCATGTCCTCGGCCTCGACCAGAGGGAACCCCATGAAGCTCGCCCGTCCATCGGCCGAGGCCGCCGGCTGCCAGAGATAGTTGCCGTCGGCATCCTTGAGCTTGCGCAGCGCCCCTTGCGTCTTGCGGTTCATCACCCAGCTCGCGTTCTGCCGGTACCCGGCCTTGAGCGCATAAACGAGGTCGATCAGCACGTCCGAGGCGTTGCTGGCCGGCAGGGCCCCGGCCGTGCCCGTCGCGAGGTACCCCAGATTGCCCCAGCTCCAGGCGCTTTCGGCGACCGTAGTGGCCGAAAGAAAACCGGTCGGCTTGTTGACCCCGTCCCCGGTGACGAAGGCTGTCGTTTCCTGCGCGGAAAAGGCTGCGTTCACCTCGTCGGCAATCCACTGGCCGACATCCACCGCCGCGTCATCAAGAAATGCGCTGGTCGCCGCCGGCATGGCGTAGAGCTCGGTCGTCGGATAGCTCAGTTCCGCCAACGTCTGCGACGCCGTCTGTGGGCGGCTCGCGGTTTCGCCTACCCAGCCGGTCGCCGGCCCCGACACCGTGATCGGCCGCTTGTAGATCGCGCCGGAGACCTGCCGCACACCCGCAATGGCGCGGATGGGGGAGATCGCCGTCATCCGGCGGGTAATCTCGGTTTCCACCTCGCCCGGCACAACATAGCCGCCGTCGCTGCCGACGCCGATCTGCAGGGCCTTCTCCTCGCCGCGCTTCACATAGGCCGAGAAGGCCTGCTTGTATTCGCCGTCCGGCACGGCAGCTTTTCCTTCGAGCGCCGGGCGCGCCCGTTCTGCGGCCGCCCGGTCCAGCGCGGCCTTCTGCCCGTCGAGCACCGCGTTGAGCCGGTCGAGCTTGCCCTCGAGCAGGCCATCGGCGCTGCCGCGCTTTTCGATCTCGGTAAGGCGCTGGTCGTTGGTGCGCTTGAAGTCCTCGAACGCGGTCGAGAACTCGGCAAAGAGCGCGCCAATATCGCTCCCAGCGCCGGCCTTGGTTTCGAGGCCGTCGTCAATCCGATCCATGTCGGTATCCCTTTATCGGTTGCGGATGCGTCGTGTGGCGGCGGCAATGGCCGCGCCGGCCGTGAGGGGGGAGGCGATACGCGCGTCCTCCATCATCGGAAAGGTGACGATCGAAACCTCGTAGAGGTCGATCTCGTGCAGGAGACGATTGCCCGCCTGGCGGCTGGCCCTCACGGTGCGAAAACCTATGGAGAGCCCATCGAGCGCTCCATTCTCGATCAGCCGCCGCAGGGCGTCCGAGCGCGGCACACCCGGCACCAGGCGGCCCGCCGCAAAGAGCCCGTGTCCGTCCTCGCGCAGCGTTTCCCAAAGACCAACCGGCTCCTTGGGATCGTGCTGGAACAGCAGGCGAATACGTCCATGCCGCATTTCGAGGCTCTTGCCGAAGGCGCCCGGCATGACGATGTCGCCGCCCGTATCGCGCCGGTTGAAGACGCTGGCATAGCCGGCAAAGCGGCCCTCGGCGTCGATGGCGATGCCCGTCATCCGCGCTTGCCGCCCCTGCCCTGTGGTCGCGCTGGACCGCGTGTCGGTGTCTTGCCCCCGCCGTCTTTCCGGTCCGCCAGCGTGCCCGCCAGGTTCCAGGCAAATTGCCGGAACGTCTGCTGCGCGGCCTCACGATTCTGCTTTTCTGCCATGGCCTTAGTCCTCCTTTCGGAAAAGCCGATTCAATTGTGCGATCTCCTGCACGAAGTCGTTGAAGTGTTGATTCACCTTCGCCATTTCCCGCAGGCTCCACACCAACAGCGCCGTGGAGCTGCTGCCCCACAGAAACAGCGCCAGATGCGCCAGATCCCCGCGCTCGATGACGGTCTTGGTCAGCTCGTCCATGGGTTCCTCCAGGCAACAAAAAAGCCCGCCGGAGGCGGGCCATTGGGTGTCCAGCCCGTGGGGTAATCGGTACTCACAGCGAGCCGCCTGCTCGGCGCTAATGTTCACAGACCTCGCCCGGCCCCGACCATCTCCCGCTTCTCGGCATCGGTGAGAAAATCCGCCGCCCCGACCCGGGCCCAGAGTGCCGCGCGGTCCTCGGCAAGCGCCTCCACACCCTCGAAGTCCGGCACCACTTCGGCGCCTGCGAAGGCCGGTCCGAGCCAGCCGCTCAGTTCCTGGGCCACGCGCACCACCAGCGGCACCAGCGTCTGCCGCCACAGCGCCCTGTTGGCTTCCGCCAGGTTCGCATAGGTGTTGTCGCCCGGAATGCCAAGCAGCATGGGCGGCACGCCGAAAGCCAGCGCAATGTCGCGCGCCGCCGCGTGCCGGGCTTCGATGAAGTCCATTTCGCGCGGGCTCATGGCCAGCGATTTCCAGTCCAGCCCGCCATCGAGCACCATCGGCCGCCCGGCATTGGCCGAACCGGAAAACTGCTCCTCCAGCTCGGCCTTGAGGCGGCTGAACTGGTCTTCGGTCAAACTCCCATTGCCCGCCGAATAGACCAGCGCGCCGCTCGGCCGCGCCGCATTGTCGAGCAGCGCCTTGTGCCACTGGGCGCTCGCATTGTGAATGTCGAGGCTGGTCTGCGCCGCCTCGAGCGGGCCCATGCCATAATGGTCGTCCAGCGGGTGAAACAGGGCCATGTGCAGCACGCCTTGCACCGGCAGCTTCTCCTGCGAAATCCTGACCGCCCGGCCCCCGGCCCTGTAGTCATAGGCCACCGGCCAACCATCCTCCCCCGCCACGACGCTCATGCGGTCGGGCCGCAACACGAAAAGGGTGCGCACCACCCCATCGACGATCCCCGCCTGGAGGTAGGCATTGCCCGCCGTCTGCAAGAACGCATAGAGCGCCTCGAGCATCTCGCCGCCCGACTGCCGCCCATTGGGCCGCGTCAGTAGATCGAGCAGCGGATGCTCGGTGACGACCTCGCCGTCGACCTTGACCACGAGCGGCACCCGGTTGGCAGCCTCGGCGATCAGCCGCACACAGCGATAGACCACGGGATTGCGCATGAACCCCTGGTTGACGAGGCTCGCATAGCCCCGCCCACTCCACTGCGCCGGCCCCAGCGGGCTCAGCGTCATCAGGGTGTGGCCGGCAAAACTCTTGGTTTCGGCAGGCGTGTCGATGCGCCCGCCTAACAGGCGGTTCAACAGGTTCGGCATGATGTTTTCCTTGCAGGCTACGTTCTATTTACAGCGGTGCTGCCCTTGGGCTCGACCTGAGGGCAACTCTCAGCCGCACGCACCGCCCCCTACACCCCCCGCACCCGCGGCCGTTGGTCGTTCAGCACCAGTTCCGTCAGCGCCCACACCAGCGCATCCAACCGGTCCGGCGAATGCCCCTCCGCCCGGCCGTCGGGGCCCAGTGCGCACATCTCGTCCTCGAGCGCATGCAGCCCCGCGACGTGGCTCACCAGCCCGCGTGCATAGAGCGCCGCCACCGGCTCGGCGCGGACCCACTTGCCGCGGCTGGCCCACACCGTGCGCACCGGCACGCTCGGGTCGGCCTGGTGCAGCACCTGCCGCACCAGGTCCCCGCCCTGGTTCACCTCCACCACGATGCAGTCCGCTTCATGCGCCCGGTAGGCCGCCACGGCGCGCTCGGCCCACACCTGGGGCGCGATGCCCTTGAGCGTCGCGTCCTCGAGCACCACTGCACCCTCGCCCTGCCTGCCCGCTACGATAATGCCGCAGGCGTCGGCGCGTGCCGTGCCGGTCACCGGCGGATCCACCGCCACCACGACCCGGCCGTCGGCCCCGCCTGTCGCCGTGCGAAACACCCCGCGCCGCCAGAGCGCATCGATCCGATCCTCGATCAGTTCGCCATCCAGCTCCTGCCGCCCGAGCACCGTGCCCTGATAGCGGCCCACCACCGTCTTGAGAAAGGTGTGGGCCAGGTGCTGGTTGATTCTCGTTGCCGCCCGGGTGACTTGCGTTGCCGGATCGGCGAGGAGACGCTTGAGCAACCGCGTCGCGCGCGGCGTCGTCGTCACCAGTTGGCGTGGGTTGTCGCCTAGCCGGAGCCCAAACTGCAGCATGTCGAAGGCCGCTTCCGCCTTGCTCCATTTGCCGATCTCGTCGCACCAGGCGGCCGCGAACTGCGGTCCGCGAAAGCGTTCCGGATCGGCCGCCGGCAGCAGATGCGCCTCGACGCCATTGCTCCAGCGCAGCGTGTTCTCGACAAGGCGGGGCCGTTCATGGGGCGGACAGACCCTGAGGATGCCGCTCTCGCCGCGCACCATGATGGCCTCGACTTCGCTCATGGTCTCGCTGACCAGCGCGATCGGCCCGATGCCGGCCTCGGCCAACCCCCGCACCCACTCGGCTCCAGCCCTGGTCTTGCCGGCCCCACGGCCGCCCAGCAGCAGCCAGGTCGTCCAGTCGCCCTCGGGCGGCAATTGGTGCGGATAGGCCCAGGTGCTCCATTTATAAAAGACCTGCCCCAGTTCCCCCATTTTGAGCCCGTGCAGGACCTCCACCAGATCAAATGGCTCGCCATGCTCCTCATCCATCGCGGCGGCGTCACACCCTGCCCTTGGTGATGGCATTGATCCGCGCCTCGAGCTTGCGCCGCAGATCACTCATCTCGCCGCTCTGCTCATAGGGGTTAGTGGAGCCGGTTTCCGCTTTCTCGATGGTGATGAGCCGGTCCAGATCGCGCACCAGGTCGCTCAACATCTTGCTTTCAATCCTGTCGGGTCCGTTCATGGCTTGCTCCAGCACGTCGATCTGGCGCTCCAGCAGCGCCATCAGCTTGTGAATGAGAATGCGCCTGTCGAGCGCTAGGGTGGCCGGGCGCACCCAACCGCCAGCGCGGGCGCGCTGCTCGATCTCGCCGCGCGACAGCCCATAGCTGCGGGCGACGGCATTGATCGTCACGAGCCCGGCCTCATAGTCCTCCCGCACACGGTCCCACCCCGTGGCGGAAGATTTCCCCCCGATGTCGTCGCTTACGGCCATGTCGTTGACTCAACTGTGAATCCCACGGCGGAACCCGGCGGAACCCGGCGAATCCACGCGGGATTCGTCTTTGCGGAGTCACGAAAGGGAGAACCCCGATGTCGTCCGCCATCCGCCACCTGCACTACCGACCCGAGACCGGGGAACTCTCGATCTGGTTCGGCCCCGAAGGCCGCCGCTACACCTATTTCGATGTCCCGCCCGCGACCTATGAAGCGCTGCGCGCCGCACCCTCGCGCGGCCAGTACTTCAACCAGTCGATCAAGGGACACTACCGATGCGCACCGGTCGGCAAGCCCGACAGGCGCAATCGCGGCTGGGTCCTGCGCTCAGCGCCTTGACCCAATTCGTCGACCATACACGAACAATAGCAGACCGCCGTGACGCGGGGAGAACTAGGAATAGTTTCCTACCACTTAGTCACGCAGGGCTGGCCACGGCGCTGCCTCCGCTCTCGCCGTCATCGCCCCGCCCGTCGCGGTAGGCGGCTGAGAGCTGGCGGTAATAACGCGAGTTGAAGGCCACGATCGTCACCGCCAGCCCCACCATGCCGGCGACGGTGAAGACCAGCGCCATGCCGCGTTCCGGGCCCACGCCAAACCACGGGCCGATGCTCCGCGCCCCTGCCCCATCGGTCATGAACGGAATGACCACGAACTCCGTCAGCGGCCCGATGAGGAATGCGGTGAGCGGCGAGGCCGCCTGCTCGATCGATTGGGCAAAGCCGAACACCCGTCCCTGCCGCTCGAGCGGCACGACCTTCTGCAATGTGGTATGTTCGGCCGCCTCGGCCACGGGCGCCAGCAGCATCCACATGAAACACCCGCCCGCCAGAAGCCAGAACGAGGATTGCAGCGTAAAGACGCAGCACACCGACCAGGTGACGACATTGACCATCATCAGCGTACGCACCGGGTTCTTGCCCAGCCCCGTACGCGAAATGACGATGCCGCTGATGATGAAGGCGGTCGAGAGGACGCCGAACGTCAGCCCCCACACCTCCACCGGCACCAGGGACAGCCCATAGGCGTCGAGCAACGCCATGAAGACGCCGCCCAGGAAATTGTTGAAGCAGGTAAAAAAGATCAGCGCAAACAGCCCCGGCACCGCGGCCACCACGCGAATGGTGCCCGCGATATCCACCCGCTTGGGTTCGGCCGGCGCGTCCGCGCTGGGCTGAGGCCGGCCCTCGTCAAACCTGAGCACCGCCAGATGCGCGATCACCAACAGGTTCAGCGCCAGCGCGAGCACGAGCACGCCCACCATGCCCGTATAGGCGACGAGAAACCCCGAAATGACGGAGGTGGTGAGAAAGCCGATGCCGGTCACCATGCCCACCAGCCCGTTGGCCTTGTCCCGCTCTCCCTCGGGGATGAGGATCGTCACCAATGTCGGCAGCGCGATGGAGCGGATATTGCCCGCGATCACGCCCAGCATGACGATGAACACGAATGCCCAGAGATAGGGTCCGTAGGGGTCGAGGAAGGCCTGTTGTGGCTCAAGCAGCACCAGCGCCAGCCCGATGGCATAGAGCACAACCGAAACAAGGCTCGAGCCCATCATCGCGATGCGCTTGGCATTGTGGTCGACGATGGACCCGAACCAGAAGCCCAGCGCCGCCGTCAGCACAAGGTAGATGCCGGCGATCATGCCTGTCGCAAAAACCGATCTTGTCTCGAGAAAAACCCAGAAGGTGACCGCGAACCACACGGTGAAGTTGGTGACGTTTGCCACGAGATTGTTGCCCAGGATCTGATAGAACGGCTTCATCGGCGGATCTCCTCTCCTGCCTGGACAGTCACCACACCGGAACGACGGGTTCTGTCAGGGGCCTTGCTCGTGCCAGCACGACGGATGGGGCCGCGTCCATTCGACAGGGCGGGAGAGACTAGAGATCGTCCCGGTTTGCTGCCCGCTTCAAGAGCACGCGGTCGCTTTCCGCAGTCAGTGCCGCCAACCCGCGTTCTTCGGTGTCGATCATCATGGCCAGCGCGGCCTCACGCAACTCCGGCCGGCAGTGGACGAGTGTCCGCAGCCCGGAAAGCATGCGCAGCAGCACCTCGATATTGCCAGCACCATCGCGCGCGATGGGACGAAACGCGTCGGCCATCAAATCGTCGGGGTCGAGCGGTGGCATCAGCACGCGGTCATATTTCAGCTCGCCATCCTCGGCCGGCCGGTCGCCCAGGACCCGCACAAGTGTGGCCAACACGGCAATAGCGGTGCCCGGATCGTTGATAGCGGCCGAAAGCGCCTTTTGTGCAATTTCCGACAGCACGATCAGGCCGAAACGCGGATCGGTGTCGAACGTCCGGGCCGTGCCCACCACAAAGGCATGCGCCAGCCGCTCGGCCAGATCATCGTCGAACGTCCCCTCCACCCGCATCAACGGACGGTCCGGGGCGGCATAGGCTCCCGGACGGGCCGTGATGGAGATGACCAGATCGTTTTCCTCCGCCAGGTCCTGCAGGCGGCCCAAATCCACGTGCTGCACATAGCCAATTGAGCGGGAGAACACGCGGTCCCCCAGCGGCGCCTCTTCCAGAGGCCTGCACCCCATGTACCCCTCGCCCGGCACGGCCTTGAACGCGTTCCGAGCCGCCTCGCCGGTGCGATCGATGGTTTGCCCCACCCTGCCGATCGCGGACATCTGTCCGATCCAGCGGATCAGCGCCGCCACCACGATCACCACGATGGCCAGCGTCACGGCAAAGAGCAAGAGGCGCCCGGCCTCGCTATAGATGCCGGCGGACAATCCGATGATGCCGACGATCGAGAACAGGAACGCGCCGATAAAGACGGAGATCGAGGTCTGGGCGCTTCGGTCGCCGACGATCAGCGGCACGGCGCGCGGTGTCGATGAGGACGACGCACTCGCAAGCGCACTGACGATGGTGGACAGCGCAAACACGGCGACTGTCAGAAGGCTGGAGGCAAGCACCGCCAGGATGTTTTCGACGGCTGCGGACTTTATGGTGAAGGGCAGGTTCGTCTGGTCCGGGATCAACCGCCCCATGCCGAACGCGATCGCGAGCGTGACCACCGCCACGACGGAAAAGGCCGCCGGTAGGAACCACATGCGCTGCGCCAACTGGCGCAGCTTGAAACTGATCTGACTCATCGACGCTCCTCGCGAAGGAAAGACGCTCCTTCGACGCGAATGGTTGCGCCCCGTCACGGCCCGAAGATGCGGCGCGCCTCCAGCGCCAGCCCCAGTCCCACGCTGCCGAGCACATCGGTGCGCACCACCTCGGCATCGGGAAACAGCGCCGACAGGCGCCCCGCCACCGCCGGCACCAGTGTCGAGCCACCGGTGAGGATCAGGCTGTCCACCGCCTCGGGTCCCACCCCTGCCCGTTTGAGCGCTTCCCCGATGGTGCGTTCCAGCCGGCCAATCGAGTCGGCCAGCGCCGCCGCCAGGTGCGCGAGCGTAAGCGTCGTCGCCACCTGCCGCTCGCGCACGGGAAAGACGAAGTCGACGCTGTCAGCGTCCGAGAGGGCAATCTTGGCCTCCTCGACAGCCCCGATCAGCCGATGCCCCAGCCGGTCCTCGACCAGCATCACCATGGTCTCGACCTTGTTCCGTTCCCGCGCCTCGCGCATGGTCGAGCGCAGGTCCCGCAGCGCCGCCGGATCATAAAGCCGGTTGATGCGGTGCCAGGTCGAGAGGTCGTAATACGGCGCCACCGGCAGGTAGCGCTTGCCATCCAGGGTTTCGCTCCCCAGCCCCAGTTCGGGCATCACCCGGCTCATCGCCAGCAGGCGGTCGAAATCGGTGCCCCCGATATGCACACCCGCGGTCGCGAGAATGTCGTCCGCCCGTTCCGCCCGGCCGGCTCGTTCCGGCGCCACGCGCACCAGCGAAAAATCCGACGTGCCCCCGCCCAGGTCGACGATCAGCGCCAGCCGCTCGCCATTGACCTGCCGCTCATAGTCCAGCGCTGCGGCGATCGGCTCGTACTGGAACGCGATCTCCTCAAAACCCTGCGCCCGCACAGCGGCCTCGAGCTGGTCCTGCGCCTGGCGGTCCGCGGCCGGATCGTCGTCCACGAACTGCACCGGCCGGCCCATCACGACGCGCCGGAGCGTCCCGCCCAGTTCCGCTTCGGCCCGGCGCTTCATCTCGCCCACAAAGAGCCCGATGATCTCGCCAAAGCCGAGCCGCCGTGCCTTGACGCGCGTCGTGTCGTTGAAGAGTGCAGTGCCCAGCACGCTCTTGAGCGAGCGCATCAGCCGCCCTTCCGCGCCCGTCACATATTCGGCCACCGCCGCGCGGCCGAACCGCAGCCGATCGTCCTCGAAGCCGAAAAACAACACGCTGGGGATGGTCTGGTGCGCCCCCTCGAGCCGCACCAGTTCCGGACCGGCCGTGCTTACCCGGCCCAGGGTCGAGTTTGACGTGCCGAAGTCGAGGCCGCAGGAAAGGGTCATGTCGCGCCATCCAAATCCGGGAAAGGCGCCTGGGGCGCCGGAGGATGGCTCTCTTAGGGACACGATGCGGTCGAGGCAACCCGCCCCGCCGCCATCAGGCGGCCTGGTTCTCTTTCGCCTCGCGGACGCGCAGGTCCACGATCTCCAGCCGCCCGAGCCCTCGCCGCTGCGCCTTCTGGAGCGCCTCCACGGCAGCCTCGGACACCGACGGGGTCGGCTGGCCGACGGGATTGGTCACGGCCAGCCCGATGCTGAACGAGACATGGCCGGCATGGCTTTCGCGGTTGGGCAGGCCTTCGCGGCGAACGGCCTTGGCGATCTTGCCGGCAAGATCGCGCCCGAGCGCCAGGGGCATGTCGGGCAGCACCAGCATGAGATTTCCGGGTCCAACCCGCACGCAGGTGCGCGCTTCGCCCTTGATCATGCTCCGCACCACGGCTTCGAGCCGGTCCATGGTCTCGTCGGCGGCATCGGCGCCATAAGCGGCGTGGTAGGCGCCATAGCCGTCCACTTCCAGGGCCATCAGGCACAGCGACACATTGCGCCCAGCGCAGATGTGCCAGGCCTTCCGGAGGTTCTCGGAAACAAGGGTGGCCGACTTGCCCGGCCGGCGGACTTCGGTTCGCGGCTGCACCCTTGGCGGCTCGGCAGGCGTCGCCCGTCCCGTCAGCGCCACGCGCACCCGCCCCCAGAAACTGTCACCTGCGGCCGAACCGTGAGCGTCCATCATGCCTGTCCTGGGCCGTTTGCAATTGGTTAATCACGCCATACAATGGTTAATGATTGGTAAGTATTGCCGATTTCACAGATGCTCGGGCGGCTCGAACTCGGGCCAGTCCACGGCGTGCTCTTCCCAGTTTTGTGGGTCGACCTCGGTTTCGAGGAAGGTCCTGCCCTTCACCGAGACACCCACATCGACCACCGTCTGCGGGTCACCCGACACCAGCGGATGCCACCAGGCCAGCCCCTTGCCCTCGGCAAGCCGCCGATAGGCGCAGGTGGTCGGGATCCACTCGATTTCGGTCAGGTTCTCCAGCGTCAGCTTGATGCAGTCGGGCACCTTGCTCTGCCGATTGGGATAGTCGGTGCAGGCGCAGGTGTCCCCGTCCAGCAGCTTGCAGCGCACGTCCGAGGTGATCAGCACGCCGCTGTCCTCGTCCTCGAGCTTGATGAGGCAACACCTGCCGCAGCCGTCGCAGAGGGCTTCCCACTCCGCATCGGTCATCTGATCGAGAGTTTTTTCTTCCCAAAAGGCCATCGGCACTCGCACCCATTCACGCTGTTGTCCGTTTGCCCTTGTGCCATTCACGGTGCAATCATATTCAGGCGATTATGTTGCGGGCGGCGGCATTTGCGGACAACAGTCCGTGACCAAGAGACATGGGCGACGCGTGCAGGATCCATTTTACACCAAAGCCAAAAAACGCAAATCCGCCGGCGGCATGCTGGCGGCCGACGCCTGGCTCGATTCCTCGCTCTACGAATTCTGGCGCTGGGCCGGCCGCGGCTACACGCGCTTCCAGGACTTCATGTCCATCTTCCACGTCTCGGGCATCAAGCGCCTGTTCGTGGAACTCCTGTCCGACGGTTTCAGCTTCTTTGCCATCGGCTGCGTGCTGATGACGGCGCTGGCCCTGCCGGCCTTCGACATCATCGACCGCGGTGCCTTCAACAAGGCCGAGGACGTCTCGCTGATCATGCTCGACCGGTTCGGCAACGAAGTGGGCCGGCGCGGTATCCGTTCGGACGACAGCGTCGCCCTCAAGGATATGCCCGACTACCTGATCAAGGCCGCGCTCGCGACCGAAGACCGGCGCTTCTACGATCACTTCGGCATCGACGTGGTGGGCACGCTGCGCGCGCTGGCCAGCAACGCCTCGGGCGACAATGGCACGCAAGGGGGCTCCTCGCTCACCCAGCAATTGGCGAAAAACCTCTTCCTTTCGCCCGAGCGCACGCTCGAGCGCAAGATCGTCGAAGCCTTCCTCGCCGTCTGGCTCGAGTGGCACTACTCGAAAGACCAGATCCTCAAGCTCTATTTCGACCGCGCCTATATGGGTGGTGGCAATTACGGCGTCACCGCCGCCGCCGAGTTCTATTTCGGCAAGCGCGTGCAGGACATTTCCCTGGCGGAAGCGGCCATGCTGGCGGGCATGTTCAAGGCCCCGACGCGCTACGCGCCGCATGTCGACCTCGCCGCGGCACGCGGCCGCGCCAATATCGTCCTCACCAACCTCGTGGCCTCCGGCTTCCTCACCGAGGGGCAGGTCACCGCCGCCCGCCGGCACCCGGCCACCCCAGTGGACCGCTCCGAGGATATCCACTCGCCCAACTATTTCCTGGACTGGGCCTATGACGAGGCCAAGCGCATCATCGCCGATAGCGGCGCGCGCGGAAACAGCTTCGTCGTCCGCACCACCATCGACACCACCTTGCAGCAATATGCCGACGAGGCCGTGACGTCCGTGGTCCGCGAGAACGGTCAGGCCTACAATGTCGATCAGGCCGCCATGGTCGTCACCGACACCAAGGGCGCCATCCGCGCCATGGTGGGCGGCACGGACTACGCCAAGAGCCAGTTCAACCGCGCCATCGTCTCGAACCGGCAACCGGGCTCGGCCTTCAAGGTGTTCGTCTATTCCGAGGCCTTCGAACAGCTTGGCCTGACGCCCTCCGACACCATTTCCGACCGTCCCGTCTGTATCGGTGACTGGTGCCCGCAGAACTACGGCCGTTCCTATCGCGGCCAGACCTCGCTGCTCAGCGCCTTCGCCGCCTCGATCAACACCGTCCCGGTGACGCTTTCGATCAAGACGGGGCGCGAGCCCATCGCCGCCCTCAGCCACCGCATGGGCCTGCGCGCCGACTATCCCGTCACCCGGTCGCTGGCGCTGGGCGTCGCGTCGGTCTCGGTGCTGGACATGACCAGCGCCTATGCCGTCTTTGCCGACCAGGGCTATAAGACCCCCGCCTTCGGCATCACCCGCATCACCACCACCGGTGGCGACCCGGTCTTTGAATATGATCCGGACGCCCCGCGGGAGCGCGTCCTGTCCGAGCAGACCGTCGCCTACATGAACCAGATGATGCGCACCGTCGTCACCGGCGGAACGGGCCGCAAGGCCGACGTGCCGGGTGTACCGGTGCTTGGCAAATCCGGCACCACCAGTTCCTATCGCGACGCCTGGTTCTGCGGTCTCACCGGCAATTACGTCGCCGCCGTCTGGTTCGGCAATGACGACTACCGCCCGACCAACAACGTCACCGGCGGCAGCCTGCCGGCCATCGCGTTCCAGAAGTTCATGGCCTACGCCCACACCAATACCGAAATCAAACCGGTGTTCGGCGTCGACTTCGTGCCCGAGCAAACCGTAATCGCCGATGCGGAAGCACCGGTCGAACCCGTGGCGGAGCGGCCGCCAAGCCTCAAGCCCGAGGCGGCACGCAAGCTCCTCGAGCTGGCAAACCGGTTCGACGCAGTCCTCGGCGACAGCGCCCCGGTCGCCGACCAGGCCAGCGCACAGCTGGAGCAGAAATCCGCCGACCTATAGAAACCGGGTCCGCTGGCTAGCGGACCGTCAGGCACGAGATGCTCCCTAAGGGTGCATCGGGCCACCCTCTTCGGTGGCAAAATCCACATCGCCCGAGATCACGCGCGCCGCAAAATCTCGTCCACCCTGGTCTCTTGCGAACAGATATGCCCTCAGCCCGAACAGCGCCGGGTCGAAGCTGAGCGTGATGGCGTTGACGTTGGCCGGGGAGGCAAAACCCTCCAGCGATGCGAACTGGTCGAGGATGCCCCTGCGCATGTCGGCATCCATGGCCTCGAACTGTACGACATAAGCCACGAACTCGTGCCAGGCGTGACCAAGGTCGTCGCGTTTGCCGTCCAGCAGCGAAGGGCCATCGCTGTCTTTGACGGGAGGCAAAAACAGCACTCCCTGCGCGGCAGAGACCGTTGCCTCGGTGCCGTGCGGGTAAGGGCCCCAACGCGCATCGGCTTGTACGCGGTCCAAGAGCCTTTCATGCGATGTCACAGAACTCTACACAACTGGTCGGGAAAAGCCTTGGGCGCACCCTGGCGATTGGGCTTTTGCTGGCTTCGGCCATGGCGGGAGCGCCGCAACTGGTCGCCAGATAATGCCCGCGATGTGTCGCGGGGTTTTGCGCGCGGCAGGGCAATAACGGTCGTCCCCGGCAAAGTCCCTTCCGCCGCAGCTATGTGGTTGCTATAGCCTAGCAACCCGTTTCCGTTCGCCCGGCCCAGCCACGATGCCACACCTGCAGAAAAGCTGAGCCCTCGTGCGCTTCGTCTTCCATCTTCTCCTGATGATCGCCATTGCGCTGGGCCTGGGCTTCTGGCTCAGCTGGTATGCCCTCACCGACGGCCGCATGTTCGGCACCGTGCAATCGGGGCCATGGACGGCCTGGCCCGATGTCGGCTCGCCGACGCCCAACCCCTATACCCGCGCCCATCTCACCCGCGAGGCCGCCCTGCAACTGGGGGCAAGCGAAGGGCTGGAGTTCGTCGCCACCACCGACAGCGATGGCCAGCCCCTCGATCTGGCCTGCACCTACCGGCTCGATGGTCACGTCCCCGTGTCCACCTTCTGGACGCTGGTGGCGGTCGACGCCGAGTGGCGCAACCTTGCCGCGCCCGGTACGGATGCAGCCCTTCGCTCGAGCGACGTGATCCGCGCCAACGACGGCAGCATGCGCGTCGAAGTGGGGCGGTTCCTCGCGCCCTATAGTTGGCTCGAACTCAGCGGCAGCGGCACCTTCAGCCTCGTCCTCACCCTCTACGATAGCACCGCGCTCACCGGTCTCTCTTCCGGCACGCCCGTGATGCCGTCGATCACGCGGGGGGCTTGCGCATGATCCGCACCCTGCTCTGGATTCTGGGCGGCCTGCTGCTCGGCGGCGTCATTCACCTGGTCACTATCCTCGCGCTGCCCCGCCTTGCCGAGGAGACACTCTGGACCCGCGTCTCCGCCATCGAGGCGCAAAACGTGATGACGGTGCTGCCCGAGATCCAGGCCGGCCAGGCCAACCCGCTTCATCTCGATCCAGACGTCGTCTACGGCATCTGCCAGCTCGATCTGACGCAGGGCCCCGCCTATCTCAGCGGCATCCTGCCCGACGCCTTCTGGTCGATCGCGCTCTTCGAGCCGTCCGGCACCATCGCCTATTCCACCACCAATCGCGACGGCATCGGGCAGAGCCTCGAAATGGGCATTTTCAACGCCGCGCAGACGCGGCTCCTGGCGCAGCAGCAGATCGACATCGAGGAAGGCCTTCTGGTCATCGAGTCGCCGGCAAACCAGATCTTCGCGCTGGTCCGCCTCGCGCCCCCGCACGAGGCCATGCGCGCCCGCTTCGCCGAGAAGCTGGCAGCCGTGCGCTGCGGACCGCAGACCTGACACTCCCCTTTGGAACGGCGGATCGGGTCAGCCGGCCAGCAGCCCCATCAACCCGCCCACCGCTGCCAGCGCCACCACCACGACCCAGGGCGCCGCCCGCCACGCCACAAGGGCGACGAACCCGCCCAGCGCCAGGGCAAGATCGACCGGTCCTCCCACCGCGCTCGTGAACACCGGATCGTAAAGCGCGAGCCCGAGCAGGCCGACCACGGCAGCGTTGGCCCCCGCCATGGCCGACCGGGCCCAGTGCCTCGTGCGCCACCCTTCCCAAAACGGCAGCACGCCGACCAGCAGCAGCATTCCGGGAAGGAAGATCCCGACGAGCGCGATCAGAGCCCCGACGACGCCGTTGGGCGGCCCCTGCACAATTGCCCCGAGATAGGCGGCAAAGGTAAAGAGCGGCCCCGGCACGGCCTGGGCTGCGCCATATCCCGCAAGGAACGCGTCGGGCGACACCCACCCGCGCCCCACCGTTTCCGCATCGAGCAGCGGCAGCACCACATGCCCGCCGCCGAACACCAGCGCGCCGGAGCGGTAGAAGGCGTCGAACAGCGCCAGCGCCGGCTGGCTTGCCGCAATCAGCGGCAGCCCCACCAGCAGCGCCGCAAAGACCACCAGCGCCACCGCGCCGGCCCGCCGCGACAGGCCAGCCAAGCGGGTCGGATCAGCCGACGGCACCTTGATGCCCGGCAGGGCCAGCCCCAGGGCAGCACCGAGCACAATGGCGCCCACCTGCCCCACAGGCCCGGCGACAAGCGCCACCACCAGAACCGAGAGAACCACGATCGCGGCGCGCCAGCGGTCGGTCACGAGGCTTCTGGCCATGCCGAAGACGGCCTGCGCGACCACCGCCACCGCCACCAGCTTGAGGCCGTGCAACACGCCCTGGGCCAAGGCACCGTCGAGGCTGGCAGCCCCATAGGCAAAAAGCACCAGCAGGATGGCCGATGGCATGGTGAACCCGGTCCAGGCAGCCAGCGCGCCCAGCGGTCCGGCCCGCCGCAATCCAAGCGCAAACCCGACTTGGCTCGAAGCTGGACCGGGAAGAAACTGGCAGAGCGCAACCAGATCGGCGTATTCGGCCTCGCCGAGCCAGGCGCGGCGTGTCACCAGCTCGTGGCGAAAATAGCCCAGATGCGCAATCGGCCCGCCAAAGCTCGTCACGCCAAGCTTGAGAAAGGCGAGAAACACCTCCCTTGCCGTTCCCCCGCCCACGCGTCCGTCCTCACTCATGCGTCAACTACTTCTGATCCACGATTTCCCGATCGTACACCATGGTCTGGAAGCGTGACGGTATGGTGAACCCTGTTGCTCCACGCGCCACCACGGCGCCGCTACAGAAATCGCCGCGGTTGGCCCGCTCCACCCATGGCCCCATGCGGCGCAGCGTTTCGTCCACGGCCATGGACTGCTCGTGCGGCGTTTCGACCAGGAGGTGATCGAGCGCGTAGGAATAGCTACGGTAACGGTATGTCAGCGCCCGTGTGAACCAGTCGATATGCCACTGGTTCTCCGTGCGTCGGGCCGCGACATCGGCGGCAACGCCCGGCTCCATGGCTGGCAACGAGGCCAAGGCCACTTGCCGCTGCCTATCCACCTCGATCACGGCGCAGATGGCGCGGAACGTATCGGGCAAGGTGTCGAGATCGGCCAGGATATGGCGCCCGACAGTCGCATAGCGCGTCGTCGAGGATTGGTATCGCGTCGTGCGCAGCCAGCTATAATAACGATCGAGGGTGAACCGGAAATCCTGCGCCCGCCCGATCCGCGTGCGCTGCAGTTCCACCGAGGCGTCGAACATCCAGTCGCGCGCATGCGGCGCAATCAGGAAGCGCCAGGTCCGGTCGTGCATCTCCCGTTCCTGGTCGGTCTGGTTGAAGCCCGATACCGGCTCGCCCCGCTGGCGCGCCATGAAGCTGCCCACGGCTGGCATGAGGTCGTCATGCAGCACGCTGGGCTTGGCCCGGCCGAAATCGCCCACCGGACGCGCCACGCACCCCGACAGCGCCAGGCCAATGATAAGCCCTGCCGCGACGACCCGCGCCCAAGCGTTACCCACGCTTGCGCTTGGGCCGCGACGGGTCGAGCCGATCAGTGGGTGGCGGCGTCGTCCCGCGTTCATACCGGACCCCAGTGAAAATCACGATCTGGGCGCTGCCGGGTGGTATCGGGCCGGCGCTGGCGGGTCGGTCCCGCCGACTGAATTTGAGCAGCTTTCCCAAGCTGGCCTCCATGGTGCACCGCTCCTGGGTCCCTCGACTCAGGCAGCGAAAAGAAATCGGTCTTCTGTTTTTGCGCGACGCCCCTCGCGCTGCCCCATTAAGAGATCGTCAAGGTTAACAGTCTGCTAACGAATTGCCGTCAAAACTCCACTGCATCAGCGCCGACACACCCTTTGAGTCTACGGTTCCGCGGAAAATGCTTGGATTTCAGCCTTACGAGACGTTCCAGCTCCTGATCGAAACGGGCGGCGTGGACCGGACAAATACTTTGCTGATCGCCGCCTGCGACGCCTATGCCCGGCGCGGCAAGCCGACCGGTCCAGAAATGGAACAATTCGAGGCGCTCGCCGGGCGCCTCTTTCCCATTGCCGGTCCCCAGGCCCGCGCCAAGGGTGCCGCGATCCTTGGACGCGCGGAACTGCTGTCCCCGATGCTCGAGCGGCTGGTGGTCGACAATATCGGTGAGGACCTGATCCCGTTCCTCGAAAAGGCGGTGGATTTGTCGGACCAGACGATGCTCGACATCATCGGCCGCTACGACGTCCCCGCCTGCACCACGCTGGCCAGCCGGGCGAACCTCTCCAACGTTGTGCTCGCCAAGCTCTTCCAGATGAATTCGCGCAAGGTATACCGCGCCCTAGCCGCCAACCCCCATATCGTGCCGCGCGGCGCCTATCTCAGCGCCCTCGCCCGCTCCGCGCAGATGGACCACCTCGTCGCCGAGGCCCTGGCGCGTCGCGATGACTTCGACGCCGGCCTCCTGGCCCCCGCCTTTTTCGATCTCTCCGACGCGCACCGCATCAAGGTGATCCAGGCCTTCGCGGAACGCTCGACCCCGATAGCCCCCATCGCCCGCACCATCGAGCAGTTGTCGGTGGCCTCCGCGGAGCTGACCAAGGCGTTGATGAAGCTCTTTTCCGAGAATCGCCGTCCCGAGGTCACCCGCCTCCTCGCCCAGATCACCGGGCTCGATGAGGTCCGCTGCGGCCAGATCGCGCACGACGTCACCGGCGCATCGCTGTTCGTCATCCTGCGCGCCTTCGGCGCCACGTCCTATGACGGGCTCAAGGTGCTGATCCACGCGACCAGCCACGACGAAGACCGCTCGCGCGCCCTGGCCGATTTTGCCAACATGTTCGCGTCGGTTTCGCCCAAGTCCATGGCTTACCTGATGAGCGCCTGGCGCGGCGAAGTGAACCTGCTCGAATTGACCAAGCCGCAATACCTGCCATCGATGCAGGAAAGCCGCCGCACGCCGGCTGCCCTCAGGCCGACGCAGAACCCGGTGGTGGATCACGCCCTCGAAGCGCTGTCGCGGCTGGGCGTCCGCCGGGCCGGCTAGCGGCGGTTCTCATCGGGCGAGACAATTTCGATCCCCGGATCGTCGGTCCGCAGATCGAGCCCCAGCACCCAGAGATCGGGGTCGAAGCGCTTTTCCTGCTCGATGCGCTCGTGCACGCGGCTGGGCTCGACTCTCTGAAAACGGCGTTGGAATATGGGGCCGACCCCCTCGCCGCGACTCACGAAGGGCGCCGGCGTGAAGAGCGAGCGCGTTCCATCCATATGGTCGACGTCGATGAAGACCTGCCCCGCGATCGGGTCGCCGCGCTGCACGACCACGCACATGTGCCCTAGATCGTTATGACGCCGGATGAAGGCCATGCACCACAGATCGCTGCGGATCGACGGCACGTCAGATGGTCGCCCCGGCCTCGCGCAGCAGGCCGACAAGGTCCGGCTGCACCTGCCCCGTGATCTTATAGCGATAGAAGTTCTCGAACTCCCGAATCGCCCGTGACGTCTCGGCGCCCGGCTTTCCATCGATCGGCGCGTGGAAGAAGCCCAGGCTCGCAAGGCCCCGCTGGATTTGCATCACCAGCTCGGTGTTGGTGGCGGGGGCCTGCGCCGGCACCGTCGGATCAGGCGAAATATCGGCCACCTGAACGGGCGGCGTCGGCGCGGCAACGGGCTTGTTGGCGACTACAGGCGCAGGCATGGCCTGCGTCACGGCCCGCGACGGGGTCTGCGCCACCTGCTGGGTCGACGGCAGGGCCATCGGCTGGAGCGAGGGGACATCGGCCTTGGGCACCGGAGGATTGGCTACCGGCTGCGCGGCCGGCCGGCCGCCGTCGAGGCCCGCAATGATGGAATCGATCGTCTCGGCGGCCGATTGAGCAACCTGGTCGAGCGCCTGCTCGGCCGGCGAGAGCGGGGGCAGTCGGGCCACGACGCGATCTTGCGCTACCGCCGGCTGTTCGGTCGGCACCGCCACCGGCTGCGCCCTCTGGGGCGCAAGGCTCGCCTGCTGCACCGGAGCCGGCTGCGCTTGCGGCGCGGGCACCGCGGCTGCCTGCGGTTGCGCCGGCGTGGTCATGCGCCCGGACGAATCGGAATCGAGGATGGCCCGAACCACGCTGGGGTCCATCGCCCCCATCGGTGTCAGCCCGTTGCGCTCTTCGAAGGCCCGGATCGCGCTGGCGGTCTTTGGGCCGTAATAGCCATCGACCGTCCCTTGGAAGAGCTGCAGTTCGGCCAGCTTCTTTTGCACTGCGAACACGTCCGCATTGCCCACGGGCGCATCGGGAATCGCCGGCGCGGGCGTCTGCACGCTGCCGGTCGTTTCGGGGCTCGTCACCGGCGGCAAGGCGGGCGCCACAGGTTCGGGCACCGCCACGCGCTGCACCGGCTTGGCTTGGGCCGGTTCGGGGATGGGGGCCACCGGCTCGGCGCTTGCCACGCGAACGGTCGGCGCAAACAGAGGGGCCGGATGGTGCTTGGTCTGGAAGTAAAGCGCATTGCTTCCGGCAAGGGCGGTGAGCGTCACAAGCGCCAAAAGGCCCGTGGAGGCCAAAGGGGCGCGCATGTAGCGCGACAGGGTCCACTGGCCGGCCCGGCCAAGAGTGCCCAACAGGGCGCCTCCCGCCGTGAGCGGCAGCTGGGTCAGTAAGGTTGCCGTCATTGCGCTTTTCTTTTTTCGTCTGGCCATGAAGTGGTCGCGGTGGGCGCTGAGTCTCTATGCAGTGTGAGGATGTCGGCAGTGTCGCTCTGTTTGGTTTCCGGACCGTTTATGGGCAGGAGAATGGTCATGGTTGTCCCTGCCCCGATTTCGGACATGGCCCGCAGCGTGCCGCCATGCAGTTCCACGAGGCCCTTGACGATGGACAGGCCGAGGCCCGTGCCCTCATATTCGCGCGTCAGCCCGTCCTGCACCTGGAAGAACGGCTCGCCGATCCGCTTGAGGGCCGTCGGCGCCATGCCGATGCCGTCGTCCCGCACGGAGAAATTGATCGCCTGCCCCTGCCGCTTGACGGAAACGGTGACCGCCCCGCCTTCGTAGCTGAACTTGATGGCGTTAGAGAGCAGGTTGATCAGGATTTGCCGGCACACCCGCTCGTCCGCCGTCAACAGCGGCAGACCGGCCTCGATGTCGGTGCGCAGGCGGACACTACGCGCCTGGGCCAGCGTTTCCACCATGGAAAAACACGCGGGCACCATGGCCCCGACATCTACCGGCTCGGCCTGGATTTCAAAGCGCCCGACCTCGATCTTGGACATGTCGAGCAACATGCGCACCACCTCGAGCAGGTGCTTGCCGCTCTGGTGGATCAGGCCGGCATATTCCTTGTGCGTGCTCGAGAGTTCTCCGCCGATGCCACTCGACATCATCTCGGAAAACCCGACAACGGCGTTGAGCGGCGTGCGCAATTCGTGGCCGATCGTGGCGAGGAACCGGGATTTGGCCTGCGACGCCTCTTCGGCGGCGGCCCGCGCCTCGGCCATGGCGGCCTCCGCATCCTTGCGCGCCGTCACGTCGCGCAAAAGAGCGATGACTTCATAACGTCCGCCGGTTGGCCCCGCCTCGCGAATCGGAGAGAACCCGATTTCCACCCAGATGAAGGCCGGCACGTTACTGGCGGCGCGCGGATCGTCCTGGCGCATCCGCACCTCGATGGTCCGGTTGCGGCCACCCTGGTTGGCATCGGCAAAGGCGGTGAGGTAGGCGGGCCGGTCGAGCACGTGCAGGCGCTCGCCAATGCCTGCCGCCGTCACCTGGTAGCGCGGGCACCCGAACAGCTTTTCGGAGGAGTGCGACGCAAGCAGGACTTGCCCGTCACACGAAAAGCGCAGCACGGCGTCCTGCACGTGTTCGATCAGGTGCCGGTAGGCATTGATCTGCGTCTTGTCGTGCACCTCGTAGCCGGCATTGATCCGGTGTGCACAATAGCCAACGACCCCAACGGCAACCACGAATCCGGCCACCGAGCAGACCATGACGGCCGAGCCCTGCAAGGCAAAGGGAGCCCAGCCGAACCCCGTTCCGATCGCTCCGGCGAGCGCCACCGGCACAATAGCCAGCCAGCTCAGCCGGCGCATCTGCTGCGGACCGATCAGGGCGGCAAGCACCGGTCCCATGAGGGCCGTAGCCAGTCCGGCATCGGCCAGCGCAGGGTCGGCCAGCGTCAGCACCAGCCCCAGGGCAACGAGGGTGGACATGCCGGCCAGCGCAGCCTCGTCGTGCCGGCCCTGGTTGACCAGCGAGAGGGCGATCATGCTGCCCGCGAGCACGAGGGTCGACAGCAGAAACGGCAGCGCTGCGCCGGCCACCAGCGGATAGACGGCGAGCGGCATGGCCAGGAGCGCTGAAAAGCACAGGATCTGCGCGGCATGGGCGATGGTCTTGCGACGCAGGATTTCGGGGCGGCTACCGGGGCCGGCCTTGGCCGCATCCTCCCCTGTTCCGGCCCTGAAGAGCATCGCAAAGCGCATTGATAAACTCACGAAGTGGACGCCTTTTTCGTGGACCTTCCCGGTTGGCCGAAGCCGTTTTGGGGGAGAGCCATGTGCCCGGATGAGCTCCGGGTCTGTTGCAAGGAACCCTGATCCGCTAACCGCTAAGACAGGTTTAAGCGCGGCCACCTGGGAGGCGCCGCAGCAGCCGGGAGGGGCCGCTTTGTATGGTTAGCGTAAACAAGCCGTTGCGCTCCTTCTCAAAAAGCACGGCATTTGAATTGCATTTTATCTATTGCCGCCAAGCCGGCTTAAGAGCCCTGCCCTAGGGTGCTGGGCATCGGACGGGATGGCCCCGCCCGCCCCGGATGGACCCGATGTTCCTGCTGCTTCGTTCCGCTTTCTGGCTCACGCTCGCCTTCATGGTCATCCGGCCAGGGTTTGACGTGCAGCAGGCCGCAGCCAGCGTCTCGGCCGATGCCTTGAGCCGGGGCAGCCAGTTCGTGGCAAGCCAGATCGACGCCATCGAGTGCCAGGATTTTACCTGCGCCAGCGGCAAGGCCATCGCCGCCGCCGCCCTCACACCTGCTCCACCGGCCGCCGCTCCCATGCATGACGATGTGGCGGCCGTTCCTTTCCCCAAGCCCCGGCCGGGATACGCGGGATAAGGCCATAAGGGCCTGATTGCTACTCCGGTGGGTCGCCTCGCTTGCCCAAGCGGTACTACTCCAGCGGCCCCCGGCTCCTGCCGCAAGCACGCTGCCCCGTGCTTGCGGCATTTTTCTGCACCACTGGCAAAGGCTCCCGCTCTGTCCTAGATAGGGCCCATGAGCCAGCCCCAAGCCTTCCAGGACATCGCCGATAACCTTGCCTTCCTCGACGATTGGGAGGAGCGGTATCGTTATCTCATCGAGCTCGGCCAGGCCCTGCCAAAGCTTGAGGAAGCGGAGCGCACGCCGCAGAACAAGGTCAATGGCTGCGTCTCGCAGGTCTGGCTCGTGGCCCAGCCCGAGACCGTCGAGGGCCAGCCAGGCCTCGGCTTTCGCGGCGAAAGCGACGCCATGATCGTGCAGGGCCTCGTGGCGGTGCTGCTGGCGCTCTATTCGCACCGGCCGGCCGGGGAGATCGCGGCCACCGATGCCATCGCGCTCTTTGACGAGCTCGGCCTGCGCGAGCACCTCACCACGCAGCGCTCCAATGGCCTGGTCGCCATGGTCAACCGCATCCGTGCCGAAGCCCAGGCCCGCGTGGGCGGCTAAGGCTGGACGTCATCGGCAAACATCGGCGGGCGCTCAGGCAGCCAGGCGCTGACCCGGCCGCTGGCGGTGCCGCTTGCTTCCGCGCCCAGGTGCCAATGCGCCGCCAATTGGTCGAGCGCAATGCGCAGCACCAGCTTGGCGCTGCGCCGGGGCCACCCCTTTTCCAGCTCGATCTGCTGCAGTCCCTTGTCGAATCCGCACACGTCGATCACCACGCCCCAGCAGTCGGGCGGCATGGCGCGCGCCAAATCGTTGAGGCGCGCCCGCGCTTCGGCCGCCGTCCCGGCCAGCGTGTCCTGATTGTTCGCGCCACGATGGCCGATCCGCGTGGGGTCGTAGGACATCGTCACGCGCTGCCGCAATTGCGCCCGCTCGATCATTCGCACGAGTCGGCGCGCCGATTCGCGGTGACCGTCAGAGAGATACCCGGCACTGCCGCAGAGGCGCCCCACCGCCTCGGGCAGGCCAACTATGCTCGCCTCTCCTCTACTCATCTGCCCCCGCCTCCCCGGCCTCGATCAATTCCTCGAGCCGCGTGACTTCCGCATCGAAGGTCGGATCGTCGCGCAGATCCTCCACTTGGGCGCAGGCGTATGAGACTGTTGTCCTATCCCGCCCGAACACCTCGGCCACCTGCGACAGGCTCTGCCCAAGCATCACGTGCGACAGGTACATTGCCAGGTGCCGGGCCTTGGCGGCATTGGCGCGGCAGCGAGAAGGGTTTATTATGAGCCGGATAGGGACACGCTTTTGCCGCGCAACAAGGCGGACCACGCGCCCGCAGGCCGCGCGTTGCGCCGGTGTGGGGGTTGGTTCTTCTGATAACGAACTCATAATGGCCTCTGCACATTATAGGAATATATTCCTAGATTTGCAGATTGCCATCCCCCGGGGATAAATCAGGCTCAACTCGTTGCTGGAGCAATAAAAAAGGCCGCCCGAGGGGCGGCCTGGCATTCACAGCACGCTAAACGGTCAGCCGACCTTGCGGCCCAGCCCGTTGTCCTTGGCGAGCTTCGAGCGGGTTGCCGAGTAGCTCGGGGCAACCATCGGGTACTCCGCCGGCAGGCCCCACTTCTCCCGATATTCCTCGGGCGAGAGATTGTAGTGCGTGCGCAGGTGCCGCTTGAGGGATTTGAACTTCTTCCCGTCTTCGAGGCACACGATATAGTCCGGAGCCACCGATTTCTTGACTGGCACAGCGGGCTTGAGTTCTTCCACGGGAGCCGGGGCCTCATGGCCCTGCAGCGCCCGGAGCGCTCCGTGCACCTCGGAAATCAGCTTCGGCAAGTCGCCGGGGCTGACGGAATTGTGGCTGACATAGGCCGACACGATCTCTGTGCTCAATTCGATCAAGTCGGCGTCCGGCCCGGTAACCAGGCCAGTTATATCGTTCATGGCAAAAGCCTTCCGCTATAAAGTAGTTGGCGGGGCCGCAGGGCGCTACCGCGTTGATTGATTACCTACGTCTCTTTACTGTTCAGCGCAACCTTTATATATCATATATTATTCGTATCGTGCGAGCTTTGTGTGGCAGGATTTAGGTCAGACTTTGATTCAAGTTCGTCGAGTAGTGTTTCTTCACAGGGCCGATAACCCGCTATGTAACTGGCACGCGCCAAAAGATGTGCAGAAACCGGCGTTGTCAGAATGAGGAATACAACGCCAGCCAGGGCCCGCAGCGACACTGCGGCATCTTGGCTGATGAACGCAACGGCAAGCAAAATAAACCCTCCTCCTACGGCGCCCGCCTTTGAGGCGGCGTGCATGCGGGTATAAAGATCGGGCAGGCGAAGAACGCCGATCGTCGCCAGCAGCATGAATATTGCACCGATCAGCAACAGTATTCCGCCAATAAGTAGAATCACGTCCTCGATCATCCTTGGCCTGCCTTTGCGGCTTCGTGGTGGCGCAACAGGATGTATCTGGCGAAAGCCACCGTCGCGAGAAAACCCAGCAGCGCCAGCGCGATGGCGATATCGAGATAAAGCGTCAGGCCGGTCCGCACCGCAATGGCGCCCACAAAGCCCATGGCGATCACCGTGAGCAGGTCCAGCGCCAGCACGCGGTCCGAGAGGCTGGGGCCGATGACGATCCGGACGCCGGCCAGAATCAGCGACAGGCCCAGAATGCCCAGCGTGATCAGGGTCACGATGTCGATGAAGCCTGCCGCCGTCATTCGAACACCTCTCGCACCTTGCGCTCGAACCCGTCGGAAATCTCCGAGACCAGCGCCTCCTTGCTGCTCAACGCCAGCGTGTGCACGTAGATCACCTGCCGATCGGCCGAGACGTCGATGCTCAGCGTGCCGGGCGTCAAAGTGATCATGTTGGCCAAAATCGTGATCTCGGCGTCGGTCTTGAGGCTCACCGGCACGGCGACGATGGCGGGGCTCAACGCCTTCTCGATGTTGGGCCGGATCACGATCAGCGCCACCCGCACCGCGCTGACCACCAACTCGTAGAGGAAGAGAAGGACGAGCCCCAGGACATGCCGCACCGTGCGCAGGGCGCTGGGCGAACCCACATGGTCGCGCAGCAACAGCACCGCCCCGCCACCGATGATCGCCCCGAAGATCAGGTTGAGGCCGGAGAAATTGCCGGTAATGCCACCCCAGCCGATGGCGAGCAGGATAACCAGGAAGGCCGGTGTCATGGTGTCTCTCCCGCAAGTCCGACGGCCTCGACATAACGCGCCGGATCCACGATATCCCCGGCGGCCAGCCGCGCCCCCTGCATCACGGGCTCGGGCCAGAGCCCCGCAACCACGATCAGCGCCGTCAGCACTGCCGTCGCAGCATAGCCCACGCGGCCCCGCCCCGTCAGCGGCGCCAGCAAACGAGGCGCGTCGGAGGGCGCTGCATCAATGGGCCCGCTGCGCCAGAAAATATGCCCCCAGAGCCGGGCTCCCGCGATCAGGGTCAGCACGGCGTTGACCAGAAGCGCGATGACAAGGACGACGCCAACGGTTCCCGGCGCCGGACCAGTCGCGCCCTGCGAAAACCCGGCTTCGAGCAGCAAGAGCTTGGGCCAGAAGCCGAGGAAAGGCGGCACGCCCGCCGCAGCCAGCACCAGCACGAGGAAGATTACCGAGATCGAGCCGCTGGCAGCATAGAGCCCACCCATCTGCCGGCTGTCGGTGGCCCCGGTGCGCTTTTCGACAAGGCCGGCAATCATGTAGAGCGCCGTCATGGTGAAAAGCGCGTGGAAGATATAGAGCCCCGCTCCGGCGACCCCGAGCAGGCTGGGCATGCTGAGGCCGGCCATGATGGTGCCGATCCCGCCGATCACGATAAAGCCCACGGCCCGCCGCAGATTGGTTTCGGCAATCGCCCCCAAGGGTCCGATGACCAGCGTGCTGATGGCGATCATCGCCATCACCGGCTCGAGCAGGTCGCGGCTGCCGGGCAGCACGGCAACCAGCGCGCGCAGCATGGCGTAGGCGCCCACCTTGGTCAAAAGCCCGGCAAACAGCGCCGACACGGAAGCGGGTGGCGTGTGGTAGGAGGCTGGCAGCCACGCATTGACGGGAAAGGCCGCCGCCTTCATGCCGAAGGCCAGCAGCAACAGCGCCGCCACGCCCGCCATCGCCGCCGGGTTGGCAGCCGGCGCCACGCGCATGATGTCGGCCATGTTGACCGTGCCGAGCAGGCCGTAGAGCAGGCCCAGCGCGAGGAGGAAAAACGTCGTGGCGAGGAAATTGAGAAAGCCGTACTTCACCGCTCCATCGAGCTGGATCGGCCGCCCGCCGAACACGATCAGCCCAAAGGACGCGATCAGCATCACCTCGAACCAGACATAGAGGTTGAAGAGGTCCCCGGTCAGGAACGCGCCGGTCACGCCGGCGAGCAGCAGCAACACCATCGCATGGAATGTGTCGGCCTCCTGCGCGTCCCCGCGGTCGATTTCCGCATAGACCAGCACGATCGCGGTCACGACCGCCGCGCCCAGTGCAAAGGCGGCGCTGAAAATGTCGGCGGTGAGGCTGATGCCGAAGGGCGGCAGCCACTTGCCCATCGTCATGCTGACCGGCCCGTCCGCCAGCACGCGCAGCAACAGCGTCACCTCACACGCGATGATGGCGAAAACCACCGCCAGGGCCACGAGGAGTGGCGTCGAATTGGAACGCCGCATGGTCAGCAGCGCCGCCGCGCCCATCAGGCCAAAGACGATCGGCAGCACGATCACCCAGTCGGCAGCCGGCGTCATCGCCTCGATCATGGCCTGGGGCAAGTCGGTAGTCGGTGTCGGTGTGGCCATGCGGTCAGTAGCTCAGCGGCGGGTTGGGGGTCTGTTCCGGCTCGGCCAGGCGCATGGTGTCGGTATTGTCGGCATCCAGGCTCTGGTAGGCGCGGAAGGCCAGCACCAGCAGAAAGGCGAACATCGAAAAGCCGATGACGATGGCAGTGAGGATCAGCGCCTGCGGCAGCGGATTGGCGATCGGGCCGGACGGCTGCTCCAGCGCCGAAGGAATGATCGGCGCCACCTCGCGCGTCACCCGGCCGGCGGTGAAGATCAGCAGATTTACGCCATTGCCCAGGATGGTCATGCCGATCAGCATGCGGATCACCGAGCGCGAGAGGAGCAGGTACACCCCCATGGCGATAAAGAGCCCGACGAGCGCGGCCAGCACGTAGTCCATCAGAGCTCCTCCTCGCGATCGCTTTCGAGCGCCAGCGCAATGGCCGAAATGGTGCCGAAGACCACGCAATAGACGCCGATATCGAAGAACAGCGGCGTCGAGAGCGGGATGGTCGTTTCACCGATCGGCAGGTAGAGCCAGATGCTAGTCATGAAGGGCGACGCGGTAAAAAGGCTCAGCACGCCGGTGAACCCGGCAAGGAACACGCCGAAGCCGGCAATGGCCATGGGGTCGACCCGCAGTGCCTGCCGCACCGTGGCGACCCCCGAGGCCATGCCGAAAACGCCGATGGCGGCCGCGCCGATCAGCCCGCCGATAAAGCCGCCCCCCGGCTCGTTATGCCCGCGCAGGCAGACATAGACGGAAAAGACCAGCATAGTCGCGACGATGAGCGGCGCGATGGTGCGAAAGATGATGGTGTTCATGCCTCGGCCTCCGTGACCCGGTGGTTCGGCTCCGTCGGGTCTGCCGATCGCGGTGGCAGCGGTGCCTTGCGGCGGCGCAGCAGCGCCAGGATGGCGATGCCGGCGCCCATCACTACCGAGATTTCGCCCAGCGTATCGAAGCCGCGGTAGTCGACGAGGATCACGTTGACGATGTTGTGCCCATGCGCGATCGGCACGCTGGTCTGGGTGAAGAAATCCGACAGGCGCGTGTCGAGCGTTCCGGTCAGCACCAGCATCAGCAGCAGGCTCACCCCGGCCCCGCAGACGATGGCCAGCGTCCCGTCGCGCGCCCAGTCCTCGAACGGCCGGTGGTCGCGCTCGTCGAGCCTGAGGCGCGTCATGACCAGCGCCAGGATCACAACTGAAAGGATTTCCACCATGAATTGGGTGAAGGCCAGGTCCGGCGCGCCGAACAGCAGGAAGATCATGGCCAGCGCCGTGCCCTGCGCCCCCAGCGAGAGGATGGCGACGAGGCGCGTGCCCGCGATCAGCACGGCGACGAGGCCAAGGACCGCGAGCAGGATGATGCCCCATTCGTAGGGCTGCAGCCCGGGCAGCACCAGCCGCTTGGACCAGTCGCCCAGGTCGGCCGCCGGCACCAGCCAGTCGAAGCCGCCAAAGGCAAACATCGGGCCGAACACCGCCAGCGCCAGGCCGGCAAAAACCACGGTCAGGTAGAATTCGAGCTGGCCGTGGTGGAAGAAGCGCGTCACCGCCCCGGCAAAACGGATGAGGCCGAACATCACCGCATCGAACACCGTGTCGGCCGTCCAGCCAAGGCCCTGCTCGAAGCGCCGCAGCAGCGTGCGCATCGTGTCGGCCTGCCGGTAGAACAGAATGCCCAGCGCCCAGGTCAGTGCCGAGAGCCAGAGCAGCGGGCTGGTGAGGTCGATGGCGAGCGACAGATGGCTCTTGACCGTCTCGCCCAGCACGGCCGAGGCGGCCGGCACCAGCACGTCGTGCCCCACCCAGTCGGGCAGCAGCCCTGCGACGATACCCCCGGCGCCGAGCAGGATCGGCCCGGCCAGCATGGCGATCGGCGCCTCGTGTGGCGGCTTGGGCGTCGGCGCCAAATCCCCCAGGAACGGCCGGATCAGCACCAGCAGGGCAACACCGGCGAGCAGGGCATTGCCCAGCACCAGCACGATCAGCGCCAGCGCGGTCTCCCACTGGCCACCGATGAGCCCCAGATACATCTCTTCCTTGGCAAAGTACCCTATGGTCAGCGGCAGGCCGATCATCGACAGCGCCGCCAGCCCCGCGCCGATAAAGGTCACCGGCATCTTGTCGGCCAACCCCCGTAGCGTGGTGATATCGCGCGTGCCCGTTTCGTGGTCCACCGCCCCGGCGACCATGAAGAGGCCGGCCTTGTAGAGCGCATGGGCCAGGAAATAGACCGCCATGGCGGCGATCGAGGCTTCGGTGCCGAGCCCGATCAGCAGCACGAGAAGGCCCAGCGACGCGATGGTCGACTGCGCCAGGATCTGCTTGAGGTCGGTCTGCCGCAGCGAGCCCAGCGCGCCCCAGAGCAGCGTCACCCCGCCGATGATGGTGAGCGTCAGCGTCCAGGCCTCGGTGCCGCCCAGCGACGGCGACATGCGCGCCAGCAGATACACGCCCGCCTGCACCATGGTGGCCGAATGAAGGAATGCCGAAACCGGCGTCGGCGCCTCCATGGCGTTGGGCAGCCAGAAATGCAGCGGAAACTGCGCCGACTTGGTGAACGCGCCCCCCAGGATGCAGACCAGCACCGCCCCATAGAGGCCCGAGCCGCGCAGCACCTCGCCCATGCCCCGCACCGCGCTCAGGTCCCAGCTTCCGGCGATCTGATGGATGAGGATGCCGCCGGCCAGGAGGAACATGCCGCCGATATTGGTGATGACCAGCGCCTGGATGGCGCCGCGCCGCGCCGCCTGCCGCCCATGGTCGAACCCGATCAGCAGGAACGAGGTGATCGAGGTCAGTTCCCAGAAGGTGAACAGCGCGAGGAGACTGTCCGACAGCACCAGTCCCAGCATGGCGCCCATGAAGGCGAGGATGAACCCGAAGAACCGCCCCTGATGCGGATGCCCCTTCAGGTACGCCCCCGAATAGAGCACGACCAGCGCGCCGATGCCGGAGATGGTGAGCGCGAACAGCAGGCTCAGCCCGTCGACGAAAAAGCTCAGGCGAATGTCGTAGGAGGGGATCCAGTCGAGGCCAGCACTGATCGTCCCGCCCGAAACGATCGGCTCAACGAAGCCGAGCAGATAAAGAAAGATTCCCCCCGGCACGAGCGCCAGAATCCAGCCACTTACGGGCCGGATGAAGCGGTGCACGAAGGGCGCGACGAAGGCGGCGAGAAAGGGCACCAGCGCGACCAGCAACAGGCTCGTGTCCAGGCTCAACCCCAAATCCATTACCCCCGGCGCGTCGAACGATTCCTCGGCATTACTGCGGTGCGACCTTAACCATTGGGGATTGCACGACAAGCGTAATCGGCCGCGTGTGGCGATCCGTCCAAAGGTTTCCGCTGCTGCCCCCCGGTCTGGCTTTCCCCACGCCGGGGGCCTATGTGCTGTGCACCCGCCTCGACCACTTCAGCTCAAATCGTCCGGAAAGACCATGGTCCAGCCACCCCTCGCCAAGCGCATCGCCCATTCATCGAGCCATCATGGCATTGTCCGTGAGGACCCATGGGCGTGGCTCCGCGCCGACAACTGGCAGGAGGTGATGCAGAAGCCCGAGGTGCTGGACGAAGAAATTCGCGCCTATCTCGAAGCCGAGAACGCCTACTACGAAGACCATTTCGGCAAACCGACGGCGGATTTGCAGGATCGGATCTATCGCGAGATTCGCGGGCGCATCAAGGAAGACGACAGCGGCGTCGCCTCGCCCCACGGCCCCTTCGCCTATAATTCGCGCATGATCGAAGGCCAGCAATACCCGCTGGTCGTGCGCACGCCGCGCGCAGGCGGTGCCGAAACCGTGCTGCTCGATTGCAACAAGGAAGCGGGCGAGGGCTATTTCGGCTTTGCCGGGGCCAGCCACGACGACACCCACCGCTACCTCGCCTGGGCGGCCGACCGGGCCGGCTCGGAATATTACGACATCGTCGTGCGCGATCTCGACACCGGCATCGACAGCGAGGAGATCATCCGCGGCACCGCCGGAGGCTATGTCTGGTCCAACGACAGCCGGGCCATCTACTACACCGAATACGACGACAACCACCGCCCCTGGCGCATCCGGCGCCACGACATCGGCACCGCCCAGGCCGATGATCCGGTGATCTACGAAGAACGTGATCCGGGCTTCTTCGTCAGCGTCGGCAAGACCCTTTCGGACAAGTTCATCGTCATCGACGCGCATGACCACCAGACCAGCGAGGTCTGGCTGATCGACGCGGCGACGGGCGGCCAGCCGCGCTGCGTCTCCCCGCGCCAGACGGATCGTGAATACGAGATCGACGAACGCAGCGGCACGCTCTTCATCCGCACCAACGCCGATGGCGCCGAAGACTTCAAGATCGTCACCGCCCCGGCAGACGATCCGGGTTCGGAAAACTGGGTCGACCTCGTGCCCCATCGGCAGGGCGTGCTGATCCTCGACCTCATCGTCCTGTCCAACCACATGCTGCGCCTCGAGCGCTTCAACGGCCTGCCGCGCATCGTGGTGCGCGACCTGCGCACCGATCGGGAAGAGACTGTCCATTTCGAGGAAGATGCCTATTCGCTCGGCATGTCGGTCGGCTACGAATTCGACACCTCCGTCTTCCGCCTCACCTATTCCTCCCCCACCACGCCGCAGCAGACCTTCGACGTCGATCTCGAAACCGGGGAGCGTACCCTCCTCAAGACGCAGGAAGTGCCCTCCGGCCACGATCCTGACGACTACGAGACGCGGCGGCTGTTCGCCCGCGCGCCTGACGGAGAAGAGGTCCCGGTGACGCTTCTCTATCGCAAGGGCCTCGTCCTCGATGGGTCCAATCCGACCCTGCTCTACGGCTATGGCGCCTATGGCATGAGCATGCCGGCGGCGTTTTCCGTCTCCGTCCTGTCGCTGGTCGATCGCGGCTTCGTCTATGCCATCGCCCACGTCCGGGGCGGCATGGAAAAGGGCTATCGCTGGTATCGGCTCGGCCGGCGCGAGCACAAGACCAACACCTTCACCGATTTCATCGCCGCCGCCGAAATGCTGATCGAGAAGGGCTATACCGCCAAGGGCCAGATCGTCGCGCAGGGCGGATCGGCGGGCGGCATGCTGATGGGCGCCATCGCCAATATGCGGCCCGAGCTCTGGGCCGGCATCGTGGCGCAGGTGCCGTTCGTGGACGTGCTCAACACCATGCTGGACGACACGCTCCCCCTCACCCCGCCCGAGTGGCCCGAATGGGGCAATCCCATCACCTCGATCGAGGACTATCGGCGCATTGCCGCCTATGCCCCCTACGAGCAGGTCAGCGCCCAGGCCTACCCGCCGATCTTCGCCCTTGCCGGCCTCACCGATCCGCGCGTCACCTATTGGGAGCCGGCCAAATGGGTTGCGCGGCTGCGCGCCACCGGGCTGGGCGAGGCGCCGCTCTACCTGCGCACCAATATGGGTGCGGGCCACGGCGGCGCATCGGGCCGCTTCGACCGGCTCAAGGAAACGGCCATGTGCTATGCCTTCGCCATCAAGTCTGCCGGCCTCGACGGTTAGGCGACCGAGCCCGTCGATAAGATGGTCGAGGAAGCGCCCGCGAACGCTCTTCCGCGCAGTCCTGCAAAATGGCGACCGGTCCGATCGGCCGCCATTTCTTTTGCCGCGTTTACCTTGAGCGGCATTGTGTAGGGATAAGCCGCACTCGTCCCTTCAACCGGTCACCCGCCCGTGTTAACGAACCCTTAACTCTTTAAGGAGCGTTCGTGACAGGCAAGACCGTCGCCATCCTGGCTGGCAATCCGGCCCTCAGTGCGTTGCTGACCATGGTCCTGGCCGGGGATACGCGCCTGCGCGTCCGGCCCTTCGAGGGCGAGCGGGAGCTGGTCTCCTATATGGGCATCGCGCCGCTCGACATGCTGGTCATCGATTTCGACCGCGAAGATCGTCCCGCCTACGAGATCGTTGAAGCGATCCGCCTCAACCCCTCTCTGGTCTCGCGCGATCTGCCCGTCATCGGCCTCACCCGCGCCATCACGCCTCCGATGCGCGAACAGACCATCAGCGCCGGCATCGATGAGGTCCTCGTCAAGCCGATGTCGCCGCGTCACCTGCTGCAGCGCGTCCAGGCCCGGCTCCTGCACCGCAGCGTCGTTGGCCTTTTGGGCTCCGGCTATCGCGGTCCCGAGCGCCGCGATCGCGTGCCGTTCCGGCAGCCCGACATTCGCCCGGCGCGCCGCAGCACCGACAATGTCGTGCCGCTCTTCCCCGACCGTCGCCAGCGCGAAGCCGAGCCCCTTCACTAACGCTATTTGCGCTGCGCCAGCAGCCAGCTGATCTTGTTCCAGAGATCGTCGACGCTGTCGGCGAACTGCACCTTGCGGTCGTGGCCCGAAACGCTGTGCGCCAAGACGTCGGCGGCAAACCCGCGCATCGCTTCGAAGGCCCGGTGCCGGTTGAGCATCACCACCGGCACGCCCTGCCCCGCTGCCCACGCCCCAAACAGGGCCGTGGCAGAAGCCAGCGATCCGGGCAGTCCGACAAGCACATCGACCTTGGCCAGTTGCGCCATGCGCTCGGCGCGGTCCGGCACCACCGAAATGGGCACGGCCGCCAGCGCCGCGGGCAGCACGATGCTGGCGTCCGCCAGCACCGTCACCGTACCGCCTGCCGTGCGTGCCGCCGAAATCAGCGGCACTGGCACGACGCCCTGTTCCGCGAGGCACACCATCTCGACCCCTTTGCGCGCAAGAAGACGCCCCGCCTCGCCCATGAGGCTGGCGCGCTCCGGGTCTCCCGGCCCGCGGTCCGATGTCAGGATGCCGATCGTTGGGCTGGCCATCTCAGCGCCGCCTCAATCCGCCGAGAATGCCCCGGACGATTTCGCGCCCGAGCGTATTGGCGACGCTGCGCGCCAGCGAGGTCATGGCGGCCTCGGTCGGGCTCTGGCGCGTGCTGCGGCGCGGAGTATTGGCGCGCTCCAGTCTCTCCCGATCCCGCGCCAGTTCGTCCGCCTCGCGCTGGCGCTGGTCTTCGTACTGGGCCCGCTCGGCGTCCAGCTGCTTGTCCCGCGCCCGCCGCTGCAGGATTTCGAACGCCGACTCTCGATCCGTCACACTGTCATAAAGCCCCCCGACCGGTGAGTTTGCCATGATCGCGTCGCGTTCGGCCGGCGAGATCGGTCCCACTTGCGCCGAAGGGGGCCGAATCATCGTGCGCCCCACCATGGAGGGGACGCCCTTGTCCTCCAGCACGGAGACCAGCGCCTCGCCGATGCCAAGCTGGGTGATCGCGTCTTCCGTCGAAAAGGCCGGGTTGGGCCGGAACGTCTCGGCCGCCACCTTCACCGCCTTCTGCTCGCGCGGCGTATAGGCGCGCAGGGCGTGCTGCACCCGGTTGGCGAGCTGCGCCAGCACGCTTTCGGGAATGTCGACGGGGTTCTGCGTGACGAAATAGACGCCGACGCCCTTGGACCGGATCAGCTTGACCACCTGCTCCACCTTGTCGACCAGCGCCTTGGGGGCGTCGTCGAACAGCAGGTGCGCCTCGTCGAAGAAGAAGACGAGCCTGGGCTTGTCGAGGTCTCCCACCTCGGGCAGTTCCTCGAACAGTTCCGAGAGCAGCCAGAGCAGGAACGTGGCGTAGAGCCGCGGCGCCTGCATCAACTGGTCAGCGGCCAGGATCGAGACGAAGCCGCGCCCGTCCGTATCGGTGCGCATGAGGTCGGCGACGCTGAGCGCCCGCTCGCCGAAGAAATTGTCCGCCCCCTGCTCCTCCAGCACCAGCAGCGCGCGCTGAATGGCGCCGATGGATGCCGTCGTCACATTGCCATAGCGCCCGGAAATCTCCCGCGCCCGCTCCTGCACCTCCGTCAGAAGTGCCCGCAGGTCCTTGAGGTCGAGCAGCAGCAGGCCTTCGTCATCGGCCAGGCGGAACGCGATGTTGAGCACACCCTCCTGCGTGTCGTTGAGGTCGAGGATGCGCGCCAGCAGCACCGGCCCCATCTCGGAGATGGTGGTGCGCACCGGGTGCCCCTGCTTGCCGAACAGATCCCAGAAGATCACCGGAAAGACGTCATCGGCGAACTCGGAAAAGCCGATCTCCTCGGCGCGCTTGGTCTGCCAGGCCTGCGCCTGCCCCATGCGCGAGATGCCGGACAAATCCCCCTTGATATCGGCGGCGAACACCGGCACCCCGGCCGCCGAAAACCCTTCGGCCAGCACCTGCAGGCTCACCGTCTTGCCCGTGCCGGTGGCGCCGGTGACGAGGCCATGGCGATTGCCATATTTGAGGTTGAGGTATTCCGGGCGGTCGCTCACTCCCAGAAAAATCTTGCCGTCAACGAGCATCCGAACCGCCTTGTCCCACATGGAGTCGCGCCCGTTATAGCCAGCAGGAGCCAAGTGGGACAAGCAAGCACCGACAGTGTTCGTTCACCACCGCCCCCGGATTGCCTCGCTTCGCGCCGCCATTCGGGCAGTATGTTGTCATGAAAAGTCCCCGTCTCACCCGTCGCGCGGTCACTCTGGGTGGCCTCGCGGTCGCAGCCGCCGCCCTTGTCCCTGGCCTCACCCTGGCGCAGGAGTTCGACCCTGCCTCCACGGCTGACCAGACCGGCGCGCTCCAGGCCGCCATTGACGCCGCGGCCCCGGCGGGACGCCTCCTCCTGCCGCCGGGCCGCTTTCGCGTCTCCGGCCTTCGCCTCCCCTCCAGCATGACGATCGAGGGCATTCCCGGCGCGACATGGCTTGTCGCCCAGGGCGCGGCCATCGGCGCCATTTCGAGCGTGTCAAACCTCACCCTGCGCGACATCGGCTTTGTCGGCGACAGCGGCAGCGATGCTCTGCTGGCGATCGAGCGCAGCAGCGGCGTCACCCTCACCAGCTGCCTCTTCCGCGACAGCCCCGGCATGGCGCTCCAACTTTCGGCCAGCGCCGCCATCATTGATGGCTGCGACTTCTCCGGCCATGGCGATGCCGCCATCCACGCCATGGACAGCACCGGCCTCTTCATCACCGGCAACCGCATCGCCCGCTGCGGCAATGCGGGCATCCGCATCTGGCGCTCCGAAAGCGGCGCCGACAATTCCATCGTGCGCGGCAACGTCATCTCCGAGATCGACTGGCGCGACGGCGGCAACGGCCAGAACGGCAACGGCATCAACGTCTTCCGCGCCGACAACGTCATCGTCGGCGACAACGCCATTTCCGGTTGCGCCTTCTCCGCCATCCGGCTCAACGCCACGCGCAACGCGCAGGTCAGCGGCAATCAGTGCCTCGCCTCGGGCGAAGTGGCCATCTTTTCCGAGTTCGGTTTTTCCGGCTCCATCATCGCCAACAACGTCGTCGACGGCGCGGCTGGCGGGATTTCCATGACCAATCTCGACGCCGAGGGCCACATGGCCGTGTGCTCGGGCAATATCGTGCGCACCATTGCCCCGTCCTCTGCGGTCAATCCCGACACCCGCCCCTTCGGCATCTTCGCCGAAGCCGATGCCGCGATCGCCGGCAATGTCGTCGACGGCGTTCCGGGCATCGCCATCGGCGCCGGTTGGGGACCGTATCTGCGCAACGTCGCCATCAGCGGCAATGTGGTCACCAACAGCCGCATCGGCATCGGCGTCAGCGTGGCCGAAGGCGCAGGCGCGGTGACCATCACCGGCAACCAGCTCGACGCCACCGAGCACGCCATTGCCGGCATGCGCTGGACGCAGGTCGCCGAACCCGATCTCGCCGCCGCCGCCGACCGCTACCCGCAGCTCAGCTTCCGCTAGCTTCGCGATAGGCCCTCGCCAGCGCTGCCATCAGCGAGCCGATCTGATAGGGCTTGCGCACCACGGGCACTTGCGAGAGGTGCTCGGGGATGGCGCCGCCTTCGCCATAGCCGGTCGCGAACACGAACGGCACGCCCAGCGCGGTCAGCTTTTCAGCCACCGGCACCGAGGTCCCGACGCCCAGGTTGACGTCGAGCATCGCAATGTCGGGCCGGCGCGTGTCCAGCAGCCGCAGCGCCTGGTCGGCCGCATTGGTCGTGCTGATCGCCTCGAAACCCCGGTCGGCGAGCATGGTTTCCACGTCCATGGCGATCAGCATCTGGTCTTCGAGAAGAAGGATATGCAGGTCGGCCGGCAAGGCATCGCGCTGCGCCTTGGGGGCCTGCGCGTCCACGACGTGAACCTTCACCACCGTCCCGCCGCCCCGCAGGTTCCGCGCCGGCAGACAGAACTCGGCCCGCAGGCCATCGGGCGCATAGGTGATGTCGCTGGTGCCGTTGAGCTCGTACGGCAGGCTGCGATCGAGCAGCGCGGTGCCAAAACCCTGCCGGGTGGGCGGACGCACCGGAGGGCCATCGAATTCCTGCCACTTGAGATGGCAGTCGCCATTTTCAGCCAGGTCCCAGTTGATCGAGAGACGCCCACCTGCCACCGAAAGGGCGCCATATTTGGCCGCATTCGTCGCCAATTCGTGCGACACCAGCGCCATCACCGAAAACGCCCGTGCGTCGAGCCAGACATCGGGGCCGACAATGTCCGCCACATTACTGCTGGTGCGATAGGGGCTCAATTCCGCCTGCAGCAGATCGGCCAATCGTCCGCCGCCATCGCCGCGGATCACTTGGTCATGCGCCAGCGCCAGTGCCTGGATGCGGCCCCTGAGCGAATCGACATAGTCCTGCAGGCTCTTGCCCTCCTGCACGGGCTGCCCCACCAGCGACTTGATCACCGCGAGGATGTTCTTGACCCGATGGTTCAGCTCCTCGTTGAGCATGCGCTGGCGCACGTCGGATTTGGCGCGCTCATCGGCCATCAGCTCGCTGTGGCGCAGGAGCACCTCAACAATGGACGAGCGCATCGCCTCGGCGATTTCCCGCTCGCTCTCGGACCAGGGTTCGGCCTGGCGATGCACCGTCTCCTTCCAGATCGCAAAGCTCTTGCGCGGCGTCAGCCGATCCCCCATCGGTCCGGTTTCGTAGGATTTCTCCGGATTGCCCGCCCAGTTCAGCGTCTGCAGCATCTCCTTGCGAAAAAAGAAGATGTAGTCGCGCGGCAGTTGCGAGAGCGGTATCGCCAGAAGTCCAGCAGCGTCCCCGTAATAGTCCTCGGCCGGAGCAAACCGGCTGGCGACCGCGTGGGTCGCCCACACTCGATTATCCGCCACGCTGCCGACGAACCGGGCGAGGTCCGGGATGGCATCGAGCGGCGGCGTGCTGCCAAAGCCCGTCCACACGCCGTCGAGATAAAGCCCGAACCCGTCATTGCGCAGGACGTCTCCCATCTCCTGCACCTGCTCCACCAGAAGATCGGCTACGTCGCGCCCGGTGGCCATCTGCTGGATGCGATCGAGATAGGCCCGCGCCCGCGCCGCCGTGTCGAGACGCAACTTCTGCCGCAGCGTGCCCAGATGCAGCGACAGGAAATCACCGAACATCTCGGTCGCCACCCGCAGCGCCATCGGTAGCACCTTGGGTGAATAATTGTGGCAGGCGATCATGCCCCACAACTCGCCGTCGACGATGATCGACACCGACATCGACGCCCCCACGCCCATATTGCGCAGATATTCGCAGTGGATCGGGGAAACGCTGCGCAGATGCGCGTAGGACAGGTCCAGCGGCTCGCCCGAGGCATCGAACTGCGGCACCAGCGGCACCGGACTAAAGCGCGAGTCCGAAATGACCCGGATGGTGTTCTTGAGGTAGAGCGCCCGCGCCTGCCTGGGGATGTCCGTGGCTGGAAAATACTGGCCAAGAAAACTCTCGAGGTCCGGGCGCTTGGCCTCGCTGATCACCTTGCCCGAGCCATCGGCTTCGAACTGGTAGATCATGACCCGGTCGTAACCGAGCAGACCGCGCACCAGCCGCGCCGTCTGGCGGGCCAGCGGCAGGATTTCGTTGATGCTGGACACCCGGCCGATCATCGTGCGCGCCAATTGCAGCGGCTGGTCCGGATGATCGCCTGCGTGGATCTCGAACTCGATGATGACGTCGGAGAGGTAGCGGTGAATGGCAATGTCCGCCGTCGCCCCATTGGCGAGCTTTTGCCCGATCATCAGCGCCGGCCGCCCGGCGTCACCGGCCGTGGCCAGGGCGTTGCGCAAGGTATGGGTCAACTCGCCGCCCAGCACGGCCTCCAGCGTCATGCCGTTGGGGTCGGCCGGAAGGCCCAGCATGTCGGGCGCATTGGCCGAGTGGCGCAGCACGGTTGTCACCGTCACGTCCGTCGCTAACAGGGCCCCGTGCGGCTGGATGCTGCCCGGGATATGGATCGGTTCGCGATCGCAATTGGTCAGGTCGACCGGTTGGGACGGGTTCATGCGGGGACGACGTCGCCGGCAAAGGCGCTTTTGGCCTGCTGGAACGTGGCGGAGCTGGCCTGAACCACCCGGTCCATGTCCAGACCCTCTGCGCTTTCGAGAAGATCGAGATAGCGCCGCCACCGCGCTGCGCCATTGGCCTGTGCCGCCAGGTGCCGCGCTCCGAAATCAGAGGAGAGACCCAGAGCCTCGGCCCGCTTGAGCAGCACCTGCGCCCCCAGGCTCGATCCCTGCAGCACGTAGCTGACGCCCATCAGTTCATCCGTATCGCGCGGCCCCTCCAGCGCTTCGAGCGGAGGCATGTCGAGGCCAAGATCCGCCAGATCCTGTTCGATGCTCCCGGCGATGACCGTCGGGCGCCAGTCCGCGAAGGCGTCCGGCCAGGCCGCGTCCCGCAGACTGCGCTCCACAGGCAGCCGGAAGGCGGTCATGTGCCTGAGGTACCGGCCATATTCGCACAGCGTAGAAAACGACCCGACCGCGTCGTCGACAGCGTCGTGCAACGTCGTCGTCTGTTCGCGGAGGGCCCAACGTCTCGGGGTATGCGGCATCAAGCTGTCCAGTTCACCGAAGGGCGTAAATGCGCAACGCCGTCCGGGGTTCCTAGCTCATGTTGATATTGCGCGCATCTCCCCGACGACGGTACCCCGCACATTCTTGAGCGGCTGGCGCGCGAACTGCTCCAATACGGCGCGCTGCCGCGCATCGGGGCCGGCGTGAGCCAGCAGCAGGGCGGCCACCATGGCCTGGCTCGCGGCCATGTTGCCGTCGTCGCATTTGAGGGCATAGCCCCAGCCCTTGTCGCGGATGGCGCCGCACTGCACGCCCTCGGCCCCGCCCTTCTGCATCACGCGGCCCTCGAACGCCTCCATCACGAGCGTATCGATATGCCCCGTCCCGGCCACGAGGTGCGGGTGGCTCGTTGCCGCGTCGAACAGTGCCGCAGCGCCCGCGGCATGCGTCCTGTCGAGCCCCTGCCCCGTAGCCATGCGGGCAAAGCCCCGCGCAAAGGCGCGCAGAGGCGCCGCCCAGGTCGGGATGGAGCAGCCATCGGTGCCGCAACGATCCTCCCTCAGTTCTTCGCCGATCACCGCTTCCACCGCAGCCCGCACGGCGCGTTGCACGTCATGCTCGCGTTCGACATAGCCCGCCGTCGGCACGCCCATCGCCAGCGCCACGCTCAGCATGCCTGAATGCTTGCCCGAGCAGTTGTTGTGGAGCGGTGACGGTTCGGCGCCCCGCGCCCGCAGCGCCGCGCGCGCCTTGGCGTTGGTCGGCATGTGCGCCCCGCATTCGAGATCGCGTTCCGAAAGCCCCAGCCGCGCCAGTAGCTGGCTCACCCCAGCGACATGCGCGTCCTCGCCGTGGTGCGAGGCGCAGGCCAGGGCCAGTTCCTCTTGTGTGTGGTGGAAGCGTTCGCTGGCATGGCGGTCGAAAATCGCCAGCGCCTGCATGGACTTTATGGCCGAGCGGGGAAACACCGGCCGCTCCACGTCGCCGGCCGCCGCGATCACCCCGCCATCGGCATCGACGACGATGAACGCTCCGCGGTGGCGATTCTCCACCCAATTGCCCCGGACCACCTCGGCCAGAATGGGATTGGCATCCATTCCCCGCCCTCCACGCGCACAAAACCGGTGCCATCACGACCAGCGCAGCGGTGGAAAGTCAACAGAGCGGGGTGGCTAGAGGTCCCAGTCGCTCATCGGCGTCAGGAAGCGGGCATTGACCCAGCCGCGCGTGTGCTGCCGCGCGACGAGACACCAGTCCGAGCCCCGCTCCGCCTCGATGCAGCGCTCCACCCAGACGGGCGTGCCGGGTGCAAAGGCACCCACCTTGCGCGAATAGCTCGCCGGCCACTTGCGCACGTTGAGCACATCCCAGTGGGCCACGTTGCTGACGCGCGCCATGGCATCCACCGAATATCCCGCCGCCCGCGCCGGCTGCACGGCAAAGCCTGCGGCGGCGGTGATGACGAGCCCACAGAGGGCCGCAACGAGGATCTTTTCCTGAGATTTGGTCATTTGGGCATCCCCCCTGAACTGTCGTGGCGGGTGATACAGTGGGCGGCCGCGCTTGAACCCACGCTTATGGGTGGGTTCACCTGCCGTTCATCTTGAGAGCCGCGCCGCCGCATTGGCAGGAGCCGCCTTCCCCGCTAGACTCGGCCCACCAGCAAGAAGAATTCTGCAATCGTTTAGAGGAGGTTGGTGATGGCGAAGGTTTTGGTGACAGGCGGTAGCGGCAAGCTCGGGCGCGCGGTGCTCAAGGACCTCGTTGCCCACGGCTACGACGTCCTCAACGTCGACCAGAGCCCCCTGCCCGAGCCCACCTGCCCCACCGTCCGGGTCGATCTCACCAATTTCGGCGAAGTCGCCTCGGCCATTCTGGGCGGCGTCGACGAGCGCAAGGGACCCTTCGACGCCGTGGTCCACCTTGCTGCCATTCCCGCTCCGGGCATCGCCGCCAATCCCAGGACCTTCGCCAACAACGTCCCCACCAGCTACAACGTCTTCGAGGCCTGCCGCCTGGCGGGCATCAAGAACGTCGTCTTCGCCTCGAGCGAAACCGTGCTGGGCCTGCCCTTCGACAATCCGCCGCCCTACGCGCCCGTCGATGAAGAATATTTCCCGCGCCCCGAAAGCGCCTATTCGCTGGGCAAGCTGCTCGATGAGACCATGGCCGCCCAGTTCTGCCGCTGGGACCCGGAGCTGCGCATGATCGGCCTCCGCTTCTCCAACGTCATGTACCCCGAGGACTACAAGCGCTTTCCCGATTTCAACAACGACCCGATGCAGCGCAAGTGGAACCTCTGGGGCTATATCGACGCGCGCGACGGCGCCCAGGCCGTGCGCCGCTCCATCGAAGCCGACTTCAAGGGCTTCGAGGCTTTCATCATCGCCAACGCCGACACGGTGATGAGCCGCTCCAACATGTCCCTGCTTGCCGAAGTCTTCCCCGGCGTCGAGCAGAAGGGCCACATCACCACCAACGGCACGCTGCTCTCCATCGAGAAAGCCAAGCGCATGCTCGACTACTCGCCGCAATACAGCTGGCGCAACGAAGTCTAGCTGCGCCATTCTTATTCCTCTCCCCCGGGGGGACGGGTGAGGGGGGGATTGCATCCGTAGCCGCTGGCCGCGCAACAGCAATCCCGCCACCCTCACTTCATCCAGAACATCGGCCGCAAATCCACCGATAGCGGCTCGTTCTTCTCATTGGTCGCCATGATGTCGGCCATATGCGCCCACCAGCGCTGCATCACCGCGGTCGAGGGCAGCTTATCCATCGTGTGATCCACCCGCCGCCACAGCACGCCGAACAGCGTGTTCGTCTCCTCGTCGAGATGGATCGAATAGTCCTTCACCCCGGCCTCATGCAGCAGGTCCACGAGCTCGGGAAAAATCGCGTCGTGGCGCTTCTTGTATTCCTCCGCCATGCCCGGGTTGAGCCGCATCTTGAAGGCGTGTTTTTCGTATCCGGCATCCTCGATCATGCGCGGCGCTCCCTCATCATTGTCCACAGGATCGGCAGCGCGATCACCACGATCAGCAGCGCGCCGGTAAAGATCGACATGACGATGCCCGGCACGTTCAGGAGCCCTAGCCCGAAGGTCACGAGCCCGATGATCAGCGCCGCCAGCACCACCCCCAGGATCGAGCCTGCCCCGCCCAGGATCGACACCCCGCCCAGCACCACCATGGTGATGGCGTCGAGCTCGAATCCTTGCGCGATTGACGGCCGCGTCGAGCCGAGCCGAGCCGTCAGCAGCACGGCAGCAACGCCGCTCATCAGCCCCGTCAGGCAAAACAGCACGAACTTGATGCGATCGACGCGCACGCCGGAAAACTGCGCCGCGACAGGATTGTTGCCGATGGCGAACACCCGCCGCCCGAAATTGGTGCGGTGCAGCAGCACCCAGTAGATCACCGCAAAGATGGCGAACAGCACCAGCTCGAACGAGATCACCCACCACACATAGCCCTGCCCGAACCAGGCAAAGCTGGCGGGATAGCCCTTGTAGCTCTGGTCCCCGAGGATGATGAAGGCGATGCCGCGGAACAGGCTCATCGTGCCGATGGTAACGACGATCGACGGCAGTTTCAGACCCGTCACCAGGAACCCGTTAAACGCCCCGCAGGCAATGCCCACCCCCACCCCGATGGCGACCAGCACCGGCGTGTCGGCTCCAAATTGTAGCGCCAGCCCCATCAGCGTCGAGGCCAGCGCAATGATGGACGCCACCGAAAGGTCGATCTCGCCGGCAATGATCAGCAGCGCCATGGCCAGCGCAATCAGCGCCTTCTCGGTGAAGTTGAAGGTGAGGTCCGAAAGGCTCCAGGCATTGAGAAAATAGGGCGAGGCGAAGCTGTTGGCGACAAAGATCGCCACCGCCACCAGCACCAGCAGCATTTCCCAGCTCAGGAGCCCGGATTTCAGCGGATTGTCGAGCCGGTCCGGCAGCCGGCGATGAAGCGATGTCTCGGTCATGACTTTATCCGATCTTGGCGCCGACCTTTGCATTCCTCCCCGCGAGGGCGATGGACCCGAGTTGGTGCATGGGACGAAACCGAGCCAAAAACTGGATGCGGCTCCTCCCCCCTTGCGGGGGAGGCCGGGTGGGGGGACGGTTGGCCACGATGCACCATCACGCCACCCCCTCCGCCGAGCGCAAAATCACCCGGCCTTTGCTTTTCTCCCCGCGCGCATTGAGCACGACCGCTAGCAAAATCGCCGCCCCTGAAATCGCCATCTGCCAGAACGGCGACACGCCGATCACCGGCAGCGCATTGTTGACGACCCCGAGGAAGATGGCACCCAGCAGCGCCCCGGCGACCGTGCCAATGCCCCCGGCAATCGAGACGCCGCCGATGACGCAGGCCGCCACAATGGTCAGCTCATAGCCGCCCGCCACTTCCACCGACGCGATCACATAGCGCGAAATCCAGAGATAGCCGCAGAGCCCCGAAATGGCGCCGGACAGCACGAAAGCCAGGAACTTGGTGCGCCCCACGTCGATGCCCGTATAGACCGACGCCGTCGGATTGACGCCGATGGCGTAGAAAGCCCGCCCCAGCGGCGTGCGCGTCATCAGCACGGACATGAGACCCGCCACCACGATCGCGAACCAGGAGAGGATCGGCAAGCCGAGGAACGCGCCGCGCTGGAGCTGGATGAAATCCTGGCTCATCTGGTCGGCATTGACCCAGGCGCCGCCCGACACCACGAACACCAGCCCGCGGAAAATGGTCAGCGTGCCCAGTGTCACGACGATGGGCGGAATGCCCAGCTTCCACACCAGCACTCCGTTGAAAGCGCCCAGAAATCCGCCAACGAGGATGCATCCCGCGATCAGCACGGGGATCGGAAGCCACGGGAACGCCGCATTGACCATGGCCACCAGCATGCCGGTCAGCGCCAGGTTGGCCGCCATCGAGAGGTCGATGGAGCGGGTCAGGATCACCACCATCTGCCCCAGCGCCAGCATCATCAGGATCGAGGTGTCGTTGAAGATGGTGAGCAGATTGCTTGCCTGCGCAAAGCGCGGGAAGCGGAAGGTCACCAGCACGATCACCGCCAGGATCGCCAGCGCCAGCCAGAACTCGCGGTTTTTCAGGAGCCGGTTCACGCCGCGCGCTCCTCGGCAATGCCCGCCGCCAGCCGCACCAGCGTCTCGGGCGCCAGATCCACATTGTCCAGCGTCTCGACCACCAGCCCCTCGCGCATCACCACGATCCGGTCGCTCATCCCGAGAATTTCTGGCAGCTCGGAGGACACCATGATCACGCTCAGTCCCTGCGCCACGAGCTCGGCCATGAATTCGTGCACCGCCGCTTTCGAGCCGATATCGATGCCCTTGGTCGGTTCATCGAGAATGATCACCTTGGGGTCCGTCGCCAGCCATTTGGCGATCACTACCTTCTGCTGGTTGCCGCCCGACAGTGTCGAGACGTTCTGGCTGAGCGAGGAGGCGCGCAGGTCCAGCCGCTCGGTAAAAGTCCGCGCCAGCCTGAATTCTTCGGCCATGCGCAGGAAGCCGCTCCGGCTGGTGCGCTTCAGGCTCGGCAGCGACACGTTGACGACAATCGGCTCTCCGGTGATGACACCCTGCTTGCCCCGCTCCTCGGGCACGTAGACGATCCCTGCCTCGACAGCATCCGCCGGCGAGCGCGGCGAGAGGGGTCTTCCGGCCAGCGTCATGGTGCCTGCCGAGGGCCGCGTCAGGCCAAACACGGCCTGCATCACCTCGGAGCGCCCTGCCCCCACAAGGCCATAGAACCCCAGGATTTCGCCGCGCCGCACGGAAAAGGACACGTCGCGGAACTCGGTGGGGTGGCTCAATCCACTGACGTCGAGCACACGTTCGCCGACCATGGCGTGGCGCGGTGGAAAAATCTGGTCCACCGAACGGCCCACCATGAGCTTGACGATCTCGCTTTGCGGCGTCTGCTTGATGAACCCCTTGCCCACCATTTCGCCATCGCGAAACACGGTGTAGCGGTCGGCGATGCGATAAATCTCGTCGAACTTGTGCGAGATGAAGAGGATGGCCTTGCCGTCCTGCTTGAGCAGGTCGACCAGCACGTAAAGCTCCTCGATTTCTTTCTGGCTCAGCGCCGCGGTCGGCTCGTCCATGATCACCACCTGCGCATCGACGCTCAGCGCCCGCGCCACGGCCACCAGGTGCTTCTTGGCAATGCCCAGTTCCTTGAGCGGCATGTCCGCGTCGATCCCCGCGGCCATCGAGTCGAGCGTCGCCTGCGCCTCGCGCCGCATCGTCTTCCAGTCGATCAGGCCGAAGCGGTTCTTGGGCGCGTGCCCCAGGTAGATATTCTCGGCCACGCTCAATTCATCGAACAGCACCGTTTCCTGGTGGATCGCGGTGATGCCGACATCAGACGCCGAATGCGCTGTCGGCAGCGTCACCACCTTCCCTCCCATGCGGATTTCTCCGCTGTCCGGCTGGTAGATGCCCGTCATGGTCTTCACCAGCGTCGATTTGCCCGCCCCATTCTCTCCGATCAGCGCCGTCACCTCGCCGGCGTAAAGCTCCAGCGACACCTCATGCAGCGCCCGCACGCCGGGAAAGCTCTTGGATATGCCGGTCAATGTGAGGATGGGGTCGATCATAAGAAGGGTCTCGTTCGCTCGCGCGAAAATGTCAGTCGACACCCTCCCCCTTGCGGGGAGGGATCAAGGGTGGGGGGCGAGAGCCACGATATCCGGGCTCCCGCACCCCCACCCGGCTCCCCCGTGAAGGGGGAGGAGCAACAGAGCGGACGATCAATAAATCTTCGAGAACTCTTCGATATTGGACTTGTCGAACTGGAACGGCGCGGCCATGGCGGCCGAGTTGGTGTCGTCCAGCGTCACTTCCCCCACCTTGCCGATGGAGAAGGTTGCGCCCGGCTTGGCTTCCTCGCCATCCACCAGGGCGTTGGCCAGGTAGACGGCCGAGTAGCCCAAGTCGATCGGGTTCCACAGCGCCACGGCCTGGGACGCGCCATTGTCGATGAACTGCTTGAACTCGGACGGCAGGGCGAGACCGGTGACGTTGATCTTGCCGATCAGGTCCTGGTCGGTCACCACCTGGGCTGCAGCCACGACGCCGACCGTGGTCGGGGCGATGATGGCCTTCAGGTCCGGATAAGCGGAGATCAGGCCGCGGGCTTCTTCGGTCGACTTGACCGAGTCATCGTCGCCATAGACGGTCGCGACGAGGTTGATGTTGGGGTACTTTTCCGGGATCACCTTCTTGGCCGCTTCGATCCAAGCGTTCTGGTTGGTTGCGGTGGACGCTGCCGACAGGATCGCCACGTCACCGCCCTCGGGCAGGTAGTCCGCCGCGAGCTTGACGATCGTCTCGCCGATCAGGTTCACGTCGGATGGGTTGAGGTGCAGCATGCGGCCTTCCGGCGCCACGCCCGAATCCCAGCTGATCACCTTGATGCCGCGGTCCATGGCGCGCTTGAGCACCGGCACCAGCGCATCGGGGTCATTGGCGGAGATGGCGATGGCGTCCACCTGCTGGGCGATCAGCGAGTTGACGACTTCGATCTGCGCTTCGGCCGTCGCCGTGGTCGGGCCGGTGTAGATTACCTCGACATCACCCAATTCCTTGGCCGCCTCCTGGGCGCCCTTGTTGGCGGCATCGAAAAAGCCGTTGCCGAGCGATTTCACCACCAGCGCGATGCGCGTCTGGGCGAAGGCCGGCGAGGCCAGCATGGCGGCAACAGCCGTCGTGGCAGCAAGCAGTTTGAGCAGTTTCATTGTTGGTTCCTCCCTTGAATTGAACCCGTTGTCAGGCCACCGACGCCGGCCGGTTGACCTGGGTCGTCATGTCCGCGACGAGCAGCCGGACACCTGCCGTTTCCAGCATCTGCCGGTCCTCGTCGCGTATGCCGCTGTCGGTGACGACAGCGGAAATTCTCTCGAGCCCGCACAGGATGAGGCTCGATCTGCCGGAAAACTTCGAGCTGTCGGCGAGCACGACCAGTTCCTCGGCCTGGTCGATCAGCGCCAGTTCCGATTGCACCACCATCGGGTCCGCCTCCATCAGCCCGTGCGGACCAATGCCCTGGCAGCCGATGAACATGCGCTTGGCGTAAAAGTGGCTCGCCACCACGCCCCCGAAGGGCGAGAGGATGACGTTCTGCTCGCGATAGATGGTGCCGCCCGGGATCACCACCGAATTGCGCGAGTGGTGGATCAGGAACTCGGCGATGGAAAAGCTGTTGGTGAAGACGCTGATCCGCTTGTCCGTCAGGTGATGCACCATCTGGAACGTCGTCGTGCCGCCATTGATGATGATCGGCTCGCCATCGCTGCACATCTCTGCCGCCAGCCGCGCGATGGCGTGCTTTTGCGCAATGTTGATCGTTTCGTTGACCGAGTAGGGCCGGCCGATCAGCCCGCGCTGCGAGGGCGGGTTCAACGCCTCGGCGCCCCCGCGCACCCGCCGCAGCTTGCCCTGTTCGTCGAGCGAGGCGATGTCGCGGCGGATCGTGGCTTCCGACGATCCCGTGACTTCGCAGAGCTCCGCCACGGTCACCACCGGGCGCGATTGCGCTGCCGACAATATGACGCGATGGCGTTCCGTCTCGTGCACCGAGTGTCCTCCCTGACGTCGCGCAGGTTCAAACAGAACGGCAGCGCGAGTCAATCAGGAAACTGACACATTCGGTCATTATCTGTCATGACGGCTTAGACATGATCGTTTCTGATTGACAACCACCAGGCGCCGTGCCCATTTCGCGCGCACACGCTGTCCAGACGAGGAGGAACCCCGATGTCCACTGCGCCCAAGCGCCTCGAGAACCTTTGGGACGATGCCAAGGCCGCCTCGATGAGCGAGCCCGAGCGCCTCGTCTACCGCTCCAACCTCCTCGGGTCGGACAAGCGCGTCACCAATTACGGCGGCGGCAATACCTCCTCGAAGATTTGGCAGAAAGACCCGCTGACCGGCGAAGAGGTGGAAGTGCTCTGGGTCAAGGGTTCGGGCGGCGACAATGCCTCGATCAAGCTCGACGGCTTTGCCACGCTCTACATGGACAAGCTGCGGGCGCTGAAGGGCCTCTATCGCGGCGTCGAATTCGAAGACGAGATGGTGGGCTACCTCCCACACGCCACCTTCAACCTCAACCCCCGCGCCTCCTCAATCGACACCCCGCTCCACGCCTATGTGCCCCACCCCTATGTGGACCACATGCACCCGGACGCCATCATCGCCATCGCCGCTTCGAAGAACAGCAAAGAGCTGACCGCAAAAATCTTCGGCGACGAGATCGGCTGGCTCCCTTGGAAGAAGCCCGGCTTCGAGCTCGGCCTGTGGCTCGAAAAATTCTGCCTCGAGCACCCCAATGCCAATGGCGTCATCCTCGAGTCCCATGGCCTGTTCACCTGGGGCGACACTCCCAAGGCGTGCTACGAAACCACGCTGCGCATCATCAATACGGCGATGGATTGGTTCGAGAAGGAAACCGAGGGCAAGACCATCTTTGGCGGCGCCGCCGTCCAGTCGCTCGATGCGGACGCCCGCCGCGCCATCGCCGCAAAACTGATGCCCAAGATTCGCGGCTTCATCTCCGAGGACAGCCACAAGCTCGGCCATTTCGATGACAGCCCCGCCGTCCTCGAATTCGTCAACTCAAACAATCTGCGCCCGCTGGCCGCGCTGGGCACCTCCTGCCCCGACCACTTCCTGCGCACCAAGATCCGCCCGCTGGTGATCGACTTCGATCCGGCCCACCCCGATGTCGACGCCGTCATCGCCGGCCTCGACAAGCAGATCGCCGCCTACCGCGCCGACTATGCCGCCTATTATGAACGCTCGAAGCACGACAACTCGCCGGCCATCCGCGACCCGAACGCCGTCGTCTACCTGATCCCCGGCGTGGGCATGATCACCTTCGCCAAGGACAAGGCCACGGCCCGCATTTCCGGCGAGTTCTACGTCAACGCCATCAACGTGATGCGCGGCGCCTCGACCGTTTCCGAATATCAGGGCCTGCCCGAACAGGAAGCCTTCGATATCGAATATTGGCTGCTCGAAGAAGCCAAGCTGCAGCGCATGCCCAAGCCTAAATCCCTGGCCGGCAAGATCGCCCTTGTCACCGGCGGCGCCGGCGGCATCGGCAAGGCGACGGCCATCCGGCTGCTGCGCGAAGGCGCCTGCGTCGTTCTCGCCGACATCGACCAGGCCGCGCTCGACAGTGCCATCGCGGAGCTCTCCAGCGTCTTCGGCACCGACTTCGTGCGCCCGGTGAACATCAACGTCACCCGCGAAGCCGAGGTCACTGCCGGCTTTGCCCACGCCGTGGTGGAGTTCGGCGGCCTCGACATTCTGGTCTCGAACGCAGGCCTCGCCTCGTCCGCCCCCATCGAAGAGACCACGCTCGAGCTGTGGAACAAGAACATGGACATCCTGTCCACGGGCTACTTCCTCGTGTCGCGCGAAGCCTTCCGCCTGTTCCGCCAGCAGAAAATCGGCGGCAACGTCGTCTTCGTCGCGTCCAAGAACGGTCTCGCCGCCTCCCCCAACGCTGCTGCCTATTGCACCGCCAAGGCCGCCGAAATCCATCTCGCCCGCTGCCTCGCGCTCGAAGGCGCTGAAGCCCAGATCCGCGTCAACGTCGTCAACCCCGACGCCGTGCTGCGCGGCTCGAAGATCTGGGCCGGCGAGTGGCTGGAGCAGCGCGCCTCGACCTACAAGACCGACAAGGATGGCCTTGAGGAAATGTACCGCCAGCGCTCGATGCTCAAGCGCTCGGTGTTCCCCGAAGACATCGCCGAAGCGATCTACTTCTTCGCGTCCGAAGCCTCGGCCAAGTCCACCGGCAATATCCTCAACGTCGACGCCGGCAACGCCCAGTCGTTCCCGCGGTAATTTTCAGGAGGCCCCCCCACCCTCGGTCCCTCCCCACAAGGGGGAGGGATGCGCAGGAGCCGCTGGCGCAAATGTTTCAGTCGGCCTCCCTCCCCCTTGTGGGGAGGGTCGGGGTGGGGGTGAGAGCCACAATTTCGGGGGAGGACCCACCAAAATGACAGATCACATCATCCAGCCCACCACCATCGAAGCCGAAAACGCATCCCGCGAGGCCAACCTCCGCCGCGACTACGACTCGCTGGGCGAGCGTCTCGACCGGCGCGGCATCGCCATCGACGCCATCAAGCAAAAGGTCGCTGCCTTCTCAGTTGCCGTGCCCTCCTGGGGTGTCGGCACCGGCGGCACCCGCTTTGCCCGCTTTCCCGGCAAGGGCGAGCCGCGCGACATCTTCGACAAGATCGAGGATTGCGCCGTCATCGCCCAGCTCACCCAGGCGACGCGCACCGTTTCCCTCCATATTCCGTGGGACAAGGCCGATCCGAACCGCCTGAAGCAGGCGGCCAGCCGCTTCAATCTCGGCTTCGATGCCATGAACTCCAACACCTTCGCCGACGCCAAGGGGCAGATGCAGAGCTACAAGTTCGGCTCGCTCTCGGCCGCCGACAAGGCCACGCGCGATCAAGCCATCGAGCACAACCTCGAATGCATCGAGATCGGCAAGACCATCGGCTCGAAGGCCCTCACCGTCTGGATCGGTGATGGCTCCAACTTCCCCGGCCAGACCAATTTCGCCACCCAGTTCGAGCACTATCTCGACTCCATGAAGGCGATCTATGCCGCCCTCCCCGACGACTGGCGGCTTTATTCCGAACACAAGATGTACGAGCCGGCCTTCTATTCCACGGTCGTGCAGGATTGGGGCACCAACTACCTCATCGCCAAGGAGCTGGGCGACAAGGCCTTCTGCCTCGTCGACCTCGGCCACCATGCGCCCAACGTCAATATCGAGATGATCGTTTCCCGCCTCGCGCAGTTCGGCAAGCTGGGCGGCTTCCACTTCAATGATTCAAAGTACGGCGATGACGATCTCGACGCGGGCGCCATCGATCCGTTCCGCCTGTTCCTTGTCTTCAACGAACTGGTCGATGCCGAAGAGCGCTACGCCGATTTCGCCCCCGCGCACATGCTCGACCAGTCGCACAACGTCACCGACCCCATCGAATCGCTGATGCTCTCGGCGGCCGACGTGCAGCGCGCCTATGCCCAGGCCCTGCTGGTCGACCGCAAGGGCCTCAAGGCCGCGCAGGAAGGCAACGACGCCCTTGGCGCCACCCAGGCCCTGCGCCTCGCCTACCGCACCGACGTCGAGCCGATCCTGGCCATGGCTCGCCTCGAACAGGGCGGCGCCATCGACCTCCTCGCCACCTATCGCGCCTCCGGATATCGCCAGAAGGTCGCCGAAGTCCGGCCCGAGATCGCCGCCGGGTCCAGCGGCATCGTCTGAGCAGCACGTCGCGACAACGCCAAAGGCCGGACGCTCCGACCCCAACCACCACCGTCATCACCCGGCTCGTCCGGGTGATCCACCTTCCTTCCCCAAAGAAGGGATTGCCCGGACAAGCCGGGCAATGACGACGTCGAGTACTTACTTCATCGTGGGCATCTGGAACTCCGCCCCATCCTTGATGCCGCTCGGCCAGCGGGCCGTCACCGTCTTGGTGCGGGTCCAGAACTTGATCGAATCCGTGCCGTGCTGGTTGAGGTCGCCGAAGGCCGAGGCCTTCCAGCCGCCGAAACTGTGATAGGCCAGCGGCACCGGCACCGGGACGTTGACGCCCACCATGCCGATATTGACCCGGCTGGCAAAATCGCGCGCCGCATCGCCATCGCGGGTAAAGATCGCCGTGCCGTTGCCATAGGGATTATCGATCACCAGCTCCAGCGCCTCTTCATAGGTCTTGGAGCGCACCACGCTCAGCACCGGCCCGAAGATTTCCTCGCGGTAGATGTCCATGTCCGGCGTCACCTTGTCGAACAGGGTCGGCCCGACGAAGTAGCCGTTTTCATAGCCCTGCAGCGAGAAGTCCCGCCCATCGACCACGAGGTCGGCGCCCTGCTCCACGCCCTTGCCGATCAGCGCCTTGACGCGCTCCTGGCTGGCCTTGGTGATGACCGGGCCCATGTCCGACGCCTTGTCCGTCGCCGGGCCCACCGTGAGCTTTTCGATGCGGGGCTTGAGCGCCGCGATGATCCGATCCGCCGTCGCTTCGCCCACCGGCACCGCCACCGACACCGCCATGCAGCGCTCCCCGGCCGAGCCATAACCGGCCCCCATCAAGGCGTCCGCGGCCTTTTCCATGTCGGCATCGGGCATGATCACCATATGGTTCTTGGCGCCGCCAAACGCCTGCACGCGCTTGCCGTTTTGCGCAGCGCTAGCATAGACATAGCGCGCGATCGGGGTGGAGCCGACGAAGCTGATCGCCTCGATCTTCTCGTGCGCGATGATGCCATCCACCACATCCTTGCCGCCATGCACCACGTTGAGGATGCCCTTGGGCAGCCCCGCCTCGATCGCCAGTTGCGCCAGTCGCACCGGCACGGACGGGTCGCGCTCGGAGGGTTTGAGGATAAACGCGTTGCCCGCGGCAATCGCCGGAGACAGCATCCAGAGTGGGATCATGGCCGGGAAATTGAACGGCGTAATGCCCGCGCCGATGCCCACCGGCTGGCGCAGAGAATACATGTCGATGCCCGGCCCCGCCCCTTCGGTGAATTCCCCCTTGAGCAGGTGCGGCGCACCGGCCACAAATTCGGACACCTCCAGCCCGCGCAACAGGTCGCCCTTGGCGTCCTCCACCGTCTTGCCGTGCTCGGCGCTCAGCAGTTCGGCCAGTTCGTCCATGTGCTGGTTGATGAGGCCCACGAAGGCGAAGAATACACGCGCCCGCCGCTGCGGGTTGGTCGCGGCCCATTTGGGCTGGGCGGCAGCGGCCGAGCGGACGGCAGCCTCGAGCTCCGCCGGCGTCGCGAGCGCCACCCGCGCCTGCACTTCGCCGGTCGCCGGGTTAAACACGTCCTGAAACTGCGTGCTTTCGCCCGTCGTTTCGGCCCCGTCGATGAAGTGTCCAATCGTGCGCATGCAAATCTCCTTTATTGCGGAGAGGTTTCGCACTACGCTTTGCACACATCAACGAGAAGGAAAGCGTATCCGTTGTGCGAAAATCGTAGCCGATGAACTGGGACGATGCGCGCATCTTTCTCGCCGTGGCGCGGCAGGGCCAGTTCCTGGGCGCCGCCCGCACGCTCGGCCTCAACCACGCCACCGTCGCCCGGCGCATCGCGGCTCTCGAACAGGCCGTCGGCAGCGCACTCTTTCGCCGCCGCACCAATGGCACCGAGCTGACGGCGGAGGGTGAACGCTTCCTGCGGCATGCCGAGGCCATGGAAAGCGCCTCGCTTGCCGCCATGGCGACGGCCGGTGCCGATAGTGCGCTCGAAGGGACGGTGCGCGTCGGCGCCCCCGATGGTTTTGGCGTCGCCTTCCTCGCCCCACGCCTCGGCGAGCTGATCGAGCGCCATCCCGGCCTCAGGATCGAACTCGTCCCGGTGCCGCGGGCCTTTTCCCTCTCGCGTCGCGAGGCCGACATCGCCGTGACGCTGGAGCGCCCGCGCGAGGGTCGGCTCGTGGCCCGCAAGCTGACCGATTACCGGCTCGGCCTCTACGCCTCCCCCACCTATCTCAGGCGATATGGCGCGCCGAACTCGCTGGACGGCCTCGCCGCGCATCGTCTCGTGGGTTACGTGGAGGACCTGCTCTATACGCCGTCGCTCGATTACACCGCCGACTTTCTCAAGAGCTGGCAATCGAGCGTCGCCGTCTCCTCCGCCATGGGCCAGACCGAAGCCGTCCGCGCCGGTGCCGGCATCGGCATCCTCCACGCCTTCATGGCCGCCGGCGACACGCGCCTCGTGCCCGTGCTGCCGAGCCACACGCTCACGCGCTCCTATTGGACCGTCGTGCATGAAGATTTGCGCGGCCTGCGCCGGGTCACCGTCGTGTCCGACTTCCTCGCCGAGATCGTCTCCCGCGACCGCTCACCCTTCTAGGCTGGCCTGCCGGTCGCGCAGCGGCGCCGTCGCCTCGAGCAGCCACTCGCGGAAGGCGCGGATCTTCGGCGCGTTGCGGCGGCTTTCCGGGTAGACCAGATAGTAGCCATGGCCGTCCCAGCCGATGGTTTTGAATGGCTGCACCAGCCGCCCTGCGGCGATGTCATCGGAATAGAATGTGGGGGTGAGCATGGCCAGTCCCCGCCCCGCGATGGCGGCGGCCGCCTCCAGGTTCTGCGATCCCAGCCGGCTGAACGGCCGGTCATCGATCACCGCGCCACTGACCCCGGCCAGATCGAGCCAGGCCGTCAGCCACGGATCGTCGGGCGCAATCTGGGGCACCCGCAGCAGGTCACGGGGCTGGCGAACCTGGTACTCATGCACCAGCTTGGGGCTCATCATCGGCGCAAATTCCGCCTTGAGCAGCAGGTGCCAGACGAGGCCCGGCGTCGGCTTCTTGGTGCCGCGGATACCGACGTCGAACTCCTCGGCGCCAAAATCCACCAGATGCCCCGAACTCTCCACCCGCACCGCGATCTCCGGATGGGCCAGTTGGAAGAGGCCGACATTGGCCGCCAGCCAGTGGCTGGCAAAGGTCGGCACCGCGGTGATGGCCAGCGTCCCCTCGACGCGCCCCTGCGCCTCTGCGAACGCATTGCGCAGCATGTCGAAGGCATCCCGCGTGGCCGGCGCCAGCTGCGCCCCCGTTTCGGTCAGCGCAATCTGCCGGGGCTTACGCAGAAACAGCGGCGTGCCGATCCGCTCCTCGAGCAGCCGGATCTGGTAGCTCACCGCCGCCTGCGTCATGCCCAGTTCGTCCGCCGCACGGGTAAAGCTCAGGTGTCGCGCCACGGCCTCGAAGGCGCGGACGGCGGTGAGAGGCGGCAACGTCATGGATAAATTTTCCTTATGGCGCCGTGCTGACGTTTAGTTGGAATGGCGCCATCATCGGGCGCATCCTCGGCACTGTCAAACAAGCAGAGGGCATGGACCTATAAGGCCCATGTATGCGACCATGACTGTGTTCCAGACATTTCTCGGTTTTCTCGCGGCCATGCCGGCCATGGCCCGCCCCGGTTCCCAACCCGATACCCATCGCCGCCGCCGGGCCATCGAGTCGCTGCGCCTGTCACCGCACCTGCTGCATGACGTCGGCATGGACGAGTTCGAAACGCCCGCCGACGATCCGCGCTGGTTGCGCCGCCCCGACCTCGAGCGCTAGGGACTTGCCCCGCTCCGGGCGTGCGCTAGAACAGAGGCATGTCCAAGACCACGCCCGCCACCCAGGCTCTCGACCGAGCCGGCATCGCTTACACTACCGGCACCTATGACTACGACCCCAATGCCGAGCGCGTTGGGCTGCAGGCGGCCGAAGCCATGGGCGTGTCGCCCGCCGAAGTGTTCAAGACGCTGATGGCCGAACTCGACGGCAAGCCGGTCTGCGCCATCGTCCCCTCGGACGAGGAAGTGAACATGAAAAAGCTCGCCGCGGCGCTCGGCGGCAAATCGGCCCACATGATGAAGCCGGCCGATGCGGAGCGCCTCACCGGCTACAAGGTCGGCGGCATCAGCCCCCTCGGCCAGCGCAAAGCCGTGCCCACGGCGCTTGATGAACTGGCCCAGCTTTACGACGAGATCTTCCTCAACGGCGGGCAACGGGGCCTGCAGATCCGCATTCGCCCCGACGATCTGGTAAAAGCCCTGGGCTGCACCGTCGCCGATCTGGTGCGCTAGCCTCGCGCCGCCCAGAGCGCCTGAGAATCAGAGCCCAGAAACGACAAAAGGCGCCCTTGCGGACGCCTTCATCGGATAGGCCGTTGCGACGGCCGGGACCTTTGGGCGATTAGACGCCGTAGGTGCCGCGGGCGATCGAGCGGATATCAGCCTTGGTGATGCCGAGGTCATTGAGCTGACGGGCATCGAGGGCGCTCAGTTCGCGCATGGTGCGCTGATACTGGGCAAACTGGGCGATCTTCTTGGCAATGTTCATTTTCGGTTCCCCTTCTTTCGATGCCCCTTATCTATAGCGGAACAGTCGTGATTAGAAGGTAGACTCTGTGCACATCCGTTATGCACTGGGTGCATCCAAAACGAGCAGCCCATTCACCCCCGATTCAGCTCCGCGACCAAATCCGGGCGCAACGATACGGCGAGCCCCTTGCGTTAACGATCTGATAAGGAAACAGAAACGCTCCATCCCGACCGGCCGGGCCTATTTTTGACCATCCGGTCAGGAGCTATGCGTTTGGCGCAGCATCAGCGTCTGCGCGGCCGGACACAGGAAGGCCCGTCCCGCGTCAGCCGCACCGGACGCGCAGGCGGGCCAGGTCCGGTACCGTCACGTGCCGATAGCTGACGATTTCGATCACCCCATCGGCCTTGAGCTTGCTGATCTGCCGGCTGACCGTCTCGATGGTGAGCCCCAGGAAGTCCCCGATGTCGCTCCGGCTCAGGGGCAGGTCGAACGTCGTTGCCGCGCCTTCCTCGGTGGGGTCGATGTGGCTGGCGATGAGATAGAGGAAACTCGCCACTTTCTCGGCCGCCGTCTTGCGCCCCAGCGTCACCATCCAGTCGCGCGCTTCGTCGAGCTCGCGCAAGGCCTGCATCATCACGCGGTGTTCGAGCGGCGCGCTGTCCTTGAGCATCGACTCCAGCGCCGGGCGCGGGATGACGCACAAATCCACATCGGACGCGGCCTCGGCCGTCACCCGGCTTTCTGACGCAAAGGGCCGCCCCAGAAGGTCGGGCGCAAATTGCAGCCCCACCACCTGCTGCCGTCCATCCTCGAGCACCTTGGTGAGCTTGACCACGCCGCGCAGCACGTTGGCGTAGCTGTCGATGGGCATGGCATCGGCAATCAGTTCCTCGCCCTCGCCCCGGTGCACGCGGCGCGTGGCCTTGGACAATTGCTGCAACTGCTCGGGCCTGAGGGCGCCGCAAATCCCCTGGTGCCGCGCCTCGCAGCTCTGGCAGAGCACCGGCAGATCAGAATTGTGGATGTCCTTGCGAACCGTCTGCATGGTCTTGGCCCTCGTGCCTGAGACTCTTAAGGTGCTCTGAGGCGCCACAATAACCCCATCTGGTGTCGCTGCGCCAATGTGAAGCACTTGGGGCTTTCGCGCTCGGCTCGAAAAGTTTGTGGCCGGCCCTTGACCTTCCCATGATGGGAAGCCTTACATGATGGCGGACGAGGTGCAAAAATGAACGAACACGTCCATCATCCACAGCCCAATTCCACGGTCCAGCTCGATATCGAGGGCATGACCTGCGCCTCCTGCGTGTCGCGCGTCGAAAAGGCGCTACTCAAGGTGCCCGGCGTCACCGCCGCTTCGGTTAACCTGGCGACCGAGCGTGCCAGCGTCCAGCTCGCCGAGCCTGCCGGCCCGGAGCCGCTGATCGGCGCCATCGAAAAGATCGGTTACAAGGCGCGACCGCATCAGAAGGCGCATGGCCATGTCGGCCACCACCACCATGACGAGGACGCGGCGGTACTGCGCCGCGACACCATCCGCGCCGCTATCCCGACCCTGCCGCTGGTCATCATCGAGATGGGTGGCCATCTCTATCCGCCCTTCCACATGGCGGTGATGTCGGTGGTGCCGCTGCCGGCGCTCTACATTGCCTATTTCGTGCTCGCCAGTTTCGTCCTCTTCGTGCCCGGCTGGCGCTTCTTCAAGATCGGCATCCCGACGCTGCTGCATCGGGCGCCGGAAATGAACTCGCTGGTCGCGGTCGGCGCCGGCGCGGCGTGGATTTACTCCACCGTCGTCACCTTTGCGCCGCAGCTCCTCCCCGAGGCGACCCGCAACGTCTACTTCGAGGCCGCGGCCGTCATCGTGACGCTGATCCTGCTCGGCCGCTGGCTCGAGGCGCGCGCCAAGGGCCGCACCGGCGCCGCCATCCAGCATCTGGTGGGCCAGCAGGCCAAGACCGCCCGCGTCGAGCGCGACGGGACCGTCGAGGAAGTCGCCATCGCCGAGGTGGCCGTGGGCGACATCGTCCTTGTGCGCCCGGGCGAAAAGATCGCCGTGGATGGCGAGGTGGTCGACGGGTCGAGCCATGTCGATGAATCCATGATCTCCGGCGAGCCCCTGCCCGTCGCCAAGACCGCGGGCGCCAGCGTGGTGGGCGGCACGCTCAACACCTCCGGCAGTTTCCGCTTCCGCGCCACCAAGGTGGGCGGCGATACCATGCTGGCGCAGATCATCCGCATGGTCGAGGACGCCCAGGCCGGCAAGCTGCCGATCCAGGGCGTGGTCGACCAGATCACCGCCTGGTTCGTGCCGGCCGTCATGGCGCTGGCGCTCCTCACCTTCGCCGCCTGGCTGGTCTGGGGTCCCGAACCCAACCTGACCTATGCGCTGGTCAACGCCGTTGCCGTCCTCATCATCGCCTGTCCGTGTGCGATGGGCCTGGCCACGCCCACCTCCATCATGGTGGGCACCGGCCGCGCCGCCGAACTCGGCGTCCTCTTCCGCAAGGGCGAAGCGCTGCAGCTCCTGCGCGATGCCGGCATCGTGGCCTTCGACAAGACCGGCACGCTCACCGAAGGCAAGCCGCAACTCACCGATCTCATTCTCGATGAGCATTTCGAGCATGACGAGGTCCTGGCCCTGGTGGCCGCCCTCGAGGCCCGCTCCGAGCACCCCATTGCCAGCGCCATCGTCGCTGCGGCCGAAAAGGCAGGCCTCACGCTCTCCCCGGTGGAAGAATTCGACTCCGATCCGGGCCATGGCGTCGTCGGTCGGGTCGGGGGACGGCTCGTCAAGGTCGGCTCGGCCCGTTACCTCTCCGGCCTCGATCTCTCCGATTTCGATGCCGCCGTCGAGCGCCTGAGCGCAGAGGGCAAGAGCCCGGTCTTTGCCGCCATCGACGACAGGCCGGCAGCGGCGATCGTCGTGGCCGACGTGCTCAAGCCCACCAGCAAGGCGGTCATCGCCGCGCTGCACGAGCAGGGCCTCAAGACCGCGATGATCTCGGGCGACAATCGCCGCACCGCCGAAGCGATCGCCCGAGACCTGGGCATCGACGAAGTGCGCGCCGAAGTGCTGCCAGCCGACAAGGCCGCTGCCCTCAAGACGCTGCGCCAGGCCTATCGCACCGTCGCCTATGTCGGGGACGGCATCAACGACGCCCCGGCCCTGGCCGAAGCCGATGTCGGCATCGCGGTCGGCACGGGCACCGATGCGGCCATCGAAAGCGCCGATGTGGTACTGCTGGGCGGAGACCTGCGGCAGGTACTCAACGCCTTCATCATCAGCCGCGCCACCTTGCGCAACATCTGGGAGAACCTGTTCTGGGCGTTCGGCTACAACGTTATCCTGATCCCCGTGGCCGCCGGCGTCCTCTACCCCGCCTTCGGCATCCTGCTTTCGCCCATGCTGGGTGCCGGGGCAATGGCGCTCTCGAGCGTGCTCGTCGTGTCCAACGCGCAGCGACTGCGCACCGTCAAGGGAGTGATGTGATGAATATCGGCCAGGCTGCCGAGCGCTCCGGCGTTTCGGCCAAGATGATCCGCTACTACGAAGAGATCGGCCTGATCGAGCCGCCCGGGCGCACGGAAAGCAATTACCGCGTCTATGGCGAGGACGAAGTGCATATCCTGCGCTTCATCAAGCGGGCCCGTACCCTCGGATTTTCCATCGAGGAAACGACGCTCCTTCTCGGCCTCTGGCAGGACAAGTCGCGCACCAGCTCGGAAGTGCGCGATATCGCGAGCGACCACATCGCGGCGCTCGAAACAAAGATCGGGGAATTGCAGGGCATGGTCAAAACCCTGCGCCACCTCGTGCATTGCTGTCATGGCGACGACCGCCCCGACTGCCCCATTCTCGACGACCTCGCCGGCGCCCCGGCGAAGAAAGGACATTGATATGAGCGAGAAAACCACCCTCACCGTCAACGACATGACCTGCGGCCACTGCGTCGGCACCGTCCGCGGCGCACTGGAGCAAGCCCTGCCGGGCACGCAGGTCGACATCGACCTGGCCACCAAGAAAGTGAGCTTCACCGGCGACAAGGCCAAGGGCGAGGACGCCATCCGCGAAGCCGGCTACACCCCCGAAGCCGCCTGATCGCCCCGCACCAAGGACTGCGGAGCGACCCTCTCATCCGGCGCTCCGCGCCATCTTCTCCCCGAGTGGGAGAAGAAAAAGGCCGGACCTCCCCGTATCCCGGCATATCCCTGGGACGCAGGCACCTCCTCTTCCTCTCCCCCTCGGGGAGAGGGTGCCCAAAGGGCGGGTGAGGGGGATGCCTCCGCACGCACAACCCCCAGGCAAGCGCACGCAGCGCCGACCCGATCACACAGAAAAACTGGTGAGCTCCTGCGGCACCAAAGAAGGCCGGCGTCGCCTGGAGCTCGGGCAGACAAATGCCCACAAGTCCATGAAGTTCCTGCGACAAAACGCCTGATACAAAATCAAAGGGGCACCCGATGGGTGCCCCTTCTTCGTTGGAAGGAACGCCGGGATCAGAACGGGCTCTCTTCGTCCAGGAACTCGCTGGCATTCTCCTGGGTGATCAGCGTCGATTCGAGGATATAGCGGCCCGAAACCGGCACGCCGCCGACCGCGTGCGCCGTCGTCAGCTCGATCGCCGTCGAGATCATGGCCGGGTTGTAGCTGACGTCCACCGGCATCAGCTTGTCGCCATCAGCCACGCGCTGGATCATCTGCTGCATGCCGGCGCCGCCGACAATGAACATCTCGTCTTCGCGGCCGGCCTGCTTGATCGCCTCGATGGCGCCCACCGCCGTGTCGTCGTCCTGCGCCCACACGCCCTTGATGTCCGGGAAGCGCGTCAGGAAGTCCTGCATCACCTTGAAGCCGTCATCGCGGTTCCAGTTGGCGAACTCGTCGTCCAGCACCTTGATGTTGGTGCCTTCGATGCCGGCCATGAAGGCGTCGACGCGCTGCTGGTCGATCGGGATGGGCAGGCCGCGCAGCACCACGATGTTGCCGCCGTCCGGCATGGCTTCCTTGAAGTAGTTGGCGGTGTTGGTGCCCAGGCCCGGATTGTCGCCGGCGACGTAGAGATCTTCCACGCCGTCGATCGAGAGCTGGCGGTCCACCACGGTGACGAACTTGCCCGCGTCCTTGACCTGCTTGATGGCCGAGGTCATGGCGTCCGGATCACCGGGCAGGATCACCAGCGCGTCGATATTGCGGGTCGAGACCATGTCCTCGATGTCGGCGATCTGTTTGGGCGCGTCGGCAGCCGAAGCGAACACGAACGTCGCATCCGGATAGACCTTGCTGAGGCGGTCGATAGTCTGCTGGGCGAAGTAGTTGACGCCGCCGGTCCAGCCGTGGTCCGCGGCCGGCACGGAGACGCCGATCGTCACCTTGTCCTGCGCGATGGCAGCGCCACCAAGGGCGCCGGCCAGCACGGTCGCTGCCAGAAGGGTCTTGATCAGTTTCATTGCAGTCCTCCCATAAGGGCTCGACGAGAGCCCGATGTTAAACCTTTGTCCGGAGCCCCGACCCTGTCCTCCTTGGGTCTGATGCTCCCGTTCTAGGCCACACGCCCTCAGGCAGCGCGGCGGCCGCGCTGCAGCAGCACGGCGAGGATGATGATGACGCCCTGGAATGCGCCATTGAGATAGGGGCTGATGAAGCTCTGCAGGTTGAGGATATTGCCGATCAGCCCGAGGATGATCACACCCACCACCGTGCCCCAGATGCGGCCATAGCCACCCTTGAGCGTGGTGCCGCCGATGATCACCGCCGCAATGGCTTCCAGCTCCCACAGGACGCCGGTCGTGCTCGACGCCGAGCCGAGGCGCGGCACGTAGAGCAGCACCGCCACTCCCACCAGGATGCCCTGCACGATGTAGGTGATGAGCCGGACGTTATCGACATTGATCGACGAGTAGCGCGACACCTGCTCGCTCGAGCCGATAGCGGCGCAATAGCGGCCGAAGGCGGTGCGGCGCATGACGATCTCGCCGCCGATGGCCACCAGCGCGAAAACGATGATCGGCCACGGCACGCCCAGGATGCCGTTGTAGTAGACCGGCCGGTAGAGGTCGGCGACGTTGAAGTTGAGCGAGAGCGTGCCGCCATCGGCGAGAAACGTCACCAGCGAGCGGAAGATGCCCATCGTGCCCAGCGTCACGATAAAAGCCTCGATGCGGCCGCGCGTCACCATCAGACCGTTGCCGATGCCGGCCGCGCCGCCCACGGCAAGGCCTGCCAGCATGCCGATCAGCACCACGCCGACGCTCACGCCCATGGACGGGATCAGCGCATTCATGACGATGATCATGACGCCTGCCACCACGGCCGCCATCGACCCCACCGAAAGGTCGAGCCCGCCGGCAGTGATCACGAAGGTCGCGCCGATGGCGATGATGCCGATGAAGGACGAGCGCGCCAGCACATTGGTGATGTTGTTGTAGCTGAGGAAGTTCTCGTTGAGCGAAATGCCCAGCAGCACCAGGAGGACAAGCGCCAGCAGCGGCCCCACCGTCTTGAAATCGATGCGCATGCCGCGCGCCGGCTTCGCCGGAACCTCAGGCGCTGATACGCTCATTGTGTCCACCCTGTTTGATGCCTGCGGCATAGCGCATGATTTCTTCTTCGGCGATTTCCGCGCCCTCCAGCACGCCCGCGAGGCGCCCGGTGCGGATCACCGCTACGCGGTGGCTGAGGCCGATCACCTCCTGCAGCTCCGAGGAGATGAGGATGATCGATTTGCCCTCGGCCGCCAGTGCCGCGATGATGTGATAGATCTGCTGCTTGGTGCCGACATCGATGCCGCGCGTCGGCTCGTCCATGATGATGATGTCGGGCTCGCTTTCCATGGTCTTGCCCAGCATCAGCTTTTGCTGGTTGCCGCCTGAAAGCCGCCCCACCGCGACCGAAGCGTCCCGCGCCCGGATATCGAAGCGCCGCACCGAGCGCTCCAGCGCCCGCTCCTCGCTGGCGCTGTCGAGAAAGCCCATGCGCAGGTGCCTTTTCAGCGTCAGCAGCGTGAGGTTCGGCCTCAGGCCCATGTTGAGCAGCAGGCCCTTGCCCTTGCGATCCTTGGTCATGTAGGCGATGCCCGCATCCACCGATTGAGCCACGCGGGTGAAGTTGACGGGTTTGCCCTCGAGTTCCACCTCGCCTTCGCTGCGCCGCGCGAGCCCTACCACCGCTTCGGCAATCGCCGTGCGGCCCGACCCGATGAGCCCGGCAAAGCCCAGGATTTCGCCCTTGCGCAGATCGAAGGAAATGTCGTGGACGCCCGGCGCCGACAGGTGCCGCACGCTCAGCACCACCGGCGCGTCGACGTCGGGCTCGTGCTTGGGCGGATAAAGGTTCGACAGTTCGCGGCCCACCATCATCTGGGCAATGGAATCGGGCGTCAGCGCCTCGGTGCCCACCGTCGCGATCAGTTGTCCATCGCGCAGCACCGTCACGCGCTGCGCCAGTTGCATGATTTCGTCGAGCTTGTGCGAGATGAACACCACCGCCACGCCGCGCGCCGTCAGCCGCCGGATCTGGTCGAACAGCGTCTGCGTTTCGCCCACCGAGAGCACCGCCGTCGGCTCGTCCATGATGAGAACCCGCGCGTCACGGCTGATCGCCTTGGCGATTTCCACCATCTGCTTGTCGGCGATCGAGAGCGAGCGGATGCGCGCGTCCGGATCGACATGGACGTGCAGCGTGTCTAGGATTTCCGCCGCCCGGCGCCGCATCTCGCCGCTCTGCAAAAAGCCGTAGCGCTTGAGTTCGCGACCCAGAAAAATCGAATCGGCGACTGTCAGATCCTCGGCCAGGTTCAGTTCCTGGTGGATCAGCACAATGCCCATGGCCTCTGCCTGCCCATTGGGCGGCAAGGTTACGGTCTGCCCGTCATATTCGATGGTGCCGGAGGTCGGCTGCTCGATCCCGGAGAGAATCTTGATGAGGGTCGACTTGCCCGCGCCGTTCTCACCAATGATGGCGTGAACCTCGCCCGGCCTGACGTCGAAATCGATACTGAACAGCACCGGAATTTCGCCGAAGGACTTGGAGATACGATGCGCCGCCAGGATGGGCCGGACAGCACTGTCCTGCGGATCGCTCATCGACAAGTCCCCTCCCCGTGAACGCTGCCCGGTCTGTTGCCGAGTGCTGCGTTCCAGAGTCGATGTAAAGGTTTTCATGGTTCATGTAAAGGTTTACAAAGGGGGATAACCGTATATGCCTTTGGCATGCGCCGTGTCGGAGGAGACGGCTTCTGCTAGGGCGGAGGCGCGTCGCTGCGGAACCGGCTGCGCGCAGGGGGCGGAGCCTTAGGTGCAGCAGCAGAAACTGGCCACGATCGAAGATGTCGCCGCCATGGCCGGGGTCTCCATCGCCACGGTCAGCCGCGCCATGAACGAGCCCACCAAGGTGGCGGACGCCACGCGCAAGCGCGTCGCCGACGCCGTCGCCCGCACCGGCTACACCACCAATGCCATGGCCCGGTCGCTGCGCATGCGGCGCTCCAACATGATCCTGATCCTGGCGCCCGACGTCGGTGATCCGAACTTTTCCAACATCCTGGTCGGCCTCGAAACCGAGGCCAGCAAGCGCGGCTACGGCGTCCTCATCGGCAACACCCAGAACGATCCCAGCCGCGAAACCGATTACCTGCGCTTCATCAGTTCCAACCAGGCCGACGGCCTTATCCTCTTTACTGGCCACCTCCCCTATGGCGTCGGACAGGACGCGGCCAAGCTGCCGGCCATGGTCGCCGTCAACGAACCGGTTCCGGGCAGCGATGTGCCCTTCGTCGGCGTCGACAATTTCGAGGGCGCCCGCGTCGCCACCGAGCATCTGATCTCGCAGGGCCATCGCCGCATCGCCTTTGTCGGGCGCGCCAACAATCGCGAGATCAACAGCCGCCGCGAGCAGGGCTATCTCGCCGCCCTTGCCGGCGCCGGCCTCACTGCCGATCCGCGCCTCATCATCGATGGCGACGGCACCACCGAGAGCGGCCGCGCCGCCACCGAACTGATGTTCGTGCGCGATGCCCTGCCCACCGCCTTCTTCTGCGTCAACGATGCCACCGCGCTCGGCGTCATCATCTCGCTCAGCGCCCGCAATTACGAACTGCCGCGCCAGTTCTCCATCATGGGCTTTGACGACATCTCCTTTGCCAGCTTCGTCGCCCCCTCGCTCACCACCATGAAGCAGCCGCGCCATCGCATTGGTGAAGCCGCCATGGACCTGCTGCTGGCCCTCCTCGCCGGCGAGACGCCGAAATCGCGCGAGGTCCTGCTGCGCGCCGAACTGATCCTGCGCAACTCCGTCGCCCGCGTGAACCCCGGGCGCTAGTGCGCGTTGACTTGTGGTCGCAGTCAACATACTCAAGCTCATGCTTAACCAAGACGCTTCCTTGGACCAGCTGTTCCAGGCCCTCGCCGACCCCACGCGCCGCGCCATTCTCGACCGCCTGAGCCACGGTCCGGCCTCCGTCAGCGAACTGGCGGCGCCCTTCGACATCTCCCTGCCCGCGGTTGTGCAACACCTGCAGACGCTCGAAACCAGCGGCCTCGTCCGCACCCAGAAAGTGGGCCGCGTCCGCACCTGCCGCATCGACCCGGCCGCGCTGGGGGAAGCGGAACAATGGCTTAATGAGCGGCGCCTGGGTTATGACCACCCAGCGGATGCCCCGCCCGAAAGCAAAGCCTCTTGAAGACCATCCTCGTTATCGGCATCGGCACCGGCTCCCCCGCCCACATGACCATCGCCGCCATAGACGCCCTCAACCGCGCCGATGTGCTGTTCGTGCCCGACAAGGGCGCCACCAAAGCCGACCTCGCCGATGTCCGACGCGCCATCATCGACCGCTTCGTCACTGGCGCGCCGCACCTTGTCGGCTATGCTGTCCCCCGCCGCGATGCGGCCAACGCCGATTATGGCCAGGGCGTCGAGGACTGGCACAACGCCCTCGCGCGCATCTTCGCCGATCTCATTGCCGAGGTCCCCGAAGACGGCACCGGCGCCTTCCTCGTCTGGGGCGATCCGGGCCTCTACGATTCCACCCTGCGCATCCTCGAGCGCGTCGAGGCGCCGTTCCGCATCGAAGTCATTCCCGGCATCACCGCCATCCAGGCCCTCACCGCCGCGCATGGCATCGCCCTCAACCGCATCGGCGAACCGGTGCTGATCACCCCCGCCCGCCAGCTTGGCCCCATCGAAACCGACACCATCGTCATGCTCGACGGGCGCCTCGCCTTCCGCGACGCCGACCCGGACCTCGACATCTTCTGGGGCGCGTATCTGGGCACCCCCGACCAGCTCCTCATCTCCGGGCGCCTCGGCGACGTCGCCGACCAGATCGTCACCACCCGCGCCGAAGCTCGCGCCCGCCACGGCTGGATCATGGACACGTACCTCCTGCGCAAGCGGCAGTAGTGTCTCCGCGCCCCGCCTGCTAAACCATCCCCATGTTCCCTCGCCCACAGAGTCATTCCCGCGAAAGCGGGAAACCCTGTTGCCCCAAACGGAGGTCCCCGCTTGCGCGGGGATGACACCGTGGACGATCAATCCTCCAGCGTCACTGCTACAATCACCCCCAGCCGACGCGGCGCCTGCCCCACGCTCGATGCGCCCATGCAGACCGGCGACGGCCTCCTCGCGCGCCTCCGCATCCCCGGCAATCGGCTGTCCCCCGCCCAGCTGCGCGACGTCGCGACCCTCGCCATCGCCTGCGGCAACGGCCTTGTCGAAGTCACCGCCCGCGGCAACCTCCAGTTGCGCGGCCTCACCCAACAAAGCGCCCCCCTTTTCGCCGCCACTATTCGCCAAAGCCTGCCCATCGAAAGCGGCCTCGTCGTCGATCTCTCTCCCCTGGCCGGCGATGATCCGCAGGAGATCGCCGACCCCCGCCCCCTCGCCCAGGCCATCCGAGACGGCGCCGCGCCCCTGGCAGACCAACTCGGCCCCAAGGTCAGCGTCGTCATCGATGGCAGCGGCCAGATTTCGCTCGCCCCCCTCAAGGCCGACATCCGCCTCCTCGCGCTGGGCAGCGACCGCTGGCTCGTATCCCTCGGCGGCAGCAAGCCGCAGACGATGGACCAGCCCACCGCTATCGCCACCACCCTCGCCACCCTCAGCGCCCTCGCCGCCCTCGGTCCCGACGCCCGCGCCACCGACCTTTTTCCCGCTTCCAGCCCAGGCGCCCCCCACCCCACCCCTCCCCACCAGGGGGAGGGAGCCGAGCCAGTGACCACCCCGGATCGAGCCACACCCCCAACGCCGCCCCTCCCCCCTCGCGGGGGAGGCCGGGAGGGGGGGAGCCCCACGCTCGAACCCCGCAACGGGCCCACCCCGCCCCCAACCCTGCCCCTCCCTCCCCTCGATGGAGAGGGACCGAGGGAGGGGTGGAGCCCCACGCTCCAAACCCTCAATGGCCACACCACCCCCCTCACCCTGCCCTTCGGCCAGATGCCCGGCACCGCCCTCATCGCCCTTGCCGACCGCGCCACACAATCCGGCCTCACCACGATCCGCCTCGCGCCCGACCACACACTCCTCCTCGACAACGCCACCGCTGACCTCATCACCGACGTCGCCGCCCTCGGCTTCATCACCGATCCCGCCGATCCGCGCCGCCGCGTCTCCGCCTGCATCGGCAGCGACGGTTGCGCCTCGGGCCACATCGCCGCCCGCCGCATTGCCGCAGCGCTCGCGCCGCATCTGCCGCCCGGGCAGCACCTGCATGTCTCGGGCTGCCCCAAGGGCTGCGCCCATCCGCGGCCGGCCGATGTGACGCTCGTCGGACGCCCCGGGGAAATCGGTCTTGTCATCGGCGGCCGCGCGGGCGATACGCCTCAAGCAATCCTCGACGAGGCCGGGCTGGTCCCCGCCCTCACCGCCCGGCAGGACGCCCGATGACGCATTACGACTACATCAAGGACGGCGATGCCATCTATCGGCAGTCCTTCGCCACCATTCGCGCCGAAGCCGATCTATCGCGCTTCTCCGACCCCGAAGCCGAACTCGCCGTGCGCATGATCCACGCCGCCGGCATGGTCGAGGCCGCCGAGCACTTCATTTTCGGCCCCGGCTTCGTCGCGGCCGCGCGCACGGCGCTCAACGCTGGCGCATCCATCCTTTGCGATGCGGAAATGGTCGCCCGTGGCGTCACGGCCGCCCGTCTCCCCGCCCAAAACCCCGTCATTTGCACCCTGCGCGACGCGCGTACGCCCGATATCGCCGCCCGCATCGGCAACACCCGCTCGGCCGCCGCGCTCGATCTCTGGGCCGAACACCTCGCCGGCGCCGTAGTGGCCATTGGCAACGCGCCCACGGCCCTCTTTCACCTGCTCGAACTCCTGCGCGATGGCGCGCCCAAACCCGCCGCCATCCTTGGCATGCCCGTCGGCTTTGTCGGCGCCGCCGAATCGAAGGACGCGCTAGCCGAAAACTCCTATGGCGTGCCCTACGCCATCGTGCGCGGGCGGCTCGGCGGCAGTGCCGTCACCGCCGCCTGCCTCAACGCGCTGGCGAGGTCCGGGCTGTGAGCGGCACTCTCTTTGGTGTCGGCACCGGCCCGGGCGACCCGGAGCTTTTGACGCTCAAGGCCGTGCGCGCCATCGCGGGTGCCGACGTCGTCGCCTACTTCGCCAAGCGCGGCAATCCGAGCAATGCGCGCGCCATTGCCGCCGGCCATTTCCGTCCCGGCCAGATCGAGGAGGCGCTCGATTATCCGGTGACCACCGAAATCGACCGCCGCCATGGCGACTACAAGAGCCAGATTGCGGCCTTTTACGCGGAAGCTGCCGAACGTATCGCCGCCCATCTCGAGGCCGGCCGCTCCGTCGCCGTGCTGTCCGAGGGCGATCCGCTGTTCTATGGCAGCTACATGCACCTTCACCTCCGCCTCGCGCCGCGCTTTCCCACCGAGGTCATCCCCGGCATCACGGCCATGTCGGGCTGCTGGTCCGCGGCCGGCCTGCCGCTGGTGCAGGGCGACGACATCCTCACCATCCTGCCCGGCACGCTCGCCCGCGAAGATCTCACACAGCGCCTGTGCGCCACCGATGGCGCCGTCATCATGAAACTGGGCCGCAACCTGCCCAAGGTGCGCGCCGCGCTGGCCGATGCAGGCCGCCTCGAGGGCACCGTCTATGTCGAGCGCGGCACCACCGCCGGCGGGTTCTCGATGCCGCTCGCCGACAAGACCGATGACACGGCCCCTTATTTCTCGCTGCTGCTGGTCCCCGGCTGGAGCACGCGGCCATGAGCGGGCGCCTCACCGTCATCGGCACAGGCCCCGGCAATCCCGGGCAGATGACGCCGGAGGCCAGTGCCGCCATCGCCCGCGCAGAACTCTTTTTCGGCTACGGCCCCTATCTCGACCGCCTCGACCTGCGACCCGACCAGACGCGCATGGCCTCCGACAATCGCGAGGAGCTGGACCGCTCCAAGGCTGCGCTCGACGCCGCGGCGCGCGGTGCCGATGTCTGCGTGGTCTCGGGCGGCGATCCGGGCGTCTTTGCCATGGCCGCCGCGGTCTGCGAGGCCATCGAGCATGGCCCCGAAACCTGGCGGCGCCTCGAGGTCACCATCCTGCCCGGCGTCACCGCCATGCTCGCCGTCGCCGCCCGCGCCGGCGCTCCACTCGGCCACGATTTCTGCGCCATTTCCCTGTCGGACAATCTCAAGCCCTGGGATGTCATCGAAAAGCGCCTGCGCGCCGTGGCCGAAGCGGGCCTCGTGATCGCGCTCTACAATCCCATCTCCAAGGCCCGCCCCTGGCAGTTGGCCACCGCCTTCCGCATCCTGCGTGAGGTCCTGCCCGTCACCACCCCCGTCATCTTCGGCCGTGCCATTGGCCGCCCCGACGAAGCCTTCGCCGTCATCCCCCTGGGCGAAGCCGACAGCCACCCCGCCGATATGGCCACCTGCGTCATCATCGGCTCCCCCGAAACCCGCATCATCGACCGCCCCGGCCGCGATCCCCTGATCTATTCCCCGCGGAGCACCGGCACGTGATGCTCTCAACGTCTTCGTGCCTCCCATCCCCCCACCCCGACCCTCCCTGCAAGGGGGGAGGGAGCCCAATTGCGCTCGTGGCACCCTCCCGCCAAACCCACCACCCCCACTCCTCCGCCCTCGCGGGGGAGGCCGGGAGGGGGGGGCCGAGAGCCTCGATGCAGTTCGCTCCGCCTTCCCGCCTCCCTCCCCCTTGTGGGGAGGGACCGAGGGTGGGGGTCCCACACTCCCCGACCACACAATGACTGACCCCTGGCTCACCATCATCGGCATCGGCGAGGATGGCCTCGACGGCCTCTCGCCCGCCGCCCGCACCGCTCTCAGCGCTGCCGAGATCGTCTTCGGCGGCGCCCGTCACCTCGAGCTTGCCGCCGCTGCCATCACCGGCGAACGTCACCCCTGGGTCTCCCCCTTCCCAACCAACATCGACGCCATCCTCGCCCACAAGGGCCGCCGCGTCTGCGTCCTCGCTTCGGGCGACCCATTCCACTACGGCGTCGGCGCCACCCTCGCGCGCCGCGTCGATCCAGCCGAAATGCGCGTCTTGCCGCACCCCTCGTCCTTCAGCCTTGCCGCCGCCCGCCTGGGCTGGCCGTTGCAGGACGTCGTCTGCCTCTCGCTCCATGGCCTCCCCCTCGATCTCATCCGGCCGCACCTCCACCCCGCCGCGCGCATCTTGGCGCTCACCTCCGACGAAACCGGTCCGGCCGTTCTAGCCGCCCTCCTCACAGAAGCCGGGTTCGGCCGCTCCATCGTCACCGTGCTCGAAGCGCTGGGCGGCCCGCGCGAACGCACCCGCTCGCAGATGGCCGAACTCTTCGCCCTCACCGACATCGATCCGCTCAATATCTGCGCCGTCACCGTCGTCCCCCTGCCCGGGGCGCGCATCTTGCCGCTGACGCCGGGGCTCGACGACGCGCTCTTTGCCCATGACGGGCAGATCACCAAGCGCGACATCCGCGCCCTCACCCTCTCCGCCCTCGCCCCGCGCCGCCACGAGACGCTCTGGGACATTGGCGCCGGCTCGGGCTCTGTCGGCATCGAGTGGATGCTGGCGGATCCATCGCTGCGCACCATCGCCATCGAGGCCCACTCCGGGCGCGCCGCCCGCATCGCCCACAACGCCGCCGCCTGCGGCGTGCCGGGCCTCCGCATCGTCGAAGGCCGCGCGCCCCAGGCCCTTGCCGATCTCGAACCACCCGACGCCATCTTCGTGGGCGGCGGCGGCTCCGAACCGGGCGTCATGGAGGCGGCCCTTGCCGCCCTGCGCCCCGGCGGTCGGCTGGTGGCCAATGCCGTGACACTCGAAATGGAGCAGGTGCTCCTCGCCCTCCACGCCAGCCACGGCGGTGACCTCACCCGCATCGCCGTCTCCCGCGCCGAACCGGTCGGCAGTATGACCGGCTGGCGCCCCGCCATGCCGATCACCCAATGGCGCTGGAGCAAGCCATGATCTTTGCCAATGCCTTAGTCGAGGCCTTTCCAACTATCGCCTCCCTCCCCCTCGTGGGGAGGGACCGAGGGTGGGGGCCATGGGACCTTCAACCTCCGTCCTGCGCTCCTCTCCTCCGAGGCATCTTATGACCGTCCATTTCATCGGTGCCGGCCCCGGCGCGGCCGATCTCATCACCGTGCGCGGCCGCGATCTCCTCGCCCGCTGCCCGGTCTGCCTTTACGCCGGCTCCATCGTGCCGCGCGAGATGCTGGCCTGGTGCCCGCCCGGCGCGCGGCTCGTCGACACCGCCCCGTTCTCGCTCAACGAGATCGAAGCCGAATACGCAAAGGCCCACGCCGCCGGCGAGGACGTGGCGCGCCTCCATTCGGGCGATCTGTCGGTTTGGAGCGCGGTGGCCGAACAGATGCGCCGGCTGGACCGGCTCGGTATTCCCTATACGCTCACCCCCGGCGTGCCCGCCTTTGCCGCCGCCGCCGCCGCCATCGGGCGCGAACTCACCATTCCGGGGGAGGCGCAGAGCCTTGTCCTCACCCGCGTGTCCGGCCGCGCGTCGCCCATGCCCGAGGGTGAAACCCTCGCCGCCTTCGGCGCCACCGGCGCGACGCTCGCCATCCACCTCGCCATCCACGCGCTCGACCGCGTCGTGGCCGAACTCACCCCGCTCTACGGCGCCGATTGCGCGGTTGCCATCGTCGCCCGCGCCAGCTGGCCCGACGAGATGGTGCTGCACGGCACTTTGGCCGACATCGCGGCCAAATTCGCCGCAACGCCCGTGGAACGGACCGCCATCATCTTTGTTGGCCGGGGGCTGAGCGCTGCCGATTTCCGGGAAAGCGCCCTTTACGACACCGATTACCAGCGCCGCTTCCGCGGCCGCGACACAATGGGAGACTGACCATGACCGGCATCGTCCTGCCTGAGCTGAAAAACAAGTCCGTCCTCATCACCGGCGCCTCCACCGGCATCGGCGCTGCGCTCGCCAAGGCGTTCGGCGCGCAGGGCGCCATGGTGGGCGTGCACTACAATTCCAGCCAGGGTCCGGCCGAAGCGGTCGCCGAAGCCGTCGAAGCGGCCGGCGGCAAGGCGCACCTCGTGCGTGCCGACGCCTCGAAATCGGGTGAAATCGCCCGCGCCGTCGAAGACACCGCCACCGCCTTCGGCAGGCTCGACGGCCTCATCAACAATGCCGGCGGCATGGTCGCGCGCCTTGCCTATGCCGAGATGACCGACGCGCACTACGACGCCGTCATGGACCTCAATGGCCGCTCCGTGCTGGCCGCCACGCGCGCCGCCATCCCGCACCTCAAGAGCGCCGGCGGCGGCTTCGTCATCAACACCACCTCGATTGCCGCGCGCAACGGCGCCAGCGGCGGCGCCGGGCTCTACGGCTCCTCGAAGGCCTTCATCGCCAATGTCACGCGCGGCATGGCCAAGGAGTTCATCCCCTTCGGCATCCGCGTCAACGCCGTGGCGCCGGGCGTCATCGAGACGCCGTTCCACGAGCGCTATTCCACCGAGGCCCAGCTCAAGGCGCAGCTCGCCACCGTGCCGCAGGGGCGCCTCGGCGTCGCCGAAGATTGCGTCGGCGCCTACCTCTTTCTCGCCTGCAAGAGCCTTTCGGGCTACATCATCGGCCAGACCATCGAGGTCAATGGCGGCATGCTGATGCCCTGAGCCCGCCTCAGGCGCTGAGCGGCGGGTCCAGCAGGTCCGCCCAGTCAATGTTGCCGGGGCGGCCCAGCAAGAACCCCTGCGCCTCGTTGCAGCCTTCGTCGCGCAACACGTCGAGCTGCGCGTGCGTCTCGACGCCCTCGGCCAGAACCGGAACCGACAGACTCCGCCCTAGCGCCAGGATGGCGCGGATGATCGCTTTGGACTGCTCGTTGGTCTCCACCTCGACCATGAAGGAGCGGTCGAGCTTGATCTTGTCGAAGGGGAAGCTGCGCAAGGTGTCGAGCGAGGAATAGCCGGTGCCGAAATCGTCGATGGCGATGGATACGCCCATAGCCTTGATCTGGCGCAGCACATAGAGCGCGCGCTTCTTGTCGGCGATGATCGCCGTTTCCGTCACCTCCAGTTCAAGCCGCTCGGGCTCGAGGCCCGACTGGAACAGCACCATGCGCACCAAATCCACCAGTTCGAGCTGCGCCAGCTGCAGGCCGGAAACATTGACCGCGATCTTGTAGGGCTCGGGCCAGCTCGCAGCCTCCAGGCACGCAGTCTTGAGCACCCAGGCGCCGATGGGGCCGATCGAGCCTGTTTCCTCGGCCAGCGGGATGAAGTCGGTCGGCGATACCAGTCCATGCCCCGGCCGGTCCCAGCGCAGCAATACCTCGTAACCCGTCACCTCGCCGGTCGAGACCGATTTTTGCACCTGGTAGACGAGGTCGAAGGCATCCTTTTCGAGCGCGACCCACAGATCGTGCGCCATCGCCCGGCGCTGCCGGGCATGTTCGTCCATCTCGCGTTCATAGTAGCAGATGCGCGTGTCGAACTCCGCCTTGGCCCGATACATGGCGAGGTCGGCATTGTTGAGCAGCTTGGACCGATCGGCCCCATCGTCGGGATAGATCGCCACCCCGATGCTGCCGCCGGTATTGACCATCACGCCCTGGTAGGTGACCTGCCCAAACACCGCCGCCTCGATGCGCTTGAGGAAGTCGCGCAGGCTATCCATGCTGGTGAAGGGTTTGAGCGCGGCAAATTCGTCGCCCCCCAGCCGCGCGACCACCTCCCCTTCCCTGAGCCCCGCCGTCAGCCGCTCCGCCATGCGCCGCAACACTTCGTCGCCGGCGGCATGGCCATAGCTGTCGTTGACTTCCTTGAACCGGTCGAGATCGATCTGGATGACCGCCAGATTGTCGTCACCGTTCTCGGCGGCCGCCAAGGCCGCGTCGAACAGCTGGTTGAAGCGGGCGCGATTGGCCAGGCCCGTCAGCGCGTCGTGCTGGGCCAGGTGGGCGATGGCCGCCTCGTTGCGCTTGCTTTCGGAAATGTCTTCGATGGTCGTGACCCAGCTGCCATCCCCGGTGGGGCTGTGCTGGATGCGTAGGGCGGCATCATGCCCGAAGCTGTGCGTGGTGGTGCCGCCACCGGCCTGCACCGTGGCCAGGTGGTGCGCACACATCTCGCCTGCGGCCCGGTCAAGATCGACGCCGTGGCTGCCCAGATGCTCGATGGCCGCGCGGCAGAGATCGCCGATATGCTCGCCCTCGACCACGGCATCGGCCGGAAAGCCCAGCAGTTGCACCCACTTCTGGTTGTGCAGCAGCACGCGCTGGTCGGGCCCGAACAGGGCCAGCCCCTGTTCCATATGGGCCAGCGCGAGCTCGAGGCGCGATCGCATCTCGTCGAGGCGGGCTGCATCGTGGCGCTCGCGCTCACGTTCCCGCTCGGTGCGCCGCCGGTCCGCTTCGTCCAGCACGGCGCCGCCCACGGCGGCCGCCACGATCAGGAACGAGATGAGGGCAACGGCCAGCGACATCAGCGTCCCGTCGACCTGCGAACCACTGGCGACGATGGGGAAACAGCGGCTGAAGTCGGCTGCGCCCATCGCCGTGAAGTGCATGGCACAGATGGCGACCGTCAGAAGGCCCACGGCAATCGGCACGCGATAGCGCCCGGTTCCGAGTCCGGCCCTGACGGCAAAGCTCGACAGCACCAGGCCTGAAAGGATGGAGACACCGACCAGCCCGCCGTTCCACTCGAGGTTTCCCCCCAGTACGAGCGCGGCGATGCCGACATAGTGCATGGACGAAATGCCGACGCCGATGACCGCGCCGCCCAGCAGCCGGTCGACTGACTTGCCGCCCCAGATGGCAAGACCGATACCCGCGCCACAGAGGACGATGGCCATCAGCAGTGACAGGGCCGTGAGGCCGATGTCGTAGCTGAGGGCAAAGCCCGGGCGAAACGACAGCATGGCGACGAAGTGGGTTGCCCAGATGCCGAACCCGACCGCGAGCGCGGAAATCCCGATCCAGACTTTCTGCATCCGCCCGGTGGCCCGTTTGGCATGCCGCATCAGGGTAATGCAGGCATATGCCGAAACCAGGCAGACCGCGGCCGCCAGGAGCACGAACCGCAGATCGTGCCCGTGAAAGAAGAAGTCGACAAGACTCACGGGAAGGCATCCTACGAAAGGTGATTGCCCAGCTTAAGGCGGGCCCCTTTCACATTCGTTATGGCCCTTCGCGCATTTGACAGGTCGGACCAGGCGGAACTCCAACAGGAACCGGCCGCTGGTATCCCTCCGGCCATTGCGCGACACTCGCTGAGAGCGAGCAAGACGCCTCTGTCTGGTCTATAAGGCGGCATGGTCCAGATCACGCTCACCGCCACACCCACCGAACAGGAACTCACCGCCATCGGTGAGAGCCTCACCGCCTTCAACACCGCCGATGTCGGCCCCGCCGACCGCCTGCCCCTCGCCATCGTGCTGCGCGACGACGACGGCGTCATCGTCGGCGGCCTTTCCGCCTACACCGCCTGGGGCTGGCTCTACATCCAGTGGCTCTGGCTCGCGGAAACCCAACGCGGCGCCGGCTGGGCCGGCCGCATGCTCGACATGGCCGAAACCGAAGCCCGTCGCCGCACCTGCCACGGCGCCTATATCGACACCTTCAACCCCACCGCCCTCAAGGTCTACCAGCGCGCCGGATACACCCCTTTCGGCGCCCTCCCCGACTTCCCCAGGGGCCGCACCCGAACCTTCCTGCAAAAACCCCTCGCACCCGTCTGAGCCGGCGCCACTCCGTGCCTGGCATTTTTTGGTTTTGCTAGGCACGGCCCGCCCCCTCACCGGCCCTCATCCTGAGGAGCCGCACTGCGGCGTCTCGAAGGGCGGGGGCGTACCGCCCCCGCCTCACCAAGCAGCAGTTGCTCAGCGCCCTTCGGACCAGGCGATGGCATCGGCCCCGGCGGGCAGCAGCATCGGGCAATCGGGATCAGTCGCGGCGCGGAACACGGCCTTGGCCACATCCTGCGCCGTCGTCACCGCGCCGCCCGAAGCATGGCGCTGCATGCCCTGCATGGTCTCCTGGACAAAGCCGGCATAGGGTTCGGGAAAGCCGCCGCTCGCCGCGATCTGTGCCCGCGCGGTCGTACCGAAATTTGTCGTTGGCGCGGACCCGGGCAGCACCACGCGGGCGCGGATCCCGAACTGGGCCAGTTCCAGGTCCGCAGACTCGGTCAGGGCATTCACGGCCGCCTTGCTGGCTCGGTAGATCGACAGCAGCGGCAAGGGCTTGATGGTGGTGCTCGACCCGACGTTGACGATGACGCCGGCGCCCCGCGCCCGCATGCCGGGGAGCACCGCCTGCATCATGGCGACCATCGCGAACGTGTTGGCCTCGAAAATCCGGCGCACCGTGTCCATGGACGTGCCTTCCACGGCATTGAGCCAACCCACGCCCGCATTGTTGACGAGCACGTCGATGGGGCCGGCCGCGGCGGTCGCGGCCGCAATGCTCTTTGCATCCGTGACATCGAGCGGCAGTACCCGGAGCCGGTCCGATGGCGGCAGCGTGTTGGCCGCCGGGTCGCGCATGGTCGCCACGACGGACCATCCCTGCTCGAGGAAATAAGCGGCCGTCTCGCGGCCAAAGCCGGTCGAGCAACCCGTGATGAAGACGCTGTTCATGAAATATCTCCTGAAGGGATCGATACCGGAGAGATAGCCTTCCACTACTGGACGTGCTACGCGTCAAAGTCCGCTGATCATTGGAGATAGTCCAGATTTGAGTGACCCCCTGGCGCAAGTGATCGGTCTGCTCCGGCCGAACGCCTCCTTTTCCAAGCTGGTGACCGCGGCGGGCCGCTGGGCCGTGCGCCCTCCCGGCGCCGAACCCTTCTACGGCGCCATGCTCGAGGGCGAGGGCGAGCTCTCCATCGTGGGGCATGAACCGCTGCGGCTCAGCCGGGGCGATTTCGTCCTGATCCCGGCCTCGCACGAGTTCACCATGACCAGCCTGGTCGCGCCCCCCGCAGGGCATCTCGACGAGCCCGTGGAACAGCGTCCGGGCGAATTTCACCTGGGCGAGCCCGGCACTCCCGACGTGCGCATGCTGATCGGGCATTGCTCGTTCGGATCGAGCGACGCCGCGCTGCTGGTTTCGCTTTTGCCCAAGCTCGTGGTTGTGCGGGGCGAGCGCCGGTTGACGACGTTGGTCGAATTGCTGAGCGAGGAAACCCGCGCCGGCCGGCCCGGCCGCGACGCGGTGCTGGCCCGTCTCCTCGAAGTGCTGCTGATCGAGGCGTTCCGCGCGACCACCGGGCCGACCGCGCCGCCCGGGCTGATCCGCGGCCTTGGCGATGGGCGACTCGCGGCAGCACTGCGCCGCATCCATGCCGAGCCGTCCCATCCCTGGACCATTGGTGACCTAGCACGGGAAGCGGCGCTCTCGCGCTCCTCCTTCTTCACTCGCTTCCGCCGCGAAGTCGGTGTGGCGCCGATGGAATATCTGCTGGGGTGGCGCATGACACTGGCCAAGGACCTGTTGCGCGGCGAGGCCGTCAGCGTGAGCGAAGTCGCGCAGCGTGTCGGCTACAGCTCCTCGAGCACGTTCAGCGTCGCCTTCACCCGGCAGGTCGGCATCCCGCCGGCTGCCTATGCCCGGACGCATTGGCGCAGCGCCAACGCCGCCAGCGCGGCCTAGCGAACCACCAGCCCGCCCGACATGGGCTCCGGCGCGCCGGTCGTCGTCGGAAAACTGGTCGGCAGCCCGCGCAGCACGCGCACCGCAAGGAAGGCGAAGCATTCGGCCTCGATGGCATCGCCGCGCCACCCGATAGCGTCGGCATCCACCGCCTCGACGCCCGCGCGCTCGCCCAGCATCCGCATCAGCGCAGGGTTGTGCCGTCCGCCGCCCGAGACGATCAGCTTCTTCGGCCGCTGCGGCAGCAGGTCCAGCGCCTTACCCACGGCGCTGGCGGTAAAGGCCGTCAGCGTCGCTGCCCCGGTTTCAAGGTCGAGCCCGTCGGCCATGGCGGCCGAGAAGTCGAAACGGTCGAGCGACTTTGGCGGCGGCGCCGTCAGATACGGGTGCTTGAGCAGCTCGGCCAGCCGCGCCTCGTCCACCGTGCCTTTCAGCGCCAGCGCCCCGTCGCGGTCCATATCACCCTGCCCGCGCGCCTTGACGAAGTCGTTGATGGGCGCATTGGCCGGCCCCGTGTCGAAGGCGATCAGCGTGTCCGCGCCGTCCCACCAGGTGACATTGGCCACCCCGCCCAGATTGAGCACGGCTACATCACCCCTGGCGTCGAGCTTGCGCAACAGCGCCTGGTGGTAGGCTGCCGCGAGCGGCGCCCCCTGCCCGCCCGCGCGCACATCGGCACTGCGGAAATCGTAGACGATGGGCACGTCCAGAATGTCGTGCATGAGCAGCCCGTCGCCCAGCTGGCGCGTCGCTCCGATGCGGTCCGGCTGCGGCGCCCGGTGCAGCACCGATTGTCCATGAAAGCCCACCGCGCCGATCTCGGCCATCGTCATGCCCGCATCGGCGACGAATTTGAGCACCGCCTCCGATTGCGCCTCGGTCAGCGCCCGTTCCGCCTCGGCGAAGATCGCCGGGTCGGCGCCCTCGAAATTCCAGGCTCGCGCCGCCGCCAGCGTTTCTTCCAGCAGCGCCCGGATCTCGGCGCTATAGGGCGCCAGCGTATAGGGTCCAAAGCGGTCGATGGTTTCGCCATCGGTGCGGATCATGGCGATGTCGATATTGCCGTCCAGCACCGTGCCGGTCATGAGGCCAATGGTCCAGATGGGGTCCATGCGCGAAATCCTCAGTGGGAATTGATGGCGTCGCCGACGGCGCGCCGCAGCTCGAAAATGCCGCTGTCGAAATGGCGGGTGGGGTGCACCCGGTTGGTCAGTAGCGTCCAGGCCCGCCCGGCCGCGAAGTCGATCCACAGCCCCGTGCCGGTAAAGCCGGTATGGCCGATGGTGTCGGTCGAGCAGCGTTCCCCGCCCGACCAGCCGATATAGGGCCGCTCCCAGCCATGCGTCCGGCGTCCCGAGAGCGGCGTGCGCATCAGCGCGATGCTGGACGCAGACACGTCATCGGCATTGAGCACGGCTAAAGCGAAATCGAGCACCGAGGCGACCGTGCCAAACAGCCCCGCATGTCCCGAACCCTCTAGCGCCGCGCAGTTCTCGTCGTGCACCTCGCCCACGATCATCCGGCCGCGCCAGGCGTCCAGTTCCGTTGCCGCCGCTTGCGCCGGATCGGCCGACCAGGCGAAGCCTGGCCCCGGATCGATGTGCCGGATGGTCTGCCCCGCCAGCCGCTCGATGGCGATGCCGAGGAGGATGAAGTTGATGTCGGAATAGACCGCCGGCCCCCCCGGCCAGTCGCGCTGGAGCACGAAGTGCCGCAACTGGTTCGGATCGGTGCCGTAGGTATAGAGCGGAAATACCCCGGGAAACGGCGTCTGGTGCCCCAGGCACTGCCGAAACGTGATCTTCCGCTGCCAGTTGTCCGGATTGTACTGCGCAAAATCAGGAATGGCGCTGGTCAGCGGGGCATCGAGGTCCAGCCGCCCCTCTTCCGCCAGCCGAAGGATGGTCGGCGTCGTGAACAGCACCTTGGTCAGGGACGCCAGGTCGAACCAGGTCCCCTCCGACATCGGCCGCTCCTGGGGCACCTTCTGCGCCTGACCCAGCGCGCGGGTCACCCGCGTGCCGTCCTTGTCGATGATCCCGAGCACCGCCCCCGGAATGCGCCCCGCCGCGACCGCCTGCTGCACCGGGCCAAAAGCCCGGTCAAACTTTACCTGCAAGCTCATTCGTCCTCCAACCGCACGCGGTGGTCATTACCGAGATCCCGCCAGCGCGCCTCGGGCGGCTCGTAGCCGCGCTCGCGCACCAGCGAGGGCACGGCGGAACTGTCCAGCGCATAGTGCTGGCGCCGAAGTTCGATCCCCGGCACCGCCGCGATCAGGCGCTTGGTATAGCTGTGCTGCGGCTGGCCCAGCACGTTGCGGGCGCTGCCGATCTCCACGATCTCCCCGGCATACATCACCGCCACCCGGTGCGCGATGCGCTCCACCACGGCCATGTCGTGCGAGATGAACAGATAGGCGAGCCCGAATTCTTCCTGCAGGTCGACCAGCAGGTCGAGCACCTTCGCCTGCACCGACACGTCCAGCGCCGACACCGCCTCGTCCAGCACCACGACATCGGGGTTGAGCATCAGCGCGCGGGCAATGCACAGCCTTTGCCGCTGCCCGCCGGAAAACTGGTGCGGGTAGCGCAGGAGCGCGTCCTCGGCCAGTCCCACCTTGCCCAGGAGGAACAGCATGCGCTCGCGCAGTTCGGCGTCCTGCTTTCGCCCGGCCGCGATGGCGGGTTCAGCCAGAATGCTGTCCACCGTCATGCGCGGATTGAGCGAGGCGAACGGGTCCTGGAACACCATCTGCACCGGCCGGCGGCTCTCTGCGTCGCTGGTTTCGATCCGGCCACGATGCACATCCACCAGCCCCAGCATGGCGCGGGCGGTGGTGGATTTGCCCGAACCGCTCTCGCCCACAATGGCCAGCGTCTCGCCCCGCACGATATCGAAGCCGACCCCTTCCACGGCATGGATCGCCCCCGCCGACCGGCCGAACACGCTCCGGCCGAAGGGAAAGCGCACCGACAGATCCCGCACCGCCACGATGGCATGGCGCGCCCCCGCCTGAGGGGCATCGTCGCGCACCGCCCGGCCGCCGGAAAAATGCGGCACGGCCCTGAGCAGGTGCTGGGTGTAGGCGTGCTGCGGCGCATCGAGCACCTGGTCGAGCGCCCCCTGCTCCACCGCCACGCCGTCCTGCATCACCAGCACCTTGTCGGCAACGCCCGCCACAAGGCCGATATCGTGGGTGATGAAGATCATCGCCATGCCCAGCTGGGCCTTGAGTTCGGCCAGCAGCGCCATGATCTGGGCCTGCACCGTCACATCGAGCGCCGTTGTCGGTTCGTCGGCAATCAGCAGCCGCGGATTGCCGGCCAGGGCCATGGCGATCATCACGCGCTGCCGCATGCCGCCGGAAAGCTGATGCGGGTAGTAGCGCAGCCGCGTTTCAGCGTCCGGAATGCGCACCCGCTCCAGCGCCTCGAGCGCCGCCTTGTGCGCCGCCGCCCCGCGCAGGCCTCGGCTCAGCCGGAACGCCTCCTCGATCTGCGCCCCGATCGTGTGCACCGGGTTGAGCGAGGTCATCGGCTCCTGGAAGATCATGCTGATCTCGCGCCCACGTATGCGGTTGAGGTCCCGGCCCCGCGCCTGCCGCAGGTCGAGCACCGAGCCATCGGCGCGCGTAAACGCCATGTCGCCCGCCACGATCCGGCCGCCGCCAAAATCGACGAGGCGATTGACCGAAAGCGCCGTGACCGATTTGCCCGAACCGCTTTCCCCCACGATGGCGAGCGTCTCGCCCGCCTCGAGGTCGAAGCTGACGCCCTTGACCACGGGCGCCGCCTCGGGGCGCCGGCCAAACCCCACCCGAAGATCGCGGACAGACAGCAGCCGGCTCATGACGAGCGCTCCTGGCTGCGCGGGTCGAGAATGTCGCGCAGCGCGTCGCCGAAGAGATTGAAGCCGAGGATGCCGAGCATGATGGTGAGGCCCGGAAAGGCGAGCAGCCAGGGCGCCTGCTGCATCAGATTGCGCGCCTCGCTCATCATCAGCCCGAGCGAGGGCGCCGGCGGCTGCGTACCCAGCCCCAGAAAGCTCAGCCCCGCCTCCGTCAGCAAGGCCCAGGCCAGCGCCAGCGTCACCTGCACGGTCAGCGGCGCCACGAGGTTGAGCAGCAGATGGTGGGAGAGGATATAGCGCTGCGAACTGCCGAAGGTGCGCGCCGCATCGACGAATTCGCGCCGCTTGAGCGACAGGGTCGGCCCGCGCACGACCCGGGCGAAGATGGGGGTATAGACGATGGCGATGGCCGCGACGCTGGTGAATGTTCCCGGCCCCACGATGGCGATGATCAGCAGCGCCAGAAGGATCGCCGGGAACGAGAGCAACACGTCCATGATGCGCATCAGGACGCCATCGGCCACCCCGCCCCACCACCCGGCGAGCAGGCCGATGATGCTGCCCGCCAGCGCCGCAAGCCCCACCGAGGCGAAGGCGATGATGAAGGATTGCCCGATCCCCACCATGAGGCGGCTCGCCGTGTCGCGTCCGAAGAGGTCGGTGCCCATCCAGTAGGTGCCGCTGGGGGGCTTCAGGCGGTCGATGCGAAACTGCTGCAGCGGGTCGTGCGGCGTCAGCCCCACCGCCCCGAGCAGGGCCAGGAGGATGTAGAGCCCGATAATGGCGGCGCCGATGCGGCCGGTCGGATGCGCAAGGATGGCTCTCCAGATTTGCATCAGCGCGCTCCGAGCCGGATGCGCGGATCGAGCGCCGCATAGGCGAGATCGACGAGAAGGTTCACGATCAGGAAGTTGAACGCAATGAACAGGACGCTCCCCTGCACCAGCGCATAGTCGCGCTGCGCGATGGCGTCCAGCGTCAGCCGGCCCAGCCCCGGCAGGGCAAAGATTTGCTCCACGATCACCGCGCCGCCCAAGAGATAGCCGAACTCCACGCCGCTCAGCGTCACCACCGGGATGAGCGCATTGGGCAAGGCATGGTGCCAGATGACGCTGCGCCCCGGCGCCCCCTTCGAGCGGGCCGTGCGGATATAGTCGTCGCTGAGCACATCGAGCATGGCCGAGCGCGAGATGCGCGTCACCGAGGCGGCGAAGGCAAAGCCGAGCGTAATGGCCGGAAAGATCAGCTGTCCCAGATTGGCAAAAGGGTCCACCCAGAGCGACGTGAAGGCGCCCATGGCGGGGATGAAACCGAAATAGACGGACAAGATGTAGATGATGAGCAGACCCACCACGAAATTGGGGGTCGATTGCCCCAACATGGCGAGAACGCGGATACCCACGTCGCTCGCCTTCTCCTTGCGCGTCGCGGCCAGGACGCCGGCGGGGACACCGACGGCGAGCGCAATCAGCATCGAGAGCAGCGCCAGTTCCAGCGTCAGCGGAAAACGCTCGAGGATCACGTCGAGCACCGGCCGCCCATAGGTCACCGAAACGCCGAGGTCGCCGCGCAACAGGCCCGTCAGCCAGCGGCCATACTGGACCACCACCGGTTGATCGATGCCGAAATAGGCCGCGAGCGCCTGCCTCTGGGCGGGCGTCAGCAGGCCGGCCTCGGTGCCGAGCATGGCCGTGATGGCGTCGCCCGGAATGAGCCGGATGGAAAAGAAGACCAGCAGGGATACGCCCAGCAGGATCAGGGGGAACGTCAGCAGCCGCCGCGCCAGGTAGGACATGAGGGTGGGTCGTCCCGAAAGGTCGGGACGGGCCGGCGGCCCGCCCCGCTAAAAGTTATTCGCCGAGGGTGACCTTGGTCAGGCCGAACAGCGTGCCGGTGGGCGACGATTCGAAGCCCGACACCGTCTTGAGCTGGGCGGTATAGATGTTCGAGGTGGAGAGCCACAGCCAGGGCGAGAGTTCGGCCAGGCGATGCTCGAACTTGGAGAAGATCTCCTTGCGCTTGGCGATGTCGGTTTCCTCGCGCCCCTGCTGCAACAGGCTGTCGATCTCGTCGTCCTTGAAGTTCGAGACATTGACGAGGTTGCCGTCCTTGGTGAAGTAGCGGTTGTACATCGGATAGGGGTCCGGCCGGCCGCCGTTCTGGGCCACGGCCATGTCGAAATCGCCAGCCAGCCAGCGGTCGACATAGACATTGAGCTCCATCAGCTCGATATCGAGCTTGATGCCGATCTCGGCCAGCTGGCTTTGCAGCACCTGCGCTTCGGCCGATGCCACCGGCGGCTCGCCCGTCGCGGCGATCACCTTGGCTTCGAAGCCGTCTACACCGGCCTCTTCCATCAGCGCCTTGGCCTTGTCGAGGTCCTGCTCGTAGCAGAACAGCGTGGAGGGATCGCTGGCATAGGCCGGCATGGTGAGCGGCCCCGTCACCTTGCCTTCGCCGACAAGCGCGGTGTCGAGAATATCCTGCCGGTCGATGGCGCAGGACATGGCCTGGCGCACCTTGAGGTTGTCCATCGGCGGGCGCGACGGGTTGAGCTGGAGCACGTTGTAGGCCAGCCCCGGCACTGCATTGAGCTGCAGGTTGGGCTCGTTGGGCACGAGCGTTGCCACCAGCGGATCGTTGAGCAGCGCGAAGTCCGTTTGTCCGGCGCGCAGCGACGCCAGGATCGCCGTTTCATCGGGCAGAACCGAGATGCTGATGCCGTCATAGGCGATGTCGCCGCCGGCCCAGTTCTCGTTGACGCTGAGCTCTTCCTTGGAATTGGGATCCCACTGGTCGAGCACGAAGGGACCCGAACCGAGCGCCGTGGTCGCCACCGAGCCATCCTCGATGGCCTTGGCCGGCACCACGGCCGCGTTGATGGTCGCCATGGCCACGAGAATCGGCGCGTCGGGCTGGGACAGGTTGAACACCACCGTCGCCTCGTCCGGCGTGTCGATGCTCTCGATGGAGAGGAAGTTCGAGCGCGCGGCCGCACCGGTGGCTTCGTCCAGCAGGCGCTCGAACGAGGCCTTGACGTCAGCCGAAGTTACCGCCGTGCCGTCGCTGAATGTCGCATCCGGGTCGAGCTTGAAGGTCAGCGTCAGCCCGTCCTCGGAAAATTCCCAGCTGTCGGCGACGGCCGGAACGACGTTGAGGTCGGCGTCGAGCCGCACCAGCGGCTCGTAGATCAGCTCGAGCAGGCGCAGCGACGAGAACGCCGTCTGCGCATGCGGATCGAGCCCGGTCGCGTCCTGCGACCAGGCCATGCGCAGATTGGCCGCCGCGGCCGGCAGAACCAGCGCGGTCGAGACCAAAGCGATTGCGGCGAGCCGGCCTAGGCCGGATCTGGCGGAAAATTTTGACATGCTCATCCCTCCGAAGTGCTCTTTCTGGACAGGCCCGGGTGCACTTCGTCGGTCGCCGGCCTGCCCTTGTGGTCAATCCGCCGGAAGCGTCGCCCCCGGTCCGTCGACCTTATCGGCGCAAAGCTTATGAGCATGACGCGGCGGTGTCGAGAGTGGTATCACACTGGTCTTTCATTGATCACAGATTGGCACCATCCGCCGCGAATTCTGCCGCTGCCACATGGGGTGGTGTTGCGCTCGACCCATTTCCATGATGCTTGAACCTTCCCTCTTTCGAGCCACCCACGAATCCGCATGCAATTCCTGCGCGACCTCAGCATCGGCCTCATCGTCTCCCGGCTCGCGGCGGTGCTCGTCTACGCCGCTTTGCACGGCTTCATTCTCGCGGCCCTCGCCCGGCTTTTCGGCGACAGGCGCCCGCAGCACGAGGGCCGGCTGACGCTCAACCCGTTCGTCCATGTCTCGGTGTGGGGCGCCATCATGGGGGCGCTCTTTGCCCTCAGCTGGCCGCGCAGCATCTGGTTCGACCCCACGCAGAACCGCTGGTCCCGCGGCGGCATCGTCGCTGTCACCCTCGGCTCGATTGCACTGATGCTGGCCATCGCCATGGCCGTCGAACTCTTGCGCCCGCTGGCGCTGCTGCTGCCCCGGAGCGGCAGCTACGCCGTGCTCTACGTGCTGGGACAATTCCAGCTGATCGCGCTCGGCGCGGCGCTGCTGAACCTCTTGCCCATTCCGGGCCTGGTCGGTGGCGCCTTGCTCCAGGCTGCCTGGCCGGATCGGGAACGCCAGATCAGGACCTGGGAGCCCATCGGCATCGCGCTCGTCGCCGCCGCCATCGTCGCCGGCTGGCTCCCGAGCTTTGCCGGCCCCCTCCTCGACCTCATCGGGCGCTGACTATTCGCCCGCGTGCCCCTCATAGCCGAACTGCTCGAGCAAGCCATCGATCGTGCCGTCCGCCACAAGGGCATCGATCGCCTGGTCGACCTGGCTGCGCAGGAAGGAATTGCGGCTCGACACCAGCGCCCCGACCCGGACATAGGCCTCCGGCAACGGGTCGTTGGCGATGACCCGCAGGGCCTCGGCATCGGTTCGCTCCGCCTTGAGCCGCGCCAGGGCCGGCTGCCACAGGATCATTCCCGCAATGGTGCCGTCGAGCACGCGCGTCGCCATCTTGTCGTAGTCGGCATAGGGCAGACGAACCCACCGGTCCGCCTTGGGCTGCTGCTGCGCCCAGGTGATGTAGTTCATCTCACCCATGCTGGCCATGGCGGTGCCCAGCCGCTTGTCCTTGGGAATGTCGCTCAGCTTCTGCCAATCCGGGTCCGATACGCTGAGCACGAACGGAATGGTGGCGTAGGGCCGGGTGATCGAGAACGCTTCGGAAAAGGGCGTGTTGGCGGAAACCGAAACGCCCATGAACATGTCACAGGTGTTGTTCATGGCCAGGCTCAGCTCGTCCATGAACCCATCGCCATTGAGCGGAAAGCCACCGAACCCCTCGATGACGTTCACCTTTAGAAACAGCGCATCGCCGATCGCCTTGGCCACCGCCTCGTCGAACGGGCGGCCGAGACTCGTGATATCGAAGCACACATTGATCGCATCACCCGCCAGCCGCCGCGTGTTGCTGAAATCTTCGGGCGGGATGCCGGAGGTTTGCGCGAAGGCGGCCGTGGTGCCGATAAGGAAGGTGGCTGCCGCAAGCAGGCGAACCATTTCGAATACTCCTTGAAACAGAAAAGGGGCCAGCGGCCCCCTTTCATCGTCTGCCGGTATCTTAGCTGTCCGACTTGGGCAGCTTGAAGACGAAGATGGAGTTGCCCGAGCCGGTCGGCAGCGGGATTTCCGGGAAGGCCGAAGCAATCGAACTCGCCGAGTTCGAGTAACCCGTCGGGATCACGAGGTACTGTTCGCCGTCGATCTCGTAGGTCATGGGGTAGCCGCCGATCGGGGCGTTGAGACGCTGCGTCCAGAGAACGTCGCCGGTCTCCTGATCCCAGGCCTTGACGTCACGTGCGGCGTCACCACCGAACACCAGCCCACCGGCCGTGGCCAGCACGGAACTGGTCGGGGTGGGGCGGCTACGGTATTCCCACTTGCTCTCGCCCTGCTCGGGGTTGACGTCGATGGCCTCCACCAGGCCCGCATTGGTCTGGCCTTCAGGCAGGACGCGCGGACCGAACTTGACCGACCCGACGGCATTACCGGCCGTGAACTCGGTCTGGGTCGGCGCGACGGTATTGCAGGCTTCGGTCAGCGGCACGAAGTAGGCGTTGGTGAGCGGGCTGTAGGCGCCGGCCTGCCAGAGCTTGCCGCCCGAAACGGACGCACAGATTAGGAACTCTTCGCCCACCGCTTGGGACACCAGATCCTCGTTGATGTTCACGGTACCATCATCGTCGATGCTGGTCACGACGTTCTGGTACACCGTTTCCAGGGACCACAGGTACTCGCCGGTATCGCGATCGAGCGCGAAGGCGATGCCGTTCTTGCCCGCCACGGTGACAAGCATCTTGTGCGTCTCGCCATCGACCTCCTGGTCGACCAGGATGCGCTCGAACGGGCTATCGAGGTCCCAGTTGTCGCGCGGCAGATGCTGATAATACCACTTGAGCTTGCCCGTTTCGGTGTCGAGGGCCACGGTCGAGTTGGTGTAGAGCACCGAGCCGTCGCCCGAGCCGCGGATCAGCTCCGCATACGGACCGGGCATGCCCACGCCCCAGTAGGTGGTCTTGGTTTCAGGGTCGTACGAGCCCGTCGTCCAGGGCGTGCCGCCCCAACGGTTCTCCGGCGGCACGTCGCCCCAGCTTTCCTGCTGCTTGGGATTGTCCGGATCGTCGATGGTGTTGAAGCGCCACAGCTCGTCGCCGGTATTGATGTCGTGGGCCATGATGTAGCACCCGCCGGCCGTGCCGGCGATCGAGCAGCCCGAAATGGCGGAGATGATCTTGCCATCGGCCACCAGCGGCCCGACGGTGTAGCTATAGCCCACGTTGTAGTCGAGGACCTGCTTTTCCCAGGCGACCTTGCCGTCCTTGGCGTTGAGCACGACGATCTTGGCGTCGACCGTGGTCAGGATGACCTTGTCGTCGTAGAGCGCGATGGAAGCCTTCTGGCGGCGGGCCTGGTTGGCCTGGTAACTCCAGGATGCCGGGATCTCGGGCAGCACGTGGCGGTACTGCCAGATCAGGTCGCCCGTCTTGGCGTCGAGCGCCTCGACGATGTTGTTGTTGGTCTGCAGGAACATGATGCCGTCATGCACCAGCGGCGCCGTTTCCTGGATGCCGGCTTCCGCCATGGGCCACGCCCAGGCAAGCTGCAGCTTGCCGACATTGTCCTTGTTGATCAGGTCGAGCTTGCTGTAGCCCTGGTTGTTATAGGCACCGCGGAACATCAGCCAGTCTTGTGCCGGCGGGTCCACCAGCATGTCCTCGGTCACGGGCGTATAGTTGTCCATCGCCGAAGCGGGTGTCTGGGCCGCAGTGTCTGACTGCGCATAAACGGCCGGAGCACTGAGTGCCGCGAAAGCGGTGCTGGCCACCAGCAGGGTTTTGAGCGAATTGATCCGCATCGATCGTCTCCTCGAGAGGCGCGTCGGGCGCGCCGAAGTTGAAATCAGTTGCCGGCCGTGGGCAAGTCCTTGCCCCAGGTATAGGCCTGTGGAACCGATGGTTCGGCGGGCGTTGCCGCCGGTGTGCTCTGGGCGGGAGCGGGCGTTGCGCCCGGAAGCTCCTTGCCCCATGTATAGGCTTGCGGCACATCGGTCGCAGCGGGCTGCGCCGCTTCAGGGCCGGCACCGGCACCGGCCGCCGCTGGCGCGCCACCGGCATCCAGCGCTGCGGATGCCTGGCTGGCCGCTCCGGCCGCCGTCTCTTCCGCGAGCGAGACCGAATAGAGTTGGTCGGGATCGTCGGTCAGTGGCGTGTCGCCCGGCTGCGCGCCGTTGAACTTCATGATGTAGGCAACGATGTTGACGTAGGTTTCCGACCCGAGCTGCCCCGGTGCGGAGGGCGGCATGGCCACCGAAATGAAGTCGTAGAGCCCCCCTGCGGTATCCCAGTTCTGCATGACGTCGTGCCCGGCAAGACCGGGCGCTTCCACGCCTTCGAGCTGGCTGCCGTGGCAACGGGCGCAATTGGTATTGTAGGCCTGTTCGCCGGCCTCCGCCTGTTCGGCCGTGAATCCGCCTGCCTGCGCAGCGCCGACACCTGCCAGACCAGTCATGAGTGCGAAAAGAGCGGGTGCGGCGATCCCGTTGGATCTCAAGGACACTGAAGCCTCCCGATGAAGTTATTCGCCGCTTGTGAGAGAGAACGCGATCGGACGAAAGACGCTCTCCCGCGGCTCCGAAAACATTCCATATGCGACAGGTGAGCGCAACGTCACTTTGCCACGGTTTTGCCGCGTTATGCCCGGAACCATTTGATGTCCAGAGCGTTTGTGGGGCCTCGCAGGCTCAGCCCGGGCCCAGCCGCGACACGCCGTAATGGTCCTGCAACTGACTAACCATGCCTTCGCGCTCGAGCTGGTGGAGCGCCTGCCGGACGGCCCGCATCAGGGTTTGGTCGCCCTTCCAGAGGCCGAACGCCATCGGGAAGACCGGGAAGCTCTCCGGATCCAGCCAGCCAACGCTGAACCCTTCGGAGAGTTGGGCCGCCACATAGCGCTCGGTGATGGCCGCGGCCACCTCGCTACTGGTCAGCAACCGCTCAAGATCGGCAGGCGTCGCCGCCAGCCTTGCCGTGAGCCCCGCGCGGCGAACCCAGTTGGAGAGGGCGATCCGGTCGAGGCCGGAGGTACCGGGCAGGACGGCCACCGCATCGCCCTTGCTCAGTTGCGCGCCGCTCTTGCCGATGATCACCCAGCCGGTCTCGGCTCCCGTTGCCAGGGTCTGCATGAAGCTGCGCGTCTGTGCCGTGTCCGCCACGCCCCCGCCGACCAGGTCGCATTGGGCGCGGGTGAGAGACCAGTTGCGCGGGTTGAAGTCCTGGCCCATCGAGGGCAGCACGTTTACCAGCAGACGGAGCTCCAGCTTGCCGGCAATGGCGCGAGCCAGCTCGATATCATAGCCCGGCTCATCGGGCTTGCCGGTCACCAGCGGGGGGTAACTGGGGGGAACGCAGAGCTTGAGGACGCCGGACGCCTTGCGATCGTTCAGTGAGGTGTCGGGCGGCAATAAGCTCGCGCCGAGCAGCAGGCAGGCGGCCGCCCCGATATTGAGCAGCGCCCTGCCCCAGCGATGCGGACGAGCCGGGGTCATGCGCGCCGGAAGTCCAGCAGCGCCACCACGAAGAACACCACGGCCATGCCGAAGATGACCGCCGAGCCCATGGCCGAGGGAAACTGGTTGAAGGTGATCAGGATGCCGCGCAGCGCATCCACCGCGTAGGTGATCGGGTTGATCTGCACCATGAACACCAGCCACTCGGGATAAGCCGTCACGATCTGCGCCCGCGTGAGCGACGGATCGAGCGGAAACACCGAGGATGACGTAAAATAGAGCGGCAGGATAATCGTGTTCGAGAACACGCCAAAGCCTTCGAAGCTGCGGACGCGCGCTGCCAGGATCACGCCGAATGAGGTGAGACCGAAGGCCAGCACGAACATCAACCCCAGCGCCTGCACGATCTGCAGCGGCGATAGCGTGACGTCGGCAAAGCGCGCGAGGATCAGCACCAGTCCACCATGAATCATGGCGACCGTGCTGCCCCCCAGGACCTTGCCGAGAAGGATCAGCGGTCGCGGCATGGGTGACACCAGCACTTCGCGGAGGAACCCGAATTCTCGGTCCCAGATCACCGACACCGCGAACTGGATCGAGGTGTACATGATGTTGAGCACGATCACGGCGGGGAACAGGAACTGCAGGTAGGTGTAGGGGATGACGAAGCGGACTTCGCCATAGACCTCGCCCCGGAAATAGGGGTTGAGACCCACGCCCAGGATCAGCAGCCAGATGAGCGGCCGGCTGACGCCGCCGATCAGTTGCGCGCGGTCGCGGGTGGCACGGGTCAGTTCGCGCAGCCAGATGGCGTAAAGCCCGCGCAGCAAGGCCAGCATCTCCATCACCGCTGCCCTCCCCGCCGCCCGGCTGCCTTTTCGGCGTCGCGCTGCCCGTCGGCCCGGTCGCGCAGTTCCCGTCCGGTCAGGCTCAGAAAAACGCTCTCCAGCGTTGGCGGCTGGAAGCGCACTTCGCTCAACCGGTCGCGGAAGGTCGACAGGAAAGCGTCCGTCGCGGCCTCGTCCTCTGCCGGCAGGGCCAGGCGCTGCGCTCCCAGCCGCCGGACCTGCGGGACAGAAGCCAAGATGGCATCCGCTGCCTCCTGGTCTTGCGGCAGAACCGTCAACCAGCGCTGCCCGAAGCGCTCTTTCAGGGCCGCCGGCGTATCCTGGGCAATGATGCGCCCCTGATCGATGATGCAGACACTGTCCGCGTCCTCCACTTCCTCGATATAGTGGGTCGTGGTGAGGACCGTCAGCCCCCGTTCGCGCCGCAGTGTCTCGAGATACTGCCAGATCCGCTGCCGCGTCTGGGCATCGAGGCCCACTGTCGGTTCATCGAGAAAGAGTATTCTTGGCTCGTGCAGGAGTGCCCGTGCGATTTCGAGGCGCCGCCGCATGCCACCTGAGAAGCTGCGCACGATGTCGTGCGTCCACTCCTCCAGTTCGACCAGCGCCAGCGCCGCCTCGATCATGGTGCGCCGGCGCTTTTTCGGCATGCCGTAGACGAGGCCATGGAATTCCAGGTTTTCCCAGGCCGAGAGCCGGTCATCGAGGCTGGAATCCTGGAACACCACCCCAATGGAGCGACGGGCTTGCGTTGGCATGCGCACCACATCGGCTCCAGCCACCGCGGCCGATCCACGATCCGGCCGGCGCAAGGTGCACAGAACGCTGATCAGCGTCGTCTTGCCCGCTCCGTTTGGGCCCAGCAACGCAAAGCTGGCCCCGGCGGGCACGGTCAAGCTCACATCGTCCAGCGCGCGCTTTGCGCCATAGGACACCGTGACATTTGAGACCACGATTGCAGCGTCGGGTTGAGCATTCATACGAGGGTCCTGGCCGCTGGGGGTTGAGGATGGGCGGCAGCCCGGTCCAACCGTTACGTCAAAAGACCGCGCAGCGGCTAGAGCCGTCGCAACCGGATCAATGTCCAGTATCGCGTTTGCGGTCGCTACGCCGGAGGCCAGAAGGGCAGAAGGGAGCGGCTGGCAAGGGCGCAACTGCATCGCCGCCCCTTGTTTTGCGACGAAACGCCCTTGCGGGTGCGGCTCGACCTGCGCTAGCCAACATAATGGGTTCACCAGAATGCCCATGAGGAGAGACGTCATGCTCAGATCCTTCGCCGTTGTCGGCCTGCTCGCCCTTCTTGCCTCGCCCGGCCAGGCCGAACCGTTCCGCCTGATCGTCACCGATCTGGAGCCCCCGCTGGTGCCCAATTCGGTCATGGATCTGGCTCTGGACCTTGGCTACTTCGAGCGCGAGAACGTCGATGTCGAGCTGGTGCGGGTGCAGCAGACGCCGCTGGCCGTGACGGCGCTGCAGGCGGGCGAAGGCGAGATGGCCAATATCGGCGTGGACAGTGCGCTCCAGCTGGTCGGCCGCGGGCAGTTGGACATCATGGCCGTCACCTCGCCCAGCAAATCGCTCTCCTTCATGATCGTTGCCCGCGATGGCATCGACAGTCCCGGCGACCTCGACGGCAAGCGCTTCGGCATCGGCCGCGTCGGCAGCGTCGATGCCAGCCTCAGCGCAGCAGTGCTCGACGCCAACGGCGTCGATTTTGATGGCCTCGAGCAGGTCGCGCTCGGTCAGCCGGCCGCGCGGGCCCAGGCCCTTTTGGCCGGGCAGATCGATGCCACCACCATGTCGCTGGGCACCTGGACAACCCTTCCCGATAAAACAGGGCTCCACGTCCTCATCGATCAGGACGCCTATTTCGACGCCGCTCCGGTGGTGAACAAGGTCAACGTCGTGACCGCGGACGTTCTCGAAAACCGCCGCGACGACGTGGTCGCGGTGGTGACCGCCCTGACCAAGCTTTCGCGCGACATTGCCGCAGATCCCGCGATCTGGGTCGATGCCATGAGCAAGGCGCGGCCCGACATCGAGCGGAGCAACCTCGAAGCCTTGGCGCAGAGCTATGCCCGCAGCTGGAGCGTCAATGGCGGGCTCAGTGCCAAGAGCCTCGAGACGACCGCGACCTGGAATTTCCAGAGCGAGGACCTTGCCGACATCGAGCCGTTCCCCCTCTCCCGCTGGGTCGACTTTACGGTCGCCGATGATGTTCTGGCCAAGATCGGCACCGAAGCGGATCTGGATCCGGCCGATCGGTGATCGGAGCAGCCGTCTCCGGCATCTCTCTGCGCGGCGTCAGCAAGGGCTTTTCACCCGCTGGCGGGGCATCCGTCATCCAGGATGTCTCCCTCGATATCGCCCCGGGTGAATTCGTCACCATCCTGGGCCCGTCCGGTTGCGGCAAGACCACTCTTTTGAGGCTCATCAACGGCCTCATTCCTCCCGATGCGGGAACGGTCGAGATTGACGGTCGTGCCCCTTCCCCCGGCCCTTCGATGAGCTTCGTCTTCCAGTCCTTCCGGCTGGTGCCGTGGCTCAATGCCGCCGACAATGTCGGCTTCGGGCTTGCGCTCGCCGGCATGGAGCGTGCCCAGCGGCAGCCCGTCGTGCGCCATTGGCTCGAGCGGGTCGGCCTCGCCCACGCCGCCGCTTCCTATCCCAACCAGCTTTCGGGCGGCATGAAGCAGCGCGTTGCGCTGGCCCGGGCGCTGGCGACCGATCCCGACATTCTCCTGCTCGATGAACCCTTCGCCAGTCTCGACGCGCAGACGCGCGAGATCATGCAGCTTGAGCTGCTGCGGCTCTGGGAGGAAAGGAAACGTCTCGCCGTCTTCGTCACGCATAGCGTCGAAGAGGCCATCCTGCTCGCCGACCGGATCGTGGTCATGGGACCGGCGCCCCGATCGATCCGGGAAATCGTGCCCGTGGACCTGCCCCGGCCGCGCCGCGACGATATCCGGACCGATCCGCGCTTCCTCGCCCTTCGCGCGCAGTTGACGGGCACCATACGAAGCCTGATCGCGGACGACCCGAACTCGCCCTTCTTCCGCCGCGCCTAGCCCTGCCGCCAGCGGTCCAGCCGCCGTTCGAAGAGGCGCAGGACTTCCGTGATCGCGACCCCCAGCAGCGAAAGAACCAGCACCACCACGAAATAGGGCGCCATGCGGAACGTGTTGCCGTAGGTCGCGAGGAGCCCGCCCAGCCCCTGGACGGCCGTGTAGAGCTCGGCCACGACCGTGTTGATCAGCCCGATGGTCGCCCCGAGCCGCAGCCCGACCATGACGAAAGGCGCCGCGCCCGGCAGCAGGATCCTGGTGAACACCTGCATTCTGGTCGCCCCGGCCGAGCGCGCCATTTCCACCAGTTCCGCGTCGCCGTTGCGGACCCCGGCATAGGTGTTGATGAGAATGGGCATGACGGCGCCAAGGGTGACGATGGCGATCTTGGCCTGGAAGCCCAGCCCGAGCAGGACGATGATGAGGGGAATGAACGCCACGCGCGGCGTCGCCATCAGCGCATTGAAGAACGGGTCCAGCGTCCGGCCCAGCAATGGGATGCCGCCGGCCAGCAGCCCCATCGGCAGGCCGATCGCCGTGGCGATCAGCATGCCGCCGAGATAGACCGACATCGAGTTGCCGATGGCTTCGTAGATGTCGGGGCGGGACAACAGATCGATGCCGGCGACCATCGTGGCCAGCGGCGTGGGCACGAGGTTTCTTCCCACGGCCAGCGCCGCTAGCCACCACAACCCCAGCAGCACGAGGACGAACGCGAACCGCAAGAGCCAGATAAGGCCGCGTTGCCGCTCCATCACGGCTGACCCGCGCTTACGCTGGTACCGATCATCCCCACCATCCGGTCCTGCGCCCCCGCCCGAAAAACGATCATCTAGAAGCTGGTCGCAATGTACTTGGCTTCCATATATTCGAGAATGCCATGGATGCCGCCTTCGCGCCCGAGGCCGCTCTGCTTGACGCCCCCGAACGGCGCAGCCGGATCGGAGACGAGGCCGCGGTTCAGCGCCACCATGCCCGCCTCGATGCGGCCCGACACGGCGAGGCCGCGCTTGAGGTCGTCGGTGTAGACATAGGCGGACAGGCCATACTCGGTGTCATTGGCGAGCGAAACGGCCTCGTCCTCGTCCGTGAAGCGGTACAGCGCCGCCACTGGCCCGAAGATTTCCTCCTGCGCCATCCGGGCCGTGCGCGGCACGTCGATGAGCACGGTGGGCGCGTAGAAATATCCAGCCCGTTGCGGACGCTCGCCGCCCACAAGAACCTCCGCGCCCTGCCGGATTGCGTCGGCCACCAGGTCCTCGATCTTGTCCACGGCCTTTTTCGTGATCATCGGCCCGCACTGTGTCTGCGGGTCGGTACCCGGGCCGACACGCAGCGCACCCATGCGTTGCGCCAGCCCCTCCGCAAAACGCTCGCAGATCCCATCCTGCACGATGAACCGGTTGGTCGCGGTGCAGGCCTCGCCGGCATTGCGCATCTTGGCCACCATGGCGCCATCGAGCGCAGCCTCGAGATCGGCGTCATCGAAGACGATGAAGGGCGCATTGCCCCCCAGTTCCATCGAGGCGTTCAGCACCCGCTTGGCCGCTTCCGCCAGAAGCGTCCGGCCGACGCCGGTCGAGCCCGTGAACGAAAGCTTGCGCACCCGCGTATCGGCCAGCATGGCGGCAGTCACCGGGCCGGGCCGATTGGTGGTGATGACGTTGACGACCCCCGGCGGCACGCCGGCCTCGGCGTAAATATCGGCCAGGGCATAGGCGGTCAGCGGTGTTTCACTCGCCGGCTTCAGAACCACGGTGCAGCCGGCCGCAAGCGCCGGCGCAATCTTGCGCGTCGCCATGGCGGCAGGAAAATTCCAGGGCGTGATCAGCACCGATACCCCGATCGGCTCATAGTCCACCAGGATCCGGTTGGTCCCCGCCGGCGCCATGCGGAACTCACCGGCCACGCGCACCGCTTCCTCGGCATACCAGCGGAAGAACTCGGCCGCATAGGTCACTTCCCCGCGCGCATCGCTCAGCGCCTTGCCATTTTCCAGCGAGATGAGCATGGCCAGTTCGTCGATCCGCTCCAGGATGAGCGCATGACAGCGCAGCAGGATTTCCGCCCGTTTGCGCGGCGCGGTCGCGCGCCACCCGGCGGCTGCGGCATGGGCGGCGTCGACCGCAGCGATGGCCTGGGCTTCGCTGGCATCGGCGACCTCGGCCACCGGCTCCTCGGTCGAGGGATCAACCACCGCGATTCCCCCGCCGGCAATCCACTCGCCGCCGATATAGAGCCCCTTGGCGTAGCGGGAACAGTCGAGGGTGAGGGCAGAGGCGGAGGTCATGGCTTTTCCTTCTTCGTCCGGCGCCCGCCGTCACGCAGAGCGTGCGGCATCAGCGCAAGGCGAGCGGCAGTATTTCCATTCCCTGCCTCAGCCGCAAGCCGAACTGTGCCCAATACGTCTTGCGCACCCAGCGCATGCGCCAACCAGTGCTTCAATCAATCTGAAAACGGGAGAAATCTGGCTGGGGCGCCAGGATTCGAACCTGGGAATGGCGGTACCAAAAACCGCTGCCTTACCACTTGGCGACGCCCCAACTCGGCGGGTTCCTACACGGTTTGCCTAAGGGGCGCAACATGCTCGGGAGGGCAGGAAAAGGTTGTGCGAACCGCTTGATCGCAAGCCGCCTCGCGGCTATAACGCCGCCCATCGTGAGCGGTCCGTGCTCCTGCACGGGCATCGCAAGCTGCGATGTTTGACGGAGTATAGCGCAGCCTGGTAGCGCACCTGCTTCGGGAGCAGGGGGTCGAGTGTTCGAATCACTCTACTCCGACCAATCAACCCCGGCCTCTCGCGAGGTCGGGGTTTGTTTTTCGCGGTTGGCGTCGTTTAACCTGTGCCACAAACAAGCTCTTGTTGCCGTGCTAGGCCACCGGCCGGCGCTGCAGCGGCCGAGCGGGGAAACGCGTGAGCAATCCAGAAGATGAACCAAACCACGAGCGCCTCCAGGCCTACCTCCTTGCCTTGAGCGATGCCCTGCGGTCGCTGCACGATCCGGTGGCTATCCAGGAAACGGCGCAGCGCCTCCTGGCAGAATGGCTGGATGCAGACCGGGTGGCCTATGCCGAAGATGTGGGCGACGGTGTGCACGTTCAGGTCACGCGCGACTGGACCCGCGGGTTACCGAGCCTCGCCGGCCGCTTCCGCTACGCCGATTACGGCGAGGAACTGACCGAGGCCCTGCGCAGCGGCCACTCGCTCGTCCGCTCCGACATTGCCAGCGATCCCGGGATGAGCCTTGAGGAAAAGCAGGCTCACCAGGTGCTGGGGCTTGGGGCAACGCTCAACGTCCCCTTGGCAAGGAATGGAGCGCCCATCGCCATTCTGGCCGTCCATTTCACCGCGGCACACTCTTTTACTGCAGAAGAAGTGGCGATGGCCGAGGCCACCGCCGAGCGCACATGGGCGGCGGTCGAACGGGCTCAGGCAGAAGCGGCCTTGCGGCAGAACGAGGAAAAATACCGCGAACTGTTCAACTCCATGGACCAGGGCTACTGCATTATCCAGGTGCTGTACGAGGGACGGCAAGCGGTCGACTGGCGCTTCCTCGAGGTCAATCCGGCCTTCGAGCGGCACAATGGCCTGCACGATGCCGCCGGCAAAACCATGCGGGAGCTGGAGCCCGGCATCGAGCGCAAGTGGATCGACACTTATGCCCACGTGGCCGAAACCGGCGAGAGTTTGCGCTTCGAGGAAGGCTCCGATGCCCTGGGGCACCGCATCTTCGACCTCTACGCTTTTCGGATCGGCCGCCCGCATGAGCGCAAGGTGGCCGTGCTGTTCCAGGACGTGACGCAGTCGCGGCAGGCAGAGGCCGCATTGCGGGCCAGCGAGGAACGCTTCCGCCAGTTTGCGGGCGCCTCCTCGGACGTTCTGTGGATCCGCCAGGTGGACACGCTGGCGCTCGAATTCATCAGCCAGGCGTCCCAGAGCGTGTTCGGCATTTCCCCTGAGGCAGCCCTTGCTGACGCCGAGGCGCTTTTGAGGACCATTGTCCCCGAGGATCGTGCGGACGTATCTCTCAATCTTGAAGCCGTGCGCGCTGGTAAGGCGGTGGTCCACGAATACCGCATCCTGCGCCCCACCGATCACGCGATCCGGTGGATCCGCAGCACCGGCTTTCCCATCTTCGACGCCGAAGGTTGGGTCGATCGTGTCGCGGGCATTTCCACCGACATCACCGATGTCCGCCAGGCGACCGATCGGCAGGGCGTATTGCTGTCGGAACTGCAGCATCGCGTCCGGAACGTCATGGCCGTTATTCGAGGCATCGCTGCGCGTAGCGCCGACACGGCCGGTACCGTCGAGAACTACGCCAGCCTCCTCAGTGGCCGGCTCACGACCCTCGCCCGCGTGCAGAGCGTGTTGACGCGCAATCCCGATAGCGGCGCTTCCTTGCGGACACTTATCGAAGAAGAGGTGGTGGCGCAGGCGCCGCAACAGGACCGGTTCGAACTTCTGGGAGATGATATCGGGCTTCCGCCCAAGGCCACTGAAGTGCTGGCTCTGGCGATCCACGAACTCGTAACAAATGCCGTCAAATATGGGGCCTTCTCCGGCGATACCGGCTTTGTATCTGTGGAGTGGCAGACGGCGCCAAGGGACGGCGCCGAATGGCTGCTGCTCGACTGGATCGAGCGATCCGGCGAAGCCGTGACGCCGCCCGGCCGGCGCGGCTTCGGCAGCGAGCTCATCGAATCGCGCATTCCCTATGAGTTGTCGGGCATCGGCCGGTTGGAGTTTCTACCCTCCGGCCTGCACTGCCGGCTGGAGTTTCCGCTGGTCAACCGTCCGAGCATCTTCCAGACGAACGCCCCCCGGCCGCCTGCAGAGGATCATGCGGGCAAAGAGAGCAAGGGCGGGGGTTTGGCGCACAAGCGCATCCTCGTTGTGGACGACGATTACTACGCCGCAGCGGAGGTTGTGAGCGCTGTGACGCGCATCGGCGCCCACCCTCTGGATCCTTGCGAAAACGCGGAGGAGGCCCACCGGGCGCTCCGGCACAATCCGGACGCCGTCGTTCTCGACCTCAACCTTGGCGGGGACGGGCCGGATTTTGGTCTGGCCCGCACCCTTCGCGCCTCTGGCATCCCGTTCGTCTTCCTCACGGGATACGATCAGGCGATGCTGCCCCCGGACCTCGCCGCCACGCCCTGCCTGCAAAAGCCGGCCGACCCGCAAGCGGTCATCGCTGCGCTGCTCGACCTCCTTTCGCCAGCCACACCCTCCCCGTCGAAAAATCACCGTCGGCCGCGATAGCGCACGTTGACGTGTCGGCGTGGCGCGGAACTCTCGCCGCGCGCCCTGCATTGGGGAAACCAACGGTAGGGGAGTTCCTCATGCGCCGGCCTTTTCCCCAGCGGGACCGCATGCGGGCGGACGAAATTGCGCCGCCACCCAGTCTGGCCTTTTCGTGCGACACCGATTCCGGCTGGAAGCGGCAGCGCCGCGGGACTGGTTTTGCCTATTTTGATGTCGACGGTAACAGGCCTTCGGAAACGGATCTGGCGCGCATCAAGGCGCTGGCCATCCCGCCCGCCTGGCGCGACGTCTGGATCTGCAAGGACACCTGCGGCCACATCCAGGCCACGGGGCGTGACGAGAAGGGCCGCAAGCAATACCGCTATCACGCCGAGTGGACGCAACACCGCAGTTCGACGAAATTCGAAACGCTGACCAGCTTCGCCGAGGTTCTGCCCGGCCTGCGCGAGCAGGTGCAAAGCGACCTGCGCCGCCGCAGCCTCAGCTTCGAGCGCGTCGTCGCGTCAGTCGTCTGGCTGCTCGACAACAGCCTCATCCGCATCGGCAACCCGACCTATGCGCGCGAAAACAAGAGCTTTGGGCTGACGACGCTGCGCAACCGGCACGTCGACATCACCGGCTCCACGCTGCATTTCCATTTCAAGGGCAAGTCCGGCAAGCAGTGGAAGCTCGACCTGGCCGACCGGCGGATCGCCAACATCATCAAGACCCTGCAGGAAATGCCGGGGCAGCACCTGTTCCAGTATGAGAGCGATGCGGGCCGCTGCACCATCACCTCGCGCGACGTCAACGATTACCTAGCGGCTTTTGCCGGCCCGGAGTTCACCGCCAAGCACTTCCGGACCTGGGCTGGCACCGTCCGCGCCTTCGGCCTCTTCGCCGATGCCGAAGTGCCGGACAGCAAGACGGCCAAGGCCCGCGCCATGAACGCGATCATCGATCAGGTCGCCGCGCGGCTGGGTAATACGCGTACCGTGTGCCGCCAGTCCTACATCCACCCGGCGGTGCCCGAACACTGGCAGGAGGGAACCCTGAATCGGTCGGGTCGCTTCGCGCCGCAGGAGGCAATGGACGAAGACGAGTTGGAGACCGTCGCCTTCCTCAAGCAACTCGGCAAATAAAAAGGGCCGGCGAATGCCGGCCCTCCGTGCGCGATCATGTCTGGTCAGCGCTTGGCGAAAAAGCCGAAGAGCCCGGTCACGGTCAGGGCGGCAAAGGCCATCTTCAGAATGTCCCACACCACGAACGGCTGCACCGCGCCAGCGAAGGCCGAGGCAATCACGTTGTTCTGGTCGACCCAGGCCGCGTTGCCGGCCATCGACATCAGCCAGGCAAAGCCGAAGGCATAGAGCACGGCCGTCGCCGCCAGCATGGCACCGAACAACACGACCGGACGCGAGGAGGCGCCGCGGTCTGCGGCAAAGCCAATGATGCCGGCTTGCGCCAGGAAGCCGAGGAGGAAGCCGCCCGTCGGGCCGGCGAGATAGGCCATTCCACCACCGGCAGCAAAGACGGGAAGGCCGAAAGCGCCTTCCATGAGATACAGCGCGACAGTGGCCACGGCGATTCGCATGCCGAAGGCGGCGGCGAGCGCCGCGATGGCGAAGCTCTGCAGGGTCACCGGGACGGGCCAGACCGGCACGTTGATCTTGGCGGCAGCGGTGATGAGCAGGGTGCCCAGCACGACGGTTGCGAGATTGGTCGCCAGTTTGGCGGCATCGCCCTTGGGCTGGAACACGCCGAGAAGCGTGTTGGGCGTGGTCAAAGTCACGGCCATTTCATACCTTCCATGCTTGGCCGAACCGGCGCCCGCAGCGGCGCCTTGAGTTCAGGCTGTTCGGTTCTTACTTTTTCGCAACGCGCGGTGCAATGGCAAGCCCTCCTCCCTCCCCCGTCTACGACACCTCGTTCGATCCGCTGACGGGTCGCCCTGTCGTCCTTGCCGAGGGTGTTGTCCGCGTCACCGCGCCCAACGCCTCCGCCTATACCTTCACCGGCACCAACAGCTTCGTTTTGGGGCGAGAGCGGCTGGCGCTGGTCGATCCAGGCCCGGAAAATGCGGAGCATGAAGCGGCGCTGCGAACGGCGATCGGATCGCGGCCCGTCGAGGCGATCATTCTCACTCACACCCACCGCGACCACAGCGCTTCGGCGCTCCAATGGAGCCAGCGGCTCAGCGCGCCCGTGTGGTTCGGTGGGCAACACCGCCTGTCGCGGCCCCTGCGCCGCTTCGAGCGCAATCCCATCCGCCGCTCCTGCGACTGGGCTCTGGTGCCCGACCGGGCGCTTGTCGATGGAGAAAACATTTTGGCCGGCGACCTAGCCCTGGTGGTTCATGCGACTCCCGGCCATTGCGCCAACCACCTTGCCTTCGGCGTGCCGGAACACGACCTGCTGCTCAGCGGGGACCATGTGATGGGCTGGAACTCGACGCTGGTTTCAGTGCCCGACGGGTCGATGGCGGATTATTTGGCCTCCCTCGACAAGGTCATCGCCCTGCCCTATCGCCAATACGTCCCTGCTCATGGCGGCCCCATCGCCGACGGCCCCGACTACGCCCGCGCTCTCAAGGCCCATCGCGAGATGCGTAACCATCAGGTGGTGGAGTCCGTCAAAAACGGCGCCCGGACCATCGGCGCCGTCGTTGCCGCCATCTACCCCACTCAACCGGCCAAAGTGCGCTTCGCGGCCCGCATGACGATCACGGCACATGTGGAATATCTGGAAGCACGAGGCGAATTGCGCGTGAAGCGAGGGTTGCTCGGGACACATCTGGCGCTGACCTGAACGCGACGCCCTCCCTCCCCGCGAGGAGTTGGGCTGGTGATCGATCTGCGATAGTGCCACAGCCCCAATGCGGCTCCCTCTCCCTTGCGGGGAGGGCTGGGGTGGAGGATGAGAGCCAGCGTCCTTGCCATTGTGCCGAGTGCGCGGCCTCCTGGGGACGAGGCTCTTCCCAACCCTGATATCCTGAGCACCGTCATTGCCGGGCCTGTCCCGGCAATCCATCTCGGACAGGCATGGACCAGCGGCACAAGCCCGGTGGTGACGACCAAACCCCTCAGTTCCGCTGAAAGCCGACCCCGCCTTCGCGGCCCGTCTGCCCGCGATGGCGCAGCATGTGGTCGGCCAGCACCAGCGCCATCATCGCCTCGCCCACGGGCACCGCGCGGATCCCCACGCAAGGGTCATGCCGGCCCTTGGTGACGATGTCGGCATCCTCGTTGGCTGTGGTCACTGTCTGGCGCGGCGTCAGGATGGACGAGGTCGGCTTGACGGCGAACCGGCACACCACCGGATCGCCATTGCTGACGCCGCCCAAAATCCCGCCGGCATGGTTGGATAGAAAGTACGGGCGCTCCGCCCCGGCGCGCATCTGGTCGGCATTCTCCACGCCGGTCAGGCTCGCCGCCTCGAAGCCAGCACCGATCTCCACCGCCTTGACCGCATTGATGCTCATCATCGCCGAAGCGAGGTCGGCGCTGAGCTTACCATAGACCGGCGCACCCCACCCCGCCGGCACGCCTTCGGCCACCACTTCTATGACGGCCCCGGCCGAATTGCCGTCCTTGCGCAGCCCATCGAGATAGTCCGCCCAGAGTTCGGCGGCCTTGGCATCGGCGCAGAAGAACGGGTTCTGGTTCACCTGGTCCCAGTCGAAATTGGCGTAGTCAATCTTGTGCGGCCCCATCTGCACGAGGCTGGCGCGGATCGTCACGCCGGCAAGCACCTGCCGCGCCACCGCCCCAGCAGCGACCCGGGCCGCGGTTTCGCGCGCCGAGGTGCGGCCGCCGCCGCGATAGTCGCGGATGCCGTATTTCTGGTCATAGGTGTAATCGGCGTGCCCGGGACGATATTTGTCACGGATTTCGGAATAATCCTTCGAGCGCTGGTCGGTGTTTTCGATCAGCAGCGAGATCGGCGTGCCCGTCGTCCGCGGCCCGTCGGTCCGCTCGTCTTCGAAGACGCCGGAGAGGATTTTGACCTCATCGGCCTCGCGGCGTTGCGTGGTGAACTTGGATTGCCCCGGCTTGCGCCGGTCGAGATCGCGCTGGATCATCTCCGCGGTCAGCAGCAGGCCGGGCGGGCAGCCATCCACCACCACGCCCAGTGCCAGACCGTGGCTTTCGCCCCAGGTGGTAAATCGGAAAAGATGCCCGAAGGTGTTGAAAGACATGGCGCGCCCCGTGGTTGAGCCCGTTCTAGGCAGGGCGATTGGTCAGGTCAATCGACCGCTTCTTCCCAGGTGTTCTCTGCCGAGTGGAGCGTCATCCGCCCCCCCTGGAAATGGGCGATGACACCCTGCGGCGGGGGCCAGTTGAGAACGTCGCGCCGCGATGTTCCCTCCACCAGATGCCGCAGCACGCGCAGGACGCCGCCATGTGCGACGACCACGGCATGGTCGGTCAGGGTGCGGGCAAAGTCGAGCAGCCGCGCTGCCACGTCGTCATAGTTTTCGCCCCCTTCGGGCCGAAACGCCCAATAGCTTTCGTCCCGCTCGCCCGGCGCCAGCGCCGCGTGCTCGCGGGAGATCTCGGCGTGCAGACGCCCCTCGAACGTCCCGAAGGAGATCTCGATCAGCCGCGGATCATGGATGACCGGCGGCAGGGCCACGTCGAACGCAGCCCGCATCCGGTCCATGGTTTCCGACGCGCGGCTGAGCGGCGAGGCGAACCAGTTGAGCGATGCCGGGTCCACCGCGTCCCGCTCCAGCAGGTCCCGCAACAGCAGGCCGTTGGCATCGGCCTGCAACTGCCCCGTCCGGTTGAGGGGAATGTCGCGACTGCCCTGATAGCGCTGTTCGCGGTTCCAGGCGGTCTCACCGTGCCGGGCAAAATAGAAGTCCGGCCAGTTGGGGGCAGTCATGGGCATATCGCGCCGAACCGACGCGCCTTCACGAAAGGTAGGTGGGCGTTATTCGCCAGTTGCGGGCGTGTCGTTGTCGAGCAGCTTCATGCCCACGACGTTGAAACCGGCATCGACGTAGTGGATTTCGCCAGATACGCCCGCCGCCAGGTCGGACAGCAGATAAGTGGCCGAGCCGCCCACATCATTGATGTCGACATTCTTGCGCATGGCCGAGTTGGCTTCCTGCCAGTGCAGCATGTCGCGCAGGCCCGCAATTCCCGAAGCCGCCAGGGTCTTGATGGCGCCGGCCGAAATGGCGTTGACGCGGATACCCTTCTTGCCCAAGTCGACGGCAAGATAGCGCACGGACGCCTCGAGCGCGGCCTTGGCGACGCCCATGACGTTGTAGTTCGGCACATATTTGACCGCGCCATAATAGGTCAGCGTCAGAAGGGCACCGCCCTCGCTCATCAGCGGTTCAGCACGCTTGGCCACGGCGGTGAAGGAATAGACCGAGATGTCCATGGTCAGCGCGAAATTGTCGCGGCTGGTCTCGATATAGCGGCCTTCCAATTCATCCTTGTTGGAAAAGCCGATGGCGTGCACCACGAAGTCGAGCTTGCCCCACTTCTCCTTGATCTGGCGGAAGGTCTCGTCCATAGCCGCTTCATTGGTGACGTCGCACTCCACCAGGAAGTCCGAACCAACCTCGGCTGCCAGCGGCTCGACGCGGCGCTTGAGGGCCTCGCCTTGGTAGGAAAAGGCCATCTCTGCGCCCTGCGCATGCAACTGCTTGGCGATGCCCCAGGCGATCGAGCGATTGTTGGCGAGGCCCATGATGAGACCGCGCTTGCCTGCCATCAATCCAGTGGCCATTCTTGGTTTCCCTTGCTGGAGTCGTTTGCCCGGTTGTGCCACATGGTCGGGTGACCCGGCAAGCGCGCCGCCCGTTTCCCTTCATCTTCACGTCCGGTTTTCCATGTCCCTGTCCGCTTCCGAAATCGTCCGCGCCCTCTCGGACATGGCCGGCCCCGAGGTCGTGGTCAGCGATCCGAGCAAGATGGCCGCCTGGCTCAACGAACCGCGCAAGCGCTTCCACACGCCGGCCACGGCCGTGGTCACCCCGCCCGACATCGCCGCAGTCCAGGCGATCTTGCGCTGGGCCAACCAGAACCATGTCGGCGTCATCCCGCAGGGCGGCAATACCGGCCTTGTCGGCGCGCAGGTGCCGCTTTCGGGCCAAGAGATCATCCTGAGCCTCGCGCGGCTAGACCGAATCCGCTCCGTGGACGCCGCTGCCGGGGTCATGACGGCCGAGGCCGGCGTCATCCTCGAAAATGCGCACAAGGCCGCCGAGGAAGCTGGCGCCATGTTCCCGCTCTGGCTCGCCTCGCAGGGGTCCGCGCGGATCGGCGGGGTTCTCTCCTCCAATGCCGGCGGGGTCAATGTGCTGGCCTATGGCAATGCGCGCGAACTCACCATGGGCGTCGAGGCGGTGCTGGCCGACGGGCGGCTCTACCGGGGGCTCAACGCCCTCAAGAAGGACAATACGGGCTACGACCTCAAGGATTTGCTCGTCGGCGCCGAGGGCACGCTGGGCATCATCACCGCCGCTACCCTGAAAATCTTCCCCCTCCCCGAGGACCACGAAACAGCGCTGGTCAACGTCGCCTCGCCCGAGGCCGCGCTCGAGCTTTTCCAGCTGCTGCGCGCCCGCGCCGGCAGCCGTCTCAATGCCTTCGAGCTCATCCCCCATATCGGTCTCGACATCCAGCTGCGCCACGGCATGCTTGATGCCGACCCGACTGCCAGCGCCTCTCCCTGGTACGCCTTGATCGAGCTGATCCGCCTGGCCGGGACCGCGCCGGGCTCGCTGCAGTCGATACTGGAAACCGCGTTCGAGCAATCCCTGATTGCCGACGCGACCATTGCCGAATCCCTAGCCGAGCGCACCCGCATGTGGACCTTTCGCGAGCAGATGAGCGAATGCCAGTCGCGCGAGGGCGCCTCCATCAAGCACGATGTCTCGGTGCCCATCGCCGCCATTCCTCGCCTCATCGCCGAAGGCTCAGCGGCGGTCGAAAGGCGCGTCCCCGGTATCCGACCGGTCCCCTTCGGGCATATGGGCGACGGCAATATCCACTTTAATTTTTCAATGCCCGCGGGCGCCGACCCCAAGGCCTTCATGGCCGAGTTCGACGAGGCGGTGCACGAGGTGATCTACGAGGTCGTGCTCAAGCTCGGCGGCTCGGTCTCGGCCGAACACGGCATCGGCCAGCTCAAGGTCGATCTTCTTCGGCAGGTCAAGGACCCGGTCGCCCTCGACATGATGCGCGCCATCAAGACCGCGCTCGACCCCAATGGCATCCTCAACCCCGGCAAGATGCTGCGCTAACTGCCCTCTAAACCAAACAATACGCCAAACCCCCGTTCCCCGTCATTGCCGGGCTCGTCCCGGCAATCCATCTCATCGCGTCACCCCAGTCACTCGCATGTGCCTGCTTGCGATCGCAGCCTCGGCTGCCCATCTCTGCCCAATGCTGCTCAAAGACATTCAGTTTCTCGACGACGCCACGCGTCCGGCCATCCCCGATCTGCCCGGTCTCACCGAGGCCCATCGCGGGCCGGGCGAACACCTGCGGATGATCCACGATCACCTGCGCGAGAACATGGTGGTCCTGGGGCGCCTCATCGAGCGCGCCGCGGCCGGCACGGCGAGTGCGGAGGAGGTCAAGGCGGAGACCGCCGACCTCGTCATGGTCTCGAACTATCGCCGCTTCGGCACGCTGTGCGGGCAGTATTGCCAATTCGTGCATGGCCATCACTCGATCGAGGATTATGCGATCTTCCCCGGCATTGCGGCCCAGGGCCCGGCCTTCAAGGCCATTGCCGACCGGCTGCAGGCCGAGCACGTGGTGGTTCATCAGCTCCTCGAAAAGCTGATTGACGCGCTCATCGCGCTGGCCGATGCGCCGGACAGACAGAAATTCGACGATGCCGTCGAAGTCTTCAGGGCCCTCGAACGCGTCCTCCTCAGCCACCTCGGCTACGAAGAAGACGCCATCGGAGACGCGCTGGGCTATTTCGAAATTGGCGTCTAGCCGGACCTAGGGTGCGACCGTGCGACACCCACCGCGCCACTCCTTCCCCTAAAGGGAGTGGCCGGGAGGGGGGTACGAGAGCCCCGATCTCCAGGCTGCAGCCCGCCTAGAATAAATCCATCTGCCCGCCCGCCACCTTCTTCGGCCGCGACACCGCGGGCGCCGGCTCCTCGACCGCCACCTCCTCGATCAGCCCGGGATCATCGTCGCGCGCCGAGTTGACGCGCGTCGAAACCGGGTGAAACTTCAGCACCCCGTCAGGCAGCGGTAAGGCCAGTTGCGCCGCCTCCTTGGCCCGCACCTCCCGAACATTGAGCCAGGCGTCCTGCCCCGCCTCGTCCACAAGGATAGCGGGCATGCGGTCATGGATGGCGGACAGCTGCGCGTTGGTCGGGACGGTTATGGTGGCGACGCTGTCGATCTCCTCGCCATTGGGACCCATCCAGCGCGCGTAAAGACCGGCCAGCGCCATGGGCTGCCCGTCGGCCCGGGTGATGTAATAGGGCTGCTTCTTCTTGTCGGGCCCCGTATGCCACTCATAGTATCCGCTGGCCGGCACGATGCAGCGTCCGTGCTTGAGCGGATCACGAAAGGCCGGCTTGTCGGCCATGCTCTCGGCCCGCGCATTGACCAGCAGCGGAAACTCGCGCGGGTCCTTCACCCAGCCGGGCACAAGACCCCAGCGGGCAAAGTGCGGCTCACGGCGCGCCTCTTCTTCCCAGATCGCGACGATGGGCTGGGTGGGCGCGATATTGTAGCGCGGCACCACCTCGATGGTCTTGAGCAGCTTGAACAGCTCCACCATCATCTCGGGCGGCAGCGTCGAGGCATAGCGTCCGCACATGGTCGTGTCTCCTTTACCGGCAAAGAGGTAGTCTCACCGGAACCGAATCGCAAACCCGTGCGCCATGACCGACCAACCAAACGCCGCCAGTGTCGCCCTCGTGCGCAATGGGCAGGTAATGCTGATCAAGCGCGCCCGTGCGCCTTACCAGAACCTCTGGACTTTTCCCGGCGGCCGCATGGAGGCGGGGGAAACACCCGAGCAGTGCGCCGTGCGCGAGGTGCAGGAAGAACTCGGCCTCACCGTTCGCAATCTGCGGCCAGTCATGACGCAGGAGCTGGGCCGCGACGGCACCTACCGGCTCGCCGTCTTCGCCACCACGGATTTTTCCGGTGTCATCCGCGCGTCCGACGAAGTTAGTGGCCACATCTGGGCTGATCCCGGCATGCTCCCTGCCCTGCGCACCACGTCGCGTCTCGATCAAGTCATCAAAGAGTGCTTCAGCGTTCTGGGACAAAGCTGATAGGAGGGAGGCATGACGTCTCGACCTCCCCATATCGCCCGGCTTTCGGCTGCCTTCCGCATCGGCCTCCCCCCGCTGCTCCTGGCGCTGTGCTGCGCCACACCAGCGCTGGCCATCGATCCGCCCTACCAGAAGCAGATGGAGCGGCTTTCCGAGGTCATGGGCAGTCTTTATTACCTCGAACCGCTGTGCCAGGCCGGCTCCGACGACTGGCGCGCCGAGATGGCCGACCTCATCGCGCTCGATGAACCGGACGAGGACCGCCGCCAGCGCCTGGCCGGCGCGTTCAATGGCGGCTACGAGGCCTTTGCCCGCTTCCACCACACCTGCACGCCCGCCTCCCGCGAGGCCCTGACCCGCCTTCTGCAAGAAGCTGAGAAACTGGCGCGCGAGATACACACGCGGTTTGCCGAGTAGCGGGGTTGCGGGCGCCGCCCGACTTTGTGTCGGATTGAGCACTCGTCGTTAACCTTCGGCTTACTTCTCCGGCGCGCATCGCTGTTGCGCGTGGTAAATCCAGCACCATGAGCGTGACGAAAACCCTATTTTCCCCCGCCTCCGGGCCTGGTCCCTTTGACCGCAGCCAGGCGGAGCGCCAGCTGGCGCTGGAATACCTCGCCGAAGCCTGGAACAGCGCCGAGGAAGACGGCCTCGAAAGCGCCTCGCTGGCCCACGCGTCGCTCTTTGCCGCCCTCGCCACCTTCGTGCGCCTGCACGGCGACGAAGCTACGGCTGACCTCGTCTCCGAACTTACGGACCATATCCGCAACGGCGAGTACAACCTCGACCGGGTCGTGCAGTAGCAGCGGCTCTGGCTGAAGCTAGCGGTCAGGTCTCGCCTCCCGCTCGTTCGCGCAAACGGAAAAACGAGTGTTGCCCCATCCATGTTTGGTCGGACCGGTCGCGTGCCGAGCTTTCCGCGGTCACCATAGCATTCTTGAAAAAGGTGTCGTCCTGCGCCATGTCTGCACTCCCAGGTTGGTTGGGTTGCTCTGATCCCAGAAGCTGTCCGCCTTGCCTGTCCATCCCCATGCGCGGGACCTTCCTGCCAATGCGAAGACCCCAGTTTTGCGGAGCTTGTCATGACCACGATCCTGCGTGCCGACCGCGTTCTGTTCCGGTTCTCCGGACCCGACGCGCACAAGCTCCTCAATGATGTGGTGACGGGGCATATCCCCGAGGCCCCGGGAGATGCAGCTGCCTGGGCGCTTCTCTCACCGCAGGGCAAGATTTTGGCTGAAGGCCTTGCGGGAAGCGTCGACGACGCCCTTTGGCTCGATGTGCACCAGTCGGTGGCCGACGACTTCTTCAAGCGCATGCGCATGTATCGCCTCCGCGCCAAGGCGGAAATCGAGGACCTGCGCGAGACGCACCGGGTCGGTTATTCGCCCGACGAAGTGCCGGGCGCCCAGCGCGACCGGGTGGGGCCCGTGAGCATGGGCTGGCGCCTTGTGGCTCCCGTCGAGGATACCGCAGGCTGGTCTAGCGACGACACGCCCTATCATCGCGCCCGCATCGCGGCCGGCATTCTCCACCAGGGCAACGACTTTCCCGCCAGTGACGCATTCGCGCACGACATCGGCATGGACATCCTCGAAGGCATCGATTTCGCCAAGGGTTGTTATGTCGGCCAGGAGGTCGTCAGCCGCATGAAACACCGCGGCACCGCACGCCGCCGTCCGGTCATCGTTTCGGGTATCGATGCTCCCGCCGGAGCCGCGGTTGTCGCGGATGGGCGCGAGGCGGGCATGATCGGCCAGGTGGTCGAGGGCCGCGCCGTTGCCAGCCTGCGCCTTGATCGCATCGAAGATCCCGACGCGGTAACGGTCGAGGGGAAGCTGGTTTCGGTGGCCCTGCCACAGTGGGCCACCTACTGCTTTGGCGGCCCTGCGGAACCGGAAAACACCAATTAGGTTGGCATTCTCGAATCGGTCGCTTCTGCTACTGTCGCCGTCAACAGTCTGCTAACCAGAACCCCATCGATGTCACGCCAACGTTCGCGCGCCTGGCAGCGTATGCTGTCCGGCCGCCGTCTCGATCTTCTCGACCCGTCACCGGTCGACGTGGAGCTTTCCGACATCGCGCACGGTCTTGCGCGCGTGGCGCGCTGGAACGGCCAGACCGTTGGCGACTATCCTTTTTCGGTCGCGCAGCATTCCGTTCTGGTGCTCGAACTCTTCCGCGCCGCCAACGCGCAGGCATTGCCCGCCGCGCAGATGCAGGCGCTGCTCCATGACGCGCCGGAATACGTGATGGGCGACATCATCTCCCCGTTCAAGGCCGCGATGGGCGGCAATTACAAGGATGTGGAAAACCGCCTGCTATCGGCGATCTTCCTGCGCTTTTCCCTGCCAGCTACCATGCCCGCTGTGCTCGCCCGCCAGATCAAGGTCGCGGATCGCGAGGCGGCTTATTTCGAAGCCACGCATCTGGCCGGATTTGCCGCCAGCGAAGCGCGGAAACTCTTTGGCGAGCCCAGTCAGGCCGCGTTCGATGTCGACGCCTTCGAGCGCCTGATCCGACCCTGGCCCACGCATCAGGCGCATGCCCAGTTCATCGAAGCCTTCCAGACGCTAAGTTCGGCGCTCTGATCGTTAACCATGGCTTAACGAAATCGTCGCGTTTGCGGATCGCGATGGTTACTGATCCATTAAGGCAACTGTGCCGAATTGGAACAGAGGGCTCCGCCATGAACCTGCCAGACCGCCACCTGCTGATGGGTATGACGCTCGGCGCCATCTGTGCCACGGCCCTTGCCGCCATCGGGCCCGGCTACGTTGTCGAGGCCTTTGCCGATGAAGCGCCGGTAGGGATCGACGCCAGCAAGCTCGTGAAGTTCGGAGACCGGGAGTACCAGGTGGACTACGAGCCCTGGGTAGCGACCGATCCGTTGTCCTCCACCACAGTCAAGAAAATTGAAGGCGGCAGGGTGAGCTACGTGTCGATCTCGACGACAGCTACCGGCACCTATTCCACCGACGGCCTGACGTCCCCGCATGTACAATATCCGGGGATCGCCGTGACGGAAGTGACCAAGCCGCGGTTTTCCTTCTCGTCCTGGTCGAACGGGCGGTGGCTGCGACTCTCCACCCACCAGGGCAAGTCTTTCGTTTCCCTCGTCAACGGCTGGGCCGACAGTTGCGTCTCCGGCAAGGGGTTCCGGGTCTGCAACTAGCCGAACAGCCAGCCGCGCTTGAACTTGTAGAAGACGTGCATGCCGATCTGCGTGACCTTCTGCATGCGCGGTGCCCAAGCCGGGCGGACGTAGGTGGCGTGGTAATGCGTCGCGTCGCCCACTTCGGTTAAGTAGAGTTCCCCGTCCAGCGCCCGCGCCGCAATCTCCTCGGCCTGCGCCCAGGGCTCCTTTTCCGTCACGACTTCCGGGATCCCGTCGCAGGCGAAGGAAAACTGGCACGCGTTCCGCTTGCTCTGGTTCTGGAAGACGACGCCGCAGATCGTGCTGGGATAGCGATGATCCTTGACCCGGTTGAGGACCACCTGGGCAACCCCAACCTGCCCACGATAGTTTTCGCCGCGGGCCTCGAAGTAGATCGCGGTGGCCAGGCACCAGCGCTCCTTGTCGGACACCTGCATTGTCTTGCCGCGGGAAAAGCTGCCGGTCACGGGCGCTGTTTCTCGGGCATAGGCCAGTTGTTCCGAGGGCATGGCTGGCGTTGGCACGGACGACGATGGCGCTATGCCGTCGATAGCCTCGAGCGCTCCCGTGCCGATAGAGGGATCGATGGAGGCAACGGAAATGCGGGGACCGTCCAGCTCCTTGTCGTCTGAAGTCGGCAGCTTGACGTCGGCGATGCCTGTTTGCCCCAGCGCCTCCGCATCAGCGCTCGGCGCCCGCAGCGCCGCCAGGCGAATGCGCGCTTCCTCGAAGTTGTTGGCGAACTGCAGCGCGTCGACCTTGGGACGCACCCGATCGGTTTTCTCTGCCCGGTTGGGACCCGCGAACATGGGCGTCTCAAACAGACTGGCCACTGAGCCGGTGATGACCGGCTTGCCCCCGGAGAAACTCAGGCTTGCTTCCGCGATTTTGGGGCGCTGGGGAAGCCCGTGTTCTCCCAGGGGACCGGAAGTTGGGCCTGCGGCACCGCTCGCGAGACTGACATAGCTCAGCCCTGTCACGACGACCGCCAGGAAAACCTTGGCCATAACGGCGACAGAACGAACCGCTCTGCCCTGGTGAAGGCACACCGAGGGCGGGGTGGAATTTGCCATAAGAGCTACTCAACGCTACGCAACACAAACACAAAGCCGGCAAATGTGACGCGCAAATGCCGCTGTCCGTGATGTTCATCGATTAAGGTTATTGTTGCGTAAATGCGGTTGAAGGCCCTGAGACGGCAGGGATATGGCCAAACATTGATTGACGGAATTGTTACTGGCCCAAAGGGAACTCAGGAGCACGCGGCAACAACAGGCGCGCTTTGGGCCTCCAGGGTGTCAACGCGGAACCGCACCGACAATGAACGGCTGGATACCGGTGTCACCCGGACAGTGAGATTGGATGCGCCCGCCAGTCCATCAAGGAAATCCAGGGCCGCCCGGGTGGTGTCGATGACGATGGCAGTATTTTCGGCATTTACCGGCAGGGTGCTGCTGCGCGCTCGCTGCAGGTCATACTGCAGGGTGATCCCGGCGTCCCGCCCCAGCGCCGACATGGTATTGCCAGCAAAGCCGAACGCGACCTGCAGCGTTCCAGCCTGGCACCGGACCGTCAGGGTGGCCGGCGCACGCCCCTCAGGCCTTGCCGGGATCAGTTGCTCGGACTCAAGGGTGACACTCGGGCCCTCTGCAGCTGCCGTATCCGGCCGGAAGATAGTGTCGTAGCAGGCCAGCCGCTCGACATCCTCCCCGATGGCGGCACATTGAGCAGCGGTTTGCGCGGTGGCTTGGGCGAAGGCGGGCCCGGCGGTGAAAAGAACGGTCGGCAGCACAAGGAGAGCCAGTACACGCTTCACGAATGGAGATCCCTTTCCGCCTGAGCGCCGACACCTGCCGGCCCCCTCCCACCCTCAACATGTAGGTGAGGATGTCCAGCAGTTTAAGCCGAAGCCTGAGCCAGGGTCAGCCGCGCGACGGGAACACGATAGGGTGAACAACTGACGTAATCGACGCCGAGACGCGCAAAGAAGCCCAGGGAAGCAGGGTCTCCTGCATGTTCTCCACAAATGCCGATCTTGAGCCGGGGATTGGCCGCCCGGCCACGTTCGATGGCAATAGCGATCATTTCACCCACGCCCTTTTCGTCAATGGTGACGAAGGGGTCGCGCTCGTAGATGCCCTTGCGCTGATAGGCCGCGAGGAACGTAGGGGCATCGTCGCGGGAAATCCCGAACGTGGTCTGGGTCAGATCATTGGTGCCGAACGAGATGAAATCGACCATCGAGGCGATATCGCCAGCCCTGAGGCAGGCGCGCGGCAACTCGATCATCGTACCGAAGGAAAAGCGCACGCGTTCGGAGCGCTGGAGGCCCGAATTGTCGACGATCGCCATTGCCCTGTCGCGCACCCAACTCACTTCCGTGGCGGTGGAGACGAATGGCACCATCACCTCGACAGCCACCGGCGGGCCTTGCCGCTCGCTGGCCGCGCGAGCACCGGCCAACACGGCCTGCATCTGCATCTGCAGGATTTCGGGATAGGTAATGGCGAGGCGCACGCCGCGGTGGCCGAGCATGGGATTGATCTCGGCGATGCGCTCGAGCCTGAGGCGCAACGCGCGAACCGCCACACCCAGGGAAGCGGCGGTTTCCTCGACCTCCTCATCCGTGCGCGGCAGGAATTCGTGCAATGGCGGGTCGAAGAGCCGCACCGTGACCGGCAGCCCCTTCATCGCCGAAAACAGCGCCGAATAGTCCCCCGTCTGGTAATCGACGAGGCCCGCAATGGCACGGCTACGGTCATCCTCGTCCTCGGACAGAATGACCCGGCGGAGTGCAACCATGCGTTCGGGCGAGAAGAACATGTGTTCAGAACGCGCGAGGCCCACCCCTTCGGCCCCAAAGCTGAGCGCCGTCGCGGCAGATTCGACCGTTTCCACATTGGTCCGGACGGCAATCGTCCGGCTGGCGTCGGACCAGCCGAGCAAGGTGCCGACGGCACCCACGATCTGCGGCTGGGCCAGCGGCAAGGTGCCGGAATAGACCGCGCCATCGCTGCCATCGATGGTCAGCCGGTCGCCGGCGCGCAGTTCGCGGTCGCCGATGCGGCAGATCATTTCCACGGGATCGACGGAGAGTGTCCGCACGCCCGCCACGCATGGCTTGCCGGTGATGCGGGCGATCACACCGGCATGGCTCGACATGCCGCCCCGCGCGGTCAGAATGCCCGTCGCCGCCTTCATCCCTTCGATGTCGGCGGGGCCGGTCTCGTTGACCACGAGGATGCAGTGCTTGCCCCGGGCTCGCAGGCGCGCAGCGTCTTCGGGGTTGAACACAATGATGCCGCTGGCAGCTCCCGGCGACACGCCGAGCCCCATGGCGATGGGCGTTGCGCCTTCGCTCGATCGAATGTGCGGATGGAGCATCTGCGCCAGGCGGTTGGGATCGACCCGCGTCACCGCATTGTGCGGCGTCCAGACCTTGCGGTTGACCCGGTCCACTGCCGCCGCCAGTTCGGCCCCGGCGCTGGCCTGGACGGGCCGCGCCGAAAGGAACTGCATGTGCGCGCCGTCAACCGCGACGAGACAGGCCATGTGCCGCCCCGACTTGCTGTCGAGAAGGGCGATCAGCGCCTCCACCTCCGCAGGGAGGCGCGGCGGTGGTTGGCCAGCGAGCGGCGCCGGACCAAGGGCGCCCGTCGATGCGTTGCGGGTCAGGAACTGCGCGATCTCCCCCTCGGCGGCAACCTGCACAAGCACGATCTGGCGGCCCCGGTCGTCGTCCTGGCGGGGGCCGCCCCAACTGCGCGCGGAAAAGCCGTAGCTTTCGAATGCCTGCTTGATGGCCCGCGCAAGCGGCCGGGTTGGATCAACGGAATCTTCGGACGAGGTGGGCGCCGCGATCCCCGAACGCGCCGGCATCAAGCCGCCATTGTGACTGCCTGCCGAAGTCCTGACCACGAGGTGCGGCGGCTTTCCGTCCTTGCCGACGAGCTTGTAGAGGCAGGCGATCCAGTGCGTTCGCAGCTTCGTGTCGTAGCGGCCGCGTTCCGCAATGAGGGCATCCCAGGCCGCCCGGGTGATGGCGATGGTGGGCACTGTGGGGAAGCCCGCCTCGGCCACGCGGAAAATCCATCTCGCTTTGCCGGTCAGAAGCTTGAGCTGGCTGGCCGACAGGTTCGCCTTCCCCGTTGCCGGGGCAATCGCAAACATTTCCTGCGCCAAGCTCACCTGAAAGATCCCTGCCTTCACCGCGGCCGCATATTGCCCATGCCGCCCTCGCGCCGCAACAGCACTTGACTTGCCCTGCCGCCGAAAGCATCTCTCCTGGCATGGAAAAAAGGCCGCACCTCGACATTCTGCTCTGCGCCCCGCGCGGTTTCTGCGCCGGCGTGGACCGCGCCATCCAGATCGTAGAACTGGCGCTGCAGAAATACGGCGCGCCGGTTTATGTGCGTCACGCGATCGTGCACAACAAGTATGTGGTCGAGGGACTCAAGGCCAAGGGCGCCGTCTTCGTGGAAGAGCTGGACGAAATTCCCGAGACCGAGGCGCCTGTGGTGTTTTCCGCCCATGGCGTGCCCAAGAGTGTTCCGGCAGATGCCAAAAGCCGCAACATGTTCTTCCTCGACGCCACCTGCCCGCTGGTCAGCAAGGTGCATGTCGAGGCGCAAAGGCATTTCGAGGAAGGCCACGAGATCGTTTTGATCGGGCACGCCGGGCATCCCGAGGTCATCGGAACTATGGGGCAATTGCCTACCGGCGCGGTGTCCCTGATCGAGACCGTCGAGGATGTCGCCAGCTTCACGCCATCAAACCCGGAAGCGCTGGCGTTCGTGACGCAGACGACGCTGTCCGTCGACGACACGCGCGACATCGTCGCCGCCCTCCGCGCCCGTTTCCCCGCCATTGCCGGCCCGCACAAGGAAGACATCTGCTACGCCACGACGAACCGGCAGGACTCCATTAAGGCGGTCGCCCCCCTGGTGGACGCCATGATCGTGGTGGGCTCGCCGCATTCGTCCAATTCGCAGCGCCTGGTGGAAGTCGCCTTGCGCAATGGCTGCAAGGTCGCGACGCTGGTGGACCGCGCCAGTGAAATCGATTGGTCGATCTATGGCAACCTGACCTCGCTGGGCGTCAGCGCCGGAGCATCGGCTCCAGAGAGCCTGGTGGAAGAGGTGATCGACGCCTTTGCAGCGCGCTACGATGTGACGGTTGAGACCAAGACCACCGCCGAAGAGCACATCGCCTTCAACATTCCGCGTGTGCTGCGGACGCTGGAAACGGCGTCGGGCCGGTGAAGGACCTCGACCTTATCGAGACCGACCGCCTGATCCTGTCCGGCTGGCAGCACGACCAATTGCCCGATCTCATGGCGCTGCACGGGAACCCGCGCATCTCGCGCTATCTCACGAAGAGCGGCGCACCCTGGACCGAGGAGCAGGCAGCCACGGCTCTGCGCGGCTGGACCGATCTGTTCGAAACCCAGCGACTGGGCAAGCTGCGGCTGACGCGCAAGAGCGATGGCGCCTTTATCGGACGGGCCGGATTTGGCCTTTATCCGTCGACCGGGGAGCCGGAAATCGGCTATGCCCTTCTGGAGGAGCATCAGGGGCACGGCTATGCGCAAGAGGCTGCGCGCGGTCTGCGGGACTGGTTCTTCGACACACGCCCCGACGACCACTTCATCGGCATGGCCGATATCCGCAACGCCCCTTCCCTCGCCGTGCTCGCCAGGATCGGCATGACGAAGACCCATGTCGAGGTGGACTACCTCGGCCTCACCTGCCAATTCCACATCCTCAAACGGTCCGACCATGGCTGATAGCGTCATCATCCACACAGACGGCGCCTGTTCGGGCAATCCCGGACCCGGGGGCTGGGGCGCGATCCTGCAGTTCGGCGCACATCGCAAGGAGCTCAATGGCGGGGAAGCGCTGACCACGAACAACAAGATGGAGCTCACTGCTGCCATCGAGGCTCTGAACGCCCTAACCCGCCCCTGCACGGTAGAGCTTCATACCGACAGCCAGTACGTCAAGAACGGCGTCCAGGGCTGGATCCACGGATGGAAGCGCAACGGCTGGAAGACGGCGGACAAGAAGCCGGTGAAGAATGTCGAGCTCTGGCAGGCGCTCGACGAGGCCACCAAGCGCCACGAGATTTCCTGGCACTGGGTGAAGGGACACGCCGGAGACGAACTCAACGAGCGGGCGGACGAACTGGCGCGCGAAGGGATGGCGCCGTTCAAGCGCAAGAAGGCGTCGCTGACGCCTCCGGTTTAGGATCAGGCGGCGGCCTTGTTTCGCTTGGGCAGGCGGCGCTTGACGGCCCGCCAGGCGGGGGCGATGACGTGGCTGGCAACGGGGATCAACAATGCGCCGAGGACGATGCCGAAGACAAAGTCCACTGCGGCGGTAGCCACCCAGCCGGCCACTGCCGCAACGGAGGGCAGTGCTGCTTCCGCCCAGTGCGCGACAGTTTCCACTACATGCTCGGGGCCACCGATTCCGAACTCGTAAAGCCCGTGGACGATGATCGAGCCACCGACCCACGTCATCGCCGCAGTACCCACGACGCTGAGGACATTCATGAACACTGGCATGAAGCGCACGATGCCGCGCCCGAAGCTGCGGCCGGCTCCGGTCCGGCTGTTCCGGGCTAGCCACAGGCCCAGATCATCGGCCTTCACGATGAGCGCCACCGCGCCATAGACAGCAACTGTTATGCCGATAGCGGCAACGGCAAGAATGGCCGCCTGGGTCCAGAAGTCGCCGACCTCGATGGCGGCGAGAATGATCGTCATGATTTCCGCAGAGAGAATGAAATCCGTCTTTATCGCCCCTGCCACCTGACGATCTTCCATTGAATGGGGCTCGATGGCCGCCGGCTCCAGCTCCGCCTCGTGGCTTTCGGCACTGTGCGGAGCAAGCGCGTGGAAGACCTTTTCGGCGCCTTCGTAGCAGAGATAGGCGCCGCCAAGCATGAGCAGGGGCGTGATGATCCACGGTGCAAACAAACTCAGCAGCAGCGCGGCAGGCAGCAGAAACAGCAGCTTGTTCTTGACCGACCCCCAGGCAATCTTGCCCACGATAGGCAGCTCTCGTTCCGCGGTGAACCCCTGGACATAGTTGGGCGTGACGGCGGCATCGTCGATCACGGCACCGGCGGCCTTGACGCCGGCTTTCGCCGCCTGCCCCGCTACGTCGTCAAGCGAGGCCGCCGCGACCTTGACCAGGCTCGCGACATCATCGAGCAGCGCCAGCAATCCAACAGCCATCTAGCTTTCTCCGCAGACCCTTTGTTGCGTCACTCGAACCACGCCGGGGGGATGTTTGTTCCCCGCCGGCACTTTTCGCTGTCCGAACCACTGGCCTCCAAGACTGGACCTCAGCCGGCCACGCGCGAGAAGTCGGCGACAAGCCGCATGGTGTCGCGCAGGCGCGCCAGTAGGTTGAGGCGATTGGTCCGAACCTGCGGATCGGCATCATTGACCAGAACCGCTTCGAAGAACGCATCCACCGGAGCGCGCAGAGCGGCGAGGGCCGACACAGCGCCGCGATAGTCGTCGGCCGCGACACGAGCGGAAACGGCGTCAGACGTTTTCTCGACGGCCTCGAACAGCGCCGTCTCCTCGGGGAGCGACAATGCGGCTCGTTCCACCGCACCGTCGTAGCTGCGGGCGTCCTTCTTTTCCTCCGCGGCCAGAATGTTCGCGGCGCGCTTGTAGCCGGCGAGGAGATTGGCGCCGTCATCGGTCGCGAGAAGGGTCGAAAGCGCCTCCACGCGCTGGGTAATCTCCAGCATGTCCCGGCTGTCGGCGGTGATCACCGCGTCCACCAGATCGTGCCGCGCGCCGGCATCGCGCAGGGACACCTTGAGGCGGTCATGGAAGAACGCCAGCAGATCGGCCTCGACATCGAGCGGGAGCCGCAGGCCGTTTTCTACGACAATGCGGATCACGCCCAGCGCCGCGCGGCGCAATGCGAAGGGATCGCGCGAGCCGGTGGGTTTTTCGTCGATCGACCAGAAGCCCGAGAGGACGTTCAGCTTGTCGGCCAGGGCAACCGCAATCGACACCGGCTCGGTGGGAATGCGGTCGGGCGGGCCCAGCGGCTTGTAGTGCATCTCGAGAGCCGTTGCGACCGACGCCGGCTCCCCCTGCGCTGCGGCGTAGTAGCGGCCCATCAACCCCTGCAACTCGGGGAACTCGCCCACCATATCGGTGACCAGGTCCGCCTTGGCCAGCATGGCGGCGCGCTTGGCCTGCTCCGGGTCAGCCCCCACCTTGGGTGCAATCTCGCCAGCCAGCTGCACGAGGCGTTGCACCATCGCGAACTGGCTGCCCAGCTTGGCGTGGAACACCATGTCTTCGAGCTTGGGCAGGCCGTGTTCGAGCGGCAGGGAGAGATCGTTCTGGTAGAAGAAGGCCGCGTCGGACAGCCGGGCTCGGATGACGCGCTCATTGCCGGCGACGATGACGTCGCCGCCATCGGCGGGAACGGTATTGGCGGTGATGATGAAATTGGGCGCCAGCTTTCCCGACGCGTCGCGCAGGGAGAAGCACTTCTGATTGGCGCGGATGGTGGCGATGATGACTTCCTCGGGGAGCTTGAGGAAGTCCGGGTCGAACCCGCCCATCATGACGTTTGGCCATTCGACCAAGCCAGCCACCTCTTCGAGCAGCCCCTCGTCATGGATGACGGTTAGCCCCTGGGCGAAAGCCAGATTGTCGGCATCGGTGCGGATGATTTCCTTGCGCCGGTCGATGTCGAGGATGACCTTCGACCGTTCCAGCGCGATCACGTAGTCCTCGAACCGTTTGACGCGAATGGCCTGGGGCGAGAGGAAGCGGTGGCCGAACGTGGTCTGCCCGGCAGTCACGCCGGCCACGCTGAATGGCACCACGACAGGTTCGTCGTTTTCCGTGCCGAATGTGGCGGTGATGGCGCGCAGGGGGCGCACCCAGTTGAAGCTGCCCGAGCCCCAGCGCATCGACTTGGCCCAGGGAAATTCGCTCATGACCTTGGGCAGCATGCCCGAAAGCAGTTCGATGGCATCGGCACCGGGACGCTCGATGGATGCGATGTAGAAGTCGCCCTTCTTGGGATCGCTTTGGATCTGCGCCTGGTCGAGCGACGCGAGGCCCGCGGCGCGAAGGAAGCCGTCGATCGCCTGCTGCGGTGCGCCGACCTTGGGCCCCTTCTTTTCCTCCCGCGTATCGGGCGAACGCGCCGGAAGCCCGGAGACCGTCAGGCTCAGGCGGCGCGGCGTGGCAAAGGCCTTGGCGCCCTCGTAGACCAAGCCCGCATCCGCCAAACCGTTGGTAACGGCCTTCTTGAGATCTTCGGCGGCGCGGCGCTGGAAGCGGGCGGGAATTTCCTCGGAGAAGAGTTCAAGCAGGAATTCGGGCATGGTTTGAACCGTGTTGGAAGGCAGTGCGTGCTTAGCGTGAGGGCACGGCGATGTCCATCGCCAGGGCCAATTGCGGCCGGGTCAGCTACCAGCCGCCACCACCGCCGCCGCCCCCGCCCCCGCCGGAAAAGCCGCCGCCGCCCGACCCGGAGGAACTCGCCTGTACCGGCTGCGCCGCGATCATGGCGGCCGCCATGCCCGCCGAGGCTCCGCTGATGGCCCGCGAGAGGCCACCAGATGAGAAATTGCTGCCCGAGTACCACATGGGCTGATAGGGCGTGGCTGTATCCGCCACGGCGTTGCGGGCGAGTTCAGCCTCGAAGTGCTCCGACCAGGGCTTCTCCACGCCGAGCGCGATGGCGTAGGGCAGGATCCGTTCGAAGCGGTCGATGCTCATCGGCGGCTCGCCGATGATGTTGAGGCGATTCTTCTCGGCGGTTTCGAGATAAAGCTTGAAGCCTTCGATCTCGTCCATGACCTTGCGGCCCTGAATGGTGGGTGCACGCATCAGCACGGCGAAGATGACGCTGATCAGGATCAGTGAGGCGCCGGCAATGGCAGCGGAATTGACCGGCACAGCGGTCAGCGAGCCCAGCATGCCGCCTCCCACGTTGAACAGGAAGATGCCGGCCCAGACGAGGATGAACAGCTTCTGGAACACGCCCTTGCGGAAGCTGTTCATCAGCATGCCTCCGACAACCCCCGCGAAAATGCCGATCACCGCTCCAAGGATAAGCAGGGGCGGGTCCAGGACATCGAGCACCACCATCAGGGCGAGCAGCCCGATGGCGAGCACGAAGCTGAAGACCGAATAGACGATATTGTTGCGAAACCAGACCAGGCGGTTTTCGCTCTCGATGGCGCTGGTGAACTCGGCGCGCTTGGCGCCGATCTCCTTCCCCGCTGCCTTGTCTATGGTGACCGCGCCGCGGGCGGAGAAGTAATTGAAGAGCAGTTGTTCGCCGACGGGCAGCTTCTCGGACGGTTTCTTGCCCGTCGCTGTCACGGTCAGCGTATTGTCGACATTGGAAATGGTCACCAGGCCCTTCACCCCGAGAGCGAAGATACCGGCGGTCATGGCCGTCCAGCCCGATTTGGCGAAGCCCCAGCGGTGGACGTAGTGCGCCAGGCCCGGCGAGAACCCCTTGGGCGGGTAAAAGAGCGGGATGATCGTGCCCTTGGGCGGATCACGACCGACACGCCACCAGGCGGCAAAATTGTAGAGCAGGACAAGCAGCACCGCGCCCACAGGGATCAGCACATCGCGCATGTCCGAAAGCCAGTAGGCCGCAGCGTCTACACCCTCGGGATAGGTGATGATGCCCTTTTGGAACGAAACGGCAAACGTCATGCCTTCGCCTGGCGCCAGGCTCCGGCCCGTGCGGAAGATCGCCGAATTATCCCCGCTGCGGGTGATGGTGACGGCGCTTTCCGAGGACCCGACAAGGCCTGTGTAGGCGGACAAATCAGTGATGATCGCGCCTTGAGGCAGGGTCACGCGCGCTACCGATTTGAGGATGGGAAAGGCCCAGTAATTGCCCGTTGCGTTCCAGTAGAGCTCGTCGTGATCGGCAAAGCTGCGGGCCATCCGGTTCATGACGTAGGACACCACATAGCGGTGCTCGCCGCGAGAGATGAACTGGTCCGGGTCGCCGATCCAGATCCGCTGAAAATCGCCCATGCGTTCGACGCGGAAAGGCTCTGCTGCGCCATCGCGTGTGACGGTGGAGACCGAAAGGTTGATGCGGATCCTGCCGCCGCTGTCGCTCGCCAGGGTAACGGGAATGTCCCGATAGATGCCGCGGCGTATGTCCACGCCTTCCGCATTGACGTCTATGGTTTCCTGCACCGCCACCGACCCGTCCTGACGCAGGACGACATCGCTGGCAAATGCCCGGATTTCCTCCCGGGCCAGAGCATGCGTGGAAAAGCCCAGCGCGAGAGCAAGCAGCAGCGCTAGGCGAACAAGCAGGGACATCGGCAGTCGCCTGTCAGGTGAACTTGACGTTCGGAACGGTGCGGTCGGCCTCGTTTTCGAGCTCGAAGTACTCGGCCGTCTCGAAGTGGAAGGCGTTGGCGATGAGGTTGGAGGGGAAGGACTCCACCTGCACGTTGAGATTGCGGACGGCGCCGTTGTAGTAGCGGCGCGCCATCTGGATTTCGTCCTCGACAGTGCGCAAGGCGTCCTGGAATTCAAGAAAGGTCGTGTTGGCCTTGAGGTCGGGGTAGGCCTCGGCAACTGCCAGCAACCGCCCCAGGGCAGCCGATAGCTCACCTTCGGCCTTGGCCCGTTGATCCGGCCCGGCGCCGGACGCGCTGGTGGCTCGGGCCCGCGCTGCCACCACGGCCTCGAGCGTTTCGCGCTCGTGCGCCATGTAGCCTTTCACGGTCTCCATGAGGTTGGGGATGAGGTCGGTCCGGCGCTTGAGCTGCACATCAATGCCAGACCAGCCCTCGCGCACCATCTGTCGATTGGTGACGAGGCTGTTGTAGAGGACGATCGCGTAGCCGACCACGGCCACGACGACCACAAGCACGACGATCCATTCCATGATGGGGCTCCACGCGACGCTGCGCCGACTCTCGCAGGTTCCGCGAAGACGCGCAATTGGCTGTCCGCAGGGGTTGACTTCCCCGGGTTCATCCCTAGCTTGAGAGGATGACTTTGCGCACCAGCTCCATTTTCGCGTTCGCTCTCAAAAGCTGATTGCCCCAAGCAGGCCGAGCCGGCACCTGCTTAGGGGGCCTGCGCATCGCCACGACCGGCACACCTTATTCCCAAAACTAGAATCTGCTCACCTCCGGCGCCATGCGCGGAGGCGCAGGAGGACGTATCATGACTATTGTATCGCGCGACCTCACGCCTCGCATTGCTCTTGGCAAGACCGACCACCAGATGCTCACCGCACTGGCGCAGGCCGGACTGGATCGTACGCCTGAACTGGCTGAAACCCTGCTCGGCGAGTTGGAACGCGCCCGCGTTGTCGCTGACGGCACGCTACCGCCCGATGTCACGCGGATGGGCTCGCGGGTCACATACACTACCGCATCGGGAGCCGAGCAGACCGTTACGCTGGTCTATCCTGCCCAAGCCGACATCGATCAGGGCAAGGTGTCCGTCATGACGCCGATCGGCACGGCGCTTATCGGGCTCAAGGCCGGTCAGTCCATCACCTGGCGCGATCGCTCCGGCCGGCGGCAGCAATTGACGGTCCTCGAGGTCGCGGCCGCCGAGAACGCCTGATCGCAGGCGCAGACCCGGGCCGGTGTCAGTCGACGCCGCCGCCCGAGGTCTGCAGCCATGCCTCGCCGCAGGCCTTGGCCATTTCGCGGATGCGCAGGATATAGCTCTGGCGTTCGGTGACCGAGATGACCCCGCGCGCGTCGAGCATGTTGAAGTTGTGCGAGGCCTTGATCACCTGCTCATAGGCCGGGATCGCCATGGTCTGGCGGTTGGCCTCGGCGCCCTTGGCGAGCACGGCGCGGCATTCCTTCTCCGCGTCCTCGAAGTGGCGAAACAGCATCTCGGTGTCGGCCGCTTCGAAATTGTACTTCGAGGCTTCCTGCTCGTTCTGCAGGAACACGTCGCCATAGCTGACGCGGTCCTCGCCGTCGCGACCATTGAAATTGAGATCGTAGACGTTTTCGACGCCCTGGACATACATGGCGAGGCGCTCGAGACCGTAGGTGATCTCGCCCGGCACGGGCGAGCACTCGAACCCTGCCACCTGCTGGAAATAGGTGAACTGGCTGACTTCCATGCCGTCGCACCAGCACTCCCAGCCCAGGCCCCAGGCGCCGAGGGTGGGGCTTTCCCAATCGTCCTCGACGAAGCGGATGTCATGTACCGACGAGTCGAGCCCGATGGCGGCGAGCGACTGGAGGTAGAGCTCCTGGATGTTGTCCGGGGACGGCTTGAGGATCACCTGGAACTGGTAATAGTGCTGCAGCCGGTTGGGGTTCTCCCCATAACGGCCATCGGTCGGCCGGCGACTGGGCTGCACATAGGCGGCCTTCCACGGCTTGGGCCCGAGCGCGCGCAAGGTCGTGGCGGTGTGGAATGTGCCGGCGCCCATCTGCATGTCGTAGGGCTGCAGGATGACGCAGCCCTGCTCTGCCCAGAAGTTCTGCAGTGTCAGGATGAGGCCCTGGAAAGAGTTCCGGGGATCCATGTGGGCGGGGCGATCGGTCATGCGGAAAAGTCCCTCGATAGGCGGGACAAAGCTCTAGTGAACCGCTCCGGAGCGGTCAATGGCGCTCGTTTTTGTCGCGCGGCCGGAACGTCCCGTCGTTGTCCCGCTTGAGATCAATGACATCCGGCCGTTGCCGTTCGGCCAGGTCGCGCTCGCGGCGCAGGCGGCGTGCGGTTTCCTCATCGTCCTTGAACTTGTTGGACCAGTCGAACCAGATGCGGCGCAGGCCATAGAGAATGAAGAGCCCTATGGCGGCAAAGATGATCACCCGCAAAAGCATTGCGCCTGTCGCTCCTCTCGCCGCCCCTGCGGCACTCCGCCCCTATCCGGGCCAAACCCTGCATCATCTAGTGGCCAAGGCGGCCTTTTACCAGTCAAGCGCCGCCTTCCCGCGAAAGATAGCATCAAATTGCGGTGCAAACGCGCGTCCATCCGCCTCATGCAGGCTGCGCGACGCCAACAGGGTCAGGGGTGCGCGCGAGCCCTTGGTGCCGCGCACCAGGATACGGCTGGTCGGCGCATCGGGTCGGGGGCACAGGGGGAGTATCGTTATGCCGCCGAACCGGGACCCGAAGGCCGCCAGCAGGTCGGTCAACCCATCAGTGGGATAGATGAAGATGGCCTGTCCACCGGCTGCCGCCGCTCCGGCAGCGCAGCGCAGCCAAGAATCGATCGCCGCCTCTCTCATGTGCCGCGCAGCGGCCCGGCCGCTGTCCGGTGACAGCGTGCCGCCCCCGCTGTTGAAAAAGGGCGGATTGGCGATAACGACATCGTAGGCGTTCTCACGTAGCCCCGCATCGAGGCGCGCCGAGGCACTGCCTTCGACATCGACCGCGACGGCACGGGCCGCCTGGCCAAATCCATTGTCGGCGATGTTCCGGCGCGCCAGGCCGAGCGTCATCTCGTCGCGTTCCGCCAGGGTAACGTCCCTGGCAAGACCGAGAGCGAGAGCGGTGAGACCGGCGGTGCCTACCCCTGCCCCCAGATCGAGCAGCGAGGCGCTCCCCTTCGGGACCGCGGCCCCGAGGAGCACGCTATCCAGGCCCGCCCGAAAACCGCGGCGAGGTTGCGACAGAGTGATCCTGCCGCCCAAAAAGGCATCGCGCGTTACCGTTTGGTGTTTTACAAACTCATGTGGCTGGTCTAGGGACATCGCACCCTTAAGGCTGGTTCCGCGCGAGTTTACAGGCGCGGGCGCGACTGGCTCAACAGCAATTGCCAACGCGCAGCAATTGAGGATGGTAATGGCGGTCTCAGTTCAGACCCAGACAAAACGAGTGCCTGCGTCGAACGCCGTCGAGCGGCTGCTATCCGCCACAGCCGACGACATGGCCCGCGTCAACGCGCTGATCCTGGATCGGGCGCAGTCGCATGTGGACATGGTACCCGAGCTGGCCCGCTACCTCATCGAGAGCGGCGGCAAGCGCCTGCGGCCCATGCTGACCGTGGCCGCGGCCATGCTGTTCGGACGCGGAACCGGTGCCGCCATCAATTTTGCCGCTGCCGTCGAATTCATGCACAACGCGACCTTGCTCCACGACGACGTCGTGGACGAGAGCGACATGCGCCGCGGCAAGCAGGCTGCGCGCATGGTCTGGGGGAACAAGGCCTCGATCCTGGTGGGCGACTTCCTGCTCGGGCAGGCCTTCATGATGATGGTGGAGACCGGCGACATCGAATCGCTGGGGGTCCTCTCCGCCGCATCGGCCGTGATGGCCGAGGGTGAAGTTTTCCAGCTGGCCAAGACCGGCGACCTTGAGACGTCCGAAGCCGACTATGCCGAGGTGATCAGGGCAAAGACGGCGGTGCTGTTCAAGGCTGCGTGCGAAGTGGGCGCCATGTCGGGCGGCGCCGACGCGGCGGGACGCGAGGCGTTGGCCAACTACGGCCTGGAACTGGGCAATGCCTTTCAGCTTGTGGATGACGCGCTCGACTATGGCGGGCAGTCCGGCACGCTGGGCAAGAACGTTGGCGACGATTTGCGGGAAGGCAAGATGACCCTGCCCGTGATCCTGGCGCTGGCCGATGCGACGGATGCCGAGCGCCACATCATCGCGGGCGCGCTGGGCAAGGCCGACGCGAGCGAATTCGAAGTGCAGCAGGTCGTGGGAATCTTCAACCGCTACGACACGCTTTCGCGCACGCTGGACAAGGCCCGCCGCCACGCCGCTTCCGCCATCGCTGCACTCGACAGCCTCCCAACCTCCGAGATGAAGACGCTCTTGGCCGACGTCGTGGAAGACAGCGTCGGCCGGGCCTCCTGATCCCGACCTCCATCAGAAATTCTGGCGATATCCCATCGACAGCCCGACACCGCTCGCGCCCGCCACATGACCGGCATTGGCGGCGTATTTCATGCCGACATTGAGGGCCGCGCGGTTGTCGAGGTGCGTTTCGTAATGGAACCCAAGGTCGAGCTGACGCCCGGAGGAAGCCAGCTGGCTCTGCGTGGTGCGCGAGAGAATGGTGCCATCCGTCTGCCGCCCAACCGGCGTCGTGAGTTCGACCGTGCCTGTCTCCACGCGCAGCGGCTGGGACAGGGAGAGCGTCAGCCGGTCCTCCTTCTGCATGACGTCTCGCAACGCCGCGCCCACTTCAAACCCGAAAAATGAGAGGTTGGCGAGATCGGTGACGAAGCCCCCGCCGCCGCGTCGGGCGGCAGCTCCGTACTCGATGCGCCCGAAGAGGCTCAGCGACGGGGCGACGGCCTGCTCCACACCCAGGTTGAAGGCGCCGATCGTGCTCGCGTCGCCGAAGTTGAAGGCGCTGTTGCCGTGGAGGCCTAGGATACCCCCTTGTTCATCGGCCAGCAGGCCGCCGATCCGCACATTGCCGGCGCCCACAGGGAAAGAGAAGGTCACCCCTGCCCCCGCCACGCTGCCATCGGCCAGTGTGCCATGGCCGGCCGCGAACCCGTAGGCCGTCAGATCTGCGCTCGACCCTACCGGAGCCGTGGAGGCCATCAGCATTCCGCTGCCGGCCATGCCAAGCACGGAACCCCTGCCGCCGGCTCCCGAGAAACCGCCGACCACGCCTGCGAGGTCGTCGGTGTAGCGCATGTGTAGCCCGGCACCCTCCTCATCAAGGCTTGCCACGGCATCCAGGCGCGGCAACAGGGTTGCCGGTGCCGACGCGACGGTCGCGCCAGCGGGGACGGAGTAGGCGCGGTTCAGCGCGTCGAACACCGCCATTTCCTGAGGCGCAAGCGCAACCTGCAAGGCATCGCCGAAGCTGCTTGGAGCGGAGACAGCGCTTTGAGCGGCGTCGTAGCGGGTTGCAGTCTCGACAGTTGCCCCGCTCAGCATCGAGAGGGTGCCGATGGGGCTCAGGGCAGCCTTGAGATCCAGAACGCCATGCCCCCACTCGGTCGAGTAGGCGTGCGTGACGCCGTTACCATAGTCGACAGTGCCGGCAACCGGCACGCCTTGGCTGGCAAACCACTTGTTGTTGGCGCTGGCCAGCAGGCGCTTGGTCCACTCCGCTGGCGTCAGGTCGGGGAAGGCTTCGGCCAACAGCGCCACAGCGCCCGAAATCTGCGGCGCCACAAAGGATGTGCCATAGCCGGACGCATAGGCCGTGTTGCTGGTGCTCCAGGCGCCGGTCGTGATGCCGTCGCCGGCGAGGCAGAATTTTGCGGCGATCCCGCATGCGGCCGAGAGGCGGACGGCGCGGGTGATATCGCCGCTGCCGTTCACCTCGAAATAGCCATCCGCTGCCGCGATCCAGGCTTCGGCCAGACGCGGCTCGAAGTAGGGCAGCGTGGCCGTTATGTCGCCTTGGGCGTAGCTGTCGTCATTGGATAGGGCCCAGACGATCACGCCGGTCTTCTGGAAGGTGTCGAGCGCGTTGAGGTAACTCTGCCAATTGCCCGCGCCATAACCGAGCAATGCGTTGAGACCGTCGGCCGTGGTGGCTCCGGGATGGCCCGCGAGATAGTTCTGGAACGTCTCCGCCTTGACGCTGAACCCCCACGAATTGTTCTGGGCCACGGCGCGCTTGGCCGCAGCGTCCAGCGTGCCACCAGTCACGTTGGAAATGCTGAAGCCCGCGCCAGTTGGCTGATACGACGTCAGATGAAGATCGGCGCCGGGCGCAACGCCGTGTATCCCCAGGCCATCCTTGTTCGCCGTGGCCAGCGACGCGACGAAGGTGCCGTGATCGCTGGTCGGAAGGGTGCCGTAGGTGGTGATATTCTTGCCACTGAACTCGCGGTGGCTTGTGAGGAAGCCGCCGTCGACGATTGCGACGGTGTTGCCAGCCCCGGTCAGCCCTGCGGAATGAGCCCAGTTCACACCATGCAATGCGAAGGGGGTCGACTGCGTCCCGCTGGAGGTGACCCCACATCCGACCGTTTGGCATGTCGCGTCGGACCGGCGGAACTCTGCCGAAGCGGCGTAGGTCGCAGCCAGCCCGGGGTCGAAAGTGACGCCCGACGTGATCCACTTCGGTTGTGACGACGGCGGCGTTGGCGTGAGCGCCGGCGCGGTGGTGGGGGCTGAAACTGTGGGCGTGTCGGCGGGAGCCTGATTGGCGCCACCGGAGCAGGCAGCGAGGACACCCGCCAGTGCCACTGCGGCACCGAGCTTGAGCAGAAATTGGAAATGCACGACGATCTGGCCCGCACTTGAAAGCCTGCGGGAGCGTCGGAGAGCCCGCGGCAGATTTGTCTTGCCCCGAGACTTAATTAGCAGAGTTGGCCAGGCGAGACAGCGGCTCGCGCCACCGCTGAACGAAATGTGATTCCGTTGGGCTATGGCCGCAGGATTGGCGCTGCCGCGACCCAGTGCTCAGGGTGGTGTTCCCGCATTTGCTGAGCCGCGAGATGGGCCTGCCCTTCCGAGCCGAAAAGACCGAACACCGTGGCGCCTGACCCGGACATGCGAGCCACGATGCAGCCGGCAGTTTCGGCCAACCGGCTGACGATCTCGCCGATGACCGGCACCAGCTTGACGGCCGGTGGCTGCAGGTCGTTGCGGGTTTCGGCCAGCCACAGCCCCAGTTGAGCAGGGCGCGTCAGCGGCTCGGGGAGTGCCGGCAGGGGATAGTTGTCATGTGCCCGCAACCGGCGGAACACGTCGGCCGTGGCGACCGGCACCAAGGGGTTGACGAGGACCAGGTGGAGCGCGGGAAACTCTTGGAGCGGCGAGAGGATTTCTCCCACCCCGCGCGCCACGAGCGGACGGGAGAGGAGACAGGCGGGCACGTCTGCACCCAGGGTTGCAGCGAGGCCCAGCATATCCTGTACCGGTATAGCCTCGGGCGAGAGCTTGGCCATGAGGCGCAGGGCAGCCGCCGCATCCGCCGAACCCCCGCCGATGCCGGCAGCCACAGGCAGGTTCTTGACGAGATGAAACTGGACCCCCACGGGCGCCAGGTGCGGCCAGCGGTTGCGAAAGGCGTCGATGGCCCTGAGCACCAAATTGCCCGATCCAGAGCCGAGATTGGCGGCAAAGGGTCCGGAAATGGCCAGCGTGTCCGCCTCAGCCGGAGCCGCCGACACATCGTCGGACAGATCGGCAAAGGCAATCAGGCTCTCGAGGTCATGGTAGCCGTCTTCGCGGCGCCGCGTCACATGCAGAGCAAGATTGACCTTGGCCGGGGCGGCCTCGTGCAGCGTGAAAGACACGACCCGCTACTGGGTGGCGTTCTCCGGCGTCAGTCCGTCCTTGAGCTTGGGCGCCACCCGCGCGGCAACCGTGCCCACGTCATCGACGGATTTGGCAATGTTCCACTGGAAGCGCGCCTCCAGCTTCCGTCCGGCCTTCCAGTAGGCATCCCCGAGGTGGTCGTTGATCTCCGGGTCGTTCGGCAGGAGCATGACCGCGCGCTCCAGCGTTTCGACCGCTTCGTCCGTCCGGCCAAGCTTGTAAAAGGCCCATCCAAGCGAATCGATGATGTACCCGTCCTGCGGCAACGCATCGACGGCCTTCTGGATCATGCCCAGCGCCTCATCCAGATGCATGTCCATGTCGATCCAGCTATAGCCGAGATAGTTGAGAACCTGCGGTTGATCGGGATTGAGGTCGAGCGCCTTGAGGAAATCGGCCTCTGCCTTTGGCCACTCCTTGGCGCGCTCATAGGCGATGCCGCGCACATAGTAGAAGCGCCAGTCCGCAGGGGACTCACCACCCGTGATGGCCAGCGCCTTGGTGTAGGCGTCGGCCGCTTCGACGAATTGCTCGTCGTAGCGCAGGATGTCGCCCAGCGCCGAAACGGCATCAAGATTGTCCGGCGACGTGCTGACGATATTGCGCAGGCGCCTGATGGCTTCGGCACGATCCCCCGTCGCATCGAGGTTCTGCGCGACCCGCACCACGGCCATCGGCTTCATCGGCGAGTTGGACGGAACGGCATCGTAGATCTTGTTGGCCGATTCGTGCTGGTTTTCCGAATCAAGAAGCTGGCCCACCGCCAGGGCAATCACGTCCGACTTCGGGTCGAGATAGGTGCCGAGGCGCAGGAAAACGAGCGCCAGGTCCTTTGAGCCGTCGCGCGACAGCGCAGAGCCAATGCCATGGAACATTTCGGCAGCGCCGATCTGTACGCTCGCGGTGAACACGCCGGGCTTGCGGCGCGCCTCCACGGCCTTCTTGACCTCCGCCACCACCGGGTGGCTCAGCCCCTGATCCTCGAACTGGGCGATGACGTCGTCTGCCGCGTCGAACTGTCCGTCGTTGGCGAGCATCCGCGCATAGACTTCAACGATGCGCGCCACGAAAGGCTCGTTGTCGAACGCCTTGCCGGCGAGGTCGAGAGCCTTGGAGCGGTTGCCGGACGCTTCGGCGAGCAGCGCGCGATGGAAGACGAGAAAGTCTTCCAGCCCTGTCTCGCCCAGCTTGTGCAAAAGGGCGTCGGCTTCGTCTGCCTTGTCTTGCCCGACCAGGGCCCAGGCGCGAAGGATCGCCGCCGTGATACCCGTGAACGTATCCTGGGAAATGGCGCCCAACATCTCGTCGGCTGCGGCGTAACGGCGCTCCTTGAGGGCTTCGGCAGCCAGCACGAGTTCGGCGAGCTGGTTGGTGCGATCGAGCTCGAGCAGGTGCTTGCCCACCGTCGCGGCCTCAGAGACGCGACCATCGGCGGCGAAGGCCACGAACGAGCGTTCGACGAGAATGGGATTATCCCAATCGCTCTGGGCCGCCTGATTGAAATAGTCGGCCGCTTCGCTGGTGCTGAGCTCCTGCAACGCCTGCTGGCCGGCGAGATAGGTGCCGCTGACGCTGGGCCGGAAAATCTTGAGGAGGTCGATGGGGTTGCTGGCGCTGGTTTGCGCAGCAAGGGGGGACGCCAAGGCTGCGATGAAGACGCCGGCAAGTAGCGGCCGAACCAGTCGCGTTGAGATCATCGTCACGTCGCTGCAATCTCCCATAGCCATATGCGGCGCCAGTAGCGCCAGACATTGTCCGTTTTAAGGGTGCGTCGCAAGGCTGCTGCGCTCACAGAGCCGTCACATCCCGCTGTAATTGGGCCCGCTACCGCCCTCGGGCGGCACCCAGGTAATGTTGTGCGCCGGATCCTTGATGTCGCATGTCTTGCAGTGGACGCAGTTGGCGGCATGGATGCGGAACACGGGCGCATCGCCTTCGCGCGCCAGTTCGTAGACGCCGGCCGGACAGTAAAGCGGCGCCGGCTCGCCATAGCGGGGCAGGTTTTCCCGAACGGGAATGGTGGGGTCGGCGAGGCGCAGGTGAACCGGCTGGTCCTCATCGTGGGTGATGGCGGAGAGAAAGACCGACGAGGCCCGATCGAATGTGGTCCGTCCATCGGGGCGCGCATAGCGCTTGGGCTGAACCGAGGCAAGCGGCTGCAGGCGATCGGCGTCCTTTGTGGTCCAACTGAGCGTGCCGAACGGGGAGCGTCCGAAGAGTGCAATGCTCCACATGTCCAGGCCGCCCAGAAAGGCGCCGGGGAGCGTGCCGAAGCGCGACCATAGCGGCTTGAGATTGCGGACCGACTTCAGTTCCCGTTCGATGCCTGAGGCGAGTACTGAATGCTGGAGCGTGTCGAGATGGTCGTGCGCTCGCCCTGCCGCAACCGCCTCCCCGACACAGTCCGCCGCGCCGATGCCGGAGAGGATCGCATTGTGGATGGCCTTGAGGCGGGGAGCGTTCATGAAGCCGGCCGCGCAGCCGATCAATGCGCCGCCGTCGAACACCAGGTCCGGGATGGCCTGCCAGCCCCCTGCCGTCAGGGAGCGAGCGCCGTAGCTGATGCGCGTACCGCCCTCGATAAGGCGCGCGATCGCGGGGTGGGTCTTGAAGCGCTGGAATTCATCGAAGGGGGAGAGCGTGGGATTTTGATAGTCGAGATGAACGACGAGGCCGAGGTAGAGCTTGCGGTCCTCGGCATGGTAGGCGAAGCCGCCGCCGGCCGTTGTGCGGTCGAGTGGGAAGCCAAGGTAGTGATCGACCTCGCCGGGATGATGCCGATCGACCGGAATTTCCCAGATTTCCTTGATGCCCAGGCCGAATTTCTGCGGGCTGCTCTCCCGCGCCAGATCGAAAGCACCGATGAGGTGCTTGGCAAGCGAACCGCGCGCACCTTCGGCGATGAGCGTGTACTTGGCTTCAAGCGCGATGCCTGAAGCATGACCCGGATTCGGCTGCCCGTTTCGATCCAGCCCGAGATCGCCGGTGATGATCCCCCGCACCGGCCCGTCTCCATCACGCAGCACGTCGACGGCAGCGGTCATCGGGAAAATGTCGACGCCAAGCGCGGTCGCCTCCTCACCCAACCAGCGCACGAGGTTTCCCAGGCTGACGATGACCCCGTTGCGGGTCTTCATCTGCGGGGGGAGCAGGGCATGAGGGAATGCGAAATCCCCCTTTGCGGTCAAAAAATGGTAGGTGTCGGTGGTGACCTCAGGGCCGGTGGGTGCGCCCTTGAGCCGCCAATCTGGAATGAGCGCATCAAGGCCCACCGGATCCATCACCGCACCGGAAAGGATGTGCCCGCCCAGTTCGGCGGCCTTCTCAACCACCGTCACGGCGATATGCGGGTGGCGCTGCTTGAGCCGGATGGCGGCCGCGAGGCCCGCGGGACCCGCTCCGACTATGACGACATCGGTGGAAAGCGTCTCACGGTCGCCGGCGTCTGCCATTGTCGGTGTCCCTGTCGCGCGGCGGTGACTGGCCGCTTCGGTTGGGGTGTGACATAACGCATCCGATGTCTCAAGATCGACCGCTCGATAATGCCGAACTGCTTTCGGTGCTGGACTGGTATCGCGCCGCCGGCGTGGACCTTGCCGTGGGCGAGGAGCCCGTCGATCGGTTCGCGCAACAGACCCCGGCTCGCCCGGTGGCGATCCGACCCTCACCGCAAAAGGCGCCCGGGGCCGACGCCGCACCTCAGGCCGTTTTGCCGATCGGGGGCGATCCCACGGAAGCACGGCGTTTGGCGGCCAGTGCGGCCTCGCTCGATGAGTTACGGGCCATCCTCGATGCCTACGAGGGCTGCGGCCTGAAGTTCCGCGCCACGCAACTGGTGTTCGCTGATGGGAATCCTGAGGCGCCGATCATGCTGATCGGGGAGGCGCCGGGGGCAGAAGAGGATCGCCAGGGCAAGCCGTTCGTCGGGCGTTCAGGCCAGTTGCTCGACCGCATGCTGCGCGCGATCGGGCTTGATCGCACCAAGGTCTATATCGCCAATACCGTGCCCTGGCGCCCGCCGGGCAACCGGACGCCAACGCCCGAAGAAATGGAACTGTGCCTGCCCTTCCTGCACCGGCAGGTGGAAATGGTGGCACCAAAACTGGTGCTGACGCTGGGAGGGCCGGCGATGCAGACCATCTTCAAGACGACCTCCGGCATCATCAAGATGCGCGGCAAGTGGGACAGCGTCGAGATCGGGGCGCACCGCACTGACGTGCTGCCCACGCTGCATCCGGCTTACCTCCTGCGCAATCCGGCGGCCAAGCAGCAGGTGTGGAAGGACCTGCTCAGCCTCAAGCAGCGGATGCTGGAGAACGGGCTGGCCGATTAGTTTTTCCAGCCCCAAGGCTCGAAATTCCATGTCGTCGCGTTATGGTCACCTTCAGGTGATTTGCACCGTTGCGCAGAGACTGACTCGAAAGCGGCCATGGCTACCGTCATCAAGATCTACGCCCTCTTCCTGGGATCCGCTCTCCTCATGTTCGGGGGTGGCCTGCAGGGCCTGCTGCTCTCGGTCCGGGGCGCCGAGGAACATTTTTCCCTCATCGCGCTTGGCCTGATCGGCACGGGCTGGTCTGTGGGCTTCGTTGCCGGCTCGATCATGGTGCCGCGCATCGTGCGCAATGTCGGCCACATTCGAGCGTTTTCGGTGATGGCGGCCATCGGCACCGTGACCATCCTGCTCAACCTGCTCTGGCTCAATGATATCGGCTGGATCCTCCTGCGCGGGCTCTCGGGCTTCTGCTTCGCCGGAGCGGCCATGATCGTCGAAAGCTGGCTCAACGAAGTCGCCGACAACAAGAGCCGGGGCACGATCTTTTCGATCTACGTCACCATCAACATGGCCGCCTCGACCGTGGGACAGATGGCGATTTCGATCACCGGCACGGCCGGCTACATTCCCTTTGTCCTGGGCGCCATCAGCTTTATCTGTGCCATCCTGCCCACGGCCCTGACCTCCAGCCCGCAGCCCCAGCCGCTCCAGTCGGCAAAGCTCGACGTGCGCCTGCTCTATCGGACCTCCCCGGCGGCAGCGGTCGCAGCCTTCGCGACCGGCATGGCCAGCGGATCGTTCGGCACGCTGGCCCCGGTCTACGGCTATCAGCAGGGTCTCGATCCTAGCGGCATTGCCCTGCTCTTTGCCATCGCCGCCATCCTGGGGGCGTTGGCGCAGATTCCCTTTGGTCGGCTCTCCGACCGCATCGACAGGCGCCTCGTCATGATCGGCCTCAGCGGGTTCGCCGCAGTGGTGGGATTGCTCACAGTCGTGATCAACCCCGGAGCGGGCTGGGTCATGTACGTGCTCTTCGCCGCCTACGGCTTTGCCGCCTATCCGATCTACGCCATTGCGGTGGCGCATGCGAACGACTTCGCGCGTGACGGCGATTTTGCCAAGATCGCCGGCAGCATGCTGCTGCTGTTCGGCATCGGCAATGCCATCGGCCCGGTGGTAGCCTCGGTGATCATGAACGTGTGGGCGCCAGTGGGCCTGTTCATCGTCACTGCGGTATTCCACGCGCTGCTCGCCATTGCCGCCTATCTTCGGATGCGTGTCCGCGAGAGTGTGGACGTTTCCGATCGCGCACCCTTCCAGCCGGTCTCCGACAAGCAGGTTACCCCGGAGACCTTTGTGCTCGATCCCCGCGGTGATAGTGATGCCCCCGAATTCGAGGTTCGGCGCGAGGCGCCGGTTCCGGACGAATTGATGGAAACGGCAGATGGTGAGCAGCATGTTCAAGGCAGCAGCACGGTTTGAGGATCGGGCATTTCGGCCCCTCAGCATCGCCGTCATCGCCGTTTCAGATTCGCGCACCATCGAAACCGACACCGCCGGCGCGCTGCTCAAGACCATGCTCGAGGCCGATGGTCACGCCTGCGCGGGCCGGCTGGTCGTGCCGGACGACGTGCAGCAGATCCGCGCCGCCGTGCAGGCATTCGTTGCCGACGAGCGGGTCGATGTCGTCCTCACCACGGGCGGCACGGGCTTTTCAGGGCGCGACGTCACGCCCGAGGCCGTCGAGCCCTTGTTCGACAAACGGATGGACGGGTTTTCGGTGCTGTTCCACCAGTACTCGGCAACCACGGTAGGGACCAGTTCTATCCAGTCGCGCGCCACGGCCGGCCTTATCGGCAAGACCTTCGTCTTTTGCCTGCCCGGCTCGCGCGGCGCCTGCCGGGACGCGTGGGAAGGTATCCTCACCCACCAGCTCGATTATCGGCACAAGCCATGCAACTTCGTCGAACTGATGCCGCGGCTTGACGAGAGATAGAAAGAGCGCCGGCACCGGCGCTCCTTCATTTCGATCAGTGCCCGCTCATACGCGGGGCTCCCTCTGCCGGCCGGCGCACAAAGAACGCCGCTACGACCATGAGCAGGGAGATGATCGCGCCACATAGAAAGCCTGAGCGAATGCCTGCCGCCAGGGCTTCGACGCCCTCGAGACCCTCGGATGCGGCGGCTGCCGAGCGCAGGCTCATGACCGCTACGAAGAGAGCGATGCCGGCGGCCCCGGCAACCTGCTGCACGGAGCCGAGGATGGCGCTGGCATGGGAATAGAGCGGCGCCGGCACGGAACTCATGGACGAAGTGAAGAGCGGCGTGAAGGTGAAGGCGAGGCCCACGCTCAGCACCACATGACCCACAACCACGGCCCACACCGGGGTTTGCGGGCTAACCAGGGTCAACGCCCACATCACGGCCGACACCGCGACGACGCCAGGCACCAGCAGCGGGCGCGGCCCGACGCGATCGAAGAGCCGCCCGACGACAGGGCCGAGAAACCCCATGAGCAGCCCGCCGGGCAGAAGGATCATGCCGGTCTGCAGGGTGCCGAGCCCCAACACGTTCTGCGTGTAGATCGGCAGCAGGATCGAGCTGCCCAGGAGCGCCACCATGGCAATGGCCATGGTAATCAAGGCCATCGTGTAGTTGCGGTGCCCGAGCGTGCGCAGATCGAGCAAGGCCTTGTCCTGCCGGGCGAGGCCGAACTGACGAGCGATGAAGATGCTCATCACGACGAGACCCACAACGATCGGCAGCCAGGCTGGAATGACAGCGCCGTGCCCGGCGCCTTCGCCGAGGCTGGAAAGGCCGTAGACCAGCCCGCCGAAGGCAATCGCCGAAAGGATGACCGAAAGAATATCGAGCGGCGCAAAACGCGGCGACGACACATTGCGGATTCTCAGCGCCCCCAGCACCAAGGTCCCCAGCGCGATGGGCAGCGTGAAAAAGAACATGAAGCGCCAGTCGTAGTGCGCCAGGATGAAGCCGCCGATGGTTGGCCCGACCGCAGGCGCCACCGACATGACAATGGATATATTGCCCATGGTCTTGCCCCTGCCCTCGGCCGGTACGAGCGTCATGACCGTCGTCATCAGGAGCGGCATCATGATGGCCGTTCCGACGGCCTGCACGACGCGACCCGCGATCAGGAGCTCAAGGCCGGGCGCCAGGGCACAGGCCAGCGTGCCGAGCGAAAAGACGCTCATCGCGATCATGAACATGGGCCGCGTGTTCATGCGCTGCAGCAGGAATCCGGTGACCGGGATGACCACCGCCATGGTCAACAGGAAAGCCGTGGTGAGCCACTGCGCGGCGCTCGCCGTCACGCCGAGGTCGTTCATGAGGTGTGGGATGGCCACGCTCATGATAGTCTCGTTGAGGAAGACCACGAAAGTCGACACCAGCAGAATTCCAATTACGAGCCTGTTGCGGGCGGCGTTGTCCGGATGGTGAGGGGCAATGTCTCCGATCCCGTCCATGGTGGCATCCAGGGTCATTTCGTTTCCTCGTGCGATTGGTCGTTCCACCGTGGCGACGAAAGCCCGGCTGCCGTTTCGACAGCTTCAGTCGACTTTATTCGCGACACACCCTGTCAGCAGACACGGCGGCAGGTGCAGGGTGCGGATGGCGCGCTCGGCGACGCATATCGTCCGAACCGGGGCACTGTCTCTAGACGTTGCCCGCCTGAGGGTAAAGTCTCAAACGCGCAGATCGACCCTGCGTTTGCCGCCGGGTCTGGGCGTTCACTGATGTTTGTTCTTGTTATGTTCTCTTCGCGATGCTATCTCCAGAGACGTCGCCGGCAGTCGATTCTGCCCGGCGCTCGAGCCCCGGAGAGTCATCATGGCCCTATATCAGGCGCCCTCCTTTGAAGCCCTTGAACGGTTGAGCCGCAGTCGCGACGCCGATCTGGCCCGCCGTGAACTTGAGCACCCGGACCGTATTCGCGGACGAGGCGCGCAGTCCAACCGCTCCGGCCGGTTCGAAGCGCACGCGCGGGAAAGTTTTGACGATGGCTGGGGAACGGTAGAGCCGCTGCCCATTTTTGAAACGACCGAGCATGTCGAGCGGGCCAAGACGATCATCACCAGCAATGACAGCCCCGATATCGGGTTCGAACGCTCGATAAACACCTACCGGGGGTGCGAGCATGGCTGCTCCTACTGCTTCGCCCGGCCGTCCCACGCCTATCTGGGGCACTCGGCGGGGATAGATTTTGAGCGCGACATCTATGTGAAGACCAATGCGGTGGACGCCTTGCGGGCCGAACTGGCGGCGAGGAACTATCGCCCCAAGCCGATCGCGATGGGCACCAATACCGATCCCTACCAGCCTGCCGAGCGCAAGCACCGGCTGACGCGCGGCATCCTCGAGGTGATGCTGGAAACGCGGCACCCGGTGATGATCACCACCAAATCCGCACTGATCATCCGCGACCTCGACCTGCTCACCGAACTGGCCAAGCTCAACCTAGTGAAGGTGGCCCTTTCGGTGACGTCGATGGACCACAAGCTCAGCCGCAAGATGGAGCCGCGGGCGTCGACCCCGGCACGGCGACTCGAGGCCATCCGGCTGCTCAGTGAAGCCGGCGTGCCGACAGCCATCTTCGCGTCGCCGATGATTCCGGCCATCAACGACATGGAGCTCGAGCGGATTCTTGACGCAGGCAAGGCGCAGGGAGCGGTCAGCGCCGCCATGATCCTGCTGCGTCTACCGGGCGAGGTGCGCGATGTGTTTCGCGAATGGCTGCTCCGGCACTTCCCCGACCGCGTGCGCCACGTGCTGTCGCTTGTGCGGGACACGCGCGGCGGCAAGGATTACGATTCGCGCTGGGGCGTCCGGATGACCGGCGAAGGCCCCTATGCGACGCTGTTGCGGCAGCGGTTTGAAAAGGCGCGGGAGCGCTATGGCCTTGATGCGAAGCTGCCAGCGCTGCGCACGGATCTCTTCGTCGCGCCGCAGATCGAAAGCCGGCAGATGAGCCTGTTCTAGGCCATCAAGCGCGCCTTGACCAAATCGAGGAGCGCCGCGTCGGTATATTCGGAAGCGGCAAGCACGGCGCCGGCGGCGAGAAGATCGGCCGGCTCAAGACCGGTAGCCATGCCTACAGTGGCGATTCCAGCGGCGGTAGCGGAGGTGATGCCGGTCCGGGAATCCTCGAAGGCCACGCTATAGCGCGGATCGGCCCCAATGCGCGCGAGCCCCTCGAGATAGGGCATGGGGTGGGGCTTGCCGAATGCCAGATCCTCGGCGACGACGACGCTGTGGAACCGCCGGCGGGCGCCAATGCTGTCCAGTAGCAGATCGGCGTTGGCCCGCGGCGCATTGGTTACGGCGACAGTGGGGACACCGTGAGCTTCGGCCCAATCGAGGAGGGAAAAGAGCCCGGTCACAGCGTCGATGCCCTTGGCGGCCAGTTTCCGAAATGTCTCCTCCTTCTCATTGAGCACGGCGCGACGCCGGTCGATACTCTCGTGGGGGAGGAAGCGGGCGGCAATGTCGACGTTCGCGAGCCCCTGCAATTCGCGTCCGAAGCGCTCTCGATCGAAGACATGGCCCAAGGGCTCAAACACGATGTTGAAGGCCTGAAGATGCAGCGGATCACTTTCCACCAGCGTGCCGTCAATATCGAACAGAAGGCCGGCACCGGGCTTTGGAGGCATAGGGCAGTCCACGCAGATTATGTGCCACACCCACACCAAAGTGGCCGCTTCGTCAACATGTCCGCCGCGGATCCGGCTGGTGGCCCGGACGCGCCCCCTGAAGGCAGCAATCAGTAGCGTGTCACCTTGCGGGCGTAGGTAGTCATGAAGTCGAGAGAAGCCATCACGCCCTGAAGGGACAGCCGGGTGACCACGGGACGCATTTCTTCCTTGAGGGGCACCGACAGGATCACCGCGTTGCGCCGCTTCATATGTTCGATGATCTCCGACTTGCGCGGTTCGAGCAGGAAGAACTGATTTATGGTGTTGTAGCGAATCTCGAAGTCAACACCCTGGTGCAGATCGACCGGTTCATCTCCAGGAAACTGCAGGGTCATGGGGCGATCCGGATCGAACTGGCCCTTGGTTGGGGCCACTGTAACGGCGAGGTCCAGCGCGCCATCGAGCCGGTTCCGTAATAGTGTCAGCTTGTAGGCGGGCAGATTGGCGTCATTCACTTCGACGCTACCGGTGCTGGCGAAACAGGAGTTGCCGTAGTAGTCGGCGGCATCTTCATTGATGACGTCCGGACATGCAGCCAGCCAATCGCGGTTGTATTCGCGCCATTCCCCATAAGGATGGTGGAACGGCTGGGCGGCGACCGGACTGGTCAGCAGCAGGACGGCCAGGCCAATCACGGTGCGCATTGCGGACTCCACAGGACTTTGCCCCCCGGCCCGACTCCTGTATCACGCCGGATGTGGAGCAGATATGGCAGCACAGACCGAATTGGATAAGGTCGGACCCTTCGTGGCGCTTGTTGTCGGCGATGACGGGCCGCAATTGAGCGGCGAGGCGGACGCGATCGAGTTGATCGGGCAGACCTATGGGACGGGAGCAGAGGTCGTCGTGGTCCCTGCCCGCCGGTTGGCGCCATCATTTTTCGATCTCAGCACGCGCCAGGCGGGCGGCTTCTTCCAGAAAATGCAGAACTACCAATTGCGGCTGGCCATTGTCGGGGACATTGACGAGCACGTCCGCGCAAGCACCGCGCTGCGGGATTTCGTGGGCGAAACCAATCGGATCGGACATCATCTGTTCGTCCCCGACCGTGCGGCATTGCAGGCCGCGCTGGAGGGGTGATGGGCCGTACAGTCACAGCCACCGCAGAGGTCGAGGTCGAACTGTTCGACATCCGGCCCGAAGTACCCGACTTCAGCCACGAGACAATGCTCCTCGCTCGCGGCGCGCGCTATGTAGCCGGGGTCGACGAAGCTGGCCGCGGGCCGCTGGCAGGCCCGGTGGTGGTTGCCGCCGTCAGGCTCGACCCCGCGCGCATCCCCGACGGGTTGAACGATAGCAAGAAGCTGACCCCGGAGCGCCGGGAGGAGCTTTTTGCGAAGATCGTGGCCACGGCCGATGTCGCCGTAACGTCTGCGCCACCGGCCGACATCCTCGCCTACAACATTCGCGGAGCCACCCTGAGGGCGATGGCGCGGGCTGCCCGCTCGCTCTCAACCCTGCCCGACCGGGTGCTGGTTGACGGCCGCGATCTGCCTCCCGAATTGCACTGCGATGGGCTGGCGCTGATCGGCGGAGATGGGCGAAGTGTCTCGATTGCCGCCGCTTCTATCGTGGCCAAGGTGATGCGCGACCGCATGTGCCAGATTATGGATTGCGACGCCCCGCAGTTCGGCTTTGCCAGCCACAAGGGCTACAGCACCGCGGTACACCTGGCGGCGCTGCAGGCGCATGGTCCCTGCCGGCACCACCGCAACGAGTTTGCCCCGGTGGCGGCGCTGCTGGTGCAGGAAACGACGGTCCTCGTCACCGATTAACCCCTCGCTTACCGCTTGCCAACGCTCCATTAACCCCAGCGCGCTATAACGGATTTGTTAGTACTGCGTTAGGGTTAAGTGTATGTTGCGTACCGCGCGTACGGCCGTCGAGGCCGCTGCGGAGGAGGCTGTCCGCCTCCCGATCGACACCATCCTCGTGGGCGATTGCATCGACCACATGAATGCCTTGCCGGCCGGCTCGGTCGATCTCATCTTTGCCGACCCGCCCTACAACCTGCAACTGGAGCAGGGCCTCACCCGCCCCGACCAGAGCAAGGTGGACGCGGTCGACGACGACTGGGACAAATTCGACAGTTTTGCCCATTACGACGCCTTCACCCGCGCCTGGCTCAAGGCGGCCCGGCGGGTGCTGAAGCCCGATGGCGCGCTGTGGGTCATCGGCTCCTACCACAACATCTTCCGGGTCGGCACGGCGCTGCAGGACCTGGACTTCTGGATGCTCAACGACATCGTCTGGCGCAAGGCCAACCCGATGCCGAATTTTCGCGGCACTCGCTTCACCAATGCGCACGAAACGCTGATCTGGGCCGCCAAAAGCCAGAAGAGCCGCGTCACCTTCAACTACGAGGCGATGAAACTGGCCAATGACGACACGCAGATGCGGTCGGACTGGCTGTTTCCCATCTGCACGGGCGCCGAGCGCCTCAAGGACGACGCGGACGAAAAGGTACACCCCACGCAAAAGCCCGAGGCCCTGCTCTACCGCATCCTCAACGCGACGACGAAACCGGGCGACGTGGTGCTGGATCCGTTCTTCGGCACGGGCACCACCGGAGCCGTGGCCCGCAAGCTGGGCCGGCACTTCATCGGCATCGAGCGCGAAAGCGCCTATGTCTCGGCGGCCCTCAAGCGCATTGCCACCATCCGTCCTGGCGTCTTCGAAGCCCTGCAATCGGTCAAGCCCAAGCGCAAGGAGACGCGCGTTCCCTTTGGGTCTCTCGTGGAACAGGGCCTGATTGACCCCGGCACGCAACTCTTCGACCTGACGAGGCGTTACTTCGCCATGGTTCGTGCAGATGGTTCGCTCGTCTCCGGTCCGCACCAGGGGTCGATTCACAAGGTCGGCGCATTGGTTCAGGGGGCCGAAGCATGCAACGGGTGGACTTTCTGGCACCACGAACGCTCTGGCACTGTCGAGCCGATCGACTCCCTGCGGTCCGACATTCGCCAAAAACTTGATTTGCTTTCTGCCTGATCCTGACCTCCAATCTCCCTTCAGGCTCTAAAACTTGGCCGCCGGCTTCAACCGGCGGCCTTTTTGTTGGCAAGCTCAGCGTTCTTCCATAGGCTCGGGCACGACCCTCCGACCGGACCTCACCAATATGCTGCTGATAATTCTGCTCGTGCTCATCCTGGCTTTCGTGCAGGCAGGCCTCTTGGCGCATTATCGTATCGACCTCGTGGGATTCCGGCACCTGCTCGGTCCACGGGACGACCTGCCCGAACAGACCTCCCCCCGGCTTGGACGAGCCAAGCGGGCTCTCGCCAACCTGCATGAAACGCTGCCGATTTTCCTGACGCTGGCTGTGTTGTCGATTGTCCTTGGCGAACAGGGCCCGGTTTCGCTCGTTGGCGCATCGCTCTACCTGCTGGCGCGGATGCTATACGTGCCGTGCTACATCCTGGCGCTCAGCCCGTGGCGGTCGGTAAGCTTCGCGCTGTCGCTGCTCGGCCTGGCGCTGCTGGCCCTACTCCTCTTGCCTCACCTGCCTGGCTGATCACTGCAGTCCGGCAGTCGCCAGCACCTTTCGGAATAGCGTGGGCAGCGCTTCGGATCGCAGCGTCCCCGGGTCGGCCCACCACCCGTCCCCAAGCCCTTCGGGCGATACGGTGGCCGTCCACACGTCGAGCTCGAGCCGAAAATGGGTGAAGACGTGAACCACCTGTCCTGCTAGGCGCCATGCGGCGCTGACGGGCGGGATCGTCTCATGGGCAGTGCTTGACCACTCGGTGGTCGGCACCTCCGTCATTCCGGCCAGCAGGCCTTTGCCCGGGCGCGAGCGCAGGAAGACGTCTCCATCGGCATCGCGCATCACGTAGGCGTGGCCGTGGCGCGTTGGCTTATCGGTTTTGGCGGGCTTGACAGGAAAGGCAACAGGGTCGGCTGTTCGCGTGCCGCGGCATCCGGGCTGCAGCGGACACAAAAGACAGGCAACCTTACGTGGAGCGCAGATGGTGGCTCCCAGATCCATCATGGCCTGCGCGAAGTCCCCTGCCCTTGCCGGAACGGAAGCCTGGAGAGTCGCGCGCAAGTCCTCCTTGGCCTCCCGGACCGGCACCGGCAGGGCATGGTAGCGGGCGAGCACGCGATCGAGGTTACCGTCGAGGACGGCGACCGGTTCATCAAAGCAGATGGCCGCAATGGCGGCACTGGTGTAGGCGCCGATACCGGGCAGCGTCCGCAGCGCGGCAGACGTCGCGGGAAAAACACCGCCGTGGTCGCGAACCACTACTTGGGCGCAGGCATGCAGATTGCGCGCGCGGGCGTAATAGCCCAGCCCCGCCCATTCGCGCAGCACCGCATCGAGCGGCGCCGCGGCGAGGTCGTGGACGCTCGGCCAGAGGTTGGTGAACCGGGTGAAGTAGGCCTTCACCGCCGCAACAGTGGTCTGCTGCAGCATGACCTCGCTCAACCAGACACGGTATGGATCGGGCCGGATGCCGGCCCGCCGCTCCGCCGGCGGGATGCGCCAAGGCAGATCGCGGGCATGTCGATCATACCAGGCCAGCACCGCAGGAGCGTCGAGAGGATGAGGATTTGCAAGATGAAGCGTCACGACCCCGACTGATATAGCCAGGAGCGATTCCCTCACAAGATGCAGTTTTGCCTGCGGGCCATCTTGCCCGCTTGCCGGCAAGCGCAGACGACACTAGTGGAAGAGCATGGCCAAGGACGACCCCGCCGAGTTCAAGCGTCGTAACAAAACCCTCAGCGTTGCCGACGCGCTGGCGGGCGCGCTCGACCCGATGCTGAAAAAGCGGGGCTTTGCCAGCCGGGAAATCCTGGCGCAGTGGCCGGTTATCGCGCCAGAACCGTTCAACCGGACCACCATTCCCGACAAACTCTCCTGGCCGCGTTCGTCGAACAATGCCGAGGGCGCGGTGCTCGTGCTGCGCTGCGCACCGGGGCAAGCCTTGTTTGCCCAGCACGAAGCCCCAGCCATCGCCAGCGCCGTCAATCGGTTCTTCGGCTATGTGCTGGTGCGCGAGGTCCGGCTATCCGCAGAACCGTTCACTCCGGGTTCAGGCCAAAGGCGGCAGTCTCCGGAGCAACCGAGCACCAGCGCCATGGCAAAAGTGACCACGGCCACCGAGAGCGTTGAAGACGAGGCGCTGCGAGAGGCCCTGCGCACTTTGGGGCTGGCGCTTTCGGTGCGTACGGAAAGAAAAGACGGATAGACTGTTCACCGGCAAGTGATAATCCTGCCCACTTGCCGACATTGTCCCCCCGTGTAGTGTCCCAGCTACACAAGAACCGGAGCCTGAACCGTGAAATTCAACCGCCGAGAGACTCTCCTTCTTGCCGCTGCCGCTTCAGCGCTGGGCCTTTGTGGCGTTGCGACGGCACAAGCGGCCGAAGGCGACATGATCGACACGGCCAAGCTGATGGATCCGGCCGGCGACATTGCTGACAAGGTGGAGGGCAATCCCGATGCGCCCGTCACCATTATTGAATACGCTTCGCCCACCTGCCCGCACTGCGCTGCGTTCCACAACAACGTCTATCCCGAGCTCAAGGCGCAGTACATCGACACCGGCAAGGTGAAGTTCATCCTCCGGCCCTTCATCCGCAATGTCCTCGACGCGGCAGTCTTCATGCTGGCGGAAGCAGCGGGCGAAACGAACTACGAGAACGTCATCGGCACCTTCTTCCGCACCCAGAACACCTGGGGCGTTTCGGACAAGCCGCGCGACGCCATCCTCGATGTCGCCAAGCAACTGGGCTTTACCCAGGAAAGCTTCGACGCCGCATTGACGAATCAGGATCTCTACAACGGGATGGAAGCTCTGCGCGATCAGGCGCTCAATGACTTCAATCTCCAGGGTACCCCGACCTTTTACATCAATGGCAAGTTGCTCAGCGGAGACAAGACGATCGAGCAGATGGCAGCGGAAATCGACCCGCTTGTGCCTGCCGATTTTGTCGCCCCCGCTGGTGCCGCGACTGCTCCGGAAGCCGGCCAGCCGGCTGCCGACGCCACCGCTGCCGAGGCTCCCGCGGCAGACGCCGCTCCAGCCGCTCCGGCCGCTGACGCCATGTCCCCGGTTACGCCTGCCCCTGCGCAGTAAAAGCGCCGTTCGCAGCGAGGCCGTCTTCCTGTCCGGGAAGGCGGCCTTGTCGTGCCCAAGTGCAGGATGGGCGGCGAGATGAAATTCTCCCGGCTCAAGCTGCACGGGTTCAAATCGTTCTGCGACGAAATGGTGCTGCATATGGAGCCGGGCCTGACCGGCATCGTCGGTCCCAATGGGTGCGGCAAGTCCAACCTCGTCGAAGCCATGCGCTGGGTGATGGGCGAAAGCTCATACAAGGCCATGCGGGCGTCCGGGATGGACGACGTCATCTTCTCCGGCTCGGGCAACAGGCCGGCCCGCAACAGCGCGGAAGTCACGCTGGTGCTCGACAATGCCGACCGCACGGCGCCCGCCGCGCTCAACACCGCAGACGTGCTTGAGGTGACGCGCCGGATCGAGCGCGAAGCGGGATCGGTCTATCGGGTCAATGGCCGGGAGGTGCGGGCGCGCGACGTGCAACTGCTTTTTGCCGATGCTTCGACCGGCGCGCATTCACCGGCCATGGTGCGCCAGGGGCAGATCGGTGAGCTGATTGCGGCCAAGCCTACGGCGCGCCGTGCCCTGCTCGAGGAAGCGGCGGGAATTTCGGGCCTCCACTCCCGCCGGCACGAGGCGGAACTGCGCTTGCGCGCGGCAGAGACCAATCTCGAACGGGTCGATGACATCATCGGCCAGGTCGGCACACAGCTCGAAACGCTCAAGCGCCAGGCGCGCCTCGCCAGCCGCTACCGCAGCCTGTCGGGAGAAATCCGGCGGGCGGAATCGACGCTCTATCATCTGCGCTGGGTAGCGGCGCGGGTAGCGGAGAAGGAGGCGGAGGCCACCCAGGCCGTCCTTGTCCGGCAACTGGCCGACGCCACCCATGCCAGGCTCGATGCCGAAAAAAACGTCGCAGCGACAGAGGCGGCCGTGACGCCCCTGCGCGAGCGCGAAGCCGTCGCCGGCGCGGTACTGCAGCGCTATACGATCGAAGCCGAACGGCTGGCCGAGGAGGCCCGGCGGCTCACCCAGCGCCGCGAGGACCTGGCCGATCGCCGCCGCCAGATCGAAGCGGATGGCGTTCGTGAGCGCGCGCTCGCCACGGAAGCCGAAGCGACCCTGGACGCCGTTGCCGCAGAACTGACCGCGCTCGAGCAGGAAGAAAGCGCAGCCACGACCGAGGGAATGGCGGCGCGCGAAACGGCGTCGGCGGCGGAGGCGGAGGCCGCTGCCGCAGAAAGCGTGGTGCGGAGCGCCCTCGACGCGCTGGCTCAAAAACGGGCCAGACGGGCAGAGGCGGAGCGGTCTTTGCTCGAGGTATCGCGGCGGCATGAGAGACTGACGCAGGAACTTGCCGGGGTGACACGGGAGCTGGACAAGCTCGACCGGCAGCTGGCGGAGAATGACCGTGTGGCCAGCCGTCAGGCGGCGCTCGACGCGGCGCATCAGGCCGTTGCTGCGGCCGAAGCGGAGGCGATCGAGGGCGAGCAACTGGCCGCCGCCGCGCAGGCAGAGCTGGATGCTGCAAGACCCCACCTGGCCAACCTGGATGCTCTGGTCGGCCGTCTCGAGGCGGAGGCCTCTACCTTGGGCAAGATGCTCAATCTCGGCGCCAGCCTTTGGCCTGCGATCGTCGATGAGCTTACCGTCGAACCCGGATTCGAGACCGCGCTGGGTGCCGCGCTTGGCGACGATCTCGACGCGTCCTCGGATGCTGGCGCGCCCCTGCACTGGTCGATCGCCATCGACAGCTATGACGATCCACCTCTACCCCAGGGCGCCGAGCCCTTGTCCCGCCATGTCGAAGGAACGCCGCTTCTCAAGCGGCGCCTGCTGCAGATTGGCCTTGTCGACGCAGTGGACGGCCCGGCCCTGATGCCGGCACTCAAGCCGGGACAAAGGCTGGTCACGCTGGAGGGGGCGCTATGGCGTTGGGACGGGTTCGTGTCCGCCGCCGACGCGCCGACCGCGGCCGCACAGCGGCTGGCGCAGCGCAATCGTCTTGCCGACCTCGACGAGGAACTGGCTCATGCGCGGGGGGAACGCAACGCCCTGAAGCGCCAGGTAGACGCCCTTGTCGCCGGCGTCGAAGCTGCGCGCGAAGCGGAACGCGTTCGGCGACAGGCATGGCGCAGCGCCCAGCATGCCATCGGGACGGCCCAAGCCGAGCTTGAGCAGGAGCTGCGGGCGGCCGGGGAGCTCTCGACCCGCCGCGCCGCCCTGGATGAGGCCCGGACCCGGCTGGTCGGGGGGATCGCCGAGGCGCAGGAGGCGATAGCGGCCGCGCAGGCCTCCCTTTCCGAAATCGGCATGGATGCCGACGCGAGCGTGGTTGATGAGGCGCAGGGCCAGCTGGTCCTGTTGCGCCAGCGGGCTGATCAGGCTCGCATGGCCCTCAATACCTTGGAGTCCAGCGCACGTGTGCGCGCCGCCAGGATCGACCAGCTCTCGCGTGACCAGGCGGGGTGGCAGAAGCGGCACCAGAGCGCTCTTGTCCAGGTCCAGACGCTGGATCAGCGGCTGAACGATGTGCGCACGCAAATCGAGGCCATGAACGAGGCTCCTGAGGGGCAGGCGAACCGGGCGGCGCAACTCGAGGAGCGAATCGAGCAGGCCCGCGAGGAGCACAAGCAGGCCCGGGACCGGCTGGCCGAGGCCCAGGGCCGGTGGCGAGACGCGGAGAAGGCCCTCAAGACTGCGGTGGACAGCCTAAATGCCGTCCAGATCGAGCTGACGCGGATGGAGGAGCGTCTCAAGGGCATCATCGCGCAGCGCCAGCAGATCGAACGCCAGACCGAGGAAACCCTCGGCATCCCTGCCAGCCGGACACTCGAGGCATCAGGTATCCGTCCGGAACAGGCGCTACCGGCTGAAGGCGCGGTGGAACAGAAGCTCGACCGGCTCAAGGCGGAGCGGGAAAGACTGGGCGGCGTCAACCTGACAGCCGAGCGGGAGGCAGAGGAGGTGCAGGCCCGCCTCGACACCATGATCAAGGACCGGGACGACATCATCGAGGCCGTCGCCAAGCTCCGTGCCAGCATCGTCGCGCTCAACCGCGAAGGCCGGGGGCGCCTCAATGCCGCCTTCAGCGAGGTAAACGCGCATTTCCAGGACCTTTTCACCACCCTCTTCGGCGGCGGCACGGCAGAGTTGACCTTTGTGGAGAGTGACGATCCCTTGGAAGCCGGGCTCGAGGTTGTCGCCCGCCCCCCCGGCAAGAAGCCGCAGACCATGACGCTGCTTTCGGGTGGCGAACAGGCACTGACTGCCATGAGCCTGATCTTTGCGGTCTTCCTGACCAACCCCGCTCCCATCTGCGTGCTCGACGAGGTGGACGCGCCCCTGGACGACGCCAATGTCGAACGCTTCTGCAACCTGCTCGACAGCATGCGGGCGCGCACGCAGACGCGCTTCATGGTGATCACCCACAATCCCATCACCATGAGCCGCATGGACCGGCTGTTCGGGGTGACCATGGCCGAGCGGGGCGTCAGCCAGCTGGTCTCGGTGGACCTCCGCACCGCGGAGAGTTTCCGGGAGGCGGGCTAGGTTTGGCAGATAGCAGGATCGCCACTTCGTGACAGAATCCCCTGCCCCCTGCCCACACTCTGCCACGATCACGGCGATGACAGCATGCCGCACCCCTGCTGTGACGTAAATATCACTTATGGAACAATAGCTTACGTCACTACCGGCCGCCTTGACACCTTCGGGGGCCACCACTATGTTGCGCGCGACTTAAAAGGCGCCCCGGAAACTGCCGGGACTGGACCGGCCGAGGAGTGCGGATGACCATACCTCCGGACGATCGAGGCCAGCCCAAGAGCGCCGATGAAGCAACGCGGGACCTCGCGTCACGCATTGCTTCTGCCAAGCGGGAACGTATGGCCGAGGACAACAGAGCCTCGCGCGATGCCTCCCCGGAGATGAGCGGTCTGGCGCGCGGCATGCGCATCGGCACCGAATTCATCGCCGCGGTCCTGGTGGGTGCCGGTATCGGCTACCTCATCGACCTTGGCCTGGGGACCAGCCCCTGGGGCTTGCTCATCCTTCTGTTGATGGGCTTTGCCGCTGGAATCCTGAACGTCATCCGAGTGGTGGCGGAAATGAATGCCGCGACGCCTGCCCCGCCGGGATCCGACCTTGGACCCGACGCGGAAGACGAAGAGCGGAACGACTAATGATGACGCTTAGAGGGCTCCATGGCCGGTACTGACCCGATCCACCAGTTTGTCATCCAGGACTTGTTCCCGCTCTTCACCATTGGCGGGGATGGCACCGAAGGCTCGGGACTGCATTTCGCCTTCACCAATTCCGCCCTGTTCATGGTCATCACGGTGGCCACGATCGTGGTGTTCCTGCTGGCCACCACGGGTAGCAAGAAGCTGGTGCCGACACGCGGCCAGCTTACGGCCGAGTTGCTCTACGAATTCGTGGCCGGAATGGTGCGAAGTTCGGCGGGCACGGCGGGAATGAAGTTCTTCCCGCTGGTCTTTTCGCTGTTCACCTTCATCCTCTTTGCCAACATGTTCGGCCTGGTGCCCTACTTCTTCACGGTCACCAGCCACATCATCGTCACCTTCGCCCTTTCGATGCTGGTCTTCCTCACCGTCATCATCTACGGCTTCATCAAGAACGGTCCGAAGTTCCTCAAGCTGTTCGTTCCGGCCGGCGTGCCGGGCTACATCCTTCCCATCGTGACGCCGATCGAGGTCATCTCCTTCCTCTCGCGTCCCATCAGCCTGTCGGTGCGTTTGTTCGGCAACATCCTTGCCGGCCACATCACCCTCAAGGTCTTCACGGGTTTTGCCGTGATGATGATTGGCGCCCTCGGCGCCCTTGGCTGGTTCGGCGCAATCCTGCCGATCCTGATGGCAATCGCCCTCACCGGTCTCGAGTTTCTCGTCGGTGCGGTTCAGGCCTACGTATTTGCGGTCCTGACCTGCATGTATCTCAACGACGCGATCCACCCGTCCCACTAACCACCACCCCTCTCGGCGAAGACCTCGCCGGAAATCCTACGTCGCTTGAAAGGACACTAAAATGGAAGCTGAAGCCGCGAAGTTCATCGGTGCCGGCATTGCTTGTTTCGGTATGGCTGGCGCCGCCATGGGCGTGGCCAACATCTTCGGCAACTTCCTCACGGGCGCCCTGCGTAACCCGTCGGCTGCTCCGAGCCAGTTCGGTAACCTGATCTTCGGCTTTGCCGTGACCGAAGCTCTGGGCATCTTTTCGTTCCTGATCGCCCTGATCCTGCTGTTCGTCGCCTGATCGGCGCGCAGGCACAAATTCTCGCAGCCGGGGCAATTCCCGGCTGCGCGCTTTGCCGGATGATCCCGGCTGACCGGATTTAACGGGACCTACCGAGATGGTAACGCAAGCCTTCGCCCAAGAGGCGGAAACCCCGGCCGTGGACGGCGCGGCGGCTCCGGCCACCGACGCGACCCACGCCGCGCCTGCGGACGCCGCCCATGGCGATCCGACTGCTGACACCCATGCCACCACCGAAGCCCATGGTGGCGAGCATGAATCGGGCGTGTTCCCGCCGTTCGATCCGGCGACCTTCCCCAGCCAGCTCCTGTGGCTGGCCATTACATTCGGCGCTCTCTACGTGCTGATGAGCCGCGTGGCGCTGCCGCGCATCGGTGGCATCCTTGAAAACCGCAAGGCGCTGATCGATGCTGACCTGGCCGCGGCCGACGCCGACCGGCAGAAGACGGATGCGGCCATCGCCGCATACGAGAAGGCCCTGGCCGAGGCCCGGTCCAACGCCCAGAGCATTGCCAACAAGACGCGCGACGCCATCAACGCGGACCTCGCAGCCAAGCGCGCCGCCGTGGAAACCGATCTTTCCTCCAAGGTAAGCGCCGCGGAAGCCCGCATCGCGCAGACCAAGGCGGAAGCGCTCACCCATGTCGACGAGATCGCTGCGGAAACGGCCCAGGCCGTGGTCGGGCAGATCGTCGGCGACGTGTCGCCCGACAGCGTCCGCGCTGCCGTGGCGAAAGTGAAGGAGTAAGCTGATGCCCGAATGGTTGGATAACAGCTTTTTTGCCTTCGTCGCCCTCGTCATCTTCGTCGGCCTCGTCCTCTATTTTGGCGTACATCGCATCATCGCCAAAATGCTTGATCGCAAGATCGGCGAGATCGAGAACGACATCGCCGAGGCCAAGCGCCTCCGTTCCGAAGCCGCTGCCCTCCTGGTCGAATACGAGCAGAAGCGTGTCGCTGCCGAGCGCGAGGCCGAGGGCATCGTGACCGCAGCCAAGGAAGAGGCGGCCCGGCTGACCGTCGAGGCCCAGGCCTCGCTGGAAGACATGGTGGCCCGCCGGACCAAGGCGGTGGAAGACAAGATTGCCCAGGCGGAGGCCCAGGCCATCGCCGAGGTGCGCGCGCGTTCGGCCGACATTGCCATCGAAGCGGCCCGTCTGGTGCTCACCGACGAGATGAGCAACAAAGGCAATTCCGTGATCGACGCGGCAATCGCCAATGTGGGCAGCAAGCTCAACTGATCGATCGGAATGATGAATCTGGAGGCGGGCAGCGATGCCCGCCTTTTCTTTTTGCACAGGGGCTGGGACGTGACATCCGGGCGCGATTGACGGCACCTCAAATCTCGCCCATGGTGCCCCCGACTGCGGGAGAGACCGGCTCTGCGCCGGCGCCGAAGGAGCAACCGCCCCGGAAACTCTCAGGCCGAAGGACCGCAGTCTGCATAAACACTCTGGAAAGCAAGTCGCCTTGTGCGGCTTCTCCGAAGGAGCAACCGGCGCTCAGCCGGGAAATCTCTCAGGGCAAGGACAGAGGGGGCACGATTTCCGCGAGAGCGGAGCTTTGTCGTGTCGCCGACCAGCCCGAGAGTGTTCATGGCCGAACCCGAATCCCAAGACCTGAAACAGACACCGCTCTACGCGCGGCACGTCGCCGCTGGTGGCCGCATGGTCGCCTTCGGCGGCTATGCCCTGCCGGTGCAGTACCCCCCCGGCATCATGGCCGAGCACAAATGGACGCGCGAGCACGCGGGCCTGTTTGATGTCAGCCACATGGGTCCGTGTTTCCTGATGCTCAACGAGCGCTCGGGAGATGCCGACCGGGATCACGCCGCCATCGCCGCGGTGCTCGAACCTCTGGTCTGTGGCGATATCGCCGGACTGCCGCCCGGCAAGATCCGCTACACCCTCCTGCTCAACGAAGGGGGCGGCATCGAGGACGACCTGATGGTCGCCCGTCCGCCCACAGGCAAGGAGGGCGGTCTCTTCATCGTCGTCAATGCGGCGACCAAGGACGTCGATTTTGCACGGATGAGCGAGGCCGCCGGACAGGTTGCCAGGCTGCAGCGGGCGGATCGCGGTGCGCTGCTGGCCCTGCAAGGGCCGGAGGCGGCCGCCGTGCTGGCGCGCTTAGTGCCGGAAACCGCTGACCTGGCGTTCATGGAATATGGCCTTTACGATTGGAACGGCATTGGCCTTTCCGTCTCCCGATCCGGCTATACCGGGGAAGATGGCTTTGAAATCCGCTGCTACGCGGAGCATGCCGAAACCCTATGGGACGCGCTCCTGGCCGACGACCGGGTCAAGCCCATCGGGCTCGGTGCGCGCGATAGCCTGCGGCTTGAAGCCGGGCTGCCGCTTTACGGGCACGACCTCGATCTCACGACCTCCCCCGTCGAGGCCGATCTGGGATTTGCCATTTCCAAACGACGCCGGGAGGCCGCCGATTTCCCGGGTGCCGCGCGCATATTGGCAGAGCGATCTGAGGGGCCGAAGCGCAAGCGCGTCGGCCTCATCGTCGAGGGAGCGCCGGCCCGCGAGGGCGCAGCCATTCTCGATGCAGATGGCGCGCCCATCGGCATCGTCACCAGCGGTGGATTTGCGCCGACGCTGGGCAAGGCCATCGCCCTTGGGTTCGTGCCGCCCGACTTCGCTCAGGCAGAGACGGTTCTGCAGGTCTCCGTCCGCGGCCGGCCACAGCCCGCCCGTGTCGTCCCCACTCCCTTCGTTCCCCACCGTTACCACCGTAAGACAGCCTGAGGCTTCCATGACCACAAAGTTCACGCCAGACCACGAATACATCCGCATCGAAGGTGACACCGGGATCGTGGGAATCACGCAGTTCGCGCAGGAGCAGTTGGGCGACATCGTCTTCATCGAACTCCCAGCCATCGGCAAGGTGCTCAAGAAGGGCGACGAGGCAGCCGTGGTCGAAAGCGTCAAGGCGGCATCGGAAATCTACGCCCCGGTAAGCGGCACGGTGAGCGAGGTCAATGCGGCGCTATCAACCGAGCCGGGTCTCGTCAACGCCGATCCCGAAGCGGGCGGCTGGATGTTCAAGCTCACCCTGGCGGACGTCACGGAGACCGAAACGCTGCTCGACGACGCGGCCTATGCGGACCTGACGAAATAACCATGCGGTATCTCCCTCATTCGGAAGCCGAGCGCGCGCAGATGCTCGGTGCCATCGGCGCGGCAGACGTCGATGCGCTGTTCAGCGCCGTGCCCGCCTCGGCCCTCAAGTCGTTTTCTCTCGACCTACCGACGCACAGCCCGGAATATCTGGTCGAGGCGCATATGCGCGCCCTCGCCGGCAAGAACCGCGCCGCCGGAGACGGCCCCTTCTTCATCGGCGCAGGCGCCTATCGGCACCATGTCCCCGCCACTGTAGACCATCTGATACAACGCTCGGAATGGCTAACGGCCTATACGCCGTACCAGCCGGAAATCTCGCAGGGCACCTTGCAGATGCTCTTCGAGTTCCAGACGCAGGTGGCCAAGATCACCGGCATGGACGTGGCCAATGCCTCCTTGTACGACGGCTCGACCGGGACGGCAGAAGCCGTGCTGATGGCCCGCCGCCTGACCCGAAAGTCGCGCATCATACTTTCAGGGGGCCTGCATCCGCACTATCGGGACGTCGTCAAAGCCTATCTCAAGGACGACCAAGACCTGATTTGCCTGTCCCCTTCTCCGGAGGGGCAGGGCGATATCCTCGACCACATCGATGTTAACACGGCCGCCATTGTCGTCCAGACGCCGGACTTCTTCGGTCACCTGCGAGACCTTCAGGCCGCGGCCGACGCTGCCCACGCGCAGGGCGCCCTGCTGATCGTGGTGGTGACCGAGGTCGTTTCGCTCGGGCTCCTGGAGGCGCCGGGCGCTCTGGGCGCCGATATCGTCGTGTGCGAGGGCCAGAGCATCGGCAACGCGCTCAATTTTGGCGGGCCCTATCTGGGCCTGATGGCGACGCGCAAGGAGTTCGTCCGGCAGATGCCGGGGCGGCTGTGCGGCGAAACCGTCGATGCAGAAGGCAATCGCGGCTTCGTCCTCACGCTGTCGACACGCGAACAGCATATCCGGCGCGAAAAGGCGACGAGCAACATCTGCACCAATTCGGGGCTCTGCGCCCTCGCCTTCTCGATTCACATGGCGCTGCTGGGAGAAGCAGGCTTCGTGCGGCTGGCCCGGCTCAACCATGCCCGGGCCATCGCGCTTGCCGAGGCGGTGGCCGCCGTCCCGGGCGTGAGCGTGCTCAACAAGAACTTCTTCAACGAAATCACCATCCGCGTGGCGCAGCCTGCGGTGGGTCTGGTGGAACGGCTCGCCCAGCGAGGGATCCTCGCCGGTGTCCCGGCGAGCCGTCTCCTGCCCGAGGCACCGGAAGTGGACGACCTGATCGTTCTTGCGGTGACCGAACTCACCACCGAGAGCGATATCGCCTCGCTCTGCGCCGCGCTGACGGAGGAACTGGCATGAGCATGAACTCCCAGGGCCGGCCCACCGGCATTGGCACGCTCGGCACATCGGCTACGGGCTCGGCTCTTCTGCCCGAGGAACCGTTGCTGTTCGAGATCGGCGACACCGACCATTCCGGCGTCGACCTGCCGGATGTCGAACTCGGCGAGGACCGGCTTGGCGACTTTGCGCGCCGCAGCCCGCTTGACCTGCCGGGGCTGACTGAGCCGGAGGCGATGCGCCACTATGTGCGGCTGTCGCGTCTCAACCACTCGATCGACAGCGGCATGTATCCGCTCGGCTCGTGTACGATGAAGCACAATCCGCGGCTGAACGAAAAGATTGCGCGCCTGCCGGGTTTTGCCGACATCCATCCGCTGCAGCCGTTCTCCACGGTGCAGGGGGCGCTGGCGGTGATGGACCAGCTCTCGCACTGGCTAATGACGCTCACCAACATGGCCGCCGTGGCCCTGTCCCCCAAGGCCGGCGCCCACGGCGAACTCTTGGGCATGATGGCCATCAAGGCGGCGCAGGACGCCAGGGGCGAGGCCGGACGACGCATCGTGCTGGTTCCCGAGAGCGCGCACGGGACCAATCCCGCCACGGCGGCGTTCCTGGGCTACACGGTCAAGGCGGTGCCGGCGCGGGACGATGGCACGGTGGATGTCGAGGCCGTCAAGGCAGCGCTGTCGTCCGAGGTGGCGGCGATCATGCTGACCAATCCCAACACGTGCGGACTGTTCGAGCCTCAGGTGATCGATATCGCCAGGGCGGTTCATGAGGCCGGTGCCTTTTTCTACTGCGACGGCGCCAATTTCAACGCCATCATGGGCGTGGTGCGACCGGGGGACCTGGGCATCGACGCCATGCACATCAACCTGCACAAGACGTTCTCGACGCCACATGGCGGCGGCGGACCCGGCGCGGGTCCTGTCGTGCTTTCGGAGGCCTTGGCGCCCTTTGCTCCGGTGCCCTTCCTGCGCAAGACCTCGGGCGGCATCGAACTGGTGGAGCACGTGGGGGAGCAGGCGCTGGGCCGCGTCACGGCCTTCCAGGGCCAGATGGGCATGTATGTGCGGGCGCTGACCTACATGCTGAGCCACGGCGGGGATGGGCTGGCACAGGCGGCGCAGGATGCGGTGCTCAACGCCAATTACATCAAGGCACGCCTCGAGGCCGTGTTCTCGGTGCCCTTCCCCGACTATCCGACCATGCACGAGGCGCTGTTCGACGACAGCTTCCTCAAGGGCACGGGCGTCTCGACGCTGGACTTCGCCAAGGCGCTGATCGATGAGGGCTTCCACCCCATGACCATGTACTTTCCGCTGGTCGTGCACGGCGCAATGCTGGTCGAGCCCACCGAGAGCGAGAGCAAGCAGACACTGGATCGGTTCTGCGACGTCATGCTGGCCCTGGCTGAGGCCGCCAAAGCCGGCCAGAGCGAGCGGTTCACCGGAGCGCCTTTCAAGGCTCCCAGACGCCGGCTCGACGAAACACGGGCTGCCCGCCAGCCCGTGTTGAAATGGGAGCGGGAGAGCGAGGTCCCGCAAGCGGCAGAATGACAAATGGCGGCCCGAGGCCGCCATTTTCTTTCAAGCCACTCGATAGGGTCCGCCGCTAGCCGCGGGTGTCGAAGCCGACCCAGATGGTGATCTTTTCGCCCCCGAGATAGGGAATGGCGACGTTCTCCACGACCTTCACGAACTCGCCGGAATTGTTTTCCGGCGTGATCGCCACGGGGATGGTGTACTTCTCCGAGAACACCGCCTGACCGTCGCGCTCCACCGCAAAGCGGATCGGCGCGTTGACCGATTTCTGCGAGCCTGCCGGCCCGAGCAGAACGCGGCCCGAAACACCCATATTCACGGTGATCAATCCGTCCGAGACAACGCAGTTGCGCGTGCTCTCGTCGATGACGCCCTGGTATTGGAGCGCCTTGGGGTCACCGGTGCGGCCGTTTCCATAGTAGAACATGGCCTCTCCACCGAGGCGAACCCGGATGGGCGGGCATTCGGTCGCAATGGCGGGCAAGGCGTTGGTCTGGGCCTGCGCCACGGCTGCGGGAGCAGCAGGAGCGTTCTGCAGGGAGGGATTGGAGCCGCTCCCGCCACCGAACATGCCCCCTATGGAACAGCCTGCGAGCAGAGCGGCAAGGCCTGCCGAAGCGGTGAGTTTGAGGACCGACTGAAGGTTCATGGACACACTCCGGAACTTAGGCATTGGCCGCTTCGAGCGCCATGAGGATAGCGGGAGCTCCGCTGGCGTTGACGCCCGGGCCGTCTTCCACGAAGAGGTCGCGCACCACGCCATTTTCAATGATTATGGCAGCGCGGCCGAACCGTAGGCCCAAGCCCGGCGCAGACAGATCCTTGTCGAGGCCGAGGGCCTTGGCAAATGTCCCATTGCCATCGGCGATGAAGTCGACCTGCCCCAGGGCATCGGACGCCTCGGCCCAGGCCTTCATCACGTGGTGATCGTTCACCGAGGCGCACACGATGCGCTCGACCCCTGCCGCCCGCAGCTTGTCGGCATTGGCCACGAAGCCGGGCAGATGATTGACGTGGCAGGTCGGCGTAAAGGCGCCGGGAACAGTGAACAACACCACCCGCTTGCCCGCCAGCGCCTCTGTGCTGGTCGTATCAGTGGTGCCCGATGCCGTTACCAGTTTGATCCCCACCGACGGGATCGCATCACCACGATCGATCATCAACAACGCCCCATGCCAGCGGCTCAGCCGCCCTACTAAAATTGCTGGCACAGCCGATAGGCGGCTTTGCCCCCGCACACAAGACCTGTCGGCCCTGCGCCTGTACCTTACCCTTTCGGCGGCGCGACTGGCGTGCCGATAACTTCGAAAGGTCCCCTCGAGGTCATGAACGCAATCCGCACGTTCAGGCCATGGAGGGCACTATTGTCGGTTTTGCCCAAGATAGGAAGGACGACTAGGTCGCCTTGCAGGCTTTTTTGCGGCGCGCCGAACAGGAGGCCACCCTCCCCGGCACTGGCGATGAGGCTATCGGGATCGACGTCCGGGTCCGAGAGCTCGACCACCAGGCCGTCACCGTCCGGCGCCCAGCGCATGCCCCCGAGCGGCGCCTCCCCCTCCTCCCACGCAATCGGCACCTCGGCCAATGCCTGCCGGATGCGCAGTCCGTTCGGACGGTCCGGCGCAGCGTCTTGGAGCGGCAGGGAAAAGCTTGCCTGCGCCGGAATGCAGATGTCCGAACAGATGCCAAGAACGGCGGCAAGCTCGAGCCTGGGCACGGGGTCCTGCGCCTCGATGGTCAGCGGCAGGACAGTGTGCCCATAATAGACGTAGTCGAGATAGCCCTGTTGCGCATCCCGCACGGGATATGGCCAGTCAATAGCCACCGCTGCAACGCCGCTCGATCCGGAGCTGTCGAGTTCGGTGGGAAGGCCAGTCTCTCCCGGCACGCGCCAATAGGTCTTGGTGCTCGGCGGCATATCGATTTCGATGGCCGCACGGGTGGTGCCGTCCGCGTCGACGACACCGGTGCTGATCAGGCGCAGCTTCACGCCCGGGGCAACTTCCTGCCACGGGGTTTCGCCGGCCATTACGGGTTGGGCGAACAATACAGCAGCAAAGAGAACCGATAGCGCACGCATGAGTGAGCCATTTAGCGCAGCATATGGTGAAGGAATAGCTGACGGCAGATCAGGGCTTCGTGAGCCGAGGCTCACATGTGCTTGGAATTGTCGCTTCCGCACCTTACACTTGGTGGCATGAACTCGCTTGAAGGACAATTTCTGGTCGCCATGCCGGACATGGTGGATGAACGCTTCGCCGAAAGCGTGATCCTGATCGTCGGTCACGGGTCGGAAGGGGCGATGGGGCTGGTCGTCAACCACGAGCTTGCCGAGGTGCGCTTCGCCGACATTCTCGACGAACTCGATCTGGGTGACCCTGATGCGGTGATCCGCCTGCCAGACAGCATCCGCGAGCGCGCCGTGATGCGCGGCGGCCCGGTGGAAAAAGGCCGCGGCTTTGTCATCCATTCGGCCGATTATCATTCCAGCAACACCTATCCGGTCACCGACGACATCGGCCTGACGGCGACGCTCGATATCCTCAAGGCCATGGCCTTCGGCCCCGCGCCCAACGCCTATCTCTTTGCCCTGGGCTGCTGCGGCTGGAGCCCCGGGCAATTGGAAGCGGAAATCGGTGCAAATGGCTGGCTGACGGCGCCCTTCGATCGGGATCTGCTGTTCAGCGTTCCGGTCGAGCAGCGATACGAGCATGCCCTGGCCAGCCTCAACATCACGCGCGCTTCCCTCAGCACCGAAGCGGGGCACGGATAGTCAGGCGTTCCTGGCGCCCATCTGTGCTGTCAGCTTGCGGCCCAATTCCGGTCCGGTCATGGCGGCGCCAAAGGCGAACCCCTGCGCGTAGCGGCATCCCAGTTGGCGCAGGCGCTCGATCTCGTCGAGCGTCTCGACCCCTTCAGCAACCACCATCAGTTCCAGATCGCTGGCCAGTCCCATGATCGCGCGGATGATCGGCGACTGCGTCTGCGCGATGCCGGTATCGGCGTTAAGGCGGACAAAAGGCGCCGGTATCTTGATGGTATCAACCGGAAAGCGGTGCAGATAGCTGAGGGAGGAGTGGCCGGTGCCAAAGTCGTCGAGCGCCAGGCCAACGCCCAGGTTGCGCAGCGCCTCGAGCATGAAGGCGGAGTGCTCCGGGTTGGTCATGACCTGGCTTTCCGTCACCTCGAGCTTCAAATGCCCCGCAAGGGTCCGGTCCTGAGCCAATAGGCTCCGCATGTCGCTCAGCAGGCTTTCGGTCGCTAACTGACTGGGCGAGAGGTTGACCGAAAGAAAGAAGCCCTCCGGCAATCCTATCGTCTTCATCCAGTCGCGCGCTTGCGAGGCGGATTGCTCGAAAGCCAGACGCCCGAGCTTTTCGATCTGCCCCGACCGCTCAGCGAGCGGCACGAACTCGTCGGGCGTCACGATGCCGCGGGTCGGATGGGTCCAGCGCATGAGCGCTTCAGCGCCCGCGATCTGCCCGGTCTGGATGTCCATGATGGGCTGGAACTGCACATGCAGCTCGCCCTGCTTCATGCCCCGTTCGAGGTCTTCCTCACTGGCCTTGTTGTAGGCCGAGATCGAGCGGGCAGACGCCCGGTACGCCTCGATGCGATCGCCGCCGAGGCGCTTGGCGTAATACATCGCCAGTTCGGCATCGCGCAGCACATCGGCGGGCGTTGCGGGATTGCTGTCGTAGATGGTAACGCCAATCGAGGCCGTCAGGGTGAGATCCCGGTCGCCGAAGTTGAACGGAGCCTTGAGCGCCTTGCGGATTTGTTCAGCGGTATCGGCAATGGTCGAAGCCGCCTGTTCAGAGGCCAGGATCACGGCAAACTGGTCGCCGCTGATGCGGGCCAGGGTGTCGAGCGGGCGCATGATGCGAGAGACGCGCCTGGCGATGGCCAGCAGAACCGAGTCCGCGGCAGAGTGGCCGATGCGCTCTTCAAGTTCCATGAAGCGGTCGATATCGATGAGGAAGACCGCAGGCTTGGATCCGTTCGGAGCCCGAGCCCGGACCAGCGCCCGGTCGAGACGATCGAGGAACAACTGCCGGTTTGGCAGTCCGGTCAGGCTGTCGTGCACGGCGTCGTGCAACAGGCGCGCGCGTGCCGCCCGGTCTTCCGTCACATCCTGCAGGGTGCCCACAATGCGGGTCACCTGTCCGTCGCCTCCAAGGACAGGTTTGACGCGCATGCGGAAGGTGCGGAAGCTGCCATCGTGCCCGGCCAGCCGCATGTCCGCCGAGACCTTGCCGCGCCGCAACTCGACGAGGGTGTCGAACGCCGTCCGAAAGCGATCGCGATCGTCGGGGTGGACGCGGTCCAGCCAACGCTTGATAGCGCCGCGCAACGCGCCGCGCTTTTCTCCCAGCCGGGTCGCAAGCTCGTCGCTGACGCTGACCCTGTCCCTGTCGATATTCCAGTCGAAAACGAAATCCCCTGAGCCCGTCAGGGCCAGCGCACGCCGCTCCACCTCGCTCAAAGTGCCGATGGACACCTGGCCTTCCGAGAACGCGTGTTGGACCGCAGTGAAGCCCAGGAGCATGACGATCAGCACCAGGCCCCCCGCAACGGCGGGCTGGGCCACATCGTTGGTGACCTGCCCCGAGATGACCATCCAACTATAGAAGAGCCACGCCAGGTAGATGATCCAGGTGGGAACCAGCAGGACGGCGCGATCATAGCCGCGCAGCGCCAGCAAGAGGATGAGGAAAAAGCCCGAGCCGCCGAGCAGGACCATCACCAGCCGGGAAATGGTTGCCGCGATCGCCGGTTGCAGGAAGGCGAAGCCGAACAGCGCCAGGAACAGGGCAGCCAGCCCGAGCGCCAGATGTATGAAGCGCAGGTGCCAGCGATGGAGATTGAGGTAGATAAAGAGAAAACCCGCCAGCGTCGTCGCTATGGCAGCCTCGGCTGCAGCGCGCAGCGGCTGCACACCTTCGGGACCGAGGCCGAAAATTCGGCCCATGAGGCTGAAGTCGATCAGCAGATAGGCCAGCACGGCCCAGGCGAAGGCCGCCGTGGCTGGGAAAACGCCGCGCCCCTTGACGACGAACATGATGGTGAGAAAGACCGAGGCGAGCGATGCGACGCCCAGCACCACGCCGCGAAACAGCGTGAAGGCGTTGATGTAGTCGCGGTACGCGTTGGGCTGCCAGAGATAGAGCTCGGGCAGCGTTCCGTGCGTCAACTCCGCCACCAAGGTCATGGTGGCTCCCGGGTCGAGCGTCACCTCGAAAACGTCGGCCTCCGGGTCGGCTGTCCGAACCGGGCGGATGCCGGCGCTTGGGGTCACGGCAGTGATCCGCTGGGCCCCCAGGTCAGGCTGAAAAACACCCGATCCGGGCAGGCGAAAGAATGGCGCCACAAGCAGGCGCTCGATCTGCTGGTCGCTGTCATTGCGCAAGGCCAGTAGCGCAAAAGTCGGATTGGTACCGGGTTCGCTCGCGAGCACCTCGATGCGCCGGATGATGCCATCGGCATCGGGAGCGGTGGAGAGCTGGACCTTCCCATCCTCACCCGGCACGACCTCGATGATGTCCGACAGGTTCACCGCATTGACGTCGTCCGGAACCGAGATCACCTCGAATGCGGACGCCGGGGCAAGTGTGACAATCGCGAGCGCGAGCCAGGTCGCGAGTGCTAGAAGGGGACGCATCTGGGGCAGTTATATCCTGCGCTAGGCTTCATTGTGGCGGCTTCCGGCGTAGGCCCGGCAACGCCTTCTGGTTCTTCCTCCCGGCGGGGTGGCTTCTTGGTACGGGAGATTGCCTGCGCCGACAAGCATCGTCGGCTGTGACCCAAAAGATACAAGGGCAAAACGCCAGTAACGCCCACTACAGGCCTACGCCTGGGTCAGGCGACCCACATGCGCTGTCCGTGCACCCCGGCCTGCCACCGTTCGCGCGTCAGTCCCATCAGCACGTGGTCTTCCCAGCGGCCGTCGATCTGCAGGTAGCGCTCGGCGTAACCCTCTTCGACGAACCCGTTCTTTTCCAGCACACGGCGCGAGGCGGTGTTGGTGGGCAGGAACGCCGCGTGCGCCCGATGCAGGTCGAGCGTATCGAAGATGAACGGCAGGACCACGGAAACGGCCTCCGTCATCAGCCCCTTGCCGGCATAGGGCTGTCCCATCCAGTAGCCGAGGTTGACGAATTGGGCAGCACGGCGGCGAATATTGGAGAGGGTTATGCCGCCCACGAGCACAGCCTCGGGCGCGCCGCGTGAAAACAGGAAGAAGGTGTAGTCGGTTCCTGCCTCCGCTTCCTGGCGGGCCCGCTTGACCCTCATCGCAAAGACGCTGCGCGCGAGATCGGCCTCGGTCCAGCGCGGTTCGAAGGGCTTGAGGAAAGCGTGGCTCGACCGGCGCAGCGCATACCAAGCGGCATAGTCGCGCATTTGCGGCAGCCGCAAGGTCAGGCGCGGCCCTTGCAGCGCAATCATCGGAGTGGGCGACGACCAGGGCCAGTGCATGGCGTTACCGCCTGAGCGTCTCGCCGATGCTTTCGACATCAGCAAGCTGATCGATCGGCCCGATGCCGGCCAGGGTTGGCGTGCCGCCGGTAAACAATTGCTCGGCGACCTCCCGGACGCGCTGGGCAGTGATGCGGTTGATGCGCTCGACCGTTTCCTGCATCGCGATGGGCCGGCCCCACAGAATCTGCTGCCGCGCCAGTTGCCCGGCGCGGGCGGAGGGGCTTTCGAGGGACATCAGCAGGCCGGCGCGAATCTGGTTGCGGACCCGAATGACTTCCTCGTCGGTGATGGTTTCCGTGGCCCGGCGCAGTTCATCGAGGACCACGGGGACAAGCTCAGTCACCTCCTCCTCGCCTGTTGCCGCCGCGACGCCGAAGACGCCGCTATCGGCAAAGGCCCAGTGAAAGGCGTAGACGGAATAGCAGAGGCCGCGCTTCTCGCGAACCTCCTGGAAGAGGCGAGAGCTCATGCCGCCGCCGAGAATGGAAGCCAGCACCTGGGCGGCATAGAAGCCGTCGGAATGGTACGCGCGCCCTTCGAACCCCAGCACGATGTGTGCCTGCTCGTGATCCGAAATCAGCCGCTCCTGACCCCCTTGGTATTCGGCCTTTTGCGGCGCTGGCGCCCCGTTGGGTTGCAGATCGCCAAAACGGTCGGCCGCGACCCGCGCGAGCTCATCGTGGTCGACATTGCCGGCGGCCGCGATGACCATATGATCGCCCACATAGTTGCGGCGCATATATTTGCGGATGGTGTCGGAGGAGAAATCCCGCACCGAATCCACCGTCCCCAGAATGGTGCGGCCGATGGGCTGCGTGGGATAGGCAGCCTGCTGGAAGAGATCGAAGACGTGGTCGTCCGGATTGTCCCGGGCGGCGCCGATTTCCTGCACGATGACCTGCTTTTCGCGCGCCAGCTCATTGTCGTCGAATGTCGAATTCTGGAGGATGTCGGCCAGGATGTCGGCAGCCAGGGTAACATCTTCCTTCAGGACACGGGCGAAATACCCCGTATGCTCGATGGACGTCGCGGCGTTGAGATCGCCACCGACGTTCTCGATGGATTCGGCGATTTCCAGCGCCGTGCGGGTGCTGGTGCCCTTGAACGCCATGTGTTCGAGCAGGTGCGATATGCCGTGCTCGGTCTTGCGCTCCGACCGGGCGCCGGCCTTGACCCAAACGCCGAGCGAAGCGCTTTCCAGGTGAGGCATATCATCGGTCAGCACGACCATGCCGTTGTCGAGTGTTGTGGTTCTTACGCTCAAACTGGTTCTCCCGGATCGATGCCTGACGCGGCGCGACCTGTCGTGCTCGTCAGGCCGCGCGCGTGCGCGACCCAATGAAGTCTTCAATGATCTGCTGGTCGTTGGCCAGCACGGTGACCCTCTCGGGTCGTTCATAGAGATCGCCCAACCAGGCGGGAAGCGCGGGCTCGACGCCGGATGCCTCGGCCACAGCCGCGGGAAACTTTGCCGGATGGGCCGTCGCCAGCGTCACCATGGGCGTCGCCGTACCGGCGAACTCGCGTGCGACACCGACGCCGACTGCGGTGTGCGGGTCGAGAAGGTAACCGCCGCGCCGATAGGTTTCGGCTATGGTTCGGCGTGTCTTGGCTTCGTCGGTGGTGCCGGCAGCAAACTCACGCCTTATGGCATCGAGCGCCTGTTCGGGCAGATCGAAGCCGCGGGATTGCTTGAGGGTCGCCATCAGGCGCCCGACGACGTCGGCATCCCGGTCCACCGCTTCGAACAACAGCCGCTCGAAATTGGAGGAAATCTGGATGTCCATCGAGGGGCTGATCGTGGGCGCGACCCCCGACATTTCGTAGCGCCCGGTTTCCAGGGTGCGGCGAAGGATGTCGTTGGCGTTGGTGGCGATGACGAGTTGGCCAATGGGCAAGCCCATCCGTTTGGCGCAATAGCCGGCGAAGATATCGCCGAAATTACCCGTCGGCACAGTGAAGTTGATGACCCGATGCGGGGCTCCCAACGAGACCGCTGCCGTAAAGTAATAGACGATCTGCGCGACGATGCGGCCCCAATTGATGGAGTTTACGCCCGAGAGCCGCACATGGTCGCGGAAAGCGTGGTGGTTGAACATCGCTTTGACCGCATCCTGGCAATCGTCGAACGTGCCTTCAAGCGCGATGTTGTGGACGTTGGAGTCCAGAACCGTCGTCATCTGCCGGCGCTGCACCTCGGACGTGCGGCCCCTTGGGTGCAGGATGAAGATGTCGGTCGTGTCACGGCCGCGGAAGGCCTCGATAGCGGCCGAACCGGTGTCGCCTGAGGTGGCCCCCACGATGCTCGCCTTGAGGCCGCGCTCGCCCAGAATGTGGTCCATGATGCGGCTGAGGAACTGCATCGCCACGTCCTTGAACGCAAGCGTGGGGCCATGAAACATCTCGAGCAGAAAATGATTGGGTTCGAGTTCCACAAGGGGCGCCACGGAGGGGTGGCGAAACTCCGCATAGGCCCGGTCAATGATGGAGCGCAGGGTGGCGCCGGCAATCTCGTCGCCGGTGAAGCGAGAGATGATCGCATAGGCGACCTCGGCATAGGGTTTGCCCGCGAAATCGGCAATGTCGGCCGGGGTGAGCTGCGGCCAGGACTTTGGAACGTAAAGGCCACCATCGGCGGCAAGACCAGCGAGAACTGCGTCAGAGAAACTGAGCGCCGGCGCCTGACCGCGCGTGGAAACAAACTGCATAGGGTGGGAGTGCCCTTCCTGGAATTGTCGCAAACTAGTCAAACGTGACCCGGCCTGCAAGGTTTGCGGTGGGTGCTAGGCCGCGGGCCGCCGAGCCTGCCGCCAGAGCCAGAAGACCAGCATGACTACGGCCACCACCGCGAAGCCATACCATGTGAGGGCGTAGCCGAAGTGATTGTTGGGAAAGCTGACCAGTGTTTCCCCGCCCTGGGGCAGCTCGCCGGGCGCCCCGGCGGCCATATCGACTGTAAAGGGGGCGAATGGCGCCAAGGCCGGATCAGCCATTTTTGCCAAGCGCTGCGGGTCGCGGACCCATTCGATGCGGTCCGACATGTTGGCTTCGGGCACGAACCACCCGCCAGTTTCGGGTGGCCGAAGCAATCCGGTTATCATCTCCGTTCCGGGCGTCGCGGGGGGCAGACCGGTCATCACAGCCTGCTCCTGCATCTCTTGGGGCACGAAGCCGCGATTGACGAAGACGGTGCCGCCATCGGCCAGGATGAAAGGCGTGACCACCCAATAGCCCGGTCCGGAATACTGGCCGCGTGGTTCGACGAGGCTGGTGAAGACGGTGACGGTCTGGTCGTAGGCGAAACGCCCGGTGAGCGAGAGCGGCTGGAAACTGAGGGAATCCACGTCGAGCGAGGGCCATTCGGCGGCCGGAGGGACCGGGATTGGCGCAGCATCGAGGCGGGAATCGACGGCCGCAATCAGCGCTTCTTTTTCGGCTAGGCGATGCACCTGCCAGGTGCCCAGGAAGACGCAGACGACGGCGAGAGCAAGCATCAGCGCCGCGAACAGCCAATCCCCCAGATGCAGGCCTCGGCGGGCAGGAATGTTCATTGGTGACCCTCATGCGCATCGTGTCGATATTGCAGGCTGACCAGCACGCCCTTGAATGGCGGGAGCAGCGCAATGGACAGGACGATGGTAACCGGAATCCACAGGACCAGATGCATCCAGGGCGGGATGGCGACCAGCGATCCCACGACCAGCGCCAGAATGACGATGACTGGCGCGACAAGGAAAATGACAAAAACGGCGGGACCGTCGCCGCTATCCGCGAAGGCGAAGTCCAGCCCACACACTGGGCAGGCGGGCGTCAGTTTCAGGTAGCCGGAAAAGAGATTGCCCTTGCCGCAGCGCGGGCAACGGCAGGCGATGCCGTTGGCGAGAGCATTGGATTGGCTCATGATGCGCCTCCAAGAAAAAAGGGGCGCTGCCGTCCGGCGCGCCCCTCGCAGTAGGTGCCCTTTGGGCTAGTGGACAGCCACGCCCCAGCTGCCCCACACGTAGATCGAGGCGAAGAGGAACAGCCACACCACGTCGACGAAGTGCCAGTACCAGGCGGCGAACTCGAAGCCCAGGTGACGCTGCGGCGTAAAATCTCCCCGATAGGCGCGGATCAGGCAGACAGCCAGGAAGATCGTGCCGATCAGTACGTGAAAGCCGTGGAAGCCCGTCGCCATCACGAAGCTGCCGCCGTAGTAGTCGCCGGTGAAGGAAAAGCCCGCGTGGCTATACTCTATGAACTGCACGACTGAGAACAGGGCGCCGAGGCCAATGGTAAGCCACAGGCCGTATTTGAGGCCATTCCGGTCGCCTTCGAGCAACGCATGGTGCGCCCAGGTCACGGTGGTGCCTGAAGTGAGCAAGATCAGCGTATTGAACAGCGGCAGGTGGAACGGGTCGAACAGTTCGACGCCCATCGGAGGCCACGCCCCGCCGGTTGCCGCGACACGGGCATATTGCTCGACATCGTCGAGGCGGAAGAAGCCGTCAAAGTAAGCCCAGAACCAGGCCACAAAGAACATCACCTCGGAGGCGATGAACAGCATCATCCCGTAGCGGTGGTGCATCTGCACGACCGGGGTGTGGTCGTGGCCGTTATTGGCTTCCTTGACCACGTCGGACCACCAGGCGAACATCGTATAAAGAACGCCCACCAGACCGATGAAGAAGACCCACGGTGTCCAGTGGTGCATCCAGAAGATGGCGCCCATGGCCATAACCAGCACAGCAACCGATCCGACGAACGGCCACGGACTGGGTTCCACCATGTGGTAATCATGGTTCTTTTCAATGGCGGCCATGTTTCAGCTTCCCTCACTGTCTGAAGCGTAGAAGGTATAAGAGAGTGTGATGTCCTTGACGGTCGCAAGGTCGCGATCGTCAGCGAGATCGGGATCGACGAAGAAGACGATGGGCATTTCCACCGTCTCCCCCGGTTGGAGCGTCTGCTCGGTGAAGCAGAAGCACTCGATCTTGTTGAAGTACACGCCAGCAAGATCCGGGGCCACATTGAATATGGCCTGGCCAGTGATGGGCTTGTCCGAATTGTTGGTGGCGACGTAGGTGACGGTGTCCACGGTGCCAATCTTGTCGGTGATCGGCGAAGCGGGTTTGACTGTCCAGGGCAGCGTCTTGTCGACGTTGGAATCGAACCGGACGGTCATCTCGCGGGCGATGACGCCCTTGGGATTGGCCTCGGCCACTTGGGTGGTACCGCCGTAACCAGTCACACTGCAGAACATCTGGTAGAGCGGCACCGCTGCAAAAGCGAGGCCGACCATGCCGACCGCGAGGACGCCAAGGGCGAGGGCAACCCCCTTGTTGCGGTTGCCGGACGGCATGGAACGGGATGCGGCGGTATCGGCCATCACAGCGTCCTGTCAAACAAGGAAGGCCCCATCTTGATGATGGTGAGCACGTAGAAGGTGATGGCGAAGACGGCCAGGGCGATGGCCAGCGCCACGGATCGCTTGCGGCGGCGCGCCTTGAACGCGATTTCCTGCTCCGGCGACATGGCCGGCTCGGGGGGTGTTCTTGGTTCTGCGGCCATGGTCACAGCACCCCCATCTGATAGACGATGTGGTCGGCGAGCAGCGCCAGGAACAGCACGAACAGGTAACTCAGGGAAAAGGTGAACAGAGCGCGCGCCGCGCGACGCATCGGGCCACTCTGCTGCTGGCGCCACAATCGCACGGCCAGATGAACGAACCAGGCGCCCGTCACGACGGCAACAGCGCCATAGACCAGACCGGAAAGCCCCAGCACCACCGGCAGGAGGCTCGTCAGGGCGAGGACAACCGAATAGCCCAGGATCTGCCTCTTGGTCGAAGCTTCTCCCGCGACATTGGGCATCATGGGGATGCCGGCTGCGCCGTAGTCGGATTGCTTGTAGAGCGCCAGCGCCCAGAAGTGCGGCGGGGTCCAGAGAAAGATGATGAGGAAGAGCACAAAGCTTTCCCAGCTCGCCGTACCGGTGACCGCGGCCCAGCCCACCATTGGGGGGAAGGCGCCGGCAGCGCCACCGATGACGATGTTCTGCGGCGTCGCGCGCTTGAGCCACATCGTGTAGATGACGGCGTAGAAGAAGATGGTGAAGGCGAGGAAGCCGCCGGCAACCCAGTTTGTGGCAAGGCCAAGCAAGACAACGGAGAAGGCAGAGAGGACAAGCCCGAACGCAAGTGCTTCTTCTCGCGTGATCCGACCGGCGGGGATAGGCCGATTGAGCGTGCGGCTCATGACGGCATCAATATCGGCATCGTACCACATGTTGAGGGCGCCCGAGGCGCCGGCCCCAATCGCAATGCAGGCGATGGCGATGAGGCCGACGACGGGATGGATACCGCCCGGTGCGACCAACATCCCGACCAGGGCCACGAAGACCACGAGCGACATGACGCGCGGCTTGAGCAGCGCCAGGTAGTCTTCTACCCGTGCGCCGCCCGCCAAGGCGTTGATGCTGCTGCTGTCGTCGATATAGGCCACTGGGTCTTCCGTTCTATGGAGCGGGCCGCGCCCGGGCGCGATCCGCTTGTTCGGTGCCAACGCGCTTAGTGCGCGTTGGTCGAGTCGATCTTGGGCAGTGTCGTGAACTGGTGGAACGGCGGCGGGCTGGACAAGGTCCATTCCAGCGTCGTTGCCCCTTCACCCCACGGATTGTCGCCTGCGGGGCGCTTCTTCCGCGACGCTTCCCAGGTCGCGTAGAAGAAGATCACCATGGCCACGAAGGTGATGTAGTAGCCTACCGACGACACGCGGTTCCACAGCGCAAAGGCATCCGGATAGTCGATGTAGCGGCGCGGCATGCCGGAGAGGCCCAGGAAGTGCTGCGGGAAGAAGATCAGGTTCACGCCAATGAACATGGTCCAGAAGTGCAGCTTGCCCAGGAACTCCGAGTACATGTACCCGAAAATCTTGGGGTACCAGTAGTACCAGCCCGCAAAGATCGAGAACACCGCGCCCAGCGAGAGCACGTAGTGGAAGTGCGCGACCACATAATAGGTGTCGTGCAGGGCACGGTCCGCACCGGCATTGGCCAGCACCACGCCCGTCACACCGCCCACGGTGAACAGGAAGATGAAGCCGATGGCCCAGAGGATGGGCGTGCGGAAGGTGATGGAGCCGCCCCACATGGTGGCGATCCAGGAGAAGATCTTCACACCCGTCGGCACGGCGATGACCATGGTGGCGGCCACGAAGTACCGCTGCACATCCAGGCTGAGCCCGGTGGTGTACATGTGGTGCGCCCACACGACGAACCCGACGAAGCCGATGGCAACCATCGCATAGGCCATGGCCATGTAGCCGAACACCGGCTTGCGACTGAAGGTGGCAACGATGTGACTGATCATGCCGAAGCCGGGCAAGATCATGATGTACACTTCAGGGTGCCCGAAGAACCAGAACAGATGCTGGAAGAGAATCGGATCCCCACCCTCTTCGGGCTTGAAGAAGGACGTGCCGAAGTTGCGGTCCGTCAGCAGCATGGTGATGGCACCGGCCAGAACAGGCAGCGCCAGGAGGAGCAGGAACGCCGTCACCAGCACCGACCAGGCGAAAAGCGGCATCTTGTGCAGCGTCATGCCTGGAGCGCGCATGTTGAGAATGGTGGTGATGAGGTTGATTGCGCCAAGGATGGAGCTCACGCCTGCGATGTGCAGCGAGAGAATGACGAAATCCAGCGACGGGCCGGGATGGCCGGTGGTTGCCAGCGGCGGATAAATGGTCCAGCCGCCACCGAAGCCGGTGGTCCCTGCGGTGCCTTCGAAGAACAGGCTCATCAGCAGCAGGATGAATGCCGGCGGCAACAGCCAGAAGGCGATATTGTTGATGCGCGGGAAGGCCGTATCGGGCGCTCCGATCATCAGCGGAGCAAAGTAGTTGGCAAAGCCACCCATGGTTGCGGGCATCACCACGAAGAACACCATGATCAAGGCGTGGGCGGTGGTGAACACGTTGTAGAGCTGCTTGCCAGCGTCGAGCGCGGCGGCGCCTTCGACGCCGTAGACCATCGCGGCCAGGCCGTGGAAGATCTGGATGCCGGGTTCCTGCAATTCCATGCGCATCACGCCGGAAAGCAGGCCACCGATGATCCCCGTCACGATGGCGAACACCAGGTACATGATCCCGATGTCCTTGTGGTTGGTCGAATAGAGCCAGCGGCGCCAGCCGGTGGGCTCGTGGTGCGCATGCGCGTCGTGCCCGGTGGCGTGAGCTTCGAGGTGAGCGGTATCAGTCATATTTCTCCCCTGACCCTTAGTTCAGCGCCGGCAGCGTGGCTGCAGCGGCCTGGTAGTCACGGCTTTCCTTGAAGGCGCCGATGAACGCCTGGTATTCCTCGGCAGTCACGACGCGCACGGCGATCGGCATGAAGGCATGGTCCTTCCCACACAGTTCCGAGCACTGGCCGTAATAGATACCGGTCTCGCGAGCGTTGAACCACGTTTCGTTCAGGCGGCCGGGAACGGCGTCGATCTTGATGCCGAACGAAGGAACCGCAAACGCGTGGATGACGCCGGACGGGCTGGAGGTCACCTGCACGCGCACCGTGGTATCGACCGGCACAACCAGTTCGTTATCCACCGCCAGCAGCCGCGGCTGGTTCGGCTTGATCTGCGGGCGCTGCTCGTCGTTCAGGATGTTGGAGTCGAAGGCGACGCCTTCATCCACATATTCGTAGTTCCAGTACCACTGCTCGCCCGAAACCTTCACCGTCAGTTCCGGCGCGGGCACCTCCACCTCGCCGAACGAGAAGATGTTCGAGCCCAGGTACTTCCGCTGCCCGTCCGGCACCGTGAGCTGATCGGACAGCACGCCGAATGACGGGATGGCGATGATGATCAGCACCACGATCGGCACGACGGTCCAGATCACCTCAACCAACGTATTGTGGGTGAAGCGTGCAGGCACCGGGTTGGACTTGGCGTTGAACCGGAGGATCACGATGACCAGGAGCGCGAGCACAAACAGCACGATCAGCGAGATGGTCCACATCAGCGGTCCATTGTGGAAGGCCACGATGGAATCCATGATAGGGGTCACCGACTCCTGCAGGTGAACCTGACCCGCCATCGGATGCCCCTGAGGCACTTCCTGGGCGACCGCCATGGCGGGCGCCATGGTCAGCAGGGCTGCGAAACCCGCGCCCAATTTCTTCGCGAACTGCCCGGTCACCATATACCCCCTTGTCAGCTGTTCTGGCGGCTGGCACCGAGAATGAGGGGGCAAAACAGCGGCATAGCTAACGCCGCCCCGACTCAAGCTCGGAGCGCAAACTCTCTTCTCGTAAATCATATCGCGGCACCTGAGTCTATTGCGGCATTCGTTGCCACGGCTGCGGCAAATTGGTGTCCCCCACCCGCCGCGCGCCCTAACGCCGCCGCAGTTTATCATCAGAACGGGTCGCAAATCCGGTCCTTTGGTTGACACTGCGCAGCGAGTGTCAGACACACAACACACCCGGATCGCAGGCCGAGTCGACAGGAGAAGTGATGACCCCCAAGGCAATCGTGAAGCGGGCGGTTTTCGCCCTGTTGCTATTGTCCGGCGCACTCTTGGCCAGTCCCGCCTCGGCGCAGGGCACGGTCAAGGCCGAATATGGTGACTGGCAGATGAGCTGCGACACGCCACCTGGTGCCAGCTTCGAGCAGTGCGCGATCATCCAGAACGTCACCGCCGAGGACCAGCCCAATGTGGGGCTTTCCGTGATCGTGCTGCGCACCGCCGATCGGGAGGCACGCCTCCTGCGGGTCCTGGCTCCCTTGGGCGTCCTGCTGCCGAATGGTCTTGGGCTCAATGTCGATGGCACGGACATGGGACGGGTTGCCTTTGTCCGCTGCCTGCCCAACGGCTGCATCGCCGAAGTCGAGCTGGACGACGATCTGGTCAAGGTGCTTTCCGAAGGCAAGAGCGCGATCTTTGTCGTGTTCAAGACACCCGAAGAAGGCGTTGGCATCCCCGTATCGCTGGAAGGATTCGCGGAAGGCTTTGAGGCGCTGCCCTGAGGGTTGAGATGAACAAGGACAACCGCGACACGCAGCGCCACAGGACCCTCAAGGGCGCCAAGATCGTCCTCAACGAGGGCTTTTCGACCTTCAGTTGCACCGTGCGGAACATGTCGGACACCGGCGCGAAGCTGATCGTGCAAAGCATCGTGGGCGTCCCGAACCGGTTCGAGCTGGCGCTTGATGACGGGCGCCGCTTCCAATGCGAGACGGCGTGGCACACCGAAAAGGAAATCGGCGTGCGTTTCATCTCTTGAAAAAAGCCGGGCACGTGTGGTCACGGCCCGGCAGTTGGTCAGGAAACGAGGCTGGCGGCAAAACCAGCCCGGAGATGGCACAAGCATGTTCGTGTTCGAGCCAACGGGTGAGCGGCCGCCGTAGCGGCCGAAATTGTCAGGGACGCGAGGCGCGGGCGCGGGCCGCGTTGAGCACCATGCCCGGGGTCAGGCCCGAACGGGCGGCGAGTGCGTCCATGATGTCGGCCCGACTGATGCCAAGGTCGCTCAGCCGGCAGTGATCGAGTTCGAGCAGACGCTCCAGCGCGACGCGCCGGGCACGGGCGGTTCGGACCCGGCCAATCCACATTTCAAGAGCGTATAGCGGGTTGACAGGCGCCGCGGCCGAAAGGGACCGCTCGCCGAACAGCGAGAGAGCCATGATCCGTCTCCAGAACTCATGAGGGGGCGCCGGAGGGAGGCCGGCGTCCGGCGCGTTAAAGCGCCGATGAACGTGGGATAACCTGCTGGACTTCTATTCGTCTAACAAATAGATTTCATGTTCTCGATGAATTTCAGTGATGACCCACCATGACGGCCCCGCTCGATCTCGACCAGTTGCAGAGCTTTTGCGCCATTGCCGATTGCGGCAGTTTTACCGAGGCCGCACGCCGGGTCAACAAGACCCAGTCAGCGGTCTCGATGCAGATCAAGCGCCTTGAAGAACGCCTGGGCCATGCCCTGCTTTCCCGCGATGGTCGCAGCGTCACCCTGACCCATCACGGCGAAGTTCTCTACGAGCGCGCCCGCAAGATGCTGCGCACCAACGCCGAGATTCTCGACCACTTCAACGATGGTGACCTGGCCGGGTCCATCCGATTCGGTGTGCCCGACGACTACGCCGTCCGTCTGCTGCCGGTGATTCTGTCGAGCTTCCAGCGAACCCATCCAAAAATCGCGGTCGACGTCGCCTGCATGGCGTCCGAGCAACTGCTCGAGGGCATGAAACTGGGGCGCTATGACCTGATCGTCTTCACCCAAGGGACGGACCAGAATTTCGGTGAACTGTTCCGCACCGAAAAGATGTTCTGGGTCGCCAGCCACGGTGGCCGGGCGCTCGCCAGCGAACCCATAGCCATCGCGTGCGGGCCCTCCTGCTGCATCTGGCGCAAGGACGCGATGGAGGCGCTGGAGCGGACCGGAAAGGACTACCGGATCGCCTACACCTCCTCCAATGCGACCGCCATCTCGTCGGCGGTGCTGTCGGACCTGGCCGTGGGCTTTCTTCCCGAAAGCGCTCTGCAGCCGGGCATGCGGGTGGTGAGCGAAGGCCATGGCTTGCCCCGTCTGGGCGATGCGCAGATTGCACTGATGCGCGCCAGCCACGCCTATGGCGGCATCTATGACGCGCTGGCCAACCACATCGTGCAGTCGATGGGGAATCTCGACGTTGCACCCAAGGCGGAAGCCGCCGAATAGCCCGCTTGACCCAAACGGGTGATTGGCGCACCAGAAGACCATGTCGCAGGTTCTGACCAACGCCGCCGAATTTACCGTCTCCGAAATCGCCCAGGCGGTGAAGCGGACAGTCGAGGACGAATTCGGCCATGTCAGGGTGCGCGGGGAAATTTCCGGGTTCCGCGGCCAGCACTCCTCGGGCCACTGCTATTTCACGCTCAAGGACGACGCAGCAACCATCGATGCCGTCGTCTGGAAGGGCAGCTATGCGCGCCTGGCTTTCAAGCCCGAAGAAGGCCTCGAGGTCATCGCCACCGGACGACTGACGACCTTCCCGCGCTCGTCCAAATATCAGATCGTGATCGAAAACATCGAGCCCGCCGGTGCGGGCGCGTTGATGGCCCTGCTCGAGGAGCGGCGCAAGAAGCTCCTTGCAGAGGGCTTGTTTGCCCGCGAGCGCAAGCGCCCCCTGCCCTATCTGCCGCGCGTCATCGGCGTGGTCACCTCGCCCACGGGCGCCGTCATCAGGGACATTCTGCATCGGCTAGAGGACCGGTTTCCCAGCCACGTCGTGGTCTGGCCGGTGCGCGTGCAGGGTGACACCTGCGCCGCGGAGGTGGTCAATGCCATCGAAGGCTTCAACGGACTGTCCGACACCGGCGCGATCCCGCGGCCGGACCTGTTGATCGTCGCCCGCGGCGGCGGCTCGATCGAGGACCTCTGGGGGTTCAACGAAGAGGCGGTGGTGCGAGCCGTTGCCGCCTCTCGTATCCCCATCATCTCGGCCGTAGGGCACGAGACCGATACGACGCTGATCGACTATGCCTCCGATATGCGGGCGCCCACGCCGACCGCGGCTGCCGAAGCGGCCGTTCCTGTCCGCGCCGAACTCATCGCCTATGTCGAGGATCAGGGGGCGCGGCACCGGCAGGCGGCGCGGCGGCAGGTGGCCAGTCTGCGCGATCGCCTCAGGGCAGCCGGAGCCGGTCTGCCCCGGCCAGCCGATCTCATCGCAACGCAGCGGCAAAGCCTCGATCTGGCCTCGAGCCAGCTCGTCGGCGGGCTGAGGCACTTCGTGCAAGGCAGGCGTCTCAGCTTCTCCGGTCTCGCAAGTCAGATGCAGCCCCGCCTTCTCCGCCAACGCAAGACCGAACTGTCCGAACGGCTCGCGAACCTGGCCCGCCACGCTGAAGGCGGGCTCGTCAAGACCGTCGACAAAGCGCGCCTCAGATACGACCCCTGCGCGGCACGTCTGGCGGGAGCCGTGGGGCAATCGAACGAACGAAAGCGGGCGCTGCTCGAGAAGGTCGCACCGCGCCTCAGCCTCCAGCCCCTCCGGGCCGAGCTCCGCCATACGCAAGCAAAGCTCGATCCGCTCGCGCAGAGGCTCAATCAGTGCTCCGGCACGCTTCTGGCGCAGCGGCGGCAGCGGCTCGAGCAGACGGGCAAGCTTCTGGAGAGCCTCAGCTACCGGAACGTTCTCGCGCGCGGCTATGCCTTGGTGCAGGACGAGGCGGGAGCGGTGATCACCGCTGCCAACCAGCTCAGTCCGGGGGATGCGCTGCGCATCACCCTTGCCGAAGGCGAGATCGGTGCCGTGGTGGGCGGCGCTCCGGCGCCCCGCCGCAAGGGGGCGCGCCCGCCGGCCGACGATGGGTCGCAGGAAAGCCTCTTTTGAGGGGCAGCCGGCTCCGCTATATGAAAAGCCTGTCGCAAGGAGGTGGTCATGAACCTTTTCGATAAGGGGTTTTCCCCAGCCGAAGCCACTTTACGCTATCTCGATGGGGATTACGTGGTGCTCAAGCCCGGAAGCTTCGTGCGCTGCGCAATCACCGGCAAACCGATCCCGCTCGATGAATTGTTCTATTGGAGCGTGGACCGGCAGGAGCCCTATGCCGACGCCACCGTTGCCCACCAGGCGTTCGAACGCTTCGGCAGAGGCAACTGACAGTGACGGGGCTGGCGGCGCGTCAACGCTACCTCGTCATTTCCAACGGTCACGGCGAAGATGCCATTGCGGCGCAGGTGATTGCGCGGCTACCCCCGAGCATATCGGCGGAAGCCTTTCCGATGATCGGCAGTGGCAAGGCCTATGACAATGTGTGCCCGATCGTCGGGCCGCGCGCCACCCTGGCCTCCGAAGGCTGGCGGAACGTCAAGGGCTCGCTGCGCCGCGACATCGTCAATGGGGGCTTGCTGACCGTGCCGCCCGCCCTGCGGTTCTTGCGCAGCATCCGCGGCAAGTATGACCGGATTGTCGTCGTCGGCGACATGGTGGGCGTCCTCGCCTGCCTTGGCACGGGCAATCGCGACCTCGTTTACATCGACGTCTACAAGACGGGTTCGGCGCGGCTTTATTCCAAGGCGGAGTGCTGGGCCATCAAGCAGGCTTGTAGCCTGGTTTTCTGCCGCTCGACCAGCCTCGCCCAAAAACTGCGCAAGGCTGGCGTCGACGCCCGATGCGTGGGCAATCTCATGATGGACACCATCCCCTACGGCGACTACGACGCTGCCGCTCGCCGGACGCGTCGCGCGGCGGTGACGCTTCTGCCGGGAAGCCGCGCGCTGACGGCGGAAAGCTTCTCGCTGCAGGTCGCGGCGCTCAGAGCACTGCCGGAAGAGCTGCGGCCAGATGCGTTCGTCGCTGTTGCCGGCAGCGTGAGTGTCGAAGATCTGGCGCGCGCGGCCGGTCTTCACCGCACCGCAATGCTGAGCGGCGAAGCGGACGATCTGGGCGAACTCTCCGATGGCTCGATCACCGTGCACATGGCGCGCGGCCGGGCGATGGGCAATCTGCTGGCGGCATCGGACCTGGTTCTGAGCCAGGCGGGAACGGCGAGCGTCCAATCGCTCGGCCTCGGCGTGCCGGTGGTGACCTTCGTCAATGCGCGCGACCGGCGCTCCCGGTTCGAGGACGAGCAGAAGCTCTTCGGCGACGCCCGGCAGGTGGTCGCGCCGAAGGCCGCGGACATCTCGGAGTGCCTGGGGCGGCTTTTGGGCGACATGGCCGAGCGTGGCCGGTTGGGCACGCTCGGCCGCGAGCGGATCGGGGGGCCGGGCGCCTTGTCGGCCATATTCGAGGCCCTCGGCCTCGTCACCGAAAGCGCCTAGGCGGTCTCGGTCTTGCCGGTCTGCGGGTCGAGCAGGCGGTGCAGATGCACGATGAAGTAGCGCGTCTGTGCACTGTCCACCGTCATCTGCGCCTTCTGCTTCCAGACGTTATAGGCGGAAGCGTAGTTGGGATAGACGCCCACGATGTCGACTTCGTGGAGGTTGGAGAACGTCACGCCTTCGAGGCTGGACAGTTCTCCACCAATCACCAGGTGCAGCAGTTGCTTGTCGCTTGTTTCGGCCATGGTCTTGCCTGTGCTCATGAACTGGGATGGGAAACCTGATCGGAAGGGACCGCAGGGCAGCCGTAAACCTTGATCAGGGCCGCATGGACGTGGGGTTTTAGGCTCATGTCGCCCAGCGCCGCAAGCGCCCCGTGGCGCACATCACGCTTGTTGTATCGTGGGGGCCCGGCGCAGACATCCTGCAGCGAAAAGCCGCTTTCCTTAAGAATAATGTCGGCGCCGGCGATATCCCAGTCCTGGCTGCCGCGCCGGGCCACTGCGGCATCCAGCTTTCCCGTGGCAACCTGCACCAGGCGATAAGCAAGCGAAGGGTAGGCCGGGCCGCGAGCATAGGTGAGGCCGCTGGCCTGCATTTCCTGATGCACGGCGCCAGGCGCGGGGATCACCGGCGCGCTGCCGGCGCGGCGGCGGCGCTGCAGCGCCTGCCCGTTGAGTCGCGCTCCCCCGCCCAGGACCGCGTCGTAGAGTTCGTCGCGGGCCGGTGCATAGACCACTCCCGCTACGGCGACACCGTTTTCCACCACCGCGAGGGAAACCGTCCAGCAGTCCTCCCCGCGCAGAAAGGCGCGCGTGCCGTCGATAGGGTCGACGACGAAGACGCGATCGCATTCGAGACGGCTGGGGTTGTCGACGGTCTCTTCGCTCAACCACCCGTAGCTGGGCCGCGCGCCCAGCAGGTTTGCGGCAAGGAAGCGGTCGACGACGATATCGGCCTCGCTGACGGGCGAGGCGTTATCCTTCGTCCAGGATTTGACGTCCTTGCGGAAGTAGCTCGAGGCGATAATGCCCGCCGAGACCGCGCTGGAGCGCAGCAGGTTGAGATCATCGCTGTAGGGCGGGAAGGATGCCGGCATGGCGGGCTTTTAGGCCCGCTCAAGGGTTTGGACAAGGGTTTGTCGTCCCGCCGAAAACCTTGGCCGGCACCGCCCGACATTTCTTAGGGTAAACAGGCTCGCAGCGGGTGCGGTTAACTGCCTGTAACCGAGTGCAACAACCCGCTAACCGTCTCGGAAAACAAGATAAACTTAACCGAACCGATTAAGGTGGCAGGTAATAGGCCGCGCTAGATTGGCCTCACAAAACGAGCCGGAAAAAACCAGCTCTCGAAGTTACAGGAAGGCATCAAAAATGGTTCATGGCGTCCTGATGGAAGGATCATCCGTCGTTCTCGCCTTCGGCCGCCCGGCCGTTGCAGAACGCCGCTTCATGGCGGCAAACGACAATGGGCCGCGGGAGCCGGTCAAGACCGTTACGGTGCGCAAGCAGCTCGAGCAGAGCGGCGTCTCGGTCAAGATCAAGGTGCCGGTGGCAGAATTCATCGGCGTTGCCGTGGCGACGACGATTTCGGAAGAGGGCGTGCTCACCAGCTGCATCGAACTGGTCCATTCGGACGCCGGGTTGAACTACAAGGTATTCGAGGAAGAGGGCAACCATAACGTCGTCGCGGAATGGCAGAACTGGGGCAAGAAATTGCGCCTGCCGCTGTTCATCAAGGCGGGCGACGGCGCCTATCTGCCCTATAGCCAGCAAGTCGACGGGCTTATGGTCAGCACCCCTGCTCCGCGCCGCAAACTGGCGGCCGAGGCCGCGCGGCGGCCGCGGTTCCTCAACCGCCGCAAGCCCGGCAACGCCGAACTCAACTAGTTACCTCTGCCTCCAAAGCAGGTCCAGAAGGGTCGACCGGTGGTGCGGTCGGCCCCTTTGGCTTTTGCGACACGCCCGGTTCCTGCGTTGAGGGATGTGCCGCCAGCCTGCTACCACACCCAGTCCGCGAGCAGGGCCAGCGTCAAGATCATCCCCACATAGTGGTTGTTGTAGAAGCGCTGGAACGGGTTTTTCGGCCGTTCGATGTCCAGCGTCCCCAACTGCCAGGCGAGGAGGCCCGCTGCACCCAGGGCCAGCGTAGCGAAGATGACGCCGGTTCCGGCAAGCAGCGCGGCGGCATTCCACAAGACATAGGCCCCGGCGTAGAGAACCGCGACGACGGCACGAACATTGGGGCCGAAGAGGCGCGCGGTGGACTTTACCCCCACCAGGGCATCATCCTCGATGTCCTGCAGCGCATAGATCGTGTCGTAACCGATGACCCAGAGGATGGTGCCGACATAGGCAAGGATCGGCGGCCAGTCGAGGCTCCCGGTCTGGCTCGACCAGCCGACCAACGCGCCAAAGGAAAAGGCGAGACCGAGAAAGAGCTGGGGCCACCAGGTGATGCGCTTCATGAAGGGGTAGATCGCGACCAGCACCAGCGATCCGATGCAGGCGGCGATGGTGAAGGCGTTGAACTGGACCAGAATGATGGCGGCGAGCAAGGCCTGGGCGATCAGGAAGGCGAAGGCCTGTCTCGTGGTGACTTGTCCCGACGGGATCGGCCGGGAGCGGGTCCGCGCCACCTGGGCGTCGATGTCGCGATCAACGACGTCGTTGAAGGTGCAGCCGGCGCCGCGCATCAGGATGGCGCCCACGAACATCAAAATGGCGGCCCACCATCCGAACCCCATCGCCGGGTTGGCGTTGGCGGCCAGGCCGATTCCCCAGGCGCAGGGCCAGAACAGCAGATAGAATCCGATCGGCCGGTCCCAACGGGCCAGGCGCCCATAGGGCTTGATCGGGTCAGGCGCATACCGGTCGAGCCAGTTGTCCTGGCCGGCATCGGCGACGGTTCCGGAGGGAGTGGTCATGGTGGCACCGCGTAGAAGGTTTTGGGAAGTCATAGTGGTCTGCGCCGAGCCTTGCCACCCCCTGCCCGGCCTCGCCTTGCAGGAGCATGGCGGGAAAGGCCGAAGCCGGCTTTCGTGCGGCCCCGTTTCGCGGTACACGCGCACCATGCCCCGTAGCTACGCCCACCTGCAGCGCCTCTTCGTCCAAGCCGCACTTGCTCCTGATGCCGAACTGACGCTGGGCAAGGACCAGTCGCTCTACCTCGCGGCCGTGCTGCGCAAGTCCGTGGGCGACGACGTCGTGCTCTTCAATGGCCGGGACGGGGCGTGGCTGTGCCGCCTCATCGGCGACAGCAAGAAGGCCGTGCACCTCCGTGTCGTCGAGCAGATCGCGCCGCAAACCCCCGTTTCTGACCTCTGGTATGGCTTTGCGCCCCTCAAGTCCGAGCGTCTGGACTACGTCATCCAGAAGGCGGTGGAGATGGGGGCCGGCCTCATCCAGCCCATCATGACCGAGTACACGCAGGTCCACCGCCTCAAGGGCGAGCGCATGACGGCGAACGCCATCGAGGCGGCGGAACAGTGCGAGGTCCTGAGCGTCCCCCACATTGTGCCGGAGACGACGTTGAGCCGTCTGCTCGCCGGCTGGACGGCTGAACACGGCGACCGCCGGCTGATCTTTGCCGACGAAGGGGAGGCATCGGCCTCACCGATCGAGACGCTCAAGGCTTTGGAAGGCCAGCGCGTGGGGTTGCTCATCGGACCCGAGGGCGGTTTTTCTCCGGAGGAGCGGGAGAACCTTCGGGCCCAGCCCTACGTTGTGCCCATCAGTTTGGGGCCGCGTATCCTCCGCGCCGATACCGCGGCGGTGGCTGCGCTAGCCTGCATCCAGGCGACCATCGGCGATTGGCGATAAATCGCGATTGCTTTCCGCCTTGCGCTCGCTATGTTCGCGCCCCAAAAGCAGTTCAGACCACCCTCAACCCAGAGGACACCATGGCCGGCGACGACCACCCCTCGCCTCTAATCGAATCGCGGGCCGACCTCATCGAGGCGATGGCGCGAGGTTGCCGGCCCGAGAGCGAATGGCGCATCGGCACCGAACACGAAAAGCACGTGTTCCACACCAATCCGCTGCACCCGGTGGCCTATGAAGGCGAGAACGGCATCCGCGCTTTGCTGGCCGGCATCGAGAAAGAAACAGGCTGGGTGCCGTTCTACGACGGGGACAACCCCATCGGCCTGCGCAACCACGAAATCGCCGGTGGCATTTCGCTGGAGCCCGGCGGGCAGTTCGAACTGTCCGGTGCGCCCATGGAGGATCTGCACGGCACCGCCGCGGAAATGGACGAGCACATGCGCGTCGCCAAGGCCGTGGCAAAGCCGCTCGACATTCACTTCCTGGGCCTCGGCGTAACTCCCCTGTGGCCCGTCAAGACCATCGCCTCCATGCCGAAGTCGCGCTACGCGATCATGACGCGCTACATGGATCAGGTCGGCACGCTAGGCACGTCGATGATGTATCGGTCGGCCACGGTGCAGGTGAACCTCGACTTCGCCAGCGAGGCCGACATGGTCCGCAAGCTGCGCGTGGCGCTCAGCCTGCAGCCCGTTGCGACCGCGCTGTTTGCCAATTCGCCCTTCGCCGACGGCCGGGACACCGGCTACCTCAGCTTCCGCAGCCAGATCTGGCTGAACACCGACGACGATCGCACCGGCATGCTGCCTTTTGCCTTCGACGAGGGTTTCGGCTTTGAGCAATACGCGGACTATGCGCTCGACGTGCCGATGTACTTCGTCATTCGCGACAAGAAGTACGTCAATGTCGCGGGCGAGAGCTTCCGCGACTTTCTCGAGGGCAACCTGCCGCAATTGCCGGGCGAAAAGCCGACGATCAAGGACTGGGAAGACCATCTTTCGACGTTGTTCCCGGAGGTCCGGCTCAAGCAGTTCCTCGAGATGCGCGGCGCCGACATGGGCGACCAGGCCCATGTGGTGGCGCTGTCGGCGTTCTGGACCGGGCTGCTTTATGACCCGGTTTCGCTCGAAGCGGCCTGGGAGCTCGTCAAGGAGTGGACCGAAGAGGAGCGTGATTATCTGCGCCGCGAGGTCCCCCGGCTCGGTCTTGCCACCCCATTCGGCCGCTCGGCCATCTTCGACGTGGCCGCCCAGGCCGTGGGCATCGCCGAAGCAGGCCTTGTCCGCCGCGCCCGCCTCAACGCCCAGGGCCGCGACGAAACCATCCACCTCGCGCCCCTCGAAGCAACGATCCGCACCGGCAAGTCCCCCGCGCAACGCTGGCTCGAGAAGTTCCACGGCGAATGGAACGAGGATGTAACGCCGATTTTCCGCGAAGCCGAGATGTAGGGCGGGAGCGTTCCTTTCCTCCGTGCCGCCTGAGGCGGGGTCAGGTCTCTTGCGCGGTGCGGTCCAGATCGGCGATTTCCGTGTCGATGCAAGCGGCGGCGCGGTGGTTGGCGTAGACGACCCAGCTCAGGAAGATCAAGGTCGCAAGCGCCGGCAGCAGGACAGACCAGAGTGCGCCGGCGTCGAACAGGGTGGCGCCATAAATCAGGATGAACCCGGGCAGGAACGGCGCGATATACCAGCGGAAGACTGATCGAAGGGCGTCGCGCTGGCGCACGAGTTCGGCTCGGTAATGGCCCAGCGTGGGGGCCGCCCCATCTATCCGAGGCGGGGAGGTCCGCCGCCGCAACTGCCACATGGCGACGAGCGCGCCGAGGCCGAGCAGGATGAAGCCGCCGGCAATGGTCAGGGCCGGAGCGTTCCAAGGGCTGGAGAGCAACGTGAGGGCGGCGATGGCGATCGAGGCGGCCACCACCAAGCCGCCAGCGACAAATTCCCAGAGATTGCGCGTGCGGATTCGATCATCAAGTCGGCGCGCGCGCGTTTCGAGCATTGCGGGGGTCAGGGTCTGGGCGGGCAAGGCCTGCTCCTTCCATAAGGTCTTCGGGTCAGTGGGGGTATGGGTCAAGGCTGGGCCTCCTTTTCGAAGCCCCGGGCCAGAAGGGCCTTGATGCGGTGGATGCGCGTGGCGACTGCGCCCGGCGTAAGGCCGGTGATCTCGGCGATGCCGGCCGCATCCACGTCTTCGAGGTAGAGCAGCACCACCTGACGGTCCGCCGGGCGAAGGCGGTCGATCAGGGCGTAGAGGCGCTCGAGGGTAAGGCGATCGTCCGTCACTGTCTCCGGCGTTGCCCGGCTGTCGGGTAGATCGGTGCCGTCGAGCACAACCCAACCGTTGGCCGGACGGCGGCGCGCTGCCATTTCGACATGGCGGGCACAGACATTGTGCGCCACGCGCCAGGTCCAGGTCGCAGGGCTGCACTGGTCGCGAAAGACGGCGAGACTGCGCCAGAGGTGCATGTGAATGTCCTGTTCAAGGTCCTGCCGGGCGGCCGGCTCGCGCTCATAGGCGGCGGCCATGCGCGCGATCATGCCGCCATGATCGGCCGCTATATCCGCATAGCGGCGCTCGATTTTGGTTTGGTCGGGCATGCGCCTTTCCCGTCGGATTTTTTTCGCGTTACCGGGTCAATAGTCCCGGGGGTCGCAGGTTTCTTACAAATTGCCCCGAGGGTTGCCTCGCGGTCCGCTCTGGTGCATCACCGCGGCCAGCAAAATTCGGAGGTGGGCATGCGGGTTCTGGTGATCGGGTCGGGTGGACGGGAACATGCCCTGGCCTGGAAGATCGCGCAGTCGCCGCTGGTCGACGCCCTCTATGTCGCCCCCGGCAATGGCGGCACCGAGACGGTGGCGACCAATCTGCCGATCGATATCACCGATCATGCGGCGGTGATCGCAGCAGCGCGGGAGAACGCCATCGACTTCGTCGTCGTCGGGCCCGACGCGCAGGTGGTGGCGGGGCTTGGGGACGATGTCCGCGCCGCCGGGATCGCCTGCTTCTGCCCATCCAGGGCGGCCGGGCAGCTGGAAGGCTCAAAAAGCTTCACCAAGGCCCTCTGCGACGAGTTCGACATTCCCACCGCCGCCTATGGCCGGTTCGAAGACGAAGCCGCGGCGCTGGAGTACCTTTATGCTCAGGGCGCGCCCATCGTCATCAAGGCCGATGGGCTGGCCGCGGGCAAGGGCGTGGTCGTCGCGACCAGCGTCGAAGAGGCCGAAGCAGCCATCATCGACTGCTTTTCCGGCACCTTTGGGGCCTCCGGCGCGGCCGTGGTGATCGAGGAGTTCATGGAGGGCGAGGAGGTGAGCCTCTTCGTCCTGACCGATGGCGAGGCTATCCTGCCTCTGACGACGGCGCAGGACCACAAGCGCGCCTTCGATGGCGACACCGGCCCGAATACCGGCGGCATGGGTGCCTATTCGCCGGCCCCGGTGATGACCGAGGCCCTCTACCGCGACGCCATGGCGCGGATCATCGAGCCCACGGTTCGCGGCATGGCCCAGCGCGGCACCCCCTATGCCGGTGTGCTCTATGCCGGCCTGATGCTGACGGCGGATGGCCCCAAGCTCGTCGAATACAATGCCCGCTTCGGCGACCCCGAATGCCAGGTGATGATGCTGCGCATGGAGAGCGATATCGTGCCGCTGCTTCATGCCGTGGCGACCGGCTCGCTCGGGCGGCATACGGTAAGCTGGAAACCGGCCTATGCCTTGACGGTGATCATGGCGGCGAAGGGTTATCCCGGACATTATGAGAAAGGATCGGAGATCAAGGGCGCCGATAGCCTGGATAGCGCCGACCTCGTGGTATTTCACGCCGGAACGAAGCATGATCGGGCACGTTTACTGGCCACGGGGGGACGCGTTCTGAACGTCACGGCGCTCGGGACAACGGTAAAAGAGGCACAGGACCGTGCTTACAGGGGCGTGGATGCGATTGTTTGGCCAGAAGGCTTTTGCCGCCGAGACATCGGCTGGCGCGAGATCGCACGCGAAGGCCTCTGAACCTTTCTTCAACATCCCCGCGTTAACCTCGCTGCGGAGCGTGTTCGACGAGGCGCCGGCCAAACGCCCGCTGACGCCGCTGCAACTGCGCGGCAAGGTGCTGGCGGACCGGCTGCGCGCCAAGGGCACGGAGCGAGGCAAGGTGGAGATTGCCGGGGGACCGCGGATCGGGGTGGCACTGGGCGGCGGCTCGGCGCGTGGCCTCACGCACATTCCCTATATCGAGGCCATGGATGAGCTGGGGCTCAGGCCCGCAGTCATCTCGGGCACCTCGATCGGCGCGCTGATCGGCGCCGGCTGGGCGGCAGGCATGACCGGCAAGGAACTGCGCGAGCATTCCATCGAGGTGCTGGGCACCATGCGCGCCATCGCGGCCAAGCTGTGGGCGCACCAGGTGCGCGGCATCGGCGGACTGCTCAAAAACGGTATTTCCATGCAGCTCGATGCGGGCAGCATGGTGGATGCCTTCACCCCCAGCGGCTTCCCCGACGAGTTCAAGGATCTCAAGATCCCGCTCCACGTGGTGGCCACCGATTTCCAGTCGTGGCATCAGGTGGTGTTCAATTCGGGCGCACTGCGGCCGGCCATCGCCGGCTCTATCGCCATCCCAAGCCTCTTCCGGCCGGTGGTGCATGGCCACCACGTGCTGGTGGACGGCGGCGTCGTCAATCCGCTGCCGCTCGACCAGGCCGACATCGACACCGACTTCCTGATCGGCATCGACGTGGTGGGGGACCCATCCATCGCGCTCACCAAGACCGACCACAAGGCGCTGGACCTGTGGTTCGGCTCGGCCCAGATCATGATGCACGCGCTGACGGCTCACATGATGGCCGCCTACCCCCCCGATATCTACATCCGGCCGCACGTGGCCAATTTCGGGGCAATGGAGTTCTGGCGGGTGCGGGAAATCCTCATCCATTGCGAGCCCGAGAAGGACCGCTTCAAGCGCCTCCTGGCGCACAAAGTGGAAGCCTATATTCAGGGCAAGGTGCAGCCCGTGGGCAGCGAGAGCGCCTAAGTCCGCAACGTCCTGAAAAATCCCGACAGCAGTGCCTCCGAGCGGCCGGCGGACAAGCCGCCGATGACCTCGGGGCGATGGTGGCAGGTGGGTTGGTCGAAGAGGCGGATGCCGTTTTCCACGGCACCGGCCTTGATGTCCTCGGCGGCAAAATAAACGCGCCGCAGCCGCGTATGGGCAATGGCACCGGCACACATGGCGCAGGGCTCGAGCGTAACGTAGAGATCGCAGCCATCGAGGCGCCCTGTGCCCCGGGCCGCGAGCGCCGCGCGGATGGCCAGCATCTCGGCATGCGCCGTGGGGTCGCGCAGCGCCTGCATCCGGTTACGCTCGGCGGCCAGCACCCGCTCCCCCTCCATGATGACGGCGCCGATCGGCGCTTCCCCGTCGGCGGCGGCCTCTTCGGCCAGGGCGAAGGCGCGGTCCATGGGGGTGAGGGGGCGGGACATGAAGTCTGGTTTAGGGGGTTTTGCCGGGCAGTGGAAGGTGTGGAAGCGGCGGCACTATCCTATACTGGCTCTCCAGGAGAATCGCCCTTGCCCATCCGCCAGCTTCCCGAAGACCTGATCAACCGGATCGCCGCCGGCGAGGTGGTGGAACGGCCGGCCAGCGTCGTCAAGGAACTGGTGGAAAATTCCATCGACGCGGGGGCGCGGCGGATCACGGTCGCGACGGCCGGTGGCGGCATGGATCTCATCCGCATCACCGACGACGGCTGCGGCATGGATCGCGACGACCTGCTGCTCTCGGTGGAGCGGCATGCCACCTCCAAGCTGACCCTCGACGATCTCGACGATATCCGCACACTGGGGTTTCGCGGCGAGGCCTTGGCCTCCATCGGCTCGGTAGCGCGCCTGTCGGTGGCCTCTCGTCCGGCCGGGGCGGAGAGCGGGCTGGTGCTGGTGGTGGATAACGGCCGGCGCAGCGGGCCGATGCCGCAGGCGATGAATCGCGGCACGGTGATCGAGGTGCGGGACCTCTTCTCGCAGGTGCCGGCGCGGCGCAAATTCCTCAAAAGCGCGCGGGCGGAAACGGCGGCGATTACCGACGTGATGCGGCGCCTGGCGATGGCCAATCCGCAGGTGCATTTCGTGCTCGAGGGCACCGACAGGCAGGTCTCGAACTGGCCCGCGGTGACTGGCGAAGCTGCGCTCGCCGCGCGGCTGGGCCAGGTGATGGGCGCCGATTTCGTCGAAAACGCGGTGCCTCTGGCCATGGCGCGGCATGGCGTCGTGGTGGCGGGTCTGGCCGGGCTGCCCACCTTTACCCGCGCCAACTCTCTCAGCCAGTTCTACTTCGTCAACGGCCGTTCGGTGCGCGACAAGGTGCTGGTGGGCGCGGTGCGGGCCGCCTATGCCGACTACACCTTCCGCGATCGGTTTCCCGTGGTGGCGCTTTACCTCGCCATCGACCCGGCGGCGGTCGACGTCAATGTCCACCCCGCCAAGGCCGAGTTGCGCTTCCGCGATGGTGGTGGCGTGCGCGGGGCCGTGATCCGGGCCATCGGCATGGCGCTGCACGAGGCGGGCTACAAGGCTTCGACCAGCGTGGCCGAGGACGTGCTCGGCGCCTTCACAGCCCCGGAAATGGCGCCGGCTGCACCCGTTCAGGCTGCCAGCGAACACCAACTCGACGAGGCGCCCGCGTCGTACCGGACCGGTCTTTCCGCCTGGACAGGCGCGGCCACGCTGGCGGCGCGCCCCAGCGCCGAGGCGCTTGCTGGCTTCACCCGACCGAGCGCCCGGGTGGAGATGGCCGAAGCCGCTCCGGAATTGCTGGACTTCCCGTTGGGCGCTGCGCGGGCGCAGATGTTCGACAACTACATCATCGCCCAGAGCGACAAGGGCCTGCTGCTAGTGGACCAGCACGCCGCGCATGAACGGCTGGTCTATGAGCGCTTCAAGGCGCAGCTGGCCGCGGGGCCGGTCCCGAGCCAGGCGCAGCTTATTCCCGTGATCGTCGAGATGCCGGAGGAGGATTGCGGGCGGCTCGAAGAGGCGGCGCCGGAACTGGAACGATTCGGGCTCTATCTCGACCGCTTCGGGCCGCGCGCCATTGCCGTGCGCGAGACCCCTGCCCTCCTGGGACATTCCGACATTGAAGGGCTGGTGCGCGATCTCGCCGACGGCCTGGCCGAATGGGACAGCGCAGCGGCGCTGACCGGTCGCATGGAAGCAATCATCGCCCGCATGGCCTGCCACGGTTCGGTCCGCTCGGGGCGGCGTCTGCGCGTGGACGAGATGAACGCGCTGTTGCGCGACATGGAGGCCACCCCCCATTCGGGCCAGTGCATCCACGGCCGGCCCACCTACGTTGAGCTCAAGAAGGCCGATATCGAAAGGCTGTTCGGCCGCAGCCGATAGCCCGCGGCCGGCCGCCACAGGACCCGGGCATGCTCTACTTTACCAGCGACACGCACTTTTCCGACCCGCGGGTGTTGCGCATCGACCGGCGGCCCTTCCCCACCCTCGAAGCGCATGATGCGGCACTGATCGGCTGGTGGAACGAGATCGTTGGGCCGGACGACGTGGTCTGGCACCTGGGGGATTTTGCCAAGGGCAGCACGGAGGATGTGGAGCGGCTGCTCGGCCAGTTGCAGGGCACCAAGCACCTCATCATCGGCAACAACGATCCGGAAACAACGCTCGCGGCGCGCGGGTGGGCGAGCACGCAGCACTATGCCGAGATGCGCATCGACGGGCAGCTCTTCATCCTCTGCCACTATCCGTTCCGCACCTGGAACCAGATGGGCAAGAAATCGATCGACCTCCACGGGCACTCGCATGGACGTCTCAAGCCCGTGACGCGGCAATATGACGTGGGCGTCGACGCCCAGGACTTTCGCCCGCGGCGGCTGGAGGAGATTCTGGCCCGGCATCGCAGGACAAACTGAGACGCCGGGACGTCCCCGCTGGAGCGCTCCTCTCCCCGCAAAGAGAAGACGAAGAGGAAACGCCTTGGCCGTTCAGGCGGCCTTCGGACCGACATAGCGCGACTGGGGGCGGATCAGCCGCCCGTTCGCGATCTGTTCGTGGGCGTGGGCCAGCCAGCCGCCGATGCGACCAGCCGCGAACACGCCGGTAAAGGCGTCGCGCGGGAAACCGAGCGCCTCGAGCAGCAGGGCGGTGAAGAACTCCACATTGGTCTCCAAAGGACGATCGGGCTTTTTCTGGCGCAGAAGCGCCAGGGCCTCGCGCTCGACGGCTTCCGCCAGGGCAAGGCGTTCCGCGTCAAGACCACCCGCATCGCCCAGGCGCCGCAGCGCCGCCTTGAGGGCATCGGCGCGTGGGTCGCGAACGCGGTAAATCCGGTGACCGAACCCCATGAGACGCCGCCCTCCGGCCAGTTCAGCAGTAAGCCAGCGCCCCGCGTCGTCGGGCGTCCCGACCGAGTCGAGCATGTCGAGCACAGGCCCCGGCGCCCCACCATGCAGCGGGCCCTTGAGCGCCCCCAGCGCGGCCAGCACCGCTGACGCATAGCCTGCCCGCGTCGAGGCGACGACACGGGCCGCAAAGGTGGAGGCGTTGAGGCCATGATCCGACACGGTCACGAGGTATGTGTCCAGCGCCAGCGTCGCCGCGCGCGTGGGCGCCATGCCGGTCAGCATGGCCAGCATGTCTTCGGCATAGCCGTAAGCGGCCAGAGGCGCGATGGCAGAACGGCCCGCCTTGCGGCGGACCAGCGCCGGAACAAACACGGCTGGAGCGGCCGCGAGAAGCAGCGCCGTCTCGGCCGTCTCATCGTCCGGCAGGCGGGCCATGAGGGCGCGCAATCCTCCCGTTATCGAAAGGGCAAGCAACCCGTCATCGAGATGAGCGAGTTCGGCAAAAGCGCGCACGCGCGCGGCGCCCAGGGCCGCCCGGATATGTTCTGCCGGCTGGTCGAGCAGGCCAGACAGGAGAAGCTCGAGGAGTTCCTCATAGCTGACGCGGCCCGCGAGATCATCGAGGGTACGGCCGCAGATCACCAGGCGCCCGTTGAGGCCGTCGACCTCCGAAAGGCTGGTGTCCGCCGCTATCACATCATCAAGACCAGACATGTTGCTTCTCCGTTGAGCCTGGCCTTATGTTGAGCGCAGCGACCACCAGGTCAATCTTGATCAATATCATCAATGTGAGGGGCGCATGAGCTGGCTGACCGCCGACGAAGCCCTGGCACGGCTGCGAACCAAGCCGCAGACGCTCTACGCCAATGTGAGCCGGGGCCGCATCGCCGCGCGCCCTGATCCCGATGACCCCCGGCGCAGCCTCTACCGGCAGGACGACGTGGAGCGGCTGGCGGCGCGGGGTCGCGGTCGCCGGGGCGCGAATGCCGTGGCGGCCGAAAGCATCGCCTGGGGTGAGCCGGTGCTGGAAACGGCTATCTCCACGATCGCGGAGGGGCGGCTCGTCTATCGCGGCGTTGATGCGGTTGCACTGTCTGAGACGGAAAGTCTGGAAACGGTGGCGTCGCTGCTTTGGGGCTTGGACGGGGCGGTCGCGTTCGGGGACGTCACCTCACCCTCGGCCCCTCGTCATCGAGGGTCCGGAGGCGCTGGAGCCGAGGCGGACTGTGCCGACCTGGTTTCAGCGTATCGTTTCGTGGCGGAATTGGCGGCGACCGAGATGCCGACCGTCGGACGGTCACGCACGGTGTTGCTCGCCGATGCGCAGCGCGTGGTCGGGCAAGTTGCCCATGCCTTGGCCGGACCGGGAGACGACCCGATGCATCGGCGGCTCGCCCGGCATTGGGGGCGGCCGGGAGCGGAGGATGCATTGCGTCGGGCGCTGGTATTGCTGGCTGAGCACGAACTCAACGCATCGACCTTTGCGGCGCGCGTGGCGGCTTCAACAGGTGCGCCGCTGGCCGCTGCGGTGATGGCGGGGCTCGCTGCGCTTTCGGGGCCGTTGCATGGAACGGCGAGCCACAGCATGGCCGGGCTCGTGGCGGCGGCCAAGGCGCACGGGCCAGAACAGGCGGTGCGCGAGGCTCTGCAATTGGGCCAGCCCCTGCCCTGCTTCGGTCATCGACTCTACCCCGATGGCGACGTGCGGGCGGCGGCGTTGATGGCCTCCTTCCCGGTGCCGGAGCTCTTTGCAGCCATTGCCAAGGCCGGCGAGGCGGTGATGGGCGAACAGCCCAATATCGACTTTGCGCTGGCGGCGATGACGGCGGCCTTCGACTTACCCAGCGAGGCCCCGCTGGAAATCTTTGCCCTGGCCCGCAGCGTGGGCTGGATCGCCCATGCGCTGGAGCAGGTGGAGACAGGAGCGCTGATCCGGCCGCGGGCGCGTTATGTGGGAGTCGACTGAGCTCCCGACGGACGTGTTGCCGTCATTGCCGGACTTGTTCCTGCAATCCATTTCGCGGCGCCATGGACCACCGCGACGAGCCCGGTGGTGACGGTGAGGAGAGAACGCAGCCCCGCCTGTATCCTCTATGCTTTAGGAGCGGTTTGAGGGAGTGCGGTGATCAGGTAGCGGATATCTAGGGCTCGCTGAGCTCCCTGCTTTGCCGTCATTGCCGGACTTGTTCCGGCAATCCAGCTGCGGTGCTATGGACCACCGGGACAGGCCCGGTGGTGACGGTGGGGAGAGAATGTGGCCCGCCTAGATCTCCATGGGCTGGAGCAGGTGGAGACGGCGAGGTGATCAGGAGGGCTGGTTAAGCTGCCGGCCGATGTATTGCCGTCATTGCCGGACTTGTTCCGGCAATCCATCTCGCGGTGCCATGGACCACCGGGACAAGCCCGGTGGTGACGGCTCTAGCAGGTGCCCGGCTCTAGCTGAAAACGCTCGCCCCCCGGTCGGCGACGCCAACCAGGCTGCGGAAGCCCGCGAAGAGTTCGCGGCCCATGCCGAAATGCTGGGGGCGCAAATCTTCGGTGGCGGGGGTGCGGGCGAAGAATTCCTTCTCGTCGCCGAGGAAGGTCAGCGTGCCCTCATTGGCGTCGAGGCGGATCATGTCACCGTCGCGGATCTTGCTGATGGGCCCGCCATCGACCGCCTCGGGCGTCATGTGGATCGCGGCGGGGACCTTGCCCGAGGCGCCGGACATGCGGCCATCGGTGAGGAGCGCGACCTTGAAGCCGCGATCTTGCAGGACGCCGAGCGCCGGGGTCAGCTTGTGCAATTCAGGCATGCCCAGCGCCTTGGGGCCGGAAAAACGGACGACGGCGATGATGTCGCCGGTCAACTCGCCGGCCTTGAACGCGGCCTGAAGGCCCTCCTGCCCATGGAACACGCGGGCGGGCGCCTCGATGACGCGGTGCTCGGGCTTGACGGCGGAAACCTTGATGACCGAGCGGCCCAGATTGCCCTTGAGCAGCTTGAGGCCGCCCGTCTGCTGGAACGGCGCCTTGACGCCGGTCAGCACCTTGGGCAGCGCACTCTCGGCCGGAGCGGGCTCGAAGGTCAGCTTGTCCTCGATGAGCTTGGCTTCGACGGCGTAGTTGGAAAGGCCCGAGCCCCACACCGTCTTGACGTCTTCGTGCAGATGACCGCTTTCGAGCAATTCCTTGACGAGGAACCCCATGCCGCCTGCGGCGTGGAAGTGGTTCACGTCGGCGACGCCGTTGGGATAGACGCGGGCGAGAAGCGGGGTGGCGTCCGACAGGTCGCTCATGTCGTCCCAGGTTACCTGGAGGCCTGCCGCGGCAGCGATGGCGATGAGGTGCATGGTGTGGTTGGTGGAGCCGCCGGTGGCGTGCAGGCCGACGAGGCCGTTGACGATGGCCTTTTCATCGATGATGTGGCCGATGGGCGTGTAGTTGTTGCCCTGGGCGGTGAGCGACAGCGCGCGGCGGGTGGCCTCGCGCGTCAGGGCATCGCGGAGCGGTGTGCCGGGATTGACGAAGCTGGCGCCGGGCAGGTGCAGGCCCATGATCTCCATAAGCATCTGGTTGGAATTGGCAGTGCCGTAGAAGGTGCAGGTGCCGGGCGAGTGGTAAGACTTGCTTTCGGCTTCCAGCAGTTCCGCGCGGCCGACCTTGCCCTCCATATAGAGCTGGCGGATCTTGCTCTTTTCGTCGTTGGGCATGCCCGAGGGCATTGGGCCGGCGGGGATGAAGACGGCCGGCAGGTGCCCGAAAGTCAGCGCGCCGATCATCAGGCCGGGCACGATCTTGTCGCAGATGCCGAGATAGACGGCGGCGTCGAACATGTTGTGCGAGAGCGAAATGGCGGTCGCCATGGCGATGACGTCGCGCGAGAACAGCGAGAGGTCCATGCCGGGCTGGCCCTGGGTGACGCCGTCGCACATGGCCGGAACCCCACCGGCCACCTGTGCGGTGGCGCCGATCTCGCGCGCCGCCGCTTTGATGATGTCGGGGTAGAACTGGTAGGGCTGGTGGGCGCTCAGCATGTCGTTGTAGCTGGTGACGATCCCGAGATTAGGGATCTTGTCGCCCGCGAGGGCCGCCTTTTCGGAGGGAGAGCAAGCGGCAAAGCCGTGGGCCAGGTTGCCGCAGGACAGCGCCGCGCGGTGCACGCCGGTGGCGCGGGCAGATTCGAGGCGGTCGAGATAGTCGCGGCGCGTGTCGCGGCTGCGCGCCGCAATACGATCGGTAACGTCCTTGATGGCCTGACGGACGGACATGGCACTTGGCTCCATAGCTGGCAAGGACGCGCCAGAAGAGGGCCGCTGGCGCGGAAGGCCTTGCAGTGGTGACTGGTGCGGATCAGGCGGCCGGCGTGGTCAATTGGGGACCGCGCCGGGAGCCTTCAGGGACACCAGTAAACAGAAATCGGCGCGCCGGAGCGCAGCACGGCCCGAACGGGCATGTCAGCGACGGGACCGTCGGCAAGAGCGCGGTCCAGCGTCTGCGCCTTCTCGTCGCCCTCGATATGCAGGAAGAGGGAGTCGGTCTCGAGCAGGCGGGGAAGGGTCAAGGTAATGCGCGCCTCGCCGGCGCCGGGCGCATGAATTGCCAGCGCGGGCCCGGCCTCGGACAAAGCAGCATCGAGCGTGTCGCCACCCGGGAAGAAGCTCGCCGTGTGTCCGTCATTGCCCATGCCGAGGACGACCGCGGCAAAGGGTTTGGGCAGATCACCGAGGAGGCGATTGGTCTTGGCGACGGCGTCGTCCGAAGGCTCCTCGCCACCGGAGTACAGCGGGAAGAACCGCGCCACCGCCGCCGGGCCCTGCAGCAGCTTCTCGTTGACCAGCAGCGCGTTCGAGCGGTCGTTGGTTTCATCGACCCAGCGCTCGTCGACGAGGGTGACGACGACGCGCGCCCAGTCGATGTCCTTGGTCTTGCCCAGGGCCTGGAAGAACTTCGCCGGGGTCGAGCCGCCGCTGACCGCAATCGCTGCCGTGCCGCGCGTCTCGATGGCGCTGCGAATGCGGTCGGCCACGGCCTCGGCCAGTTCCCGGGCCAGCGTCGTCTTGTCGGCAAAGCTGCGGCGGTCGATGGTCACTGGTCGGTGCCCTCGTACCAGGTGCGGCCGTCGCGTTCGATGAGGGCAATGGCGCCGCTGGGGCCCCACGTGCCGGCGGTATAGGTCTGCGGCGGCTCGGACGAACGCTCCCAGGCGTCGCGGATCGGATCGACCCAGGCCCACGCGGCCTCGAGCTCGTCGCGCCGCATGAACAGGGTCTGGCTGCCGCGGATCACGTCCATCAGGAGGCGCTCGTAGGCTTCGGGCGTGCGCTCGGCGAACGTCTCGGCGAAGGAGAGGTTTAGCGGCACCTCGCGCAGGCGCATGCCGCCCGGGCCGGGGTCCTTGATCATCATCATCAGCTTGACGCCCTCATTTGGCTGCAGGCGGATGATGAGCTTGTTGGCCTTGGGGGCGCCTTCCGCGTGATCGAACACGGAGTGCGGGATGGGCTTGAACTGGATGCAGATTTCCGAGACGCGTTCGGCCATGCGCTTGCCGGTGCGCAGGTAGAACGGCACGCCGGCCCAGCGCCAGTTCTCGATTTCGGCCTTGAGCGCGACGAAGGTCTCGGTCCGGCTGCCCTTCTTGTTCTCGGGCAGCTCGTCCTGGTAGCTGGCAACCGACGTCGTTTCCGATTTGACCCCACGATACTGTCCGCGCACGGTGTTGCGCGCCACATCACCATTGACGATGGGCTTGAGGGCCCGCAGCACCTTCAGCTTCTCGTCCCGGAGGGCGTTCGCATCGTCCGAAGCCGGCGGCTCCATGGCCACGAGGCAGAGCAGCTGCAGCATGTGGTTCTGGATCATGTCGCGCAGCGCGCCGCTCTCGTCGTAATAGCCGCGGGTACCGGCACCGACGCTCTCGGCCACGGTCAGTTGCACGTGGTCGATATGCGCCGAATTCCAGATCGGTTCGAACAGCATGTTGGCAAAGCGCAGCGCCAGAAGGTTCTGGACTGTTTCCTTACCCAGGTAATGGTCGATGCGGTAAACCTGGTCTTCCTCGAAGATCTTGGCGACGCCGTCGTTGATTTCCTTGGAGGATTCCAGGTCGTGCCCCAGGGGTTTTTCGATGACCACGCGCGCATCGCGGCGATAAACCTTGGTCTTGGACAGCTGCTCGGCGATGGGTTCGAAGAGATCGGGCGCCACGGCGAGGTAAAAGGCACGCACCACCTTGGGGTCGTCGCGCAGCGCCTTCCGGATGTCGCCCCAACCCGCCTCGTCCGTCACGTCGTTGACGATGTAGGAGAAGAGCTTGACGAAGCGATCGACGACGTCCTTCTCCTGATACTGCTTTTCCACGAACTGGGTCACCGCGTCGCGCGCCGCCTGCTGGAAATCAGCGTCGCTGAGCTTTGAGCGCGACACGCCGATGACGCGGCTCTGTTCGTCGAACTGGCCATCGAGGAAGCGATGATAGAGCGCCGGAATGAGCTTGCGCTTGGTCAGGTCGCCGGTGGCGCCGAACACCACGTAGTCGAATGGCTGGACGGGAATAATACGGCTGGACAAGAGGCAAGTCCTTTTCAGGCGGGGAAGTTCTGCCGGGCGAGAATGACTGCGCCATGCAGGGGTTCGTATTGGGGCAAAGCGACGTAGTCGCCATAACGTTGCTGAAGTTGCGGAAAGAGGCGCTGCCCCAGGCCGCCGACAATGGCCATGACGCTCGCACCGTGCCCGCGAAACCAGCGCACATAGGTGTCGATATAGCCCATCTCGATCTCGAGCATCTTGAGCGCCACGGGATCGGATTGTTCAAGGTAGTCAAACATCAGCGGCATGAGCTTGCCGAATTCGCCCGGGGCGCGGCCGATAAGCGCGTCGTCGCATCCTTCAGACCCGTCGCGGCTGAGGAGTTTGAGCTCCATCTCGGTCGCGAAGGCCCAGGTCATGACGGCCTGGTTGGAGCCGCCCAACTGGGCGATCACCGCCCGCGTCAGGGGCGAGGCTTCCACTAGGCCATCTTCGGCCTCGACGGCGTAGCGCGCCAGTTCGCGCCCGAGAATGGCGCCCGACATCTGGTCTCCGATGTGAAACCCCCAGCCCCCCGCCTGATAGCGCTTGCCACCCACGACCGACATGGCTGCCGAGCCGGTCCCGATGATGACGACGCCGCCCTCCCCGCCCCCGAGAGCACCGGCGTGCGCAATGTCGATGTCGTCATACACCTTGACGCCGGCGAAGGGCCAAGGTCGCGCGGCAAAGGCAGCACGGGCCGAATCCATGCGCCCGCCCGCCATGCCGAAGCAGGCATAGGTGTTGGCTGTCTCTGCGTAGTCTATGCCCGCCGCCTTGAAGACGTCGCGGGTGCCGTCGCTGATGGCGGCAAAGGCAGGATCGCCGCCATCGATCTGGAGGTTGGAGCGCCCATTCTTGACCTCGGCCAACGTCTCGAGGTTTTCGTCGGCAAGGCGGACGCGACAGTTGGTGCCGCCCCCATCGACGCCCAGATAATATCGAGGCACGAATGGCTTCTCCGTAATGGACAGGATCGGAAGGACCGCGCAGCGCTCTAAGCCGCTGTTTCCCCGATCCACCCTAGGGTGTCAATTCGCGGCGGACCATAATGCGAAAGCTGCTAAGACGAAAGTAGCATAGAGCACAAAAGCGTTCGGTCCGGCAGACGCAATGTTCCTGTCTCCTCCCTGGAAGATTTGCCGCCGGGAACGGCTTGCACCCCCGGCCCGTTGGGCGGAAACTGTTGAGCGGTCAACCCGCGCGTGGCGGACGCACGAGAAGGATCGGAGATGACACGGCATACATTGGTGCTCGGTGGAGCGCGCTCCGGCAAGACGGCCTTTGCCGAACGCCTGGCGCTGCACGCCGGGGCGCGGCCGGCCTATCTGGCCACGGCCAGCGTCCTCGACGGAGAGATGCGCGACCGGGTCTCGACCCACAAGGCCAGCCGCGGCGTTGAGTTCACCACCATCGAGGAACCCCTCGCGCTGTCCCAGACCATCGTCCGCGCAGGCGCTCAGCACGATGTGATTCTGGTCGATTGCCTGACGCTGTGGATCACCAACCTCCTCATGGCCAATGAAGATGTCGCTACGGCAGTGAGCGACCTATACGCCACGCTGACCGAATTCCGGCAGGCCAAGGTCGTGCTGGTGTCCAACGAGGTTGGCCTGGGGATCGTGCCGGACAACGCCATGGCTCGCACGTTTCGTGATCTGGCCGGGTCCGCGCACCAGCGGCTGGCTGAGATTTGCGACGATGTCTACTTCGTGGCAGCGGGCCTGCCCCTGACGCTGAAAGGCGACGCACCGGCGCTCTAGAGGGTGCTTCAGGCCGCCAGCACCATGAGCGCGATCAAGGCGCTGAGCGCAAGCAGCACATCGAGCGTGCGGCGATAGAGGTGGAGGGCGAGAAGAACGTCACTCGGCCCGAGGGCCGTCTTGCCCGAACCGAAAGCCGGCAAATCAATCACGATGCCACCATAGGCGCGCGGACCGCCCAGGGTAAAGCCAAGCGCGCCGGCAAAGGCCGCTTCCGGCCACCCGGCATTGGGTGATTCGTGCTTTGAAGCGTCGCGGCGGGCCACGGCCCATGCGTTGGAGGGGCTGGCGCCGGGCGTAAAGAAGCAGGCGATGACCACCAGAACTGCGGTAAGACGCGCCGGGACAAGGTTGACGAGATCGTCGAGCTTGGCGGCCGACCAGCCATAGTCGGCGTAGCGCTCGTCCCGGTGGCCGATCATGGAGTCGGCGGTGTTGATGGCCTTGTAGAGGGCGATGCCGGGAAGTCCCAGCAGAACCAGCCAGAACCACGGCGCCACGACCCCGTCCGAGGTGCTTTCGGCAAGGGTTTCGACGGCGGCACGGGACACTCCGGCGGAGTCCAGGGCCTTGGGATCGCGGCCAACAATATGGCTCACCGCTTCGCGGCCCGCGGCAAGGGAGGCGCGCAAGGCTTCCGACACCGCCTCCACCGCGCGACCCAGCTCCTTTTGCGCGAGAAGACTGGTGGCGAGCAGCATTTCCAGCAGCCATCCGCCGGGGAACCAGGAGAGAATTGTCCGGATGCCGACGGTGACAATCAGCACCGCAAGCAGCACCAGCGCCAGGGCGACCACTCCCGCAAGCCGCCGCTGGGCCGGGGTCCGGTCAGGCGTATTGAGGCGGGTTTCAGCGGCCCCAATGAGGCTCCCGATCCACATGACCGGATGGCCGATCCGGCGCGTGAGACCGTCGGGGTAGCCAAAGGCGCGCTCAACGACGAGGGCGATAGGAGCGATCAGTGGGTCCGTCATGCGCGATTATCCACGGGGCCGGCAAGCGAGAGAAGTCGATCGATGTCGACATGCTTTTCGAGATGGGCGGCGAGCGCGTCAAGCGTCGCCTCGATGCTGTCCTCATAGGCGATGTCTGGACTGGCCGCATCGCCGAGAAACGCCCGGCGAAACAGGTCGCTGGCAAAGAGTCCATGCAGATAGGTGCCCATCACCCGGCCGTTAGCGCTGACGGCGCCCTCATCGTCGCCCCCGACGCGGGCAAAAGGGCGCGCGCGGTCGGGCCCCAGCGTGTCCCCCATATGCATATGGTAGCCGGTGACGGGCTGGCCGCTCGCCAGATGAACGGCGTTTTCCGTGCGCAGCGTCTTGGTGGGCTGGAGAGTGGTTTTCAGGTCGAGCAGGCCAAGGCCTTCGCTCGTCCCCGGCAGGCCTTCGAGGCCGGCGGGATCGGCGATGGTGCGTCCCAGCATCTGGTACCCCCCGCAGATGCCGAGAATAGTGCCGCCGGCGCGGTGGTGGGCGAGAATGTCGATGTCCCAGCCGTTGGCGCGCAGGGCCGCCAGATCGGAGCGCGTGGCTTTCGAGCCGGGGAGAATCACCAGGTCCGCGTTACGCGGCAGCGGCCGGCCCGGCGGCACGAGCGTGAGGGTGACGCCCGGTTCGGCGCGCAGCGGGTCGAGGTCGTCGAAATTGGCGATGCGCGGCAGGCGCGGCACCACGATGTGAAATGCGCCCTTCCCACCCGAAACAGCGTCGAGCGCCAGTGCGTCTTCCGCCGGAAGCCGCGCTGCCTCGGCAAAGTGGGGAACCGGCCCGAGGCACGGCCGGCCGGTGCGCGTTTCGAGAAACGCCTTGCCGCTGTCGAAGAGAGCCGGGTCGCCAAAGAACCGGTTGATCAGGCTGGCCCCCACCAGTTGGGCATCTTCCGGATCGATCACGGCCAGCGTTCCGACCAGCGCCGCGATCACGCCGCCGCGGTGGATGTCCCCCACCAGGACCACCGGCACATTGGCGGCGCGGGCAAAGCCGAAATTGGCGATATCGCCGTCGCGCAGATTGACCTCCGAGGCACTGCCCGCCCCTTCCACCACCACCACGTCTGCCGTTCCCGAAAGTTCACGAAAGGCGTCGAGAACTTCTGGCAGCAGTTGAGACCGGCTGGACCAGTACTGCCGCGCGGAGAGGCTCGCGCGGCGCCGTCCACGGACCACCACTTGGGAGCCAGTATCCCCTTCGGGCTTGAGCAAGACGGGATTCATCGCCGTGATGGGTTGGCGGCGGGCGGCGCGGGCCTGCAGCGCCTGGGCGCGCCCGATCTCCCCGCCATCCACGGTGACGGCGGCATTGTTGCTCATGTTCTGCGGCTTGAAGGGCGCGACCGCCAGGCCGCGATTGGCCAGGGCCCGGCAAAGCCCGGCGACGATCAGCGACTTGCCGACGTCGGACCCGGTTCCCATGATCATCAGAGCTTTGGTCACGGGTCTCGTGTGCTCACGCCTACCTGGCCAAGAAAGCCAGTTCTCGCCACCGCATCAAGCACAGGCGCCCGACCAAGGCTAGCCCTGAGCCGCAGAGATGACATGAGCGTAGGACCCCATGACGCGCCCGAGCCGCCCACCCATGGGCGGCTGGCGGGTGCCCTCCGCATCGAGCGCCTCGAACAGGGGCGGCAGGCCGAGCTGCTTGGCCGACGAATAGTGGAATTCGTGACCGTTGAGCCCTTCCGGCCAGGGCAGAGCGCCCTCGTGTAGGAGCCGACGATAGCCCAGCACGCGCCGCGGGCGGTCGATGCGGGTGGTGTGCGGCAGGAGGCCAGCCATGTCATGGCCTGCCCCATCCCGGTCGACCAGCGTCTGTCCCAGCACCATGAACCCGCCGCACTCGCCATAGATCAGCGCATTCTTGTCCCGGGCGGCACGGAGCCCCGACTGGAAACTCTTTGCATTGGCCAGTATCGGGGCGTGGAGTTCCGGGTAGCCGCCGGGCAGGAACACCGCGTCCGCATCGGCGGCGGGTGGTTCATCGGCCAGCGGCGAAAAGAAGGAGAGCTCGGCACCGGCGGCGCGCCAGCCGTCGAGCAAATGAGGGTAGAGAAAGGCGAAGGCGTCGTCGCGGGCAATGGCGATCCGCTGCCCGAGCGGCGGCAGGCCTGGCGGCGTCTCCGGCGCCGCAGGCAAGGGCCGAGCCAGTGCGGTGATGGCGCTGAGATCAAGATAGTCCTCCACCGCCTGGCCAGCCGAACCAAGAAAGGCGGAGAAGGCGTCGATCTCGCCGGGCAGCACGAGCCCGAGATGACGTTCGGGCAGAACCAGTTCCGGGCGCCTGGGCATGGCGCCGAGGAGCGGCAGACCTGTCGCCGCCAGAGCCCGCGTCAGCATGCGCTCATGCCGCGCGGTGGCGACGCGGTTGAGAATGACGCCGGCGATCTCGACGCCGGGGCGCCAGCGCGCAAAGCCGGCGACGAGCGGCGCCACTGACTGGCTCTGGCGGTCGGCGTCCACCACGAAAAGCACTGGCAGGCCCAGTGTCTCGGCCAGATCGGCCGTCGACCCGTGGCCGTCGGCGGCGGCATCGAAGAGCCCCATCACGCCTTCGACCAGAAGCAGGTCGGCTCCAACGGCCTGTTGCGCGGCAAGGGCGCGCTGGTGGTCCGCCGTCATGGCCCAGGGGTCGAGGTTGATCGCGTCGCGCCCGGCGGCGCGCCCGAGAAAAACCGGGTCGATGAAGTCGGGGCCGATTTTGGCCGGCGCAACGATGTGTCCCTTCCGGCGCAGCGCAGCCAGGAGCCCAAAGGTGATGACGGTCTTGCCAGAGCCCGAACGCGGCGCCGCGATCACGAGGCCCCTAGCCAAAGACGTGGCTCCGCAGCTCCGCCCGATACCAGTCCAGGTTGGCCCGATGCGCATCGACCGGCCCGACGACGATGATGGCCGGCGTCGGCACGTCCTCAAGCAATGCCACGCGCTCCAGGGTGGTCTCGATCACCGACTGGCCTGGCGTGGCCGCGTGGCTGACGATCGTCACCGGCTCGTGCTGCGGCCGGCCGGCAGCCCGCAGGCGCTCCGCAATGATCGGCAGGTGCTTGACCGCCATGAACATGACCAGCACCGGCGCGGCGGCCGAGACGGCGGGCCAGTCGACGGCGCTGGGCACGGTGCCGGTCTCGTCGTGTCCAGTGAGAAAAAGCACTGTGTGGTTGGTGTCGCGGTGGGTCACCGGCAGACCCGCATAGGCGAGGCCCCCAAGGCCCGAGGAAATGCCGGGCACGATGCGGAACGGAATGCCGGCGCGGGAAAGCTCGCCCGCCTCTTCGCCACCCCGGCCGAACATGAACGGGTCGCCGCCCTTGAGGCGCAGCACCTTCTTTCCCGCACGCGCCAGGTCGATGAGGCGGATGGTGATGTCGGCCTGCTTCGGCGAGGGTTTGCCGCCGCGCTTGCCGGCATGGATGCGTTCGACATGGGCCGGCGCGAGATCGAGAATGGCGGGTGATACCAGCGCATCGTGCACCACGACATCGGCCTCACCCAGGGCCCGATAGGCCAGCAGGGTCAGGAGCCCCGGCCCTCCGGGTCCAGCGCCGACCAGCCAGACCGTTCCGGGAGCGAAGGTGGGGAAGTCCGCGTCATCGAGGGCTGCAAAGTGCCGGTCAGTCATGGCGCAGGCACCTTGACGAGGTTTTGGATCGGCCTAAAGCAACAGCATGGTGACGCGACAGGCCGGGCAACCAAAGTCCATTCTTATTCTTGGCGGCACGGCGGAGGCGCGATCCCTGGCCGCTGGGCTGATCGGCCTCGGCTTTGACGTGACCAGTTCGCTCGCGGGCCGGACGCAGGCGCCCATCCACCCTCCAGGCGCGGTCAGGGTGGGAGGCTTCGGCGGCGCAGCCGGATTGGCGCGGTACCTGCAAGAAAACAGCTTCACGCATCTGGTGGATGCGACCCATCCTTATGCCGCAGCGATATCGCGCAATGCTATCGAGGCCGCGCAAAGCACCGGCGTCCCGCTGCTGCGGCTGATGCGCCCGCCCTGGACCCCGGCTCGGGATGCGGTGTGGCTCGACGTGGCCGGTGCCGATGAGGCCGCCACCGCGTTGCCGGCGGGTGCAAGCGTGCTGCTGACCACCGGGCACGCGGACCTCCAAACCTATCTCCAACGATCCGACTGCCGCTTCGTGATCCGCGTCATCGAAAAACCCGTTCTCACCCTGCCCGACCATGCGCGATTGCTGGTCAGCAGGCCCCCCTACGACCTGGCTAAGGAACTGGCCTTGATGCGCGATTGCGCCATCACCCATCTCGTCGCCAAGAATTCGGGGGGCGGGCAGACCGCGGCCAAGCTCGAGGCGGCGAACGCGCTGGGCGTGACAACCATCATGCTGGCCCGTCCCCATTACGCGTCGGCGCCCGAAGTGGAGAGCGTGGAGGCCGCGCTCACCGTGCTCTCCGCCTGATAGAGGGCCAGCGACAGCGCACAGGTGGCGTTAGCCGATTTCCGCTTTTCGAGCAGCAAGGGGCCAGACCGGAGCGCGGCGGCCTCGGCCACGGAGGTCACCCCAATGCCCCGAAAAACCCGCTCTGAAGGATTGGGCACATCGTTCGGTGCTGCCGTGACGTCCACGGCTCTCAAAGGGACATTGAGCGCTGCCGCGGCCGCGTTGAGGGCTGGATGCCGGGCGCGTATCTCTGCCGTCACGCAGCCGAGTATGCGAGCCCGATCGGCACCCGCTTCGGCCAGGCAGCAATCGATCAGATCGAGGACTTCTTCGGCGGTGGCGGCGGCACGGGCGCCCAGGCCCACGACGATGCCGGCAACAGACGCATGACCCTCTTCGGGGCCGGAAGGCAAAACGGTCATTTCCAGCCTCGCTGAACGACGAGGCAGCATCACTCAAAACCGAGCAGCCCCGGACTTGGTCCCGCTTTTGGTCGACCGCACCAGGCTCTGTTTCAGTTCCATCACGGGAACGCTGCGCAATGGGTCCGTTCTAGAAGGGGAGAACAGCTTGGTCAATCAAGGGCTTGTCCCGCGGCCGCGACCTACCCAAATGCTTCTGAAAATCGTTCGCAAATACAAGGACTTGCCCGCGGCCGCAGAAGCCGCTAAGGCCGTCGCTCAGCCCTTGGAGCAAGCCTCATGACCGCCGACCGGACACTGACCATCGCCACGGCGAGCCTCTTTGTCGGAATCGCCGTGCTTGGCCTCAAGGTGGCCGCCTGGTGGTTCACCGGTTCGGTCGCGCTCTACTCCGATGCCCTCGAATCCATCGTCAACGTGGTCACCGCCATCACCGCGCTGGTGGCAGTGCGATTGGCGCGCCGCCCCGCCGATGCGGCCCTGCCCTATGGCTACCACAAGGCCGAGTATTTTTCGGCCGTGGTGGTGGGCGTCATGATTATCGTGGCAGCGATCCTGATCCTGCGCGAGGCCTTCTACGGGTTTCTCGAGCCCCGCGTGCCGAATGCGCCGATGGAGGGGCTCGCCATCAGCGTGGCGGCGACGGTGATCAACTTCGTCTGGGCGAACGTGCTCAAGACGCAGGGCCGCAAGGCCAGATCGCCTTCGCTCGAGGCCGACGGCCGGCACCTGATGACGGACGTGGTGTCCACCATCGGCGTTCTGGCCGGGCTGGGCCTTGTCTATCTGACGGGCTGGGCGCAACTCGACGCGATCCTTGCCGCCCTCGTCGCCCTCAACATCCTCTGGTCAGGTTGGGGCGTGATCCGCGAGAGCGTCGGGGGACTGATGGATGTGGCCGTGCCCGTCGATACCCAGAAGCTGATCCGGGAGGTCATTTCGGCCAATGCCGAGGGCGCCATCGAAGCCCATGACATCCGCACGCGGCAGGCGGGCAAGCTGACCTTCATCGACTTCCATCTGGTGGTCCCTGGCGCCATGAGCGTCGATGACGCCCATGCCATCTGCGACAGCATCGAGGCCAAGCTGCGCGAGGCGGTCAAGGACGTGCAGATCACCATTCATGTCGAGCCGGAGAACAAGGCGAAGCATTCCGGGATCGTCGTCGTCTGATCAGGCGCTTGCATGCGCCACGCGGAGCAGGCAGATTCGTCACATGCGCTTCCTCATCGCTCTCGCCATCGCCCTGCTCGCGCTGCCCACCTGGGCCAGCGAAGCCTACGTGAATGCGCGCTTCGGCTACGCGATCTCCGTGCCCGAGGGGCTGGAGGGGCAAGGAGAGAGCGACAATGGCGACGGGCAGCGCTTCGTGGCGGCCGGCCGCCCGACAGAGCTTGCCGTATGGGGTGGGTTTATTACCGGACAGCCTGACTTTTCGGGCTTTGCCGGTTGGAGCATCAGGCAGGACGAGGCCGCGGGCTGGGGCATCAGCTATCAGGCGAGCACGCCCACCTGGGCAAGCTGGTCCGGCACCAGCGGCGGGCGGGTGCTGTACCAGCGGCTGATCGCGCTCTGCGCGCCGGGCACCTACGCTGCTTTCCGGCTCGAGTATTCGCAGGCCGACCGGGTGACGGTTGACCCCGTGATCGAGAAACTGGTGCCGTCGCTCCATGCCACAGGGTGCTGAGAGGGCCGACCGCTAAAATTCGATGCCCTTCTGCGCCTTCACCCCGGCCCGGAAGTGGTGCTTGATCTCGGTCATTTCCGTGACTAGGTCGGCGATCTCGATCAGTTCATCCTTGGCGTTGCGGCCGGTGACGATGACGTGCTTGCCCTCGGGCTTGTTGCGCAGGGTGTCCACCACCTCATCGAGCGGCAGGTAATCGTAGCGCAGGCAGATGTTGAGCTCGTCGAGCAGCACCATGTCATAAGCGGGGTCCTCGATCAGCGCCTTGGCCTGGTCCCAGGCGTTGCGGGCGGCGGCGAGGTCGCGCTGCCGGTCGGCAACATCCCAGGTGAAGCCTTCGCCCATGGCGTTGATGGTGACCTGATCGGGAAACTTGTCGAGCACGGTGCGCTCCCCGGTGTCCCAAACGCCCTTGACGAACTGCACCACCCCCACGCGCATGCCGTTGCCGAGCGCGCGGAACACCATGCCGAAGGCGGCGGTGGATTTGCCCTTGCCCTTGCCGGTGTGAACGATGAGGAGGCCCTTCTCCTCAGTCTTGGTGGCGAGGATCTTGTCGCGCGCCGCCTTCTTCTTCCTCATCTTCTCGGCGTGGTAGGCATCGCGCTCCGCCTCGGTCATGAGGTCGGTCTTCTTCACCGGCTTGTCGGTCATCACGCAGTCTCCTCGAGAAAAGCATAGGCGGAATTGGAGCGCGGGGACCAGAGACCGCGCTGGCGCGCTTCGTTGAATTTGGCGAGCAGCTCGTCATAGCCGAAGCGGTTTGCCTCCCTCAGCCATTCGCGCACCGTGTCATCTTCGACGAAGGCATCGAACGCCAGGTCGAAGTGATGGGTCTTCACCGCGCCGGTGGTGGCCGCAAAGGCGAACATGAAATCGACGGTGGCGATGATTTCGAAGGCGCCGCGATAGCCGTGGCGCATCATACCGCCGATCCACTTGGGATTAACCACGCGGGAGCGCATGACGTGGCTGATCTCTTCGTCCAGCGTTCGGATTTTCGGCGTTTCCGGGCGGGAATGATCATTGTGGTAGGCGGCCGGTTTGTGGCCGGAGAGGATTTCGGCGGCGGCGGAGAGGCCACCCTCGAACTGATAGTAATTGTCGCTATCAAGCAGGTCGTGCTCGCGATTGTCCTGATTGTGCACCACTGCCTCGATCTCGCTCAGGCGGGCGCGGAACCGATCCTGCATCGGCGTGCCGGCGGCCTTGGCGCCATAGGCGTACTGGCCCCAATCGAGGAACTGGGCTGCAAGGTCGGCCTTGCCGGACCAATTGCCGTTGTCGATGAGTTGGCCGAGGCCGGCGCCGTAGGCCCCCGGCTTGGAGCCGAAGATGCGGGCGCCGGCCTGCTCCGCCGCTTCCTCCTGCGAGGCGCCGGCGGCGATGAGGCCGAGGGCCTCGGCGCGCATGCGCGCGGCAATCGGATTATCTTCCTCCGGCTCGTCCAGGGCACCGACAGCACGCACGGCCCGATCGAACAGCGCGATCTGGGCCGGAAAGGCGTCGCGGAAGAACCCGGAAATGCGCAGGGTGACATCGACCCGCGGGCGGCCGAGCCTGGCCAGCGGGATGATCTCGTACCCCGAGACGCGGAGAGAGCCCGGGTCCCAGGTCGGGCGCATGCCGATCAGAGCCATCGCCTGGGCAATGTCGTCGCCCCCGGTGCGCATGTTTGCCGTGCCCCAGACCGACAGCGCCACCGCCCGAAGATGAACCCCGTGGTCCTGAAGGTGGCGCAAAACCAGGCTTTCCGCAGACTTCCGGCCCAGTTCCCACGCGCTTGGTGTAGGGACGGCCCGCGCGTCGACCGAAAAGAAGTTGCGGCCGGTGGGCAGCACATCGAGGCGGCCGCGCGACGGGGCGCCGGAAGGGCCCGGGATGATGAACTTGCCATCGAGACCATCGAGGAACGCCTGCATCTCGGCAGGACCGGAAGCAGCCAGGCGCGGCCGAATGAGGCTGTCGACGGCGGCCAGAACGGCGCGGGTCGCGGTCCAGGCCGGATCGGGCGCCAGCTTGCCCTCGACGAGTTCCGCGGCAAGGGATTCGAGGTATTCGACGATCTGGCCGGCGGTTCTGCACGTGGGGCTCGCGCCCCCCTTCGCCGCAGGTGCGGATATTTGCGGTCCGGTCCAGGGCTCGCCCAGCTTGGCGGTCAGCGGATCGAAGCCGAGTTTCAGGTCGTCGGCGAAGGCACGGATGAGAGAACCCTCCTCCGGGCTGTCGCCGCGGGGCACACGGGCAAGGGCAACCGTGAGATCGCGTTCGAGGCTACCCGTCGGAGACTGGCCGAAGACGTGCAGGCCGTCGCGGATCTGCGCTTCCTTGAGATCGCACAGGAAGTTGTCGATCTTGATCAGGGCCGCGGTTTCGTCTTCTGGCAGGCCGATGTCGGCGTCGAGACGGCTGTCGCGGGTAAAGTCGAGAATGCGACGCTTGAGATCGGCCATACGGCGGCGATCCATGCCGGAGGCGGCGTAATATTCGTCGAGCAGCGCCTCGAGGTCCTTGAGCGGCCCGTAGGTTTCGGCGCGGGTGAGCGGGGGCACGAGGTGGTCGATGATGACGGCGCCGGCACGCCGCTTGGCCTGCGTCCCCTCCCCCGGGTCGTTGACGATGAAGGGGTAAAGGTGAGGCAACTGCGCCCACAGGGCATCAGGATAGCAGTCGGCGTCCAGCGCTGCGGACTTGCCCGGAAGCCATTCGAGCGTCCCGTGCTTGCCGTTGTGCACCATGGCGTGCGCATCGAACTCGTGCCGCAGCCAGAGATAGGCCGCGATATAGGCGTGGGGCGGCACCAGCGCCGGGTCATGGTAGCTTGCGGTCTCGTCGAGGTGATACCCGCGCGCCGGCTGGAGCATGACCACGATATTGCCCAGGCGGTGGGCAGGCAGGTGGAATGCGTCCTCGCGCACGAACGGATCGGTCGCCGGATCACCCCAGCGCGCGGTGACGGTGGTACGAATTTCCCCGGGCAACGCGGCGAAGAGTTCGGCGTATCGCGCCAGCGGCAGGACAGCACCCGATTGCCCCCGCTGCGGCTGCGCGTTGGTCGGCCCCGACTGCAGGAGGGCAATGAGGTCGGCACTGCCGAAGGCCATCGGTATCGCCTCCCTCCCCCCTTGAGCCAGCCCATACCCCGCCGTCTCCAGCGCCATCAGCATGCGGACGGTGCTCTCCGGCGCGTCGTAACCCACGCCGTTGGCGAGCCGCCCGTCGCGAATGGGGTAGTTGGCGAGGATCAGGGCAACGCGGCGGTCGGCACGGGGTGTGGCGCGGAGGCGGGTCCAGTTGAAGGCGAGGTCGACGGCACGGCGGATGCCCCCGTGGTCGGGCCCATAGGCGCTGAGGGGGCACTGGGTCCGGTGGTGCCAGACCGAATCCGCCTTGTGGCCGACCAGAAGCCCGCCGATGCGGCCATCGACTTCCGGCATGACGAGGTACATCGCCATGTCCTTGGCCGACAGCCCCTGCGGATCGGCCTGCCACTGAGCCTCCGAGCGCCCGGACTGGATCAGTTGGATGACTGGCGCATCGGTGCCTGCGAAAGGGTTCTTCGCCGCGTCGAGATCAGCGACACCGAGCGCAAAGGCGGTGAGATTGAAGATCGCAGACGGCGGGAATGTCTTTAGCACCTGCTGCACGAAGCGGACGTTCTCCGCATCCTTGAGCGAGGATACGACAACCGGGACCGGCGCCAGCCCGCAGTGCTCGAGCCCGGAAATCAGCGCCTCTAGCGTGGCCGTGCCGGCACCTTCGAGCGCGGCTCGGTAAAAGAGGATGGGGACGTGGCTCCAGGGCCGCTCGTGATCGAGCGTTTCGTGATGAACCGCCCTGAGTTCGGCCTCCTCGGTCATCCCCTTCAGCGGGTGCCAGAGTCCGAAGCGTGGAAAAGCCTGCGGCTCGAGCGCCCTAAGCACCCCCACACCGGTCTCCGCCGGGCCCGCGAGAGTCTCAAACGCGGTGAGGATGGCGTCCGCGTTCTCCGGGCCGCCGGCGATGAAGAGGCGGTGCAGCGCCGCCCAGTCGTCGGGGTGGACCGTGGAGCGCGACTGCAGAATGGGATCGGGGTGAGCGTCCCCGGGCAGCAGGATCAGCGGGATGCGGCGGTTGGCGCAGAGGGCGGTGAGTTCGTCGACGCCATACTGAAAGTAGGCCGCGCCGCCGATGAGGCGGAGCACGACAAGCCGGGCGTGCACCACGGTCTTTTCGAGCCACATATCCACCGACAGGTTATTCGACAGACGCAGCGTGTTGGCCAGGCGCAGTCCCTCTTCCCCTGCCCGGTCCGCCGCGGCGGCGAGCATGGCCAGTTCGCTGTCGGCGGACGACGCAAAGACATGCGCGCCGGGAGACTGGGCAAGGTCGATCGCCTCGCCCTCCTGCTGGATCGCGCCAGCCTGGGCAGAAAGCAGGTGCATCAGAAAGGTCTCGGGACGAAACTGGATTTCCCCGCGCCCGCGATGCGGCCCCCTCCCCTTGACGGGGAGGGATGGGGTGGGGTGTTGCGAGGCCTACAAATCGAATGCGTGGCACACCCCCTCCCGGCCTCCCCCGTCCAGGGGGAGGTGGGCGCCGGTGGATGCCCAGGCGCCGCGGGGCGCACTATGCCGCCGCCTGCAGGCTCTGTGTGATCGCTTCGCGATCCAGCGGTTGTTCGCCGATGACGACGAGGGCCGTCTCGCGCCTTTCACCCGGCTTCCACGGGCGGTCGAAATAGGCGGTGACCCGCGGGCCAACCGCCTGGATGGCGAGGCGCGCGGCGGCGCCCGGAACGTCGGCAAAGCCCTTGAGGCGCAACACGTCGTGCGTCTTGATGGTCTGCTCGATCGTCGCCAGCAGATGGTCCTTGCCCTGGATGCTGGGCAGGGTCAGCGAAAAACTGTCGAAATCGTCATGCTCGTGCGTTTCCCCGCCATGCTGGAGTTCATGATGGCTGGGCCGATTGGCGATGTCGCCTTCGGACTCCATGCCCATGCCGAGCAGCGCCGCAACATCGACATGACCGTTGGCAGCCCGGACGATGCCGACGCCGGGGCGCAGTTCGGCCCGGATGTTCTTCTCGACAGTCTCGAGCGTCTGGGCATCCACGAGGTCGGTCTTGTTGAGGATCACCATGTCGGCCGCCGAGAGTTGATCCTCGAACAGTTCGCCCAGCGGCGTTTCGTGGTCCAGCATTTCGTCCTGGCGGCGTTGCACATCGACGGCGGCTTCATCGGAGGCGAAACGGCCCTCCGCAAGGGCTGCGGCATCGGCCACCGTGACCACGCCATCAATAGTCACCTGCGCCTTGATTTCGGGCCAGTTGAACGCCCGGATCAGCGGCTGCGGCAGGGCGAGGCCCGAGGTCTCGATCACGATGTGATCGAATTTTTCCTCGCGCGCGAGCAGCGCCTGCATGGTCGGGATGAACTCGTCGGCCACCGTGCAGCAGATGCAGCCATTGGACAGTTCGACCATGTCCTCCTCGCGGCAAGTCTCATCGCCACAGCCGGCCAGAATATCCTTGTCGACGCCCAGATCGCCGAACTCGTTGATGATGAGCGCGATGCGCTTGCCCTTGGGCGCGTGGGCCAGCATGTGGCGCACCAGCGTGGTCTTTCCGGCGCCGAGAAAGCCGGTGATGACGGTGGTCGGAATTTTGGTCGTCATGAAAACGGGTCCTCCAAGCGCTGCGGGCCCTCCCCAAAGGGGAAGGCGCGCCGGTTGGTTCAGTGTACAGGGATCAGGCGAAGAGGCGGGGCGTGACGAGGCCGGTCTTGGCCAGGCCCCGGACGGTCTTCGCGCCAGCCAGCACCGCCAGGTCGATCAGCGGCTCGGCCAGGACGACCAGCATGTAGGCGCCGCCGAAGCTCGCAACGGAGGCGATGTTGCCGGCTGCAAAGCCCTGGCCGTAGAGGGCCCAGAACGCGACCCAGAGCACGACGCCCCCCTGATAGGTTGCCGAGAGCGCCAAGGCCTGGCTGTAGCGCAGGTCCACATAGGCGGTGTCGCGCCGGATGATCCGGTCGGCGAGGAACTTGATGGCCAGCAGCGGCGCGATCAGGGTCGTCACATTGGCAAAGAACTGCGGCAGGTCGAACGGCGCAAAGAACAGCCCCTGCAGCAGCAGACCCAGCGCCAGGCCGAAGGCGGCCGGTGCGGCGCCGAAGATCAAGAGCAGCGTCGAGCCGAGGATCAGGTGGACTTCGCTCACGCCCACCGGATAGTGCGGGAACACCTGGAAAAAGCAGAAGACAGCGGCCGTGGAGAGGCCGGCGCGGGTGAAGAGAGACACGACGCCGCGTTCGCGGACGCTGTCCAGCGCAAACTTGACGGTCATGGCGCCGGCGGCGGCAGCCGTACCGTAGGCGAGGAGCAGTTTTTCAGGGGAAACCAGGTCTGGCGCGATATGCATTTTTGCGATCCGTAAAATGGGTAAGGGGGTCTGGGCGCAGGCGGCTTTCGCGGCACGGCGCAGGGGGACTGATCCCGATACGGATCTAGCCTGATGGCGTGATCATCTTGCCCTCCATCTGTCCCACCGACAGTGAGTGATCAACCGGTGGTTGGCAGGTCTCCTGGCTCACGGGTCATCGTCGTTCCCGGCCTTCCCGATGCCGGAAGGGCATCAGTGGCGTATCGAGAACACTCACCGCTTACAGTTGCGGGGGCAGCCACGGATTCGGTCCCTGATGGGTACGCCTCACCATGTTCCCTTTTGATCCCCTTGTCGTTGCGGACGCAGGGAACCAACCACGACCAGTGTTACGCCCGGCATTGGCCGCGGTCAATCGGCGGGTTGCCCGTGATCCTCGCCGTACCCTTCGGGAGCAGGCCAGGAGACGCTGACAACGGCAACGCGAACATCGAGCATTTCGAGCAGAGCTTCACCCGAGGGCACCTGCACTTCACCCGAAACCGGGGTGGCGTCGATATCCGAAGAATAGTCGTCGGCGGGCGAGAAGCGGATCGACACCCAGCAGGTTTTATCGTCGGTATGGGCCAGATTCCCGTTCTCGATATTGGCGTACCCTCCGTAGTCCCACCAGAAACCGCCAATGGTGAAGGGAGCGCCATTGAGAGCCTCCACTTCAGCCACCGTCTGCCCGATGCGAACGCCACCGGGCGCAATCTGGCTCGGCGCAAGGTCGACATAGGAGAGGCCGCTCCGGGCATCTTCGTCCCACCAGCCAAAGCGCATGGTTCGCTGCGGGTCATCAGGGAACACCGTGGTGGCCAGCATCTGCATCCCCTCGGGGCCGTCCACCATGCCGGTGACCACGTTGTCAGGGCCAAAGGTCTGCTTGACCAGCGCCTCGGAACTTTCGGGGCCAAAGACCCCCTCGCAGGTGACCTGGCTGGCCTTGGTCTTTTCCTTGGCAGCAGCTGGCATAGTCAGCAGCAGCACAGCCGCAAATGCAGGAACGAAGAAACGGGCGAGCATAGGTGGCCTCCGACCGGCGAGAACGGCATTGTGTCTCAAGCCAGGTTGGCCGGCAATCGGCGACTCAGCGTATCACGGCACGTGCAAAGGAGGCCTATCCCATGAAACCCATCACCTTCAGCCGCGAGGAAACCAAGGCGATTGTGGGTGACATCCAGGACTATTTCCGGGAGGAGCTGGACCAGTCGATCGGGGCCATTCCGGCGGAAATGCTGATGCAGTTTTTCGCGGACAAGATGGGCGCCTATTTCTACAATCGCGGCCTCTATGATGCGCAGGCCCTGGTGCGCAAGAAGATCGACGATGTCAGCGATGAGATCTTTTCGCTCGAGCAGCCGACCAAGCACCTGCGGTAAGCTCTGAAATCACCCTTTCGAAAAGCAGCGGGAGTGCTAGAAGACGCGGCCGGTCGTTCCGGCTCTGCTTCTTGGGTGCTCCATGGGTTTCAATATCCCGTCCCTTGCGCCGATCGGCCTGCTGATCGCGTCGAACCTGTTCATGACCTTCGCCTGGTACTGGCACCTCAAGGTACACAACGGCGTGCTCTGGGTCATCGTGCTGATCAGCTGGGGGCTGGCGTTCTTCGAATACTGGCTGGCGGTGCCGGCCAACCGCATCGGCAGCGCCGTCTATTCGGCCGCCGAACTCAAGACCATCCAGGAAGTCATCTCGCTCGGCGTCTTTGCGCTCTTCGCGGTGTTCTACCTTGGCGAAAAACTCACTTGGAACCATGGCGTCGGGTTCGGCTTCATCGCGCTCGGAGCGTTCTTCATCTTCAAGGGCCCGATCAAATAGCGCCGGCCACGGGCCTCCCGGTCAACTCAGGCAATCGACAATATTGTTCGCCAGATCGCGCATGAGGGTGGGGTAGAGCTCGACGCCCTCCGGGAGCGTGCTACCCTCAGGATCGAGCACGCCGGCCTTGGCGCTGGTTCCCTCGATGATCGCGTCGACGATCGTGGGCTTGAAATTGGGCTCGGCGAAAACGCAGCTGGCGCCGAGCTCGCTCACCTTGGCGCGGAGCGCATCGATGCCTGCCGCGCCGGGCATGGCGTCGGGCGAAAGCGTGATGCTGCCCGCGACGGCCAGATCAAAGCGCTTCTCGAAATACTGGTAGGCATCGTGGAAGACGACAAAGGGCTTGTCCTTGACGGTCTCGAGCCGCGCCGCAATGTCGCCGCTTAGCGCATCGAGCGCCGACCGCTCGGTTTCGGCATTGGCTTGGTAGCGGGCGGCATTGTCCGGATCGGCCTCGGCCAGCACGCCAGCGATGTGGCTGACCATGAGCTTGGCGTTTTGGGGATCGAGGAAGAAGTGAGGGTCGATCTCCTCGCCATGGGCATGGCCATGGTCTTCCGTGTCCACTTCAAACGCCCCGCTCTCGCGCGGCGCCAGCAGTTCCACACCAGGCGCCTCGGTGAGTTCGACCTTGGTAGCGTCCGGCGCCAAGGTGTCCAGAGCGTCCGCGAGGAACAATTCGAGGCTCGAGCCGGTCCAGAACACGATGTCTGCCGCTTCCAGGGCCGAGGCGTCGGACGGCCTCAGGGCATAGGTGTGCGGCGAGGCGGCACCTTTGACAATCAGGGTCGGCTCGGCCACCCCCTGCATGACGGCCGCGACCAGGGAGTGGATCGGCTTGATCGAGGCCACGACATTGGGCGCCGCCCAGGTGGCATTCGACAGGAGCAGGCTGGCGAGAGTGGCGAGCGGGAGAAGACGGATCATGATCGGGCCTCTTCAGGATCGGTGCAGCAGGGCTGATATGTTATCTTATTACACTTGCCGCGGCGTTATGCTATAACGTAATCAAACTCGTCAAGAGGACAGCACATGATGGAACAGGTCCGATGCAGGACACCGGAATGAAGGACGCCCTGATCACGCTCGAGAACGCCGGCGTGCGGCGCGGTGGCCGCGTGCTGGTGGAGGGCGTCGACCTGGCCATCCGGCGCGGCGAGATCGTGACCCTGATCGGTCCGAACGGCTCGGGAAAATCGACCACCGCAAAAATGGCCACGGGCGTCCTCAAGCCCACCAGCGGCCGCGTAACGCGACGGCCCGGTTTGACGATCGGCTATGTGCCGCAGAAGCTCGCCATCGACTGGACCCTGCCCCTGACGGTGGAGCGTCTGATGACGCTGACCGGCCGCTTTTCCGCCCGGGAGATCACGGAAGCGCTGGAGGCTGTTGGCGCCCTCCGGCTGCGCAAGGCGGCGGTCCAGGAGCTTTCGGGGGGCGAGTTCCAGCGCGTCCTGTTCGCGCGCGCGATGATCAGGAAGCCCGATTTCCTGGTCCTCGACGAGCCGGTGCAGGGTGTCGATTTTTCGGGCGAGGCCGCCCTTTACCGGCTGATCCGGCAGATTCGCGACGCCACCAATGCCGGCATCCTGATGATCTCGCACGACCTGCACGTGGTGATGGCCGAGACCGACACCGTCATCTGCCTGAATGGCCATGTGTGTTGCCGCGGCACGCCAAGCGCGGTCAAGTCCAGCCCGGAATACCTGCACCTCTTCGGCGACCGGGCCGAATCGGCGCTGGCTCTCTACGAGCATCACCACGATCACGAACACCACGAGGACGGCTGCGTTGTCGGCGCCGAGCACACCCACAGCCACGCCGGGCACCACCATGCGCAATAGAACCAGACAGTTGGAGCCTCTCGCTTATGTTCGGTGACTTCTTCTCCCGCGCCATTATTGCCGGTACGGGGCTTGCCGCCGTTACGGGTCCCCTGGGGTGTTTCGTGGTGTGGCGGCGCATGGCTTATTTTGGCGACACCATGGCCCATTCGGCGCTGTTGGGCGTCGCCATCTCGATCCTCTTGTCCATCAACATGACCCTGGGTGTGTTTCTGGTCGCCGCGCTGGTGGCCGGCGCGCTGCTGCTGCTGCAGCGGCAGGCAACCCTGTCCACCGATTCCCTTCTGGGCATATTGAGCCATTCCTCTCTGGCAGTGGGCCTGGTGCTGGTAGGGTTTCTGACCCAGGTGCGGATCGACCTCATGGGCTTTCTCTTCGGCGACATTCTTGCCGTCTCGGAACAGGACATCTTCATCATCTATGGCGGCGGCATCGCCATTATCGCGCTGTTGGCGATCAATTGGCGGCCATTGCTGGCGGCCACGGTGAGCCCGGAATTGGCCGAGGCTGAGGGGCTGCGCCCGGAAGTGAGCCGCATCATCCTGATGCTGCTGATGGCCAGCGTCATCGCCATCGCCATGAAGCTGGTGGGGGTCCTGCTGATCACCTCGCTGCTGATCATTCCCGCCGCCACGGCCCGGCGCCTGAGCGCCACGCCGGAGATGATGGCCGTGGTTGCCGGGTTCCTGGGCGCGGTGGCGGTAATCGCCGGGCTGTTCGGCTCTCTAACCTGGGACACCGCATCGGGTCCCTCGATCGTCGTCGCGGCCCTTGCGATCTTCCTGGTATCGCTGGCGGTGCCCACGGCGCGGCTGTTTGGCAGGAGGCAGGACCATGGGGCATAGCCGCGACATTCCAGCGGACCTGACGCGCAATCAGGGGCTGGTGCTGGGGGCCCTCACCGGGTCGGGCGCGCCCCTATCGGCCTACGACATCCTCGACCAGCTCCGGAGCGAGGGGCTGCGGGCGCCCCTCCAGATCTACCGCGCGCTCGACAAGCTGGTGGAACGGGGCCTGGCGCATCGTCTCGAATCGCTCAATGCCTTCGTCGCCTGTACCGACGCCCATTGCCACCGCAAGGGCCTCATCGCCTTCGCCATCTGCGAAAGCTGCGGCAAGGTGGACGAATTCGCCGACACGGTCATCGAGGAGCGCCTGGCGGCGTGGGCCGGCAGCACCGGCTTCACGGTCGGACGTACGACCATGGAAATCCGCGGCAGGTGCGCCGCATGTTTGGGCGCCTGAGCGAGCGGACCTCAGGGATCCTCGGGGAACATCGGCAGGCCCGGCATGGCCGGCAACCACGGCTCGCGCCGCTTGCACCAGCCTTCCACCTGCGGCGCAATGCCACTGGGCGCGTCATCCAGGGTGCCGAGGTGGATTTCGACGCCGGCATCATTGAGGTTGAAGGTGTGGGAGCCGCATCTGGGACAAAAGCTGCGGCCGGCATAGGTCTCCACATGCCCCTCGTAGCTGAACTGGTCAGCCCGCCAGTCGGCATAGGCAAGAAAGGCGCTGCCGGTGATCTTGCGGCAATCCGCGCAATGGCAGAGGCCTGATTTGAACGGCTCCCCGCGCACCTCGTAGCGCACGGCACCGCAAAGGCAGCCACCGGTCCTGATCTCGTCAGCCATGGAATACGTCCCCCAATGTGGGTGGGAAACTCCACGGCATGGAAGAAGGTTCAGCAGCGCCGCTCAGGCTTTTAGGGGAACGTCAGGAACCGCACGGCGGCGGCGCCATAGCGCCGTTCATCATCAAGCGTAAAACCCTCTGGCACAGTGATGTCGGCCTCGGCGGCCTCTTCCCAGACAACCGTGGCGCCGGGAGAAAGCCAGCCATGGCGCGCCACTTCCGCCAGCGCCTTCTCGCCCAGCCCCTGACGGTAGGGCGGGTCGAGGAAAACGAGGTCGAACTGGCCAAAGGTGCCCGGCGCGCCCAAGGCCGTCGCATCGCGACGCAGCAGCTTGCTGATGCCGGCGACCCCGAAAGCTTCGATATGGTCGCGGATCAGGCCTCGCGCCTCGGCACCGGTTTCAACGAACGTGACGTGGGCAGCGCCGCGCGACAAGGCCTCGAGCCCGAGCGCCCCGGTGCCGGCGAAAAGATCAAGCACCCGCTTGCCTTCGAGAACCGGTCCAAGCCGGGAGCCGAGAATGTTGAAAATGGACTCGCGCGCCCGGTCCGAGGTCGGGCGGATATCGCCCTCCGAAGGCGACGTCAGCGCCTTGCCCCGAAATTTTCCCGCAACGATGCGCATCTGGCTCAACGATCGTTGCGGGGTTTACGAGGCCCTGCCGGACGTCCGGAGGGAGGGCGGCCCCCGGTGGGCCGGCCACCTGTCGGGCGGGCACCAGTGGGCCGGCTGCCGGTGGGGCGGGCACCAGCAGGACGGCCAGCAGTTGGGCGGCCACCGGTCGGGCGAGCGCCAGTGGGGCGAGCACCCTGGGGACGCGGTCCGCCGGGCTTGGCGAAGGGCTTGCCGAACGACTTGCCACCCTCGGGCCGGGCGCCTCGCGGTGCATCGCCATCGCGCCTTGCAAAGGGCTTGCGCGTGTCGGCCGGCTTCCCGCCGCGCTTGGGACGCTCATCCGCACCGCGATCGGGCCGTGGGCCGCGCGCCGCCGCATCGCCGAAGCCACGCTTGGGCCGGTCGCCGAAATCGCGCTTGGGACGATCCTCGAAGCTGCGCTCCGGGCGCGCCCCGCGGGCGGGCTTGTCGCCGAAACTGCGCTTGGGGCGATCGGCAAACCCGCGCTCAGGACGCGCGCCGCGCGCCGGCTTGTCCCCAAAACTCCGCTCCGGGCGATCTCCAAATCCGCCACGGGCGGGCTTGCCACCATCGCGCCTCGGTGGCCGATCGCCAAAGCTCCCGCGGCTCTCCTGATGGTCCGTGCGCGCCCCGCGCGGGGGTGCGCCGCGTGCCGGCTCGGCGCCGCGTCCGCGCCCCTGGGGCTTTTCGGTGAAGACCTCGGGCGCGCGGCCATCTTCATCGAAATGGACGCGGCGGGCCCGCACGGGCAACCCATCCTCACGGTTCCTGCTGCCGCGGTCTGGCCTTGCATCACGCTGATCGAAGCGGTCACCGCCCCGCGGGCCCGGGCGATCGCCGCGCCCCTCGACGGGCGCTGGCCGACGGGCGAAGCCGGTGTCGCGATCCCGGGGAGAACGGACCGGGCGACCATCGCGGGGCGGCGGCGTGTCGGGCATCTCGCTTTCGAAATCCGCCCCGGCCTGCTCGGAAAGCTTCTTGCCCAATTGGTCGCGCAACAGGCGCGACTTGACCATCTCGACGCCGCCCTCTGGCAGATCCCCGAGCTGGAAGGGACCGTAGGAAATGCGGATTAGCCGATTGACCTCGAGCCCAAGAGCCCCGAGCACATTCTTGACCTCGCGGTTTTTGCCCTCGCGCAGCCCGAGCAGCAGCCAGACATTGCTGCCCTGCTCCCGCTCCAGGGTCGCCTGGATCGGTCCATATTTGACCCCCTCGACCTCGATGCCTTCCTTGAGCCGGTCAAGCTGGGCCTGGGAGACAGTGCCGTGGGCGCGCACGCGGTAGCGGCGCAGCCAGCCGGTCGCGGGAAGCTCCAAGACGCGCTTGAGCCCCCCATCATTGGTGAGGAGCAGAAGCCCCTCGGTATTGATGTCCAGCCGCCCGACCGTCAGGACACGCGGAAGACCCTTTTGCTCGAGCGCCTCAAAGATCGTGGGACGTCCCTCGGGGTCTTTTTCGGTCACCACCAGACCCGCCGGCTTGTGGTAGAGCCAGACGCGCGTGCCCTGGCGCGCAGCGAGGGGCAGGCCATCCACCTCGATCTTGTCGCGGCTGGTGACGTTGAAGGCCGGCGTCAACACCTTCTTGCCATTGACGGACACCCGCCCGTCGCTGATCCAGCCTTCGGCATCCCGACGGGAGCAGAGACCGGCGCGGGCAATGACCTTGGCGAGGCGGTCGGCGACTTCAGGCTGTTTTGGAGTGTCGCTCATGAGCGGACTTTCTGACATGCGGGACCCGGTATGCCCGGCGGGATCGCAGGGCGGGCGGCGCGGAGAACAAGAAGGCGGCCGAAAGGCCGCCTTCTTCGGCAGAGAAAACTGTGGCGTCGTCTAGAGCTTGACGTCGGTATCAGACAGTCGAGCATTAGGGTTATTCACCAGAGCGCCCGAAGTTGGACCAGGGTTGCGCAGGGCACGACGGATTTCGTCGGGGCAGCGGGCATCGTTGAGCGGCACGATGTCGCCATTTGCCGCCCGGCAGACGAGGTTGGCGTCGCCCACGCGAGTGAAATACTCGTCCGGCGGCAGATACAGCGGCCGGTTGCCCGATGTGCTGACGTTCATGCCGGCCGCCGTCATGCGTGCGGTCAGGGCCCTGGCCTCGCTCTCGGTCAATGGCCGGCCAGCCATGGAGCGCAGATCGACTACGCGCGCGTTGCGCAGGCGCTGGATGTCGGCTTCGCTCAGCCGCGACGTATCCACACGTACCTGGTCGCTGTTGGCGGGCAACTGCGTCGCCGCGACCTGCGTGCTGGGAGCCGGCAGGTTGTTGGCGTCGCGCGGCAGCACGAGGGGCGCACGCGCCTGCGTCAGATCTTCCTTGGGAGCATCGCCGGGAATGAGACCGACGCCGCGCGCGGTGGTGTTCATCACCTCGCGCTCGAACGTCCCGAAATCGGTCATGGCGTTGGTGCCTTCGACTGTCGTGCAAGCCGAAAGCGAGAGCGCGGCCAGAAGACCGAATGCGGCCAGAGCCAGTTTCGACACTGCGGCGCGCTGTGCAATCAAACCCATGGAGATGAACCATCCTTGACGATTTCGGCCGCGCTTATAGCGCATTGTGCGCCCTAAGACCAGATTCTGGCAGCAACGTGTTGTCCGCCATCAGGCCGCTGTTTTTGTTGCCGGGGCCCGGCCGAGACCGAGGATATCGAGCAGCAGCAGGATAACCCCGAACGTGATTGCCACATCGGCGATATTGAAGATGTAGAACGACCAGGCGCCCCAGTGGAAGTGGAAGAAATCGGCGACGGCGCCATAGATCAGGCGATCAAGGGCGTTCGACAGCGCCCCGCCTATGCAGAGCGCCAGTCCCAGCCGGGCCAGCAGCGTCGAGCTTTTCACCCACCACCACCCCAGGGCGAGCACGGCCACCAGCATGACAACGCCCAGCGACCACACCGGCAGGCCGTCGAGCAGGCCGTAGGAGATGCCGGTGTTCCAGACGAGCACGTAGTCGAAGAACGGCGTGACGGACACGACCTCCCCACCACGCCAGCCCGTCATGGAAATCGGATTGTAGAAGCTGGGATAGCTCGTGCAGAGCGCTTGCCCTACGGCAAAGCACTCGGCCGCGATATGGAAGCCCTTCTGGGCGCGGTCGATCCCGAAGGCGAGGACGGCGCCCATCAGGGAGGCCAGAACGGTTGGATTGCGGAGCGACTGGGATTGCACGAAAAGTTCCTGTGTGACCCTCCCCTCACCAGATGAGGGAAGGATGCGGGCCAAACTGCCCTTTAGAGGCCGGCAGCGGCTCGTTCTCGCAAGGCCTGGGCGTCGCGTGCCGTGACATCGGGATAGTCCGCATCCGAACCCACATCGGGCGACACCTTCCACGAGCGGGCGCAGCGACGCCCTTCGGCCAGCGCCGGCACCACGGCCACGCCGGGAACATCCTCGAGCCGGAACGCGTCGGCCGGGCCAGAACCCTGCTCGACACTGATGGCGGAGGTAATGGCGATGTCGGCGAGGTCGAGCCCATCGAGCGCCGCGGCGTAGCGCGCATCCTCAAGGAAGACGCGCGGAGCGGCCTCCAGCGAAGAGCCGATGCGCTTTTCCCGCCGCTCGATCTCCAGCGCCCCCGTCACCACTCGACGGACGGCCCGGATCAACTGCCACTTCTGGGCCAGGCCGTCGTCGATCCAATTCGGCGGAACCTCGGGGAAGAGGCGCAGGTGCACGGACGAGCCGTCCTCAGGATGCCGCTCAAGCCAGCACTCTTCCATGGTGAACACCAGGATGGGTGCGAGCCACGCCGTCAGACAGTTAAACAGATGATCGAGCACCGTCAGTGCAGAGCGGCGGCGCACTGAGGAGATCGGATCGCAATAGAGCGCGTCCTTGCGGATATCGAAATAGAACGCGGAGAGCTCGATATTCATGAAGTTGGTGAGCAGCGTCACCACCTTGCGGTAGTCGTATTCCTTGTAGGCGGCGCGCACGCCGGAATCGAGCTGGGCGAGCCGGTGCAGCATCAGCCGCTCGAGCTCGGGCATGTCCTCGGGGTCGACCAGATCGTGGGCCTTGAAGTGCGCCAGATTGCCGAGCAGCCAGCGCAGCGTGTTGCGCAGCTTGCGATAGCTGTCGACCGTGGTCTGGATGATTTCCTTGCCCAGCCGCAGATCCTCCGAATAGTCGGAAGAGGCCACCCAGAGCCGGAGGATATCGGCGCCGAACTGCTTGATGATCTCCTGCGGGGCGACGACGTTACCCAGCGACTTGCTCATCTTGCGGCCTTCGCCGTCCATGGTGAAGCCATGGGTAAGAACGCTATCATAGGGCGCGTAGCCGTTGGTGGCGCAGCTTTCGAGCAGCGAGGAATGGAACCAGCCGCGGTGCTGGTCCGAGCCTTCGAGATACATCGAGGCCGGGAACTTCAGATACGGCCATTTCTGCTTGTTGCGCAGCACGAAGGCGTGGGTCGAGCCACTATCGAACCAGACGTCGAGCACGTCGCGCACCATCTCGTAGTCGTCGGGATTGCGGTCCGCGCCCAGATAGCGCTCTGCCGCACCGGGCTTGTACCAGGCGTCGGCGCCTTCTTCCTCGAAGCTTTGGGCGATGCGGTGGTTCACCGCCTCATCCTTGAGGATTTCGCCGCTTTCCTTGTGGACGAAAACGGTGATCGGCACGCCCCAGGCGCGCTGGCGCGACAGCACCCAGTCAGGCCGATCGGCAATCATGGCGCGGATGCGGTTCTGGCCGGTGGCCGGATAGAAGCGCGTCTTGTCGATGGCCGCGAGGGCACGCGTGCGCAAGGTGTTCGCGGGCGCGGGAGCATTCTTCTCCCCCTCGGGGAGAAGGTGGCCCGCAGGGCCGGATGAGGGGGATGCCCCGATCGGCCGATCCATATAGACGAACCATTGCGGCGTGTTGCGGTAGATCACCGGCTTCTTGGAGCGCCAGGAATGGGGGTACTGGTGCTTGACGCGGCCGCGGGCGACCATGGCGCCGCGCTCTGCCAGAGCGGTGATGACGCGCTGATTTGCGTCGCCCTTTTTACCGTTGTCGTCGATGACGCGTGCCCCCTCGAAGCCCGGAGCATCCTTGGTGTAGAAGCCCCCGTCGTCGACCACATAGGGGATCGAAGGGTCGATGCCGCGCTGCTGCAGCAGGCGGGTCGATTCCATCCAGATGCCAAAGTCGTCGAGGCCGTGACCGGGCGCGGTATGCACGAAGCCGGTGCCGGCATCATCCGTGACATGTTCGCCATCGAGCAGGGGAACGTCAAATTCGTATCCGCCCGCAAGGCCGCGCAGGGGATGATGCGCCGCCAGAGCGCCGAGCACGGAAGCGGGCACGTCCTGCAGACGGGTGTGGCCCTCGACCTTGGCCTTGGCGAACACCTCGGCAGCCAGCTTGTCGGCAATGATGAGCTTGTCGCCGACCTTGGCCCAGTTTTCGGCGGGCGCGGCGGTCACCTCGAACAGGCCGTAGGTGATGCGGCTCGAAAACGAGATGGCCCGGTTGGCGGGGATGGTCCAGGGCGTCGTGGTCCAGATGACGACACTTGCACCGGTCAGATGCTCGCGATGCGCTATGACCGCGTCGGTGTCGCTGCCATCCACAGCTGCGATGCGCGAGACCGGAAACTTCACCCAGATCGTATCGCTCTCATAGTCCTGATACTCGATCTCGGCTTCAGCGAGGGCAGTGCGTTCAACCACCGACCACATCACGGGCTTGGACCCGCGATAGAGCTGGCCGGACATCGAGACTTTCATCAGCTCGCGCGCGATTTGGGCTTCGGCGTCGAAACTCATGGTGAGGTAGGGGTTGTCCCACTCGCCGAGCACGCCGAGGCGCTTGAATTCCTCGCGCTGGATATCCACCCACTGCTCGGCGAAGGTCCGGCATTCCTGGCGGAATTCCACCACCGGAACCTCGTTCTTGTCCTTGCCCTTGGCGCGATACTGCTCCTCGATCTTCCACTCGATGGGCAGGCCGTGGCAGTCCCATCCCGGAACATAAGCCGCATTGTAGCCCAGCATCTGCATCGAGCGCGACACAAGGTCCTTGAGGGTCTTGTTGAGCGCGTGGCCGATATGGATGTTGCCGTTGGCGTAGGGCGGGCCATCGTGCAGGGTAAAGAGCGGCCGGTCCTTGGCTTGCTCGCGCTGCAGGGCGTAAATGTCCATGTCTTCCCAGCGCTTGAGCCAGTCCGGCTCACGCTGGGGCAGCCCGGCGCGCATGGGGAAGTTCGTTTCCGGCAGGAAAAGCGTCGACGAATAATCGGTTTCGGTCGCGCCTTGTGCGGTGTCGTTCATGGGTCGGCAATCGGTTCAGGGAGTTTTGCGGCGGGTTGTAGCAAGCAAGGGCAGCGGGGGCAAAGGGTGATTTGCGCCTCCTCTTTTCCCCCTCGAGCGGAATGGCCCTTACCGGAAGAACCCCAGCTTCTGGTCCAACTCGCTGATCGGCCGGGCCTTGGCGATCATGTCGCGCGCCTTCCGGCTATCGCGATCCATGGCGGCAATCAGTTCGTCCAGGCCGTTGAACACTTCCTGGCCGCGGATGTGGCCCACCAGCGCCACATGAAGGATCTGGTCGTAGATGTCTTCGTCAAAATCGAACAGATGCGTCTCGAACGGCGGCCGCTGGTTGTCGAACATCGGCTTGCCATAGGCGGCAACGCCATCGAGCAGCCGGTCGCCCAGGCGGGCCCGCACGGCGTACACCCCCTGCGCCAGCTGGAAGCCCGTCGGCGTCAGGGTGTTGGCCGTCGGGTAGCCGAGGTCGCGGCCCCGCTGGTCGCCCTTGACGACGCACCCATCGAAGAACCAGTGGTAGCCGAGCAGTCGATTGGCTGCAGCGACACTGCCTTCGGAGAGGGCCGCGCGAATGCGCGAGGAGGAAATGACCTCGTCGCCTTCGTCCATCAGATCGAGAATGGTCACGGCAAAGGCGCGCTTTTCCCCTTCTGCCTGCAGGAACAGTGGCGTGCCGCGGCGCTGCCGGCCAAAGTGGAAATCGGCGCCGATGAAGACGCCGCGCACCTGCATGCGCTCAACGAGAAATTCCTCGACGAAGGTCTCCGCCTCGATCTGGGAAAACGCCTTGTCGAACGGCAGGACCAGGATGCCATCAAGGCCGAGCGCCTCGGCCAGTTGCGCCTTGGCCGAGCCTTGCGTCAGGCGGAACATGAAGGGCGCCGGAGCGAACACGTCCCGCGGGTGCGGCTCGAACGTCAGCACGATTGCCGGCGCGCCGGCGTCCCGCGCCGCCTCGCGCAGGGCGGCAAGGATGGACTGGTGGCCCCGATGGAAACCATCGAAATTGCCGATGGCAACGAAGGCGCCGCGCAGATGCTGCGGGAAATGGTCGAGGTTGGAGAGGCGGGTGAAGGTCACGCCACGATCCTCCCCTCCTCCAGCGCCGAGCCCACTACCACGACAGGCGCGGCAGGTAGCCGGCGACGCGGGCACGGCTGGGCGCCACGAGGTCGGCGATGGCCTGCGGATCGGGTTTGCCGAAGGCGTCGAGTTCGGCGGCATGGATGGAGCCGGTGATGAACAGCAGGTCGATGCCGAATTGCGCCGCCCCGGCAGCGTCGGTGCGTACGCTGTCGCCAATCCCGAGAACCCGCGACTTCTCGATGCTGCCGCCGGCCGCCTTTTCGGCCAGATAATAGGCTTCCTCGTAGATGGGCGGATAGGGCTTGCCGGCCATATGCACCATGCCGCCCATGGCCGAATAGAGGTCGCCCAGTGCGCCCCCGCAATAGATGATCTTGTCGCCGTGCTCGACCACGCGGTCGGGATTGGCGCAGATCATCGGCAGTTTGCGAGACAGCCAGAGCTTGGCGCGTTCGCGATACATTTCGGGCGTATCATCATCGGTGTCGAGATCGGTGACGATGACCGCCTCGGCTTCCTCGGGCCCGCTGCGCCGCACGTCGAGCCCTTCGTAAAGAGCGTCGTCGGCGGTGGGCGGGCCCACATGGTGGATCGCCTTACCGCGATATTTTGCCACCATGGAGCGTGTGCAATCGCCCGACGAGACGATCGCGTCATAGGCGTCGCGCGGCACGCCCAGGCGATCGAGCATGGCGATGATCGGCCCCGAAGGGCGCGGCGCGTTGGTGATCAGCACCGCCCGGCCTCCGGCCTGCCGGAACTTGCGCAGCGCGTCCACCGCTTCGGGAAAGGCAGATACGCCGTTGTGAACAACGCCCCAGACATCGCTCAGCACGGCGTCATAGCGCCCCGACAGATCGGAAAGACCGGAAATGGTTGGCAAGGGCGCAGACATGGCGGTCTTTCAGCGGTGAGGGCCTGATGTGGCTCTATCGTCAGTTTGGGCCGGCCGATCAAGAGAAAAGGCCAGCCGAAGGGATCAGTTCAAGACTCGGCTCGGCGCAGTTGGGCGCCCACCGAGCGCATGGGTTCGAAACCAAGATCGCTTCTGACGGGTCCGGGAGCGGCCACGTAATCCCCCTGAACCAACAGGATATCGCTGTCGATGAATTCCACGATCTGCCGCTCTCCGGTAATTCCCGTTGCCATCAGTGCCACCTCGAAGCGGGCGAGATAGGCCGCAATGTCGGTGACGTGGAAATCGGTATAGCGCTCGGGTGCGGAGAGAAACGCCGTCGCGTCCACCCGGACCGATCGCACGCCCAGCGCCGCGAGGTCGGCCACGTCGATCCGAAGCGACTCCATGTCCGAGAGGGAAAATCCAGCGCCCTTGCGCGCGATGGCCTGAACCGTGGACCGCTCTGGCGTGGTCATGCCACGCCATTCGGCATCGGGGACTTTGAAGACCAGCCCGGAAGCAATGGCGCGATTGGCGTCGAGGATGGCCAGCAATTGCTCCAGCGCCGGCGGGTCCGAAAGGGTCGCGCGGGAGAGAGGGATATAGAGGGTCACCTGTTGACCGCCCGCGCGAGCGCGGCGGCCGATCGTGACGGCCTCCACAAGGCCACTCGACTCGATCTGCACCACGACGTCCCTGCCCCCACGACGCGGCATGAAGTCCGGCGCGTTGGCGAGATCGCCATCCTCGAGCTTGAGCCGCGGCACGAGATCGTAGCCGGCGGGCCGGCGCTGGGGCAGCTTCACCACGGGCTGGATGTGATGGATCAGCCGGTTTTCCGCCAGCGCCTTGCGGAGCATTGGCAGCGGGATTGTCGGCTCGGGCAGGTGCTGGGGGGCACGATCGAAGGCGGGCGAATACGAAACCTCGTACCGGCTGGGCTGCCGGTCGGAGCCACCGGCCGCCTGGGCGGCTTTCTCGACCTTCACCTCCATGTCCGCGACCGCCTCTGCCACCTGGCGAATGACGGTGCCGAGCACGGAAATGTCCGCTTCCACCGTTTCCAGCCGCTCACCCGGTTTGAGGTCGGTGAGCGCATTGATGCGCTGGCCGAGAACCAGGCCGGCCTGCGCATCGGTCGCCAGAAGCCGCGACAGCTCCTCGATCGCACGCTCGAGGCGGGTTTCGGCGCGTACCCGCAATTGTCGTTCCATCAGCACCACGCTGGCGCAGCCGAACACCACGGCCACGAGGACCGCATTGGCCGGCGTGAAGACGAGCGCAAAATAGGCCAGTGCGCCCATGGCGACGGAGGCGAGTGCGATCAGGGAATAAACGAGTGCCTGCACGGGCGGACCTGGAGCCCCTTCCGATGCGCCGGGGATTCGGCTCGTCTGGTCATAGCATCGACGCCGGGCCGGCAAAAGCGGCGGGGCTTCGCTCTCCCGCGCTAATCGCCGTTCAGGACTCGAAGAGTTCCCAGGCGCGCGAGAAGAAGGTGTGGAAGAACACCAACTGCGCCACGCCGATGGCGGCGGCAGAGCGGCCCAACTGCCCCGGCTTGATATCGGGCAGGCCATGCCCAAGCGGCGGCAAGAGCGGCAGGCTCTGGCGGATGGCGCCGATCAGCCGGGCAAGGATGGGGTGCGGAAAGTCGCCGCCAATGACCAGCGTGTCCACTTCGACAAGGGCGCGCGTGGTCATGACCGTCTGCGCCAGGATATACCCCGCGTCTTCGAGCCAGGGCGCGACCACCGATTCGAGAGCGGGCCAGTCCCACTGCATGGGGTCGGGCGTTTCCGGCCTGATGCCGGCCGCTCCCAGCCTTTGGCAGAGCGCAAAAACAGAGGCCGCGAGGTGGGGAAAGGTGGGCTTGCCGTTGCTATCGACGGCGACGGTCGATCCGAGGTCGGCGGCATTTCCCGTGGGGCCATCCCAGAGCACGCCCTGCACCACGAGCCCTGCGCCGATGAACGTGCCCACGTGCAAATAGGCAAAGCCGGCTGGCCGGGGCGAGGCATGGAAGGCAATTTCACCCCAGGCCGCGGCGTTCCCGTCGTTGACCTCGTGAACCGGCAGGTCAAGCTTGCTGCCGAGGTAAGCGGCCATGTCGAGATCGGCCCAAGCCTGCATCTGGTCCGCCGTGGCCCCCATCCGCGTCAATGTCTGGCCGAACGTGCCGGGGGTCGCCAGGCCGATGCCGATGAACCGCTGGCGCTGTTCGCCGGATAATCCGGAGCTCAGGATGGCGACATCCTCCAGGAGCGCCGCGCCGATCGTCGCCGGATCGGGAAAGGGATAGGCGCGACGGCGGCTCGCAAGCACTTCGCCCGACATGGCGAACAGAACCACTTCGCTATGCCGCCAGCCCAACTCGATCCCGAGGCTGAACGCGCCCGTAGGGTTGAGGCGATAAGGCGTCGCCGGCTGGCCGCGCCGCCCACGCAACACCTCTCCGCGAATGATGAGATTGCGCTCCTCGAGGTCGGCCAGGATGCGCGCCGTCGTCTGAGGTCCCAGCCCGGTGATGCGCGCGATGTCGGCGTTGGAGCAGCCAGGAATGCCCGCCAGCAGTGTCATGACCGCGCGTTCGTTGGCCACCCGCACACCGGATTGAGCCACACCTTTGACGATCGGCTGGAAGGCGTCCTGATTCACTTTCTGTCGCATGGCGGTGACATAAGCCCGGAATGGTGCAGGACCGCAAGAACGGAATATTTACCCTAATCGCTCACCATTCGCAGGCCTCCTTGCGGGGTGGCAAACGGACCACGAACCGGCGAAGAAACGGACAGCAGCGCACATGGCCAGACTTCCAGCAAGCGATTCCGTCCTTTGCGGGCAGCTTCTGCTGATCGACCGTGAGGAGCGGACTGCCCGCCAGACCGGTGCCGCACTGAGTCGCGCCATGCTGACTGCGCCCGAAGTGGTCGTCGTCGAGGGCGGCCGCAGCGCTGCCGAGCGTCTGCGCCGCGAGCGATTCGATATCATCATCGCCGACCTCGAGAGCCTGGCTGACCTGGCCATGGGCATCGAGGACGCGATTCTGCGGCTGGTGAAACTGGCCCAGGGCGCCCTCATTCTCGCCATTGCCGATGGCGCCTCCGTGAGCACCGCCCTCGTGGCGATGCGCGCAGGTGCGCATGACTATGTCTCCAAACCCATCTCCCCCGAGGCCCTTGCTGCCCGGATCGGGGAACTCGCCCACCGGCACGGGCGCTCGCGCGCCCTGGCAGCCGAGCCGGCCACCGGGCCTGCAGTGGCCGATTTTGCAGGCTTTGTCGGCTCCTCAAGCGCCATGCAGTTTCTCTACGAGCAAATTTCGCGCGTGGCGGCTTCCGCCGCGCCGGTGTTCATCACCGGAGAAAGCGGCACGGGAAAAGACGTCTGCGCCGAGGCGTTGCACGCGCAGGGGCCGCGATCGAACAAGCGGTTCGTCGCCATCAACTGCGCAGCCATTCCCCGCGACCTCATGGAAAGCGAGTTGTTCGGTGTGACGCGCGGAGCGTTCACCGGTGCGCACGAAGACCGCAAGGGCGCAGCAGAACTGGCCGACGGCGGCACGCTCTTTCTCGACGAAATCGGGGAGATGGACCTCTCCCTTCAGTCCAAGCTCCTGCGCTTTCTCCAGACCGGCATGGTGTCGCGCGTCGGTGAGGTTGCCGCCCGCAAGGTCGACGTCAGGGTCATCTGCGCCACCAATCGCAATCCCATGCAGATGATCGCCGACCGGCTGTTCCGGGAGGATCTGTTCTACCGGCTGCACGTGCTGCCGATCCATCTGCCACCCCTGCGGCAACGGCCCACCGACATCATGGTCCTGGCCCGTCATTTCCTCGCGCGCTATGCGGCCGAAGAGCACAAGCAGTTTGCCGGCTTTTCTGCCGATGCGGCACAGGTGCTGGCCGGTGCGGAATGGCCGGGCAATGTGCGCCAGCTGCAGAACCTGATCCGCCGGATCGTGGTGATGTTCGATGGCGAAGAAATCGATGCGACCATGCTGATGGCCGCCGATATCGAATCGCAGGCCGCCGCCCCCTCCCCTGTCGAACCGCCTCGCCCGGACCGCAGCCGGCAGGTCCTGCCCATGTGGCAGCAGGAGCAGCGCATCATCGAGGACGCGATCGAGACGTTCGGCGGCAATATCTCCATGGCCGCAGCGGCTCTGCAAATCAGCCCGTCCACCATCTACCGCAAGCGGCAGAGCTGGGCCGAAATGGCCGTCGCCAGCTGAGCGCCTGCTGCCACGCGCTGACACGCGGACGATCCATCCTTCCTTCTGGCGCAGGGAGGAAGATGCATGACGACAGGCCACGTGTTCATCGGAACCAGCCTCGATGGGTTCATCGCCCGCAAGACCCACGATATCGCCTGGCTGACCGGTTTCCCGACCCCGGGCGAAGACCACGGCTTTGCGGCCCATATGGCGCGGGTCGACGGCGTGGTCATGGGGCGCGGAACCTATGACGCTATCAAGGAGATGCGGCCCTGGTACTACTCCAGGCCGGTCGTGGTGCTGAGCCGATCGCTCAAGCAGGCGGACGTGCCCGCGGAGATCGCCGACAAGGTGGAAATCATGGAGGCCACGCCGGCGGACGCAATGGCAGCGGTTGCTGGCCGCGGCTGGCGCCGCGTCTATGTGGATGGCGGCGCTGTGATCCAGTCGTTCCTCAGAGCGGGCCTTGTCGAGGATCTGGTGATCAGCCGTATCCCGGTCTTGATCGGAGACGGCATCTCGCTATTCGGAAAGCTGGAGCAGGACTTGTCACTCGAGCACGTGGAGACCCGGGCTTTCCCATCGGGTCTCGTGCAGTCGACCTATCGCGTGCGGGGCTAAGGCGTACTGGCTTGCTTGGCTCGCGACCGGTCGAGGCCCAGAATGTGCTCCCGCAAAATCACCGCGATCCCGGACGCGACGATGATCGCGGCACCCATCAGCATCGGACCGGTGGGGATGTCGGAAAAGACCACATAGCCGATGACGATCGTCAGGATCAGCGAAACATACTCGAAGGGCGCGATAACCGACATGTCGGCATAGCGGTAGCACGAGGTCAGCAGCAATTGCCCAATACCGCCCGCAATGCCGGCGCCGATCAGCAGCGCGGTTTGATCCGGCGTCGGCCACACCCAGCCCCAGGGCGCGGTCATCAGCGAGAGGATGCTGGCACTGATGAAAAAATAGGTGACGATGGTTTCGCTGCGCTCGGTCTGAACGAGGGCGCGCACCTGCAGCATGGCGAAGGCGGAGAAGATCGCGGCGCAAACGGCGGCCAACGCTCCGACCGCTTCGGCATCGGCAAGAGCCGGCCCGCCGGAAAAGACGGTCAGCCGCGGCCAGAGGATGATCAACACCCCGACCATCCCGATCAGCACGGCGCTCCACCGGAAGACATGCACGCGTTCATGCAGCAGCACGGCCGAGAACACCACGATCAGCAACGGCGCGGCATAGCTGATCGCCGTGGCCTCGGGCAGCGGGAGACGGGTCAGCGCGAAAAACCCGCAACTCATCGAGGCGACGCCGACGAGCCCGCGGATGACGTGCCCGACAGGCCGGGTGGTGCGGATGGCATCGCCGAGCCGTCTCTGCCACAGCAGCCAGGCGAGGACGGGAACAAGGGCGAAGAAGGACCGGAAGAAGACCATCTGCCCGGCAGGGATGGTCTCGGTGGCTTTGAGCAACGTGGACATCACCACGAAGAAGCACACCGAGAGGACCTTCAGGGTGATGCCCCGCAGGGGATTGTCCTGCCGGCCGACCGCGGGCACGGCAGCGGTTGGCGCAGCGCGTCCCCTCACCGGTCGGTTCTCCCCCTGCCCGCCCGCTAGTGGCCGGCGGCTTCCAGCTTTTCCTTGGCGATCCGGGCGGTGGCGAAGGCCTTGTGCTCCTCGCCAACGGCCGAACCGGTCTTGACGACCTTGCCGCTCGCATCCTGGATGGTCCACTGCCAGTTGGCATTGGGGCCGACGCCGCCCGTGCGGCGCAATTTGATCTGGTATTGGGATTGTTCGCTCATGGCTCGCCTTATGCCGCAGTGCAGTGGCGGAAGGAAGAGGCAATAGCGCTCGCGCGCGCTACACGTCCGAAATCTGCAGCTTCACCCGATCGCCTCCAAAGGTGATGAGGTCTCGGATAGCCTCGAACTGTCCTTCGGCGTAAGGGTAGTACCAGGCTTCGTCGACACCATCGGCGGTCAGCGTCTTGACAGTATAGAAGTGAGCCTGCCCCAGCGCCTCGTCGTCCTTGGTGGTGTCCGAGGCTTCAAGGATACCCGGGTGGATGTCTTCGAGCGGCATGAAGACACGCACAGGGTGCCCCGGACGCTCCAGCTGAACGGCCCGAATGGTTTTGGCAATCTCGGCATCGTCGAAAAAGATGTGCACCCGTCCCGTGACAGGCGTGATGGTCGCAGAATGGTCTTGAACTGGGCTCATATTGGCATCTCTTTCGTCGTTTTGTCTGTGAAGCACAACGCACGAGCAAAAACTCCGTTCACGCGCCCTTGACTCCTCCCGAGCCCGGTCCCTATATCCCGGCCATCCTGTTAGCACTCCCCTTTTTCGAGTGCTAAGAGGGCCGAAATTGCATTGAACAGATGCCACAAGGAGCAATCATGAGCTTCCGTCCCCTGCACGACCGCGTGGTCGTCCGTCGCGTAGACAGTGAAGAAAAGACCAAGGGCGGGATCATCATTCCCGATACCGCCAAGGAAAAGCCCTCCGAGGGCGTGATCGTTTCCGTGGGCCCCGGCGCCCGCGACGAGAACGGCAAGATCAACGCGCTGGACGTCAAGGCCGGCGATCGGGTGCTCTTCGGCAAGTGGAGCGGCACTGAGGTCAAGCTGAATGGCGAAGACCTGCTGATCATGAAGGAAAGCGACATCATGGGCGTGATCGAAGCCTAAGCCGCTTCTCGCGTTCGTTTTTCTTTCCTCCCCCTCACCAGATATTCTCAAGGAGCCATAAATGGCCGCCAAGGAAGTCAAGTTCTCTACCGACGCCCGCGAAAAGATGCTGCGCGGCGTCAACATCCTCGCCAATGCGGTGAAGGTCACGCTCGGCCCGAAGGGTCGTAACGTCGTTATCGAAAAGTCGTTCGGTGCCCCGCGCATCACCAAGGACGGCGTCTCGGTCGCCAAGGAAATCGAACTCGAAGACAAGTTCGAGAACCTGGGCGCGCAGCTGCTGCGTTCGGTCGCGTCCAAGACCAACGACGTTGCCGGTGACGGTACCACCACTGCGACCGTTCTGGGCCAGGCCATCGTCGTCGAAGGCGTCAAGGCCGTCGCCGCCGGCTTCAACCCGATGGACCTCAAGCGCGGCATCGACCTGGCCGTCGCCGAAGTCGTCGAGCAGCTCAAGGGCTCGTCCAAGAAGATCACCTCCTCGTCCGAAGTTGCCCAGGTCGGCACCATCTCGGCCAATGGCGAGAAGGAAATCGGCGACATGATCGCCGAGGCGATGCAGAAGGTCGGCAACGAGGGTGTCATCACCGTCGAGGAAGCCAAAACCGCCGAGACCGAACTCGATGTCGTCGAAGGCATGCAGTTCGACCGCGGCTATCTCTCGCCCTACTTCGTGACCAACGCCGAAAAGATGACCGCCGTCCTCGAGGACCCGGTGATCCTGCTGCACGAAAAGAAGCTCTCGAACCTGCAGGCCATCCTGCCGATCCTGGAAAGCGTCGTTCAGTCCCAGCGTCCGCTGCTGATCATCGCCGAGGACATCGAGGGCGAAGCCCTTGCGACCCTCGTCGTCAACCGTCTGCGTGGCGGCCTCAAGGTTGCTGCCGTCAAGGCTCCGGGCTTCGGTGATCGCCGCAAGGCCATGCTCGAGGACATCGCCATCCTGACCGGTGGTCAGGTGATCTCCGAAGACCTCGGCATCAAGCTCGAGAACGTGACCATCGACATGCTCGGCACGGCCAAGCGCGTCGAAATCACCAAGGAAAACACCACCATCGTGGACGGCGCCGGCTCGACCGACGACATCCAGGGCCGCGTTGGCCAGATCAAGGCGCAGATCGAGGAAACCACCTCGGACTACGACAAGGAAAAGCTGCAGGAACGTCTCGCCAAGCTCGCCGGTGGCGTTGCCGTGATCCGCGTCGGCGGCTCGACGGAAGTCGAAGTCAAGGAACGCAAGGACCGCGTCGACGACGCGCTCAACGCAACCCGCGCTGCCGTTGAAGAAGGCATCGTGGCCGGTGGTGGCGTCGCCCTCCTCCGTGCTTCGGCCAACATCAAGGCCAAGGGCATCAATGCCGACCAGGATGCTGGTATCGCCATCGTCCGTCGCGCCCTGCAGGAGCCCGTCCGCACCATTGCCAACAATGCCGGCGCCGAAGGCTCCGTCGTCGTGGGCAAGATCCTCGAGAACAGCGCTCCCAGCTTCGGCTACAACGCTGCCACCGACGAATATGGTGACCTGGTTGCGCTCGGCGTGATCGATCCGGTCAAGGTGGTCCGTCACGCCCTGCAGGACGCCGCTTCGGTTGCCTCGCTGCTGATCACCACCGAGGCGACGATCGTCGAGGCTCCCAAGGACGCAGCGCCGGCAATGCCGGGCGGCGGCGGCATGGGCGGCATGGGCGGCATGGATTTCTGATCCACGCCGCGCACACAAGCTTCGAGGATCGTTTCTTCCCAGTCACGATCTTCGTGGAAAGTCCCGGTGGCAACACCGGGACTTTTTTGTTGCCTGGCCCCGCACTACTCTCTAACCGAATCAGGAGGAACCACCATGCGCACTCCCCATCGCGGCTCGGCCCGCGACACGGCCGAAGCCGCCTTCAAGAAGGTGACCAGTCCGGCGCCCGCGCCAAAGCCGAGCCAGTCCGCTGCCCCGCCGGAGGGCAAGGAACTTGTCTCGCTGCGGCTCGACCGCGCGGTGCTGCAGCACTTTCAGGACGATGGCCCCGGCTGGCAGGACAGGATCAACGCCGCGCTGCGCGTCGTTGCCGGGCTGGATAAGGCCTAGCCCCAGACCAGGAGCCGGATGGCGAGCGCCACCGACACCACGACCACCAGCGGCCGGATGACCCGGGCGCCGTAGCGGATGCCGGTGCGGGCGCCGATATAGCCGCCCACGATCTGGCCCAGCGCCATGACCAGCGCCACTGGCCAGAGCACCTGCCCCTGCGGGATGAAGATCACCAGCGCTGCCAGGTTGGAAACGAGGTTGAGCGCCTTGGTGCTGCCGGTCGCCCGCGTGAGGCCCAGCCCGAACAGCAGGACGAAGCCGATGGTGAAAAACGAGCCCGTTCCGGGGCCGAAAACCCCGTCATAAAAGCCGAAGGCGAACCCCATCACTGGAACGAAGGCCGCAAAGGGCAGCCGCGCCGCCTTGTCCGCATCCGACAGTTTTGGCGCGAACAGGAAGTAGAGCGCGATCCCGATCAGCGCGACGGGCACCGCCACCTTGAGCAGGGATGTATCAAGCGCGCTGACGGTCAAGGCGCCGGCGAGGCTCCCCACGAAGGTGATGGCCACGGCAGGAAGCAGGCGCTTGAGGTCGATGTAGCCGCGCCGCCAGTAGGTCAGCGCCGCCATGGCGGTTCCCACGATCCCCTGCATCTTGTTGGTCGCCAGGGCCGCCACGGGCGGAATGCCGGCGGACAGAAGGGCCGGAAGGGCAACCATGCCCCCGCCCCCGGCGATGGCGTCCACAAAGCCGGCCAGCATGCCGGCGCCGCCCAGGGCGAGGAGGGTCAGGGGGTCAAGCATTGGCCGTTACACTTTTTCGACTATTCCGCGGCTAGTGTCGGCGGAGGGGAATCGAAAAGGACCACGCGTGACACAGCGATACAGGGGCAATTCTGTAGCCGTGATCCTGCCGTGCTACAACGAGGCATTGGTGATTGCCTCGGTGATCGCAAGTTTTCGCCAGGCGCTGCCCGAGGCGCAGATCTTCGTTTTCGACAATGCCTCGAGCGACGGCACGGAAGAAGCCGCACGGGCGGCCGGCGCGGTGGTGCGGCAGGTGACGCAGCGGGGCAAGGGCAATGTGGTGCGGCGGCTGTTCGCGGATGTGGACGCGGACATCTTCATCATGGCCGATGGCGACGGCACCTATGAAGCCCAGCAATGCCGCCGCATGGTGGACAAGCTTCTCGACAACGGTCTGGACATGGTCGTTGGCACCCGCGTCCCGGTCGGGGCTGGCGGGGAATATCGGCCGGGCCACAGACTGGGCAATCGGCTCCTGACGGGCACGGTCGGCCGCATGTTCGGTCCGGGCTTTACGGACATGCTCTCGGGCTACCGGGTGCTGTCGCGGCGCTTCGTCAAATCCTTCCCTTCGCTCTCGCGCGGGTTCGAGATCGAAACCGAACTGACCATCCATGCGCTGGAACTGCGCGCCCCCTTTGGCGAGGTGCCCACCGCCTATGGCAGCCGCGTCGAGGGTTCCCGCTCCAAGCTCAGCACGGTGCGCGATGGCCTGCTGATCGCCGAAGCCATCGTGCGGCTTTTCGTGCGGGAACGGCCGCGCCAGCTCTATCTCGCGCTGGCGACCATCGTGGCGATCGTGGCCCTGCTCCTCGCCATTCCGATCTTCATGGAATATGTCGAGACGGGCCTCGTGCCGCGCTTTCCCACGGCCATACTGGCTGGGTTGGGCATGATCGCGAGCCTAGTGCTGGCGGCGACGGCGGTGATCCTCGACAGCGTGGTCACGGGCCGCACCGAAGCCAAGCGGCTGCGCTATCTCGAAATCGCCGGCCCCCGGGCGGCAGACGCGTCATGACGCGGCGCTTCCTGCCCTTCGCCTGTGCCGGCACCATCGGCTTCGCTGTGGACGCCATGCTTCTGATGCTGTCACAGGCCTTCCTGGGGCCCTTCGCGGGTCGGCTGGTTTCGGTTCTGGGCGCATTGCTCGTCACCTGGTCCATCAACCGGCGCTTTGCGTTCGCCGATCGCGCCAGCGACACCGCCAGGCTAGCGGAATTTACGCGCTATGGCCTCGCCATGTTGCCCGGAGCGACCGTCAACTGGCTTTGCTACGGGTTTGTCGTCGCAATGCTGCCGCGGGGCGAGGTCACCCTGCTCCTGGCCCTGGCCATCGGGAGCCTGGCTGGCCTTGGGACGAACCTCACCGCTGCCAACTGGCTGGTGTTTCGCATTCAGCGCTAGAGCGCCTTGCCAGGATCGGCCGGCTGGCCTTCGGCCGGATCAGCCACGGCTGGTTTGGACGACGGGACCGGACGCAGGCCGGCATAGACGATGGTGACCACTCCCGCCAGGACGAGCAGCACGATCAGGGCGGTTTCGACCGGATCCATCACGATGGGATTCGGCCGTGGAGCCCGATCTGCTCAAAGAGAGCAATAAAGGCGTCGCGCTTGTTTTCGGTAACGGCCGCGCGTGCGGCGAAGAGGCACGCTTGGCTTTTCAGCATCACCCCATCTTCGAGGACCCGCAGCCCGTTGGCGGCGAGGGTCGAGCCGGTCGAAGTGATGTCGACCACGATATCGGCCACCCCGGACGCCGGGGCCGCCTCGGTCGCTCCGAGGCTTTCCACGATCCGATATTCGGCGATGCCGGCGCGGGCAAAATGCTGTCGCGTGATGGTGACGTATTTGGTCGCAATGCGCATCCACCGCCCATGACGGGACCGGAAGTCGGAGGCGACGTCGGCCAGGTCGTGCATGTGCGTCACGTCGATCCACGCATCAGGCACGGCGACGACCACGTCGGCATGGCCGAAGTCCAGTTCGCCTGCGGCCAAGACCGACTGCGGCCCTTGCTCGCTGGTTTCGTGGATCAGATCGAGCCCCGTGACACCAAGGTCGATCGTGCCGCGGATCAGTTCGCGCGCAATCTCGGACGCCGGGAAAAACCGCACCGTGATGTCGGGCGCGCCTTCCACGGCGCCGAGGTAGGAGCGAGCCCCGCCCGGACGCGTGATGGTGAGGCCACGCGAGGCAAACCAGTCGCGGGTCAGTTCCTCGAGGCGTCCCTTGGATGGTACCGCCAAAGTGAGCGTGGTCATCGAGCCGCCTCCGCTTCAAGCCGGTCCACCCATAGCGCGCATCCGGAAGCAGCGATGGGAGCGGTGGCGCCGAGCCGCTCGAGCAAGCGGTCATATTGGCCACCAGAGGCCAGCACGGCACCGCCCGCCCCCCGCATTTCAAAGACGATGCCGGTATAGTAGTCGAGCCTGGGGGAGAAGCTGGCATCGAAGACGACCCGGGCTTCGCCGAGCTGGTCGAGGTGGCGGCGCAGCGTACGCAAGGGCGCGCCAAGCATCAGGCGGTGCTTGTCGGCCAATTCCTCGATCTGGCGCAGTGCCGTCAGCACATCGCCTGAGATGGCCAGGTAGTCGCGCAACAGGGCCAGGGTTGCGGGCGGCACCTGCGCCGCATCGAGCGTCTGCTGCTCAAGATAGCGTCGCGCGATTTCCTCGGGCGTCCGCCCCTCGGAGAGGCTGAGACCCGCCGAAACCATGCGGGCGGTAATGTCTTCCACCAGATCCTCCAGCCGCGCATTCTCCGCTCCGGCGGTGTCGGGAGCAGCTTCAAGCCGCGTCAGCAGCCGGCTCATCGCTTCGGTATGGCCGAAACGGTGGCGAATGCGCGGGCGCCAGGCGTCCGGCATATCCGCCTGCACCAAAAGCGCCTCGAACAGCCCTACCCCACCGAGCCGCACTTGCGGCACCACGCCGTAAATCGAAAGGGCGGCCCGGGCGAAGGTGAGAACCTGGTCCAGCGCGATGTCGCCATCGGGCTGCGCCAGAAGTTCCACGCCAGCCTGCTCGAACTCGGCCGGTCCGGTGTCACGCTGGCGAAAGATGGGCCCCAGATAGGAAAAGGCCGCCGGTATGCCTGCCCCGTTGGCGATGTAATCAGCCACGATGGGCAGGGTGAAATCGGGGCGCAGGCAATATTCGGCCCCGGTCGCGTCGGTTGTCAGCAGCAGGCGGCGGCCGAACTCTTCTCCGGCCAGATCGAAATAGGGGTCGGCCTTGAGCAGCAGCGGCGGCGTGGCGCGACAGCCGCCCTGGGCTTCAACGAGGGATTCAAGCTGGGCGCGGCGATAGGCGGCGTTGGTCATGGAGCTTGCTCCCGCCCAACAAAAGCTGAGAGCCAGCTCCCTCTCCCCTGAGGGGAGAGGGTTGGGGTGAGGGGTTCACTGTCCCGGAAAGACCGCAATACTGAACCCCTCACCCGCCGCTTCGCGGCGACCTCTCCCCTCAGGGGAGAGGCGAAAACCGAGCGCGTGACCGGGACGGTGCGCATCATTGCTCGCTCAGGAGCTTCTGGACGGCCGAGACAAGCTCTTCGCGCTTGATTTCGAACTGGCCGGGGCGGGCAGCTTTCCATTCGGCATTGTCGGTAATGTCCTGGGCCGCCTGCTTGCCGGCGATCAGGTCCTTGACCTGCAGGATACCCTGCTCGCGCTCCTGGCTGCCCTCGATGATGACGATGGGCGAGTTGCGCTTGTCGGCATAGGCGACCTGCTTGCCGAAGTTCTTTGTCGACCCCAGGAACATCTCGGCGCGGATACCGGCTTTCCGCAGCTCGGATACCATCGCCTGGTAGCCAGCGGTCTGATCCTTGTCCATCACGAGGACAACCACCGGCCCCTGCGGTTCGGTGGCGCCAAGATTGCCAGTGAGCTTCAGGGCATTTGCCAGTCGCGACACGCCGATGGAAAACCCAGTCGCCGGCACCGGTTCGCGGCGGAAGCGGGATACCAGGCCGTCATAACGGCCCCCACCGCCGACCGAACCGAAGACCACGTCCTGGCCCTTTTCGTTCTGCACCTTGAAGGTGAGTTCAATCTCAAAGACCGGGCCGGTGTAATATTCGAGACCGCGGACGACTGAGGGGTCGAGGACGACGCGGCCGGCAAAACCAGCGGCACTGACGAGGCCGAAAATGGAAGCCAGTTCCTGCACCCCCTCAAGACCTGCTGCAGAGCCGCCGATCAGACCCGCCAGGGTGTTGATCGTGGCCACGACATGGGCATTGCTGCCCTTTTCGACGCCGGGAGCCGGGACGCCGCTGTCGACATAGGCGAGAATAGGGTCGATCTGTTGGTCGGACAGGCCCGCGCCTTTGGTGAAGTCGCCGCTTTCGTCCTTTCGACCAGCGCCGAGCAGCAGGCGAACGCCATCGGATCCGAACTTGTCGAGCTTGTCGATTGCCCGCAGCACCGTCAGCTTCTGCTCCTCGGAGACAATTCCGGCGGTAGCCAGCACGCCATCCAGCACCTTGCGGTTATTGACCCGCACAACGTACTGGCCCTCAAGGCCGAGGGCGTCCATGACGTCGGCCATCATCATGCACATTTCTGCGTCCGCTTCCGGACCCGGTGCGCCGACGGTGTCGGCATCGAACTGCATGAACTGGCGGAAGCGGCCGGGGCCGGGCTTTTCGTTGCGGAACACATAGCCCTGCCGATAGGAGCGATACGGCTTGGGCAGGGTCTCGAAATGTTCGGCGAAATAGCGGGCGAGCGGCGCAGTGAGGTCGTAGCGCAGGCTCATCCACTGCTCGTCGTCGTCCTGCAGGGAGAAGACGCCGGCGTTGGGCCGGTCGGTATCGGGCAGGAACTTGCCGAGCGTCTCGGTATATTCAAAGAGCGGGGTTTCGACCGGGTCGAAGCCATAACGCTCATAGACCTGCTTGATCTTGTCGATCATGGCTCCAACGGCCGCGATTTCGCCGGGCGTCCGGTCTTCGAAGCCGCGCGGCAGACGGGGCGTGATCAGCTTGGTTTTTTCGGCCATGGGGAAACCTGCTCAAAGTCGCGCCGTTCCTAGCTCATAGGGGGGCGCGAAACAACATTGGTAGGCGGGAAAAGGCAGCCGGACACGCCGGCTGCCGCGTTCGTCATCTGATCCAGCGCAACCGTTCGGGATCAGGCGGGCTCAAGGAGCCGGTATGCCAATGGGCGGTCTCATTGAGCGGTGGCAGGCCGAGGTCGGCACGCAGGCTCTGCGGGACCTGACTTAGACGAGGCGGCCGCTGCCACCAGGCGGCGAGTGCTGCGCCCAGAACGGGGAACAGTCCCCGCTGGTGAACAGCGTCAGCAATTGAAAATTCCAGACGCAGCACCACGCTGCGCCCGTCGAATGCGTGAGTCGACATGGCGGTGTCCGAACGCCAAAAGCGTCCGGCCTCTGGTTGGAGTTAAAGAGCGCAGAACAAGGCGCGATGCGGCTTGCTCGGGCAACTCAGGGTTGGAGAAAAGTCCGGGGCCCTCAGGGCCTCAACGCGTCGGCAAGAGTCCTATACGGCCTTGCGATGAAGCGGGCAGCTCCAGGTTTGGCGATTGAGCAGTGCAGCCATGTAGCGCCTCCTGATGCTGGGGGTTGCGGACGCCTCACACCTAACTCACGGCTTTGTGAGGAACAACTGCAGAAATGACAGATTGTCGCAGCACCATGCTCATGTTGCCCCTGCGCAACACCGGTTCCCGATCGCAAGACCGGCGAGGTCATCTTCTGCGAGTGCCAGACGTTTACCGGCTGCTAACCAGGCGCCTTGAGATCGCGTTTGCAGGTTCTGCGGCAGATTGAATGTCCGGACAATCGAGAGTGGACGTCGATGATAAAGCGTGTGGGCCAGTTCTTCGCCACCATCGGGCTTGCCTTGGTTGGCCTCTTGTCGTCTGCACAGGCGCAGACGGATTTCGCGCCGGGCTGGCGCTTCAATCCTCCGCCAGGGCTGACCGTAGCGGACACCCGCCCGCGTCACCATCTGGCCCTTCAGTCGAGCGGCGTCGTCAGCCCCGTCTATCTCCGTCAGGTCGTGGCGTACCGGACCGAGCAGCGCGCCGGCACCATCATCATCGATACGCGGGCGCATTTTCTGTATCTTGTGCTGGGGGAAGGCCGGGCGCTGCGTTACGGCATTGGCGTGGCACGATCGGGCTTCGAGTGGGCTGGCACGCACCGCGTCACCCGCAAGGCCGAATGGCCCGGCTGGACACCGCCCGCGGAGATGCGGCAACGCCAGCCCGGCCTGCCGGCGCACATGAAGGGCGGCCTGGATAATCCGCTGGGGGCCCGGGCGCTCTATCTTGGGTCGACCCTGTATCGCATTCACGGGACCAACGAGCCCTGGACGATTGGCAGCAATGTCTCGTCAGGCTGTATCCGCCTCACCAACGAGGATGTCATCGATCTTTACGGCCGCGTGAAACTCAACAGCAAAGTGGTGGTCCTTTAATAAGGATTTTGCCCGAAAGTGGCGCGAACGCTGCCGGAGCGGTGGCTTGATGGTGCGCCGATGCTGAGACTTGTCCCGGTCCTGAGACGTTTCGCCCGCGATGAACGCGGCGTGTTCGCCGTCCTTTTCGGCCTCATGGCCATCGTCCTCATCGCCATGGGCGGCGCGGTGGTGGATTATGTCTCGCTCGAGCAGACCCGAAGCCGCGCACAGACCGCACTCGACGCCGCCGCGCTGGCGCTTCAGCCGGAGATTTTCAAGTCCACCTTCAATGCCGAGACCGTGCGCCAGCAGGCCGAGGCGATCGTGCTGGAGCGGATCGGCGATACCGAGGTGGACGCCAGCGTCGACGACATCGAGGTCAACATCGCGGACGGCTCGCTCTACCTGCGCGCCGAATTCACCATCCCGACCATGTTCGTGTCCCTGGTGGGCGTGAACACGCTCAGCGCAGCCGTGCAGTCGGAAGCAACGCGGAAGATGCTGGAGCTGGAGGTTGCGATGGTGCTCGACAACTCCGGCTCCATGGGCAGCTACAGCCGCATGACCTACCTCAAGCAAGCTGCCGCCTGCGCCACGCGGACGATCTTCTACGGTAAAGTGGACAGCAACTGCAACGTCGCGTCCGGCACACCCAAGCTCGACAAGGTGAAGATCGGCATCGTCCCCTTCACCATCATGGTGAATGTCGGCACTCAATTCGCCAACGCCGCCTGGCTCGATTGGACCGCGCAGGGCGCGCTCGCCAAGCTCAACTTCGACAACGACGACGACAGCACCAACGCGTTCCCAGGCCCAGTCGATCGCAAGAACCTCTTCACCCAGACAGGGACATCGTGGCGGGGGTGCGTTGAAGCGCGGCAGGCGCCTTACGACACCAACGACACACCACCAACCACCGCTGCCACAAAATTCATACCGATGTTCTCGCCCGACACGGCGACCGGAAACTACAACAGCTATCTCAGCGACACCGGCGGAACATGTCAGGTGAAGACCTGCACGCAGAAGGTCGTCCAGAACAACTGCACTTACTGGTGGGGCGGCTACAGCTGCAGCGGGCCTACCATCACCTCCTACACAAAAGTCGTGGGATCGGTGACCACGACACCTGGCACATCCTGCATTCCCTCAAGTCCCGTCACCTTGAGCGGCCCCAGCACGTCGACGTCCGGCAGCTCCCGGACCACCACGACGACCTACAGCCTGCTGACGGAACGCGAACTGCAGGAGCGGCTATGCAAGTACAACGGTGTTGCGGTTTCAGACCGGAGTACTTCGGGTCCGAACGCCAATTGCCCATATGTTGAAATATTGCCTCTCACCAGCGACGACACGGCCGTGCTCAACCGGATCAACACGATGAACGCCGACGGCGGCACCAATATCCAGCAGGGCGCCATGTGGGGCTACCATGCCCTATCCAATGCGGAGCCGCTGACGCAGGCCGCGCCCTACTCGTCTGGCGCCGTGTCAAAGGTCATGATCCTGATGACGGACGGCTTCAACGAGCCCGACTATCGACGCTACAGCGACACCTGGAACGGCACCGCCATCTACGGCTCATGGGGCTTCCGCAAGGATGGTCGCTTGCCAGATACCGATGGCATTATCGGCAATGAGAACGAGTACGGCGCCCACAACAGCAAGGCGGACATGACTGTCACAATGGACCAGAAGACGGTCCAGACCTGTGCGAACGCCAAGGCCGATGGCATTCGCGTCTACACCATCGGCCTGAACCCGCCCAGCCAGGCCACCCGCGACATGCTCACGTCCTGCTCGTCCGGAGACGGCTACTACTTTTTCCCGAACAACCCGAGCGAGTTGGTTGACGTGTTCGCGCAGATCGCGAACCAGTTGACGCAACTTCGCCTGGCGCTCTGACACTCTGGTGGGGGGAATGGTACCGCCTCCCCGGATCGAACGGGGGACCTCTAGATCCACAATCTAGCGCTCTAACCGACTGAGCTAAGGCGGCACATCGTGACGGGTGGCGAATGCGCCCTCCCGAAAACGGGCGGAACATAGGTCGAGACGCCCGCGATGACAAGGCCGTTTTTCGCCTGTGGAGAGACTGGCTTTTTCTTCATCCCGCCATGATTTGGCCTGTGGCCTCGTGACCATTCCTTAGGACGTGCGGTTTAACCATTCGGGCCAAAGCATCCTCCGCTTGTGCTGCGGAGGGTGGATTCAGCGCAGCGCGCATTATATTGAAGAACACTTAAGGAACTTCGCACCTTGTCCCATTCTGGCACAGGGGTTCCCGCCAGAACAAAGGCAGTCCATGAATGACCGGTGGACCACATTGCCGAGTGCCCGGGACGTGCTGCAGCATGCCGATGACACGCGTCCGGCTTGGCTGTGGTCGCAGGATGGGCACGAGTTGCTGTGGTCCAACGCCGCGGCGGGCCTTTTCCTGGCCAAGCTCAAAAAGCACGGGCTGAAACGCGCGCCCCTCGCGATCCCGATCAAGGGGCAGGTTGCCCGCATCATCCGGTTGGGCACGATCGGCCGCTCAAGCTTGGCGCGTATCCAGTTTCTCGCGGGCGAAAAACCTGTTTCGCTCACCTGTGCCACCACGCCGCTTGCCTGGCACGATGGCGAGACGGCCCTCTTGATCGTCGGCGTCGATCCGATTGCCGATGAGATTCTTGAGGCCGCTGCTGCTGCGGGCGCGGATGCACAAGCTGAACCTGAGGGCATTGACCTTCCGGCCAAGGCGGAAGAGCAGCGACCCGAGCCAGTTGAACCTGTCTTGCCAGCCCCGCAAGATCTGGACGCCGGACTGGCCTACTCCGACGAACTCGAGAGCTGGCAGGCCGAGGCTGCCGAGACGGATGCGGATGCGCATCCGGAGCTGCAACCCTTCGAACCTCATGGGAACGACGCCCCGGCGGACTGGCAGCGCGTTCTCGACGAAGCGGAAGATGCTGCAGCCGCTTCGGAGGATGTGCGTCAGGAGCGTAAGACGGAACCGGCCAGCAGGGGCAGGCTCAGCAACCTGGTCGATCGCCTGCTTCAAGACGAGGACCTCTTTACCCCGCTCGGTGCCGACGACGACAGGGCTCCCGTGGCGCCGGCTTCCATCGAACCTGCTGAGGAAGCGCCAATGGTTGGCGAGGCTGCCGTGCCGGCCGTCAGCGATGCCGCGCAGCAGAACGAGAGTGCGGTCCAGGTGTTCTACCGGCTGACCGGGCGCGCCTTTACGCCGCACGAGGACAGCGCCGATGCCAGCCTTCCTGCGGAAGCGGATAAGGCCGACCATGCGGTCGAGCCGCCACCGGAAGACACGCACGACCGGGAGAGCGTCGAGCGGGTGTCGCGCTACAACTTTGACGAATTGTCTCGCATTCTCACCGACAGGATCGGTGAGCGAGCCCAGACGCCCCTCCAGGCGCCGGTGCCAAGCGTGCCTCAACCGGAGGCGCAGACGTCTGGAGCACTGGTCAATCTGGGTGCCGAAACGCTGGTGCTCAACCGCCTGCCACTCGGCATCCTGGTGTTCCGCGACCAGCAGATCCTCTTCGCCAACAGGGCCATCACGGAAATGGTGGGCTATGACTCGGTCGAGAGCCTGCGCGGAGCGGGGCTGGCAGCGGTGTTTCCCGCTGCTGGACCCGAAGGGCAGGATGCCGGACCGGTCAATCATCTGGTGCAACGAGATGGGACGCTGGTGCCGGTGACGGCCCGCCTGCAGTCGATTTCCTGGCATGGCCGCCCGGCCCTCATGCTGTCGGCCAGCGCTACCGAAGTGCGCACCGGCCACGAAGAGGCGGTGCGCGCTTTTGCCGAGGGTTACGCCGAGCTCCGGGGTGAAGGTTTCGTCGTCGCCGGCCGCAGCGGGACTGTGAGCGCCGCCAATGCTGCAGCTGCAGACCTGCTTACGGCAGGCAAGCCCATAACCGGACGGACCTTGGCAAGCCTCGTGGGCGATGAAGACGTTCTGGCGCTACAGGCGTTTCTTGAACGACCCGCCCGCTTCGCCGAAACCGAACGCCCGGCGGTGGCCCTCCGCTCAGGCGATGGGCGCGCCGACATCATCCTCTTCGCCCTGGGGCAGGCCGGGCTGCTCAGTGGGTACTTCGGCTTTGTCCGCGCGCGCACCACGCCACCGGCGCGGATCAATCCCACGCAGGAGTTCGACCCTGCCCTGCTCGCGCGGATCAGCCGCGGCGTGCGTCGGCCGCTCAACGCCATCATCGGCTTCTCCGACCTGTTGCGCGCCGAGACTTATGGCCCCCTCGGGGACGAGCGGTATGGCAGCTACGCCGAAGACATCCTGCGCGCGGGGCATGAAATTGCTTCCCTCGTCGATGAGCTGGACGACTACACCCGGCTGCGCGAGGGCCGGTACCTGCCGCAACGGACGATGCTGGATCTGACCAGTCTGCTCGAAGGATGCGTCGTGCGTATCCGGGCCCAGGCCAACGCCGCACGCGTGATCGTCCGCAACGCCATCTCCGAAACGTTGCCCAAGATCACCGCGGACCGGCCGTCTCTGATCCAGGCGGTGCTTAATCTGCTGGCCAGCGCCATCGACCAGACCCCCACCGGCGGTACGGTGGTCATATCGGCGCAGAAACTTGACGATGGCGGCATCGCCGTCCATGTCCGGGACAGTTCACTGCACTCGGTTGACATGGCGGAGCGCTTCGTGGTGTTCCGCGACGGCAGCGACAAGACCGGCCAGGCTCTGGCCCCGGTCCGCTCCAGCGTCGGCCTGGCGCTTACCCGTTCGCTTCTCGCGGTCAATGCAGTTTCCCTGTCGGTCGACCCGGCCGGGCGCGAAGGCATGCTGTTCACCCTCAAGATTCCGCCCGATCTTGTCGAGCACAAGAACGAGCGTTCGGAAGAGCAGCAAAACTAGGCACGAAAAACTCTCAACAGTGGTGCACGCCTGCGGCTCTTTGCCCTATAGAGGCAAAACGGCGCGCGCGCCTCTTGCCCCGAGGAGATCGAGATGACCTTTTCCAAGTCGCTGGCAATGGGTGTTGCCGCATTAGTGCTGAGCGCGGGGACTGCGTTGGCGCAGTCCACCGAAATTCGCATCGGGGTCGCGCTGGAACCACCGGCGCTTGACCCGACAGCGGGCGCCGCGGAAGCCATCGATATCGTCGTCTATCAGAACGTCTTCGAGGGCCTCACTCGCATCGACCAGACGGGGGCGGTGCAGCCTGACCTGGCAGAGAGCTGGGCCGTTTCCGATGACGGGCTGACATACACCTTCAAGCTGCACGACGGGGTCACCTTTCACGATGGCTCCACCTTCGACGCAGACGATGTCAAGTTCACGTTCGACCGCATTCTGGCGGATGACAGCGTCAATGCGCAGAAGGCGCTTTATGCCCCGATCAGTACCGTTTCGGTCATCGACCCACTGACCGTGGAGATGACGCTGTCGCGCCCCGACGGGCTGTTCCTGTTCAATCTGGGCCGTGGCGATGCCGTGATCGTGGCGCCGGAAAGCGCCGAGACCAACGCGACCCAGCCGATCGGAACCGGCCCTTTCGCCTTTGTGCAGTGGAACCGGGGGAGCCGCGTCATGCTCGAGCGGTACGAGCCATACTGGGGTGAGAAACCGGCGCTGACCAAAGCGACCTACGTCTTCATCTCCGACACCGCCACCATGACCAACGCCCTTCTCGCCGGCGATATCGATGGCACGAACAACTTCGCCGCCGAAGCCCTGCCGGTGTTTGAGAACAACCCGCAGTTCAAGGTTCTGGTCGGTTCCACCGAGGGCGAGACGATCCTCGCGACGAACAACAAGAAGTCGCCTTTCGATAATCTCAAGGTGCGGCAGGCCATGGCGCACGCCTTGAACCGCCAGGAGATTATCGACGGGGCGACCTACGGCTATGGCGTGCCAATCGGCACCCATTTCGCCCCCCATCACCCTTATTACCTCGACCTCACCGACACCTACCCCTTCGATCCCGAAGCGGCCAAGGCTCTGCTTGCAGAGGCCGGGTATCCGGACGGGTTCAGTGCCACGCTGAAGCTTCCGCCCGTGGCCTATGCCCGGCTTTCCGGTCAGATCATTGCCAGCGAATTCGCCAAGGTCGGCATCAAGCTCGAACTGATCAACATGGAGTGGGCCCAGTGGCTCGAGGATGTGCTGACCAACAAGGACTTTGACCTTACGATCGTCAGCCATGTCGAGCCCTTCGACATTGGCATCTACGCTGATCCCAACTACTATTTCGGCTACGACAATCCAGAAGTTCAGGCGCTGAACGAGCAGCTCAATGCCACGATCGATGACGCCGAACGCAAGACGCTGGCCCAGAAGATCGAGACGATCATCGCCAAGGACGCCGTCAACGGCTATCTGTTCGAACTGGCCCAGACCGGGGTCTGGAACGCCAAGCTGGAAGGCATGTGGCAGAACGCGCCGATTGAAGGCGTCGTGCTGCGCGACATCCACTGGGCCGAGTAGAAGAGGCATCTCGTCGCCAACCGTCGTTCCGCTCTCCTGTCCTCACCCATCACCACCCCGTTTTGCTGGGTGGTCAATGCCCCGGCACTTCGGATGACCGGGACAAGCCCGGGCTTCGCGGCGAGGCGGCCCAAACCCGCGGAGGGTGGCTTTTGACCCTCTACATCGCGCGCCGGTTCCTGGGCTTTCTCGCCACCCTGCTCATCGCGGCGGCCATCATTTTCGTGCTGCTCGACCTTCTGCCGGGCGATCCTGCGCGGTTCATCCTCGGCATCAATGCAAGCGATGCGTCCGTTGCCGCGCTGCGCACGCAGATGGGTCTGGATGCGCCGGCCCTGTCGCGCTTTCTAAGCTGGGTCTGGGGCGTTGCGCGTGGCGACTTCGGGCTTTCCAGCACGCAGCGGGCGCCGGTCTCGGAGCTGATCTGGGAGCGTATGGCGGTCACTCTTCCGCTGACGCTCTTTGCCATGGTGGTCTCCATGCTGGTTGGCCTGCCGATGGGCATCATCGCCGCCATGCGTCGCGGCAAGGCCGCCGATACCACCCTGATGGTGATGGCACAGACCGGCGTCGCCGTGCCCAATTTCTGGTTCGGCATGCTGCTCACGCTGATCTTCGCCGTGGGGCTGCGGTGGCTACCAACGGGGGGCTTCACGCCTTGGGATGAAGACGCAGGCGCGGCCCTACGCGCCATGGTTTTGCCAGGCATGGCCCTGGCGCTGCCACAAGCGGCAATCCTGGCGCGCGTGATGCGCACCGCACTTGTCGACGTCGCTGAACAGGATTTCATTCGCACCGCCCGCGCCAAGGGTCTGACGCGCGACCAGGCCCTGTGGCGGCATGGGGTGCGCAATGCCTTGCTGCCCGTCCTGACCATTCTCGGCCTGCAGTTCGCGTTCCTGATCGCGGGTACGATCATCGTGGAGAACGTCTTCTATCTGCCCGGGCTGGGACGCCTCATCTTCACGGCCATCTCGGAACGTGACCTGGTCCTGGTGCGGGGGGCTACGCTGGTGCTGGTGGTGGTGGTCTCGGCAACCATGCTGCTCGTTGATCTGGGCTACGCCCTGGTCGATCCACGCCTGCGCCGGGAGAGCGGTCGATGATTCCGCTTCTGCGTGGTCACCCCAGGCTCCTTGTCGGCGCAGGGATCAGCCTGCTGCTGGCCTTGGCCGGGCTCGTGTCGCTGGTCTGGACACCCTACCCCATCGAGCAGGTCGTGGTGGCCGAGCGGTTCCTGGGCTCCGGTCCGCAGCATTGGCTAGGGACCGATCATCTGGGGCGGGACATGCTGTCCCTGATCATGTCCGGCACATTGACCAGCTTCCTAGTCGCGGGCCTTGCGGCCGGCATCGGCATCGGTATCGGCGTACCGATGGGTCTCGCCGCGGCCCTTTGGGGTGGCTGGGTCGAATGGCTGGTCCTGCGGGTGTCCGATCTGACCTTCGCATTTCCTGCCGTTATCGTGGCAATCCTCATTGCCACGCTGGTCGGCCCTGGCGAGAGCAACGCCATCTTCGCCATCGGCATCTTCAACATTCCAGTCTTCGCTCGCGTGGCGCGAGGCGGCGCCTTGACGCTGGTCGGGCAGGACTACGTGGCCGCCGCCCGCCTCGCGGGAAGAAACCGGATCGCAATCGCCTGGCTGCACCTCCTGCCCAATATCGGCAGCCTTATCATCGTGCAGGGAACCATTCAGCTTTCGCTGGGCATCCTCGCAGAGGCCGGCCTGAGCTATATCGGACTGGGGACACAGCCACCGGCGACCAGCCTGGGCCTGATGCTGCGGGATGCGCAAAGCCTGTTCCTGATCCATCCCTGGCTCAGCATCGTGCCGGGTTTGGCGATCGTGGTCATCGTTATTGCGCTCAATATGGCCGGCGATGGCCTGCGCGATGCGCTCGATCCTCGTCTGCGGCGGCAGGAGCTAGGCCATGTCGCTGGTTGACATCAAGGACCTCCGGATCAGTTTCGGTCAGGTCCCTGCTGTCGATGGGGTCAGCCTTGCCATCGACCATGGTGACCGGTTTGGCCTCATCGGCGAGAGCGGATCGGGCAAGTCCCTCACGGCGCTGGCTCTGGCCGGACTTCTGCCAGAAGGAGCGCGGGTGGATGGACAAATTCTGTTCGATGGGCAGCCGCTGCCAGCGAATGAAGCTGCGCTGGCCAGGCTACGCGGCCGACGCATCGGCATGGTCTTCCAGGAGCCGATGACGGCCCTCAACCCCCTCATGCGCGTCGGCGACCAGATCGAAGAATCTGTTGCCCTGACCCGCGGCGATGCGAGCGCGGGAGCGATAGTCCAACTGCTGCAGGAGGTGGGGTTGGATCCGTCCCACGGCCGGCGCTACCCGCATCAACTCTCCGGCGGTCAACGCCAACGGGTCATGATCGCGATCGCGCTGGCCGGTGAACCCGATCTGATGATAGCCGACGAGCCGACATCGGCGCTCGATGTGATCACGCAGCGCACCGTGATCGATCTCATCGACACTGTTTGTGCTCGACGTGGAATGACGCTTCTCTTCATCAGCCACGACATCAAGGTCGTTGCGGCCCTCTGCGACCATATCGCGGTGATGCAGCAGGGCACGATCGTGGAAAAAGGCACGACGGAAGCGGTCCTGAACAGCCCCCGCGACGGCTATACCCGCGCCCTACTGGCGGCCAGCAAAATTCCTCGCCGGCGCGCCGCTGTGATCACTGCAGGGGCAAGCGTGCTGGACGTGGAAAACCTCAGCCGGGTCTATCGGCACGGCATGTGGGGGCGATCGGTCAAGCTGCGGGCGGTGGACGATGTGTCGTTCAGCTTGAGCAAGGGCGAGTGCGTGGCATTGGTCGGGCCGTCCGGTTGTGGCAAGACCACGCTGGCACGCATGCTTGTGGGCCTTGATGCGCCCAGTTCCGGCACGGTGACACTGGATGGCGAGCCGGTCAGCCCCGCAAAAATGAGGCCCATCACTCGCGCAAAAATGTCGCTGGTGTTCCAGGACCCCTTCTCCAGCTTCGATCCGCGCATGACCGTCGAGCGGTCCGTCGCTGAACCGCTGCACCTCCTCCGGGCCCTGTCTGCGACCGAAAAGGCCGCCCGAGTCCGAGAAGCCGTAGAGGCGGTGGGCTTGGACGTGGCAGTGCTCGAGCGCTATCCGCATGAGTTCTCCGGCGGGCAGCGCCAGCGCCTGGCCATAGCCCGGGCGCTCGTCACCCGCCCGAGTCTCGTCGTGCTCGATGAGCCGGTGTCAGCGCTGGACGTCTCGATACGCGGTGAGGTGCTCGCGCTGCTCGCCGGACTGCAGGAGGAGTACCACCTCACCTATCTCCTCATCAGCCATGACCTTGATCTTGTTGCAGCCGTCGCAGATCGGGCGATGGTCATGGAGGCTGGACGCATCGTGGAAAGCGGCCGCCCCGACGATTTGTTCGCCAGGCCCCGCCATCCCATGACACGGGCCCTCGCCGACGCGCGTCTGCCAAATCCAGCTTAAGTGTCCAGACCCAAGTCGTCACGCAGCGCGTCGATCCTTCTGGACGCTTCGGCCTTGCTCAGGTCATCGGCGAACTGGTCGGGCTTGTGGGCCTGCTCTGAAAGCGTCTTGAGATAGGACGCCTGGGCGTCCGTCATCGGGTCGTCGCCCGTGGTCCAGTCCGCGGGATCCTTTTCGAGATTGGAATGGGCGCCTGGGTCGATCTTGGGGTGTGTGGACATCGAGAAAACTCCTGCTGTTGTTCTCTCAATGTTCTGTTCGGCGCGCCGGTTCCGCTATCCCTGAGGGGAGTTGTGCAGTAGCCCCTGGAAAGCGCGGTAGCTCGACTTCGGCGTGCGCTCCTGCGTCTCATAATCGACATGGACGAGCCCAAAGCGCTTGGAATAGCCCTCGGCCCACTCGTAGTTGTCGAGTAGAGACCAGGCGAAATAGCCGCGCACGTCGGCGCCAGCATCACGCGCCGCAAGAACAGCCTTGAGGTGATCCTCATAGTACCTGACGCGACGAGGGTCTGTGTCGCCCTCCACTTCGGCCATGCCGTTCTCGGTGACGTAAAGCGGCAGCGGCGTGTACTCACGCGACACCCGCACGAGAAGATCCGTCAGACCTTGCGGATAGATTTCCCAGCCAATGTCGGTCTTCTCGAGCTCACCCTTGACCTGCGTCACTGGATGACCAGGCTCGTCGGGGGCCTTGTAGAGCCCGCGCGTATAATAGTTGATGCCCAGCCAATCGAGCGGACGGGAGACGATCGCCATATCGTCCTGATAGTTCTCAGGAAGGTGTGAACCCAACCAGTCCGTGATCACCTTTGGATACTCGCCCTTGAGAACGCCGCCCAGATACCAGCGGTTGAACAGGGCATCGCCAAAGTCGCACGCTTTGCGGTCGGCATCGCTTGCCGTGGCCGGCTCGGATTTTTCGAGATTGAGCACAATCCCGAGGTTCTTCGCACCGGCCCCCCTTAGCGCATCCACGGCCGTGCCGTGGGCGAACAGGACGTGGTGCATGGCGCGCGCTGCGGCCCGCATGTCGCGGTAGCCCGGAGCATGGATGCCGAGATAGTGGCTGAGGAAGGCAACGCACCAGGGTTCGTTGATGGTTGCGATGGCTTCGAGGCGATCGCCGAACTTGCTGGCGACAAGGCTGGCATAGTCAGCAAACCAGCCGGCGATATCGCGATTCATCCATCCGCCGCGGTCCTGCAGCGCCGAAGGCAAGTCCCAATGGTAGAGCGTGGCATAGGGCTTGATGCCCCGCTCCAGCATGCCGTCGATCAACCGGTCATAGAAATCGAGGCCCGCCGCGTTCGTAGCCCCTGTTCCTTGCGGAATGATGCGGGGCCAGGAAAACGAAAACCGGTAGGCATCGAAGCCACCCTGCCGGATGAGATCGAGATCCTGCGGCCAGAGCTCGTAGTGGTTGCATGCCGCAAGGCCGGTATCACCGCCATGGACATTGCCGGGCGTTGCGGAAAAGCTGTCCCAGATGGAAGGACCCCGACCATCGCGCTGTCCGCCTTCGATCTGGTAGGCCGCGGTGGCGACGCCAAAGGTGAAATCTGGACCGAACTGTCGACGCTCAAACGAAAACATGCCGCCTCCCCCGGGCGGACCGCGCCCTTTGGGCAGCCGGATACCTCACCATGTCACATCATGCAATCGATTTAAGCTGGCTTTGTCACGCCGTTCCGCAGTTGGGGCGCCTTGAGAAGAAGACGTTCCGCAATGCCCCGAAAAGCCTTCGCCTCGGCGCCATCCGGTTCACCGACCACCGGTGGCACCCCTTGGTCCGAGTGCTCGCGAATGGACATGACAAGGGGAATGGCCCCGAGAAAATCGAGACCCAGCATGGCTGCCGCTCGCTCAGCCCCGCCGGAGCCGAAGATGTCGTAACGATTGCCGGTGTCGGGCGCGATGAAGTAGCTCATGTTCTCGATCAGACCGAGGAGCGGGACGTCCATGCGACGCAGCATGTCGATCGCCTTTTGCGCATCGATCAGAGCAAGGTCTTGCGGGGTCGAAACGATCACCACGCCGTCGACGCTCACCTGCTGGAACAGCGCGATATGGATGTCGCCGGTACCAGGGGGCAAATCTATGACGAGAACGTCGAGACCGCCCCAGTGGGTCTCCCTCAGCAACTGACGCAGGCCGGACGTCGCCATGGGGCCACGCCAGACCACCGCCTGGCCGGGACTTAGCATCGAGCCAATGGACATGACCTTGAGGCCGTGCGCCTCGTGCGGCGAGAAAATGCCATCGTCGCGAACGGCCGGTTTGCCCTCGATCCCCAGAAGTTTCGGGACAGAAGGACCATAAAGATCAGCGTCGAGCACGCCCACGGCAAGACCCTGCGCCTTGAGCGCAAGTGCTAGGTTGACGGCAGTCGTGGATTTGCCCACGCCCCCCTTTCCCGACCCAACGGCAATGATGTGGCGAACCCCATCGACGGGACTGCGTGGTGCCGGAGCCGGACGCCCATGCGCTGCCGCCTGGCCGGTAGCAGTTCCCTTGTCGGCGGTAAGGGAGACCATGACCTTTCGTCCGGTGGCCACCGCCTGCGCCGCGCTTTGCGCCGCTACTCGAACTGGGCCGAAAGCGGCTTCCATGCCCGGCTTGACAGCAATGGCGAACGCCACCGCACTCGCGGTGACGATGATCTCCGACAGCCCGGAAAAACTGGCCAGATCGCCGCCTCCAGGCACCTCGACGGCTGACAGGGCAGCCTTGATTTGAGCGGCCAGTTCGGCGTCGGCCATGGTCACCATCCCAAAAAGAAGGCCCCGCCCCGAGCGGATCGAAGGGCGAGGCCTGAGAAACAGAACTGCATGGGGAGGGCCAGGCGCTCAGCCGACCGGTCCCCGCCGCCCATCTTAGAGGATCGACTGACCCGTGGCTGCCCAATCCTTGAGGAAGCCTTCGATGCCCTTGTCCGTCAGCGGGTGGCCCGCGAGCTTCTTGATCACGTCGGGCGGGATGGTCGCCACGTCGGCTCCGGCGAGAGCCGCCTGCGTCACGTGGTTGGCCGAGCGGATCGAGGCCGCCAAGATCTGCGTCTCGAACTGGTAGTTGTCGTAAATCTGCCGGATGTTCTCGATCAGTTCCATGCCATCGAGATTGATGTCGTCGAGGCGCCCGATGAAGGGCGAGATGTAGGTTGCCCCGGCCTTGGCCGCGAGCAGTGCCTGGTTGGCGGAAAAGCAGAGCGTGACGTTGGTCTTGACGCCCTTTTCCTTGAAGTGCTTGGTCGCCTTGAGACCTGCCAGCGTCAGGGGCAGCTTGATGACAACGTTGGACGCGATCTTGGAGAGCACTTCGCCCTCGGCGACCATGCCGTCATATTCGAGGCTCGCCACTTCGGCCGAAACCGGACCGGGCGTGATGGCGCAGATTTCCTTGACGACTTCCTTGAAGTCGCGACCGGATTTGGCGATCAGGGACGGATTGGTGGTCACGCCATCGACGAGGCCGGCTTCGTGCAGCTCGGTGATGGCCTTGGTATCTGCAGTATCGACGAAGAACTTCATCGTTCCCTCCTAAAATCGTTCCAATCCAGCCGTTACAGCCAGATGTAGTCATGGCGGCAAGGCGCCGCAAGCGGGCAGGTCAGCGCGCCGCGGCCAAAAAGGCGTCGGCAAGGTCTCCCACGCGCTCTTCCGGTATTCCAGCCACGTTGATGCGGCTGTCCGAGGTCATGTAGACCCCGTTTTCGGCCTTGAGATGCTCCACCGCCTCTGGCGTCAGGCCGAGGAGCGAAAACATGCCCCGGTGCTCGGCGACGAAGTCGAAATCGGTGCTGTTGGAGCGCTCGCGGATGGCGGAAGCGAGCTTTTCTCGCAGCGCGATCATGCGGTTGCGCATCTGCGCCAACTCCGCTTCCCACTCCGCCCGCAGGCTCGCGTCCTCAAGGATAGTGCGGATGATCTCTGCGCCATGGTCCGGCGGCTGGGAGTATGCGCCCCGGATGATGTTGAGCAGCTGCGAGTTGGTTACATCCGCCTCGTCGGGCGACCGCGCCAGCAGGATGGCCGCGCCGATACGCTCGCGGTAAAGCCCGAAATTCTTCGATCCCGAGAAGGCCACCAGCGCCTCCGGGACTGCAGACAGAATTTTGCGCGTGCCGTAGGCGTCCGCTTCAATGCCGTCGCCGAAGCCAAGGTAGGCCAGATCGATGAAGGGCAACGCGCCGGTTCGAACCAGGCTCTGTGCCACCTTGTCCCATTGCTCGTGGGTGAGATTGGCGCCGGTCGGATTGTGGCAGCACCCGTGCAGCAGGACCACATCCTCCGTCGTCAGCCGGTCGAGAGCGGCCAGCATGGCGTCGAATTTCACCGCGCGGGTTGCGGCATCGAAATAGGGGTAGGTGGCAACCTTGAGGCCAGAATTGATGGCGATCGGATTGTGGTTCGCCCATGTCGGGTCGGAGACGTAAACCGCTGCTCCCGGACGTGCCCGGTTGATGAGCTGCATCAAAATCCAGAGGGAGCCAGTCCCTCCTGGGGCCTGGGCAATGCGGATGCGGGACCGGTTGACGCCGCTATTGCCCAGCACCAGATCCAGCACAGCCGCGCCGAAGCCCTTGTTGCCGGCAATGCCAAGATAGGTCTTCGTCTTTTCGTTCGCGAGGATACGCTCTTCGGCCTTGCGAACGGACGACATCACCGGGGTTACCCCCTGCTCGTCCTTATAGACGCCGACCCCAAGATCCACCTTGGAAGAACGGGTATCGGCAGCATATTCGCCCATGAGCGCCAGGATCTTGTCGCCAGGGGCCTTGGTCAGGGTTTCGAACATAGTGAAGGTCCGGTGGGAAGGCGCCGCCTTTATAGGCGGCTGGGGGATTTTTGCAATTGCGGAGGGGCGAATGTGGCTAGCGTTTTAGCCCCAGTGCGTCGAGTTCCGCGGTCAGCTTTGGAACAATGTCGAACAGGTCTCCGATCAAGGCCACGTCCGCGATCTTGACGATGGGGGCTTCGGCATCGGAGTTGATGGCAATGATCTTTTTTGCGCCCTGAATTCCGGCGAGGTGCTGGAGCGCTCCCGAGATTCCGACCGCGACGTAGAGATCGGGAGCGATGATCTTGCCAGTCTGTCCGATTTGCCAATCGTTCGGGGCGTAGCCGGCATCAACGGCAGCACGGGTTGCCCCGACCGCCGCATTGAGGCTCTGCCCCAGGCGCTCGATGAGCTTGAATCCTTCGACCGAGCCGACCGAAACGCCGCCGCCGACCACAATCTGGGCCGTCGACAGATCGGGAACGTCGCTTTCCGTGCGATGGGCAGCGATAAGCCGTACTGCAGAGTCATAAGGCTGTTCGATTATTTCGACCGGAGCTTCACCGCCGCCAGAGGCCGGCCGGAAGGCCGAAGCCCGGATCGTCAGCACATGCCGGGACTGCGGATCGGTGACGGTCTCCAAAGCGTTGCCGGCGTAGATCGGGCGCACAAAGCGGCCCGGACCCTCGATGGCGACGATGTCGGTGACCGGCTGAATGTCGAGCCTGGCGGCCAGCCGAGGCATCACGTCCTTACCCAAGGTCGTCGCACCGGCGACAACGTATTGGTACTGGGCTGCCAAAGGTTCGAGCAGTTCCTGGAGGCGGTCGGCCAAGAGAGGGCCGCCAGCTACGATCACTCGGTTCACGCCGGCGATCGTTGCGGCGGACTGAGCTATCGATGCCGAACCGGCAACCAGAACATCGACGGGGCCGAGCAGGGAGGCCGCAGCAACGAGCCGAGCGGTCGAGGGGGAGAGGGCGTCGCCGTCCAGCTCCGCGAGAAGCAGCACACTCATCAGATCGCCTCCATCTCGTTGACTTCGGCGGCGATGACGCCGGCAAGTTCGGAGACCGACCCGACCATGCGACCGGCGACGCGCTCGGGCGGCGGGGAGACTTTTTCGATTGTGAGGCGGGGCCCGAGATCGACACCCAGCTCGGCAGCGGACCGAACAGCCAGGGGCTTGGAGCGAGCCTTCATCACCATCGGAAGCGCAGTGTTGCGCGGGGTGTTGAGGCGCAGATCGGCCGTGACAACTGCCGGGAGCGGCAGGCGGATCGTTTCGCGGCCGTAATCGACTTCCCGCGTGACTTCCAGTTCTGCGCCATCCACGGTGATGGCCGAGGCAAAGGTGGCTTGCGGGCGCTTCGTCAGGGCCGCCAGCATCTGTCCGACGTGGTTGCTGTCGTCGTCCACGGCCTGCTTGCCCAGCAGCACCAGGTCAGGCTGCTCCTCGGCCACCACAGCCGCCAGGAGCTTGGCGATGGTCAGAGTTTCGAGCGCCTGGTCCGCTTCGAGCAGGATGCCCCGATGCGCCCCCATGGCCAGGGCGGTGAGAATAACGTCCGTAGAGGCCTTCGGACCGATCGACACGACCACGATCTCGCCGGCACTGCCCCCTTCTACCAGTTGAACGGCCGCTTCCACGGCGTGCTTGCAGAACGGGTTCATCGACATGCGGACGCCGGTGGTTTCCACGCCCGATCCATCAGGCCGCACACGAATGCGGACATTATGGTCGACCACACGTTTGACCGCGACGAGGATTTTCATGAACGGCTCCGTCAGGTTGGCGCCTTGATGGCAAAAAGGGGCTGGGCGGGCAAGGCAAGGGGAAAGAAATTCGCTCTAGATATCCGTTCGATGTTGGAAAAGGCTGGCAGAGTTTCGGCCGGCCACTCCCTCAAGCGGTGTTGACGCCAATGCGCGGGGCAGAGACATTGGCATCCGTTCCTGGTCTTTTTCGAGTTCCCATGCCTGTCCTTAATCGCATTGCAGAGTTTCAAGATGACATCGCCGCCTGGCGCCAGAACCTGCATGCCCATCCCGAACTGCTCTTCGACGTGCACCGGACTGCCGGCTTCGTGGCCGAAAAACTGACGACATTCGGTTGTGACGAGGTGGTGACCGGTATCGGTCGCACCGGCGTCGTCGGCGTGATCCATGGCCGCTCCGGCCCCGGCGGCCGCATGATTGGCCTGCGGGCCGACATGGATGCGCTGCCGGTGACCGAAAAGACCGGGGCACCCTACGCCTCGACCGTTGCTGGAAAAATGCATGCCTGCGGCCACGACGGACACACCGCCATGCTGCTGGGCGCGGCCCGCTATCTGGCCGAAACGCGCAACTTTGAGGGAAGCGTTGCGCTCGTCTTTCAGCCGGCCGAAGAAGGAGGCGGCGGCGGCAAGGTGATGCTGGACGACGGCCTGTTTGAGCGCTTCGCCGTGGAGGAGATTTACGGCATGCACAATTGGCCGGGCATGCCTCTGGGCCATTTCGGAATCCGGACCGGTGGCATCATGGCTGCAACTGACCGGTTCTACATCGAAATCGAGGGCCAGGGGGGCCATGCCGCGCGACCGCAGCAGACAATCGACCCCATCATCGTCGCAGCACAAATGGTCAGTGCGCTCCAGACCATCGTGTCACGCAACCTGGACCCGCTGGCAAGCGCGGTGCTGAGCGTGACCATGATCGAGGCCGGTGAAGCGGACAATGTCATCTCGCGCACGGCCAGCATCACCGGCACGGTGCGGACGCTCGACAATGCGGTGCAGGATTACATCGAGGCCCGCCTGGGAGAATTTGTGCCCCAATTCGCTGCCAGTTTCGGGGCCTCGGCCACGGTGCGCTATGCGCGTGGGTACCCGGTCACGATCAACAGTGCCGAGCAGGTGACGACAGCCGCGGATACGGCTGCGGAGATCGTCGGCGACGATCGGGTGGATCGCGACGCGCCCCCATCCATGGGCGGAGAAGATTTTTCGTTCATGCTCAACGAGTGTCCCGGCGCCTACATCTTTCTCGGCAACGGCGACTCCTCGGAATTGCACACCAATACCTACGACTTCAATGACGAGGCGATTCCGGTGGGCGTGAGCTACTGGGCGCGCCTGGTAGAGCGGATATTGCCGGCGCGCTAGCGCACTTTCCGCTTGGGAGGATGTGCAACCTCGGGTAAAGCCCGACGGACATGCCATCCCCAAGCCCGCCCCTGCATCCGTTTCTTGCAACCGTTCTGACGCTCTGCATCGCGGCCGGCGGGGGTCTTGTGGCGACGGCGCTGAACCTGCCGGCGGGATGGCTGATGGGCGGCGCGCTTGCTGTCACGCTCGCGGCGATGTGGGGTCTCCCCGTCATGCTGACCGACCGGCTGCGCGACATCACCTTCGTTCTTGTCGGCATGTCCATGGGCGCAACAGTCGCGCCCGACAGCCTCAGCCTCATTCCCACCTGGCCCCTGAGCTTGCTTGCGCTGGCGCTTGAATTGGCCATCATCATCGCCATCAGCGGTTGGGTTCTGAGCCGGGTGTTCCGCCTCGACCCCGGAACCGCTTACCTCAGTTCGTTTCCCGGACACCTGTCATTCATCATCGGGATCGCCGCCACCGGCATCGGCAATGCGCGGCAGATCGTCATCATCCAGGTGATCCGCATTTTGATGCTGACCATAGCCGTGCCGATAGGAGCTACCTTCCTACCCATCGCCCATTTCTCGCCACCAGCGGCGAGCGCTTTCCTCTCGCCGCTGCAATTGGTTCTGCTCGCCGCCGGATGCGTTGCCGTCGGGGCGCTGTTCCTTAAATTCAAGGTGCCCGCGGGAATGGTCCTGGGGTCGATGGCGGCGGCCACTGCGGCAAAGCTGGGCGGGCTTTACACGGAAGCCATGCCCGTGCCGCTGGTAACGATGACCTTCGTCTTGACCGGCGCCCTGATCGGCTCGCGGTTCGCTGGAATCAGCCGGCGCGAGTTTCTTGCGGCGGCCAAGGGCGGCTTGGTCGCCACAATGGTCGCGGTGAGCGTCGTAACGGTGATGGCTGGCGTCGTCGCGCAGTTCGTAGACATGCCCTTCGGGCAAATCTGGCTGGGGCTGTCCCCCGGCGCGCTGGAAGGGATGGGAGCGCTGGGTATCGCCCTCGGCTATGACACGGCGTTCATCGCCGCGCACCACGTCATCCGCCTCCTGATGCTCAGCTTTGCCATTCCTGCCGTGGCCGTGCTCGTCCAGCGCCGGGCGCAGCGGGCGCAAGAGAGCCACAATCTGCCGCCATCCTCGACCCGCTAGTGGAGTGAAACAATGATGCCACGTCGCGTGCTGGCCGCCGCTCTCATCCTCGCCACGGTTCCCGCCCTGCCGGTACAGGCCCTTCAATACTGCACTGACGGCCGGCCCGGGCTCAACTTCAGCTTCGGTTTCTCGTTCGGGGGCCGCATGACGGAGAACGACCGGAACGAGTTCGACCTGATGCAACTGCAGCGCCTTGGCGTGGCGGCAACCCGCGTCGAGCGCTGGAACGGCTGCATACGCGCCTTCGTCCGCAAGCCAGGCGGAGGCGAGGAAATGCAGTACTTCGACCCCAATAGCTACGCCCGCCTACAATAGCCGCAGGCACGCCGCCTGCGGATTTTCAGCCCTTGTAGATCACGCCGCTTTCCCCCGCCGGGGCCGGAAGCACGGCGCAGCCATTGGGATCGAGGGTGAGGGTCTGGGCCGCGAGCGTGGCTCCGTGGCTTGCAGGCTCAAGCACAAGTTCCACCCCGGAGAGGCGAACCTCGCGCGGATCGGGGGAGAGGTTGAAGACGCAGACGAGGTCCTTGTTGCCGTCGCTGCGGCGGAAGGCCAGTATCGGTTCGGCGGTATTGAAGAACTCGATCTGTCCCTCGTGCAGAGCCGGGTGATGCCGGCGCCAATCGAGAACCTGGCGATAGTATGAGAGCACGGAGTCCGGATCGGCTTCCTGCGCTTCGACACTGAGAGCTGCCTGCGTGGGCTTGAGAGGTAGCCATGGCTTCCCGGTGGTAAAGCCGCCATGAGGCATGTGCGCTTCCCAGGGAATGGGGGTGCGGCAGCCGTCGCGGCCCTTGTCCTCCGGCCAGAAACGGATGCCGCGCGGATCAGTCAATTCATCGAACAGCATGTCGGTTTCGGGCAGCCCGAGTTCCTCACCCTGATAGATGCAGGCCGAGCCGCGCAGGGTAAGCAGCAGCGTGATCGCCTGCTTGGCAAGATCGATGCGGGAAACGGCATGGGGCGCCCAGCGTGTCACGTGGCGGATCACGTCGTGATTGGAAAAGCTCCAGCACGGCCAGCCATTGGGGCCGACCTTGAACATGGTTTCCAGCTTGGAGCGGAAGTGCGTGGCGGAGAACTGCTTGCCCAGGAAGTCGAAGGAATAACACATCTGCAGCAAATCTGTGCCGGAGGTGTAGGCGGCCATGAGTTCGACGCCCTGTTCCTCGTCGCCTACCTCGCCCACCACAGCGGCGCCGGGGTATTCGTCGAGCAGGTTGCGCACGCGCCTGAGCCAGTCGATGTTCTCCGGCTGGCTCTTGGAATATTTGTGGCTCTGCATGTCGTAGGGATTGATCGCCAGCGGCTCGCCCTCGTCCCGCAGGAGCGGCGGGTTGGACCGCAACTGTGCGTCGTGGAAATAGTAGTTGACCGTATCGAGCCGAAACCCATCAACCCCGCGATCCAGCCAGAAGCGCATGACGTCGAGAATGGCGTCCTGCACCTTGGGATTGTGGTAGTTGAGGTCCGGCTGGCTGATCAGGAAATTGTGCAGGTAGTACTGTTTCCGTGCCGTGTGCCATTCCCAGGCCGAGCCGCCGAACACAGACAGCCAATTGTTGGGGGGCGAGCCGTCAGGAAGCGCATCGGCCCACACGTACCAATCGGCCCGGGCATTGTCGCGACTGACGGAGCTTTCGTGAAACCAGGGGTGCTGGTCGGAGGTGTGGCTGACCACCTGATCGATGATGATCTTGAGACCGCGGGCGTGGGCACTGGCGATGAGGCTGTCGAAGTCCTCCATCGAGCCAAACAGCGGGTCGACTGCCGTATAATCGGAGACATCGTAGCCCATGTCGGCCTGCGGAGACTTGGCGAATGGAGAGAGCCAAATGCAGTCGACGCCGAGGCTGGCAATATAGTCGAGGCGGTTGATGATGCCGGACAGGTCGCCGATGCCGTCGCCATTGCTGTCCTGAAACGAGCGGGGATAGACCTGATAGATCACGCCGCCGCGCCACCATTCACTCATGCTTGCTGCTCCTCGGGCTGTCGCCGGGTCCGGATTCGCGGCGCAAGCTACCCGGTTCCCCGGGCGCTGTTAATCCATCGTGTCGAATGGCGGGGCGATGGTTCGTCGCAGCCGTGAAGGAGAGAGACACGATGGTACACATCCTGCGCGCGGCAGACCGGCCGCCCTCGAAGAGCCGGACGATCCGATTTGAAGGTGGTCAGTTCGGGACCCCGGTGTCGTTCTTCCTGGTGGACAATGCTCCTGGGGAAGGCCCGGCCCTACATATCCATCCCTACCCCGAAACTTGGGTAGTCAAGCGCGGACGGGCGCAGGTGGTGGCGGGCGAAGAAACGTTCGAGCTGGGGCCGGGCGACATCGCCGTCGCGCCGGCCAACATGCCGCACAAATTCATCAATCTGGGGCCGGAGCGGCTGGAGATCGTGTGCATCCATGCGGCGGGGACGATGGTGCAGACCGATCTGGAATAGATCGGCCGCCCCGTCATCGTCGTCCGCGCATCCGGATGCAGGGAGATAGCTGGCGATCGTCAGACCACCGCGCTGATGAGGGGCTCCCCGGCAAAATGCTTTTCGAGGTTGGCCACCAGCAGTGCCCCCATGGCGTCACGCGTCTGATGCGTAGCACTGCCCTGGTGAGGGGAGAGCACGACGTTATCGAGTCCAAGCAGGGCCTGGGGCACTTTAGGCTCTTTCTCGAAGACGTCGAGCGCGGCGCCGCCCAGGGTCCCTGACTGAAGCATCTCAACCATGGCCGCCTCATCGATCAGAGTGCCGCGAGCGACATTAACCAGCATGCCCTTTGGCCCCAGCGCCTCTAGCACCTTGCGCGAAACAATGCCCTCAGTGCCCTTGCCGCCAGGGGCGATGACCACAAGCCAGTCGCTGTCACGGGACATCGTTTCAAGGTCATCATAGTAGGTGTAGGGGACCGTTGGCTGGCGGTGGCGTCCGCAGTAGACGACGCGCATCTTCATGGCCTGGGCACGGGTGGCAATCTCCTTGCCGATGCGGCCAAGGCCAAGGATACCAACCGTCTTGCCGGTCAGCTCCGATAGGAGCGGGAAATTGCCATGCGGCCACTTGCCCTCGCGGACGAACCGGTCGGCCTGCGGTATGCGGCGGGCCAGCGCGATCATGAGGCCTATGGTCAGTTCGGCCACCGCGTCGTTGAGAACATCGGGCGTATTGGTGACGCGAATGTTCCGGGCCTTGGCCGCAGCGGTGTCGATGTTGTCATAGCCGACGCCGAAGCTGGCGATGATCTCCAGCTTGGGCAATTTGTCCATAAGATCCGCCTGGACGCCCGAACCGGCATGGGCGCGGATGCGGGCGCCGTTCTGCGCCAGCCAGGCGGCCTTGTCAGACTGTTCGTGCAGCTTGTGTACCGTGTAGCGCTCGGCGAGCGCCGCCTCGCAGGAGGCGAGGAGCGGATGGGTCTGGAGGATTTCGATGGTCATGAATGAGGTCCGTGAGGAGGTCGCGCCAGTGGCCGGCAGATGTCTAGACTCTCCCTGCCTACCCTTGGCCTGGGCGACAGGGGTGGGCCGGAGCGGAAACGCCAGCGCGTTTGGCCAATTGCGCGCGAAGCTTAACGGCTGGAGCCCGGCGCGCAACCCACTCCGGCGCCGAAAACCGGCATCGGGACGGTTTACCGGTCTGGCCGGCACACTGTCGCGTCAAAGGCTCAGAATGAACAACCAGCTCGAAATGGTGACAGCAGACAGAAGTGTTGAGATCAGGATGGTGTTGGTCGCGACGCTGATGCCCCGGTCGTAATAGGTGGCAAAGACGTAGATGTTGACGCCCGCCGGCATAGCCGACAGCAGGATGCCGTACCGGGCGATTTCCAAGGGTACGTGCAGCACCCAGATCATCAGCACATAGGCAATTGCCGGATGGAGGATGAGCTTGATGAGCGACGCCACCATCGCCTGCTTCCAGTTATCCGAAAGCTTGAACTCCACCAGAGCGCCACCGATGCCGAAGAGAGCTACGGGCACCACCGCCTGCCCGATCATCTGGAAAAAGGCATCGACCGGTTCAATCAACCGCAGGTTCAGGAGCGATCCGATGATTCCGCCAGCGATTCCCCAGATCAGGGGGTTGGACAGGACACGCTGGCCCGCGACGAACAAGGTCTTGGCCAGCGGCTGTGCATCCCGCCGCACCAGTTCCATGGTCACCATAGCCGCCGTCAGGAGGATGGCCCCGTGCAGACCGATGATCGAAAGGACTACCGGCAGGGCCTCCTGCCCGTAAGCCCGGGTCATCAGTGGCAGGCCCACCAGAACCGTGTTGGTGAAGGTGCCGGAAAAGCCCACCGCTACGCTTTCGCCGGGCCGGTTTCCAAAGAGCTTGCGCGCCACCACGATGCCGATAGCGAAGCAGATCAGGGCACCGAAGTAGTAGGGGCCGATAATGCCGATGTTGAAGGCGGCGCGAAAATCGCTGTGCGAGATGGAATAGAACAGCAGGCACGGGGTCGCGAAATTATTGACGAAAGCGATGAGCGCCTTGACCCCTTCGGCAGGAAACAAACGATAGCGCACCGCGCTATAGCCCAGGGCAATCAACCCGAAGATGGGCGCGATGACGAAAAGGATGGAAAGCATGGCCCTGCGGGGCTGAGGGTGCGGTGCTCTGCCACCTAACGGCTCTTACGGAGGAGGTCAACGCAATCTTGTATGGTAGAATAAAACGAAAGTTTTGGCTTCGAAAACGAAAACAAATGTCGTATAAGCGAAAGACGTGGAGCCGAGACGGAGAGTGCGTGTGCTGGACATTTTTGTAATCGGCGGCGGCATTAACGGGGTCAGCGTGGCGCGCGATGCCGTGGGCCGCGGCTTTTCCGTAGCCCTTGCGGAAATGAACGACCTGGCGTCCGGAACCAGTTCAGCCGCGACCAAGCTCATCCATGGCGGGCTTCGCTATCTTGAACACTATGAGTTCCGCCTCGTGCACGAGGCGCTGGCGGAGCGCGAAATTCTTTGGTCAGCAGCGCCACACATCATCTGGCCGCTGCGCTTCGTCTTGCCGCACCATAAGGGGCTGCGCCCCGCCTTCGTGCTGCGCACGGGGCTAGCCATGTACGACTATATGGGCGGGCGGCGGCTACTTCCGCCGACCAAGACGCTGGACCTGACGCGGGACGTGACGGGCAAGCCGCTCAAGCCCGGGTACCGCCTTGGGTTCGAATATTCCGACTGCTGGGTCAACGATGCGCGGTTCGTGGTCCTCAACGCCCGCGACGCTGCCGACAAGGGGGCGAGCGTGCACGTGCGCACCAAAGTCACTTCCGCTCGCCGTGAGAACGGCGGCTGGACCATCGAGCTCGATGGCGAGGATGGGCGGCAGACAGTGCAGGCGCGGATGATCATCAACGCGGCAGGACCGTGGGTCGACAGCGTCATCAACGGCGTCATGGGCAAGAATGGCGCGCACAATGTCCGGCTGGTTCAGGGCAGTCATATCGTGGTCAACAAGCTCTATGACCACGACCGCTGCTATATCTTCCAGAACGGCGACGGACGGATCATTTTCGCCATTCCCTACGAGAACGATTTTACGCTCATCGGCACGACCGACCGGGACTATCACGGGGATCCGAAGGACGTGAAGATATCGCCGGGGGAAACGGACTACCTGCTTTCGGCGGCGAGCGAGTATTTCGCCAAGCCGGTGACGAAGGACCAGATCGTGTGGACCTATTCGGGGGTTCGGCCCCTGTTTGATGATGGCGCGAGTGCCGCACAGGAGGCAACACGCGACTATGTGCTCAAGGTCGATGGTGATGCGGCGTCGGGCGCAGTGGTCAACGTTTTTGGCGGCAAGCTGACGACGTCGCGACGGCTTGCCGAATCGGTGCTGGAAAAGATCGAAGAGGTTCTGGGCAAGAAGGGGCAACCCTGGACCAAGAAGAGCACGCTGCCCGGCGGCGATTTCGGTCCGCTGGAGTTCGACGCGCAGGTGCGCCGGCTGGGTCTGGACTATCCGGACCTGCCCCAGGCCCTGCTCAAGCGGCTGATGCGGCTCTATGGCACGAAGGCTCGTGTGCTCCTCGGCACGGCAAGGAGCGTCGCAGACCTCGGCGAGCATTTTGGCGCTGATCTTTATGCCCGCGAGGTGGATTATCTGGTCGAGACAGAATGGGCGCGGACAGCCGAGGATGTCCTGTGGCGGCGGACAAAGCAGGGATTGCGCGTGACTGCGGACGAGGCGGCCCAACTCGACCACTATCTGGCAGGGCGTTAAGGCCACATTAGACGAAGGAGCCGGTAGAGTTCCGGGAGAGGAGAGGTTCATGAGCGGCTTCATTTTGGCCATCGACCAAGGCACCACATCGAGCCGGGCAATCGTGTTCGATGCGGAGCGGCGCATCGTGGGGGTGGGTCAGAAGGAATTCCGGCAGATCTTTCCGCGGGACGGCTGGGTCGAGCACGACCCGGAGGACATCTGGGACAGCGTCGTCTGGTCGATCCGCAAGGCCTTGTCGGAGGCAGGCCTTGAGGCGCGGGCTATCGCCGCCATCGGCATCACCAACCAGCGCGAAACCGTTGTGATGTGGGACCGCGAGAGCGGCAAGCCTGTCCACAACGCCATTGTCTGGCAGGATCGGCGCACGGCCGACCTGTGCGCAGAGCTCCGGAATGCCGGACACGAGGAAATATTCACAGCCAGGACAGGCCTGCTGCTCGACCCCTATTTTTCAGGCACCAAGGTGCGCTGGCTACTCGACAATGTGGAGGGGGTCCGGGCCCGGGCGGAAACAGGCCAAATCCTCTTTGGAACGGTGGACAGTTTTCTGATCTGGCGGCTGACGGGCGGGCAGCGGCATGTGACGGACGCAACGAACGCGGCGCGCACGTTGATGTTCGACATTGGTGAGAACCGCTGGGACGAGGAGTTGCTGGGCCTGCTCGACGTGCCCGCCGCGATCCTGCCCGAGGTCAAGGACTGCGCTGACGATTTCGGCATGACCGATGAGAGCCTGTTCGGCGCCGCGATTCCCATTCTGGGCGTGGCCGGCGATCAGCATGCGGCCGTCATCGGGCAGGCGTGTTTCGAGCCGGGGATGGTCAAATCGACTTATGGCACGGGGTGCTTTGCCGTGCTCAACACCGGCAAGGATCGCGTGCGGTCCCAAAACCGCCTCCTGACAACGATCGCTTACCGCCTTGACGGTGAAACTTCGTTTGCGCTGGAGGGCTCGATCTTTGTGGCCGGGGCAGCGGTGCAATGGATCCGCGATGGGCTCAAGCTCGTCAAGCACGCCAGTGAAACAGGCCCCCTCGCCCAGTCGGCCGATCCGAGCCAGAACGTCTATATGGTTCCCGCCTTCGTCGGACTCGGCGCGCCCTGGTGGGACGCCGAAGCGCGCGGCGCCATCTACGGCCTTACCCGCAATTCCGGTCCGGCCGAAATCGCCAAGGCAGCTCTGGAAGCGGTCTGCTACCAGACGCGCGACCTGCTGGAGGCCATGCGAAAAGACTGGGCCGGCCACGATGGCAATACCGTCTTGCGCGTCGATGGCGGCATGGTCGCCTCGGATTGGACCATGCAATTCCTTGCCGATGTCTTGGACGCTCCCGTGGATCGCCCGACAATTCTCGAGACGACGGCACTCGGGGCAGCATGGCTGGCAGGAATGAAGGCGGGCGTCTGGCCCGGGATGGCGGAATTTGCCAAGGGCTGGTCGCGCGACCGCCGTTTTGAGCCCGAAATGGATGCCGAGACACGCGCGAGGAAGGTAGCCGGCTGGGATGATTCCGTCCGGCGGACGCTCAGCGTCTAAACCCTTCGCGCAATCCGGCTGTGCAGCGAAATTTAGTTGGCGCTGCCATCCTCTGAGGGGGCCAGGTCGTCAGATGCTGGCTCTTCGGCTTCGATGGCCTGGTCGAGATTGGGGTTGTCGCGCAGGAAATCGGTGACCCGATTATCGAGGTCGACCAGGAAGGCGCTGATGCGTCGCCCGTTCGAACCGAAATCGGTGACGGCGTTGATGGAGGCGGAGCGCATGTCTACTGCTGCGCCGGAGTCCGTGGGCGAGACTCGAATGACCGCTTCCTCGCGATACCCTAGAAGCGTCACGATACGCCCGTTGATTCGGCCGCTGCCCGTTGTGTCCTCGGGAGCCTGGTGCAGGCGCACCTCCCACCCCTGCTCCGCGACCATGTCATCCACGATGGCGAACAGCTGGGCCACCCCAAGCGGATAGGTGCGCGTGGCGACATTAGGGAAGACGGCCTGGCGCTGTGCATCCGTGAGAAGGCGTGGGGGAGGCATGTCCAAGGTGTCCGGCCCGAGCAGCAGCGGCAATTGGAGACGGTCGGTGGTGGCAATGTCCGTGACGGGCGGATAGCGCATGGCCAGGTTGGCATAGTAGACAAACGGGGCAAGGCACAGGAGACCCAGTAGCAGCCCGAGAATGGCGCGTGTCCACCCCTGGTCGCCGGTGAACCAGAGCCGGCCCAAGGCCACAAGCGCCACGCAAACGGTGATGCATGCTATCACTGCCGCGACGATGACCACGGCGAAGAACGCCGCAGAATCGATCATCTGCTCGCGATGCAGCAAGACCGGCAGGATGGCTAAGGGCAGGCACAGGCTGCCCAGCCGCCGCGCCCAGATGGCCCATCGCGAGGTCTTGATGAAGATGCGCACGCGCCGCTCGTTCCTCAAAGTGGTGGCCCAGAGATGCGGGCGGGTCGTCAACGTGTGTGGGTGAGCCCTGGATCCTCTCAGGGATAGAGCCGCTGGCTCGACCAGGGCTGGTCGACACCGTCGCGCGTAAAGCGCACGCGGTCGTGCAGGCGATATTGTCCATCCTTCCAGAACTCAATGCTGAGCGGGAGGAGCCTGTAACCTGACCAGTGAGGCGGCCGCGGCACATCCCCCTCGCGCAACTGCGCCGTGAGGTCTTCGACCCGCCTCGTGAGCAGCGACCTGCTCTCGAGGGGGCGGGATTGCGCCGAAGCGGCTGAAGCAATCTGGCTGCCGCGGGCGCGAGAGTGGAAATACTCTTCCGCTTCCGAGGCCGAGACGACCTCGACTGGTCCGCGCATGCGGATCTGCCGGCGCAGGGACTTCCAGTGCATCACCATCGCCGCCTGCGGATTGGCTGCCAGCTGTTGTCCCTTGGCGCTCTCGAAATTGGTGAAGAAGCAAAAGCCTCGTGCATCCCGCCGGTTGAGCAGGACCATCCGAACATCCGGCAGACCCGAGGCATCGGCGGTAGCGATGGCCATGGCATGGGGATCATTGGGCTCGCTGTCCTGGGCGAGCGCAAACCACTCTTCGAACAAGGCGAACGGATCAAGATCGGTGCGATCCGTGTCGTCGAAGAGGCGCTCGGTCAAGGTCTGCAGCATATTGATATTTCCCGCAATTGCCGCGCCGGCAAACTGGACAAGGCCGTGGGGCGTGGCCATATAGGACCTGAATTGTCGGGCGAGCAACGCCCAACCCGAAAAGATAGGACCAAATGCGCGATCCTTACACCGTGCTTGGGGTGTCCCGGTCCGCAAGCGAGAAGGACATCAAGTCCGCCTATCGCAAGCTGGCCAAGAAGTATCACCCCGATCAGAACCCCGACGACCCCTCGGCACATGGCAAGTTTGCCGAGGCAACCCACGCCTACGACCTGCTCAATGACAAGGAGAAGCGGGGTCAGTTCGATCGTGGCGAAATCGATGCCGATGGCAACCCACGCTTTGCCGGGTTCGGCAATGGCGGCTTCGGCGGCGCCGGCCGGGGCCCCCGCACGGCCGGTGGGGCCGCCGGCGGATTTTCGGCCGAAGACATCCTCAAGGAGTTCATGAGCGGATTTGGCGGCCAGCCGCGTGGCGGCGCCCGCACCGCTGGTGCGGGCCCAGGTGGGGCCCAATGGGATCCTTTCGTGGGCGGCGCAACCAGCGCTGGTACGCGCGGCAGCAAGGGCGATGACGTCGTGGTCACCATCGCCGTCTCGCTTGAGGATGCGCACAAGGGCGCATCGGTTCCGGTCCGGATGCCGTCGGGCAAAATGCTGTCCGTCAAGCTGCCCGACAAGGTGGAGGAGGGCCAGCAGATCCGCCTCAAGGGACAGGGTTCTCCCAGTCCCTTCGGCGAAGCGGGTGACGCGCTGGTGACGGTGCGCTTCGAAAAATCGAAGCAGTTCCGTCGCGATGGCCACGATATCCGAACGGACGTTGCGGTGACACTCTACGAGGCGGTGCTGGGTGCGAAGGTGCGCGTACCGACACTAGACGGTTCGGTCGAACTGACGCTACCGCCGGGCGTGGACACCGCCAAGGCGCTCCGGCTCAAGGGCAAGGGGCTCTACGGTGACGGGGATCTCTACGTCAATGTGCGCGTCGTCCTGCCGCCGGGCGGCGATCCGGACCTTGAGGCTCTGGCGCGCTTCATGCGCGACCAGAAGCCATATTCGGTCCGCGACTAAATAGGCGCAACGCTCACGAGCGCGGCGCAGCGGCCCGGCGAAGGCGGTCGTTGATGGCCTCACCAAGCCCGGTTTCGGGAATGGGCGAGACGGCAATGACCGCTGCGCCTGACGCGTCCAGCTCGTGCAGCATGGAAAAGAGATTGCGCGCGGCCTCATAGAGGTCCCCTGCCGGCGACAGGTTGCGCATGAGGCCATCGAACGGCTCCGTCGCGCCGAAGGCCAACCAGGCCTCCCCCGGCTGGGGCCGTGTTGCCAGGCGCATATGTGCATTGGGCGCGTAATGGCTGAGCAGCATGCCAGGGGCGGAGACTGCGCTGCCCGCCGCCGCCTGTTCCACGGGTACCCCGAGAAAGGCCTCGATGCGATCACGGGACAAGGCGCCCGCCCGCAGCTGGAGAGGTCGCTCATCGACCAGAGAAAGAATGGTGGATTCCACCCCGGCGGTGCAGGGGCCGCCGTCAAGCACATGAACCTTGCCGTTAAAGCCCAGGGCGACCTGCTCGGCCGTGGTGGGAGACAGCTTGCCGGACGGATTGGCCGATGGCGCCGCCAGCGGCCGGCCCGTTTCACGCAAGAGCGCCAGCGCTGCGGGGTGGTTTGGAACGCGCAGGGCGACTGTATTGAGCCCGGCCGTAGCAATGTCGGATAGGCCGTGGCCGGCACGCATCGGCAGCACCAAGCTCAGCGGCCCAGGCCAGAACGCGCGGGCAAGGCGGCGGGCCAGCGGGGAAAACACCGCCAGCGTTTCCGCCATTTCCAGCGAAGGCACGTGGATGATCAGGGGATTGAAGCGCGGGCGCCCCTTGGTCTCGTAGATCGCGAGCACTGCGTCGGAGTTGGTGGCGTCGGCCCCCAAACCGTAGACGGTTTCGGTTGGGAAGGCCTGCAGCTGGCCGGACCGCAGCCGAGCTGCCGCGGCGAGGAGGGTATTGTGATCGGGGGTGCGCATGCAGGCTGTTTGACAACAGGCCTCGGGCGCGTCAAGACGATTGAGCCATAAGGATTGCCCGCGTGAGCACGCTTCTCGTCAGTCAGCCGAACTTCGAGGACCATGTTACGCCGCGCGGCCACCCCGAGCGTCCCGACCGGATTCGTGCGGTCGAGGAGGCCCTGGCCGACGCACGGTTCGATTCCCTGATGCGACGCACGGCGCCATCCGCCGATGTCACGCTCGCCGAGCTTGTTCATGATCGAAATTATATGCAGCGGCTGCGCGATGCGCGCCCGGCTGAAGGCATTGGGCAAATCGACGGCGATACATTCATCTCTCACAGGTCGCTCTCTGCAGTGGCGACAGGGCTTGGCGCGGCGTTGGCTGCGCTCGACGCGGTGCTTCTTGGGGAGGCCGACAATGCGTTTTGCGCCATCCGGCCGCCGGGACACCACGCGGAAATCGCAATGCCGATGGGGTTTTGTCTTATCAATACGGTCGCCATCACAGCTCGGGAGGCGCAGCGCAAATACGGTGCTGAACGGATCGCCATCGTGGATTTCGACGTGCACCACGGCAACGGCACGCAGGACATCTTCAAGGATGAGCCGAGCGTCTTCTATGCATCAAGCCATCAGATGCCGCTTTACCCCGGCACCGGCGCACCGAACGAGACCGGCGTCGGCAACATCCTCAACGTACCCCTGCCGCCCGACAGCGACGGCGCGGAGATGCGGAGGGCTTACCGCGAAATCATCCTTCCCGCCCTCGACAACTTCTCCCCCGACCTTCTGCTGATCTCGGCCGGGTTCGATGCCCATGAGCGCGACCCGTTGGCGCAGCTGCGCTGGGTGGATGAGGACTATACCTGGCTCACGGGGAAGTTGATGGAGGTTGCGGGCCGCCGGTGCGCCGACCGTGTTGTTTCGCTGCTTGAAGGTGGGTATGACCTCAAGGGCCTTGCCGGCGGGGCCAGCCACCATGTGGCAACACTGCTCCACGGCTGAACGACCACCAGGAAAGAACAGGGCTACCAATGGCCGAAACAGCGCATGACGACGTGAAATCCCTCAGCTTCGAGGCCGCGCTGGAACAACTCGAGGGCATCGTGCAGAAGCTCGAGAGCGGCAGGGCTCCGCTGGCCGAGTCGATCGCTATCTATGAACGCGGCGAGGCTCTCAAGGCGCATTGCGAAATGCTGTTGCGCACGGCCGAAGCGCGGATCGAAAAGATCACGCTCAGCCGCGACGGGCGGGCCACAGGCACTGAACCTCTCGACTCCATCTGAACCAATCCATGACGACCAATCGCGCCCTGCGCAACTTCCGGATCGTGCTCTGGGTGCTGGTGGCCATTGCGGCCATCGGTGCCACGGCGCTGTTCATGTTCAAGCCGCCGCAAAGGCCGCTGGGCGTGACGGGCCAGGAATTTGCGCTGACCTCGACCCAGGGCGGGACCTTCACGCAAGCCGAACTTGTCGGCACGCCCAGCCTTGTCTTTTTCGGCTATACTTTTTGCCCTGATGTCTGCCCCACGACGCTGGCTGAGACGACAGCATGGCGGCAGCAGCTCGGTCTGACGCCAGAGCAGCTGCGGATCATCTTCGTCACGGTCGACCCGGAGCGCGACACGCCGGAGATGGTGAAGTCCTATGTGGAGGGGTACGACCCCTCCATCATCGGTCTCGTCGGCACGCCGGAGGAAACGCAGAAGGCCAAGGACGCTTTCGGTGTCTTTTCCGAAAAGGCGGGCGATGTGGACACCGACTACTACCTCGTCAACCACACGGCGCTCACCTTCCTGATCGGCGCCGACGGACGGTTCGAAGGCACCATTGCCTATGAGGAGGCAAGCGACACGGCGCTGGCCAAGATCAAGCGGCTCGTCGAGGGGTGAGCCGGTTCCGGCTCGACCTGGCACTGGAGCACCGCGGGCTGTTGCCGAGCCGGGCGCGGGCGCGCGACGCCATTCTGCGCGGTACTGTTTCAGTCAATGGCGTGCCCGCCAAAAAGCCAAATCAGATGGTGGGCAAAGAGGACATTCTGACGCTGGACGACCCTGCGGCCGGCTATGTTTCGCGCGCGGCGCTGAAGCTGATTGCCGGGCTGGATGCAGGCAATGTCAGCGTCGAGGGCATGGTCTGCCTCGACGTCGGCTCGTCCACCGGCGGTTTTACCCAGGTGCTGCTTGAGAGAGGCGCGGGGCGCGTTTACGCGGTCGATGTCGGGCATGGGCAACTGCATGAAAGCCTTCGCGGCGACCCACGCGTGATCAGCCTCGAAGGCACCAATGCTCGTGATCTCGACCGCGAGACGATCCCCGACCCGATCGATCTAGTGGTTTCCGACGTCAGCTTTGTTTCGGTGACAAAGGTGCTCGCGGCGCCGCTGGCGTTGTGCGGGCCGTCTGCCGATGTCGTCGTGCTGTTCAAGCCGCAGTTCGAGGTGGGGCGGGAGTCTGTCGGCAAGGGCGGGATTGTGTCGGATGGTGCCGCGAGCGAGGCCGCCATGGCAGCCGTCGTGCGGTTCGTGGAAGAGGCGGGTTTTGCTCTCGCCGCCACGGTGCCCTCCCCGATTGCCGGCGGAGATGGGAACCGCGAGACGGTGCTGGTGTTCCGCCGGCAGCGATAATCAGGGGTTTGCGCTTCCGCACGCCGATAGGTGGTGGTGCGGTCAGGCGCGCCAAGCGTCGAAGCTGCCGCCGGCGATCAGGCCCCAGTAGAGTTTGCCGGAACTGGTCCGGGCGGTGGCGAGGCCGAACTCCACGAACTTTGGCGAGAGCAGCGTGTTGCGGTGGCCAGCCGATCCGAGCCAACCTTGGATGACCTCGGGGAGGGTCTTGTAGCCCTTGGCAACATTTTCGCCCACGGCGCCGAGATAGCCGACCTCCGTCACGCGCTGGCGCAAGGTCACGCCGAGGTCGTGGCTCAGCGTATCCTTGCTCGCCATCAGGCGGGCCTGGGACCGGGCCGCGGCCTCGAGGCGGGGATTGTAGCTCCAGGGCGGTGCGCCGTTGGCTGCGCGTACCTTGTTGATGGCGGCAAGGATCTGATCCCGCGACAGGCTTTCCGGGCGGTTATCCGTAGCGGCGGGCAGCGGCGGAATGGTCGACGAGCAGGCCGCAAGGATGGCGCTCGTGCCGAGGACGAGCAGGGCGCGGCGGGTGAAGACGGGCACCGCATCGCCGGCAGGAAGGTCAGGCAAGGTCATAGGCGCTCAGGAGGTTGGGGAGCACGGCCAGGTCGCCGGTGATGGGGTTGCCCGCCTCAAGGTCCCAGCAGACGCTGAGCCCGGCATGGGCGGCGGCAAACCCAAGGATACGCTTGCGCTCGAGCCCCAGCCGGGCCGAAAAGGCATCGGCCATGCTGCGGATGCGGCGCGGGTCCGACATCAGCTTGCCTGCCCCGGCCGGATTGCGGAAGGCGTTGGCCACCTCGTAATGCGGATCGCCGTAGAGGCCCTTGGGGTCGATCGCCAGCCAGCCGCGATCGGAGGAGAGGATGTTGTCGTGGTGGAGGTCGCCGTGCAGGGGTACCTCGGGCGTGGGCTTGTCGAAGAGTTTGAGCGCAATGCCGGCAGCGCGCGCATAAAGGTCGCGCGCCGTGTGTGGCCAGGCTCGCACATCGGTATCGAACAAGGGCTGGAAGCGCTCGCGCAGCGGCTGCAGGCCTGGTGGGGGGTCGGCGCGATGGCGATGGAGATTGGCGACCACGGTGCAGAGCGCGGCCGTGGCTTCATCGTCATGGCCGTTTCGCGCCGGCTCGCCCAGGGTGCCGCCGTCGAGCCATTCCATGAAGATGGTATCGCCATGCAGGTCGAAGACGGTGGCGGCGCCGTCGCCCTCATACCACTGGAGGAGCCGCGCCCCCCTGCCCTCTTCCTCGCTTGCACCGGGCTTGAGGATCTTGAGCGCAGCGAAATTGCGTCCGTTCTGTTCGACACGGAAAATCCAGCTGCGCGGCGTCTCGGCCACGGGCGTAGACTTGGTGAGCGACCAGCGGATCATGGCGCGACTAAGCGCCGTTTCGGCGGGAGACTGATTCATCATGGCGCCATTAGAGCAGAAGGCGTCGTTTTATTCGACATGCTCGTGAGCGGTGCCGGGCGAAGGTGAAGAAAGTTGGGCGAACCGGTACCCGCGGGCATGGTTATGGCTTCCACCCCCGCCCCGGCCCTCCCCACGAGGAGAGGGAGTTGGAGGCCGGCGGCCCGTGCATTCTCACTTCGGTAGAAGAGGCTCTACTTGATGCGATACGCGTCTTTTGCCGCCTGGTAGCTCAGGTGCTTGGCGATTTCCTCGGCGCTCGATTTGCTGAGGCGGTTTTCACCCACCCAGCGCCCGAGGAAGCCACAGACTTCGCGGCGCCAGACATCATGCCGTGCGGGAATGGACAAAAGGGCCCGCGTGTCATCGTTGAAGCCGGCGAGATTGTAGAAGCCGGCCGTCTCCACGACCTGATCGAGGTAGCGCCGGATGCCCTGGGGACTATCGTGGAACCACCAGGGCGGCCCGATCATGAGACTGGGCCAATACCCCGCCATCGGCGCCAGTTCCCGCGCATAGGTGGTTTCATCGAGCACGAACATGATGAGGCGAAGATTGGGCTCATTACCGCAGCGCGACAACAGGGCCCGCATGCCGCCCACATAGTCGGTGGGACCGGGAATGTCGGCGCCGAGGTCCGGGCCGCGCTCGGCCATCAGGAGCGGATCGGTGTTGCGGCGGGATCCGGCATGGATTTGCATGACCATGCCGTCTTCCACCGAAAGCAGCGCCATCTCCGTCATCATCTGGGCGCGGAACAGTTCGGCATCGTTGGCGTCGTGGCGGTCAGCCAGCACCTTGTCGAGGAGGGCCTGTTTTTCCGGCGCCGACAGATCGGCGGTATTGGCAGTGGGGACACCGTGATCGGTGGCAACGGCACCGAAGCGCCGGAAGTACTCGCGGCGCTTGCGATGGGCGTTGATGAGACCGTCCCATTTGGTGACGTCCTCGCCCGTGACCTCACCGAATCTCTTGAGGTTTTCGATGATAGCGGGGCGGCTGGGATCGGTGACGTCGTCTGGCCGATAGGTTGTGCGCACCTGTCCGATCAGCCCCTGCTCCGCCATCGACTGGTGGTGCGTGAGCGGATCGAGCGCAAACTCCGTGGTCGCAATCACTTCGACGTTGAAGCGTCCGAGAATGGCGCGCGGGAGAAGCTCTGGCGTTGCCAGTTGACGATCGATTTCGGCGTAGATGCTATCGGCGGTCCCGCCGGAGAGCTCTTCTTTTATGCCAAACACGGCCTCCAGGGAGTGGTCGATCCAGGTCTTCGAAGGGGTGCCTTGGAAGAGATAGTAGTTTTCGGCAAACAGCTGCCAGGCCTTGCGGCCGTCGGCTTCCACCGGCTTGCCGTCCTTCCGCGGAATGCCAAGCGCGTCATAGTCGATGCCGCGGCTTTTGAGCATGCGCAGGACGTAGTGATCGGGCGTCAGGAAGAGCGCCGTGGGGCTCGAAAAGCGCTGGTTCTGGGCAAACCACGCCGGGTCGGTATGGCCGTGCGGGCTCACGATGGGCAGGTCACGCACCGCTGGGTACAGGTCCCGGGCGATGGAATGGGCCGGTTCCGAGGCGGGAAACAGGCGGTCGGGGTGAAGGTGGGATGGCTGGGTCATGGCGCGGTTGTGCCATGTTCCCCGCAGCACTTCAATGTCTTCCATACAAGATCGGAAGTCTGTGGCTTTTTATGTAAATTAACCGCGTTCGCGGCTGTGAATTCGTCCCCACCCTGGGCCGTCGTAGGTTGCGACACGGGCGAGAACGCACCATCTCAAAGGCGATTGCCCAAAGCAAACCGGCTCGTCGCGAGCCGGAAACCTGGAGGGCGCGCATGGCCAATCTCGATCTTCACGGACCCGTTCCCCATGTCACAAGCGCGCGCAAGGCGGCACGGCGAACGCTGCATGTGCACCGTGCGCAGACCATGGCGCTCGTCTCTGGACTTGCGGCTTTGGGAATGGTGGCCGTCGCCGGTGCGATGCTGACGCAGATGCTCTGACCGATCTGGCGAAAGTTGATCTTCCCTCGACCGGTCGTTGCGCTATGGTCCGGCCGGGGGACCGGCTTGGCATGCGCATTCTTCTGGTGGAAGACAATGAGGATCTGGGCGAGGCCATAGAGCAGCGGCTGCGCAAGGCCGGCCACACGGTGGACTGGGTGCGAGACGGCGGAGAGGTGGTCGGGGCGGCGCAGACCGAGAGCTACGACGCGGTTGCACTCGACCTCATGCTGCCCAACCGCGACGGCATCAGCCTGATCGCGGACCTCAGGCGCCGCAAGTTCAACGCGCCGATCCTGGTCATGACGGCCCGCTCGGAAATCGACGACAAGGTGAGCCTGCTCGACCTTGGCGCCGACGACTACTTGGTCAAACCGTTTGACTTGCGCGAACTCGAAGCACGCCTGCGGGCGCTGATCCGACGAACCGGCGGGCAAACCTCCAGCACGGTTTCGGTGGGGGATCTTGAACTGGACCTGGCGGGGCTCAACGCGAGTGTTGGAGGGTCGGTGCTGGATCTGGGGAAGCGGGAGTTCCGGCTGCTCGAAATACTCGTCACTCACGCGGGGAAAGTGGTGCCCAAGGAGCGGCTGATGAACCAGCTGTTCAATTTCGACGAGAACGTCTCGATCAACGCACTCGAGTTGCACATTTCGCGGCTCCGCAAGAAGCTCGAGGGCGCGCGCATCGGCATCGTCACCGTGCGCGGCGTGGGCTACGTGATCCGGGCCAGCGATGAGTAGGCGAGCCCAGGGCCGATGACGGGCACCCGTTCCTTCTCGATTCGGCGGCGCATCCTGGCGCTGGCCGTCATGCTCCTGCTGCTGGCGGCGGTGGTGCTCATCGTCTTCATCCGGGATTATGCCGAGCGCGCTTCGGACCGTGCCTTCGACCGGCTCCTTGCAGCATCGGCCCTCACCATCGCAGGCGCCGTGCAGGTGGAGAACGAGACGGTATTCGTGGAAATGCCGTTCGCGGCCTTTGCGATGTTTTCCGGGCAGGACCGCGTCTTCTATGCCGTCGAGGATCCCGAGGGGCGCACTGTCACCGGCTATGCGGATCTGGCAGAGGCCATGGACGAGACCACGAGCGCTGAGCCGCGGTTCATCGATGTCCAGTATCGAGATGAACTGGTGCGGGTGGCGAGCATCGGGCGACTGATTTCAACGGCCAGCGACACGGGCTGGGTGACCATTCATGTTGCCGAGACGCAGAACCAGCGCGAGGCTTTGGCGAACGAAATCCTCTCCAACGCGGTGCTTCCGGTGATCGCGTTGACCATTCTGGCGGTGGGACTGGTGTGGTTCGGCATTTCGCGCACCTTCGCGCCGCTAACGGAGCTGGAGCATGAGCTGCGGGCGCGGGCACCGGACGACCTGTCGCCGCTCAGCGTCCCGGTTCCTGAGGAGGTGGGGCACCTGGTATCCGCGCTCAACGGCTTCATGGCCCGGCTTCGAAACGCGATGGATCGCGTCAGCGGCCTCGTCGCCGAGGCGGCGCACGAGGTGCGTACGCCCCTTGCCTCGCTGCGGGCCCAGGCGGAGGTGGCGATGGACGAGCAGGACCCGGAGGCCTTGCGGCGACGCATCAGCCGCATCCATCAGGGCGCAGTGCAAGCAAGCCAACTGGTCAGCCAGCTCCTGATGGATGCTACGATATCGCACCGGCTCGAGAGCCAGGAAATCGAAACCCTGTCGCTAGGCTCGGTTGTTGAGGAGGTCCGGCATCGGCTCGACCCGGATCAAGCGGGCCGGATGGCCGTGGCTTTGCCCAAGGACGTCGCGGCGGCCGAAGTGAGGGGGGATAGGGTGGCCTTGCGCGAAATGGTACGCAACGTGGTCGACAACGCCCTCATCTATTCCGCAGGCTCCGTTGAAATCAGCGGCCGGCGCGAGGCGGACCGCGTGGTTCTTGTCGTTGGGGACCGGGGGCCGGGGATCGCGGAAGAGGAAAAGGAGACGGTGCTGCAGCGCTTCAAGCGAGGCCATGCTGGCCGCGTGACGACTGGATCAGGCCTTGGGCTTTCGATTGTGGCGCGGGTTGTTGCGGGACACCGGGGGGACCTGGCATTGCGGAACCGGGAAGGCGGCGGCCTCAACGTCGAGATTACTCTGCCCGCGTTGCGGCGCGGCCGGAGCCAGCGCGGAGCGACGATGGTGAGCGCGTGTATCGCGGCCGTCGCCCTTCTCGCCGCGACGGTTCCCGACACGCGGGCTGCGGAGACCATTTATCCAGCGCCAGATGGCTCGGCGACCACGACCCTATCGATCGTCGGGACGACGGATACACCCCTGTTCGCCGAGTTCATTGCAGGGTTCCAACGCCTCCATCCTGAAGTGGGCGTCCACTATCTGGAGCTCGACTCGCTGCCGCTTTACCAGGGCTATATCGAGGGAACGCTCGGATCGCCCCCTGATCTCATCATCAGTTCCGCATCGGACCTGCAGCTCAAGCTCGCCAACGACGGCTATGCGCAGGCTTATGAGAGCCCCTTCGTCAGCGCCCTGCCCGATTGGGCGCATTGGCGCAACGAAGTTTTCGGATTCACCTTCGAGCCTGCCGTCATCATCTACAATCCCGACGAACTTTCCGCCGACGAGGTCCCCCGCACGCACCTGAAACTGGCGGAGTTGCTGGAAACGCAAAGAGAGCGGTTCCAGGGCAAGGTCGCCACCTACGACATTGGACTCTCAGGCGTGGGCTATCTTCTGGCGGCGCAGGACCAGACCATCTCTTCCACCTTCTGGCGCCTGACAACGGCATTCGGCCGCGTCGGCGCCCGTTTCTCGGGATCGAGCCCGGCTATCCTCAATGGCGTCGCCGACGGGTCTCTGGCCCTCGGGTACAACGTTCTCGGCTCATACGCCTTTGCCCGCCAGGCGGAGGGTGCCAACATAGAAATCGTGGTGCCCGACGACTACGTGCTGGCGCTGACCCGGTCCATGCTTATCCCGCGCGATGCAGAACGGGTCGACCTCGCGCACGCCTTTATCGACTTCGCCCTGTCCCCAGACGGCCAAAGGATCGCGGCCGGGCCGACGGCGCTGGGATCAGTCGTTCCAGGGACGCAAGGACAATGGACGCAGGAAGCCATCGCGGCGCGAGGCCGGGGGGTGATCCAACCAATCCCGCTCGGACCAAGTCTTCTCGTCGCGCTTGATCAGTTGCGCCGGCAACGGTTCGTCGACACCTGGCAGGAAATCGTCTCTCCAAAACCATAGCCCATGCTTCTTGGGCACTGGGCGGTGCCATCACGAGAAGATTTACGCTCAGCGCATGGCTGGGCTGACCAAAGAGACCCTACCGGGAGAGGAGGCTCGACCCCATCTAGGGTGCATGGAAGCGAGCCGGGAATTGTCCCGGGTCCAGCGAAAGGATTGACCGATGAACGCCCCGCGCAAGAACAAGTTCTTTGCGACCCTCGACACTTTTGCCACGGTCTTCGGCAGCGCTGTTGCCGTGTCGTCGGCAGTGGAAGGCGGACGGGCGCCCAAGGCCAAGCATCTGCGCGACCTGGGCATCGACCCAACCGCGTTCCGCTCGATCGGCCGTTAAGAGCACCATGCTCGCATCCGGCGCGACAACGCCGCTTGTCGCTGCCTGATGCTCCACGGTCGAGGGCGCTGCCCTCCCTCGGCGACCTCGCACCGAACCATGCCGATTAAGAGGCCCGGCTGCCAGTCCCTCCCTGGCGGCCGGGCCTCGTCTTTTGTTAGTCCTCGTCGGCGGCGAGTTGGCGTAGCACCTCGCCCTTGCCGCGCAGGCGTAAATAGAGCGGCACCAGTACGGCGGCAGCGGCCACGATATAAAGGCCAATCGCAAGGGGCGAATGGACCAGAACGACCGGATCGCCTTGACTGATCGCTAGCGCGCGCCGCAGTTGCTGCTCGGCGAGCGGCCCCAGGATAAGTCCGATCACCACGGGTGCGATCGGATAGCCGAAGCGGCGCAGCACGTAACCCAGAATGCCGAACCCAAGCAGCATCATCAGCTCGAATGAGAAACGGATCGGGCCTAGGCTGCCCGACATGGCGCCATTGGCGCCCAGCGTGCCAAGCGTAGCGAACAGCAGGATGCCCGAGTAGAGCCAGGGCTTGGGGATGGTCAAGAGGCGCACCCAAAGCCCGATCAGCGGCAAGTTGAGCACCAGCAGCATGAAATTGGCCACGAGCAGGCTGGCGATCAGCGCCCAGACCAGCGAAGCATTGCTGGTGAACAGCAGCGGACCGGGTTGGAGGCCGAACTGCTGGAAGCCAGCGAGCATGATGGCGGCGGTGGCCGAGGTGGGCAAACCAAGGGTCAGAAGCGGCACCAGGGTTCCGGCGGCAGAAGCGTTATTTGCGGCTTCAGGACCAGCCACGCCCTCAATGGCGCCCTCCCCGAATTCTTCCGGATGTTTGGTGAGGCGGCGTTCGGCGGCGTAGGAGAAGAAGGTGCCGATCTCCGCGCCGCCGGCCGGCATGGCGCCGATCGGGAAGCCGATGAAGCCGCCGCGCAGCCATGCAGGCCACGAGCGCTTCCAGTCCTCCAGGGTCATCCAGATCGAGCCCTTGACCGCGATGACCTCGTCCTTGACGTTGGCCGAGGTGGCGGCGATGGCTAGGGTCTCGCCGATGGCAAACAGCGCCACGGCGAGGGTGGTGACCTCGATGCCATCAAGCAAATCAGGAATGCCGAAGGACAGTCGCGCCTGGCCAGTCTGGAGGTCGATACCGATGACCCCCAGGCCAAGGCCGATGAAGAGCGCGGTGATACCGCGGAGGGGGCTGTCGCCAAAGGCAGCCGAGACGGTGATGAACGCGAGAACCATCAGGGCGAAATAATCGGCAGGGCCGAAGGCGATCGCGATACGCACCACCCAGGGCGCGACGAACGCCAGGGCCAGGGTGGCGATGAGACCGGCCACGAACGAGCCGATGGCGGCGGTCGCCAATGCCGGGCCGCCCCTGCCCTTGCGGGCCATCTTGTTGCCTTCGAGCGCGGTGACGATGGAGGCGCTTTCGCCGGGGGTGTTGAGCAGGATGGAGGTGGTGGAGCCGCCATACATGCCACCGTAATAGATGCCGGCAAACATGATCAGTGAACCGGCCGGATCGAGCCGGTAGGTGACCGGCAGGAGCAACGCCACGGTCAATGCCGGCCCGATGCCCGGCAGCACGCCGACCGCAGTACCCAGCGTCACGCCGATGAAGGCGTAGATGAGGTTCTGCCACTGCATCGCAGCGGCAAGGCCATTGGCCAGAAGTCCGAATGTGTCCATGGTCGTTCTACCCGATCAGGGAAGGAGGCGCTCAAGCGGGCCTGTCGGCAGCGAGAGCTGCAGTCCGCGGGCAAAGATGAACCAGATGACGAGGGCGAAGACGGTGCCGCAGAGGAAGGTGAACCAGAGCGGGCCGCGCCCAAAGGCCTTGGCGGTGCAAGCCACAAGCACTCCAGAGCCCAGGGCAAAGCCAGCCCAGGAGACCAGAAGAATCTGCCCCAGCAAACCCGCGATCACCCACGCCACGGGTCCATAGTTGTCGCGCGTACGAGCTGGAAACTTCCCGCGCCAGGCGGAAATGGCGGTGCCGATGGAGAGAAGGAAAAGACCCGCGGCGATGCCGTAGGGGAAGACCTGGGGCCCGACGCGTGCCTGCAGGGGTGGCAGGCGCATGGTGCTCGTCTGCCAGAAGATCACCAGCGAAATGAGCAGCAGGATCAGCGCAATGACAAGCGCCGCCCCATCGGGGCGGCGCTGCAGGTCGGTGCCGGAGCTCATTGCACCAGGCCGACGTCTTTAAGAACGGCGGTGGTGGACTCGATGTCGGATTCAAGCTGGGCTTTGAATTCGTCACCGGCCATGTACATGTCGGTCCAGCCATTGGTTTCGAGGATGGACTTCCAGGTGTCGGAATTGGCCATCTTCTCGATATCGGCAGTGATCGACGCCTTCTGCTCCTCGGTGATGCCGGGAGCTGCGGCGACCATGCGCCAGTTTTCGACGTTCACGTCGACGCCTGACTCCTTGAGCGTGGGAATACCCTCCACTTGGTCGGAGCCTGTGACCGCCAGGGCGCGCAGTTCACCGGCGGCGATCTGGGATTCGAACTCGCCATAGCCGGAAATGCCGACTGTCACCTGGCCACCGAGGACGGCAGCGAGGGCTTCGCCACCACCGGAATAGGCGATGTAGTTGACCTGGGTGGGATCGACGCCCACGGCCTTCGCGATGAGGCCGGCCGCGATGTGGTCCACGCCACCGGCCGAACCACCGGCCCAGGACACGGCGCCCGGCTCAGCCTTCAGCTTGGCAACCAGGTCATCCATGGTCTGCAGTTCGGAATTGGCAGGCACGACGATGACGTCGCTTTCGCCGATCAGGCGGGCGATCGGTGTGACGTTTTCCAGCGATACCGGCGAAGCATTGGTGAGAATGGCGCCGACCATCACGTAGCCGCCGACGATCAGGGCGTTGGGGTTGCCGTTTTCCTGCGTGGCGAACTGCGCCAGCCCGATAGTGCCACCGGCACCTGGAACGTTAGTGACCTGGACATTGCTCGAAATCCCCTCCTCAGTCAGGGCCTGCTGCATGGAGCGGGCAGTCTGGTCCCAGCCGCCGCCGGGGGCAGCGGGGGCCATGATGGTGTAATCGGCCGCATAGGCAGGCACGGCAATTGCGCTGGAAACCAGCGCGGCGAGAAGCAGCTTGTTCATAATTCCTCCCGGAAACAAGGCGAACGCTGTTACGTTCGTAAGCCCGACCCTAGTCGGTCAGCCTGTCACCGTCCTGTCAAGGAAAGAAAGCTACAGCAGTAGCCCGCCTCCAACGCCCTCCGCCGCGCCCAACGAACCTATGGGTTCAGGGACGTTGGAGGAACAGCATGAGGAAAACCGCATGAACAAGAACACCCTGATGGCCGTCGTGGTGGCCGTGGTCGTGATTGTTGTCGCCGCCGTTGCCTTCACATCGCTCAACCAAGCGCCTACGGGCGGAACGGGGCCGACCAGCGATGAAAACCTGGCACCGAGCGTGCCAGAGCCAGGGGCTGAACCAACGTCAAATTGATGATGCTTTCATTGCCTTCGTCTCGTGACGTGAGGGCAGCCAATACCTGCCAATTGCTCAAAACACCATCCGCAGGCCCGCAGACCGCCCGATCGGCAAACAGGTGGGATCGACGAGAGGCGGTGCGGTTTCATCACCCCTAACTCAGGTGAGACGAACGCTCCCGATCGTCCGCTTTCGGAACTGTGCCTGGACCCTTCCGTTTTTTGACGCGCACACCGCGCGCCAAGAACTGAGGAGAGACCCATGACAAGAAGAACGAGCGTTTTGTCCGCAGCAGCTGGGATGCTGCTGGCATCCACGGCTATTGTCGCCGCCCAGGACCAGAACTCGGCCGGCCAGAGTGACTCGACCCCGGACAAGATAACCTGCGCACAGATCAGCACCATGGACACGGCCACTGTCCCGGGCGTGCTCTATTTCATCAGCGGTTATTCGCAGGGCCACCGGGCTGGTTTGGCCGGCGAGGTGATGAACGGAGAAACGACTGAGCTCAACGCTGGCGGCAATGACGTGTCGAGCGAATCCAGTAGCTCCACTTCCGACAGCGCCTCCACTTCCGACAGCAGCTCGACCAACAGCGACAGCGCAACAACGGACGGTCAAGCTTCAGGAAGCGACAGCGCAACGACCGGGTCAGACAGCGCCTCGTCCTCCTCTACTGACCACGCCGCCGGCGACAGCAGCGCCCAGGTGGGCAAGATCACCGGTTACTTCGAGATTCCGGTCGAGCAGCTGATTTTGGCGTGTGGTCAGAGCCCGGACCGTTCCGTTTCGGACCTGCTCGACGAGGAGAGCCGCAAGCAAGGTGGCGCCTCTTCTGATGGTTCCGCGTCGGATTCGTCCAGCACGAATGCGAACGACACCAGCGCGTCGTCTTCGTCCGGCGGATCCGATACCTCGAGCGACACCACAAGTTCGGGATCGAAATCGAAATAACAGGAGAGGGGAGCGGTTTCGCTCCCTTTTTTCTGCCGCGTACGCGTCGCAGAAGGAGAAGGTCGAAGGAGGAGAGCTGGTGCCCAGAGCCGGAATCGAACCAGCGACACGCGGATTTTCAATCCGCGCGGGAGCCATGTTTTAAAGGACCCTCAGACCTTATGTTGCATCCTTGTTGCGACTGTTCCGCCACAGCCCATCGATGATCTCTGGCCCTGTCTTTCGTGTTGGATCTTTCAGCCTTCGAGCAAGCCAGCCTAGTTTCTCCCTCGGCTCTCGGCTCAGCACATACCGGTCGCACTGGTGGGCGCTGTCGACGTTTATCATGTTGACGAGCCTTCTCGGCGGAAGTCGCTCTAGCCGGCGAAGGAGATCTACATTGGGGGAGCCGAACCAGGCGACGGTCGGGGAAAGTGGAATTGCCCATAGCGTGTTCGGATCGTTGACCGCAAAATGACGGATCAGCGGCCGGTCGGAGAGGACCAGGGCATCCAGATCGCGTCGAACCATCCATGGCCAACTGACAAGATTGTTCGCCATTTCCTTGTTCATGGTCATGGACTGGACCGAGAGTAGGGCCTGGTCTTCCATTGGATGCCCCGAAAGTCGCTCCCATACGTCCGCGGGCTTTGCGTTTTCGCCCAGCTCCGCCAACTGGGCAACGATCTCTGCATCCTGATTTAGTCCCTCTCTGTAGTGCTCCGTAGCCAAACGGATGAGTTCGGAAACATTGCGAGGACGGCGAGCGTCGAGAGAAAAAAGAAACCCAGAAAATTCAAGCTTCTGCTGCGGTGACAGTCCTGCCCCTGGCTCGTTCAACATGCGCGATACAACCCTTGCGGCGGAGTTGTCGACGTCTCGGAAGAAGGTGGTTTCAATGGCATCCCGGCCGCTGGGGTGATCCGTCTGAAAGGCAAACAAGCCGTCGCCAGCGCCGATCTGATCGAGCCCAGCCGGAAACATCTTGAGAGTGTTGGCGCAACTGTCCCAATAGTAAGCTGGCAACCGCAACTGGCCCTTATCGGTTGTAAACAGCCATCGGCGCATCAGCAGCTTTGGGACGTAGTGATGTCTCACCCGAGAAGCGACCTCTCAGCCGCTTCTAGCTCGTCTTGGTCCTCGCCACGCGGAAATAGATGTGAGTAGGTGTCCATGGTCAAGTTGATCGTGGCATGCCCGAGCCGCTCCTGCACCACCTTCGGCGGAAGGCCCAAACCGCCATCCTGGGGTCGATTGATGCACCAGGAGGCATAGAAGTGTCGGAGGGCGTGCATGCCGGTGTAGCGGGCGGCAAGGATCGACTGGCCATCGGCATCGACCTCGCCAGTCCCCACAGTGACCCCCGCGCGGATCTGGGCCGGCAACAAGCCGCGGTTGATCATGTTGGCGAGGCTCTCGACCTTCCCCTTGCCGTTCGGAAACACCAGATCCAGTTCCTTGATCGGCTGGCCTTCATCATCCTTGCGGCCGGTATCGCGCCGGGGGCACACCAGGCGCCATTCGCGTAGCGTGTTGACCACGATTGGCGGCAACGGGACTTCGCGCTCTCCTGCCTCTGATTTCGGCTGGCCAATGTCATTGAAGCGGTCGGCGCGCTGGCGAACGTGCAGCACCTTCCGGTCAACGTCGACGTCTTCCCAGCGCAGGCCGCGCAACTCGGAGGCGCGGAGACCGGTGAAGATGGCTGTCAGCAGCACCGGGCGCCAACGGCCCCGCAGAGCCCCTACAATGGCTTTGACCTCTGCCGGTGTCGGAATATCCGCCCCAACCCGCAGCTTGCCCTTGGCTCGCTTCTCTGCCCGCCTGTCAGACGATCCGCGTCGCCCCCTCATCTCCCGAACCACGTTTCGCGCCACAAGGCCGCGCTCCTGGGCATCGGCAATGAGCGAGCCGAGGCTAACCACCACCTTGCGCACCATGGCCGGCGAGCGGCCTTCGTCCAGCAACCGTTCCTCGAACTGGCGCAGCGCTGGCAGTGTCAGGGCATTGAGGCGGGTTTCACCGAGGAAGGGCCCGATATGCAGATCGAGGTGTTGCCGGTACTGGTCGACGGTGGAGCGCTCCCGCCCTGCCCTGCTCTTTGCGGCAATCCAGAGGCGGCCGGCCTGGTTGACTGTGGCGCTGGCCGAGTCGGCGACATGGACACCCTCGCGCACCTCAACCGTGGCGGTGGCTGAAAACTGGTCAGCTTCCTTTTTGCGCTCGAAGGTCTTCAAGCGCCGCTTGCCCTGGCTATCGACATAGTCGACCACCCAGGCGGATTTCTCGACCCCCCTACTGGTCCAGGTGCGCTTGCGGACCGACATTAGTGCGTCACCTTTCCGATACGGGCCCGGCCAATTTCTATCAAGCTCTTGCGGGCCTTAAGCAGTGCCACGTCCCTTTCCTCCAGCAGTTCTTGATAGGGGTCGTCTGGCGTTCCGTCCCTGTCGAGAACCGCGCGCAAATCGGAAATTGCGTCGCGCGCTTCGGGCAGCAAGATGTCAGCGATTGACGCTACTTCGTCTATGCGCTGCTTTGCACTCCAGTACGCACTAGAAAGTCGCTCTGCGTATGTGCTGTTGAAATCGTGCCTTACAAGTTCCTGCAGCAGCCACTCTGAATTCACTCGTTGCACCTCCGCCACCGCTGTCAGCAGGTCAAACAGCGCGGCGGTACGGCGCTCCCACAGCTTTTCGGACTTATATCGACCGAGCGCCCAGCGGACGGCTAGCCAAGCCACGGCTATTGCGCCCAAGAACTGCATCGCCATTTTGACGACTTCTCCCCAAAATTGGGGACTGCATAGGAAATCTAACACGGCCATAGCCCCACCACTTCATCCGCGATCAAGTCGAATGCCGGGCGATGCCGCTCCGCTGGTTTGCCGGCAAGGGCCTGTATCGCGAGATCGACCACCTGGTCAGCTATGACCGATTTCGGCCGGCATGATCGCGGTGAGGGCCATGCAGTTGCCTCAAGCGCATCAGCCACACCCCAGATGAAGCCCTCGCACCTCGCACGATCAACCTGGCACATTTCGTGCAGCTCGTTTCCGTTGATGAATGTCATCCGGCTCTGTGCAAAGGCCGGTGTGGCCAAGGCCAGGACAAGCGCCAATGCAGCAACGGCCTCGCGCATGTGCACGCGTATGCGCGTAGCGCGGGAGGGCACCTGTGCGATGCAGGTGCGCTTGCGGACGCTCACTCGTCGGCCTCAGGCGGCTCCACAGTCCACCCTGAATTGCGCAGGTAGCGAACAATGGTCTCCATCTCTGGCTTCAACATGGCTTCGATTACTGTCTCGATCTCCGCAAGCTCCAGCGGTGAGAGCCTTTGTTTCTTGTGACCAGCCGGCCGAAGCTCCTCCCAAGCTTTCACCGCTTTGGCCGCCTCAATAGGGGCGCGCGCCAAGAATGTCAGAGCTTGGTATTTTGCGGCTGCTCTCTCCGAATCCGATGCACTTTCGTCCATGGCCAGAACCAAGCGCTTTATCACGTCTTCGGCGGACCAGCCTTGAGCTTGGGAGAAGGTTTGAGCGAGGCGATCGATAATCTCCGTGTTCATGGAGCGCCCGTTGGCGTCCGCCGTATCACGGATCAGGTCTCGCATATCTGGCGGGAAACGCACCATAAATTGGTCTGCGCCACGCCCCGTCTTTATGGCCACATCATCTCTCCAATGCTGATAGTAGCACTGTAGTACACGCCTCTTGCGGTCAAGCGTATTACGGTGATACGGTTACTACCGTGCTACCAAGAACGGAGAGGCAACAAATTGGCGCGTAGTGATCCCCAAGTGAACATTCGCATCCCGCCTGACATGCGGGAGCGTATCCGTGAGCGAGCGGAAGCAAATCGACGGTCAATGAATTCGGAGATCGTCCACTACCTCGACCGTGCACTGGCGGCCGAAAATGAAAATGGTCCGGCAGCGACTGGCATCGCTCCGGACCAGGAACCCGACCAACCCCGTTGAAGGAATGTGATCAATGCTCACCTGTGAGAATAGCACCGGCGCGCTCAGAGACGCAAGCCGAGAGGATGCCGAACAGCGTTTCATTGAGGCGGTTATCGCCCTTAGAAGGGCCGCACAGGCAATAGACCCATCGATCGATCATTGCGCCGTTTCGCGCATGGTCTGCCCCGGCGAAGTGACAGACGGGATGCCCCGATACGTCATGTTTGAGCGGAAGGCGGTGGCAGCATGAGCCCCATAGAGCGTCGCTATCTCGAAGACCTCATTGAGGCCGCTATCAACCTGCTCGACCAGGACGATGGTGAACCCGACCGAGAGGATGACGGCACCGGTGAACCGTGGCTGGGCTGGACCAAGACCGGGGCCATTGGCAACGGCCTGGACCTCGAAATCAGCATTGTCGAACTCGAGGGGCCAAGCCATGCAGCCTGACCAGCAAACCCCATCCCTCGACCTCGTATGGGGCGCCGACGCCATCGGCAAAGCTATCGGCCGCAGCGAGCGGCAGGCGAAGCACATGTTGAGCCGGGGTGAAATCCCCGGCCGCAAGGTCAATGGGCGCTGGGTGGCGTCCCTGACTCGGCTGAGGGCTTATTTCGAAGGGGAGGCGGACCATGCGGCATAGCCATGCCCGCCCCCGGCGCTATCGCACCCTCTGGCCGCCGGCCGAAGGTATTCGTGTCATGCGAACGCCCTCGCGGCCTGCCTATAGCCCCGAGCGCGCCCGCCTTGCGGTGGCCGTCGCCTTGCGTGATGGCAGGATCGAACGCGGCCCCTGCGAAGTCTGTGAAGCGGCGGAAGGCGTGGAAGCCTACATCGCCAACCCCGCGCAGCCCTTCGCCCTGTCCTGGCGCTGCCCAACCCATATGCCGAGGTAGAGAATGGGCAGGACACGCCGACAGAAGTCGCCGCCTTTCGTGATGTTGCCGCGCTGGGTGGTTCGTTCCCCATCGTGGCGCGAACTCTCACCCAATGCCCGTGCCGTCTATTTCGAGCTCCGGGACCGCTTCAACGGTTCAAACAACGGCATGATCGGGCTGGGCGTGCGGGAGGCGGCCGACGCCATCAACGTTGGCCGCAACGTCGCAAATCGAGCGATCAAGGAACTTCATGATGCTGGCTTTATTGAGCCGGCAACCAAGGGGGCTTTCCGTCAGAATGGGCGCCGGGCGACCGAATGGCTTCTCACCGAACTGCCCGATGATCGAACCGGCCAGGTGGCTCTTAAGACCTTCATGTCGAGGTCAAATCGAAAAATCGTAAGTCCCGCTGGTGGGACACTAAGTCCCGCTGGTGGGACACAAACGGTGAACGAAGCCAGAAAATCGACTTTGCGTCACGCCACAGGGACTGAAAAGCCGAAATCAGCCGATTTAGCGTCCCTCCAGCGGGACACATATAGATCTACCATACCCCCTGTGCAGCGGAGGGCGTCATGATCGACACCGACGAACGGCAGTTGGACCTGTTCGCCAATGCTGGGGGAGAAGGGCTTGCGCAGCGCGCCACCAAAAAGCGCCGTAGCAAGCAAGCCCTTCCTGCACCGGCTCCCGTGCACAAAAACCCTCTTCCTTCCGATGCGCAGCATCGCCTTGGCCGGGACGGAACAATCATTCTCCGGTTCCCCACCGAGGTATGGGCTCCACGCCTGTGGCAGCCACGGGTCGAAAAGGTCAGCAGCTTGCTCCACGAGAGGAAGACCGAGCGCGGCCGGCAGAATCTTTGGACAAGCACGGTCAACACGCTCTTCGCCCAGATGCGCAGCCGCGGTGCCACGCCTGATGAGTGTCAGCAGCAGATCAATGATTTCCATGCCGCAGTGTCGTGGCAGCTCTCCCAGCAACAAAGCGGACCAGGTGCAGCATGAAACCGAAAGCAGACCCCTCGATGATCATTTCGCAGCCACGCATTGCGGTGGTCCATCAAGACCAGATCCAGATCTCGCTGCTTCCTGATGGGGTGTTGCTCCTGACCCAAAAGGACAGCGGCGGAGATGGGGAAGGCACGGTCTACGTCAACGGGCCCAGCAACCTGGACGAGCTGATCAGGTGCCTTTCGGCAGTGCGAAAGGATATGGCGGAAGGCGTAGCGGGCTATTGGGTCGACGTACCCGAGGCGCAGTCATGAAGGCCAAGGCCGAACTGGCAGGTGCGGCATGAGGCGGGGGGTAAGGGAAAACTCCCAGTGCCCACCGGGCAGGACCGGTGGGCAAGTTGCGTTCGCACTGAGATCAAATCCAAACACAAAAGTTCGGCCCTCCCCCATAGGGGGAGACTTGTCACGAAGCGAGCACTGAGGTGCGGTGGTGACCAGTTCAGCGGAACGGCAGCGCCGGCATCGGCAGCGACAGCGCCAGGGCAAGCGCGTCATGACAGTCGAGGTGGACGTGGCCCATGTCGAGGCGGTGCTGTCTGAGGCCGGGCATTTGCCGCCCGCAGGCACCGACGACCCGGAAACCTTGCGCCGGGCGCTGGAGCGCGCAATCGACGGCTGGCAGGTGGTCAAGGTGTGACGCGTAACGCCACGGCTTTTCCGAACGTGGCATGATTCGACCAACATCAATTCGGAGATACCAGCATTGAAAGCCCTCTTGAGCGTGGCGGATCGCTATTCCGTCGATAGTGCCGGCATTGCCCAGATCGCCCGCGTGAAGGGCCTGGCGGCCGATGGCCAAGGCGATACCCAAACCATCGCTGCTAGCATGGCCTCGGACCGCGTGCAGCGGTTTCTGAAGGCGGCCGTTGGCGGCATTGGCACGGACGAAACCGCGCTGGTGGATCAGAGCGTCATCGTTGGCGCCTTTGTCGAGCTGATGAAGCGTGACAGCGTGTTCTATGCCCTCTTGGCGGACGGCATGGTCCGCTTGCCACTGCGCACCTGGGTCGAAATGCTTGCCATGCAGGCGACCGGCTGGATCGTGGGAGAAGGCCAGCCAATCCCCGTCACCAGCGCTGGTTTCGATCGGACCTATCTGGAGCCCATCAAAGCCGCCTCACTCGCCGTGGTAACCCGGGAACTGCTCAAGGCGGGCAGTGCCGAGGCGATCTTGACCAGAGCGCTGCGCCTGGCTGTTGGCGCGGCCGTCGACACCGAGTTCTTCGCCCATGCGATTGACGGTGACACGACTGCCATTCCATCGACCGGTGGCGATCTCGATAGCATCGCAGCGGACCTGAAAGCACTGCTCGACGCAGTCGCGCCGACCACGGCAAGCCGCTTGGTGCTGGCCATCGATCCTCCGATCCAGAGGGCGGCATCAATGGTGCTCAACTTGGCGGGCGGCTTCGCCTTCCCCGACTTGACCCCAACCGGTGGCACCATCAAGGGCATTCCGGCCATGCCGTCCAGTTCCATCGGCGCTGGCAAGGTAGCGCTGCTCGATGCATCTCGGTTTGCAGGCCAGAGCGAAAACATCGACATCGACGCCAGCGGCCAGGCCACCGTCGAAATGCTCGACGCGGCGCTTCAGCAAAACGCAATCACCGGCGCCGGCGCTGCGCAAGTCAGCATGTTCCAGACGGGAGCTGTGGCGCTTAAGGCGGTGGCCATGTTCGGCGTTCATCGCCTCGAGAATAGCGCCTCGGCCGTTGTCACTGGCGCCACCTGGGGCGGCGCATACTCGGGGAGCTGACATCATGGACCGCGCCTACAGCCTCTTGACCGTCAAGGCGGTGGACGAAGAAGCCCGCACCATTGAGGGCTGGGCAACGACGCCCAGCGTGGACCGTGTGGGCGACATTATCGAGCCGTTGGGCGTGAAGTTCAAAAACCCGTCCCCGCTGCTTTGGATGCATCGCCATGACCAGCCCGTGGGCACGGTGAATTTCCAGCGGCCGACCAAGGAAGGCGTCAAGTTTACAGCCCAATTGCCGAAGGTCACCGACGCCGGCACGTTCCGAGACCGCGTGGACGAGGCATGGCATTCGGTGCGCGCTGGTGTGGTGCGCGCCGTGTCCATCGGCTTCCGTGCCCTGGACGGAGCCGTAGAGGCCCTGCCAGGCGGCGGAGCCCGGTTCAAGAGGGTCGAGGTGCTGGAGCTGTCCCTAGTCAGCGTCCCGGCCAACCAGGACGCCACCATCACGGCCGTGAAGTTCTACGACGAGAAAGGCGAACGGCCAGAGGCGCCTGTTCATGGTGGAGTGGCGTACCCCCGCGACCTTCCTCCTGAAACCCGGGATCTGATCATGACGGGTTATGTCGAACAGAGGATGGCGGACTTTCGACAGAAGGTCGGCGCCGGCACAAAGCAGCCCGCGACCATGGAGCTCCTGATGCACCAGCAATTCACCGTGGCTCTGCACATGCGCTGGCAGGGAGAACGCATTGCGGAGCTTGAGCGGAGGCTGGGCCTATGAACACGCGCCATGTTGCTCATGGTGGCGCGCAAGCCGGGGCGGCCGAAGATCGAGCCGGGCGCCCCGGCAATATTCTCTACGCCCTCACGCCAGAACAGTTTGACCTGATGGGCAAGGTGAGCGCCGAAGCAGTGGCCGAATTCATGATTTTCCACCAGCGCAAACCCGATCAGGCGGAACTGCGGTGGATCGTCCATCACATCGCCCGCGCCATCCTGGCGCCTGATGCGCCCAGCTACCGGGTGCAATGATGGGGGGCGGGGCGGGCGAAAGTCTGGAAGCCCCTCGCTTTCCGGACCCACGGCGGCCTCATCCGCAGAATCTGCGCGCGCGGTTGGAATAAATTGGAAACCCCTACCGAAACCCCGACCGGAATCTGAAATGCCATACAAACCAACGGGTATGAAGGCAGGGCGACCCAAGAAAACCCCTACCAAAACCCCGACGCCCAAGCTGGCACCGGTGGAGCCGGTCGAGATCGATCCGCGCGCTGTCCTGGCAGAGATCGCCGCTGACAAGGAAGCGCCCGCTGGCGCCCGCGTCCAGGCCGCCAAGGCGCTGATGGGGCGGCCAGGTCAGCCCCCAGCCCAACCAGACGACGAACCGCCCATGGACGAGGTGACGCGCCGCGCCCTGGCAATCATGCAGAGATCAGGAAGGCCAAACTGATGACCCAAGCCGAAGACCGAATCGTCATTCTCGAAACCTACCGTGGTGTCGGCATCCATGATCAGCAGCCCCGAGAGCGCATCGAGGGGGTGGTGAAACCCGCCATCGATCGCGTTCTGGGCATTGGCGACGTCAAGCGCCTGGCGGACTATGCCGCCGATACCGGCAACCCGCCCGAGGCTCGCTTGCTGGCATCAGCCAGGGTCGAGGCTATGTGGGAGCTGGCGGCCGAAAGTCGGGAGCTACGACCGGACATTGACCTAGCAGTGGTCAAGGCAAGCGTGGCGGGACTGCAAAGCATGCGGTGGCGGAGCTCGCAATACTACGGGAGCCTGCTCGACAGGCGTGACGGGCCTGGTCAGCGCCGGCAGGTCCCTCGGACTTAGTTTTGCTCTTCAGGTGACGGGAGTGCGGCCGGCATTTCTGGCCGTGATTTTCTGGCTGCCTGCTTCGCCCCGTCAATCTTTAGAATTCGGGCCAGTTTCTCTTGTCGAGTGTGCCTCGCCACATACCACTCGTCAAAAAGCATTTCTATTAGGTCGATCAAGGCCTGCGCTTCCCCGGCGTCCACATCGACAATAACGTTGATGTCGGACTCCATGTGCGCGCCGATGTTGCCGATTTTCCGGATCGCATGAATGGCAGCGATAGTCTCTTCTTCAACGCCTTTTGGGGCGGTACCGTCTTTGAGCCGGGCTTCTAAGGTCGTGATCTCTGTAAACAGGTTCTTTTCCACAATTCCACAGAAGTCGTGGAGCATTCCCTGCAGAGCGCGGCGAGAGAGGGTTGCCGACGCCTTTGGGCTGTCCGCCAGTATTAGGCAAGCTTCCTCGTAGTCTTCCCTTATTGGGGAGGGGATGTACTCCGGCTGAGGCTTCGCACTTGAGCGAGGGGCTAGTCGCACGCGCACGATTTCTCCCGTACTTTTGTAGCCAGTCCCCGCGCCTCCCACGTAGCTCACTGCGTTGAGCGACACGTCTAGGGTTACCAGATTGCAGTCATCGTTCACGCAGCGGATTGCCGTGTGCCACAAGCCGACGGTGCCGTGAACGGTCTTACCTATGCGGAGCGGATCGACGTACCGGCTCATATTGTCGGCGGAAAGTATCTGGCGGTAGCCGCAAAAAGGGCAAGTCCATTGCGCGTCGTTGGCCATGTGTCCTCACATCTTCGGGGCATTATGCGCCATGCCGTTCATGTCGCGCCCTTGTCGCGTGGCGCTGCCGTACGATAGCGGACGTTGCTGGATTCTCAATGACTTAGCTGAACGCAACATGCGCGACATGAAACGCGGCACACTCAGCCGAGATGCTTGTTCAAGTCACTGATTTTATTGAGAAAATTGTGGTGCCCAGAGCCGGAATCGAACCAGCGACACGCGGATTTTCAATCCGCTGCTCTACCAACTGAGCTATCTGGGCATCGGGCGAATGCGGCTGGGCCGCGAGCCACGGGCCTTATAGGGGATGGGTTTTTGCCGCGCAAGCGGGAAAAGGCGGTGTGGAAAACCGGCCTCCCTTCGGCGCCGTATTACTCCTCGCCATCCCCATCTTCATCGGGTGTCTGGTCCCGAGCGGGGATTGCATAACCACCCGTCAGCCAGCGATGCAGGTCGATGTCGGCGCAGCGCTTCGAACAAAAGGGCTTGTACTGGCTGTCTGCGGGTTTGCCACAAATCGGACAGGTCTTGCCGGGAAGAGGCACCATCAGACGCCCGAACTGCTCGACTGGTTGAGCCAGTTGAAGTGAACCGGGTAGCCTTCACCCGCCAGCAGTTGTGCGGTTTCGTGCAGCGGCAGTCCGACGACACCTGAATAGGAGCCGACGAGCTTGACCACAAACGCGCCGGCAATGCCCTGGATGGCATACCCCCCCGCCTTGTCCCGCCACTCGGCGCTGGCAAGATAGGCTTCCATTTCCCTGGTCGAGAGACGCTTGAAGCGAATGCGCGTCTCCACCATCCGGTGGCGCTTGGCTCCCGAAGCGGTGAGCAGGGTCACGCCGGTGTACACCCGATGCGTGCGACCCGACAGCATGCGCAGGCAGTCGGTGGCCTCTTCCATGGTTTCGGCTTTGGGCAAGACCCGCCGCCCTACGGCGACAACCGTATCTGCCCCCAGGACCATGGCATTTGCGCCAAAGCCGGCGATGCGCGCCTTGTGCTGGGCTGTCAGGGCCTTGAGGTCGGCGAGGCGCGCAGCAAGCTTGCGCGGCAATTCGCCTTTTTCCGGGGTTTCATCGACGTGAGCCGGCACCAGATGCTCGGGTTCTACACCGATCTGGTTGAGCAGGGCGAGCCGGCGCGGCGAAGCCGAGGCCAGAATAAGGTCCGGACGGCTGGCGGCCATGGGATTACTTGAAACGGTAGGTGATGCGACCCTTGGTCAGGTCGTAGGGGGTCATTTCGCACAGCACCTTGTCGCCGGCGAGGACGCGGATGCGGTTCTTGCGCATGCGGCCGGCGGTGTGGGCGATGATCTCGTGATCGTTTTCAAGCTTGACCCGAAAGGTCGCGTTGGGAAGCAATTCCGTCACCACGCCCGGAAATTCGAGCACTTCTTCCTTGGCCATACTGTCTCCTGAGAAGCCCCGCGCTCAGGTATCTGGCACGCCGGGGCTGAAAAATCGCGCGGAACCTACTGCAATTCAGCGGCTTTGTGAACCACCGGAAACCAGCGGCTCCAAACGCTCGCGCACGCGACGCTCCAACGTGTCGCGCAGATTGCGATAGGCTTCGCTGACAAGATCGCGATTGCCCTCCACGATCGAGGGATCCTCGACCTGCCAATGCTCGATAGCGCCTGCTTCGAGATCCTTGCGGGCCACGGCGCCGGGAGCATCGTCGGAAAGGGTGACAACGAGATCGAAGTGATTGGCAACCAGTTCGTCCAAGATATGGGGCGTATGCACGCTCATATCAACGCCCACCTCCTCCATCACCTCATGTACGAAACTGTCGGCCTTGCCACCATTCACCCCGACCGAGCGCGCGATGATCCGCCCTGGAAAGGCCTTGCGGGCCAGGGCGGCGGCCATGGGCGAACGCACCGAATTCATCGAGCAGACGAACAGCACTGTGGGCAACTTGCTGGTCGCCTCGTCGATGCGCGAGGCGTAGGGCTGGACGGCGCAGATGAGGGTGAACAGGCGGCGCGCGGTGTTGAGATCGATGATCAGCTTGTTCTCGAGCCGGGTGCGCAGAAGCTCGGCGGCCTCGTTGTGCATGCCGCGCCGCGCCATGTCGACGGTTTCGATCTGGAAGGGCTGGGCAGATCGGATGGCCTCGTAATAGGCATCGCGAATCCGGAAATAGTCTCGGATGAGGCGGCGGAACGGGGTCAGCGACAGATAATGCGCGGCGATCGGCTTGAACGTCTCCGGGTCCCGCACGTCGAGCAGAATCGAATTCCCGATGATCGAGACGTGCAGAGCAAAGGGCCCCTCCGCGCTGACCCTCGCGGGTCGGAAGGAGTTGTCCTCGAGCAGATCGTAGATGGCAATGCGCCACTCATGCACCTCGTCGGGATTGATGGAGGTGATGGTGTTGGGATCGAGCGTGACGGTAACCAGCCGATCCTTCTCACTGGGTGGCGTGGCGCGGGCCATGCGTCACCGGTTGAGCCGGATGGAAATGGATCGCCCGTGCCCGTCAAGGCCTTCGACATTGGCAATAGTGACGGCCGCCTCGGCTAAAGCCGCCAGGGACGATGGGTCACAGCCGAGGATCGACGTGCGCTTCATGAAATCGAGCACACCCAAGCCGGACGCGAAGCGCGCTGACCGCGCGGTGGGTAGGACGTGGTTGGAGCCGCCGACATAATCGCCGATCGCTTCCGGCGTATGGTGCCCAAGGAATATCGCGCCCGCGTGCCGGATCGCGGAAAGCAGCGCCTGGGGGTCATCCACGGCCAGTTCCACGTGCTCGGAAGCAATCCGGTTGGCCAGGGTGGTGGCAGTGTCCAGGCTGTCCACTGTGATGATGGCGCCGAACTCCTCCCAGCCCTCGCGCGCCAGTGCTTCCTTGGGGAGAAGCGCCAGCTGGCGATCAACCTCGCGATCGACGGCATCGGCGAGGCGCTGATCGGTGGTGATCAAAATGGATTGCGCGCCGCCACCATGCTCGGCCTGCGCGATGAGATCAGCGGCGACCCATGCGGGATTGGCCGAGGCATCGGCAATGACAAGCACTTCCGATGGGCCCGCGATCATGTCGATACCGACCTGCCCGAATACCTGTCGCTTGGCGGCAGCAACGAAAGCGTTGCCCGGACCCACGACCTTATCCACCCGCGCGATGGTCGGGGTACCATAGGCCAGGGCCGCCACCGCCTGCGCGCCGCCGACGCGATAGATTTCGGTGACCCCGGCGATCTGCGCCGCGGCCAGGATAGCCGGATTGATCTCGCCTTTGGGCGTGGGCACCACCATGGCGATGCGCGACACCCCGGCGACCTTGGCCGGAACGGCATTCATCAACACCGAGGAGGGGTAGGACGCGAGGCCACCCGGCACGTATATGCCGACGGCGTCCACTGCGGTCCAGCGCGAGCCGAGGATGACACCGAGCGCGTCGGTATAGACCTGATCCTGCGGCTTTTGCTTTTCATGGTGGGCGCGGATGCGATCATGCGCCGTCTGCAATGCAGCGCGTACCGTCTGCGGCACGGACGCGGCACCCCGAGCGATGCTCTCGGGGGTCAACCGGAGGGTTTCGGCCGAGACCCCAGCCTGGTCAAAGCGGTTCGTGAGTTCCACCAGCGCTGCGTCGCCGCGTTCTCTTACGTCAGCAATGATCGCGGCCACGATGTCGCCGACATCCTGGCTTGCTTCACGCTTGCCGGAAAGCAGGGCTGTGAAGCGCGTTTCGAAGTCGGCCTCTGCGCTGTCGAGACGAATGGGCATGATCCTAGTCCAGAGCGTGTTGCGGCTTGCCTGAGGCAGCCCAGGCGGCGCCCAGGTCGGACAGCCGTGCTTCGACATAGTCGACGGCAAGACGGACGGTACCGCCGCCGGCAAAACGGAGTTCAATCGTGCCGGATGGCGCCTCCGAGGGTTCGAAGTGAATGTTCAGCAATTCGAGCACGCCTTCGGGCGAGGCAGGATCAAACCCGGCGTAGCGCACAGCCTCCACAGCATCGAAATGCATCGCTGCGCGCTTGCGCAGGCCTCTTCCCCGCGGCAGTTCGGCTGTCCAATCGAACCGGTTCATCAAAAGCGCGAAGCGCCGGTCGCCCCGCGCGTAGCCCATGTCCGACACACGCACGACGGCATCCTGCACATGAGCGGACACGACTTCTAGGTCTTCAGCATCCAGCGCAAGAAGCTTGAGATCGGTCATGAGAGGCCCCTCATTGTTCATGCCGCCTATGTCGGCAATAGGGGTTCGATCTACAAGGTTTTGATACGCGGGGGCAATGCGTCGTGTTGCACGGGGAGCGCATCTCCAGAAGCGCCCTGCCCGTCCCGCGCCCTGCAGATTCGTTCTCTCGGGAGGGAGTGGGCAAAGAGGCGTGCCGTTGGGAAGGCCTCCACCCAAGCGCCCAGTCGGTGTACCAAAGCCGCCCTAGCGGAGCGGCCTTGGTCCTCGAGCTGCGCCTCAGCCGGCGACGCGTTCGATTTCAGCGCCACAGCGAGAGAGTTTCTCCTCCAGCCGCTCGAAGCCACGGTCGAGGTGGTAGATGCGGTTGACCACAGTCTCGCCTTTGGCCGCAAGGCCGGCAATGACGAGCGACACCGAGGCCCGAAGATCGGTAGCCATGACCTGGGCCCCCTTCAGCTGGGGCTTGCCGCGGACAGTCGCCACCTGGCCGTCGACCGCGATGTCGGCGCCAAAGCGGGCGAGTTCAGCCACGTGCATATAGCGGTTCTCGAAGATGGTTTCGCGAATGCGGCTTGTTCCCGTGCTCATGGTCATCAGGGCCATGAACTGGGCCTGCAGATCGGTCGGAAAGCCGGGGAACGGATCGGTATCGACATCGACGGGCTGGATGCCATTGCCATTGCGCCGCACGCGCAGCCCATGCGCCTCCGTGGTCAGCTCGACACCGGCCTTCTCCAGGACGTCTAGGGCAGCCTGCAGGTGTTCGGGCCGCGCACCGCGCAAGAGAACATCGCCTCCGGTCATGGCCGCTGCCATGGCAAAAGTGCCCGTCTCGATGCGGTCCGGGATGACCTCCACGGTCGCGCCGTGCAGCTTTTCCACGCCCTCGATGGTCAGCGTCTGGGTGCCGATGCCGGAGATGCGCGCCCCCATGGCGACCAGACACTCGGCCACGTTGCTGATTTCGGGCTCCTGCGCTGCGTTCTCGATGATGGTCGTGCCGCGTGCAAGCGTCGCCGCCATCAGGATGGTATGCGTCGCGCCAACCGAGACCTTGGGGAACCGTACGGTGGCACCCACGAGGCCACCTTTGGGCGCGCGGGCGACAACGTAGCCGTCATCGATGTCGATTTCCGCGCCAAGTGCCTTGAGGCCATGAAGAAACAGGTCCACCGGCCGTGTGCCGATGGCGCAGCCGCCAGGCAGCGACACGCGCGCCTCGTGGCAGCGTGCCAGAAGCGGCCCGATAACCCAGAAACTGGCCCGCATCTTCGAGACAAGCTCATAGGGGGCCGTGGTGTCGACGATCTCTCCAGCGGTGAACGTCATCCGCTGCCCGACGCCCTCCGCCTCGCCCCGGCGACGGCCATGCACGGCGATGTCCACGCCGTGATTCTCCAGGATGCGTTCGAGTTGCTTGACATCGGCCAGGCGCGGCACGTTTGTCAGCACCAGCGGCTCGGCCGTCAGCAGCGAGGCGATCATAAGCGGCAAGGCGGCGTTCTTCGCGCCGGAGATGGGGATTTCACCCCGAAGCTCGTTGCCGCCGATCAGTCGAATGCGATCCATGAAGAGTTTCCTCTTGTCGGGCCCGGAAGGGGTCCCATTACCTGTGGGGGGAGGTAAGCGAGGTCTTCGTTGCCACGTAAGCCAGACCAGCCGCGCTCAGCGAATGTGTGACGTCTCCAATACGCCCGAAAATGGTTTACGGTTTCTTGTCCGCGTCCGTTTCGGGGGCTGGATCCTCATGCCGGGCTGAGCGAGCCCGGGCCTGAGTCTTCCGGCGCTTGAGGTTCTCGCGCAGCTTTGCGGCCAATCTTTGCTCGCGTTGCAGCGCCTGTTCCGACTTGTCCATCGGTACCCTTGCCATCGAGTCGTCGAGGCGGTGATAGTGGTTTTTTGGCCTTGCGTCGAGTGAGGCACTATGGCAAAGGACCCGCGTCGCCACGCCGGTCCGCCGAGCCCCGCGAATTGCTGCCGTAGCTCAGTGGTAGAGCACTCCCTTGGTAAGGGAGAGGCCGTGAGTTCAATCCTCACCGGCAGCACCATTTTTTCCCTTCTTTCATCTGCCCTTGCCCAACTGAGCTCGGCTCGGTCCATGCTGGCGCATGTCGCACGCTTTTTGGAACTGGGGATGAGGTGAGGAGTTGGCTATCGGGGATACCGGGAGAAGCCTGATCCGGGATCGGTAGTGATGAGGCTGGCGGCAGCAACGTTGTCATGCCGATAGGGACGATTTGGTGGCATCGCGGATGGTTGGCTATCCAAAAGGCTGCCCGCAGGTCTTTAAGCTCGAGCCCAGGATGGGAATGGATACAGCGTCAGCCTTTTCGTTCGCCTCCAGCTATTGTGGCTTTCCTCCCACCCCCAGCACGATCTGGGGGCGGTGGAATTTCGATCCAGTGCTACTTGCCGTCCTCGCCGCCGCTGCGTTGGCCGCCGGACTGCTGCTGCGGGGAGACCGCGTTCGGCTCGTTTGGGCGACGTTGGCTTGGTTTTTGGCAGTAGTGCTGTTCGTGTCCCCGGTCTGCGCTCTTTCCGTGGCGCTGTTCTCGGTGCGGGTAACGCACCACATGATCCTCATGGTCATTCTGGCGCCGCTCGTGGTGCTGGCGCTGCCGCGGCACTGGGGAAGGCGCGCGCCGCTCTTGCCCGCCCTGGTCGTTTCCACAGCACTGCTCTGGCTCTGGCACCTGCCGCTCGCCTATGCATCCGCATTCGAGCATCCGGCGCTTTATTGGGCGATGCAGGCGTCTTTGTCCGGCTCTGCCGTGTGGCTCTGGCTCGGCATTCTGCGCAACCCGCGAACGGGGGTTGCAAGTCTTACGGCTCTGGCCAGCGCCATGCAGATGGGCTTTCTCGGGGCGCTGCTGGTCTTCGCCCCTGAGCCGATTTACTGGCCGCACTTCGGACAGACGCTGGCTTTCGGGATGAGCCCCCTTGAGGACCAGCAACTGGCCGGGCTCATCATGTGGGTACCGGCGAACATACCCCTGCTCTTCGTGGTGCTTTGGCGACTGGTATCGGTGCTGCGCCTCGAGGGCGAGCCAGCGCGATGATGCTCATATGGCTCAAATTTGTGCATGTAGGGGCGGTTGCCCTCTGGTCTGCGGGACTAATCGCCCTGCCCTTCCTTTTCGCACAACGGGGGCAACTGGCCGGGCACCCGCTGTTTCGCATCCACGCGTTCACTCGATCTCTTTATGTGGCCGTAACGTCCCCGGCCGCCTTTGTGGCAATCGGCAGTGGTACTGCGCTCATTCTGGCGCAGGAAACCTACGGCAACTGGTTCGCGGCAAAGCTCGCGATGGTGGCCGCCATGACCGGGATCCATATCTTTGCAGGGCTGATGATCCTGCGCCTGTTCGAGCCGGGTGGAACCTATCCTGGGTGGCGCTTGCACGTGATGGTGCCGCTGACGCTGCTCGTGGTGGGCACCATCCTGTTGCTGGTGCTCGGCAAGCCACGCCTTGACGTACCGAGCGAACTGATGGGGATGTTCCGTCCTGGCGCGCTGGGGGACTTCGCGAGGCCGGTCATTGACGGGTGGAAATGATGAGGCCAACGCCGTGATCGAACACCAGCTTTCCTCCATGCCAGCCAGCGAACCCCGCCGCCATCGTGCTCAGCAGGGAGAGCGCGAGACCGGACGGCAAGACCTGATCGGGCATATGGATCCTGAGACCCGCATTGGCCGCCGTGATGGCCAGGAGCACCATGGCGGCCACGGCGTGGTTCCAACTGGCCACACGGACGCGGATGCCCGGGACGGCGAGCAGCTCCAGCGTACCGGCAAGGGCCGCCACGACCCCGAAGATGAAGGCGAAGGCGGCGGCCCAAGTGCCAACCTCGAGCCAGAAAGTGTCGCCGGTCCACCAGTAGAAGAGATCGGTGCCCAACGTGCTCACGACCAAAGCGATGGGGAAGTGGACCAGCATCGCGTGAACCGGATGACCTGCCACGGCGATGGCGGAGCCAATATCCTTTTCGGCCACGGCACGCATGACGGGATTGGGGTGATCCGGCCGCGCCTCGGGCTGGTGCCCCTCCTCGGCCTGGAGCTCCTGGTCTTCAGCATCCTTGGTCTGGTCCGACATTGGCACTGGCCCCTCGCGCGTTCAGCTGTCGTCTTGGCAACGCCGGTCCTGCTGGCCGGTTGCACCGGAGAGCTTTCCGCGCTCGATCCGGCAGGGCCGCGAGCGGCTAACCTTGCGCTCCTGTGGTGGGTCATGCTTGCCGGCGCAGCAGTGTTGACGGCCCTGGTTCTGGCGCTTTTGACAATGGCTTACCTTCGGCCCCACCGCCTGGCCGGGGTGACGGCTGGCCAATGGATCGTAGGAGGCGGACTGATCCTGCCCATCCCCATACTCATGCTGTTGACAGGGACAGCCCTCGTTCTGGGGGAGCAACTCCTGCCAAGGGGAGAGGTCGCCTATCGTGCCGAGGCGAGGGCAGAACAGTGGGCGTGGCGCTTCTCCTATCCCGACGTGCCGGGGCTCCCGGTAAGCGAGACGCTGCACATCCCGGCGGGCGAGCCTGTCGACATAGCGGTGACCAGCGCCGACGTGATCCACGCCTTTTGGGTGCCGCGACTTGGCGGAAAGATCGATGCCATTCCTGGCCACCGCAACGTAATTCGCCTGCAGGCCGATGAGCCGGGGATCTACCGGGGCATCTGCGCCGAGTTCTGCGGCCCGGGGCACGAGACAATGCAGTTCCGGGTGGAGGCGCATGACCTGGAGACGTTCAAATCGATGATGGCGGGGGCCGCACCATGACCGAGCCGGCTGTCGTTTCGCCCGTCAGGCTGCACAAGGAGCTTGATGCCATCTGGAGGACGCCGCCCGGGTGGGGGAGGCTTTCGAGCGTCAATCATACGGTGCTGGGAAAGCGTTTCATGGTGCTTGCCCTCACCTTCTTCGCCATCGGCGGGCTGCTGTCCATGCTGATCCGGGCGCAACTGGCAACGCCCGAGAGCGGTTTCCTTGAGCCTGCGCTCTATAATCAGATCTTCACCATGCATGGCGTGGTGATGATGTTCCTTTTCGCCATCCCCATGTTCGAGGGCTTCGCGATCTACATGCTGCCCAAGATGCTGGGCGCGCGGGACATGGCGTTCCCCCGGCTGACTGCCTACGGGTTCTGGTGCTACCTTTTCGGCGGCATGATCCTGATCGCGGCGCTGCTGTTCGGCGCCGCGCCGAACGGCGGCTGGTTCATGTATACCCCGCTATCCTCCCGGCCATATTCGCCCGGCATCAATGCCGATGTCTGGTTGCTCGGCATCACCTTCGTCGAAATATCGGCCGTCACCGCCGCGATCGAAATCCTGGTGTCTATCCTCAAGCTGCGTGCGCCTGGCATGAGCCTGACCCGGATGCCAATCATCGCCTGGTACATGCTGGTGACGTCGGGCATGATGGTGCTCGGGTTTCCACCGCTGATCCTGGGATCAATCCTTCTCGAACTCGAGCGGGCGTTCAACCTGCCATTCTTCGACCCGACGCGGGGCGGAGACCCTTTGCTCTGGCAGCATCTTTTCTGGCTGTTCGGCCATCCCGAGGTGTACATCATTTTCCTGCCCGCGGCGGGAGCGCTCTCCACCATCATTCCGGTGTTCGCGCAGCGTCCGATCCTGGGCTACCGCGCCATCATTGCCGCGATTGTTGCGCTCGGCTTTCTCTCGTTCGGGCTCTGGGTGCACCACATGTTCATGGTGGGCATTCCGCACATGGCGCTGGCCTTCTTCTCTGCCGCCAGCGCCCTCGTGGCCATTCCGACGGCGGTGCAGATATTTGCCTGGATCGGCACACTGGCCTCGGGTCGACCCCGCTGGGATATCCCGATGCTTTACGTCATCGGCTTCTTCGTCGTCTTTGTCATAGGCGGCATGACCGGGGTCATGCTGGCCATGGTGCCCTTCAATACCCAGGCCCATGATAGTTATTTCGTCGTGGCGCACCTTCACTATGTGCTGGTGGGCGGTTTCGTGTTCCCCATGCTCGCGGCGCTCTACCATTGGCTGCCGCACATCACGGGGCGGCAAAGCGTTTATCGGTTGTCGGTGCCGGCATTCTGGCTGATCTTCATCGGCTTCAACATGACCTTTTTTCTGATGCACCTGACCGGGCTCATGGGCATGCCCCGGCGCATCTCGAGCTATCCGTCCAACTGGGGGTGGGACTGGCTCAACCTCCTCTCGTCGGTCGGTGGATTTGTGCTGACGATCGGTTTTGCCATGGTGCTGGCCGACATCCTGATGCAACTGCGCTTCGGCGAACGCTTCGGCCGAGACCCCTGGAAAGCGCAGACCCTAGAATGGGCAACGGCGACGCCGCCGCCAAGTTACGCATTCGCGTCCATACCTCACATCGAGAGCCGCGCCGATCAGATCGATCCCGCCGCGCTGGGGTCTCGCCTCGCGGGAGGTGAGGGATACCTGGGCTTTGCGCGCGCGAACAGGCAGGAAACACTGGCCGTCGACATGGTGACGGGCGCCGTCGAGCATGTCGTCGTCCTCCCGCGCCGCACGCTCCTGCCGCTCTGGACGGCGCTGGCAACGGGGGCGTTTTTCCTCTGCCTGCTGTTCCGCCTCTATGCCCTTGCGCCGTTGGCCCTCTTGGGCACGCTGGGCCTGTTTCTCCTCTGGCCGGGCAGCCTGGGGGAAACGGCAGACCAGGGACCGTTGCCAATCGGCCGCGGCCAAAGCGCGCCGCTCGATGCGGAGGCATCGAATAATGTGACGGTTCTGGCTAGCCGGACTGCGCTCGTCACGAATGCAACACTTTACAGCTCGCTCCTCTTCGGCGGCCTGTTCCTCCTTGTGGTCGCCCCGAACTGGAGCTCGGCGCCAGAGACCGCCGTCTCTTGGGCGATGCTGCTGGCCGGCGTCGGGGCTGCGGCGGTGGGCGGGGTTGCGGCACTGGTCGGGGACCGCAACAACAGTGGTGGGCGAGCCCCGGGCCCCGCTCTCTGGATGACAGTGGCTGCACAAATTGCGGCTATGGTCTTGCTGGGCGCGACCGCCTTCCTTCTGGCTGATCCCACGCAACACGCCCGCATCGCCATCGTCTTTGCCGTCTTGGCCTATTGTGCCCTGCATGCCGGGATCGGAGCAGTGCTTTCGGGAGCCACGCTTTTTCGGCTGGCTCGCGGGCATGTGTCGCAAAATCGTGGGACAGCCCCCAGGATCGTGGCTCTTTGGAACGGCTTTGCGGCGGCGACGGCCGTGGCGGGCGCGGCCTTGATCGCCGTCCTGGATACGGCAGGAGCTGTCGCATGAGACAGGGCGACAAGATCGCGCTCATAAGCCTTGTTGCCGGCTTTACCGTCTGGTCCGTCGGCTTTGTCGCGCTATATGGTCTGCAGGCCCTTGGCTGCGCCTATGGATGGCCGACGCACAGGGCCGTGCTGATCCTGGCCTATGGCATCCTCGTCGCCGTATTGGCCGTTCCCGCCTTCTGGCCGCTCCGGTCGGACGGCGAAGCTTCCGCGACACTCAGCGTCGCCGCACTCTGGGCCAACCGGGCTGCCCTGGGTGCCGGCGTTCTGGTGTTTCTGCCGGTTACCTTCACCAGCACTTGCGTCTAGTTGGGTGCATCCAGCGCTGCGCGCAGCGCTGCCACGTTCCTCGCGCTGGTCCTCCTGCGGGTTTGGCTGGAAAACCCCAGGCGTTCAGCGGCTGGACTGGAGGGGTCGGCAAGAACAGAGGCCGATCCGTGCACGGCGCTGAGCGGCAGGGTTCGCCGCAGGACACCTATGATCTGGGGCGCCAATCCGGAGCCGGGCATGATCGTGATGCGCCCGGCGGCATAGTCTACGACGCGGGTGAGGTTATCGAGTCCCTCAAGGCAGGTAGGCATGCCACCTGAGGTGAGGATGGTGTCGAACCCCAAATCCACCGCCATTTCAACGGCATCGCGGAAATCCGGGACAAGATCGAAGGCGCGGTGCAAGGTTCGCCCAAGACCGCCCGCCCGGCCGCAGAGACGCTCGAGAAGCCTCCGATCGAGGCGCCCATCTTCAAGGCTGGCCCCTAGGACCACGCCGCCAAGTCCTGACTCCAGTGCCATGTCGATGTCGCCGAGCATCGCGTCGGCTTCGAGAGGGGAGAAGACGAAGTCACCGGGGCGATGGCGGATCATGGCGCGTGAGGGGACACCCGCTGCTCCCGCTAGAGACACGAGGCCGGGCGATGGCGTAAGGCCGCCCAATTCGAGCGCTGCGCACAGCTCGATGCGATCGGCGCCACCGTCGATGGCTGCGCCCAGGCCGTCCGCGTCATCAACGCAGATTTCGAGCAGCGGGCGCGTCATGTGACCCTCGCCAGAAGAGCCGCGCCGACGAGGCCGGGATCGCCCTGCAAGCCTGCGGGCACCACCAGCGGGCGATCAAGCCGGCGCAGGATTCTTTGCCGCACAGCGTGGTCGAGGCGCTCGACCAGTGGCCGAACCGTGCCAAGGCCCCCGCCAACGGGGATGACATCGGGGCCGATGATGTTCACCACCAGCGCCAGAGGATCTGCCATGAGCTCGATTTGCACCTCTACAGAACGCGCCTCTTGCTCGCCGCCCGCAAGCCATCCCGCGATGATTTCGGTGCTGGCGGTGTGCTTCCCCCAAATGTGGAGGTGGATGCGTTCCAGCCCTCTTGCGCCTCCGATAGTATCGACACACCCCACCTGACCGCAGCCACACGATAGGCGTGGAATGGAAAGGGGCGGGGTGCCAACCGATGTCGCAGCGATGGGACCGTGCCCCCATTCTCCTGCCAAGCCCCCCGCTCCGGCGTGCAGACGGCCATCGACGACAATGCCGCCACCAACGCCGGTGCCCAGGATCGCCCCGAAAACCACCCGATATCCCCGCCCTGCGCCGGCCAAAGCTTCGGCGAGGACAAAGCAGTCCGCATCGTTCGCCACGAATACGAGCCTCCTCAGGCGATGTTCCAGGTGAGGCGCCAAAGCGAGACCATCGATGCAGGGAATATTGGCGCACGTCACCACCTGCGACACTGGATCGACGACGCCGGTGACAGAGATGGCAAGCGGGGCGCTTGCAGACGCGCCTCCGGCGAGCACCTGCCGCTCGATCGCAGTGCAGAACGCCTCAAGATCGTCGAGTGGCGTCTTCACCCGTCCTAGGGGCGCCAGGTCCGTCGGGTGTGTAGGATCGGCTGTCGCGGCCTTGATCGTCGAGCCGCCGATATCAAAGCAGGTCATCATCGTCGCCGGCCCCTCTCGTCACTCCATGGTGGTAGGGAAAGGGACGTGGGTCGGCAAGAGCATAGGTGCCAAAAGAAGGCCGGCGCCTGACGGAGACGCCGACCAATACTCGCGCGTGGATGTCGGATCAGATCCAGTACGGTGTCACGCCGTAATAGTCATATACGCGGCGACCGTTCTCGGCCGTCCAGAAATCATCGCTTTCGCGCTCGTAACGCGGAGCACCTTCGAGCTGATCCTTCGAAACATCGACACGATAGCCGCCCAGGCTCTCATCATATTCAAGCTTGGACCAGGGAAGCGGATAGTGCTCCTGGCCCATGCCGAGAAAGCCGCCAAAGCTGAGCACGGCGTAGGACACCTTGCCGCCGCGCTTTTCGACCAGAATGCGCTCGATGGAGCCGATTTGCTCACCCGAAAGATCAAAGACCTTGGTGCCTTCCACCTTGTCGGAGGCGATCAGGTCGTGCGTCTCCGTGACGTCCGGATTAGCATTGCGTGCGTCGTCATAGGCCATTGCGACCTCCTTTTCTTGACGGTGTGACGACCAACGTCTCCCCGGCACTTCAGTTTCGCTGTCCAATGATTGTGATCTGCCGCGAGGTGCCATGGCGCGAGGCGGAACTTGCAGGCGCGGGCGCGCATTGAGTTCCCAAAGGGGCTTCGTCCCCAGAGCACAGGAGAACTTCAATGGTCTTCGATAGCCTAAAGCAGCGCATGGGCGGGAGGGACAACCTCACGCCGATGCAGGTTGCCCAGCACCCGTTGTTCACCGCGCGCGAAAAGATCGACCTCCTGCATCAGATCAAGGCGGAGGTCACCGGCAAGGACGTCAACGCCGACGATCTGGGCTTCGAGCCGGAAGAGGTCGACAACGCCATCGCCTATGTGCGGGAGGGCGTCGAAAGCGGCGTCGGCACGGAAACGGTCCTCAAGGGAGATTACTGATGGCCGCCCCTCGTAACATCCAAGCACCCGAAGTTGCGAAGGTGGATACCCTCGTGGACGAGAATGGGTCCCAGATCGACGTGCCGGACGGGTCAGGTATCAAGGTGGCGGGCGAACACGAACCCAGTGTCGGCGCAACAGGCCCTACCAACTGGTGGCTCTATGGTCTGGTCGCACTTGCGATTCTCATCGCGGTACTGTTCGTCCTGCAGATGCTCAACGGTGCGCCGAGCACCGAGATGCAGACGGGGACACCCACTTCTGCGCCGGTCGAACAGCAACTCGACCAAACCAACGCCCAATAGAAAAGGCGCACCCCATGGGGCGCGCCTCAAGGTTTGTCGTGCTGCGATCAGCCGCGAATGGGCGAGATCTGGATCTCCACTCGGCGGTTCTCAGCCCGACCCGATTCGGTGGCATTCGAAGCGATGGGGGCGGTTTCACCCTTGCCTTCGATGTAGAAGCGGCGCTGGTCGATGCCCTGGTTGGCCAGAATAGTGGCCACAGCGACCGCGCGGCGCTGGCTGAGGGCGAGGTTGTAGGCGTCATCGCCCTGGCTATCGGTATGGCCATAGACGTCGACAATGGATTTGTCGAACTTCTTGAGAACGAGGGCCACGGAGACCAGGGTCTGGTTGAACTGCGGCTGCACGGTCGAGGAATCGGTGGCGAAGGTGATGCTGGACGGCATGTTGAGGATGACCTGGTCGCCCACGCGCGTCACGGAGACACCGGTCCCCTGCAACTGGGCGCGCAACTCGGCTTCCTGCTGATCCATGTAGTTGCCGATCGCCGCACCGCTCAGCCCGCCAACACCGGCGCCGATCAATGCGCCGACGCGCGGATCGCCGCCCACCGCCGCACCGACGATGGCACCGGCCACCGCGCCGCCGCCAGCGCCCAGCAGCGTGCCACCAGCCGTATTGGAGAGCTTCCCCTGGCCGGTATAGGGATCGATGGTGGTGCAGGCGCTTAGCGCAAGCGTCGCCGCAAGCGCGACAAGAACCTTGGATTTCATATGTATCCCCCTGAAGGATTCGAACGAAGCGGCTTGGTGCCCCTTCAATAAGGCAGCACCGTGATTACCCCATCATGCTGAATCCAAGATGAACGGCGTCCTGTCAGGCATTGGCCCAGCCGCCATCGACCAGAAAGTGCTGGCCGCTGATCATCGCGCTATCGTCTGCGGCAAGAAAGAGAGCCATGCGGGCGCAGTCCTCCGGCATGACGTGGCCCGATAGGGCCTGGTTCGCTTCAATTGCGGCCATGTCTTCCGAGGTCAGCCAAAGATCTAGCTGACGTTGCGTAATGACGGCGCCGGGCACCAGGGAGTTGGCGCGAATGCCGGAGCGGCCCAACTCGCGCGCCAGGGCGCGGGTGAGACCATGCACAGCCGCCTTGGCCGTTTCGTAAAGAGGTATGGATGGCGTCAGCACCATCCAGCTGATCGAACCGAAGGTGATGATGGAGCCCTTGCCTGCCCGTTTCATCCCCGGCGCGACCGCCTGGGCAGCAAAGAAGGCGTGCTTGAGATTGACCGCGAAGCGCGCATCCCAATCATCGGAACTAACCTCGGCCCAATCGTGCCTCTGGTCGTTTGCCGCATTGTTGATCAGCACGAGAGCATCGCCGTGCGCGGCCGCGAAACCGGCAATGGCTTTCTGATAGGCCGCGATGTCCGTCACGTCGCAGCGGGTGAAGCGGACCTGTTGCCCCGCCCCCGCAAGTTCCTCGGCAAGGGCCACGCCTTCGTCCTGGGCAATATCGACAAAGCCCACGCGAGCGCCCTGCGCTGCGAACGCACGAACGAGGGCCTCGCCAATGCCTGTTGCGCCACCCGAAATGACAACGGGACGGTCCTTGAGGCTTGGATAGGAAGCAAACAGCATCTGGCTCGACCTTGTTGATCGCCGCCATCGATACAAAGGGTCGCCGCCGGAGGCAAGGCGCGGGCAGTTTGGTGAAGTAGGCCTTTTCTCGGCAAACCGGTTGGCAGAGCCTTGCTCAGACCTTAGAATGGCTCTCAACTTTGCGGAGTGCGTCGTGGCGCACCAAGGAGTTAGCGCTTGGCGCGCGTCGAATTGACCTATGTCAAGGCGAGCGCGCTGCGCCTAGATAAGTCTCTACCGCACGCCGGGACCGCCGCCCGGCAACTGGCGCAGAAGGATCGGCCTCATGGACTATCGTGGAATTTTCGAGGACGCAGTGGATTCATTGCGTGCGGAGAAGCGGTACCGCGTGTTTGCCGATCTCGAAAGAATAGCCGGCCGGTTTCCCCGGGCGCTTTATCGTGACGATGCCGACAATCCGCGCGAAATCACCATCTGGTGCTCCAATGACTATTTGGGGATGGGGCAGCACGAAAAGGTTGTCCGCGCCATGCAGGAAACGGCCGGCAGCATGGGTGTCGGCGCCGGCGGCACCCGCAACATTTCGGGCACGAACCGGCCGCTCGTGGAACTTGAGCGTTCGCTGGCCGATCTGCACCGAAAGGAAGCGGCGCTGGTGTTCACCTCGGGTTTCGTGTCCAACGAAGCCGCCATCTCCACGATTGCCCGGCTGCTGCCTGACTGCGTGATCTTTTCGGACCAGCTCAACCACGCGTCCATGATCCAGGGCGTGCGCCAGTCCGGCATGGAAAAGAAAATCTTCCGCCACAACGACGTCGCGCATCTGCGCGAGCTCCTGAGCCAAATCGACCGCAAGCGGCCCAAGCTGATTGCCTTTGAGTCCGTCTATTCGATGGATGGGGACATTGCGCCGATCAAGGAAATCTGTGATCTCGCCGAGGAATTCGGCGCCCTCACTTATATCGATGAAGTGCATGCCGTCGGAATGTACGGTCCGCGCGGCGGCGGCATTGCCGAGCGCGAGGGCCTGATGGAGCGCATCGACATCATCGAGGGCACGCTCGCCAAAGGTTTTGGCGTGATGGGCGGATACATCACCGCCAACCGGTCGATCATCGACGCGGTTCGCTCCTATGCTCCGGAATTCATTTTCACCACGGCGCTCCCGCCTGCTCTTTGTGCGGCGGCGCGCGCATCAATAGAGCATCTCAAGGGCAATGGCCAGGAACGGCAGATGCATCAGCGTCAGGCGCGCCTGACCAAGGCGATACTCGCCGATGCCGGACTGCCGGTCATGGACACCCCGACCCATATTGTGCCGCTGATCGTGGGGGACGCCCGGCTGGTCAAGGCCGCCAGCGATATGCTGATGGACAAGCACAATATCTACATCCAGCCCATCAACTATCCCACCGTCCCCAAGGGAACGGAGCGCCTGCGCATCACGCCGACACCGCTGCACACGGACGAGATGGTCTTCGAGTTGCGACACGCCCTGGTCAGCGTCTGGACAAGTCTGGAGTTGCCGCGCGACGTCGCCGATCCTGCACTGACAGCCAGCAAACTGACGAGCGGCGACCTGACGCTGCCCAGTCTTGGAGGCTAGCTCCGCCTTCCGGTGCCGAGCTTTTCTAGTGCGCAGGTGAAAACCCGGCCTTTGCGCCAAAGTCCCTGCCCTTGGCAAGGCGCTTAGAGGCGACACTGAGACTGCCCCAAGTTCCGGCAGCCCTGGACTGCGTTGCGCGGGCTATCCCGTCAAAGCGATGCGGACGAGATCAGCGGTGTTCCGAGCGCCGAGCTTTTGCATAATACGCGCCCGATGCACCTCCACCGTGCGCGGAGAGATTCCGAGTTGGCGCGCGATCTCCTTGTTGGCCTGGCCGGTCGCAATCAACTGCAACACCTCGGTTTCCCGCGGCGTCAGGGCGAAAGGGGCGGACGGCCCCTGCCGTTCAGTCCGGGGCAGCAGACCCGAGTGGTTCTCCCGGATAGCTTCACGAACGATATCAAGAAGATTCTCGCCGTCCACCGGCTTGCTCAGAACGTCCAGGGCGCCGAGCTTTACGGCGGTGATTGCCAATTCGACGTTCGGTGCGTCGCTTAACATGACCACTATGGCCGCAGAACGCAGAGCCTTTAGCCGTCGCAGCAGAAGAATGCCGCTCTCTTCGCCAATCTGTAGGTTGATGATCGCGATCTCCGGCCGACGCCGGTCCAGCATGCCCAGGAACTGGGCACTGCTGTTGGAGAACGAGGTGCGGAAGCCCTCGACCCGGAACAGCACGCTCAACACCTCGCAAGTGGGCAGATCGCCATCGCAGATATGGACCAGAAGATCCCGATGAACATGAGAAAGAAAATAGGGTTCAGTATTCAATCTGCCATAGCCCCCAAAGCATCAGCGTGATCGATCGATTAAAATAGTCTTCGAATGGAGATGTGCAGCGCCCGCAATTTCGTGAACAGACGCGAGTAAATTGCCTTATGGCCACTAACGGGTCGATCTTACTACTGCGTAAGCTTGATTACGTACTCCGCAACGCCGCCACTCATGTCACCACCATAGAGACTATTATCCTGACGAAAAGGACCAATGTCCTAAAAACCTCAGTATCCGTACGAATTTATTCCTAGATTTTCGACGTGTGTCAAGTGTGTTAGATACCCTGACCCCCAAGAAAAGTTCAGGAGCGCTGTGCTCGCAGCGCGTCCCGAATCTCAGTGAGGAGCACTTCTTCCCGGCTGGGAGCCGGCGTCGCCTGAACAGGCTCTTTCGCGGCTTGCCGCTTCATCGCGTTGATCCCTTTGACCACCGCGAAGAGCACCAAGGCGATGATCAGGAATTTGACTACCGCATTGATAAAGAGGCCGATATTGAGGGTTGCAACGCCCGCCTCCTTGGCAGCAGCCACCGAGGGAACGGCGACGTTGTCAGGATTGGACAGCACAACGAACAGGTTCGAAAAGTCTATGCCGCCGATCAAAAGGCCGATCAGCGGCATGAATACGTCATCGACGATGGATGACACGATGGCCCCGAACGCGGCGCCAATGATGACGCCGATCGCCAGGTCGATCATGTTGCCCTTGACTGCGAAGTCTCGAAATTCTTTGAACACGCTCATGTTTTGCCCCTTCCTCTGGAACGGGCGGCCGTCTCCTCCGGACGGCGCCCAAGGGCACGATTGCCGAGCTCGAAACGAAAAGCAATGGTCCATCGAACAGCTTGCGCTGCCCCCTGCCGCAGCCGATAAACGAGCAGACCTGCCCGCGTTCAAAGGCACCTTCGTTGCACCCGCTTGAGCTCAGTGCCGCTGTCGTCGATGCGATCGACCATATCCCACAGGGATTGGCCGTCTTCGACGCCGGTCTTCGCCTGGTCAGCGCCAACAAAAGCTATGTGACGCTGCTCGGCCTGCCCGAGGAGTTGTCGCGTCGCGGCTGCCCGCTGTTCGATATGGCGCTCTTCCTAGCAGAACGTGGCGATCTGGGGCCGGGCGACACCACCGAGCTCGCAGCCGCGCGGTTGAATCAACTGACCGCAAAGTCCACTAGTCTTAGCCAGAGGCGGGGCGATGCAGGACAGACTTTCGAGTTCTATTCCAGCCGGTTGCCGGACGGCGGATTGGTCGTCAGCTTTGCCGATGTGACCAGCCGGGTGCGGGCGGAACGCGAACTCGAGCGGGTCAACCAGAACCTTGAGGGACGGGTCCAAGAACGGACAGCGGCGTTGCGCCGTGTCAATTCGGAGCTAGAGATCGCGCGCGCCAAGGCGGACGCCGCCAACCACGACAAGACGCGGTTTCTTGCAGCCGCCAGCCACGACCTGCTCCAGCCGCTCAACGCGGCCCGCCTCTACACGTCCACCCTCATCGAGCGAGCCAAGTCGACCGCTTTTGCCGAGTTGGCCAATTCCATCGAGGCATCCCTGACGGCGGTTGAAGACATTATGTCGGCGCTCCTCGACATTTCCCGCATCGATTCGGGAGCCCTTAAACCCGCGCCAGCGCCGGTCCTGGTGCAGGAATTGCTCAAGAAGATCGAGGTAGAGTACGCGCCCCTTGCGCGGGAGAAGCAGATCTCGCTGCGCCTCGTGGCAAGCCGCAGTACCGTATTGGTCGACCGGACGCTGGTCGGACGCATCGTGCAGAACCTGGTCTCGAACGCCATCAAATACACCCCTGAAGGTGGGAAGGTCCTGGTCGGCGTGCGCCGCCGCGGCGCCAGGCTGCGCCTCGACGTCATCGATACCGGCATCGGCTTCAACCGCGATCAGCACAGGCTGGTGTTCGCTGAATTCTCGCGCCTTGAACGCGGCGCGCGTATGGCCCAGGGTTTGGGACTGGGATTGTCGATCGTCCAGCGACTCGTGGCTGCCCTTGGCCTTGCACTTGAACTGGACAGCCGTGAAGGCGTCGGGTCACGCTTTTCGCTTTTTCTGCCGCTGGTGCGCCAGGCGCGGCTTCAGCAGCGCCCCATCGTACCGCCGACAGAGGCCACTTTCGGAGTGGCGGGGCTCAAGGTGCTCTGCGTCGATAATGAGCGTGCCATTCTTGAGGCGATGGAGGGCCTGTTGGGCCATTGGGAGTGCGACGTGCGCACGGCCCTCTCGCTCAAGCAGATCGATCGTGAGCGGCTGCTCGAAGGCTGGTACCCGGACCTTGTGCTGATGGACTACCACCTGGATCAGACCTCCGGCCTCGATGCGATCGAGTGGCTCCGGCACAATCTGGGAGGGCACTTGCCAGCAGCCCTGGTTACGGCGGACCGAAGCCCCGCCGTGCGCGCGCTGGCCGAGGACCGCGGCATTGCGGTGGTTACCAAACCAGTGAAGCCCGCTGCCCTGCGTGCCACCATCAGCGGACTGGCCAGCCAAAGCAGACGACCGGCGATGCGCCGCGTCTAGCAGGCACAGTTGTGTGCCGCCTCGACAGCTCGGCGCATCCAGAGCGATGGTATGCGATGGGAGACGCACAAGGAGCGACGGATGACCTGGCTTCCCGATTTCGATCCCATCGCCGGCGACAGCAAGAGCTGCGATGCACTTGATCTGGTGGTCGTCCCCCGGACGCGCGATCTTGGCGGTGGCTTTGCCGTCCGACGCGCCCTGCCGCATGGCAAGCGTCAGATGGTGGGGCCCTTTATCTTCTTCGACCAGTTCGGCCCGGTGCAATTTCTGGCGGGACAGGGCATGGACGTCCTTCCGCATCCCCATATCGGCCTCTCCACGGTTACCTACCTGTTTGACGGGCACATCACCCATCGCGACAGCCAAGGAAATGTGCAGGACATCCAGCCCGGCGCCATGAACCTCATGACGGCCGGTCGCGGCATCGCCCACTCCGAGCGGACACCTGCGGTAGAGCGATCAGCACCGCACACCATGCTGGGCCTCCAGAGCTGGATCGCCCTGCCCCAGGGTCAGGAGGAAATCGACCCGAGTTTTCAGCACTTCGGTTCGGAGATGCTCCCGACCATAACCGATACAGGCATTTCGGCCCGCATCATCGCCGGGTCAGCCTTCGGCTTGGCGTCCCCCGTCAAGACGGTCTCGGACTGGTTCTATGTCGAGGTCAACCTTGCGCCCGGCCTCAGCGCACCGCTCGATGCCGACCACGAGGAGCGCGCCATCTATGTCGTGGACGGAACCGTAGCCATCGCAGGCGAGGCGTTCGAAGGACCGCGCCTCCTGGTGTTTCGCCCAGGCGATCGGATCACCGTGACGGCCCTGACACCGGTGCGGATGATGTTCCTGGGCGGCACCGCGCTTGAAGGCCCACGCTACATCTGGTGGAACTTCGTGTCCTCGAGCCGGGAGCGGATCGAACAGGCCAAGGAAGACTGGAAGCAGGCACGGTTCGGCCCCGTGCCCGACGAAGCCGAGTTCATTCCGTTGCCGGAAAAGAGCTATTGAGCGCTGGCTCGACTGAACCCGTCCGGGGTCCGTCAGGCCTTGTTGCCACCGGAGTGACGCGAGGCATGCGGCTCCAGCCGTCGAGAGCGGCAGAGCTTCGCTGCTTCGATGGCGGCCCGCGGGGCCGGAACCGATCAGATCAAAGGGCAGCGTCAGCCGCCGCGCCAGTCGGGTTCGTGGCTTTCGGGGAGGCCGTAGAACTTGCGCACCACCGCCCAGCCCTCCTCGGCCGTGTCGACCACGGTAAAGAGTTCAGGATCGGTAGGCGCGATGGTCCCCGCCTCGGCCAGCGCCTCGAGATTGATCACCTTGGTCCAGAAGTCCGCCCCGAAGAGCAGCACCGGCACACGTTCCATGCGGCCCGTCTGGATCAGCGTCAGAGTCTCGAAGAACTCGTCGAGCGTGCCGAAGCCGCCAGGAAACACGGCAACCACTTTCGCGCGGATGAGGAAATGTATCTTGCGGGTCGCAAAATAGTGGAAGTTGAAGCTGAGATCGGGGGTGACATAGACATTGGGTGCCTGCTCGTGAGGCAGGACAATGTTGAAGGCGATCGAAGGTGCGCCCATGTCCGCAGCGCCCCGGTTGCCGGCCTCCATCACCCCCGGTCCGCCCCCGGTGACCACCACGTATTCCTTGAAGTCCGTGGTTGCCGACGTCTGCGCGGCCAGTTGCGCAAACCGGCGGGCCTCCTCGTAGTAGCGCGAGGCCTGCTCGAGGTTGCGCTTTTGCGTTTCGTTCTTGGCCGCCCAGGCCGGCTTGCCGGGCTCGGGGATACGCGCGCCGCCGAACAGGACGACCGTTGACGTGATCCCATGCTCGCGCAGCCGAAACTCGGGCTTGAGGTATTCGAGCTGGAACCGGATACCGCGGGTGTCTTCGGAGGTGAGGAAGTCATCATCCGCGAAAGCCAGTCGATAGGCCGGGTTCTGCGTCTGCGGGGTCTGCGGCGCCTTTTTGGATGCAGCGATATCCTCGCTGGAGGTGCGCAGCCGTGTCGGATTACGTCTAGCCAAGAATTCCTACTCCCAGGGCGTACAGGAGAGTGCGTTGGGCGTGTACGCCTCAGCGGCAATACCGATAGTCTTGGGACTGGGCAAGCGCGGTGGGCGTTCCCCTCATGCCTTACCGCCCTGGCGGATTTCTCCGCGCTGCTGCAGGCGTGCGGCCACTGCGCTGCACAGAAGCGCCCATGCAGCGCCGAGGCACCAACCGGCCAGCACGTCGCTAGGATAGTGCACGCCCATGTAGACGCGGCTCGATCCGACGACCAGGGTGAGCAGAATGGCCAGAACGTAGCAATAAATGCGCAGGACACGCGTTGGCGCCAAGCGCGCCAGAAGGGCACCAACCGTGAGAAAGGTCACGGCGGAAAGCATGGCGTGACCGCTGGGAAAGCTGGCGGTGAACTGCTGCGACATTGTCGTAAGGTCGGGCCGCGGGCGGTTGTACCCCATCTTGAGGAGCGTACTTATGGTCGTTCCCCCCAGCACGGACACGATGATCAGCAGGGCCTCCGCCCGCAGGCGACACAGAACAAGATAGATGCACAGGCCGACCACGATCAGTCCAAGCAGCGAAAAGCTGCCCAGGGACGTGATATCGCGCGCCATTTCATGCAGCCACATTGGCCCGACGAGGTGTTCCACGTTGGTGGGGTCGCGAAACATCATCAGAATTGCCGTGTCGAATGCCTTTGTTTCGCCCTCCGTCACCTCGTCGGCAAGCGAAAGGAAGGCAAGCACGAGCCCGCTCGCCACGGCGATTGAAGCCAGCAGCCACGCTTCGCCGGTCACGAAGCCCAGAATTCGGCGGTAGGGGGAAGACTGACGCAATTCGTCGAACATCAAACGCTCCAGATTTTGCACAAGCAACGTCTCCGGCGTCCAGACGTTGCCTATGCCGAACCGCCGCTCCGGACCAAACCATGACCGAAACGCGCTACCACGTCATCCTCAACGCCAATTCCGGCACTGCCCATGCCCTCGGTGTCACCGCCGAGTCCCTTGGTGAGCTCTTCAACGCCCACGGTCTCTATCCCGTCATCGACGCCGATTCCGACCGCCCCTTTCTGGAGCGCGTTGCGGAGGCCGTGCGCAGCGAAGCGCAGGTTGTCGTGGCGGCCGGGGGTGACGGCACGACTACAGCGCTTGCCGAAGCCTTGATGGGCACTGGCAAGCATCTCGCCATTCTGCCCCTGGGCACGTTCAACGCGGTAGCCCGCGACCTCCATGTCCCGCTCGATCTCCCAGGCGCCGTGGCCGCTCTGGCCCATGGCACGAGCCAAAATATCGACGTTGCAGAGGTCAATGGCCGCGTCTTCCTGCAGAAGGTGGTCATCGGCCTTATCCCTGGTCTTGCCGCGGGGCGCGAGCACCTGCGGGGGCGGGAGACGGCTGGCGCCAAGATTGCCTTTATGCGCTACATCTTCCGCCGACTGGCTCGGGCAAGACGGATCGCCGTCGCCATTGAGCCGAGTAACGGCCCACGCCGCGTGCAGCGCGTTCAGGCGATGGCAGTGGCCTGCAACGCCTACGACGAGGGCTTGGGCAAATTCTTCTCGCGCAAGAGCCTCGACCGGGGGACGCTGACCCTCTACATCCTGCGTCACCTGACGGCCCGTGATTTCCTCCGGCTCCTCGTGGGGATGTTTCTCGGCCGCTGGCGCGACTACGAGGCTCTTTCGATGGAAAGCATCAGGACTGTGCGGATAGATTCGCACAAACCGCTCATCAAGGTGATGCTGGACGGGGAGGTGATGACGTTGCAGACCCCCCTGGATTTCACCGTGCGGCCCAAGGCCCTCTCGGTCATCGTCCCGGCGGAGGCAGCCGACCCGGCGGTGGCGGCATGAAGATCGTCCACATTTCCGACCTCCATTTCGGGCACCACGATCCGGAACTCGCCAGAGGCTTCGCACGGGATATCAACGCACAGAAGCCGAACCTCATCGTGGCGAGCGGCGATTTCACCCAGGTGGGAACCAAGGACGAGTTCGAGCAGGCGCGGGAGTTCCTCGACAAGCTGGAGGCGCCAGTCTTTGCAGTGCCGGGCAACCACGATGTGCCGGCCGTCAATTTCCTACGCCGCTTCATCGATCCCTACGGCCTCTACAAGCGGTACATCGCTGACAATCTGGAGCCTTTCCTGGAGATGGAAGGCGTAGCGCTCCTCGGCATGCGCACGTCACGCCGGGCGCGCCTTGAATGGAACTGGGGCCATGGCACCATTTCCCGCAGTCAGCTCGAGGACCTGGAGGAACGCTTCAGCCACGCCTCGACAAATGCCGTGCGCGTGATTGTGGCGCACCATCCGCTGCTGTTTCCCACCGAGCCCATGGTTCAGAAGACCAAGCGGGTGAAACGCGCCGACAAGGCCCTGGAGACATTTTCGCAACTTGGTGTGCGGCTTGTGCTCTCCGGACACTTTCACCTCTCTTACGTGCGGAAGCACGAGCCGCGGTCGGCGGGACGAGAGGGGCAACCGAGCGGTCTCAGCAAATCCACAGTTGCTCCCATTCTTGTCGCGCAGGCCTCTTCGGCCATCTCTACGCGGCTGCGGGGGGAGCCCAATGCCTACAATCTCATCGACATTGGTGACATGATCACTGTCACCGTCCGTGAATGGCGCGACGATGGCTGGTACACACGCGACAAGGCAACCGAGCCCATCTGACCAAAACAGTGCCGCCGCTCCCGCCTGGGTCTTGCATCGTGCCCACAGAATCCGCATATAGCGCTCGGGAGGTTGGTGCGGACGTGTTCCTCGCCAACCGGGTCAGGTCCGGAAGGAAGCAGCCCCAACGAGATCCTCACGGGTCGTTGCCAGCCTCCTTTTTCATTTCCTGTTCGTATCCGCAGTTTCGGGCAGCAAATCCGCCTAGGTGTTTTGCAGCCGAAAGCGCCTTGTCCTATGATCCGGACATGACTGCAGCGTTCATCTTCAGGCACCTCAGGGGAGAGCAGCATGGCTGATACTCAAAGCTCGCCCTACGTCGTGCTGGCTCGCAAATATCGCCCGCGCGACTTCTCCACGCTCGTGGGGCAAGACGCAATGGTGCAAACGCTGGGCAATGCCTTTGCCCAGAACCGGATACACCACGCCTACATCCTTACCGGCGTGCGGGGTGTGGGCAAGACGACTACCGCGCGCATCTTGGCTCGCGCCTTCAACTACGAAAACGAAAGCGGCCGCCGGCCGACACTCGACCTTTCCGTGGAAGGCACGCATTGCCGCGCCATCATCGAAGGCCGTCACGTGGACGTGGTGGAGATGGATGCCGCGTCCAATACCGGCATCAACGACATCCGCGAGATCATCGATTCGGTGAAGTACGGGCCGGTTTCGGCACCCTACAAGGTCTATGTGATCGACGAGGTGCACATGCTCTCGACGGCGGCCTTCAATGGGCTGCTGAAGACGCTCGAGGAGCCGCCGCCTTACGTGAAGTTCATCTTCGCGACCACCGAGATCCGGAAGGTGCCGATCACCATCCTCTCGCGGTGCCAGCGGTTCGACCTCAGGCGCATTCCGGCCGACGTGATGGGCGACTATCTCGAGACGATCCTGGGGCACGAGAACATTGATTTCGAGGCCGACGCCCTGGCCATGATCGTGCGCGCGGGCGAGGGTTCGGCGCGCGACAGCCTGTCGCTGCTCGACCAGGCGATTGCCCATGGGGGCGGCACGGTCACCGCCGCGACGGTCAAGGCCATGCTGGGCCTCGGGGACAGGGCGCGCGTCATCGACCTGTTCGAAGACCTCATGGCCGGCCGCATCGCAGAAGCGTTGACGGCGCTGCGCGAGCTTTACGACCTGGGCGCCGATCCGCAGACGCTGTTGGCCGACCTTGCCGAGTTCACCCATCTCGTTACCCGCATAAAGATCGTGCCGGCCGCGGCGGACGACGCTTCGCTCACACCCGACGAGCGCAGCCGCGGCGCAGACCTGGCGCAGCGCCTGCCGATGCGGGGGCTGACCCGGGCCTGGCAAATTCTCTTCAAGGGCAACGAGGAAACTGCGCGCGCGGCCAATGCGCTGCAGGCGGCGGAAATGACGCTGATCCGCCTCGCCTATGCGGCGGACCTGCCCAGCCCGGACGAGGTCATCGGCAAGCTGACGCAGCAGGGACAGTTGCCCTCTGGATCGGCGACGCCGGCCCTGCCGCACCGCGGCGGTTCGGGCGGTGGGGCGTCGGCGATGCGGGCCGAAGCACCGCGACCCATCGCAGTGCCCGACGCTGCGCCGCCCGTTCCGGCGTCCCGGCCGCAAGCCGTGGTGCAGCCGGCGCTGGCGACGGTGGCCAGCTACAAGGACCTCATTTCCCTTGCTGCTGCCAAGCGCGATGTGCTGGTCAAGCTGGCGCTGGAATCGCAGATGCGACCGCTGTCGTTCGAACAGGGGCGCATCGAAGTCGCCCTGGCGGACGGGGCCGATCCCAACATCATCGGGACGCTTTCGGCGCGCCTCCAGACCTGGACGGGCGAACGCTGGCTGGTCATGGTCAGCACCAAGCCCCCTGAAGGGCTCACCCTGCGCCAGGAGGCCGAGCAGCGAAAGCGTGCCGAGGCCGCTGCCGCGCACGACGACCCGCTGGTGAAAGCCATCATGGAGGCCTTTCCCGGCGCCAAGCTTGTCAACGTTACGGTGCGCGACGATGACGCTGCGCTCCCCGAAATTGCACCGCCCCCGAGCGAAGAGGACGACGAATGAAAGACATCATGGGCATGATGAAGGCCGCCAGCGAGATGAAGGGCAAGATGGAGGCCATGCAGGCCGAGCTTGCTGAACTCGTGGTCGAGGGCAATTCCGCAGCGGGCATGGTGCGCGTGTCGCTCAGCGGCAAGGGGGAGATGCGTGGTCTCAAGATCGATCCCAGCCTCGTCAAGGCCGACGAGGTGGACGTGCTTGAGGACCTCGTTATCGCCGCCTACAATGATGCCCGTGGCAAGAGCGAGGCGGAAATGCAGCGCAAGATGTCGGAAGTCACCGCCGGGCTGCCTATCCCGCCGGGCATGAAGTTTCCCTTCTAAAGCCGATCCCATGGCCCCTTCCCCGGACAGGCTCACGACGGAGGCTCGTGAGTTTCGAACCATGGTGCGAGCGCGATGGTGAGCCTGGCGAACCCCGAGGCGTGACGACGTGCCCAACGGCGGACCCGAGATTGAGCAATTGATCCAGCTTCTGGCACGCCTGCCGGGGCTCGGCCCGCGCTCGGCCCGGCGCGCCGTGCTGCACCTGATCAAGCGCAAGGAACAGTTGATGATCCCGCTCTCGGCGGCGCTGGATCGCGCGGTGGCCGCGGTTCGCACCTGCGAGGTTTGCGGCAATGTCGACACCGCCAGCCCCTGTTCGATCTGTGCGGACCCTCGCCGGGGGGAGAGCGGCATCCTGATCGTCGTCGAAGACGTTGCGGACCTTTGGGCGCTGGAGCGCGCGGGGGTTGGGAACGTCCGATACCATGTTTTGGGTGGTGTGCTCTCGCCACTGGATGGCATCGGCCCCGATGATCTTCATTTGGATGGGCTGATCGAACGAGCGCCTGCCTATGGCGAAATCGTGCTGGCAATGAATGCCACTGTGGAGGGGCAGACCACCGCGCACTACATTACCGACAGGCTGGCAGGAACGGGAATAAAGATCACCAGACTCGCCCACGGCGTTCCCGTCGGGGGCGAGCTCGATTACCTGGATGAGGGCACTCTGAGCCAGGCCTTGAAGGCCCGCACGGCTCTCTAGTGCATGTCGTGACGGAACTCCTCACTTCCCTGCCAGACATTGTCGTCATCGACAGGGCCATCCTCGTCATCCGCGAAGAGCTCTTCGTCCTCGCCGGTCAAGGCTGAACGCGCGTCGACGTCATCCGGCGCCAGAGTATCGAGGTGATCGTCCGGATCGATCACCGCCTCCGGTGCCAGTTCGGCGTTGTTGTCGGCGGTCTGTGAGTCCCCGCGCAACTCGTCCAGGGCTCGATCGATTTCGGCCAGCATGTCCCGGCCATCCTGACCCCCAAAGTCCCCACTCGCGCGCGCCTGCATTTCTGCACGGATTTCAGAGAGCCTCTGGATGCGGTCCTCGACCGAGCGTTCGCTCGAATAGAGCAGGTCATCGATCTCGTTCTGGCTATAGGGATTGGACAGCCCCGGCTGGTCGACGGCATCGTAGCTCCCATCCTGGGAGATGATGCTGTCGGAATTGTCGTGTTGCTGAACCATGGTCCGGCTCCCGTTTGCACGTTCAAGGTCTCCTGAGCAACGCAGAGTAAGCGATGCGGTTCAGGGGGTGGAACGATTGTGAAGACGCTGTCATTTCCAAGCGCAGTGTTCGCACCGCGATGGAGATGGGAATGGCGTTCCGCAAGGGCTCGAAGGTGTCGTGGACGTGGGGCGCCAGCACCGCCTCGGGCAAGATCGTGGAGCGGTTCACCGAGCCGGTGACGCGCACCATCAAGGGGACCGAGGTCAAGCGCGAGGCCAGCACCAAGGAGCCGGCCTACCTGATCGAACAGGAGGATGGCGACAGGGTCCTCAAGAGCCGCAGCGAACTCAGCGCCGCCTGAGCTCAGGCGAGGTCGCCGGGGTCCTCGTTGACGAGGCGCAGCTTGGGCTGCTCGTCGCTGCCCCCATCCCAGTTTGCCGGGATGGACTTGCTGGACTTGGCGCCGAGATCGCGCAGCATCTCGACCTGTCGAACCACATTGCCGCGGCCCGAGGTCAGCTGCCCCTTGGCCGCCTCGAAGCTGGTCTGTGCCTTGGTGAGATGGCCGCCGAGCTTGTCCATGGTGTCGAGGAAGCCAGCCACCTTGTCGTAGAGCTGCCCCGCCCGTTCGGCGATTTCCTCGGCGTTCTGGTGGCGCTTTTCGATGTCCCAGACATTGCGGATGGTGCGCAGCACCGTCATCAGCGTGGTGGGCGTCGTCAGCATGACGCCCTTGCTCATGCCGAATTCGACCAGCTTGGCGTCGTTCTGGATGGCGGTGGCCAGTGCCGATTCGATGGGCACGAACATCATCACGTAATCGAGGCTGGACCTGGCCGCACGGTGATAGGTCTTGTCGCCCAGGGTGGTGATGTGACCGCGCACCGAGGCGATGTGGGCGCGCAGGTGCTGGTCTCGGTCGGCGTCCTCGCAGTTCACGAAGGCTTCGAAGGCGGTTAGCGAGACCTTCGAATCGATCACCAGCACGTCCCCGTTGGGCATGCGGATTTCGACGTCGGTGCGAACGCGCTGGCCATCCTCGCCAGTGTGGCTCTGCTGGGTGATGAACTGTTCGCCCTCGCGCAGGCCCGACTGCTCGAGGATAGTGGAGAGGATCATCTCGCCCCAGGCACCCTGCGTCTGGGAATTGCCCTTGAGCGCGCGGGTGAGGTTCTGCGCCTCGGTGGTGATCTGCAGATTGCTTTCGGCCAGCGCGCGGATGCGTTCGCCCATGGCAGAGCGATCTTCGAGAAGATTGCGATGAAACTCGCCGATCTTTTCCTGCAGCGGCTTGAGCAGCACGTCGACCTGCTCGCGGTTCTGCTTGGAGAAGGTTTCGCTATGGCTGCGCAGGACATCGCCGGCTATCGCCTTGAACTCGTCGGTCATCTGCTGGCGCGCCTCGAGGAAGCGCTTGAGGTTGATTTCGTTCTGCCGCGCCTGCTCGTCGAGCCGCGTGCGCATGGCGGCCAGTTCGGCCTGCAGTTCGGCGCTCCGTTCGCGCTCCCCGGACAGTTGCGTCGCGCCCCGTTCGCGTTCGGCGGCAAGGGACGCGTCGAGTTCGCGGATGCGCTGGTCGCGCCCGGCGATCTGCTCGAGAAAGTTGGCGCGCAACTGGTCGGCAGCGGCCTGCGCCGCCCCGGCAGCGCGCGACGCCCCGGACCGGGTGACGACAATCAGCACGATCGAGAGCAGCAGCACCATCGCCAGACAGGCGCCGGCAAGGGCCAACGGCAGGGTGATCGGGGTGTTTCCGATGGTGAAGAGCACAGTGTCCATGTGTCCCTTCTAGACCGATTCGGCTGTTCACAGAATGTTCCGGGAAACGCCCTGTGGTTGACCGGGCGCGGTTAAATACCATATCGAGTGGACAATCCTTTCCTGCCGGACTTTCCCCCATGGCCGTACGCCCGATCCTGATTATTCCCGATGCCCGCCTGCGCGCCGTCGCCGACCCCATCATCGAGGTTGACGCGGAGATCAAGGCGCTGGCCAAGGATCTGCTGGACACCATGTACGATGCGCCGGGCATCGGCTTGGCTGCCACGCAGATCGGGGTGATGAAGCGCATCGTGGTGATGGATCTCGCCGGAGAAGGCGAGACGCCCGACCCGCTGGTCATGATCAATCCCGAGATCATCCATTTCGGCGAGCAGATGCAGGTGACCGAGGAAGGGTGCCTGTCCATTCCCGAACTCTACTACGAGGTGGAGCGGCCGAACGAGGTGACGGTAAAGTATACCGACCTCGACGGCAAGGAAGTGACCAAGAAGGCCGAGGGCAAGCTGGCCGTCTGCATCCAGCACGAACTCGACCATCTCGATGGGGTGCTCTACATCGACTATCTCAGCCGCTTGAAGCGCGACCGCGTGATCAAGAAGTTCGACAAGGCGGCCAAGCGCGCTGCGGGATAACGCGGCGAGTTCCGGTCCATCCGCTCCTCCGTCATCACCGGGCTTGTCCCGGTGATCCATGCGATGCCCAGAGTGGATTGCCCGGACAAGCCGGGCAATGACGATGGCGGGGGCATCGAAGCGTAGCAAGGGTGCGATATGCGCGTTGTTTTCATGGGGACGCCGGAATTTTCCGTGCCGACGCTGACCGAGATCGTGTCGGCCGGGCACGAGGTGGTGGCGGTCTATACGCGTGCGCCAAAGCCGGCCGGCCGGGGCCAGGGCGAGCGCAAGAGCCCGGTGCACGGGGCGGCGGAGCGTTTCGGGATTCCCGTATTCACGCCGCGCTCGCTCAAGGGCGAAGCCGAGCAGCAGCAATTTGCCGCGCTGGGTGCCGAGGTCGGCGTAGTGGTGGCGTATGGCCTGATCCTGCCGCTGCCCATACTCGATGCCCCCGAGCAGGGGTGCCTTAACCTCCATGGTTCGCTGTTGCCACGCTGGCGCGGCGCCGCCCCGATCCAGCGGGCGGTGATGGCCGGCGACCGGCAAACCGGGCTCGTGGTGATGCGGATGGACGAAGGGCTCGATACCGGGGCCATGGGACCGACCGAAATCATCCCTATCGGACCGGACATGACGGCGGGCGAACTGCACGACCAGATGATGCGGCTGGGCGCCGACCTGATGGGCCGGGCGCTGGCGGCGCTGGAGCGGGGAAGCCTCGAATTCACGCCGCAGCCGGAGGATGGCGCGACCTATGCCAGCAAGATCGAGAAGGCCGAAGCCCGGCTCGATTTTTCTCAAAGCTCGCAGGACGTTCACAACCGCATACGGGGGCTCTCGCCCTTTCCGGGGGCGTGGTTCGAGCTTGAGCTGGGCGGCAAGCGCGTGCGGATCAAGGCGCTGCGCTCGACGCTGGCCGAAGGGTCGGCCGCCCCGGGCATGCTGCTCGCCGGGGGGCTGACGATTGCCTGTGCGGATGGCGCGGTGCGGCTGACGCAGGTGCAGCGCGAGGGCAAGGGCGTCATGGATGCCGCGACGTTCCTGCGGGGCGCAGGCCCGCTTCCCGACCAGATTGCCTGATGGCACGCTTCAAGCTCATCATCGAATATGACGGAACCCCGTTCTGCGGCTGGCAGCGGCAGAGCGAGCGGATGAGCGTTCAGCAGGCGCTGGAAGAGGCGATTGCGCGGTTTTCCGGGGAGACGGTGACGACGCAGGCGGCCGGCCGGACGGATGCTGGGGTGCATGCGCTGGGCCAGGTGGCGCATTTCGACCTCGGCAAGGATTGGGATCCGTTCCGGGTGCGCGAGGCGCTCAACTATCACCTTCGGTCCTATCCGGTGGTCGTGGTCGAATGCCAGGCGGTGGGGCAGGATTTCGAGGCGCGGTTTTCGGCGACGGCGCGGCATTACGAATACCGCATTCTCAACCGGCGGGCGCCGGCCGCGCTCGAGCGCAACCAGGTGTGGCATGTGCCCAAGCCGCTCGATGCGGCGCGCATGCACATGGCGGCGCAGACGATCCTGGGATTGCACGACTTCACCACGTTCCGCTCCTCGGAGTGCCAGGCCAAATCGCCCCTGCGCACCTTGGACCGGTTCGAGGTGAGCGGGGATAACGAGGTGATCTCGATCGTTGCGAGCGCCCGCAGTTTTCTGCATCATCAGGTGCGCTCGATGGTCGGCTCGCTCAAGCTCGTGGGCGAAGGCAAGTGGAGCCCGGCCGATTTCCGCGCCGCGCTCGATGCGGCTGACCGGCGGCGCTGCGGGGCGATGGCACCCGCCAGCGGGCTCTACCTCACCGGCGTCGACTATTAGGGCATCGGTGGGGGCGGAAGCATGATGGCCACCACCGCCAGCGCCAGGAAAACCCCGACGGCCTGAGACACGAACAGAAGCGCAATCTGCAGCGGCGACAGGGTGACGATGAAGCGCCCGATATTGACGAAGGTCAGGAGCGCGAAGATCGCCACGGCAGCCAGCACGAACAGGCCCAGCGGGCCGAAGAAGGTCGAGATCAGCAGCAGGACGGCCGACACCAGCGTCACCCAGTTGGACGCCACGAGGTAGGGCACGAGGCCATCCTGCCGGCCCATCTGCCGCAAGACGATATAGGCCATGCCAGCTTGGGCGGCAAAGAGGACCAGGTTGATCAGGATCGATTGCGTGGCGGCGCCCTGCGGCACGGGCAGGCCCAGCAGCAGGGGCCCGAAGCCCGCCAGCAGCATCGCGATCAGCACCGCGATGAAACTGCCGATGAGGCCGCGCTGGGAAAAATCGAAATAGGCCGAGGCCTCACGCCGGCCGACGACCAGCGCCCAGCAGCCGCGGACAGCGCTGGAGAGCTCTTCGAAGAAGGGTTGTTGCGGCTGTGCCAAGGGTCGGTCTCGTCTCAGGGGGCGGGCGCGGCCACGGGGCCGGTAAGCATGTAGAGAATCAAAGGCATACCCACAAGAAGCACCAGCGTCAAAACCGCAAACGCCGCGGCAACCCCGATCGGCCAGCCGGCGGCGGCGCGGCCGAGCCGGAACAGCAGGATAACAAGGCCCAGCCAGAGGAGGATCAGCAGCGGTCCGCCGAACATTGAGAGGGCGATGCCGGCCACGAGATAGAAGATCAGGGCATAGACGCCCGGCACCAGCGTATCGAGCACCGGGCGGCCGGACGGAACGGCCAGCCGGGTACCGTAAGTGGCGGCGAAGAGGGCGACGAGCGAGAGCGCCTGCACCAGCATGGCGGCGACAAAGCCCCAGAGCGCGGGCACGCCGACGCCGAGCGAGGCCAGGGCAATGGCAAGGAACGCCAGCACCGCAAAAAGCGCGATGGCCGAGGAGAGGCCGGCCGGGGTGCGGTGGAAATGGTCGGCCCAGGTGGGGTCGCCCCGGACGATGCCGACCCAGCCCGCCACCGCCTCGCGCAGCAGGTTCAAGGATTTCACGAGTTCGCTCCGGCGAAATAGCGCTCAATGAAGGTGCGGTAGATGGCGGTGAGGCCCTCCAGGTCGCTGAGGGCGATCGATTCGTCGGCCTTGTGCATGGTGGTCCCGACAAGGCCGAATTCGACGACGGGGCCATAGGCGGCGATGAAGCGGGCGTCGGAGGTGCCGCCGGCCGTGGAATGCTTGGGGCGCCGGCCGGTGACCGCTTCGATGGCGTCGCCCAGCGTTTCGATATCGGCGCTGAGCGGCGAGAGGAAGGCGCGCGAGGGGCGGCCGGAGATATCGAAGGCCACCATTGTGCCGCGGGCGTCGACCGAGGCGATGCGCTCCTCGATCCGGGCGGCGAGCGTCTGCGGCGTCCAACCGTCATTGTAGCGGATGTTGAAGCGCAGGGTGCCGCTGGCGGGGATGACGTTGGACACGGGATTGCCGACGTCGATGCTGGTCAGCTCGAGATTGCTAGCGGGGAAGTGGGCGTTGCCGCCGTCGAGCGGACGGCTGCTGAGGGCGGTGGCGATGGCGGCGAGCACCGGCAACGGGTTGTTGGCCTTGTGGGGATAGGCGACGTGGCCCTGCGAGCCGGTGACGGTGACCTTGCCCGAGAACGAGCCCCGGCGGCCGATCTTAATGCTGTCGCCCAGAGTTTCGGCGGAACTTGGCTCGCCCACGATGGCGAAATCGAAGCCGTGGCCCTTCTCTGCCATCCAGCGCACGAGCTTTTCCGTGCCGTTGATGGCGTCGGCTTCCTCGTCATTGGTGATGGCGAGTTGGATGGTGCCGGCGTCGGCCGGGATGGCGGCGCAGGCGGCGACGAAGGCGGCGATGCCCGATTTCATGTCAGCGGCGCCACGACCGAAAACGCGGCCATCGGCTTCGCGCGGGGTGAACGGATCGGTGGTCCAGGTGGCAACATCGCCGGGCGGCACGACGTCGGTGTGGCCGGCGAACAGCAGGCGGCGCCCCCCCTGCCCTCGCGTGGCGAAGAGATTGTCGACCGGGTAGGAGCCATCGCCATCGAAGCGGAGGCGGGTGACGGCGAAGCCGACGGCTTCAAGTTCGGTCGCGAGCAGATCGAGCGCCCCAGCCTCGTCGGGCGTGACCGAAGGGCAGGCGATGAGGCGGCTCAGCAGGTTTTTGGGGTCGAGGCTCATGGATGGTCCCGTTCAGCGCGCCAGAGGATCGGGGCCATAGGCATTGTCGCCGCGGGTGCCAGCCAGGAACCCCAGTTGCACCAGCAGCACCAGCGCCCAGATGGAGACGACCAGGCCCAGCGCGTTGATGATACCGCCGCCGATGCCGACGAGGGCAAAAAGCTGGCTGAGAAGATTGAGCGCGGTGAAGGCCATGACGTCGTAGCCGGCGCTCCCCCGATCGTGCCGCCGCTTGACGGCGATGGCGAGCCAGGGACCGACCAGCAGCAGCGAAATCAGGAACGAGACGACCGGCGAAGGCGCGGCGCGGAAGCCGGTGAAGTCGGTGCGGATGCCGTTGATAACAGAGTAGCCGTCACGACTCTCCGTCATGCCGAAGCCGAGCCAGAGGGCGAGGGCGGACAGGATTGCGGTCGCCAGGAATAGCAGCAGCACCCCGAGCCAGAAGCGGCCGCGGCCGATGCGACCGGCAAAGCTGAGCAACAGGAACCGGAGGCTGGCCATTCCGCTCAATCGCGCAGGAGGTCGTTGATGCCAGTCTTGGAGCGGGTCTGGGCGTCGACGGTCTTGACGATGACGGCGCAATAGAGGTTCGGGCCCGGCGTGCCGTCGGGCAGCGGCTTGCCGGGGAGCGAGCCGGAGACGACGACGGAATAGGGCGGCACCTTGCCGATGTGCACTTCGCCGGTATGGCGGTTCACCACCTTTGTGGAGGAGCCGATGAAGACGCCCATGGAGATGACGGAGCCTTCCCCGACCACGACGCCCTCGACGATCTCGGAGCGGGCGCCAATGAAGCAGTTGTCCTCGATGATGGTGGGGCCGGCCTGCAGCGGCTCGAGCACGCCACCGATGCCGACGCCACCCGAGAGGTGCACATTCTTGCCGATCTGGGCGCAGGAGCCGACCGTGACCCAGGTATCGACCATGGTGCCTTCATCGACGAAGGCGCCGAGATTGACGAAGCTGGGCATGAGGATGACGTTTTTGGCGATATGGGCCGACTTGCGCACGATGGCGCCCGGCACGGCGCGGAAGCCGGCGTCGCGCCAGTGATTCTCGCTCCAGCCTTCGAACTTGGTGGGCACCTTGTCCCACCAGGTGGAGCCCTGCGGCCCGCCGGTTATGGGCTGGTTGTCGTTGAGGCGGAAGGACAGCAGCACGGCGCGCTTGAGCCACTGGTTGACCTGCCAGGCGCCATCGACCTTTTCGGCCACCCGCGCCTTTCCGCTGTCGAGCAGATCGAGCGCCTCGTTCACCGCGTCCCGCACTTCCCCTTTGGTCCCCAAATTGACCTCGGCGCGGTTTTCGAAGGCGGCGTCGATGATCTGGGCGAGCTGGGCGTGCGACATGGAGGGTCCTCTCTTACGTAGCCGGGACCATAACGGGGGCAAGCCCAGTGTCAACGGGCGCGTGGCGCGACGGCGTGGCAGCGCCTTGGATCACGGCGGCCATCCCAGAACCTTCGCCGAATTGGCGCTGACGAGCGAAGCTGTCCAGTCATGTCACCGGGCTGTCAGGCGAAGCATGGTACGGGTTGGATATCGAAGCTTCAACGCAAGGAGAGCTCTCATGATCAAAGCAGCAACCGTAGCCGTGGTGGCCGCGCTTTTGGCAACGTCCGCCGCCGTCGCCGATCCCGGCACCAACAAGGGTGGCGGCAAGCATTACGAACTGGTGGATGGGACGAGTTTCACCAATGCCGGTGCCATGCTCCAGCACCTGCGCGACCGGGACAATGGCTACGCGTCGGGCAATCCGAAGGACATCGTGGAGGCCTATCCGGAAGAGTTCGAGAACGTGGGCGATCTCATCCATCAAAAGCGCGTCGACTAGGGTCTTGGGGCGGCGATCATTGCCGCCCCGCTTCCGAACCCGGAGACAGCCATGCCCGCCTCGCGCACCCGCTACGTATTGGACGAAGCCATCGGCCGGCCGCAGGACTGGTCTTTCAGCTGGGAGCTGAAAGATGACGTTACCTTCGGCACCACCTGCCAGTTCTGCAGGAAGAACCAGCAGCGGATCAGTTACGAGGTCCAGCGCGCCGATGAGCGCCGCTGGATTTGCCAGAGATGCGCTGGCCGATACGATCTCGGTGGGGTGTTGAACGGCGTTGCGGTCGATCAGATGACTATTCGCGCCACCTTGCACGATTGCACCGAGCGGCAGAAACTGCGCACCTGCCTCGACGTCATCCGCAGGTGCATCGATAGGTCGGATGATCCAGCCGTGCTTGAGGCAGCGCTGCATTTCGACCGGAACCTGCAACTGTCCCCGCTCCACGCGGCGTCCATGTTTTTCCTGCTGGCGACGCTTCCAGAACGGATCGACCCACGTATTTTCGAGATCCAGACCCGCAGCCGTGCGCACAAGCAGGAGTTCGGCGCGCTGGGCCTTGCTGCCCGAGCCTTGGTCTGGCCGGCCTTGACCCCGCTACAGCAGCGGGGCCTGAGCGCCCTCGGATTTGGCCCCAGAGCGCGAGCCAGTATCCGCTCCAAAGCCGCTCCTGCCGCCGATCGGCTGGCTGCTCATTAATGGAGCGTGCCGGCGGACTGGCAGACCCAGGCCTCGCACCTTGCGCAGGGAGGCCTAGTCGGCGGCGGGATAGACGCCCAGAATACGGAACCGGTCGGTGAAGAAGCCGAGTTCCTCGAAGGCGTTCTGGACGCTCTGGTCGTCGGGATGCCCCTCGATATCGGCGTAGAACTGAGTGGCGGTGAAAGCGCCGCCGACCATGTAGCTTTCCAACTTGGTCATGTTGACGCCATTGGTCGCAAACCCTCCCATGGCCTTGTAAAGGGCCGCCGGCACGTTGCGCACGCGGAAGATGAAGGTGGTTTTCACCTTGCCCGTGTTTGCGGCCCGCTTCTCAGTGGGCGAGAGGACGAGGAAACGGGTGGTGTTGTGGTCGGCGTCCTCGATGTTCTCTGCCAGCACGTCCAGCCCATAGATTTCGCCGGCAAAGCGCGACGCAATCGCGGCGACATTAGGATCACCCTTCTGGGCAATCTCGCGAGCCGATCCGGCCGTATCGACTGCGTTGATGGTGCGGAAACCGTGCTGCGAAATGAACTTGCGGCACTGGCCGAGAGCCACCGAAAGGGATTGGACCGCCTCGATGTTCTCGAGCTTGGCCCCCGGAACACCGAGCAGCGTCATCTCGACGCGCAGATACGTTTCCCCAACAATGAAGAGACCGCTTTCGGGCAGCAGATGGTGGATGTCGGTGATCCGTCCATAAAGAGAGTTTTCCACCGGAACGACTGCGAAATCGGCGCGGCTGGACTGAACTGCGGCCAACGTTTCCTCGAAGGTGACGCAGCCCATGACCTCCTCGCCCGGGAACACGTTGGCGGCCGCTGCATGGCTGAACGCGCCGGGTTCGCCCTGGAAGGCAATCTTCTTGGTCATGGGTCTGGTCCACGGTGAGGGTGGCGCGGTTTTGGCGCGGGTGGGGGGCGGTGTCAATGTGACAGAGGTCTCGCGGCGCCGTTCAGTGAGCCATCAGAGCTGCCACCCTACGGGACACTCCTGCCATTCGAGCATAGCTCTCATGGCCTTCTCGCCTAAAATCGCTCCACCGGAGCGATTTCCCCTGCGGGGCGGCCGTGCCACTCAAGCATAGCTCTCATGGCCTTCTCGCCTCAAATCGCTCCACCGGAGCGATTTCCCCTGCGGGACGGCTCGAAGTGTCGCACCGGTGGATTGCCCTGTTGCCCTCCAAGGGGCTAGCGACTATCTTCCGCCCGCGTCGGGCTGGCCGGTTGAGGCCGATTTACCTATTGTGCAGGGCAAATCGAGATTGCGGCCGGCCTGGAATTCGTCCACTGGGGATGGACCGGCAGAGAGTTTCACATGGATTCGTTCGAGCTAAACAAAATTCTAGGCGCCGTCCTCGGCACCCTGTTGTTCGTGATGGGTGTCGGCTTTCTGGCCGAAGCCATCTACCACCCGATCGAGGACCGGGGCCCCGGATACGCCCTGCCCGAGCCCGAAGTCGCCGAAGCCGGCGCGCCGGTTGAAGCAGCTCCGGAAGTTGCCTTGGGAACGCTGCTCGCTGCCGCCAGCGCCGATCGCGGTGCCTCGGCCGTGCGCAAGTGCCAGTCCTGCCACAACTTCGGCGAGGGCGAGCCCAACAAGACCGGCCCGCATCTTTACGACGTCGTCATGCGCCCCGAAGGCTCGGTGCCGGACTTCGCCTATTCCGACGCGCTCAAGGAGCACAACGCCAATGGCGACGTGTGGACCTACGAGAACCTCAACGCCTTCCTGACCAGCCCCAAGGACTATGCCCCGGGCACCAAGATGACCTTTGCCGGCGTTAAGAGCCCCGAGGAACGCGCTGACATCCTGGCCTACCTGCAGACCCTGTCGGCCGACCCAAAGCCCTTCCCCGAGCCTGACGCGGCTGCGCCCGCTGAAGGCGAGGCTGCACCGGCTGACGGCGAAGCCGCACCGGCAGATGATGCTGCGGCCGCCCCCGCCAATGACGCGGCCCCGGAAGCGCCGGCGCCTGCAGATGCCGTGGATGCCGGCACTAGCCCGGCGGCCGTCGCGCCCGCCGACAGTGCTGTTGCCCCCGAGGCGACCACCACTGTCGAAACCCCGACAACCACACAGAGTGAAACGCCCGTCGTCGGCACTCCCGCCGCGGGCGGTGACGCCGGTGCTGTGACGCCGTCGACTACCTCGACCACGCCGCCGCAATAAGGCTGGCCCGCTACAGTTTGCCAAGGGCCGCGCCTCCGGGTGCGGCTCTTTCCTTTTTGGGGGTAACAATGTTTCTTCTGCACCTGTCCGATGTCGATGAAGCGAGTTGGGCCAAGGCGTTCTCCACGGCCCTTGCCCCATATCCGGTGGTGCGTCAGACCGACGACTACGATCCGAAGGCCGTTCGCTACATCTTCGTGTGGAAGCCGAAGCCGAACGCGTTCGACGGGCTCGACAACCTGAAGGCCGTGTTCTCGCTCGGCGCAGGGGTGGACGCGCTGCTCAAGCACCCCAAGCTCCCCCAGGTCCCTGTGGTGCGCTTCGTGGACGATGATCTCAGCCAGCGCATGAGCGACTATGTGGTGGCTCATGTCACCATGCACCACAGGCAGTTTTCCCGCTTCCAGGCTGACCAGAAGGCCCGGCGCTGGGCTCAGGTCTATCCGCCAGCGGCCCAGGAGACCACTGTCGGCATCATGGGGATGGGAGTGCTGGGGCAGGATGCGGCGGCACGCCTGAGACCCCTGGGGTTTTCACTGCGCAGCTGGAGCCGCACGCCAAAGAGCGTCGAGGGCGTCGAAAATTTCATTGGCGCTGACCAGTTGGACGCCTTCCTTTCCGGCACCGATATCCTGGTCAATCTCCTGCCGCTGACGCCGGAGACAACGGGCATCCTCAACTACGAGACGTTCGGCAAGCTGCGGCGTGGTGGCCTTGCCGGTGGCCCGGTGATCGTCAATGCAGCGCGGGGCGGCCATCAGAAAGAGGCCGACATCGTGCGGGCGCTGGGCGACGGCACCTTGGGCGCCGCCAGCCTCGATGTCTTCGAGATAGAGCCTCTTCCCGCCGATAGCCCGCTCTGGGACATCGAGAACTGCTACATCACGCCCCACATCGCCGCCATCTCCAGCGAAGCGAGCGGTGTGCGGTATTTTTCTGCGATCCTCAAGGCGCACGAACAGGGCGAGCCGTTGATCAACGTCGTGGATCGGACGCGCGGATATTAGCGGATGCGGCCGCAGACTGGGCCGCCCCACCCTGTCAGTTCGTGCCGTAGCGCTTGCGGATGAGGGCGTAGCAGGCGCGGATACCCTGGTCTGTCGCGCCAACGGGGCGCCCCGGCCGGGCATCGGGCGCCCAGGCCATGATATCGAGATGGACCCACGCCTTGGCGTTGGCCACGAATTTTCTCAAGAACAAGGCGGCCGTTATCGAGCCCGCGTGGCCGCCGGACGCTGCGTTGTTGATGTCGGCGATGCGGGAAGACAACAGGCCCTCGTAGGGCGCCCACAGCGGCATGAGCCAGAGCGGGTCTTCCACGCCCCCTGCCCCTGCCACCAGTTCGCGGCCGATGGCGTCGTCCGAGCTGTAGGCGGCCGGGAGATCGGGGCCAAGGGCAACCCGTGCCGCGCCCGTGAGGGTCGCCATGTCGATGATCAGGTCCGGACGCTCCTCATCGGCCAGGGCCAGCGCGTCAGCCAGGATCAGGCGTCCCTCCGCGTCAGTGTTGCCGATTTCCACCGTGAGACCCTTGCGCGAAGGAAGGACGTCGCCCGGACGGAAGGCAGTGGCCGAGATGGCGTTCTCGACGATGGGGATGAGCACCCGGAGGCGAACCGGCAGTTTCGCCGAGACGATGGTGTGAGCCAGGCCAAGGATATTGGCCGCGCCGCCCATGTCCTTCTTCATCAGCAGCATGCCCGCGGCGGTCTTGATGTCGAGGCCCCCGGTGTCGAAGATCACGCCTTTGCCCACCAGTGTGACCTTGGGCGCAGCGGCGTCGCCCCAGCGGAGATCGACCAGGCGCGGCGCCTGCGCACTGGCGCGCCCGACGGCATGGATCATGGGGAAGTTGTCGCGCAGCAGATCCTCGCCGCGCGTGACGGCAAAGCTCATGTTGCGCGCTTCGGCGAAGGTCTTGATCGCCGTTTCCAGAGCATCGGGCCCAAGATCGTTGGCCGGAGTGTTGATGAGGTCGCGCGCAAGGACGGCCGCCTCCACCTGCCGCTCGACCTCGTCCGCATCGGCGCCGGTCGGCACTTCGCAAGTAGGGCCCGGCTGGGTCTTCTTGTATTTGCCAAAGCGGTAGGCGCCAAGGCGGAAGGCGATAGCGGCAAGGGTCGGATCACCGAGTTCACCCGAGAGACTGTAGTGACCTTCCGGCAAGGCGGCCGCAGCAAGCCCGGCCACCAGCGGAGGCCGGTCGGCCGGCGCGCCTATGCCGAAGAGGTAGCCGCTTATGCTGCCGCCCTCTCCGGGCAGTGCAAGGAGCCGCCCCCGCTGCCCGGTGAAGCTGGATGTCTCGACCCATTTGCGCTGCGCCGGGCTCAATTCGAGGCCGGCCAGGCCGCTTTCGGAAACAAGGGTGACGCCAAGGGTCGAGGTCATCAAGGAACACTCCGGAGATTCTTGCCACGTCTTCTACGCCCTGCCCGGGTGCGCCGCAACGCCTCCGCCGCCGCGCTTAACGGGCTGTTAGGGTTAATGATTTACTTCTCGTGGCATTGAGCCCCTGCTCAGCGGAGACGTGCCGTGCTGCATTCCAAAACCACGATCAGGGCGCTGCGCGCCGTGTTGTTGGCCGGTGCTGCCGCCCTTGCTCTGAGCGCCTGCGCCTCAAACCGCGGGCAGATGGGTGCGACGGATTTTTCGGGCATGCCGGCGGCCCAGACGCAGCAGGTTCTGGGTCAGCTGACTGCTCGCTACAAGGCAAACCCCAAAGACCGGGCCGTGGCGATCCAATATGCGGCCGCGCTGCGTGCCGCAGGCCAGCCCCAACAGGCCAGTGCTGCGCTGGAGCAGGCGATGGCCGCCTATCCGGGCGACATCGACATTTCCATCGCCTATGCCAAGGCATTGACGGCTTCGGGCCGGTTCGAGCAGTCGCTGGGTGTGCTCGACAACGTCATTCGCCCCGATGCCCCGGATTGGAATGCACTTCTGGTCAAAGGCGCGACGCTGGACCAGATGGGACGAAACGCCGAGGCCCGTAACGCCTACGCGCAGGCCCAGGTGATGGCGCCGGGTGAAGCGTCCATCGAAACCAATATCGGCCTCAGCTACGCCATGACTGACGAACTGCCTGCCGCCGAGCAACATTTGCGGCGGGCGGTGCAAATGCGCGGAGCAGGCAGCAAGACACGGCAGAACCTCGCCCTCATCGTGGGCTTGCAAGGCCGGTTCGACGAGGCGCGCGCTCTTTACGCCGCCGAGCTGCCGCCCGAGGAGGTCGAAGCCAATATGGCCTACGTCCGTGCGCTCCTCACGCAGCAGAACCGGTGGGACCGCATCCAAGGCTGACCTCTTATGTCAGCCCGCCGAGCGCCACGTCATAGAGCAGCTTGATGTTGAGCAGCGCAATGACGACGGCGATGAGCACCGAGAGACCGGCCAGCCAGCGCGGCGCAACGAGCTGACCCATCTTGTGCCGGTCCGCCGTGAACGTCACCAGTGGGAAGACGGCGAAGGACAGTTGCAGGCTGAGAATGACCTGGGTCAGGATCAGCAATTGCCCGGTCCCCTGCGCACCGAACCATATGGTCACCAGCCCTGCCGGAATGATGGCTATCCCTCTGGTGAGCAAACGCCGTATCCAGGGTCGCAGGCGAATGTGGAGGAACCCTTCCATCACGATTTGGCCGGCCAGGGTCGCCGTGATGGTTGAGTTGAGCCCACAAGCGATTAGGGCCACCCCGAAAAGCGTCGGCGCAATCGCCGCGCCCAAAAGCGGCGCGAGCAGGCTATGGGCTTCGCCCAGTTCAGCAACCTGGCTGTTGCCAGTCGTGTAAAACGCGGCGCCCGCCAGGATGAGGATAGAGGCGTTGATCAACAGCGCAAAGCAGAGGGCAACGGTCGAATCGATCGTGGCAAAGCGCATGGCCTCGCGCCGCTCCGGCAAGGTATCGCCGAAATTCCGTGTCTGCATGATCCCGGAGTGCAGGTAGAGATTGTGCGGCATCACTGTCGCGCCCAAAATACCCAGGGCAAGATAGAGCATGTCCGGATTGGTGACGATGTCGGTGGTCGGTGCAAAGCCGCGGACCACGTCTCCCCAATTCGGATCGGCGAGAACAAGTTGGGCAGCGAAGCAGAGGGCGATTACGGCCAATAGCCCCACCACAAAGGCTTCCAGATAGCGAAAGCCAAGGCGTTGCAGATAGAGGATCAGCGCCACGTCGAGACCCGTGATCAGGACGCCGATCTCGAGCGGAATGCCGAAGATGAGGTTGAGGCCGATGGCGGTGCCGATCACCTCGGCAATATCGGTGGCGATGATCGCGATCTCGGCCAGCGCCCAGAGCACCAGCCCTACCGGACGCGGGAAGGCATCACGACAGGCCTGTGCGAGGTCTCGGCCGGATCCCACTGCAAGCCGGATGGAGAGGTGCTGGAGGACGATGGCCATCAGATTGGAGAGCAGGGCAACGAACAGCAGCGTGTAGCCGAAGCTCGCTCCCCCAGCGAGCGACGTGGCCCAGTTGCCCGGGTCCATGTACCCAACGGCAACCATATAGCCCGGCCCCAGGAACGCCAGGGCCCGGCGAAAGGCATTCTTGTGCCCGCGCACCTCCACGCTGCGAAAGACTTCGGTGAGGGAAATCTGCTCGCTGCTCTGCCGCCACCCCTGAACGCCCATAATGGTCTGCTGTACCTGCTCTTGCAACTCATTCGCAAAATGCAGGGAAGCGCGTGTGGTTGCAACAGAAAAATTAGCGCTCTTGATCCGGCGCTGTCGCCAACGCCGCGAGTGGGACCGACCAGGCGCGTTGCTCCCTTACTCGATCCGGATCGCGATGCCGCAAGCCGCGGCCATCAGGGCTGTAGGGCAATGCGCGCAAGACCGGGGTTGACCAGACGGATTTCAGCATTGCAGGACCGGCCGGGTATCGTGTTGATCGCAATAAGCTGACGGATTTGCCCCCCGGCAGCGGGGACCTCCGCCGGCAGCGGATCGATGAGAAGGGGCCCGGTTTTTCCTGGCAGTGGCCATGCCGTCTCCGTGCCCTGCCACTCGATCGCCCAGGCCTTTTCGTTCGACCGAAGAGGCCGCTGGTTCAGAGTTCGCCGTGATAGCGGCACTGGCCGTGGTCGGCGAGACTTTCAATGACCCGGCAGGTTTCCACCCGCCCGTGCGCGCAGCCCTCTACCATCCGTTCGAGTTCGTTTTGCAGCGCGGTCAGGCTGGAGATCTTCTTTTTCACTTCTGCAAGATGTGAGCGGGCAATGCTGTCGGCCTCGGCGCAGGAGCGGTTCGGCGTGTCCTGGAGATCGAGCAGCGTCTTGATCTCGTCGATCTCAAAACCGAGTTCACGAGAGTGGCGGATGAAGGTGATCCTTTCGAGGTCGCCGCTACCATAGGTCCGTCGTCCGCCCTCAGTTCTGGGCGCAGGGGGCAGCAGCCCGATCTGCTCATAGTAGCGGATGGTGGGCACCTTGACCCCACTCATCTCCGACACTCTGCCAATCGCCACTCCGTGATGCATTTGGGCTTGCTCCTCTAGTCGCTAGAGAAAGTAGGCTCTTCGTCGACCACATTTCAAGGAGCGCCAGGTCATGTCCGCTAAAATCGAAACGGCCCGCTTTCGCGTCGAAGGCATGGACTGCGCCGGCTGCGCCCGAAAGGTCGATACGGCGGTAAGGCGGATGAGCGACGTGGAGGATGTATCCGTCACGGTCGTCGGCGGCGCGATGACCGTGACGCATCGGTCCGCCGACCTTGAGCGCATAGCCGAGAAAGTCAGCAGCCTTGGATATAGGGCCACGCTGATGCCGGGCCGAGGCGAAACCAAGCTGCACACCGTGGCGCGGGAGGAGCCCAGAGGCGCAGAGGAGGCTCACAAGGAAAACCACGCGCTCAGCGGCATGCACGGACATGATCATGAGCTGGAAGAGGGGCCGTGGTGGCAAACGGCCAAAGCCCGGCTGACGCTGATTTGCGGCGCAGCTGTCCTCGTGGCGGTTGTCCTGGGCAAGATGGTGCCTTCCATCGAGCAATGGGTGTTCATTGCGGCCATGGCAGTTGGTCTGGTCCCTGTGGCGCGGCGGGCGTTCATGGGTGCCATCAACGGTAGTCCCTTTTCCATCGAAACCCTGATGACGGTCGCTGCCATCGGTGCCGTGTTCATCAATGCCGCCGAAGAGGCCGCGGTCGTAGTGCTGCTGTTCCTCATCGGGGAACTGCTGGAGGGCGTGGCAACGGGTCGCGCCCGGTCCAGCATCAAAGCGCTGGCCGATCTCGTGCCGCGAACAGCGCTGCGGGAGACCCAGGGAACGGTATCCGAGGTATCGGCGGAGGCGCTTGCCATCGGCGATGTTATCCTCGTGCGGCCTGGAGACCGTGTGCCGGCGGACGGCACCGTACTTTCGGGTGAAAGCGCTGTCGACGAAGCACCGGTGAGCGGAGAATCCGTTCCCAAGCGCAAGACTGCCGAAGACTCGGTCTTTGCCGGCACGATCAACGGCGAGGGCGCGCTGCGTGTCCGGGTCACCGCTGCGGCGGCCGATAACACCATTGCGCGCATCGTCGCTCTGGTAGAGGAGGCCCAGGAGAGCAAGGCACCGACGGAACGCTTCATCGACCGCTTTTCGCGCGTCTATACGCCCGGCGTGATGGTGGTAGCGGCGCTGCTGGCCATCGTGCCGCCCCTGTTGCTCGGCCAGAGCTGGAGCGAGTGGATCTACAAGGGGCTCGCCGTATTGCTGATCGGCTGCCCTTGTGCGCTCGTCATTTCAACACCGGCGGCCATCGCCGCGGCGCTCTCTGCCGGCGCCCGGCGCGGTCTGCTCATGAAGGGCGGCGCCGTCCTCGAGCAATTGGGCAAAGTGGACATGGTGGCCCTAGACAAGACGGGGACTCTAACCGTGGGACGGCCGCAGGTGACGGACGTCATCGGTGTGGGAATCGACGAAGATGAGGTGCTGGCGCTGGCCGCTGCCCTGGAAGTCGGATCGAGCCACCCGCTGGCGACCGCCATTCTCGCCAAAGCCGAAGAGAAGGCGATCACTCTCGCCGGAGCGAACAATGCTGGCGCCATCGGCGGCAAGGGCGTCGTCGGCATCGTGGATGGTCAATCTCTCTTTCTGGGTTCAGCCAGGGCCGCGGCAGAAGAGGCGGGTATCGACCAGACGCTGCTGGCTCAAATCGACACGCTGAACGATGCAGGCAAGACCGTCTCCGTGCTGGTACGCAATGGCAAGGCTGTCGGTCTCCTCGCCATGCGTGATGAGCCCCGAAGCGATGCCAAGGCAGGGCTTGGAGCGCTGCGCGCACTTGGTGCCGACACGGTGATGCTGACCGGGGATAACAGCCGCACCGCCGCTGCCATTGGGGTAGACCTGGGCATCACGGTCCACGCCGATTTGTTGCCACAGGACAAACAGCGCATCGTGGGAAACCTCAAGAACGAGGGGCGCATCGTCGCCAAGGTGGGCGACGGCATTAACGACGCCCCGGCGCTCGCAGCCGCGCACGTGGGAATTGCCATGGGCGGCGGCACAGACGTGGCGCTCGAGACAGCCGACGCCGCCGTGCTGCACGGACGAGTCCTCGACGTGGCCAACCTCGTTCGCCTGTCGCGCGCGACCATGGCCAATATCAGCCAGAACATCACGATTGCTCTGGGGCTGAAGGCCGCTTTCCTTGTTACCACGGTCATCGGAATCACCGGCCTCTGGCCCGCCATCCTGGCCGACACCGGGGCGACCGTATTGGTGACGGCTAACGCAATGCGGCTCCTTGGGTGGCGGGGAACGACCGGCGAGGCTTAGCGCCCTCAGGCTACGCCAGACCAACTTTGCCCCGTGGTAAGCCTTTATGGCGGCAGACAATTTTGGCGTCACACGAGTAAATTTGGAAACTTTGAGACTGCCCTGCGTTCCCCATCCATCAGGGTCACGGGAGAACGTCATGCACTACGGTCGCTTCGCCGCAATGATCGCCACTTCAACGGTGGTGATGTTCGGGCTGATGTACCTCAACACCTACGCTCTTGATCACATCTTCTGGAGCCAGACCCGAGCATGGATGGCGCTGGTGATGGGCGCGGCAATGGCCGTCATCATGCTCCTCTTCATGTTGGGCATGTACAAGAACAAGGCCCTGAACGCGGCGATCCTGATCGGTGCCGTGGTCGTTTTCGCCGGGGCCTTGTGGCTGGTGCGCAGCCAGCAGACGGTGAGTGACGTGGACTACATGAAGGCCATGATCCCGCACCACTCCATCGCCATCATGACCAGCGCCCGGGCCCATATCCGGGACCCAAGGGTTCGCGAACTGGCGGACGGGATAATAGAGGCGCAGGTGCGGGAGATCGGCGAGATGAAATCCTTGATCGCCGATCTCGAGGCCAATCCACCCCCGTCCAATGCGCCAGATCTCCCGCCTGGCGTTCCGACGGAGTAGAACAGACAGCAAACTCCACATTTGCCGCCTGCCTTAACCTTGCGGAAGCGGAGGCCGTGGCACAGTGCCCCAAAAGGGGAACGTGCCTTGCGTCAACTCACGAGATGGTTGAGCGTCGCTCTGCTGTTGGGGCTCGTCCTGCTCTTAGGGCGAACGGGGCTGCTGGCGTCGCTGGACGACGGGCTGCAGGACTGGCGCTTGAGCATGACCAGCCGGCCGGTGAGTGGCGACACCGTTTTCGTGGCAGTCGACAGCAAGAGCTTGGCTGAAGTCGGCACGTGGCCCTGGCCCCGCAGCCTTTATGGACGCGTTCTGGACCGGCTGATGGACGCCGGAGCGGACGAGGTTGCTTTCGACATCGACTTTTCCAGTTCCAGCACGCCTGCGGAAGATGCCGCGTTTGCCGCCGCCCTGGAGCGCGCGGGCGGTTTTGCGGTGCTGGCCGCCTTTGTGCAGGATACGGGCGCGGACGGGCTCATGGTCTCGCGTCCCCTGCCCCAGTTCACCCAATGGGCCGATCCGGTACTGGTCAACGTGCTGATTGATGGCAATGCGGGACACGCCCGCTGGGTCCCCAAATCCGCCAGCGATGGCAGCGGACCCATGGAAGCTCTGGCAGCTCGCCTGGGCCAGCCGACCACGACGCTCCCGGACCTGGTGACCATCGACTACAGCCTTGATCTCTCCGGCATCCCCCGTTTCAGCTTCACGGACGTGCTCGATGGCCATGTGGCGCCGGAACTGCTCGCCGGCAAGAAGGTGATCGTGGGGGCCAGCGCGATCGAGCTGCGGGATTTCTTCCACGTTCCGCGCTACGGCATCATCTCGGGGCCGCTGGTGCAGGCGCTGGCCGCCGAAACGGTGCGGACAGGGCGGATCATTAGAGACTTCTCAGGGCTTCCCGGGCTCGGATTGGTGGCGGCGCTAGCCTTGGTGATCCTGGCGTTGGGGCGCCCGCCGATCCGGGTGGCGGGAGCGGTGCTGCTGGCGACTGCGCTGCTGGGAGAATTGCTGGCTGTCTACGCCTATGGCCGCTGGGGCGTGCTCGTCGATACTGCCGCCATGCATCTGGGGCTGGTGGGGCTCTTCGCGCTGGTGGTCGCAGACGATGGCTACGCGCAGCTTCTGGGGCGTCGCCAAGCCATGCAGCGCCTCGGATTTCTTGCCACGCACGATGCGCAAACGGGTCTGCTGTCCCGGCACGGCTTCGTTTCCGCAGCCGCGTCCGGGCCAAGCGAAGAACTGGTCGTGTTGCAGTTGCTGCACATGGACGAGTTGCGCGCGACGCTGGGCCATGACGTCGCCGATGCGGTGCTGACGCAGTTCGCGCACAAGCTGTCCTCGCTCAACGGCAATGGGCCAGCGCTGGTGGGTGAACAAAGCTTCGCGGCGGCACGCCCTGACAAGGGCGATGCAAGCGGGCTGCGCTTGTGGGCGGAAATGTTGAGCGACAGCATGAGTGGCGTTTATCACGTGCCCGGCCACAGCGTGTACATCGATGTCGTCGCCGGCTACGCCGCTGGCCCGTTCGTACGTTCGGCGCTTCTGGTTCAAGCCGAGACCGCATTGTTGCGGGCACGGTCCGAGAGGGCCAGGGTTCGGGGCTATATCGTGGCCGACCAGGAAGCGCTTGAGCGGCGGCGGCGCCTTGAGCGTGACTTGCGCGACGCCCTTCACAATCAGGATTTGCATCTGGCGTACCAACCTCAGGTGGATCTGCGCAGCCGCCGTCTGACGGGAGCCGAGGCGCTGGTCCGGTGGCAACATCCGGAACTGGGCATGATCTCGCCAGCCGAATTCATCCCCCTCGCTGAGGAAACCGGCCTCATCGTTGACCTGGGGGCGTGGGTTTTGCGGCAGGCTTGCCGCGATGCAGCAGGCTGGCCGTTGCCGCTCAAAGTGTCGGTCAATGTCTCGCCGATCCAGTTCGACCGCATGAACATGGAGGCCGAGGCGAAGGCTGCCCTGGCCGATGCGGACCTGCCGCCTCACCGGCTCGAACTGGAGATCACGGAAGGCGCGCGCATGGCCAACGCGCTTGCGGTCAACGCTACGCTCACAGCACTCAGTCAGCTCGGCATCGCGCTGGCCGTCGACGATTTCGGTACCGGCTATTCCTCACTGAGCTATTTCCAGGAGCTGCCGTTCGATACGCTGAAGATCGACCAGCAGTTCGTGCGCGGACGGGACAGTGGACAGCAATCGGCGGCCCTGCTCGCAGCCATCGTCGAACTGGCCCTGCGCCTCGACAAGCACATTGTGGCAGAAGGTGTCGAAGACGAAGCAACAGCCGAGTTGCTGGCGCAACTCGGCTGCCACACCGGCCAGGGATACTACTTCAGCCGGCCGATCCCGCCCGACGCGTTCATCGCGTTGATGACGCGAGAGGCCGTACCAGCGGTCGGACATCTCTGAGGCAAAAAAGGCGGGAACCCAGTTCCCGCCTCATGTTCTGCAAGCTTAAGACGGCCTACTTGTCGCGACCTTTGCCGCCGCCCTCGCCCTTGCCGCCACCACCGTGGTCGCTGTCACCGCCGCCACCCTTATCACCGCCGCCGCCGTGGCCGTTGTCACCGCCGCCACCCTTATCACCGCCGCCGCCGTGGCCGTTGTCACCGCCACCGCCGCCCTTGTCGCCGCCGCCGCCTTTGTCACCACCGCCGCCGCCGCCTTTGTCACCGCTACCGCCGTGGCCGTTATCATCGTCGCCGCGCCCCTTGTCACCGCTGCCGCCACCGCTCTTGTCACCGCCGCCGTGGTCCTTGCCACCACCGCTGTTGTTGCCGGGACCAGCATTTTCGTTGCCGTGCCCCTTGCCACCGGGTCCGCGATCATCATCGCCGGGTCGATCGTGACCGCGGCCATGGCCCTTATCGTCACCTGGCCCATGACCGGCCGGGCCGCCCTTGCCGGGTTCACGCCCCTCAGCGCCGCGCCCTTTATCGCCCGAGTTGCCGTGTCCGCGACCCGATCCTGTCTGGGCCGCAGCCTCGCGCTCGGCTTCCACCTTCTCAAGCTGAACCGCGCGGTGCGCAGCGTTCACCGCCACGCCGTCTATGACATAGACCGTCTGGGCCGCATCAGGGCCACGAACGTTCAGCGCCTCAGACTGAGAAACGCTGCCTGATTGCCCGGGGCGGACATCGGCGATGACGTCGTGCACGTCGTCATTGACTTGCACCACCCCCCGGTCGACGGCCACTTTGCCAACGCCGTCGCGGTAGGTCACGGTGAACTGCGTCCCTTTCACGACCGCCGCCAGAACGGGCGTCTGCACCGAGAAATGCTGGACATTGCGGCGCTCGGCCTCGATCGTCACGGTGCCGAACATCTGGTTGACGGTCGTCATCTTGCGATGACCGGCAGCATCCTCGATGGTGATATCGGTATCGCCGGCGACGGAAATGCGTTCTTCCCCGCGCTGGAACACGACCCTGCCGCTCGCCAGAGTACGGATGTGCCGCGCGTCGGAGACGACCGCACCGCGCTCCAGCTTGACCCACTCCTCGCCGTTGAACTGCATGACAATGCCGCGCAAGCTGATGGCCGTCCAATCGTCAGCGACGGCGTGAAGACTCGTTGATGCAAGAAGACCGACGGCCAGAGTGGTTGCAGCGAAAAACTTCATTATGGATCCCCTCGAGCAAAATCCGCGCCCGCATTCCAAGGGACATCCAAAACCTTACGCAAACCTTTCTGCCACTGATCACGTGTGCAAGTGCTGTCGTTAATCGTCTTGGCAGTCTTAACAGAAGGTGGACAAATTACTCTGCAGGCGATGCTGACGTTATCAGATGTTATTCTTGTAACAGCGCCCTCTATTCCTCAGCAGCCGAGCACTATCCGGATCGGCGGCAACCCACGGGTTCATGTATAAAGAATTATACTCGGTGTAATCTTTTTGTAATGTGTAGAATATCGTTTTTTAACTGAACAAATGCGACATGTTCGCGTTGCCTTCTCCAAGAACGGAGAAACGCTATGCTCAGCCTCGTCATTTTCAGCATTTGTCTACTTGCTGGCAGCGCCGCCGCTCTGGCGCTGTTGTTTCCGGCCACGGATCAGGACACTACACGGTCTTCTGCCAACGCTTTCGAGGCAACTAGCGGTTCGTCAACGGCAGCGTAACCGTCACGCGCAGGCCGCCCGCCTCGGATCGTCCGTAGTCGATCGTACCGCCGTTGATGTCGAGGATTTCGGCGGCAATCGAAAGACCCAGTCCCGTTCCGGGGGCGGTCTCGTCCAACCGTACGCCGCGCCGCCCGAGCGCCGCCAGTTTGTCCTCTTCGATACCAACCCCGTCGTCACCGATCTCCAGTTGCACAGCTTCTTCCGTACCGTGGCTGCGCACGATGACCTGGCTAGCCGCCCATTTGGTGGCGTTCTCCAGCAGCACGCCAACCAGTTCCATCAGGTCCTGCCGGTGGATATCCACCTCAAAGTCCTGCGGCAGGTCTGCCATCCAATGAAGACCCTCGCCCCGGCCCGTTTTCTTTAGCACGGTGATGGTGCGGATCACGGCGCTATTGAGTGACGTACTCTCCCGGTGCTCAGCGTTTCTGACCTGCAGCGCGGCGACGCGCATCTGGTAGTCGACCCGCTTGGACATTTCGAAGGCCAGATCGTCGATCAGGTCGGCATCGGCCGCATTTCCCTTGTCCCGCACCCGCAAGGCGATGCCGTGCAAGGCAGCTAGGGGCGTCTTGAGACCATGGGCCAGATCGGACGCCCGGCGCCGGGCTTTTTCGGTGTTGGCTGCCCGTTCCTCGAGAAGCGCATTCACCTCGTCGATGAGCGGCAGAACTTCGCGCGGCATCTCCCCGATCAGCCGCGGCTTCTGCCCCTTGCGCACCGCGTCGACACCTTCGCGTAACCGCGCCAACGGAGCCAGACCCAGGCGCAGTTGCAGCCAGGCGGCCAGCAGGATCAGCAGTGCCAGAAGGCTGAAGAGCCAGCCGATGTCCCAGGCGAACTTATTGGCTGCCGCGTGGATGGGCTGATGATCCTCGCCCACCATGACCGCGATGGTGCGGCCGCCGATATCGATCGACCGCATAATGTAGATGATGTGCCATTCGGGCGGGGCCGCGAAGTGATTGATCTCGCGCTCCGTGGCACCCGTGACCGGAATAGTCATGTCCCAGAGCGAACGAGAACGCCCCAAGATCGCGCCGTCCGGCGTCGTGATTTGCCAGTAGCGGCCACCCAGCGGCGTGTCGTATCGCGGATCAGGCAGGGGTGCCGTGAGGTTTGACCCCGGCGATTGCGCGTCGATCAGCGCGACCAAGCGCGTCATGGCCGCGTCCATGTCCTCGTGCGCGGTGCGCTCCAGATTGGCCACGAACAGGAAGTGCAGGATGAAGGCGGCGGCCAGCAACGAGACGATGACCCAGATCGCCGCAAGCCCCATCAGCCGCAGCTTCAGCGAAGGCAGGGTCAAAGGCCTTCGCCCAGCATGTAGCCGAAGCCACGCCGCGTCTTGATGACGTTCGCCCCCAACCGTTTGCGCACCCGCGCGACCAAAACCTCAACCGCGTTGGAATCGCGCTCGTAATCCTGCTTGTAGATGTGCTCGGTGATTTCGAGCTGGGAGACCACCTTGCCCCGATTGTGCAGCAGGTAGGCGACCAGCCGGAATTCCTGCGGTGTCAGATCCACGGGTACACCATCGCGCGTGACCTGCATGGTCCGCATGTCGAGCTGGTAGGGGCCGAATTCGACCTTGGAAGAGGCGAGGCCGCTGGCGCGACGGACAAGCGCGCGCACCCGCGCCAGGATTTCCATGACATGGAACGGCTTGACGACATAGTCGTCTGCACCGGCCTCGATACCTTCGACGCGCTCTTCCCACTGGCCCCGGGCCGTCAGGATGAGAACGGGAACCAGTCGGCCCGCCTTGCGCCAACGCCGAAGCACGGTGAGGCCGTCCATCTGCGGCAGGCCAAGGTCGAGGATCACGGCATCGAAATTCTCGGTATCCCCGCGAAACCAGATGGTTTCGCCATCGCTCTCTCGCTCGACACCGAAGCCTGCCTTTTCCAGCGTTGTCGCCAGCATCTGGGCAATCTGGTCGTCGTCTTCACCGATAAGGACCCGCATCACTCGCTCCCGATATAGCTGCCGGAGCGAGCATAGTAGTACTGTGTGCCGAGTTTGCCCGAGGCAGACAGCACCTTGAGGGCATAGACCAGCATTCCCCTGACGCTGAGGAGTTCGGCATCAATCACCCTGCCGTTATTGCTGGTCTCGATCTGGTTGGCCAGTTCTGCCAGCGGCGTGGCGTGGCCCGATTGCACAGCAGCAAGGGCCTGATCCTGCGTCAGGGCGCGGGGGCGCGGCACGGCTCCTGCTCCGGGGCTCACGCGGGAGCCACCGGCGGGAACGGGGCCGCCCACAGCACCTGTGCCTGAGCCCGGCGCGGGCGTCGACCTCGTCCCGCGACCGGGGGACACAGTCTCGGCTGCTCCATTGGCCCCATTGCCATTACCCCCGTTGGCATTGCCATTTCCCTGGCCATTGCCGGAGTTGCTGGCACCCGTACCCGCTCCGTCGCCATCACCACTGCTCCCAGCGTTCCCGTTGCCGCTCCCCTGGTTGCCGTTCCCTTGGTTCCCGTTCCCCTGGCTAGTTTGATTGCCGTTCCCGTTGTCCTGGCCTCCGTGGTTCCCGTTCCCACCGTTGCCATTGTTCTGGTCGGCGTTCTCAGACGCCGCAGAACCGTTGCCATTGCCAGCGCCAATCGCCTGTGCGGCTGCGGGCGCGACCAGCAAGGGGAGAACGCAAACCAGAACTGTGAACCGCTTGAACATGATCAAATTATACGCATCGGAAGCTGACAAAACACTTACACGCAGGCTCACAGGTCCCTCAGCACCGCTCTGCTAAGGTGGCATTGTTGACGTCCTTCCCATGCTGGATCAGCGTCAGCTTTTACGGAGCTCAATCCGATTGGCCGGGCATCGCCCCCCGCACCGGCTGCGGATTGGGCTCCGCAATTTTTTTGGACTGTACCGCCGCAAGGATGCCGGAGAGACCGGGGGAACGGAGGCAGCGGAGAGACGTTGCCTTTGCCAATGGTCTGAGGGATTGCGATGTCCAACAAGTTCGAACTGCTTGCGCGCTGGGGCTATACTGCTCGTGGCGCCGTTTATGCCATATTGGGTGCTCTTGCCTTGACCGCGGCAGCGTCGGGCGGCTCCAGCAGCCAGGACAGCCCCAAGGACGCGCTGTCATCGTTACTCGGGCAACCGTTCGGGCAAATTCTCCTGGGCATCGTCGCGATCGGGCTTGTCGGGCATGTGCTGTGGCGCTTCGCCCAGGCCTTTCTCAACGCCGACCATCTCGACAATGACGCAAAGGGCTATTTGGTGCGCGCCGGCAGCCTCATCAGCGGCCTTGCCAACCTGTCCCTCGCCTTTGCCGCCTGTTCACTCGCCATTTCGGCCTCGAGCGGCTCCGGATCGGGTTCCGGCGGGGAGGAGAGCATCAGTGCCTGGCTGATGCAGCAGCCGTTCGGGCAAGTGCTGGTTGGGGCTGTTGGCGTCGGCCTGATCATAGGCGGCGGAGCTCAGGTTTGGCGCGGATTTTCCGGTCAGTATCGCAAGCGGGTAAAGCTGCCGCAGGACGGTGAAGCGGCACTGAACGCCATCTGCGTTTTCGGCCTCAGCGCGCGCGGTATCCTGCTGGCGATTTCTGGCGGTTTCTTCATCTATGCAGCGCTGACGGTGAACCCCGAGCAGGCCGGTGGGCTCTCCGACGGCCTCGCCTGGGTCCGCCAACTCCCGTTCGGGCTATTCCTCTACGGGCTTGCCGCCATCGGCCTCATTGCCTTTGGCGTCTATAGCGGCATTGAGGGACGGTATCGCAAAGTCGACGCACCCGACAGCGGCGACGTCAAGCAGGCAGCAAACAAGATGGGGAGCCTCGCCGGGCACTGACTCCCTGCCGCTCAACCACCCGACATGGTGGATGCAACGCCACCGGAGAAAACCTTGATCATTGCTGGCGACAGGATCACGATGAAGAGCACGGGCAGAAAGAACAGGATCAGGGGCACGGTAAGCTTGGGCGGCAGCGAAGCGGCCTTCTTCTCGGCCTCCATCATGCGCGCCTCGCGCCCTTCCTCGGCCATCACGCGCAGCGCCTGACCCACGGACGTGCCGTAGCGATCGGCCTGGATCAGCGCTGTCATGACGGCCCTGACATTGTCGAGCCCGGTACGGCGACCAAGGTTTTCATAAGCCCGCGTACGGTCTTCCAGGAAACTCAGTTCCGCAGTGGTCAGGGTCAGTTCCTCGGCCAGTTCGGCGCTCTGGGAGCCGATTTCGCGCGCCACCCGCTTGAAGGCGTGCTCCATCGACATGCCCGCTTCCACGCAGAGCAGCAGTAGGTCAAGGCAATCGGGCCAGGAGCGGCGAATGGAAGCCTGCCGTTTCTGCGTCGCGTTCTTGAGCATTAGCAGGGGCAAATAGGCTCCCAGGAGGCCGGCGCCGATGGCATAGGTGAAATTGAGATAGGCAGGCCGGCCGCCCGGGGCGAGGAGCAGGAGATAGACGGCAGCAACAAGAAAGATGCCGATAGGGGTCGCAAAGCGCTGGAACAGGAAAGCCGTCAGATGGCCCTGACCGCGGTAGCCGGCGGTAGCCAGCTTGTCGACGGTACTGTCGTCCTGAAAGGCCTTCTTGAGATCGAATTTTTCGACCACCCCTTTCATGTAACTCTTAGTTTCGCGGCCACCGCGGATGTTGGCACGACTATCAACAGCCTTGCCGCCGCGCAGACGCGCCATTTCCTCTGCCCGCATGCGATCGCGCTCCAGGGCGACCCGCCGGATGCGCTCCTTGGTGTCGCGCCGGCCGATCAGCGACGTGCCGAAGGTGAAGACAGCCGCCGCGGCGGACACCGCGGCCAACACGGCGATCAGGAAATCACGTTGGGTCAGTAGGTCGATGATTTGCACGAGCGGCCCCCAGGCGTGAAAACTAGATTTCGAACTGAACCATGCGGTTCATGACGAAGATGCCGGTGAGCATCATGACGATCCCCACGCCGAGGCAGACATTGCCGATGGGCGTCGCGATCAGGGGTTGCAGGTAGGTCGGCGAGACGAGCGATACGAGGATCGAGACAACGATGGGTAGCGATCCGATGATGCCGGCCGACGCCTTGGCCTCGGACGACATCGCCTTCACCTTCTGTTTCATCTTCTTGCGGTTGCGCAGCACGCGGGCCAGGTTTCCCAGCGCTTCACTGAGGTTACCGCCCGATTGCTGCTGGACCGAAATCACCACCACGAAGAAATTGACTTCGGGCAGCGGCACGCGATCGAGCAGGACCTGCACGGCCTCCGTCATGGAGAACCCGAAGCTCTGCTGGTCGAGGACACGGGCGAATTCGGATTTGACCGGTTCCTTGGTGTCCTTGGCCACGACGCGCATGCTGTCGTTGAGCGGCAGACCGGTTTTGACGCCGCGTACGATGGCTTCCACCGCGTTCGGGAGTTCGTCGAGGAACCGGTCCTGATACTTTTTACGCCTGCGCCCGACGTAGAGGCGCGGCAGGACATAGGCTCCGGCAGCGGCGATCACGGCTGCAAAATAGAACGGCACCTGCGTCACGAGCAGAATGACGAACAGTATCGCGCCCAGGATCAGGCTGTTGCGGATGTAGGCAGCCGGCGTGAGCGTCATGCCGGCCTGAAACAGCAGGGCGGGCAGCGTGACCCGCTTTTTGGCGTTGAGCTCGTCGGTCTGGGCCTTGAGCGCCTGCTGCACCGTCTTGCGGCGCTGATCGCGCGTGCGGCTTGCGTCGGCTTCTTGCCGATTGGCCCGAATGTCGCCCTGGAATGCCTTCATCCGCTTCTGAGCGCGTGAACTGCCCATGGCCGAGGGAACGAGGGCGAAGCCGGCTGCACCCACCGTGACCATGGCCAGCACGACGAGGAGAACGGTGGTCAGCATGGATCAGAGCCCCAGGGTTTCGTGATGCTCGGTGTTCGCCTTTTCCAGCGCTTCAACAAGGTTGGCTTCCTCGTTGAAGTAGCGGGCGCGCTCGTTGAACTGCGGCTTGGTGATGCCGGTCGAGCGGTGGCGGCCGATCAGGGTGCCGTTCGCGTCCTCGCCCAGGATGTCGTAGACGAAGATGTCCTGCGTCACGATGACATCGCCTTCCATGCCAAGGACTTCGGTGATGTGCGTAATCCGGCGTGAGCCGTCGCGCAGGCGCGCGGCCTGCACGATCACATCGATCGAGGACACGATCATTTCCCGGATCGTGCGGCTGGGAAGCGAGTAGCCGCCCATGGTGATCATCGATTCGAGACGGGAAAGCGCCTCGCGCGGCGAGTTGGCGTGCAGCGTGCCCATCGAGCCGTCGTGGCCGGTATTCATCGCCTGGAGCAGGTCGAAGCTTTCCGGTCCGCGCACTTCGCCGACGATAATGCGTTCGGGGCGCATACGCAGGCAGTTCTTGATGAGATCGCGCATGGTGATCTCGCCTTCGCCCTCGAGGTTGGGCGGACGCGTTTCAAGACGCACCACATGCGGCTGCTGGAGCTGGAGTTCGGCGGAGTCCTCGCAGGTGATGACGCGCTCGTCCTTTTCGATGAAGGCGGTGAGGCAGTTGAGCAGGGTCGTCTTGCCCGAGCCGGTGCCCCCCGAGATCAGCACATTGGCGCGCACGCGACCAAGGATACGCAGGACTTCGGCGCCCTCGGGCGAGATGGAGTTGTATTTGACCAGCTGCTGAAGGGTCAGCTTGTCCTTCTTGAACTTACGGATGGTGAGGGCCGCACCATCGATGGCGAGCGGCGGTGCGATGACGTTCACACGGGAGCCATCGGGCAGGCGCGCGTCGCAAATCGGGGAGCCTTCGTCGACGCGGCGGCCGACCTGCGACACAATGCGCTGACAGACGTTCATCAGGTGCGCATCGTCGCGGAACCGCACATTGGTCAGCCGCACCTTGCCGCCCACTTCGATGTAGCATTTCTGCGAGCCGTTCACCATGATATCGGCGATGTCGTCGCGCGCCAGGAGGGGTTCGAGCGGCCCGTATCCCAGCACGTCGTTGCAGATGTCCTCGAGCAGGTCTTCCTGCTCCGAAATCGACATGACGATGGATTTGAGAGCGATAATCTCCGCGACGATGTCGCGGATCTCCTCGCGCGCGGCCACGGTGTCCATGGTGGCCAGTTGCGACAGATCGATGCTGTCGATCAACGCATTGAAGATGGCGGACTTGGTCTGGAAATATTCGCGCGCCCGCTGGGCGTCGGCCGGTGCGCGGACGTCAAGAACCTCGTCGGTCGTTCGCGTGCGCGATGCCATGGCGTCGGCATCGCTGGTGCGGCGCTGGCTGGCGGGCGCGGGGGCGGCGACCGGTTCGGCTCGCGGGCTGGCGATCGGCCTTGGCGGCTCTGCCAGGCCGGGCGTGTTGCCTCCGAAAGTGGTTCGCTTGCCGAACATGCTCTTCGTCCTTAGTCGTTGCGTGCCGCCAGGGCCTCACGCCCTCTTCTTGAACAGGGCCGGAAGCTTGAGCAGGCTTGCCGACTTGCCGCCGCTGTGCGCTGCCGTGCGTCCGGTGACATGCATGCCGACGGCCTTGTAGATGTCGTTGACCTTGTTGTTGGCCGCCACCTCGGCAATCATCTGCCCGTTGTTGGCCGCCGTGCCGAACAGCGCGGCGTCGAATGCGATCTGGCCAACCAGCTGACATTCCACCGAAGTCGCGAACTCGCCTGGGGTGATTTCCGGCCGGCGTGGCACGCCGACCCGGTTGAGCACCAGCGAGGGCCCGCGCTCGGTGGGGCGCATGGCCTTGATAGTGTCCGCCAGGTTCTTGGCATTGCGCAGATTGGCCAGGTCAGGCTCGGCCACGATCACCACCTCGTCCACCGCCGCCAGCGTGCGCCGCGTCCAGGCGTTCCAGGCATGGGGGATGTCGAGGACTACAACTGGAACGCTCTTCTGGCAGATCTCGATGACCTGCTCGAAGTCGCCCTCCTCGAAATCCCAGGTGCGGTCGAGCGCGGCGGGTGCGGTGAGCAGGTTTATGTGGTTTGCCGCCTTGCTCATCAGGCGATCCAGCATGGTCTGGTCGACCTTCTGGTTGGCCAGCAGCGCGTCCGCCAGGCCGTGCGGCGGATCCTGGTTGAAGTTGAGGCCGACGGTGCCGAAGGGCAGGTCGAGGTCGACGATGAGGCAATCCTGCCGCAACACCGTCGCGATGGACCAGGCGACATTGTGGGCGACGGTTGAGCCCCCTGCCCCACCCTTGGCCGAAACGAAGCCGATCGTGCGCCCGATCGGCGCTGCGCTTTCGCTGGCGAAAAGTTCGGTGATGGCGTTGACCAGGGTCTGGGCCGTGGCGGGCAGCACGATGTACTCGGAAATCCCCGAACGGATGAGCTCGCGATAGAGCAGCACGTCGTTGACGTGGCCCAGCACCACCACCCGCGTGGCTGCGTCGCACACCTCGGCGAGCCGGCCCAAGGCCTGCGGGACCTGTTCGGGCGGCAGGCTGGTTTCGACGATAATGAGGTTCGGCGTCGGGTTGGACTTGTAGGTTTCCACCGCGCCGTCGATGCCGCCATTATGCGTGGTGAGCGCCACCTTGGACATGCGCCGGTCGTGCATCACGCTTTCCACCATCTGCGCCGTCTGCGAGTGTTCGCAGAACGCCTGGATGGTGATGCGGGGTACCAGACGCGCTCCCGAGGCAATCTCGGCTGCGGGTTCTTCGGTCCGGGCAGGCTGGTCGGGCGTCAGAAAACTCATGCTACAAACTCCTTGCCGGACCGGTCAGTCGAGCACAAAACCGACAGAGCCGCTGTAGCCGCCCCGCATGTTGCCGCTCTTGGCCACGCCATACTTGCGCTCCATGGCGCCAAGGAAAATCGTTTCGGCATCGCTCGCCATCGTGGAGTTGTCCGTGGGCACGGCGATGGTGTTGGCCGGGCTGGGATTGACGAGGTAGGGCGTGACGAGGATCACGAGCTCGGTCTGCTCGTTCTGGTAATCGCGCGAGCGGAACAGCGCCCCCAGGATCGGGATATTCCCCAGCACCGGCAACTGGTTGATCTGCTGGCGCGAGGTCTCCTGCAGCAGGCCGCCCACGGCCAGCGTCGTGCCCGAGGCCAATTCGACCGACGTCGCCGCCTGGCGCTTGGTAATGGAGAAATCGGCCTGCGGTTCGGAGACCGAGGTATCCACCTTGAGCGAAATGACGCCGTTCGACTTGACCACCGGCGTGAACTTCAACTCCACGCCATAGGGCTTGAAGATGACGGTCTGGGTATTCTTGGTGGTGTCGTAGGTGCTGTAGGGCAGTTCCCCACCGGCGAGGAAATTGGCTTCTTCTCCGGAGATCGCCGTCAGCGTGGGCTGGGCCAGCACGCGCAGCGCCCCGCGGGCTTCAAGCGCCCGGATCGCCGCGGTGATACCCACACTGCCGATATTGAAGCTGGCATCGACACCGCTCGGGGTGAAGGTGTTGTTCATGGGCTGATTGTTGAAGCCCAGCGTGGTGGTGCCGACGCTGAACGACGCGCCAAGATTGATGCCGAACTGCTTGGCCACATCGCGCTTCACCTCGGACACCGTGACCTGCAGCATGACCTGCTGGGCGCCGACGACATCGATGATGCTGGCCACGTTTTCCGGCGAGCCGGCAAACTGAGTTGCCACCGCGACGGCCCGGTCCCTGTCTTCGGAGGAAAGGACGGAACCGGTAAGGACCACACGATTGGTCTCGCCGGACAACGTCACGGACTCGACGCGAATATTCGAACCGGGAATGACACGAGCCAGCGCCGACTCGAGGGCGTTGCCGACCTGGGAGGGCGCGGATGTCACGCGCAGGTCGAGCACCTGGATCGTGCGGCCCGCATCGTCGAGGAAAATGATGTTGGTGTTGCCGCTGCTGATGCCCTGGATGATGGCCCGGGTGCGGGTGCGCATGATGGCGGCCGCTATGGCTGGCTGGGACACCACGACCTCGGAGACGCCCGCCGGCAGATCGAGGATCATCGACTTGTTGATGTTAAGCTCGGTGCTGCGCGTTCCGCCATAGGCAGAACTGGCTACCGACATCTGCATGTCGGCCGCCTGCGCTGCGGCCGGCGCGCCCGCGAGTACCGCAGCCAGCGCCGTGGCGAGGAGCGGTCGACGCAGGCGGGAAAACGGGAAGCTCATGGCTCTGCTCATCATCTGCTCCATCCCCTACTGGGGAACCACTGGGGGCAATTGGCCGTCGGTCGCGACGGGCGTCGGCTGGACGGTGGGGACAGCGTCGATGGCCGCCTGCTGGTTCACGACGGAGCCGGAGGTCGTGGATCCGGTCATCACGCTCTGCTCCTTGCCAAACCGGATGACCCTGACGGACTGGCTCGAAGCTCCCGGCGCGCCAGCAGTCTGCGGTTGATTGAAGTCGGCGACCGACCGCAAGGTAAGGCTCAACTGACCCCGCGTGGCGGCATTCACGAGCGTCTCCGCCTGTGCCGGGCCAAGTTCGAGCGTTGCGATGGTCGAGCTATCGAAGGTTGTGGGCGTGGGGGTCGAGCCGTCGGCGCCTTCCGCGGCGCCAGTCGCGCCCAACTCGCCGAGACGCTTGCCGATGGCTAGAATACGCACATTGGACAAGATGACTTCGGACTGCTGTCCCATTTCGGTGGAGGTGGTGAGCAGAACATCCACGTGATCATTCGGCACGACGAAGCCGCCGGCGCTGGATTCCGCGGTAACCCCAACAGACACGCCACGCATGCCGGGCGCGAGCACTGCAGAGAGATATCCCTGGTCCGAGCGGACGAGCTTGGCCTCACGGATCGGCTCACCGGGAAAGAATTCGAAGCGCGCCACGGCATCGGTCAGTTCGGCAGGCGCGTCGGGCATGGCCGAGCTGGTGACGTATTCGGGGCGCAGCGCGCCCTTGGGCCAGTCCTGCCATTCGAGCTTGTCTGCTGCCAGCCGTTCGCCGACGCCGATGGCCGCTTTGGCCACGAGGATCTGTTCCTTCTGCTCCGGCACGACCTCAGTGACCACCTGCCGGGGTGCCGGCGCCTTGCCGCCGCGCGTCACGAGAAACGCAGCGAGACCGCCCGCCACGAGGGCTACGATAAGAAGGATGATTCGCGCCGGTCTCATGACCCACTCCGGATACCGCGGGTCTTGTCGACCCAATTCCACCTCATGGAATATGGCGACAAAGGGTCAAAGTTTAGTTAACCAGAACTTTGCGGGTTCCGTTAACGAGTGATGAATACTTGCATTTTGCATTTGTGACGCGTCCGCGGCGCCTCGGCTCCGCTCTCGGAACGCGCAGTGAGACCCTTGGCGACCTCAGGCAGCCAGGTGCTGGAAGATCGCGGAGTTGCTGTAGGTGAGCAGACCGGCGGCGGCCATCGCTACGCCGTAGGGAATGCCCTGCTTGCGGTCATGCAGCCGCTCGAGCCAGCGGAAGCGGGCGATGAGGGGCGTCAACGGCACGCGCCGCAGTAGCAGAATGGCGATGGTCAAGGCACCACCGAGCAGTGCCGTGTAGACCAGATAGGGCAAGGTGAGACCAAAGCCGAGCCAAAGAGTGGTCGCTGCCGCCAACTTGGCATCGCCGCCGCCGATCCAGCCCAGTGCAAAGAAGGAAAAGGCTACGACGAGTACCACGAGGGCGCAGAGAACATGCATCGCCAGTTGCTGGGTCGGAAGGTCAACCACCAGCGCCACCAGAAAGAAGCCGGCCGCAAGCAGCAGCACCAGCTTGTTGGAAATGCGCATGGTCAGCAGGTCAGATGACGCGGCGAAGGCCATGGCGAAGGGAAAGAAAAACAGGGCTACGGTGGACATGACGCAGCCTCCTGGGCAGCAAACTCTCCCAATAATAGCGACGCTCGGTTAAGAAACAAAAAAAGGGAGAGGAAGGGTGTCCTTCCTCTCCCGATCTTGCTTCAGCAACTTTGCCGTTACGGGGTCAGTGCAGCGCCGCCAACCGTGGTGTCCAGCTTGCCAGAAATACCGTTGAAGAGGTTACCCAGGCTGCCACCGAGTGCGGTTGCGGCCAGAATGATACCAACGGAGATGAGGGCGGCGATGAGGCCGTACTCGATTGCGGTCGCGCCCGACTCGTCCTGCGCGAAACGTGCGAAAATCTTCATTCCCAGGCTCCTTTTTACACGTCCTCAAAGTGACGGCACGTCGGACACGTCACACCTTGAACATGGACAAACGCTACGCACGACTTGTTGAGATAGAGTTAATCCAAAACCCTGCCGCGACCGGCCGCTGCGGCAATTTGAGCATGGAAATCAGATAGTTAACTTTTCCGATACAATTCTACTGACGTAGCAGGCGCTCCGAGCGCCGAGCGCACAACAATAAAGTATGAGCAAATTCCAGCTTGATTACTTCACCTGATCAGGGGGCGTCGAAAAAGTCAGACCATCATAGCGGAACGCAGCAGTCTTCGCGTTTGCCAACAATTTACCATTTCCGAGGGAATGTAGGAGCAGCGTACCAGTACAGATTCGGATGCCGCCATGTCCCGCCTTGCCCTCGCAGTGCTCGCTCTTGCCCTGGCCAATCCGGTTGCCTCGATCTCCGTGAAGGCGCAGGAGGCCGGCGGGGCGCCCATCAACGTCAATGTCAACATGGCGCGCGTGCTGCGCATCAGTGCGCCAGCCGCAACCGTCATCGTTGGCAACCCCGGCATTGCCGACGTTACCATACAGGACCCGACGACGCTGATCCTGACCGGCAAGAGCTATGGCCAGACCAACCTCATCGTGCTCAACAGCGCCGGCGAACCTATCGCCGACACCATGCTGGAAGTCGTGCAGATGCAGGCAGGGACAATGACGGTCTATCAGGGCCAGAGCCGGACCACCCTGGCCTGCGCTCCCACCTGTCAGCCGGTCGTGATGATGGGCGATGATAACAGTTTCTCGGGCAACGCGGTTGCCTCGTCACAGCTGGTGCAGTCGCTGGCCAATTGATGCTTTAAGGGGTTGTTTACCCTCCCTCGCGATAGCGCATGATCCTGCCGCACCACTAACGCCCGGTTAGTGGCCTCCCCGATAGGCTTGGGCCCGGAAACGAGGCGATGGCCGTGAGACTGCATCTGGGACCCGTCCGAAAGCAATTCGTGGAGCTGCTGCGCAATACGCGCGGCGTGACCGCGGTCGAGTTTGGTCTGCTGGCACTCCCCTTCTTCTCCATCATCGGCGCAATTCTCCAAACCTCGCTTGTCTTCCTCTCCGGGCAGGTTCTGGAAAGTGCTGTCAACGACGCTGGACGCACCATCCGGACGGGGCAGGTCCAGGCCGCTGGCGTCACCATCGATGCCTTCCGGGCCGATGTATGCTCGCGCCTGTTCGGGCTTTTCCCCGATTGCTCTGGCTTGTTCATCAAGGTCAGCGAAATCAGCAACTTCCAGTCCGCCACCATCACCGTTCCGATCGATGAGGCAACCTGCGAAACCAGCGCGTGCGACTGGTCGGAAGCACAAAGCTTCTCCCCCGGCGTGGGCAAAAGCATCGTGGTGGTCAAAGTCTATTACAAATACCCCGTCTTCCTGCAGATCGGGCCTTTCGGAATGGCCAACCTGCCAAACGGCACGCGTCTGCTCGGTGCGGCGACGGTGTTTCAGAACGAACCCTTCACATGAGGCTCTGCGTGCGCAAGCTAATCGCGGGCCTTGGTTCGGCTCTTAGGGATAGGGCCGGCACGGCCGCCGTCGAGTTCGCCCTGATCGTGCCGATCATGCTGCTGGTCTATGTCGGCACCATGGAAGCCAGTTCCCTCATCACCATGGACCGCAAGATCCAGTCTGTCTCGGGCGCCGTAGGGGACCTGGTGGCGCGGGCAGACAAGGTACTGACGACGAACCAGCTCAAGGACTATTTCCAGGCGGCCAGCGGCATCATGACGCCATTTTCCTCCAGCGGCGTGAAGCAGGTCGTGACAGCAGTCAACGTGGCGCCGGACGGCTCGACGTCGGTGGAATGGACGAGCCAGTATCAGAACGGCACCTACTCAACGACGACCGAGTATACGCCAGGGCAGACCTATCCCCTCCCCGCCCCCATGATCGCAGTGGCCAAGGGCAAGATGGTGATCGCGGCAGAAGCCAGCTACAGCTACAAGCCGCTCTACGGCATCGTCTTCGACCAGGCCGTAACCCTAAGCCGCGCCGGCTTCTTCATGCCGCGTTTCGAAGGCACGATCGACCTTGACTGATGCCGACCGCTTGCGAGGTCGGGCTTGCCGTGTCACAAGCCGCGCAACCTTCGAACCGGCACATGTGAGCAATGGACGACACCATCATCCCCGTATTCGACCTGGGCGGCGTTTTCGTCGACTGGAACCCCATGTACCTGTTCCGCAAGCTGTTCGAGACCGAGGAAGAAGCGCTCTGGTTCCATCAGAACATCTGTACGCCGGACTGGAACCTGGAATTCGACGCGGGCGAGATCTATTCAGAAGGCGTGGCCAAGCTGGTGACCCGCTTTCCCAAGTACTGGCGCGAAATCCAGGCGTTTGACGAGCGCTGGACCGAGACCTTCGGCCCGTTCATCCAGGGCACGATCGACATACATAACGAGCTGGTCGAACAGGACATTCCCACCTTCGCCATCACCAACTTCTCCTGGGAGAAGTGGATGACGCGGCTGGGCGAATGGCCATTCCTCGAAAAGTTCGACGGCGTGATCGTCTCGGGCCTCGAGGGTCTCGTAAAGCCCGATCCGCGCATCTATCGCGTGTTCTGCGAGCGCTACGCGCTGGCCCCGCAATCCTGCGTATTTATCGACGACAGCGAGCCCAATATCGTGGCGGTTCGCAAGTACGGGATGAATGGAATCCTTTTCAAGGACCCGGTGCATCTGCGCCAGGACCTGATCGACCTCGGCCTGCCGCTGAAGGCAAAATAAGCCAGATCAGTTCTCGACGACCTGGGTCGGCGGGGGATTGGCTTCAAGGCGGTCCAAGGCTTCCCCCACCCGGCGCGCCACCTCCAGATCAAAGTCATGATCCGGCGCGGTGCGCTCATACTCGCGCAACTGGGCGGTGGTGATGCCTGCTGCCGCAGAAAAGGCGTCCGGCTCCATGCCCAGGGAGAGGCGGCGGTTATGATCGCCCTTGGGGGAGCGTTGAGTGGGTGGTGTGAAGGTCATGGCGGGTCTCCTTTGGAAGGAGAAACCGATAAGCCCCGCGTTGGTTCATGCGCATCCTCATGCGATGCCCATTATGACCGTGCTGCCAGAAAAGCTCGCTTGGGGGCCTCTCTGACCCATCCTATTTCGTGCCGTACATCCGGTCGCCCGCATCGCCAAGGCCGGGGATGATGTAGCCCTTCTCGTTGAGATGGCTATCGATCGAGGCGGTGAAGACGGGCACGTCGGGGTGGGCGGCCTCGAAGCGGCTGATGCCTTCAGGCGCGGCGAGAAGGCACAGGAAGCGGATATTGTTGGCGCCGCGGTCCTTGAGCTTGTCGATGGCGGCGGTGGCGGAATTCGCCGTGGCCAGCATCGGGTCGACGACGATGATCAGGCGGTCCTCGAGATTGGACGGCGCCTTGAAATAATACTCCACCGGCTCGAGCGTCTCGTGATCGCGATAGATGCCGATATGGGCGACGCGCGCGGCGGGGACGAGATCGAGCATGCCATCGAGCAGGCCATTGCCGGCGCGGAGGATCGAGGCGAACACCAGCTTCTTGCCCTTGATGGACGGAGACTGCATCTGCGCCATCGGCGTCTCGATGGAGATCATCTCCAGCTCGAGATCCCGCGTCACCTCGTAGCACATGAGATGGGCGATCTCGCGCAGGAGACGCCGGAACCCGGCGATCGAAGTCTCCTTGTTGCGCATGATCGTCAGCTTGTGCTGGATCAGAGGGTGATCGATGACGGTGACGCTGCTCATGGGACCACCTCGTTACAGGAAGGACTGACCGTGGCGGCCCGGCGCGAGGCCGAGCCAGGCGGCAATGGTTTCGCCAATATCGGCGAAGGTTGGGCGGATGCCAATCTCCCCCATCGGCAGGGCTGGGGAAAAGATAAGGATCGGCACCTGTTCGCGGGTGTGATCGGTGCCCGGCCACGTCGGGTCGTTGCCATGGTCGGCGGTGATGACCAGGAGATCGTCGTGTCGCAGGCGGGCGATGAGTTCGGGCAGACGGCGGTCGAAGAGTTCCAGCGCCGCGGCATAGCCCGGAACGTCGCGGCGGTGGCCGTATTCGCTGTCGAAATCGACGAAATTGGTCATGATGAAAGCACGGTCGGCGGCCATCTCCAGAGCATCGAGCGTCTTGTCGAAAAGCTGCGGGATGCCGGTGCCCTTGATCTTGTGGGTGACGCCGGAGCCGGCGTAGATGTCGGAAATCTTGCCGATGGCGTACACCTGATGGCCGGCGGCGGCATTGCGGTCGAGCAGCGTCGGCTCGGGCGGCGCGATGGCAAAATCGCGCCGGTTGCCGGTGCGCCTGAAGCTGTTGCGGTCTTCGCCTACGAACGGGCGGGCGATGACCCGGCCGATGCGCAACGGCTCCGTCAACTCGAAGGCGATGCGGCAGACCTCGTAGAGCCGATCCAGGCCAAAATGGGTTTCATGCGCCGCGATCTGGAAGACGCTGTCGATCGAAGTGTAGCAGATCGGCTTGCCGGTGCGGATATGCTCCTCCCCGAGCGCGGCGATGATGTCAGTGCCCGAAGCGTGCTTGTTGCCAAGAATGCCGGGCAGACCGGCGCGGTTCACCAGCGCCGCGACCAGGTCGGGAGGAAAGGCGGGTTCGGATTGCGGAAAATAGCCCCAGTCGAAGGGCACCGGGACGCCGGCAATCTCCCAGTGGCCGGATGGAGTGTCCTTGCCCCGAGAAACCTCACGTCCAACGCCGAAGCATCCGCCCTTGGGAGTGTCGGAAAGGCCGGGCGGCAACGTGCCAGTCGACAGTTTTACTGCCGCCCCCAGGCCCATCGCGTCGAGATTGGGCACAATCAGCGGTCCGCTGCGCAGGCCTTCGCGGTCGGCCTTGCCCGAGGCGGCCCACTCGGCGATGTGGCCGAGCGTGTTGGCGCCCTGGTCACCATAGTGATCGGCATCAGGCGCGCCGCCGATGCCGACGCTATCGAGCAGGCAGATGATGGCACGGGGCATGGGCTTTCCTTGATCTTTTTGTTCATCGTCATTGCCCGGCTGGTCCGGGCAACCATCCATCCGCGCACTGAACACCATCGCATAGATCACCCGGACAAGCCGGGTGATGACGCGGCGAAAGGATCGGGGTCATTGCGATGCAATCCGATCGGCGATCAACGGATTGTTCGGCACTTCTTTTCCCAGACTATAGGCGGCCCGCAACCTGGCTTCGGCATCAGCCGCGCTGGCCTCGTCGGCGGCATGGATGCGGGCGATGGGCGTAGTGGCATCGACGGGGGTGCCGAGGCCAGCGAGGCGGTCGAAACCAACGCGGTGGTCGATGCGGTCAGTGGGGGTGGCCCTGCCGCCGCCCAGCGCCACAACGGTCATGCCGACACCACGGGTATCGATGGCCGACACCGTCCCCTGCCCCGTCGCGAAGACGTCGCGCACGATGGGCGCAGGCGCCAGGTGCTGGTCCATGCGTTCGAGGAAATCGGCGGGACCACCCAAGCCGGTGACCATCCGCGCGAAATGCTCGGCGGCACGACCGGAGTCGAGCGCGCCCGCGACGGCCGCATCGGCCTCGTCCAGCGTGGCTGCCTTGCCGGTCATCATGACGAGCTCGGCGCACAGCCCCAGCGTCACTTGCCTCAACCGCTGGTCCTGGTGGGCGCAGGTGAGGAACGCGACGGCGTTACGGACTTCGAGGCCGTTTCCGGCCGCGCTGGCCAGCGGCTCGTTCATGTCGGTGATGAGCGCGCCGGTCCTGAGGCCTGCGCCGTTGGCAACCTCGACGAGGCTCTTTGCCAGGTCGCGCGACTTTTCCAGCGTCGGCATGAAGGCCCCCGAGCCGGTCTTGACGTCGAGGATCAGGGCGTCGAGCCCGGCAGCCAACTTCTTGGATAGGATCGAGGCCGTGATGAGCGGAACGGATTCCACCGTGCCAGTGACATCGCGGATCGCGTAGAGCATCTTGTCGGCGGGGGCGAGATCGGCGGTCTGGCCGATGATGGCGCAGCCAGCCTCACGCACGACCTTGCGAAACAGCGCATTGTCGGGGCTGGTGGTGTAGCCGGGAATGGCATCGAACTTGTCCAGCGTACCACCGGTGTGCCCGAGGCCGCGGCCGGAAATCATCGGCACATAGATGCCCAGCGCTGCCAGGATCGGCGCCAGCATCAGGCTCACATTGTCGCCGACGCCGCCGGTCGAATGCTTGTCGGCCACCGGCCCGTCGAGATCGGACCAATCGAGCACGGTGCCACTATCGCGCATGGCGAGGGTGAGCGCCACCCGCTCGTCCATGGTCATGTCCTGGAAATAGACCGCCATGGCGAAGGCGGCGGCCTGCGCCTGGGACACCGTGCCGTTCGCAAAGCCGCCGATGAAGTGGGCAATGTCATCCTTGGCGAGGATCTCGCCATTGCGTTTCTTGAGGATGACTTCTTGCGGGAGGAAGACCATTTTGACGTGCTCGCGTGCCTCGCCCTCGTGGTTCGAGGGTCGCTGCGCTCCCGCCTCACCATGAGGGCTTACGAAAGCGCCGAGTTCTCGGAGCCCTCATGGTGAGGTGCGAGCGGTTTCGCGAGCCTCGAACCACGAGGGCGGTTTCTCAAGCCCCGTAGGGGATCCACACGTTTTTCACCTGCGTCGCCTTGCCGAGGAAATAGTCGCCACCAAAGCGCGGGTCGGCGAGGTCGTAGTCGAGGCCACGGCTAGTCCAGGTCTGCTTGAGATTGCCCACCGAGGCTTTCTCCACCATGGCGGAGGCATCGGCCGGGCCAACGAACCACATGCCGTCCACGCCGTCGTGTTCGGCCAGGGTCTTGGCCAGCGTGACGCTGTCGCCGGTAACGATGTTGACGACGCCGGAAGGCACGTCGGAGGTTTCGAGCACCTGGTAGAAGTCGGTCATCGAGAGCGGCGAGCGGTCCGAGGGCACGACAACCACGGTATTGCCCATGGCCAGGGCCGGGGCGATGAGCGCGATCGATCCCAGAAGCGGCTGCGAGGGTGGCGCGACGATACCGATGACACCCAAGGGCTCTATCATCGCGGCTGCTACGGCGCGCAAGGGCGGGTTGTGCACCGCGCCATCATATTTATCGGCCCAGCCGGCAAAGGCGAAGAGCCGCTCGACCGACAGGGCCACCTCACGATCGCCGTCTTCGCCGGCCTGCGCCTTGATCCGCGCGGCAAATTCGGTGCGACGATAATCGAGGTTCTCGGCAAGGTAGTAGAGGATCTGCGCCCGCGTATGGGCAGCCGTGGTGCCCCAGCCCGAAGCGGCGCGGGCCGCTTCGACGGCGTTGCGGATGTCCTTGCGGTTGCCTTCACCGACTTCGCCAACGGATGTGCCGTCGGGCGAGACAACGGGGCGGTTATAGGCGCTGTCGGGGCGGGCCTGCTTGCCGCCGATATACATCTTGGCGGTCTGGTCGAGATGGCCGGCGTCGAGCGGGTTTGCCCGACCTCGTGGTTCGACAGGCTCACCATGAGGTCTCACCGGGGCAGGCTGCAGGTCCTTTTCCCAGCTGGGCTTCAGATAAGACGCCATGCCTTCGCGGCCACCTTCGCGGCCGAAGCCGCTTTCCTTGTAGCCGCCGAAGCCGACCGCGGCGTCGAAATTGTTGGTGCCGTTGATCCACACCACACCGGCCTTTAGCTTGGGCGCGATATCGAGGGCGAGGTTGATGTTCTCGCTCCAGACGGTGGCGGCGAGGCCATAGCGGGTGTTGTTGGCCAGTGCCACCGCCTCTTCGGGCGTGCGGAAGCTCATGGCGACGAGGACGGGGCCGAAGATTTCCTCGGCGACGAGTGTGTTCGCGGGCGACACGTTGGTGACCAGCGCCGGCTTGAGGAAGCACCCGGTGGCGGGCACCTGGCCATCGGGTTCATAGACCTCGGCGCCCTCGGCGATGCCGCGCTGCATGAGGTCGCGAATGCGCTCGACCTGCACCGGCGCCACGAGCGCGCCGATATCGACGGATTTGTCGAGCGGATCGCCCACGCGCAGTTTTGCCATTCGGGTTTTCACCTTGGCGATGAACCGCTCCTCGATGCTTTCCTGGACGAGAAGGCGCGAGCCGGCGCAGCAGACCTGGCCCTGGTTGAACCAGATGGCTTCGACGAGGCCTTCGACGGCACTGTCGAGATCGGCATCTTCGAAGACGATATAGGGCGACTTTCCGCCAAGCTCGAGGCTGAGCCCCTTGCCCGAACCAGCCGTTGCGGCACGGATGATCTTGCCCACCTCGGTCGAGCCCGTGAAGGCGATCTTGTCCACGTCCGGATGATTGACGATGGCGGCCCCGGTCTCGCCCTCGCCGGTGACGATGTTGACGACGCCCTTGGGCAGCCCGACGCGCTCGCAGATTTCAGCAAAGAGCAGCGCGGTGAGCGAGGTGAACTCGGCGGGTTTGAGGACCACGGTATTGCCGGCGGCAAGCGCAGGCGCAATCTTCCAGGCCAGCATCAGCAGCGGGAAATTCCACGGAATGATCTGGCCGCAGACGCCATAGGGCACCATGCCGGGGAACTGGCTCGACAGATGCGTTGCCCAGCCGGCGTGATGGTAGAAGTGGCGCGCCACAAGCGGAATGTCGGCGTCGCGGCTCTCGCGGATTGGCTTGCCGTTGTCCATGGTTTCGAGCACGGCAAGGAGCCGGCTGTGCTTCTGGATCATCCGCGCAATGGCATAGAGGAATTTGCCGCGCTCGTAGCCCGAAAGCGCGCTCCAGCCTGGGAACGCCGCACGGGCGGCCCGGACGGCCGTATCGACGTCCTCGGTGGTGCCATCGGTGACCTCGGCCAGTTTTTCGCTGCTGGCCGGATTGGTCGAGGCAAAGGTCTTCCCCGGCGCGGTCCAGGCGCCGTCGATGAAGTGGCCAAAGACACGGTCATGGCTGTTGAGCCAGGCATTGGCCTGGTCGGCGGCTTCCGGGGCCGGGCCATAATCGAGGCTGTCGAAGATTTGCGCGATCTTGTTCATCTGGTCCTCCGGGGTGTGTTCACCCACTGGGTCATTCCCGCGAAAGCGGGAACCTCTGTTTGCTGCGCCAACCCCAAACGAGGGTCCCCGCTTTCGCGGGGATGACCGTTCGGGTGATGACGGCGGTCCTCACACCATCGGCTGGCGATAATCGGCGGCATAGTGGCCCGTCAGCCCGTGTTCGAGCTGGCGCTCGATGTCGGTCAGCAGGCTCGACGCGCCGAAGCGGAAGAGGTGCGGCTGCAGCCAGTGGGTGCCCAGCTCTTCCTTGATCAGCGCCATGTATTTGAGCGCGTCGCCTGCCGTGGCGATGCCGCCGGCGGGCTTGTAGCCGATCTCGATGCCGGTCTCTTCGGCAAACCAGCGGATCATGCGGATCATGGTGAGGGACGTGACGAGGTTGGCGTTGACCTTTTCCTTGCCGGTCGAGGTCTTGATGAAGTCGGCGCCGGCCAGCATGCAGACGAGCGAGGCCTTGGCGATGTTAGTCTGCGTCGCCAGTTCCCCGGTGCCCAGGATGGTCTTGATATGCGCGTCGCCGCAGGCCTTGCGGAAAGCCTTCACCTGGTCATAGAGCGCCTGCCAGTCGCCGCGCAGCACCATGCCGCGTTCGATAACGATGTCGATTTCCTTGGCGCCATCCTTCACCGAAGCCTCGATCTCCTTGAGCTTGGTTTCGACGGGCGCGAGGCCATGGGGGAAGGCCGTGGAGACGGCGGCAACGGGGATACCCGAGCCCTCAAGTGCGGCGACAGCGGTCTTGACGAAGGTGTGGTAGACGCAGACGGCGCCGGGCAGGATGCGCAGGTTTTCGACACCAAGCTTTTCGATGATGTCGCGACGCAACGGATGGCGCGCCTTGGAGCAGAGGCGTTCGACACGACCGGCGGTGTCGTCGGCGTTCAACGTCGTCAAGTCGATCAGGGTGATGGCCTTGAGCAGCCAGGCCAGCTGATAGTCCTTCTTGACGGTACGGCGCGCGCCGATGGTGCCGGCGCGGCGTTCGAGCGCCGAGCGGTTCATGCGCACGCGGCCAACCCAATCAAGGTCGAGCGGGAAGCCCGGATTGCGCCGGTGCGCGTGTTCGGTGGTCTTGCTGTCGACGATCTTGAGACTCATCGATCCTCCTCCGGGACGCGGCTTGGCGTCCCCTAGCGGGCAATGCAGCCCGAATTACGACGGCAGGTATTCCGGTCCGAAACTGTGCGGCAGCAACTGGCCCAGCGTCTGCACCAGCGGCTCCCCGCCGACCCCATGCGAGATGACTTCGACATCGAGATCGGCAAATTCGCGGATGCGCTGGCGGCAGCCGCCACAGGGCGTCACCGGCAGCGTTCCGGGTCCGGTCACATAGATGCGCCGGATGCGCGTGCCCCCACCGGCGAGCATGGCGGCAATGGCGCTAGGTTCGGCGCAATTGCCCACGGGATAGGCGGCGTTTTCGACGTTGCAGCCAGCATAGATCTTGCCGTCATCGGCGAGAATGGCGGCGCCGACCTGGAATTTCGAATAGGGCGCATAGGCCCTCTTGCGAACGGCTTCGGCGGCCTCGAACAAGGCCTTGTCGGTTTCGGTCTGCATCGCGTCGTCCTTGGCTGGCCGAAAAGGGCCTAGCGCTCCTTGGTATAGGGTATGCCGGCGGCCTTGGGGGCGACGGCCCGACCGATGAAGCCGGCCAGCAGGATGATGGTCAACAGGTAGGGCAGAACCTGGATGGCCTGCACCGGTACCTGGCCGATCACCGGGAAGTCTATGCCCTGGAGGCGGAACTGCAAGGCATCGAGGAAGCCGAACAGTAGGCACACCAGAAGGGCGGGCCACGGCCGCCACTTGGCAAAGATCAGCGCGGCCAGTGCAATGTAGCCGCGCCCGGCGGACATGTTGTTGTTGAACCCGGACGATTGCGCGACCGACAGATAGGTGCCGCCGATGCCCACGAGGATCGCGGTGATGATGAGCGCCTGGTAGCGCAGCCGCGTCACCGACATGCCGGCGGTGTCGAGCGCCTTGGGATTTTCGCCGACGGCCCGCAGCCTGAGGCCGAAGCGCGTGCTGAACAGGACGAAGGCCGTGAGTGGCACCGCGATGAAGGCGAAGTAGGTCAGGATGTTGTGGCCCGAAATCAGCTCGGAATATAGCCCGCCGATGATCGGCACGTCGGCCAGTTCATTGGCAAAAGGCAGCGTGATCGGGGTGAAGCGCTGGTCGTTGCCCAGTTGCGGCGTCATGCCACCGCGCTGGAACCAGGCCTGCCCCAGGAAGGTGGTGAGGCCGGCAGCCAGGAAGTTGAGCGCGACGCCGGAAATGGTCTGGTTACCCTTGAGGTTGATCGAGGCGAGGCCATGGACCGCCGAGAAACAGAGCGCGACGCCAATGCCGGCGAGCAGACCGAGCCAGGCCGAGCCGGTGACGGCCGCGACTGTGGCGGCGCCAAACGCGGAGCCCAGCAGCTTGCCCTCAAGGCCGATATCGACGATGCCAGCGCGTTCCGAATAGAGCCCGGCCAGGCACGCCAGCAGCAGCGGCACAGCGAGGCGCACGGTGGAGTCGAGGATGAGGATGAGGTCGGTGTAATACTGCATCACGGGGTCCCCGCCGTGGCACGCCGGTCGAACAGGCGCATCAGCGGAATGCGCAACATGTCGCCCATGGCACCAGTGAAGAGGATCACCATCGCCTGGATGGTCACGATCATCTCCTTGGTGATGCCGGGCATGGAGAAGGCCAGTTCCTGCCCACCCTGGTAGAGTGCGCCAAACAGCAGTGCCGAGAGCGCGACCCCGATCGGGTGGCCGCGGCCCATGAAGGCCACCGCGATGCCGACGAAGCCGGCGCCGTTGACGAAGTTGAGGATCAGCCGGCCCTGCACGCCGCCGACATTGTTGACGGCGACCATGCCGGCCAGAGCCCCGCAGATGGCCATGGTGATGATGATCATTCTGGTGCCGGAGATGCCGGCATACCTGGCCGCCACAGGGTTGTGGCCCAGGGCGCGCATGGCGTAGCCGAATTTGGAATGCCAGATCAGCCAGTAGCAGAACACCAGCGCCACGATGGCGACCAGGATCGAGAGATTGGCCGGCGAGCGCCCGAAGAAGGAGAAGAATTCGCCCAGCCGCGGGATGCGCGAAATGGCCTCGATGGGCGCGCTTTCGTCGGAATTGACGCCCTCGGGCTTGAGGATGCGAGTGATGATATAGCTCATCACCGAGGTGGCGATGAAGTTGAAGAGGATGGTGGTGATGACGATGTGGCTGCCGCGCTTGGCCTGCAGATAGCCCGGAATGAACGCCCAGAAAGCCCCGAACAGCGCGCCGAAGACGATCATCAGCGGGAACATCACCGTCCAATGGAGGCCGTTGAGGGCCAAGGCAATAAGGATGACGCCGAGGCCGCCGAGATAGGCCTGCCCCTCGCCACCAATGTTGAACATCCCCGCGTGATAGGCGAGCGACACGGCAAGGCCGGCAAAGATGAAGTCGGTGGTGTAATAGAGCGTGTAGCCCACGCCGGTGCCGTAGCCGAAGGCGCCGTAGACCATGACGCCCACGGCCTGCAGCGGGTTCTGCCCGACGGCGAGCACGATCAGCCCGCCGATGAGGAAGGCCAGGACAACGTTCAGGACCGGCAGCAGGGCAATGTCGACCCAGCGAGGAAGCGGTGCGCGCGCGCTCATGGCTCGGCATCCTTGTCGGAAATCTGCTGTGGATTCATTTCCATCAGACGCCGCTCGGTGACCGTTTTCACGTCGGGCGTCGTGCCCACGGTGGCCGCCTTGCCGTCGTGCGTGACGCCGGCCATGAGCAGGCCCAGTTCGCCCTCGTCGGCCGTGGCCGGGTCTGCTTCACCCACGATGTGCCCATCGAACATGACGATGATCCGGTCCGAGAGGGAGCGCACTTCGTCCAGTTCCACCGACACCAGCAGCACGGCCTTGCCGGCGTCGCGCATGCGGATGATCTCGTTGTGGATGAACTCGATCGCCCCGATGTCGACGCCGCGCGTGGGCTGGCCGATGACCAGCACGTCAGGGTCCCGCTCCATCTCGCGGGCCAGAACGATCTTCTGCTGGTTGCCGCCCGAAAAGTTGGCTGTCTTGAGCTCAGTGTCGGGCGGGCGGATGTCGAACTTGCCGATGTGCTCGCGCGCGGCGGCCTTGGCGCCGCCGATATCGAGCGCCGGGCCGCTGCCGTATTTGTCCTGGTAGCCCAGGATGGCGTTTTCCCATTCCTGGAAGCCGGTCACGAGGCCCATGCGGTGGCGATCTTCCGGGACGTGGGCGATGCCGGCGGCGCGGGCATCGGCGGCTGCGTCGTCACCGGTCAGCGCAAGCGGCTTGCCGTTAAGGAAGATGGCGCCCTCGCGGATGTTACGCATCCCGGTAATGGCCTCGAGCAGTTCGCTCTGCCCATTGCCCGAAACGCCGGCAATGCCCACGATTTCGCCGGCACGAACGGAAAAGCTCACGCTCTTGACGCGCGGAATGCCAAAATCGTCCGCCACGACCAGGTTCTTGACCTCGAGGCGCACCTCGGCCGGCTTGGCCGAACCTTTTTCCACCTGCAGCAGCACCCGCCGTCCCACCATCGCTTCGGCGAGTTCGGCCGGCGACGTTTCCGAAGTGGTCATGGTGGCGACCATGGCCCCCTGGCGCATGACCGACACTTCATCGGTGATCGCCATGATCTCGCGCAGCTTGTGGGTGATGAGAATGATGGTCTTGCCCTCGTCCCGCAGGGTCTTGAGGATGCGGAAGAGGTGATCGGCCTCGGCCGGCGTCAGAACGCCGGTGGGCTCGTCCAGAATGAGGATCTCGGCGCCGCGATAGAGCGCCTTGAGGATTTCCACGCGCTGCTGCTGCCCGACCGACAGGTCTTCGATCAGCGCATCGGGGTTGACCTCGAGCCCGTAGTCCCTGGCGAGCGCCTTCATCTGTTCGCGCGCCTTGCTCAGGGTCTTGCCGAGCAGCGGCGAATCCTCGGCGCCCAAAACGACGTTCTCGAGGACGGAGAAGTTTTCGACCAGCATGAAGTGCTGGTGCACCATGCCGATGCCGAGGGCCAGGGCATGGCGGGAGTCGGTGATGTCATGGCGCTGGCCGTCCACGAGGATTTCACCGGAATCGGCGGAGTAGAAGCCGTAGAGGATCGACATCAGCGTCGATTTACCGGCGCCGTTTTCGCCCACGATGCCGTGCACCGTGCCGCGCTTGACGACGAGGTCGATATCCTTGTTGGCGTGGACGGCGCCAAAGTGCTTGTTGATGCCGCGCAGCTCGATCGCCGGGGCCTGAGCAGCGGCTGTTTCCAGCCGCTGCGAGGATGTTGTGCTTGCCATCAGGCGATCAGCTCTTGGGCGCGATTAGGCAGGGCAGGATTGGTCGGTGCGGTAGTCATGGACTTCCACGGCGCCCGAGATGATGTCCTGCCGGGCCTTCTCCACAGCCGCCTTCATGTCGTCGGTGACGATGGATGCGTTGTTTTCATCGAACGCTACGCCCACGCCGTCTTCAGCCAGGCCCAGCACGATGGTGCCACCGGACCAGTTGCCGTTCTTTTCGTCCATCATGGCGTTGTACGTCGCCACGTCGACGCGCTTGACCATCGAGGTCAGGACGGAGCCAGGATAGAGGTGGTTCTGGTTGGAATCGACGCCGATGGAGAACTTGCCCGCGTCGGCGGCGGCCTGGAGCACGCCGGCACCGGCGCCACCGGCCACCTGGTAAACCACGTCCACGCCCTGATCGAGCTGCGACTTGGCCACTTCGACAGCCTTGGGCTTGTCGTTGAAGGCGTCAAAGCCGGAGCCGATATAGGTCTCGAGGACTTCGATGTCGCCGTTCACCGACTTGGCGCCCTGCTTGTAGCCGCAGGCGAAGGCCTCGAGCAGGTCAAGGTTGAACGCCGGAACGACGCCGATCTTGCCGCTTTCGGACTTCATGGCCGCCATGATGCCGGCGAGGTAGGAGCCTTCGTGCTCCTTGAACAGCACCGAGCGCACGTTCGGCAGATCGACGACGGCATCGAGAATCACGAAGTGCGTATCAGGGAATTCCGGGGCCACGGATTCCAGAGCCGTGACGAAGTTGTAGCCCGGGGTGATGATGGGCGAGTAGCCGCGCTCGGCGAACTGGCGCAGGAACTGCTCGCGCTGCGCGTCGCTGGAGATTTCCAGCTCGCCATAGCCCGCACCGGTTTCCTTCTTGTACATTTCGGCGCCGTTATAGGCGGCCTCGTTGAAGGAGGCGTCGAACTTGCCGCCACCGTCATAGATGATGGCAGGATCAGCCAGGGCCGCACCGGCGAGAAGCGCACTCAGGGCAACGCCCCCGGCAATGGCCTTGGTAAGGATCGAAAATTTCATTGATTGAGTCTCCCTGTCTCGCACGGAGCCCCGGGCTGGCCGAAGGTCAGCTTCCATGCGCTAGCTCGGGATAAAATCGTGCAATGGTGCCCGCCGCAAGAGGGGGGACATGAAATTTATCCGAATGGTCAAAATCTTCGCGGCGCAGAACGACCCGCGTCGTGGGTGATTTCGTTGCCTAGAGCCGCCCGGCGACCCAGCCAAAGAGCGCGTGGAGATCAGGAGCCAACCCGAGGGTCCAGAAGGTCGCGGCGGCCGCGATGGCAAAAAGAGCAAGCGTGTCTCGGGTGCGCAGGGACATCGGTCAAATTTTCAACAAAGGCCAATCAAAGGCCTCGTCTTTACCGGTCCGCTCGGTGCCAGATTGTGGCGCTGCGTCTGCGCCGCAAGATCAGGGTTAACCGTTGGTTTCCACAGGCTGGCCGAGTTCCTCCGGCGGGCCGAGCGGCGTTACCTCGGCGCCGATGGCCGCGCCGAACCGCTCGAAAAACCCGTCGATGATCCGCTGTGCAGAATTGCCGATCAGGGCCCTGCCCAGCTTCATCACTTGCCCCGACGCTCCCCCACGGGCCAGGAAGCTGAGGAGCGTTTCATCGCCAGCATCGGCAAGGGTGATATCGGCTGCCCCCTCGGCCAGACCCATCAACCCGCCCTTGCCGCGTCCCGAGAGCGTATATCGCTCGGCAGGCTTCATATCTGAGAGTTCCAGCCCTCCCTTGAAGGTGGGATGAACGACGCCGAGATTGACCTTGATTTCGAGGTCCAGCGTGTTCAGTCCCGACCAGGCAATGTATGAGCAGCCGGGAATGGCCGCCTTGAGCTTTTCGGGGTCGTTGAGCGCCGCCCACACGGCCGGACGCGGCGCTGCGATATGGTACCGACCTCCAAACTGCACGGGCATTTCCTTCCTGAGCAGGCTCGCTGGGGCGCGAACGACACAAGGATACGCAAGAGCTACCGAATGCGGCTTTTTCGCACCATTGCCGACTAAATAGTTGTCGTTGCGAAACGATGCAATTGTCAGGGGGCGGATGAGGGGCAATCTAGGGGAGAAGGCCGCGCGCCGACTGCCGATCGACCAGCTGGAGTTTCAGATGACCGACCAACCCACCGCTACGCCTTCCACCGCCACGGCATCGGTCCCCACGGGCCAGCCGCTGCAATATCTGGATAAGGCGGTTAACGCGATCCGCCAGTTGGGGCTGTGGCCTGAAACGCAGGGCGAGCAGCCGATCACCGGCCTTTTGAGCCAGATCACGGAGCTCGACGAAACGCGCGTTATCCTGATCGGCCGCACGCTCAGCCAGGCCAGCGCCTTCAATGAGGTGGTGCGCGAGCAGGTGGCCGCGATGCGGATCGGCGAGCGCTACGAGGACATCACGAAGGGATTCGATTCGATCCGCGACGATGCCAAGGGCATGGTCGACCAGTTGCAGGACAACCGCGTCGACCTCCTGGAGCGGGCCTCGAACGTCTGGATGAAGGTCAGCCGCGGCGACATTGCCACACGCTTCAACAAGATTCGCGACACCTACCTTGCCGTCAGCCGCGACACCAAGGACCAGATCGACCGCGAGCAGACCATCCTCGAGGCCTATCGCGATTTCCGCGGCGCCCTCAAGCAGGCGGAGGTGATGGCCCTCGAGGTGCTTGGAACCGCAGAGCAACGCCTGGCCGAGAAGAAGTCGATCCTGCAGTCGGCGGCCGACGAACTGGCCGCCTACGCCGGAACGGTGCCGGCCGATCGCGCCCGCCTCGAGATGGCGCGAGACGAACGCCTGCGCGACATGCAGAACGAGGAAAAGCGCTACCAGATCGCCAAGGATCTCTCGGACAACCTGACGATCTCCTACAACACCTCAGAGGTGGTCATGGCGCGCCTGATGCAGACCACAAACGCCAAGGAGCGCGTCTACCAGCAGGCGATTTCCTTCTTCTCCACCAACGAGACGGTCCTGACGGCGCTGTCCGCGTCATTCACCGGCATGTTCGGCCTGCACGAGTCCACCGAAACGCTCAACGCCATGAAGGAAGGCATGTCCAAGAGTCTGGAAACGCTCTCGGAAATCGGGGATCGGGTGCAGGAGGAAGCGGTCCGCGCCGGCTATGGGCCGACGATCCGCGCTGACGCGGTCAAGAAGCTTGTCGATAGCGTCGTCAACTTCCAGGAAAAGAGCCGCACCATCATCAACGAGATGCGGGTGGCTTCCACCAAAAACTCCGCCGAAATCCGCGACGCCGTGGAAGATGGCAAGCGGCGCCTGGCGACGCTCGCCGCGGAAGGCAATGCCCTGCTTCTCGAGAGCAAGTCCTGAGGTCCGGGCCCCGGAAGTGAACGCGCAGCATGAGTGAGGCCGCGACCAAACCGTCCGCCAGGCTGGACGATGTGATGCTCGCCATGGATGTCGTGGACACCTTGCGCCATCGGCAGGACCTTGTCGCACGCGAGCTCGACGGTGCGGCCCGCGAGGCGCAACTCATCGAAAAGCTGCGGGCCATCTACGCCCAGCAGGGCATCGAAGTCAGCGACGCCATCCTGCGCGAGGGCGTCAACGCACTCGCCGAAAGCCGCTTCACCTACGATCCCCCGCCAGCCGGCTTCGGCACGACGCTCGCCCGCCTCTATGTCAGCCGCAAGCGCTGGGGCCGCCCGGTTCTGGCGCTCGCAGTTGTACTTCTGGTCGCGCTCGTCGGCTATTTCGGGGTCTGGCGGCCGCTGCAGGCAGGACAGGCCGAGCAGGCGCGGCTCGAGCTCTCCCAGGGCCTGCCGGCCCAGATGGACATGCTCTACCAGACCATCTACGACGAAACCAAGGTACAGCAGGCCGTGGCGGAAGCAGAGGCCTTGCGGAGCCGCGGCAAGGCTTTTGCCGAGGAAGGCAACCGCGCCGGCGCCGAGGACGCGGTGGAAAAGCTCACGGCCCTGCGCGACCAGCTTCGGCAGGAATACGTCCTGCGGGTGGTCAATCGCTCCGGCGTACAGTCCGGCTTCTGGACCTTCCCCGAGATCAACACCGATGCGACCAACTACTATATCGTGGTTGAAGCCATCGGCGCCGACGGCAACCGGCTCAACCTTCCCATTCTGAACGAAGAGACCGGTGAGACCGAGACCGTGTCGATGTGGGGGCTGCGCGTCCCGCAAAGCGTCTACAACGCGGTGGCTGCCGACAAGCGCGACGACGGGATCATTCAGGCCAATGAGGTGGGCCGCAAGTCCGATGGCTTCCTGGACGTGGAATATCTGATGCCGGTGCTCGGCGGCGCCGTGACCCGGTGGTGATGGCATGAGCATACGTGGCCCCCAGGCTCTCGAAAGCCTCGAAGAGGCGATGCGGGACATAAGGCGCGAGGAAGATGAGATCTCCCGCCGCCTCGCCCGCGCGGCAGAGCGCTTGAGCAAGATGAAGGAGACGGAGGCCGAGCTGTTCCGGCAGCTGGCGCAACTGCGTCTTGATCCCTCCGTCCAGGCGGAGCTTGATGGCCAGATCTCGGCTGCCGAAAGCCGCGCCCGGGAGGTCCTCAAGACCCACGCGCGCGACGTGGCGGCCGCCGAAAAGACCATCAAGGCGCTGGACGCAGAACGGTCGGCGCTCGTCGAACAGCGCCATGGCGCGCTTGCGCGGCAGGCCGAGCAGCAGGCGGCCTTGGCAGCGCTGGCCTCCCAACAGGCCGGCGCGCTTGCCGCAGATCCAGTCTTTGCTGCCAAGCGCCGGGACACCGAAAACCTGGATGCCGTTGCTGAAGAAGCACTGCACAAGACCGAACAGGCCGAGCAGGATCGTGAGGAAAAGGGCAGGCCCTATCGGCAGGATCCGCTGTTCATGTACCTGTGGGAGAGTGGATACGGCACCAGCGCCTATCGCGCCAACAACCTCATCCGCTATCTCGATGGGCTCGTCGCCCGCCTCGTGCGGTTCGACAAGGCACGGCCGAATTTTGCCATGCTCAACGAAATTCCGCTGCGGCTGCGGGAGCATGCCGAGCAGCAGGAGGCGCGGGTACAGGCGGCCGAGGCCGAGCTGGCGGCGCTCGAGCGCAGCCATATCGATGCTGCCGGTGGGGCGCCCCTCAGGGAGGCACTGGCCAGCATTGCCACCGAGATCGAAGACCTGGACCGCCAGATCCTCGCCGTTGAGGACAGGCGAGACAGCGCAGCGAAATCTCTACAGGCCCTGGCCGAAGGGCACGACCCGGCGTTCGAGGATGCCACCGCTGCCCTCGCCGCAACGCTTGGGCGCGAAGACATGCAGTCGCTCCTCGCCGACGCCCGCATGACCCGCACCGGCCAGGACGATACGATCGTCGCCCAGATCGACGAAAATCGCACCCGCATGCGCGAGGAGGACGAGGAGAGCCGGGAGCAGCGTGACCGGCTCAAGACCCTCGCATCGCGCCGCCGGGAGCTCGAAGACATCCAGTGGGAGTTCAAGAAGCAGCGCTTCGATGACCCACGCTCCAGCTTCGGGGAAGACCGGCTGGTGGGCGACCTGCTCAACGATTTCCTGCGCGGCGGTATTACGGCTGCCAGCTATTGGGAGCAGTGGCAGCGGAGCCAGAACTGGGCGCCCGGCAGCGAATGGGGTGCCGGATACAAAGGCACGCGCCGCAATGCCAGCCCCTGGGGCAAAGGCGGGTCGGACTGGCCAGATAACAGTTTCGGAGGCGGCGGCTCCCGTCCGTCCCGCGCGCCTCGACCCGGAGGGTTCGGCGGTGGCTGGGGCGGCGGCAGCGGCGGAGGTGGGTTTTCCCGCCCCCGCTCCGGATCGAGCGGCACACGAACCTCTGGCGGCTTCAAGACCGGCGGCGGCTTCTGACCTGCCGGTCTATGCCGTGTAGAGGCCGCCCGCCGGGCCTTCGCTGCGCGAAAGGCCGGACTCAGTTGATCGGCGGCGTGGCCATCACTTCCCAGACATTGCCTTCGCTGTCCTCGAAGTAGGCCGAGTAGCCCCACTCGGACTGTGTGCCTTCCGTGATCACCGCGCCGCCGGCGACCACCGCGCGCTCCAGGATCTCGTCAACTGACGCCTCGTCCGGCGCCCTGTGGCTGAGGACGAATCCGGGCGTGCCGGCAACGGCTTCACTCTTGCCTGCGGTATGGGCGATCTGGCCTCGCGGGTAGAGGACGAACGACATGCCGTTTTCAAAGAAGAAGGCGACATGATCTTCACCCGGGCCGATCTGGTCGTCCCCGATGTCGAACAGGGCACGGTAGAAGGCGAACGCCCGCTCGAGGTCGTCGACGCCAATGGTGATGATGGAGATTTCCGGCTTCATCAGCAGTTCCCCCGAAACAAGGACAGGACTTCGGGCGGCCTCACTCAGCGCCCGTGGAGAATAGCGCTTCGAATTGGCCGTCCTCGATGCGAGCCGCAGCGATCACCGCCTGGGTACGGCTGTCGACGTCCAGCTTTTGCAGGATCGCCGAGACGTGTGCCTTGACCGTGGCCTCGGAAATGGAAAGCTCGTAGGCGATCTGCTTGTTCATCAGCCCGTCGCTCAGCATCATCAGTACGCGCACCTGCTGCGGCGTCAGCGTCGAGAGCCGCTTCATCAAGGCTGTCTGCTCGTCTTCCCCGCCAAGCACCATGCCTTCGGGCACGAAGACGTCACCGGAAAGGACGGTTTCGATAGCCCGGCGAATTTCGGTGGGACCTTCCGATTTATGCAGGTAACCGGCCGCCCCGAGCTCAAAAGCGCGGCGTACTACGGTCGCGTCTTCTACTGCCGAGATAATCATTACGGGAATATCCGGATATTGCGCCCGTAGTAGTAGTAGACCCGAAAAGCCGCGCACCCCAGGCATATTGAGGTCGAGCAGCACCAGGTCACAATCTCGATCGGCATCAAGAGCGGCGGCAAGCCCCTCAAGATTGCCAGCTTCTTCAACAAGTACGGTCGTATCGCCGCCCGCAAGCGTCTGCCGAAGTGCAGCGCGGAACAGGGGATGGTCGTCCACGATGATGATGCGCCTACGCGTCATGATGAGACGGCTCCTTCCTGTAATTTCTGCCGATTCTCAAATCTTTCCCAGCGGGCACAAAGTTAATCACCCGTTAACCCCTTGTTTACCATGTTTTCCCAAAAGTAACCGGCACGTCTTTTGCGTCGTTTTGCGCCGAAGCTCAGCCTCTGCAACAGGGACTCCCCATGGCCCGCGCTTTTTCCACCCTGGACACCTCCGATCCTGCGACCGGCGACTGGCAGGCCCTGCGCGGCGAGCTCGTCGCATTGCTCGACAAGGTCGAAAGCCGGTATACGGGACCGGCTGCTCCTGATCCGGGTAATTACGCGCTTAGCCAGCGGGTGCGCAACCTTCGTGATCAGGTCGAGGCGCCTGAGCCCGCCCTGCGGCGGCGCGAAGCGCTGCGCTCCGTAAAGCAGGCGGTCGACCGATTTTCGGAGCGCGACGCTCAGGACATGCACGAAGAAGACGAACTGACGGCGGCCATTGCCGAAATCCGCCGCCGGCAGGGTCCGGCGCCCGTTTCCGTCATGGGGCGCCGCGCCAGCGACATGCCCGATTTTAGGGATTTGAACGCTCTGGTCAGCGGCATGAGCCTGCGGCTCGAACAACTCGAAGGGCATTTGAGGAACGAGCGCGACAACGAGGCGCAGGTCAAGGACGTCGCCGAGCAGGTCGAGCAGTTGACCCAGGTGGTGGAACTGCTTGCCGGCGCCGTCGGCGAGACTGGGCAGGTCAAGCGCCTCGAAGCGCAGATCGCCGCGCTTGGGGATATGATCGAGAACGCCCCGAAGGTGGATCTTGGAGCCATCAATCAGCGGCTCGACGACGTGTCGGCCACGGTCGGCAAGCTTGCCGAATTGCAGGCCGAGCAGATGGAGCGGGAAATCGTGCGCGAAGAGCGGCGGGCCACCCGGCCAGAGCCCGCTGCAGCGCTGACGCCGGTCGTGCGGTCCATCGAAGAAAGCGTGCGCAATGTGTACGACCGCATCGACGCCATCGAGCGCAACTTCGCGATGTCGTCGAACGACTTCGAGAAGCTGACCAGCGAAATGGCCTCGTTCACGCAGGCCATAACTTCCGATCAAAGTGCTCCGGCTGCCCTGGTGCGGCGGATCGAAGCGCTCGCCGAGACGCTGGAGAGCGCGGACACCACCAATCAGGACGTCGCCGCCCTGCGCCAGGACATGGTCTCGTTGCGCGAAGCCGTTCTGGTTTCGATGGAGCCGCGCTTCGCGCAGATCGAAGACCGCATCGAGGCGCTCAGCGACAAGATCGTGCCGGTGGACACCAGCGTGGTGGAAACGCAGTTGCACGACCTGATGTCCCGCATGGACGCGGCAAGCGTGCAACTCGAAGGGCTGTCCAAGCTCTATAACAGCGCACAGCCCGATTTCGACTCCGTTGCGACCATGGTGGCCGAACGCACCACCGACGCCATGCAGCGCAACGCGCCGGCACAGGCGCCTGGCATCGACCCGGACAGCCTCAAGGCGATGGAGGAGCGTCTCAGCGACCTCATCAAGTCCAGCGACAAGCAGCCCGAATACGACTACGAAACTTTGGCCGATCTCGTGGCGGACAAGACCTCCGCAGCTGTCGCCAAGACAGCCTCGGTAACCTCCGCTGAAATCGGCCCCGACAGCATCGATGCGCTGGAAAAGCGCATGACCGCCATCCTCAACACCGCGGGCAAGGATACCGCCGACCGCCTGCGGCGCCTTGAGGCCCGCCTGGCGACCAGCCAGGACCGCCGCGGTGCGCCTGCCCCCACGCTGCCGACGGCGTCGGTGGAAGCGGCTCGCCCTGCCCCGGCAGCACCCGCACCCGCACCACAGGCCAAGCACCCGCCGGAAGCCGCAACGCCGGCGCGTGACAACAGCGCCCGTCTCGATAGCATTCTGGCAGGCCTGCTGGACGACAAGAAGGACGCGATGCCCGCAAGTCCGGCCGAGGAAGCGCCGCTGATCGATCGCGGCTTTCGCGATGCCGCGCCTGCTCCGGCGCTGAGCGCCCGCGCAGCGAGTGTCGCCGAGCCCAGCCGGCCCCTCGCGCAGCCTACCATCGACACTTCGCAGATCGAGCGGCCACCCCGCCCGCAGTCCAGCTTCGCGCAGGACAGCGATCCCTTTGCCAGCCCCGCGCCGGCCAAGCCGCCCGTCGAGGCGCCCAAGGCGCAGGCCAACACCAGCACCTTCGTGGCCGCCGCGCGGCGCGCCCAGCGGGCCCGCCAGGACGAAGTGCAGGCGGCCTCCGGGACCATGGTGGCCCGGGCCCTGTCGCGCGTTCGCCACGGCAAGCCGGCCGATGAGGCAGACTCATCACCCGCCGAAGCTCAGGTGACCGACGACGCCCGCGAGGAGTGGCCGGCGCCGGAAAGCCGGGAAGAGGAGAAGCCCGCAAAGCAGAGCAAGGCGGACAAACGTGCCGCCGCCAAACAGGAGCGGGAGGCTGCTCGCGCCAGCGCAAAAGCCGAGAAGGCCGAGGCAATGGCGGACCGCCCCGGCTTCCTGACGCGCAACCGCCGGCCGCTGCTGCTGGCTGCGACGCTGGCCGCTGTCTCCGTGCTCGCGCTCAACCTGGTGCTGCAGCGCGCCAACACGCCGCCTCAACGCCCTGTCGCCACGTCCAAGGCCGTGATTCCGGCCGATGAGGTGCCGACGCCTGCAGCGACGCCGGAAGCGGCTGCACCGGCCGCAACCGAACGCCAGGCGGCAGCAGTTCCGACACCGATTATGGACGCGCCCGCGACCGAGCCCAAGACCGAGAGGCTGTCAGACGCGGTCGATCCGACGTCGACGCAGTCGATCAATCCGAGCGCCATGAGCGTGATGAACGCGACGAACACGGCTACCCTGACGCCGATGCCGCCGGCCCTGATGGCCGACGGGCTGCGCAGCAGCGATTTCCGTGTTCCTGCCCTGCCCGAAGACGCCAAGGCTCCCGAGAGCACAGGCTCGATTTCGGGCACTGTTGCCGCTCAGGAGCCGGCGCCGCGCCATTTCGAGCTACCGCCGGAAAAGGTGGGCCCTGAAGCCCTCCGCCAGGCGGCCGCGAACGGCGATGCCCGGGCACAGTTCGAGATCGGTGCCATCTACACCGAAGGCCAGGCCGTCGAGCAGGACCTCAAGCTTGCCGCGACGTGGTACGAGCGTGCCGCAGAGATGGGCTTTGTTCCTGCCCAATACCGGCTGGGCAACCTTTTCGAAGCGGGTACGGGCGTCGAAAAGGACCTGGAGAAGGCCCGGATGTGGTACGAGCGCGCTGCCGAAGGCGGCAACCGCATGGCCATGCACAACCTTGCCGCGCTCTACGCCGGTGGCCAGTTGGGCGAGCAGCAGTTCGAAACCGCTGCAGAATGGTTTGAGAAGGCTGCCGACAGGGGCATGCTCGACAGCCAGTTCAACCTGGGCATGCTTTATGCCCGTGGCCTCGGCGTCGAGCAGGATTTCGAAACCTCCTACAGGTGGTTCTCCATCGCCGCCCTGACCGGCGACAAGGACGCGGCGCAGGCCAAGGACGACATCGCCAAGTCGCTGACGGCCGATGCCGTCAATCGCATCAACGACGAAGTCGCGGGCTGGAAGCCACAGCAGATCGACCTAGCCGCCAACTTTGCGCCCATCGGCACCTGGTCGGCCGATTTCGATCCCGGTAAGGCGATCGAGAACAGGGACGTCGTCGCGAGGGTCCAGATGGCGCTCAACAAGCTCGGCTTCGATGCCGGCGACAGTGATGGTCTTGTCGGTCCCAAGACCGTTGAAGCCGTCAAGGCCTTCGAGCGCGGCGCCGGCATGAGCGAGAGCGGCGAGATCAATCCCCGGCTTCTGGCCGTGCTTGGTAGCCAGCCTGTGTGAGGCTGATGCCGGTTTGACACCATGCGGCCCGGACAATAAGTCCGGGCCGCTGCTTTTTCTGCATGCAGCGCTCGCAGCTTTGACCTCTTGTTGACGGACCATTCGCTAGAATGGCTGGCAGTGATCTTTGAACGGGACCTGAGGATCTTGCAGATTTATCTGCCGATCGCCGAGCTTTCCGTGAACCTCTTCTTTCTCGTCGGGATCGGAGGGGCGGTCGGCTTTTTGTCCGGTCTGTTCGGCGTGGGCGGCGGGTTCCTCCTCACACCCCTCCTGATCTTTTCCGGAGTTCCGACTTCAGTGGCCGTGGCGTCGGTGACGGGCCAGGTGGTGGCAGCATCCACCTCGGGCGCGTTGAGCCACTACCGACGTGGCGGCGTCGACCTGCATCTGGCGATGTATCTCGTCATCTCGGGCATACTGGGCGCCTTCGGGGGCGTTGCGGCGTTCGACCTGCTGCGTGACGCCGGCCAGCTCGATTTCGTCATCTCCATCGGCTTTCTGGTGCTGCTCGGCTCGGTCGGCATTCTGATGCTGCAGGAGTCCGTGCGGGCGCTGCTCAAGCACCGGCAGGGCATCGTGGTGCGCGAGCGCCTGCCCAATCAGCATACCTGGATGCACGGCCTGCCCATGCGCGTCCGGTTCAAGAAGAGCCGGCTTTACATCAGCGTGTTGCCGGTCCTTGCCATCGGCCTCTTCATCGGCTTCGTCGGCTCGCTCCTCGGCATCGGCGGTGGCTTCATCATGGTGCCGGCGCTGGTCTACCTGCTGCGTGTGCCGGGCAACATGGTCATCGGTACCTCGCTGGCGCAGGTGGTGGCGATGATGGCCGCAACCACCATCCTCCACGCGATCCAGAGCCAGAGCGTCGATATCCTCCTGGCCTTCTCCCTGATGGTCGGCGGTACGGCGGGTGCCCAGTTCGGCGCGGCTGCCGGCAAGCACTTGCGCGGCGAGCAATTGCGCGGGCTGCTGGCCCTGCTGGTGCTGGCGGTAGCGATCCGCTTCGGCCTCGGCCTGGTGCTGACGCCGGACGACCCATTCAGCATGACGGTCATCGGGGGCGCCAGATGAGGCGCTGGCTCGCTTTCCTTGTCGTCCTGTTGCTCGCCGCCACACCGGCCCGGGCCGAGCGGCTGATCTCCTCGCTCTCCAACGACACCATCGAAATCACCTCCAGTTTCGATGGGGAGCGCATGACATTCTATGGCTCGATCGCGCCTGATGCCGGCTCGGACCAGCGCTACGTCCAGGGACCGTTCCAGGTCGTGATCGCCATTGTCGGGCCGACGCAGGATCGGGTGGCCCGTGAAAAGACGCGCATCCTGGGCATGTGGCTCAATACCGATCAGGTCACCTTCAAGGGGTTTCCCAGCTACTTGCACGTGCTGGCGAGTGCGCGGCTGCGCGACATTACGGATGTCACGACCCTTACCACCAACAAGATCCTGCCCGAGGCATATGCCCTATCACCCAACACATCCGGGTGGTGGCAGACCATGGTCTTCGGCCGCGAACTCATCCGGCTGATGAGTGAGGAAAGGCTTTTCGGCGTACAGGAGAACGGCGTCAACTTTCTCTCCGACACCTTCTATTCGGCTCAGCTCACCCTGCCGTCCAACGCGCCTCCTGGGCCCTACATCGCCCAGACCTATGTCTTCAAGAATGGCGAGATCATCGCGCGCAAATCGGAAGGGTTCGCGGTTCGCAAAATCGGCTTCGAGCGTTTCTTGGCCCAGTCGGCGACGCAGTACCCGCTGGCCTACGGCTTTGCCTGTGTCGTCCTGGCCCTTGCCACGGGATGGCTGGGTGGGGTGCTGTTCCGCCGCTGAGACTCAGCCGGCGACGAGCCGCCGGGCGGAAACAGGATAGGTCCTGTCGCGCCCCAGCATCGTCACTTCGAGGGCCGGCCAGTGAAACAGCCCGGCAAAGGCAGCGCTGAGGATATTGAGCGCGCCGGTCGAACTGCCATAGGCGGGCAGGATCATCAGCCGGTTGTCATGCACAAAGCACGGCTTGCGTGCGGAACGGCCGGGCATCGCGATGCGCGCAGCGGGATGGAGATGCCCGGCGACAAGCCCGGTTCTCCCCCTCCTCGGCTCGTGCGACAGAAGCAACCCTGCAAGCTCCATTTCGGGAAGACAGGTGCCACCAATGGCATGTGGTGCAGGGTCGTGGTTTCCGGAGAGCCAAAGGCACTCGACGCTGTCCGTGATGGCGTCGAACCGCATCCGGTCGGCGCTGGAGAGAAGGCTGCTCGCGTCTGCGCGATGGAAGCTGTCGCCAAGAGAGATGATGCGCCGCGCGCCGGTCCGCCGCAGATCAGCCTCGATGCGGGAGAGGGTCATGCCGGTATCGTAGGGCGGCAGCATCTGCCCACGGCGGGCGAAGCTGGCCATCTTCTCGAAGTGAAGGTCGGCGACCAGCAGGGTCTTCTGGGCGTGCCAATAGAGACCGCCGGACGGCAGAGGTTCGAAATTGTGTCCGGCAAAACGCAGCACGACGGTTTCCGTGGATGAGGTCGGGGTGGCGGCGCTGCTCATATGGATGTTCATCGCCGCCCCGGAAAGCCCCCTGCTCCGGCATCGCCAGTGCCCGGCCCCGGAAGCTACCTCCCGGCCATGGCCTCGCGAATGAGTTCGTCTGCAGCATCTGCCATAGCCGATTCGCGGCCCTCTCCGAAAATGGGTTCGCGCCCGATATCGAGCATGACCGGCACGGCGAGCGGTGAAATCTGCGTGAGCGGCCTATGGACGATGTGCGAGCGGATGCGCGCCAGCATCTGCCCCAGCCGCTCGATGTCGAGCAGTCCGCGCGCCGCATCGTGCCTGGTGGCCTGGATCAGGATGTGGTCCGGCTCGTGCTGGTAGAGCACGTCATAGATGATGTCCGAGCTCATGGTGATCTGCCGCCCCGTCTTTTCCTTGCCGGGATGGCGGCGCTCGATGAGCCCGGCAATGATGGCGCAGTTGCGGAAGGTGCGCTTCATCAGCGCCGACTCGTCCAGCCAGTCTTCCAGATCGTCCCCCAGCATATCCTCGGCAAACAGCTCGTCCAGCGATAGCCGGCCGGTGCGGATCAGCGCGGAAAGATCGCCCAGCCCCCAGATGCCGAGGGAATACTCGGAGGCGACAAAGCCGAGTGGACGCGCCCGCATGCGCTCGAGGCGCCGGGTCAGCAGCATCCCCAGCGTCTGGTGCGCCAGCCGCCCCTCGAAGGGATAGCAGACCATGAAATGCTGCGTGCCTCGTGGAAAGGTCTCCACCAGCAGGCTGTCGCGCCGCGGCACGACCGAAACCTGCTGCTGCAGGCGAAGCCAGTCGCTCACCTGGTCTGGCATCTTGTTCCACTCCCCCGGGCTATCCATGATCCGCCGCACCCGTTCGGCGAGGTATGTGGAAAGGGGAAACTTGCCGCCCATGTAGGAGGGGATTTTCGGGTCCTTGGCATAGGCGCGCGAGACGAAGGCCTCGTTGTCCTTGATGCCTTCGAAGGCCACGACCTCGCCGCCAAAAATGAAGGTGTCGCCCAGGGTCAGGGTCCCGAAGAAAGACTCTTCCATCTCCCCCAGAACCCGCCCGCCGGCACCGATAGGTCCGGTGGTCCGGCCCTTCTTCTCGCTCCGGCTGCGCACCAGCCGCACGCGCAGCATCGGCTCTTCGATGATGGTGCCGATGTTGAGCCGGTACTGCTGGGCGACCTGCGGGTTGGCGATGCGCCAGCGGCCATCGTCGGTCTGGCGCAGGCGCGCGTAGCGCTCATAGGCGCGCAGGGCATAGCCCCCCGTCGCGACAAAATCGAGGATGCGATCGAACTGCGGGCGCGGTAGGTCGCGATAGGGCCAGGCGTGGCTGATCTCGGCAAAAAGGTCATCGGCAAGGAACGGCTCGGCGCAGGCCATGCCCAGAATGTGCTGGGCGAGCACGTCATAGCCGCCGACATGGGGGTTCTCGCTGTCCTGATGCCCTTCCGACACGGCCTCCACCGCCGCCTCGCATTCGAGCACCTCGAAGCGGTTGGAGGGCACCAGCAGCGCGCGGGAGGGCTCGTCGAGCCGATGGTTGGCGCGGCCGATACGCTGCAACATGCGCGACGAGCCCTTGGGTGCGCCGACCTGCACCACGAGGTCCACATCGCCCCAGTCGATGCCGAGGTCGAGCGTCGAGGTGCAAACCACCGCTTTAAGACGCCCGTCCGCCATCGCCGCCTCCACCTTGCGGCGCTGCTCCACCGAGAGCGACCCGTGATGGAGGGCGATCGGCAGCATGTCGTCGTTCATGTCCCAGAGCCCCTGGAACAGCATCTCCGCCTGCGAGCGGGTATTGACGAAGAGCAGGGTCGTCTTGTGCCGCTTGATGATGTCATAGAGCTCGGCCCGGGCATAAGCTGCCGAATGACCGGCCCAGGGAAGGCGCTCTTCGGTTTCCAGGATGGCCAGTTCCGGCGGCGCGCCCCCCTTCATGTGCAAAAGCTCGGTCTCCCGGTCCGGCAGGGGCTGGGCAATCCAGTCGCGCAGCAGATCAGGGCGCGCCACCGTGGCCGAAAGCGCTGTGATCTGCAGCCGGGGTGAGAGCGCGGCCAGTCTCGCCAGCCCGAGCGAAAGCAGCTCGCCCCTTTTGGAGGTGACCAGGGCATGCAATTCATCCAGCACCACGCGCTGCAGCGCGCCGAACATCAGCTCGGCCTTGGGATGCGAGATCAGCAGGGCCAGCTGTTCAGGGGTCGTCAGCAGGACCTGCGGCGGCCGCGTGCGTTGGCGAGCCCGTTTTGCCGCTGAAGTGTCGCCGGTGCGCGCTTCAACCCGGATGGGCAGCCGCATTTCGGCGATCGGCGCAGAGAGATTGCGCTGCACGTCCACCGCCAGCGCCTTGAGCGGCGAGATGTAGAGCGTGTGCAGCCCCTCAAACTTGCCGTCGACGAGGTCGCTCAGCGTGGGCAGGAAGCCGGCCAGTGTCTTGCCCGCGCCGGTCGGCGCAATCAGCAACTGGTTTGCCCCCGCCTCGTAGGAGCGCAGTACGTCGAGCTGGTGCTGCCGCGGCGCCCAACCGCGTGCGGCGAACCACTCCGTGATGATGGTGGGGAGACGTCCGCCCTCGGCCAAGATTCCCCTCATCCGGCCCTGCGGGCCGACTTCTCCCGGAGTGGGCGAAGAACAAGGCCGTGCCTTCGGCACTTGGTTTCCCTCATTCCTCTCCCTCTCGGGGAAAGTGTGGATCGACCGGGGGTCGAGACGGGTGAGGGGAATGCCGCCAAAGTTGACACCGCGAACCTACTGCAAATCATCGCGAACCCTATATGATGGGCTCGACCCTGCCAAACGGAGTGAACCGATGACAGAAGACTACCGCACCGAACCACGTTCCCCTCTCGTGAGGTTCATTGGCGGCAGCCCGGTTGCGGTCCTCGTCAAGCTGGCGCTGATGTCCCTCTTCGTCGGCTTCGTGATGACGGTCTTCGGCTTCGACGCCGCCGATCTCGTGCGCGGCGCGCTCGACACGGTGCGCGATTTCCTGCGTGACGGGTCGGGGATGCTGCGGCAGATGGGCATCTACATCGCCACGGGCGCCGCCGTCGTCGTGCCGATCTGGCTCCTTCTGCGCCTGACCCGGGCGCGCTGAGCCATGCCGGAGACACTCAGGCTGACGCCGCAGGAGGCGCTTGCCCGGCTGGTGCCGCATATCCTCGAGATGGAAAGCGCGGCACACGGCCAGCGGATTGCCATTGGGCTGGCGGGCGGGCCGGGCTCCGGGAAATCCACCCTGGCGACGGAATTGGTGGCGATGATCAATGCTGTCCACCCCGGCAGCGCTGCGCTCGTGCCGATGGACGGCTTCCACATGAAGCACGCCAAGCTCGAGGCCATGGGGCAGACCGACTACAAGGGCGCCCCCCACACCTTCGAGGGAGCGGCTTTTGTCAGCTTCCTCCATCACCTCAAGAGGGCCCGCACGAGCGTGAACGGGCCGGGCTATAGCCGCAAGATCGAGGACACGGTGGACGATGCCTTCACGGTCGGTGAAGAGGTGCGGGTGCTGGTGGTGGAGGGCAACTATCTCCTCCTGACCGAAGGCCCATGGGCGGGCGTCAAGCCGGAGCTGGACTACTCGGTCTTCATTCATGTTCCGCGCGAGACCGTGCGTGCCCGGCTGATGAAGCGGCACGGCGAAGAGGGCCTGTTCACCGAGGAGCGGAATCGCGCCCATATCGAGCGCACTGACTTGCCGAACTATGACCTGGTGGACGCGTCCAAGGACCGCGCCGATGTGGTGATCGACCTCGTGACGGAGCACTAGGGAGGCAGTATCGCCTGCGGGTGAACCGGTCTAGAAGAGCACCCTCTTTTTCTCCGAGTCTCCCATGAGCGCCCGTCCGCAACACCCCTTCGAAGTTCGTCACAAGGACGTCTGGGCCATCGCCCTGCCCGCCTCGATTGCCTTCATCACCGAGCCCATGGTGGGTCTGGTGGATATCACGGTGGTTGGGCGGCTGGGTGACGCAGCGCTGCTGGGTGGCCTCGTGCTCGGCGCGCTGGTGTTCGACGTCCTTTTTTCCCTGGCGTATTTCCTGCGCATCGGCACGGCCGGACTGGTCGCACAGTCGGTCGGTGCCCGTGACCCGCGCGACGGGCTGCTGCATGTGAGCCGCGCGCTCATCCTGGGCCTGATCATCGGCATCGGGATGATCATCCTCGCCCTGCCGATCCTCTGGGTTTCGGAGGCTCTGCTGGCGCCTCAGGGCGGCGTTGCGGAAGCCTTGGCCGGCTACTTCTTTGTGCGCATCTGGTCGGCGCCCTTCTCCATGATCAACTACTGCCTTCTTGGGTGGTTCTACGGGCGAGCGGCAGCACGCACGGGAATGCTGCTGCAATTGCTGCTGCACGGCATCAACATCGTCAGCAGCGTGGCCTTCGTCTATGGCCTCGGTTGGGGCGTTGCCGGCGCCGCGGCCGGGACCCTTTTGGGGCAGGTTGTGGCCGCCCTTGCCGGGATTGTCATTCTCGTGCGCCATTTCGGCGGCGCCGGCGCGCTCCTTCGGGCCATTGCACCGGGCGAACTGCGCGACGGGACGGCCATCGCCCGGATGTTCGGCCTCAGCCGGGACCTGATGATCCGCTCCCTGGCCCTGATGGGCGCCTATGCCGGCTTCGCCGCGCTGGGCTCGCGCATGGGCGAGGTGCCGCTCGCCGCCAACGCGGTGCTGCTCAACCTGCTCATGGTCATCGGCTTCTTTCTCGACGGCATCGCCCAGGCCGCCGAACAATTGAGCGGCCGCGCCGTCGGCGCCAATTGGCGGCCGGCTCTCGAGCGCACCTACGGCCTGTCCATGCTGTGGGGGCTGGTGATTTCGCTCGGACTGGGCCTCGTCTGGCTCTTGGCCGGTCCCTGGCTCATCGGCGCAATGAGCACCAGCGTCGAAGTGCGCGCCTATGCCCTGGATTACCTGCCGATCGCGTCGCTTTGCGCCCTCACCTTCATGCCGGCCTTCGTGTTCGACGGCATTCTGATCGGCACCACGCAGAACGTGGTAATGCGCAATGGCATGGTCCTTTCGCTTGGCGTCTTTCTGGCCGCCGCGCTCCTTCTGCCGCCCATCTGGGGCAATTGGGGCCTCTGGGCGGCCATGCATTGCTGGTTCCTGGCCCGCGGCGGCATTTACTGGTGGGCGCTCGAGCGCAACAAGGCGACGCTCTTCGCCCCCGCCTGATGGCTCACGAAACCTCGCCTCGCCCGGCGGCCCAATCATCCGTGCGCGTGCCGACAAGATCGGCAATCCTGGCCTTGCCAGAGGCCCGCAATCCGGCGATCAGTCCGCGCTTCAGCCTGTCGAGCAGGTCCAGCCCGCCAAACACCAGCGCCGAATAGAGCTGGATGGCGTCGGCCCCGGCTTCGATCTTGGCCAGCGCGGTGTGCGGCGAGTGAATTCCCCCCACCCCGATGATGGGCAGGCTGCCCACCCGCTGTCGCATCTGGGCGAGGCGCCGCGTGGAGAGCGCAAAGAGCGGCTTGCCGGAGAGCCCGCCCATCTCATCTGCATGTTCCAATCCGGCGACGGCCTCGCGCGAAATCGTGCTGTTGGACACGATCAATCCATCGAGGTCGGTCGCGAGAACGACCTGCGCGATCGCGTCCATCGCGGCCTCGTCGAGATCAGGGGCGATCTTGAGCAGCACCGGCACCCGTGTCTTCGCCTTGGCGCGAGCCGCGAGCACCTCGCCGAGCAGCCGCCGAAGCGCCTCGTCAGCCTGAAGATTGCGCAGCCCGGGTGTATTGGGGGAAGAAATGTTGACGCTCAGGTAGTCGGCCAGATCGGCGAAGCGCCTGACGCCCGCCACATAGTCAGCAACGAAATCTTCGCTCTCCTTGTTGGCGCCGATATTGACCCCCAGAGCGGCCGGGACACGCAGCCCCTTGAGGCGCGCAAAGACCGCCTCGTGACCTTCATTGTTGAAGCCCATCCTGTTGATCACGCCGTCCGCCCCGGGCAGCCGGAACAGCCGCGGCTTGGGGTTGCCCGCCTGCGGGCGCGGGGTCACGGTGCCGATCTCGACCATGCCGAACCCCATCAGCGCCAGCGCGCGCGGAACCTCGCCGTTCTTGTCGAAGCCAGCGGCCATGCCGATCGGGTTGGCCAGCGTCAGGCCGCAGAGCGTCGTCGCCAGTTCGGGCGGGTCGGGATGCTCCTGCTGCGGCGCAAGACCGAGCCGCAGGGCGGTGATGGTGGCGCCATGCGCAGTTTCCGGGTCCATGCGCAAGAGGGTGTCCCGCGTCAGGCCCGCGAGCCCCGGGTTGCGCAGCAGCGGCGAAAGGGCGGAAAAGATCATCGCACATCCTCCGGCAGGTCACAGTCGCCGTTCGGGCCGACATCCACGCCTGCTTCCCATTCGACTGCCGAAAGCGGCAGCGGCCCGCCATAGAGGTGAGGGAACAACTGGCCCCCACGGGAGGGCTCCCAGACCAATCCGTCCCCGAGATCGCCTGCCCGGACCGCCAGGATCAGCAGGCCGGACTGCCCCTTGAAGTGGAGGCGCAGCGTGTCGCGCAGCTGATCGGCCGTCGAAAAGTGCATGTATCCGTCCGCAAGATCGATCGGCATGCCGGCAAAAGCGCCGGCGGCTCGTGCCGGGGCATAGGCGGCCGCCGTAGTGATCTTGTAGATGAGTGCAGGTTCGGACATGGCTTGGTCTCGCTGACGACGAGCATGGCCCTAAAGCCTCCGCCGAGGCTTTACAAGGGATGCGCCGCCGCCTATTTTAGGATTGTTTTCCGCCAACAAGAATAATTTCCTTTCGGGCGCGCCATGCTCTCACATCGCACCATCTGGGACGGTATCGACGCGCTCGCCCGGCGACAGGGCGTATCCGTCTCCGCGCTGGCGCGATTGGCCGGGCTTGACGCGACGGCCTTCAATCTGTCCAAGCGCGTCAGCAAGGACGGCCGCGAGCGCTGGCCCTCTACCGAGAGCATCGCAAAAATCCTCGAAGCGACCGGAGAGAGCTTTGATAGCTTCCTTCAGGGAACGGGCGGCTATTTTCAGACCCATTCCGGCTTCGCCGAACCTCCGGCGCGCACAGTCCCCCTGCTTGGTCTCGCGCAGGCCGGGGCGGGTGGCTTTTTCGATAGCGCTGGCTTTCCGGTCGGACAGGGCTGGGATGAGATCACCCTGCCCACCGCCAGCGATGGCGGCATCTATGCCCTCGAGGTGACCGGCGACAGCATGGAGCCGCTCTATCGCGAAGGCGATCGCATCGTCGTTTCGCCGACCGAACAGGTTCGGCGGGGAGACCGGGTGGTGGTCAAGACGCGCGATGGCGAGGTGATGGCCAAGATTCTGGCGCGCCAGAGCGCCAAGCAGATCGAGTTGCACTCGATCAATCCCGCCTACGAGCCCAGAACCCTCGAGATCGAGGACGTGGAGTGGATGGCCCGCATCATCTGGGCCAGCCAGTAAGTACGGCCCGCTGCTAAGCGAACCAGTGGCAGCGAGGTCGCCGCGCCCCGGCCGCTCGTCAGGCGGCCAGTTGTCCGGCCAGTGCCCTGGCGATCAGCGCCCGCGTGTTCTCGATCCCGTAAAGGGCCGCAAAGGACCCGAACCGCGGCCCCCTCTCCTGCCCGATCAGCACCTGGTACAGCATCTGGAAGAAATCCCCCGAGACGCCGGGGCCACCGGTCGGGCTCTTCTTGCTGTGATCCTGGTAGCGCTCGATGTGGCGCGCCACGTCCAGCGCGGCGTTCTGGATCGTCTCGTTGTTGGCATCGGCCGGAAGCGCCGCAAAAGCGTCCGAGAGCGCCTCGAGCGCTGCGCGCTCGACATCGTCCGGTGCGCGATAGGACTTCTTCACGAAGTCGCGGAAGTACCGCATCGCATAGCCGACCAGCGCATCGAGATGCGGATGCGTCTTGGCAGAAACGCCGGGCGCATAGGCCGAAATGTACCCCCACATGACGTCCGGTGTTTCCGGATTGGATGCAGTCGCCAAATTGAGCAGCAGCGCAAAGGTGACCGGCATGTCGATCTTGGGGACGTTGCCGTAATGCACGTGAAAGGCCGGGTTCTCCAGGCGCGCTGCCGCGTCCTGCTTCTCATAGGACGCGACATGGGCCGCATATTCGTCTACGGCCCGCGGGATGACGTCGAAATGGAGGCGCTTGGCGACGCGCGGCTTCTGGAACATGTAGAGCCCGAGGCTCTCGGTCGGCGCGTAGGTCAGCCACTCGTCGATGGTCAGGCCATTGCCCTTGGACTTCGAAATCTTCTGCCCCTCGGCGTCGAGGAACAGTTCATAGACGTAATGCTCGGGCGGCGTGCCGCCAAGGATCGCGCAGATCTTGTCGTAGATGTGCTGGTTGGTCTGGTGGTCCTTGCCGAACATCTCGAAGTCCACGCCGAGCGCCGCCCAGCGCATGCCGAAATCGGGCTTCCACTGCAGCTTCACATTGCCGCCGGTCACCGGCACGGTGGTGTCGCGGCCGTCCTCGTCCTCGAAGGTGACCGTGCCATCCTTGGCATTGACTTCCTTCATCGGCACGTAGAGCACGCGGCCGGAAATGGGCGAAATCGGCAGGAAGGGCGAATAGGTCGCCTGCCGCTCGGCTCCCAGCGTCGGCAGCATCACCGCCATGATGTCATCATAGCGTTCGGCGGCGCGCAGCAGCACGTCGTCGAACTTGCCGGACTTGTAGTAGTGGGTGGCGCTGGCAAACTCGTAGTCGAACCCGAAAGTGTCGAGGAAGCGCCGCAGCATGGCGTTATTGTGCTCGCCGAAGCTCGGATACTCGTTGGTCCAGGGGTCCGGCACCGCGGTCAGCGGCTTTTGCAGATGCGGCTCCATCGCCTCCTTGGAGGGGACGGTGTCCGGAATCTTGCGCATGCCATCCATGTCATCGGAAAAGCACAGCAGCCGCGTCGGCACCTGGTCGCGCGTCAGCAGGCGAAAGGCCGTGCGAACCATGGTGGTGCGCGCCACCTCGCCGAACGTGCCGATGTGGGGCAGGCCGGAGGGACCATAACCAGTCTCGAACAAGGCCTCCCCCTTGCCCGACTTGTCCAGCCGCTTGATCAGTTTGCGCGCTTCCTCGAACGGCCAGGCGCGCGCGGTCTGCGCGGGCTCGAAAAAGGCAGGGTCCAAAGGGGGCAAAGCGGCGGGCGACACGGGTCTGATGGCCTTTCGGGGGGAGGAGAAGGAAGAGCATCGGTGTGTCGCACTCTTGCGGCCCCGTCGTCAACGTCGCAGGTGGTTGCGCGCCGGCGCGACGCGGCCTAGCTATTGATCACCCACGAGCAAAGCGGACCGCGCCATGACCAGCCAAACCCAGGATGCCCTGATCCAGTTGATGATCGTTGCGGCCTCTTCCGACACCAACATGACGGAACGCGAGTTCACCCGCATCAAGGCGCTGATCGGCCGCCTCCCCGTCTTCGAGGGCTTCGACATCGAGCGGCTGCCCGATGTCGTCAATGACTGCGCCGACAAGCTCAACGGCGGCGACGGGCTGGATTTTCTCATCGAAGACGCCATCGCGGTGCTGCCCAAGAAGCTGCAGGACACGGCCTATGCGCTCGCGGTTGAAGTTACCGCAGTGGACCTGCATCTCGAGCAGGAAGAGTTGCGCTATCTCGAGATGTTGCGCGACAAGCTCGATCTCGATCGTCTCACCACGGCCGCCATCGAGGTGGCCGCGCGCGCCCGTCACCGCCGCCTGCCGCAGTGAACCGCAGCGTCAGTAGAACCCCACGGGGAACCAACGCAGATAGAGTTCGTCCAGCGTCCCGTCTTCCTTGAGCCGCACCAGGGCGCGGTCAATGGCGTGACGGACATTGTCCTTGCCCGCGGCGACCGCGATCGACAGGCCCTGACCGAACAGGTGGGGGCGGAAATAGGGGTCGCCGGCAAAGCCGCAGCAGGCGAGGTTATCGTTGAGCCAGAATGCCGCGCGCATCGCATCGCCGAAATAGACGTCGGCCGTCCCGTCTTTGACGGCATCGAGCGCTGCCAGTTCGGTGTCGAACCCGCTCACCGTGGCGCGTGGAAAATACCGCTTGATGAAGCCCTCGTGCGCGCTTCCGGTCCGCACGGCGATGGTCTCGTCGGCGAGGGCACTGACGCGAAAGCCGGCGATGTCGTCCGCGCGCGCCACGAAGCGGCCCGGCAGCGCAAGATAGGTCTGGGAGAAGTCGAAGCGTTCTCCGGTTTCCTCGGTCATGGCGAGCCCCGCAATCAGCGCGTCGCCCTGGCTGTCGGCCAACGCATTGGCCGCCTGGTCCCAGGGCCAGGCCTGGATTGTGCAGGCGACATTGACATCGGTGCAGATTGCCTTGGCGAGGTCGATGTTGAAGCCGATGAGGTTGCCGGCGCTGTCACGGTAGTTGAAGGGCGGAAAATCGGCCGTCGTCAGAAAGCGGATGGCCGGCACCGGGTTGGGGCTGGGGAGAAGTTCGCGCGCGTCCGGATCGGCATGATAGGGCAGCGTCTGGGCGAAGGCGGGGACGGTGAGGAACGCTGCGGCAACCAGCGCGAGAGCAGCACGGCCAAAGGGGCGGATGCGCACCATGCTCAAACCTGATCCAGCCCATACATCAGATCGGCGATGAGATCGCCGGGGTCTTCCAGCCCCACCGAAAGGCGCAGCAGCCCCGGCGTGACACCCGTCGCAAGCCGCACCTCTTCGGTCAAGCGCGCATGCGTCGTGGTGCGCGGATGCGTGATGAGCGACTTGGCATCGCCCAGATTATTGGAAATCAGGATGATCGCGAGGTTATCCGAGAGGGCGAAGGCCCCCTCCTGCCCGCCCTTGACGTCCAGAGCCAGCAGGGTGGAGCCGCGCGTCATCTGTCGCTTCGCCAGATCGTATTGCGGGTGGCTGGCCTCATGCGGATAAATCACGCGCTCGATCTTGGGGTGGCTGGACAGCGCCGCTGCGATCTTTTCGGCGCTATCGGTCATGCGCTCGACCCGCAGGGCGTAGGTCTCGAGACCCTTGAGCAGCACCCAGGCGTTGAAGGCGCTCAGGGTCGCCCCAGTCTGGCGCAGGAAGGTATGTACATCGCCCTCGATGATCGCCTTCGACCCGAGCACAATGCCGCCGAGCACCCGGCCCTGCCCGTCGATATGCTTGGTCGCCGAATAGGTGACGATGTCGGCGCCCAGTTCGAGCGGCTTTTGGTAGAGCGCGGTAGAAAAGACATTGTCGACGATGAGCTTGGCCCCATGCGCATGGGCGATCTCGGCGACGGCCTTGATGTCGACCAGTTCCAGCGTCGGATTGGTGGGGGTCTCGATGAAGACCACCTTGGTGTTGGGCAGCATGGCCCGGGCGAAGTTTTCAGGGTCGCGTCCATCGACCAGCGTCGAGGCGACACCGAAGCGCGGCGCGTAGTCCTCCACCACAAACCGGCAACCACCAAACAGCGCTTGGGCTGCCACGATGTGGTCGCCTGCCCGCACCTGGCTCATCACCGCATTGGTGACTGCCGCCATGCCCGAAGCGAAGGCTCGACCGGCCTCTGCGCCTTCGAGCAGCGCCATGCGGTCCTGGAACATGTCGACGGTCGGGTTGGCAAACCGCGAATAGTTGTGCCCGCCCGGAATCTTGTTCTGGAACAGCAGTTCGGCATGTTCGGAGCTTGGGTAGGAATAGCCCGAGTTGAGGAAGATCGCTTCGCTGGTCTCGAGAAACTCCGTGCGCTTGCCCCCCCCATGCACCAATTGCGTCGCCGCAGACAGGTTCTTGGGGTCGCGGAGGGGGTTGTCGTCTCTGGACATCGCTGCGCCTTCAAACAAAAAACCGGCTCGCAAGGGGCGGCCGGTTCCAAACGGTCTTTAGCAACTTTTTTTAAGTGGCTGCAAGCGACCGGCCAAATCACCACTGGTTGGCGATCTAAAGGCAATATGCCTCTCCGATCAAGGAGGTTGTTGGGGATGACCGCAATCGGCTGGCCCCAATCGTCATTGCCCGGCTTGTCCGGGCAATCCAGACTTGGCACAAGAGACGATGGATTGCCCGGACAAGCCGGGCAATGACGGGTGGCGATATCGTGGTCGCTTCACACGGGGACGCAATGACCGAGAGCTGGCCAAGAGGCGTCTTTCCGGCGCGGTTGATCGACACGCTGCACCAGTCCGGCGCGATCCTGACGGGGCGGCCGTTTGACCACGACCAGGTGCAGCCGGCCAGTCTGGACCTCAGGCTCGGCAAGACGGCGTTTCGCGTGCGGTCGAGTTTTCTGCCCGGCCCGTCCCATTCGGTGGCGGAGCGGATCGAGGCGCTCAAGCTGCACGAGATCGACCTCACCAAAGGCGCGGTGCTGGAGCGCGGCTGCGTCTACCTCGTGCCACTGGAAGAAAGCCTGGCGCTTCCCGCCGAAGTCAGCGCCTCGGCCAACCCAAAAAGCTCGACCGGCCGGCTCGACGTCTTTACTCGCGTCATCGGCGATCGGGCCCGCGGCTTCGACCAGCTACCGGCCGGCTACAGCGGCCCCCTCTACCTCGAAATCAGCCCCCGCACCTTTCCCATTCTGGTGCGGACCGGCTCGCGCCTCTCCCAGATGCGCTTCCGCCATGGCGACACGCGCCTTTCCATGGAGCAGCACAAGGCGTTGCATGCCTCGGACACGCTGGTGATCGGGGGCGAGCAACCGGTGGGCGACGGCGTCGCCCTCTCCATCGATCTCTTGGGCGAGGGGCGCAACGGCCTCATCGGTTTCCGCTCCAAGCGCCATACGGCCGTGGTGGACGTGGACAAGAAGGGCGCACTCGATGTGCTCGACTTCTGGGAGCCGCTGCACAATCGCGGCGGCGGCGAGCTTATTCTCGATCCGGACGAGTTCTATATCCTTGTTAGCCTCGAGGCGGTGCACGTGCCGCCCACCCATGCGGCCGAGATGGTGCCGTTCGATCCGCTGGTGGGCGAGTTCCGCGTGCATTATGCCGGGTTCTTCGACCCCGGCTTCGGCCACTCGGCAGCCGGCGGTACGGGCAGCCGCGCCGTGCTGGAGGTGCGCAGCCGCGAAGTCCCGTTCCTCCTCGGGCACGGGCAGAGCATCGGCCGGTTGATCTACGAGAAGCTGGCCGAGCCGCCGGACCGGCTCTACGGCTCGGCCTTCGGCTCGAACTACCAGGCACAGACCCTAAAACTCTCCAAGCACTTCAAGCCCTATGCAGGCTAGAGCGGCAACACGCGCGAGAACTTGACCGGCCCCAGCGAAAAACTGCTCTCGATGGAGGCGACGCCATCGAGTTGCGTCAGCCTTTCGCGCAGGAATCGCTCATAGGCTTCCAGATCGGAACAGACGACGCGCAGCAGAAAATCGAACTGCCCGGTCATGAGGTAACATTCCATGACTTCAGGCCAGCGGCTGATCGCGGCGCCGAAGGCGTCGAGATTGCCGGCGCGCTGGCGTTCGAGCTTGATCGAGATGAACACCGAAACCGGCAACCCCACCGCCTTTTGGTCGATGCTGGCCCCATAGCCCGAAATCACGCCGGCCTTCTCGAGCGCCCGCACGCGCCGGAGGCATGGTGACGGTGACAAACCGACCCGCTCGGACAGCGCCTGGATGGTCATGCGGCCATCTTCCTGCAAGGCGCGGAGAATACGGCGGTCTATTGCATCTATCCCGTTTTTGGCAGTTTCCGCCACTAAGTCATCTCCAGCTTTGTACATCCTGCGCCGGTGAGGCCTCTTGCGCCCAGAATAGGCAGAACCTGACCCTCTGCAAGGCGCAATCTCACCTCCGGGACAGGAGGAACGCATGCCGGAAGCAAAAATGGGTAGGGTCGAGGCCATCGAGGCGCTGACGCGCAAGGCGCTGTGGCTCGCCAGCTGGATGGTGCACCACGCCAATCACATCCGGCCCAATGTGGATGGCGTGAAGGTCGGCGGGCACCAGGCCAGTTCCGCCTCCATGGCCGCCATCATGGCCACGCTCTATTTCGGCGTCCTGCGGCCGGAGGACCGGGTGGCGATCAAGCCGCATGCCGCGCCGACGTTTCACGCCATCCAGTACCTGATGGGCCGCCAGAGCCGGCAAAAACTCATCGACTTCCGCGCCTTTGGCGGCGCGCAATCCTACCCCTCGCGCACCAAGGACACCGGCGATGTGGATTTTTCCACCGGTTCGGTCGGCCTCGGGGTCGCCTTCACCGCCTTTGCCTCGATGGTACAGGACTATGTGCGCGCCAAGCCGTGGGCGGACACGACGCGGCCGGAAGGCCGGATGATCGCGCTGGCTGGCGACGCCGAACTGGACGAGGGCAATATCTACGAATGCCTGCTCGAAGGCTGGAAGCACGGGCTGCGCAATTGCTGGTGGGTGATCGACTATAACCGGCAGAGCCTCGACGGCGTGGTGCGCGAGGGTCTTTACGACCGCATCGAGGGCATCTTTCGCGCCTTCGGCTGGCGCGTGGTGACGCTGAAATACGGTGCATTGCAACGCGCCGCCTTTGCCGAGCCGGGCGGCGACCGGCTCAAAGCCTGGATCGACCGGGCGCCGAACGACCTCTATTCGGCGCTGATGTTTCGCGGCGGCGCGGCCTGGCGCGAGCGGCTGACCGGCGAAATCGGCGATCAGGGCCCGGTCAGCGCCCTCCTCGACCGGCGGAGCGACGACGAGCTGGCGACGCTCATGGGCAATCTCGGCGGTCATTGCGTCGAAAGCCTTCTGGAGCAGTTCGAGGCGGCCGGCAGCGACGAGCCGACGGTCTTCATCGCCTATACCGTCAAGGGCTGGGGCACGCCGCTCGCCGGCCACAAGGACAACCATGCCGGCCAGATGACGGCGGCGCAGATCGAGCAGTTGCGCGCTGCGCACGGCATCCGCGAGGGGCATGAGTGGGAGCCGTTCGAGGGGCTCGATCAGGCACAGGACCTGCAGGCTTTCCTCAACGCCGTGCCGTTTAACAAGCAGGCATCGCGACGGTTGAGTTCACCTGCGGTGCGGGGCATTGGCCCGCAGTTTGTCGGGACTGGCGCCACGTCGACGCAGGCGGCCTTCGGGCGCATTCTCGATGCCATCGCCAAGACCGACAGCGCCCTGGCCGAGCGCATCGTCACGACCTCGCCGGACGTCACGGTCTCGACCAATCTTGGCGCCTGGGTGAACCGGCGTAACCTCTTTGCCCGCCGCGAAATGGTGGATCTGTTCCAGAAGGAAGCGATCCCGTCGACCCAGAAATGGCGCTTCACGCCCGAGGGGCAGCACATCGAACTGGGCATTGCGGAAATGAACCTCTTCCTGATGCTCGGCGCGACGGGGCTGAGCCATTCCCTCTTCGGGGAGCGCCTCCTGCCCATCGGCACGCTTTATGACCCGTTCATCGCCCGCGGCCTCGATGCGCTCAATTACGCCTGCTACCAGGATGCGCGCTTCATGGTGGTGGGCACGCCTTCGGGCGTGTCGCTGGCGGGCGAAGGGGGTGCCCACCAATCCATCGGGTCGCCGCTGATCGGCATGAGCCAGGACGGGCTCGCGAGCTTCGAGCCGGCGTTTGCCGACGAACTCGCGATCATCATCGACTGGGCCTTCGACTACATGCAGCGCAGCGGCGATGCGCGGCCCGATCTGGCCGACTGGCCGCGCGACGTGACGGGCGGCTCGGTCTATCTGCGGCTTTCAACGCGCAGCATCGAGCAGATTCCACGCGAGATGAGCACGCCCCTGGCGGATGACATCATCCGCGGCGGCTATTGGCTGAAGCCCCCCACCCCGCAATGCGACGTGGTCATCGCCTATCAAGGGGTCCTCGCCAGCGAGGCCATCGAGGCGGCAGCGCGGATCGGCGGCGATCATCGCGCGGTTGCGGTACTGGCCGTGACCTCGGCTGACCGGCTCAATGCAGGGTGGGAAGCGACGCAACGTGCGCGGCTCCATGGCGACGACACGCAGCAAAGCCATATCGAGCGTCTGCTGTCCGGCGTGCCCCGCCATGCCGGGATGATCACGGTGATTGATGGACACCCCGCTACCCTCGGCTGGCTGGGCGGCGTCATGGGGCATCGCACGTTGCCACTGGGCGTCGAGCATTTCGGACAGACCGGCACGGTCACCGACCTCTACCGCCATTTCGGCATCGACGCCGCCGCCATTGCGCGTGCCTGCCGGAGCCTTTTCGGCGCTCGCTGAGATCGAACCGCGCGCGAGAGGACGAGTAACCAGCCACCCTGCCGGTGTTGGAAAAGCCACGCCCCCGCCCTTGCCAAGCGACGCTCCATTTGTCAGACATATGTCATATGGCGCCATCTGAGGAGAAGGCCGCCACTGCCCCGGACAGCGGACGGGGCCTACGCATCCGCGACCAGACCCGGCTCAAGCGGCCTGGCGCGTCGAAGGGAACGTCCACGGCTCTGCACAAGGAGGGAGCGCATGCACTTCACCAACAAGATCGCCGGTATCCTGGCCATCGCCACGGCGATGACCGCACCGGTTCTGGCCCAGACCACCATCGTGGCGCCCAGCGGCAGCGCGCAGGGCACGTACATGGACTACATGAAGACGGTCTATGACCGCGGCACGGGCTCGGACCTGCTGCAGGTACCGCTGGCCACCTTCGACAAGAACTTCGAGCTGACGCCGATGGCGGCACAAAGCTGGAGCCAGTCCGAAGACGGCCTCACCTGGACGTTCAAGCTGCAGCCCGACCTCGTCTGGTCCGATGGCGAGCCGCTGACGGCCGAAGACTACATTTTCGCCCTGCAGCGCGCCGCGACTTCGGGCTACGACTTCGCCTGGTACTGGGACTTTGCCGGCGGCATCAAGGGCTGGAAGGAAGTCACCGAAGGCACCGCCGACGTGTCGACGCTGGGCCTCAAGGCGGTGGACGAGCACACCATCGAAGTCACGACCGTCGCACCAAAACCCTATTTCCCCTCCGTCACCAGCCTCTGGTATCCCGTGCCCAAGCATGTGGTAGACAAGCTGGGCGACGACTGGGCGCTCAACGTCGACACCATCGTCTCCTCGGGCCCGTTCGACATCGAGAGCTGGGAGAAGTCGAACAACTCCGTCGTCCTCACCAAGTCGGACACCTACAAGGGGCCCTGGCAGGCCCAGGTCGACAAGGTCGAGCTCGACCCGACGCTGAACGCACCTGAAGTGGGCCTGCCGGCCTTCCTCGCGGGCGACGCGGACTACACCTTCCTCAATGCCGGGCAGGTCCCGGTGGCCGAGGCGCGCTTTGCCGATGGGATGCGCCGCAACGCGGTGTTCGCGACCTCGTACATCTCCTACGACCTCGAATCCGAGCCCTTCAACAATGTCGACGTGCGCCGCGCCTTCTACTACGCGGTCAATCGCGACGAGCTGACCTCCACCGTCCTCAAGGACATCGCCATTCCGGCCGGCTCCATCCTGCCGCCCGGCTATCCCGGGTACAACAAGGACATCGCCGCGGAAGCCGTGTTCGACCCCGAGAAGGCCAAGCAGTTCATGGCCGATGCAGGCTATCCGAACGGCGAAGGCTTCCCCGATATCGAAATCTGGATCCGTGACGAGGGCGGCTACAACGGCGCCATCATCCCGCCCATGGCCCAGTATCTGCAGTCCCAGTTCAAGGAAGTCCTCGGGATCAACATGTCGATCCGCTCGCTTCCCAACGCCGACTGGATGGACGGCCTGCGGGGCGCCAAGAACAACATCTTCATCGCGCCCTACGAATACGACTACCTCGACCCGTCCAACTTCTACGGCATTTTCTACAATGGCGGGCGCCACAACTATCACGTGCCCGAATATGACGCGCTGGTGGCCCAGGCCGACAGCGAGAGCGATCCCGAAAAGCGTCTCGATCTCTATGCGCAGGCCGAGCAGGTGATGATCGACCAGGGCCTGATCGTGCCGCTGGTGCACCCGATCACCACGGCCGTGCTGTCGGACAAGCTGGGTGGCGACGCCTCGACGCCGAACGACCTCGGCTTCACCCCGCTCGACCGGCTCGCGCACTACTTCTTCACGCACTTGACCAAGCAGTAAGCCGCGACCCACGCGCTTCCCGGAGCCATCCGGGGAGCGCCCTTTTTCTTCAACGGCCGGGGTCCAATGCCGCTCGTCGAAATCCAAGACCTCAAGGTGCGCTTCCGCCAGTATGGCGGCACCATCGAGGCCGTGCGCAAGATCAGCTTCTCGCTCGACGCCGGGGAGAGCCTCGGCATCGTGGGCGAAAGCGGCTCGGGCAAGTCGGTCAGCTGCGCGGCCCTATTGCGCCTCCTGCCCGCCACCGCCGACGTCACAGCCGCAAAGCTCATGCTCGACGACGTCGACGTGCTCTCCGCGCGCAAGGGCGACATGGAGCGCCTGCGCGGGCGGGCCGCGGCGATGATCTTCCAGGACCCGATGAGCGCCTTCGATCCGGTCTTCACCATCGGCCACCAGATCAGCGAGACCATCCGCGCGCACCGCACCGTGACCAAATCAGCAGCGCTCAAGGAAGCGCGCGAGTTGCTCGAGCGCGTCGAGATAAAGAATGCCGCCGACGTGCTGGCCTATTACCCGCACCAGCTTTCGGGAGGCATGCTGCAGCGCGCCATGATCGCCATGGCCCTCTCGTGCCGGCCCAAGGTGCTGATCGCCGACGAGCCCACGACGGCACTCGACGTCACCATCCAGGCGCAGATCCTGCAGCTCATCAAGAAGGTGCAGGCCGAGTTCGGCATGGCGCTGATCATGATCACGCACGACCTCGGGGTCATCGCCGAAACGGTGGACCGGGTGCTGGTCATGTACAATGGCGAGGTGATGGAAGAGGGGCCGGTGGCGCAGATTTTCGACGCGCCCCGCCACGACTATACCAAGCGGCTTCTCGCCAGCCTTCATACGAAGTTCGAACCCTCGCGCGGCGATGCCGATGCAGCCCCTGCCCTGCAATTGCGCGGGCTCAGCAAATCCTTCCGCATCCGGCGGCGGCGCGGGCTCTTTACCGAATACGGCGCCTTCGACGCCGTGCGCGACGTCGACATTACCCTCCCCCACAATCGCATTGTTGCCGTCGTGGGCGAAAGCGGCTCGGGCAAGACCACCACCGGCCTCATGGCGATGCGCCTCACCGAAGCCAGCGCGGGCGAAATCCTGGTCGATGGCAAGGACATCTCGAGCCTCTCGCCCGAAGCCATGCGACCCTATCGCAAGCAGATGCAGATCGTCTTCCAGGACAGCTATTCGGCGCTCGATCCGATGATGACGCTGACCGAAATCATCGCCGAACCGCTGGTCATCCACCGCATCGGCACGCCGCGCGAGCGGACCGAAAAGGCGCTGGCCTGGCTCGAGCGGGTCGGGCTCGATCGCAGCTTCGGCAGCCGCTATGCGCATGAACTTTCCGGTGGCCAGCGCCAGCGCGTCGCCATCGCCCGCGCCCTGATCCTCGAGCCCAAAATCCTTGTCGCCGATGAACCGACTTCGGCGCTCGACGTGACCGTCAAGGCGCAGATCATCACCCTGCTCAAGGATCTGCAGGCGGAGCTGGGCCTCTCCATGCTGTTCATCAGCCACGATCTCTCCACGGTCAAGTCGCTGACCGACAGCGTCGTCGTCATGTATCGCGGGCGGGTCGTGGAGGAAGCGCCGACCGAGCGCATTTTCGCAGATCCGCGCCACCCCTATACCCGCGCCCTGCTCGATGCCGTGCCGGCCACCAACCCGCGCGACAAGCGCGAGCGCTCGTTCCTCTCGGCCGAGGAGATTTCTGCCGCCACCCCGCGGATGACCGTGATCCAGACCGGTCTCGCGCCCCACCCCGATCCGCAACTGGTCACCATCGCCCCGGGCCACCGGGTCGAGGCGATCGTGACGGCGTGAGGGGAGCGATCATGGACCTTTCATCAAGCGTGCCGATGTACGGTATACCCCGCCCCACCCCACCCTCGGTCCCTCCCCATCGAGGGGAGGGATGCGCCAGCACGGGCGTCTCGGTTCCGGCGTCTCCCTCCCCCTTGTGGGGAGGGATCAAGGGTGGGGGTGAAGGTCCATCCTCCGGAGCGACTTCGCGAGGTTCACCATGCTAGGCTACATCCTGCGCCGCCTCGTTTCCGTTGCGGTCACCTTCATCGTGGTATCGCTGATCATCTTTTTGATGATGCACTCCATTCCCGGCGGGCCGTTCGATGCGAATGACATGCCGGTGTCCGAGGCCGTACGGGCCAAACTGATGGCGCAACTGGGGCTCGATCAGCCGCTTTACGTGCAGTATTTCCGCTATATGTGGGGCGTGCTGCATTTCGATTTCGGCGTGCCCTACCAGAGCCCGGGCGAAACCGTGCTGCAACTGCTCTCGCGGGCCTGGGTGCCAAGCCTGGTGCTGGGCGGGCTCGGGGTTCTCATCGGCGCGCCGCTCGGGATTCTCCTCGGCATGGCCGCCGCGCTCAATCGCAACAGCTGGATCGACTACATCGCCTCGGCGCTCGCGACGCTGGGGCTGACGGTGCCGGTCTTCGTCACCTCCATGCTGCTGATCCTGATCTTCGCCGTCTGGCTCAACTGGTTGCCGGCCAGCGGCTGGCCCGACCCGGAGCGCTGGATCCTGCCCGTGGCCGCCTATGCCGCCATTCCGCTCGCCACCTATGCCCGCTACACCCGCGCGGCGATGCTCGACACCATGAGCCGCCAGTTCGTGACCGTGCTGCGCGCAAAGGGACTTTCGGAGCGCCGCATCATCTTCCAGCATGTGCTGCGCAACTCCGCCATTCCGCTGGTGACGGTGTTCCTGCCCATGTTCATCGGCACGGCCACTGGCTCCATCTTCGTCGAGGCGATGTTCCGCGTGCCGGGGCTGGGCGCCTACTTCGTCTCTTCCATCGAGGTCCGCGACTACCCCCTCGAAATGGCGCTGATGCTGATGATCACCTTCATGTACTGCATTGCCTACCTTCTCTCCGACGTCGTCTATGCCCTCATCAACCCGCGCATCCGCATAGGAGGCGCCGAATGACCGACCTGCCCGTCGACCTGCCCCCACCCCGCACGCGCGGCCCGATCTGGTTCGCCTGGCAGCGGTTCCGCTCCAACAAGGCGGCGGTCGGGGGCGGCATCGTCCTCGCCATCCTGATCCTGATGGCGATCTTTGCGCCGCTCATCACTCCTGCTCCGCCCGAAGGCCAATTGTTCCTCACCGAAGCCCTGGCCTTCCCCTCGCCCGCGCACTGGTTCGGCGTCGACAATCTGGGGCGCGATTTTTATACGCGCATCGTCTACGGCGCTCGCGTCTCGCTTTCCATCGGTTTCATCGCCGCGGCGTTTTCCGTAGTGATCGGCATCCCGCTCGGGGCACTGGCCGGGTATTTCGGCGGCCGCACCGACTGGATCATCATGCGGGTGATCGAACTCTTCTCCGTCGTGCCGCCGCTCCTTGCCGCCATGTTGCTCGGCACGCTGACGCGGGGCGGGTACACCACCATCGTCTTCATCGCCGCCCTGTTCGGCTGGGTGCAGGTGTGCCTCCTGGTGCGCGCACAGGTAAAGGCGTTCCGCGAAAAGGAGTTCGTGCGGGCCGCGCAGGCGCTGGGCGCCTCATCCTGGTACATCATCTGGCGGCACCTCATTCCCAATTCGGTCAGCCCGATCATCGTGGGGTTCGTGCTCGCCATCCCGCTCGCCATGATGCTGGAAGCCTCGCTCAGCTTCCTCGGCATCGGCGTGCCCCCGCCGACCCCGACCTGGGGACAGATGATCAGCGAGGGCATCGACTACATGTTCTTCTATTGGCACCTGGCGCTGTTCCCCACAGCGGCGCTGGCCATCACCGTGCTCGCCACATCGCTCTTCGGCGATGGCCTGCGCGATGCGCTCGATCCCACCCTGAAAGGCCGCTGAATCGTGTCCGACAATCTCGCCCGTCACTTTCTCCTGCGCGAGGACGTGACTTTTCTCAACCACGGATCGTTCGGCGCCTGCCCGCGCCCGGTGTTCGAAACCTACCAGGCGTTCCAACTCGAACTCGAGCGCGAACCGGTGGAGTTTTTGGGCCGCCGGCTGACCGAAAACATGGCGGTGCCGCGCCGCGCATTGGCCGCCGAACTGGGCACCAGCGCCGACAACATCGTCGGGCTCACAAATGCCACGACGGGGCTCAACATCGTCGCGCAGTCGCTCGACCTCAAGCCGGGCGACCAGATCCTCACCACCGACCACGAATATTCGGCGCTCGAAAAGACCTGGGCCTATGTCTGCCGCAAGACCGGCGCCGAAGTGGTGGTCGTCACCATCCCCCTGCCCCTCGTCGAGGAGGCGCAGTTCACCGATGCCATCATCGCCGGCATGACGGACAAGACGCGCGTCCTCTTTCTCAGTCACATCACCTCGCCGACTGCGCTGGTGTTTCCCATCGAGCGGGCTGTGGCCGAGGCGCGCCGCCGGGGTATCTGGTCGGTGATCGATGGCGCGCATACGCCCGGCCATATTCGGCTCGATCTCGATGCCCTTGGTGCCGATTTCTATTCGGGCAATTGCCACAAATGGATGATGGCGCCCAAAGGCTCCGCCTTCCTTCATGCCCGCCCCGAGGTTCAGGGCCTCCTCGATCCGCTGGTCATCAGTCACGGCTGGACGGCCGACTCCAAATTGCCCGGCGCCAAGGGTGCCTTCGGCAATTCGCCATTCATCGATGAAATCGAAATGCAGGGGACGCGTGACCCCTCGCCCTGGCTGACCGTCCCCGCCGCGATCAAGTTCCGGCAGGAAAACGACTGGTGGGCCATCGCCGACCATTGCCGCGCGCTGGCGCAGGATACAGCCCGGCGCCTAGGCGAACGCACAGGGCTCGCGCCGCTCAGCGCGCCGCAATTCTGCGCCCCGCAAATGGTCGCCATGCCCATTCCCGACTGCGATGCCCCGGCGATCCATACGACGCTGTTCGAGCGCTACGGCATCGAAATCCCGGTGTTCAAATGGCAGGATCGCTGCATCGCGCGCCTGTCGGTCCAGGGCTACAACTCCAAGCCGCAGATGGACAGGCTGATCGACGCGCTCAGCGAGCTGCTGAACCTCAAGGCGCCGGAAGCCGCCTGAGACTGAGGTACTGACAAACGCGCGTGGATATGGTGTGAGTGGCGGGCATTCCTGTGCCCTGGAGGACAGACCGGAGTTGAGTCGGGAAACGGCCCTTCGATACCTCGAGCCGCTCGAAAACCGCACGCGCAACGTGGCGGTGCTCGATGCGCTTGCCGAGATGGTGGAGCGTGCCGGCCTCGGCATCGGGGACCGGTTGCCGCCCGAAATATCCCTTGCGACCTCGCTCGGCGTCGGGCGCTCCACCATCCGCGAAGCGCTCAACCGCTGGGAGGGCCTCGGCATCATCCGGCGGCGGCGGGGCGATGGTACCTATCTGGCCGCCCGCGTCCAGACGTCGCGCGGCCTCGTGCCCACCATGGTGCGCCTCGAGGGCGAAGCCCTGCTGCGCCTCATGGAAATCCGCCGCACCCTCGAAAACGATGTGGTGCGCAAGGCCGTCGCCAAGGCCAGTACCACCCAGCGCGCCGAAATATCCCGCCTCTGCACGCTGCTCCTCAAGGAGGTCGATGCCGGCCGCCCCTGGCGCACCGCCGATCACGCCTTCCACCAGGCGATCTACGACGCCACCGGCAACCCCATGTACGGCCAGTTGCTGCTCAACCTCGACCACGCGCTCGAACGCGGCGGCTCCTCGCCCTTTGCCGCCGACGCCTTCGGCCTCGACTCCTTCCCCATTCACCGCGATCTGGCGGACGCCATCCTGATCGGCGACGCGCCCGCCGCCATCGATGCCATCAACCGCCTGCTCGACACGGTGGAGGCGGAAGTGCGCGCCATCATCGAGGGTGGAAAACTGGGCTGATCGCCCCCCACCGCCACCTTGACGCCCGTCCCGATTTCCCGCATCTATGCGCTTGCCCGGGCGGGTGTAGCTCAATGGTAGAGCAGAAGCTTCCCAAGCTTACGACGAGGGTTCGATTCCCTTCACCCGCTCCAGCGATCCCCTTCTTTTCCCCAGACGCCAGAGCCCGTCTCTCGCGCAGATCGGCGCACGAAATGCCTCGATCTTTGCTCTCGCTTGCTACAGGCGGCGCAGCGGCGACTCACGCCGACTGGCGGCGGACGATTTCGAAGCCGATATCGTGGACCATCGCCGTTTCGGGGCTGGCCGCGAAGCGCGCGAGGAGGGCGTTGGCTGCTGTCTGGCCCAGGATCTGGCGGTCGATGCGCACGGTGGTCAGCGCGGGGACGGTACTTGCCGCGAACTCCTGGTCGCCAAAGCCGATGATGGCAATATCTTGCGGAACGCACAATCCGCGCGCCGTTGCCTCGACCAGAGCGCCTTGGGCGAACTGGTCTGAACTGCAGAAAATCACCGAGCCGCGCGGCAGATTTCGGTCCAGCAGTTGGGCCAGGCCTTCGCGCCCCAAGCCCAGCGTCGCATGCGCGGCGAAGTCTGCGGCTTGTACCTTGGTTCCGGTCAGCCGCTCGTATCGGTGGGCGAAGGCATCGCGCCGGCATATGGCGCGCTCGTCGCCGGCGGTAATGGTCGCGGCATGGGCGTACCCGGCCCCGACTGCAAAGTCTGCCGCCACCCGCCCTGCTTCCTTGTGGGAGAACCCGACGCAGCAGTCGATGGGCGTATCGGTGACATCCCAGATTTCGACCACCGGAATGCCCGCATTGTGCAGCATGCGCCGGGACCCGGCGGAGTGGCGGACGCCGGTCAGCAACATGGCATCCGGACGGCGCGACAGGTGCGTCGCGATGGCCTTTTCTTCGCGATCAAGCTCCAGGCCCGTCTCGGACAGCATGATCTGGTAGCCGCGATCCCACATGATCTCGGAAAAGGCGTGCAGCACGCTTGCATAGACGATGTTGGTGACCGAAGGGACCAGGGCCGCGATCAGCCTGGACTTGCTCGAGGCCAGCGCTCCGGCGACCGCATTGGGGACATAGCCGGTCCGCTCGATGGCGTTCCTTATGCGCTCGAGCGTTTCGGGAGAGACTTTATCGGGCGTCGAGAGCGCCCGCGAGACCGTGACCTGCGAGACGCCGGCCAGCCGGCCAATCTCGGCCATGGTAACCCCACCACCGCGCCTGGTCTGGAGTGGGTCCGGCGACTTGTCTGTCATGCCATGCTTCTCGTCATTCACCCCGTCACGCCAGGCTGGTGGCCATGCGCGTCACCAGGATCACCTGCCCTTATCGCCTAACCGCTGCCGGCAGGCAATGTATACGGATACATACCAGCTGTAGACCAGAACCGTCATTGCATCATAACTGCGATCTGTGCAGGGCCCTCGCGAGTTGACAGCCACAAATGTATGCGCATACACGTGGCGGTTGAGGGAGGATTCCATGGATAAGTTCCCACGCAAGGATGCGGCGCGCCTGCGGTCCGCCCGCTGGTTTGCGCCCGATGACCTGCGCAGCTTCGGGCATCGCTCGCGCATGATGCAGTTGGGCTATTCGGAAGAGGATTTCATGGGGAAACCCGTGATCGGCATCCTCAACACCTGGTCCGAGCTCAATTCCTGCCACAGCCACTTTCCGGAACGGGTCGAGGCCGTGAAGCGTGGGGTGCTGCAAGCCGGTGGCCTTCCAGTGGAGCTGCCGACGCTTTCGGTCGACGAGAGTTTCACCAAGCCCACCTCCATGCTCTATCGCAACATGCTCGCCATGGAAGCGGAGGAGACAATCCGCTCGCACCCACTCGACGGCGTGGTGCTGATGGGCGGTTGCGACAAGACCACGCCGGGCCTTGTCATGGGCGGGATCACCGCCGGCGTGCCGATGATCTATCTGCCCGCAGGACCTATGCTGCGCGGCAACTATGCCGGAAAGACGCTCGGCTCCGGCTCGGATGCCTGGAAATACTGGGACGAGCGCCGGGCCGGCAATGTCAGCGACGAGCAATGGCGCGGTGTACAGGGCGGCATTGCCCGCTCTGCCGGCGTCTGCATGACAATGGGCACGGCCTCGACCATGACGGCGATCGCCGACGCGCTGGGACTGACCCTTCCCGGAGCCTCGTCCATTCCGGCGGTGGATTCGGCGCATGGCCGCATGGCGTCCGAGTGCGGCCGGCGCATCGTCGACATGGTCTGGGAGGACCTGACGCCGGACCGGATCGTTACCGAGGCCTCGATACGCAATGCAGCCATCGTCGCTATGGCGACGGGCTGTTCCACCAATGCGGTGGTGCATCTCATCGCCATGGCGCGTCGGGCGGGTGCCGGCCTGACGCTGGACGATCTCGATGCGCTTGGACGCAACACGCCGCTGCTCGCCAATGTGCGCCCGTCCGGCAAGGACTACCTGATGGAGGATTTTTATTTTGCCGGTGGCCTTCTGGCTCTCGAAAAGCAGATTGCTGACCGCCTGGACCTTTCGGCCATCACGGCCAACGGCCGGACGCTGGGCGAGAATATCGCCGGCGCCGTAGTCTACAACGACGACGTGATCCGCCCACTCAGCAACCCGGTCTACCACGAAGGTTCGCTCGCCGTATTGCGCGGCAATCTCTGTCCCGATGGCGCCATCATCAAGCCCGCGGCCTGCGATCCCAAATACTATGTGCATCAAGGGCCGGCGCTGGTCTTCGACTCCTATCCGGACATGAAGAAGGCCATCGACGACGACGATCTCGACGTTACGCCCGATCATGTTCTGGTGCTGCGCAATGCCGGGCCGCAGGGCGGTCCGGGCATGCCCGAATGGGGCATGCTCCCCATTCCCAAGGCGCTGATCAAGCAGGGGCACCGCGATATGCTGCGGATATCGGACGCCCGTATGTCTGGAACCTCCTATGGCGCATGCGTGCTGCACGTGGCCCCCGAAAGCTTCGTGGGGGGACCGCTGGCGCTTCTGCAAACCGGCGACATCGTGCGGCTGGACCTGCCCAACCGCCGCCTCGACATGCTGCTGCCGGACGGGGAAATCGAGCGGCGCCGCGCGGCGTGGGTGCCTCCGGCGCCGCTGTTCGAGCGCGGCTGGGGGTGGATGTATTCAAAACATGTCACGCAGGCCGACAAAGGCTGCGACTTCGATTTCCTCGAGCGCGACTTCGGCCGTGCCGCAGGCGAACCGGATATTTTCTAGGAAAGGCCCACCATGGCACTCTCTCTTGAACAGGCCCTGACCGGGATTTCCGGCATTCTCGTCACGCCCTATGACGACAACGGTGACGTGGCGCCTCACAAGCTGGCGCCGATCGTGGACCGCGCGCTGCGGGCGGGCCTGCACATGCCGGTGGTCAACGGCAATACCGGCGAGTTCTATGCGCTGACCACCGAGGAGGCCTCGGTCATGGTGCGCGAGGTGGTGCGCCTGGTGGACGGTCGGGCGCCAGTTCTGGCCGGCATCGGGCGCGGCATCCGCGACGCCATTGCGCTGGCCCGAACCTCCGCGGACGCCGGGGCAACCGCGCTCATGGTGCATCAGCCGCCCGATCCCTTCGTTTCGCCCCGCGGCATCGTCGATTATCTCAAGGCAATAGCCGACGCCTCGGGCGGCCTGCCGATGATGCTCTATCTGCGCAATGACACCATCGGCACCAGAGCTATCGCCGAGCTTTGCGCCTTGCCGCAGGTCAGGGGTATCAAATGGGCCACGCCCAATCCGCTTAAACTTGCCGAAGCCAAGGCCGCCTGCCGTCCGGACCTCGTCTGGGTCGGTGGCCTGGCCGAGATTTGGGCGCCGGTCTTCTATTCCGTGGGGGCGCGGGGGTTCACCTCGGGGCTGATCAATGTCTGGCCGGAACGGTCTGTCGCCATTCATGCCGCACTCGAAGCTGGGAACTATACGGAAGCGAACGAGCTCATTGCGGGCATGAAGGCTTTCGAGGACATCCGCGCCGAGGAAATGAACGGCACCAATGTCACCGGGGTGAAGGCGGCGCTCCTGGCGCTGGGGCGCGACTGTGGCCCGACCCGCCCGCCCTCCGCCTGGCCGCTGACGGCGGACCAGCAAGCCAAGCTCGACACCTTCATCTCCCGAAACAAGCTGAGCTGAGAGCATCAAGATGGACGATACACTGCGCAAGGACCTGATGAGCGTTTCGGTCGCTACGCTGGCCACGGCGCTGTTCAAGCGCGGCCTGCGCAATCAGGTGATCCAGGGCGTCCATCCGGTCAGACCCAAAGGCGTGAACATGGTGGGTCCAGCCTACACGCTGCGTTACATTCCGGCGCGCGAGGATCGCAACCAGCTCAGCCAATTCCGTAATCCCGAACACCCGCAGCGGGTCGCCGTGGAATCCTGCCCCGCCGGCCATGTGCTGGTCATGGATAGCCGTAAGGACCCGCGCGCCGCGTCGGCCGGCGACATTCTGGTCACCCGTCTGATGGTGCGCGGCGTCGCTGGCGTGGTGACCGATGGTGGCTTCCGAGATGCTGCCACGATCGGCGGCCTCGATATCCCGGCCTATCACACCCGTCCCTCGAGCCCGACCAACCTTACCCTGCACGAGGCTCTCGACCTCAACGTGCCGATCGGCTGCGGCGACGTGGCCGTGTTCCCAGGAGACATCGTGGTCGGCGACGACGATTGCGTCATCGTCATCCCCCGGGACATCGCCGAAGAGGTGGGCGCCGAGGCTCTTGAAATGACCGCCTACGAGGACTTCGTCGTGGAGAAGGTCAAGGCCGGAACGCCGATCATCGGTCTCTACCCCCGCACCAAGGAAGAATTCGCAGGCGAGTTCGACGCCTGGCGAAAGCGCAACAACCGCTGATCCAGCGTCCAACGCGCCGCCGCGGGCGTGATGACCACCCGGCTGCGGAGCAATTGGACTTGGCCGTCCCAGGCGCTGGCGAATCTACCCGCACACGCCCTGATCCCGGCGGCCTCGAAAGTCACCCGCCGAACTTCACCAGGATCTTGGTGAAATCGGCCGGTGCGGCGTCCCACTCGGCAAGGGCCGTGGCAGCGGCATCAAGGGCGACGACGCGAGAGACGATGCGGTCCCCAGCCTGAGGGTGATCGCGCAGATAGCCGACAACATCGGCGAAATCCTGCGGCAGCGCATTGCGCGAGCCGCGAATGTCGATCTCCTTGGTGATGAAGTGCTTGGTGTCATAGGCGATCGGCGCCTTGGCATAGCCGATATAGACCACGCGCCCACAGCTTCCCACCACCTCCACCGCCTGCCGAAAGGTCGCCTCGGCGCCGACCGCCTCGATCACCACTTCAGGCCCTTCCGGAGCAATCGCGGCGACCGCTTGAGCAATGTCGCCGCCCGCCAGGATGGCGTGTTGCGCCCCGAGCGCCTTCGCCGTTTCGAGCTTTTGCGCGCTGAGGTCCACGGCAATCACCCGGGCGCCCCGCCGCAAGCCGCCGATGATGACGCCGAGCCCGATCATGCCGCAGCCGAGCACCAGCACGGTCTCGCCCTCTTCCACCTGGGCGCGGTTGACCGCGTGAAAGCCAACGGCGCAGGGCTCGATCAGCGCCAGGTCGCGCAGGGCCAGCCCATCGACCGGTATCACCTTGCCGCGCGGCACCACCACCCGTCCGGCCATGGCGCCTTCGCGCTGCACGCCCATGGTCTGGTTGTTGACGCAGGCATTGGGCCGGCCGGTGCGGCAGGGCCGGCACTGCCCGCAATTGAAATAGGGGAGCACCGTCACCGCCTGCCCCACCGCGACGTCGTCGACCCCCGTACCCACGGCGCTCACCGTGCCCGAAATTTCGTGCCCGGGCACGCGCGGATAGCTCACCAGCGGATTGAGCCCGCGATAGGAGGTGAGATCGGAACCGCAGAAGCCGACATAGGCGAGGTCGATGGCAACCTCGCCCGGGCTGGGATCAGGCGCGGCAATGTCCACCAGTGCCGCCTTGCCCGGTTCCAAGATCGCCAATGCCTTCACGGTGCCTCTCCTCGTCCTCGCCGTGCCCATGGCATAGCGCGCGGGCACGGCGCCGCAAAGGCCGTCAGACTATGAAAACGTCAGTCTCCGGCGGCGGTCAGGAGGCTGGCATTGCCGCCTGCCGCCGTGGTGTCGATGCACACATGCCGCTCCTGCACCAGGCGGCCCCCATCGCGGAAGCTCGTGAGCAGCGGCAGGATCGCTCCCTCGCGTGCAGCCAGCCGGCGCCGCACGGCTCGCAACGCTTCTCCCTCGCCGAAACAGGCGACGCCAGCGATTTCAGGCTGCTCAATTGCCCCCATATCCCCAATGAGCGGCGTGCAGCCGGCTGCCTCGACCATCTCCCTCTGGTAGTCGATATCGGCCTGCTCCGGCCCCAGACACAGCACCAGGCCACGCGGCAGGGTGCGCAGCGTGTTGCTCTCTCCGGTCGGCCCGGGCAGCACCGTGCTTTCCAGCACCGAAGCGGTTGCGGCTTGCGTGAACCGCGCCACGTAGTGCGGCCCGCCGGCCTTGGGGCCAGTGCCCGAAAGGCCTTCGCCGCCAAACGGCTGCGACCCCACCACGGCGCCGATTTGGTTGCGGTTGACATAGATATTGCCTGCATGAACCGCCGAAGACAGGTGTTTCACGCGAGAGGAAATGCGCGTGTGCAGGCCAAACGTCAGGCCGTAACCGGACGCATTGATCGCTGCGACGACCTTGTCCAGATCCTCGGCGCGATAGGTCGCGACATGCAGGACGGGTCCGAAGATTTCTTCGGGAATGTCTTCGACGCCTCTGACGCGCAGCACGGTGGGCGGCACGAAAATACCCGACGCCGGCGACACCAGCCGATGCAGCACGCGCCCCTGCCGTGCCGCCACATAGGACTCGATCTTGTCACGGGCCGCTTCGTCGATGATCGGCCCCACATCGGTCGAGAGCGCCCAAGGGTCACCGAGGCGCAGCTCGTCCATTGCGCCCTTGAGCATGCTGATCAGCCGGTCGGCCGCATCCTCCTGCACATAAAGGATGCGCAGCGCCGAACAGCGCTGCCCGGCTGACTGGAAGGCCGACGCCACGATATCGCGCACCGCCTGTTCAGGCAGCGCGGTGGAATCGACGATCATGGCGTTGAGCCCACCGGTCTCGGCGATCAGCGGCGCCTTGGGGTCAAGATGCTCGGCCATGGTGCGATCGATCCGATGGGCCGTAGGCAAAGATCCCGTAAAGGCCACGCCGGCAATACGCGCGTCGCTGACCAGCGCCTGCCCGACATCGGGACCGCCGGGCAGGAGTTGCACGGCATCCTCCGGAATGCCCGCCTCATGCATCAGTGCCACGGCGCGGGCAGCAACCAGCGGCGTCTGCGGCGCGGGCTTGGCGAGCACGGGATTGCCTGCCACCAGCGCCGCAGCGATCTGCCCCGTGAAAATTGCCAGCGGGAAATTCCACGGGGAGATACAGGCGAAGGGTCCGCGCGGTGCCTCGGTGGCCGCCGCGCTATCGTGGGCATAGTAGCGCAGGAAATCCACCGCTTCGCGGATTTCGGCCACTGCATCGGGCAGCGTCTTGCCCGCTTCCCGGGCAAGGAGCGCGAGGAGTTCGGGGAAATGGCTCTCGTAGAGGTCAGCTGCCGCCAGCAGCCGCTCTGCCCGCTGCCGCACGTCGACCGATGACCACGACGAGGCTTCCGCCCGGCCGATCGCGGCCGTGACGTCGCCGGCCGTGGCAAGCGCGATGGTCCCTACGACATCGTCCCGTTTTGCCGGATTGCGCACCTCCACCACTGGCGCATCGGCTGAACCAAATGCCCAGCGGTGCTGGTGAAACCTGCCGCGCTCCGTTTCTAGGGTCGCCAGCGCCAGCGGATCGGTCAGGTCGAGCCCGGCCGAGTTGCGGCGGGGCGCAAAAATGTCGGCGGGCTGAGGGATGGCCGGATTGGCAAGCGTGCCATCGAGCGCAAGCAACCGCCCGACAGGGTCCTCGGCCACCTTTTCGGGCGGAATGTCTTCGTCGGCGATTTGGTAGACGAACGAACCGTTCGCGCCATTTTCCAGCAGCCGCCGCACCAGATACGCCAGAAGGTCCCGGTGCGCCCCCACCGGGGCATAGATGCGCGTCGTCGTGCCGAACCGCTGGCGCAGCACATCGTGCAGCTGTTCGCCCATGCCGTGCAGACGCTGGAATTCGAACCGATCGGTGCCCCGTCCGGCCTTTGCGGCCAGATGCAGCACCGCGACCGCCGTGTGCGCATTGTGCGTGGCAAACTGCGGGTAGATGCGCTCGCTCTGGAACAGCCGCCGCGCCGCCGCGATGTAGCTCACATCCGTGGCCGCCTTGCGGGTGAACACCGGAAAGCCCGGCAGCCCCATGACCTGCGCGCGCTTAATCTCGGCGTCCCAATACGCGCCCTTGACGAGACGCACCATGATCCGCCGGTCGAGTTTTTGCGCCGTCGTATCGAGCCAGTCGATCAGGGGCAGCACCCGCTTGCCATAGGCCTGCACCACGACGCCGAAGCCGTCCCATCCGGCCAGTTCCGGCGTCTCCAGCACGGCCTCGATCACATCGAGCGAGAGATCGAGCCGGTCGGCTTCCTCGGCATCGATGTTGAACCCCATATTGGCCCGCGCGGCCTCGATCGCCAGCGCCCTCGTGGCCGGCACCAGTTCCGCCATCACGCGCTCGCGCTGCGCCACTTCGTAGCGCGGATGGAGCGCGCTGAGCTTTACGGAGATGCCGGGATTGTCGCGTACGCTGTCGCCCGTGCAGTGCGGCGCCAGGGTCAGAATGGCGCGGCGGTAGGCCTCGAAATAGCCCCGGGCGTCTTCCGCCGTGCGCGCCGCTTCGCCCAGCATGTCGTAGGAGAAGCGATAGCCCTGGGCCTGAGGCTTGCGGGCGTTGGTGATCGCCTCGTCGATGGTGCGGCCGAACACGAACTGGCCGCCCAGCAGCCGCATGGCCTGCGCCACCGCCGTGCGGATCACCGGTTCGCCCAGCCGCGCCACCGCGCGATGCAACGCACTGCGCGGCCCGACCTCGGGATCGCCGAGCACGTCCGCGGTCAGGTCGAGCGCCCAGGACGAGAAATTGACGAGCCGGTTGTCGGACTTGCCGAAGTGTTTCGCCCAGTCGGCGCCGCCGACCTTGTCGTGGATCAGGGCGTCCACGGTTTCGCTGTCCGGCACCCGCAACAGCGCCTCGGCCAGGGACATCAGCGCGACGCCCTCCTCGGTCTCGAGGCCATATTCGGAGAGAAAGCTCTCCATCAGCCCCAGTTCGCCGGCGGCCCGCACCTGTTTGACCAGTTCCGCTGCCGCTTCGGAAATCCGGCTTCGATCAGCACCCTCGAGTGCTGTCTTGGTGATCAGCGCCCTGACCAACTCGGCTTCGGGTGCATAAAGTGAGGCACGCAGGGCATTGCGGGCGGCAGCTTGGTCCATGGCAGCTCCGGGGACAACAGGTGCTCCAAATCTACTCCAGTCCCGATAGCCCTTCCGACCATTCTGGTGGCTTCTGACGGGTCTATGGTATGTTCGCGGCCAAATCAGCAGGATTTTCGCCTATGAAGCCGCCCCCTGAGAGTGAACTGGACCAGATCGACCGTCGCATCCTGGAGGAGCTGTCAAAAAACGGCCGCATCAGCGTTGCTGAACTCAGCCGCCGGGTCCACCTGTCCAAGACCCCCTGCCAGGCGCGCATCAGGAACCTTGAAAAACAGGGCGTCATTCTCGGCTACCGTGCCGTCCTCAATCCCGATCGCCTCGGACTGCCGCACGTCGCCTTCGTCGAAGTGCGCCTCACCGATACCCGCAAGGCAGCTCTGGCGGCGTTCAACGCGGCGGTCCGGCAGATGCCGGAAGTTGAACAGGCGCACATGATCGCCTCGAGCTTTGATTACCTGCTCAAGGTCCGCACGCGCGACATCGCGGCCTATCGCGAGGTGCTGGGCGAAAAGATCTCTGCCCTGCCCTATGTCGCGCACACCTCGACACACGTCTCGATGGAGGCGGTCAAGGACGACGCGGCCGAACGCGCCTAGCGAGCTCAGTCGCCGCCCGGCACCTTGCCCAGAATGGCCTTGGTGAGGCTTTGCCTGACCTCGAAATAACCGCTCCAGGCGTCGTCACCGACACGCGCCGCGGCCGCGTCCAACGAGAAACCATTGGCGCTTTTGAGCGACTTCACTTCGTCCCAGGTCACCGGCACCGCGACGGGTGCCCCCTCGCGCGAGCGCACGGACCAGGGCGATATCGCCGTCGAGCCTCGCTCGTTGCGCAGGTAGTCGATAAAGAGCCGCCCCTTGCGGCGCGCCTTGGAGAGGTTGGCGGTGAAGCGGTCAGGCTCCTCGGTCGCCAGCAGTTGCGCCATACCTTTGCAGAACGCCTTGACCGCCGGCCATTCGGCAAGCGGCCTCAGCGGCACGATGACATGAATGCCCTTGCCGCCCGAAACCAGGGGAAACGTCTCGAGCCCGATGTCCTTGAGGCGGTCGCGCATATCCTCTGCGGCGCTTACGACGGCCTTGAAGTCCAGCCCCTCGTCGGGGTCGAGGTCGAACACCAGCCGGTCCGGCTTTTCGACATTGGCGCGGCGCGAGCCCCACATGTGCCATTCGAGCACGTTCATTTGCGTCCCGGCCACGAGCCCGGCAAGGTCATCGATGTAGAAATACTCCTGCGTCTCGCCGTCCTTTTCGGTGACCGGCACCGATTTGAGCTGCTCCGGAAACCCGCCGGTGTCGTGCTTCTGGAAGAAGCAGGCCTTGGCGCGGCCCTGCGGGCAACGCACAAGGCTCAGCGGACGGTCCGAGATATGGGGCAGCATCACCTCGGCGACGGCCTCGTAGTAGGCGACAAGATTGGATTTGGTGATGCCCTGCCTTGGGTAGACGACCCGATCGGGCGAGGTCAGCCGCACGCCGAGCCTTTCGGCCACGGCCGCTCCATCGTCCTCGAGCGGCTGCGCCTTTTCCATTTTGACCTCCTCGGCCGGCTTGTCGCCGCGCAGGCCCAAAAATGAAGGGTGCCGCAGGATATCGTCGGCGGTGAGTTCGGTATAGGCAATCTCGGCGACCAGCTCCGGCTTGACCCAATGGACGCCCCGCGCCCGCGCGCGCGGCACGGCGTCAAAGGGGCGTTCCTTGGTCTCCAGCTTTTTCAGCTTGGCATCGAGTTCGGCCAGCAGGTCCTGGGTGAAGCCGGTGCCGACCCGCCCCCGGTAGAGCAGCTTGCCGTTCTCCCACGTCCCCAAGAGCAGCGAGGCGAAGCCATTGCGCTTTTCCGAGGGCGACCAGCCGCCGATGACGAACTCCTGCCGCTTGAGGCACTTGATCTTGTACCAGTCGCGGTTGCGCTCGCTGCGATAGGGAGCACTGCCGCGCTTGGCGATGACCCCCTCGTGCCCCTCGCGACAGAGCGCATCGAGCACCTTCTGCCCGTGCCCGCGCACATGCGAGGAGAACTGCACAGCCGAATTGCGCGCGCTCTTTCCCAAGAGCTTTTCGAGCCGTTCCTTGCGCTCGACCAGCGGCTTGCCGGTCAGGTCCTCGCCGTCGGCCTCCAGCAGGTCGAAGGCGAAATATTCGAGGCGCCCGCCGTTGGAGAGGACGTTCTTGAGAGTGGTGAAATCGGTCCGCCCCTTGCCGTCGAAGGCGCAAATCTCGCCGTCGATCAGCGCCGAGGAAATCTTGAGCTTGCGCAGGGGCTCCACCAGCGCATCGAACTTGTCGGTCCAGTCGAGGCCGCTACGCGTATAGAGCCGTACGCTGTCGCCGGCGATCGCGGCGAGGCACCGGTAGCCGTCATACTTCATCTCGAACAGCCAGTCGCTGCCGGAGGGAACCGTGTCCGTCAGCGTCGCCAGTTGCGGCGAGCGGAACGCGGGCGTCTCGGCGCCGTCCGAGTGCCACACGGCCTTGGCCGGCACCTTGCTCGCCTTTGCCGGTTCCGCACCCTTGGCGATGGCCGCGAAGTCGCGCGCCGTGGCGACCGACCGGGTAAAGCGCGTGGTCAGCGTGTCCTTGTCGCGCGCATAGCTGTCCTTGTGCTTGATCAGCAGCCAGTTCTCGCGGTCCGGGCCATTCCGGCGCTTGGTGTCGCGGCCCTTCATGTGCACCAGCACCCACTCGCCCTTCATGCGCTCGCCGAAGATGCGCATCTTGAGGTCGCCCTTTTCCAGCCCCTCATGCGGGTCCCCGATCGGCTCCCAGGTGCCCCGGTCCCACAGCATGACGGTGCCACCGCCATATTCGCCTTCGGGAATCGTGCCCTCGAACCCGCCATAGTCGAGCGGGTGGTCCTCGACGTGCACGGCGAGCCGCTTGTCCGCCGGGTTGTTCGATGGCCCCTTGGTCACCGCCCAGCTTTTGAGCACACCGTCCAGCTCGATGCGGAAATCGTAGTGGAGCCGCGTCGCATCATGCTTTTGCACGACGAAGGTGCCACGCTGCGCCCCCGCCCCCGCCTCCTTGCCCGCCGCCTCGCCGGATGGCTCCTGCGTGCGCGCGAAATCGCGCTTGCTGCGGTATTCCTTGAGCAGTTCCTTGGGGCTGGCCATTTTCAGCAGCCCTCTGCAGCGATCTGGTGGTGGTGGTGGTACAGCGTCATCGGTCGGACAGCGGGCATCGCAAACCCCTCATACGCAATTACGAAAGAGTCCAACGTGGCGCCTGTGTGCCGGTTCCCGGCCTAGGGAATTGGCGCTCCCAGCACATCTTGGAAGAATTCCAGCGCCATCTCCTGCTGGTCTCTCAGGAGAATATGGCCGCGGTCCCAGATGCGCGTCCGGAGGGCCTCGGGAGCTCCCGACGCCTGCCAGACCGCCTCGAGCTTGTCGAACGCCTCGCGGATCGACGGCTCGGAAAAGAGGTGGTCGGTCCGACCCGCCTCGAACAGCATCGGCTTGGGGGCAGCCAGCCCGGCAAAATCGGGGTAGTCGAGCCGTCCGCCCAGGGCCGGATGCAGCATGTTGAACGCCGATTGCCCGCCGAGCTGGTTGTTGCCGGGCGCCATCAGGGGCTTCATCGCGGCCATCCAGCACGAACTCACGCCGGCGCCGATGACCGGGCTCAGCGCAGAAAGCTGCCAGGCGCGATAGCCGCCCATGGAAAACCCCCAACTGCCGATCGCCTGCGGGTCGATCTGGGCTTGCCGGGACAGCCAGTTAGCGGCCTGCACGTCCTCCTGCGCCATCAACCCGGCCAAGCTGAGGCCATATTGCATGAGGTTGCTGGCCAGTGCCTGCTGCGATTCCAGGCCATTGCCCTTGCGGCTCCCCCAGCCCAGGGCATCCCAGGCGATCACGGCATATCCCTGCGCCAAGAGAACCTCTCCGAGATAGCGCCCGTCATAGTACCGCTCCACCCAGGCGTCGCCGATCGCGCGCTTCTCCGCGTCTTCGGTCGGGATCAGCTTCTCCCAACCGATCTCGAAAGCGCCGCCATGGTCGTGCAACAGCACGATGGCCGGGAAAGGCCCCTTCCCTTGCGGGACGGCGAACACGGCGTCCGTTACCGCACCGGTCGGAAACGTCATTTCCAGATGCTGCACGCGCGCCTCGCCGAGGGCGCGTTCGGAGACGAGCCGAACCTGCGGCACCGCCATCAGGTCGCCATTGACCGCCTCGCGCACCGCCTCAAGACCGGCCACCTGCCACGTTGCGAAATCGGCCTCAGGCGTCCAGCCCAGCGCATAGGGCGTCCGCTCTCCATAGGCGCGCAGAAAATCGGGCATGTTGTCGGCATCGATGCGGGGCACGGCTGTCTCCGGTGGCGCAGCCCTCCCCCTTAATTCAGGGAGCCTGATCTGCCAAGGCGGCGCATCCTCCACCGCCGAAGGGCCTGCCAGCGCCGAGTGTCGGTGTTGGTCGCGACGACGTGGTGGGGGGTCTTGAACCAGTGGAACGGCCGGTGCGCCAGGTCGAACACGGCCCGCAGCGTCGCCACCCCGATCAGCATCCAGTAGACGGGCAGCGCCAACTGCGTCCACCACGGCGTCTTGCCGTTGATGCGGGCGAGGCCAACGATATTGGTGAGCATCACCACGCCCTGCCCCAGCGCCAGAACCGCGACGTAGATGGCGCCGCCCTGATCGGGAATGACCAGCGACCACCGGCCGGTCAGGGCCGCCACAAGAACCATCATCACAAAAGCCGAGTGGAGCAGCGGGGAGACGATCATCCCCATGAGCAGCACCTGCAAAAGAGCAAAACCGGCCAGGCCGAGATCGGCGAAGGTCATGGCCGGCCGCCGGTTGTGCACCAGGAAGGTCTGCATCCAGCCCTTCATCCACCGGGTCCGCTGCCCCAGCCAGGCTTTGAAGCTGTCCGGGGCGCTTTCCAGAGTGGCGCTGGAGCTGGTGGCGGTGCGCAACCGCCGCCGCGCCAGCCGCACGCCAAGGTCGGCGTCTTCGGTGACATTGAACGCGTCCCAGCCGCCCAGGGCGCGCAGCGTCGCGACGCGGAAGTGGTTGGAGGTGCCGCCAAGCGGCATGACGATGTTCCATCGCGCCAGCGCCGGCAGCAGCACCGAGAAGAGCCCCGCATATTCTCCTGCGAACTGGCTCTGCAGGAAGGCATGGTGCCCATTGTCGACATTGAGCCGCGCCTGGATGCACTCGACGTCGGGCTGCACCCGAAACTGCCCGGCGATGCGTCGCAACTGGTCGGGCTCGGGACGATCCTCGGCGTCGAACACCACGACGAACTCGCCGCGGCAGAGCGGCAGGGCATAGTTCAGCGCCTTGGGCTTGGTGCGCGGCGCGGCGTCGGGCACTTCGACCAGCATGAAGCGGCTGTCATGCAGATGCCGGCGCACCGCCTCGATCGTCTCCGGAGAGCGCTGCTCGACGACAAAGAGAATGTCGAGGCGCTCTGGCGGGTAGTCGAGGCGGGAAAGGGCAGCGCTCAGCTGATCGACCATGCCCGCCTCGTCCCGCAGCGGCACGATCACACTGTAGAAGGGAAATTCTGCGGCCTCTTCGAAGGTGGCCGGGATCGCCGGCGGCCGGCCGGGCTCGAACAGGGCGCCGAGCCGCAGGAGCGTCGGCAGGCTGATCAGCACCGTCCAGAACGGCATCAGCCACCATTGGCCGATCAGGGGCGCGGCGAGCAAAGCCAGCGTGAAGACGCAGATCGCGAAAACGAAGCTCCAGCGCATCCAGCCCGGCAGATCGAGTTGCGCGGCAGCAAAGGGCCACTTCAGCGTCAGGTGCTGTCGCGCCTGATCCATCAGCGCTGCCGATGCCGATTGCGCCAGAAAGGCGCGCAAAGCCCGCTCGGGCACAAGACAGACGAGATCACGAATTTGAGGCCGGGCGCGCCGCAGCGCCTCGAGCCGCAGCAGCGCAAAGAAATCCGGCGCTGCAAAACCGATTTCCCTCGAGGCCAGCGTGGCCCGCACCAGACGCGCCCCCGCAAGCATATTGATCTGCGCGGCGTTGACCGGCGGATGCGCGAATTGGGGTACTGCGTCATAGAAGGCCAGCCCGGCCCAGATCGCCGCCCGGTGCATCACCTCGGCGTCGCTGATGGCAAGGTGCCCGGCGCACCAGCGGAACGGATCCACCTCGGCCAAGAGGGCCTCATCGAGATAGTATTGCGCCGTTTCAGGGTCGACCCCGGGCCCGAGGATCGCGCACATCAAGCTCAGGGCCCTCGACACGCGCGCGCGCCGTCAGATGAACAGGCTGGATGCAGTGAAGGACGACAGGCAAAGCGGCCCGCCGATACAACCTTCTCCTAACCCGCGTCCTCGACGCGTCCGGTTGGCGCAGACTGATAGCCACTGATCCATACGCACGAGTGCAAGCCCCCCAGCTCGCCGCATGGATAAGTATTTCTACTAATATAGGCTGGATAGCAAGTGTCTGGCGCGGAAAGAAGCCGAACTTCTTCCCGCGCGACAATTGTTTAGTTCTTCACCTGGAACTGGTGCGGGTTGAACCTATAGGCGGTCGAACAGAACTCGCAGACGACTTCGATCTCCCCGTCCACGGCCATGTCTTCGCGCTCTTCGTCGGAGAACGAATTGGCCAGCATGTCCTCGATGCGGTCGACCGAACAGGTGCAGCGTTCCTCGAGCGGCTGCGGGGGGAACACCCGGACGCCGGTTTCGTGGAACAGGCGGAACATCAGCCGCTCGGGCGAAATATCCGGATCGGCCAGTTCCAGGTCGTCCACCGTGCCCAGGAGCGCACGCGCTTCGCTCCACCCGTCGGCCTCCACATAGTCGGGATCAACCATGTCCGGGTTGTCGAAGTCGCCATCGCCGGGCAGGTCGGGCATGACCGAGATGCCGTTCTCTGGCAGGTGCTGGATCAGCATGCCGCCAGCGCGCCAGCGCGGCCGGTGGTCACCCCTGGTCGTCATCTGCGCCACGGCGATCCGCACCTGGGTCGGAATCTGCTCGGACTGCATGAAATAGGTGTGCGCCACTTCCTCTAGCGTGTTGCCCTCGAGGGCGACGATGCCCTGGTAGCGCTCCATGTGCGCGCCCTGGTCGATGGTCATCGCCAGATGGCCCTTGCCCAGGAGTTCGGCCGGGCTGATGCGGCCTTCCTCGGCGGCCTTGACGACGGCATCGCGGTCGAACCGCGCATAGCCGCGCATGCCATCGGGGGCGTCAAAGTCCACGACGATGAGGTTCACCGGCCCGTCGGTCTGGGTCTGCAGGATAAAGCGTCCCTCGAACTTGAGTGACGAGCCGATCATGGCCGCCAGCACCACGGCTTCGCCGAGCAGCCGCGCCACGGGCGTGGGATAATCGTGCCGGCTCAGGATGGTGTCGAGCGATGCGCCAAGGCGCACCACCCGGCCACGCGTGTCGAGTTTGTCGAGGGTGAAGGGCACCACGGCATCATCGCCGGTCTCGGGGCGGTCGAGGCCCATGGTGGACAGGAGGTTTTCAGTCATCGTCGCTTCCGCGGTCATGGGGCTACTCTTTTCCTCAGGCTACGCCTCGCAGCGCGCGCACGCCACCCTGAGGCCGATCAAACCAGCGGCGCCACCCCGTCGAGAGGCAGCGCCGCCAGCTGTGAAACCGGATCGGGTGGGATCAGTTCGCGTCGACCCCGAAGGCCCAGCACAACACGGCTTTCTGGGCATGAAGGCGATTTTCGGCCTCGTCGAACACCACCGACTGGGGACCGTCGATCACCTCGTCGGTCACCTCGTCGCCCCTGTGGGCCGGCAGGCAGTGCATGAACAGGGCGTCCTTGTTCGCCAAGGCCATCAAATTGGTGTTGACCTGGTAGGGTTTCAAGACCCGGCGCCGTTCGGCGGCATCCACGTCACCCATCGAGACCCAGGTGTCGGTGATCACGAGGTCCGCGCCTTCGACGGCTTCGCGCGGATCCTCGATCAACCGCACGGCGCTGCCGGCCCGCTGGATGTCCAGCATCAGGTCTTTCTCGGGGCTGTACTCATCCGGGACGGCAATGGTCAGCTGGCAGCCAAAGAGCTCGGCCGCGTTCACCCAGGAGTGGAGCACGTTGTTGCTGTCGCCCACCCAGGCCACCTTGGCGCCGCTGATATCGCCGCGATGCTCTTCGAAGGTCATGAGGTCGGCCATGATCTGGCACGGATGGGCGCGCCGCGTCAGCCCATTGATCACCGGTACGCTAGCCGCTTCGGCCAATTCGAGCAGATCGGCGTGGGAAAGGATGCGGATCATGATCGCATCCACATAGCGGCTCATGACGCGCGCCGTATCGGCCAGCGTCTCCTCGCGGCTCAATTGCATTTCCTGGCCCGACAGCATCAGCGTCTGCCCGCCAAGCTGGCGCATGCCGACGTCGAAGCTGACGCGGGTGCGCGTCGACTGGCGCTCGAAGATCATGGCCAGCACCTTGTCCTTGAGGAGCTGGGGGCGGTCGCCCTGCTTGAGCCGCTCCTTGAGCGAAACAGCCTGGTTCAACATGCCGCGCAGTTCGGGCAGGGTGAAATCGTCGATGGACAGGAAATGTCTGGGGGTGCCGGTCGTTGACATGGGCCGGGGTCCTTTGTGACGCTTGGAAAAGTTCGGATAGGCCGCCATGGCGGCCGCGAGGCAGCCCGTCAGCTGCCTCGGCGACGTCCGAAATGGTAGAAGATCAGGTCCATCGGCTCAATCCGCCGCAGGACCGGCCGCAGTTTCGGCCTCGATGGCATCGAACGCGGCGCCGATCTTGCCCATGGCCTCGGCGATATCGTCTTCGGTCAGGATCAGGGGCGGCAGGAGACGCAGGACATTGTCTCCGGCGCCGATGGCGAGGAACTGGTGGTCGTCGCGCAGGCGGGCCACGAAGTCGCGCACCGGAGGGCTGATCTTGATGCCGGCAAGCAGCCCCTTGCCCCGCAATTCCAGCACGTAGTCGGGGTATTTCTGCGCCAGTTGCTGCAGATGCCAGCTCAGCCGCTGACCCATCTGGTTGACATGGTCGAGAAAGCCCGGCGCTAGGATGCGGTCGAGCACGGCGTTGCCGACGGCACAGGCCAGCGGATTGCCGCCATAGGTCGAGCCATGCGTGCCAGGCACCATCGAGGCTGCGACCTTTTCCGTGGCCAGGCAGGCGCCGAGTGGGAAGCCGCCCCCGATGGCCTTGGCCACGGCCACGATATCGGGCGTCACACCGGCCCATTCATGGGCGAAGAAGCGCCCGGTCCGGCCGAAGCCGCACTGCACTTCGTCGAAGATGAGCAGCATGTCGTTTTCGTCGCAGATCTGGCGCAGGCCCTGCAGGAATTCCGGCGCCATCGCCGTGACGCCGCCCTCGCCCTGCACCGGCTCGATGAGAATGGCGCAGCTCTGCGGGCCAATCAGCGCCCGCACCGCGTCGAGATCGCCCGGCCGCGTGTGCTTGAAGCCCGGCATGGGCGGGCCGAAGCCTTCGAGATAGGCCGGATTGCCGCCCGCCGCGATCGTACCCATGGTGCGACCATGGAACGAGCCGGTAAAGGCGATGATCTCGTAGCGGTCCGGCTCGCCCTTGTCGAAGAAGTAGTGGCGAGCCGTCTTGATGGCGCATTCGAGTGCCTCGGCGCCCGAATTGGTGAAGAACACCTTGTCGGCGAAAGTCCCGTCGACCAGCCGCTGGCCCAGCCGTTCCTGCTCGGGAATGGCGAAGACATTGGAGGTGTGCCAGACCTTTTCGGCCGCCGACTTCAGCGCCGTCACCAGGTGCGGATCACCATGGCCCAGTGCATTGACGGCGATGCCGGAGTGGAAATCGAGATAGGATCGGCCCTGCTGGTCATAAAGGCGCATGCCCTCGCCCCGCTCGAAGGCGAGATCGGACCGGGCATAGGTGCCAAAGAGCGCAGACATTTTGGGCGTTCCTCTATCGAAAGTGAACAAGATGAAATCGGGTAGGCAGGGCGTGGCAAGAAAGCCACAGAAACCAAAAACGCGCCGGTTCGGCAGCGCGTTTGGGTGCCGAGAAATAGGCGAATTCGCCCTGCCAAGTCAACGAGGTCGCGCCAAGTGCCTGATTTGACTCAATGATTGTTAGGACATTTTTAACCACTGAATAAACGGGGAAATCCGCCCCCGACTCTTGATCCCGATTCCAGCCATGTCGTAGTCTCATCCTCGTTGGGGACACGATATCTCGTGCGGCGGACCCGCTCAGCATACGAGCTGTAGAGCCGAAAGGCTGCCAGACTGTTTTGGCAGCGCAATGAAGGATTCTGTTTTGACGATGGTTTCAGGAGCGCAATCGATGGGCTGGACTGACGAGCGCGTCGAACTTTTAAAAAAGCTCTGGATGGAGGGCCTCAGCGCCAGCCAGATCGCCGGCGAGCTCGGCGAGGGAGTGACGCGCAACGCGGTGATCGGCAAGGTGCACCGGCTCAAGCTTTCAGCCCGGGCCAAGCCTACCAACACGGCGCCCCGCTCGCGGCCGGCGGCAGCCCGGCCGGCGCCCCGCCGCGTCGCCAGCCCTGCGGCGACCATGAGCAGCGCAAGCCATGCCGGCAAGCCGCGCATGACGACGCCGCGGCCACAGGTAATGGGCGCAACGGCTCTTGCCATGGCGCCGGAGATGGAGACCGAGCTCTACGTCGCCCCCGCCAGCCAGGAATTGTTCATTCCCGAGCACAAGCGCCTGAGCCTGCTGCAGTTGAGCGAGCAGACCTGCAAGTGGCCGATTGGCGACCCGCTGACCAAGGATTTCTACTTCTGCGGCCAGCACAGCTTGGAAAGCGGCCCCTATTGCGAGTTCCATTCGCGCAAGGCCTACCACCAGCTCGATCGCAAGAAGCGCTGATCGCAACCGGCCAGTGCATAGCCTCGCCCCCTCATTCCGCAGGGGGCGGCCGGCACCCCAATCCACGCTCTCCCGACGGAGAGCTTCTTTTTTTCAGTCAACTGAATGCGCTTCGCCATGCTGGCTCGCGCCACGCGCCGGATCTATTCGGCGGCAGCCCATTGAGCGACATGCGCCGGCATGGTGCGGCTTGTGTCGCAGAACACCGCCTCGGGCAGGGTCCTCAGAAAAGCCGCAAGGGTCGGTTCGCTGACCGCTTCCGCCGCGTCGGAGGGTGAGAACCAGGCGCGATGCCGCTGATGCGCTTCAGGCCACTGGTTCAGCATTTCGGTGACCCGGAGGCCGAACACCATGGCCTGCGCCGGACGTTTTTCGTTGCGCCCGCTGACCTTGAAGTAGCGGAACGAGCCGATGGGCTGGGCAGAGACTTCACCCAATATCCCCGCCTCTTCATAGGCTTCGCGCTCCGCCGTGCCGGCGGGCCCAAGACTGTTGATGAGCCACCCCTTGGGCAGCAGCCATTTGCGGCTGATGCGCGAGGTGACCAGAAGCACCTCGGGGTGGCTATCGACCATCCGCCAAGGGAGCGCTGCAAACTGTTCGACAAACCTTGCACGCGTGTTCATTTGTCGGACATTAGCTGATTTGCAGGGCTTATAAAAGCGGCTTGCACACGTGCCCAGCCGTCTCGCCACAGCGCCCACCCTAAGGCAGCAGAACCTCGACGCGCAGCCCTTCGCCGGGGTTGACCCGCGAGCGGATGGACAATTGCCCCCGATGCCGCTGCACCGTGTGCTTGACGATGGCCAGACCCAGCCCCGTCCCCTTCTTTTTGCGGCTCGCTTCGGCATCGATGCGATAAAACCGCTCCGTCATGCGCGGCACGTGCTCGGCATCCACACCGGCGCCGTGGTCGACCACACTTACCAGGTGCTTGAAGCCGGGCCGATCCACCGGCACCAGCGACACCTCCACCGTCTGGCCGCCGCTTCCATATTTGATGGCGTTTTCGATGAGGTTCTCGAACACCCCGTAAAGCTGGCTGCGGTCGCCAGTGACGGTGACCGGCTCGCCGGGCAGGTCGAGCACGACCTTGAGGCCGGCAGCGTTGGCCTGCGCCTGCAGGCCTTCGCGCACCTCGCGCAGAAGGCCGGGCAGGTCGACCGACCCGGTGGGGCGCACATGCTGGTGCATCTCGATCCGCGACAGGCTCAGCATATCATCGATCAGCCGGCTCATGCGCTCGGCCTGGCCGCGCATGATGCCCAAAAACTTCTCTCGGGCCGCGGCGTCGCGTGCGGCGGGGCCCAAAAGGGTATCGATGAACCCCAGCAAGGAGGCCAGGGGCGTGCGCAATTCGTGGCTGGCATTGGCGATGAAGTCGCTGCGCAGCGCATCGACGCGCTTGAGTTCGGTGAGGCTCTGGACCGTCACCAGCGCCTGCCGGTTGTCGTCCTGCAGCCAATCGACGTCGCCGTGGCGCAGAGGGGCGATCACCACCCGGTCCCAGGTCTCGCTCGGGATGATTTCGTGCCATTCGAAGCTGCGCGGTTCGCCCAGCCGCATCACGGCGTCTACCGCGGCGATGAAATCGGGATTGCGGAGGGCCAGTGTCGCCACCCGCCCCGGCATCAGGCTAGGGTACTGCCGGGCTGCGGCGCTGTTGCGATGTAACACCGTGCCTCGGCGATCCAGCACCAGCGCCGGGTCTCCCAGGGCTTCCACCAGGGCCGAAAGCGGCTCGCCGGTGCCGCCCGGGGTTGCCGGCGCAAGCAGCTCCGGCCCGTCCATGGCACGAAGGGTGGCGATGGGAAGCGGCATGAAGGCGACGAACAGAACCATGACGAGGTAACCGATCACGGCGAGATCGACCCGCAGGTTCCCCAGCAGCACGAAGGCGAGGATCAGCCCCGCCAGCGCCGCAAGGATCGCCGCCTGCGCGCCGAGGCGCAAGCCGATCAGGCTGGGCAGGCCGAAGGCGCGTCGCGCGCTGCTGTCATCCATTCCGGGCCGCCGGCTCAATTGATCCTTGCCCGCACTTGCGCAAGGAGCGGCTTCATAGCACGTTCACTGTGACAACGGAGAGACAGCGTGAGCGACCCCATAAAAGGCTTCGACATCAACGATCCGGACCTGCCCAAGAGCATCAAGAAGGCGGCGCTGCAGTCGGGCGACTACCCCTATGACGAAAAGCTCGATCGCGACGAGTATGACACGCAGATGTACAAGCTGCAAAAGCAGTTGGTGAAGCATCAGGCGCACATGGCCGAGGCCGGCACACGCACCGTCCTCATCTTCGAAGGACGCGATGCGGCCGGCAAGGGCGGCACCATCAAGCGGTTCCTGGAAAACCTCAACCCCCGCTACAATTTCATCGCCGCGCTGCCCAAGCCGAACGATCGGGAACGCACGCAGTGGTATTTCCAGCGCTATATCGACTGGCTCCCGGCGGCAGGCGAAATGGTGCTGTTCGACCGCTCCTGGTACAATCGGGCGGGCGTGGAGCCGGTGATGGGGTTCTGTACCCCCGAGCAGACCGAACATTTCCTCGACGAGGTGCCCGACGTCGAGGCCCGGCTGGTCAAGGACGGCATTCGCATCGTCAAGTTCTGGCTCTCGATCGGGCGGGAAATGCAGCTCAAGCGCTTCCACGACCGGCGCCACGATCCGCTCAAGACCTGGAAGCTGTCTCCCGTCGATCTCGAGGCCCTCGACAAGTGGAACGATTATTCGCAAGCGCGCGACAGGATGCTGGAACGGACCGACAGCCGGCAGGCGCCCTGGACCGTCGTCCGCGGCAACGACAAGCGTCGGTTACGGCTCAACGCCATCCGCGTGATGCTGCTGGGGGCGGACTATGAGGGCAAGGACAAGGACGAAATTGGCGAAATCGACCGGAACATCGTGCTGAGCGCCCACGATTTCCTCAGGATCAAGGGCGAGTAAAATCCGTTGGCCAGAGGCGGCCGTCCGGCCATCTCTCGTTCGTCGTCACCACCGGGTTTATCCCGGTGGTCCAAGCGCTTGTAAAATGCAATGCCGGGACAAGCCCGGCAATACGAGACAATAGCGGGCCACCTGCGGCCCTTACGATCAGACGCTGAAGGCCCACTCGCCCTTGCGCATCACCGGTTCGGTGCTGCCATCGGCATGGACGCCGTCGATGTCGACCTTGTCCGAGCCGATCATCCAGTCGATGTGGATGAGGCTCTTGTTGCCGCCCTGGGCGTGAATCTGGTCCGGCGTCAATTCCTTGCCGCCCTCGAAACAGTCCCCGTAGCACTGGCCCATGGCAATGTGGCACGAGGCGTTCTCGTCGTAGAGCGTGTTGTAGAAGAGGATGCCGGAGGCCGAAATCGGCGAGGAGTGCGGCACTAGCGCCACTTCGCCCAGGCGCCGCGCGCCCTCGTCGGTGTCGAGCACCTTGTTGAACACGTTCTCGCCCTTGGTCGCCTTGAGCTCCACCAGACGCCCCTCTTGGAAGCGCGCCTGGATGTTCTCGATCAGCGTGCCATTGTGCGAGAGCGGTTTTGTCGCCGCCACCGTGCCCTCCACACGCAGGCGGTGGGGCGTGGTGAACACTTCTTCGGTGGGGATATTGGGATTGCAGGTGATGCCGTTCTTGGCCTCCGAAGCGCCGCCCTTCCAGCGGTGCCCGTCGGCAAGCCCGACCGTGAGATCGGTGCCGGGGCCGGTATATTTGAGGGCGGAGAATTTCTTGCCGTTGAGCCAGGTCCAGCGCGCCTTGAGGTTGGCGTTGTGCGCCTTCCAGGCCGCGATGGGGTCATCCTGATCGACGCGCGAGGCCTTGAAGATGGCGTCGGCCAGCTTGCCCACCGCAATGTCTTCCGGGTCGTTGGGGAACACGAGCTTGGCCCAGTTCGGCGTGGGGTAGGAGACGATGTTCCAGTTGATGGCGAAGCCGGTGATCATCTCGAGCGCGGGCCGGTAGGCCGCCGAATTGGCGCGGTTGGCGCGCGACACCTTTTCGGGGTCTTCGTTGGCCAGCATCATCGGGTTGTCGCCCGAGATGGCGAGGCGCGCCGCGTTGTTCTTGTAGGCTTCGGCCATGCCCGAATAGAGCCAGCCGGCGGCCCGATCAAAGCTCTTGTCATTGCCGTAGCGGTAGCGCGCCAGGGTCGCTTCCTCGTCCGAATAGATGGTGGTGACGAGGCCGGCGCCGGCCTTGTAGGCGTGCTCGGTGATCCGCCGCACCAGCGGCGCCGCCGTCATTGGCGCGGTGATGATCAGGTCCTGGCCCTCGGCCAGCTGCAGGCCAACCTTGATGGCGACTTCGCCGAGCTTGTCGAGTTTTGCAGGATCGATGGGAGAATTGCTCACGGGGCGTTGCCTTCTTGCTCTTGAATCGATTGGGCGGAGCCTATCCCCGCGCGCGGGGATGCGCCACCCGGCAAGAATCGCAAATGAACTTGACCTGGATCAAGGAGCGAAGCCGGACAGTTGCGTCACATGAGGAGCACCAGATCTCGGGGGCTCACATGGAAACCACCACCATTATCGTTATCGCCGTCTCTGTCGGCATGTTCGGCCTCTTCAGCCTGGCGCTGGCGATTGCGCAGCTGCGCACGCGTGGGCTCGTGGCACCGGGTGCGCTCAAGCCGAACTAACAAGGTTCGCGCGGAAGAGAGGAGACGCCGATCCGGCGTGTCCGCGCGCGGCCAATGGCGGTGCTGCGGGGCGACTGTGGCACATCCGCATCACTTGCGGCATTGCGCCACATCCACCATTGGCAACGGCGAACGGTTTGGCTACAAACCGTTCGCCGCTTTTATTTCAGGACACGGGGAGGCGTTGCATGCCAGCATTGATTTTCGCGTCTCCCGCTGATCCGCGCCGAGGTTGACGCCTCGGCCCGTGCGGTCGCCTTCGGGCGCAGGCCGCACCTGACCCTCAGCGGTCTTATTCCCTCTTCATCGCAGTCGACCGGCCCTTGAGCCGTTCATCGCCCGGTCGCATTGCGTCTTTCATGATCCTTCTCGAGGAACCGGTGGCCGGACAACGGCACCGGCAACACCAATGAGTCGCAAGAAACTCGATTTCCGCGCCGATGCCTTTCGCAACGTGCTGGGCTTTGCTTTCCGTCACTGGCGCCGCCAGCCCTGGCGCGTCACCACCATCGCCATTCTGGTGCTGCTGGCCACCATGGCCGAAGCGTTGAGCCCGCTTTTCGCCGGCCGGCTGGTCGACGCCGTGGCCAGCGGCGGCAGCCAGAACGAGGCTATCGCTGCGGCGCTCACCGCCTTTGCCATCATGTCGGTGCTCTACCTGTCGTCGGTGGTGCTGAGGCAGTTCGTGTTCTTCAACATCATCGCCCTCACGCTGCGCATGATGGGCGAGATCGCCTCCAGCGCCTTCCACAGGGTGCAGCGTTTTTCGACCGACTGGCACGCCAACAGCTTTGCCGGCTCGACCGTGCGCAAGATCACGCGCGGCATGTGGGCCCTGGACCTTTTGAACGACACCCTGCTGGTCGCCCTCTTGCCCTCGACCATCATGCTGATCGGAGCCACGATCATCCTCGGTTCGTTCTGGCCGGCCATGGGGCTGCTGGTGGGTGTGGGATCGATCGTCTACATCGCCGTGACCGTTGCGCTGTCTACCGGCTTCGTGGCCCCGGCGGCGACGCTGGCCAATGCCTGGGATACCCGCATGGGTGGCGCACTGGCCGATGCGGTGAGCTGCAATTCGGTGGTCAAGGCCTTTGGCGCCGAAACGCGCGAGGAAGACCGCCTCAAGGGCGTGGTGGGCAAGTGGGACAGCCGAACCCGCCGCACCTGGAAGCGCGGCACGCTCAATGGCGGCATGCAGGGCCTGATGATGGTCATCATGCAGACCGCCATTCTCGGTCTTGCCATCTGGCTGTGGTCGCAGGGCCAGGCGACGCCGGGCGACATCGCCTTCGTGCTGACCATGTTCTTCCTGCTCTCGGGACACCTGCGCGACGTGGGCCAGCACATCCGCAACCTGCAGCGCTCGGTCAACGACATGGAGGAACTGGTCAATCTCTATGCCCAGAAGCTGGGGATCGAAGATCGCAGGAACGCCGGGCCGATCAGCATCGGTGATGGCGGGATCGTGTTCGATCGCGTCACCTTCCAGTATGGCGCGCATCCGACGCCGCTGTACCGGGATTTCTCCGTGACCATCCGGCCCGGCGAACGGGTGGGGCTCGTGGGGCATTCGGGCTCGGGCAAGACGACGTTCGTCAAGCTGATCCAGCGCCTCTATGACGTCAACGACGGCGCCATCCTGATCGATGGGCAGAACATCGCCGATGTGCAGCAGGCCTCGCTGCGCGGTCAGATCGCCATCGTGCAGCAGGAGCCCATCCTGTTCCACCGCACGCTGGCCGAGAACATCGCCTATGGCCGGCCATCTGCCAGCCGTGCGGAGATCGTGGAAGCGGCGCGCCAAGCCAACGCCCACGACTTCATCGTGTCCCTGCCCAAGGGCTACGAGACGATGGTGGGCGAGCGTGGCGTCAAGCTGTCGGGCGGCGAGCGCCAGCGCGTTGCCATCGCCCGGGCCTTCCTCGCCGACGCGCCGATCCTGATCCTCGACGAGGCCACGTCCAGCCTCGACAGCGAGAGCGAGGTCATGATCCAGCAGGCGATGGAGCGCTTGATGGTCGGGCGCACGACGCTGGTGATCGCGCACCGTCTCTCGACGGTCCGGGCTCTCGATCGGCTGCTGGTGTTCGACAAGGGCCGTATCGTCGAGGAGGGCGACCACGACGCGCTGATCCGGCTCAAGGGCGGCATCTACCGGCGCCTGTTCGAGCGGCAGGCGCTGGAACTGACCAAGGGCCTCGTGGCCTGATACGAAAAGGGCGCCCGCTGGGCGCCCTTTGCTTATCGATGGTCGGCGTCTTCCCGCGCGTACTCGCGCTTGGTCTCCACCTCTGTCAGCACCTTCTCGGCGAGGGTGCGACGGCGATTGCGCAACAGGCCGTAGCTCATGACGGCGCCGAGGATGACCACGCCGACCGTCACGGCGATCAGCCAGATATAGGGCGATAAATCCATGGCGATGCTCCTCCACCTCGGTGAACGGGGGCCGCCGGGCGAAGGTTGCGGTGCAGCTACCGCCCGCCGATCAAAACGAGCGGTCGCCCTGCTCGCGCATATAGGCCAGTTCTTCCGCCGTGCTCTGCCGCCCCAGCGCCGCGTTGCGAAACGGGAAGCGGCCGAACCGCGCGATGGTGTCGCGGTGCTTGAGCATGAAATCGAGGTTGTCCGGATCCCCGTGCTGGGTATAGAGCCGCACCCCTTCCTCCTGGATGACCAGTGATTCCGAATGCATGAAGGGCAGGTAGAAGAACGCGGCCCATGCGCGATCCACGGCATCGTCTGCGCCTTGTGATATCGCTTCCTGCGCCAGCGCCAGCGCCATCCTGTCCTGCGCAAAGGCCTCGGCCCGGCCGCGGTGGAGCTGGCGCGAAAACTGGTCGAGCGCGACGATCTCGGCCAGCCGCCCCTCCGGCGTCACCCGCCAGGACCACGCCTCGCCCGCCGCGATCTGCGGATGAAGGTTGCCGAACGCCTCGGCCAGTTCGGCATCGAACTCCGGCTTGCCGCCAAACCAGTCCTGCTTGCCGTGATCCACGAACCAGAACTGGATGATGGCCTGTGGTCCCTGCATGCATGTCTCCAATTCACAGAAGCGTCACCTCGGGCTCGACCCGAGGGCACTGAACTTGTCGCGGCACCATTCAAGGGCAAAGCCCCCGGGTCAAGCCCAGGGGCGGCGATCCGCGCTAGCGCCCCACCTGCAGCCGGATGCGATTGCCGAACGGATCCTGCGTTTCGAAACCATCCTGCAGGGCTTCGACGGGCGCACCCGCCTGCCGCAACCGCCCGAGCAGCGCCTCGAGGCTCGCCTCCTCGGGCAGTACGATGGTGAACCAGCGCAGGCCGGCCGACCCTGCGGGCGGGAGCTTCGCATCGGGTCCCGACCAGATGTTGAAGGCCAGGGTATGAGGCATGTAGTCGAGCCCCACATCGCCCATCCCAAAGGAGTGGATGAGCAGGAACCCGGCAAAGCCGAGCACGTCGCGGTAAAACTCCATGGCCCGGCCGAGATCGCCCACATGGACATGCACATGCCCGATGCGCGTTCCCTCCGGCATGCGTGCCTCGATTACCGGGTCCGGCCCAAGCTCGCCCAGGAGGCCCTCCAGGTCGATGGGGTCCCGGCCGGAGTGCGGCTTGCCCTCCGTCGTCACGGCATAGCTCTGGCCCTTGTCAGGGTCGCCCAGCGTGCCGCGCCAGGGGGTCTCGAAGGTGATCTCGATGCCATTGCCATCCAGATCCCAGAGATAGATGGCTTCGGAAACGAGGTGGTCGGTCGGCGCGATGCGCACCTTGCGCTGCAGCGCCCGCACCGCCAGTTGCGCCAGGTCGGCCCGGCGAGGCACGTGGATGGCGACGTGGTAGAGCCCGATCGAGCGCGGCACCACGGGCCGGATTGCCCCAGTTTCAAGGACGATGAGCGGCGTCTTGCCGGCGCCCAGCGTCAGCTGGTTGCCCTCTTCCGACAGAAGATCGAGCCCCACCACGTCCTGCCAGATGGCGAGCGCCCGCGTGCGGTCGGTGACGGCAAGATGCACGGGCCCGAGGCGCGTCGTCAGCGGCAGGATGGGCTCAGATTTGACATTGGTCTGGACAGATGCGTCGATCATGTCGACCTCCATTTTCAAGCGTGCCCCTGATGTAGCCCCATCAGGCCGGTGTAAAAAGGGAACTGCCCCGAAGAGTTCGTTCGCTGTTCGCGTCCAATCGATGTGGGGCCAGCAGCTTTGCGCTAGCCTTCATCCATGACCAGACCCGACGTGATTCCCTCCGCCTTTTTCGACCGACCCGTGACCGAGGTTGCCCCAGCCCTGATCGGCACGACCCTGCTGTTTGCCGGAGCAGGTGGCCGTATCGTCGAGGTCGAAGCCTATGACGAACAGGACCCCGCCTCGCACAGCTTCCGCGGACCGACGCTGCGCAACCGGGTGATGTTTGGCGAACCGGGGCACGCCTATGTCTACAAGATTTACGGCATCCACTTCTGCCTCAATTTCGTGTGCCGCCCCGGCAGCGCCGTGCTGATCCGGGCGCTGCAGCCCACCGAGAACCTCGCGGCCATGCACCAAAGGCGCGGCGCCGTCGGGGAGCGGCAGCTCTGCTCGGGGCCGGGCAAGCTGGCGCAGGCGCTCGGGATTAACCTGGGACACGATGGCCTGGCGCTCGACCAGCCGCCCTTTCGCCTCCTCGCCCCGCCCACCCCGGCGGAGGTCAGGACGGGCACAAGGATCGGGATTTCCAAGGGCGTCGAGACTCCCTGGCGGTTCGTGGAGGCAGGATCGCGCTACCTCAGCCGGCCCCTCGGTTCCCCTGCGGCGCCGTGAGGTGGCAACCCATCGGCATATGCTCCGTTGTCAAGGCGAAGGCCGGTGCGCGTCAACCGGACCCGGTGGTATCGAGGAACGGAGATGGTTTTTCCGGTTTCCCGCTCCGGCCAACGAATTGGCAGCCGAGCCTCTGTCCCACCCGTGCCGTGCCCTTCGCCTATTCCCAAGTTAAAGTGAGCGCCCCGGCCGGTGCAAACTGCGCGGCTCCTGGTTGCCACCCCTGCGCCCGCGTGATTCAAGGGTGCCGTGGAAGCGCTTGAGTCCTTTGATCTGTTTTCGCCCCATCGAGCCGAGCGCCTCGGCCCGCTCGATGCCTTGCGCGAGATTTTTGGCCACAAATCCTTTCGCGGCCAGCAGGGCGAAGTGGTTGATCACGTGGTGGCCGGAGGCGATGCCGTGGTGCTGTTCCCCACCGGCGCCGGCAAGTCGATGTGCTACCAGATCCCCGCCATCTGCAGGCACGGCGTCGGCATCGTCATCTCGCCGCTGATCGCCTTGATGCGCGACCAGGTCGAGGCGCTAAGGCAAGCCGGTGTCGCCGCGGCAGCGCTCAATTCCTCGCTCAGTGCCGAAGAGGCCGCCGAGGTGCGCCGACAGTTGCGGCGGGGCGAACTCGACCTCCTCTACGTGGCGCCTGAGCGCGTCGCGACCTCGGGCTTTGCCAACATGCTCTCGGGCGTCGACATTGCGCTCTTCGCCATCGACGAGGCGCACTGCGTGAGCCAGTGGGGGCACGATTTTCGCCCGGAATATCGGGAACTCATTCATCTGGTCGAACTTTTTCCCGGCGTGCCGCGCATTGCGCTGACCGCCACGGCCGATCCCACCACGCGGGCCGATATCATCGAGCGGCTGGGGCTCGAACAGGCGCGGGTCTTCACCACCAGTTTCGACCGGCCCAACATCTCCTATTCGATCGTCGAGCGGGACAAGCCGCGCGAGCAATTGCTGCAATTCCTCGCCAGCCACAAGAACGAAAGCGGCATCGTCTATTGCCTCTCCCGCGCCAAGGTCGAGGACGTGGCCGACTGGCTCTCGGGCAAAGGCATCAGGGCCCTGCCCTACCACGCCGGGATGAGCCCCCAGCTCCGCAGTGCCAACCAGGACGCGTTCCTCAAGGACGAAGGCCTCTGCCTTGTCGCCACCGTTGCCTTCGGCATGGGCATCGACAAGCCGGACGTGCGCTATGTGGCGCATATGGACCTGCCCTCGTCCATCGAGGCCTATTATCAGGAAACCGGGCGCGCAGGCCGCGACGGGCAGCCGGCCGATGCCTGGATGAGCTATGGCATGGCCGACGTGGTGCAGCGCCGCCGGATGATCGACGAGGGCAACGCCCCCGACGAGGTGAAGCGCCTCGAGCACAGCAAGCTCAATGCTCTCCTTGGGGTCTGCGAAACCGCCTCCTGCCGCCGCCAGGCCATCCTTGCCCATTTCGGCGAGACCTATCCCGGCCCTTGCGGCAATTGCGATACCTGCCGCTCGCCCGTGGAAAGCTGGGACGGCACGGAAGCGGCGATCAAGGCGATGGCCGGCATCTACCGCACCGGGCAACGGTTCGGCGCGGCGCATGTGATCGACGTGCTGCTCGGCAAGGAAACCGAAAAGGTCCAGCGCTTCGGCCACCAGCACCAGAAGGTCTTCGGGCAGGGACGCGAGCTCGATGCCAAGGCCTGGCAATCGGTCTTGCGCCAGCTGACGGCGATGGGCCTCGTGCTGGTCGACCACGCCAATCACGGCGCCCTGATGCTCTCGGAAGCGGCGCACGCGGTGTTCCGGCGCGAACAGACCGTCATCCTGCGCAAGGACCGGCCGAAAAAGTCGGTCGAGGTTCGGCGCCAGCTGGCGCGGTCGGTCGATGTTCCGGCGCACGCGCAAGGCCTCTTCGATGCCCTGCGCGAAGAACGGCTGCGCATCGCCAAGTCGCAGGGCGTGCCGCCCTATGTCATCTTCCACGACGCGACGCTGCGCGCCATGGCCGTCGCCCGGCCGACGCATCCGCACGACATGCTGAACCTCCCCGGCGTCGGCCAGGGCAAGCTCGACCGCTACGGCGAGGCGTTTCTGGCGGTGGTGTCGGGCTATGCAGGTGACTGATCAGTGAGTTCGACCGCTACTTGTTCCACGCTTCCCACCTTTCTCGGTGGTGGAGCCGCGTACCGGCCTATTCTTCTCCCCCTCGGGGAGAAGGTGGCGCGCAGCGCCGGATGAGGGGGTAGCTTGATCCATCCGCTACACGAAAAACGCCCGCGCCTCGCCATCATCGACATCCTCCGCGGCGTCGCCATCATCGCCATGGCGGTCTATCACCTGGGCTGGGACCTCTCCTATTTCCGCTTCATCCCGGTCGATGTCGGGTACGACCCGGTCTGGGTCTTCTTTGCGCGCACCATCCTGTTCGCCTTCATGTTTCTGGTCGGCGTGGGTCTGGTGCTGGGCCACGGGCGGGCCATCCGCTGGGGGGCGTTCTGGCGGCGTTGGGCATTCGTGGTGGCGGGCGCGGCGCTGATCACCATCGGCACCTGGTTCACCTTCCCCACCAGCTTTGTCTATTTCGGCGTGTTGCACGCAATCGCGCTTTTGAGCCTCCTGGCGCTGCCGTTCCTCTTTACGCCGCTATGGCTCACGGGCGCTGTCGCCGCCGTGATCATCGGCCTGCCCCAGGTTTTCTCCAACCCCTTCTTCAACCGGCGCATCACGTCCTGGATCGGCTTCTGGACAGAGGCGCCACCGGCCAATGACCTCGTGCCCGTCTTTCCCTGGCTCGGCGTGGTGCTTCTGGGCGTGCTGGCGATGCGGCTGGTCGACGCAAGCGCCCTGCGCGCCCGGCTCGCCGAAATCCGGCCCGGACGCCTCGGACGCGGGCTCGCCTTTCTCGGGCGCTGGAGCCTTCTCATCTACCTTTTGCACCAGCCTCTGCTGCTGGGCATCGTCTATCCGCTCTCGCTGGTCATGGACACGCAGCAGAGCGGCCGCGAGGCCGATTTCCTGCGCTCGTGCCAATCCACCTGCGAAGCCGGTGGCACCTCGCCCGATCTGTGCACGACCTATTGCCAGTGCGGCCTGGAGGGCGTCGAGCGGGACAATCTCTGGGAGCCGATCTATAGCGGCCTCGTCTCAGCCGGTGACCAGGCCAAGCTCGACGCCAACAACCGGCAGTGCTCGGCCTTGATCTACCCGGAACTGGATGGGGTAAAGTAGCCGGGCGAAAAGGGACTCATGTCCTTCGTCATTGCCCGGCTTGTCCGGGCAATCCATGTTCCCCGAAAGATGGACCACCGGACGAGCCGGGTGGTGACGGTGGGGTGACGCCGGTGGGTGTGGCCCCACCCCACCCTCGGTCCCTAGGGGCGCGGGTCGGGAGACAGCCAGAGCCCCGGAGAAGATCAGGTGCTAGACGCCTTGGCGTTGGCCTGGGCGACAAGGTCGTCGGGGATGTCGTCGAAGCTGGCGTAGTTCATGTTGTAGAGCCTGGAATAGAGCCCGCCCAATTCCATGAGCTGGTCGTGGTTGCCTTCCTCGATCTTTTCGCCGTTCTGCAGCACGATGATCCGGTCGGCGCCGCGGATGGTGGCGAGACGGTGGGCAATGACCATGCCGGTGCGGCCGCGCAGCAGGATTTCCAGCGCCTTCTGGATTTGCCGCTCGGTATAGCTGTCGATATTGGCCGTGGCTTCGTCCAATACCAGGATCTTCGCGTCGGCCACAAGCGCCCGCGCAAAACTCAAAAGCTGGCGCTGGCCGAGCGACAGGTTCGAGCCGCGCTGTTCAAGCACGGTATTGTACCCCTCGGGCAGGCGCTCGACGAACTCGTGCGCGCCCACGGCCTTGGAGGCGGTGACGACGTCGTCGAGGGTGGCGCCCGCCTTGTTGTAGCGGATGTTCTCGAAAATCGTGCCGGTGAAGAGGAACGGCTCCTGCAACACCATGGCGACTTCGGCGCCCAGGCTGTCCTGCGTCACGTCGCGCACGTCGTGGCCGCCGACAATCACCGCACCCTCCTGCACCTCGTAAAAGCGATGGACGAGCGCCATGGCGCTGGTCTTGCCCGAGCCAGTGGGACCGACGAGCGCGACCGTTTCGCCAGGGTTGACCTTGAAGGACACGTTCTTGAGCACGGGGCGCTTCGGATCATAGCCGAAGACGACGTTGCGGAACTCGACCGAGCCATCCATGTCGCTCGTCAGCGTCACGGCGTTCGGCTTGTCGGCGATCGTCACGGGCAGGTCGAGCACTTCGGTAATGCGACGGCCCGAGGTCATGGCGCGCTGCATGATCGAATACTGCATGGTGAGCGAGCGGATCGGATCGAAGAAGCGCTGGATGTAGAAGAGGAAGGTGACGATGACACCCACCTGCAGCGTCCCGTTCAGCACCATGTTGCCGCCCACGATCACCACCGTCGCCATGGAGATGCCGGTCAGCGTATCGACGATGGGCACCATGACCTGAGCGTATTTCGACCCCGTCAGCTGGTTTTCGAGGTTGTGATAGGCCTTGTCGTCATAGAGGTCGAAATTGACCTGCTGGCGGTCGAGGTTCTGCACCGTGCGCACGCCGTTGATGCCTTCGGCCATGGCCCCGGCGGTCAGCGAATTGGTTTCGTGCGCCGCCCAGAAGGCCCGCTTGGCGCGCGGCAGCCAGAAGATGCGCACCACGAAGAGGATGGGCATGGTGACCATCGTCAAAAGGCCCAAGCCAGGATCAAGGCTGAGCAGCACCACGACGATGCCCACCAGAAGCACGATATCGCCCACCGAGATGACCGAGGTTTCGAGAAACTCCTGCATGGAATTGACGTCGCCCTGCAGGCGGCTCATCAGGCGCCCGACTTCGGTCTTGTCCATGAAGCTCAGCGACACGCGCTGGAGCTGGGCGAACATGGCGCGGCGCATGTCGAACAGCACGTTCTCTGCGACCTCGCCCACCTGCGTTTCCTGCACATAGGAAGCGCCGAAATTGAGCAGCACCGCGATGGCGAAGGCGATGACGGCTCCAACCAGCGCCTGCATGTCGCCACCGGCCACCATGCCGGTGTCGATGGCGCGGCCGATGATGAGCGGAATGGCCAATTGCGTGGCCGTGAAGATGAGCACAGCCGCGACCGAAAGGTAGATTTTCCTGCGATAGGGCCGCACATAGGCCCAGATCCGGCGCACCGTCTGCGGATCATAGGCGTTGCCGAACACCTCTTCCTCGATGCGGTGGCTGCCGACGGAAGCATGCGGCGGGCGCTGGCCGGGATAGGTCGCGGTCTCGCGCTCCTCGTCATTGGCCATGGGAGCAGTGGCGTGCATGGGAGTGCTCATTGGGCAGCCCTTTCGATGTCGGCGTCGATCTCGACGTCGATGTCGTCGGTTGGGCGCGTCTGGAGGTCGTAGAGCGCCTTGTAGCGGCCGCCCTGCGCCAGGAGCTCGGCATGGGTTCCGCGCTCGACGATCTGCCCGTCCTCAAGGAAGAGGATCATGTCGGCATGCATGAGCGAGGAAAGCCGATGGGCGATGATCAGCGTCACCCGGTCCTTGGCGTAGCGGCGCATGGCCGAGCGGATGCGGTGTTCGGTGCCGGCATCGATGGCGGCCGTCGAATCGTCGAACACCATGACGGCGGGCTTGAGCACCAGGGAGCGCGCGATGGAGAGACGCTGCCGCTGGCCGCCCGAAAGCGACACGCCGCGCTCGCCCACCACCGTCTCGTAGTCGGCGGGCAGGCCCATGATGTAGTTGTGCAGTTGCGCGCTTTCGGCCGCGCGTTCGATCTTGCGCTCCTTGGCCCAGGGGTCGCCATAGGCGATGTTGTTCTGGATGGTGGTGGTGAAGAGGAACGTGTCCTGCTGCACCACGGCCACCGAGCGGCGCAGGGACTCCAGCGTCACGTCGCGGACATCCTGGCCGTCGATGGTGATGCGGCCGCCCGTCACATCGTAAAAGCGCGGGATGAGGTGGGCGAGCGTGGATTTGCCGCTGCCCGGCGCGCCGACGATGCCGATGGTCTGCCCGGCGTACCCCTCGAAGCTGACGCCATCGAGCGTGGGGCGGTTGGCCCCGGGATAGGTGAAGCTGACATCTTCAAAGCGCAACGTGCCGTCGGTGACGGTGAGCGGCGCGGCGCCCGGTTTGTCCTCGATCTCGATGGGCGCATCGAGAAAGCCGAAGAAGCGCTCGCCGCAGGTGGAAGCGCGGGCGTAGGAATTGACCATCAGGCCAAGCTGGCGCACCGGCATCTGCAGGATGGTCATGAAGGTGAGGAAGCTCGCCAGCGTGCCGATGCTCATCTCGCCCGCGATCACCTTGCTGCCGCCGAACCAGAGCACGAGGCCCATGGCGGTAAAGAAGGACAGCGTCATCATCGAGGTGTTGCGCACGCGCACCTGGACACGCTGGTGCGACAGGGCCAGCGCCTCCTTGGAGGCGGCGTCGAACTTGTTGAGCTCGTACTTGCCACCCGAGAAGGCGCGCACCACGCGGATGCCGCCCAGGTTCTCCTCCATCACCCGGGTCAATACCGACAGCTTTTCCTGCAGCATCAGCCAGGTCGCGCGCAGGGTGAGTTGGGCGACCGACGAGCGCCAGGCGACGAACGGCACGAAGCTCAGCGCCAGAAAGGCCAGCAGCACGTCGGTGGTGAACAGGAACCACGCCCCGACCCCGATGAGGATGGTGAGCAGGATGGTGCGCACGAAGCCGGTGGAGAAGAACATGCGCAGGCCGTCGAGATCGAGCAGGCCCACGGTGATGAGATCGCCCGAGTGCATCTTGTCGTGGTAGGAATAGGAGAGCTTCTGCACCTTGTCATAGAAGGCCAGGCGCAGCTCATACCCTACATGGTGGCCCACCGACTCGCCGAAATAGTTCTGGATGAGGGTGAAGAGGCCGCGCGCCACCGAAACGGAAAGCAGAGTCAGGGCGGTCCAGACCAGTGCCTCCTGCGCCCGGGCATCGGCCGTCGTCAGGACGTTCTGCGCCTGGTCGACCGCATGGCCGAGCAGCCGGGGAATGGTCAGCTGCAGCACCGCAGCAATGATGGTGGCGCCGATGGCAAAGCTCGCCTGCCATCCGTGCCGCAACGAATAGGCAGTGATGCGCCGGAGCGGTTTTTGGCCCTTACCGGCGTGAGCGGCGGCCAGGTGGGCATGAGCATCGCCGCGCGAACGATCGCGGCCAGCCTTGAAGGTGGTCAAGGGAGTATCCAGACGTCAAAAAATGGCACCCGTCAGGGAGGCGGGGAGGAACCGTCGGCCGGTAAACGGGCAAATCAAACTCGCGTTGCCTATAAAAGGCGCAAATAAACTGCCATTCAAGATGCTAACTGCGCAAAATTCGCAAACTTCCCAGTCCAGCATCATTGCGTGACATTGCGATGACACCGGCAAGGCCCCATGCCGGATGCGGCCTGGCGGGCGCGGGTCGATGCGGTCAACATGTTGGGGCGAGGACCGTTCCGCCATGACCGCATTCCTTATCGGCGCCTTCGTGGCGCTCGCCGTATTCTGCACGTCCACCTTGTCCGGTGTTTTCGGTATGGCCGGGGGCCTCTTGCTGCTGGCCGCCCTCCTGGCGCTGCTTCCGGTGGCGACGGCCATCGCGGTGCAGGGGGCGATCCAGATCGTCGCCAACGGGTCGCGGGCCTATTTCTCCCGCGCCTTCATCGATTGGCGCATCCTGGGCATGATCTGCGGGGGCCTGGTGGCGGCGGCCATCGTGCTCTGGATCGTGCGCTACACGCCCGACCTGCCGACGGTGTGCCTGGCCATCGGTCTCATGCCGATCCTCGTCTGGATCCCGCGCGAATGGCTCGCGCTCGACGCCAGCAAGCCCCATCACGCCTTTTTCTGCGGGCTCCTGGGAGGCGGGCTGAACCTGGCGGTGGGCGTCTCGGGCCCCACGGTCGACATCTTCTTTATCCGCACGCAAATGGACCGGCGCCGGGTGATCGCCACCAAGGCGGCCACGCAAGTGGTGTCGCACGCGGCCAAGGTGGTATTTTACGGGGCGACCGCCTCGGCCATGGCCGCCAATGACTGGCTCCTCGTCATCATCGCCGCCCCCTTTGCCGTGGCGGGCACGCAGGTGGGCTATCGCATCCTGCAAAAGCTCACCGATGACGGTTTCCGCCGCTGGACCCGCTGGGTGGTGACGGGGATCGGCCTCTTCTACCTCGGGCGCGGCCTGATACTCCTTTCCGGCGGCTAAAGCTGTGGGGCAGGGCCGCAAAACGAAGCTGCCCCCTTCTGCGGCGCACCGACCCCGCCTAAGGTGCGGCCGAGGAGAACCGCCCTTGGCCCCATTCGACAGCGTCACTGCCCGCCTGATCCTGCTTCTGGCCGAAACCGGCTCGATCGGCCGCGCCGCCGAGCGCGAAGGCATTGCATCCTCGGCGGTGAGCCGGCGCGTATCGGACCTCGAGGCACGGCTGGGCGTGGTGCTGTTCGACCGCTCGGCGCATGGGGTTCGCCTCACGCGGGCCGGGGAAGCCTATGCCGAAGGCTGCCGGGGAGTCCTGCGTGCCATTGCCGACCTGGACGCGGTGATGGCCGATTTCAGCTCCGGGCAAAAAGGCAGCCTCAGGCTCGCCTGCACCAGTTCGGCGCTGACGGGGCGGCTCCCGGAACTGCTGGCGCGCTTTGCGCAAAAGCACCCCGGCATTTCCCTCTCCATCGGAGAAATGGGGGCGGCAAAGGCGCTTCTTGCGCTGGACGAAGGCCAGGCCGACATCGCCATCGTCTCGGACAATTACGATTTTTCGCGTTTCGACATCCGCCCGTTCGAGGATGAGCGTATCTGGGTGCTGGCGCCGCCCGAACACCCGCTGGCGCCGCAGATCGATCCGCGCAAGGCGCTGCCGTTTGCCGATGTGCTGCCGCACCCGATCGTGGGCGTCCATCATGCCGGCTCGCTCGACCGGCTCCTGGTAGAAGCCGCGTCGAAAACCGGAAAGAAGCTCGAAGAGGCGCTGCGGGTCGAGAGTTTTCCGGCACTGGTGCGGATGGTGGAAGCCGGGTTTGGCCTGGGCTTCGTGCGTTCGACGAGCCTACACCTGCTGGCCGGAACCGATCTGGTCTGCGCACCGCTGGCCGAGCCCTGGGCGATGCGCAAGCTGCTGGTGGCCCGGCGCAAATCGAGCCCGATGTCCGCGGCCATGCGCGGCTTCATCGCGCTCTGCGAAGAGACCTACTCTCCCTCGAGCTGAGCGGGCGTTAGTCCCGGCGCTGCTCGGGACCAAGCATGTCGCGGAACGCCACCACCCGGCCCCGCCCCGCGCTCTTGGCCGAATAACAGGCAGCGTCGGCTTCCCCCAGGAAGCCCAGCGGCGAGGCGGGCTCGGCGCTGATCTGGGTGACGCCGGCGCTGGCGCCGATGCGATAGTCGCGCCCCGACCAGGTGAAGATCAGGGAACCGATGGCGCGCACGATCTTTTCGGCGATGAGGCGGGCATTGGCCGGGGGACATCCTTCCAGGATCACCGCAAATTCGTCGCCGCCGATGCGGGCGGCCACGTCGTGGCTGCGGCAGCACTCGCGGATGGTGCGCGCCACCTGCTTGAGCAGCGCGTCCCCGGCGGCGTGCCCGGCCGTGTCATTGACCGGCTTGAAGCGGTCAAGGTCGATATAGACGAGGCCGTGCGAGCGGGTTCCGCTGGTGGCCGTCGCGATTGCGGCCGCCATGCCGCGCTCGAAGGCGGCGCGGTTCGGCAAGCCCGTCAGTGGGTCGTGCGCAGCCGAATGGGCCAGTTCGCGCTGCAGCGCGCGGCTTTGCGTGACGTCCTGGAACACCAGCACCACGCCCGAAAGCGTCCCGTCGGGCATGGTAACGGGAGAGGCCATGCAGCGGATGTCACGCAGGGCGCCGTCGGCGTGCAGCAGTTGCGCGTCATCGTCGCTACGCACCGTCTGGTGCGTCTCCAGACACCGGCGCACCGGACAGGGGATGGGCAGGCCGGTCATTTCGTGGCGCAGGCAGAACACGTCCTGGGCCGGGCGGCCCCTGATCTCTTCCGCGCGTCTGCCGATCAGCGCTTCTGCTGCCGGGTTGAGGAACACCACATTGCCTTGGGCGTCAGTGGCGATCATGCCGTCCGCCATGGCGTCCAGCGTGATGCGCAGCCGTTCCTTTTCGCTGGCGAGTTCCTGCTCGATCGTCTTGAGATAGGTGATGTCGGTATCGGTGCCGATGGTCCGGACCGGATTGCCATCCGCATCCCATTCCACCGGACGGCCACGGCTGAGAATCCAGATGTAGCGCCCGTCCCGCGTCATTTCCCGGTATTCGAGCGCCTCGAAATCCTCGTCGCCCCGATCCTGCCGCTCGATTTCGTGCAGCACGCGGACATGGTCATCGGGGTGGACGCGGGAGAGCCACTGCTTCTGGTGGTCCTTGCCGACCACCTCGTCGGCCGGAATGCCGCGCATGCGGCGCCACATGCGCGAATAGAACATGGTGTCGGTGCGGATGTCGTGGTCCCACACGCCCTGACGCGCGCCCTCGAGAGCGAAGTTCCAGCGGCTCTCGGAATAGGCCAGCGCTTCCTCGGCCTTTTTCTGCAGCTCGATGGAGGTCAGTTGCACGATGACGCGCGGCTGGGCACCCGGCAGGCGAGACGCGGCCAGCATCACCCAGAGCGTGCCGCCATCGGCGTGCATCAGGCGGTGCTCCCCGCGCAGGGTCTCCACCTCGCCCCGAACCAGGCGCTCGAGCTGCAGGCGGACCGGCGTCGTATCGTCGGCGTGGATCGTCTGGAGAAACGCAAAGTCGTCGGCAAGCGGCAGCACATGGCCCGTCATGGCGGAGAATGCCGCATTGGCGTAGAGCGTCCGCCCGGCCTCATCGAGCACCAGCATGCCCAGGGGCGCGGCGTCGAGAAGGGCCAAACCCTCGCCTGCCGTCTCGGAGAGACGCACAGGCGCATTCGCCCCAAGTTTCACACGCGGTTTGGCCATGCGGTCAGTCTGCCACGCGCGTGTTAATAACTGGCTTCCAGCGCTATGGAAATTCAGCCGAGGCGGGAAAGTATGAAGTCCCGCTCCGCCGCCAGCCCTGTCCATTCGTGCGGATGGTCCGCATCGAAAATCAGGGTGTAGGGGCCGATATAGCCGGCGCTCTCGGCCACGCCGACGCAGTCGCCATAGTCCGCCTCGTCGAGCTGCCCGTCGGCAAAGCTGGCCTTGGCGTGGCAGAGCTCGGCGCGCGGGAAGATCGCGGCCAGGTCCTCGTATTTCCCCGGCCCGCCCCAGTTGCCGAAATCGGCAAGCAGCCCAACCTCGCCCTCGAGACGGTCGAGCAGCGCGTTTACCGCCGCGGGCGTCGAGAGCAGGTCGAACCAGTTTTCGGTCACGAGCCGCAACGGCGACCCGGCATTGCGCGCGATCAGTTCGCGGAAGCCGGCCACGGACCGCTCCAGCGTTTCGGGCGAGTACGGCTGCTTGCCGGCAATGATGCGGGCATTCTCCGCCCCCAGCTCATTGGCGACGTCCAGCCAGCGGCCGATCCAGGCGGTGTCCCGCGCCCCGTTGACCGGGTCGGTCATGTCCCCGGCATCGATGAGCAGGGTCTGGAGGCGCACATGGGACACCTTGAGCTGGTCGCGCAATTCGCCAAGGTAGACCGGATCGCGACTGCGCAGGTGGAACGAGACGATCTCCAGCCGGTGGTAGCCGTGGTTCGCCATCACCGAGGGCAGGCCCAGCAGCGACTCTTCGCCTTCGCCATAGGTGTCCTCGCCCGGCCCCACCGCATCGGTTGAGAGGTCGTGCGGATAGGTTGAGCCCAGGAGGCGGTGCAGGGACCAGGTGGAAAGGGCGATGCGGTCGGCACTGTCGGCCATGAGGCTTCTCCTGAAGGCGGTAGTTGTGGGCCGGGATCGGCCCGGTGATGCTAAAGCCGATAGAGGCGTTCGGCGTTGCGATGAAAGAGTGCGGCCTTTTCGTCGGTGCTGGCGCCCTGGACGATGGTGCGTGTGGCATTGACCCAGTCGGTCAGCGTCCCGCCCGTCGTCGTGGCGACGGGATGGTCCGAGCCCCAGACCAGCCGGTCCCAGCCGAAAGCCGCGATCATGTGCTCGACATAGGGGCGAAGCGTCTCCGCCGTCCAGCCCGGATCGCAGTGATTGACGATGCCCGATACCTTCCCCATCACGTTGGGCAGCGCCGCGATGCTGCTCAGGCTCTCGCGCCACGGGTCGAGCCCCTGGCCGTTGATGTCGGGATTACCGCAATGGTCGAGGACAAAGGTGAGATCGGGCACAAGCCGGGCAAGCCGTACCCCCAGATGCAACTGATCGGCCCTGAGGCAAAGGTCGAACGGCAGGTCGCGGCGTGCGAGGTGACGCAGATTTTCCTCGAAAAGCGCGCTCTGACTCACATCGTCCGGCACCTCGTGGAGAATGCGCCGCAGCCCCTTCACCTTCCCCCGCCCCGCTTCGAGCAGACGCTCGAGCTGGTCGGGGAAATCGGCCCGTTCCGGCCGGCACGCCGCGATCGCGCCCACGATACGCGGCAGGCCGACCACGAAGCCGGTCTCCTCGACCATGTCCGGCTCGGCCACGTCCACCTCCATGTGGAGCGCCGCCTCGATGCCGAGCGGCACGGCTTCGGCGAAATAGCTGTCATGCGTCCAGGCGCGATCGAGCCCTGTCTTGCCGGCCAGCCAGGGGTAGGAGAAGCGGTCGGGATATATCAGGTGCAAATGGGTATCGATGATCCGCATCCGGTGCCTCCCTCCCACGATGAGGCGGTGCAAGCCTATTGGGGCCTTGGCGCCCCCGCAAGCGGATATGCCGAAGCCGTCATGGAACCGTTGGGCGTTGACACGCCGTTGTCGAAGCGGCCATTTCCCCACAACTGACAAGGACTTTGCACTTCGTGAATGCGTCTGCCGACAAAGCGGTGATGGTGACCAATGCGCGGGGCGCCTCTCCCTTCGTGATCGTCGTGGACCACGCCTCCAACCGCTTGCCCGACCGCTTCGGCACCCTTGGCCTGACGATGACCGAGCGGTTGAGTCACGTCGCCTGGGACCCCGGCGCGCTGGCGGTCAGCCGCGCCCTCAGCGACCAACTCGACGCGCCCATGGTGCAAGCCACCTTTTCGCGCCTCGTCATCGATCCGAACCGCGGGCTCGACGCGCCCGACCTCATCTGGACGCTGTCCGAACGCACCCGCATCCCCGGCAACGAGAACCTCTCGCCCGAGGAGCGGCAATACCGGATCGACCACTATCACCGGCCCTATCACGCGGCCATCGAGACGCTGCTGGAGGCGCGGCGGCATGCAGGGCTGAGTTCCATTCTCGTCTGCATGCACTCCTTCACGCCGGTCTATCATGGCGTGCAGCGGCCCTGGCCGATCGGGCTGGTGGTGCCGCACGACGAAGGCTTCACCGCCGCTTTCCGCGATGCCCTTCTCGCGCTCGAACCCGATCTCAGGGTGGGCTGGAACGAGCCCTATGCGGCCAGCATGGGGCTGACCCTGACGCTCGAGCGCCATGGCAACGCGCGGGGCATCGACGCCATCATGATCGAGTTGCGGCACGACGAGATACTGACGCTCGACGGCGTTGCGCTCTGGACCGAGCGGATCGCCGAGGGCCTGATGACGGCGCTGCTGACGCGGCAGTGACCGTTTCCGGTCAGTCGACGCGCCCGCGGGCGGCGACATCAAGCGTCTCCACCACCCCGTCACCCCGCACCAGATGCACCCGGTCGAAGAGATTGCTGACCGGACAGGCGTGGTTGGGAATGATCCGCAGCACCGCGCCGATGGCAGGTTTTTGCGCCGATGCCGAAAGGTCCACCGTGCCGTGTTCCTCGCTGAGGCCTGCGATACGCGCCTCGGGATAGGCCGGAATATAGCCAAAGCCATCCAGGCCCAGCGTGTCGCTGGTGAGGGTTTTGGAGCCCGCGTCGAGAATGGCGCGCGTGTCGGTCGGCCGCGACACCACCGTGGCAAGAACGCTCAGCGCGCAATCGTCCCAGCCGGCGGCGCCCGCCGCGACCTGCGAGCGGTCCATGTAGATGTACGTGCCGGGGCGGTATTCGGTGGCAACGGCCGCCGCCTCGGCCATGTGCGCCAGGTCCGGCGTGCCGCCCGTGGTGATGGCGGGCAGCTCCATGTTCTCCCGGGCAAAGAGCGCCTTGGCGTCGGCCAGCCATTTGGCCGCTTCACGATATTTTCCGGCCGCCGGATAGGTCATGAGGCCGGCAAAGGCGAGGCCGGGCGCCGCGGCGATGCGGCGGGCGAGGCTGACGGCCGCTTTGGCTGACTGGACGCCGCAGCGCCCCATGCCCGTGTCGCATTCGACAAAGACACCGAGAGGATGGGCCGGGTCCGTAAACGTCTCGGCCAGTCCGTCGACGCACTCGGCGCTGTCGGCCACGGTGCGGATGGTGACGCGCTCGTGCAGCGCCTTGAGGCGCGCGCGTTTTGCCGCGCCGATGATGTTGAAGGTAAGGAGCATGTCGGTGAGCCCCGCATCGGCCATCACCTCAGCCTCGCCCAGCTTCTGCACCGTGATACCCGCAGCGCCGCGCTCGACCTGACGCCGGGCGAAGCGCGGCAGTTTGTGGGTCTTGATGTGCGGGCGCAGCTTCAGCCCCGCCTTGTCGGCCAGCGCCTGCGCGCGGGCGAGATTGGCCTCGACCTTGTCGAGATCGATGAGAACGCAAGGAGTATCGAGTTCGGATATCGTGGTCATTTGTGTCTCAGGACGTCATCGACGAAACGCAGATTGCCCGCGGTGAGCCCGGCATCGACGGGCAGCACGGTGCCGGTGATGCCCGAGGCCGCGTCCGAGCAGAGAAACAGCACGGCATTGGCCACTTCCAACGGGCTCACCATGCGCCCCAGCGGATAGTGCGGAAGCACGTCGTCCAGAAGGCTCGGATCGGCCGCCAGACGATGATCCCAGGCAGGGGTGCGGACCGAGCCGGGCGCCACGACATTGGCCCGCACGCCCTCGCCGCCGCGCTCCACCGCGATGGCCTTGGCGTAGGCCACGAGCCCGGCCTTGGCCGCGGAATAGGCCGGGTTGCCGTAATGCGCCAGCGCGTTGACCGAGGAAATGAAAACCAGGCTCCCCTGCCCGCGCTTGGCCATGGCGGCAATGATTGGGTCGGTCATGGCGTAGGCGCCGTTGAGATTGATGGCGAGTTCACTGGCCCACACATCGTCATCGACCATCCCCAGATGCTCGGCGCGGGTGAAGCCGGCATTGGAGACGACGCAGTCTGGCCCGCCATGGGCCTCGATCTCGGCGCTGATGGCCGCGCGGGTGGCCGGAGCATCGGCCTGGTCGAACAGCACCGTGCGCAGCAGCGGCAGCCCCTCGAGCATCGTGGCATCGCGATCGGCGCCGATGATGTGGGCCCCGGCGCCATGGAACGCCGCCACCAGCGAGCGGCCGATACCGCCGCCGGCGCCGGAAATGAGGACGGTCTTGCCATCGAGGCGGAAGGGGGCGTTTTGTTCGGTCACTCTCGAAAATCCTCTGGCTCACGCTGAACTCTCAGTCGTCTCCCTCCCCTTGATGGGGAGGGATCAAGGGTGGGGTGGGGCGACTGGCACAAGCCTCAGGTCACGGCCCCTTATAGGCCACGAGATCAATCTCCACCTTGCAGTCCACCATCATGCGGCTCTGGACGCAGGCGCGGGCGGGCGGATGCTCGCCGAAATAGGTCTTGTAGACGCCGTTGAAGCTCCAGAAATCACGCGGATCATCGAGCCACACACCCACCCGAACCACGTGTTCGAGCCCGTAGCCGGCCTCATCCAGAATGGCGAGGACGTTCTTCATGGTCTGGTGCGTCTCGTCAACGATGCCGCCACGCACGATCTCGCCATCCTTCATCGCCACCTGCCCCGAGACATAGAGCCAGCCGCCGGCCTCGACAGCGCGGGCGAAGGGCAGGTTCTGTCCACCGGCTCCCGATTTTTCGGCTCCGTAGCGCTTGATCGGCATGTTGGTGATCCTTTCTGAAATTCAATTTCGTGCTGAGCCAAAGTTATAGCGCGGTGGCAATGGATTTGGCGAAAAGTGCGGTGAGGAATGAAAATTTGTTACGTGATGGGACCCGGCCGGTGTGCTAGCGTCGCGGCTGCGACTTCTCCACGCCCTGCTTCTTCCGGATGATCCCGTTGCGCGTCTTTACCGCTGCCCTTGCTACCGAAACTAACACGTTTTCGCCCATCGCCATCGACAAGCGGGCCTTCGAAGCGTCCCTCCATGCCGGGCCGGGCCAACACCCCGCGACACCGACCCTCTGCACGGCGCCGATCACCGTCGGCCGCGAAATCTGCGCCCGGGAAGGCTGGACGCTGATCGAGGGCAGCGCGAGCTGGGCCGACCCGGCCGGGCTTGTGGCGCGGGCGACCTATGAGGAGTTGCGCGACACCATTCTCGACGAGCTGCGCGCGGCGCTGCCGGTGGACGGCGTGGTGCTGGGTCTCCACGGCGCGATGGTGGCGCAGGGCTATGACGATTGCGAGGGGGATTTCCTCGCCCGCGTGCGCGAGATCGTCGGGCCGGAGGTTCTGGTCTGCGCAGAACTCGACCCGCACAGCCACCTCACGGCCAGGCGCGTCGCGGCGGCAGACTTCTTCGTCGTGTTCAAGGAGTTCCCGCACACTGATTTCGTGGACCGGGCGCGCGACCTCTGGGCGCTGGCCGTGCGGACGCTGAAGGGCGAAATCTCCCCAGTGATGAGCGTCTTCGATTGCCGGATGATCGACGTCTTTCCCACCTCCAAGGAGCCGATGCGCAGCTTTGTCGACGGGCTTATGGCGCTCGAGAAAAGCGAGCCAGGCGTGCTCTCGCTCTCGGTCATTCACGGCTTCATGGCCGGCGACGTGCCGGAGATGGGCACCAAGATCATCGCCGTGACGGACGGGCAGCCTGAAAAAGGCGCGGCCCTCGCCGAGCGGCTGGGCCGCGAGCTCTTTGCCATGCGCGGCACCTTCATGGTGCGGCAGGTGGACGAAAAGGTCGCGGTCGGCACCGCCCTCGCCGCCCCGCGCGGCCCGGTGGTGATCGCCGATGTGTGGGACAATCCGGGCGGCGGCACGGCGGGCGACGCCACTGTGATCCTGGCCGAACTCATGGCGCGCGGCGCACAGGATGTTGCGGTGGGCACCATCTGGGACCCCATTGCCGTCCAGATCTGCTTTGCCGCCGGGGAAGGCGCGGAAATCCCGCTGCGCTTCGGCGCCAAGTCCGCTCCCATGACCGGCAATCCCATCGACCGGATCGTGACGATAAGAAAGCTGGTGCGGAACGCCCAGATGCGCTTCGGCGACAGTTTTGCTCCCTTTGGCGATGCAGCCTGGGTGCATTTCGACGGGATCGACGTGATCCTTAACTCGACACGCGCGCAGAGCTTCGATCCAAGCCTGTTTTCGGCACTGGGGATCGACCCGAAGAGCCGAAAAATCCTGCTGATCAAGTCCACCAACCACTTCTATGACTCGTTCTCGAAGATCGCCTCTGAGATCGTCTACTGCTCGGCCGGCAAGCCCTACCCCAACCGCCCGGCGGAGACGCCCTACCGCAAGGCGCGCCGCGACATCTGGCCGATGGTCGAGGACCCGTGGGGGGCGTGACAACCGCTGTAATCGGCAAGCCGCATCCCGTTCCCTGAACTCTCAGTTGACACCCTCCCCCTTGCGGGGAGGGATCAAGGGTGGGGGGATGAGAGCCACGGTATCGGGGCTCTCGCACCCCCTCCCGGCCTCCCCCGTCGAGGGGGAGGTGAAGACCGGTGGGTGGGATGGAACTCTCAGTCGACACCCTCCCCCTCGCGGGGAGGGAGTCAAGGGTGGGGGGACGAGAGCCACGATATCAGGGGTCTCGCACCCCTCCCGGCCTCCCCGTGGAGGGGGAGGTTGGGCCGGTGGATTGCCCGAACACGTGGGGCAATGACGATGTGGGGGGATCGCATCTCTCCCACCTCGTCACCACCCGGCTTGTCCGGGTGGTCCACATAGCCACCAACGCCGCCTTCTCGACCGAGCGCTCCCTCACCCGTCTCGGCCTGCGGCCGATCCACCCTCTCCCCGAGGGGGAGAGGAATAAGGGTCATACGCTCTGCTCGAAGTGCCCGTACATGATCGGCATCAGCCCGACCAACGCCCTGAACCGCTCCCAGCTCTTGCGCTCCGGCGTGGTCCAGCCGGCTTCGGCAATCGCCGAAAGGCGCGGGAAGACGAGGCGATCGAAGATGGCGCGGTCGGTCATGCTTTCGGACCAGATGCAGCTCTGGATGCCCAGGAGATGCTTCAATCCCTGTTCGGAAAAACCCTCGCGGGCTTCGAACTCATAAGTTTCCTGCGGCCCGGACCACCCCGCCCAACCGGCGCCGGGCTCGGCCCAGCTCACGCCGTTGGCCATGTCCAGATAATAGCGCTGGCCGGGCGAAACGACGATGTCGAAGCCGCGTTCGGCCAGCGCCGCGTTGATCTCGACATTGCGCCAGCCGATGACATAGGCCTTGTCCTTGGCCACGGCATCGCCATGCGCGGCCTCCTCCCAGCCGCCGGTGAGGGCGCCCTTGCTGGTGATATAGGCGTGCACGCGCTTGATGAACTCGGCCTGGAGGATCGCCGTGGGCGAGCCCTCGATCTCGTCGGCGCCGTGATGATTGCCCAGCTGGTTGAACTGGGCCTCGTGTTTTTTCCGCATCTCGGGGCCAGCCAGCTTTTCGAGCATGTCCAGCGCCAAAGGCGAGCCGGACCAGGCCGCCAGCGGCACCTCGTCGGCGCCGATATGAAAGATGCCCGCAGGGAACATCTCGAGCACTTCGTCGATCACCGTCTCGACAAACTTGTAGACCGGCTCATGCGCGGGGTTGAGGCTGTTGTTGGGGAAACCCTGGACCGACTGGTATTCGCCCTTTTCATTCGGGTCACGCAATTCGGGCAGCGCCTGCAATGCGGCGTAGAAGTGGCCCGGCATGTCGACTTCGGGAATGACGGCGATGCCCAGGCTATCGGCCAGCGCCACGACCTGACGGATGACGTCCTTGGTGTAGTAGCCGCCCGTCGGCTGCGGCCCGGAGCCCAAAAGCGGCGGCAGGGCCTTGCCGTGACCGCGCCAGGCGGCGATTTCGGTCAGCGCCGGGTAAGCGTCGATCTCGATGCGCCAGGCTTCGTCCTCGGTCAGATGCCAGTGGAACCGGTTCATCTTGTTCCACGCCATGATCTTGAGGAGCCGGCTGACTTCCGCTCCGGTGTAGAACTGGCGCGCCACGTCGAGATGGCTGCCGCGGAAGCCAAAGCCGGGTTCGTCGCTGATGGTGCCGCCGGTGGGCCAGGAGAAGGTCTGCGGATACTGACGAGCGCCGCGTAGCATCTGCGCCAGGGTGATGAGGCCATAGAGCATGCCCTGCCGGGTGGCCGCGGCGACGGTGACGGCGTTGTCGGCAAAGCTCAGTTCATAGGCTTCTACGCCAAGGCCCATCTTTTCAGTGATGTGCACCGCCATGCCCGCTTCGGCCGCGGGGCGGACGATGGCTTCGACCGGGAAGAGATCGTCGACAAGCCCGGCAAAGGCGGCAGCGGCGCGATTGGCCGCCTCCCCCTGCGGCTGGAGGTCGAGGCCGAGCGGCGCGATGCGATTGCCGGCGGTCGCGACATGGCGCGGCCAGGGGATGATGGAATGGGCCACCGGCGCCTTGGCCGGAACCAGGAACCGCGCAGCCCCCTTGAGGAGCGGCGCGTTGTGGCCCTTGCCTTGCGTGGGGGTGGTGGGGATGGCAATTACCTGCCCGTCCTCGAGCACGACATAGGCCGCATTGGCGCCATCGCTCCAGTGCCGCAGCCCATAGGAGAGCCCGCGCGCCGTCGCCGTCCACGTCTCCCCCGGCCGCAGCACGAAGCCATCGGGCGGCGCGATCAGCGTGTGGTTCGAAAGGCGCTTCAACAGCTTGCCGTTCTCCAGCGTCGCATGCGGATCGATGCGCGCGGGGCCGGAAAAGCCCAGCTGGAAATTGCTGACCGGCTCGTCCCCGATATTGGTGAGGTTGAGGCCATAGCCGAGCGGCTCGCTGTCCGTGGCGGGGGACCAGGTGGTGGTTAGGGAGAATTTGGCAGTCATGATCAACTCGCTGCAGATGTGATGCCACGCCCTCGTGGTTCGAGGCTCGTGAAGAACGCGCACCTCACCACGAGGGCGTTTGGTACGCTCTGAACTAATCCCCCAGCGGCTGTCCGTCGTCCCCATCACGGGTGACGACGAGCTGGTGCTTGATGCGGCGCATGCTGGCGACGGCGGAGGGGCCAAGCCGCGTGGCGATGGTCTGGGCCAACACGTCCACCGTGGCGAGGAAAGCGTAGCGCCCCGGGGTGGGACGGAGAATGTCGGTGTTCTCGTGCCAGTTGACCGGCAAGAGGATATCGGCCTGCGCCGACACCATGGAGGCCGAGCGCGTGGCGACGATGCGGGTGAGGCCATATTCGCCCGCGACCGTCAGCGTCTTGGCGAGCTGGGCATTGTTGCCCGACATGGAAAAAGCGACGATCACTGTGCCGGCCGGGGCAGCCGCCACGCGCATCAGCTGGAGCTGGTGGTCCTCGGTGGACGCGACCTTGAGCCCGAGACGAAACAGGCGCGTCTCGATCTCCCCCGCCATCATCGAGGAGGCCCCGCCCGAGCCGAAGCTCAGCACGAAGCTCGATTGCGCGATGGCCTTGGCGGCCCGGTCGACAGCGGCAAAGTCGAGCTGATCGAAGGTCTCGTAGATGATGGACTGGATGCCGTTGATCACGCCCTGGGCGATTTCGGGCACGCCGGTCGGGCCGCTTGAGGGGGCGATGTAGCGCTGCCCGACGAAGCGGGACTGGGCGAGGCGCACCTTGAAATCGGCATAGGACTCGCAGCCCAGCCGCCGGCAGAAGCGCGTCACGGTGGGTGGGGACACGTCGGCCTGCGCGGCGAGATCGACGATGCTCATCTTGAGGACGCTGTCGACATCGGCCAGCACGAGATCGGTCAGCGCGCGTTCCGAGCGGGTAAAGGCGTTCTTTTCGGTCTGCAGCAGGCCGACGATATCGAGCATGACCTGACCCTGGCCCCTTGCCGCTCAGTAGACGGCGAGGCCCTTCGCGTCGAAGAGGTGAACCTTGTCGAGGGGGAAGCTCATGCGCACCGGCTGGCCCTCGGCCAGCGCCGGGTTGCCTTCGAAGAGGCCGATGAAGTTCTCCCCGCCCGACAGGGTGGAATAGGTGATGGTGTGGATGCCGAGCTGCTCGACGATGTTTGGCGTCGTCTCGAGGCCGAACTCCCCTTCGCCCAGCGAGAGATGCTCGGGCCGGATGCCCAGCGTCACGTCCTGTCCCGCAACGGCGGTGCTGGTGCGCGGCAGGGCGATGGTGCCGAGGCTCCCCAGATCGATGGTGGCCGTCGCGCCATCGGCCTTGCGCACCTTGCCCGAGATGAAGTTCATCTTGGGCGAGCCGATGAAGCCCGCGACGAAGAGGTTGTCGGGCTTGTGGTAGAGCTCGAGCGGGCCGCCGACCTGGCTGATTTCGCCGGCGTTGAGGACGACGATCTTGTCGGCCATGGTCATGGCCTCGATCTGGTCGTGCGTCACGTAGATCATGGTGGAGCCAAGGCGCTTGTGCAGCTCCATCAGCTCGATGCGCATTTCCGAACGAAGCGCGGCGTCGAGGTTGGAGAGCGGCTCGTCAAACAGGAAAATTTTCGGCTGGCGCACGATGGCGCGGCCGATGGCGACGCGCTGGCGCTGGCCGCCCGAAAGCTGGCCCGGGCGATGCTGCAGGCGCGATTCGAGCTGCAGCACCTTGGCCGCGGCGCCGACACGGGCGTCCACTTCGGCCTGCGGCAGCTTTTCCACGCGCAGCGGAAAGGCGATGTTTTCATAGACCGACATGTGCGGGTAGAGCGCGTAGCTCTGGAACACCATGGCAATGCCGCGCTTGACCGGCGGCAGGTCGTTGACCACCTGCCCGCTGATCTCGATCTGCCCGCCGCTGACCTCTTCGAGCCCCGCGATCATGCGCAGCAGCGTGGACTTGCCGCAGCCGGAAGGCCCGACGAAAACCACGAACTCGCCTTCGGACACATCGAGATCGATGCCCTTGATGATGCGGGCTTCGTTGAAGCTCTTTTCGAGCTGCTTGAGGCTCAGTTGCGACATGGTTCGCGTCTCCGGCGAAGGCACAATGGTGGAGGGCCGCCGCCCGGAGGCGGCGGCGGAGTCTGGGAGGACCTTACTTGTACTGCTCGAGCTCGGAAGCGGCCTTTTCGAGCGCCGCCTTGGGCTCGGCCTGGCCGGTCACGACCGACTGGACCATTTCGATCATGGTGTTCTGCAGGCCGACATAGTCGGTCAGGAGCGGCTCGGGGCCACCGAACTCGATGCCGTCGAGGAACGGCTTCCAGTACGGCTTTTCGGCAACCAGTTCATCGGTCTGGGGCTGCAGCGGACGGAGCGGGGTCAGGCCCTGCGCCATTTCGGCATCCCACTGGCGTTCACCCGAGGTGATGTACTTGGCAAGGCTGATGGCCTGCTCCTCGACGCCGCTGCCCTTGAAGACGGCCAGCGAGTCGGTGATCAACAGCGTGCCGGGACCCTTGGCGTCGGGGCCAAGCGGCAGCGGAGCGACGCCCCAATTCATGCCGGCTTCGGTGGCCAGGTTGGCCGCACCGGGAGAGGCCTCGATCATGGCCACGCCGCCGTCCAGCCAGATGGCGCGCACTTCGTTCTGCTCGTAAGCAGTCGGACCTTCTTCGGAGTAAGGCGTGATGTCCTTGAGGGCCGTCAGCGCGGCCAGAACCTGCGGGCTGTCGAGGACGATGTTGCCTTCGGCATCGATCACGAGGCCATCATTGGTGTAAACCCAATGGAGGAACTGGTGCATCGTGTTGTCGAAGGTCTTGGCGACCAGGCCATAGCCAGCAGCGTCGGTGTTTTCGGTGATCTGCTTGGCGAAGGCGATCTTTTCTTCCCAGGTCTTGGGCGGAGTTTCCGGATCGAGGCCCGCGGCTTCGAACAGGTCCTTGTTCCAGTAGAGAGCCTTGGTGGAGAAGGCCACCGGCACGCCCCACTGGGTGCCGTCGAAGGTCACGGTTTCGGGCACGAAATTGTAGTAGGAGGCCTTCTCCTCGTCCGTCATCGGAATGGGGACGATGAGGTCGTTGAGCGCGAACTGCTTGAGCGTGCGCGAACCGACATAGGCCAGGGCAACCGGGGTGCCGGCGGCGGCGAGCGTGGTCACCTTGTCCTGGCACTGGCCCCAACCCACGACTTCGGGCGCAACCTTGAAGCCCGGGTTCTCGGCTTCCCATTCCTTGAAATAATCGGCGTAGCCCGCGGTCAGTTCGTCGCCGCAGTTGATGAAGGTGATTTCCTTGTCCTGGGCATAGGCGCCCGGGGCAGCGCTGGCCAGGGCCAGCAGCGAAACCGCCGTCAATCCAAGTATCTTCTTCATTGCGTAGTCTCCCTTGTTGACGCCCCGGGGGGCGCATTCTCCCGGCCGGGCCTCCCAACGGGCTGCGGCCAAGTCCCTCGAGCTCCCCTGGGAGAGCCCTATTGCTTGATGGCACCGGCGGTGAGGCCGGCGACGAGATAGCGCTGCAGGATCACGATGACGATCATGACCGGCAGGATGCCCACGAAAGAGGCTGCCATCAGCTCGTTCCAGATCACTTCCTGCTTACCGAAGAAGGCGAAGAGCCCGATCGGCAGCGGCATGAACTCGGTCTTGGAGTTGAAGGTCAGCGCGAAGATGAACTGCTGCGCATAGGCGCCGATGAAGGTCATGATGGCGACCACCACGATGCCGGGCATGGCCAGCGGCAGGATGACCCGGCGCAGCGTATAGAGCCGGCTGGCGCCATCGACCCATGCCGCCTCGTCGAGCTCGCGCGGAATGCGCATCATGTAGGTGCGCAACAGCCAGATGGACGAGGGAATGAGGAAAGCCGCGCCCGGCACGATCATCGCCCAGTAGGTGTTGAGCAGGCCCAGCGAGCGCATCAGCCGAAACAGCGGGATCAGCAGCACGGCGCCCGAGAACATGTTGACCGCGAGGAACCCGCCCAGCAGCAGGCCCGCGCCAGCGAAGCTGAACCGCGCGAAGGCGTAGGCGGCAGGGACCACCACCATCACCACGATCAGGGTGACCAGGGTGGAGATGAAGAACGAGTTGAAGATGTGCATGCCCAGCATGGGCACCGAGGTCCACATGTTGACGTAGGAGTCGAAGGACCAGGTCTTGGGAATGAAGCTGTAGGGCGTCGAAAACAGCTGGCTCAACGGCTTCAGGGAAACGAGGAACCCTTCGATGAAGGGGGCCAGCACGAAGAACAGGAAGAGGGCGATGCCAGCGTAGAGCGCCACGACCTCGTACCACTTGTAGCGGTCGATCATCGCCTTGGTGGCTTTGACGCGGGCCTTCGGCTTGACGGTCGCCGGGCTATCGACGGCGGCAACTTCGGTGGTGTGGGCGACGTCGGTCATTTGGCCTCTCCCTGCTGGAGCTTGCGCACGGCCCGGAAGTACACCAGGCAGAACAGCGTCACGAAGATGCAGATGACCACGGCGCGCGCGGCGCCTTCGCCGTATTTCCGGCTGCCCATGGCCGTGTTGTAGGTGTCGATGATCATCGTCGTGGTGGAGCCGGAGGGCCCGCCACGGGTGAGGATGTAGATGATGTCGAACGAGTTGAACGTGGCGATGAGCGAGAGCAGGCTCATGGTGATGATGGCCGGCAGCATCATCGGCACGGTGATGCGGCGGAAGCGGTAGAAGCGCCCTGCCCCGTCGGTCCAGGCGGCTTCGTAGAGATCGCGCGGGATCGACTGCATGGCGGCCAGGAAATAGATCGTCACCATGGGCACGCCGATCCACACGTCGGTGACGATGGTGGCCCAGAAGGCGCTGTCTCCCGCGGCCAGGATCGGCCAGGGCTTGCTGATGATGCCGAAATTCTGCAGCAGCCCGGAGATCATGCCGAACTGGCCGTTATACATCCAGCCCCACATGAAGATGCCGATGGCCATGGGCACGATCCAGGGCGGCATGGTGAGGACGCGGAACAGCGTCTGGCCGGGGATGGCGGCATTGAGCAGCACCGCGCCGGCCATGCCGATGATCATCTTGATGCTGACCGAAAAGAAGGTCCAGATCAGCGTGCGCAGGATGACTTCGGTGAAATTGCCGGCGCTGAAGATGCGCTGGTAGTTGGCCCAGCCGACGAAGTCGTAGGTCGGGCGCAGGGCGGCGTTGGTGAAGCTCAGCACCACCGTATCGAACAGGGGATAGGCGACGATCACCAGGATATAGAGGAGGGCCGGAGCCAGCAGGGCGAGGGCGAAGAGGGTTGCGCTTCTGGTGCTGGTCATCGCCGGTCTCCCTTAGCTGGTGCGCCCGAGCGCTTTATCGAAGCGCTGCCAGATCGGGGCCATGTCCACCACGGAGCGGGTTCGCATGGCCTCGTCCATGGAGAGGGCGAGGAGCCCCGCCTCCAGGGCATCGGTGACCGAAACCGGCAGCGGCGCCCCCTCCTTGAGGTGCTTGAGGATGTCCTCGGCCATCTGCTCGTCGGCGCCATAGTGCTGGCTGAGCTCGGAGGTCTGGTAGGTCTTGTCCTCCAGCCGCTCCTTGGTGCGGGCGTCGGTGACCTTGAAGTAGTTGCGGATGAAGTCGCCCTCGGCCATGCCCTTGGCGCCGATCACGGCAAAGCGCCGGAAATCGTCGGGCACGTTGAGGTTGGTGTGGAAGGTCAGCGCCGCGCCGTTCTCGTACTGCACCAGCGCCATCTGGTAGTCGATGATGTCGCCGTCGCTGTCGAACACCTTGTCCGTCCCCATCCAGCCCGAGGGCTTGCGGTGGTAGACCTCCATGTCGTTGATGCCGCTTTCGGCAGGCGCATTCTTGGGCACGAAGCTGCGCCGGCCGCCGAAGCTGGCGACGGAGACCGGGCGGCAGCCCATGACGCCATTATAGAGGTCGATGTCGTGGCAGCACTTTTCGAGCATGAAGCTGCCCGAATATTTTTCATACCGCCGCCAGTCGCGCATGAAGAAAGCGCCATGATAGGGCGGGATGGTCTCGGACGCCTCGATGGAGACGATGTCCCCCAGCTGCCCTTCGGCCTGTGCCCGGCGCAGGTCGACATAGAGCGGCGCGTAGCGCAGCACGAGGCCGACCATGAGCTGGTCCGGGCCGTGCTTGCCGATCAGCTCGGCCAGCGTCATCGTGTCTTCGATGGTCGTGACGACCGGCTTTTCGGTAAAGATTTTCAGGCCGCGGTCGAGCCCGATGCGGATGTGCTCGAGATGAAGGTGATTGGGCGAGCCGACCATCAAAAGGTCGAGCTCCGCCTTGTCCAGCATATCCTCGAGGCTGTCATAGGCCTTACCGACGGACACGCCATGTTCCTGGGCGTAGGGAAGACCGGCAGGCTCGGGATCCACGTAGCCGACGACCTCGAAATCGTCGCTCGCCAGCGAAAACACCCGTGCCAGATAGCCCAGCCGAAAGCCGAGCCCGACGATCCCTACCCGCATATGCGCACCCTGTTTATTCTTCCGCCGACCTCTGCGGGCCAGTGTCGTTCTTGTAAACGATTTTCAAGACTAGGCGTGTTTCTGACATCATGTCAACACACATTGCCGCCCATTACAATACCAATTTAAGCCACCCAGCTTCCCTGCCCAAATCTGCGGCGACACGGCCGAAATCTGGGCATTTTTCAACGTGACACCCCCGAGGAAGATGTGGACAAAGCCATCGGTTCGGGGCAGCATGGCGAAATTGGTATCCTTGTGGCCTCAAAGTGGACTTGTTTGTGCCCGGCTTTGCCTGAAAATATGAAACAGCGCGGGACCGGCCGTTCCCGCCCAACACGATGGTAATGATGAGCTTTTCCACCAACCCCTTCCCCAACGACCCCGATCGCAGCGCCATCTGGACCATGCTGGTGCCCCGCGACATCGCCGCCTACATCCAGGCCGACTGGAGCATGGTGGAAAACGACTTCGCCGCATCGGACTTCTTCGGCATCAACGGCAACGGCAAGGACAATCCGGACGGCTGGACGATCAGCTTTCCCACGCTCGAGGCGTATCGCGACGAGTGGCTGCGGCAGGCCCGCGAGGGGCAGGCGCAGAGCTATGCCGAGGACGTCGAGGCCGGCATCCGTCGCGCCACGAGCCTGACCGAAATCGAGATCAGCGGCGAGCGCGCCATCGCGCACAAGAAGTTCGATGGCGAAATCCGCAAGAGCGACGGCGGGGTCGACCGGCTCAATTGGCAGACGCTCTATTTCTGCCGCAAGATCGATGGGCAATGGAAGCTGACAGGCTTCGTCGGCTATCTGCCCTACCCGATGGGCAAGCAGGCCTAAGCAAACCCGGTGTCATTCCCGCGACAGCGGGGACCCCTGTTTGCGCAGGCATCCCCAACAGAGGCCCCCGCCTTTCTCGGGGGATGACCCTGCAGGACAGGCCACGGATTTCGGAGCTTTTCTTGCCCCTCCTCACGCCCCAGCGCCTCGTGATGCTGATCTTCTTTCTCCAGCCCATCGCCTATGGCTCCTGGCTGCCGCGCATTCCCGAAATCCAGGCGCGGCTGGAGCTGGGTCCGGCCAGCCTCGCGGTTGCCCTTCTCGGCATGCCGGTGGGTACGCTGCTCACCCTGCCCTTTGCCGGGCCGCTGGTGGGACGGATCGGGGCGCGACAGGCCATCGTTCTCGGCTTCGTCTTCTATTCGCTGGCTGCCTGCCTGCCGGTCTTGGCGCCCAACATGGCCTGGCTCTTCCTCGCCCTGATGCTCGCCGGATCCTCGATTTCCTTCGTGGAACTGGGATTGAATGTCGAGGCGGACCTTGTCGAAAAGTCCAGCGGCCGGCTCATCATGAACACCTCGCACGGATTCTGGTCGCTCGGCATCATGGCCGGAAGCCTCATCGGCTCGGGCTTCGCCGCGCTGGCGGTGGCGCCCCAGATCGCCGTTCCCATCGCGGCAGCAATGGTGTTGCCGATCGCTCTCCTGGTGGGACAGGCGCTGCCGGCGCTGAGTGATGCAGCACCCGAAGGCCAGACGCACCGTTCGGCCTGGTCGCTACCCAGCCCAGCCCTGGTGGGCATCTGCCTTTTTGTCTTCGGCATCACCATGACGGAAGGCGCCATGGCCGATTGGTCGGCCATTTTCCTGCGGGACGCCCTCTCGGCCGATGGCGGCCTTGTCGGGATCGGCTACTCGATCTTTGCCCTCATGGTGGCGAGCGGCCGCTTCGGTGGCGATCTGCTCAAGCGGCGGTTCGGCGCCGTCGGCACGGCGCGGCTGTGCGGGACGCTGGGGGTCTTGGGCGGCATCACCCTGTTCCTGGCGCCCACCTTGCCGCTTGCGCTGGTGGGTTTCGGCATCATCGGCGTCGGCGTTTCGGTCGGATTCCCGTTGGCCGTCACGGCCGCGGCCGGGCTCGGCGACCGGGCCGCATCGGCCAATGTGGCGGTGCTGAGTTTCGTGGCCCTCTGCGGCTTCCTGATCGGTCCGCCGCTGATCGGGTTCGTCGCCGAGCATGTCGACATCCGGGTGGGTGTGGCCTGCGTCGTGCCGGCGCTGCTGCTCAGCCTCTTTCTTGCAGGCCGGTTGGCGCCACGCCCTGTCCGAACCACCCGTAATCCCGAAGCCGAGATACCCGGAGTTCTCTGATGCGCATTGCCGTTGCCGGCCTCCACACCGAATGCAGCACGTATAATCCCGTGCTCGCGCGCGAAGCCGATTTTCGCGTGCTGCGCGGCCCGGCCATGCTCAAGGACGATTACTTCAACTTCCTGACCCATTTCCCGGCCGAGTTCATCACGCTGCTGCACGCGCGCGCCATCGCCGGGGGACCGGTGGAGCGGGCCATCTACGACGCCTGGAAAGGCGAAATCCTCGACGGGCTGCGCGCGGCGATGCCGCTCGATGGCGTCTATCTCGCCATGCACGGCGCCATGTTCGTCGAGGGCATGTTCGACGCCGAGGGCGATTTCATCGCAGCCGTGCGGCAGGTCGTGGGACCCAACGTGCTGATCGCGGCCAGCTATGATCTGCACGGCAATATCAGCCAGCGCATCATCGACAATCTCGACATATTCTCCACCTATCGCACCGCGCCACACATCGACGTGCCCGACACGATGCGCCGGGCCGTGACCATGCTCGTGCGGGCACTGCATACGGGCGTGCGGCCGATGCTGGCGTGGGCACCCGTGCCGGTATTGCTCCCGGGGGAACGGACCTCGACACAGGACGAGCCGGCCCGCAGCTTCTATGCGCAGATGCACGAGGTCGAGGAGCCGGGCGGGGTGTGGGATGCCTCGTTCCAGGTTGGCTATGTCTGGGCCGATGAGCCCCGCGCCACCGCCTGCGCCGTGATCACGGGCACGAACCGGGCGGCAATGGCTGAGGCCGCCGGCCGGTTGGCGCAGAACTACTGGGACATTCGCCACCAGTTCGTCTTCGGCATGCAAACCGGTTCCATCGACGAGTGTGTCGACAAGGCCATCGCCAGCCCCACGCATCCCGTCGTGCTTGCCGAGTCCGGGGACAATCCGACAGGCGGGGGCGTGGGCGACCGGGCCGAGGTGCTGGCGGCGCTGATGCACCGTGACGCCCGCGACGTGATCTTTGCCGGCATAGCCGATCGCGCGGCGACCGATGCCTGTTACAGTGCTGGGGTCGGCGCGACGGTGATGCTGCATATCGGGGGCAGCCTCGATCCGTCCAGCACGCCGGTGGAGACGGGTTGTGAGGTCGTTTTCCTCCTCGAAACGTTCGAGCCGCGATTGCGCGAGGCGGTGGTGCGGATCGGCGGCATCGAGCTCGTGCTGACGGCCCGGCGGCGACCGTTCCACAACATCGCGGACTTCACCAAACTCGACCTTGATCCGCGCAAGGCCGGAATCGTGGTGGTGAAGTCGGGCTATCTGTCGCCGGAACTGGGACCGATCGCCAATCCGAGCCTGATGGCGCTGTCACCGGGCGTCGTCGACCAGTTCGTCGAGCGCACCGAACGCCTTCACACCCCGCGGCCGAGCTTTCCGTTCGACACCGATTTTGCCTTCACGCCGGAGGTAAAGTGGTCGGCGCGGGCAGGCTGAATGCTTTTCCCGCATCCGTTCTTGGGATAAGCACCGGAAGGAACCGGTGCGGATGCCATGACTCCCACGATGCGACAGGCCCAGATCGTCGAGATGGCGCGCCAGCGCGGCGAAGTCAGCGTCGAGGATCTCGTGGCCGCCTTTGCGGTGACACCGCAGACCATCCGCAGGGACCTCAACAGCCTTTGCGATGCCGGTACCCTCAAGCGCACGCATGGCGGGGCCATGCACCCCTCGGGCGTCGAAAACCTCGAATACGAGGCCCGGCGGCGCATGGCGACGGCGGAGAAGCAGGCCATCGGGCAGGCTGCCGCGGCCATTGTTCCTGACAACGCCTCGCTCTTCATCAATATCGGCACCACCACCGAAGCCGTCAGCCAGGCCCTGAGCCAGCACCACGGATTGATGGTGATCACCAACAATATCAATGTCGCCAACCGCCTGCGCACCGTTCCCACGGTCGAGGTGGTGATTGCCGGGGGCGTGGTGCGCGCATCCGATGGTGGCATCGTGGGCGAGGCGGCGGTGGATTTCATCCGCCAGTTCAAGGTGGATTTTGCCATTATCGGCGTGTCGGCCATCGACCCGGATGGGGCGCTGCTCGACTTCGATTTTCGGGAGGTGAAGGTGGCGCAGGCGATCATCGCCAATGCACGCCATGTCATCGTCGTATCGGACAGCACGAAATTTTCGCGCACCGCTCCGGTGCGCATCGGCCATCTGAGCCAGGCTCAGACCTTCATCACCGACACGTGCCCCCACGCCTCCATTCGCACGCTTTGTGCCGAGGCAGGGGTGCGGCTCATCGAAACGACCCCTTCTGCCTAAGGACCAGCACATGATCGACAGCCTCTCCGCCCTCGCCCAAGCCCTGATCGCCGCCCACGATGGCGGACCGCTGGTGGCGGACGTCCCCGATCATCTGGTCCCCGCTGACCTCGATGCGGTCTACGCGCTCCAGGATGCCATCATCGAACGGACCGGCCCCGTCGGGGGCTGGAAAGTCGCTGCGGGCGTCGGCGACCCGCCGATCTGTTCGCCGATCCCCAAGAACCGCTATTTCGACAATCGGGCCAGCATCGACGGCAAGCGCCACCGGTTCGTCATTGCGGAACTCGAGATCGCGGTGATGCTGGGGGCCGACATCGCCGCGGGTTCCGACCGCGCCACCATCGCCGAGGCCATCGGATCGATCCATCCGGCTCTCGAACTGATCGGCAGCCCCTTCCCCGACCGGGACGCCATGGCGCGCAATCTGCAACTGGGGGACCTGCAGAGCAATGGGGCCGTCGTCGTCGGACCGGCGGTTGCCGACACGATTACCGGCAAGCTGGAGACCCTCCCGGCGGCGCTCTGGCACGATGGCGCCGAGGCCAAGGCGGTCGCCAACGGAGCCAGCTGGACAACGACGCTCGACGCCCTCGCCTGGCTTGCCGGCCACGCAGCCAGCCGCGGCCTGCCGCTCAGGGCCGGCCAGATCATCATCACCGGGGCGCGGCCCGTCGCGCCGATCGGTGAGGCCACAACCATCGAGGGGCGGGTCGAGGGGTACGGCGTGGTGAGTGCCACGATCGGCTAGAGCATGAAGTCACCCAGATTGGCGTCGTCATTGGCCGGCTCGGGTTCTTCGAGCGCGGTCGTGGCAAGGTGCCCGAAGAGCCGCGCATGCACCTGTCGCTCCGCCTGCATCGTGTAGGTCTTGCGCAGACTTTCGAGCAGGGCGGCAAGACCTGCCGACAGGCTCTCTGGCGGTGGCTCGGGCGAAAGGCCGGCAATGCGCAGCGCAATGTCGTCAAGAGCTTCGGCCATGGCGGATTGGCCCGACAGGCCGCGCGCCGCGCGATCGAGCAGGGCAATGACCTTTGGCCCATCGGCGTTGAGACGCGCCAGTGCAGCCGCGAGGCGCTTGTCGAGGCTGGTCAGAAGCTCGAGCGCCTGGCTGGCCTGCTGCTCGAGCTGGCCGACCTGTCCGGCGCCGTCTGCCCTGGCTGCGGCGCCAAACGACGCTGCAAGCGTAGAGGACTGATCGAGGCGCGCCATCGCCGCCTCGGCAGCCACCACGGTTTCACTGGTCAATTCGCGCAGTTGCGTCGCAATCACCGTGAGGGAGGCGCCGCGCGGCCCGAGCTGGGCGCAACGCACTGCCGCATTGAGGCTGACGAGGCGCATGTTCGCCTCGATGTCCTGCACCGCCGCAACGTGCCCGAGCAGAACGCCCACCGTGTCGTGCACCGCGCCGGCGACAGCTTCGAGCTTGCCGCGCTCCAGCTCAAAATCGCCCAGGATGGCAATGGCGCTGCGCAACTGCGCACTCAGGCCCGCCATGATCGAGCTCTTGCCGTTCTTGTCGCCATAAAGATCGCGGCTGCGCGCCATGATGACGCTGGCATCGGCTGCAAGGGCCGAGAGGGCCTCCTCGGCCTCCGCGACCTCCATGCCGAAGCTCGATGCTGCGTCGCTCAGTTGCGCCTGTTGCAGGGCCGACAGCGCCGCCCGGGCGGGCGCACGCTCGTTCACGTCGAGGTCGACGCCCATCGCACTGGCGTGATCGAGCGTATCTGCCAGGGCAAGCAGGCCCGCTTCGACATGTTCAAGCCGCTGCCTTGTGGCGTCCCCCACCTGCAAGGCCATGACGGCGCTGCCGATACGGGCCACAATCTGGCGCGATACGCGACCGGTTTCGGCGCTGCCGTCGACAGCGGCAACCCGCTGGCGGTCCAAAGCCTCGAGGGTCTCCGAGAGGCTCGCGGCAAGGGTCGAAAGGGTGCTGGCGTGCTGGCTTTCAAAGCGGGCGCGCTGGCTGGCGGCCTTGCCCACCTCCACCGTCAGCTGGCGATAGACCTGCGCAAATTCCTGGATGGTGCGGTTGGCCGTATCGGAGAGGGTAGCAATGTCGGTCGTGAAGACGTCGAAGTCGTCGCTGTCTCCGACGATGCCGGCGGCCGTTACCCGGGCATTGACCGAGACGATGCCCATCATCTTCACGGTCCGCCGCAGTTCGCTGATCGGGGCATTGGCCGCTGCAACGACCTCCACGAGCTTGTCGAGGTCGGCCTTTTCCTGGCCAAAAGCGCGCGCGAGATCGGCGGCGCGCTCCGCCACGTCGCGCAGGCGGGCGCTGGCGTCGAGTACGTCCTCGCCTTCCAGGGCCTCGGGCAGCGCTTCGAATTCGCGGGTCAGGCTGTTGAGCAGCGCCGCGCCTTCGGTGAGGCGCTCGCCGACGCCGACAAAAGCCGTCTCGATGCGGTCGCGCGGCGCGGCGATGGCGCGGGCCAGATCGCGGACAGGAGTGCCGGCCGTGGACGGTGACCGGGCGGAAGCGGTGGCGATCATGTGCCGGCCCTCTTGGTGGTGGCAGCGTGGGCGAATAGCGCGATTTCCTGCGCCATGCGCGAGAGCGGCAGCACGCGGGCAGCGGCGCCGCGCGCAATGGCTTCCTTAGGCATGCCGAAAACGACCGAACTGTCTTCGTCCTGCGCGACGGTATGGGCGCCCATCTGCCGCATTTCGAGAAGCCCCCGGGCCCCATCGTCGCCCATGCCGGTCAAGAGCATGCCGAGCCCATTGCGGCCTGCGGCCTGGGCGACGGAGCGAAAGAGAACGTCGACCGACGGGCGATGGCGCGAGACGTGCGGACCCTCGATGATCTTCACGCTGTAGCGCGTTCCGTTGCGCACCAGTTGCATGTGCAGATTGCCAGGGGCCAGGAGGACCTGACCGGGCAGCACAAGGTCGCCGTCCTCGGCTTCCTTGATGCGCAGGGCGCAGGTGCTGTCGAGGCGGCGGGCGAAGGCGGTGGTGAATTTTTCGGGCATGTGCTGGACGATGAGGATGCCCGGCGTGGCCGCGGGAAGCGCATCGAGCACTTCGCGCAGCGCCTCTGTGCCGCCGGTGGAGGCGCCGATGGCGATCAGGGGCTCGGTGGCCGGCATGCGTTCGGAGAGCGACTGGCGGCGCGTCTCCGACAGCGGCGGCAGGATGGCGTCCGCCGTCAGCTTGGCCTCGACGGTCATGGCGGGAGCAGCCTTGCGAATGCCTTTCAGTTTGGCATGGGCAGCCGCCTTGGCCGCGTCGCAGATGCGCATCCGCGATTCCTGGAGGAATTGGGCGGTGTCGACGCGCGGCTTGGCCACCACGTCCACCGCTCCGGCTTCGAGCGCCTCGATAAACGTGTCTGAGCCGGCCTGCGCGAAGCTCGAGCAGATGACGACGGGGATGGGCCGTTGCGACATGATCTTGCGCAGAAAGGTCAGCCCGTCCATGCGGGGCAGTTCGATATCGAGGAACATCACGTCCGGCACCTCCTGGCGGATGCGCTCGACTGCCACATAGGGATCGGCGGCCGTGCCCATGACCTCGAGATCGGGATCGGCCGCGATGATGTCGGAAAGCGCCAGACGAACCGAGGCGCTGTCATCGACGATGAGGACGCGAATTTTCTCGCCCATGGCGTGGCCTCAGAGTTTCTGGAACACGGCCGGAGCAACCTGCCGCACCGCCACATCAGTGCCGATCATCGACTCCGAGTGGCCAAGTAGAAGATAGCCGCCGGGTCGTAAATGAGCGGTGAGCCGCGTGATGACTTTTGTCTGATCCGCCTTGTCGAAATAGATCAGCACGTTGCGCAGGAAGATGATGTCGACGTCCCGGTCATAAGGATAGCTCTGGTCCATGAGGTTGAGACGCTGGAACTGCACGTGCCGGCGCAATTCGGGAACGATGCGCACCTCGGGGCGTGTTCCGGGGCGGCGGGAGAACATCAGGTAGCGCGACTGGAGCGCGGGCGGAACGGGCGCGATCTGCTCGGCCGGATAGATGGCGCGGCGGCCCTGCTCCAGCACGTCGGTGGAAATGTCGGTGCCCAGCACGGCGAAGCGGAAGCTTCGGCCGCGGGTCACCATGTCGGCCAGCAGCATGGCGATGGAATAGGCCTCGGCACCGGTGGAACTGGCGGCGCTCCACACCTTGAGCAGCGGCTGGCGATCGGTCCGGCCAGCCAGCAGCGTCGGCACGAGCGTTTTTTCCATGATCTCGAAATGCTCGGGCTCGCGGAAAAAGTCGGTCTTGTTGGTGGTGACGGCGTTGATGAGGTGGGGGCGCTCCTGTTCGAGCCCGTTCTGGCGGAAAAGGTAGTCGCCATAGGCTTCGAAGCCTGCCAGGCCCAGGGCGCGCAGGCGCCGGCGCAGGCGCCCCTCGACCATGAGGCGCTTGCCCGGCGGCAAGCGGATACCGACCTCCTGCCCGATCAGCGCCGAGATGCGCTGGAAATCGGTCGGGGTGAGGTGATCGTCTTCGTCGAGGCGCTGCGGGGCGCGGGCAAGGGCGGGCAAGAAAGTGTTCTCCGAAACGCAGGACGCCGGCCAGCAGGACGCCGGCCGGCGAGTGATCAGGCGGCGCGGCCTGCGGCAGGCACGGCGTTCCCGAGGAGCCGGTCGAGATCGAGAACCGTCACGAACTGGCCGTTGCGCCGTCCGATGCCCTCGATACAGTGACCGCTCCAGCCCGCGCTGATGGCCGGGGCCGGATCGAGCGCATCGCTATCGAGCACGGTCACTTCGAAGACGCGGTCGGCGCGCAGGCCGAGCACGACCGGTCCGTGTGCCGTCTCCACAGACAGCACCACGATCCGAGTGTTTTCCGTGTCGATGGCCGCGCCCATTCCCAGGGTCAGCCGCAGGTCCAGCACCGGTACGCCTTCGCCGCGCACGTCGATCATGCCCAGCAGGTTGTCCGGCGCGCGCGGCAGGCGGGCGATGGGACGCATGTCGAGGATTTCCTGCACCCGGGTGACGGGCACCGCGAAGATTTCCTCCGCGACGCCCAGGGTCACATATTGCTGGCGCTCGGCCATGAACGGGCCTCCTATGCGGCGCCGCGGCGGCTGAACTCGCCGTCGAGATCGTCGTGGCCGTCATCGCCGAGGTCGAGGTCGAAGCCGCCACCAGTGCGTGACTTGCCGGCCGGAGCCGGCTTGCGCGGAGCCATGTGCGGCGCCTTGGCGAGAATGGCTTGCTTCAGATCATTGGCCGGACGGGCGACCGCGACAGAGGTTTCCATGCCGCTGCCGTCGACGCGGAAGTACCCTATCGCCGCCTGCAGCTGTTCGGCCTGGCTGGCCAGCTCCTCGGAGGTTGCCGACATCTCTTCGGCGGCCGAGGTGTTCTGCTGGGTCACCTTGTCGAGTTGCTGGATGGCCGTGTTGATCTGGGCGGCACCGGCATTCTGCTCACGCGAACCGGCCGAGATTTCTTCGACGAGTTCGGCCGTGCGCTGGATGTCGGGCACCAGCCTGGAGAGCATCTCGCCGGCCGACTGGGCGGCCTTGACCGTTGTGCCGGAAAGGGTCGAGATTTCGGCGGCGGCCGCCTGGCTGCGCTCGGCGAGCTTGCGCACTTCCGAAGCCACGACGGCAAAGCCGCGGCCATGTTCGCCGGCCCGGGCCGCTTCCACAGCCGCGTTGAGAGCGAGCAGATCGGTCTGGCGGGCGATTTCCTGCACCACCATGATCTTTTCGGCGATCGTCTGCATGGCGCTGACGGCATTGTTGACCGCTTCGCCCGAGGCGATGGCATCGGCCGCGGACTGGCGGGCGATCTTCTCAGTCTGGGAGGCGTTGTCGGCCGACTGCTTGATGGTGGCGGCCATCTCTTCCATGGAGGCAGATGCTTCTTCGGTCGAGGAGGCCTGTTCAGTGGCGCCCTGGCTCAGCTGTTCGGCGGTGGCCGACATTTCCTGCGAGCCAGCGGCAACGTTGCGGGCCGCCGCGGTCACTTCGCCGACCACGTTGCGCAGCTTGGTGGTCATGGCATTGAGCGACTTGATGAGATCGCCCACCTCGTCGTCGCCCTTGATCTGGGCGGAGGCATTGAGATCGCCGGCAGCCACTTCGTCGGCGAGGCGAACGGCGCTGGAGAGAGCCCGCGAAATCGAGAGTACGATCCAGGTGGCCGCGACCAGAGCGATCAGGGCGGAGCCGATCAAGAGGCCGATCAGCAGCGTCATCGAGCTTTGGTAAACTTCTGCCGCGTGCTTCTGGGCCTCATCCATGACGGCTGTGTTCAGATCGATAATTGACTGCAGGATTTCATCCGCCTCAAGTCGCAGGTCGTTGACGCTGTTCATCTGCTGCAGCGCGAAGTAGTCGCCGTTGTCCATCGATACAGCAACCGCCTTATCCATCGCTGCAACCATGGCCTCGTACGCGTCGCGAGCTGCATTGAACAAGGCCATTTCAGAGGGCGGCATGGTCCTTTGAAGGTCAGGCAGCCGTTCTGCATTGGACTGCACGCCCGACAGATAATCTGCATGCCACTTTTCCTGCAGCTCTCGATCCTGCGAGGCCGCAAGCAATACGTTGCGCTGCTGACGGAACATATCCGAGCCAGTCAGCAACATCTCTGTAGCTGCTCGATATGCCGGGAAAGCAGACAGATCGCCGCCTTCGACCTTCCGCTGCAACGTGCTGCGTATATTGGCCATGGACTCCTCAAAGACGCCTAGGGAGTCGCTGCCATCACTGCGGCTGATGGCCAGGGCCGTGGCGTCGGAATTCTTGAGCGTCAACTCTTCGCCCTTCTGCACGGCAGCATAAAGTTCCTCCACCTTCGCCTTGAAGGCGGGCAATTTCTCGCGCACAGCCGGATTGAGTGCATTGCCATCAAGGAAGGCATGCCCATCGACGAGCTCCTGATAATCCTCGTGGAGCTTCTCTGTGTAGCTTTCTTTTTCGATCTGATCCGTAGTCAGAATTTGGGCGCGCACCCTTGAGCCCAAGCTCTCAAGGCTCGTTTGCATCTGCGATGAGCGAATTAGATTTGCCGACCGGACATCGACGATGGTTTGCAGCTCGGAGTTGAGCGCATCCAAATTCTGCACGGCGATGAACATACTGACGCCCGAGAGGGCAACGACGGTCGTAAACACCGCCGCCAGCTTGGTCTTGATGGTTAGTCTCACAGCGATGACCTTTCTTCTGTCGTTGCTGCGGCCGGCGTCCTGCCGTCCGTTGTGTCGAAAATCCGTTCCATGTCCGGAATGATGATGAAGCCGCCGTTGCGCTTGCCGATCCCCTTGACGAAGTCGGGGCGCCAACGCATGCCCACTCGCGGGGCTTCCTCGATCGAGGCGGCCTCGATGTCGGTGACGTCATGAACCTTGTCGGCCAGGATACCGGCAATGGTTGGCTCACCGTCGATGATGACTTCCATGACGACGATGCGGGTATCTTGGTCTGGCTCCGGGCGCTGCATGCCGAACATGACGCGCAAGTCTGCCAGCGGCACGACGCGCCCCCGCACGTTGATCAAGCCGCCGACGAAGGGGAGCGCGTTGGGGACCTCGGTAATGGGCACGAGATCAAGGATCTCGCGCACCTGAGAGGCCTCGACGGCGAACAGCTCGTCCTGGAGGCGGATGGTCAGCGCCTTCATCGGCGCTTCAGAGGCGCTCATGCCGCCCTCCCGTTGAGGTTGCGGTCCACGTAGGACTGGCCGGAAGCGACCAGATGCGCGGTGTCGAGGATTAGCGCCACGCTGCCATCGCCCAGGATGGTCGCCCCGGAGAACGACTTGATGTCCGAGTGGAGCTTGGAGAGCTGCTTGATGACGGTCTGGTTGTTGCCGATGATCTGGTCGACCACGAGCCCCACCCGCCCTTCGCCGGAGGAGACGATCACGACCTTCTGGTGCAGTTCACGCGGCGCGGTGATGCCGAAGACCTCCCGCAGCCGCAGGTAGGGCACGAGACTGCCGCGGATGTCGAGGAAGTTGCGGCCCTTCGCCTGCCCTTCAAGGCCCTCGGGCAGCTCGACACATTCTTCGACTGCGGCAAGGGGAATGGTGTAGCGGCCGGTGCCCACGCGCACGAGCATGCCATCGATGATCGCGAGCGTCAGCGGCAGGCGCAGGGTCATGGTCGTCCCCTCGCCCGGCCGGGTCGACACCTCGATGGTGCCGCGCAACCCATCGATGGTGCGCTTGACGACATCCATTCCGACACCGCGACCGGAGAGCGAGGTCACTTCCTTGGCGGTCGAAAAGCCCGGGGCGAAGATCAGCTGATGCAACTCGCCATCAGTCAGCTTGGTTTCGGGGGTGATGAGCCTGTTCTCCTCGGCCTTGGCGCGGATGCGGGCGGCGTCGAGCCCAGCGCCATCGTCACTGACCGAGATGGCGACTTCGGCGCCGGAATAGACCGCGGACAGCCGCACCTGCCCCTTGGCCGGCTTGCCGGCGGCGGCACGGCGCTCGGCCGTCTCAAGGCCATGGTCCACCGAATTGCGGATCAGGTGCACCAGCGGGTCGGCGAGACGCTCGATCATGGTCTTGTCGAGCTCGGTTTCCTCGCCGGTGGTGATGAAGTCGATGGGCTTGCCTAACTCGCCCGAAAGATCGTGGACCAGCCGCCTGAAGCGGCCGAACAGGCTGCCGATGGGCACCATGCGGATGCCCATGGTGGTGTCGCGCAGGCCCGAGGACAGGCGCTCGAGTTCTTCGGCGATGGTCTTCAATGCCGTGTCCGAACTGAGCGCGGCAATCTGGCTGAGGCGCGCCTGGGCGATGACCAGCTCCCCAACGCGGTCCATCAACTCGTCCAGTCTTTCCGCGGGAACCCGCAAGGAGCTGGCGGCTGGCTTGTCCGTTTCCGCCTTCTCCTGCGCCTTTGCACGCGGTGGAACCGGCACTGCGGCAGGTTCCTGGGCTCTTGGCGCCGCGGCCAGCTGGGTATGCTCTTCGAGGTCGATCGCGGCTGCGGGAGCTCTTTCCAGCGGCACTAGACTGAGTTCCATGCTGTCGCGCAGGAACAGGAAGACGTCGTCGATCGCGCTCGTCGGGTCGTCGGCCTCGATGTCCACCTGCCAGCCGATCTGCGGCACCTCGGGGTCGAGGATATCGAGATCGGGAATTCGGTCCGTCAGTGCAGTAACAGTGATCGGGCCGATTTGCGCGAGTTCATCGAGCAGCAGCAGCGGGTTGGTGCCGTAGACGAGGGCGTCCGATGGCAGGAAGAATGTCAGCCGCCAGAGGCGCGTGGTGTCGACTTTCTGCGCGGGCGTGCGCTCGGCGACTGGCGACGGCGCCACGGGTTCAACAGGCGTTCCTTCGACCACTTGTCGCAACTGGGACAGGATGACGTCGCCCCCCGTGATCCGTCTGTCCGGGTTTTCAATCAGGCGGTGGATGTGATCCTTGGCGTCAAGCGCCACGCCGATCAGGGCCTTGGTCGCCTCGCTCTGGCCCTTGCGCACCCGGTCAAAGGCCGTTTCGAACTCGTGCACGAATTCGGCGACGGCGGTAAACCCGAACATCGCGCCCGAGCCCTTTATAGTATGGAGGGCCCGAAAGGCGGAGTTGATGAGGTCGCCATTGCCGGGATCCTGCTCAAGGTCGAGCAGCCCCGCTTCGAGCAGATCGAGCAGCTCGCGCGCCTCCTGGCGGAATGTCTCGGTGGGGTCGGAGATGTTCATGCCCCGGTGACCTTCTTGATGACGGCCAGAAGCTGGTCCTGCTTGAAGGGCTTCACGATCCAGCCGGTGGCGCCCGCTTCCTTGGCCTGACGCTTGAGGTCCTCATCGGACTCCGTGGTCAGGAGGATGATCGGGATGCCCTTGCTGGAGGGGTGCTGGCGGTATTTGCGGATGAATTCGATGCCGTTGAGGACCGGCATGTTGAGGTCGGTCAGCACGGCGTGGACGGTATTGGTGGTGGCCTTGTCGTAGCCCTCGGCGCCGTTGGCGGCCTCGATGACGTCGAGCCCGGCACCCGTAAGGGTCATGGCCACCATCTGGCGGATGGACGCGGAGTCGTCGATGGTGAGGATGGTCTTGCTCATGGCTCAGGCCCTTGGCAGCGGTTCGGAAACGGGTGACCAGAAGGATGCCTGCGCCTGGCCCTCGGCCAGAAAGCCGGCCGCCTGGAGCACATCGGCCAGCGCTGCCCCAAGGGGAGCCAGCATCACCACGGACTTGTCCAGTTCGGCCGCCTTGTTGCGTGCCGAAAGAAGCGACTGAACGGTCGTCAGGTCCGCCGCCGTCACCGTCTGCGTGTCGATGCCGATCCGATCGTGATGTGAAATTGTCTCCCGCAGACTTGCCAGCACGTTCTGTGCCGATCTGATGCCTGCGTCAGCGCTCAAGACGAGCGTGTGGTATCGTTCATCGGCCATGTGCGTGGCCGGCCTGAAGGGTGATCTGGTCTGACATTCTGTCTTTCTACCGTTGAAAGTGGGGTGGGAACCGGTAGGCGTTTATGCGTGTCCGTACGCTTGCTACGTTTGACTCTATTGCTGTTTCTGCGGCATCGTATTCCCATCCGACGCAACACTATAGTTTCATCTCCAGCTTAAACATTAGTTACAGCATGGAACCCGTGATGATTTTTGTTGAAGAGATTTCAAAACAGTATTCAGCAGTAAAAGTAACATACGGCGACGCAAGCATTCGGTTGATTCCAGCCTGACGGGCTGGGCGGCAGAATCCGGCCATCAAGACTCAGAATCCAATGCGCAAGACTCTCCAGTAGAACACGCTGGATTCACTATGCGCATTACGGTGGCCCGCATCTGGTCGCGGCCGAGGTCCGGAATAGTGATGACGAGAGAAAGTCGCTTCGGTTCAGAAGTCAGCAGCGTCCGCAACGGGGGCCGACTGCATCAGCGCCATTATTTCCGGCCATTTGGCGCGGAAGGCCGTCACGCATTTGGGATCGAAGTGACTGCCGCTGGAGCGAACGATCTCGGCGTAGGCTTTTTCGATCGGCCAGGCGGCCTTGTATGACCGTTCAGAGCACAGCGCGTCGAAGACATCCGCGATAGCGACGATGCGCGCTTCAATGGGAATGTCGGTCTGTGACAATTGATCAGGGTAGCCGCCGCCGTCCCAGCGTTCGTGATGGCTCTGGGCGATCAGTTCGGCGGTCCGGATCAACTCGCTGTCACCGTTGCCGAGGATACGAGCACCAATGGTCACGTGCTCGCGCATCTTGGCCATTTCGTCGGGCGACAGTTTGCCCGGCTTGGTCAGGATAGCATCCGCAATTCCGATCTTGCCGATGTCGTGCAGGGGCGCAGCCAGATAGATCATGCGGCAGCGCTCGGCAGAGAGGCCTACGCCTTCGGCAATCATCCGGCTGATCAGCGCGACGCGCGACACATGTTCACCCGTGTCCCCGTCGCGATACTCGATGGCACGGCCGAGCCGGGAGATGATCTCCTCCTCCCGGGCGAGCAGGTGTGCTGTGGCGCGCTCGACTTCGCGTGCCAACCAGTTGGCGCGATCCGCCAATTCCACCTGCGCCTGGCGCAGCGCCAGAAGATTGGCCGCGCGCGCCTGGAGCTCAGTCGGATCGAACGGCTTGTGGAGGAAATCGGTAGCACCCGCCTTGATGGCCTCGATCCGAACGCTCGCGTCGAGGTCGGACGTGACCATGACGATGGGCACGATGTGATAGGCCGGGCGAGCGCGGAGCGCGGCCGTAAAGGCCACGCCGTCCATCTCGGGCATGATGTTGTCAACCACAACCAGGTCGAACTGTGTCTGGGCGCATTTTTCGAGCGCCTCCACGGGATTGAGGCAGAGCTCAACCTCGCCGATGACGGCCTCACGCAGGATGGCAGCGATCAATGCCAGGCTCGACCGGCTGTCATCGACAATGAGCAGACGCATGCGTTTGGTCCCTGGTCCTGGGGCGATACTAGCCAGCGCTGCTTATGCCAAGCTTAACGGCGGAGGACGAAGCGCGTCGGTTTGCGCAACGAAGGGAAAAGCAAAGGAGCGATCCGACGCGCTGCCTAGGCCGTCCAGCCGCCGTCGATGATATGCACCTGTCCGGTCGTGTAGGTGGCGCCGGCGAGATAGACCGCAAGATCGGCCACCTCATCGGGCCGGGCGATGCGGCCGATGGGCTGGCGAGCGATGAAGGCCTTGCGCGCTGCCTCGACATCCCCCGTCGCGGCCCAGCGCTGGTGCAGGCTGGGCGAATCCACCGTGCCCGGGCAGATGGCATTGACGCGGATATTGCTCGTGGTGAAATCGGCGGCGATCGACTTGGTCAGACCGACGACGGCTGCCTTGGAGATGGAGTACGCAGCGCGGTTGGGGACACCCTTCACCGATGAAGCGACCGTGGCCATGTTGATGATCGCCCCGTCCTTGCGCTCCAGCATCTGCGGCAACACGGCCTGGATCGTCCGGATCTGCGCCTTGACGTTGAGGTTCAGCGCAAAATCGAGATCGGCATCGCTCATCTCCAGCACCGTGCCCGAATGGACGACACCGGCGCAGTTGAACAGGACGTCGATCCGGCCGATCTCGGTCACCGCAGCCTTGACGGCTTGATCTGACAAGACGTCGAGAACACGAGTGGAAATGTTCTGGGCGCCCTCGAGCTGGGCAAGAAGCTCGGCATTGATGTCAGTGGCGACCACTCGCGCACCGGCGCGGGCGAAGGCTTCTGCGGAGGCGCGACCGATGCCTTGCGCAGCGGCGGTGATGAGAACGACTTTGCCGGCGAGGTCAGCCATGTTTGTCCTTGAGGTGTTCGTGGCCGCTTCCGGCCGGAAGCGGCTCCCTCCCCCTTAGGGGAAGGAGCCGCTGTCTTCAGTCGTACAGGACGGCCGCGATCTCGGGGTCGTCCATATTGGTGGCGTCGTACCAGTTGAAACCGGAGTCGATGACTTTGGGAAGGGTTTCGCCCTTGAGCGCGCCCACGGCAGCCTTGACGGTTTCGTAGCCGATCCCGACCGGGTTCTGCGTGATAGCGCCGGCCATGACGCCCGACTTGATCATGCCCTTCTGGGCGGCACCGCTATCGAAGCCGATCACGACGATGTCGCTGCCCAGTTCGGTCTTGCCGTTGGCCACACCGATGGCCGAGCCTTCATTGGCGCCGAAGATGCCCTTGAGGTCAGGATTGGCCAGCAGGATGGACTTGGTGATCTCGGTCGACTGCAGCTGATCGCCGCCGCCATACTGGACGCTCACCACTTCGATATTGGGGTGCGCCTCTTTCATGCGATTGACGAAGCCGTCCACTCGGTCGATGCCAGTGCGGCTGGTCTGGTCATGGGCGACGACCGCAACCTTGCCCTCATCGCCGATGAGTTCTGCCATCTTGTCGGCAGCCAGCGCGGCCGCCGCAACGTTGTCCGTGGTGACGGTGGTCAGCGGAATGTCGCTGTCCACGCCACTGTCGAAAGCGATGACGGGGATATTGGCGGCCTTAGCCTGTTCGAGGAGCGGAGTCGCCGCCTGCGAGTCGAGCGCTGCAAAGCCGATGGCGCTGGGATTGCGCGACAATGCCGCGGCCAGCATGTCCATCTGCCGGTCGACCTGGGATTCGGTGTCGGGTCCTTCGAAGGTGACCTTGACGCCCAGTTCTTCGCCGGCCTTGTCGGCCCCGGCCTTCACGGCCTGCCAGAACTGATGCTGGAAGCCCTTGGAGATGAGCGCAATATCGTAATTGTCCTGCGCGATAGACGGCACGCCGGCGGTGGCCAGCATGGCCAGGGCGCTGAAGGCGCCGAGGACGGTGCGACGGGTGAGCATGGTGATCCTCCCAAACTGCTCGTTCTTATGGGGTCGTGAAGCGACCTCTTGATGTTGGCGCGGATGCGCGGATGGTCGGTGCCTAAAGAGAGCGGCGCCGCAGTATGTCGGCATAGACCGCCAAGATGATGATGGTGCCGGTGACGACCGTCTGCCATTCCTGGGGTACGGAGAGAATGCGCAGGCCATTGGCCAGCACAGAAATGATGAGGGCACCGATCAGCGTGCCCAGTACGGTGCCGCGACCGCCCGAGAGCGAGGTCCCGCCAATGACCACCGCAGCAATGGCGTCAAGCTCGTAGCCCTGCCCCAGCGCCGGCTGTGCCGAATTGAGGCGGCTGGCGATCAGGAGACCGGCGATGCCGCAGATGGAGCTCGAGGTGGCATAGACGGCGATCTTCCAGCGATCGACATTGACGCCCGAAAGCCGCACGGCCTCTTCGTTGGAGCCGAGGGCGAAGGTGTAGCGACCCAGTGCGGTCCGCGAGAGCACAAAGGCAGCGATCAGCGCGACGGCAAAGAGAATGACGACGCCGTTGGGGATGGGCAGCGCCGGCAGGATCGCGCCGATGAACGAGCCCTGCGCGATCTGCGTGAAACCGGGCGTGTCGTTGAAATAGATGGGCTTGGTACCGGAAATGACCAGCGACAGGCCCTTGAGGATCAGCATCATGCCGAGCGTGGCGATGAAGGGCGGGACCTTGAGCTTGGCGATGACCGTGCCGGAAACCAGGCCGGAGACAGTGCCCGCAAGAATGGCGGCGACGATGCCGACCGGCAGCGGCAGGCCCCAGAACGTCAGCACGACGCCTGCCACGACCGCGCAAAAGGTCATCAGCGTGCCGACCGACAGATCTATGCCGCCAGTGATAATGACCAGCGTCGCCGCGATGGCCAGCACGCCGTTGACCGACGTGGCCTGCAGGATAGCGAGAATGTTCTGAGTCTGCATGAAATTGGGCGAGGCGAGCGAAAACACGATCACCAGCGCAATCAGCCCGGAGAACGCCAGGAGGCGGTGAAAAGCGCCTGAAACGCGCGGGCTGGAGCGGACGGCGGGAGCAGTGGCGTCGGTCATGGCTTTCCCTCGATTTTCCGCTGTTGCGTGAGGCTATCCCGCATGGCGCACCTGCATGGACGGTTCGCGCTGGGTGGCAAGGCGCATGATCTCTTCCTGACTGGTGCCGCCAGGCAGAAAGCCGGTCAGGCGACCCTCGCACATCACCGCGATGCGGTGGCTGAGGCGGAGCACCTCGGGCAATTCCGAGGAGATGACGATGATCGCCTTGCCCTGTGCGGCGAGCGTATTGAGCAGCTTGTAGATTTCGGTCTTTGCGCCCACGTCGATGCCACGCGTCGGTTCATCGAAGATGAGAATGTCGCAGTCGCGCAGCAGCCACTTGGCAATGACCACCTTTTGCTGATTGCCACCCGAGAGCAGCCGCGCTTCCTGGGTCTCGCTTGGCGTCTTGATCGACAGTTGGCGGATGTAGCCCCTGGCCGCATCGCGCATGGCCGCATCGTTGAGGATGCCGCCCGGGCCGGTGAACCGTTCGAGGCTCGGCAGCGCGATGTTGTTGCGCACGTCGAGCCCGGTCGCGAGACCGAAAAGTTTTCGATCCTCGGAGAGATACCCGATGCCGCTGGCGACCGCATCCCTGGGGGTCGAAATGCCGACACGCTTGCCATGCACCCAGATTTCTCCGCTCTCGCGGCGGTCGGCGCCGAATATGGCCCGGGCGACCTCCGTCCGTCCGGCCCCCATGAGACCGGCGAACCCGAGAATTTCGCCTTGGCGAACCGAGAAGCTGACGTCGCGGATTTCCCGCCCGCGATTGAGGTTGCGCACTTCGAGCGCAACCGGCGCATCGGCAGTGTTGGGTACGACGAAGGTCTCGCTGCCAAGCGTGCGCCCGACCATCATGGAGATGATCGTCTCGATGGGTGTTTCGGCGGCGGGGACGGTGCCGACATATTCGCCGTCCCGCATGACGGTGACGCGGTCGGATATGCGCTTGATCTCGTCCATCTTGTGCGAAATGTAGACGATACCGACGCCCTCAGCCTTAAGCCGGTTGATGATGGCAAAGAGCTCGGCGATTTCTGCGTCATTCAGCGCCGCCGTCGGCTCGTCCATGATGAGAACGCGCGACCGGTAGCTCAGGGCCTTGGCAATCTCGACCATCTGCTGCTTGGCGATGGTCAGGCTCTCCACCACGACAGTGGGGTCGAGCCGCAGGTTCATCGAGTCGAAGATGGCCTGCGCGTCGCGATTGAGGGCGCGCTCGTCGAGAATGCCGAAGCGACGGGGCTCGCGACCGATGAATATGTTCTGCGCCGCGGTCAGGTCCCGCATTAGCGCCAGTTCCTGGTGGATAATGCCGATGCCGCGATCCTGCGCTTCGCGCGGGGAGGCAATTTCGCTGGGCCGACCATCGAGCAGGATTGTACCAGCATCCCGCTGGTAGACGCCGGAAAGGATCTTCATCAGCGTCGACTTGCCGGCGCCGTTCTCTCCCATGAGGGCGTGCACTTCTCCGGGCAGGAGTTGGAAGCGCGCCTGAGACAGGGCGCGCACGCCAGGGAACGACTTGTCGATGCCGGTCATCTCGACCAACGGCACGACAGGCGCGCTCTCCCGTGGCTCCACCATTATGGCATCCTCCCGCGGTCGCACCGCTCCAGGGGCGGTTGCAACCGGGGACGAGCTAAGGGCAACACGGCCAGGCTGTCAAGCGGTCAGACCAGTGGACACGGGCTGCCGGTGTCAGTAGAACTTCATCAGGGGGCAGGATGAAGCTACAGGCCGTTTCGAACCGCAAACTCTACATCCAGATCGCCGACCAGATCCGGGACCAGATCCTGGCGGGAGCGGTCGAGGCCGGTCGGCAGTTGCCTTCGGAACGAGACCTCGCATCGTCCCTCGGAGTATCCCGCCCAACTGTGCGCGAAGCGCTGATCGCCCTCGAGGTGGCTGGACTGGTCGAGGTCAGGGTTGGGGTGGGAGCCTTCGTTCGCGGACCGGGAAGTCCCGCCGCTGCGCTGCCCGAAAGCAGCGCCTCGCCGCTCGAAACAATGGCGGTACGGCGGCTGCTTGAGCCGGAGGCGGCGGCGCTGGCCAGCCGGTTCCTGTCGCCAGCTGCGGCGGCGCGCCTGCGTGAGACGCTGCAGAACATGCGAGCCGCGACGGAAGCGGGGTATTGGTCCACGGATGACGACCGCGCGCTTCATATGATCTTGGCCGAGGCCAGCGGCAACGCCGTGCTGCGCGGAATTCTGGACGACCTCTGGACCGAGAGGCGGTGTGCGGTGGACACGCGGTTTCATCAGCACCTGGCTGATATCGGTTCGGTACGGGCGCAGATCCTGGCCGACCACGACGCGATCGTTGCGGCCGTGGTCACCGGCAACGAAAGCGCTGCGCGCGTGGCCATGGCGCGGCATCTGCAGTTCGTCAGCGATGCAATGCTGGAGGCCTGGGAGTAGCGGGCGCTAGACCGGCTGCCCCATTGTGGTATGGCGCTAGGGCGCAGTGACAGACGGCAGGCTGGCCCTTTGGTCGCGCCTCACCGCCTCTTCTTCAACCAGGGTCATCTGTAAGCGGCCGCCGAACCCATCGGTGATGGTGCCTCCAGAGGTTGGTTCGTGGTGCGGTGGTGGTATCAATCGGGCACAGCACGGACGGGTGGTGCCGCAAGTGTGACCGCCAAGGGCGTTTGCGCCTGCGCCACAGAGGTTGCACACTGCCCAGCAAAATTGCCAACAACACAGGGAAAACAAGATGCAGATCGGAATGGTGGGCCTTGGTCGCATGGGCGGCAACATGGTTCGGCGGCTGATGCGATCCGGACACGATTGCGTCGCCTACGACGTCAGCCCCGACAACGTAGCCGCACTCGTCTCCGAAGGCGCTACGGGCAGCGCATCGTTGGCCGATCTGGTGGGCAAACTCGATGCCCCACGTACCGTCTGGCTCATGGTTCCAGCTGCACTCACGAGCCAGCTCGCCCGCGAGATTGCCGCGCTTCTTTCGGCAGGCGACACGATTGTTGACGGCGGCAACTCCTATTATCGCGAGGCGGTGGACCTGTCGCGCGAGTTCGCCGGGCTCGGCATCGACTTCATCGACGTCGGCACGAGCGGCGGCGTGTGGGGGCTGGAGCGCGGTTTCTGCCTCATGATCGGCGGTGCCGAGGCCGCCGTCAAACGCCTCGATCCCATCTTCGCGTCTCTAGCGCCAGGCGCTGCCGGCCCTCTGGACGGTGCTGTGGGCACGGCGCCTGCGGGGTATCTCCATTGCGGGCCATCGGGTGCCGGCCACTTCGTCAAGATGGTGCACAACGGCATAGAATACGGCGTTATGGCCGCGTTTGCCGAAGGGTTCAATGTGCTCGACAAGGCCGACGCCGGCACCGAAACGCGCACCACGGATGCCGAAACGGCGCCGCTGTCCGAGCCGGAATATTATCAGTACGATTTCGATATTGCCGCCGTCGCTGAAGTCTGGCGGCACTCGAGCGTAATCAGTTCGTGGCTACTGGACCTGACCGCAGAGACCCTGCTGCGCGACCCCAAGCTCGACAATTTTGCGGGCAACGTCTCCGATTCCGGTGAAGGCCGCTGGACGCTCAAGGCCGCCATCGAGACCGGCGTGCCGGTACCGGTGCTTTCGTCAGCACTCTTCCAGCGTTTCTCCTCGCGTGGCAATGACGAGTTCGCCAACAAGATGATCTCGGCCATGCGCTACGCCTTTGGCGGGCATCACGAAAAGCCGGGCGGCTAGACTACATCATCCGCTTGTCCAGGTCGGCGAGAATCCACACCGTCCCGCCGACCATGATCGCCAGGAGCAGCGCGGAGAAGAGGATCAGTTGCAGATCCTCCCGCTTTTGGCGGCTGAAGTCGATGTGGAGGAAGTAGCGGAACTGCAGCACCACCTGGGCCAGTGCTGAAACGCCGATGATCCAGAGGGCGGTTATCTGATCGAGGCGGAGGATCACTGCTCCAAAGGCCAGAGCCGTCCAGGCTGCGCAGGCGGCGAAGCCGATGAAGTAGCTGCGACGCTCGCGCTGTTCGTGGGTCATGCGAGGCCTCCCAGGAACACGACGGAAAAAATGCCGATCCAGATCAGATCGAGGAAGTGCCAGTAGAGCCCGAACATGAGCATGAGGCGCTTCGTGTGGTGGTTCTCGCCACGCCGGAGGATGAGCGCCATCATCACACTTGCCCAGAGGATGCCGACGGTGATGTGGAGGCCATGCAGCCCCACCAGCGCCCATAGACTTGATAGCCAGCCCGACCGGGTGGGTGCGCCGCCCTTTGCAGCCATGTCGGCAAAGTCCTTGATTTCCAGGGCGAGGAAGGCGAGGCCCAAGAGGGCCGTCACGGCGAGCCAGAAGGTGACCTTGGCCACGCCTTCCTTGTATTTGACCGCGAGTGCTGAAAAGCCACAGGTGAGGGAACTGATGAGGAGAATGGCCGTCTGGAGGCCCACACTCGTCAGGTTGAACAACTCAAGCGGCCCTGGCCCCCCCGCCCGCCCCACGACGTCGCTGGCTGCCGCGTATGTGGCAAAGAACACGCCGAAGGTGATGAGATCGCTCATCAGGAAGACCCAGAAGCCGAATACAGTGGCCTCGGCGCCTGCATGATCGCTGCCATGATCGGCACCGAGGTTGATCCCGGGGTGGAGATTGTCGCTCATGCCGGGTTACCCTCGAACACCGCGCGACCGCGGTTGGCAGGCGTATCTTCCTCATCGCGCGTAACGGGCGTAGCCGCATGCACGGCCGCGAGCCAGGCCTCCGTCTTTTCCCGCACTTCGGCTGCGGGAATCGTGCGCTCGGTGTCGGTGCGGAAGACGCGGAAGATCATGGCGGCAGGGATCGCGACGAACCCCAGCGCCGCGAACCACCAGATGTGCCAGATGATGCCGAAGCCCATGCAAAAGCTGGCGACAGCTATTACGAGACCGAAGGCGGTGGAGCGCGGCATCACGATATCTTCGTATTCTTCGATGGGCGCATAGGCGCGACCATCCTGCTTGGCCCGCCAAAAATCGTCGACCTGCCGAACCTGAGGAAGGCGAGCGAAGTTCCATTCCGGCGCGGGGGCCGCCACGCTCCATTCCAGCGTCCGCCCATCCCACGGATCGCCCAGCGGCACGGCAAAACGGTCGCGATGCCTGATCGAGTACCAGAAGGTGAAAAAGATCATCGCCAGCGCCGCCAGGACAACAAGGGCCCCGATGCCGGCCACGGTTACCCATGGCCCGTAGGCGCTGTCATCGAAGTCCGGCAGACGGCGGGGCATGCCCATCAGGCCCAGCACGTACAGGGGGAAAAAGGTGAGACTGAATCCAACGACCCAGAGCCCCGCTGTAACGCGTCCGAGGCGCTCGTCGAGCCGGAAACCGAAGACTTTGGGAAACCAGTAGTGAATGCCCGCGAGCACTCCATAGAGGACACCGGGGATCAGGACGTTATGGAAGTGCGCGACGAGAAAGGTCGAGTTGTGCACCTGATAGTCGATGCTGGGGTTGGCGAGGATCATGCCGGTCATGCCGCCAATGACAAAGAGCATGAAGAAGCCGAGGAGATAAATCATCGGCACGGTGAGGCGGATCCGGCCGCGCCAGAGCGTTGCCATCCAGTCGTAGACCTTCACCCCCGTCGGCACGGCGATGACCATGGTGGCGATGCCGAACGCGATGTTGACGGAAGATGACTGCCCCATCGTGAAGAAGTGGTGCAGCCAAACCGTGAAGGAAATGACGGCGATCGCCATGGTGGCCAGCACCAGCGACGTATAGCCATAAAGCGTCTTGCCCGAGAAGGTGGAGGCGACTTCAGACCACACGCCATAGGCGGGAAGCACCAGGACGTAGACCTCCGGATGGCCAAACATCCAGAAGATGTTGGCGTAGTTCATCATGTTGCCGCCCAGATCATTGGTGAAGAAATGAAATCCGAGGAGACGGTCAAGCGCCAGCATGGCCGATGAGACAGTCAGCGGCGGCATGGCGTAGATCAGCATGATGGCGGTGCAGAGTGAGGTCCAGGTGAAGAGCGTCATGCGCATGTAGTGCATGCCGGGCGCGCGCTTCTTGTAGATCGTCACGGCAAAATTGATGCCCGAAAGCATGGACCCGACGCCGGATATAAGGATGGCCCAGAGCCAGTAATCGGGACCGACGCCGGGGTTGAAGGCGAGGCCCGTATAGGGCGGGTAATTGGTCCATCCCCCGGTGGCGAACTGGCCGATGACCAGCGAGATCATCATCAGGGCAGCGCCTGAGGCGGTGAGGCCGAGACTGACTTGGTTCATCACCGGAAAGGCCATGTCGCGTGCACCGATCTGCAGCGGCACGGCGATATTGATCAGCCCGACGATCATCGGCACGGCAACGAAGAAGATCATGATCGTGCCATGGGTACTGAAAAGCTGCGCGAAATGATCGGCGGACAGAAAGCCACCGGCCAGTGCGGTGCCCTGCTGGGCGCGCATGACCGCGCCTTCCGCAACGCCGCGGGACATCATCACCAGCGCCAGAACGATGTACATGACGCCAATCTTCTTATGGTCGACGCTGGTCAGCCAATCCCGAAATAACGGCACCCAAAGCCGATAGCGCGTCAGCAGGACCGTGGTTACGAGGGCGCCCAGGATTACGAGACCGGCTGCTCCAGAAGCCACGGCGGTGTTGACACTGGGGTGAGCAATGAGCTCGGCAAAGGGTGTGTCCGTCCACCCGAGGCGGCCGAAGAGCAGGTTCATGGCTGGTTTCCGGGGAGGTAGGCAGCTGCGCCGGGCTGGGAAGCCGGCTCAACCGGGCGGCCGTCATGATAACGGCCAACGATGGACTGAAAGAGACTCTCATCCACGAGGTTGAGCACAAGGCTGCCCTCTTGCAGGCCGAACTGCTCGCGTGCATCGTCGAGGGTGCCGGCCCTCGCCAACTGGGCATAGGCGTCTGCGTCGAGAGCGGGCGCGTCGGCATGACCGGCGGTCCAAGCCTGCCATTGTGCATCGGGCAGGAGGTTCACCGGGAAGTCCTGCCGCGCGAAGCCGGCGCCATTGAACTGGACGTTGCGCCCCTTGGTGATCCCCGCAGTGTCCGCGACGAGGTTCTGCTCGCTGATCATGCCGGGCATGGCGTAGACTTGCCCGGCCAGCGAGGGGATCATGAAGCTCTGCATGACCGTGTCGGTCGTGAGGCGCAGCTGAACCGGCCGGTCCACCGGCAGAACAAGAGTGCCCACACTGGCCAGATGCTGCTCGGGGTAAAGAAAGAGCCACTTCCAGTCGAGGCCCACCACATCGATCTCAAGCGGGTCAGGGCCGAGCGGTTTGTATGGATCGAGCCGGACGGTAGACTGCCACAGCCAGAACCCGAGGATTGCCACCAGCACTACCGGCACACCCCACATCACCGCCTCGAGATGGCCGGAAAAACCGAAGTCGGGCCGATACGTGCCGTGCCGCTGCCGACGATAGCGCCAGACAATGATAGGCACCCCGACCAGGACCGGGACAACGGCGATGGCAGTAATTCCTATGACCCGCCAGAGGTGCAACTGCTGCTGTGCGGCGACGGGACCCATTGGCGTAAGCAGGCCATCGGCCAGTGCAGAGCCCGCCAGTAGCGCAAGGAAGAACGGTATTGCGGCGAGGCGCAGGAAACGGTCCATGCCCAAGCCAACTCCCAAGATTTGCCCTATCTGGTCCGTCTCGAGCGGACCAGCGTAAGAGCCTAACACACAATATGCGGTGGTGTTCCGCCCGAGGCCGCAAGATTTTCACAAGCCGCATGCTAGGGTGCCGCATTTCCCGAGGGGATCGCCGTGACCGATCTTTATCCCGCCAACTTCTACACCGACCGCCGCCGACACACGGCGCATGCTGCAGAGCGCATTTTTGCGGCGTTGCCTCTCGGCCTAGTCCGCGACAGTGTTGCTGATATTGGCTGCGGCACCGGCACATTTCTCGCCCAAGCCCTCAGAACCGGCGCAAGCCATGCCTTCGGCGTGGAGGGCGACTGGCTGGACGCGAGCTTGCTGGACGACAAGCGCATCGTTTTCGAGCATCGAAACCTCGAACAACGCCTCGGCTGTCACGCGGTGGATCTGGTGGTGTCGCTAGAGGTGGCCGAACATCTCTCACCAGAGCGAGCGGCCACCTTCGTTGGCGATCTCTGCGCCATGGCGCCTGCCGTTCTGTTCAGCGCAGCGATCCCCGGCCAGGGCGGGGTCGGACACCTCAACGAACAATGGCCTAGCTTTTGGGCTGCGCTGTTCCGGCAGCAAGGCTATTCGGCGCATGACATCATCCGGCCCAAAATCTGGGCCGACGACGCTATCCCCGCCTGGTACCGGCAGAACACGCTGCTGTTCCTTGATCAGGTGACTGCCGAGCGGCTCGATCTTCGTCCCGATGACCCAGCGCTGCTCGACCGGGTGCATCCAGCCTTCTGGGCACGAGCCAACCGGGAGCTGGCATACGCCAATGCCCTACCAGAGTCCGAAGTGTTGCGGCGGCAGGCGGAGGCGGCCCAGCAATAATCAGCGCGCGGCCCAGAGCAGGCCGCGCTTGAGGATGGTGCGGACATGCGGGATGTCCAGTTCCTCCGCGGTATGGCCGAGCGAGGAATAGAACACCCGGCCTTTGTCGTGCGTGGTGGTGAACACCACGGGCATCACGACATTCTTGCGCCAGGGGTGGATGTCGCCCGAAAAGGTGGTTGTCGCGAGCACTTCGACGGCCGGATCGTAGTTGAGATAGTACTGCTCGGACGTGTGCTCGAAGCTTTCGATACCGGCCATGATCGGATGGTCGGGGCGGGTGACGTCCACGCGGTAGGCCATGATGTTGCCTGGGTGCTGTACCCAGTAGACGCTTGCGGCATAGCGGAAGGGCACGCTGGCGCGGAAGGTCGTCGCGAGGCCCATGTGGTAGCCGGCAAGACCCGTCCCGGCGCGGATCGCCGTGATCAATTTGTCCATCTTGTCGGGCGCGAGCGTTCCGTCGGTGATGACGGGCACGACGAGGTCGTTGCTGCCGACATCTTCCGCGCCCAGCGCGTCGTAGTCCGGCGTGACGGTGACGGCGAAGCCTTCTTCTTCGAGAAGCTCCCGCACGACGTGCGCGCCGCGCTCGGGAGTGTGTAGTTCCATGCCGCCCCAGACGACGAGGGCCTTCTTGGTCATTCCCGGTGCTCCTTTCACAGCCCCAACCCGACAGCTTCGGTGCGATGCACACCCCTGGGCACGAAGGGGAACCCGTCGTCCATGCCCAGCAGTTTTGCAGAAAGATGAACCACCGAGAGCCACATCTCGGTCCCCTGCAGGCCTGGCTCCTGGCCATCTGCAAAGGCGAACCCTTCGCCGTCGATCCACCGCTCTCCCGCCCGGGCGATGATGTGCCGCGCGATGTCTTCGGCTTCCGGCCGGCGATGATCGGTCTGATTGAGGCAGAGCCAGAGCGGGTGGATGGTGTCGAGCAGGTTGCAGGCGGTATAGGTCCGGTCGGAAAACCCGCCGTACTGGCGATAATTGAGCAGCACCGCATCGATGGCGGCCTCGGGCCGCGGCACGGCAATACCGAACTGGGCATAGGTGCCGCGAGTCAGGCGATAAAAGCCGTTGACCGGCTGCAGCAAGCCCTCCTCCGGTGTGGGCGATCCCCAAAGGCCTGAGGCGCGATCCTGCTTGAGCGCCAGCCAGCCGAAAAGCGTTTCCCGCGCGGTGGTGCTCGAATGATAGCGCGCGTTGAAATAGAGCGCCGTGCCGATAGCGTCGACCGCCGCGCCAGCGCCCCAGGCTCGCTCGCGCCAGGGCAGTTCCTGGAGCCACTGGCAAAGATCGGCGGCGGCCAGTTCCACGGCATTGATCCGATGCCGGGGGCGACTGCCCAGGGCTTCCAGCGCATAACCGGCCGAAAGGATGTTGTAGAGGGCGAGCCCGTCGTCGCGCATCGGCCGGTCGGGGTGCGGCGAAATGAACGGATCGGGAAACAGGCCAGTCTCGGGATCCTGGACCGCCTGCAGGCGCTCTATGGTCGCGGCCACATCGAGCCCGGGTTGGAGGGCATCAAAACTCGTCGCGATTTCGATGGCATCGCAGAGGTGCCGGTTGGAGCGGCGGTTCTGGCCGTCGGCCTCGCGCGATAGATATTCGCCCTCGCTTTGATTGGCAGCAAGCACGTCCCGCCATTGGGCCGCGGCGCGATCGCCAAGGGCACTGAGCTGCGCCCTGGTGGTGTCGGTGCGGCCACGGCCGCGAAAGCGCAGCACTTTGGCGGGCACGCCGCCCACGATCGCCTTTTCCGGCACGTCCTTGCTGACCACGGCGCCGGCCGCGATCACCGCGCCGCGCCCGATGGTGACGCCATCGACCACCACCGCGTTGGCGCCGATCCAGACATCGTCGCCGATGGTAATGCCACGGCTGAAGTGGGTCTGCTGCCAGATGGGAATGTCGGGATCGTCATAGCCGTGGTTGAAGCCCACCAGCGTCACGTGGCTGGCGATGCGCACGCCATCGCCGCAGCGCACCTTGCCCGAAATCATAGCATAGGAGTTGACCGTGCAGTGAGCGCCGAACTCCACATCGCCGCGGACCAACGCATGGCCGCCGATCCAGCTCTGGGCACCCAGAACGAGGCGGGTGGTGAAGATGGCTGCTGCCGAGGCCACATAGGCCGTCGGATGAAACTCGCCCCCGGCCTTTTCGCGCAGCAGGCTCAAGCGCGCCTGATGCTGGGGGCTCGCGATATCCTCAGGCGTACGATCCCAAGTCAGGAACTGGAGGCGCCTTTGCGCAAACTCGTCCCCGACGGGCGCAGTCGCCGGCTCGCGCGGGCGGCTCGCTGTCTCGTCCATTATGCCAGCCGCTCCAGCAGCGTCGGCTCGATTTCGTAGAGCATAGGCTCTCCGCGCACGAAGCGCTCGACCTCCTCCACCGCCATCAGGCCGAGGCGGAGCCGTTCGGTGCCGGCGGCGCCCGCGACATGGGGCGTGAGGAAGACGTTGGGCAGGGAAAACAGCGGCGACTCCTGCGGCGGGATTTCGGGGTCGGTGACGTCGATCACCGCCTGGATCCGGCCGGTTCGAAGCTCGTCGATCAGGGCGGCCTCATCGACCAGCGCGCCGCGCGCCGTGTTGATGAAGGCGCTGCCGTCGCGCATCAGCTTGAAGTGGCGGGCGCCGAGCATGCCACGCGTCGACGGCAGCGAGGGGGCGTGGAGCGAGACCACGTCCGAAGTGCTCATCAGCGTGTCGAGATCAACGAGGCGCGCGTGCGCGGTGACAGGATCGCCAGGCTGCACGAAGGGGTCGTACAGCAGCACGGTGAAGTCGAAGCCGGCCAGCATGGCGGCCACACGACGCCCGATGCGCGACGCGCCAATGAGCCCCACGGTGCGGCAGAAATTGCCGATGGGGCCATCCATCAGTTCATAACTGGAGCGGCGGCTGGGGTCCGCGCGGTAGAGATCGCGGAGGGCAAAGACCTGCTTGTTGGCGAACAGGATGGCGGCCAGGGTGTATTCTGCCACCGGGACCGCGTTGGCCTCGGCGGCATGGGAAACGCGGATGCCGGCGGCGTATGCGCCGGGATCGACGGTGTACTTAACCGTACCGGCCGCATGCGCGATCAGCCGCAGGCGCGGCGCGGCGCGCAGCACCTCGGGCGTGATGACAGGGCAACCCCAGCCGGTCACCAGCACCTCTGTTTCCGCCAGAAGGGTTTGCGCGCGGCTTTCAGAAAACGAGGTCACCGGCTCATCCGAGAGCACCTCGCAGCAGGCGTGCAGCCGCGCCAGGGCCTCGTCGTCGAAGACATGTCGCGTTCGTCGCGGATCGAGGGCGAAGGCGAGTTTGGGTCGCATCAGAAGCGCTCCGGCACGAGGATGGCGCTGACGTCGATGCCCTCGCGGGCGAATAGCGCGTCCAATTCGGCAATGTCCGGGGCCCGGGGCGGGTTGCGCAGGGCAGCATCGGCTGCAGCGCCGGCCGGCAGGGCCATGGCCGCGGTGACGAGCACCGTGGTTCCCGCTGCGATGTCACCCCGCACCTGCGGCACCAGTGTTTTCGAGACGATGAGATTGGTGTTGGGCAGCGCCCGCAGCACCCGTCCGTCGCGACCACCGACAAGACAGACGATGGCACTGAGATCGGTGGCGCTGCTGGCAACGCCCCTGCCCTTTTCTTCAGTCAGCGTATCCGCGTTGAGATCGGCCCGACCTATGGCAAAGCCGCCTTCGGTGGCGTGGAGTGGACGGGGCGTGGTGATGCGGTGGACGCGGATGTGCCAGGGATTGGCCGGCAACAGCCAGGTCTCCACCGTCACGTCGTTCCAGGGCTTCCACACGGCATGGAGCGTGGTGCCGGCGATCTGGGCCTTTTCGTTGGTTTCGCGGGTCCGGTAGTGGCGGCCATCGTCGGAGAAGGCCAGCGCACCGTCAAAGACGCCCTGCGGGTAGGCCCGCTCGTCCACTTCGACGGAAAACCCGTAGCGGGAGGAATAGACGAGCTTGGAGTATTTCTCGGCGCCGGCGCGCATCTGCCAGTTCTGCTGGCCGCTCGAGAGCACGACGACATTGCCGGGCGTATGGAAGCTCACCATGCCCGGATGCTTGAGGGGCACCGGCTTGTCGTCGAAGCCGGCCTCCTCCTCCTCGGCCGCCCAGAAGGGATGGTCGGCCGGCAGCGCCAGCGGCAGGAAGGCTTTGAGCGCCCAATAGGGCGAGCCCGCAGAATTGTAACTTTCGGACATGAAGAGGTTGGGGTAGCCGAAGCCGATGGAGAGAATCCCGTCGCGGTTCGCGATGGGCAGCTTGCTCCACCAGCGCAGGTGGCGCAGGAAGTGCCCCTTGATGACGCCCCAGGGCAGTCCTTCGACATCGGCAAAGGCCAGCGCGCCCCAGATGCCGCCGCAGGCGAAGCGATAGGTCAGCGAACGCCCGAAGGCGAGCGTACCGCCATCCTCGTCGAACCAGTGCTGGATGTCCCTGGCAAAGAGCGCTGCCCGCTCCTTGTAGCGCTGGACCCGCGCGTCGTCGCCCTTGGCCAACTTGGCATAGATCAGGCCATAAAAGTGCATGGCGAAAGGAATGTAATGGTCGATGCGACGCACATTGCCGTCGCGATACCAGCCGTCGTCGATGTAAAAGCCATCCAGCTCTTCGAGATATTTCTCCGTCAGGCTGCTATCGAAATCGACGCCGCATTCCTCAAGGCCGAGATCGACCAGGACGCGGAAGAATTTCCAGTTGTTGTCTGCATAGTTGAACTGGCGCGCGTGCTTGAGATAGGCGGCCAGATTGTCCTTGGCCTTTTGCGGCAGCGGTTCCCAGACGAGGTGCGGCAGGAGGCGCAGGGTGAAGCCTATCGCGGCCAGTTCCACCATGCGCTGGTCGGTGGAATTCACTTCTCCCCAATATTCGGGGTGCTCCGGGTCGGTGCCGTTTGCGAGACCCTGACGATAGTAGTCCCAATAATCGAAATCGGCGCCGCCGGCTGCCAGCGGGGTCAACCCCCAAAGCGGTCGGGCGAACCCCTCGAGGTCGGCAGCGGCGCGATCGAAATGGGCGCCCGCGCCATCGAGCCGCACGCGCGCCCGACCCTCGGAAAAATAGGGCAGCAGCGGCTGGAACAGGTCACGCAGGCCCTTTTCGACGTCGGCACGGGTCTTGAGCGGATTGCCGAAAAGCGGATTGGCGGTGGCTGGGTCGTACGTCATGTCAGGCAAATGTCCTTTGCGGCGCGTCGTCGTAGGCGCCCTTGAGATCGAGTGTTTCGGCAAAATGGCAGGCGGCAGACTGCGCCGTGCCGTGAATGGGTCGGAGCACCGGCTTGTCGCTGCGGCAGCGGTCTTGGGCGTATTTGCAGCGTGTGTGAAAGGGACACCCCTGGGGGCGGTTGCCGAGATAGGGGATTTCGCCCTTGAGTTCGGGGCGTCGACCCTTGCGCCGCGTCGGATCGGCGATGGGGAGCGCCTCGAGCAGCATTTCGGTATAGGGATGGCGTGGGCGCTCGAACAGCATCTCGGTGGGCGCGGTTTCCACCACGTGGCCCAGATACATCACCACCACCCGATCGGCGATGTAGTTCACCACCCCCAGATCGTGGCTGATGAAGATGTAGGTGAGGCCGAATTCCTCCTTGAGATCGTCAAGAAGGTTCAGGACCTGCGCCTGGATCGACACGTCGAGCGCCGACACCGCCTCGTCGGCGATCACCAGTTTCGGATCGAGCACGAGCGCGCGGGCGATGCCGATGCGCTGACGCTGGCCACCGGAAAAGGCATGGGGGTAGCGCCCCAGGGCGTCGGCGGGGATGCCGACCCGCGCAAGCGTATCCACCACCTTGTTTTCCAACTCCTGTCCCCTGGCGATCCTGTGGATGCGCAGAGGCTCTGCCACCAGATCGAAGACGCGCATGTTCGGGTTGAGCGAACTCATCGGATCCTGGAAGATCATCCGAATGTCCTGTCGGTAGGGCTTGATCTGGCGCTTGTTGAGCGAGGTCAATTCCACCTCACCGCCGGACTTGGGGTGATACACCACCCGGCCTGCCGTCGAGGGTTGCGCCTTGATGATGCAGCGCCCCAGCGTGGTCTTGCCGCAGCCGCTTTCGCCCACGACGGCCAGCGTTTCGCCCGCCTCGACCGTCAGGTCGATATCGTTGAGCGCCACCAGTTCACGCGACTTGCCGAAGAGGCCGCCGCCCAGCGTATAGACCTTGGAGAGGTTTTCGACCGTCAGAAGGCGGGTCATGCCGGCTCCTCCACATTTGCCTGGGTAAGAAGGTGGCAGCGGGCGATATGGCCTGCCCCCACCTCGGTTCGTTCGGGGCGAATGTTGGGGCATGGCGCGAAGGCATGCGGGCAGCGGCTGGTGAAGGCGCAGCCTTCCGGCCGGTCCTTGGGAGAGGGCACCGTGCCCTTGATGGGCGAGAGTCGCTGCCGCTCCGCCTTGCGCTGCAGCCGCGGAACCGAATTCATCAGCGCCTGCGTATACGGATGCTGTGGGGCGCGGAATACTTCGTAGACATCGCCCTGCTCCACCACGTCGCCCAGATACATGACGGCCACTTCGTCGGCGACCTCGGCCACCACGCCCAGATCATGGGTGATGAAAAGGATCGCCATGCCGAAATCGTCCTGCAACTGGCGCAGGAGATCGAGGATCTGCGCCTGCGTCGTGACGTCGAGCGCGGTGGTCGGCTCGTCCGCGATCAGCAGCTTAGGGGTACAGGCCAGGGCCATGGCAATCATGGCGCGCTGCCGCAGGCCGCCGGACAATTCGAACGGATAGGCGTTGGCGCGGTCGCGAGCGCCGGGCACCCCGACCTGATCGAGCAGGGCAATGGTGCGCTCGCGCGCCTGTTTCTGGCTCATGCGCTCGTGCAGCATGATCACCTCGTCGATCTGGTTGCCGATGGTGTGCACCGGCGAGAGCGAGGTCATCGGCTCCTGGAAGATCATCGATATCTGCGCGCCACGGATCGAGCGCATGGCGAGACCATCGGGATCAAGCCGGGCGATGTCGACCGGCCCGTCCTGTGCGGCGTCGTAAAGGATTTCGCCGCGGCTGATATCGGCGTTCTTGTCGAGCAGGCGCAGCACGGCCCGGGCCGTCACCGACTTGCCGCAGCCGCTTTCACCCACCAACGCCAGGGTCTTGCCGGGAGTGAGGGTGAGATCCACCTGCCGCACGGCCTCGATGTCGGGCTCGTCGGGCGAGGTGAAGACAATGGCCATGTCGTTGACCGAGAGAAGGGGTTTGGTCATGCCGCGCCTCGTGAGTGTGTGGAAGCTTTCCCCCTCACCCGTCTCGACCTTCGGTCGATCCACCCTCTCCCCGAGTGGGAGAGGAATAAGAGGCGTGACGGCCTATTCTTCTCCCTCTCGGGGAGAAGGTGGCGCGCAGCGCCGGATGAGGGGGGAGCGGAAACGGTCATCGAGCTACCGGCCATGTGGATCAGCGGCGTCGCGGAGGCCGTCCCCGAAGAAATTGAGGGACAGGATGACCACCACCACGCAGATGCCGGGGGCCAGCAGCCAGGGAGCCGTGGCGAGGGTGCGGATGTTCTGCGCTTCCTGCAGCAGCGTGCCCCAGGAGACGATGGGCGCCTGCAGCCCGAGACCAAGAAAACTCAACGCGGTTTCGGCCAGGATCATGCCGGGGATGGCCAGCGTCGCGGCCGCGATGATGTGGCTCGAAAAGCTCGGCACCATGTGGCGCGTGATGATGCGCCAGTCGCTGGCGCCGTCGAGTTGCGCGGCGGTGACGAAATCCTCCGTCCTGAGGCTGAGGAACCGTCCGCGCACGACGCGGGCCAGTTCAGTCCAACCGATGAGCGAGAGGATGATGGTGATGGCGAAATAGGTCTGGAGCGCACTCCAATCCTTGGGCATGGCCGCCGCCAGGCCCATCCAGAGCGGAATGGTGGGCATGGAGCGGATGAATTCGACGACGCGCATCACCGCTCCATCGAACCAGCCACCGTAGAAGCCGGCAAAGCCGCCGATGATGATGCCGAAAAAGAGGCTGAGCGTCACGCCGGCAAGGCCCACGGACAGCGAGATGCGGGTGCCGTGGATGAGGCGGCTCAGCATGTCACGGCCGAGCCGGTCGGCACCCAGGATATAGAAGGGATCGCGCGGGTTCTCGACGCCGATGAACTTGATGGACATCGGAATGAAGCCGGCCAGCAGGTAGGGCTCCGATGGCGCAAAGAACCGCACCGGGATGACGACTTCGGAGTCCACCACGAAGGTGCGGCGCATCGCCTTGCGGTCGATCTCGGTGGTGTAGCCATTGACGTGCGGCTGGAAGTGCCATCCGTTTTCGTCCGAGACAAAGAAATGGATGCCCTGCGGCGGCGCATAGGTGTAGCGGGCGCTGTAGGCGCCGGGGTCAGTGGGCGCCAGGAACTCGGCAAACACTGCCACGAGATAGAACGCGACGACGATCCAGAGGCTGACAAAGGCCAGTTGATGACGCCGGAACCGCCGCCACATCAGGTGCAATTGCGATTCCCGCACGCGGGTGGGGCGCGTTTCCTCCGCGAGGGGGGCTATGGTGTCGAGCGCCATGTCATTTGCCTCCATAGCGAATGCGCGGATCGAGCCAGGCGAGCAGCAGGTCCGAGACCAGCGTGCCGATGACGGTGAGGACGCCGAGCAGGAGGATGATCGCGCCGGCCAGATACATGTCCTGGCTGGTGAGTGAGCGCAGCAGCATCGGGCCGGCGGTGGGCAGGTTGAGCACGACCGAGACGATCACCGAGCTCGACACCAGCGCCGGCAGCAGCCAGCCCAAGGTTGACACCAGCGGGTTGAGCGCCACGCGCACCGGATATTTGATGATGGTCCGGAATTCGCTGAGGCCCTTGGCCCGCGCCGTCGTCACGTAGGGCTTTTTAAGCTCATCGAGAAGGTTGGCGCGCAGAATGCGGATCAGTTCGGCGGTGCCCGAGAGCGAGAGCACGAGAATGGGCGCCCAGGCGTGGCTGACGAAATCCCAGATGCGCGGCAGGCTCCAGCGGGCGTTCTCGAACTCGGGAGAAAACAACCCGCCAATGTTGGCGCCGAACCAGACAAAGCTAAGATACATCAGGATCAGCGCAAAGAAGAAGTTGGGGATCGCAAGGCCGATAAAGCCGCCTACGGTCGCCAGATAATCGCCGAGGGAATATTTGCGCACCGCCGAATAGATGCCGATGGGCAGCGCAACGAGCCACGTCAGGATCACCGCCAGCCCTTCCACGAGAATGGAGTTACCCAGCCGTCCCCAGATGAGGTCGGTGACCTGCGCCTTCCACTCAAAACTCTGGCCGAAGTCGCCGCGCAGCAGAATGCCGGTGATCCACTTCCAGTACTGCACGATATAGGGCTCGCCGAAACCGTATTGCCGGCGCAACGCATCGATGGCGGCCGGATCGACCCGATCCCCATTGGCCGAGAGCGTTGCCACATAGGTGGTGAGATAGTCGCCGGGCGGCAGCTGGATGATGGCAAAGGCGACGAAGGACACGGCCCACAGGATGAGCACCATGGCGATCAATCGATTGATGGCGAAACGCAGCATGGGCGTCTCCTGTCGTGAAAAGCGGGAGCCGGGTTCCCCCTCTTTCTGAGGAGAGGGGGACAGGGGTGGGGCCAGTCAGTGGGTCGACCAACTTCCCCCACCCCGGTCCCTCCCCACCCGGGGGAAGGAGGCGGTGGGACCACCGCCGCCGGCCAAAAGTCTCAGCCATCCCGCGGCGTCTGAGGGGAGCCGCCGCGGGAGGCCGGGAGGGACCTATTCCTGGGCGAAGTACCACTGGAACGGGTCATAGGGTGCAGGCGTGGGGAAGAGGTACGCCTGGAACATGGTGTCGGGGACGTTCTTGAGGTTGTTCCTGGCGATATAGTAGGTGTCGCCAGGCAGGCTCACGCCGATGACCGGGAAGTTTTCCTGGCCGATCGTGAGGATCTGCGTCATCAGCTCGGCCCGCTTGTCCGGATCGCCCTCGCCGCGTAGCTGGGTATAGAGATCCATCTGCTGTTTGGCCCAGTCGGCCGGCTCTTCGGCGATTTCGGGGGTCGAGCCGTTGTACCAGGCCTGCCAGCGGAAGGCCCAGACGGACTCGGCATTGGCTGCCATGTAGTAGCGCGGCTCCTGCACCACATCGAGGCCGCCGTCGCCACCCCACACCTGCGCATCGTAGTCGCCCAGCGGACGCTTGTCGTAGTAGAGGGTGCGGTCGATGTTGTTGATTTCCATCTTGATGCCGGCAGCCTCGAGCTGGAGCTGGATCAGCTCGAGCATGTCCGGCCATTCCGGGCGGAGCGAAGCGATGGTGTCGATGGTGATGGTCAGCGGGCTGCCATCGGCGAAGGTGTACATGCCGTCGCCGCCCTTGGTGAGACCAGCCTTCTCGAACGCTTCGGCAGCCTTGTCCGGATCGTACTCGGTATACTGCTTGGCGTAGGTCTCGTTGTAGAACGGCGACTCCGGACGCGGCGCGACCTGGTAGGGTTCGCCCTGGCCAGTGAAGACCGCGTCGATGATTTCCTGCCGGTCGATGGCGTAGGAAATGCCGATCCGGAAGTCCTTGTTGGCAAAGAGCTCGCGGCGCTTTTCGTCCACATGGTTCATGTTGAACTGGATGACCATGGTGTTGGACGAGGACTGGATTTCCTGGCCCATGCGATAGTCGCCTTCTTCCTGTCCGTCATAGAACAGGGGCTGGTTGGCAACGGTCGAGATGTGCCGGTCCTGAAAATCGATCTGGCCATTGAGCGCCAGAAGCGTGATCTCTTCCACCGAGTCCGAAACCCGCATTTCGAGGCCGTCTATATAGGGCAACTGGTTCCCCTCGGTGTCGACCTTCCAGTAATAGGGATTGCGCTTGAAGGTGACGCGGGTGGCGTCGCCGGTCAGGGGCTGGTCGATCATCCAGGCGTTCATGAAGGGGAGGTCGGGGTTGGCCCAACGGATGGTTTCGGTTGCCCAACCACAACGGTCGGTCATCCAGAGTTCCCAGGTCTCGAACCCGGCCGCCTTGGCCTCCTCGGCCGCGTTCTCGTTGTACTTGGGGTAGAACTGGCTGCAGTAGTCCTTGCTGAGCGACACCAGCGTGAGGCCGTTGACGCTGGCCAGTTCGTCCATGATGGTGCCGTTGGGATTTTCGAAGTTCAGCGTGAACGTCGTCTCGTCCACCACCTCGATCGTGACCGGGTTCTGCGGGTTCTTGATGAAGGTGCCGGCGCCATAGCTCGGCTCTTTGAACAGTTCCACGGCGAAGGCGATGTCATCGGCGGTGAACGGCTTGCCGTTGTTCCACTTGAGGCCTTTGCGCAGGTGGAAGGTGTAGCTGCGGGAATCCTCGCTCACTTCCCAGCTTTCGGCCAGGTTGGGGATGATTTCCTTCCACTCGCGGTCGTAGCGGACCAGGCCGTCATACGCCACGGTGCGGGCGATCCAGGCGTTGTCGAGGCCGCCGCGCAGGGCCGAGTGCCAGATGCCGCCATAGGTGCCGACGCTCTCGACCGGGTCCACCACCAGCGGGTTTTCCGGCAGGCGCTCGTCTACCGGCGGCAGCGCGCCACTCGAGACCATTTCATCGAGGCTGGGCGCCTGCTGCGCGGCCAGAACCGGATTGGCCAGCATGAGCGCGCCGATGGCGATCCCCGCCAAGGCACCTGCCGTACCCAAAACACTGAACTTCATTATCCTCCTCCTTCCCCGAGCGTGATGCCCGGTTTGCTTCCTCCAGGGTGGCAGCTTGGCTGCCAGCGGCCGATTGTCCGGTCCGCATTCTCGGCCGCTAGAGCGGCGTTATGCGCAGCTTCACCGAGCCCGATGCCGCTGCAGATTTTGGGGTGAACAGCACCCGTGTGAGGTCGACCGCGGGCGCATATTGCTTTTCTACGCCGCGATGGATTTCGGTGCTGGCTTGCAATGCATCCGTATCGAACCGGACCGCGACTCCCGCGCCCTCTTTCCCGATGCGGACCTCGCCAGGCGCCAGGGAAGCGTCGAGCGGCGTCACGAGCACAGACTGGAAACTACCTCCGTGGGAGAGAGCGAAATCATCGTGCACCTCGATGGCCCCGCCCGCGGCGCGGCGATCGAAGGTGACGCTGCGGCGCAGCGACTGCAGCCCCGCGTCATCGGGATAGGCGTCGGCGAAATCGAAGACCAGGCGATCGGCATTCTCGCCGTGAACGTGCTCCACCACCGTTGCCGCCCGATCCCGCCCCTCGGCCTGCTCCTGGCCATTGACCACGGGCACCGAATGGCCGCGTGAGGAGGCCATGAGATTGTCGTAGCGTTGCGGGCTGAAATAGGCCTTGGAATAGCGCCCGCGGCCGGGATCGGTGAGGACCACGGTGCCGCCGGAGACGACGATCAGCGAGCCGACGTCGTTCTGGTTATGCATCTCGTCGTTGTGTCCGGCCTTGACCGCGAGGCGCAGCGAGGTCGGATCGGCGGCATCGAGCCGGCTCAGCATCCAGCCCATGTCCTCGAACCAGTCATGGGCAACGCCGCCATAGACCGTCGTCTCCTTCGGCAATGGCCAGGCGTACTGGCGCAGGGGCCAGACGAACTGGTTGAAGATGTCGACGGAAAAATCGTTGTGCGTGCCCAGTTGGGTAAGCATGGGCAGGTCGAGACGGCTCGCCAGGTGGCTGAGGAGACCCGGATGAAACTGCGGGTTGCTGTCGCTGTCGGAAAAGCTCGCCCAGATGCCGGTTGTCATGACGGTACGCACGGGGAACTGCGCGATCTCGCGCATCATCGGGTCTTCGAAGAGATCGAGCGCGCCGCCGGTGCGTTCGGACAGCAATTGGGCCAGGACGACGTAGTTGCCAAAGCCGTACGACCAGTAATCCGGCCCTTCGGACGAGCCGCCCTGGCTATCGAAGGTTTCGAGGTAGTCGGCGAGCGAATGCAGGCCCCGGGTGATGATCTCGGCCAACCGGTCGAGGTTGGTCTCGAGATAGCACGCGGCCCCAACCACGCCGGCGACGCAGACCGCCGTCCAGTTGTTGACCTGCTTCTGCGGCGTCGTATGAAGCCACCAATGGTCGTTGCGCGAAAGGAACGGGGTGATGGTGCGGCGGTCGACTTCGCTGCGGATCCAGGCCCGTACCTGGGGCGAGAGACGATCGCCGAGAAGATAATCGATCTCGGCGAGATCGAGCCCGGTCATTGCGGCCGCGAGGTCGACCGTTGGCCGGTCCGGCATGTCGAGCGTGCGGGCATGGGCAGGCCAGGCCCAGTTGGTTTCCTCGAGCCGCGCCCAGAGGATGTTCTCGGCGGCGGCGGCAAACTCGTTGTCGCCCCCGAGCCATTCTGCCAGCGACAGGCGATAGAGCATGTTGCGCCGTTCGCGCTGGGCGTCCTCATACCCCTCGCGGCGCCCGGTACGCAGGAAGTCGAGGTAGAGTTCGGCCGGAAGCGCGGGAATTGGCTGGCCTATGTCCGCCTTCGCTGCCGTCGTCAGGGCCGCGAGCGGCTCCGAACCCAGCGCGGCCCGAATGTGGTCGAACCCGGCGCCGGCCTTGGGAAACGGTGCGAAATCCGGCGCGGCCTCGAGCAGCATCCGTATGTGCTTGACGTTCCAGCGTCGCAGATCCACTTGCCCGGTTCCTCCCTGCCACCGCCCGTCGTCTGGTGACGATCTGTGGAGGCGACTGCATGAGAGAAAGCCTATGCGTGAATTTGCGTGATTTCAAGCATTTTGCGCAATTCACGCAATTAACGCAATTTTGCGAACTTTGCGTCGTCAAGTCAGCCATCTAGGCGGCGCGGAAGTGTCTCTTGGGCAGGGGAAAATCTGGCGTCAGCGCGCCGGAAGCGAAAAAACTGTCTCGCCCGGAACGAGCTTGAGCCCGATTTCGAGATGCTGCACGGTCAGGTCGCCATCGAGCCGGCGTGCCAAGAGGTGAATGACCCCCCGGCCGATCGCCTCGCGGTCCACCCCGACCGTGCTGAGGCGTGGGTTGGCCATCCCGGCAATGGGCAGATCGTCGAAGCCCATGATCGAAAAGTACGGCGGCAGAGGCGTGTCGGGGCCCATGAGCGTTTCCACCATGGACACGGCAACGCTGTCGTTCCAGCAGAACACGGCTGTCACGTCGTGGCGCCCAGCCAGGAGATCGTCCAGCAATTGCCGGGTCTTCACGTCGTTGGAGCAGATCACGGTGCCGACAGCGTCCGAATGATCCGCCATCGCCGCCTCGAAGCCGCGCTGCCGCTGCAGAATGGTGGGACGGTTGCGGAAGGTATAGTGCAGGATGCGCCGGTGCCCGGCGTCGAGCAGGTGCTGCGCGGCCATGTAGGCGCCAAAGAAATTGGCGGGTGACACTGAACTGAGCCGCATGCGCGGATCGAGCCCGTTCGCCAGCACGACCCCGATGTCGTGTTCCGCAGCCCAGGCCACAATGTCATCACTGGGGTCGAGGCCCGCCAAGACGACGCCTGCGGCATCGGACTTGGCGACCTGCTTGGCGATGAAGTCCAGCGTCACCTGGTCTTCGCTGACCAGCCGTACGTCCAGCGCGATGCCATCTTCGGCGGCCTGGGCCCGCATGCCCTCGACAATGCCGTGATAGAAACTGGCCAAGCTACCCATTGCCCCGCTCAGCGGCACCAGCGCGACCGCCCGCTTGTCCGGATTGCCCGTGACCGGAGCGTGCTTTGACTTGTAACCCAGCGAGCGGGCGACCTTCTGTACCTCGCGGCGCACGGTGTCGCTGATGCCGGCTTCATTGGCCAGCGCCCGGGAAACCGTCGACACCGAGACACCCAGTTTTTCGGCTATGTCGGCTTGGTTGGCTCGCTTGGTGGTCGCCATGGAAGTTCCTTGCTGAAACTTCGCAATATTTGCGTTTATTGAGTAGCGCAAGGAAAAACGCCTTCGGTGAACCTTTTTATACGCCTCGCGCCACTCCTTCTTAGGAGCAAAGTGCAAAATTTTCCGGCAGGGCTGGTCTCTGAAACATCATCGCATTAGGTTGCCAATCCTTATTCCGAATACGTTCTCCGAGAGTACTGAATGCCTGCCAGCGCCCTTTTTGCTCGTTTCGTCGCCGCGGTCGGTGCAGCCGCGGTGGCCATCCGTCACTCCGGAGATGGCCCCCGCCAGCCGGTCTATGGAACGACGCCGGCCATTCCCGACGCCAAGCCGCAGGGGAAGATTCCGACCCTCAAGATGCCCACGGCCAAGGGTTGGGAGGGAGACCACAAGCCGACCGTTGCCGCCGGCCTCAAGGTCAATGCCTTTGCCAAGGGGCTCGATCATCCGCGCAACATGCTGGTGCTGCCCAATGGGGACGTGCTGGTCGCCGAATCCATGGGCGAGTCGGGTAAGCCCCGGACCCTGTTCGATCTCGCCATGAGCTCGACCATGGAGCGCGCCAAGGCCACGGGCACCAGCCCCAACCGCTTAACCCTCTTGCGCGACGCCGATGGCGACGGCACGGCCGAACTTCGCCACGCCTTCATAGAGAACGTGCGCCAGCCCTTCGGCATGGTGCTGCGGGGCGACACGCTCTATGTCGGCGCGAGCGACGCCGTGCTCGCCTACCCCTACGAAGCGGGCGTCACCCGCATCACCACGCCGGGCCGCAAGATCATGGACCTGATCCCGGGCGGGCACTGGACGCGCAACCTCATCGCCAGCAAGGACGGGACCAAGCTCTACGTCGCCGTGGGATCGTTGAGCAATATCGGCGATGCCGGCATGGCGGCAGAGGAAAATCGCGCCTGCATCCACGAACTCGATCTCGCCACCGGCCGGTCGCGCATCTATGGCAGCGGCCTGCGCAACCCCGTCGGCATGGCATGGGAACCGGAGGGCGGGCTGCTCTGGACGGTGGTCAACGAGCGCGACGGCCTCGGCGACGAAACGCCGCCCGATTACCTGACCTCGGTGGTCGACGGCGGCTTTTATGGCTGGCCCTATTGCTACTGGAACCGCGTCGTCGACGATCGGGTGCCCCAGGACGCAGCCAAGGTGGCCTCGGCCAGGCAGCCTGACTACGCGCTGGGCGGTCACACCGCGTCGCTAGGCCTCTGCTGGCTGCCGGAAGGCACACTGCCCGGATTCCCGGCTGGCATGGCGATCGGCCAGCACGGCTCGTGGAACCGCTCCAAGCTGTCCGGCTACAAGCTGGCCTTCGTTGAATTCCAGGGCGGCAAGCCGGTCGGCATGCCACGGGAAATCCTTGGCGGCTTCCTCTCGCCGGACGAGAAATATTCCTATGGCCGCCCAGTCGGCGTCGCCATCGCCGCCGATGGTGCCGTGCTGATGGCGGACGATGTGGGCGACGTCATCTGGCGCGTCACCGGCGCCTGAGCGGACGGCGCCGGTCGCAGGTCCCGCTAGCCCGGTCGATCAGCTAGATCGACGCTTTCGCTTGCGCACCGGCGCCTCGGCTTCCACGAGGAACCGGTCCTGCAGCGTGGCCTGGAGGCCCAGCATGTGCCGTTCCGCCTCGGCCATGTGTTCGGCAAGGATGGCAGCGGCAGCGTCGACATCCCGTCGGCGCATGGCCGCGATGAGGTCGCGCTGGTGCTCGATGCCGCTCTCGCGCTCGACCGGTTCGGGCCGCAGGTAGATGTCCTGCGCCACGGCCAGATCCTTGAGGAGGCGTTGCAGGAAGCGGCAGGTGAACGCGAGGATCGGGTTGTCGGCATATTCGGCCACGACGCCGTGGAAATCGAGTTCGGCCATGCGCTGGGTCCAGCGTTCCTCGGCATCGGCCGGCTCATGGTCATAGACGGCGATGATGGCCTCGAGGCGTTTTAGGCCCGACTCGTCGATCTGCGGGGTCGCGCTGGCGGCCACGAGCGGCTCAAGCGCCTTGCGCATCTCGTAGATGTGGGCGATCGACAGGTTCTTGGCGAAGAGGAAGTTGGAGAGGAGGCTCATCGCCCGTCCCTCCGACATGCGCTCGATAAAGGCGCCGCCGCCGGGGCCGGTGCGCACGGAGATCAGCCCCTGCACCTCGAGCGCTTTCAAGGCTTCGCGCACGGTCCCCTTGCTGGCCGCATATTGTGCAATCAGGTCGCGCTCCTGCGGCAGCCGATCGCCCGGGGCCAGCCCGTGCTCGACGATCATGCGCTTGATGGCGTCGACGATCTCGTCCGTCCGCTTGCGGCGGGGGGCAGTTGACGCTGGTTTGTCGGATTCGGCGTTTGAAGTATCCACTCTGTCATCCCCGCGCTAGCAGGGACCTCCGTTTGGTCAAACAGGAGTTCCCGCTTTCGCGGGAATGACACTGTGAAAAAGTAGATGGCATCATGCGGGACTTTCCGCTGTTTCCAGACGCGGCGCGCTGGCGATCAACGTCCGGGTATACTCATGCTGCGGCGCGGCAAAAAGCTGGGCCGCCGGGGCAACCTCCACCACCTCCCCCAGATACATCACGGCAACCCGATCGGAAATGGATTCCACCACCGCCAGGTCATGGCTGATGAAGAGGTAGGAAAGACCGAGGCTGTTCCGCAGGTCCTGGAGCAGCAGCAGCACCTGCGCCTGTACGGACACATCGAGCGCGCTCACCGGCTCGTCGAGCACGAGGATGCTGGCTTCCGCCGCCAGGGCCCGCGCGATGGCGATACGCTGCGCCTGGCCGCCGGAAAATTCGTGCGGATACCGTTCCAGCGTATCGAGCGGCATCTGCACGGCGTCGACCAGTTCTCTTTTTCGCGCCCTGCGCTTGGTGTTCTCGTAGCCGCAGAGCAATTTGAGCGGCACGTCGAGGATTTCGCCGATGGTCTTGCGCGGATTGAGCGAGGCCACAGGATCCTGGAAAACATACTGAATGGTACGTCCGAAGGCGCGTGTGCCGGACCGGGCCAAATCTTCCCAGGGGCGTCCATCGATCAGCATCGTCCCTGAGCTGGGTTTTTCGAGGCCGACCAGCATCCGCGCCAGCGTCGATTTGCCCGACCCGCTTTCGCCCACGACGCCGAGGGTTTCGCCGCGCTTGAGATCGAGAGAAATGCCGCGCACGGCCTGAACCGTGCTGGCCTCGCGGCCAAAAAGACCGCGGCCACCGCCGAAGGTCTTGACCAGGTCGCGCATCTGCACTGCCGGACCGGTCATGCGCCCGCCTCCTCGAACAGCGGCCGCACGCGCGCGAGAAAGCGCTGCCCCTCTCCCAATTCGGGAACGCAGGCAATGAGGCGCTTGGTATAGTCGTGCTGAGGGTCGCGCAGGATGGTGTCGGTCACGCCCTGCTCGACGATCTCGCCGTTCTTCATCACCGCCACCCGGTCACACACCTGCGCCACCACGCCGAAATCATGCGTGATCAGCAGCAGCGCCAGCCCGCGCTCGCGCCGCAAATTCTGCAGCAGATCCAGAATGCGGGCCTGCACGGTCACGTCGAGCGCAGTGGTGGGCTCGTCGGCAATGATAATGTCGGGGTCGTTGGCGAGCGCCATGGCAATGCCGATGCGCTGGCGTTGCCCGCCCGAAAGCTCATGCGGATAGGCCCTGCTGCGCTCGGCGGCATCGCGAATTCCCACCGTTTCCATGAGCGCGATGGCGCGCGTTTTTGCAGCGGACTTGCCGACCGCCTGGTGTGCCAGGATGGCTTCGGCGACCTGTTCGCCCACGCGATAGAGCGGATGGAGCGTCGTCAGCGGATCCTGAAACACATAGGACACGCGCGCGCCCCGCAGGGCAATCAATTCCTGCTCACGCAGCCCGAGCACGTCGCGGCCGTCGATATAGACCGCTCCATCGGTGATGAGGCCGGGCGGCGAGGCCACAAGCCCCATCAGCGACAGGGCCGTCACCGATTTTCCCGATCCGCTTTCCCCGATCAGCCCCAGGCATTCGCCCTTGTCGAGCCGGAAGGAAATGCCTTTGACGGCAGGCGTCAAATGGCCGCCGTCGTCAAAGCCTGTCGTGAGATGCTCCACCACAAGGGAGGGCGCGTTCTCGATGGTGGGCGCGGGCTTGGCCTTGCGGCGGATCTTCGTCACCGCCATGGGGCGGTCGAGCGCGCCCGAGCGCAGGCGCGGGTCAAGCACGTCGCGAACACCGTCGCCGAGCAGGTTGATGCTCATCACCAGCGCGAAAATCATGACGCCCGGAATGATTGAGGCGTGCGGCGCGGTGAAAAGCTGCGCCCGCGCCTGCCCTAGCATCGAGCCAAGATCGGCCGTCGGCGGCTGCGCGCCGAGCCCGAGAAAGCTCAGGCCCGCGGTTTCGAGGATCATCCAACCCACTGTGGTCGACATGGTGATCACGATCACCGGCAACACATTGGGCAGGACTTCGGTAAAGAGGATCGCCGGATGGCTCTTGCCCGACAGCCGTGCCGCTTCGACGAATTCGCGGTTGCGCACCGAGACCGTCACGCCCCGGATGTTGCGGGCAAAGAACGGGATGTTGACGATGGCGATGGCATAGAGCGCGTTGAGCAGCCCCGGCCCCAGCGCCGCCACGATGGCAATGGCGAGAAGGATGTATGGGAATGCCATCAGCATATCGACAAAGCGCATCAGCACCGTGTCAGTCGCGCCGCGCATGTAGCCGGCGACAAGGCCGATCAACGACCCGAAGATGGCCGCTAAAGCGGTGGCGCTGATGCCCACGATCAGCGAGATCTGCGTACCCCAGATCAGGCGCGCGAGAATGTCCCGCCCGAGGTGATCGGTGCCGAGGAGATGCCCGTCGCTCAGGGGCGGCAGCAGCCGGTTCGGCTGATCGGTGATATCGGGATTGGGCAGCGGCAGTACCGGCGCAAGGATCGCGAGGAGGGCAATGAAGCCGAAGAGGAACAATCCGGCGGCGGCCAGCCGGTTGGCCATCAGCAATTGCCAGTTGCTGCGGCGCTTGCGCGGCACGGAGGGGGAAACGGTCAGGCCGGTCATGCCTTGAGCCTCGGGTCGAGCATGGCCTGGGCGACATCGGCCAGGAGATTGACGAGGACATAGACGGTCGCCGCCACCAGCACGCCGCCCTGCACCAGCAACAGATCACGCGTCGAAACGGCTTTGACCAGCATCTGCCCCAGCCCGGGCCACTGGAAAACGGTTTCGATATAGACGGCGCCGCCCAGGACGAAGCCAGCCTGGATGCCGATCACCGGGATCACCGAAACCAGTGCGGCGCGAAACGCATGGCGATAGATCACCACGCCTTCCTTGAGGCCCTTTGCACGGGCGGTGCGGATGAAATCCTGCCGCAGCACTTCGAGCATGGCTGCGCGGGTGAGGCGCGCCACGACGCCCGTGGCGACGATGGCGAGGGTCCCGGCCGGCAGGATCAGGTGGTTGACGAGATCGGGCAGGTCGCCCCCGCCATAGACGGCGTACATGCCCGAGGCCGGCAACAACCGCCAGCGCACGGCAAAGAAGAGGATGAACACCAGCCCCAGGAAAAAGGCCGGCATCGAAATGCCGATCAGAACGAAAAACGTGACGATGCGGTCGGTCCAGCCGAACTGGCGGACGGCCGAGACGATGCCGGCCAGAATGCCCAGCACCGAACAGATGAGCAACGCCGCGCCCGCCAGGATCAGCGTCGCGCTGAAGCGCTCCAGCACCTCATCGAGCACAGGCCGGTTGAGGATATAGGAGCGCCCGAAATCGCCGTGCAGCAGATTGCCGACCCAGATAACATATTGCTCGGGCCAGGAGCGGTCGAGCCCGAGTGCGCGGTTGATGCGCTCGACGTTCTCGGGCGTCGCATAAGAGCCGAGCAGCGCCTGCGCCGGATCGCCGGGGATCAGCTTCATGACGAGGAAGACGATGATGGAGAGCCCGATGATCACCGGGATGGCGGCGAGCAAGCGCTTGCCGATATAGGCGGTCATGAGATGGGCCTCCGTCGATCAGCCGTCGCGCCTTAAGGTAAATCGCACCGCCGCCCTTGATCCCCCCCCACAAGGGGGAAGGAAACGATGGAGCTGCGGCAACTGTGCTTTCGTACACCTCCCATACTGGAGGAAGACGATTGAGCCGAGGCGACTGTGCTTGTGCATCCCTCCCCTCGATGGAGAGGGACCGAGGGTGGGGTGGAGCTGCAAGCGCACCACCCCGAAATTCCCTCTACTGCTTCGTCACGTCCCTCAGGTTGAGCGAGAAGTCAGGCTGCAGTTCGAACGCGCCGACCTGGGCAGTGACGACAGCATTCTGCTTCCAGTTGGCAACGAAGAGCCAGGGCGCGTCGTCGTGGACGATCTTTTGCACCTGCTTATAGAGGTCTGCACGTTCATCGTGGTCGGTGGAGACCCGGGCCTTGTCGAGCAGCTCATCGACTTCCGGGTTGGAATAATAGCTCGAGTTGAAGCCACCCTCGTCGGGGAAGGCCGCGGTGCGCAGCGTCAGGAACGGCAAGGTGTCGGGGTCGGAGGTCATCCAGGCCATTTCGGCCATGTCGCCTTTGCCCTCTAGCCCCGGGTTCACTTCCGAAAGGAAGGTGTTCCACTCATAGGTCTTGATCTCGACATCGAGCCCGACGGCCGCCAGATCGGCCTGGATGGCCGTGCCCATCGGCACAGGATCGAGCATGCCCGAGCCGCCTTCGGTCACGAGGAAAGTGAGCTTCGCCCCCTCGGCCCCAGCTTCGGCGAGCAGTTCCTTGGCCTTTTCCGGATCATAGGGATAGGGCTGGACGTCTTCGTTGTAGGCCCAGTTGAACGCCGGCGGGATCGGACCGGCGGACACATCGGCCGTGCCCTGCAGTACGTCGTTGACGAGGCTTTCCTTGTTGAGCGCATAGTTGACCGCCTGGCGCACCTTCTTGTCGGCGAAGGGGCCGTCCTTGGCGTTGAGCATGACGTACCAGACGTGCGGACCCACGGCTTCCATGACCTGGTAGTTAGCGTCATCGCGGAACTGTGCCAGATTGTCGGGCGGCGTTTCGAGCAGCACGTCGATGCCGCCCGACAGCATTTCGGCGACACGGGTATTGGCGTCGGTGATGGGCCGGAAGATCACCGCTTCGAGCGGAGCCGGGCCATCCCAGTAATCCTCGTTGCGCGAAACGACGACGCGGGAATTGGATTGCCATTCCTCGAACTTGAACGGACCCGTGCCGACCGGGTTGCGGCCGAAATCCTTGCCAAACTTTTCGACGGCCGCCGGCGAGACGATGAGGCCGGTGGGCGAGGCCAGGTTCGACATGAAGGGCGCGAAGGGCTCGTTGAGCGTGAACTTGACCGTCAGGTCGTCCACCACGTCCACGTTCTCAACCGAAGAGAAGAAGAAGGCCAGCGGGAACGGGCCGGTGTCGGCGTAGGGGCTGTCTTCCTTGAGCATGCGGTCGAAATTGAACTTGACCGCATCGGCATTGAACGGCGTGCCGTCCTGGAATTTGACGCCCTCGCGCAGGTTGAAGGTGTATTCGAGGCCGTCGTCGGAAATGGCCCAGTCGGTGGCCAGCGCCGGCTCGATCTCGAGCGTGCCGGGCTTGTTGCGCACGAGGCCGTCATACATGTTGACCGCGATGCGGAAATCGTTGGCGGCGGTCGAGACAGCCGGGTCGAGCGAAGCGGGTTCGGCGATTTGGCCGACAACCAGCACATTGGGCGGCGTCTGCGCCTGGGCGGGGGCCATTGGCGCCACAAGCGCCAGGGCGGTGGCCATCAGCAGCGGGGCCAGGCCCTTGAAGTTTCGGGTCATAGATACCTCCTTGCGTTCCCGACTCGTTTTGCCGCCGTGGGCTTCACGAGGCTGGGTCTTCATGTCAATTTATCAGCATAAATTTGTGGTGCAATCCATTTATGATGATAAATTCAGCGGCATGAGGAGCCTGTCATGACCTTTTCCATCGTGGGCCGCGATGCGCGCACCGGCAGTATCGGCGTGGCGACGGCCACCGCCGGCGTCGCCGTCGGCGCGCTCGTACCCTATGCACAGGCCGGCGTCGGTGCCGTGGCGACACAGGCGATGACCAATCCTTATCTCGGTATCGATGGCGTCACCCATCTTGCGACCATGAGTGCCGAAGACGCCCTCGCGGCGGCCCTCGACACCGATCCCGAACCGCAACGTCGGCAGGTGGTGATGCTCGACCGGCAGGGAAACACCGCCGGATGGACCGGCTCAGCGTGCCAGTCCTATGCGGGGCATCTCCTGGGACAGGACGTGGCGGTGGCGGGCAATATCCTCACCGGAGAGGCCGTGCTCGACGCGATGATGAACGCCTTTGCCGCGGCGCCCGACCTGCCGCTCGGCGTGCGCCTTCTCCATGCGCTCACGGCGGGAGCCGCCGTCGGAGGCGATGCGCGTGGCGTCGGCTCGGCAGCGCTCAAGGTTGTAGAGCGGGAAGCCTATCCCAGCATCGACATCCGCATCGACCGCTCGGACCGGACCATGCGCGATCTGGCGGAGTTGTTCGAGGCCACGACCAAGGGCGGCTATGAAGAGTTTTTTTCGCAAGTGGTGCGGCGCGAGGGGCAGTAGGAGCACGACCATCCGGATGAGCCTGATGCGCCGGGTAATCGCACCGTCCCCTACCCCATTGACGTTTACCGCGCCAGCGTCATCCCCGCGAAAGCGGGGACCTCTGTTGGCTAAGGGGTGTAACGGAGGTTCACGCTTTCGCGGGAATGACATCGTGATGGGGCGGATGAACCTGTCTCCGAGGCGGCCCCGAATTTACCCCCGAGCTACCGCCTCACGCGGCATGTCCGACAGCACTTCCGCCTCGCCATTGCGGATGATCACGATTTCCTCGAGCCGGAGGCCGAACCGGCCCTGGAGATAAATCCCCGGTTCGATGGAGAACACCATGCCGTCGTCAAGCACCGTGTCGCTCGTGGCGGTGATGTAGGGGGTCTCGTGGATGTCGATGCCGAGCCCGTGCCCGGTGCGGTGGAGAAAATTGTCGCCATAGCCGGCGGCCGCGATGACGTCACGGGCGGCCTTGTCCACGGCACTGGCGGGCACTCCGGGTTTGGCCGCCGCGATGGCAGCGTCCACCGCGCGATCGAGGATGGAGTGGATCTGCCCATATCCTTCGGGTGCGGCGCCGAAATAGCCCACGCGCGTCATGTCCGAGGGGTAGCCGTCGATCCGGCCGCCGGTATCGATCAACACCGCGTCGCCTGCCTTGAGGGTGGTGCTGCCGGTATGGTGATGCGGAAAGGCGCCGTTGGGGCCGAAGCAGACCGAGCAGAACTCGGTGGTGGCCCCGTTGGCCTTGTAGAAGTCCCGGATCACCTGCGCCACTTCGAGTTCGGTTATGCCGGGCCGCAGCGCGTCGAAGCCGGCCGCCATGGCACGGTCATTGAGCAGCGCCGAGGCCTTGAGCCGGCGATATTCGTCATCATCCTTGCGGGCGCGCAGGTAGCCCACCGTGTCGCCAGTAAAGCGCCGCTTGGCGCCCGGCAGCGCGTCGAGAACCAGCAGCGCAAAGTCGGCGCGCATGGTTTCGTCGAGCACGATGGAGGGACTGATCCGGCTCACGCCGGTCGCATTGATCAGTTGATCGAGGGCAGCATCCGGGCCATCGGCATCACCCCAGGGAAAAAACGGCAGGTCGGTGTGCTGGCGCGAGCTGTCAACATTGAGCGCCGGCATCAGGAACCCGGCATAATCCTTCGAGACCATCAACAGCACTGGCCGCTCATCGCCGTGCGGCGACAGCTCCGCCAGCCAGCGCATATGGCTCGACGGACCGATGACCACGAGGTCGGTGCCGGTCTCGGCCATGCGGGCGCGCAGGTTTTTCATGCGGGTGGTGAGTGTGGCGGTCATGTTGAGATCTCGATTGTTTGCAGGCGTTTTCGCGCAGCCGGGCGCGATGGCGTCAACTCACCCCTCGGGGGGAGAGGGTTAGGGGTGGGGTGGGAGTGGCCGCCTCGAGCGAACCACCGAAGGCCACACCCCTCATCCGGCGCTGCGCGCCACCTTGTCACCTGAGGGGCGAAGGGAAAGCAGCGGCGCTAAGAGCGAAGCCGGGCGGGAGGAGGAAAGCCCGGCTTCGCGATGCGGCGGCCGGAGAAACCGGCCCCCGCAGGTCGTCGGCCTCAGTTCTTGGTGACGAGGCGATAATAGACGAAGTCGGAGTTCGAGCCGTTGACGTAACCCTCGACATTCTGTGCCATGGCGATCTGCAGCGTCGCCTGGAACATGATGACAATCGGGCTCTCGGCCTGCACCTTTTTCTGCAAGTCGACATACATCTCGTTGCGCTTGTCCTGGTCGGGTTCAGCCAGCGCGGCAAGCACTTCCTTGTTCATCTCGTCCGGCACGGCCCAGGCGTTGCGCCATGTCGTCGTGGCCTGGTAGTTGCCGTCCGAATTGTCGGCGTTATAGGCAAAGGCCTTGGCGTTGGAGTGCGGATCCATGAAGTCCGGACCCCAATAGAGCAGCATGGCTTCGTGCGTGCGGTCGCGGTACTTGGTGATGACCTGGGCGCCGGTGCCGGGCATGATGTCGAAGGTGATGCCGGCTTCGGCAAAGCTGGCCTGCAGCGACTGCGCCATGTCAGTGAACGGCGCCGAGTTGATGACGTCCAGCGTCACGTTGATCGGCGTTTCGACACCCGCATCGGCCAGGATCTGCTTGGCCTTCTCGACGTCATAGGTGAACGGCGTTTCGTCATAGGAGCCGGGGAAGCCCTTGGGCCAGAAGGCCTGGTGCTTTTCCATCTGCCCCTTGAGGAAGCTCTCGGTCATGCCGTCGTAGTTGACGAGATAGCGCGCCGCTTCCCAGATCGCGGGATTGGTGAGGCTCTCGGTCTTCTGGTTGAACGAGAGGAAGTGGACCGCCGCCTGCGGGTAGGTTTCGACCTTGACCGTGTCGGGCAGGCCCGAAATCTGGTCGGGGGTCAGGTTCTTGGCCATGTCGACGTCGCCTGAGGTCAGCAGCAGCTGCTGGGTCGCCGCCTCCGCCACGTGCCGGATGATGATCTGCTTCATCGCCGGAGCGCCGCCGAAGTAGTTTTCGTTGGCCTGCATGCGGACCATTTCGGCCGGGCGATAGTCGGTCAGGACATAGGGGCCGGATCCGGCAGAATTGGTGTTGAGCCAGGCATTGCCCCAGTCCTCGCCTTCGACGTGCTGGCTAACCAGCACTTCGTCGACGATGGAGGCGGGGCGGGACGCGAGCACGTTGAGCACGAAGGCCGAAGCGAAGTCGCCGTCCCACTTCACCGTTACGGTGTTGCCGTCCACGGTCACCATCTGGTCGATGTTTTCCGGGGTCCAGCCGAGCTGGGTGAGGATGAAGGCCGGCGTCAGGTTGAGGGTCACGACGCGCTTGAAGGTGTAAAGCACGTCCTCGGCCCGCACCGGATTGCCCGAGGCGAAGTTGACGCCATCGCGCATGGTGAAGGTGATGGACTTGTTGGCATCGTCCACGGTCCACTCGGCGGCCAGGCCCGGCGAGAGCGCGGTGGTGTCCTCGGCGTCGTACTGCACGAGGTGATCGTAGAGATTGGCGTTGATCTCGCCGGCCGAGAATTCATAGGCCTGGGCCGGATCGAGCGCGACGATGTCGTCGATGTTCTGGGCGATCACCAGCGCATCGGCCGGGGTCGCCGCATAGGTGGCGCCGGCGGCCAGTGGCAAGGTCAGTGCCGTTGCCAGAAGGGCAGAGCGAAAGAGCTTCATGTGCGTTTCTCCTTGAGTGTCGGTTTCTTGCGGACCGGCTTGTCTGCGCCGGTTTTGAGTTTTGCAGCCACCGCGGGCCGGGGCCGCGCATTGGAGCGGAAAAGAGCGAGCGTACCGGTCCAGAGCAGGCGCGCCGGCCTGTCCGTCGGATTGGACCAGGAATGGGGCCGGTTACCCCGAAAATGAAGGCTGTCGCCGGCCTCCATCACCATCTCCTCGCCATCGAGGCGCTGGGTGATCGAGCCGTCCAGCACGTAGAGGATTTCCTCGCCCTCGTGCGCCACCACTTCCGAGCGATAGCCCGGCGGCACGATCATCAGGAAGCTCGAGAGCTGGCTGCCGGGAAAGTCCGTGCCCAGCCGCTCATAGACGATGGACGAGCCGTCGATGGAAAAGCGATTGCGCCCCTCGGCCCGGCTGAGCGCGGTGTGCGGCGCCGGGGCGGACACGAAATACTCGATCGAAACCCCGAGCGCCCTGGCAATCTGCGCCAGCGTGCCGAGCGATGGGGTGGCGTGGTCGCGCTCGACCTGGCTCAGATACCCCACCGAGACCGCGGCGGCTTCGCCCAGGGCCATCAGCGTCATGTGCTGCTGGCGGCGGCGCGCACGGATCAGCGACCCCACCTTGGGGTGCCCCTGCTCCTCCTTCGCCAGCGCTCCGGCCACCATCCGCCCCACCAAAATTTTTTTGATATAAGCAAAGTTTCTTGTATGGTGGAAGCGAAATGTGAAGGTTTCTTGCCACCCGAAAATTCCCGGCGGGGCGGCTAAGCCGCTGTTTGCAAAAAAGGATTGCTTGTGAGCTTCGAGCCCTCCACGGTTGCTCCTGCCCCCTCACCCGGCCTTGCCGGGCGCAAGGCGCGGCGGCGCGCCGGAACCGTCCTGGGCTTCCTCATCACCCTCGCGCTCACTTTCCTCGGCCTTCTCGCCATCACCTTCTTCATCGGCCGCGTCGTGCCCATCGATCCGGTTCTGTCCGTCGTTGGCGATCGCGCGACGCAGGCGCAGTACGACGCCGCCAAGGTCGCCATGGGGCTCGACCAACCCCTGATCATGCAGTTCGTCACCTATGTGGGCAATGTGCTCACGGGTGACCTAGGGCAGTCCGTTTCCACCGGCCGTCCCGTCATCGAGGATCTGAGCCGGTTCTTCCCCGCCACTCTTGAAATGGCGACGCTCGGCATCCTGATCGGCGTGCTGCTGGGCGTGCCGCTCGGGGTCACGGCCGCCGCGCGTCAGGGGTCCTGGGTGGACCAGATCATTCGCGTCGTCGGGTTGATGGGCTATTCCGTCCCGGCATTCTGGCTTGGGCTGGTGGGTCTGGCGATCTTCTACGCCCGGCTGCGCTGGGTGGGGGGACCGGGGCGGCTCGACATCTTCTACGACGGTCTCGTTTCTCCCGTGACCGGAATGATCCTGATCGATAGCCTACTTGCAGGCGAGATCGACATCTTCTGGAACGCCGTCACCCATCTCATCCTGCCGGCATCGGTGCTTGGCTTTTTCTCGCTCGCCTATATCGCGCGCATGACGCGTTCTTTCATGCTCGACCAGTTGGGCCAGGAATTCGTCACCACCGCCCGCGTCAAGGGCGTGCCCGAGCGCGTCGTCATCTGGCGCCACGCCTTCAATCCCATCCGCGTGCCGCTCATCACCGTCATCGGCCTCTCCTATGCCGGGCTGCTCGAGGGGTCGGTGATGATCGAGACCGTCTTTTCCTGGCCCGGCATCGGCAATTATCTCACGACCGCCCTCCTCAACGCCGACATGAACGCGGTGCTCGGCTCGACGCTGGTCATCGGCGCAGTGTTCATCTTCATCAACAAGATTTCCGACGTTCTCTACCGCGTCCTTGACCCGAGGGCGAAGTGATGAACCCCAAGACAGCGACATGGTCACCCCTTTCCTTCTCCTCTGAGGGGACAAGGTGGCCTGCAAGGCCGGATAAGGAGTTCAGCATCTCGGCTAAAGCTGCTGGCTGTTCACCGCTCACCCCACCCTCTCCCCTGAAGGGGCGAGGGGGCGCAAGAGCCGATACATGCGCGTCGGTTCGAGCGCAGTCGGTGACCTCATCGTCCCCTCGCCCCTTAGGGGAGAAGGCCAGGGTGAGGGGTTCTTCACGACCGGAAATCGCAGGTGCCTCCTCATGACAACCCGCGCCTGGCTCCTGGCCGATAGTCCCACCTCGCGCTGGCAGGCCAGTGCCGGCCGGACCTATCGCGTGTTCACCCAACTCCTGCGCAATCCGCTCTCGGTGCTGGGCGGCGTCATTATCCTCGTCCTGCTGCTGACGGCGGCCCTAGCTCCCTGGATCGCGCCCTATTCGGCCACGGGGCAGGATCTCGCCAACCGGCTGATGCCGCCGTCGGCCGCCCATTGGATGGGGACGGACGAGCTTGGGCGCGACATCTTCAGCCGCGTCATCTGGGGCTCGCAGATCACCCTGACCATCGTGCTGCTGGTGGCGCTGATCTCGGCACCGCTGGGGCTCATCATCGGCGCGGTGGCCGGCTATTTCGGCGGCTGGGTCGACAAGATCCTGATGGGCATCACCGACATCTTCCTCTCGCTGCCCAAGCTAATCCTGGCGCTGGCCTTCGTCGCTGCCCTCGGCCCCGGCATCAACAACGCCGTCATCGCCATCGCCATCACCTCGTGGCCGGCCTATGCCCGCATCGCCCGCGCCGAAACACTGACCATCCGCAACGCCGAATACATCCAAGCCGTGCAGCTGGCCGGCGGCGGCCCGATCCGCCTCATCGTGCGCCACATCCTGCCGCTCTGCACCTCGTCCATGATCATCCGCGTCACGCTCGACATGGCCGGCGTCATCCTGACCGCGGCGGGCTTGGGATTCATCGGCCTTGGCGCGCAGCCGCCGCTGCCCGAATGGGGGGCAATGATTTCGCGCGGCCGCACCTTCATCCTCGACCAGTGGTGGGTCGCCACCATGCCCGGCTTTGCCATCATCATCGTCTCGCTCGGCTTCTGCTTCCTCGGCGATGGCTTGCGCGACGTGCTCGACCCCAAGAGCGAGGGAAAGTCGTGACCCCGCTTCTCGCCGTCGAAGACCTTCGCGTCTCCTTCCCCACCCACTCGGGCCGGGTCGAGGTGGTCAAGGGCATTTCCTTCACTCTCGGGCGGGAGCGTCTGGGCATCGTCGGCGAATCGGGCTCGGGCAAATCCATGACCGGGCGCTCGATCCTGAAGCTGATCCGCAAGCCGGGCCTCGTCACCGCCGACCGTATGGAGTTCGACGGCATCGACCTCACCGCCCTGTCCGAGCACCAGATGCGCGCCATTCGCGGCGCCCGCATTTCCATGGTGATGCAGGACCCCAAATTCTCGCTCAATCCGGTGATGACCGTGGGTGAGCAGATCGCCGAGGCGCTGCTGACGCACCAGAAACTGGCGCGCAAGGATGTGCACCAGCGCGTCATTGCCATGCTCGAGGCCGTGCGCATCAACGATCCCGAACGCGTCGCCAAACTCTATCCGCACGAGGTCTCGGGCGGCATGGGCCAACGCGTCATGATCGCCATGATGCTTATCCCGGAACCGGAACTGCTGATCGCCGACGAACCCACTTCGGCCCTCGACGTCTCGGTGCAGGCGCAGGTGCTCGACATCATCGACGAGCTGGTGCGCAACAAGGGCATGGGCCTCATTCTCATCAGCCACGATTTGGCGCTGGTGAGCCGGTATTGCGACCGCATCCTCGTCATGAACGCCGGCACTATCGTCGAGGAATGCGCGGCGGGCGAGCTCGCAAACGCGCAGCACCCCTATACGCGCGGGCTTCTTGCCGCCATGCCCACCATCGACGAAGCCCGCGAGGAACTGCCCGTGCTCGACCGAACGCAGTGGGCCGGCACATGAATGCGCTGACCCTTGAAAACCTCGACATCTCCTATGGCGACACCCAGGTGGTGCACGGCGTGAACCTCTCCATTGCGGAAGGCGAAAGCTTCGCGCTGGTGGGCGAAAGTGGCTCGGGCAAATCCACGATCTTGCGCGCCATTGCCGGTCTTGCGCCCGATTGGGAGGGCGAGATCACGGTGATGGGCGAAAAGCGCAGCCATCGCGTCGAGCGCTCGGTGTCGCGCCAGGTGCAGATGGTGTTTCAGGATCCCTATGGCTCGCTGCATCCGCGCAAGACCATCGACGCGGCGCTCTCCGAACCCCTGGCCATCCACGGCATCGCCAATCGCGGCGAGAGGGTAGAGGCGATGCTGACCGCCGTCGGACTCGACCGGCGGTTCCGTTTCCGCTATCCGCACCAGCTTTCGGGCGGCCAGCGGCAGCGCGTCGCCATTGCGCGGGCGCTGATGCTCGAGCCCAAGGTGATGCTGCTCGACGAACCCACCTCGGCGCTCGACGTGTCGGTGCAGGCCGAAATCCTCAACCTGCTCAAGCGCCTGCGGCGTGAGCAGGGACTGACCTTTCTGCTCGTCACCCACAATCTGCCGATCGTCAGTTTCCTCTGCGATCGCCTTGCCGTCATGCGCCACGGCCGCATCGTTGAAATCGCCGATGTCGCCCAGCTCAAGGCGGGGCAGCTGGTCGAGCCCTATTCGCGCGAACTGCTCGCCGCGACGGAAGGAACATAGCTCCGACGCCCTCGATCTCCTCCCTCCCCCTTGCGGGGAGGGCCGGGGGGGGGCCCGCAACCACGATCTCCCGCGTGGCGCACCCCCTCCCATCCTCCCCCGTCAAGGGGGAGGTGCCGTGCCGGTGTCGATCTTCACTCTCTCTAAAAACACCACAAAGGACACCCCATGACCGATCATACCCCTGCCCTCGCCGCGTTCGACGCCGCCATCTCCAAGGCCAAGACCGCCGAAGCCGCGTTCACCGCCTTGCAGGATCTGGCGCGCGCCGTCGTCGGGGCCAAGCTCTTCACCGTCATGCTGGTGGACATGGAGGCCGAGCTGTCGCGCCGCGCTTATACCAGTGATCCGGTGAGCTACCCCACTTCCGGTACCAAGCCGCTCAATTACGGTCCCTGGTTCGACATCGTGCATGGCAAGCGCGAGTTCTTCGTCGCCAACACCATCGAAGACATCGCCAAGGTGCTGTTCGACCACGAGCTCATCAACGAGCTCGGCTGCCAGTCGGTGGTCAATGTCCCGCTCATCCTCAAGGACGAACTTGTGGGCTGCATGAACCTGCTCGACGTGGCGCATCATTATACGCCCGAGCGCCTGCAGTTGATCCGTGATGTTCTGGTCATCCCGGCAAAGCTGGCAGTCCTGGCTGCCCGCGAATAGTTGACGGCAAAAAAGGACCCCGGCCTGTGTGCATGGGCCGGGGTCATAACTCTGCATGGGAGTTTTGGAGGTGCAGGAGGCAAATCCTACACTCATCCAACGGGCCCGAAGGCAACAGGTTGCAGCCAAGTTAACATTGCATTTTACCGATCGATCAAACCCGCGTGATCGGACGCTGTGTCTTTGCCCGGTCCGGCTGCGGGAAGGCCGGCTGCCCTCCCCTGTGGCCGCCATCCGCCTCACGCCCCGGCGTTGGCTTCGTCCGCCAGCTGCCCCAGCTTGACCTGGGTGAGCAGGCTCAATTCGTCATAGACGTTCCACTCGTCGACGATCTTGCCATCCTTCCAATGGTAATGGCTCATGCCCATGACCTGGACGCGCTTGCCGGTCGGGTCGCCCAGCGTGGCGAGAATGCCATAGCCGAGGTGGTGGCCTTCCATGATCCAGCGCACCGCAACCTTGGTGCCGCCCTCTTCGCAGGGGTTGGACGCCACGTGCTGGATTTCGAAGGACGCGTCGGGCAACGACCCGATCAGCCCCAGATGCTGGTGGATGATGGCGGCGTGGCCATAGAGCTCCTTCATCAACGGCCCGTGGTACTGCGCATTGGGGGCATAGTCGCGAGCGATGCGGCCGAACATGCGCTTGGTGAACACCTCGTGCAGCATCTCGATGGTCTGGGCTTCGACGTCGTTGTGCGCGAGCGAGGTATCGGCGCCCTCCGCTGGCGGCGTCTGGCCGAGGAACCTGCGATTTTCGCCGATATCGAGCGAAAGGAGGCCCGCATCGAACTTGGCTTTTGCGGTGCGCATGGCGAAGTGGTGCGGGTCGAGCCCCAATTGCTGGATGATGGCCATGGTGTCGGCGACGACCCATTCGCGATAGATCTTGTTGCGGTGCACCATGCAGTCGGCAATGGTCCGCGACACGAACGGGCGCCCGGTCGGCTGGCCCAGGTGTCCGTATTGCGTGTGGCGGCCCGAGCCAGTCACCAGATGGCTTGTGTAGAAGCCGTCCTGGTCGTTGCCGTTCCAGATTACCTGCGTGCCCATGCCGCGCCGTTCTGGGAACGAGACCAGCCGCTGGATGGTGTCGCGCACCACGTCCTCGCGGTTGTAGATGGTGCCGGTGGTGCCGTAGAGCACACAGTTATGGGTGTAGTGGGTGTAGATCAGCCCGATATCGCGCTCGTCCCAGATCTTGTGGGTGCAGCGGATGATGTAGTCGACGATGTCGGTGTAGATGTCGTCGAACCCCTCCATCGCCTGTGAGCGAGGCCGATTTGTCGGGGCCAGGTCGGGATAGTCGCGGCGTTCCACCTGCAGCACGGATTCTTCCAGGGCGACGGGCGAGGCGCCCTTGGTCTTGGGGTTGCTCGTGGGGTCGCTCATGGTGTCTCCTTGCGCCGTGGACGGCGGTTTCGTGGGTTGCGGTTCCCAGGCCAGCCAGTCGCGCACATGACGCGCCAGCTCGGCCGGATTTTCAAGCGGGGCGAAGTGGCCCGCTTGCGGAATGGTGAAAAAGCGGGCGCCGGGGATGGCGTCAGCCATCTCGCGATGGGCATCGAGGGGACAGACCTGCTCTTCCGCTCCGGCGACCACAAACGTCGGCACGGCTATTGCGTCGAGACGCGGGCGGCTGTCCGACCGGTGGATGGCAATTTCGGCCTGTTCGGCCAGGCGCTGCGGCCCGCAGTCGCGGGCCATCGCCAAGATGGTTCGGCGCAATCTCTCGTCGGCAGCGTGAACCGGCGCGACAAGGGTGGGCCAGCTGTCGAGGACGAAACTGTCTATGTCCCCGGCCTCTGCCTTGCGAACTGCGGCGCGCCGCAGCTTCGCGTTCTCGCGCGGATCGGGCCGCGCCGTCGTATCCACCAGCGCCAGCCGCTCGATGCGCTGGGGCGCCTGCGCAATCATCTCGAGGGCGACGATGCCGCCCAGGGAAAATCCGAGCAGCGCGAACCGGTCCGGCGCCTGTGCCAGGAGCCGCTGCGCCATCTGGGGTGTGGAGCGCGCGCCGGCCAGCGGCACCACCATCGCATCCGGCCAGTCGAGCGCGTCGAGCAGCGGGCCGAACAGCCGCTCGTCGCAGGCCGTGCCCGGAAGCAGCAGCAGCGGCACGCGCGGCGTACCGCGATGCTCTCGCTCCTGATGCGGGTCGATATGGGTGTTCATCTCACCGGGTGGCTTGGCCCCGAAATCAGCCGGGACGGGAACTCGGAAAAAACACTGGCAAATCTTGAATACGTATGCAAGATCGATTTCAGTCGCAGTGATCCCGGCATGCCCGCGGTCTCACGCACCGTCTTCGCACGCTTATCCGGAGCCCAGTCATGAACCAGTCCCCCTTCCCCGGCGTCACCTATGTGAAGGCCCCCGAGCGGTCCTCGGTGAGCGACAACGCGCCGGTCGAGGCTCTGGTGAGCGAAATCATCGCCAATGTCCGCAAGAACGGCGACGCGGCCGTGCGGAAGTATTCCGCCAGGTTCGACAAGGCGGAGCTCGATGCTTTCGAGGTTACGGCCGAGGAGCGGGAAGCGGCGCTGGCAGAGCTGGACCCGCAGACGCGCAAGGACACCGAATTCGCGATTGCCAATGTGCGGCGCTTCGCCGAAGCGCAGCTTGCCACCATTCTCCCCCTCGAGGTCGAGCCGCTGCCCGGCGTCCATATGGGCCACCGCGTCATCCCCATCGAGCGTGTCGGCTGCTACGTTCCCGGTGGCCGCTATCCCCTGCTCTCGGCGCCGATCATGACCATCGTTCCCGCCAAGGTCGCCGGCGTCGACGAGGTCATCGCCTGCCTTCCGCCCAATGCGCACAAGGCGATGATTGCCGGCTGCGCGCTGTCCGGCGCCGACCGCATCTTCCGCATCGGCGGCGCCCAGGCCATCGCCGCTATGGCCTATGGCACCGAGACCGTTCCGGCCGTCAACAAGATCGTCGGCCCGGGCAACGCGTTCGTCAACGAAGCCAAGCGCCAGGTGTTCGGACCGGTCGGCATCGACCAACTCGCCGGCCCCTCGGAAATCTTTGTCGTCGCCGACTCCTCGGGCGATGCCGAGATGATCGCCACCGATCTCCTGGCCCAGGCCGAGCACGATATCCGCACCCGCGTGGGGCTGATCACGACCGACCGGGCGCTGGCCGAAGCAACGCTCACACAGGTCGAAGCGCAGCTCGAAACACTCTCCACCGCCAATACCGCCGGCGAAGCCTGGATCAACTATGGCGAAATCACCGTCTGCGACAGCGAAGAAGCGATGATGGCCTACTCCGATCTCATCGCCGCCGAGCATCTGCAGGTGCATACCGTCGACGCGAAAGCCTTTGCCAAGCGCTTGCGCAATTACGGCTCGCTGTTCATCGGCGAACTGGCCTCGGTGGTCTATTCCGACAAGAATTCGGGCACGAACCATACCCTGCCCACCATGGGCGCGGGCCGCTACACCGGCGGCCTCTGGGTCGGCGCCTATGTCAAGATCGCCACCCACCAGTGGCTCGACGAAGAGGGCGTCAAGCAGGTCGCCTCGCCCGCCGCCCGCCAATCGGCCAGCGAAGGTCTCGAAGGCCACCGCCGCGCCGCGCAGCTGCGTCTGGACCGCATGCAGTCCAAGGCCAACTGAACGCAAAAGGCCCGCGCAAGCGGGCCTTCTTGCATCCTACTTTTTGTTCTCCGTCATTGCCCGGCTTGTCCGGGCAATCCATCTTGCGGGCGCATGGACCACCCGGACAAGCCGGGTGGTGACGGGGCGGAGAGATCGCCATTACTTGATCTCATCTGCCTCAAGCCACGCCTGTTTTAGTTTCTCGATCGTAAACCCCGGAGCCCGGGCCGCCGACAAGATCGGCACTTCCTTGCGCATCACCACGTCGATGGCCCAGGCCATGCGCTGGATATGATCGGCCGGGATTACCACCGCTCCGTGCCGGTCGGCATGGATCAAATCGTCGGGTCGCACGCTCATGCCGAACACCGTCACCGGGCAGTCGAGCTCCGTGACATGCACGAAGGCATGGCTCGGGCCCACCGCCCCGGCGATCACCTGGTAGCCCTCGTCGAGCATGCCTAGATCGCGCAACACCCCGTTGGTGAGCGTCCCGGCAATGCCCAGCCCCTTGTGCTGGGCCACCTGCATCTCGCCCCAGAAGCCGCCGATGACATGGGGCCAATCGGTGTCCTCGATGACCACCACGTTCGGCCCCTCACCCGCCGCGACATACTCGTAATACTTCATGCGCAGCGCCCGCACCTCGGCGGCCGGCTTCTGCGCCGGCGACGACGCGCGGATCTTTGCGGTCCGCGCAAACCCCACCACCGGCGGCAGTCCCGGATCGGCGCAGACCACCGGCGTCTTGGTAAACCCCTCGGCCGTCCGCCCGCCCATGACGTGCTCAAGCGCATTGCATACGGTCGGCGTATCGGCCTTGCGCAGAGCGGCCAGCGTTTCGGGTGAAATCGTGGGCATGTTTCCTCCTTACAACAACAGAGGTCCCCGCTCTTGCGGGGGTGACGCAGTGGACAGGACCTTTCCAGGGCACCGGGTCATCCCGCGAAAGCGGGAACCTCCGTTTACTTCTGGTCCCGTCGCCTAAGCCGCCCGGCTCGCCATCTCCGCGCCCTGGCTCAGCGCTTCGAGCTTGGCCCAGACGATATCGGCATCCACCGCACCGAATCCGGCAAAGGTCGAAAACCCGCAATCGGTCCCGGCAATGACGCGCTCGGCGCCGACGATTTCGACGTAATTCCTGAGCCGCTGCGCGATCAACTCCGGATGCTCGACAAAGTTAGAGGTGGAATCGATCACCCCCGGAATGAGCACGTAATCGTCCGGCAGATCGACGCTTTTCCAGTCGATCCATTCATGCGCGTGGCGCGGATTGGCGCCTTCGAACAGCAATGCCCGCGGCTTGGCCTTCAAGAGCCCCGGCAAAATCTTCTTGAGCGCGATGTCGCAGATATGCGGGCCTTCGTAATTGCCCCAGCACACATGCATGCGCACCTTGGCGCCATCGATATTGCGCAGCGCGTGGTTCATCACCTCGATGTGGCGCCCCGCTTCGCGCAGGAAACCGTCGTCATCGAGGTCCTTGTACATCATGTGCCGCCCGAGACCGAGATCGGGCGCATCGAGCTGCAGGATGAACCCGGCCTCGACGATGCCCTCGTATTCGACCCGCATGCCCTCGGCAACGGCCTCGAGATAGTCGTCCTGGGTGGCATAGAATTCGTTGGGCTGAAACAGTGCGATGACGCCGGGCGTCGCCGAGTTCATGAACCCCTTGGCATAGCCGTTGGCCTTCAGCGCCGCGCCGAAATTCTCGACGTCCTCGCGCAGTGGCTCGAGGCTCTTGACCGCGATCTCGCCCACGCATTTGGGCCGCCGATAGGCCGGCGTGCCGCCGCTCGAGGCCTGACGCTTGAGGAAATTGGGAAACATTTCGAGGTCGGCCGGCGGCTGGCGCGAGCTGTCGCCATCAAAACCCGTCAGTCGGTCCTTGATATAGGTGGCGTAGGAAATCTTGCTCATCTCGCCGTCGGAGGGCAGGTCGACCCCCGCCGCCTGTTGCCGGGCGACGATGTCACCCACGGCCTGCGCAATGATGGCGTTGAAGCCGGCCTCCTCGATGGGAACACCGGCTTCGCGCGCGAACACAAGGTCCGTCACTTGCTTCGACCGCGGCAGCGAGCCGACATGGGTGGTGAGGATCTTGTGCGCCATGGGGTTACTCCGCCGCCTGGGCCGTTGCGAACTGCGGGGCGGCCGGCGCCGCTGCCCCGCGGATGACAAAGGCGATCGCGTCGGCGGATGCCGGATTGCGGAAGCCGTGCATCATCCCGATCGGCACCGTCAGCGTATCGCCGGCACCCATCACAAGCGAGCCGTTGTCCCAGGTGAATTCCAGCGTGCCGGACTGCACAAAGATCACTTCCTGCTCGGCGCGCGCATGCTGAGGCACCACGGCGCCGGTCTCGAGCTTGAGGCGGCGCACGGCAAAGCCGTGTTGCCAGTGTCCGGAAATCGGCCCGGCCTTGAGGCCATCGCCCGCATCGACGTCACCGATCACCGGCGCCTCCTCGACGCCCTCGCCAGCCAGCGGCGAGTTGGGATCGCCCTTCATGTCGGCCGCCTTGATGGCGTATTTCCTGAGCTCGTCCATCGGCGGGGTGGCCAGCTCGGCCATCTTTTCCGCACTTGGCGGCTGCTCGAGTTCGGCGCCTTCGGGCACCTTTTCGCCCAGCGTCGTGTCGATCAGCTTGCCGCCCTTCAGAAGCTTGAGCCCGAAATCCTCGGCCATCTTGAAGACGCTCGGCGCCCAGACGACCTTGCCCGGATCGTCGTGGCCGAGCACCACGGCGAGGAAACCGGTTCCCTCGTCGCGCTTTTCAAAGCCGCGGAACATATGGGTCGGCACCGTCGCCACGTCGCCGGGCTCGACGTCGAGGTAGCCTTCGTCCTTGTTGGCCCCGAACACGAAGCGCCACTTGCCGGTGTGTACCAGGAACGTCTCGGCTGTCAGGTGCGAGTGCTGGGAGTTTGTGCAGCCGAAGGGCTGGCGCGCCGCGCCGAAGTTGAAGCCGTGGGCCTCGGGGATATGAACCACCTGCGCCGGGTTTTCCGACACGCCCGGCCCGATGATCGTGAAGTTTTCCTTGCGGTCCGAGCCAGGAGTGCGGGCATCAATGAAGGCGTTGCGCAGGCCCTTGAGGTCGGCATAGCGCACCAGGCGCTTTTCCATCTCCGCCTGGGTCCAAGTCTTCTGCTGGGTCATGAAAAATCCCCTTTCCACTACACGATAACATTTTTGCATTCGTATGCAATACGGTTTGGCTAGGCAGGTGGCCGTCTTTCCTGGGCCTTAAAGCGGGGCATGGACGGCTACCAGTCGACCAACTGCGTCATACCCGCGAAGGCGGGAACCGCAGTTCAATGGTGGTCGCGCTCCCGCACGACTACGCATGCCATCATCACCGGCTCGATCCCGTCACCCATCCGGGGCGCCGTGGACCACCGGGCCCAGCCCGGTGGTGAAGCAGAGGATAACTGCAGGACTCTCAGTCCACGGAGCAACGATCGCGGGCCGGCGCTATATCGGAGCGCCCAGTTCAGGACAGCCGTCATTACCGGGCTTGTTCCGGCAATCCATCTTGGCCGCCGACCACCTGCCAAGCACACCGGCGAAGCTTATCTCTGCAAGCGGCGCTACCCCTTCGGCTTGAATACGCGCCGACCGTCGATCTCGACCACGCCGCTTTCTGGCACCCGCGCCGAAGTTCGCACCACGAGTTCGCCGCTCAGGATACGATGTTCGGCTTCGATCTCGCCGCTCGAAATCTGCTCCATGAGGATGTCCACGGTGGCGTCCACCATGCGCTTGAGCGGCTGGCTCATCGTGGTGATGCCATAGGATGTCCACCGCGCCGGGCCCACATCGTCATAGCCCACGATGGAGAGGTCCTGCGGGATCGAGAGACCGAACTCGTATCGCGCCACGTCCATCACGGCGACGGCCATGTGGTCGTTGGCGACGAACAGGGCGTCGGGGCGGTCGGGCAGCGCCAGCATCTCCCGCGCTGCTGCTTCCGCGTCGGCCCGGCTGTAGTTGCCGGTGCCGATGGCGATGTCGGTATGGCCGCCCTCGGCAAGAGCCTCGGCAAATCCGGCATAGCGGTCGCGGTTGGTCGACGAGGTTTCAAGGCCGGCGATGTAGCCGAAGCGCCGGTGACCCCCGGCCAGCAGGAATTCGCCGATCCGCCGCCCACCCTCACGGTTGCGCGTGGTGACGCTCGAGACGGCATCGCGCTCGGTGGTGCGGTTGAACAGCACCACCGGGATGCCGGCTGCGGCGCACTCTTCGGAGAGTTCGGACGAGAGCGAGGTCGAGGCGAGGATGATCCCGTCCACCCGGTACTGCATGATCTGGTCGAACACGGGATCGCTATCGCGCGCCATCGACCCAGTGAACAGCAGCAGCCGGTAGTTCTGCGCCGCCAGCTGGCGCCCCAACTCTTCCAGCACATCAGGATAGAAGAGGTTTTCCAGATACGCCATCACCACGGCGATGATGCGCGATTTGTTGGTGATCAGCGAGCGGGCGATGGCGTTGGGGCGATAGCCCAGTTCCTTGGCCGCCGCCAGCACCTTGGCGCGGGTTTTCGGGGCAATGGAGGCGCCGGGCGTAAAGGTGCGCGACACGGCCGATTGCGAGACGCCAGCGCGCCGTGCCACTTCGGACGAGGTCACTCCCGGTCGCTTTATTCCGCTGTCCATCCGCCATCCACCAAGAGCGCCGTGCCGGTCACCAAAGCTGCCGCGTCAGAGGCCAGGAAGACAATCGGCCCCATGATATCCTCGATCCGGCCCAGCCTGCCCAGCTTGATCTTGGACAGCACCCAATCGCGGAACGCCGGGTCGCTCAGGGTTCCTACGGTCAATTCCGTCTCGATGAAGGTAGGGCAGACCGTATTGACCCGAATATTGCTGGCCCCGAGCTCGATGGCCATCGCCTTGGTAAGGCCTTCAACAGCATGTTTGCTGGCGGCATAGACGGCGCGGGCCGGGCCGCCGACATGACCCATCTGGGACGATATGTTGATGATGGCGCCGCCCCGCCCCGCCGCCTGCAGCTTGTCCGCGACGGCTTGCGACACGAACAGCGTCGCGCCGAGGTTGAGCTGCATCACGGCCTGGTAGTCGGGCTCCGTGATACCGGCGAGATCGCTGTGCCGGGCCGTGCCGGCCGAATTGACCAGGATGTCGAAGGGTTCGCTGTCACCGACGAACTCCCGCACGGCGTCGAAGTCGGTGATGTCGATGGCAACGCCACCGGCGGCAAGCCCGGCCGTCGCCATCTCGTTGACCACGCGCTCGATGTCGGCGGCGGTTCTCGCCGCCACCGTCACGCGGGCGCCGGCCTCGGCCAGCGCCACCGACGCGCCCAGCCCGATGCCCCGCGTACCGCCGGTCACCAGGGCGGTCTTGCCATCGAGCCGGAAGGAAGGGGTGCTGGGCAGAGTCATGTCAGTCGACGGCCTCGTTGCGGGGACGTGCCGCCGTACCATAGGGCACGTTGCGACCGCCATAGCGGCGAACGCGAATATTGGCCTGCTCGGCATGGCCGACAAAGCCTTCCAGCATCGAAAGGCGCGAGCCATATTCGCCGATGGTCGCCGACGCCTCGTCCGTGGTGACGGTCTGCCAGGTGCAGGTCTTGAGGAATTTTCCGACCCAGAGGCCGCCGGTATAGCGCGCCGCCTTCATCGTGGGCAGCGTGTGGTTGGTGCCGATCACCTTGTCGCCGTAGGCAACATTGGTGCGCGGCCCCAGGAACAGGGCGCCGAAATTGGTGAGATTGTCCCGGAACCACAGGTCGCGGTCGGTCATCACCTGCACGTGCTCGGAGGCGATACGATCGGCCTCGACGCGCAATTCCTCATGGCTCTCGCACACGATCACCTCGCCATAATCGGCCCAGCTCTTGCGCGCGACATCGGCCGTCGGGAGAATGGCCAGCAGACGGTCGATCTCTGCCATGGTGTCCCGGGCGAGCTTTTCCGAATTGGTGAGCAGGATGGCCGGGCTCGTCGGCCCGTGTTCGGCCTGGCCCAGAAGATCGGTGGCGCAGATTTCGCCATCGACCGTCTCGTCGGCGATCACCAGAGTTTCGGTGGGACCGGCGAAAAGGTCGATACCGACGCGGCCATAGAGCTGCCGCTTCGCTTCTGCCACGAAGGCGTTGCCGGGCCCCACAAGCATGTCGACGGGGTCGATGCTCTCGGTGCCGATCGCCATGGCGCCGATCGCCTGGATGCCGCCCAGCACGTAGATTTCGTCTGCCCCCGCCATGGCCTGCGCCGCGACGATGGCCGGGGCGGGCTTGCCGTGAAACGGTGGCGCGCAGGTTATGACGCGCGGGCAGCCGGCGACCTTGGCCGTCAGCACCGACATGTGCGCCGACGCCAGCAGCGGATATTTGCCACCGGGCACGTAGCATCCCACCGCGTTGATCGGTACGTGCCGGTGACCCAGCGTCACCCCCGGCAGCGTCTCGACCTCGAGGGGCAGCATGGTGTCCTTCTGCTTCTGGGCGAAGTTGCGCACCTGGGTCTGGGCGAACTCAATGTCGCTGAGGTCCTGGTCGGTCAACTCGGCTTTGCAGGCCTCGATTTCCGCCTGCGACAGGCGAAAATCCTTGCGGTCCCAGTTGTCGAATTTCAGCGACAGCTCGCGCACCGCGTCGTCGCCGCGCTTTTCGATATCGGCCAGGATGGTTTCGACCGTCGCCCGCACCTGGCGATCCGCCTCGGCCCGTTCCTCGACATCCTTACCGCGCTTGAGCCAGACTGGCATGGGAGCTCCCCTCGATTACTGAATTGCATACGTATGCAGATATAGTCACAGATGGTTGGGCCGTGATCCCGATCAGCTGGGTCTCGGCGGGCGCTGCAGGCTCACGTCGCTCTGCTGCTCGAACGCATGCCCGACCCGCAGCACACCCGCCTCGTCATGGTGCCGGCCGACGATCTGCATACCGATCGGCAGTCCATCGTGGAATCCCACCGGCAGCGCCAGGACCGGGTGCCCGGACAGGTTGAAACCGATGGTTCGCATGGGCGTCCACACCGCTTCCTTCTCGAACGGCGCGGCCGGCAGGGCCGTCGTCAGCGCGCCGGCGGTCACGATGACGTCGAATCGCTCGAGCAGATCGTCAACCGTCCCTGTGAAGCGCTGCCCCTCTGCCCGCGCCCGTGCGAGCTCGTCCTCGCTCACCGCGAGACCCGCGGCAAGGCTGAGGAAGGCGCGTCGGCCATAGCCCTCGGGATGCTCGCGTAGGGCGTCGGCATGCCCCCTGAAACTTTCCGCATGGAGGATCGCCGCCACCGCAACCTCGACGGCCGCATAGTCGGGCAGGTCGACTTCCTCCACCACCATGCCCAGTTGCGACAGGGTGGATACGGCAGCGTCGACCGCCGCGATCACTTCGGGCATCGCTTGGCTGTCGCGGGCGAACCAGTCCCGCGCGTAGCCGATTTTCACTTTCTCGGCCCGTTGGTGATGCCCAGGGATGACACTCCGTTCACCAATGCGCCCCGCAAGGACGTCAAATGTCAGCGCGACGTCCAACACCGAGGCCCCAATTGGCCCCACATGGTCAAGGCTGGGCGAGAGCTCCAGCACCCCATCGGTCGGCACGGCGCCAAAGGTGGGCTTAAGCCCTACCGTTCCACAATAAAACGAGGGTCCGCGCACCGATCCACCGGTGTCGGTGCCGACCGTGGCGCGCAGCAAGCCCCCGGCCACCGCCGCGGCACATCCTGAGGAGGAACCGCCGGTAATACGCTCGAGATTCCAAGGGTTTCGGGCCGGCGGGAACAGCCCCTTGCTGTCCGGCCCCACCGTCGCCCACTCGTAAGTCGCCAGCTTGCCGATGATGATCGCGCCAGCATCGCGCAACCGCCGGACACTTTCGGCGTCCCGCTCGGCGATGGCGTCGCGGCGGCCGGGGGCATTGGCCGTGGTCGACACCCCTGCTACATCGATCAAGTCCTTGATCCCGATCGGAATTCCGTGCAGCGGCCCCCGATCTTCCCCAGCCGCCAGCTCGGCATCGGCCCGCGCCGCCGCCTCCAAAGCCTCGTCCTCCAACACCTTGTAAAAGCTGCGGTATTTGCCATCCCGCGCCCGTATTCGCGCCAATGTCGCCTTGACCAGCGCCACGACCGTCAACCGCCCGTCGCGCAGCCGCTGCCCCAGCTCGGGGATCGACAAGTCGAGTACCCGGTCGGCGAGAACGTCCGGGGGCGACGCCAGTGCGCCGATGCCGTCGTGCATCCAGGCGGCCAGCTTGTGCAGGCCTTCGATTTCCGACGCATCGAGTATCAGTCCACTCCGGTCCATCGCCGTGCGAAACTGCTGCTCGAACAAAGACTTGGCGTCGGCGTCCGGCATTGGATCAGGCTCCGATCCGTGTGCCGGTGGACTGGTCGAAGAGGTGGCAGGCGGCCGCGGGGATGGCGATCGCCGCTGTCTCGCCGATCTCGGCGCGGTAGTCCTTCGCGACCTTGATCGACACCAATTCACCCGCCACGCGCATGGAGAGCATGGTCGCTTCGCCGAGCAGTTCTACCGAATAGATCGGCGCCTCGATCTGGCCCTGCCCTTGCGCGAGCGTCGCATCCTCGGCGCGGAAGCCCAGCGTTACCGGGCCTTTCGTCGTCGAAGGGAGGCCTTCGATGCGGATCCCCTGGGCAGTAAAGACCCCATTCTCGACGCTGCCTGGCACCAGATTCATGGCGGGCGAGCCGATGAAACCGGCGACGAAAGTGTTGGCCGGACGGTCGTAGATTTCCATCGGCGTCCCAACCTGCTGCACCAGGCCCTTGTTCATCACCACCACGCGGTCGGCCAGCGTCATGGCCTCGATCTGGTCATGGGTCACGTAGATGGTGGTGGTCTTGAGAGTATGGTGCAGGTTCTTGATCTGGGCTCGGGTCGACACGCGCAACTTGGCGTCGAGGTTGGACAACGGCTCGTCCATCAGAAAGGCGTTGGGTTCGCGCACGATGGCCCGCGCCAGCGCCACGCGCTGCCGCTGGCCGCCCGAGAGCGCGGCCGGACGCCGTTCGAGGAACGGCTCCAACTCCACCATCGCCGCTGCCTTCATCACCCGCTCATGGTGCTGATCTTGCGGAACTTTCCGCACCTTGAGGGGAAAACGGATGTTCTCGTAGACCGTCATGTTCGGGTAGAGCCCATAGCTCTGGAACACCATGGAAATGTCGCGATCCTTGGGCTCGAGCTTGTTGACCATGCGGTCGCCAATCCAGATTTCCCCCTCGGTGATGTCCTCGAGCCCTGCGATCATGCGCATGGTCGTGGTCTTGCCACAGCCCGAGGGCCCCAGCAGCACGAGGAATTCCCGATCCGCGATGTCGAGGTTGAAGTTGTCGACGCCGACGAAATTGTTCCAGCGCTTCGAGATGTTCTTGAGACGGATCTGGGCCATGAGCGATCAGCCTTTCACTGCGCCGGCGGTGAGCCCGCTGACGATCTGGCGTTGGAAGAAGAGCACGAGAATGAAGAGCGGCACCGTAGCCGAGACCACGGCCGCAACCGCGTACATGACATTGCCGGCTTCCTGGACCGAGCCGAGGAAGCTCGAAATCTTGGGCACCATGGTCTGGTTGTCGGCGCTCAGCAGCATGGCGGTCACGGCAAAATCGTTATAGCCGAGAAGGAAACTGAACAGTCCTGTGGTAACGACGCCCGGCCACATCACAGGCATGATGACCAGCCGAAAGGCTTGGAAGCGTGTGCAGCCATCGACCATGGCACTTTCATCGAGATCCTTGGGGATCGAGAGGAAAAAGGAATGCAGCATCCAGAGCGTGAACGGCTGATTGATGGCAACGAGCACGATGATCGAGGTCGGCAACACCCCCCAGATATTGAGCTGGAAGAACGGCAGAAGGTAGCCCGAGACCAGCGTAATGTGCGGCATGGCGCGGAAGATCAGCGCCGCAATCAGGATCCAGAAAGCATAGTTGCGGCCGGATCGCGCCAGTGCATAGCCGCCAAGCGTACCGAAAGTTAGCGAGATGATCGTGACGAACAGCGTCACGACGATGGTGTTGCCCGCGGCGCGCCAGAAGTCACGGGTCACCCAGGCGCCATAATAGCCGTCACCGGTAAAGGCCGCGCCGGTCTGGCGGATGGTGTTGGTGCCGAACAGCGCGTTCCACCAGCTTTCGCGGGAGAAAAAATCGGCTTCGACCTTGAACGAGCCCCAGACGGTCCAGAGAAAGGGAAAAGCCGCCAGGATCACCCAGAATACGATGAAGCCGTAGATCAGAACGTTGAGACCGGCTGGGCGCTTGTGCGCAAGCGTTTCGGACATGGGTCATACCACCTTGAGCTTGAATTCGCGCCAGGTGCGCACGAGGACCGGAGAGAGGAGAATGACGACACCGATGATGGTGAGAACCGAAGTCGCTCCGGCCGAGCCGAACTGCTGGGTATCGCCCGATAGGTCGTTGAAGATCAGCCAACTCAAGGACGTTGCATTGGCCTCCGCCGAGAAGCCGACGATCGGTTCGAAGACGCGGAAATTGTCCATCAATTGCACCAGCGCGACGAAGGTGGCGAGCGGCATCAGGTGGGGGACGATGACGTAGCGGATGCGCTCCCATCGACTGGCGCCATCGATCATCGCGGACTCCAGCGTGTCGGCAGGCACCGTCTGCAGGCCGGCGTAGAAAACGACAAAGGAGAATGGTCCGTTGGTCCAGACGCCATAGAGCAGAAGAGCGATCCAGGTCAGGCCCGGCGAGGCGCGGAGCGACAGGGTGGGATCATTGAAGAGGTGCTGGATGGTGGCCCCGAGAATTCCATTGGGGCTCAGCATCCAATAGAGGATCAGCGACCCGACGAGCGGCGTGATAATCATCGGGAGCAGCGAGAAGAAGATGATGGGGCCCTTTGTCACCTTGGGCAAGGCATTGACCGCAAGGGCAATGCCAAAGCCCAGCGCCATGGCCAGCGGCGTCACCACGAAGCAGTAGACAAGGGTGAAGATCAGCCCCTTGTAGAAGGGCAGGTTGAGCACGCGGTTCCAGATGTCGCCCAAGCCGCGATTGGTCTGCAAGATCACGCCGAGTTCGTCGAACGCCAGGTGCGCACGATTGAAGTAGGTGCCCAGCCCATTGAACTTGCCGAGCGGCTGCTCGGCCTGCAACTCTGCCGTAGCGGCAGCGTCGACCCGCAACTCGGTGCTGCAGCCACCGAAGGGCTGGCAATTTTCGACCTGCACCATGACCCGGTCATGCGCAACGTAGAGAGACTGGACGACCACGGACACGATCGGCAGGGCGATGAACAGCACCATGGCGATCAGCGAGGGCATCACGAAAGCAAAGAATGTCTTGTGCGGCACGCCTGCCTCCCGAACCCACCGGAATGAGTGAAGCTTGCAGGCCAACGCATTTTGCGCAAGTCGGCCCGATGAACCCGCTCCGCAAATGCGAGCCGGGCGCCCCTCCCCGCTGACGGGGAGGGGCATCTACGCCAGAGAGGCGCCTTACTGCAGGAAGCCAGCCTGCTTGGCCGCCACATCGTAGGCCGCCTTGACGTCGGCCAGGGCCTGTTCGGCATCTTCCGACCCGGCCATGAATTCGGCCAGTTCTGTCGACAGCGCCGTGTGCAGAAGGCCCATATAGGGCTGCATCGGATAGGGACGAGCGCCGGCGTTGGCGTTGTCGATGACGCCGACAGCGGCCGGGCCGGGCTCATAGCCCTTGATCAGCCAGGTGGCTACGTCCTTGTGTGCCATCATCATGTCCGGGCTGATGCCATGCATCATCGCCTGGAACGAGGCCTCGGCGTCTTCATCCGAGATGTTCTTGGCGATAGTAAAGCCATCCCACCAGAGGGCCGCAGCCGGTACCGTGCCGCCGCCGATGGTCGGGGCCGCGGCCAGGACCGTGTTTTCCACGACGCCATCGGCAGCGCCCTCGTCATCGAGAATGGCGCCCGCCAGAGAGCCCCACTCGTTCATGATGGCGACGTTGCCGGCTTCGTATTCCTTCTGGATTTCGTTGGCGTCGAAGGTGAGGTAGTCGGGATCCATGTACTGCGTCATGGCACGCATGACCTCGAGCACCTTCAAGCCGTTCTCGTTGTCGATGGCCAGTTCGGCACTCCCAGGCGCGAAGAATTCGGCGCCGGTACCGAGATAGTCATTGACGAATTCTGCGGCGAGGTCCCAGCCGGGCTTCACGGAAGCAGCCAGCGGATACTCCATGATGCCGGCATCCTTGATCGCCTTGGCAGCAGCCAGCACATCGTCATAGGATTTCGGCGGTTGGACGCCAGCCTTTTCGAGAACGTCCTTGCGATAGAAGAGGTGCTGTCCGTTGCCCATGAAGGCGATGGCCATGACCTTGCCGTCGATCTTGACCAACTGGCTAGGCTGCAGGTCCTGGCCATACTTGGCGACGAGATCATCGAGCGGACGGATCAGGTCGTCATTCATCAACGGCACGATCGAGTTGTTGGCCACCATGGCAACGGTATATTCGGCCGGATTGATGGTCAGCGCCGGCACCTGAATGTTCTTGTGTTCTGCCGTCGCATTGGCGGTCACCTTGACGGTGTCGCTGGCGCACTCCTCGGCGGTGGTGTTGATCGTCCGAAGCGCTTCGAAATCGTTGCTCAGGATGCGGACCGAGCCGGCCGAAATGCCGCACTCGGCATAAGCGGCGCCTGCACCCAAGCCCAGAGCGGCGGCAGAGACCGCCAGCATTAGAACGTGCTTCATTGTTTCTCCTGACCGGACGCTAAGCATCCGCCTTTTGTCGAGCGACCCTGCCGGCGCCGCATACTCCCCGAGGCGTCCCCGCCTTCTGCATTCGTATGCAATCACGTTTTGCATACGAATGCAACGCCCCGTGGTTCGTGTTTCGGCGCACCTCGGTAGACTTCGAGATTAGGAGTCAAAGGGTCCCATAGCTGGTGGCGTAAGAAATTCCACGGCCACCTGGAAATGGGTTTGCGCTCATCGGGCTGCTAGCGGATCAGTGGTTCAGCAACACCGACACTCGGCACTACAGGGGTCAGTTGGCGCTCAGACGCACCCCTGTTTCGGCATCGAAGACATACGTGCGCTCCAACGGCGCCGATACCGAAAGCCGATTGCCAGCAAAAATGTCTTCGTCGCTCGAGACGAGCACCATCGTCTGGTGACCGGCCAGGTCGAGCGTTACGAAGGTCTGCCCTCCAGTCGGTTCGACGAAGGTCACTTCCCCTTCCATGGCGCCATCGCCGGAGGCGAAATGTTCGGGCCGCACGCCCACGACCACTTTATGCCCGTCGACTAGTTGCCGCTCGGCGACGAACGGGAAGCGCAAGCCGTTGGTGGCCTGAGCCGCGCCACCGGCAATGGTTGCCTCAAAAAAATTCATGGCGGGAGAGCCGATGAAACCAGCGACAAAGAGGTTTGCGGGCCTTCGATATAGCTCCATCGGTGAGCCTTCCTGCTGGATGACACCTCGATTGAGAACCACGACGCGATCGGCCAGAGTCATCGCTTCGACCTGGTCGTGCGTGACGTAGATGGAGGTGACGCCGACCTTCTTATGCAACGCCTTGATCTCGCCGCGCATCTGCACGCGTAGCTTGGCATCAAGGTTGGAAAGTGGCTCGTCGAACAGGAAAACTGCCGGCGCCCGCACCACGGCACGCCCCATCGCCACGCGCTGCCGCTGTCCTCCTGACAGCTGGCTCGGTTTGCGGTCCAGCAGGGGCTCGAGCTCAAGCATGCGCGCCGCTTCCTGGACGCGCGTTTCGATTTCCGCCTTGGACTTTCCGGACAGCTCGAGGTTGAACGCCATGTTCTGGTAGACGGTCATGTGCGGGTAGAGCGCGTAGGACTGGAACACCATGGCGATATTGCGTTCACGCGGGGTCAGCTCGTTGACCACCTTTTCGCCGATGAGGATGTCGCCGTCGGTGATGTCTTCAAGCCCCGCGACCATGCGCAAAATAGTGGACTTGCCACAGCCGGAGGGACCAACCAGCGCCACGAACTCTCCGTCAGCCACCGTCAGGTTGATGCCTTTGATCACCGAGACAGCACCGTAGTTCTTGGCGATGTTGCGCAATTCGAGACCAGACATGGCAGGTCCTCCTACTTGACGGCGCCGGCGGTGAGACCGGCGATTATGTGTTTCTGCGCGGCAAAGAAGACGATGACCGTGGGCAGGATGGTGAGAGTGATGAAGGCGAGGATCAGCTGCCAGTCGGTCGAAAATTCGCCTCGATAGACCATGATGCCCAAGGGCCAGGGGTACTTGCTCTCCGAGTTGAGCATGATCAACGGCAGGATGTAGCTGTTCCAGCTGCCCACGAAGGAAATGATGCCGACCGTGGCGATGATCGGACGGCTCAATGGCAGGGTGATGCGCCAGAAGAAGCGGATATAGCCCGCGCCATCGACGAAGGCAGCATCGAACAATTCGCTGGGCAGGTTGCGGAAGAAATTGCGGAACAGGAGGATGCTCATGCCGAGCCCGAAGGCGACCTGCGGGAGCACCACCCCCCAATAGGTGTCGAGGAGGCCCAGGTCGCGGATGCGGATGAAGAGCGGCAGGATGGCGGTGGCCGCGGGAAACATCAGTCCGATCAGGAAGTAGTTGAGCAGGAAGCCCGAGCCGAAGAACTTGACGTGCGCGAAGGTGAAGGCCGCCATCGCCGAAAAGGCGAGTGTCAGGAAGACCGTGAGCCCCGCGATAAGGAGCGAATTGCCCATCTGCAGCCAATAGCGTTGGCTGAAGAGGATATCGCCGTAGTTGGACCATTGCCACTGCGAGGGCAGGCCGAACGGATTGCCGCGCAATTCACCCAGCGTCTTGAAGCCGCCCAGCGCTGTTGTCAGCAGGGGAATGACGATGATGGCTGCCAGGATCGTGAGGCTGACGTAGAGGTAGACGCGGGTCGGCAGGCGTTCGGCGCGACCCGACGGCGCGGTTGCAGCATCAATGGGAGCGGCGCTGTCAGTCATTTTTCATGAATATCCGCTTGTAGCTGAAGGCCAGGACGACGCAGATCACGAACAAGACCACGCCGACAGCAGAGCCGAAGCCAACCTGCATGCGCATAACGCCGAAGCTGTAGAGGAAGGTGACGAGCGTCTGGGTGGAGTTGGAAGGACCGCCACCGGTCAGTGGCATGATCATATCGAACAGTTGAAGCGAGCCGATGACAGCAAAGAAGACCGATAAGCGCACGGTGGAGCCGAGCATGGGCAGCGTCACGCGGTAGAATTTCTGCCAACCGGTCGCGCCGTCGATGTCGGCGGCCTCGAGCACGCTCTTGTCGACGCCCTGCAGACCCGCCACGAACAGCATCATGTGGAAGCCGAAGTACTTCCAAACGATCACGCCCAGGACAGCATAGAACGCCACCTGCTTGTCGGCCAACCAGAACGGCGCGTTCATGCCGAAGGCATTGAAGATCCCGGCGACCAGGCCGAACTGTCCGTCATAGACGAAGCGCCAGATCATCCCGGCTGCCACGTCCGCCAACACATAGGGCAGGAAGAAGAGGAGCCGGAAGGCGACCGCGCCCTTGATCCGGTGGGTCACCATGGTGGCGATCCAGAGGGCCAGCGGGATCTGGATGAGAATGGACACGGCAATGATGAGGCCGTTATTGATCAGTGCCTGACGGAAGGCTCCGTTGCGGAAAATGATCTCGTAGTTCTTGGTGCCGATCCATTCGGTCGGCAGGCCATAGCCGTTCCAGTTGTAGAAGGAATACCAGGCCGCCTCGCCCATGGGCAGGATGACAAAGACTGTGAAGACGAGCAATGCCGGCGGCAGGAAAAGAACCAGGACCGGCAACGTGCCGCGCACCCGGTTGCTCTTGCGGCGCACGTGCCGCGCCGACGTTGCCCGGACGGGGACATCATCAATGGTACTGGTCTGGCTCATGATGAACCTCTGAATAGGGGCCAGCCAAGGACGCCGCGCCCCTTGAAGGGCGCGGCGTTGCAAGTCTTACATCTCGAGGGAGAAGGCGTCCTCGATCTGCTGCAGCGCATCCTCGGGCGCAATCTGCCCGGCCGCGAGTTCCACCGACATGTCGTTGACGACGCGACCCACGTTCGGCCCCAGATCCTGGTCGAGATAGTTCTGGTGCCAGGTGGCCTTGGCCATCTGCTCGGCCGCGGCCTTCATTGTCGGATCCTTGACACCGGAGTCTGATCCAATGGTCGTCGGCAACACCGCATTGCGCTCGGCGACCTTGGCCATGTTCTCCTGGTTGGTGAAGTACTTGAGGAAGTCGATCGTTTCGGGCGGCGCGTTGGTCGTGACGACCCACCCATTGAGGCCGCCGAAGTCGTCCGTCACAAGACCCGGGGCGCCTTCGATGACGGGGAACGGGAACCGGCCGATGTTTTCCTGAGCAAGGCCGACGCCATCAGTGGCCGCGCCCTTCTGGATCGTGGGGGTTGCGGTGTTTTCGAAGCCGAGGATGATGGCAGCGCGGCCATCGGCGAAGGTGGCCATCGTGTCGGGCCAGGTGGCACCGAGCCAACCTTCCTGGAATGGCTCCAATTCGCCGAGCTTGATCAACTCCTGGCTGGCCTTGACGAAGCCTTCGCCCGTGAAGCCGTCACCGTTCTTGGCCGCGTTGAAGGCATCTTGACCGAGTTCACGCATTGCGAGGTAGGACCAGTAGAAGTGGATCGGCCACTTGTCACCACCGCCACCGGCGATCGGGGTGATACCGGCATCCTTGAGCTTCTGCACGGCGGCCAGGAAATCGTCCCAGGTGGTGATCGTCGAGGCGTCGACGCCAGCCTGATCGAACAGTTCCTTGTTGTAGAAGAAGGAGACAACGCCCGACTGCACGGGGGCAGCCCAGACCTTCCCGTCGATGCTCAGACCATCCACGGCGGCCTTGGCGATCGAATTGCGCCAGGCACCATTATCGGCATCCATGGCTTCGGTGATGTCGCGAATGGCGCCGGTTTCCGATTGCGCCTTCAGGACCCCGCCGCCCCATGTGTAGAACATGGAGGGAGCCTCACTGGACTGCAGGAGGGTCGGCAACTTGGCCTTGAACGCTTCGTTCTCGAGGAACTGGAACTCGATCTTGACGTCCGGATGTTCGGCCTCGTAGGCCGACGCGATCTCCTGCCAAGTCCCGAGGCGATCCGGATTGGTCTCAAGGTGAAGCCACTTGATCACCGATTCCGCCGAAGCCGCAGAGGCGCCTGCGAACAGGGCTGCCGTGCTCAAGGCAATGAGAAACCGATGCCGCGCCAGGCGGCCCAGGTGCATATTCATGATTTCCTCCCACACCGGACATATTTGTCCTGATTGCGTATTAAGTACGTCCGGATGATGTACGTCTGTCAAGCTCCATCTCGTCGAATGCGCAGAAAGTTGAGACGGCGCCTTGTCCTTGGTGCCACATTTGTGCGAAGTGGCAAGGTAATTAATCCGGCATAAGAAATAATAGCCGAGGAGGAGCAGGGCGGCCGATGAAGACGGCAGACCCGGAATTGATGCGGGCGATCAATCGCTTCCACGTGCTGGATACCATTCGGCGCGCTGGGGCGATCTCGCGCGTGGAGATTGGTGAGTACACGCAGCTTTCTGCCACGACGATTTCTGCCATCACCGGTGCCCTTATCGAAGACGAGTTGATCACGCCCCACCACGAGGGAGATCTGCGCAGCAGTGGTACCGGACGCGGTCGGCCGCGCGTCAAGCTGACGCTGAACGCCGGCGCAGCACGTGTCGTGGGGGCCAAGATCGCAACAAACGGCCTCGCCTTCGTGGTGAGTGACTTCGAGGGCCAGCCTCTGGCGGAACTGAAACTGCCCCTCCGAGCGGACCGGCTGGCGCTTGCTGTGCTAGCCGATCTCGTGGAGGACGGAGTTCGTCGATGTGTCCACGACGCCGGGCTGACGCTAGGAGAAATCAACTCCGTGGCGCTGGCTCTGCCCGGCGTCATCGAGCACGGTTCGGGCCGCGTCCGGTCCAGCCCGATCTTCCGGGACACCGACGTGCAGCTCACTGAGACGATCGGACAACGCCTGGGTGTTCCCACCATCGCGGAAAGCGATGCCAATGCGGTTGCACTTGGCGAGCATTGGTTCGGGCGCGCCCGCGACTGCGACGACTTCCTCGTCGTAGCGGTAGAAAACGGCCTTGGCCTTGCCGTGATGCATGGGGGGCAGTTGTTCCGTGGTGCACGCGAACTCAGCCTTGATCTGGGGCAGATGATGCTCGGCGGCCAGGACGGGTCCTACCATCGCCTGCTGGACCTGGCAGGAGACGATGCCATCCTGTGTGGCGGACAGGGCGACATCCGGCTACGGGAGGCGGTGCACCTTGGGCGTCCCATGACGCATGTGCGCCGGTTGATCGAACAGGGCAACCCGGACTTGGCGCAGGCCGTGCACCGGGCGGGAGAAGCACTGGGCATTGCCATTGCGAACCTTGTAGGCCTGTTCGCTCCGCCTCGTGTCATCCTGGCCGGCGCCAACCTGGCGCTGGGACCACATCTGCTTGACCCGCTTCGTACTTCGTTCGACCGGTCGGTTACGCCCTCTCTACGCGAGATCAGCGAGATCATCATTGACGAAGCCGGCGACGAACTCTGGGCCCGCGGCGCAGCGGCCGTAGCGCTGGGCGAGCTCTACGGATCTCCGTGGGGATCGACCGGTCCGGCCCTTCGCACCATGACCGGCCTTGCCCGCGCAGGCGAGTGAGGCTTCCGTACTGCCCGGTCCCGGGCCTGAAGCAAAAAGAAGGAGAACGCAATGCGCGAGGCACTGATCGTCTGGGGAGGCTGGAGCGGCCATGAGCCAGAGCAATGCGCCACCATTATCCGCGACTTTCTCGAGCAAGACGGCTTCAAGGTCTATGTCGAGAACACGACGGAGGCCTTTGCTGATCCGTCTATCCACGACCTCAGCCTCATTGTGCCCATTTTCACGATGAGCAAGATCGAGAAGGAAGAAGTCTCAAACCTGACGGCGGCGGTGCGTGGCGGGGTTGGTCTGGGAGGCTTCCATGGCGGCATGGCAGACGCCTTCCGGGAGGCGGTAGACTACCAGTTCATGGTGGGCGGCCAATGGGTGGCACACCCGGGCGGAATCATCGACTACCGCGTGGACATCGCTAAACCGGACGATCCCATCATGGAGGGAATAAGCGCATTCCCATACCACTCCGAGCAGTACTACATGCATGTCGATCCCTCTATCGAGGTGCTGGCGACCACCAGATTCAACGGTGATCACGCGCCGTGGATCGACGGCGTAGTCATGCCGGTCGTCTGGAAGCACCGCTACGGACAAGGCCGGGTGTTCTACTCATCCCTCGGCCATGTCAGCAGCGAATTCAACGTTCCGGAAATGAAGACGATCCTGCGGCGTGGCCTCAATTGGGCGGCCCGCTGACCGCTGCTCTTCGAATGAATGCGATCGCCTGAAAGCATCGGAAGCCTTCCGCCATCCCTGCCGGAACCAACACCGTCGGGGAAATGTTGTGGTGGGGCAAATTGGGGCCGCCCATGTCCGATCCGGTGATCGCATCGTCCTTCCGCCGACGTCGCCTTTCGGCATTCGAAAGCGTAGCAACGTTCGCGATCATCGCTGCTCTTCTTTATCTCGGCGCGAGTCTTCTCGTGCCTATAACGTTGTCAGTTCTGCTGGCCTTCGCCCTCAATCCGCTCGTTGGATGGATGGGGCGACACCTGCGACTGCCCGATGCAGCCGCCGTCATCCTGGCCGTCCTGATCGCCGCGCTGCTGCTCGGTGCGTTTGCCGTTCTGGCGGTGACCCAAGTGGCGCGCCTGGCCGCGCAACTTCCGGGCTACCAGCAGACCATAATGACCAAGCTTGAGGCCCTGCAGGCGCAATTCGGCAGTTTTGCGTGGCTTGAGCAGCTCAATGCCACGGTGGCAAATCTTGGGGACCGGCTGGCTGCACCTGAGGCCAAGACTGGAGCCGGCGTGCCCGTTCCCGTCAGCATTTCGAATGAGATCGGTCCGCTCAGCATTCTCTCGTCGGTGATGGGGTCCATCATAGGACCTATCGCCACCGTAGCGATCGTCACCGTATTTCTGATCTTTCTGCTCATGGGCCGGGCCGACTTGCAGGACCGGTTCATTCGTCTCGTGAGCGCAGGCCGCTATTCGCTCACCAATATCGCCATCTCGGACGCCAGCCACCGGGTCGGTCGCTACCTGATCATCCAGCTCATGGTGAACACCGTATATGGCACGATCTTCGGCATCGGGCTCTGGCTGATCGGCGTACCCAGCGCGCTGCTTTGGGGCATGCTCATCATCCTTTTCCGCTATATCCCCTTCGTGGGCGCCTTGATCATTGCTATCGTGCCGTTCACCCTCGCCTTCGCGGTCGACCCGGGCTGGAACATGCTCGCCCTGACCATCGGCCTTTTTCTCGTCCTCGACCTGACGACCGCAAATGTCATCGAACCGCGTCTCTATGGTTCGAGCACAGGCGTGTCGCCCATCGCCATCCTGCTCTCCGCCATGTTCTGGGCGACCCTCTGGGGGCCGGTAGGCTTGATCCTTTCAACGCCGATGACCGTGTGTCTCGTCGTCATCGGGCGGCATCTGCCTCAGTTCCAGTTCCTTGAAACGCTGCTCGGCAGTGAGCCTGTTCTCGCCCCGGCCGAGCGGCTCTACCAACGCATGCTCAAGGGCAACATCGAAGACGCAATCGAGCTCACCGAAGATCATATCGATCAGCACGGGCAAGCCGCGTTCATCGACAACCTCATGCTCCCCGCGCTGCGGCTCGCAACCGCCGAACTGGAGGAGGGGCCCGAGGCGGTACCGCAACGGCGCGAGCTCATGCGCTCGTTCGAGACCGTACTGGATGCGACTTTCGAACCCGAGTGGGTGCGGCCCCCGCAGGTTCTCCTCATCGGGGGCCGCAACGAGATCGATGAGGCGGCGGCGCAGTTGCTTGGCACGCAACTTCTGACAGACGACATAGCCGTGGACGTCTTGCCCCCAGGCGCAATTCGCCAGGAAGCCATAGGGCGGCTGGATCTCGAAGGCGTCCGAACCCTCGTGCTTGTGTTCATGGGCAGCGATGTGCGCGCGCAATGCCGGTATGTCTCGCGTCGCCTGCGGCGCATGGCGCCAGATGTCCGCGTGATCGTCTGCGCGGTGAATGAATTCGCCTCCGCCGAGACATCAGAGACATTGCATGTCGATGCCGTCGCTCACAGCTTTGAAGCCGCACGCGAAGCCATCCAGGCGCTCGCTCCCATGGCCGCTCCAATTGGTCGGCGTAAGGGCCGAAGGGCGTTTGCAGGCGCGGGACGCGGCGATGATGCCCTGGGCAAGGCGCTGGAAGCCATCGCCGAACGCTTTTCGGTCCCTGCTGCGATCATCAATCTGGTGGATGACCAGCGGCACCTCGAAGACGAGGACGCGGCTCGCCTCACGCTACTCGTCGCCAATTCCAAGATGCCGCTAATCGTAGACTCCGAAAGGGCAAACGAAGAGGTGGGCGAAAGCACCTATATCCAGACCAACGGCATCGACCTTTACGCGGCCGCCCCCCTTATCCTGCCCGACGGCACCTGTCCTGGAGCTCTCGTCCTTCTTGATTACGAGCCGCACGCGTTCGGCGACGAAGAAGTGAAAAACCTGCAAAGCGCCGCTGACGATCTGGTTCGGCGGTTTGGGTGACCGAGACTTTCGTCTAATGCCACCGGAGAGGTTTTCTCAAAGATGCACTTTGGGTGGCCAAAACCCTGATTTTCCCGGTGTCCCACCAAAATTAGTTGCGCTTTGTGAAATTTCTGACACCCGCAAAAAACTATTCTCGGAGGGTGCGTCATATTGACGTGCCTCGCAGCATCGGATTAGCTGATCGTACGCTAGCGTACAATTTCTCGCCGACCCAATTCGCGGAAGCGACCAGGCGAGACGCCGGTGATTTTTTGGAGGAGGGGAACGCTCATGAAGAGCCGTTCGAAACTAACTGTGCTCGTAGCGGGCACGGTCTCGCTGATGGCCGTCCATGCCGCAATCGCCCAGGACGCGGCCACCCAGGAATCCGTGATCGACAAGATCACGCCCGTCACGGACGAAATGCTGCTCGATCCGCCCGATGCCGACTGGTTGATGTGGCGCCGCACGTACAATGGCTGGGGCTACAGCCCGCTCGACCAGATCAACAAGGAGAACGTCGGTAAGCTCAAGCTGGCATGGTCCTGGGGCATGAGCCCGGGCGGCCGTACGCAGGAGACCCCGCTTGTCCATGACGGCGTGATGTTCGTCCAGAACGCCGACCATCGGATCCAGGCCCTAGACGCAGCCACTGGCGACCTGATCTGGGAATACCAGCACGAACTTCCCGATGGTGTCAGCCCCGGTGGCGAGCGCTCGAAGGCCATCTATGGCAACAACCTGATCATCGCCACCCGGGACGCGCACATCATCGCGCTCGATATCAAGACCGGCGAACTGGTCTGGGATCAGCAGGTTGCCGACTACAAAAAGGGTTTCGCCTATTCATCCGGACCGCTCGTCGCAAACGGCGTTATCGTCCAGGGCATGACCAGCTGCAGCAACGCCCAGCCGGGTGGTTGCTTCTTTACCGGACATGACGCCGAGACCGGCGAAGAAATCTGGCGCGTCAACACCATCGCCCGCGGCGATACGCCGGAAGGGAACAGCTGGAACGGGATCCCCGTCGAAAACCGTTACGGCGCTTCGGCCTGGATCACCGGCTCTTACGACCCAGAGCAGAACCTGATCTTCGCCGGCGTTGGCCAGCCCTATCCGTGGAACGTCGAGATCGCGGGCCTCACGCCCAAGAGCTCTGACCCGAACGTCACCAACGAGGCGCTCTACACCAACTCGACGCTGGCGATCGACGCGACAACCGGCGAGCTCAAGTGGTACCATCAGTACCTGCCGACCGACTCTCTCGATCTTGACTACGTGTATGAACGCCTCATCGTGGACGACGAAGTGGTGACGACCGGCAAGATCGGCATCATGGAAGCCATCGACCGGACCACCGGAAAGTGGCTGTGGGCCAAGGAAACGGCGCCACAGAACGTGGTGCTGTCGATCGACAAGGAAACGGGTGCCAAGGAGATCAATCCGGACGTCATTCCGGTGATCGGCGAAACCACCTTCAACTGCCCTGCCGACCCGGGCAGCAAGGCTTGGCAGGCCACCTCCTATAGCCCGAAAACCGGTGCCGTCTATCTGCCGACGGTGGAGTTCTGCTCCAACACCACGGTCAATCCGCTCGATCCGGGCCAGATTTATACGGGTGGCGGTCTGCAGACCTACTCCCGTGTGCCGCGGCCGGATGGCGACGGCAATATCGGGCAGGTTCGTGCCTATAAGCTCGATGACCAGAGCGAGATGTGGCAGTATCGGCAGTATGCTCCGGTCACGACTTCGACCCTGCCGACCGCTGGTGGCGTCGTGTTCGTGGGCACCCTCGACCGCAAGCTGATCGCCTTCGACGATGAAACCGGCGACGTCCTCTGGACGAGCCCGAAGCTCAGCAACTCGCTCGAGTCCTTCCCGATCAGCTACGAAGCCGACGGCAAGCAGTATATCGCCGTCGTGGCAAACTTCGGTAACGGCCTTGGCCGCCTGCAGTCGCTGACCCCGGACATCAAGCTGCCGCCGAATAACCCGGTGACGCTCTATGTCTTCGCTCTGCCGGATGACGAAGAGTAAAGTCTGAACGCGTTCTGACAGGCCGGACGGATCTGGAGCTTCCAGTCCGCCCGGCCCCTTCTTGCGAGGTTCCCATCTTGCGCGTTGCTTTTGATATTTCGCGCCTTGCGAGCATGTTCCTCGCCCTCGCACTGGCCATCCCGATCGCCGTCTCCACCGTCGGAAATGCCGCCGCCCAGGAGCCGGAGTTCGACGACGTGCCCTTTGCCAACGGCCAGTGGAACATCGGCCGGCGGCTCGATGAATCCCAGTTTCGCTACTGCGTCGACAAGCGCGACCCAGATTGGGAAGTGGCGGCCGCCATCGGCGATGCAATTGCCGCTGCCCTGCTGCTCGAGCCGCAGCGCTATGTGGTGGAGCGGGAGATCGCCGTTGAGGACATCACCAAAATCTACGCCATCATGCTTGAACACTGCGATGTTCACATGGGCTTCAAGCTGATCCCCGAGGGTTACGCCCGGTGGATTACCCTGACTCGCGCCTACTACGAGACCCAATACGTGTTCGTGGCGTCTGATCCCGCGCTGCAAAAGCTCGCCGACCTGCCGCCCGGGCACTCGATCGGCGCCACGGTGGGTACGATGGCCCACATCAGGCTGGTATCTTACCAGTCGGCACTGCCGGCCGAAAAACGGTGGCCGGTTTTTCCCATGGGAAGCAATGAGCAGGCGCTCGACGCCCTACTCAAAGGCTCTGTGGACGTTGCCCTTGTCTGGGCCCCTAATCTTTGGGCCAAGCAACGCGAGGACGCAGCTTACGGGGAGTTGCACGTTCTCGAGCCCAGTCCCTTACCACCCTCAACCATTGGCGTTGGCGCCGTCGTTCTGGCCGACCAGAAATTCCTGCGCAGCGCCGTGGACGAGGCCATCTCCGCCCTTACAGCAGATGGCACCCTCGATGGCATCCTGAAGGGGTTCGACTTTCCAGCGACAGCCGCGGCTCCGTGATGGCGCAACCCGACCCCGCCCCGTCTGCCGACGCCATCCATCTCAATGCCATCTCCAAGCGATATGGTCGGACTCTCGCACTCGATGCCGTCAGCTTCAACGTGCGCGACCAGGAATTGTTTGCCCTGCTGGGCCCCAATGGCGCGGGCAAGACGACGCTGCTGCATATCCTGTGCACCATCCTGCGGCCAGATAGCGGTACAGCCCTCATCGACGGTATCGATGTCGCCAAAAACCCGCTGGAAGCGCGCCAGCGCCTTGGTATCGTCTTTCAGGAGCCCAGCCTCGATGACCGCCTGACGGTGCGCGAAAACCTTGAACTGCACGGCCTTGTCTATGGAGTGCCGCGCAAACTGAGACGGCAACGAATTGAGGAGATGCTGGCGCTGGTGGAGCTGTCCGATTGGGCGTCAAAACCGGTGCGCGCGTTGTCCTCGGGCATGAAGCGGCGGCTCGAAATCGCCAGGGCCCTGATCCACGATTCCCGGATATTGCTGCTCGACGAGCCCACTGTGGGCCTCGATGCGCAGACGCGAGACCGGATTTGGGCCTATCTGCGCCGGCTGAGGGCCGAGCGCGACATCACGGTACTGGTCACCACCCACTATATCGAGGAAGTGGAGGACTGCGACCGGGTCTGCATCATCGATAGTGGTAAGGTTCTGGCGCTCGACACGCCGGAGGCGCTGAAGCGGGCGCATGGGCAATCCCTGGTGCGTTTGACGCCGACCGCGGAAGCCGATCTCGAGGCAATTACGGCACGGTATCAAGATCGGCTGACGGCGCGAAAGGGCAACGAGTTGACGTTGGTCAGCGACGATGCCTTCATCACCGCGTTCCTAGCTGAATTCGGAACGCGCATTACGGCCCTCAAGGTGGAGGTGCCGAGCCTTGAAACGGTGTTTCTCACCTTGACTGGTCGCGAGCTGCGGGACCGGGCGGCCGGCGCGCGGGAGCAAACGCTGGCCTTCGGCAAGCGTGGGGGCGAGCACACGAGATGAATGGGGGGGCAATGCACTGGCGTCGTAGGCTGATGGTCCAGTTGGGAGGCCTCTACGGTCTGTGGCTCCGCGAAGTGATGCGCGCCTTCCGCGACACCGGACAGTTGATCGGAGGAGTGAGCCGGCCGATCCTGTGGGTCCTGATCCTCGGGATCGGCCTCAACCCCTATTTCCGCGGCGAAGTTTACGGCGCAGTCACCTTCGTCGTGCCGTTCACCTATCTGCAGTTTATCTTTCCGGCGGTCATCGCGCTCAACATCATGTTCACCTCCGTGCAGTCCGCCGTGTCGGTGATCTGGGATCGGGAATTCGGCTTCCTGCGTGAGGTGCTGGTGTCGCCGCTGTCGCGCACGACGGTGCTGCTGGCGAAGGTGTTGGGCGGCACCACGGTCGCTCTCCTGCACGGGTGTCTCGTTCTGGTCCTGGCCCGGTTCGCCGATATCCCGATCACGTGGGCCGACCTCCCCAAGGCCCTGGGACTGATGGCGCTGCTCGCTTTTGCGCTGACCTCATTGGGTGTGGTGATCGCCAATCGCATCCGCAGCTTCCAGGGTTTCGGCATCTTTTCCAACGCGGTCATCTTGCCGCTTTATTTTACCTCCAGCTCGATCTTTCCCCTCGATCCGGCATTGAGCCGGGCGCAAACGCGGGTGGTCTACCCCGACTGGCTTGTGACGCTCGTCGAATGGAACCCACTAACCTACGCGGTCGACGCGCTACGCGGCGCCCTCATCCACTACAACCAATTCGACCCGCTGCTGGGCATCGGGATCATTGTCACTGCCTGCGTCGTGCTGTTCAGCGTTGCGCTCATCGACTTCTACCGGACCTGAGGCAGACGTGGCCGGCGGGGAGGGCATGCGCGGTCTTATCGGGTTTGCGGTGATCCTTGCGCTGCTCGTGGGGGTGAGCCTCCTGCCGCCCGACACTTCCCTCCGGGAAATCGAACGGGCCGGCGTCCTAAGGGCCTGCGTGCCGCCGTCCTATCCACCGCTGGTCACGGGGGATTCAGAGCAACCCGGCGTAGACATCGAGCTCTTGCGCATCCTGTCGCAGAAAATTGGCGTGTCACTGGTCTTGAACGAAAACCAGGCGATGGGCCGCGACTTCAACCCGAAAAATTGGGGCCTCAACCGGGCACAGTGTCAAGTGATCGCGGGGGGCGTGGTTGACTCCGATCAGACCCGCTCCTTCCTCGAGACCGGACCCGCCTATGCCCAGACGGGATGGGCCGTGGTCTCCCCTGCCCCAGTCGACAGCCTCGAAGGCAAGCGGATCGGCGTCCTGACCCTGATCTCTGGCCTCGACCGTATTGGTCTGGCGAGTTTCCTGCGCAATGAAGGGGCCACGGCCCGCATCCTGACCAATCCTGATGCGCTGGCCGCCGGCTTCGCCGACGGAACGCTGGATGCCGGGGTAACCGAAGCGATGCTGGCCAGCCGGCTTGCTGAAGAGAACGGTTGGACCGTTGCGTGGGCGCCGCTGGAGCTGGCGCGCTACAACATGGTGTTCGGGCTCTGGAAGGGCGACATCACCCTCAAGCGCGTCGTGGACCAAACGTTCGCCGAACTTGCAGCGGATGGCACAATCGGCACCATCATGGATCGCTACGGCGTTACCCCGATCGACTAGGACTCTCGAACGAGACAACGGCGCTTAGAACGTGAGCCATTTACCCACTAGCTTCAGCGGCCGAGTTCCGCACCGACCACCAGCGGTGCGACCAGTTGGTAGGCGGGCGCCAGGATAGCCCGCGTCACGCCGACGATGGAGAGCACCACAAGGAGCAAGCCGATGATCAGACTTGCCCGGGCCGGCAAGCGGATGTTGAGGGCGGCGAGGAAGTGTGCGCCGACAAGAGGCGGCGCCGGCAGGAGCGTAAACAGGGCCATCCAGACGCAGAGTTGCGCCAAGCTGCGCAGGAAGGCGCCAACCAGCAGGGCCTGGGTGTGCGGCAGGATGGTCAGCGCGGGGATGACCAGGAACAGGACCAGCCAGCCCAACAGCAGCAGAGCTGCGCTGCCGGCGAGTGGCAGGACCCAGGGGCCGACGCGCATTTGCCCGGGGTCCACCGTGACAGGCTTGCTCCAGCCAAAACCCGTCAACATGAGCGAGCCCAGCCCCAGGAGATCGACATGGGCGGCGGGGGACAGCGTCAGCCGCCCGTCATAGCGCGGCCCCTTGTCGCCAAGCAGGACCGTGACGGCAGCGATAGCCGCGCCCTGCACTGTCGCGATGATCACTCCCGCAAGGAATCGCACCACGATCAGTTGCAGGGTCAGCTCCGGGCCGATCACGGGCGTCCCTCAGCAAAGAGACGCCCGCCCGCCCCTGGCATCACTTCTCGATGACGAGATTATAGAGGGCGTCGACATCCGAGGGCAGCTCAGCCCCGGATTTGTAGCCGTTGGTCTTCAGAATATGGGCCATCAGGTCGGCGTAAACAGCATCCGAATAGCTTCCGGGGGCATTCGGCGGCATGGTGGAGCTCATCACTTCAAACAGCACACCCGCCGGGCTGCCTTTGCCATACTTTGCCTCGAAGCTCTGGCCGCGCAGCGGCGGTCCACCGAGCAGGCCGCCACGCAGATCCTTCCCATGGCACTCGACGCATTCCTGCGAGAATTCTTTCTTTCCCCTCTCGGCCTGTTCGAGGCTGAAGGTGGCCTTCGCGCCTTCGGCTTGCGCGACCAGGAGGCGCGCCTCTGCCGGAGCTCCGGCTTTTGTCTCCAGCGCGCCCGTCTCCAGCGCGTGTGCCGCTAGAAGGCCTGCGCTCGTTAAGACCATGGCTGCCGCGCTGCCAAGCATCCAGCCTACACTCTTGTTGTTCATGATTTCCTCCCGATCGGACAACGCCGACCCATGCTGCGGTAGCGCACCTTTTGTAGGTTAGCATACAGTTTTGAACTGACAACCAGAGTTGCGATTTCCAGGAGGCGCTTTAAGACCTATTCTTTTTGTCTTATAGGCAAAATCGAGAAACGGAGGTCGGGCTGCCGAAGGTGAAACGAAACTATAAGGAAGAGTTTGGGGGAGCTTCTGCAAGGGACGTGATACGAGCGACGACCGACACATCCTACCGGGATCATTCTGACCTCATCTACCTGATGCACGAGCTCTCGCGTCTGGTGTCCACGCACGCCGACCAGCATTTGGCCAAGGCCGGTCTTACGCATGTGCAGTGGTGGGCCATGATGCACATTTACGAGAACGAAGGGCTGACACAGACCCAGTTGGCCGACCTCATGCAAATGGGTCGCGCTTCCCTCGGAAAGCTTGTGGAGCGGCTCGAGAGCAAATCCTGGATCGAGCGCCGTGCGGACGCTTCAGACAGCCGGGTGCGCAGGATATTCCTCCTTCATGCCGCCATACCGCTTTTCAGGCACATGACCGAAGAAGGCAAGCTTCTGTTCCAGGACTTCCTCGCGGGCATCTCGTCTGACGAAGAGAAGCGCCTGCTCGCGGGACTTCGTAAAATCCGCAGCAATGCCGTCCGGGGCCAAGAGAGATAAAGCCCTCTGTGGATGTCCGTCGCTGCGCTTGCCTAGCCCTTTCGCGAGGCCGCGACCCGCGTGAGTGCATCGACGAGTTCGGGTAAAGGTAGACATTGGACAGTAGCTCGGGGGCCAGCTTTTCTTCGGGCACTGCCGTGGTGACGATCACCGGCGTGTCGATCCCCTGCTCGCGCAGGATGCCAACCATGCCCAAACCGTCCAGTTTCGGCATCATGTAATCTGTGACAATGATGTCCGGGACGAATTGGCTTGCCTTCTCCAGCCCTTCGCTGCCATCAAAGGCCAGTTCCACCGAGAACCCCTCATCCACCAGGACACCTTCCATGGAAATGGCCAGGAGCGCTTCATCTTCAACGTAAAGCACCCGGGTCATTGACAGGGGCCCGCTGCCCAAGGAGTGTCCGGCTCGCAGATGCTGCGATGCAAGCGCGCAGGTGCGGCCTTAAGGGTGCATAGATGCGACATCATCGACAAAATCTGGGTTCTCTTTAATTCGAGCCTGCCAGAGCGGAAGCTAAGGGATGGCGGAGTCAGCAATGAGTTCAGCAAGTGCAGGTTCCATCGCGGTCGATGAGGCGCTCGCCGATCATCATGAAGCGTTGTCGCACGGGAAAGCAATCCGTTTCAAATTGCGGCACAGGCTGCTCGCTCTAGCCGCCGTAGCCGTTCTGCCAGCCTTCGTCATTGTCGTCGCGAACCACATCAGCGCGCGGAACCTACGGTCCGGCGAGGTCGACACCTACGCAACCGAAATGACGGACTCCGTGCGCAACGAAGTCGTCCGAGGGCTCTCAGCTGCGGCGACTTTGATGCTGGCCATGGGACGCGCGGAGGTGGTGCAGGGCCAGGATACGATTGCCTGCGAAGACTATGTCGGTGGGCTGCGCCGAGACCTGCCAACCGTGATCGACATAGCCGTCGCGGACCAGGCAGGCGCGGTCTATTGCCATTCCGGGGTGTCGGACCGGTCTGCCATGCAGACCTCGATCACGGAGTTGGCGGCAGCAGATCGGCCTGGGCTTGTGGTCGGAAATTACACCGCAACACCCGGCGGGCCCACACTGCCGATCGGAATGGCCCTGCGCGGACCGGCCGAGGAGGTGCAGGGCTACATCCAGCTCCACGTCAACATGGCCGAGCTTGTCCGGCTGGTTACGGAAGCCACCAAATCCCTGCCACAGAGCCGTACGGTGGTCACCGACCGGAATGGCACGATCCTGCTTAGCCTGCCCGAGGGAAATCTCGATGCGGGAAGCCAGGTTCCCGAGCCGTATGCCGGATTGTTGAAGCGTCCCGAGCCAGGGGCTGCCCGCCTGGTCTCGCCTGAGGGCGTCCCCGAGATCGTGGGATACCGCCCGGCGCTGGACAATCTTCCCATTGCGGCAATCTTCGCCATGCCCGAAGCGCCGACTATGGCGCCTATCGATCGGGCTGCCGTCACCAACTCGGTCATCGCCATGACCGGTGCAATCCTGGCCTTTCTTCTCGCCTGGTTCATAGGTGCCAGCTTCATCCAGCGGCCCGTTCGCATCGTTCACCGGACACTGCTCGCGCGGCAGGCCGGTGACGAAGCAGCAAGAACCGGCCTCAACGGCGACAATTCGGAATTGGGGCTAATCGGGCGGTCCGTAGACGACCTTTTCGATTAACTGGATCGTCGCGAACTCGAGAAGCGACAGGCCGAAGAACAGCGAGATCTTTTCGCCCGGGAGGTGCAGCACCGGGTAAAAAACCTGTTGGCCATCGTCCAGGTCATCGCGCGCCATTCTCTCAGGAGCCCCAATGCGGCTCCGGAAGTCCTGGCGTTTGAGAGTCGCATCGATGCAATCGTGCGGACCCACACTCGGCTCCTGAGCGAGAACGAGCGGGCGGGTGAACTCGAGGAGATTGTTCGCCAGACGATCGCCCCGTTCCTCGGACCTGAGCAGGATCGGGTAACGATCCAAGGTCCGCCCCTTCGTCTGCGGCCTAAGGTCGTCACCGCCCTGGCCATGGCACTGCATGAGTTGGCAACCAATGCCGTCAAGTATGGCGCCCTCAGCAACCAGTTCGGGCTCGTTGATATCCATTGGGAGGTGACCGACGAGACGTTTGATTTCTGGTGGACCGAGCGTGGCGGCCCGCCTGTCGTCGCCCCTACCACCAAAGGGTTTGGCTCTTTGCTGATATCAAGGGTCCTGCAGGCCGAGACGCGCGGGGACATTACGTCCGATTTCGATGCCCATGGATATCGACTTCACCTTACCGCCCGGCTCGACGCGCTCGTTGCTATTGCAGCAGGCCCGGAGTGAATGCACCCGGCCACGTACCACCCGCGGCGGATGAAGGCTCAAGCTGCTGCCGGAACCGCCTCTGGAGACGATAACCTCGATGACCCTTACTAAGCACTCGCTTCTCGAACCAGTGGTGGCAGACCGAAAACTCGACCCCGCGACCCAAGCCCTCACGCTTGCGGATGTTCGCCGGCCTGACGCCCCGCTTGTCTATGTGAACCAGGGCTTCGAGCAGATGACGGGCTATCCGCGCGACTACGCGGTGGGCCGCAACTGCCGCTTCCTGCAGGGTCCGGACACTTCGAGAGAGACCATCGCCGAGATGCGCGATGCCATCCGCGACAGCAGGGTCTTTCTCGCTGACATCCTCAACTATAAAAAAGACGGCACGCCTTTTTGGAATCGTCTATCGCTCACGCCGGTGTTGGACGCAGCCGGCGAGACGACGCACTATATCGGCATACAGAGCGACATTACGGTCCTTCTCTCGCTCCAGGAGCGTCTCCATGAGGTAGCCCTCGAGCTCGCCCAGACCACGCGGTACCTGTTGGATTGACGGAGAGCTGGAAACTCCGGCCGCGCCCTGTGCCTGCTTCCTGCCAATCACAAACCTGAGGGGTAGGTTTCGTCCTCGCCGACCGTCACGGGTGCAGGAGTGGGCACCCCGGCGCGCGTTTGATCGAACCACACGAAGGCATCGTATTGGTCAGGCAACGAGGCGTGGGCATAGTGGCTCCAGCGCTCGGTTTCCGGCCTGTAGATGACCCCGATGTAGCGCTCGAGCCGGCGCTGCGAGAGTGAAGAGCGCAGTTCCTTGTCGAGCCGGTTCCGCAGATCGAGCAGGAAGCGCTCCTGTCCCACGCGGTGGCAAAGCCCCTCATAGCTATCAGGTCGAGAGGGGCGTACCAGTTTGATTTCCATTGGAGCGTCCCATTCGGATGCAGCCGCAACCGTGCCGCTGTCGGTGCCGAACCCGATGAGGGCAGCATCGGCCCCATAGGCCTCGCGGCAGAGTTGCCCCAAGTTCAACTCGTCGCGCTCCGATCCCATATCGGTGAAGCGGGCGTCACCGATATGCGAGTTGTGCGCCCAGACCACCGCCTTCGCCCTGGGCCCGGCCGAAGCCAGAATTCGCTGCAGCGTTTCGAACATGTGCCGATCGCGCAGATTCCAGGATTCGTGGGCGCCGTAGTACATGACGCGATAATAGCGTTCGGCGCTCGCGACGACGCGGGCATTCTGTTCGGCGTCGAAGAAATCCTCGCCATCCTTGGACGCGTACTGCACGCGCTTGTGGAGGAGATCGAGCAAATTGCGCGTCACCGACGGCTCGCAGAGCGCATACCCCCGGCTCAGGGACGCCCGCCCATACGCGGCCGGCTCGCGGGACCAGGGTGCAAAGCACGCATAGCGGCTGCGGGCCTCGGCTGCTGAGACGGGGTCCACCCGCTCCAGGTACTCCAGCACGGCGGCGATCGATGCGGTCATGCTGTAAAGGTCCAGTCCGTAAAACCGCACCTGTTCACCGGGCACCTTGCCTTCGTTGTGGCGACGCAGGAGGCGCACGAAAGCGTCTACATCCTTGTTGCGCCACATCCAGGTCGGAAACCGACCGAAGGGGGCCACGCTGGCTCGCGCGCCGAGGCCTCGGATATCGCGGTCGATAGTGGCCGCGTCCGGCCAGTCTGCCTCCGCTGCGACTATGGTAAAGCCATGGCGCTCGATCAGCCCCTGGGTAATCGCCGCTCGCGCCCGATAAAACTCTGACGTTCCATGCGAAGCCTCCCCCAGCAGCACAACCCGGGAGGCGGCGAAGCGATCGAAAGATTGGGCAAACGCCGGGTCCTCGATTGGTGGTAGTGGCTCAATAACCCTGCGGAGCGCCTGAAGCTCCGCGTCGGCTGACGATGGTTTTGCGGGCGCGGGGGATGGGACGCCGACAACGGGTTTGATGTCCGGAGCGCCCACATAGTGCTGGAACCAGGCGCTCGCCAGTTCAGTCACCTGTTCAAGCGCACCCGGCTCCTCGAAGACATGAGTGGCTCCTGGGATGGTTTTAAGGAGTTTCTCGCATGTCAGCGACGCGAGCGCCTTCCGGTTCAACTCAAGCACCTGATGGTCCTTGCCACCCACGATGAGCAGCGTGGGCGAAACGACCTCCGAGAGATGAGGTCCCGCAAGGTCGGGCCGTCCGCCACGGGAGACCACCGCGGCGACGCGGTTGCCGAGCTCGGCTGCCGCAAGAATGGCCGCGGCCGCTCCGGTGCTCGCGCCGAAAAGTCCGAGCGGCAGGTCCGCGATATCAGGCTCACCGCTGATGTAGAGCACGGTTTCCGGCATTCGCTCGGCCAGAAGTGAGACGTCGAAGACGTTGCTTCGATCCGCGGCCTCAGCCGGTGTCAGGAGGTCGAAGAGAAGAGTGGCGAACCCGGCGCGGTTCAGCTGGTCGGCGACCTTCACGTTGCGCGGACTGAGCCGGCTGGAGCCGCTGCCATGGGCGAACACGACAATCCCCGGGGATTCGGCGGAACGCAGAGATCCCCGATGAGACCCATTGGAGGGATTATGACCTGTCGCCGAACAGGGGAAGTGGCCGCGGAGACATCCGTTGTTTCGGACCAGATTTCGCGCAGCAGGCCCACGGTCTCCTCGTCCGTCAGCTGGTGGAAATCATCGTAATGGGCACCCACGCCGGCAAAACGGTCTGTGGGATGCAGGCAGACCACATGATCCGCGAGGCCCTCCATCGTGACGATCGTTTGCCGTGGCGCGACGGGAACGGCGACACAGATGCTTTTCGCGTTTCGCTGCCTCATCGCCAGGATGGCAGCCTTCATCGTTGCCCCGGTGGCAAGCCCGTCATCCACCAGGATTGCGGTGTGCCCTGCGGGATCGCGAGGCTCGCGATCCCCCAGATAGACCGAACGGCGCCGCTCGAGTTCGATGACTTCCTGCGCCCTGGCCCGCTCCAAATAGTCCTGGCCTGCTCCTGTGGCCTCTCGCACACCCTCGTTGATCACGGTCTGCGGTGCCGCGCCATCCACAACGGCCCCAAGGGCCAGTTCCGGCGCACCGGGCGCCCCGATCTTACGCACCATGATCAGGTCGAGTGGTGCCATGAGTGCCCGCGCGATTTCACTGGCAACGGGAACACCGCCTCGCGGCAGCGCGTAAACGATTGGATTGTCGAGGCCCAACGCCGTCAGGTGCGTTGCCAACTGTCTCCCGGCATCCGCGCGATCAACAAACCTGCTGACGGGACTGTCCATGCTCCGATCGTCCTCCCGCGTGTCGCCAGCGCAGCAGCCCGTCAAGGACGTATGCTCCTCGGTGGCGCAGGCTCAATTCTACGGACAGTTCGGGGGTGCCAGAGTAACCCGGATGCTAACGCGAAGGATGCCTATGGGAGCCGCCTGCCCTGCTCGGATTGAACACGTCTCGCGACGACGCCGCATTGACCATCGTCAAGCGTGCATCTCGGTGAGGTCCACTTGGTCGACTTCTGCGCGACTGCGAGCCGAATTCATTGGCGAACAGGACGTCCGGGACTTGCAGGACGCCACGGCCGATCTGCCGAGGCGGTTGGGTGAACAGATGCCAGGCCGTCCGCCCTGACAATCGAACCCGCGGCGCTTCGACACGCCTTGCGGACTTTGTCAAAGCAGTGAGGCGCCCATGGTTCAGTTTTCGCTGCTCGGCAGTCCGAGGGAGTTGATGCCACCTTCGTACATCTTGAGCGTGTTCTCGATGTCTTCGAGATGAATGGCAAAGCCTTGCTCGACTGCCTCGGCCTGACGGCGCAGGTGATCGCGGCGCGACAGCAGTTCGAAGCGCTCGCTTTCCAGCTCCTTGATTGCCAGGTCGAAGCGGTCCCGGTGCGTGGAAAGACGCTGCACCATGGGCGCGGCCTGCTTTGCCGCTTCTACAATCGCATGTTCCGCTTCGTGATTGACGTTGTCGACGATCTTGAGATCGGCTTTGGCGCGCACAGCCATTGGTTCCTCCTTGAAAAGGTAAACAGGGGCGATGAAGTTCTCGGTGGATAATGACCTAAGTCCAAGAAATACAAAGCATTTCCGCGCGTTTATCTTAAGAGGAAAGGTTAATGTGCCTGTCGGCGCATCGGCAGAGGCTGCCGCGCACCCAATTCGGCACTGAAGCCTCACCAGTGCGCGGCAGTGCACGCCAGGCTACGGTTGGCGTTTTCCGGAAGCTCCAAAACGCGTTAGTTCCGTCGGCAACGAGGCAACGGAGCGACCCGGCAGCGTGCCGAGCCCTCACCGCAGCGTCAGGTCGCTAAACCGTAGGCCAAAGACCTGACAGGCAGACATATTTCGTTTCAACGAAGCCTTCGATGCCGTATTTCGACCCCTCCCTGCCGAGCCCGGATTGCTTGACACCGCCGAACGGCGCCATCTCGTTGGCAAGCATACCCGTGTTGACACCGACCATGCCCGCCTCGAGCGCTTCTGCTACGCGGAACACCCGCGCCATGTCCTTGGCAAAAAAGTAAGAGGCCAGTCCGAACTCACTGTCGTTGGCCATGGCGATGACGTCGGCCTCGTCCTTGAAGGAGATAATCGGGGCCAGGGGCGCGAACGTCTCCTCCTGGGCGACCTTCATGGCCTGCGTTATCCCCGTCATGACGGTCGGCTCATAAAAGTTGCCGCCCAGCGCGGAGCGTGTACCACCGGCCAGGATTTTGCCGCCCTTGGCGAGGGCATCGGCGACATGCTCCTCCATCTTGGCCAGTGCCTTCTCATCGATGAGCGGGCCTTGCTGCGTTGCTGGATCCGTCCCCCGCCCCAGGCGGATTTCGGCAACTTTGGCAACCAACCTCTCGGAGAACGCGTCCACCACGCCTTCCTGGACATAGATGCGGTTGGCACAGACGCAAGTCTGGCCGGCGTTGCGGAACTTAGAAATCATGGCACCATCGACGGCGGCATCGAGATCGGCATCATCGAAGACGATGAAGGGCGCGTTACCCCCAAGTTCGAGGGACAGGCGCTTGATGCCGTCGGCGGCTTCACGCATCAGCCAGCGGCCAACTCCGGTCGATCCAGTGAAGGTGATCTTGGCGATCTTGGGATTGCGGCAGAATTCTTCCCCAATAGGTCTTGCGGCGCCGGTGACGACGGAAAAGGCCCCCTTGGGTACGCCCGCCCGCTCCGCCAGTACCGCCAGAGCCAACGCCGACAACGGAGTTTGCGAGGCAGGCTTAAGGATCATGGTGCACCCCACTGCCAGGGCGGGGCCCGCCTTGCGGGTGATCATGCCATTGGGGAAGTTCCAGGGCGTAATGGCGGCGCAGACCCCCACGGGCTGTTTGAGCACCAGGATACGCTGCTGCGGGGTTGCCCCCGGAATGATGTCGCCGTTAATGCGCTTGGCTTCTTCTGCAAACCATTCGATGTAGGCCGCGTTGGAGATGATCTCGCCCCTGGCTTCGGCCAGCGGCTTTCCCTGCTCGGACGTCAGGATCAGGGCGAGGTCATCAACGTTGGACATGATGAGGTCATACCAGCGACGCAGCACGAGGGATCGTTCCTTGGCTGTCTTGCCGGCCCAGGCCCGCTGAACCTCATGCGCCACATCGATGGCGTGTCGGACGGTCTCAGGCCCCAGATCGGGCAGGCGCGCGAGGCAGGATCCATCGTAGGGATCGGTAACGTCGAACGTCTTGCCGTCAGGCGCATCTATCCACTCGCCCCCCACGTAAGCCTGCGACACCAGAAGCGACGGGTCAGTCAGGGGCAGTTCGCGAAGTTCAGTCATGGAGATACTCCAGATAGTTTGAGGAGGGCAGGCAGCGCCAGGAAGACACCGGTCAACAAAAGCAGGAAAAAGGCGACGCGTCGTATGGCCAGCGGGGAGAGCGGCGGCGGCCAGCGCTTGGCGGCGAAGGTGAGAACCATGACGGCAGGTGCCGCCACAAGGGCCCAGGCAGCGGCGCGTCCGGGCCAGTTCCCCGATACCCCTACCAGAACGAGCCGTAGGACCGCGTTGATGGCAAACACCAGAACCAGGGTCTGGCGGACGACCGCATGTGGTAACGGTTGGCGATACATGTGGTAGATGAGGGGCGGGCCCGCCGTCGAGAACATCCCACCCAAGATCCCTGCCAGCGCTCCGGCGACCACAAAAGAGGGAGGGCGGGACAGGTGCTGGCGTGGATGCGGCCGAAGAGAGAGCTGTATGCTTGCTCCAATGATCACGACACCCAGCAGCAGGCGCAGGCCATCCAGATTTGTATCAGCCAGATACTCAAGCAGCCAATAGCCGCCCACAAGCATCATGAGGCTGGGTCCGATGATGAGGCGGAACTGATCCCATGCAACATCCCGCCAGCCCCGGGCCAGCATCTGGATAGCATTGATCAGCGTCAAAAGGCCGACGACAACTGCGGCATCCGGAAGAGGAATGAGGTTCAGCATCGCGATGCCGGCCATCATCAGCAAGCCGAAGGCGAAGCCGGTCATGGTCTGGATGTAGGCCGCCAGGCCAGCGAGCAGGAACAGCCAAACCAGATTGGTCCAGTCCACCTCAGAGATTCCGCAGCCGAGCAAACAGATCGGCCATGGCGGCGTCTTCAGCATAGAAGACGGCCGGTTGGCACAGGGGTGCGGCGACCGTGACCGCGGCACCTCCCCGATACGCCTGCCCGGTCCAGGCATGAACCCACTGCCGGCCGGAGGGAAGATGGACGGTTCGATCCTTCTCTCCGGGGCGCCAAACCGGAGCGACGAGCATGTCGGCGCCATAGAGATACGCGTCCTGGATCGTGTAGGTCGCCGGATCGTCCTCGTGATGGAGGAACAGAGGCCGCTGCACCGGCAGGCCGCGCGCAACAGCCTCCGCAGACAGAGTGCGCAGATAGGGCGCAAGGTGCACGTAGATCGCGGTCATCCGGGCGAAATGGCTCAGGACCTCGGGGTCCTGATCGATCTGAAGGTTTTCCGCCGGCCGATTGCCCTCATGGCTGCGCATCACAGGAGTAAAGGCCGCCATTTCCGCCCACCGCATCAGCAGTTCGGGTGTCCGAACATTGCCGAAAAGACTGGTGTAGCCACCAATATCGGAGTGGTGATAGGCGTTCCCGAGGAGGCCGGAAGAAAGTGCCGCGCAGATAACGGTCACCAGCCCGTCATGGCGCGAAAAATCGACTGACTGATCACCGCCCCAGAGGAGCGGACAGTGAGCACCGACACCGGTAAAGCCGGCGCGCATGAAGAACAGGGCCTCCCCGGTCTTGCCGCGACTGGCGACGGCCCGCGCGTTCACTTCAGCCCAAAGCGTCGGCCAGGCGTTGTGCATCAGGCGGGCATCAACGCCATTGGCAAGCGTCACGTCGATTGGCAGGTATTCACCGAAGTCTGCCATCCAGCCGGAAAGGCCGAAGTCGAGCATACTCTGCCCGATGACCCGCTCGGCAAACCAGTCGCTGGCCTTGGGGTTGGTGAAGTCGACGACGCCGCAGTCGAACTCACCGAAATCGACCAGGGCCGTCTGGTTATCGGCATTCTTGGCGAAATAGCCTGCCTCTTCGGCTTCGACGAACAGGGGGCCATCAGCGCAAAGGTAAGGGTTCACATAGCCGAGGAAACGGATATCGCGGTCCGCCAGTTCAGCGATGCGTTGGCGCAGGTTCGGGTAGCGTTCGTCATTGGCCTGCCAATCCCAGAACAGGCGCGCTCCGAATGTCGTGTGGCGCAGGCCCACCCAGTCTTCGCACCAAAGTCCGGACACTTTCACACCGGCCGCCAGGAAATTTTCCAGCCGTTCAAACGAGTTGACGCCGTCCTTGAGGCCGACGATGGCACCGTTATAAATCCAGTCGGGCAGTGGCGGTTGACGTCCGAACCGAAGCGAAAGTCGTTCGACCAGCTCGATAAAGCTTGGCGCAGCGAAGAACTCGATCCGCTCCGGTACCGCCCAGACCTCGATTTCGTGCACTTGCTCCTGGCGGAAATCAAACGCTGAATAGGCGGTCGTTTCCAGATGCAGCGCATAACGGCGCGACGAGAGATAGGTGGGCTGGGGGTAGTTGGTGTTGTAGTAGTCGCCACCGGACTTGCCCGTCACGTCCGCCTTGAAGGTGATTTCCGTCGTCTTGTCCCGCCCTACGCCGGGCTCGGACGTCCAAAGGGGGAAGCGTCGGCCTCGCATGTCGAAATACGACATCTGCTCTCCGCCGCCCCAGACATGCTCGTCCCTCTCGGCCGCAATGCGCAGCCACACGCGGTTGATCGAGCGGTCCGGAGCCTCAAAGTCAAGGGTGCTTTCCCCGACGCTAAGCACCAGACGGACCGGCTGACCCTCCGCCGCCGAAAAAGAGATGGTCTTGCCAGAAATCCGGGCATAACGCAGCGGACTGCGTTCGGTCACATAGTCCTCGATATCGAAATTGCCCCGATACATGTCCATCCGGGCATCGCCTTGCCCCACAAAGAGGCAAGGTGCGTCGCCGGAATGGTCAATGAGCACACGGCCCTTGAGGGAAAGGGTGAAGCCGGACGGAGTCTGGGTGATCTGCATGTCGTTCTCAGTTCTGCGTCAAGCCGGCATCGACGATGAAATTGGCGCCCGTGCAACCGCTGCTTTCGTCGGAGCCCAGGAACAGGGCCATGCGAGCCACGTGAGTGGCGTCGAGGCGGAACTTGAGCGCCTGCAGGTCAATGAAGCTCTGGTTCAATTCGGGGGTCAGCCACAATCTCTCCTGCCGCTCGGTCAGGATGGCGCCCGGGACGATACAGTTGACACGGACGTTGTGCTCGCCGAGTTCCCTGGCCAACGATCGGGTCATCCCGTTGATGGCGGCCTTGGCGGTGGTATAGCCGATCATGTTGGGCCGCCCGCGCATCCATGACACGGATCCAAGCATGATGATGCTCCCCCCACCCCGGGCGCTCATGCCCGGCACCACAGCCTGAGTGGCGAAAAACTGGTGATCGAGGTTGAGGGCCAGCGTCCGGCGCCAGCTGTCGGGGTCGACATCGCCGACCGCATGCCGGTCATCCTTGCCGGCGTTGTTGATGAGGACGTCGATGCCGCCCAGCTTACCCTCGATGGTCGCGATGGTGCTGCGGAGGGCGGCAATATCGGTGAGGTCGCAGCGATGGAACGCCGTACCGGTGTCCCGCGCTGTGCGCTCCCCCGCCTCGGTGTCAATATCGATGAAAGCGACGCGGGCGCCTTGGGCGGCATAGGCTTTGACCATCTCCTGGCCCAGCCCGGAAGCTCCGCCGGTGATCAGGACTGCGCGATCCTGGAGCGAACCGTATTGGACGGTAGCGTAGGGCGAGGTCATTGGGTTGCCTATCTTGCAGTAACGTCAAAGAGTGGCTTTTCCAGTCCTGGCACGTCCACGGTCATGGCAAACAGGCCGCCTGACTGCGGGTACGCTTCGAGCTCTTCGGTCGAACGATCGGATCGAGCGGATGTCACAAAGAGCGTTCTGCGGTCGTCCCCGCCGAATGCCACCATGGTCGGGCAGAAAGCGGGCACAGGGAACTCGGCGAGAAGCCGCCCGTCCGGGGCATAACGCTGCACCCTGCTGCCTTCGAAAAGGGCCGTCCAGTAGCAACCTTCGACATCCACTGCGGCACCGTCAGGGCGCCCCTTTTCATTCCCCTTCGGGTGAAATCGGATGAAATCCCGCGTACCACTGATCGTCCCTGTCGCCAGATCATAATCATGCGCGTAAACGACGTAGCGCAGCGTGTCGGAGTGATAAAGCGTCGTCCCGTCGGGAGAAAAGGCGGTGCCGTTGGATGTGAGAAGGCCGTCCCTGAGCAAGCGGAGCCCGCTGCTGGAAAGACAATAGAGGGCAGCTGTTCCTTCTGCCCGTGTCTCATCGACGGTGCCGGCCACAAAGCGCCCCGCCGGGTCCACCGTGCCGTCGTTAAAGCGGCTGGTAGCGAGGTTCTCAGGATTGTCCGCCAGCTTGCGCCGGACCTGTCCATCGGTGCCGACGAGCCAGATTCCGGAACGCAGCCCGGCAACAAAGCCGCCTCCCTTGGCCAGCCCGATACAACTCACTTCCTCGGGCAGCAGGACACTCGAATGGTCGCGTGATATTGGATCATAGCGATGGATCCGGCATTGCTTGATGTCGACGAAGTAGAGCACCTTATCTTCCGTGCACCATAGGGGACACTCCCCCAGTGCGGCCTTGACGTCGAGAACCAGCGAGAACCCGTGCATGGCCGTCAATAGGCCGCCGCTGGGGCAACAGGGGCGTCTTCGGGAGCCCCCTTTACCTGCGACAACCACTCACTGCCGCGACCGATCATCATGGCCATGTCCGATGCCATGGCGGCGAAGGAATAGCCGTAGCCGAGGAACCGTCGGACCATCTCGGGATTGGGCCCGACGATACCGATCGGCTTTCCGGCCGCCGCGCAGTCCTTGGCGGCCTTGGCGATCAGGGCCTGCACCTCGGCATGACCGATATCGCCGATATGCCCCATAGCGGCGGACAGGTCTCCGGGCCCCACGAAAAGGGCGTTTACCCCATCAACTGCGGCGATCTCGGGCATACGCTCGATCGCCTCCGGCGTCTCGAGCTGAACGATCGTGTAGGCCTGACCGTTGGCGCGTCGAAAATAGTCACTGGCCCGGCCGAAGCGGGAGGCTCTGTGGACCGCCGCCACACCTCGCGCCCCATCGGGCGGATAACGCATGGAGGCCGAAGCTTCGCGAGCCTCCTCGGCGGTCTGGACGAAAGGCAGCATCAGCGTCTGTGCACCTGCATCCATGGCGCGCTTGATGAGCACCCGATCGTTCCAGGCAAGCCGCACAACAGGCTCTGCCGGGGTGCAGCCGATTGCCCGCAAGAGCTGCGCCAGGTCAGCGATCTCGATGGGGACATGCTCCATGTCCACCACCAGAAAATCGAACCCGCAATAGCCCATGGCCTCCGCAGTCGCAGGTGCACCCGACATCAGCCAGGTGCCGAGCGGCGTCGTGGTGCCGCTTTCCATCCAGCTTTTGAAGCGGTTGGTGATGTCCATCTCAAGTTTCCTCAATAGATCACGGGCTCGGCAACCGGATCGCCCCTGGACAGGAAGTCGAAGTCGCAACCCTCGTCGGCCTGGCTGACATGCTGCTGATAGAGCGCCGCAAAAGAGCGTCCATACCTGACAGCGGTGGGGACCCATGCCGCCCGCCGGCGAGAGAGCTCTGTCTCTTCAACGAGCATGTTCAGCGTGCCGGCGCGCACATCGAGCTCGATCAGGTCGCCCGTCTGGACCAGGGCTAGAGGGCCACCAACGGCCGCCTCAGGTGTCACATGCAGGATGCAGGTGCCGTAATGCGTGCCGCTCATCCGTCCGTCGCAGATGCGGACCATGTCCCGCACGCCCTGCATCAGCAGTTTTTTCGGGATCGGCAGGTTGCCCCATTCAGGCATGCCGGGCGCACCGACCGGCCCGGCATTACGCAGGATGATCACGGTGTTCTCGGTGATATCGAGGTCCGGATCGTCCAAAGTCCTGTTCATGTCACCGGGATTGTCGAACACGATCGCTGGCCCGACATGCCGCAGGAACTTCGGATTGGCAGCCGAAGATTTCATCACCGCGCCACTGGGCGAGAGATTGCCCCGCAGGACAGCAAGCGTCTTGCCTTTCGAGAGCGGCACAATCGGGTCATCCTCGCCCCGGATAACATCGTCATTCCAGCACTCCGCTCCGGCCAGGTTCTCGCCCAGCGTCCTGCCGTTCACCGTCGGGCGCGTCAGGTCGAGGTGGCGCGAGAGCTTGTTGAGCTGGGCCAGAATGCCGCCGGCGAAATAGAAATCTTCCATCAGATATTGGCCGGAGGGGAACAGGTTCGCACAGACGGGCACTCGCTCCGCAACCTCTGCCATGTCGTCGAGCGTCAGGTTCACGCCGGCACGGCGCGCCATGGCCACCAGATGGACCGCGGCATTGGTCGAGCCACCCAGGGCCATATAGGCGACCAGGCCATTGTTGAAGCTGGCCCTGTCGAGCAGGTCCGAGGGCTTGAGATCTGCCCAGACCATCTCGACGATCCGCACCCCGCAGGCCGAGGCCATGCGGGTATGGCCGGAGTCCACCGCAGGGATCGAGGAAGCACCAGGCAAGGTCAGCCCCATCGCATCCACGATGGATGTCATCGTGGAAGCCGTTCCCATGGTATTGCAGGTGCCGATGGAGCGCGTCATGCGGCTCTCGAGGTCTACCCAGTCGTCCTGCGTGATGTTGCCTGCCCGCAGTTCGTCCCAGTACTTCTTGGTATGGGTGCCGGCTCCGGTCTTTTGACCGCGCCATTGGCCGTTGGCCATCGGTCCGGCCGGGCAGAAGATGATGGGGAGATCCATGGAAATCGCGCCCATCAGCAGTCCGGGTGTAGACTTGTCGCAGCCCCCCAAAAGCACCGCCCCATCGACGGGATGGGATCGCAGCAACTCCTCGCATTCCATCGCCAGGAAGTTGCGGTAGAGCATGGTGGATGGCTTGACCATCACCTCGCCGACGGAAAGCGCGGGCAGTTCCACAGGGTAGCCACCAGCCTGCCAGATGCCGCGCTTGACCGCCTCTGCCCGGTCGCGCAGGTGCGCGTGGCAAGGGCTCATTTCGCTCCAGGTATTGATGATCGCGATCACCGGCCGATTCATGAACTCGTCGCGCCGCATGCCCATCTGCTGAGTCCGCTGGCGGTGCGCGAAGCCGCGCATGTCATCGGAGGCGAACCAGCGCTGGCTGCGCAGCTCCGAAATGTCTCGGCGTCCGGTCATGGTAGTCATCCCTTAATGCCGCCCGAGGTCAGTCCGGATACGACACGCTCCTGGAAGATCACGATCAGGATCGCAACCGGCACGATGCCGACCACGAGCGCGGCCGAGATCACTGGCCAGGGGAAGGTGAACTCGCCCTGGTAGAGCTGGATTCCCACCGGCAGCGTGCGCAGATTGGGGCTGGAATTGAACGACAATGCGAGCAGAAACTCGTCCCAGGCATTGACGAAAGCCAGAATACCGGCCGTGAACACGCCTGGGGCGGCCAGCGGCACGACCACCTTGAAAAGCGCGCCGATACGGGTGCAACCATCGATCATGGCGGCATTCTCAAGATCGCGCGGAATGCCCTCGAAGAACGAGACCAGCATCAGGGTGCAGATCGGCAGGCTGAGCACAGTGTAGGGCAGCACCAGCGCCGTCCAGCTGTTGAGCAGGTTCAGCGCCCGCATGATCTCGAACAGCGGCACCAGCAGGGTCACCAGGGGGAACGTGGAAACGGCGATGATCAATGACAGAATGAGGCCGCGATACCGCAGATTCAGTCTTGCCAGGGCATAGGCCGCCAGCACCGACACCAACAGGGTGAGGGCAGTGGAGAGAAGGGCTACGGCGAAGCTGTTGAACAGGAACAATCCCAGGGGCTGGTCCGAAAAGGCCTGGACGTAGTTCTGGATCGTCGGGTCGGAGGGCAGCCAGGTTATCGGTTGCTGCGTCAGTTCCGGTTCAAGCTTGAGCGAGGTGAACAGGATCCAGAGCGCCGGGAAAAATCCATTGGTCAACAGGATAAGGCCAACAATCAGACGCAGAGGCGTTCCCGAAAGAAGGGAATCGACGGGGGAGGCGGAGATGGCGGACGAGCGCATGGCTTTACCCCTTGGTCCGGATCATGCGGAGATAGACCGCTGTTACGCACATCGAGAGGGCGAACATCACCACCGCCAGCGCCGAGCCGTAGCCCAGGTCGAGAAAGGAAACGGTGTTCTGGTGGATGTACATCGCCAGCGTCGCCGTGGATGTACCGGGGCCACCATTGGTCATCATGTAGGGAATGTCGAACGTCTGCAGAGCGGTGATCGTGCGGAAGATCAGCGCCACCACGATCGATGGCTTGAGCAGCGGCAGGGTGATCTCGAAGAACTGGCGGATCCGCCCTGCGCCATCGACGTCGGCGGCCTCGTAAAGCGAGCGGGGGATGGTCTGCAGCCCCGCAAGGATGATCAGAGCCATGAAGGAGGAGGTCTTCCAGATGATGGTGAGACAGATGGCTGCCATCGCCCATTGCGGGGAGTTGAACCAGATAATGGGCTCGACGCCAAAACGCCCGAGGACGTCGTTGACCACGCCATATTCGGAGTGGAAGAACCAGGCAAAGATCAGGCCCGCAAAGGAGAGCGGCAGGGCCCACGGAATGAGCAGGGACAGGCGCACGGGCCACTGCCGGCGAAACGGCAGGTTTGCCATCAAGGCCAGGGCCAGGCCGACCACCAGGGCACCCGGGACCGTCACGAATGTGATCAGGACGGTGTTGCCCGTAGTCTGCCAGAAAACCGGATCTTCCAGCATGAACTGAAAGTTCTCGAAACCAACGAATTCCGCGGGAAGGCCGGAGGTCAGAGACAGGTTGAAGAAGCTGGTGTAGATCAGCCGGCAGACCGGATAGACGATGATCATCGCCAGGAGGACGGCGGCCGGCGCCAGAAGCAGCACCGCCAGAGCGCGGTCGCTGGGATCGAAATATCGAACCCACCAAGGCGTGACATTCCCGTCTATCGTGCGACTGCTTTTGGTGCTGCCGGTCATGGTCATGTCGTGGGTCCTGATTTCCGGGGAGGCGCGGCAGGCTCCCGCCGCGCCCCTGTTATGGATCAGCGCAGGATGCGGGAGAGCCTGGACTCGATGAGATCAGCGCCTTCTTCAGGCGTGGACACGCCCGCCATCACCGCGTTGACGGTGGTGCGGATCACCTCTGAGACCTCATTGTAGCGAGGCGTCACCGGGCGCGGCTTTGCTGTCTCGACGACAGCCTTCGCATTGGCGAACCATGGCGCTGCCGCAGTCACCTCGGGGTCGGTGTAGAGATCGCCGTAGGTAGGCAAGAGAGCCCCGTTGATTGCCATGAACTTGGAGACCTCAGGGCTCGCAAGATACTTGACGAGATCGTGGGCCTCCTCTTGGTGCGTCGAGTAGGCAGAGACGCTCCACTCCCAGCCACCAAGGCAGGTCGTCGGTTCGCCGCCTTCCATGCGCGGCACCGGCACAACGCCCACCTTGCCGGCCACGGCGGACTCCGGTCCCTGTGCCTGCGCCCAGGCATAGGACCAATTCACCGCAAAGATCGCGTTGCCGGCCTGGAAGTCCTTGCGGACGTCGTCGGTCGCGACTTCGGCGATATTGGCCTTGGCGGTGCCATCGTCGATCATGCCCTTCCAGAGCGACAGCGCGTTGACGGCCGCATCGTGGTCGAAGGTCAACTTGCCGTCCGTCACCAGTTCCTGGCCCTGGCTCCAGTACGGGACGAGGAAGGTGCAGTTGGCGCCTTCGATTGCCTTCCCGACGAAGGACACGCCCTGAAGGTCAGGATTGTTCTCCTGCTCCTTGATCACCGAGGCGGCCTGACGCAGGTCTTCCCAGGTGGAGGGGGGGCTGATGTTGTATTTTTCCAGCAGGTCGGTGCGATAGTAGAGAAACTGCGCGTCCGCAAAGGCGGGCAGCGCGATGACCTTGCCATCCACGGTGTTGGCATCGGCATAGGCCGGCAGGTAGGCGCTCATGTCCACTTCGGTGAAGGGGCTGGTCCAGCCGGCTGCGGCGAACTGAGCCGGCCGCACGATGTCGAGAATGAGCACGTCGAGCGAAGAATCCTTGGCGGTCATGACCGTGTTGAGATACTGCGCCTGCGCTTCGGAGGTGTTTCCGCCGGTCTCGATAACGACCTTAACGTCGGGGTTGGAGGCTTCGTACTTGTCCAGCGCCTGGCGCCACAGGTCCGGCTGGTGCTGGCTTGATATGTAGACCTTTAGTTCGGTCTGGGCGTAGGCGGCCCCGGCCGATATCGACAGGATGCTGGCTGCGACGAGCAGGGCAGCGGACGTCTTGAAATTCATGGTATCCTCCCAAGTCATACGGAAACGCGCCGAGGGCGCGGCTTAGACGATGGCGCGCTCCGTGGCGGCATCGAATAGGTGAATTTTCGAAGGATCGACGCCGAAGGACATCTGCTGCCCAGGCGTCGGCCGCACGTCCGGCGGCATCCGCGCCGTCAGCGTCGCATCGCCAAGCCGGAAGTGGACAAGCGTATCAGACCCCAGCGGTTCGACGACGAGAACCTGACCATCGAGGCGCGGAACGTCAGCCACCGCGGGCACGAAATGCTCCGGACGAATGCCAACGACCAGTTCCCGCCCATCGGCCAACGCCCCCGAATGTCTCGCCCCCTCCAGAGGAAGGCTGTCAGTAGGCGTCAGCACCACGCGCTGGCCCTCCACACGCCCTTTGGTGAAGTTCATGGCCGGGGAGCCGACAAAGCCTCCAACGAACACGCTGGCCGGCTGGTTGTAGACCTCGTCCGGCGTACCCACCTGCTCGATATCGCCGCCGCGCAGGATGACGATGCGATCGGCCAGCGTCATCGCCTCGACCTGATCATGGGTGACGTAGATAATCGTCGTGCCGATCTGCTGGTGCAGCTTCTTGATTTCGGTGCGAACTTCTCCACGAAGCTTGGCATCGAGATTGGACAGCGGCTCATCGAACAGGAAGACTTTGGGCCGGCGCACAATCGCCCGCCCCATTGCGACGCGCTGCCGCTGACCACCCGAGAGCTGGCTGGGGCGACGATCAAGAAGTTGAGTAATCCCAAGCATCTGCGCCGCCTCTGCGATGCGCGACCGGGTTTCTTCCACGCTGACGCCACGAACCTTCAGGCTAAACGCCATGTTCTCGTAGACGGTCTTATGGGGATAGAGCGCGTAGTCCTGGAAGACCATGGCAATGTCGCGCTCGCGCGGCGCCAGGTCGTTGACCACCCTGTCGCCAATGACCACCTCGCCCGAGGAGATGGGCTCCAGTCCCGCCAGCATGCGCAGCGTGGTGGACTTGCCGCAGCCCGACGGTCCGACCAGGACCACGAACTCCTTATCGGCAATCTGGAGATCGATGTTTTTGACGATCTGCAGGGCGCCGTAACTCTTGCCGAGCTTGCGGAAGCTTACCGATGCCATTTGATCCTCCAAAGGGCCGGCGTAACCGGCGCCGCTTTCGCAGTTAGCTGCAAAAATAATAGCGCTACGATTGAGAATTGCAATAGCGTGCCCAAAAATCCTGGACCGATGTCGAAATCTCCGTTTTTGCCCAATGATTTCAGAGGCTTTGCAGAGCGCGGCAACTGAATTAGAGTGGGCTCCGTATTCGCAGCGCTGCAATGGATGGCACCATGAACGAAAGTCCTGACAGGCGCACTGGCCGCAAACGTCGCCGCATGCAGCGGGTCACGATGCAGGCGGTCGCCGAGCGGGCAAACGTCTCGCCGTCGACCGTATCGCTGTACCTTCGCCGGCCCGAAGCAGTGGCCGCCGCGACCGGGCAGGCCATCACGGGCGCCATCGATGAACTCGGTTATGTGCCAAACCTGGTGGCGGGTGGGTTGGCCGCGGCCGCCTCCCGTGCCGTCAGCATCATCGTTCCCTCCGTGCGCAATGCCTTCTTTGCCGAGACCGTCGCCGCCATGCAGGCCGAACTGGGCAAAGAGCGCCTGCAGGTCATGCTGGGACACAGTGAGTACAGCGATCGCGAGGAGGAGAGCCTGGTCCGCACAGCGCTTTCCTGGGCTCCCTCCGCAATCGTCCTGACGGGGCAGTCCCACAGCGCCGGAACGCGCAAGATCCTGGCAGCAGGGAATACCCCGGTCGTGGAGATCTGGGAGTTGGGCGGCCAGTCGATAGACATGACCATCGGCTTTTCCCACGACAAGGTAGGGCGGACTGCGGCCGAGTACCTCGTGGGGCGCGGCCGGCGGCAACTGGCATTTCTCGGCGCCCGCATGCAGGAGGACCGCCGCGCCAATACCCGCGCCCAAGGCTTTGTACAGGAAGCTCTCAGGTTGGCGGGCCTGCATGCCGAGATTATAGGTAACCCGGCAAGGGCCGGGGTGGAACTGGGGGCGCTGCTTCTAGGCCAGGCGCTTGAACGGGTTCCCGACATCGACGGCATCGCCTGCTCGAACGACCACATCGCCCTGGGCGTGCTTTTCGAATGCCAGCGCCGTGGCATCTCCGTGCCCGGTGATATTGCCGTAGTGGGCTTTGGCGATCTCGATTTTGCGGGGTCCTGCATCCCCACGCTCACCACCATCCGGCCTCCGGGCGATCTCATCGGCACCGAGGCAGCACGCGTGATCATCAACCATGTGCGCGGAGACCGCTCCGACAGTCATTGCGTAATCGACACCGGCTTCCGATTGGTGGAACGCCAAAGCGCCTAGAAGAAGGGCACACTGACCCTGGATTTTGCTGGACGGCCATCTGGTCGAAAGCGGTAGCCCTAGCGGCGATCGTCGGCGATCCTGCCGTCAGCCATGTAAATTTGCCGCTGGCAGCGTGCAGCAATGTTTTCGTCATGGGTGGAGATGAGGAAGCCCGTGCCGTCCGACGAGTTGATGTCTATCAGCAACTGCATGACGCGGTCTGCGCTCTCGCGGTCGAGATTGCCGGTGGGTTCGTCCGCGAGCACCAGTTCAGGCGCGTTCATCAGCGAGCGCGCAACGGCCACGCGCTGTTTCTGCCCGCCCGAAAGCTGGCTCGCCAGGTAGTCCCGCCGGTCCGAGAGGCCGACGCGATCAAGAAGCTCGCTTGCTCGCGCCCGGTCCGTATGCCGCTCCCGGCCATGGCGCGCGGCCGCCGGGAACATGACATTTTCGAGCGCGGTGAAATCGGGCAGCAGCAGGTGCGCCTGGAACACAAAGCCGATATGGCGGTTACGGAACTCGGTCAGGACAAGGTCTTCGGCACCAACCAGACTCTGCCCCAGAACCCTCACCGAGCCGCTGGTCGGGCGCATGAGAGTGCCCAGGATATTGAGCAGGGTGGACTTGCCCGAGCCTGAGGGGCCGAGCAGAGCCACGAGTTCACCCTGCGCCACTGTCAGCTGGACGCCCTTGAGCACCCGGGCAACGTTTTCCCCTTCTGCATAGTCCTTGGTCAGGTCGCGTACCTCGACGAGCGGCACCTCGTTCATGGCCCAATTGCCTTTACGGGATCGATGCGCGAAGCCGTATAGGCCGGCCATATGGACGCCGCTATCGCTCCCGCCAGCGTCAGGGCGATCGCGGCACCATAGGCACCCTGCCGGTAATCGACCGGAAGGCCGCCACCGCTGGTCATCTCCGGTGGCGGGAACGGCAACAGCGAAAGAAAGCCCAGTCCTGCCCCGAGCACCCCACCGGCCAGCCCCACGATTGCGCCCTGGATCACGAAGACAGTCACTACAAATCCCCGGCTGGCCCCCATGGCCCGCATGATGCCGATTTCGCTCTGCCGACGATAGGTCGAGAGCAGGAGTGCGCTGGCAATGCCGATGATGATGGTGACAAGGGCAAAGCCCTTGATGAGGTCACCCGAGCGCGCCTGCGCTGTCAGACCCTCAAGCAGTTGCGCATTCTGGTCCTGCCAGGCCGTCGCCTTGAGCCCGGTACGTGCACGCAGGTCTTCGGCCACGCTGCGCGCCTGCTGCAGGTCATCGAGCTTGACCTCGTAGCGCGACAGCCCCTCGGGCAAGGCGAGCAATACCCGGGCAGCGCGAATGTTGAGGTAAACCGCCGCTTCGTCAATCGCCGCCAGCCCAAGTTCGAAGATCCCGCCGATGGTGATGGACTGCTCGACGTTGCGTTCGGAGCGTATCACCAGGGACTGCCCAACGCCGACCCCGAGGCTTTCGGCCAGCCCGCTGCCGATGACCGCGGTGCCCAGCATCAATTCGCTCGACCCTGCGACAAGGCTGGAATCGATGTCGGCAATGGCGGAAATGTCTTTGTCCTCGATGCCGGTGATCTGCACCGGGGCGACCGCTTCGCCTTTCACCATGAAGCCGTTACCGAGCAGCTTTCCGACGACGACGGAAACATGCGGGGTTGCTTCGATGACAGGAAGATAGGCTGCGGCCGATTGCAGGGTCGGCCGTTGCTGGCTCGACTTGAGCACCGCAAGCAGCGCCCCTGGCACCTCCTGCAACAAAACCGGGTTCCGATCCGGGGGTTCCACGATGACATGTGCGATGCTGCCGACCGTGCGGTCGATCAGCAGCACAGCCAAGCCCCCGATCAGGGCACTCATGAAGACAAAGACATAGACACCTACGGCCACCCCGACAACGAGCAGCAGCGACTGTCCGCGCGTTGCGGTGAGATAGCGAGTGGCGATCTTGATGCTGTACAGCACGAGCTACTCCCTGACCGCGACGAGGGCACCGTCGGCCCTGACCTTTTTACTGTCCACGATCAGCCTCTCCCCGCCTTCCAATCCCCGGGTGACGATCAACCGATCGGATGGCCAGTCGATATATTGCACCGGTGTCAGCACAGCCCTGCCATCCTCAATCAGGAAGACTGCTGGCTGGTCGGCGGCGACCAGGGCCTGTCGCGGTATGGTGATGGCGTCATCGCGCGCCTCGACCACGATGTTGAGCATCACGGTGAGCCCCACGGGCAGATTGGCCTCACCGGCTCCGGGGAGCGAGACCCGCACCAGGCGACCCCCGGTGGTCGCATCGACGCTTGGCGACACGTAGATAACCTCCCCTTCGATCACGCCGGAGTGGCCGGTCGGTCGCGACACGACGGAAAGTCCCCGCCGCATCTCGGACGCATAAAGCTCGTCAACGCTGGCTTCGGCGTGCAGGCTCGCCATGTCAGCAATCAGGAACAGCGGAGTCGTGCTGCTCACGACCTGGCCGGCATCGGCGCCGCGGCTCAGGATCGTCCCATCCAACGGAGCCTTCACGACGTACTGGGCAAGCAAATCCTCGGCCTGGGCGAGCAATGCGGTCAGCCGATCGACCTCCTCGTGTGCAGTGCGGACGGCAAGGCGGGAGTCGCCCAGCGCGCGCTGCGACACGGTGGCCGTCAATGCCTCGGCGCGCTCGAGGTCCACCTGCGCCTTATCCAGCTGTGCCTGGGCCCCATTGAGCTGAGACCGTACCTGCGCCACCGTTGCACGTTGCTGCGTATCGTCGACGACGAGCAGTGGGGTTCCCTGACTGACTTGTTGGCCCTCGGCTACCGAAACGCTCAATATTCGACCCGAGACCGTGGAACTGACTTCCACCTGCTCGGTCGGCTTCACGCGGCCATTTATGGCAAGGATTCGGCTCGCAGGCCCCTTGGCGACGACTTCGATCTCGACGCTGGCTGGCTTGAGCTCCCAAGGCCGGTTTATGGCAAGCCAGCTCGCGCCACCGATGAAGAGCGCCAGAAGAACGAGGTACCATATTCTCCGACGGCGCCGGCGATTGGCGGAACGGCTTTCAATGTCACTCACCGGCATACTCCAGAGCTCGGATCAGATCACAGGTATGGTCCTGGCCGCCGGGCGGATCACCATACGCATTTTGGTCCTCACCCCGATGTCCAGGCAACCTCCTGCCGGAATTCGCAATTGCACGGGCCGGACTGGCGATCCCGCATGGCGTAACCGCGCCAGTGGCGGCTCGATGTCGCATCATGGCTCTTCAAGGACTTCTCTTTGGGCCTCTCGTCAATTGTAGTCCCTAAAGTCCTAATGCACCCGAGGACCCTCCGAGGGAACGGGAACCTGAGGGAACGGTCACGCTCCCCATGCGCGATCTGGGATGTTTAGCTCCGGCATCGAAGTAGACCCGGCATGCCGCTATGCGAACCGACAGGCGATTGCTCCCTGACCTTCGAAACAGAATCTCGCGTCAGGACTCGCCAAGCTGCAAGGCGTCTCGAACCAGCCGCCGGACGACGGGCAGTATCTCTTGTGAGAACTGTGGGTTGTTTCGTTCCCAGACGACCGAGCGCCAGCTTGGATGCGGGAGCGGCAGGTAATCCGGCAGATAATGACGGTAATTCGCAACGGTCGCCGACAGCGACCCCGCCCAGCGTCGGCCAAGGACACGCTTTTGCGCATGAGCACCAACCAGAATGGTCAGCCGCACCTTGCCCAGAAGCGGCAGGATGCGCGGATGCCAGAGCGGCGCGCACTCCGGCCGAGGCGGATTGTCCCCGCCGGAAGCCGCCACGCCAGGATAGCACAGGCCGACCGGAACGATGGCGACCTGGGCCGGGTCATAGAACCGGTCGGCGTCGATGGCGAGCCAGTTCCGGAGCCGCTCACCACTGTTGTCGTTCCAGGGGACCCCGGTGCGATGCACCTTCGAACCGGGAGCCTGCCCTATAATCAGCAGCGAGGCCGATGGCGATGCCTGCACAATAGGCCGCGGACCCAGGGGAAGATGCGCCTGGCAAAGGGTGCACTGCCGGGCGGCAGCAAGGACCGTTTCCAACCGATCTTCGATCACCGCGCCCCCGCCTTTCTCCTGCTGCCTTGAAGGACAGTCGTCCCAGCGGCGAGCCTGCCTCTGGGCAGACGCCAGGAGCGGACCTTCCGCAGACTCACCCTTTACCTGCTCCGTGACAGCGGAATTTTCACGTGTCTGTGAGCCGCAACTCGATAGGTAAACGACCAAGCCGGCAGACCGCAACTTCAACCAGCGCCCGGATAAGCGGGGGCCGAGGCCACCGAGGTTACCCGCGGCTCACGTGACGGAATACATTATTCCCCTCTTCGTTGACACTTGGAATAATCGCTTCTAGCATCCTCCGCGGCGAACAAGGGAATGGACGATGGCGAAAAGTGCCCTGATTGCGGAACTCGAGGGCCTCGTTTCGGAAGCCCGCAATCCCGACACGCTACAGATCGACCTCATGTCGACCCAGCAGATCCTCATGGCGATGAACACGGAAGACCGGCGCGTGCCCGAGGCCGTGGAACAGGTCCTGCCGCAGATCGCCGAAGCGGTCGACAAGACAGTCGAGGCTTTCAAGGCCGGTGGGCGGCTCATCTACATGGGCGCCGGCACAAGTGGACGCCTCGGGGTCCTCGACGCCTCCGAGTGCCCGCCCACCTTCGGCGTGCCCGAAGGCATGGTGGTGGGCCTGATCGCCGGCGGCGATCGTGCCCTGCGCCATCCCATCGAAGGCGCCGAAGACGACAGGAGCGAAGGCCGCAAGGACCTGGAGCGGGTCAATCTGGAAGCCCGCGACGTGGTTGTCGGCATCGCCGTCAGCGGCCGTACGCCCTATGTCATCGGCGGCCTCGACTATGCCCGCAGCGTCGGCGCCACGACGGTCGCGCTCTCGTGCAATCCCGGCTCGGCCATCGCGGCCATGGCCGACATCGCCATCTCCCCGGTGGTCGGCCCCGAAGTGCTGACCGGCTCCACCCGCCTCAAATCCGGTACCGCGCAAAAGCTCATCCTTAACATGCTGACCACCGCCAGCATGATCCGCATGGGCAAGAGCTACGAAAATCTCATGGTCGACCTGTCGGTCAGCAACGAAAAGCTGGCGGCGAGGGCGACCCGTATCCTCGTGGAGGTCACAGGCTGTTCCATGGACGATGCCGAGCGCTACCTGTCAGAAAGCCGCAACAACGTGAAGCTGGCGCTGTTGATGGCCCTGACCGGGCTGGACCGGAAAAGCGCCGAAGCCGCGCTCGGCCGCGCCGACGGCTTCCTCCGCCGCGCCGCGGCGGAGGCCCGCCCAACGCTCGCCAGCTGATCCATGGACCTTCTCGTCAACCTCTATAGCCGCAAGCTCGATGACCTGGGCGCCCGCGTGCGCGATGTCCCGGCCACCATCCGCGTTGCGCTGCCACCCGAGCAGCACATCATCAAGGATTGGGTGCGCACCCACTTCTCCCAATACTGGGTCAGCGAAGTCAGCGCCGCCATGGCACACCAGCCCCCCGGATGCCTCATCGCGACCCTCGACAAGCAGCTCGTCGGCTTTGCCTGCTGGGACGCCACGGCCCGCGGCTTTTTCGGGCCTACGGGCGTCAGCGAAGATCAGCGCGGCAAGCGGATCGGGCTTGCCCTTTTCTACCACGCGCTGATCGCCATGAAGGCGCATGGCTACGCCTACGCCATCATCGGCTCGGCAGGACCGGTGGATTTCTACGCCAACGCCGTGGGCGCCCAGCCCATCCCGTCCGACAAGGAAGACATCTACCAGGGTCTCCTGCGCGTCGCCCCCAAGTCCGAAGGCGAGAGCTGACATGCCTGCATCCACTCCCCTCGCGCTGTTCGTCGGCATGCCCGGGCATTCGCTGTCGGCCGACGAGATCGCCTTTTTCCACGAGACCAACCCGCTTGGCCTCTTCCTTTTCGCGCGCAATCTCGACACCACCGAGCAGGTCAAACGCCTCTGCGCGCAGTTCCGCGAGGCTGTTGGCCGTCCGGACGCGCCGGTCTATATCGATCAGGAGGGGGGCCGCGTGCAGCGGCTCAACAACGGCAACTGGCCCTCTTTCCGCAGCCTCGGAGCGTTCGGCGCCCTCGCCCGCAAGGACCTGGAGCTGGGCAAACGCGCCTTGCGCCTATCCACCCGCGCCATGGGCAGCCTGATGGCCGAGCTTGGCATAGACAGCGGCGCGACGCCGGTGGTCGACCTGGCGCGCGGCAACACGCACGACGTTATCGGCCAGCGCGCGTTCGGCGATGATCCGGATCTCGTCATCACGCTCGGCCGCGAAGTGGTCGAGGGCATGCTCGAAGTGGGCGAAATGCCCATCATCAAGCACATCCCCGGCTATGGCCGCGTCGCCGTCGACCCGCACTTCGACCTGCCCGTGGTCGACGCTTCGGTCGAAGACATGTGGGACACCGATTTCAAGCCCTTCGTGGCCCTCAGGGACGAGGCGCCCTGGGCCATGGTGGCCCATCTCGTCTTCACGCAGATCGACAAGGATCTGCCCGCCTCGGTCTCGCCGCTTGTGTGTGATCTGATCCGCAATCGCCTCGGCTATGACGGCGTCCTCATCACTGATTGCCTCACCATGGAAGCCCTTTCGGGCACCTGGGCCGAGCGGGTGACGGCTGCGCTCGATGCCGGTTACGATATCGCGCTCCACAGCCAGGGCGATCTCAAGGCGAGCGAAGCGGCCGCCAGGGCGGCGCGGCCCCTCACCGCCGCTTCGCTCGAGCGCCTTGCCCGTGCCGAGGCCCGCCGCGGCAACATGCGCGTCGACGTCATGGCCGCGCATGCCGAAGTCGAAGACATTTTCAGGGAGACCGGCATCGCCTGAGCGGCGCCGGCAGCAAAAGGAGAAACCCGCAAGTGAAGAGCACACTGATCCTGGCCGTATCGGCCGCAGTTCTGGCCATGGCGGCGCCTGCCGCGGCACAGAACGTCCTCACCGTCAGTTCCGAGCAGGGCACCACCTGGGTGCGCAATTTCAACCCCTTCGGACAAACCACGGCGCGCTTCACCACGCTCGATTTCATCTACGAGCCGCTGGTCGTCTTCAATCGCCTCAAGGGCAACGAGCCCACCTATCGCCTGGCCGAGAGCTACGAACTGGCCGACGATCTCAAGTCCATCACCTTCACCCTGCGCGATGGCCTCAAGTGGTCCGACGGCGAGCCGCTGACCGCCGACGACGTCGTCTTCACGTACGACTACATCAAGAAATTCCCGGCGCTCGACTTCATCTCGGTTTCGGCAGAGCTCGCCTCGGTAGAAAAGGTCGATGACCGCACCGTCAAGTTCACGCTCAACGAGCCCAATTCGCTGATCGCCAACACCATCGTCGCCATGCCGATCGTGCCCGAACACATCTGGGCCGAGATCGAAGACCCGGTGACCTTCGCTAACGAAACGCCGGTCGGCTCCGGTCCGCTCACCGAGATCACCCGCTTTACGCCGCAGGTCTACGAGCAGTGCCGCAACCCCAACTATTGGGACGCGGACAATCTCAAGGTCGACTGCATGCGCCTGCCGCAGCTGGCCGACAACCCGCAGGTGCTCGCCGCGCTGGCAGATGGCACGCTCGACTGGGCCACGAGCTTCGTCCCCGACATCGACAACACCTTCGTCGCCAAGGATCCCGAGCACAACAAATACTGGTTCACCCCCTCGAGCCTCGTATCGTTCCAGCTCAGCCAGGTGACGCCGGACGAGAACAACCGCAAGGCCTTCACCGACGTCGACTTCCGTCGTGCCCTCTCGATGCTCATCGATCGCCAGACCATCGTTGACATCGCCGGCTACGGCTATCCGCTGGTCAACGAAGACCCGGCAAGCCTCGGCGAACTCTACAAGAGCTTTGCCAATCCCGAAGTCGAGACCGAGTTCGGCAAGTATGGCAAGTTCGATCTGGAAGCGGGCCAGGCCCTGCTCGATGAAGCCGGCTATGTCGACGCCGATGGCGACGGCTTCCGCGACAATCCCGATGGCACCCCCATCGCCATCGACATCGAGGTCCCCAATGGCTGGACCGACTGGATCGATGCGGTTCAGATCGCCATGGAGAGCATGACCGAGGCGGGACTCAACGTGAAGATGAGTACTCCCGAAGCCACCGTCTGGACGCAGGACCTGATCGAGGGCAAGTACTCGATGACCCTCAACGCCCTGGCGTCCGCGGCCAATCCCTACTTCCCCTATATCCGCTCCTTCAATCCGGACGATTTCGGCAAGAGCCGCTTCACCGCGCCGCATTGGGAAAACCAGGAAGTGGTGGACCTGCTCAACCAGTACACCCAGGTCAAGGACCCCGCCGAGCAGAAGGCCATCATGGACAAGGTCCAGATGATCGTGGCCGAGGCCATGCCGATCATCCCGGTCTACAACAGCCCGTCCTTCTACGAGTACAGCACCAAGCGCTTCACCGGTTGGGCCGACGCGGAAAACCCGAAATATTCCCCCGTCGTCTCCAACGCCAACCCGGCCCGCCTCCTGCAACTGCTCGACCTCGACCCGGTCGCGGAGTAACCGGCCGACGTTGATCCGACCTCACCTCTTCCCTGAGGGGGAGAGGTCGGCGCGACAGCGCCGGCTGAGGGGTTCAGCTCCGTATCTCAAGCGGAAAGGCTGTCACCCGCACGCCACCCTCTGTCCCTCCCCCTCAAGGGGGGGATGCCCCTGCCCAAACGCCTCGGCTCCATCGTCTCCCTCCCCCTCGCGAGGAGGGATCAAGGGTGGGGGGACGAGAGCCCGGATTTCTGGGCCATTCACGCGATCTCGCACCCACCGCACAGGGGTGCGAATACCCGCCCGCACGGAAAGGAAACAACACAGATGGCTTTTCTGCTGCGGCGCCTCGCCTTCTACCTCGCGGCCTTCCTCGCTGCCGCTACCATCAATTTCTTCCTGCCGCGCCTCATGCCCGGCGACCCTATCGAGATGATGTTCGCCAGCGCCGGATCCGAGCTCAGCCTTGAAAATCTCAATGCGCTCAAGCTCACCTTCGGCTTCGTCGACGCGCCCTTGGGCCAGCAGTACCTCACCTATCTCCAGAGCGTCTTTACCGGCGATCTCGGGCGCTCGATCAAGTATTTCCCCCTACCCGTCACCGATCTCCTGGGCCGCGCCCTGATCTGGACCGTCGGCCTTGTCGGCATCGCCACGCTCGTCAGCTTCGCCCTCGGCACGTTCATGGGCGTCATGGCCGCCTGGCGCCGCGGCACCAAATTCGATTCCATCGTCTCGCTCTCGGCCATCTTTTCGAGCTCGGTGCCCGCCGTCGTCGTCTCCCTTCTGGTGCTCTTCGTCTTCGGCTACCAGCTGGGCTGGTTCCCCAATGGCTATGCCGCTGACCCGATGCTCGATCCGAGCTTTTCCTGGCCCTACATCTCGGGCGTCATCTACCATGGCACCCTGCCCATGCTGACGCTGGTAATCGTCCTGACCGGCGGCTTTGCCGTCACCATGCGCAACAACATGATCAACCTCCTGGGCGAGGACTATATCGTCATGGGGCGCGCCAAGGGCCTGTCGGACAGCCGCGTCATGCTGTGGTACGCCGCTCGCAACGCGCTCCTCCCCACCGTCTCAAGCTTTGCCATCGCGCTCGGCACCGTGCTCGGCGGCTCGCTCGTCACCGAAGTGGTGTTCAACTATCCCGGCCTCGGCAACACACTCTACCAGGCGATCCTGGCGCGCGATTACCCCGTCATCCAGGGGCAGCTCCTCATCATGACCGGGGCTATGCTGGTCGCCAATTTCGGCGTCGACCTCAGCTATGTCCTGCTCGATCCCCGCTTGAAGAAGGCCTAATCCATGTCGCTCTCCAAGCAACTGCTGAACAACAAGAAGGCCCTCTTTGGCCTCGCCATCCTGGTGCTGGTCATCCTCATCGCCGTCTTCGCGCCCCTCCTGACCGAATACAGCCCCGTCAAGCGCGTCGGGCGCCCGCACCAGGCGCCCTCGTGGGAGTACTGGATGGGCACGACGCGGCTTGGCCACGACGTCTTTTCGCGGCTCGTCTACGGCGCACGCGTCTCGCTCGCGGTGGGCTTCGGCGCGGGCCTCCTCATCACCGTCATCGGCACCATTCTCGGCATCATTGCCGGCTACAAGGGCGGCGTCGTCGACGAGGTCATCAACTTCTTCACCAATATGGTGCTGGTGGTGCCCAACCTGCCGCTGCTCCTCGTGCTTGCGGCCTTTATCGGGCAGGCCAGTCCCCTTGTGATCGCGGTCATTCTGGGCTTCACCTCCTGGGCCTGGGGCGTGCGCGTCACCCGGTCCGAAACCATGTCCATCCGCCAGCGCGATTTCGTCAAATCCGCCGAAATGCTGGGCGAACCGGGCTGGCGCATCATGGCCTTCGAGATTTTCCCCAATCTCATTTCCATCGTCGGCATCAACTTCATAGGCAGCGTCATCTTCGCCGTCATCACCGAGGCAACGCTGGAATTTTTGGGCCTTGGCGATCCCAACACCGTCTCCTGGGGCATCATGCTCTACAACGCCCAGAACTCCTCGGCTCTTTCGGTGGGTGCCTGGTGGGATCTCCTCGCCCCTTGCGTAGCCCTGGCCGTACTCGGCCTTGGCCTTGCGCTCATCAACTTCGCCATCGACGAAATCGCCAATCCGCGCCTGCGCACTGGGGGCATGCTCGGCCGGTGGACACGCATGGTGCGTCTGGGGGAGGGCAAGGTATGACCCAGCCCGTGCTCTCGGTCCGCAATCTCACCATCGATTATGTCGGCGCGGAAAAAGACTTCACCGCCGTCAAGGACGTCAGCTTCGACGTCGCGCCCGGCGAATTCTTCGGCCTTGCCGGCGAGTCCGGTTGCGGCAAGAGCACAATCGCCTTTGCCATCAGCCGCCTCCACCGCGCGCCGGCCCTGATCCGCTCCGGCAGCCAGATCCTCGTCGCGGGGCGCAACGTCCTCGATCTCGGCGACGAGGAACTGCGCGATTTCCGCTGGCGCGAAGTCGCCATGGTGTTCCAGAGCGCCATGAATTCGCTCAACCCGGTGCTGACCATTGAGAGCCAGTTCTACGACGTGCTCAAGACCCATGCCGGGCTCAATCGCAAGCAGTCGCGCGAGCGCGCCGCCGAACTCCTCAAACTCGTCGACATCTCACCCGACCGACTCACCGCCTATCCGCACCAGTGCTCGGGCGGCATGCGGCAGCGCATCGTCATCGCCATCTGCCTTGCGCTCAATCCCAAGCTCCTCATCATGGACGAGCCCACCACCGCGCTCGACGTGGTGGTGCAGCGCGAAATCCTCCAGCGCATCAACGTGCTGCGCAAGGAGCTCGGCTTTTCGGTCCTCTTCATCACCCACGATCTGGGATTGATGGTCCAGGTCAGCGATCGCATCGGCATCATGCTCGAGGGCGAACTGGTCGAGGCAAATGCGGCCGAGGAAATCTACCGCCATCCGCAGCACCCCTATACGCGAAAGCTCTGGGCCTCGATGCCGCGCCTGCATGGCGCGCAGATCGCGGCGGAGGCAACGCCATGATCGACGCCGCCCCCATTCTCGCGCTCGATAACGTCACCAAGGTGTTCGGCCACGGCGATAAACAGGTCGTCGCGGCCCGCTCAATCTCCTTCGGCCTCCATGCCGGGCGCACCCTGGCGCTGGTGGGCGAATCCGGGTCGGGCAAGACCACCGCCGCCCGCCTCATCATGCGTGAATACCACCCCGACGAGGGACGCCTCCTGTTCCGCGGCCAGCCCATGGGTAAGGCCGATGCTAAGGGCCTTCGCGCCTACCGCACCTCGGTGCAGATGGTGTTCCAGGACCCGTTCTCCTCGCTCAATCCCGCCCGCTCCATACGCCACCACCTCGAGCGCCCGCTGCGCCTCCATCAGCGCGATCTCGACAGCGCCCAGCGGAAGGCAAAGATCGAGGAACTGCTCCGCCTCGTCCGCCTCGATCCCGAACAAGTCGTCGCCAAATTCCCACACGAGCTGTCCGGCGGCCAGCGCCAGCGCATCTCCATTGCCCGGGCCCTGGCGGTCAATCCGCAGGTCATCGTGGCCGACGAGCCCACCTCCATGCTCGACGTCTCGGTGCGGCTGGGCATTCTCAATCTTCTCAACGAGATGAAGAAGGAGCTCGGCGTCGCGCTCCTCTACATCACCCACGACATCGCCACGGCCCGCTACGTGGCCGAGGACATTATGGTGATGTATGCCGGGCAGATCGTGGAATGGGGCGCCATGGACAGCGTGCTTGACGATCCGCAGCACCCCTACACGCGCCTCCTCCTATCCGCCGTCCCCGACCCCGACCGGCGCTTCGACGATACGCGCTTCGACATCGAGTTGAGCCGCATCGACCACATCCGCCGCCAGGCCGCCCTGCCTCAGCCGGACGTGCAGCAGGTCGGCGACAACCATTTCATCCGCCCGATGCCGGACTAGCTGGCATTACGCTGCGCCCACCACTCCACTTCAATTCCTTCCATCCTGTTAGGAAGGCTTTGGGCGGAACAGCAGAGGAGCAGCGTTCTTTCAACCTATTGGCGCAAGACTGCAGGCCAGCGATTTGCAGCGTCCGGCCGCCGCCAGCGGGCTGGCTCCGGCCAAGTTGGACCGTTTCCGGTCAAGAGAGGCGGAAGCCAGTCTGCCACCCTCGAGCCGCCTGCTGGCGAGAGTTGGTCGGTCGCTTTGGACCGCCGCCCGAACCGCGGTCTTGCGGCGCGTGGCGTGGCGCTGGAGTATGACCCAGATGGATACGGAGATAGTATCGGCTGAGCCAAGGGATGGAGGCAGAAAATGGCGTTCCGGATTGGAGGCTACGGCATCGACTACACTGGCGATCCTGATGCCTATGCCAACGCTCATGTCGCTTTCGGTTATAACGCTGCCTATGTGCCCAACATCAACATTGAAAGTCGCGACGAGATAGATGCGCTGGTTCGGGCAATGGCGGCCGCCGACGTCGTGATCGCCGAAGGTGGCGCGTGGCGCAATCTGATCGCGCATGACGAGGCAACGCGTAAGGACAATCTGGACTATGCGGTCCATCAACTGGCGCTGGCCGATGAACTAGGGGCAAGGTCCTGCGTAGCCTTTCATGGCACTGCAGGCCATGCTGGTGACGCATGGAAACTCAGCGACAATTACGACTATGGTCCTCACCCGGACAATCAGACCGATGCCGGATTTGATAGAGCGGTCGAGACCGCGCGCTACATAATCGATGCCGTCAAGCCGAAGCGGGCGAAGTTCTCTCTTGAAATGGTGCCGTGGCTGGTGACCGACACCGCGCAAAATTATCTCAAGCTCCTCAAGGCGATCGACCGGCCCGCGTTCGGTGCCCATATAGACGCCGTCAACATGGTCATCACGCCGCGTCTTTATTTCAACACCGGCCGCATGATCCGGGAGGCTTTCGAACTCTTGGGGCCATGGGTCGTCTCCTGCCACGCCAAGGACATTGTCATGCAAGGCGGGCCGGGGACGGTTTCGTTCCACATCGACGAGGTGCCGCCCGGCCAGGGAAACCTTGACTATGGCGCCTATGTCAGCGAAATCCACCGTCTCGGACGGGACGTCCCGCTCATGCTCGAGCACTTCGATGTCCCTGGCTATCGCAGGGGGCTCGCGCATATTCGCTCGGTCATCCATGAACTCGGGATCGAGTGAACGTCCGAAAAAATGGCGGTCCATCCGTGCGGAAGAACATCCCCGCACCTTTGTCTGCGCTCAGACCCCCACGGTCGGAGCTCCGCAGCCAACCACCCGCCATCCGCAATTTGTTGCTGACTTAACCGGGTTGCGTTCGAACCGCTCCCAGGAAGCGCGCCCAACTGGCAACGCTTCCAGGGTCGTGGCATTAACTGCAGGCACTGGAGGACCTTATGACCACACAGCAGGACATCATCGCCGCCCTTGGTGTGGCACCGAAGTTCGACGCCCGGCAGGAAACGAAGCGCCGCGTGGACTTCCTTAAGGGCTATCTCTCAAACTCTGGCATGAAGACATACGTCCTCGGCATCAGCGGCGGCATCGACTCGACAACTGCCGCCATGCTCGCTCAACAGGCCGTGCGCGAGCTGCGCGAGGAAGGGCGGGATACGCAGTTCGTGGCCGTCCGCCTGCCGTACGGTGTTCAGGCCGATGAACATGACGCACAGGCCGCCCTGACGGCGATCGGCCCCGACCGAGTCTTCACGGTCGACATCAAACCTGCAGCCGACGCCATGTGGCAACAGATCAAGGCCGCCGGCTTTGTGCCAACAGATACGGCGCAGGAAGATTTTCTCCTGGGCAACGTCAAGGCGCGGCAGCGCATGATTGCACAATTCGCCCTGGCTGGTGGATTGAAGGGGCTGGTCATCGGCACCGACCACGCAGCGGAAGCAGTGATGGGATTCTTCACCAAGTTCGGCGACGGCGCCGCAGATATCCTCCCCCTTGCCGGCCTCAACAAGCGCCGGGTCAGGGCCATCGCCAACCACCTGGGAGTTCCCGGTGCGCTGGTCAGCAAGGTGCCGACAGCCGACCTTGAAGACAACGCGCCGCTCCGGCCCGACGAGGACGCCTATGGCGTCACCTACGACGAGATCGATGACTTTCTTGAGGGCAAGCAGGTCAGCGCCGTGGGGCGCGATCGGATCATGCAGGCCTACGGTAAATCGGCGCACAAGCGAGAGCTGCCCGTAGCCGGCAGTTGACCTGGTCTTGTTGCCGGTCCGGTTCGGGACCGTACTGCCGTCACTTGGTGCTTGAGAATCTTCTTAGGCTTCCAACACTTCGCCCGGCGGCGGGCGCGCTCAGTTCCTACGACGCTTCGCGGGGATTGCCCTGAAGACTCAGGGCTCCACCTGCTGGACCAATTCCTTCACAGCTGGCATCAAACCGGCGACGATCACGGCAACACCGTCGGCGTTTGGATGGAGGCCGTCGGGCTGGTTCAACTCGGGGTTCAGCGCCACGCCTTCCAGGAAAAACGGGTAAAGCAAGGCTCCATGCTCCTGCGCCAACTCGGGATAGATGGCATCGAATTGCTCCACATAATCGCCACCGAGACCGCGATTGGCCTTCATGCCCAAGAGCAAAACCGGCACATCGAGCTCATCGAGCCGAGCCATGATCGCCTCGAGGTTTGCGCGGGCTTTGGCCGGTGGACGCCCCTGCAGCATATCGTTGGCGCCGAGCCCGAGGATAACGGCATCCGGCCTGTCGGCCAAAGTCCAGTCGAGCCGAGCCAAGCCGCCCGCCGTGGTGTCACCCGAAACACTGGCGTTGACCAGATCGGCATCCACACCCCGTGCGTTCATCGCAGCCTGCAACTGACCCATAAAGCTCTGGTCGGCGGGAAGGCCCAGTCCCGCCAGCAGTGAATCGCCGTAGAGAAGAATTCTGGGGGCATTGGCCAGCGCTGGCTGGGTCAATGCCGAGGCCGTGCAGAGCAACACCATTGCGCAGACCGCGCGCTGCCACCATCTTGTCTTCAACGGATCCTGCCCCTCAATCGTTTCGACACTTCCCCGCCATCCCTATGATCGACACCATCGCCCGCACACAGCACATGAACCTGCACCTTATGTCCGGTGGCAGCGGGCTTCATATCCTCAAGTCCATCACGTTTGCGATAAAGCCAGGCGAGGTGATTTCGGTGGTGGGGCCATCGGGCAGCGGCAAGACCAGCCTGCTCATGGTGCTCGGTGGCCTCGAAAAAGCCAGTGATGGGTTGGTGTCCGTCGGCGGAAAGAACCTTGGCGGGCTCAACGAAGACCAACTTGCCGATGTGCGCCGGCAGAATATCGGAATCCTGTTCCAGAACTTCCACCTCATCCCGTCCATGACTGCACTTGAAAACGTCGCGCTTGCGCTCGAAATCGCTTTCGACGACCTTCCTTTAGCCGAGATCAGGGCACGCGCACGGTCGGCGCTCGCCGAGGTGGGACTGTCCGAGCGGGAGACTCACCTTCCCAGCGCCCTTTCGGGTGGCGAACAACAACGGGTAGGCCTGGCCCGGGCGATCGTGACCCGCCCCAGGCTTCTTCTGGCCGACGAACCGACAGGCAACCTGGACCAACAGACCGCAGCATCTGCCATTGACCTTTTATTCGGTCTTGCCCGCCGCAACACCATGGCGGTGCTGCTGATTACGCACGACAATGGCCTCGCCATGCGCGCCGATCGCCGCATGCAATTGGATCGTGGTGAATTGCGCGAAGTGGAAGCGGGCGGTTGATGAGACGCCTCGGGGGCTGGTTGCGCGTCGCACTGATTGACCTGCGCGGCGGTGCGCGCCGGTTCGTCATTCTTGTCGCGTGTCTCGCCTTGGGTGTGGCCGCCATCGGCACCGTCAGTGCGGTTCGCAGCAGCGTAGAAGCTGCCATCGAAGGGGATGCCCGCCTCCTCCTGGGAGGCGACCTCGAACTACGCTCCCTGCGCAGCGACATAGGCGAGGAAGTGGTCACTGCGCTCGACAGGTTGGGACCTGTCAGCCGCGAGGTGAACCTCAACGCCCAAGCCGCAGCCAATGGCAAGACAGCGTTCCTGTCGCTTCGCGCCGTCACCAGCGCCTATCCGCTGGTGGGGCAGGTCGGCCTTGCGGCAGGCTCGCCGCGCGGGAACATTTCCGACCTTCTGGCCAACCAGAACGGTCGCTTCGGCTTGCTCCTCTCCCACCAGGCGGCGCTGCGGCTGGATGCGGACGTGGGCGCGACTGTCCGTGTCGGCACTCTCGATGTCGAGTTGCGCGGAATCATCGAGGCGCTGCCCGATCAGGCGACGGCGGGCTTTCAGCTCGGCGCCCCCGCCCTCATCTCCAGCGCTGCCCTGGCACCGGCGGGCCTGCGCGAGGAGGGGGTGCTCAGCCAGTTCCGGTACAAGGTCTTGCTGCCGGACGGCAATTTCGAGGCTGCGCGCGGGGCATTGGAGAACGCTTTCCCGAATGAGGACTGGCAGGTTCGCTCGCCTCGAGAGGCGACGGCGACGATCTCGCGGTTCATCGGGGTTTTCGGGAATTTCCTGCTGCTGGTCTCCCTTTCATCCATGGTCGTGGGTGGCCTCGGCGCGGCCAATGCCGTAGCCGCCTATATCGGCGAGCGTCAGGGGGCGATTGCGACCATGCGGTCCCTTGGCGCCAAGGGCAGCCGCATACTGTTCCACTTTCTTGTGCAGATCGCTCTTCTCTCCCTGGTTGCGATTGCGATCGGACTGGCCCTGGTGGCCGCGGCGAGCCTGGTGCTGCTGCCTTTGCTCTCGAGCCTGATCGGCATCGACCTGCCGCCGACACTGGACTTCCAAGCCATGCTGGCCGCCGCCGCGATCGGCCTGGTCACCGCGCTGACCTTCTCCTGGATCCCGCTGTTGCAGGCGCGATCCATTCGCCCGGCGCAACTCTTCCGCGCGGGATCGAGCAGCGCGATGGAGCGGCTGGCCTGGCGCAGACTGGCCGCCCCTTCCGCCATAGGACCGCTCCTTTTGGGGCTCGCGGCACTGTTCGGCCTGACTCTCCTCATCGCCAATGATGCTCGACTGGTGGCGATCTATTTCGCGGCGACGCTGGTGGCCCTTGCCCTGTTGCGCCTCTCAGCCGGCCTGCTGCTGTACGGTCTGTCGAACGCGCCAGTCCCAAGGCTGCGCCTCCTGCGGTTGGCGGTGTCGGCCATTATCCGCCCCAGCGCACCAACCACCACCGTTCTCGTGTCGATGGGCATGGGGTTGTCGCTGCTTCTGCTCATCGTTACCACCCAGTCGAACATCAATGACCAGATAGCCACTCAAGTCAGCGACGGGGCTCCCGACTTCGTGGTGCTGGACATGGACCGCGACACGACAGGCGCTCTGGAGGCCCTCGTTGCCGGGTCGCGGCAGGTCACGACGCTGACAACAAATCCCATGTTGCGTGGCGTCATCACGGAGATAAACGGAGCGCCGGCGCCCTCGAGCGAGGACGTGCCGCGCGGTCTTGCAGACCTGTTCCGCGGCGATACGGCTCTCACCTGGTCTTCAGAGGTCCCGCCCGGCACCGTGCTCGAGGAGGGCAAATGGTGGCCGGCCGATTATTCCGGAGACCCACTGGTCTCTCTCAGCACGGACATGCGGGACGGGCTGCAGCTCGCATTGGGCGACACCATCACCCTCACCATCGCCGGGCGGCCGCTGACGATGACCGTCGCAAGCTTTCGCACCATCGACTGGCGCAGCCCCACCTTCAACTTCCGGATCATTGTCTCCCCTGGCGTGGTCGAGAGTGCGCCGCAATCCTATTTCGGCACCATCACGACCTCGCCGGGGGCGGCAGCGAGCGTTGAAGCTGGCCTGATCGCTGCCCTTCCGAATTTGACCTTCGTCCCCGTGGGAGAGGCCCTGGCCCGCGTGCAGTCCGTATTTGACGGGTTGGTCGACGCAATTGCCGCTGTCAGCGCTACCGCCGTCATCTCGGGGGTGTTGGTACTGGCCGGTGCCCTTAGCGTTGGCCGTCACCAGCGCGAGGCCGATGCCGTTGTGATGAAAGTAATGGGAGCGCGGCGTGGCTTCGTGCTCAGAGCATTCCTGGTGGAGTATGCGCTCCTCGGAGTCATCGCGGCACTCCTGTCAGCCGCGATTGCCCTTGCTGGCTCCTGGGCCGCGAGCTCCTTCCTGCTCGACATCCCCTTTGCCGTACAAGCACTGCAAATCGTCTCGCTCGCCGGAGCCATAGTCATCGTCACAATGGCGACAGCGGCCGCCACGACTTGGTCTGCCATGTCTGCACGACCTGCAGAGCGGCTCCGAGAGGATGGCTGAAGCGAGGCAGCAGGGCAACCATGGGTCGGGAGGGGTCGACGACTGCGAGCGGTATTATCTCATCCGTTATCGATCATTTCCCTCGCCGGCCGGACCTCTCCCGAAGCCGAACGGCCCGATCGAGCCTGTCATGGACAGGCGGCGCCCATCATCAACGACGCGCCGCATCCGCCGCGATCGGCGGCCCCGGGCCCAGGGTTCCCAACCGTCGATCCAGCCCGCGCCTTCCTCCCTACCCCTTGGCGGCTATTGTCAACGCCCCTCCCCGCTCCTCGGCCCCACCGGTCGTGCGACCCCACCCGACCTGGTTGACAGGCCGCATTGCCGCAGAAAGGCTAACGGTCAAGTGTCTCCCCTGGCTGACGTGACAGCCCTTCCTTTTTTGCAACTGAGCTTGGCGAAGATGAACCGGCCCCCGGTAATCCTGAGATCACCCGGACACAGGCACCAACCCTCATGAACTGGTGAGAAGATGAACGGGTCACTCGCTTCCTGAGCGATACAAGAAGTGGTTCGCGTGCATCAAACAGGCCGTTGATCGAAGCCAGACGCCGATCCTGCCCCACCTTCGATGGTCATGACGTTCCGGCGGCCCAGCCGGCCGCAACAGCTTTTCGTGGATGGCCGGGCGAACAAGCGCCCGTAGCGGATGTTGCGGGAAATCAGACGACGAGCAGAGGCGATCCGCTGCGGACGTTGTCATAGAGGTGGATGACATCGTGAGGCAGAAGGCGCACGCATCCGCTCGAGATCCCTCCAGATCGATCGCCTTTCGAGGATCACGCACGTCCTCACCGGGTGATCCAATCCTCCGACGCGGGCATGGGGGTGGCGACAAAGCAATGAGGATGCCGGCGAGCGATAGGAACCCATGGTGCCATGGTGGCGCCGGTCTTGGCGCAGATGGTCTATCCGTGGGGCTGCAAGCGCCATAGCCGTACCTCCGGTTTGCGTCGATGCGCGGGTTAGCTTGCTTGCACAACAGGTGGTGGCCGAACGGCCGAGCCGGCTTCGCCTTGCCTGCTTGACTTTAGTTTATTGCGATTTACCTTACGGCCATGAGCCCCACCCTATCCATTTTCGCCGCGTTTTCGCGCCGGACTATTCCGGTCGAGGGATATCTGCCCTAGACCGCCCGGATCGGCGCGGTTTAGGGAGGGTAATGCTTTTCATTTCAGTCACCCTATCGGTTCTATTGGACCGCTCAGTCGCCCTAGCGCGGAGAAACCCATGCGCAACCTGCGTCCGCAGATCGTCCTCGCACAATCCGAACACCGCCAGCTTCTGGCCATGGCTGCTGCAGGTTCTTCGGCTGCAGCAGAGAGCCTGCTTGATGAAATGGAGCGTGCTCGAGTGGTTCCCGACACCCAGCTGAACCCGGACATCGTTCGCATGGGGTCGCGAGTGCAGTATCGCACGGACGATGACAATCGGAAGACCGTCACGTTGGTATGCCCCGCTGATGCCGACATTTCCGAAGGCAAAGTCTCCGTCCTTACGCCGATCGGGGCAGCACTGATCGGGCTCAGAACTGGGCAGTCCATCACCTGGGAAGCGCGCGATGGCCGCAAAAACGTCCTGACAGTGCTGTCGGTGATCCAAACGACCGGCGCAAGAGCAGAAGCTTAAAATGCAGCAAGTGCACCCAGTTCTCCGGCGCGTCCAAGGAAGGACCTTGCCCCTGATCCACTGAGGTTAGCCTCCGGGTCAGGGGATCAAGTCATACCGTTCTCGTCCCGGAGACTTCTCATGCAGCCTCAACTTCCTGTCGTGCTGACCATTCACGACTACACTTTGCTTGAACATGCAGTTCATGGCCCAGCCGAGCCATTCCCAGGAGGCAGAGCCTTCATATCGGAGAAGCTCTCCCGCGCATCAATCGTGCCGCTTGCCGATCTTCCGGCCGATGTCGTTATGCTCAGGAGCCGTGTTCGCTACCGCGTCGGCTCCAGTCTTCCCCAAGACCGGACTATCGTATCAGGACCAGACGAGACGATAGACGGTTCAACTCTCCTGCTCACGTCGCGTCATGGCGCTGCACTGATCGGCGCACGTCTGGGCCAAGCGGTGGCGGCACTTTGTTCAGATGGCTCGACAGAGTTGCTGCGAATTCTCAGCGTTCGGCACGCTTCTTCTGCCTCTCGACCAAAGCTTGCTCTTGTATCAAGCCGAGAACCATCGCCTGTCCTCGCCACTGTACGTCAGTTCCATGGCGACGACGACGATCCGGGACCGAGCGCAGCTTGATGCCGCTTGGTCCGCCTCACGGAGAGTCGTCGGCCCCGATTGCGCCACCCTCCGATTCAAGACGAGTGATCTGTAGGACATCTGTGCGGGAAAACTTCAGGCGTACGCCTGCGCCCATACCCTCGCCCTCTTCGATGACGACGACGCCGTAGTAGTCGAGAGCCCTGGCAATGGCCACGAGCTGATCGACGTTCGTTACCCTGGCACTCCCGCTGGCTTCCAGATGTTGCATCTCTACGGGGGTCAGACCGGCGACAGCAGCGAAGTCGTCTTGAGGCACGCCGACCAAAGCGCGTGCAGCCGCAATCAGTCGACCAGTAATTTTGACTCCGATCATCGAATTCTCCATTCAAATCTCACTGATAAAACGTATATACCGATCACAAATCAAATAACAAGGCATGTGAAGAATAGGCGCCCCTTCTTTTAAACAGATGTCAATTTGTCGCATATACTTGAATATTATTCTTCCGTGGCCATTTCTTTTGATAGAAAGAAAAATAGGAGATAGGGGCATGGGATTGAGAAATTTTGCTTCTCCAGTAACACTCAAATCGAACGTGAAATCCACGCGGACCTTCCGCGTAAACAACGCAGCTGACGCTTTGGACTACCTCGAGAGGTTCTGGCGCGGCGCCCGGACCCGAGAGTATCGACGTGCCTACGCCGTTTGCCAAAGCGCCGTAGAGAATCTGGCCTCGGCGGAAGCGGCGCGGGGATATCTGGTTGCTGCCGCCGAAGGCGCCGGACTCCTCTACAGGCGAAGCGGCCATTCTCAGCATGCACAATGACGTGGGCCTGGGCAGATGCCTCTGCCCGCCTCGGGGCATGCAGAACTACGGGCCAACGAAACCTGTCGGCGCTGTGACATTGGAACGGAGTATCGTCGTGCAGATAAATCATCCAACTACTCTTACCTCCGACGACCACGGGATGCTCGAGCGGCTGATGTGCACACTTTCAGGTAGCCGCACACCGCTCGCACATCTCCTGCGTCGAAAACTCGAAACGGCGGTGATCCTTCACCCGGCGGCTAATCGTGGGGATTTGGTGACCAGTAAATCCAAGGTGCGGTATGTCATCGATGGGAAGCATGAGGCTGAACATGCTCTAAGCTGGGGCACTCCCTCGCCAACAAGGGGGTCTTCAATTTCTTTACAGCAAGAAAGAGGACTGGCCCTCCTGGGAATGCGCGTAGGCCAGAGCATTTCTTTTCCTGCCGGAGAGGAAGTCGAAACTATTGAAGTCATCGGTGTTTACCCGACACCTAAGCATGCATCCCATGCGGACTATTCATTGCGGCACGCAACCAGCAAGCGGTTGTCTCCCGTTCTATCCACGATCAAACGACACGCGGCAGCGGCATTGGCGCGACTCCAGGTCGGACGTACGGAAACAGCTCTCACGCGGCTCAACGATGCCGCACTCCGCGATATAGGCATTACCCGAGGTGAAATTCCGCACATCGCCAAGATCGTCGCAGGGGTTACTCCAACCCCGGCCGAACATCGCCATGGCATCGGAGGGATCAGGGAGGAGAGCTTGGCTCCTGAGCCGACGGCTCAAGTAGGACCCAAGGCTGCAAGGGAAAAAGAACTGGAGCGGCTCGTGCATGACCGCCGGAGCCAACTCGCTTAAAGTCTGCCCAAAGGCGACTAGGGCAATGAAGGTAACACAGGAGAAAGAAAGTGTCTGACGAAGCTGTTTTGACGCCTCCCTCAAGCATCCTTGTTGCATCGGATCTGAGCGCGCAGAGCGATCGGGCACTCGCTCGAGCCATCATGCTCGCCAATACCTGGAGCGCCGAGCTGACGGTGATTCATGTACTAGCCTCCGAGTTGTCCTGGCCTGACTATGACGAACGCCCGTCGTGGCGACGATCATCAGATCGCAAGGTGAATATCGAAAGCGATATTCGAGCGGATCTTGCGACGTTTCCAACGGCGAAGATTCGCATTCTCGATGGTGAGCCTGGTGCTGCCATCGTGGATCTGGCAAGGAAAGAACAGTTTGATCTGATAATCGTCGGGGAAAGTCGCCGTGGGATGATTGGCGGCGGGGCCACGCTCGATGCGCTATTCAGATCCGCGCCAACGTCGACCCTCGTCATTAAGAATCGACCCAGGCACGATTACCGCAAGATAGTCGTCGGCACCGACTTTACTGAAGAGGCCTTGGTAGCATTGGAAAGCGCCGCCAGCCTGTTCCCCGCTGCCTCGCTGGCTCTTCTGCACTCGTTCGACGTCCCGTATCGATCGCTCATGTCCGACAGTCCACTGGGGCATGAATTTGGCGCTCTGGAGAAGGAAACTATCCGCAACTTCATCGATAGAGCGGCTCTGGCGGACTCTGTGAAGGCCAAGGTCGCCACTTACGTAGAACATGGGGACCCGGCGGAAATGCTCGGTCGATACGCCGCTGACAACAGGGTCGATTTAACAGTGATCGGAGCCTACCCACGTGGGCGGCTTTTTCACTATCTGGTTGGCGGCTATGGGCCTCGAATAGTCGAGCGGGTGGTTTCGGACGTGTTGGTGGTCCGACCACGATAAAATCGCCTGCTGCCGCATCAGAAAAGACCTGCACACCGCAAAATCAAGGGAAAACCAGGTCCTTGTCCGCAACAAGCGCCGTAGAACAGGCCGTGCCAAGAGCATGAGGCCTATTGGAGCGAGATTCCGGAAGGCGACGCAAATGCTACGGAAGCGCCGGTGATGTCCGTATCCTGAGATCCCACCAACGCTTCGCCAATGATGGAGTGCAGTTGTGAGCGTCACCGATAAAAACTACGCTGTGACACGAAGCAGGACGGCGCTGCTCACCGGGGCCGGCACACTCTCCATCCTGGCCTTGGGGCACACCATCTCGAACTTGGTGCGCACCATGCCCGCCGTATCGACCGATGTGATCGCCCAGAGCCTGGCGGTGTCGGCGGGTGAAGTCGCTGCGATGACCGGAATTTATCATCTCGCCTTTGCCGCAGGACAAATCCCGGTCGGCGTCGCGCTTGATCGCTTCAGTGTGCGGTCAGTGTTTCTAGTGCTGATTGCCACCATCGGCTGCGGTGCAGCGATCACCGCCGTGGCGCACAGCACGCTAATGTTCCTTATCGGTCAGGCAGTACTTGGCCTCGGATGCTCTGGCATGCTGCTCTGTCCACTGACCTATGCCGCACGCTCGCAGGATGGAGCCAGCTTTCCGCTATGGTCAGCCTTTATTCTTGCGGTGGGCAACAGCGGAATGCTGCTGTCGGCCAGCCCGACGGCTTGGCTTATCGAGACGTTCAGCTGGCGTACTGCCTTCGTCGTGCCACTCGTCATGGCCGGCCTCGTGGCGGTTGCAGCCGCCATCCGGCTGCGAGAGCAGCGGTCGGCATCAACAACAATGGAATCGATCGGGTCTGAGTTCGTCCAAGTCCTTCGCATCGGGCGCTCGCAGAGTCTGCGGGGCGTGGTGAGCCTGGCGTTCGTGTCATTCGCTGTGGTGATCGGCATTCGAGGTGTCTGGGCCGGACCATGGCTAATGGAAGAGCGCGGATTGAACCGGCTTGATGCGGGAAATGTGATGCTGGCCCTCACGCTCATGCTGATCGTCATGCCAATGCTTGTCGGGATCCTGGCTCGACGCGCCGGCAGCACAAACCTGCTGCTGGTTGCGGGACACGTAGTGGCGGGCGTGATGCTGCTTTTGCTGCCGCTCGGTGTCATAGCAGGGTTCTCGGCGCTTTACGACCTGACGCTGCTGATCGTGTTTGGAGTTGCCGTTTCGGTGCAACCGCTGCTCTTCACATTGGGGCGTCAGTCGGTCGCACCTGCAGATACCGGAAAGGCGCTGGCCGCGGTAAACCTCGCCTTCTTTGCTGGGGCAGCGATTATCCAGGCAATCTCTGCACCTGTGGTGGCACTTGGCGGAACCGGAGGCGTTATCGTCTTCCTCGGACTTCTAAGCATCGCCGGGGCTTTACTGTTTGCCTTGCAGCCCCTGCCGGTCAGACGCCGCGCTTAACGCCCGCTGTTGTGCCTCAAGCGCTCAACAATGCCCACGATGTTCGTCGATAAAGGCGATCATCGCTTCAGTGGGCGGTCGAGCTCCGCCTGGGCAAAATATGCGGAGGCTTTGCGCAGGATCTCGTTGGCCTGCCGCAGTTCCCGGTTCTCTCGCTCCAAAGCCTTGAGCTTCTCAGCCACCTCGCTGGGCACGCCAGCACGCCGGCCACCATCGACCTCGGCCTTCTTCACCCAATCGTTCAGGGTGTGGGCCGAACAGCCGATCTTCTGGGAAACCGAAACCACCGCCGCCCAGCGCGATGGATACTCCACGCCATGCTCCAGCACCATCCGCACCGCCCGGGTCCGCACCTCGGGGGAAAACTTGTTCGTTGTCTTACTCATCAGGCTCTATCCTACTTGGGAGTTAAAGCCTCCGACAGTCCCTGCGCGGTTCAGGCGCAAATCCAAGTCATATTCTCTACGACGTAGAGGTCGAGTGATTTCAGTGTTTCACACGGCCTGAACCAGGCAATATCCTCTGCGAGAAATAGCTCATTAGAGGAAACGGCACGTGCCCCACAACGACAGGTCGAAACACATCACCCAAGGCATCGCCCGCTCACCCAACCGCGCGATGTATTATGCCCTAGGCTACGAGAAGGCAAACTTCGACAAGCCGATGATCGGCATTGCCAATGGGCATTCCACCATCACGCCATGCAATGCAGGTCTACAGCCGCTAGCCGATGCAGCGGTCGCAGCAATCCGGGAAGCCGGCGCGAACCCCCAGATCTTCGGCACGCCGACCATATCGGATGGCATGTCGATGGGCACTGAAGGCATGAAGTATTCGCTGGTCTCGCGCGAGGTTATCGCCGATTGCGTGGAAACTTCCGTCCAGGGACAGTGGATGGATGGCGTTCTGGTTCTGGGCGGCTGTGACAAGAATATGCCTGGCGGCATGATCGGCATAGTGCGCGCTAATGTCCCTGCCATCTACGTCTATGGCGGCACCATCAAACCCGGCAGATGGAAAGGACAGGACCTCTCCATCGTGTCCGCGTTCGAAGCCGTAGGGTCATACATGGCCGGAAAGATCAGCGAGGAAGATTTCCAGGGCATCGAACGCAATGCCTGCCCCACGACCGGCTCGTGCGGCGGGATGTACACGGCCAACACCATGAGTTCCTCGTTTGAAGCGCTCGGCATGTCCCTGCTCTACTCCGCCAACATGGCCAATCCCGATCAGGAAAAGGTGGATAGCGCTGCAGAGTCTGGAAGGGTGTTGGTCGAGGCAGTCAAGAAGGGCATCAAGCCCAAAGATATCATCACCCGCCAGTCCATCGAAAATGCCGTGACGGTGATCATGGCGACGGGTGGCTCCACCAACGCCGTGCTGCATTATCTCGCGATCGCCAGCGCTGCCGATGTCGAGTGGACCCTGGATGATTTCGAGCGGGTACGGCGCAAGGTCCCTGTCATCTGCGACCTCAAGCCGTCCGGCAAGTACATGGCCGTTGACCTGCATAAGGCCGGCGGCGTGCCCCAGGTTCTCAAGATCCTGCTCAACGCAGGCCTCCTCCATGGAGACTGCATGACGGTGACTGGACGCACCATAGGAGAGGAATTGGGGAAGGTTCCTGATGAACCCCGGTCCGATCAGGATGTGATTCATCCGATCGCCGAAGCGCTTTACGCCGAGGGGCACCTAGCCATCCTGAAAGGCAACCTTGCCGAAAATGGCGCTGTCGCCAAGATCACGGGCCTCAAAAGTCCCGTTATCTCCGGCCCGGCGCGCGTCTTCGAGGATGAAGATTCAGCAATGGAAGCGATCCTTGGCGACAAGATCAGGTCCGGAGATGTGCTCGTTCTGCGGTATCTGGGTCCCAAAGGTGGACCGGGCATGCCCGAGATGCTTGCTCCGACCTCCGCCATTATCGGCCGTGGTCTCGGCGACAGCGTCGGCCTCGTCACCGATGGACGCTTCTCGGGAGGCACCTGGGGCATGGTCGTCGGTCATGTTGCCCCTGAAGCTTACGAAGGGGGAACGATCGCGCTTGTCCTTGAAGGGGACATCATCACCATCGATGCCCATCGGCAGCTCCTGCAGCTCGAAGTCGACGAAGCCGAGCTGGCACGCCGCAGATCGGCCTGGCGCCAGCCCGCCCCCCGATACACGCGCGGCGTCCTGGCGAAATTCTCGATCCTCGCACGTCCTGCCAATGAAGGTGCGCTCACCGGGTAAATCACCGAGGTCGTCGTAGCGACCGTCGACGACTTCCTTGTTGTCACCAAGACAGCCGGAATCCCGGCAGCTTTTGGAAACTGTTGTTCGAGCCTATGATGACGGAAATGAGGTCGGTTGCAGCTAGTCGGCGACGCGCCCATTCCGGTCATTGCCGATGCACTTTGGGTTCCCTAATGGCAGTCAGTTCGCCGACCGCCGCTTAGCCGCCGAAGGCCTTGTGGCTTGCGCGCGCGGCCATGCGACCGTCTGGTCTAACCCATTCGGGCATGTCGACGTTGGCGGCGCAAGTCCATAACGTCCCCCCCCTTGGGCCTTCAAATTCTTGGAAGCTGGACGTGCGAGGAGGTCAAGATGAAATCTGTGATGATTTTCGCGGCCCTTTATGTTGGCAACCGGAGTGGGCGCCAGTCAGGCGCAACAGAGCAATTGGGGACAGCAAGTCAAAGCCTGCAACCAGACGGATTGCTATCCAGGCGGCACCTCTCGGGGTGAGTATGTCAGGGGGCAGGCCAAGGACAGCGATCGACCCGGGTACGCCTCTGAAATTCACAGCTTGGCCAACCCGGGCAAGTCAGACCCGAAGGCGGACAAGTTCCAGTAATTCCAATGGGCGCGACGGTATCCTTCGCATCTGGCCAACTCCCCGGGCGGCACAATCCGTCCGGGCGTCAGGGCCAAGGGCGCGCCAGCAAAATGTAAAGCGATCCGCCAAAGCACCGGCGTGCTGAGGCGCGTATGCTGCTGATCTCAGGAGTAGCTCATGACTGAGGTGATGAGGTTTGACGACGGCGAAGGCTACGAGGCCATGATGGGGGTCTGGAGCGCCCTGATCGGAGCAGATTTCCTTGATTGGCTAGCTGTCCCAGACGGTTCTGAGTGGGCGGACATCGGGTGCGGAAACGGCGCATCCACCGAGTTGATTGTTGAGTGGACCAAGCCGACTTCAGTCGAAGCGATTGATCCGTCACCGGCGCAGCTGGAGTTCGCTAGACGCCGCCACCGCTATGGTGTGGCTAACTTCACCTTAGCTTCAGCGACACAGCTCCCTTTTGGGGCTGCCACCTTCGACGCGGCAATTATGGCGCTTGTTATTTTCTTCGTCCCAGATCCGGCCAAAGGGGTCGCGGAACTGCGGCGTGTTGTTCGGCCCGGGGGCACGGTTGCCGCATATGCTTGGGATATGGAGGGAGGCGGCTTTCCGTATGAGGATGTTCATCTTGCCATGCGCAGCGTGGGCACAGAGCCCATATTGCCCCCGCACTCCGAAGTTGCGAGGCTCGACGCCCTGCAGCGTCTTTGGACCGACGCGGGACTGATTGACGTCGAAACCCGCGAAATCGTAGCCCAACGCGTCTTCCCAACTTTCGATGACTATTGGGCGATGGCCGTTTCAGCGCCAGGCATTGGTCAGGTCCTTGCCAAGCTTAGCGCTCAGCAAGTCGATCACGTTCGCGAGTCTGTCCGAGGCTCTCGCGCTTCGGGCGAGTTGGTAGTCCTAGGCCGTGCCAACGCTGTCCGGGGACGAGTGGCGGCCTGATTGCTGAACAGCAACTATTAAACCTGGAGCCGGTGGCGTCGACCGCAGGAAACCATTTCAGAAGGCACTTTTGAGAGTTTTCATGACGCGTGCCACCAAACGCGAAGGATACAGTGGTGCACCCCCTGTCTTCAGGTTTGAAGTAAGCTTCTGACGCTCAGTCGTTGGACGTGCCAGAACAGCGGCCGGTATCGGACCGGAGCACAGCCTCTCCGAAGTACAGCTGAATTGTCCAAAGTAGTCGATTTGCGAAGCGGAAGGGAGATCGGGCGGCATCCCCCTCCAGACGTGCGACCGGTGATGTCCCGCTACCATTTGGAGCGCGACATCACGGTGCCATAGGGCTGGATCTCGTTTTTGGACCGATCATGACACCTGCCGGGCGTCCAGTTCGGGGCGTGGTACAGGTACAGGTACAGGTACAGGTACAGGTACAGGTACAGGTACAGGATCGTAACCACGATATAGTGGTAGATGGGAAGCCGGGGCAAACGGCAGATGCAAGCGGAAGCCGCCCCCTCGATGTTTCCGGGCCTGGTTCGCAAAACTGATCTTTATGATCAAGGGCGAGATCGTTCCTGGGCTGGCGAGCGAGGTTGTGCTGAGCGGCAGGCTCAAAACGGCCAAGCGCTAGCCGCCGTCAGAAACGGCACCGTCGGTTGAACGTCCGCAGGCAGTGGCGCCGGTCAGGCCGAGGCCAACAAAAACTGGGGCACGAATGGTCAAGCTGGAGGAGGTGTTGGGGAGCGACGAGACCCTCAAGGCGACGGAACGCTGCGACAGGGTAACGGCCTTGGAAGACCAGAGAGCGCCGGTAGCGAGGCGCAATGGCGGAAGCGACAACGTGAGTGGCAGCTCTTCCGGCGCGGACGACCACGGCGGCGGACATAGCGGTGGTAGTGGTCGGGAAAGTCGGGCCGGACGAGTGAGCCGGGGCCTTGGCGTAGCGCGACGGGGCCGGATAATCGACTACCAGCGCATTGGCGATGACCGTGTCTACGGCGCCCTCGGCTCGAGTGCGTTGAGACTGGCCTATGTCGTCGCGGATAACCTTGCCGCCGCCGAACTTGACCTCCTCGCCATAGAGGTGAAGTCCTTTTCCACCTCGATAAAGAGTTCGGTATCGGCGAGGCGGACGCGATCGCCCGTAGTAGGACCGTAAATGTCGGCATAGGTCGCGCGTGAAATGCGAGTTGGCATGGCGTGTCCCTAAAGGTTAACCATGATCTTTTTGCGGAAGCCGAACATGCGCCGGTCGCCGCCAATGGGCACCAAGCGCACTTCGCGGGTTTGGCCGGGTTCGAAGCGCACCGCGGTGCCGGACGGGATGTCGAGGCGCACCCCGCGGGCCTGCGCCCGGTCAAAGCGAAGGCCGGCATTGGTTTCGGGTGGCACCGGCATTGAGTTCGATATCACCTGCTGCGGGCAGAATTTCTCCGGGGATCATGAGCATTCCTAACCGGTTACGACGAGCCAGACGCCGCAGAGCGGTATCGGGCATTCGCCCCTGGCCCGCCCTGTTCAGCACATCTCGAGCGCTAAGATCTCTATCGGGCCTGCCGCGTTCCGGCACGAAGCGCCGCAGTCGGCAATTAATCGGACCAGGTGCTCCGCTCGTCTTTTAATGTAGGGGTGATGCGACTGGCGGGTGACGGGGACCAGCCCCCCAATTGCTGTCGCAGCTTGCAATATGATAGCACAATCCGTACATTGCCATCATCGCTATCATTTTACCGGACATAACATCAAATGCCCGCCGTGACCATTCGCAACATCTCCAACGAGACCCACCGCGCCCTTAAGGTGCGCGCGGCCCAGCATGGCCGCAGCACCGAGGCGGAAATTCGTGACATTCTGGAATCGGCGGTTCGCCCGGCAGAACGCCTACGCCTCGGCTCCGCCATGTCGGCGTTGAGCCGCAAGGCCGGGCTAAGCAATGCCGATTTCGAGACGCTGGAGCAGGTCCGCAGCAGAACGCCCGCGACACCGATGAGCTTTGAATGATCGTTCTGGATACGAATGTTGTCTCCGAGGCGATGAAGCCGGAGCCGGAGCCCGTGGTGCGCGACTGGCTGGACGAACAGGCCGCGGAAACGCTCTACATCTCCAGCGTGACCGTTGCGGAACTCCTGTTCGGCATCGGCGCGCTGCCCGATGGTCGACGCAAGCAGAAGCTCACCGCCACACTTGACGGGATGCTTCCGCTGTTCCAGGGCAGAATACTCGCCTTTGACACAGATGCCGCGCGCCATTATGCCGATCTTGCTGTTGCGGCCCGCAAGGCAGGTAAGGGCTTTCCGACGCCGGACGGTTATATCGCCGCTATCGCAACCGCCCATGGTTTCACCGTTGCAACGCGCGACGCCAGCGCCTTCAGCGCGGCAGGCGTTCCGATCATAGACCCCTGGACTGCCCGGCACTGAGCAAGGGCGCGCGCATCTCTTGCGGGCTTAACCAAGGGACGAAAGACTGCCTGTTTAAGGCGGCTCCGCCCCGCAGAATCTGCTTCAGGGGCCGGTGGCGGAAAGCATGGGTACGCGACTGCAACTCCCGGCATCCAGGTCCAAGGTAAGCATCCGGTGAAGGCCGCAGAAATCAGGGCCGCCGGTGTTCGCGGATGAGGTCGTGCAAGCACTCGATGCCGTAGGGGGTGAAGGCCATGACGCCGTCTTTGTCGTCCAGGCTGAAGACCCAGATGACGCCATCCTCAGGTTCCATCTCGATAGCGATTTCCAAAAGCCAGTCGACGTCCTCCCCAATTTCGACCGCAACACGGTCGATGGTTTTTACGGAGCTTTCCTTGTTCAGTTGGGTGGTCATGGGGCTCTGTGTGTGAACCGGGTTAGTTGATGCGGTTCCTGGACTTCTCAAACCCGGCCTTCCCCACCGCGCGCCTGCGGGCGAGTTTGGCGAGGCGCGCAGTGATGACGTCCAGTCCGATGTCGGTCGGATCGAAGGGACGTCCATACCAGGTCATGACGCTGTCGTGCTCACGATGTTTGGGATCTGCAATGGCTTCGAGGAACTCTTCGAAGCCCGGCAGGCCGCCTACATCTTCTGGTGGGGCGCGACGGGCGCCGTCGACAAAGCGCGGGTAGTCGACCATCGGGTCTGCAGCGACAACTTCCTCGACCACAACACTATGGCGCCAGTCGTCGCCAAAATCGTAGGTGTAGGTGAAGCGGGTCTCACCGCGGGCCAGAATAGCGCCGAGACGGATGTAGCGCGCGTCGCGCATATCGTCGCCCCAGTCGGGATCGGGATAGCCATAGCGGCGGTCGCCGACCTCGAACTGGAAGAGATGATAGTCCTCAAACAGCATGGCGGCCTGGATAACATCGTGCACTGCCTTGAGAGTGCTGGTCAGGGGCACCTCGACGCGCCGCCAAATGGCGGGCTCCACATCGTCGAGCTGGATGTGGAGCCGGACAATACGGTCGTTGTTCACGCGGTCTTCCTGATCTGATGTTGGGCCACCCAGTTCCACGGCATCAAGTCGTCCAGCTGGTGGCTGGATGATCGGCGATACGGGCAAGAACATCGGCGAGCCAGGCCTGCGGGTCAACATCGTTGAGCTTGGCGGTGGCGATGAGGCTGTACATGAACGCGGCCCGCTGCCCGCCACGGTCGGAGCCGGCGAATAGCCAGGACTTCCTTCCAAGTGCGATACCTCTCAGAGCCCGCTCTGCGGCATTGTTGGTCAGACAGACCCTGCAATCCTGAAGGAACTGGGTAAATGCGGGCCAGCGCTTGAACATGTAGTCCATGGCCTTGGCCAGATCGTCGTGCCGAGAGGTGGTTCGGTTTGTCTGAACAGGTTCCGGGCGCTTTCTAAGTGGTTTTCCGCCTCGGTTATGCCGCTGCCGCTTCGGGCATTGGCTGGTTGAAGTAGGCCTGATCGGGAGTTTTCCCGTCAAGCGATGAGTGTGGAGGTCGGCTATTGTAAAAGCCGAGATAACGGCCGATCGACGCACGGGCTTCCGAGACGCCGACATAGGCCCGCAGGTAGACCTCCTCGTATTTGATAGTCCGCCACAGACGCTCAACGAAGACGTTGTCGCGCCAGGCTCCCTTGCCATCCATGCTGATCTTGATCTCGCGGGCGGCCAGCACCTTGATAAACTCGGTCGATGTGAATTGGCTGCCTTGGTCGGTATTGAGGATCTCGGGTGCGCCGTGCTTTGTCAGAGCCTCTTCCAGGGCTTCGATACAAAAATCCGCCTCGAGTGTGATCGACACCCGCCATGCCAGGACACGTCGGGTGAACCAGGCGAGCACGGCAGCGAGGTAGATGAACCCACGCGCCATGGGGATGTAGGTGATGTCCATCGCCCAGACCTGGTTGGGCGGGGTGATGAGCAGCTTCCTGAGCAGATAGGGGTAGATCTTGTGCCCCGGCGCAGGTTTCGAGGTATTCGGTTTGCGATAGAGCGCCTCGATCCCCATCCGCTTCATCAGCGTGGCAATATGCAGCCGCCCGACCTTGAACCCTTCCTGGACCAGTAATCCCTGCAACATCCGGCTGCCCGCAAACGGGAACTCCATGTGCAGCTTGTCGATGCGGTGCATCAGCTTCAGATCGGCGTCCGACATCGGGCGGGGCTTGTAGTAGACGCTGCCCCGGCTGATCCCCAAAACGATGGCCTGGCGGCTGACGCTCAGCTTGGCCGAGGGATCGATCATCTTTTTGCGCTCGGCAGCAGACCCGCTTTGCCGAGCGCGCCCGACAAAAAATCGTTCTCCAGCGTCAGCTCTCCGATCTTCGCATGTAGGGTCTTCACATCGATGATCGGTTCTGGCTCAGCTTTCGGGGCTTCACCGAAAACTCCGGTCGCGCCCTCAAGCAGCTGATCGCGCCACTGCTTGATCTGGTTCGGGTGAACGTCGAAATCCTGCCCCAGCTCAATCAGCGTCTTCTCGCCCTTGATCGCAGCTACAGCCACTTTCGCCTTGAATGCCGGGCTGTGGTTCCGGCGCGGTCGTCTGGTCATGGTCTTCTCCTCGCTCGCAGCATCATGCTGCCGTTACGCGGAAAATCCACCTATCCCGGCTGTTCAGATTGTCCGAACCACCTCTATCCTCAATCACAAATCGCCAGAACTTGAGTCCGCAGAGTCGGCTTCAAGGTGAAACGGTCTAGCGCTTTCACTTGAGAAAACGTGGGCGGGCCTGATCGGCCCGCCCGTATCTATGTCTCAGCGGGAATTGACGATCCAGAAATCCTGCCAGTCTTGAAGGCGCGTAAAGTCGCTTTCGGTGGTAGCAGAATCCGTGACGTGCAGTTGATCAACAATGTCGATAACACCGGAGGGTTCATCTGCCGGCATTGTAGCCTCGGTGTTTGTCGACAACTTCCCGTCGCCGAGCTGAGGAGCCATTCCTTCTTCGGTCATGATATAATGAACGAAGAGCTTCGACGCATTGGGGTGTTTTGTGCCGGCGGCGATCACCGCCACGCGCGGTGTCAGCTGACCAACGAATGGCTTCATGCCGTCGCAGATGCCCATGCCGTATCCGTCTTCGACAGCATCACCGAAGATCGCTGCGCTGACAAAGCCCATAAATGGCTCGGCCTGGCCCGGTGCCCCCACGATCGGCCCGACATCGGAATCGGAACGCGTGACCGTAGGCTGGTTGGCAGCGAAGCGCTTTACCCACTCGGCAGTTGCGCTCGCTTCGTCGGTTTTTAGCGGCTCGCCAAAATAGTCCTCATAGGCCTTGGCCATTTCTTCGTCAGCATTAGTTTCCAGCTGGTTGAACCAGAACATCGTCTCGTTGCGCAGCAGGGGATCGGGAATGGCAACGCGCCCCTTCCATTCTGGCTCGGTCAGCGCCCACATGTTGTCGATTGGGCATCCGTCGGCATGGACGTCAGTATTGTAGGCCCAGACCCAAGGATTGAGGCTGGTAATCGCGGGATGTTGATAATTTTCCGGGATTACGTCAGCCAGATCAGGCGGGAACCAACTCACGCCGATGCCCTGAGGGAGAATCTGGGACGTGACCGAGGGCAGATTGCTCATGTTAAAAACATCGGTCTGCACATTGCCGGCCGCCGCTTCACGAAGCAGTACCTGCTCTTGCTCCTGGGCCGACATTTTGACGCCGGTGGCCTCTATCCCGTATTTTTCAGAGAAATTCTCGGCCATGGTAACGATCTTGCCGGTGGCATCGATAACGGTGATTGGGCCTTCCTGTTTGGCGGCATCGATCAGTGCTTGGAGCGAGTAGTCACTATCGGCAATGCCGATGGATACTTCCTGGCCGAGCGCAACACTCGACGAGCCGATCGCCACCATGGCGATGATGCTGACTCCGGAGAGCAATTTTAGCAATTTTGGCATGCGGACCTCCACTTGGGGATTGTGAAAATGTCTCATTTGATCTGAGACACTGTTATGCGCTCGCCCGCCGCATCAAACAGATGCAGATCGAGCGGATCGACCGCAATGCTGACGGTCTCCCCGATCGCGTGGGAAGGCGCGCTTCCGGCGATGGCGAACACTTTCGCGCCACTTACCGAGAGTTCGATTATCCAGCTGCCACCAGTGGGCAGAATGTCCCTGATTATTGCCGTGCGCGTGCTCGCTTGAGCTGGCGAGGGGTTTGAATTGCCGATGCGGATTGTTTCGGGCCGCATGCCGACCGAGGCCGGCCTCTGCGGGATTGCGAGCCCGGCCAGCACCTCATTCATCCACTGCGCCAGCGCTGAGTGCTCGCCGTCTTCGATCGCAACTATATTGATCGGCAAGCTGCCCACAAATTCGGCGACGAAGCGGTTGGCCGGGCGCTGATAGATATCGTCAGGGGTACCCAGTTGCTGTAGCCGGCCTTCGCTCATCACGGCAATCTTGGTGGCCAGGGTCATAGCTTCCCATTGGTCGTGCGTCACAAAGACGATGGTTGCCCCCAGATCCTTGTGGATGCGCCGCAACTCGGCCCGCATTTCGAGACGAAGTTTAGCGTCGAGATTGGAAAGCGGCTCATCAAGCAGGATGACAGACGGGTTCAGCGCCAGCATGCGCGCCAACGCCACGCGCTGCTGCTGTCCACCCGACAGTTGATTGGGGTAGCGGTTGCGATATTGCGCAATGCCGAGCTTTTCGGTCACCTGGGCAATGATTGCCTCGCGCTCGGTCTTGCCAACCTTGTTGAGCTTGAGACCAAAGGCAATGTTCTCATCTACGCTCAGATGCGGCCAGAGCGCATAGCTCTGGAACACCAGGCCCAGGCCCCGTTTTTCGGGAGGCGTAAATATCCCGCCCGACACCGAAACCATGAGCCTCCCATCCATGGCGATATCGCCTCTGGTTGGATTTTCTAGGCCGGCTAACATTCGCAATGTGGTGGTTTTACCGCACCCGGAAGGTCCGAGCAGGCACAGGAACTCACCTTCCTTGATCTCGATCGAAAGATCATCGACCGCCATCGGGCTTCTCTGGCCGTAGGATTTTGAAACATGTGAAAGCGTGATTGAGGACATTATTTGCTTCCCAGCCCATCCGAGAGATTGCTTTTGGTGATGTGCTGCACACCGAGGGTGCCCACGAAGGCGATGACGCAAACCATCAGCACCACTGCGTTGGAAGCTTGGGTATAGCCATAGTCGACCAATCGGATAGCATAGGTGGTCAACAGATCGGTCCCCGGCACCGCGAGTACCACCACAAGGCTCAACCCCTTGATGCCGGAAATGAAGGGCAGCAGAACGCCCGAGACCAGCGCCCCCTTCTGTATAGGCACGACGATTGAAACAAGTCGCCGCCACCAGCCCGCACCAACGACACGGGCCGCGTCTTCGGGATCCCCGCCTAATTGCATCATGGCCGAAATGCCGGCTCTTGAAGCAAACGGCATCTGGTCGGCCAGCATGGCGAGCACCAGGATGATGGAGGTGCCATACAGTGCCGGGACCGGACCGCGCGGCACGGCAAACATGGAAAGATAAGCCGCCGCGAACGCAATGCCGGGTACCAGGTACGGCAAAAAAGTGATGTAACGCAGCAGCGTCGCGACGATCCTGATCGGAGACCGGACTACCGCTATTCCAACCAGCAGACCCAAGAAACCCGCACCAAGCGCCGCCGTGCCGACAATCCAGATGGTATTGAACGTCGCCAGCCAGAATTCGGGCGTAAGCAATATGCCCTGACGCAGCGCCGTCGTTGTAGTGAGATTATTGCCAATCCAGAAATCGAGTGTGAGGTTATCGAGGGTAAAGATTCCCGGCATTCGCATCACGGTTGTCAGGGCAAGCGCAACCAAAGGAATGATCGCACTCACGAGCAGCACGATGATCGCCCATGTAGTGGCCAGTGGTGCGAACTGGCCCAGCTGAGCGGTCCGCGCCATGCTGCCCTTGCTGCCGATGGTCTGGAATCGCGACGCCTCCTTGAGGAGCCGCATGTCGATCAGGATCGAGACCCCGCCTAGCAAAACTATGGCACCGGCCAGCACGGCGCTCATCCCAGCCTGGCTGGAAGAAATGGACCGGAACAAGGAGGTTGCCAGCACGTCGTAGCGCACGGGGACGCCAACAATATACGCTACGCCGAAGTCGCCCAAGCATTTGGCAAAGATGAGCGTGCAGGCCGAAACCAGCGACGGCAGCATGAGAGGCACGACGATGCGGCGTGCCACATGCATCGGCCCCGCACCCATGATGCGGGCAGCATCTTCGAGTTGGGCGTCGAATTGGCGCAAGGCGTTGCCGAACAGCAATATGACAAACGGAGAATAGTGGAGGGCCAAGATGAGCGTGATTGGCAACTGTCCATAAGCCAGCCAATCGGGCGGGGTGAAGCCCAGCGACTCCATCCAACTGGGCGGCCCACCTGTGGTGCGGTTCTTGAACAGCGTGTTCCAGGCGAGTGCGAAGGTCCAGGACGGCAGCATGTACGGGACGATCAGCGCCGTCGAGAGCCAGCGCTTACCAGGTAGGTCCGTTCGCGATAGCAGCCATCCCAGCGGTGCTCCCACTAGTAGAGCCACCACGATAGCCCCCACAGCCACCGACAAGGTGTTGAACAGGGGAACCCAGAAGATGTCCTGCGCGACAGGAGAGAACAGGGCCCGCTCGAAATAATAGGTCGTAAGGGTGCCTTGGGCTAACCCCGTCCTCGTCTGTTCAGCGAACTGGACCTGCACCGCATCGCCCAGCAGCAGAAAAACCGGGCCGGCAATGAGGTAAATAAACACGACAAGCAAACCGAGCGCCAGCAGCGCAGACGGATCGGTCGCGTGTACCTTGAGCCAATAGCGCCATGGCATACCGGTACTCTTGTTGCCCATAGCGGCGGTGGTGGTCTTTGATGGCGACCCGGATAGAACGCCCATGTCTTGCTCGCTGTCAGTTCATGTTTGGATGGGCTGTTCGGTGACCAGCCATGGCAATACGACTATTCGATCATGGCCCCCACGCGCTCGATCACAGCACGGACCACCGCCCAGTCCGTCTTGAAGTCAATAGGAACGAAATTAGTGTCGCCGTTGAATTCGGCTTGCAGCTGCTCGGGAAAGGCAAAATCGAAAAAGCAGGCCTTCAGATCCTCAGCCAATTGCGGCTCGAGATCGTGCGCATAGGCGAACGAGGAGGTCGGAAACGGCTGGCTCTCATAGAGGATACGCAATTGACTGCGCTCGATAAGGTCGCGCTCTTGCATGCGCTCAAGGACATCGGAGGCCACGGCAGCCATGTCGTAATCTCCATTGAGTACGCCCAAGATCGATCGATCATGTCCACCTGACATGATGGGATTGTAATCGATCTCCGGTACCAATCCCTGTTCGGGAAACAACGCCCGAGGAGCGAGATTGCCCGAATTGGACATTGGCGTCGCATGCGCCACTCGCCTTCCCTTCAGGTCAGACAAGTGCTGATAGGGCGAATCCGCCCGCACAAGCGCAACCAGTGAATAGCCGCGCATTTTTCTCGCTACGGCTTTGGCGGCGAACGGTATCGCACCGGCCTCATTGACCGCGGCAATCGTGGAGCCGGTGGAAAATCCGGCGAAATGAAGGCGCCCCGAGCGCATTGCCTTAACTTCAGCAGCGCTGGATTCAACGGGGTAGTAGACAATCTGCCGGTTGAGACAGGTCGCTAGATGCTCGGTGAATGGCTTGAACAGCTCGGCATAAACGGCAGGATCCTCGATGGGCGCATAGGCCCACACCAACGTCGGCGGATCGCGCCACCTCTCTTGGTCATCGGGAAGATCGGCAACCAGGTCGCCGTTCCGGTCACAGTAAATCGGATCAAGATCGCCCGTTGCCACACAGCCCGTCGCCTCGCCGGCAGCAACTGTTCCCTGCCCAGCTAACGACAGAATGATCGTAGAGATGGCAATCCGGGCGTCCAAGGCCTTCTCCTCAATCAGTGCCGGCCAATCGTCTTTGCGATTTCGGCCGCCGCTGGTATTGACCTATCCATAGCCAACACTCCCTGTCAGAATGCTGTCGGTCACTGTCCATGCGCGTACTGCTGATAGAAGATACCCTCGATATCGCCGACGCTATTGCCACCAAATTGACTCGGGAAGGCCAAACGGTCACCCATGTCGTGAGCGGCACCCAGGGCGAAGATTACGCATTGGCAGGCAGTCATGACCTGGTCATCCTCGACATCAATCTACCGGGACAAGACGGGTTCGCCGTATTGCGCGCGCTGCGCAGCAGTGGTGCGAGTGTACCCGTTCTGATCATCACCGCCCGGAACCAGGTGGCCGATAAGGTCAGCCTGCTCGATCTGGGTGCCGACGACTACATCGTCAAACCGTTCGATCTTGGCGAACTGGCGGCCCGGGCTCGTGCTCTGATGCGCCGACGGATCGGAGCAGCGACCTCGCTGCTCAAGGTGGGCCAACTGTCAATCGACCTCTCGCGCCGAGCAGCAAGTCTGGAAGGCAAGCCGCTCGAGTTGGGGCGGCGGGAGTTCGATCTTATCCAGGCCCTTGCGGCCGGTCAGGGCAAGCCCCTGAACAAGGAACACATGATAACCGCCCTATTCGGATTCGATGATGTCGGCTCGCTCAATGCGATCGAGCTTCTCGTTTCCCGGCTGCGGCGCAAACTTGAAGGCTCGAATGTCGAGATCGTTACTCAACGCGGCGTCGGCTATCTTCTGCGCGACAAGGGCGTGAGCACATCGTGAGGCGTCCACGTTCGCTTGAAAGCCTGATCGTCCTAAGCACAGCCGTGGTGCTTCTTGTTGTTGGTTTTTTCCTCGTCCTCGCGATCCGCCACAACGCCTCCACGGCAGCCAGCGAGGCATTTGACCGCGTGCTTGAGGCTTCGGCCCTGTCGATCGCCGATACGGTCGCCTATGTGGACGGCGAAGTGACGGTAGACATTCCCTATTCCGCCTTCGCTATTCTAGGCACGTCGCGATTGACACGCATTTTCTATCGCGTTGCTGCGCCCAACGGGGAAGTGGTGACTGGCGAACCCGTGTTGGGGCTGGAACTGGGGCCGTTCAGCGGGCCCGAAATCCGATTCGTCGACAGCACCATGCAAGATGAGCCAATTCGGCTGGCAGCCGTTGGCCGGTATCGGTCCGACGCCACGACCGGCGCTTCGGGCTGGATCACCGTCTTGGTGGGCGAAACGCGAGAGGCGCGCGACCTTCTCACCGGGCAACTCACGGCCAACGCGGTCTTGCCGGCGATGGCCGTCGCAATTTGTGCTTTCGGCATTATCTGGGTCGGCATCCGCGCGGCCTTTTCGCCACTGCGCTCGATCGAGCGCAACCTGTCGCAGCGAACGCCATCAGATCTCGATCCCATCAGCGAAAACCTGCCCCGTGAAATCGCAGCCTTTGCTAGAGCCTTGAACGGCTTCATGGAGCGGCTGGCGTCGACACTCGACGGGCTGCGGCGTGTCACCGCCGACGCTGCCCACCAGTTCCGGACCCCGTTGACGGCGCTGCGGGCGCAGGCAGAACTGGCGCTTGAGGAAACTGATCTGGAGTCCATTCGCCGGCGTTTGCAGAAAATCCACGCAAACGCTGTCACCGCCAGCACGCTGGCCACCCGGCTTCTTGCCGACGCGACCTTGCTCCACGCCATCAAATCGGGCGAAACGCGCCGCTTCGATTTCGGCGCATTGGCAGAGTCGGTTCTTGAGCGCACCAAGGTCGATGCACAGACCGATGGGTCCCAATACGCCATTCCATTCGATCGGCCGGCCACTCCTGTGTGGATCGATGCCGATGCAACCAGCCTGAGCGAAGCAATCAGCAACGTTCTCGACAACGCTTTCCTCTATGGCGGCGGTCCGACCTCTATTGTGCTTACCGTGTCAAACGGGTCTGCTGTACTCAAGATCATCGACCGGGGCCCCGGCATTCCCCAGGACCAGCGCGATATCGTATTCGAGCGGTTTGAGCGCAACTCGCTGTTTCCTGGCGGATCGGGACTCGGGCTTGCGATTGCCAAGGATGTGGTTATCGCGTTGGGCGGAACGATTACTTTGGAAGATCCACCCGATGGCGGCCTGGGCGTGGTGATTCGCGTACCCGTGAGTACCGAAGGCAAGAGGCCGGGCAGCCGCCGGCGCCGCCACAGCGCCTCGGTTCTGACCATACTGGCTGCACTCGTGCTAAGCGGACCATGGGCAGTCCAGCCGGCCAGGGCACAGGCACGAGGTGCATTTTCCATCACGGCGCCATTCTCCCCAGAGCGCTTCAGACCTGTCATAGACGCTCTATCCGCCCGTTTTGGCGAACTTGATTTTGTGTATTATCAGGCTCGCAGCGCACAAGTCGCGGCACGTTTGTCAGCCCGAGCCCCTGTGGACGTCGATCTCGTCCTCATGGCTGCGCCCGACATCGCGGTTTCCATTACCAATCAGGGCTTGGCGGCCCCTCTTGGTATAGCGTCACTCGATATTCAGTCAGGGTCTGAGAGCGCCTGGCGGGGCGAGCTTTTCGCGCTGGCGTTCGACCCGGCGGTTATCCTCGTTTCCAAAGGTTACACCGCCCCGGTCCCAACCACGCGGCTCGACCTTGCTCAGGCCCTCGAAAGCGCTCGGGGTCTTTTTAAGCGGGCCGGCATCGTCAATGTGGGCGTCGATGCAGTCTCTTATGCGCTCGCTTCTCAGGATAGCCTGCGCTCACCGCTCTATTGGCGTTTGGCCGCGGCCTTCGGCTCCTCGCAGGCGCGCATCTACAACACCAGCGCCGAACTGGTCGAGGCCATGGCGGCTGGCGAAATCGACATTGCTTACAATGTACCGATGTCCGATGTCATCGGTGGCGGCTTCACCGCCTCATTTCAAGTCATCATCCCACAAGACTATGTCCTGGGTCTGCCGTGGACCTGCTTCGTGCCGGCAACTTCCGACTCGAGTATGGCCTCTGCAGTCGCGGGCTATCTACTATCGCCAAAAGGCAAGGAGGTCGTATCGAATGTCCTTTGGCGTGTCCATCGTCCGCAAGTTCTAGAGATAGAGGAACAAAAAATCGCCCTTGGGCCTGAGCTGCTGGTTTATTTGGACTCCATCAAGCGCAGCAATTTTCTCGATGCGTGGTTTGAGCTGGTGACGTCTCCCTGAATAGAAAGCTGACAAGCCCACTTCATCCTTCCTCGATGCAGAGTACCCAAACGGCCGGCACCGGTTGGCGCTGACCGGGACCTGCCAGTTCAGAACAAGACGGGATGCTGACTGGGTACACTACTCTGGTGCACTCATCCCTGCCAATTTCGAGCACACCTTCCTAGCCCCGGGCTACCTGGTTGCCAATCTCTTCTGCGATCCGGAGTCCACTGTGGGGCGGATGATCGCCGGCCGGCTCAATGCCAGGGCGAACACGCCGCTCGACGCCGATACGACCAGTGGCCTGGCAGCTGAACTCAAGGAAAGCCTGTTGCATACCCTGCAGACCTGCGGAATGATCATCTGGATCGGCCTCGCAGCAGCGGTCCTGGTCGGGGTTTACAACCTGATGGGCGGCAACCGTTTTGTGGCCAATGCCATCCTCAGCCTCGACGCGCCACCCGTGGTCATCATCATGGTCATGATGCTGATCCTGCTCGTGCTTGGCATGTTCCTCGACTGGATCGGCATCGCGCTCCTCACCCCGCCGATCTTCGTGCCTATCGTAATCCAACTTGGCTACGATCCGATCTGGTTCGGGATCTTGTTCGCAGTGAACATGCAGGTTTTCATACCTGACGCCCCCCTTTGGGCCCGCCGCGTTCTACCTCAAGAGCGTCGCGCCCAGGCAGATCACCCTTAAGCACATCTACACGGCCTTGCTGCCCTTTCATCGGGCTCCAGCTCGTCGTGCTGATGATCATCCTCTTCTTTCCGCCAATTGCCACCTGGGCGACGCAATGATGGGTATAGATGAATACAGGCACATAACTTGCCAGATGACCGAAGTGCTTGACTGGGCGGCCATCCGGCATTTTCGGGAGGTTAACACCACGCATCTTGGTGCAGTCAACGTCAGGGTGCCGTGGTGCCGCGACTTCACCCAGCCTCGCTCGCGAGCCTGCCCAAGTTCAACCCGTTGCAGGGCCAGCTTTCAGAGCTTGCACTTACAGTGTTGCACGGGGGAAACGGGGTCGGTAAGCGCCAGGCAGAAACGCGCCCGTTCCTGCCGTTCAGGCCAGCGTTGGCGGTCGGTTAACGGCACCTACTCCTCGCGGAAGGAGCGAGCAACCTGATCGGTGAAGGGCTTCATGAAGTAGGCCAGAGCTAACTGTTCCTCGGTCTGGATGAAGACTTCGACGGGCATCCCCGGAACGAGTTGCGCACCACCATCGACGCCTCCGGTTATCTCGACTTCGGCATCGTAGAAGCTTTGGCCAGAGGCCTGGTCGAACTGCGCAGCGGCGGCAACCCGGCTGACAACACCCTGCGCTTCTGGCGTCACGCGCTGGTTGAAGGCAGAGAAGCGAAGCGTCGCGTCCTTGCCCACAGTGACCTGATCGATGTCGGTAATGGCGACACGAAATTGGATCCTGAGGTCGGCATCATCGGGCACGATGGTGATCAGCCGCTCGGCCGGCGAAATCACGCCTCCAAGAGTGGAGACGCTGAGGTCGTTGACGATACCCGATACAGGCGCCCGGATGATGACGCGCTCCACGCGCGCCCCGGAGGCCGCGTGCCGTTCCCGGAGCTCGGCGAGCTGGGTATCGACTGCGCGCAGTTCGCGCTGGGCGACCGTGCGACGGTCGCTGTCCATGCCCATGACGCGGAACTTCAGCTCGCCAATGCTGGCGCCCGCCCGCGCGATGGCAGCCTTGACCTCCCCGATCTGCCCTTCAAGGCGCACCGTGTCGCGTTCCACACTGGTGACGCGGCTGGCCTCGACCAATTTGTCAGACGCCAGCGTGCGCAGGCGGCTGCGGTCGGCAGTGGTCAGTTCGAGTTCATGCAGGTTTGCCGCCTGTTGCGCTTCGAGCCCGATGATTTCCTGTTCCAGCTGCCCGATCTGGGAATGGATCTGCTCGTTCTGGGCATTACGATATTCGAGATTGCTCGCGAAAAGCTGTGCTTCCTCGTCGATCTCCTTTTGCCCCTGCGGATAATGGGCAAAAAAGCTTTCGGGAATGCCAATGGAGGTCAGGCCATCCCGTTCGGCCAGCAGACGCAGGCGGCGCGCCTCCAGTTCCATCAGTTGCCCTTCAAGGATGGCGTGCTCGGCGCGCACCTGAGTTTCATCAAGGCGCAGCAGCACCTGTCCGGCGGTGACGCGGTCTCCGACACGAACCGCGATTTCGCGCACGACGCCACCGTCAGGATGCTGCACCACTTTGAGGTCTTCATCGACATGCACGGCGCCTTGACCGATGACAGCGCCCGAAAGCCTGGCGGTGGCTGCCCAGCCGCCGATACCGCCCAGTAGGACGATCGCGAAGAACACGCCCCCGATGACCCTGCCGCGCATGGAGAACCTCGCGGGGTCGCGCCCCTTGCGAACCGAGGACTGGGCATAGGGGCTGGCAGTGTCGATCATGGCCATGGTGGTGGTTCCCTAGTCGCAAAATTTCAGGCGAGATGGTCCGGCGGCGAAAGCTGCACGCCCTGAATGCTGATGGCGATGTCGTTGATGGTGTCGCCGTTGAGATCGGCCATGATGATGGTCCAGTCTTCGTCGTCGATCACCGTGTGGGTCACCTGCAAAGGAACGTCCGAGCGCAGCCAGTCGTCTTCGTCATCATCGTAGATGGTCTTGAACAGGTCGCGCTCCGCATTCCGGGCCTCGCGCGAAAGATCGTAGTCACGAACCCGCACCCGATCCCCGACCACGAAATCAAGGATCTTGTGTACGACCTCATCGCTGAGGCCGGGGTCATGGTCCGTGACCTCGAAAACGAAGGTGTCGCGTCCCCGTCCTCCAGAGACAATCGTGGCCTTGCCACCCACCACGAACAAGTCATCGCCCGCACCACCGACCACTTCCTCCACAGCGGTGAAGCAGTCGACGCCGAGGTCGCCGCCGTAGCTGGTGCCCCCAATCATGTCGACGACCAGGTTTTCCTGTGCCGCCGAGAGGTCGAGCACGTCGTGGCCTGCCCCGCCATCAAGGACGTCATCGCCGGGCCCGGCGGACAGGAGATCGTCGCCTTCGCCACCTTGACCGACGTCGTCCCCGGCTCCGTCAACAACGACATCGTTTCCCGAACCACCGGCAAGTCTGTCATTGCCCTCACTGCCTTCAAGCAGATCGTCGCCCTCGCCGCCATCGAGACGATCATGGCCAGCGCCGCCGATGAGCCGATCGATCCCATCGCCCCCCACAAGAGTATCATCGCCCTCGCCACCATCCAGATGATCGCGTCCAGCCCCTCCCTCGATATAGTCGTCGCCCTGTTCGCCAAGGATGGTGTCGTGTCCCGCCTCGCCAAACAGGCGGTCCTCGCCTTCACCCCCAGAGATGACGTCGTCGCCGCCGCCGCCGAAGATGATGTCATTGCCGGCGCCACCAACGAGAACGTCGTCTCCGGAGCCTCCATTGATGTGATCGTCGCCGCCGCCGCCATCGACGTGATCGTCGCCCGCCAGGGCATCTACGATATCGTCACCCGCGGCCGCAGACACATCATCATCATAAGGGGAAGCCACGATGACGTCGTCGCCGTTGCCGAAGTGATGCTGCATCCGGACAATGTCGAGGCTGGCGCTCTGGGACACCCAGGCCTCGCCATCGGTGACACGGTAGGAGATCGCGATCGGGCCGACCATGCCAGGACGTGTCTGCAACAGCCATCCTTGATCGGTTGCCACAAACTCCGCCCCCTCGACCACGAGGTCGGTCAACCCCAAGGGGTCGCCGTCGGGATCGGACGCCCCCCTGAGCAGATGGACCAGTCCGATCAGCACCGCCTGACCGGCGAAAACGTCATGGAGACGGACCGGCCCCACAACCACCGGCGCGTGATTTGCCGCACGCTCGCCGCCATCGTCGTCGGCGTTCTCGCCCCCCTCACCCACTTCGTCGCTCACCGCATCTGTGCCGCTGCCATCATTTTGGGAAGGGTTGGCAGGATGTGGATCGGGCTTCACCGCGGCTGCGGGCGCGGAAGGCCCCCCGCCCGGAACCGCGGCTTGATGGAAATTGTCGTTGTACGGCGCGGCCATGACGGTCACCGGCACAAACGGGCGCACATTGGGCAGGTAGAATTTTGGCGCCACGAAGTGCAACTGCGGGAACTCCGGCACCTGGAACGGCTCGGGCCACGGGTTGCCCCGCTGGATGCTGCCATGCCTTGGGCTCTCGTCGGCATCTGCTTCTTGCTTCGCCTGGTCACCCGGCACGGCCTGCCCTTCCGCCTGTGCAACGGCGGTCCGGGGAGGGGCGGTGACCGTCTCTTCGGCCTTGCCCACGGATACCTCATCCGGCGTGCGGGCGCTTGCGCCGGTGATGGAGCGGATGTAGCTGGCAATGCCGATAACCATCAGCGCCAGATAGGCTGGCAGGCGCGACAGACGCTCCGCCGTGTTGAATTCGAAGCGCTTTGCTCCCTGCGGTTCGGCTTCGGCCTTTTGCGTCGCTTTGACCTCGATCAGCATGGCGATCACTCCGCGGCCTGCTTTTGCCTGCGGACCGGGGGTGCCGGTTGGGGCGCAGCTCGACCCGCAGCCGGGCCCTGCCCAAGCACCTGCGCCTTTGGACCGAAGGCGGTCAGTTTGCCGCCCTGGATCACCGCCACCAGGTCGACCTGCTCGAGAACGCTGGGGCGGTGCGCCACCACCACCGCAATGCCGCCCCGTCCGCGAATGCCAGCGATGGCGCGGTTAAGGGCCTGTTCGCCCTCGGCGTCGAGAAAGGCATTGGGCTCGTCGAGCACGACGACGAAGGGATCGCCATAAAGGGCCCGCGCCAACCCAATCCGCTGGCGCTGCCCGGCAGAGAGCGCCGTGCCCTGATGGCCCATCTGCGTGTCATAGCCATCAGGGAGGCGCACGATCATGTCATGGATGCCTGCGGCCATGGCCGCGGCGACAACACCCTTGCCGTCGCGACGGGGCGCGAAGCGCGAGATGTTTTCGGCAATGGTCCCGTCCATCAGGGCCACTTCCTGGGGCAAATAGCCCAGATACTGGCCCAGCACCTCCTCCTTCCATTGCGGCAGATCGGCGTTGTCCAGTCGAACGGAGCCGCGCAGTACAGGCCATATCCCCGTCATGGCACGAACCAGCGTCGTCTTGCCGCCGCCGCTGGGCCCGATAATGGCCAGCGCCTCGCCGGCCTTGACCTCGAACGCCACTTCGGAGAGCAGCACCTGGCCGGTTGCGGGCGCGGCCACCGTGATCTTCTCCACCCGCAACGACTTGGTGGGGGGCGGAAGGTCCATCGGTTCGGGGGCGTCAGCCAGAGCCACCATGGTTTCGCGCAGCCGCTTGTAGGCCTGGCGAGCGCCGATCATGCCCTTCCAGTTGCCGATAGCCATGTCGATCGGGGCCAGGGCCCGCGAGGCGGCCACCGACACCGCAATGATGGCACCGGCCGACATCTGTCCCTGGATGGTGAGATAGGCGCCCATGCCCAGAAGGCCAGACTGCAACAGCATGCGCAGCACCCGGGAGATGGCGCTGAATGTACCGGTCACGTCGGTGACCTGGGTCTGGAGCACAAGATGTTCGGTATTTGCCTCGGCATAGCGGCCGACGACGCGTCCCGAAATGCCCATGGCCTTGATGATGTCGGAGTTGCGGGCGTTGGAGTCCGCGATGGCGTTGCGCGCGATATTGGACTGATGGGCCGCACTGGCCAATTTGCGCGACCTGAGCTCGGTCCAGACCGTCAGTAAGGTGAGGACCACTGCCCCGCCCAGGGTCATGGCGCCGAGGACCGGATGAAGGAAATAGACGAAGAGGACATAGAGCGGCACCCATGGCAGGTCGAAAAGGGCCGTCGGACCTTGGCTGCCCATGAAGGTGCGCAGCGTATCCACGTCGCGCCCCCGCTCCAGTGCCTCCGCCGTCGAAAAGCCGAAGCGGGGCATGTCCACGCTGACGCGATGTGCGACGGGGGACAGAATGCGGTCGATGCGCGCGCCGATGCGAACCAGCAACTGCGAACGGATGATGTCGAAGATACCCTGGAACAGGTATAGCCCGGCGGCGAGCACTGACAGCGCCACCAGCGTCGGGATCGAGCCACTGGTCAGGGCCCGGTCGTAGATCTGCAGCATGTAGAACGAGCCGGTGAGGGCGAGAACGTTGATGATGCCGGAAATCCAGAACAGAAACACGCCGATGCCCTTGAACTCGCGCTTGAGCATGGCGTCGTTTCGCTCTTCGGCGAGTGCCTTGGCAGATGCTGGCTTGGCCATGATCGGCCTCCCTTGGCAGGCGAGTGCCCGGCCGGCCTGGACCGGCCGGGCAGCGACCTAGAGGTTGAAATCCGAGGATGTCAGGGTGTGCGTTCCGGTGATCGAGATCTTGAAGTCCGGATCCCCGCCATCGGTGTTGCCGGTTACGACGGTATAGTCCCCGTCCTCCCGCGCCTCGTGCGTCACGGCGATCTCGCCGGCCGCCGGCGCGCCAGTTACGAGGGTGAAGCTGTCTGCTCCCCCCAGCATGCCGGAGACGTCCAGCTTGTCGCCTGCCTCGAAGTTGACAATGGTGTCGCCATTGGCCGCCGCTGCACTGCCGAAGACGAACACATCCTCGCCGGCCCCCCCATCCATGACATTGACCGCATTGCTGGCCACGATCGTGTCGTTCCCCGAACCGGTCGTGACGTTTTCGATGCCGTAAAGCGTGTCGGTGCCGGACTGGGCGCCCGTAACGTGGCCGCGGCCACCGATGCCCGTCCCGAGGTTGACGTGGACCGCCTGGCTGAGCGAGCCAAAATCGAGCGTGTCGGCGCCGGCTCCTCCATCGATCAGGTCGTTGCCATCGTTGATGCGACCGATGAAGTGATCATTGCCTTCGCCACCGAACAGGTCGTCATTGCCATCGCCCCCATCGATCAGATCGTGACCTGCATCGCCCGAGAGCCAGTCATCCCCGGCCTCGCCGTAGAGCATGTCTTCGTCCTCGCCCCCCAGGACATCGTCGTCGCCCTCGCCGCCCCAGACAATGTCGCGACCCGCGCCGGCATCGGCGAAGTCATCGCCTGCGTCGAGGCGCGCCACGTCTGCGCCGGCCCCCGCGATCACGTAGTCGACCCCCGCAAGGCCGAAGATGAGGTCGTTGCCCGAGGTTCCGATGAGGACGTCGCCTGAGGCCGTTCCCGCGATGGGTTGGCTCATGCTTCCGGCTCCGGCCCCGACTGGGGCAGCAGCACCATCATTGCCGTGCTGACCGTCGTCGTCGTCGTGATCGTCATCGTCGCACAGGTCATCATCTTCGGGGTGCAGGACGACTTCCGTCGTGAGGTCGAAGTCGCCGGCATAGGAGACGTGATGCGTGCCATCGGACAGAGTGGAGAGGCCGGTGGTTCCGTCAAAGGTGCGCACGAAAGCTGCCGGGTCGCTGCCGCTCGGCAGCTCGACCACATCCTGTGGTCGCAGTGTTCCGATGATGGTGTCGCTGCCACCATTCGAGCGGAAGACGATGCGGTGCGCAGAGGTCAGTGCCGAGATGTCGATGGTGTCGTTGCCATCCGTGCCATCGATGGTGATGGTGCTGTAGTTGAGGCTCGTGGTGTCGAAGTTGCCGATCACCTCGATCGTGTCGCCGCTATTTGTCCCACCGTCAGGCGCCCCATTGCCGTTGTCGGCGGAAACCGCGAGCGTGTTGACTTCGATCTCCTCAATGTCATCGAGCTCTGCGATCACCGTCTCAACGCCGTTGACGGTGCGGGTGATGACGATTTCCGTGGAGCCGCGGAAGGTTGTCGCCAACGCAGTTCCCAGGCCGGCATTCTGGCCATTCGTGACCGCGTAGATGCGGAAGAGTTCCGCTCCGTTGACACCGCTCAGGCGATAGGTGTCGGTGCCGGCGCCGCCATCGACGACGTCCCGACCCTGGGTGCTGGTCTGTTCAATGACGTCATCGCCGTCATTGCCGAGAATGACGTCGTTGCCGCCGCCACCATTGATAACATTGCCGAGATTGTTGCCGATCAGGATGTTGCTGCTGCCGTTGCCGCTCAGCGTGCCATTCGTGTCGTATGCCAACGTTGCCGTGGCCGAGTCGGAGTTGCTGCCGGTCGCGGTGTAGCGGAACGATCCACCGGCGCCACCACCAAACCCAGTGACGGGATCGGTGAAGCTGACCTGGCCATCGGCCCGCATGAAGCCGGAGAGGCCATTGACGTTGTCCGTTGCGGTGACACTGATTGCGCTATCCAGATCGACATCGTTGTTCAGCAGTGCCCACTCAGGCACGGTGATCGCAGCGCCGCGGGCAATGTTGGTGACAATGCTGTCTGCCGACGCGCTGGTCGGATCCTCGACGGGAGTTATGGTGACCGTGTGGGTCGCCGGGGCGCTGTCGAGGTCGCCATCGCTGACGGTGACCTGGATCACGCGAGGCGTGGTCGAGGGGTTATCCGACGTATTGCGGAAGGTAACCGCCTGCACCGCGGCCTGATAGGCTTCAAGGCTGGCCTCGCCGGTCAAGGTGACGGTGATGGTGTCGGCAGTAGATGTCACCGAGCCGGTCACGCCAGCCGGCAGCGTGCCGACTGCCAGCGCGTCGCCGGCTGCAGCGTTGGTGAGAACGACGCGAGCGGACGCCAGAACCGCGCCATTATCGGAGATGACCGGTTCCGATGCCACGGAGATGGCCGCCTTGCCTTCCTCGAAAGTGGAGGCAAGGTTGATATTGGGTGGGGTGAGTGCAGTGGTGCCGTTCGCCGAAATGACGAGATTGTCCACGCTGAAACGTTCGGTATTGAGCTCGAAAAGACCATCCCGATCAGGCGTTCCCTCAAGCCGGAAGCGGATGGCCACATTGGAGCCAAAGCCCGAACCGCGAGGCAGGTTGATGGACTGGTTTCCGCCATTGTCCCCCGTGAAGGTCGCCAACGTGACGAAGTTGGCACCGTCTGCAGCGTATTCAAAATGCAGCCGCTCATCGTCGTTGCCGAGTTGAATGAAGCCGAGAAAGACGTCCGAGTTCTGCGAAATGTTCTGATCGGACACGGTGAAGGTGACAGCGGCAGACGTCATCCCGGTCAGGTCCAGGGATCGGGTCAGGGTCGCGCCATCGGATGCGCCTGGGTTAAAGCGCAGTTCGTTGCTGTTGTTCTGGTCAATCTGGACATTGCCTGCCGTTACGGAATCCGCCCCGTCGCCTGCTTCGGCCCATGCGGTACTGAAGACGGACGGGCCATTATCGTTGGCGTTGGACGCGGCATTGAAATTGTCAGCAAAGACCTTGGTTACGGTATCAAAGCCGTCCAGCGCGACAGCCGGGGCGGAATTGCGGAGGTCCACGGTCTGGTCCCTGAACTGCAGCAGTTCCACATTGAACAGGCGATCAACGCCTTCATTGCCCAGCGCACGTCCCGACAATGTGTCCAAGGGGGCTTCACCGGTGGTGATGTGCGCCACCGTGACGCTGCCGTCGGCGTTGCGGGTGATCTGGTAGTTTTCGAAGACGTCCCAGTAGACGGCGGTGTCGACATCGCCTTCCTGGCCACCGTCCCGAATTTCTCGCATCGCTTCGAGCTGCGACGGTTTGATGTCGCGGGAGAACATCAGCGCTTCAAGGGTCTTGCCGCCAAACAGGGTGGCACCGCTTACAGCGTCGAGCACCTGGGAGGTCAAGGAGCGCGCGGTAGCGAAGACGCTGCCCGCCGAGTCTCTGATCGCGATATAGACATCGAGCCATTTGTCGCCATCGATGATGTCATTGCCGGCCATGCCGCGGAGTGTGTCCGAGCCGCCGCCACCCAGCAGAATGTCGGACCCGTCGGAGGTATCCATCACCCCAACAAGCTTTTCCTTGGAGGGATCAATAACCTCGAAGGTGACCGCACCTCCGTCCTCGCCCTGCACGCCCAGCAGGTTGTTGGGATTCCACACATCGAAGCGCTCGAGGTGGTCGACCAGTTCGCGCAGGCCCTTGATCAGGTCCAGGTTCTTTTCGAGCAGAACATTGGAGAAGCTTTCGATGGGCGCGTCGGCATCGACCTGAGTGGCGTTCCCGTTGGCATCGTAGGCGCCGATGACGAACTCGCGGCCGGTCAGCTTGTCGTTCTGGTTCCAGCCGGAAAGACCTTCCACCAGGTCGTAGCGGTCACGCAGGATATTGTTCTGCTGGTTGACGAAGATGCTGACGTTCATGTCGGCATCGGCGCCATAAGCATTGTCCTTGAACGTCACCCAATCGAAGCCGGCCATGCCGTTATTGCGGTTGATGCCGATGCCTTGAACCATGACGTCGTCGCCGGACTCGGCGTCGAAGTCGGTGTCGTTCTCCCCAGAAAGCATGATGTCATGGCCGATGATCCGGGAATTGAAAAAGAGCTCGGAATTGTCTCCGGTCAGGGTCGTCATGTTGCCCTGACCCTCCATCCAGTCATCGCCTTCATTGCCGAAGATAGTGCCGCCGCCCCCCGAGGCAGCGCGAATGAAGTCGTCGCCTGTGCCACCGAACAGACTCTTGGCTTCCGAACCACCGGACAGCACATCCTTACCCGCGCCGCCGAACACCAGATCAAGGCCCATGCCGCCATTGATGACGTCATCGCCCGCTTCGCCCTTGAGGACGTCCGCATCGCCGATGTCGGTGCCGCTATCGGTGATGATGTCGTCGCCGGCACCGCCATGGATATGGTCGACACCGAAACCGCCCTCTATGCGATCATTGCCGCCTTCGCCCCAAACGGTATCGTCACCGGCGCCGGCGATAATGGTGTCGTCTTCATTGGTGCCGCCAATGACGACATGTTCGCCACCGAGGTATCTGATGTGGTCAATGTCTCCATCGTTGTCGCTGTCGATGCGGACAACCAGGGAATCCTGCCCCGTCAGAGCTGAAAGCACATCGCCCGGGCGGCTCGGGTCGTCACTGCCCAGGCCGGGGTTGTACTGCCTCGCCTGGTTCATCTCGATGATGTAGTCCGCCGTCTGGAAGGCCGCGCCGTTGATGTGCAGGCCGGTATCACCGGTATCGGTGTTGCGGCGGATCACGTCGGCAAAGCTGTCGCCTTCGAGTTCGGTGAGCAGGTTCATGCCTTGCGTGCGGCTCAGATAGTACATCCGGTCGCCGTTCTGCAGCTTTTCGATCTGCAGCTCGAAGACGAAGGTGAAAGTGGAGCCGAGCATGCCCCCGAAAGGCATGAGCGCTTCCGCCAGGCCACCGATCCAGAAATCGACGGCGTTAAGGCCGCCCAATGTCGGATCGTCGGCCCATGTGCCTGTGGCATTGAGGAAGGCGAGCCGCTCGTCCCGTTGCGCCGTTGTCTCCCCTTCGGCACCGAACACCAGGTTCCAGGCGGCCTCGCGCTTCTCCTCAACGGTGTCGGCCGCTAGAATTGTTGCATGCGTGCCGTAGGCGGCGATGAAATTGACGATGGAGAGGGGGTTCTTGATGTTCTGGGCGAAATCGGTCCAGCTCGAATAGGGCTTGAGGTAGCTGTCGTGTGTCTGGTCGAAAATCTGACGGCGCGCCTCGTTGAGCGAGGGAACGCCAGTTTCGCGTGCACGGGTCAGGTTGATGGTGGCGAGATCGAGCGGCAGCCCCACGAGGTTGTTGCGCAGGGCGTCAGTAACGAACTCGTCGATTTCGTTGCCGGCCTGCCGGGTCATGCCGCGCAGTACGGCCCCGGCCGCTTGCTGCGCCGTCACGCCCTGCTGGTCGAACATGACCGGGTTGAGGAAGGCGTCCATCAGTTTTTCGGCGTGGGCATCGGGTGCGCCGCCGGTCAGCGACAGGATGTCCACGTTCTCGTTGAGCATCGAATGCCCGAAGCGGTAGACGACCTGGGCAAATTCCTCGAAGATCGCCCCCTCTATTTCGACCGAGTTGGAAAACACGAACGTGTCGATCTGGGGCGCGATGGCCCGGACGAACTCTTCAAAAATCAGGTGCTGGTACACCATCTCCGTCGAGAAGCGCGCTGCCTGGAACAGGCGCTCGCCATCCCACACCAGGGTTGAGACGTCTGCCGGGACCTCGGTGACGTCGACCAGCAACCACTCGTTGAGGAAAGCGATGTCGCCGCCCTCGAGCAGGCCATGCTTGATCTCTTCGACCTGCCGATTGTGTTCGCCGTGGAAGATCGTATGGACCGCCGTGAGCGCAATATTCTCATTACCCCGGCCATCCCCGACGATGAAATGGCGGTCGAGCAGTTCATTGTCATAGGTGGAGACGCCGCCGAACGCGTTGGCCGCCGCCTGAGCGTTGCCCGTTTCGGTATCGGCGTCAGCGGTCTGGACCCCACAGGTCACAGCACCGGTCTGCATGTTGCGATCGATGACGTATTGCCCGGGCGCAGCGGTGTGGGCAATGTCGTTGAGAAACGCGCGCCCGGCGGGCAGTGCCTGCATGGCGTCTATGGCACTGCCCAGGATCCCTTCTACGGCGCCATCGGGTGTGACGAGTTGCGGAAGACCATTGGCGCCGCGGACAAATTCGCCATAGAGGTCGGTCAGCACGGCGGGTACGGCATGGACGTTGAGGTCGCTGAGCTCGATGCCCAGCTTCTCGCGCGCCTGGTTCTTGATATCCGCCCAGGTGGGCGGGCCACCAGCCGCGCCCTCCAGCATGTGGCCCGTGGCGATGGGCTTTCCATCCACCATTATGTATTCGCGCAGGAAGACCTGGTGCGAGGCATTGGAGGTATAGACCTGGTTGAGGTCGGTCCAGGGCGTGGTCTCGTTGCGGTGCTCACGGATGTCGTCGATGTTGCCGAGGATGCCGTCAGGCCCCGGATCGTTCGTGGCGCGGGTAAGCACCATGAAGTTGGTGGGGCTGCCCTGCACGTAGAGCGGGTCGTCGGGCATCAGGGGGACATAGACGGTGCCCGAGCCGCCTTTGGCGGTCAGGTCGAGGCCGTGATCGAAGAACTGGCCAAAGATGGTCATGAACCCATTGAACGAGGCAGTATCTCCCAGGTCGGCAGCGATGTTCTTGATGAACACATTGTCGCCGTCCATGCTGACGCCGTGGGTAGTCAGTTCATCAATAACGGCCTGTGCGGCTGCGTCAGCAACAGCCTGGGCCTCGGACGTGGCTGCTTCGCCCGTGGATATCCCATCGCGCGCCGCGACAGCGTCATCGAGTGCAGTCTGTGCTGCATCCAGCGCAGCGCTGGCGACGGATAGTCCGACGTCAGCATCGGCCAACGCCGCTTGGGCCTGGGCAAGCCCGGCCGCGGCGGTGTCGACAGCGCTCTCGAGGGCCGACTGGGTTTGAAGAGCGCTCTGCAAGCTTGCTACGGCGGCTGAATGAGAGGCTTGGGCCAGGACGACGGCCTCGTCCGCATCCTCATCCTGCTCGAACTTGACGGCATAGTCCGCCGCAGCCGCTTCGCGCGCATCCACGGCGGCGAAATAGGCGGCAGCGTTCTGAGGAGAATTGTCGGCCTGGAAGGCGCTCAGTGCCTGTGCTTCGACCTGCTGGGCCGACGCCAAGGTCGCGAAGGCCAGGACGTACGCCGCCTGCGTTTGCTGTGCGGTGTTCTGTGCCGCCTGCAATGCAGCGAGCGCGCTATCCGCTGCAACCTGCGCGGCTCCAACCAAAGGTGCGTGAGCCGCCAGGTTGGCATTGGCAGTGTCCAGCGCCGCCTGGGCATCGATGAACGCCTGCGTGGCTTGGGCCTGTGCGGTAGCGGCCGTATCAGCGGCAGCAATGGCGGCCTGAAGATCGACCTCAGCCCCATCGACCACGAGTTGGGCGGCCTCCAGCGCTGCCTCGGCAGCGGCCGCCGCGCCTGTCACCGCCGCCTGCGCCGTTTGCGCAGCCACCTGGAGCGCCATGATGTCACGCACAATGGCCAGAGACTCGGCCCCTGTGATGCCCACAGACGCGAGCGCCGCAGCGATGGCCGCGGGATTGCTCAGAGTCTGATCGGCGACAAGATTGGAAATGATGCGCGGTTGGCTGTCATAGACGCTGCCCGAGTAGGACTCGTAGCTCGTTGGCGCACCGGTGCGGGGGTTTGCCTCGGCGGGGGCCCAACTCATGTCGAGCAGGCGCGTCATCGGCACATCGGATGCGCCCGAATAGGTATAGCCGGGCATGAAGTTGTTGAAGGCGCCGTCCACCGTGCGCAGCCCGGTCGGCATGAGGGGGCTCGAGATAAGTTGCGAAAGCGCCTCGGCCGGATCCATGCCCTGGTTGATCAAGCGCGTGTGCTCTTCGGCAAGCTTGATCTGCTTCAGGATGTGTTCCAGATCGCCTTTGATCAGAGTGACCATTTTCAGCCCCCAATTGCTGCCCCACGGGGGGCCTGATTGTGCATTGGAGCAAGAATGGCCAGGAAAGGTCACCGCACGTAATGTCGGAAGGTCTGACGATTTTATCGACCAAAGACTCGCGGTTACCTTGACCTTGGTCCAGTGTTTTGCGGTGACGGATCGACGTGGCGCGACTGGAAGGGCCTCGCCAGGGCGGCGTCCCCAGAAGTTTCGAATGTTGCACGGAAATGGAGGAGGAGGCCGCGCTTCGGTCAGGCGTCCAGGCTGTGCTGCGCGGCCAGGACGACTTCGACACGATTGCGGGCATTTAGCTTGACCATCAAATTGGTCATGTAGTGCTTCACCGTCTTCTCGCTCAGCTTGAGGCTTTCGGCGATTTCCCGGTTGGTGCGGGCGTGCATCAACTGGCCTACGATCTGCCGTTCACGCAGGTTCAGGCGCACCGAGGCACTGACTTCACGAGCCCGGTCCCGGCGGCGCAACTCCATAAGCACCTCTGCCGCGTACTGGCGAGCCACATACATCTGTCCCGATGTCACGGCGTCGATGGCCTCGATGACCTCGCTGCACGGGCCTCCCTTGAGAACGAAACCCATGGCACCGGCGTCGAGCGCCTTCACGGCCGAATCCACGCTGGAAAAAGCGGTGATGATGATGACGCGCGTGTCCGGATAGGTCAGGACGATACGCTCAATGGTACCCACAACATCGCCGGGCATGCTGAAATCCATCAGCAACACTTCAGGCGATGACTGCTGCACAGTCAGCATGGCGCCCGCCGCATCTGATGCCTCTCCGACGAGAAGCAGCTGAGCGCAATCGCCGATCAGCTCGGACATGCCTCGCAGCATCAGGGGGTGATCGTCTGCTATGGCAACTCTTATCTTGTCCCGCACAGTCTAACTCCCGACATCTAGAGACGCCGCTCAACTTCCGACGATAGAGCTTGATTAACATGACGTAAACATTGATGATCGGACGGAGCAGAAATTTGATTAATTCCCGGCTCAGAAGCCGGACCAAAGTCTAGTTACCGCATATCTTTCTTCATCTACGAACTGACAAGATTATATTTCTACCTCTGCGCCCAGCGCCCCGGCAGATGTGCACAGGCCTCTGTCTCGGAGTGGCCCGTCGTAACGGATAGGCCACGCAACTCATCGGGAGCCAGTAAATGCCAAATCTTAGTCAGGGAGGCTGGGCATTAACTTTGCCAATTCACCTTTCTGCCGAACGGCGCTGGCGGTGATCCCCCAATCTGGCAGATTTAGGGGCTAGCGAACGGCCAGGAGACTTTCGTGTACTTGCACTCCATAGCCCGGTGGTGGCGCAAGCAGAACCTGACGGTCCAGTTCGTGATCTCGGCATGCGTGGTCATGATCGCCGCAACCATCCCCACCGGGCTGCTCATCGGCGACCTTGCTGAGAAGAATGCTCTCTACCATCGTGCCGCGGCCACGGCCCTGTTCATGGACAACGTCGTGGCGCCCTATCTCCAGTCGCCCGCCGGAGGGGCATACAGCGCATCCGAACTCGAACAGATCGACGTGGTGCTCAACAAGCCAAGCCTGATGGACCGCATCCCCCACTTCGAGGTCTGGCAGCGCGATGGCACCATACTCTATTCCAGGTCCAGGCCACTTGTGGGGGTGACCTTCCCCCTGCCCGCGCCCGCTGCGCGCGCTTTTGAAGGCGAGGTCGAAGTCTCCATCGCCGATCTCGGAGCCGGGGAGCATCAGTCGCGGGGCTTCAAGACCCGATATCTCGAAATTTATGCGCCACTGCACGAGCTCGGCACCGGGCGCATCCTTGCCGTCATGGAACTCCATGAAGACGTAGAGGTGTTCGCGGCGACCGCCCATCAGGTGCGGATGAAAACCTGGTTGGTCGTTCTGGCAGCCATGGCTGCGCTATTCGGATGCATGTTCCTGATCGTCAGACGAGGCGCACGCACCATCGACTTGCAGACTGCCGAACTGTCGCGACAGCTGGAAACCACCCACCGGCTCGCCGAGCGCAATGCGGAATTGCACGGCAAGGCTGTTGAGTCGGCCAAGCTGAGAGTGCAGCTGCACGAAAACTTATTGCGCTCGTTTGGCGCCGATCTGCACGACGGCCCTGCCCAGCTTCTGGCCTATGCGAGCCTCAAGGTGGAGTCGGCGCGTCGCGCCCGAAACAAGGTAACCAGGGACGCACAGCTTGCAGACCTCGAGGTCAAGCTGAGAGAAGCTCAGGATGACATTCGTGACATGGCATCTGGCCTTGTACTTCCGGAGATCGACCAGTTGAGTCTGGACACCGTCGTTGAGGAGGCTCTTTCCTTCAGCGAGCGGCGGTTCGGAGTGTCGGCCCAGCTGGTGATGGAGAATTTGAAGGTCTCATGCTCCCGTGATCACAAGATGTGCCTGTATCGCTTTCTCCAAGAGGGGCTGAACAACGTCTGGAACCACGGCACCTCGGAGGCGACCTTCGTGACCGTCGAGTTGAGGGAGCACAATCTGTTCGCAACCGTACGCAACCGCGTGGCCGCCGCAGACAGAGCCAGACGAGCCCGTCGGGGACTGGGCGTGACGGCGCTCAAAGTGAGGGCCGAGAGCCTTGGCGGCAGTGTTTCGCTGGCCATTTCGCACCATGTCGCGGAACTGCGGCTGGTCCTGCCGCTGCGGGAGGACGTTGATGCGTAGCTCTACGAGGATTGTCGTTGTTGACGACCACCCCGTCTTTCGGGCCGGACTGGTCCAGTTGCTGCGAATCGAGCCCAGCTTCGACATCGTGGCCGAGGGGGGCTCTGTCCAGGAAGCTGTTGATCTGGCGCGTGATCTTCAGCCGGATCTGCTGCTGCTTGACCTCAGCATGGAGCAGAGCGGACTCGAAGCCATTGGTCGGATCGATGATGTCGCGGCCAAGACCAAGGTCATCATCCTCACTGCTTCGGATGCCGCCTTTGATGTGCAGACAGCACTCGACCGAGGAGTCTCGGGCTATCTGTTGAAGGGCTCGACAGGTGCCGAAATTCTTGATGCCGTCTCCCTGGTCTCGAAGGGCACCAACTTCGTGTCACCGCGCGCCATGAGCCGGGCAATCCTGGCGGCAAGAGACGGCGCCGCCGGCGCTGACGCACGGCTGTCCAGCCTCTCGCCGCGTGAGCGGACCGTTCTGGAAATGATGGCGTCCGGGCTGAGCAACCGGGAAATCGGGACCAAGCTCGGTATCGGAGAGAAGTCCGTCAAGTTCCATGTCACCAACATTTTTTCAAAGCTGGGCGTTCGTAATCGTGTGGAGGCCGTCATCGCCTACAACGGCACTGCCGCCTCAGGTGGTGCGGCGCGCCAATGAAGACGGGCGGCCGCTGCTGCCCCACTGCGCTGGAGTTGTTCATGCACCCGGAGTTTGTGCTGGCGAACCACCTGGCTTTCACCTGCTGGATTCGTGCAACCCTCTGCTTGCGTCCGTTTTGGGCTCGGGCAGGAGGGCGTCTGCCAGGGTCATGCCGGCCCATGTCAGGCCTCCGCCGCCAAACCCGCCACGGGCGCGGCGCAGAGCCCGGTCCCTGCCGCGTTCGTTCCCGTCGCTGGCGGATCCGGAGCGGTGAAGCGGGACCGTGGGCGTTATCGCGCATTTCCCCGTCGGCGGCCCCTCTTCGAGCCGCAAACGCGCTCGATCGGGCCCGTCATGGACAAGCGGAGCCCGTCATCCCCGACAGGCGCCATCCAGCCCCTGGCGGCCTCGATTCAGGCCTCGCGCGTTCCCGCACGATCACATGATACTAGCCGCCGATTTTCGGCTGCGGCCATGTCTGGCTCGGTTACTGCAGCTTGCGTGTTGCCTCAACGATGCCCGAAACAGCACGATACATGCTGGTCGCGGTGTCACCGGTCACAATGGCACCCAGCAGCGGTGCTGCTACGCCGATGTCCCTTAACGCCTTCGCGTCGTCCGGCGAGACCTGAAGCTGACTGGGAACGATCACCGGGACGTCGACTGCTTCGACGATCGCGCGGTACTTCTGCAGATCAGCGTCGAGAACGGCTGTGCGATAGCGCTCGAACGGCATGATCGAGGCTTCGATGATGCAGCCCGGAATGGTGGCTATACGGGCGATATCTTCTGGCATGCTGGTGGACGAAAGCGCCGGCATCGGTCGGAGCTTGGACCCGAGCAGATGGGGCTGCATATGGTCGACATAGACATTGAAACCCTCAAACCCGAGGGCGTGCAGCATTTCCATTTCTTCGGCGGTCGGGACGGTCTCCTGCCCCGCCATCACCAGGAGAGGCACGCCGAGCTTGGCCAGCTCTTCGAAAAACGCTCGCTCATCCGCAAATGACCCGAAAGTGGTGCCGGTGGCGCGATGATAGGCGTTGAGATGCGTCTTGAGGGCGTAGGCGCCCCCATCCAGCGCCGCCTTGGCGAAATCGAGATCGTGCCGTGCCAGAGACACGATCACCGGAAAGCTGCCGTCGGTCAGCTTCTGATAAAGCGCGGTATCGGCGTACATCAGTTGATCCTCGCCCCACTCTTTGTATCGAAAAGATGCACGGCATTGAGGTCTGGCAGGATGTGGATGGTTTCGCCGGGGCGGGCGGCGACCCGTTCGCGGAACACGCCCACCACGGCGTGCTCGCCCAGCCTCATGGTGACCTGCGTTTCCGAGCCCATGGGTTCCACCAGCGACACCACGGCCGGCAGGCCGTCCGGCGTGAGAAGCAGATGCTCGGGCCGGAAGCCATAGCGTGCGGCGCCCGTGATGCCGATCCCCGTAGGCAGGGGCAGGCTGACACCAGCAGCGTTGAACCGGCTATCCGCGATCGTGCCACCCAACACGTTCATGGCCGGCGAACCGATGAACCCGGCCACGAACAAATTGGCCGGCCGGTCGTAAAGCTCCAGCGGGGCTCCGATCTGCTCGACCCTGCCAGCGTTCATCACCACGATGCGGTCCGCCATGGTCATGGCTTCGATCTGGTCATGGGTCACATAGACCGTCGTCACCCCGAGCCGCTGGTGGAGTCCCTTGATCTCGCCCCGCATCACGACGCGCAGCTTGGCATCAAGGTTGGAGAGGGGCTCGTCGAACAGGAATACCTGCGGATTGCGCACGATGGCGCGGCCCATGGCGACGCGCTGGCGCTGCCCGCCCGACAGCTGGCGCGGGTATCGCTCGAGAAGGTGGCTGAGGTCCAGGATATCGGCGGCCCACTTCACCCGCTCGGCAATCTCGGCTTTCGAGGCGCCGCGATGCTCGAGCGAAAAGCCCATGTTGGTGGCGACGGTCATGTGCGGATAAAGCGCGTAGTTCTGGAACACCATGGCAATGTCCCGGTCCTTGGGTTCAAGCTCGTTGACCACCCGGCCGCCAATGCGGATGTCGCCGGCGCTGATGGTCTCAAGGCCGGCGATCATGCGCAAAAGGGTGGACTTGCCGCAGCCCGAGGGACCGACCAGCACGATGAATTCACCGTCGGCAATATCGACGTCGATGCCATGCAGCACCTTGATGTCGCCATAGACCTTGCGGACGGCTTGGAGAGAAACGGGGGCCATGGATCAGCCTTTCAGACCGGTATGGGCGAGGCCTTCGACGAACTGCTTCTGCGCCACGATGAACACGATCAGCACCGGCACCGCTGTCATGGTCGCGGCTGCGAGCTGCACGTTCCACATTGCCCCACCATAGGCGTCCGTGAACTGCGTCAGCGCCTGGGGCAGGGTGAACATCTGCGTGGAAGACAGGAACACGATGGGCTCGAGATAAAGGTTCCAGGAGTGGAGGAAGGTGAAGATCGCCACCGCGCCCAAAGCTGGCTTGGCCAGTGGCAGGGCGATGATCCAGAAGATCTTGAAACGCCCCAGCCCATCCACCCGCGCGGCCTCTTCGAGCTCGCCCGGCAGCGCGATAAAGAACTGGCGCATCACGAACGTGGCGAAAACCGACGGCGCGCCGAAGATCGGCACGAGGATCAGCGGCCAATGCGTGTTGATCATGCCCCAGCGCAAAAACATCTGGAACAAGGGCACGATGGTGACTTCGGAAGGGATCAGGAGGCCGAGCAGCACCACCATGAAGATGGTGTTGCTGAAGGGAAACCGGATGCGGGCAAAGGCGTAGCCGGCCATGGACGAGACGACCATGGTGCCAGCGGTGACGAGGGCTGCGATATAGGCCGAATTCCAGTACTGCCGCGCGAAGGGCTGTAGCTCGAACACCCGGCTATAGGTCGAAAAGTCGAACCGGCGCGGCCAGAGGTCAGGCGGGAAGGCGAAGATGTCGCTGATCGGCTTCACCGATGAAGTGACCATCCACCAGGTGGGAAACACAAAGGGAATCAGCAGCACGCACATCAACCCGTAAAGGGCGACGCGCAGCCGGGGAGAAAGATCAGTTTTCATAGAAGACGATCCGCTTGCGCATCTGCCACTGGATAAAGGTGAGCACCGCGACGATCACGAAGAGCAGGATGGAGAGCGTCGAGCCATAGCCGAAGAAGTTGAACTGGAACGCCTGCTGGTAGAGGTAATAGACCAGCACTGTCGTTGATACGCCCGGTCCGCCCTTGGTCAGGATGGCGATCTGCGCGAACACCTGCAGCGACCCCACGATGGTGATGATCGAGGTCAGAAGGATAGTCGGCGAGATCATCGGCAGGGTGATGCGCCTGAACTGCTTGAAGCGGCTCGCGCCATCCACCCGCGCGGCCTCGTAAAGCTCCTTGGGCACGCCCTGGAGGGCCGCAAGGAACAGGATCATGTTGAGCCCGACATTCTTGAACACCTGCACGACCACCACCGAGATCATCGCCGTGGTGGGGGTGCGCAGCCAGTTGGGGCCTTCGATGCCGAAAACCTGCAGGATGCCGTTGATGCCGCCATTGGCCTGCAGCAGGAAACTCCACACGATGGTCCAGGCAACGAGGGACACGACCACCGGCGAAAAGAACAGGGTGCGGAAGACCACGATGCCCTTGAGCTTCTGGTCGAGCAGCACCGCAAGCAGCAGCGCCAGGCTCATGTTCACGACCACGAGGCCTGCCGAAAAGATCGCCGACGCCAGGAGCACCGGCGGCAGGTTCGGGTCGCGCAGCAGCATCTGGTAATTGGCGTCGCCCACGAAGGTGAAGGTGTTGGCGAGGACGTTCCATTCGTGCAGCGAATAATAGAACACGAGACCGAGCGGGATCAGCACGAAGGTGATGATCCCGATCAGCTGTGGCGCGATGAACAGGTAACCCGCCGCCGCATCCTTGCGGGCGATGGTCCAGAACGGTCGCTTTTGCTGTGAAATGTCTGACATCGCGGTTCCTGAATCTCCCTCCCCGCCGGGGAGGGAGCAATGGTGGTCGTCCGATCAGCGCGCCAGGAGCGGGCCGACGCTGTCGCAGACGGACTGCAGCACCGCAGTCACGTCCGCATCGGGCACCCAGAGCGCATCGAGCGAGGCCCGCACGGTCTGCTGGATCTGGGCAAAGTTGGTGTGGCCCGAGATCACCTGGCCATTGGTGATGCCGTTCACCACGACGGCCTCGATCTGCTCGGGCGTGAGCAGCGGGTTCGTGGTGCTCAGCGTTTCGGCGTTGAGCAGGCTGGCGCGGGCTGGCGGGAAGAACTGCGCCAGCTTCTGGCTGTTCTCCGGGTTGGTCATGTAGCCCAGGAACTCGACTGCCACGTCGGTGTTCGGGCGGTTGGCGAACGCGCCGATGGCGGCCTGACCGATGACGCTGTACTTGCCCGCTGGACCTTCCGGCAGCGGCACCAGATCCCAGTCAAACGGGTCTTCCTTGGGCAGCAGCGAGGCGCGCGAGATCTGCGTGATCGTCATGGCCGCGTCACCGGCGAAGAAGTCGACGTTCTCGCCAGGCCCCGGCAGCGCGCCGTCGACGAAGATGGCCCGGTGCAGCCGGGTCATCGCGTCCACCATGGGCTGTGCGGTGAAGGTGCACGTCTTGCCGTCTTCGCTCCAGGCATTGGCGCCCCAGCCGCGCCAGAAGGCGGTCAGGTTCTGCCAGGTCTGGAAGTTGAAGTCGCGGATGACAAGGCCTTCCTTGCCGTTGTCCGCGACGGCCTTGGCGGTGGCGAGGGCGTTGTCCCAGGTCCACTCACCCGCCTCGATCATCTCGGCGGGCGTCTTGGCGCCGGCTTCGCTGACGAGGTCGTTGTTCACGAACACCGCGAAGGGCGAGGTGGAGAACGGATAGGCGTAAAGCGTGCCGTCCTTGGTCCAGAGGGCACTGGCCGCATCGGTCACGTCGGCAAGATCGTAGCCCTCGGTGTTGGTGAAGGCGTCTGTCAGCGGCGCCAGGGCTCCGGAGTTGACGAAGTCGGCGGCGCTGGTTTCGAAAATCCAGGCGAGGTCCGGTGGATTGCCGCCGGCGATCTGGGTGGTCAGCGTGGTGACGTAGTTGTCATAAGGGAGCGGCTCGAACGTCACGGTGACGTTCGGATGCGTCTGCTTGAACCCGTCCGCAATTTCGTTGAACAGGGCCAGATGCGCCTCGTTGGCGCTCCAGATGGTCATGCGCAGGTTGACTGCGTCCTGCGCCCAGGAGACGCCACCCCAGGCGAGGGGCAGAAGGATGCCGGCTGTAGCCGCCGTGGCTTTGAGAGCTGAAAGTCTGGACATCGTTTCCTCCGTTGATGGTCCGATCAATAGCCGCGCACGTCCGGCCAGCGGGTTTCGATGCCGGCGTGGTAGAGCTGGGTTTGGAAAGTCTCGAGCTTGCCATCGTCCGCCTGCACCTGGTGGGGGGTGGCGCCGGTATTGAGGCAATGGGCGGCCAGCATGCCGGCCACTTCGCCCACGTTCCACTCCACCGGATGCAGGCGATAGCAGCCATTGGTGATGTGGGTAGTGCCCAAGTTCTTTCCGCCGGCCAGCAGGTTCTTGACGCGGCGCGGAAGGAGCGAGCCCAGAGGGATCTCGAACGGCGCCGATTCGACATCGACATAGTTGTCGCCACCCGTCGAGGGATGGAGGTCGATGCGGTACATGCCGATACCGACGCTGTCGCGGTAATGCTTTGAGAGGGCATTGCCATGCACGGTCATCGACACATCCTGTTCGACGATGCGAGTCACGGGCAGGATGCGGCGGCTCTCGCGGATATAGGGCGCCATGGCGAGGCCATGGTCGGTGCCGGTGACGTCGCCGCGCAGCCGCAGGCCGGGGAAGCCCTGACCGCCATCGAGGCGTGGTGCCTCGGTCTGCAGCCAGTAGAACACCGAATAGGAAAGATCGGCTGCCGCCTTGAGGTGGCGCGCCTTTTCCTCTTCCGACACGTCGATGATGGTGCCTTCCATGTAGTCTATCATCGGCCAGTTCACGAGGCAGATATCGGACTGGTAGCTGCCGGGCAGAAAATTGCGCCGGGCCGCGATGCGGCGGAAGGTCCAGAGATTGCCATCGCCCGGATTGCGACGCTGGTCGGCGTCGACCAGCAGCGGGTCGTCATCGGGATTGGGCGTGAAGGAGCGCTCGGTGATCTCCAGCGTGCGCGGATGCGGCGCCTTGAAGCCCAGCAGTGGCCCGCCCCAGAACTCGGGCTGGTACCGGCGCCAGAAGTCATAATTTTCCGGCTTGTCGATGGTCTGGTCGCCATCGACGTGATCGATGGCGAAACACACCGAGACGGCCTGCACGTTGTCCGGTTGTGCCTCGGCGGGCGCGCTGGGCTCACCCGTATCGGACTGGGATTCAAACCCCTTGGCGTATTCCGCGCCGGTCATGGGCAGAAGGTCGCCCAGTTCCGTAGCGTCAATGATGTAGGACGCCGAGCAGACAATCTCCCGCCCGCTGTCCCGATGCCGCAGCGTGACCGCGCGCACCGTGTCGCCATCCACATCGGCCGCCACCGGACGGTAGGGCTGCAACACCGTCAGTTTGCCGCCCGCGCGCCAGGGCGCGATCATGGCCTCAAGCACGGCAAGACCCACACGCGGTTCGGCGCAGAGCCGGCTCACCCAGCCGGCGCCAGGGTTGAGGTCACCCCAGCCGCGGCTCTCGGCGGTGAGCGGATAATGGTCGCGATAATATTGACGGATGCCGTTGCGCAGCTGGCGATAGGAGCGTGTGACGCCGAACTGTTCCACCCACGAATGCTCGTCCGGCGGCACGGCCTGGCTCGTCAGCTGTCCGCCGATCCAGTCGTATTCCTCGCTCATGATGACGGTACGGCCCGAGCGCAGCGCGCCAAGGGCTGCGGCAACGCCGCCCAGTCCGGCGCCAACGATGAGGATGTCTGCGTGAAGCTCTTTGGTCATGGAATCCGACTATTTTGAGAAGAAACGGGGCCAAGGGTGTCGCCCTCGACGATGGGGCAATCGAGCAGCACCTGCTCGACCGCAGCGCCGTTCTCCACCCGCCGCACCAGCATCTCGGTGGCGGCGCGGCCCATGGCCTCGCGGGGGATGGAGAAGGACGTGAAGCGCCGGCCGTGTTCCTCGGCGCGGATATGGTTGCCGAGCACCACGATCGAGAGATCGTCGGGCACAGAGAGCCCCCCCGCGCGCGCCGCTGCTTCCACGCCGATGGCATCAGCCAATTCCGTGAAAAATGCGCAGGTTGCGCCGGACTCGAGGATGGCTTCCAACGTTTCTGCCGGCACGCCGCCGACCGAAAAACGGGAATGGACCAAGGTTGCATCGCCCAAAGCCGGTTCGAATCCGCTCCAGCGATCGACAGTCGACTCTGCGCCTTGGTTGAGGCCGATATAGGCGATCTTGGAATGACCAAACTGGCGCGCACGATCAACCAGCGCACGGGTGCCGGTCACGTAGTCGCCGCCGACATAGGGTACGGGACCGCCGGCGTCATCGCGGCGACCGACGGCGACAAAGGGAAAGTCGCCGGCCACCAGCCGTGCCAGTTCTTCGCTCTCGAACTGCCGGCCAAGGATAATACATCCGTCGGCCAGACGGAGGCGGACGTTCTCGCCAAAGATGCGCCTTGGCGTACCCGCGCCGGTCAGCAACAACAGGTCATAGCCCAGATCCTGTGCCGCCTCTTCGATGCCCAAAAGGAAGGGCGTGAAGAAATCGGCCTGGGCCGAAGGGAATGCTGGCTCGTAGGTGAATACGCCCAATATCCGATTGAGGCCCTTGACCATGCGCCGCGCGATCGGATCGGCAACATAGCCAGTTTCCCGGATGACTTTCTGGACGCGCTCACGCGTCTCTTGGGGGATGCGCTTGGAATTGTCCGGCGAGCCGTTCAGCACGAAGGATACCGTCGCCTGGCTCACACCTGCCAGCTGCGCAATGTCCTTCTGCGTAAGGCGTTTATTCGCCATAAAGCACCACCACCAGATCTGCTAATTCGTATCAGCGCTAATGCGTATTAGCTTCGATATGCGTGGGGTGCAAGGGAAAGTTGCGTGCCGAGCGAGCCTGTCAATGGCGAGGCGGCGGGGATGCCAATTGCATGAGGGTCGAGGATATGGTCCGCCCCGACGCACTGCCGAGAACAACGGAGCCGTGGGGGCCCGAGCACGGCGCAATGGCCACCACAGTCATCAGCGTCGACAGCACCTTCGCCGCCCGATCGCGCTGGCAGAGGTCGCGGATCATCCCCGGCCAGCGCAGCGCCGGCGCTGGCCCCTAGGGAGTGCACCACCCGCCACACGATCAACTGGGTGCCGTCGCCCGACAAGGCGCCCTCCCCCGCCGAACCGATGACGAGCCGAGTATGCCGAGCAGGACCGGACCGCTCGGCCGAAGCGGTCGCTGACCCGACCGTCAGGTCCTGAACTCTCCTGGCGCGGAGCGGAAGTCTGGACGGGCAGGACCGGCCGCCGGGAAATGATCAGGAAACGATGCGCGCATTTCCCCGCCGGCCGGCCCTCTCCGAGCCGCAAACGCGCTCGATCGAGCCTGTCATGGACAAGCGGTGCCCGTCATCCACGACGCGGCATCCTTCGCCTGGCCCCGAGGCAGAGGCCTCAAGCGTTTCCGCCCGATAATATGGTCTCCGCAGGGCCGCCCCTTATCCCATGGCGCAGCGTGCAGGCCCGGCCTGCGATACGGCTGGCATCAACCGCTGGATTCACCAGGCGTAGCCGTATTCAGAAATGCCGGCAACGTCCCTCCCCCGCTCCTCGTCCGCGCCATTCTCGCGTTCCCGCCCCATCTGCTTGACAGGCCGCGCTGCGGCGCCCTAGGCCGCTTAGACGTTTAAGCAGGGTGTTTCATGGCCCGCAAGCCGCCCACCATCGTCGATGTCGCCAAGCGCGCCAGTGTCTCGGCTGCCACGGTCTCCTATGTGCTGAGCGGCCGCGAGGAGCTTTCGAGCCGCATCGCGCCCGACACCCAGGAGCGCATCCGGACCGCCATCGCCGAACTCGACTACACCGGCAGGCTGACCAGGCGACGGTCGCGCCCCGAACACCGGCCAGGGCAGCCAGTTCACCAGCATGACCTTCGCCGGCCTGTTGCGCGATAACGTCTTCGTCGAGCGGTTCAGGTGATCGATCAAGGACGAAGAGGTTTACCTGCGCGCATACGAAACCGTCGCCGACGCCCGCGGCGGCCTCGATCAGCCCCTAGCGGGCCTTCTACAACGGCCGGCCGCAGGCCCCACTCGAGTCGTAACCGAAACACGCCCGGCGCCGCCTACTATGATACGCTGATGCCAATCCCGGCAGCGGCCAGACAGAAATCCAGGTAGCGATGCCCCGATAGCTGTTCAGACGAACCGACCCACCTCTTTGAGCCAGATGCCGAAGATGTTGGACTTCTGACGAGCGACGCGGGTCTGAGTGGGACCGACCACCACGATGACGACCGATATGGTCCCTGCACGGTCGAGGCATCGGCACCAGCTGCCGGAAGGATCTGACCGAAGAGGGTTCTACCGTTCACTGTCACAGCTCGAGGTGATTTCCGAGTTATTGCTCGATACCTGCGTGACGAGGAGGACGAGGGCAGTCAGCATGGCAGCGGGAGGCGCTTCACCTCAGCCCTCCCGGCCCCATGACGGCCATGCTGAAGGTATCGGCGGGGACAAGGACCAGCAACAGGCCGAAGCGGATGGCGACGGCCAGCACCAGAAGCGCAAGGAGGCCGCGCAGTTGCTCGCCGCGCAAGTACTTGCCGGCCGAGGCGCCGAACTGAGCGCCCACCGTACCTCCGACCATTAGGCAGAAGGCGAGCAGGATATCGACGCTTTGGCTCTGGACGGCGTGCAGGATGGTGGTGGCGCCCATCATTGCCACCACCTGGGCGAGCGAGGTGCCGATGACGACGTTGCCGGGCACGCGCAGCAAGTAGACCAGCGCCGGTACCATGATGAAGCCGCCGCCGATGCCGAGGAGCGAGCCGACGAATCCGATGAAGAGGCCGATGATCAGCACCGGCAGCACGCTGATATAGAGGCGCGACTGCGCGTCGACCATCACCTTCTTTTATACCGAGGCCATCGTGCAGATCGACGCCTGGGGCGGCTGGCGGCAGGTGTGGCGCGACGGGGTTGCGGGCGAACGCGAGACGCAGGAAACGCGTGCCACGCCGCTGCAGACATTCCTCGCCGTGCGCAGCGGACAGATGAACAATCCTTCACCGGTGGAGAATGGCATCCGCTTCGCCCGGCTGTGGGACGCCATCAAGGCCTCCGCCGCGGCGGATGGCGCGCCTGTGGACCCGCAGATGGTGGGATAATTGGCAGGAGCCCGCCGGCCAAAAGTCCGGGGCAAGTCCGGCAGTCGCGATGGGAGGCTGGAGCTCGCCAGCCGAGACCGCGCGGCTGGTTCTGCGACGACGTTGTGTTGGCGAGAACAAGGCGGCCTCAGGAACGTAGCCGCCGCTGGGCCATTGCTTCCTCACAGGAGGATGCAAAGATGTCTCACGACCCTCGAGTTGATCTGAGCGAGCTATATTCGGTTTCGCCATGGGCTCACGAACAGGCGAATGCGTTTGACCGGCAGGAGCTGCGTGAAGCGTTGGAGCAAGTGTCGGGGCGTGCCGATGATCGCTTAAGCGTTGGCTCTTGGGTGCGGGCAATCAACCGCTGTCACTCGGACCTTTGGCGAGCTCTCGATGCGCAGGGGTGAAGCGCACGCAGCGGTTGCATCTCCTTTTCCGCCGTGGCTGAATGCTTCGGTTTGGGAGGTTCAGATGCAGGTGAACGTGTTCGTTTCCGAGGTGGAGCAGGACGGCACGCCCACGGCGATGCTGGTTCTGCCATTTGGACCTGAAGCGGTCATCCCTGAACATCTCCGCAAAGTTAAATGGCGGTACTTCGCCACCGCAGATGCAGATGATGCCCTCATCGGCTTGGGCCGTAGAGGAGTGGAGTCCGCACTTGCCACAGACGGATACGTGCTGACAACGCCAGTACAGCGGACCCGGTTAGCTTCGGCACCAGGCAGTCCTGACCACTGACCGAAAGTCACCAAGCGTTGCAGCCGTGTCACCATAGCCGCCTCGACAGGTGCTAAAGCGCCTTGTGTCTGAGGAGGTCTGCGATGGACGCACCCACGAAAGTCGAGACGAAGCCAAGAGCGAATCCCCTCCTGAGGGACAAGCCTTTCGATCCCTGGGAAGAAAAGTTTCGCTCGCACTTCGCGCCTTCAAGCGTGGAGCGTGCGAACACCGATCGAGCTAAATCGGACAATGATGGCCGCGATTGAACCAAGCGCTGTTACTCTGAATGCCGGACAGGCTGCTGCGCCACCACATTGTCTTTAGCCATGCAGGTCCTCATTGATGTGGAGAAGTTGAATGCGATGGATTCTGGTGAGGCCCTATTAAGACCCGATCGGTAGCGCTGCACGCTTCGGAGGCAGCAGCACATGACGACGTACAAGATCACGCACCTGTCCGGCCGTAGCGACCTGGTCGAGGATCCTCGGTCCCTGGAGGCTCTCACGGTGAAGCTCTGCCAGGAGGGCTTTCTGACACTGCGGGTGCGGTCCTCCGGATATTCGAACAGCACGAAGAGAATCAGCATCCTCGAGCGAGCTGTGGCGACAATCGAACCGCAGGACTAGCGGCCGATATTGGGCAAGCGTCCCTCCATGGCTCAATTGCCAGGCCTTGAAGGCTTAGATGCACGTGAACGTGTGCCACGGCCGATGCCGGCAGGCGACGTCCGGTTCAAGGACCGCCGGTGACGTCACTAGGCCCACTCGGTGCCCAGAATTTGCGGAGAGTTCAGACACTGTCCCCCGGTTCTGATCCGGGGTCATCTGGTGCACGATTGTGGCGCCGCTGCTGGGCCTCCCGGATTCGCTGCCCCAGGGCATTGACGTCAATGTCTTGGTCGTAGCGCGAGAAAGCTGCCGCCACCGCTTCGGGCGACAGCGGCTCTGACCCCTCGGTTGGCAGCGCCCGCGGTGGAGGCATGTCCTCGAAAACGAAGCCAGTGGCAGGTTTGGACGGCTGTGCCGCGGGCACCGCCGTCTCCTTCGTCGCTGCCGGCGCGGGAACATCTTCGAGGTCGCGCTCAACCTCGGGAACCAGCTCCGCACGGGCGACAGCCTTGCGCTTGTGCCCCGCCGCAGCGCGGGCATAGTGGGTGTGCGCCGTCCTGATCGAAGTGTGTCCGCAAAGGCGCGCGATCTCCTGCGGCGAAAGGCCGGCCCGGGCCCAGGTGGCGATGGCGATGTGCCGGAATGAGTACGGCGCGAGCGGGCGGATTTCGATGCGCTCGCAGGCCCGCCGCATCTGCTCGGCGATGCATTTTTCCCAAGCTCGAAACTGCCGGCGCGACATGCCGGGATCGATCAGGCTGATCAGAAGGCCAAGCCCGATCAGCACATCTCCATCAAGATCACCCAGGTATTGCGGGCGGCTGTCGGCTTGCCCGTCACGCCGCTTGGCGTTGGGCAGGATGAGGGTGGTTCCCACAAGTTCGGCCCCCATCAGTTCGACGGGACGGAAGCCGCTATGGCCGGCAACGAGGGTAAACAACGCCGCCAGCACCGCATTCATATTTCCCCATCTGGTGCCATGGCGCTTGAGCTCGGCAAAGAGGGCCGCCGCTTCTTCTTCGGTCGCATCCTCCACCTTCCTTTTTTTGCCGCCCCCGGTCCTGTCGCTGCCCCTTGGTGGCTTTCGCTTGCGGGCCGTCAGAGCGGCATCGAGCAAAGCCCACACATCCTCGAATGCCGGGGGCGTGCCGTTTCGGCGCAAGAGCACCTTCACGATGCGCCGCAGGACGCCGCGATAGACAGGAAGCGAAGACGGATCGAGCGGTCCCCCTGCCTTTTGCTGCTCAACCAGGGCCTCTACCGGATCGTGTTCAGGAAAGGCCGCAAGCGCACTCTTCAGCATGGCGCGGCCCTCTCGATAGTAGAAGGCGTTGGTGCTCATTTGTGCGGGCCCTGACGGGGGCGGTGGGATTCTGGCCATCCCCAGCTCCTTGCCGAAGTTATGGGCAAGAATAGCCGTCGGTTTTGCATTAGTCCACGGTTTTTGCATGAAGAACGGGCTGTTTTTTTCTCGTTTGCGCCAGGCCGGCCCGCGGGCGAAGAGGCTATCGGCGTCAGCAGGCATTCGGCGCGCCCCCTCCCTCCTCTACTTTGGAGCGTTCACGCTGGGCGGGACTCAAGCGGCCTCATACTGACTCGGGCGGTCACGACTTGACTCGACTTCACTCGAAATGACTCAGTCCCCGGCGCGCGATCGTGATAGAGGGCCACTCCTGCCTTCTGGGCGGGACAGGACAAGCACCACCCGGAGCTGACCGTTGTTGATCATCGATACCCCTCCGCTCGTTTGCGTTCATATTTCCGAACTGCCGGAGCGCCTGGTGCGGCCGCATCACTTGCTGGTCGCCGTCATTACGGAAGAGGAAGGGTATTCCGCGAGCATCGACCTTGCGGTCGTCAGGGAGCAATCCCGTCCGGCTGCGCGGACGTACACGGCGCTGCGCTCGAGCCAATTCTATCGCGACTGGCTCGTCGTCTGGGGGAGCAGGCGGGAATTTGGCGAGCGCGGGTTCGTGGCGCAGCCCGGACAGGTCTTGGCCACCCTGGTGGCTGACGGAGAGCACATCGTGAGCCGCAGGCAGGCGAGACGGGGAACATATCCGTACAGCACGCTCGAAAAGGTCGTGCAGTCGGTCCTGGCCGCACACCTCTACAAGTGCAGCCGCCTGCTTGGCGGCGCCATTGCCGCCAACGAGGGCCCTGCGCGGGGCGAGCCCGGCGCTGCCAGCGTCATCACCAGCCTGCTCCTCCCCCTCAAGACGGTTCTCCGCTCAGGCAAGCGGACCAAGGCACAAGACTGGGCCAGCAACCTCTATGACGAGCTGCGCAACGATATTGGCCCGCCCTTCATTCGCGCCCTTTATGGGGAGAAACCGAGAACAGTCGAGCTGGACGTGGGAGCCCGCTGGTTCGCGCGGGGGATGGAACTGGCAAACCGGCATCCGCTTCATGAAGATGTCGAGCATCAGCTGCCTGAGATCGCCGACGAGCTGACCTTGCTCGACACGATGGTGAGCCTGCGTATGCGGGTCGCGCGAATGGCCAGCGGCGAAAGAGCAATCAACGCCGCCTGGGACGACGCCGAGGTGATCCCGTTCGAGCTTGCCGAGCCCGTATTGTGGGAAAGCGATGCGATGGAACGGCCGGGTCTGCAGGAGATGACCGAGGTCGCGTATCGGTATGACTTCGATGTCTCTCAGCTCTACCCCGAGCAGGGTTACCTGCGTCCTCATTTTCTGGCTGCGGCGGCGGTGGGAAAGCATGAACGCAGGGGCGAGTTCGATGAAGATCCGTCAGCCCACTGGGGCCTGCTCGGCCTGATCGAGAAGACGGACGACGGCGGAATGGAGCGCGAACTCGCCGAGGCTCGCGCCTTTCTGCGCACTCGGCTTGGGGCAGATTTGCAGCAATGGGTGCTGCGCAAGGAGCCCGGACCCATCCTGAGACCCCTCGACATTCTCAGGGTGAGGCAGTTCAGACAAGACCAGGAAAAGGCAGGGGGCTGAGCCAGGCTCAGCCCCCTTTCCGGCCGAATGTCATTGCGCGGGCAAGGCGGAGAAGGTCGGACCAGTTCTCCTGATAACGGCCGGCCTCCCCCTTTTCCCTGGCCGTCGCGGTGGCCCGGAGCTCAGCCTTCCGTTCCCGCCGGACGATGATCTCCGCAAGATCGCCGGCGGAAAGCGCAATGGGCAATCGACCCAGACTGTTGGGCAGAGCCTCGGGCATGCGGTCCACCAGCCCTTCGATGATCCGTCTGCGAAATTGCTCGGCGCTCGGGACGCTATGCAGCCGGCTGCTGCTGCCGACCCAGGCGAAAGTGTTCCACCACCTGCTGCTTCATGGTGTCGATGAAAATCATCATCGCAGTGCGCAACGCGTCGGCGATGAATTCATCACCACCGGCATACGGCGCCAGCTCGGCATCGCTCATCTCGGTAAAGGCGAGCGGATCGCGCTTGCTGGCGACATAGGCGCTGATGACGCTCGGCTGCAGGCGCGGCATGATCATCATGCCGTGCTTGTCGATGCGTGGCCCGATGAAGCTGGTCCACTCCTCGGAACGCTCGATTTCGCCCGCGGCAAGGTACTCACCGGTGTCGCAGCGGCAGAACAGGATCTTGGCGCCCGGGACGGCCAGTTCGGCGCGACGACCGGTGCGATAAGCCCCCTTCACCGACTCCATGTTCGGGTAGAACGGAATGACGAAGCAGGTCTCGCGCCCGGCCGCGCTCATGCGCTTGGCCATGTTCATGCGCACCATGCCTTCGAGGACGCGGCCATCGAGATTGGCGCCGATGTCAGCCACGGTGAGCTGCTCGGGGGGACCGATCAAAGCCCGGAACAGCGGCGTCAGCGCCATGTTCTCGGACTGATCATTCTGCTGGATCTTATCGAGGCCTGGCAATTGCGTGGACGAGGTGATCTCGGGGAACAACAGCACCAGTTCCTCGCGCTGCTCCACCTCGACCACCTTGATGATGGCTCCCAGGCCACGGGCGATCACGATGATCTGGGCGGCGCACATGCTTTTACAGTTCCCGCCGCGCTCCATAATCACCAGGATGTTGTGGTAGGCGGTCGAGAACATCAGAGACTTGTCTTTGCTCATGTCAGATTCCTTTCATCTGCTCGAGGACAGCCGCGATGCCGGCTGCTTGATCCAGACTGCCGTCTCCCGATGTCCCGGACTCCCCTTTCATTGGATTTTCGCGCCCTGGACCGCGACCGGCAGGCGGAACGCCGGCTGGAGACGCTTCCTTGACACGGGGTTTGAGGGTTTGCTCGGGGCGGGCTGCGCGGCGTTCGCGGGCGACGATCCCGCGCAGCGTGTCGGCGCTTATGGCCGCCCGGCTCTCGGATTTGAGGGCGACGTTGATCGGGTGCGCGATCTGGCTCCAGGAGGCGCCGCACTGGCGCAGGTCGACAATGAGGTCGAGACAGTGCCGGATGGCAAAGGCGGTCGGCGTGGGCCCGAGCGGACCCCGGAGCCTTTTTCGGAAGCGATTGCGGAGCTGGGTTGCCGTCTTCATGAGGGAGTTGTGGCGGCTGAGGACAACCGCCACTACCCTTTCATTGAGAATGCCCATTCCGTCCGGCATGAATGGCGGCCGGCGGCGAAAGGGTCATGTGGAGACCGAACCTGCATCGGGCGCTGCGCAGAGCATGCTCCGTGACGGCGCCAGTCTGTGCGCGGTGATGCGCCCCGGAAACACCTGCGGCCGGCCGTCCACCGGGGAGGGTTGGATGCGGGACGGCCGCAATCGCCGTTCAGCAAGCCTCACATACACAAGGCGAGGGAGTTCCCGTTTCCGGCCCCGGAACAACCCCGCGAATTACCCCAGCGCACCCGGTAGCGCTCTGCCTCCGTGACGTAGCCCGTCGCGACAACGAGGTCCGAGAACTCGGCATTGGTCACCGCAGTTTCGCACAGCCGAAACGGTCTGAGGTCTACCTGCCGCACCGGGCCTTCTCCATCCAGCGGCAGGAGCGGAGATTTAGTTCCTACTTCTGTGTGACCGCCAGGTATCAACACAGATGACGGCGCGGGCGCCATCCAGATCGCCCTCGTCCTGCCGCAGCAGCGCGTCGGCGACCCACCAGCGATAGGGGTTCTGCGGCAGGCGGGCGCCCTCGCCAAGTTCGGCGCTCGCCAGCAGATGCCGACGTGCCGCCTCCAAATCGTTTTGTTCGCGCAGCACCAAGGCGAGGCCGGTGTGGATGTCCGCCGTGCCGCGAAGGACAGGGCTGCGCTGCGCCGCCGAGACCTCAAGCGCATACTCGAAGATGTGCGCCGCCTCGCGCAGCCGGCCGAGCGCCAGGTTGATGTCGCCCAGCGCGATGGAGGCCCCGAGCGTGTCGGCAACGTGCCCCGCGCGCATGAGACCGTCCCGCCCTTCGGTCCACCTGGCGCGCGCCAGCTCGAGCTTGCCCTCCGACCAGTAGGCGATGCCGAGCAGCGACGCCGCCGCCGCGCGCGCCAGGTGGTCGTCCGGCGGTGCGAGCTCCAGCACGCGTTCGGCATGGCGAACACCCGCCGCCATGTCGCCGCGAACCTGCGAGAGAGCCGCCCGGTAGAGTTCGACGAGCCCCGGCACTCGCGGCAACTGCGCCAGGTCGGCCACGGCGATGCCCTCCGGCATCGTGTCCCCCGCCGCGGTGATCGCCGCAAAGCCGCGCTCGACCTCCCGCAACCTCTCCTCCAGCCCCTCGAACTCGCCGACCGAGGCAAGGACGCCAGCAAGCCCGATCCCGAGGACAGGTCGCCTCCGCACTGCGGCATCCGGAAGCGTGCCCATCCAGGTGCGGATGGTGAGCTCCTGGCGCATCCTCTGCATGCCGAAGATGGCAAGCTCGATCAGCTCCGCCGCACGTTCGAAGTCCTCGGCAGCAAGCGCATGGCGGACGGCCTCTGTCCGCTCGCCCCGAGCCTCGTACCAGTCGCTGGCCCGCCGGTGCAGTGCGCGCAGACGGTCGCGCGCTGCCGCGTCGAGCTGGGTCTCGAGCACATCGGCGAACAGGTGATGGTACCTGTACCATTCGCACCGCTCGTCGAGCGGCACCAGGAACAGGTTTGCGCGATAGAGCACATCAAGCGTCTCGCGGCTTCCACTCCGCCCGGTGACGGCATCGCACAGCGGTCCACTCAACCGGTCGAGAAAGCACGTCTCGAGCAGGAACTCCCGGACAGTCTCTGGCTGGCGCTGCAACACCTCCTCGACCAGGTAGTCGAAGACATAGCGATCGGTCCCGGCAAACTCGGCGATGAAACCCGCGACATCCTCCCGCCCCTCCATCGAGAGAGCGGCGAGCTGGATGGCGGCGATCCAGCCCTCCGTCCAGTCGGGGGCGTACGGCGATCATGTGCGCCGAGGCCGTGTGGTGGCGATGCCACCGGCGCATCATCGCGGACCATCTGCTGGCGCGCGGTTTTGCGGTCTTCCACATCATGGGCCAGGACAACGTTCCACTGGCCACCCTCACGCCGGGCGCCGCCTGCCGTGACGGCAAGGTCACCTATCCCGCAGCGGACGGGTGACGAGACCCTCTCTGGTTGCGAGAGTCGTCGGCCCACCTTGATGCCGGGCTCAGCCCTCCTTTTCCCAGAAGGCCGGCTCCGGTGAACGCGCCATGATTTCAAGAATCTGGGCGCGCGGAATGACGCCGCAGCGATTGGCCCATTCGTCGTAGAGCGCCGCTAATTCCGCTACCCGGTCAGGCTGATCCGCTGCGAGGTCGTGAAGTTCGGTGCGGTCGGTCTGCATGTCGTAAAGCTCCCACGCGCCAGGATAGTTGCGCACCAGCTTCCAGCGGCCGTGGCGGACGGCGGCGTTGCCCTCATGCTCCCAGAAGAGGGGCTTGCGCGTCACATCCGGATCGGTGAAGGACGGCACGAGGCTCACCCCTTCGCAGGCCGGGATCGCCTGGCCATTGCGGGCGTCCGGGTAGTGGCTGCCGGTGGCCTCGACAATGGTGGCCATGAGATCGGGCAACTGCCCCGGCGTGTGGCGGATGCCGCCTTTTTCCGCGATGCCGTTCGGCCAGTGGATGATGAGCGGGGTTGCGATGCCCCCCTCATGCGTCCAGTGCTTATAGAAGCGGAATGGGGTGTTGGAGAGGTTGGCCCAGGCCTGGCCGTAACTTTGGTAGGTGTCCTCGGCCCCCGGCATCATATCCGGGTAATTGCCGATGCGGACCTGGCGGCCGTCGCGCGTACGGTACTGGGCGATCATCAGCTTCTCGACCAGTTGCCGGGGGTCGACGCCTGGCGGAATGTCCTCCGCGCACCCGCCATTGTCCGAGAGGAAGACGATCATCGTGTCGTCCAACTGCCCGGTTTCCTCGAGCGAGGCGAGGATGCGACCGATGCCCTGGTCCATGCGGTCGATCTGGGCCGCATAGACTTCCATGCACCGGATCAGCCACGCTTTCTCCTCGGCATCCTCGAATGCGGGCTGGGTGGGATCGCGAGGCGAGAGCTGCCAGGATTTGTCGAGGATGCCGGCCCGCACGAGGCGTTCGAGCCGCTGCTCGCGCAGCGTGTCCCAGCCGGCGTCGAAGCGGCCCCTGTATCGGGCGATGTCCTCGTCGTGGGCATGCAGCGGCCAGTGCGGCGCGGTATAGGCCACGTACATGAAGAAGGGATCCTGGCCGCCCTGCTGATCATGCCGCCGGACATAGTCGACAGCCTCGTCGCTGATCGCGTCGGTGTAAAAGAAGTTCGGATTATCGAGGGCTTCGCGATCGGCGCTGGAATTACCGCGGGTCAGGGTGCTGGGATGGTAGAAGCTGCCGGCCCCGATGATGGTGCCGAAGAACTCATCAAACCCGCGCTGCATGGGCCAGGCGGAAGTCGGCTGGGTGAGATTGGACGCGATGTGCCACTTGCCGCTCATATAGGTGCGGTAGCCATTGGCCTTGAGCACCTCGGGGATGGTCACGCACTGCTCAGTGAGATTGCCGGTATAGCCCTCCGGACCCATGTCGTAGGTCAGCACGCCGATGCCCGTCTGGTGCGGATGAAGGCCGGTCAGCAGGGAGGCGCGGGAGGGGCTGCAGCGGGCCGTGTTGTAGAACTGCGAATAGCGCAGGCCATTGGCGGCAAGCCGGTCCAGATTGGGTGTCTGCACCTCGCCGCCATAGCACCCGATGTCGGAATATCCCATGTCATCGTTGAGGATGACGATCACGTTCGGCTTGTTCATAGGCCCCCTCATCAATCACGGGTTGCGTCGAGCGCAAGGTTTCGTCCCGCCAGTTGACGGAGGCGCAGTGTCTGGCTGTAGGCCCCAGCCGTGGCGGTGAAGTCGCGGGCCTCTGCATGGGCATCGGGCGGCGCCACGCCATCGGCCAGCAGATCGCCAAGGGCACGGCCGACCATGGTCGGGGGCTTCTCGATCCCGAGGACGCTGAGGATGGTGGGCGTGATGTCGACGATGCCGCCTGCCGTGTCGGAGCGGTAGCGCTCCTTGAAGGCAGGGCCGGCGGCAAAGCAGATGTTGGTCAGTTCTTCGTTATGCAGCCCGCCATGCGTCGATCCCCGGCCGGTCGGGTCAAGAGCGCGGCCGAACGGAAACTCGTCAGGCGCGGCGGCTAGCCGGCGCAGGGTGAAGAACAGGTCCGGGGCGCGTGGGTGGTCGATCGATGCCAGGGCAGTGGACAAGGTGCCGGGGACGACGCCATTGACGCCGTCGAGATCGGCGGTGAACAGATTGCCGATCCAGTCCTGCCGCTGCATCCACTCCACCACGTCGAACAACACCTGGCGCGGCTGGTCGCGCAGATACAGGCCGCCGCTGCCGAACGGCAGCAGCACGGCGCCCTCGCCGGCCACATCCGTGGTGACCGGCAGGCCGGCCGACTTCATCAATTCTCCCACCGGATAGCCGCCGACGGTTTCCACGTGGCCGTGATCAGACATGATGATGAGATTGAGATCATCCTTGTCCGCCAGCGACCGCCACCAGGCCACAACGTCGCCCACAAGCGTGTCGATGTGCTGGAAGGCAGCCCTGGACACCGGCCCGCGCAGGCCGTCGACATGCAGCGACTTGTCAGGCTCGTCGGACCAGATGAGGCCGACCTGAGGCTTCAGTCCGGGATAGAGGACGGTGCGGAAGGCGTCGAAGGCGAAACGACTGCGGGCGTGGCTGATGCCCTTGGTATCGGGCATGTCACCCATTCCTGCGGAGACCAGCCGCGCGGCTTCGGCCGTGCTGTGGGGATAGCCGGCCATGGAAATATGCTCCTGGCCAATGCGATCGCCCCGGTAGTTGAGCAGCCACGGCGCGCCCGACATGCCGCAGTGCACCAGGGCGAACTGTCGTTCGGCGTCGCGCAGCGCCTGCCCAATTGTGGTCGCCGTTATCAGGCGGCCCGCGGCATCGGCGCGACTGACATCGGCATGGTCGCCAAGATCGATGAACTGGTCCGGCAATAGGGTCGGGTCGAAAATCTTGTTGAAGTGGACGCCATGGTGTTTGGGCGTCGAGCCGCTGGTGAAGCTGGTCTTGTTGACGCGAGTATGGGTAGGAAACTGCGCCTTGGATAGTTTGAGGGAAGCCCCCCGGTCCCGGAAATCGGCGAGGTTGGGCATATCCCGACCGGTGACCAGATCAGGACGCAAACCGTCCAGAACAAGTACGAGAAAGCGGCTGTCGCCCATGGTTGTCATCCTTTTTGGCGCACTGGCCGGCGGCACCCCACCAGCGGACGGCGAATGGTTGTTGTCGTGCTGCCCAGCGGCAGGTCAGGCAAAGTGGCAGGCGGCCAGTTGCCCGCCTTCCACCACCTGCAATTCGGGTCGCACCCGGGCGCAAAGATCGAGTTGAGCCCGCGGGCATCGCGGATGGAAGGGGCAGCCGGACGGCAAGGCGATGGGGTTTGGCGCTTCGCCGACCACGCTTCCGGTGCGCACATGTTTTTGGCGCGGATCAAGCGCTGTGGAGAGCAGCATCTCGGTATAGGGGTGGCGCGGCGCCTGGTAGACCTGCGCGGTCGTGCCGCGTTCGACGATCCGGCCGGCGTACATCACCACGACCTCGTCGCAAAGATAACGCACGGTGGACAACTGGTGGGAAATGAACAGCAGCGTCAGGCCCATCGACTGCTGCAATTGATTGAGCAGGGCGAGGATCTGCGCCTGTACCGAAACGTCCAGCGCGGCCAGCGGCTCGTCGCAGACGAGCAGTTCGGGATCGGCCGCCAGGGCCCGGCCGATGACGACGCGCTGGCGCTGCCCGCCGGACAGTTCGTGCGGCAACCGCGTTGCCAGTTCGGGGTTGAGACCCACCTGTCCCAGAAGCGCATTGCGCCGCTCGGCCACATCGCCGCGGCTGCCTGACGCCAGGACCAGCGCCTCGTCGATCTGGGCGCTCACGCTCAGCCGCGCATCGAGGGCTGCGAGCGGATCCTGGAACACCATCTGGATCTTTCTTCGGCCCCGACGCACATGGCCGCGCGCGTCGCGCTGCGGCGTCCCCCTGATGAGCACCGTCCCCATCGAGGGCGGCACGAAACCCGCCGCGATCTTGGCCAGGGTGGATTTCCCGCAGCCGCTCTCACCCACGAGGCCCACGGAGTGGCCGACCCGGATGGCCAGGTCGATGTCGGAGACCGCCTGCAGGGTTGGCGGCTTGCCGAACGGCCGGCCGCCGGACAGCACATAGCGCTTCGATACCTGCTGGATTTCGAGCAAATTGGCTTCCGACATCAGACAGTCTCCTGCAGCGGATGGTAGCAGGCGACGCCCTGTGGGCCGGGCCCGGTGGACTGCATGGCCGGCATGGAGACGCGGCACGTCTCGGTCATGCGCGAGCAGCGCGGATGAAAGGGACAGCCGGACGGCGCGCGGCCCGGCATGGGCACATCGCCCGAGATGGCGCGGGGGGGCGCCTGGCCGATTTCGAGGGCGGGCAGACAATCGAGCAGCGCCCGGGTGTAGGGATGGTGCGGCGTCGAAAAGACGCCGGGAATATCCTGCACCTCGACCGTGCGGCCCGCATACATGACCACGACGCGGTCGCAGATTTCGGCCACCACGCCCAGATCATGGGTGATGAAGATGATCGAGAGCGAGGTCTGCGCCTGGATGGAGCGAAGCAGATCGAGGACCTGCAACTGCACCGTTGCGTCGAGCGCCGTCGTCGGCTCGTCGGCAATCAGAACCTCCGGCTCGGACGCCAGGGCAACCGCGATCATGACGCGCTGGCAGGTGCCGCCGGAAATTTCGTGCGGGTAGGCCCGGAGGCGGTCGCGAGGCGCCGGGATGCCGACCAGGGTCAGAAGTTCGATGGCCCTCGCCTCGGCAGCCGCTCTGGTCATGCCCAGATGCAGGCGGAGCGGCTCCATCAGTTGCGCGCCGATGGTCCGCACCGGGTTGAGGGCGGATTGAGGATCCTGGAAGATCATGCCGACCTTGCGGCCCCGAATGCGCTCGAGTTGCCTTTCTCCGACCCCGATCATCTCCTGGCCCGCCAGTCTGGCGCTGCCGGAAACCTTGAGCACACCTGGCAGCAAGCCCATGGTGGCCAGAAAGCTCACCGTCTTGCCGCAGCCACTTTCACCGACCACGCCAACGCATTCGCCGCGCGCCAGCGTGAGGTTCACGTCGTGGATGATCCTTGGCGCATCGGGGGCCGAGCCCAGGGCTACGGATAGGCCGTTTATTTCCAGCGCCAGATTTGGTTCGGCAGTCATTTCATCACTCAGCATAGACGGCCGGCTCCTCCCTGGGGACGGTCACGCCACGCTCCGCGCAAAGGCCGATGAAATCGTCGAACTTCTGTCGCTCCCGCACCAGCAGCGGGCCGGAGTAATTGAATTCCTGCAAATGCACGATCAGCGAGTTGGGGGTGACAAGTGCCACACCGTAGTGCGGCTCGGCATGCAGGCGCGCGGCCTTCGACAGCTTGAGATCGGTATAGGCCTGGTCCGTCATGGAGCGCAGCCCCGTGAAGGAAATGCCCTCGACGTTGCCCTGCAGCAGGATATGGCAGTGGCCGTGGAAGATGTGCCGGATCTTGTGGCGGTGCCTGGCCAGCGCCGCGTGGAACTGCGGCCAGTTGGTCAGCCCTTTTGCATCGAGTGCCGGCGCGTGGAGTTCGACCGGGTGGTGGTGCATGAACAGCAGCACCTCGTGCTCAGCGGCGGCGAGCGTTTCTTCCATCCACTCCAGCCGCTCGGGGCTGAGGCTGCCGGCGTGGGAGCCGATCCCCTGAGTATCGAGAAAAACCAGATCATAGCCGCCCAGGGTCTGACTGTACTGCACATAGGGCAAGGCAAAGGGATGCCGCTTGCCAAACACGGAAAAGAAATTGTCCCTGTTGTCGTGGTTGCCGATCATCAGAAAGACCGGAATCGGGACGGTTTCGAGCAGGGACTCGAGACGACGATAGGCCCCCTGCTCTCCCCAATTGGCCAGATCGCCGGTGATCACCAGGAAGTCTGCATCGGGGAAGAGCCCTAGAGAATGGGACAGCGCGCGCTGCGTGTTCGCATAAGTATCGTAGCCCGCCGGGCGTTCGCCATCGGCGGTCAGATGCAGGTCGGTCAGGTGGATAAACTTCAACGTATTCAAGGGCGAACATCCCGTGCTAAGGTCATGACAGGTACCGCCTCGATGTCGCGAGAGTGCTAAGAGCTATTAGCTCCACTAATTCTGCCATCATGGGATCGCGCTGATGAAGATCAACCTGCACCAGATCCTGGCCTTCAATGCTGCCGCCCGGCACCGCAGCTTTTCCAAGGCCGCCGAGGCGTTGGGCGTTACGCAGTCGAGCGTGACGCAAAACGTGGCCAAGTTCGAAGCCGTCGTCGGCGCCTATCTCCTGGAGCGGCGCCGGTCCGGGCTGGTGTTGACCCCTGCGGGACGCCGCATCCACCGCGTGACCGAAGAAATGGGCCTGCTGCAGATCCAGCTCGAAGAACGCGTCAATGAGTTCACCGGCCTCGAGCAGGGCCTGCTGCGCGTCGTCGGCACGGCAAGCAACCCAGCCCTTACCTATCTGCGCCGCTTCCGGGAGCGGCATCCCGGCGTGGATCTCACCTTCGAGAGCGCGAACTGGCGCAAATGCGAGGAAATCCTCAAGGAGCGGGAGGTCGACGTGGTGATCATGCCCGAGCCAGAAAACACAGAGAACCTCTATGTCTGGCCGATCGAGCACAGGCAGCACGTGGTGCTGATCCCGGACGATCACGCGCTCTCGGGGCGCAGGTCGATTTCCCTCAGGGACCTGGCCGAGCACCATATCGTGCTGCCGAGTTCGCGCTCCTTTGCCCGCTGGAGGCTGGAGACGGAAGCGGCCAATCTCGGCGTCACGTTGAAAAAGCTCATGGTGGTGAGCTCGACGGCGATGGCGGTGGAGGCGGTGTACCACGGCCTGGGCGTGACGGTGACCTCGCCGGACACGACGACGCTGGCCCAGAACCTCAAGAGCGTGATCCTCGAGGAACTCGCCGAGCCCTATCTGGTGGTGGCAGCGTGCAACGCCGACGCCCGCAACACCGGGACGGTGAAAGGGTTTTTCGATTGCATGGACTGACCTGGACATGACGGGGCCGCTCCTCATCGTGCCTGCGACAGCGGATCGAGCCGGTCGCGCAGCCAGTCGCCCAGGATGCTCATGGAGAGCGTCGTGAAGAAGATCGCCAGACCCGGGAGCACGGACAGCCACCACGCCTGCAGCAGGTAGTTGCGGCCCTCGCCGAGCATGAGGCCAAGGCTGGTGTCGGGCGGCTGGACGCCGAGCCCCAGGAAGCTGAGGCCGGTTTCGAGCAGGATGGTCGCCGGGAAGTTGAGCGTCAGCTGGACGATGATGGCGCTGGCAATGTTGGGCAGGACGTGGCGGGCATAGATGGTTGGCCAGCTCATCTCGAGGCCCTCGAGCGCCATGACATAGTTGCGCTGGCGGGCGGACAGCACCAGGCCGCGGGCGAGCCGCGTATAGACTTCCCAGCCGGCAAACCCGATCAGCACCAGGAAGACCACCATGCTGTTGCCGAGCACGGCCAGCACGAACATCACCAGGATGATAAAGGGTACGGCCGCCTGGAAATCCACCGCCGCCATGATGATCTGCTCGGTTGCGCCGCGGAAATGGGCGGCCGTGAAGCCGAGCGTGGTGCCGATGATGGCGCCGATCGCGGTGCCGATGGCGGCGATCAGCAGGCTCGTGCGCAGTGCATAGAGCAGGCGCGAGAAGGTATCGCGGCCCAACTCGTCGGTTCCCAGCCAGTTCGCCCAGGTGCCGCCAGCAAACACCGGCGGCTTGAGCCGCGCCAGGAGATTGGTGTGCAGCGGATCGAGCGGGGCAAGGAAATTGGCGAACACCGCGCAGAAGGCGATCAGCACCAGAAAGCTCACGGCAATGCGGGTAAGAACGGGCATCTTCATCGCGAACTCCTGCGCACGCGCGGGTCGAGCACGCCATAGAGCAGGTCCACCGCGAGGTTTGCGAGGATCATTGTGAGCGCGGTGGACAGGACGATGACCTGCACGACGGCGAGATCGCGCGACGCCACCGAAGCGGCCAGCAGGCGCCCTACGCCGGGCCAGGCAAACACCGTTTCGACGATGATGGCCCCGGCGATGAGATCGCCGAAGCGGAGCCCCAAAATTGTGACGATGGGGATCGATGCATTGGGCAGGGCGTGGACGATGGTGCGCCGGAACCCGGGAATGCCGCGCGCCCGGGCCGAGGCCACATAAGGCTGGTTCAGCACGTCCAGCATGCACGAGCGGGCAAAGCGGGCGATGGCCCCGGCGCTCGAGAGCGACAGCGTCGCCACCGGCATCACCAGATGTTGCCAGGTGCCAGACCCGAAGCTGGGCAGGAGATGCAGGTACAGCGAGAAAATCAGGATGAGCAGGATGCCGAGGAAAAAGTTGGGCATGGCGAAGCCGAGCACCGAAAGGCCCATCACGAACCGATCGTAGGCGCTGTGCTGGTTGACGGCGGCGATGATGCCCAGCGGCATGCCGATGAGGACGGCGCAGAGGAGGCTCATCAGGCCGAGCAGCAGGGTAGCGGGGACGCGCTCGAGAAACACGGCGGACGCCGGCTCGTAACTGCGGACGGAAAGGCCGAAATCCCCGCGGAGGGTGTCGGCGATATAGGTCAGGAACTGCTCCGGGAGCGGGCGATCATAGCCCCAGCGGGCCGCGATTTCGGCAACCTGTTCGGGCGTGGCATCCGGCCCTGCCAAGGCAGAGACCGGGTCGCCGGAAAACCGCATCATGATGAAAACCGCGACCGCGACGACGAACAGCGTCGCCAGCATGCGGACCGCACGCAACAAGAAGGAACCGAGCACGGGGAGCCTTTCCAATACGATATCCGGGCCGGCAACGCGCCGACCCGAAGGCGTCGTTCACTCAGTCGAACTTGAGATTGTAGGAGCGGAAGTCCATCGGCCAGAACGAATAGGGTTTCCACTCGATGCCGTTGCGGACGCCGTAGTACTCCATCGCCTGGAACAGCTCGATCTGCGGGCGCTCGTCGTCGAGAATGTCGAGGAGCTGCTCGTAGACCCCGATGCGCGCGTCATGATCGACCGTGGTCTCGAGCTTGCTGATGAGGTCGAGGAATTCAGGGGACGGATCCCAGCTGTAGCCCGCGGCATCGGAGCGGACGCGGATACCTTCCGGGCCGTAGATGTTGACCAGCGGATGGGTGATGTCGGGGATCTGCACGCCGTTGGAGTGGGCGAACATGTGCTTGCCCGGCGCCGTGACTTCGTCGAAGGTGTCGCGGATTTCGATCTTGACGTTGATGCCCGCTTCCTTCCACTGCTGCTGCAGCACCTGGGCAACCTGCTCGTAGTTGGCGTAGTAGCCGCCCTGGATGCGGAAGATCAGCTCTTCCCCGTTATAGTCGGACTTGGCCAGGAGTTCCTTGGCCTCTTCCAGGTCGTAGTGTTCGTTGGGACGGTCGGCGAGGTAATCTTCGCCATGGCTGACAAAATTGAAGTCGTGGGGGATGCGGTTCTGGCCGCCCCACAAGGCATCCACGATGGCTTCGCGATCGACGGCCCAGACCAGCGCCTGACGGAGATATTTGTCGTCCATCGGCGGTTCGAAGGTGTTGAGGGCAACCACGCGGGAATTGTCGATCACCACCGGCTTGACCGTCGCCACGCCCGAGCTGTCGATGAAGGCCTGCTGATCGGGCGTGATCGAGACGATCATGTCGAGCTCGCCGTTGAGCAGCCCGGTGATGCGGCCCGCTTCCTCGGGGATTTCGCGGAAGATGATCTCGCGCGCCGGCGGCAGTCCGCCCCAGTATTTGTCGTTGGACACCAGCCGCACATATTCGTCCGGCTTGTACTCTTCCAGCTTGTAGGGGCCGGTGCCGATGGGCTTGAGGTTGAAGCCCTCGATCCCCTGCTCGAGGAAGTAGGCCTTGGGCACCACCATGCCGAGCGGCGAAGTGAAGCGCGCCGGAAAGATCGGGTCGGGGGCCTTGGTGGTGAAGCTGACGGTATCCTCGTCCACCACGCTGACGTCGGTGAAGGTGCCGTAATAGGTGCTGCCGGCCTTGTAGATCCGATCCGGCCCCCACATCATCTGCTCGCCGAAGGAGAAGGCAACGTCTTCTGCCGTCATCGGCGTGCCATCCTGGAAGACGACATCGGTGCGGATATCCACCTCCCACTGGGTGTCGGAGACCTGGCGCCATGCGGTGGCGATGGATGGCACGAGTTCGGCTCCGGCGCCGCTCTCGTTCCCCCAATAGGCCCGCGAAATCAACTTGTCGAAAATGGATGCGGTTATGCGCTGGCCGGCGTTGGAAATGTTCAGGGACGGATCGAAACCGTCGGAAAGGCTTTGCACGCCGATCGTCAGGATCGGCCGATCATCCTGCGCAAGGACCGGGACGACAGTCGCCGTCGCCAGGGCGACGACGGTTGCCGTCGCCGTAATAAACTTGTTCATCGTTCCTCCTTCCAGGCCTTTACATCAGCCCTTGGTGCCTGAAGCTAAAAGAGGAAGGTCACCTCGGCGTGACGGCTTATTAGAAACTCTAATAGTCAGATGGACTCTTGCCCCCATCGCGCAGTCCAAGTGCCATATCCGGCCGATCGGTCGACACATGCCGGACATTTCGAGACAGCCAATAGTGCAGTCTTGCCGGCTTGTTGTTCACCGCGACGGCGAGACGATCCGGCGGCATCAGCCGAAAAGCGATTTCCTCGTTCAGGGCGAACATGTCCTCCTGGAGGGCGGCAATGGCACCGGGAATGGCGGAGAGCCTCTGCAGCGCGTTTTCCAGCCCGCCCTGGAAATCCGCCTGCGGGCGCCAGAGGCAGGCCTGCAGCCCGATCTCTGACGAGAGCCGCCGGGTCCGCTCCAGGCATTGCGGCACGAAACTCAGGATCATTGCGCGATTGACGAGGTTGCGCCGGGCCAGGGCGTCCAGCACCAGCCTTTCGACTTCGGGATAAGGAGAGCTGTCGAAATTGGTCTTGATCTCGATGGCTAACTCGATCGCAGTCGGCGCCAAGCTATCGAGAACCATGTCGAGCGTGGGGATGGTCTCATCCGTGTCGCGCAGCTTGATGGCGCGCAGTTCGTCCGCTGTATGACGGCTCAGCGGACCGGTCCCATGGCTGGTGCGGTCGAGCATCCCGTCATGCATGACAAAGGGCACCCCATCGGCACTGAGGTGCACGTCGAATTCCACGATATCGACACCTAGGTCCACGGCATTGAGAAAACCCTGCAGGGTATTTTCCGGCCAGAGGTCCCGCGCGCCGCGATGGCCAAGGATTTTTACCACGGTTCAGCCCTCACATGTGAGTTTGCGTCGTTGAGAAAACGGTCGGCGAATAGCGACATCGGCTGCGGAGAGCACACGGCGCAGCCCACATTCCTCGCGGCTTCCGCGTGGCGTCAGTGAGAGCTCCCATGCAGGCTTTGCCATTGCCAGACAGCCCTCGCGACGTTATGAATAACTCGATGTTAGCGCTACCATCGAGTAATGGTCAACATGGCTTCTCCCGGGAAACGCACGTCCCGATCAGGATCGAACAAAGTCCGCATCGAGGAAGTGGCTCGGCTCGCGGGCGTGTCGGCCATAACCGTGTCTCGCGCCCTGAACACGCCTCAGAAAGTCAACGAAGCAACGCGCAATGCGGTGCTGAAGGCCGTCGAAGACACCGGCTACATTCCCAATCGTCTCGCCGGCAGCCTCGCGTCCAATCGCAGCCGCACTGTCGGCGTGATCGTGCCGACCGTCACCAACTCGATCTTCGCGGACAAGATCAAGGGACTGAGCGACGTACTCTCCGAAGCCGGGTATCAAATTCTGCTTGGGCAGAGCGGGTATTCTCCCGAGGTCGAAGCGGAGTTGGTGTCGGCGCTCCTGGCGCAGAGCCCCAGCGGCCTTGTCATCACCGGCAGCGCCCACGCCTTACGGACGCACACCCTGTTGGGACGCGCAGACATCCCCGTGGTCGAGACCTGGACCAACGCCGAGGCACCGGTGGACATGCAGGTGGGGTTCTCGAACGAGGATGCGGCCTTTGCCGCAGTGGCTCACCTCGCCGCAGGGGGGTATCGCAGCCTTGCCCTCGTCGTGGCGCCGATGGTGCATAACGACCGCGCCCTCGGCCGCAAAAGAGGTTTCGACAGAGGCCTAGCGCACTTCGGCCTCCGCCAGACCCTGCCGCCCATCGAGGCCGAATTCAGCCTGCGCAATGGGGCGGATGCACTCGCCCGGGTCATCGAAGCGCAACCGCAGACCGACGCGATATTTTTTGCCAACGATGTCCTGGCGGCCGGTGCGCTGCTCGAATGCCGCCGCCGGAACGTCGCTGTGCCGGATCGGATCGGCATCATCGGTTTCGATGATCTCGAGATCGCCAGCGAGATGGTGCCCCGCCTCACCACTGTGGCCGTGCCCCGCTATGACATCGGCGCCAACGCGGCTCGCATGCTGTTGCGCCGTCTGGCCGGCGAGACCATCCAGCCGAAACTGACGCTCGACTTTGAAGTGGTGGCCCGGGAGTCGACCCGGCGAACTTGCGGTGACCGGGTTTGACCAGACAGATCAACCTCCACACTGCCCCAGGTTTGCGGGCGGCTGACGTCGCGTGTCGGACGCATAAGGAGCGCTCGTGACCCTTCGCATTCTCGTCATCACTGCCGACACTGCCTTCAACCTCAAGCTCTGCAAGGACCTGGAGGCGGACGGTCACGTGGTGGACGGCAGCAGCAGTGCGGAGGATGCAAAGCTCAGGATCCGCGAACTCCCGCCAGACCTCGCCGTGATTTCCTGGCACCTGCCGGACATGCCCGGCATCGAGCTCTGTCGCCAACTGCGCTTACGGCGCGAGTCGATGGAACTGCCCATCGTCATGCTGACCGACCGGACCGACGAAGCCGCACGGGTGCGCTGCCTCGAGACGGGCGCCGACGACGTTCTGACCATGCCGGTTTCAGCAGCCGAACTCCTGGCGCATATCAAGGCCGTCGTTCGGCGGCACAATCCGCAATTGATCGTGGATGCGCTGCGCGCCGGGGGCATCGAACTCAATCGCGTGACGCACCGAGTCAGCTCCAGGGGGCGCGAGCTCAAGCTTTCCTCGGTCGAATTCCGCCTCCTGATGAAGCTCATGGAAAACAGCGGCCGCATCCTGCCCCGCGCGCTTCTGCTCGATCACGTCTGGGGCTCTGACGTCTACATCAGCGAACGCACCGTCGACGTGCACATCGCCCGCCTGCGAAATTGCCTGCGCGACACTCCGGCGCGCAACGCCATCCAGACGGTCCGTGGCCTCGGCTATTCCTTCGTAAGCCCCTGAGGAGTGGGTAATGCTGGCAACGATTGATCTCTACCAGGTGCCCGCGGCGGTGCCGGTTCGCACGTCCTTCGGGGTGATGACCAGCCGACCCTCGCTGGTGCTGCGCATCGAGGACGATGGGGTGGTCGGGTTCGGCGAGGTCTGGTGCAATTTTCCGGCCGGCGGCGCGGAGCATCGGGCAGGCCTCCTTGAAACCGTCGTGCTGCCGCTCGCCGCCCAGAGCGGGCTGCTGGACCAGCCGGCAGCGCTCTGGACATGGCTGACCCGGCGGCTGCACGTGCTGGCGATCCAGTCGGGGGAGCCCGGCCCGTTCGCCCAATGTATCGCGGGCCTTGAATGTGCGCTGACGGATCTGGCCGCGCGGCGTGCCGGCCTGCCGCTGTCGCGGTTCCTGACCGACGGCGCGCGAGACCGGGTGGCGGTCTATGCCAGCGGCATCAACCCCGAGAACGCGCCCGATGACGCGGCGCAGGCCCTGGCCGACGGCTATGCGGCAAGCAAGATCAAGATCGGCTTTGACCCGCGGCGCGACCGGGAGAACCTCGAGGCGGCGCGCGCGCTGGTCGGCCCCGAGGCGCTGCTGATGGCGGATGCCAACCAGGCCTACGATCTGGCCGGCGCCCTCGCCGTCGCGCCCGTTATCGATGCGGCAGGCCTCTTCTGGTTCGAAGAGCCGCTGCCGCACGACGCCGCTGACGGTGATTGGCAGGCCCTTAAGCGCAACCTCCGGACACCGCTGGCGGCTGGCGAGAACTTTTCGCGGACCGAACAGTTCGACGCGTTGCCGTCGCGGCGCGGGCTTCATGTGCTGCAGCCCGATCTCGGGCGTTGGGGCGGTGTCGCGCGCCTCCTCGAGGTTGCGGCAAAGGCCGAAGCCGAGGACCGGCTTCTCTGTCCGCATTGGCTGGGCGGTGGCGTGGGCCTTTTGACTTCATGCCACGTCAAGGCAGCGAGCGGTGTCGCGAGCGGGTTCGTCGAGGTCGACTACAACGACAATCCGCTACGAAGCGAGGTTGCAGCGGACGTGCTCGGCACCCTGGACAGTGGCCAGGTGCATCTTCCCGAAAAGCCGGGCATCGGCATCGACGACAGCGCTTTTGGCGGCTTCAAGAGCTGTCTCGTCCGCTCGCGGGAAGTGAGGCTCTGATGCCGCACGGAGAAAACAGGGGCTACGATTACGTCATTGTGGGCTCCGGCTCTGCCGGTTCGCTGCTCGCCAACCGCCTGTCGCAAGACCCCCAAACGCGTGTTCTCGTGCTCGAGGCCGGGGGCCAGGATCGCAATCACTGGCTGAAACTGCCGGTGGGCTATTTCCGCACCATCTACGACGCCCGCTTTTCCCGCGTCTTCGACACCGAGCCCTCCGAAGGTTCGGGAAATCGCGCCATCGCCTGGCCGCGCGGGCGCATCGTCGGCGGCTCGAGCTCCATCAACGGCCTCATCTTCATCCGCGGCCAGGCGGACGACTTCGACGGCTGGGCCCAATCAGGTGCCATCGGCTGGTCCTATGCCGATGTGCTGCCGCATTTCCGGGCGCTCGAACGCTACTCCGGCGGGTCGGACAGCTATCGCGGCCGAACGGGTGAACTGCAGGTGTCGGACCTCCGCAACGCCAATCCCGCCTGTGCCGCATGGGTCGAGGCGGCGCAGCAATACGGCCTGCCGTACAATCCGGACTTCAACGGCGAAACGACCTATGGGGTCGGGTCCTATCAGCTGACGCTGGGCCGGCGGTTCCGGGCCAGTGCGGCCGCCTCGTTCCTGCGACCCGCGCTCAAGCGGGGCAATGTGGACCTCCTCACCGGGGCGCTGGTGAGCCGCGTGATCATCGAAGCGGGCAAGGCGGTGGGCGTGGAATATCTGGCCGGCAAGGAGCGCCATGTGGTGCGGGCCGACCGGGAGGTCATCCTGTCGGCAGGCACGATCCAGTCGCCACAGATTCTGCAACTTTCGGGCATCGGTCCGGCCGATCACCTGCGTAGCCTTGGCCTTCCCGTGCTGGTCGATGCGCCGGAGGTGGGCGAGAACCTGCAGGATCACTACCAGATGCGATTGATCGTGCGGCTCAATCGGAAGCTCTCGCTCAATGACGACGTCCGCAACGTTTTCAAGCTCGCGCGCATGGGGGCGCAATGGGTGTTGCAAGGCACCGGGCCGTTGACGGTGGGCGCCGGCCAGGTCGGCGGGGCGGCGTGCACGCCCTATGCCCATGGCGGCCGGCCCGACGTGCAGTTCAACGTCATGCCGCTTTCGGTGGACAAGCCCGGAACTCCCCTGCACCGCTATTCGGGCTTCACCGCCTCGGTCTACCAGTGCCACCCCGAGAGCCGGGGGCGCGTCAGCGTGACCAGCGCCGACCCGGCCGCGTCGCCACGCATCGAGCCGCGCTATTTCGAGCGCCGCATCGATCGACAGACCATCGTTGCCGGGGTCAAGATGCTGCGCGACATCCATGAGCAGCCAGCCTTCAAGGCCCTGTGGAGCGAAGAGGTCGTGCCCGGCTCGGCCGTTCGGAGCGACGAGCAGATCTGGGACGCCGTGCGCAGCATGGGCGGCACGGTTTTCCATCCCGTCGGCACCTGCCGCATGGGCACGGACAGTGCCTCGGTTCTCGATCCGCAACTGCGCGTCCGCGGTGTCGACGGTCTGCGCGTCATCGACGCCTCGGTGATGCCCAGGATCGTCTCGGCCAACAGCAATGCAGCGACCTTGATGGTAGCCGAGAAAGGCGCCTCGCTGGTTCTGGGGCGCGACGGCGCGGGCTGAGCGGGCCCGGCCATCGCATTGCCGCCATGGCGCGGCCACGCTAAGAGGCTGTGGATCGTCCATCCCGGCGGCGCCGAAACTACGGCATCCGCCGGCGCCAAATCGAAGGCGTATGAGCTTGTTCGGCACCGCCCTGAACACCAACGAGGCGCGCAACCGCAACCTTGCGGCGGTGCTGCAGGCCGTGCGGGACCGGCCCACGGCGTCGCGCAAGGAACTGGGCCGGCTGATGCCGTTCAGCCTGCAGACCATGACCAATGTGGTGCAGGAACTGATCGACATGGGGATGCTGCAGGAGGTCGATCGCCCGGCCAGCGGCAGTCGCGGCAACCCCCATCGCGGCCTGCAGGTGGTCGGCGGCGGCGGCTTCGTGCTGGCGGTCCAGTTCCGCTGGAACGCGTGCATCCTCGCCCTTGTCGACCTCGACCTCAACGTGCAGAGCCAGCGCACCATCGCCATCGACACCGCCGAGGATGACACCGAGGGCTATATGCGGGCGCTGTGCAACGCCGTCTCCCAGGCGCTGCAGGACGAGGCAGGCAAGGACATCTGGGCCGTCGCCGTCTCCGGCCCGCTTCCCATCGGGGTCCTCAACATGCCCCATAGCGCCATCGAATTTTCCCAGCGCCTCCCCGACCAGCGCTGGTTCAACCGGTTTGCGGGCGAATATACCTCGGCGATGCTGGGTGAACGCCTGGCCCGCGAATGCGGCACGCCGGTGTTCGTGTTCAACAATTCACAGGCTGCGGCATTGGCGGAGGCCCAGGTGAGGCCGCACGAATCGCGCTTCGTCTACATCCTGGCCGGCCTTGGCCTCGGGACATCGTTCATATCCTCGGGCGCAGTCAGCCGCGATGTCTGGAAGCATGGGGGCGAAATGGGTCACGTGGTTTATCGAGGCCAGACCCTCAGTGCGGTGCTGTCCGCATCCGGACTGCGTCGGTCCATCAATATCGATGCGGCCCATGGCGAGATGGAGCCGATCCTGGCCCGCATGGCCGAGGAGACACCGGAGCGCTTCGATCCGTGGCTGCATGAGGCCGGGCCGATCTTCCGGTTCCTGATCAATTTCCTCGAGGCTGCGCTTTGGCCCGATGGCATCGCCGTGTCCGGGTTCATCCCCACCCCGCTGATCGATCGGCTGATCGAGGCGGCGATGCCGCTGCAGGGCTCGGTCGTGCTGCCGGCAGACGATCCGCGCCGGATCATGCCGCGCCTCTATCGGGCAAGACACGGCGCCGAGGCCATTCCTTTCGGAGCCGCCTGCGGCGTCCTGAGCTACCGGGCCAACCCGGACCTTGTTGCGCTGATTGCTGCCCGTCGGAGCTGACTCTCCAGAACGGAGATAGCCGAAGCATTTTCCCCCGCTTTTAGGGATGTTCGTTGGCCCTCCCTGATTGACAGCGTCTTCCGAGCAGATATGATCAAGAAACTTTATCAAATGTCCTATCTGGGAGGAAACGGGATGGGCGATGCAGCAGTGAGCGGTTCTCCGAAGATTTCCCGTCGGCATGTCCTGGGTGGTACCGCGGCCCTCGCGGGCCTTGCGACCTTCGGCATGCCGGTGGCCTTTGCGCAGGGTGGCGGCGGCACGCTCCGTCTCGCCCAGGGTGCCGATGCGCAACCCAAGAACATTCTGGCAGGCCGAGCCGGCAATAACAGCTGGCGCCATCAGGTGTTCGACGCGCTGACCGTCCTCGACGGCGAGACCGGCGAGCCTGTTCCGGTCCTGGCGACCGACTGGGAATCGAGCGAGGATGGGCTGACCTTCAAGATCCGCATCCGCGAAGGCGTCACCTTTCACTCCGGCCGCCCCCTGACTGCCGACGACGTGGTGTTCACCCTCGAGCAGGTGAAGGTGCCTGAAAACGCCTCGCAGATGGCGCCGCTGGTGCGTGCCTATACCTCGATCACCGCCTCTGCCCCCAACGAGGTGACCATCACCAGCGAGACGCCCGTCGCCCCGCGGATTTTCGACGTGCTGCAGCTCGCCGTCATCCTCGACAAGGATACTTTTGCGGGTCTCGCGGACGGATCGCAGGTCGTGGGCACCGGCCCCTTCAAGTGGGTGGAATGGATCCCCGGCGCCAGCCTGCGGCTCGAGCGGAACGAGGCCTACTGGAGCGAAACGCCCGTAGCCTTGGACGGGGTGGAAATATCGATCATCACCGACTCGACAGCCATGGCCAACGCAATGCGTGGTCGCGTCGACCTCGTGCTCGCCATGACCCCGCGCGACGCCATCATGTTCCGCGGCAATCCCAATGTAGAACTCATCGAAGCGCCTGGCGCCCAGATTTTTCCCCTGGGTCTCAACGTCACGGCCGCGCCGCTCGACAGCAAGGAGTTGCGCCAGGCTATCGGCTTCGCGATCGATCGCCAGCGGATCATCGACCAGGTCTTCAACGGTGTCGGCACGCCCAGTTGCCTGTGGTGGCGCTCGAACGAGCCAGGCACCACGGAGGAGATGGTCAACCACTATCACTACGACCCCGAGAAAGCCCGCGAACTGATCGCCAGGGCCGGGGCGGAAGGCGCCGAAATCAACATCTCGGTCATCGGCCTGGCACCCGTGCCCGCAATCTACGAGATCGTGCAGAACAATCTTCGCGAGGTTGGCCTCAACCCCGTCGGCACCGTCCTCGAGACCGCGGCCTTCGACCAGGGACAGACCGCCGGCGATCTCGGCCAGGCCTTCCAGCAGATCCACGGCCTGCAGGGCTTTTCCGCTGCCACGCTGGTCGATGCCCTGCCCGCCCTCCGGGATACCAATCCGTCCAAGTTCGCCCCCGAGCGTTATCGCCAGCTCAAGGATGCCCTCCAGAGCGCGCAGGGCGAGGCCTATGCGCCGGCGCTGGCCGAGCTTGGCGAATTCATGCTCGACGAGGCGTTCAGCCACATCCTCCTCCAGACGCCGCCGCTGCACGCCAAGACGCCGCAGTTGCAGGGCGTCGTGTGGGATAATGTGGGCTTCCTCCATCTCGATGCGGCAAGCCTGAACGGATAGTCATGCTCGCATTTCTTGCTCGAAGGCTGCCATCGGTGGCCTTCATGCTGCTGGCCACCTCGATCATCGCCTTCCTGCTTCCCAGGCTCGCAGGCGGTGATCCGGCTCAGACCATCGCCGGCGCTGACGCGACCGTCGACCAGGTGGAAGCCATCCGCCAGCAGCTCGGGCTCGACCAGCCCCTTCCCGCGCAGTATCTGGACTGGCTGTTCGGCCTTCTGCGCGGCGATCTGGGCACGTCTCTGATTACCAACCGCCCGGTGGGACAACTGATCCTGGCCCGCCTCGGCAGTACGCTGGAGCTGGCGTTGACCGCCAGCGTGCTGATGATCGCTTTTGGCATCGGTCTGGGTATTCTCGCCGGGTCGGTGCGCAAGGGGGCCGGGCGCTTCGGGCTCGACAGCGCCATCAGCGTGCTTCTCGCGACGCCACCGCACGTCACGGGGCTTATCCTCATCCTCGTGTTCGGGATCACCTTCAACATGCTGCCGATCAGCGGCGAAGTCTCGATCCTGCGCGACCCGGTGACCGGGTTCTCGCTGCTGCTCATGCCGGCTCTCGCCCTGGCGTTGCCGCAGGCGGCGATGATCGCCCGGCTCATCCAGGCCCGCATGATGCAGATCCGGCAGGAAGAGTTCGTCGATTTTGCCCGCGCCAAGGGCGTGCCGCGCTCGCAGATCGTGCTGAGCCATATCCTGCGCAACAGCATGGGCACGGCCGTCGTCGCCACCGGCATCCGCATCGGAGAACTGCTGGCGGGGGCCGTGGTGATCGAGGCGATCTTTGCGCGCAACGGCTTGGGACTGATGGCTGTCGATGCCGTCACCTCGCGCGACTATCAGGTCGTGCAGATCGTCGTGCTCGGCGCCGTCGTCATCGCCGTGCTGACGCACCTCTTTTCCGAAATCCTGCTTGCCGCGCTCGATCCGCGCATACGGCTGGAGTAGCGGCATGACCATGTCCCAGACACCAGTGCCGGCGCGGCGACCAGTCCTCAACGAGGGCGTGGCGCGCTATCTCCGCGCCCTTGCCCAGCCGCAGGGACTTGTCGGCTGCGGCCTGCTGCTCCTGCTGATCGCTGCCGCGCTCCTGGCGCCGGTGGTCTTTCCCGGTGGCGTCGACCAGCAGAGCCGCGACAGCTTCCTGCCCCCCTCGCCTGCCCATCCCTTCGGCACCGATGAACTGGGCCGCGACATCTTCGTGCGCTGCATCTATGCCCTGCAGGTGTCGGTCAGCCTCGTCATCGTCTCCGTGCCCATCGCGGCCGTTGCCGGAACGCTCATGGGGCTTTCGGGCGCCGTCTCGCGGCTGCTTGGCGAAGGGTTTCAGCGCCTCTTCGACATCATCCTCGGGTTTCCGAGCCTGGTCCTGGGCATCTGCATCGTCATCATCATCGGGCCCGGCTGGCTGTCGCTGGTCGTCACCATCGTCATTTTCTCGCTGCCCCAGTTCGGACGTCTGGCCCGCGGCGCGCTGCTCAGCGAAGAGGGGCGGGAATATGTGCTGGCCGCGCGGGTCCTCGGCGTTTCGAAGGGCAAGATCATGCTCCGGCACATCCTGCCCAACGCGCTCGATCCGATCTTCGTGCAGGTCTCGCTCTCGATGATCGCCGGAATTTTCATCGAGGCAGCGCTGTCGATCGTCGGGCTCGGCATCCAGCCGCCGACGCCGTCCTTGGGTACGCTGCTCAACGTTGGCATCCGCTACGTCTATGTGCAGCCCATGTATACGGCCGGCCCGATCATCATGCTGCTGCTGCTCGCGCTGGCCTTCAACCTCATCGCCGATGCGCTGAATGCGCAGGCGCTCAAGACCCGGGGCGAGTGATGCGGTCATCCACGCCATTGATCGAAGTGCAGAACCTGCGCACTGCCTTTGCGTTCGGCAGCAGGACCGTGCCGGCCCTGCACGACGTGTCGTTCGAGGCCTCTCCGGGCCGCGTCCTCGGCATCGTTGGGGAATCGGGATCAGGGAAGTCCCTGACCGCCCGCGCCATCATGCGGATGCTGCCCGAAAACGCCTCTGTCGAGGCGGGTGAAGCCCGCTTCGATGGTCGCAACCTGCTCGAGCTGGACGAGAACGCCATGCGGGCCATCCGGGGCGCCGAAATCGCCATGGTGTTTCAGGATCCGCAGACGGCCCTCAACCCGGTCAAGACGGTCGGCTGGCAGATCGAGGAGGCGCTGATCGTTCACGGTGCGGCCAAGGCCGGTGCCCGCAGTCGCGCCATCGAGTTGCTGTCGATGGTCGGTATTCCCGAGCCGGAGCGGCGCATCGACGAGTTCCCGCATCAATTCTCCGGCGGCATGCGGCAGCGCGTGGTCATCGCCATCGCCATCGCCAATTCGGCGCGCCTGATCATCGCCGACGAGCCCACCACGGCGCTGGACGTCACCATCCAGGCTCAGGTGCTGAGGCTGCTGGTCGATCTCAAGCAGCGCCTGGGGATCGCCGTGATCCTCATCACCCATGACATGGGCGTGGTGGCCGAAATCTGCGACGATATCGTCGTCATGTATGCCGGGCGTGTCGTGGAAAGAGGCACGGTCGAGGCAGTCTTCGCCGATCCCCAGCACCCCTACACCCGGGACCTCCTCCATTCGATGCCACGCATCGATTCCGAGCGCCGCGCCGAATTGCCGACCATCCCGGGCGCCACCCCCGACCTGTCCCGGCTGCCTCCGGGCTGTCCGTTTCACCCCCGCTGCAGCCTGGCCGAAGATGTGTGCCGCACCAGCGTCCCGCCCCTGGCCGCGCTTCCCGGGCGCCCGGGCCGTCTCACCGCCTGCCACGTGGCACAGCGGCTGGGCGCGTTGCCGCCCCGGACCGCGGCCATCGAGGCCCCCGTTGCCGATCGCCAGTTCCACGACCAGGCGCCGATCCTCGTGGTCGAAGACCTGGTGGTGGAGTTTTCCAGGGGCGGGCTGTTCGGCCGCACGCCGCCGGTCAGGGCCGTCGACCATGTCAGCCTCGATCTCAGGCCTGGCGAAACGTTGGGCCTGGTCGGGGAATCGGGTTGCGGCAAGACCTCGCTGTCGCGCGCGCTCGTGGGATTGAACCCCATCTCCGCGGGCAAGGTCGAGGTCGACGGCATGGACGTCACCGGCTTTGACGCAGCCCAATCGGCCAAGGTGCGCGAGCAGGTCCAGTATGTCTTCCAGGACCCTTATGCCTCGCTCAACCCGCGTCTCACCATCCGGCAGATCCTCTCCGAAGCGCTCGAGCAACGCGGCGTTGCGCGCGGGGCGCGCGAGGCGGAAGCGGCGCGCCTTCTGGACATGGTCGGCCTCGATCCGAGCTATCTCGAGCGCTATCCCAAGGCCTTTTCGGGCGGACAGCGCCAGCGCATCGGCATTGCACGGGCGCTGGCGGTGGAGCCTCGCCTTCTCATTTGCGACGAGCCGGTCTCTGCCCTCGACGTCTCGATCCAGGCCCAGGTCATCAATATCCTCGCAGAACTGCGCGACCGGCTTGGCCTCGGCATCCTCTTCATTGCCCACGACCTGTCGGTCGTCCGGCACCTCAGCGACCGGGTCGCGGTGATGTATCTGGGCCGCATCGTCGAAACCGGGCCGGCGGCGGAAGTCTATGCCCGTCCGCGCCACCCCTATACGGCGGTCCTGTTGTCCTCGACGCCGCGCCCGGTTCCGGATGCGGACGCGATGAGCCGCAAGATCGTGCTCGGTGGGGACATGCCCAGTCCACGCAATCCGCCATCCGGCTGCCGCTTCCGCACCCGGTGTCCAATCGGCCCGCTGTACCACCCCGATCGGCAGATCTGTGTCAGCGACGAACCGGCGCTATCGGGCGCCGGCGCCCAGAAAGCCGCCTGCCACTTCCCAGACGAGGCGGCGGGCCTTGTTCCTTCATCCTCCCCCTAGGTCCGGCATGTCCCAGTCTCGCCCAAATATTCTCTGCATCGTCTCGGAAGACTGCCCGCCCTGGAACGGGACCTATGGCGATCCGATTGCCCGCACCCCCAATCTCGACCGGCTGGCGAGGGACGGCGTCGCCTGGCGCGTCGCCAACTGCACGGCCCCGGTCTGTGCGCCGTCGCGCTTTGCCATTTTGACCGGCCGGCATGCCGAGGCCGTGCCGCCTGCCCAGCACATGGCGGCCTTCGGTCCGTTCCCGCCGGGGATTGCAACCTATCCGGACCTCTTCCGGGCCGCCGGCTACTATTGCACCAACAACAGCAAGACTCATTACAACACCGATCTCGACCCGGCGCAGATCTGGGACGAGACCAGCGACACTGCCCACTGGCGTAACCGGCCGGCAGAAGCGCCATTCCTGGCGGTGTTCAACACCATGCTGACCCACGAATCGTGCACTTTTGCGCCCAAGGACGGTCCCACCGATCCGGACGCGGTCCGCATTCCGTCCTACCTGCCCGATACCCCGGGCATGCGGGAGAGCCTGGCGCGCTACTACAACCAGATCGCCCGGATGGATGCCTTCATGGGCGAGCGCCTGGCTGAACTGGAGGCCGATGGCGTCGCCGAGAACACCATCGTCTTCTACTATTCCGACCATGGCAGCCCGCTGCCCCGCTCCAAGCGTTTTTGCTACGACGAGGGCCTGGGCGTGCCGATGATCGTGCGAGTGCCCGAGCGCTGGCGCCATCTCCTTGCGCACGATCCGGGCACCATCGTCGAAAACGCGCCGGTGTCGCTGGTCGATCTGATGCCCACTCAACTCACCATTGCAGGGATCGCGCTTCCTGCCGGACTGCACGGCCAAGCGTTCCTGGGAGCCGGTGCTGCGGCGCGAACCTACGTCTTCGGCGGGCGCGACCGCATGGACGAACGCTACGACTTCACCCGCACGGCGCGCAGTGCTCGCTATCGCTATATCCGCAACTATGCGCCGCATCGCATCTGGGGCCAGCACTACGCCTTTGCCTGGGAAGGACAGCACTACAAGGACTACGAGGCGGCTCACCTTGCCGGGACGCTGAACGCTGCGCAGGATCGGTTCTGGCACGCCAAGCCGTCCGAAGAGTTCTATGACATGGCCGTCGATCCCGATGCGGTGCACAATCTCATCGGCGATCCGGCCCATGCCCAGGCCATCGCGGCTCATCGGGCGGCCCTCGATGCTCATATGCTTGAGGTGCGCGATTGCGGCTTCATCCCCGAAGGCAGTCCGCTCGAACACTGGGCCGCGCACGAGAATGACGACGCCTATCCGCTTGCCGACATCATGGAGCTTGCCAGCCGCGCCATCGCGCGCCAGGCGGAAAATGTCCCGCTGTTTCGCGACAGGCTCTCGAGCGACAATCCGATCATCCGCTACTGGGCCGCGCAGGGGCTGTTGATGCTGGCGATCGCGGGAACCCCCATCGGCGACCTGGAGGAGGCACTTGCGGGAGAAAATGGACCGACTGTCTGGATTGCCCTGGCCGAGGCGGCGGGTCACGATGGCCACGCCGACAGACATGCGGAAGCGCTGGTGACCTTCGTGCGCGGGACCACGCAGAAGCGGCTTCAACTGCAGGCCCTCAACGCGTTGACGGCGCTCGAGCATACCGCGTCAATTTCCCTGCCACTGGCGCAGGACCTTGCCGAGGATGACGACGAATACGTCCGCGGCGCCGCGGGCTATCTCGCGGCCAGATTGACCGGGGCCTATACCCCCGAAAGCCAGATTTTCCGCTTCGACCTCTTCAAGCCTACTGGCCACTCCGGGCTGACGGGGCGAACCTTTCCCAGGCTGTGACCAGGGGAACGAGCTCTTCCCCGACTTGAGCGTGGGAGCCCACGACCCCTCCCCGCGAAGGCGGAGTTTCACGGCAGGGCCAGCAATGGCAGGTCAGGGCAATCCCGAGCCGTCTATTCCGCGGTCGGCGCGACGACGGCACTCGGGTTGCCTTTTTTGACCGGGGGGAACTGCAGACCGCGCTGCCCGGACAGCGCACGATTGTCGACGACCGGCGGCTTGGGCCGGGGCGAGCCGACCAGTTCCCCATCCTGCACCAGGTCGAGGTCGCTGCCATAGAGCTCAGACAGCAGCAAAGCCTTAAGGTCGTCGAGCTTTCCGGCGGACGCCGGATCGTGGGCGAGATCGCGCAACTCCTGCGGATCGTTAACGATGTCAAAGAGCTGGAAGGCGTTCCCGGTGGGGTACCAGAGCAGCTTGTGGGTGGCGTCAGTCACCATCCGCATCGCCGAAGCTCCCTCGAGGGCCTCGCAGTAGAGGTGGCGTCGCCTGGCCGGACGGACCAGGGACTCCCCGGTGCAGGAGGCGGGGATGTCAAGCCCGGCGAGGTCCAGCAGCGTCGGCATGACATCCTGAAGGCCAGCAAGGCGTGTGTCGACCGCGCCCAGAGGCACGCGGTCGCTGCCCTTGCGGTCAACGACGATCAGCGGCACCGCGGCGGAATTGTCGTACATGGCGCGCTTGCCGTAGAGGCCGTAGTCGCCGAGCATTTCCCCGTGGTCGGAGATGAAGCAGATGATGGTGTCATTCAGCAACTGCTCCTCGCGCAGCGTACCGATCAGCAGGCGGATTTGATGGTCGATATGGGTGCAGAGTGCATAAAAGGCGCGCCGCGCGTCGGCCAACCGGTGGGGGGGCAGCACGTCGTAATAGGCGCGCATCACCGCAAGCGGATACGGAAGCTCCTGCCCCTCCGCCGCCCACTTGGCCTCAAGCGGCGGCAGCACCTCGCGGTGGCGGTAGAGGTCGAGGTATATGGATAGGGGAACCAGCGGCGGGTGGGGAGCGACATAGGACACGTACCACAAGGAAGGGCTGGTCGGGTCGCGGCGCTTTATCGTCTTGCAGGCCTCGCGGGTGACCCAGTTGGTGTTGTGATGCCGCTCATCGAGGTGCCAGGGCCGCCAGGAATACTCATTGTTACTCATGCCGTGGAGGAACTCCTCGCCGGCATGGCCCTGCTCGCTCAGATAGGCATCGAAGTCGTCATGGGCGATCGCCGAGCGGCCATTGTCGGACAGCTTGACGTCGTCGAAGCCGATGCGGTGCCGGACGGGAAAGACGTGCATCTTGCCTACCGCGTTGGTCTGGTAGCCGGCGTCACGGAAGCAGCCGGCCAGGGTGGGGATCGGCGGCATCGGCAGGTCGGGCTTGAAGGTGCGGTCGCCATGAACACGGGCATCGGTACCGGTCATCAACGCGCGGCGGGCGGGCCCGCAGATCGGGGTTTCCGAATAGGCGCGGGAGAACCGCGTTCCGACGCTGGCCAGGCGATCGATGGTCGGAGTTTCAATGTCGGGGCGGCCGGTGCAGCCCAAGAGCTGGGAAGGCCACTGATCGGCGCAGATCAGGAGGACATTGGGCTTACCCGACATAGTTCATCACCTTGAATCACACCAATTTTCGAAAGTTCAGAGAGTTGCCGCAGCGCCTGTCGCCGGTCCCATCGCCAGGACGTCTTCGGCCCGATGGCAGGCGACCCTGCGCCCCCCCACCGCCCTCAGCTCGGGAACGGCCTGCCGACAGTGCTCTACCATAAGCGGGCAGCGGGTGTGGAACACGCACCCCGAAGGCGGCGACAGCGGGCTCGGGATTTCTCCCTTGAGGATGTTGCGGTCGCGCCCGGCAAAAGGGTCCGGAACCGGGGCGGCCGACAGGAGGGCGGTGGTATAAGGATGCGCCGGCTGGCTGTGGACGAGGGCAGTGCTGCCGTTCTCGACCACGTGTCCGAGATACATGACGACCACCTGGTCGCACAGGTACTCGACCACACTGAGGTCGTGGGCGATGAACAGCATGGTGAGATTACGCGCCTCGCAGAGGTCGAGCAACAGATTGAGGATCTGTGCCTGGACGGAAACGTCGAGGGCCGAGACGCTTTCGTCGGCAACGATGAACTCGGGCTCGATGGCAAGGGCCCGGGCGATGCCGACGCGCTGGCGTTGCCCGCCGGAGAATTCATGGGCGAAACGCGTCATATGGTCGGCCTGCAGGCCAACCTCCTCCAGCAGTGTCGCCACGCGGTCACGGCGTTCCCGCGAGGTGCCGCCGAGCCTGTGGGCGATGAGCCCCTCCTCGATGATGGTGCGGACGCGCATGCGCGGATTGAGGCTCGAAAACGGATCCTGGAAAATGATCTGCATGCGCCGCCGCAGGGCGCGGAGCTCTTTTGGCGGGAGGTCCAGGATGTTCTGGCCGTCGAACATGACGCGCCCTTCGCTCGGCTCGACGAGCCGAAGGATGCAACGGCCGAGCGTGGTCTTGCCGGAGCCGGATTCGCCGACAAGGCCGACTATGGAGCCGCGGGGAATGCTGAAATTGACGTCCTCGAGGGCATGGACATCCCCGGCGCGGGTGGGGAAACGCTTGCTCAGCCCCTCGACGGAAATCAGTGGCGGGTGCTCCATTGCACAGCCTCCCATTTCCAGCATCTGGTGCGATGGCCGGGCCCGGCGGTTTCCAGCGTCACCGGCAGCGTACACCTTTGCTCGCTGTGGGGGCAGCGCGGCCGGAAGGTGCAACCCTCGGGCAGTGCATGGATCGGCGGTACCGAACCGGGGATCGGGTTCAGCCGGGCGCGGCGGCCCTCCTCGGGGTTTTTGCGCATGGCGTGGGGGATCGATGAGAGCAGCCCTTGCGTATAAGGGTGCGCGGGCGACGAGAACAGTTGCCCCACCTCCGCCTGCTCAACCACTTCGCCGGCGTACATGACCGCCACTTGATGGGCGATCTCGGCCACCACGCCGAGATCGTGAGTGATGAACAGGATGGACATGCCGAGCTCGGCCTGGAGGCGCCGCATCAGATCGAGTATCTGCGCCTGGATGGTGACGTCGAGTGCCGTCGTCGGCTCGTCGGCGATCAGCAGGGCCGGATTGCAGACCAGCGCCATGGCGATGACGATGCGCTGCCGCATGCCGCCGGACATCTGATGGGGGTAGTCGTCGATCCGTCGCTCGGCCGCAGGAATTTCGACGAGCCGCAGGATGTCGAGCGTGCGCTTGCGGGCCGCCTCACGGCTCAACCGTTCATGGGTCAGCAGCATTTCGACAATCTGGTCGCCCACCGTCAAGAGCGGGTTGAGCGACGTCATCGGCTCCTGAAAGATCATCGCAAGGTCGGGCCCGCTGAGCCGGCGCATCTGCCGCCGCTGCAACCGGGCGAGATCGTGGGTGGTGCCGTCCGCCTGCCGGTAGACGGCCTGCCCGCCGACGATCCGCCCGGCCGGCGGCAACAGGCCCATCAGCGACAGCGCGGCGACTGACTTGCCGGAGCCGCTTTCTCCCACCAGTGCCAGGGTCTTGCCGCGCTCGAGCCGCAACGACACGTCGCGCACTGCCTTGACGCTGAAGCGCTTGTAGATGAACGAGGTCTGCAGCGCCGTGACCTCCAGCGTGGGTGGTGCGAGCGGTGGCGAACTGGTGTGCATGGACAGGGCTCAGATGCTCTTGCGGATACGGGGGTCGAGGGCGTCGCGCAGGCCATCGCCGGTCAGCTGGAGGGCGACGACGCAGATGGTGATGGCGAGGCCGGGAAACAGGATCAGCCAGCCGGCCGTGTCGATGTACTGGCGGCCGGCACTGATCATCACGCCCCAGGTGGGCATGGAAGGATCGATGCCGATGCCGAGGAAGGAGAGACCCGCCTCCGACAACATGGCCGCCGCGAAGATGAAAGTGGCCTGCACGATGATCGGCGAGGTGATGTTGCGGAACACGTGGTGGAACAGGATGCGCGGCGTGCTGACGCCCAGCGCCCGTGCGGCCTCGACATAGGTCAATTCCCGCACCACAAGGCTCGAGGCGCGCACGACCCGGGCAATGCGGGGGGTGAAGACGATAGCCAGCGCGATGATGAGGTTCAGCAGCGAACCGCCGAAGGCCGCGAGCAGGGCGATGGCCAGCAGCACGTCCGGGAAGGCCATCATGGCGTCCAGCAAGCGTGAGATCGCCGGATCGAGCCGCGAGAAGAAACCCGCGAGGATGCCGAGGACGACGCCGAACACGGATGCCAGGGCCGCCACTCCAAGGCCGACGGCCAGCGAGACGCGGCCCGCATAGATCAGTCGTGTGAAGATGTCGCGCCCGAGTTCGTCCGTGCCGGCCCAGTGTTCCGAGCTCGGCGGCAAGAGACGCTCGCGCATCGAAAGCCCATTGGGCTGGTATGGGGTGAGATAGGGGGCAAAGATCGCAGCGATGGCAAAGATACCCAACACCACGATGCTGAGCGTCACCACCCTGTTCTGAAGAAGAACGCGGAGCGGTCCGGCGTGCGTGGCGGATGCGGTCACGGCTGACATTCTCCCTCTCCCTAGTATTTCACGCGCGGATCGATGGCGAGATAGATCATGTCGATCAGGAAATTGACGAGGATGTAGAGCGCGGCGACGACGATGAGTGCCGCCTGGATCAGGGGATAATCGCGGCGCAACACGGCGCCCACGATCAGCGAGCCAACGCCGGGCAGGTTGAACACGCGCTCGGTGATCACAGCGCCAGAAATCAGCAAGGCAAAGCTGAGACCGATGACGGTGACGATGGGAATGAGCGCATTGCGCAGCGCATGCCTGAGCACCACCCGCCGCTCGCTGATGCCCTTGGAGCGGGCGGTGCGGATATAGTCGTCTCCCAGCACGTCCAGCATGGAGGCCCGCGAGAACCGCAGGATGATGGCCGACTGGGCAAAGCCGAGTGCGATTGAGGGCAGGACCAGGTGTTGCACCCGCTCCCAGATCGAGGCGTCGGGGTTGCCGTATCCGGACACCGGAAACCATCCGAGATCGGTGCCGAGATATTTTTGCAGGAGCAGGCCGACCCAGAAGTTTGGCAGTGCCGCCGCCAGCATGGCCACGGCCACGGCGCCCTGGTCGAAGGCCCCCCCGCGCCGATAAGCCCCATAGATGCCAATGGGGAGCGCGATGGTCACAGCGATAGCGAGCGACATCAGGGTCAGAAGGATGGTGGGCTCGGCCCGCGCGGCCATCACCTCGAGCACCGGCTGGCGATAGAAAATGGACGTTCCAAGGTCGCCCCGCAGCAACTGGCCCAGAAAGCTCAGAAACTGCACGGGTACGGGCAGGTTCAGCCCCATGCGCTCGCGGAGTGCTTCTGCATCCGCGGCAGACGCGTCGGGGCCGAGCAGCAGCTCCGCCGGATCCCCGGGGGCGAGCCGGGCGATGAAGAACACGAAGACCAGCACGATCAGCACTGTGAGGACCATGCCCAGCAGGCGTGTCCGCAGATACGATACCATCACCGTCACCCTCAGATCGATACTCGGCACGATTGGCCGGGACGGGCTGCGGTCCGTGCGACGGGACCGCAGCTGTTGGTTGGAGCGGTGCCGTGGCTGGAGGCGCCGCTTGGAAACTCGCGGCCTAGTCCGGCAGCTTTGCGTTCCAGAACACCATCCAGGGGCCGAGGGGTACGCCGGTCACGCCCTTGCGGCTGCCCCGCAGCTCGCTGATGTTGCCGACCTTGATGTAGGGAACATCGCGGAAATAGAGCTCCTGGATGTGGGCGAAGATTTCCTTTCGGGCCTCGAGGTCGGTTTCCGTCGCCAGTTCCTTGAGCGCAGCGTCCTTCTCCGGGTCGGACCAACCGATATTGCTGTCTGCCGACAGCAGCTGGTTGATGGCGGGATCGGGAAGGAAAGGCGAGTGCGTGATGTAGATGTCCCATTCCTTGGGGTCGTTGCGTTTCTCGCCCAAGGTCGCCCAATCCACCACGACAAGTTCCACCTTGAAGCCAGCGTTCTCGAGATAGAACTTGGCGACCTCGGCCATCTTGAAGTGGAACTCGTACTGGTGCGAGGTCAGGATGCGAAGCGGGGTGCCATCATAGCCGCCGGCGTCCAGATGCTGCTTGGCACGGGCCGGGTCGTTGACGTTGTATTCCTCGACGCCGGCCTCGTTGTGCCAGACATGGCCCTTGGGATAGAGCGCCCCATCGGCCTCGAAGAACACGTCGTTTCCGACTGCGGCCAGCAGCATGTCCTCCGGCGCCAGCGCGTATTGCACGGCCTTGCGCAGGTCAGGGTTGGTCATCAGTCCCGCTTTGTGATTGAGCGCGAAATTCGGGGCGAAGGCGTCTTCCATCAGCACCGGTTCGGTCGCGTCAGACTCGAGCAGCCGGTCGTAGTTTTCGATCTGGATGCCGTCGGCATAATCGAATTGGCCGGATGCCAGACCTTCCATGCGGGTGTTGGCGTCCGGAACCGGAATGAACCGGATCTCGTCAAGGTTCTGCTGGCGCTCACCGGCCAGAAAGCTCGGTGCGCCTTCGGGAGACTGGTAGCCATCGAAGCGCGTGGCGCGCATGTACTGGTCGGGCTTGTACTCGGCGAGGGTGTAAGGGCCCGTGCCGACCGTGGCGGTCAACTGGTCTGCCGAGATGATCTCCTGCGGCACCACCACCGGCGGGGCGCTCGGGAAGGAGAGCAACGACAGGAGCGGGGCATAGGAATCCGTGAGTTCGATGACGATCGCGTCGTCGCCATCGGCGGTGATGGTTTTTACCAGCGGCTTGAACTCCTTGGCGCGAGGAGAGACTTCGAGCCAGCGGTTGAGGGAGTCGACCACGTCCGCGGAGGTCATGTCGGAACCATCGTGGAACTTGATGCCGGTCCGGAGCGGAATGCGGATCGTCTTGTCCCCGTTGGAGTACTCGGGCGGGCCGGCGGCCAGCAGCGGCTGCGGCTCCCAGCTTTCATCAAGCGCGTAGAGCGTTTCGTAAAAGTGCTGCGTGACCATGTTCACGACCGCCTTGGTCGAAATCATCGGGTCGAGCGTGTCCACTTCGCCAATCAAGGCGACATTCATCGTGCCTGCCGCAAACGCGCCGCCGCTGAGGCAGAGCGAAGAGGCGGTGGCGAGCAAGAGAACCAGTTTGCGCATGATCTACTCCCTTATTGGCGGATCCGAGCCGCCCCTTAACCTTCGATAGCGTAGCGGACTACCCGCCATATTCTCTTATTGCAGAATATCATCTCTAACTATGCTATTGCTGCCGAATCGGTATTGTCAAGCTTGCGCTGGCCACCGACGAACGGAGGTACCGGCCTCGCTCTCCCCAACCCCGCTTGACATCACATATTCCTGAAGCTTACGAAATAAGAGAATACATTCGTTTGCAAGGACATAATTTCGGATGGCAGTCACGCTGACGAATTTCACACCGGTCGGCTTCACACCGATCGGCGGGGCCCTCCATGTCGGCGAGGACGGGGCGCTCGCAGCGCACGCCGCCCCGGGCGCGACGGTCGTTGACTGCAACGGCGCCTACCTCAGCCCCGGGTGGTGCGACCTGCACGTGCATGTCTGGTATGGCGGCACGGATATCTCCGTGCGCGCGGCCAGAGCTGGCCGACAGACGGGCGTCACCGCGATGGCTGACGCCGGCTCTGCCGGCGAAGCAACGTTTCACGGCCTGCGGGAATACGTGATCGATGCCCACCGGGAGACGATCAAGGCCTTCATCAATATCGGCTCGATCGGGCTGACCGCCTGTAACCGGGTGTCCGAACTGAGCGACGCGCGCTCCATCGACGTCGACCGGACCCTCGAGGCCATCGACCGCCACAGGGACGTGATCTGCGGCATCAAGGTCCGGGCCAGCGGGGTGATCGTCGGCTCCTGGGGAGCGGGGCCCCTCAGGATTGCCAAGCACGTCGCCCAGATGGCCGGGCTGCCGCTCATGGTGCACATCGGCGAATCTCCGCCGGTCATTGACGAGGTGCTCGACATTTTGACGCCCGGCGACATCGTCACGCACTGCTTCAACGGCAAGCGCGGCGGGTCCATCATCGACACGCCGCAGATCTTCGAACGCGCCAAGCAAGTCGCCCGCGACGGCGTGCTGATGGATGTGGGACATGGCTTTGCCTCGTTCAATTTCAGGACCGCTCGCGCGGCCATCGAGGGTGGGCTCATTCCCCATTCCATCTCCACGGACATCCACGCCCGCAACGTCGACGGCCCCGTCTTCGACCTCGCGACCACGGCCTCCAAACTCCTGGCCGTGGGCCTGCCTCTGGAAGACTGCATCAAGGCGATCACCACCCACCCACGCGAGGTGATCGGCCTGCAAGGGCCCGGCCTCGGCAGCAAGGCCGACTTCACGGTGTTCGACGTGGTCGAGGGCGACCTCGACGTCGTTGACAGCCAGGGGAACCGGCTCGGCCTTTCCCGAACCTTCGAGCCGCGCATGACCCTGATCGGCACTGACCTGCAGCCCGCCGCCAGAAGTGTTGCCCACTAGAGCGTCGCGTCCGCCTCAACCGCGCCGTGGCGCTGCAAAATGAAAACGGATTGTTCCCATGAGCACTGGCAACACTGCCCCGATGGTCCTGTCGCACGAAGATCGCCTGATGCGCCTCGGCATCGATCTGCCGATGAGCCCCCCGACCCCGATCGGCAGCTTCCGCAACGTGCGCCAGTCGGGGTCGCTGCTCTATGTTTCGGGCCAGGGCCCCGTGTCTGCCGACGGGTCGCTGCGGCGCGGCAAGGTGGGCGCCTCGGTGTCGGCAGATGATGCGCGAGAGGATGCCCGCCTCGTGGCCATCAACATTCTGGCGGCCGTCAAGCAGCACCTGGGCACGCTCGATGCGGTGTCGGGCGTGGTGAAGCTGCTGGGCTTCGTGAATGCGACCCCCGAGTTCGACCGCCACCCCTTCGTCATCGACGGAGCATCGAGCCTGATTGGCGATGTGTTCGGGGACAATGGGGCCCATGCGCGTTCGTCGATGGGCGTCGCCTCCCTGCCCAACCAGATCACGGTGGAGATCGAAGCGATCTTTGAGCTCGGGCCGGGATGATGGCGTCTTATACGGAGCGCCCGATTGCTTCCTCGACTGCGTCCGCCGAGCGCCACAGCTCCTCGGTCAGCGTCTCCTGCCTGGTGCGCAGCTTCTGTTCCGACATCACGATCGACAGCGTCGCAACGCACGCGCCGGAGATATCCCGGATCGGCACGGCAAGGCAGGCCACCGCGTATTCGGACTGCCCCACCTGGAGCGCAAGGCGCTGCTCAAAATCCCGGCCCGACTGTTCCGCGAGGACCTGCGGATCGGTTTCGGCGGTGCCGGTGTTGGACGGCAGCGCATGCTTGCGAAACATCTCGCGACGCTCCTCGAGCGGCAGGTGCCCGACGAGGAGGCGACCGGACGCGGTCCAGTTGAGGGGAACGCGGGTGCCCACATCGGATGTGACGCGGAAATGGTCGTTCTGGTCGGACATGGCGACCACGACCATCGTCCCCTCGTCGCGCACGCAAACCTGCACCACCTCCTCGACACGCTTGGCCAGGCTGCGCATTTCATGCTGCGCGGCCGAGTAGACGTCCATGTTGGCCCGGTAGACAAGGCCATAGCGCATCAGCCGCGGCCCGAGCCAGATCTTGTTCTCCCCTGTCCGGGACAGCATGGAGCGGTCAACAAGTTCGTCGACAATGCGGTAGATGGTAGAGATCGGCGCCTGGGCGCACTGCGAGAGCTTATATGCCGTCATTGGCATCTGCTCTTCGGCGAGGATGTCGAGCACCTGGAGCGAACGGTCGATGCCGCTAGTGCGGGACTGCTGAGTTCTCGTCATCTCGACTCGCGCGTTGTGGGGAAACCATTCCTTTATAATGGAACTAACACTGGGAGGTCAACATGAACGAGAGTGATGAGACGGCGCGCGGAAGGCGTTTGTGGGTCTACGAGCATCGTTTCAGCGAGATCATCAACGTGGGCGGAAACTTTTCGGCGATCGGCTCGTCGGTGGCCACTGCCGCTGTGCGGGCTGCAACAGCCGATGCAATGGCGTGTTTCATCGACATCAACGAGATGCAAGCGGCTGCGAGCGAAACCATTGCGCGGCTCACCGGAGCAGCTGCAGGCTGTCTCACCAGTTGCGCTAGCGCCGCCGTGACCATTTGCGTCGCCGCCACAATGACCGGTCTGGATCTGGCACTCGTGGAATCCCTGCCCGCCGAGGCCGGCGAGCGTGACGAAGTGGTGCTGCAACTGGGCCACGTGGTGGACTACGGTGCCCCGCTCCTTTCCGCGATCAAACTTGCGGGCGGAAAGCCTAGAATAATAGGGCAGGTTTCCCGTGTGTTCGACCATCAGCTAGAGGCGGCGCTTTCGGAAAGGACAGCGGCGGCACTCTATGTCGTTTCGCACCTGACCGCGCAAAACGGCCAGATACCTCTCGAACGGTTTGTCGAACTGGCGCACGCGCGAGGCATTCCCGTCATTGTGGACGCTGCGGCTGAGCGAGATTTTCGCAGCTTCATCGCGGCGGGAGCGGATCTCGTGATCTATTCCGGTCACAAGGTTCTTGCCGGCCCTACTTCTGGTATCATTGCTGGGCGAAAGGAACTGGTGCGTGCCGCGTACCTTCAGAATGCCGGTATCGCCCGTGGCATGAAGATCGGCAAGGAGGGTATTGCTGGCGCCATTGTGGCAATGGAACAGGCGCTTGCGCACCCGGTCGCGGCAAACAAACCGGAAGAAATTCTCGCAGCCTGGTGCCAAACCCTCACGGCACTGAAAGGCCTGTCCGTGGAACGACGACCGGACCCTATTGCTACCGACATGCACCGACTCAAGGTGACAGTGAATCGGTACCTGACCGGCTTTTCCGCGGCGGCACTGGCGCAGGCCTTAGGGCAAAGGCGGCCTCGAATACTCGTCCGTGACTTCGGCATTAGCCACGGCTATTTCGAACTGGACCCAAGCTTCGTTAGTGCTGACGAGGCAGAGTTGGTGGCAGAAGCGATAAAGGAAACGATAATCAAGTCCACAACACTACCGGACAAAGGCGAGACGGACCATAGGAATGGGAAGGTAAACAGCTATCTACGGTGGCTGGAATGACGGTGAACGACGGGCTTCCCGGTGGTGTTATATGCTGCCTCTGCACTGACATCAGTGCGAACCTACGGTCAAATGCATCCCATTAGTCGGGCAAGTCGTGAACAGTTCTGGAGGCCAGGTCGGTGCCCAGAATCATTGCCATGCAGCCCGAGATGCCGATCAGACCGCTACCGGCAAAGCGAGGGCTGTCAACACGGCAACTGCTGATGAATTCTGTAGCAGCAGCGCAATGCCGCCTCCCAGCGCCGCAAAATCAGGCGCGCACGCGAAACGTCTGCCTTCGTCGATGGTTCGCCGAAAGCCGCCAGTATGCTTACGTGAAGAGTTTCGGCTGCCGGCAAGGGCCCCAACCGGTCATACAGACGCATTTGGCAGGCTCCCAACAACTGCCGTTCCCCGCCACACATTTAGCGAGCGGCGGCGGGGCTCGGGGCGCCGGCGGCGGCGCCAGGGACCTTGAGCGGGAACCAGAGGGCGAAGCCGAGCCAGATGAAGGCGAGGCCGACCGGGATCGCCGCGTAACGCTGGAACTCGTGCGGCAAGAGGGCCGCGGCGGGTGTCGCCAGCGCGGCGACGGCAAGCAGGACCGAGGGGCCCTTGGGCAGGACGCTGGCGCGGAGGGTACCGATGCCGAGCAGGATGCCGCCCAGAAGGTAGAGCACGCCGAGGATGCCGTAGGCCGGCACTATGGCGCCGATATCCATGGTGCCCGGGTGCTGGTTCACGATGCCAAGGAAGCTGTCGACGAACTGCGGGGCGGCCGCGGCAAGCGGCGGCAGGATGAAGAGCTCGGCGAAGATGAAGCCCGTTTCCAGCCACCAGGCGAGGCCGAACAGAACAAAGCCTGCGAGAGCCACCCAGCCCGACCGGCTGACCTGCCGGACATAGAGGCCGGTGATGGCGATGATAAAGAACAGCGACATTGCGAGCTTGAGCGACATGAAGATTGTCCAGCTCGGGGTGGTGACCGAAGCCAGGAAATCGGGCGGATGGATCGGCTGGATGCCAGCGTAAATCAAGCCGGCGAGGATGGCGAAGGGGCCGGTGGCACGGATCAGGTTGTCGGCGGTCAGCAGGCGAATGGCTGTCTTGGTCATGGCGGTCTCCTCTGGTTGAGGCCGGGACGCGGGGGCGTCCCGGCTTTGGGGGTGCTACTGTGCGGTGCAGGCAGCGCTGCTGCGCTCAAGGGCAGTCACGGCCGAGGGCGTGAAGCCACGGACCAACAGCCAGAGGCCAAGCGTCAGTTCCCACAGGAATTCGGGAGCAACGGTCAGGCCATGAATGGTCGAGCCGAACTCCAAGTAGCCGAGCATCACGCCGGCGCTGCCAGCGAGAAGAGCGGGTCCGCCGCTGAGGCCCAGGATCGAGACGAAGCGCGGCAGGAGGCGGGTCTTCCACATCATGTAACCAAGGATGATGCCGTTGCCGAAGCCAACCACGACGCCCGGACCCATCTTGAAGGTCCAGTCGTGGATCGCCACAAGGGCCTGGCCGACCACCGTCAACGCTGCCGGATCGGCGTCGCCGGCTTGCTGCCGCAAGGTGCCCAACGCCAGAACCGCGACGATGCCCATCGCGATGAATGCGCTTTCCATGATCCTGGCGCTCACGAAGGCAAGGCTCAGCACCGGGAAGCGACGCTTCAGCACCGGATAGATCGCCACCGCTGAAGCGATGTTGAAGAGGATGAGGAGGATTTCGAGGATCGCGCCCCAGGTCAGCCCCAGATCGCGTGCGCCGCCCAGAATGAAGGCTGGATCGCTCAAGGCCGGAACGTAGAGCGTCAGGACCGGCCGAATGGATGTGGCGTAGGTGAGAAGGAAGAAGAGGCCCGTCAGCCGCGCGAGCTTTTGTGTGTCCTTTTCGGCCGCACGGGTAGGGTCGGCGGGTCCGGCGGCGGCGCCGGCCGCGTATGAGTAGGTCGAGGCGATGGTGTTCATTTTGGATTCCTTTGTGAGCTGCGGCTATTTCGAGGCGTCGTCGGAAGCGGCGGGAGCGCGGCTGACCGAGATCAGCGTGAGGCCCAAATCCCGGATGCGCTGCAGCAGGCCGTGAAGAGCGGCCTGGTCCAGCCCGACGGCAACTAGCGTCGTCGTGCCGTCGCTTTCGCGGGTGAGGTCTGGGACGGCCAAGCGGGCGGCCCAGCGTGAGTCGAGATGGCCGCGGAGGCGGAGCTCGTAGGTCTCGGCTTCGGGCCGGCCCGACTGTCCTGCGGTTGGCGTGTTCATGTCGTCTCTCGGTTCGTGGCACCGGGCGGGGCGTGGTCTCGCCGGCGGGGTCACTTGTGAGAGCGGACTTGGTGAGCGCGCCTCACCATGTTTGGTGAGCCGATGCGTTTTTCTTTTTGGTGAGCGGTTGGTGCGCCGAGTTAAGCCAGCGGTAGCGGTGCCAGGCTACGCCTTCCGGCGCGTCATCAGCTGCAGTTCCTCGGCGCGACTCACGGCTGCGCGGCGGCTGTTCACGCCCAGCTTCTCGTAGATGTTCTTCGTGTGCGTGCGCATCGTGTTCTCGGAGATGGCGAGCTCGCGCGCGATCTCCGGGCCGCCCAGGTCGCTGCCGAGCAGCCGCAGCACGTCGAGCTCACGCTCGCTCAGCGCTTCGATCAGCTCCGGATGCATCCTCGGTTTCGGCTGCGCCGGGCCGAACGCAGCGAGGAGCCTGTTCGCGTACTCCGCGTCGATCTGGCGCTTGACGACGGCCTTGAGCAGCGCCTCCATCGACGGACCCTCGTCAACGAACGTCCGCACATAGCCCTCGGGTGCCGCCAGGGACAGCGCGCGCGCCAGGTGCTTGAGCGCCTCCTCGATCCCTGCCGGCCGGCTCGCGAGCGCGAGGAGGATGGAAAGCTCGATGATGCTGCCGTTGCGGCGGCCCACCTGGGCGGCCTCGAGCAGGCGCCGGAGCAGCGGCAATGCCCGCGCACCCGTCCCGCCCCCGCCCTTGAGGTCCTCAGCGAGCAGCAGCCGCGCCAGCGTGATGTGCTCGTATTCGCGCATGAAGCTCGGCGCGTCATCGGGGCCAACCCCTGCATCCCGCCGCCAGCGGGCGGCCTCGTCCAGACGGCCCTGCGCGACGAGGATACGAGCCCGCGTCGCTGCGACCGGTCGCACATTGGGGAACATGTCCGCCGCATACATCCGAACCGCCGTCTCGATGACGGCGCGGGCGCCATCCAGATCGCCCTCGTCCTGCCGCAGCAGCGCATCGGCGACCCGCCAGCGATAGGGGTTCTGCGGCAGGCGGGCGCCCTCGCCAAGTTCGGCGCTCGCCAGCAGATGCCGACGTGCCGCCTCCAAATCGTTTTGTTCGCGCAGCACCAAGGCGAGGCCGGTGTGGATGTCCGCCGTGCCGCGAAGGACAGGGCTGCGCTGCGCCGCCGAGACCTCAAGCGCATACTCGAAGATGTGCGCCGCCTCGCGCAGCCGGCCGAGCGCCAGGTTGATGTCGCCCAGCGCGATGGAGGCCCCGAGCGTGTCGGCAACGTGCCCCGCGCGCATGAGACCGTCCCGCCCTTCGGTCCACCTGGCGCGCGCCAGCTCGAGCTTGCCCTCCGACCAGTAGGCGATGCCGAGCAGCGACGCCGCCGCCGCGCGCGCCAGGTGGTCGTCCGTCGATGCGAGCTCCAGCACGCGTTCGGCATGGCGGACACCCGCCGCCATGTCGCCGCGAACCTGCGAGAGAGCCGCCCGGTAGAGTTCGACGAGCCCCGGCACTCGCGGCAACTGCGCCAGGTCGGCCACGGCGATGCCCTCCGGCATCGTGTCCCCCGCCGCGGTGATCGCCGCAAAGCCGCGCTCGACCTCCCGCAATCTCTCCTCCAGCCCCTCGAACTCGCCGACCGAGGCAAGGACGCCAGCAAGCCCGATCCCGAGGACAGGTCGCCTCCGCACTGCGGCATCCGGAAGCGTGCCCATCCAGGTGCGGATGGTGAGCTCCTGGCGCATCCTCTGCATGCCGAAGATGGCAAGCTCGATCAGCTCCGCCGCACGTTCGAAGTCCTCGGCAGCAAGCGCATGGCGGACGGCCTCTGTCCGCTCGCCCCGAACCTCGTACCAGTCGCTGGCACGCCGGCGCAGTGCGCGCAGACGGTCGCGCGCTGCCGCGTCGAGCTGGGTCTCGAGCACATCGGCGAACAGGTGATGGTACCTGTACCATTCGCACCGCTCGTCGAGCGGCACCAGGAACAGGTTTGCGCGATAGAGCACATCAAGCGTCTCGCGGCTTCCACTCCGCCCGGTGACGGCATCGCACAGCGGTCCACTCAACCGGTCGAGAAAGCACGTCTCGAGCAGGAACTCCCGGACAGTCTCTGGCTGGCGCTGCAACACCTCCTCGACCAGGTAGTCGAAGACATAGCGATCGGTCCCGGCAAACTCGGCGATGAAACCCGCGACATCCTCCCGCCCCTCCATCGAGAGAGCGGCGAGCTGGAGGGCGGCTATCCAGCCCTCCGTCCGGTCACCTAACGCGGCCACGTCGGCCGCCGACAGCCCGAGCCCCGTGACGTCGTTGAGATAGGCCGTGATCTCGTCGGCGGTGAACCGCAGGTCCGCGGCCCGGATCTCCACCAGCTCGCGCTGCGCCCGCAGCCGCGCGAGAGGCAGTGGAGGATCGGCCCGCGTTGTCATAACGACATGAATGTTGGGCGGCAGGTGCTCGAGCAGGAACGTCACACCAGAATGCACCTCCGGCTGCTCGATGACATGGTAGTCGTCGAGAACGAGCTCGAGGCTGCCGGGAAGAGCGGCGAGTGCATTGACGATTGCGCCTGGGACCACGTTGTCAGGCTGCTCGCTAGGTTCAGGAATGTCGAGCGGCGGCGCACCGACCCGCGCCACCGCGTCCTGAAAAGCCGCGATCACGTGCGCCCAGAACACTGTCGGCTGGTTGTCGGTCCCGTCGAGCGACAGCCAGGCGACCGCCCCGGCCGGCGGCCGCGACTGCAGCCACGCCACGACAGCGGTTGTCTTGCCGAATCCGGCCGGCGCGGAGACGAGCGTCAGCCTCGCGGTCCCGCCCCGCTGCAGCCGCTCGTTCAGCCGGCCGCGGTCGATGACCCCTGCCCTAAGCTTCGGGACGAACAGTTTTGTGGCGATCAACGAGCCCGACATGGTGCCTACGATAGCAGGTCAGGCCAGCCGCAGCACAGTCATAGGTTGGATGCCCCACACCTCTTCCAACTGTTTGGGAAGTTCCCTGTCGACAGGGGACGCACGTTCGAAGGCGCGGATCTCGGCCAGCTCAAGTGCAACATGCTCTACGCAGGCACGAGCGCAGCCACCGATGAGCAAGATCGCCATCCAAGCGCGGATGCCACAGCATAGAAATCGTAAACGGGGCGATTGCAAACGGTAGCACAAACGTGCCCACACCGCAGCGCAGCCCATCGGTATGCCGCTCGGGCACGGTGGCGATAAGGTCAGTGTCGCGAGCAAGGGCAACAGCGGCAGCAAAGCCGTTCACGATGATCCCTATTCGACGCTGCGCTCCGCTTGCCGCCGCTGCCTCGTCCACTTCGGAACTGTGGAGCCCCCTTCGCAGAATCTGCACGTGCTCCGCAGCGCCATAGCGCTTAAGCGTCATCCTTGCGTCCAGCACGGGGTGTCCCACGCGTGCCACGCCGACCCATCGGTCGTCGAACAACGGCAGTGCCCGCAACTCAGGCGCCGTCGTGCGGTCGATCACCCCTGTTTCGAGGTCGACCTCACCCTCGCGTAGCGGTGCACTTTCCTTATCCGGCTTGGTGACGAACTGCAGGGTTACGCCGGGAGCTTCTTCGCGTATCTGCGCGATCAACCGTGGACCGAATGTTTCCACAAAACCTTCGCTCGTGCGCAGGACGAAACGGCGCTCCAGCGTCGCCAGGTCAAGCTTCTCTGCAGGACGCAGGATCGCTCGTGCCCCATCGACGATCATGCCCACCTGGCCGCGAAGTTCCAGCGCCCGCGGCGTCGGAACGAGGCCGCGGCCTGCCCTGACCAGCAGCGGATCGCCCGTGACCTCCCGCAATCGCGTCAGAGCGCGGCTCATCGCCGAGGGGCTAAGTCTCAGCCTTCTCGCGGCGCCCGCAACGCTGCCCTCAGCGAGGAGGACGTCGAGGGTAACCAGCAGATTGAAATCGGGCATTTGACCACTCCTGCGACATGCGGCGTCTGGCGCATGAATATGATGCGAATGCTGCGCGTTCCGCAATGGCGGTCGAACTCGTAGGTGAGGAGCTTCCAACAACAGGAGTCTCAAATGCCTGCCCGTTTCGCGCCCATACTCTTCGGTTTCATCTTGTCTGGCCTCATGTCCCTTCTGGTTTCGGGAATCGCGACGTTCCGCAACGCCGGCCTCGTCGACGGCTTCTTTGCGATATGGGTCAGCGCCTGGCTGCCGTCCTGGCTAATCGCCTTCCCTGTCGTCCTTGTCGTCGCTCCAGTGGCCCGGCGCCTCGTGGCCTTCCTCGTCAAGGCGCCGGCCGCCTGCGCGAACTGATCGACCATGACCATGACGTCCATGACCGGCCACCATATGCGGCTGACAGCCCTTGCCATGACCATGTTGCTGCCATCGGCCGGAACAAGCATCGCCAATGTCGCCCTCCCGACATTGGCGGTAGAGTTCGGCGCATCCAGTCAGGATGTGCAGTGGGTAGTGATCGCCTACCTCCTCGCGACGACCACGATCATCGTGGCCGCCGGACGCCTTGGCGACATGCTCGGGCGCCGCCGCATCCTGCTCATCGGCATAGCCCTATTCGGGGCCGCCTCCGCCGCAGCCGCCCTGGCACCGTCTTTATGGCCACTTGTCGCCGCTCGTGCTGCCCAGGGTCTCGGGTCCGCGATCATGATGGCGCTTGCCGTGGCCGGCGTGGGAGACCTCGTTCCCAAGCACAGGGCGGGCGCCGCCATGGGGCTCCTCGGCAGCGTCTCGGCCGTCGGCACCGCATTGGGACCATCGCTCGGCGGTGCGCTGATCGCAGTGTCAGGCTGGCAGGCCGTCTTTTCCTGCTTGGCATTGCTCGCAGCGGCAACTCTTGTTCTGGGTCTTCTGGCCTTCCCTCGTGATCGGCATCCCGCCGGGGCAAGGATCGAGCTGGACATCCCCGGCATCGGAAGCCTCGCGATCTCCCTGGGCGCCTTCGCTCTGGTCACGACTCTCGAGGTCGATCTCCAGAGCGCCCTGTTGCTTGCCGCCGTCGCGCTGGTGGCGGTGATTGCCTTTGTCATGATCGAGCGGTCAGCAACCGCTCCGCTCGTCCAACTAGGGGAGCTTCGCAATAGACCTCTCAGCGCAGGTCTCGTGGCGATCGGCCTGATCTCGATCATCATGATGTCGACGTTGGTGGTGAGCCCGTTCTATCTTGCGCATGTCCTCGACCTCGATCCGTTCGCGACGGGATTGGTCATGTCCGTGGGGCCCGCGGTTGCGGCACTGACCGGCGTGCCGGCTGGACGCGTGGTGGACCGCATAGGTGGCCCGCGCGTTTCGTTTATCGGGCTTGGCGGCGTCATCATCGGCGCCGCGCTGATGGTGCTGCTTCCGGCCGCAGCCGGCGTGCCCGGCTACATTGCAGCCTTGTCGTCCATTACGGCCGGCTACGCCCTGTTCCAGTCTGCCAACAACACTTCGATCATGAGCGGAGCGGCTGGCGACCGGCGGGGCGCTGTCTCAGGGCTTCTGGCACTTGCGAGGAACCTCGGATTGATCAGTGGGGCTTCGGTCATGGGCGCGATCTTTGCAGGCACTTCCCAACTCGCAATCGCCGGCCTCCCCGCCGGCGCAGAGGTCGGCATGCGCATGACCTTCCTCGTCGCAACACTGATCGCTCTCGCAGCGACAATGGTCACCTTCTGGGGAACCCGTAGGCCCGTCGACCCAACGCCGCACTCTTGACCTAGAGCCCATCCGGACTGACGCTGCCACGCGGGCAGCATCAGAGTTTCGGAAATGACAGAGGCACGATGCAGCGGCGGCGCCAGTTACGATCACATGATGGCTTGGAATGGCTCGATCCAGCGCCCGGCCTGGACTGGATCGATGCCGCGACCAAGACCCCCAGGCCAGCGAAGCGCGTCCCATGTTTCTCCTGCTGTCCGCGTCGCCTAAAGACGTGGCGTGGTTGCGGTGGCCCATTCCGTTTTCTTCCCCTTGAAGGTGCCGCAGCGCCCGTCCGTAACCTGCAGACCGACCGCCCCCGCCCAGCAGCGGCCAGGCGATCGTGATCCGCACTGTCCGACACACCGGCGCTTGCCGCGGTGAACTTGCGTCCATGCCCGCGTGGGGCGCCACTCCTCCTTCGGACCTTGGCTCGGCGGTACTTCAACCGCCCCATCTGGGCTGAAAACTAGGGACCGAGAGGACCCAACCGGCGACAAATGATCAGGAACGGAATGACCTGATCATGGCCCCGCCGCCGGCCCCTTCGCGCGGCAGCAGTTCGATGACCCCTGCCCTGCCCCGGCGCCGGACGCACACATGGTGCAGCGCGTCAGCCCGAGGCGCGCGAACTTGCGGCAAGGCAGCGCGTTAACCGGAAATTAACCTTAACCGCAGACGGCGCCGGCGTTCCTCTTGTGTTCCAGAGATCGGCGGTCCATCTTTGACAGCGTCGGCCCGAACGGTCCGATGTCGGGACGGCCGCCCACCACCAAAGGCGGCCGACGGAAGCGCTACCAACACTTCCGCCAGCCTGAGCCACGCCACCCCTGTCACAACCAGAGGCAACATGACCTATCGTCTTTCTAGCGGCGCCAGCGCGCCGAGCAAGCCCCATTCTTTCTCCTCCATCAGCGCCATTGCCCTCGAGGCGGGCCTCGTGCGCCATCCGCTGGTGTCCCCGACGGACCAGGTGCTGATCCTGCGCACCATCGACGAGACGGGTTCCGCCCCGGTCGGCGATGTCATGGCCGCGCTCGAGCCGCATGACGACCCCGTGGGCGCCATCGTCACGCTCCTCGAGGCCGGGCTCATCACGGTGCACCTCAGCCGGGGGGTCTTCGATGAACACGCGCGGCTGTCGCGCACCATTCCCCTGCCGCCCGACCAGGATCCCGATCCCGCCGCGCCCGCCGGCGCGGTTCCGCCCAAGGGTCCCATTTCCGATGGTGTGGCCGTGCCGATCGCTCATGACGAGCCGGTGCGGCTCGACGTCGTCGGCGCCGCCAGCACGCCGCCCGCGGGCCTCAAATCGGTTCCGGGTTCCCCGCTCTTTCCCGCCATCCATGTCGGCGCGGGCGAGGCGCGTCGCGCCTTCGCCTCGTGCGAGGACCTTGCGCGGCCCGGCGTCTATCTCCTCATGTCCGACACACGCGCCTATGTCGGCATGGGGTCGGTGGTGGGGCGGCGGGTCGCGAGCGGCACCCAGCCGATCGAGGACGTCGACACCATCATCACCATCACCGACATCCATGACGGGATGGACGACGCCGATGCGGCCGTGCTGGAGCGTATCCTCCACATGCGCGTCGGGGCAGCCCGTGAAGTGCGGGTGATCAACGGCACGCCGGCCGGCGCGCCGGTGACGCCGGAGCGGTACCGGGAGCTCAATGTCATGGCGGCGCTGGCCTGCGACGCCCTGGCCCGCGACGGCCACCTCTTCGTCAATCTCAGCCCGCGCCTCGCCTTGGCGGGCCCGCGGGCGGAGAAGGGGCAGTTGACCCCGCCGCGCCCCTTCAACACCGTGCCGGAGGGCGAGGTCATGGAACTCGCCTTCGGCCGGAAATTCATGGCGCTCGCGGCGCGCCGGGCCGATGACGACTGGCTGCTGCTCGCGGGCTCCGACATTCGCCGCGAGACCGTGGTCAGCGCCAATGCCTCGGCCAGCTATCTGCGCGCCGCCTGGCTGCATTCTGGCATACTCGAACTGTCCGAGAGCGGCGAAAGCTATGTGCTGACCCGTGACCTTGCCTTCCGCTCCGCGGGTGCCGCCATGCATTTCGTGGTCGGCAGCAAGGGCCAGGGGCGTGGCGGCTGGCGGCCCATCGACCCCGACGGCGAGAGCGGCGCCGCGGGGCCGGTCCTGGCCGCGGCCTGACCGCCCACGCCCCTTCATCACCTTTTCCTTTTCGCGCGGATCCGGCTCGGGCCGGTCCGCCAGCGGAGGCATCTGCCATGACCAACGCCACTTACAACAACGACAATGACGACGATGAGACCCTCGACGAAGGCACCGGGCGAGATGCCACTGATCTTCTTGCCGGCGCGGCGCTCAGCGCAGCGCTGACGCGCAAGCTGCGGGCACAGCTCAAGCGCCATCCGAGCGTGATCATTCTCTCCGTGCCCAATGCCGAATGGGTGCCCATGATGAGCGAGGCCATCCGCCGCATGGAGAATGCGCCCATGGTGCGTGGCGTTTCGGAAGCCGGCAAGGCCGGCACCAGCAAGCAGCGGGTTGGCAAGGATGAACTGCGCTGGCTGCAGTCGGGCAAGAGCGTCCTGTTCGTCAGCCAGGATCCAGGGGGCCTCCTGCACGACGCGGTGCTCGCCGGGTGCGACGTCACCGTGGCCGTTCCGGCGCTGACGCCGGCCCTGCTGCGCCAGGTGATCCGCCAGTTGACCGGCGGGATTGCGCGGGGCGTGACCAAGGAGATGGCGGCACTCGACCTTGCCCTCCTCGTCAGCCTGCTGCGGCCCGGCTTGAGCGCAAAGCAATGCGTGGCCAATCTCCGCCGGGCCGTGCAGCGTGGCGGTGGTGCCAATGCCAAGGCGCCGCCGGGGCCGTTGCTCGAGGCCCTGCCGCTGACCGAGAATGTTCGGGAATGGGCTGACCAGTCCGCTGCCGATCTGCGTGCCGCGATTGGCGGAGAGCTTCCCCCGGACCAGCTGGTTTATGCCGTTCTCGAGGGCCCCGCCGGTACGGGAAAGAGCCTGATCGGCGAGAGCCTTGCCCGTTCCACGGGCTCCGCCTTCGTGTTCAGTAGCGTCGGCGAATGGTTCACCACCGGGGACGGCACGCTTGGCGGCGTGGCGCGCAATCTTCGCCTGTTCGTCGAGACGATGCTGAGCCAGGCGCCCTCTGTCGGGCTGCTCGACGAAATCGAATCGGTCCCGAATCGCGCGACCATGGACAATCGGGGCCGCGACTGGTGGAACCCAGTGGTCACCCTTTTTCTGACGGAGATCGATCGCCTGCGCAAGTCGGGCAGGCCGATCCTGCTGCTGGGCGCCACCAACTACTATAGCAGGCTGGATGCCGCCCTGATCCGCCCGGGCCGGCTGCACCAGCGTGTCAGCGTTCTGCCGCCCGCGACGGACGCCGAATTGCTGGCGCTGCTGCGGTACTATCTCGGCAGCGACATGGACGAGGCCGATATCGGGCGGCTTCTGCCCCTGGTTCAGGGCGCCACGCCTGCTGAAATCGAGGGCTGGGTGAAGCAGGCGCGTCGCGCAGCCCGGGCCGAGAAGCGCCCGCTGCAACAGGCCGACCTTCTTGAGCAGATCGTGCCGCAGGACGAGCGCAGCGCCGACGATATCCGTTCGGTCGCACTCCATGAGCTTGGCCACGCCGTCGTGGCCCATAGCCTCGGCTTGACGGTCGATTCAGTCTCGATCATCCCGCAAGGCCCCTCGTCGGGTCACGTGCTGGTGCGTCGCCCCAGTCTGTTGCCGACCTGGGAGCAGGTGACCAAGCTAGCGACGGTGGCTCTTGGGGGTCGCGCCGCCGACATCGTCGTGGGTGCTGGTGCTCATGCCGGAGCAGAAAGCGACCTGGCCGAAGCGACGCGCCTTCTCCTGGCCGCTCATGAAACCCAGGGCCTTCGCGATGACCTCGTGTCGCAGCATGTGCTGGGAGCACCCCTCATGCGGGACGAGCTTCACCGCCGGATCAGTGTTGAACTCGACCAGTGCCTCGACCAGGCCATCGGCATTGTCGGGGCTTACCGCAATACCATCATCATGCTCGCGGACCGGCTGATGGAAGAGAAGGTGCTTTCGGGGGCGCAGCTGGCCGCCGTCATTGTCGGCAATGCTGCGCCGCAGCGGCCCGCGAGCAGCAAGGATCAGCGGGGCCTCCAGGAGCACAGACAGGCCGAGAGCTTGCCCGTCGATGGCTCCACGGAGCAGGAGGCAAGCCATGACGTCCTGGCGTAAGCTCCTGCACCGCCTCGACGGTGCCTACTCCGACCACACCTTACGATCCTATCGCAGCGACTTCGGCGCTTTTCTGCGCTGGTGCCGCAGGAAGCGACGGGGGGCACTGCCCGCCGATCCCGCCACCGTGGTTGCGTATGTGGATGCGGAAGGCCAGCGCCTCAAGCCCAGCACGATCAAGCGGCGTCTGTGCGCCCTGCGGCGGATCCATGCGCTTTGCGGATTTGCGGATCCGACCGAGGACGAGGACGTCAAGCTCGCGGTTCGTCGCGTTCGCCGGGCGCAGCCGTCCCGGCCGCAGCAGGCCCACGGCATCACCGCGTCCCTGCGCGACAGCCTGCTTGCGGTCTGCAGCGACGACTTGATCGGCCTGCGTGACAAGGTCCTGGTGAGCGTCGGCTTCGACACACTCTGCCGCCGCGGCGAGCTTGTGGCGCTCTCCGTCGAAGATTTCACGCCGACGGGGGATGGACGTTTTACCGTTCTGGTCCGTCGCGCCAAGAACGACCCCGAAGGCGCCGGGCGCACAGCTCGCCTGTCCAAGACGGCCAGTGAAATTCTCGGCGCCTGGCTGAAAGAAACCGGCATTCAAAGCGGCGCCCTGCTGCGGCCCGTTTATGGGAATCATGTGCTCGCGCTCTATCTCGAACCGCTCACCGTTGGGCGTGTGCTCAAGAAGCTCTGCGACCGGGCCGGCATCGACCTGGAGGTGGTGCAGAAGGTTTCCGGTCACTCCCTGCGCGTGGGGGCGGCGCAGCAGTTGACGCTCAACGGCTTCGGACTGCCGCAGATCATGCGGGCGGGCGGCTGGAGGTCGGTGAACGTGGTGGCCCGTTACATCGAAAACGTAGATCTCGATGTCTGGAGCTGAAGGGGCGACGGCTTGTTGCCGTTGGCAGCCAACAGGCAGCAGCCTGTGTCGACAAACGACCTTGAGGATGGGGGACGTAAGCCACCGATGGGAGCCGGCGGGACGGAGTATACGAAGATCCGCCTGATCGAGCTGGTATGACATTGCAGGCTCTTTCCAACCCGTCTATTCGAGAGAACCGGGCCACTCCCAGCTTGGGAGGACGGAGGTCTTTGCGGCCGTCCAATACCCAGCCGTACCCTCCCGGCTGCCGAGAAAGAGCGCAGAAAAAAATGGCTGCAAGTCTTAGCAAGATCGTGATCCTGATTTCGATCGTCGCCATTTCCGCTATGGCCCCCGTCGCGCCAGAGGCGGCGAACGTGATCTGGCTTGCGTCGGGTTTGACCGGCCTTTTTCTGCTAAGGCGCAAGGACGTCGCTTTGCTCCGTCGGCCAGTGGTTTGGATGTCGCTTGCCGCCCTGTCGCTGATGGCGATAGCCTATGTGGCAGGATCTCGCTCACTAGGTGGCCTCATCGGTCTAGTATACTTTGTACCGTTATTCGTGATCTGGCCTCTTATGGCGGCGGCGAAACGCGCTGCTGCTGCGGGCCCTGGTTTGGGGAGCGGGCAGTGGTCTCTCCTTCTCGGCGTGTTGGGGTTGTGCGGAGTTGCGGGAGCAGCAGTGATCGCCATCAACGAAGTCGCGACGACAATGACGGAAAGGGCTGGCGGCACCGTAGCCAACCCCATTCATTTCGCGGATGTGGCCTTGCTGGCTGGTGCCCTGTCGACGGCGGGTCTTTTGTCAGGGAATAGAGCGCGCTACGTCTTCCTGCTGGGGCCGGTTCTGGCTTTGGGCGCAGTCATCCTGTCGGGGACACGTGGGGCCGTCGTTGCGGCGGCTGTCATGCTACTGACGGCGATCGCAGTGGCGGCGATGCTCCGGCTGATCTCGCTGAAGGCGGTTCTCCTGCTGATCGGGAGCTTCGTCGTCGTAGGCGTGGTCGGCGCTCTCCTGGGTGCAAGCCAATTGTCCGGCATACAGCGAGTTCTTGCCGATTTTGGAGATGTCGTGCGCACGGGTTTACCCACCGATCATTCGACCTCCTTGCGCCTCCAGATGTATCTAGGAGGCCTCCGCGCTTTCATGCAGTCGCCGATTTACGGTCATGGACCGATGGATTTCACGAGCGTCGCAGGGGCGCTGGCCGACACGCCCTTTCAGAACGTCCCGCACCTCCACAATGACCTTGCGGATTTTGCGGCGAGCGCGGGGATCATCGGCCTTGTCGTATATGCATTGCTGATGCTGGCGCCCATTGCGGAAGTGGCATCGGCCCCTGCATCGCGCGCGAAATATGAACTTCTTGTGCTTGTGATTACCCTTGTCACCGGCTTTGTTGTCATGGGACTGACCAACGCGATGTTCGGTATTTTGAACGTGACAACCTCCTACGCTGGCCTGAGTGTCATCGCGGGCCTGCTGGCTGGTTCGATCACAAACGAGCATCAGGTTGGCCGCCTACAAAACCCGTAGCAAGTGTTATCGCGTGTTTGCCTGGTCCTCGGTGTTCGGACCTCCGCGGCAGAGCCGATCAGACGCCGGGGTATGGAACTGGCGGTGCACTTGGTCGAGCGGACAGGGAGCCGTTTTGTCGCTGGTCGTTGTGCGGACCGGTTTGCTGCGAATGACACCCTGCAGGCCGAGGTTCCGCATCAGCCCTTGCACCGCGCAATGCGCAACATCGAACCCTTCCCGCTGCATCTGCCGCCAAACTTTGCGGACGCCATAGACCGAGAAGTTCTCGGCAAAGACCCGCATGACCTGCTTGAGGCTTCTATCGCGCTGGGCACGGGCCGACAGCCGCGAGGCACCACGGCGTTGAGCGACATGCTCATGATAGGTGGATGGGGCGACTGGCAGGTCTTCGCAGATCGGCTCGACCCATAATGCCCAGGATGCTCGTCGATAAAGGAGATCATCGCTTCAGTGGGCGGTCGAGCTCCGCCTGGGCGAAATATGCGGAGGCTTTGCGCAGGATCTCGTTGGCCTGCCGCAGCTCCCGGTTCTCTCGCTCCAGTCCTTGAGCTTCACCTTGCTGGGCACGCCAGCACGCCGGCCGCCATCGACCTCGGCCTTCTTCACCCCCTCGTTCAGGGTGTGGGCCGAACAGCCGATCTTCTGGGAAACCGAAAACACGGCAGCCCAGCGCGACGGATACTTCCCGCCATGCCCCAGCACCATCCGCACCGCACGGGTCCGCACCTCGGGGGAAAACTTGTTCGTTGTCTTGCTCATCAGGCTCTATTCTACTTGGGAGTTAAAGCCTCCGAAAGTCCCGGTGCGGAGCAGTATTTGGCAAGTGCGCTATGAGGCTTGCTGCTGTGATGGAACAGATGGACCTCGGCGGTTCAAAGAACTAGTGATGATGATCAGTACCAGTGCAACACCGCCCCCATGTGAGACCATTACCGTCCACAAGTCGGAAGTGAGACTATTATAGGCAATGACGGCCAATAGTCCTGCTCCCATTGCGAAGAACACGCGGTTCGTGCGACGCATCGCCAACGCGGCAGCCAGGTCCACAGCCAGTGTCAGCGCAGTGGCCACCGCAAGTCCAAACCACCCAAAGTACGCGGGATAAGCGAAGAAGTAGCTCGTCGGGGTGGTACTCGTGCTGGTGACATCACCACCGGAATAAATGGCGCCATACTCACGATAGACCAGTGTAGTCGCATCGACGGAGTATCCGAGCAACCGAAGCGCCAAGGGCAGCGTGCCAATTCCCGGAGATCCGTGTTCCTGAACATAGAGATGGTGCCACGCGGCGCCCTGGATGGGTATCACGAATGCCCGGTAGGCCAGAGCTTCCAAGTAGGTAGAAGCTCGTTCCACGGTTACGGCACGAATTTGAGGCGCCACCTGCGTTGGCAGCGGCGCGCCATCGTTGTCGAGTTGCGCAAGTACCGCCTCGACCTGATCAGAAGTCATAGTAAGCCCACCGGACGCCATTGAGCGCAACATTTCCCGACCGACTTCCCCAGCGCCAAGTTCGATTACACACGACTTGAAGTCGTAGGGGATTAGACGACCGCCGCGCTCTCTTAGAAGTTCGAAAGAGGTCAACAAGACCACCAGCAAGATTGCTGAAAGCATCAGTAGGGCGAGTTTCGCGATAATGGTACGGCTCGCGCCGACGGCGCAATAGGCTACCACCACAAAGAGCGATACGAGCAGGCCCTTTGAGCCAGCGACCATCACTGCCGCAAAGCTTACCCCGACAAGCATCAAGCAGGCGAGAAGTAGCACCAAGTTTCGGTCCTTAAGCGCGCGCAATGCCAGAACGACTGACACGCCGGCGACGGCCGGAGCCGCAGCATTGGCAACAGCTCCGTATGAGGAGGTCGCAACAGTCGAGCCAGCCAACTTAATCGTTACCTCGCGCGCTAGCAGTGTATTCGACGGGTCGAACAGCAAGGCGAACAGGGCGGTACAGTAGTAAGGTACGAAAAGCAGAAAAGCACCCAACAGACCGAACATAGCAACCGTGGGTGCCGTTAGGTCGCTGAGCAACACCACGCGATCCTGAGTTTGAGTTGGCTCCAGCTTGCGATTCAAAATGACCCACACAATCAGACACATGGTGGGCACATGCGCGCTAAAGGCGAAGAACCACGCATTTACCAGCGACGACTCAACCTGCGACGAGTAAAGCGCCAGTGGCCATTGCATAATTAGGTTCAGCGCACCTGCGGATGTCACTGCGAATCGTCCTAGGCGCGCTGGCCTTCGAATGACCATCATCGCAAGCAGGGTGGTGCAAAGGAGTGCCACCGACCAATTCATCGCCGTAAAGGTGGAGAACGACGGCGCCTGAAGGACTAGCGGATACACGATGGGAGGGTGCACGCTCACAATCGCGAACCTCCGGTACACAACCCTTCTACAGTAGGGAGGTCGGGTAAAAACAAGACCCGCAACTTTACGTCGCCCCTAGCGGCTGTCGGTGGCATATCGGCTGTTCTCTGATGGATCGTCGATGTGAGGCGCCTTTGTCGCGGCAAGGCCCTTCTAGAGGTCTGCGCAACTACTTTGCAAGGGGTGAGCCAATCGCATCGCACGCTGGCCCAACGTGACCTGCCTCCCGCAAATCGGACCATTCTGAGCTGGAATTTTCCATTCAGCCGGGAGCAGGAGAGTTCCATGAAGACGTCGAAGTTCACCGAAGGGCAGATCGCCTTTGTGCTCAAGCAGGCAGAGGATGGCACGCCGGTTGCCGAGGTGTGCCGCAAGGTCGGCATTGCCGAAGCCACGTTCTACAACTGGCGCCAGCGCTATGCGGACCTGATGCCCTCTGGGGTAAAGCGGCTGCGCCAGCTCGAGGAAGAGGACGCCAAGCTCAAGCGCATTGTCGCGGACCTTTCGCTGAACAAGGCCATGCTGCAGGATTTGCTGTCAAAAAAGCTCTGAGGCCTGCTGCGGGTCGACAGGTCGCTTTACCACTACAAGGGCAAGCGCGGCGAGCAGGCCGACCTGAAGCTTCTTATCAAGCAGATCTGCGAGACCCGCGTCCGCTATAGCTATCGGCGGGTGCATGTGCTGCTGCGACGGGAGGGCTGGGAGGTGAACCCCCAAGAGAATCTATCGCCTCTACAAGGAGATGGGCCTGCAGCTGCGGGACAAGGTGCCGAAGCGACGGGTCGAAGCGAAGCTCCGCAACGATCGGACAACGGCGGCGATGACCAATCAGGTCTGGGCCATGGACTTGGTGCCCGACCAGTTGGCGACGGGGCGGAAGCTGCGCATCCTGACGATCGTGGACACCTTCTCGCGGTTCTCGCCCGCGGTTGATCCTCGGTTCAGCTACGGTGGGGAGGACGTGGTTCTGCCTCTGGAAAGGGTCTGTCGCCAGGTCGGCTATCCCCAATCGATCCGTGTCGATCAAGGCTCCGAGTTCATCTCGCGCGGCCTCGACCTATGGGCGTACCAGAAGGGTGTTGTGCTCGACTTCAGCCGACCGGGAAAGCCTACGGACAATGCCTTCATCGAGTTGTTCTACGGCAAGTTCCGGGCCGAGTGCCTGAACACCCACTGGTTCCTCAGCCTTGACGGCGCCAAGGCGAAGATGGAGGAATGGCGCAGGCACTACAACGAGGCCCCCCACACAGCGCCATCGGGACCAACGCCCAATGTCGCCGCTGAACGTTTAGGTACAATACGGCCACCCCTGAGCATCAACGGCCGGAAAATCTCAAAAATCGGGGGGCGCGTCGCCAACAGCCCGACTCTACATCACGCTGGATAGAAATTGGGGGCAACGTCACTCACATCCATGAAGATCATATCTTTTCTTATCGTACTCTTCCCTCTGACGGCATGTGCACCTCAATGTAACGAGCGTTGCTCACGCGTTGCTAAGCCCGATGGCAGGTCAAAATGCCTCTAACCGCAAAAGTATGGCTTACTTGCGCCTTCGCATTCTCGGCAACAGGAATCGCTGAAGCTGTGGAGGTCATTGATATCGCTTCGGCATCCGGGCTGACGTTCAGCAGAGAGGCGATTACCGGGTATTTCGCCGTGCGTGACAGTGACGGCCCACTTGCCATCGATGTCGATACCCGCACGAATTTCTACCCCCAAGGAGCCTTCGAGTTTCAGGGCACCGCTTACTTATTGGTGTACAACACCGCGGAGAACGTTCCGTCTGGCAGGCGTTTGTCGCGCGGCGCCGAGGGTAACGATCTCTACGCTGTGAAGGTGCTCGACGGTGCCATTTCGTTCGAGAAAGTAGCATCCCTGCCTGTTGGGATAGACATTCGTCTAGAGACGAGCATGGTCGGCGAAAAGCTCCTTGCTTGCGCGACAACGGCCTGTCTTAAGCTTGAAAAGGACTGGCTGGGAGACATTCGTTTTGAGCCCTACTCTGTACCGCCCGGCCACGAGTTGGTTGAAATGGCTGGCGAGTTCCAACTCATCCAAAAAGTCTACAATGACCAATTCGACGAAATGCCTGAGCCGGAAGATGCTATATTCTCTGTGTGCAAGGCTGAGCGCGCAATCGAAGAATGTTCGCTGGTACCTGCTGATCAAATTCCCTATGACCTGAACGACGACGGAAGCTACTCGGTCGCCTCAGATTTTGAAGAGCTACTTCGATACGACTATGATCGACTGGGGATCGCCAACTTTGGTCAGTCCAATTTAGAAGCCCGTATCGCATGGTCCAGCGTGTACTATCTGGCAGGTATGGCAGCGCTTCATCGCATGTCCATTTCTGATGACTTCAAGAGCGAGGTCAAAAATCGGCTGACACGAGAAATCCAGGCGCTCGCTGAGCTGGCAGCAACGGCTTATCCTGGAATCGCGTCGCGCCGGTATTCACTGGATCGCGAACCAATCACCTTCCTTTTGCATGTGGCGCGAACGGTGAAGGCCTTAGAGGCTGCCCGCGATGTTGTGGGCGATGAATTGGTGGACCGGGCGATAGTCCCGCTGCTGGCAGAGTTGCGGGCGCCCAGTACGACGGTCGAGATGGTTGCCGCATCGCCTAGAGCCGAACTGCAATATCGCCGTTACATGCCGTTTTGGGCAGACGGGTCCAACGTTCCCTGGAACTACCAGAACGGCTGGATAGAGGCTGTAGCTCTCACGGGTACGCCGAGAGCCCTTCGCCAACCAATTCAGCAGATGCTCACCACATTCATCAATGAAGAGCGCCTGTATTCTCGTCCAGATAAGTGGTCCTATGCCGGCGGGACGTTCAACACTGGTTGGACAGATGATGTGTCCTCCAACACGCCTTCCTATGATGGACAGGCTGCGCTGAACATAATGGCCCATATCTCCTATCGGTCTATGGACGCCCTTGCAGTGCTTGCAGCAGAAAAGAATGGCATCGAGACCATGCCCCAATTCCAGGACTACGCGGCAAATCTTGTGTCTCGTGGCTTGTTGTATCCATTCGTCAACGAACAAATCACCCCGCCGGCGCCGATCCCATTGCACGTCGCCAGGCACTACGCGCGTTCCTGGCTACCCTGGCAGTTTCAGAACCAAGTTTGGGCATTCGACGCCATGGCGGGCGGCGCTGCCAGAGCCGTTTCGGAATAATTAAGCTGTGCGGTTGTCTGTTGATCGTAGGGTGAGCTTCGCGCTAATCCTCAGCTCTCGATGGACATCGCCGCAAAGATGCGCCACCAGGCACCCTTGTGGCTCCACCGGCTGAACCGGCGGAAGACACTGTATCGGGCAGATCCGCTAGGGCGACCCCGTGCGCACGATCCAAAGCAACGCTTCCACAAACGTTGTCGCGGCCCGACGAACCCCGCGTTCGCTGGTCGCCGATGATGTGGGCCGACATCCCCTCCCACTGGTCGCCACGAATCAGACGGTCGAGAACACCCATGGCTGTCTCCAAGAAACAGCCTTGAATCTGATTTGCTCAACCATGGGAAGACCAAGAGTCCAAACCACCTAGTCGACCGGGCAGAACATAATGAATATCGGCAGTTTCCACTGCCGTGGCTAGGAGTTCTCTGCGGCCGTCACAGCCTCATCCCTGCAATCTCCCCGGGCCGACGAGACAACTCCAATGCCGCTAGAGAAAATACGTTCAGGGTGATATGGACCCTGCCAAAGTGCTACGGGAAGAGAAGCACACCTGCGGCCATATTCCAGGATGATTGATGTCAACCACCACCTCAAACTCCGAATTGATCCGGCGCTTTGAAGATAAGTCTGCCACCATTGGGATCGTCGGCCTTGGCTATGTTGGCCTACCACTCGTCCTGCGCTACGCTGAAGTCGGTTATAAGGTCATTGGTTTCGATATTGACCCCGATAAGGTTCGAACGCTGACTTCAGGGGAAAGCTACATAAGACACATTTCCTCCGAACGGCTGGCTGATGCGAAAAGGTCCGGCTTCCTGGCCACAACCGACTTCAGCAAAGCGAGTGAGGTCGACGCACTAATCTTGTGTGTTCCGACCCCTCTTGACCACCATCGTGAACCGGACTTGAGCTTTGTGGTTGATACAGTGGATTCTCTGGTACCGTATCTGCGTGCAGATCAGGTCATTTCCCTGGAAAGCACGACCTACCCCGGAACCACTGAAGAAGAGCTTCTGCCTCGCATCGAGTCTCGTGGCTTCAAGGTCGGAAAGGACTATTTCCTAGTTTACTCGCCGGAGCGTGAGGATCCCGGCAACGTGAAATTTACGACCAATACGATTCCCAAGGTTTGTGGCGGCCACACGCAGGCTTGCCTCGAGGTCGGCCTGGCGCTTTATGGTCAAGTGATAGACCGGCTGGTCCCCGTCACGTCCACTCAGGCAGCTGAAATGACCAAGTTGCTTGAAAATATCCACCGTGCCGTGAACATCGGTCTCGTAAACGAGATGAAGATCGTGGCCGATCGAATGGGGATCGACATTCACGAAGTGATCCGGGCTGCCGCAACCAAGCCTTTCGGTTTCGTGCCGTACTATCCTGGGCCCGGTCTCGGCGGGCACTGCATCCCGATCGATCCCTTCTATCTTACATGGAAAGCCCGAGAATATGGGGTGGCGACGCGTTTCATAGAGCTGGCCGGCGAAGTGAATTCGAGCATGCCAGACTATGTCGTCTCGAAGGTTACGGACGCGCTCAATCGCCAGCGCAAGTCGGTCAATGGCTCGTCGATCCTTATTCTAGGCATCGCCTACAAGAAGAATGTCGACGACATGCGGGAGTCCCCATCCGTTATCCTGATGGAGAAACTGCAGGCTTTAGGCGCCGATATTTCCTACAACGACCCGTATGTCCGAGTATTCCCCAAGCTTCGTGGCCACGCGCATTTTGACTTGTCGAGCGTCGAGCTTTCTGGCGAATCTCTCAAGGGCTACGATTGCGTTTTGCTGGCTACCGACCACGACGAGTACGACTATTCTCTCATCCTCAAAAACGCCCAACTGATTGTAGACACACGCGGCCGCTACCTAGAGCCTGCAAGCAATGTCGTAAAGTCCTGACCATGCGCCACTTCCCTGCCCCAATTGTTGATCGCAACGTCCGCATCGCGCTTGTCGGTGCCGGCCGCATCGCTCAGAATCACATCGCCGCGATCGCGCAGCACGGAAACCGGGCGGAACTGGTCGACGTGTGCGACATCAACCCCGATGCTCTCGCCAAGGCCATCGAAGCTACCGGCGCCCGAGGACATGCCAACCTCAGCGACATGCTAAAAACTACCACGGCAGACGCTGTCGTGCTGACGACTCCCAGCGGCCTGCACAGCGCACAAGCCCAGCAGGTCGCTGCTGCGGGTCTCAGTGTCATCACTGAGAAGCCGATGTCGACGCGTTGGCGGGATGGGCTCGAAATGGTCAAGGCGTGCGACGACGCCAATGTCCGGCTTTTCGTTGTCAAGCAGAACCGACGCAATGCTACATTGCAACTGCTCAAGAATGCGGTTTCGCAGCGGCGGTTTGGCCGCATCTACATGGTTAATATTAACGTCTTCTGGACACGCCCGCAGGACTACTACGATGCGGCCGACTGGCGCGGCACTTGGGAATTCGACGGCGGGGCCTTCATGAATCAGGCCAGCCACTATGTCGATCTGCTCGATTGGCTTGTGGGGCCAATCGAAAGCCTGCACGCCTACACGGGGACGCTTGCGCGCAATATCGAAGTGGAAGACACAGGCGTCGTCAGCATCAAATGGCGCTCGGGGGCTATGGGATCCATGAACGTGACCATGCTGACCTATCCGAAAAACTTAGAAGGCAGCATCACCATAATCGGTGAAAAGGGCACAGTTCGCGTGGGTGGTGTCGCGGTGAACGAAATCCAGCATTGGGAATTCGCCGAACCCCATGAAGACGACGCCAAGGTGGAGCATGCCAGCTACGAGACCACGTCGGTCTATGGTTTCGGTCATCCGCTCTACTACGACAACGTCATCAAGGTGCTCCGTGGCGAGGCAGAACCCGAAACCGATGGGCGCGAGGGCCTCAAGAGCCTTGAGACCTTGATCGCAATCTACATGTCTGGCCGTGATGGCCGCCGGGTCAACTTGCCGCTGGATTACTGATGTTCACGATCCATCCCACCGCCATTGTCGATGACGGCGCCCAGATCGGCGAAGGCTCGCGCATCTGGCATTGGGTCCATGTGTCGGGTGGCGCCAGCATCGGTCGCGACTGCTCGCTGGGTCAGAACGTCTATGTCGGCAACGATGTCGTCATTGGAAACAACGTCAAGATACAGAACAATGTGTCGGTTTATGACGCCGTACGGCTCGAGGACGATGTATTCTGCGGGCCCAGCATGGTGTTCACCAATGTCTACAATCCTCGCTCAGCGGTGAACAGGAAGGCCGAATATCGGCCGACCCTAGTTCGTCGGGGCGCAACCCTGGGCGCCAATTGCACCGTCGTTTGCGGTGTTACCATCGGCGAGCACGCCTTTGTCGGCGCGGGCGCGGTCATCAACAAGGACGTACCGGACTATGCCCTCATGGTCGGTGTTCCTGCAAGGCGCATCGGCTGGATGTCAGAAAACGGAACGCGGCTCAAAGGGCTTGGTCGTGTGTCGGACACTGCCGGGGGCACATACGAAATCACCGAAGAAACTTGCAGGCGACTATGATAGAGACGATTCCCTTCATCGACCTCAAGACCCAGTACGCCGAACTCAAGCAGTCGATCGACGCGCGCATTCAGGCGGTACTTGACCATGGCCAGTACATTCTGGGCCCGGAAGTTGCAGAAATGGAGCAGAAGCTCGCCACCTATGTCGGCGTGCGCCACTGCATCAGCGTCTCCTCGGGTACCGAAGCGTTGCTGATTGCGCTGATGGCACTTGGCGTGGGTCCCGGAGACGAAGTCATCACCACGCCCTTTACCTTCGCTGCCACGGTGGAGGTGATCGTCCTTGTCGGGGCGATACCGGTTTTCGTCGATATCGAGCCGGATACCTACAATATCGATCCGGCCCTCGTCGAAGAGGCCATCACCTCGAAGACGAAGGCAATCATCCCGGTATCCCTGTACGGCCAGACCGCCGACATGATGTCGCTGCAGACCATCGCCGCCCGGCATGGCCTGCCGATCGTGGAAGACGCTGCCCAGAGCTTGGGGGCAACCCATCACGGGCGCCGTTCGTCCGGCCTGTCTGCATTCGGATGTGTGAGTTTCTTTCCATCCAAGCCGCTGGGCTGCTACGGCGACGGGGGCGCTCTTTTGACGGACGACGACAATCTTGCAAAGATTGCGCGGGAAATCAGGGTGCATGGCCAGGAGCGCCGCTACGTCCATAGCCGCATCGGCGTCGGCGGACGGATGGATACTATACAGTGCGCTATCGTCCTCGCAAAGCTAGAACGGTTCGAATGGGAGATCGAGCGGCGCATCGCCCTGGGGCAGACCTACCTCGCTCGACTGCGTGGAAGCAACGCGGTTGGCCTGCCTGTCGTTCGACCGGAGAACACATCCGTTTGGGCGCAGTTCACAGTTCGGGTGGCGGACCGCTCGGCGGTCACCGAATCGCTCAAGAATGCTGGGGTGCCGACTGCCGTCCACTATCCCGTGCCGATGCACAAGCAGCCTGCCTATGCCGGCCTATGTCGGGTCCACGGCTCCTTGAAGAACACGGAAGAAGCTTCAGAAACCGTCATGAGCCTGCCCTTCCATCCCTATCTCAGCGACGAGATAGTCGAGAAGGTCGTCGATGCTCTGGTTGCCGCAGTCGATCGATAAACTAAGCAGATCGAAGGCACCAGCTATAGCTGCGCCAGCGAGAGCAACCTCTAGACGGTAAACATCCAGGCCCGAAGGGAACAATTGCTGTGCAAGCCCTGAAGTCCATTGCGGCCCGGATCAAACGCGACGATTTCGCCAACGGCGCAGCTATTCTCATGGCCGGGACGACAATATCCCAAGCTATTGTCGTGCTATGCAGTCCGATCTTGACACGCTTGTATTCGCCTGAAAATTTCGGGCTGTTGGCGATCTTTGTTTCGGCATGCTCAATATTGGGAGTCATGGCGACAGGACGGTACGAACTGGCCGTCCTGGTTCCCAAAGACGACCGCGACGGCTACGCCCTTGTGGTTCTCTCCTGCCTGTTAAGCGTCATATTCTCGACGCTATCGCTGGTCGCACTCTTGTTCGCCGGTGTGCCGCTGGAGTATCTTTGGCTCCCCGGCGCGATCTTTTTGTCAACTACGATCAACTCGCTCAGTCAGTGGCGCAATCGTCAAGGCGAATTCCGCAATATTGCCACGTTTCGGTTGCTGGCAAGCAGCACTAATGCTGCGGTCAGCATAGCAGCTGGTTTTGCATTTGCTGAACAAGCTTGGGGTCTCATTGTCGGCTTACTGTTTAGCTACGTTGTCAGTCTGACGTTCCTCGTACAGCGCCTCCCCGACATTCGAGCACTGCCGCTGCGGGCAGTAGCTCTCAGATACTCCAGGTTCCCGAAGTACCTAGTCGGAGCACACCTTATGAACGTGGGCTCGCAGCAGTTGCCACTGCTGCTGCTTGGCCCATTATTCGGGCTCACCGTTGCAGGCCTTTTCATGCTTACCTATAGAGCCATTAGCTTGCCTTTGCAGATCGTCGCCAGTGCGATTGGCGAAGTGTTCCGCAGCAGGGCGAGCAGAGAATTGCGGGAACTTGGCGAATGCAGAGCCACATATGTTTCCACTTTTGTCTGGCTTTTCGCTCTGTCCATGCCGACATTCGGCTTGTTCTTTTTGCTCTCCCCGGCCTTGTTTTCATCGATATTCGGAGACGAATGGAGGTCCTCGGGAGAGATTGCGAGAATATTGACGCCAATGTTTGCAATTCAGTTTGTGGCTTCTCCCTTAAGCAACATGTTCATCATCGCTGAACAGCAACGCCTGGATCTGTTTTGGCAAATCGGAATGTTCACTTCGGTGTCTCTGTCGTTCGCAATCGGGTTTGTGGCGGACGATTATATGCTAGCACTGATCCTCTATAGTGCTGGATACACGATAATGCAGGCCATCAGCCTTTGGCTCACCTATAAATTCTCCAGCGGCTGGCGGGTACAAAATGCAAGTTCGTGATTTCATTCCTTCCGGGTGCGCGCCACTCGCCCCCGTGTCGTGGTGTCGGCCATGAGATGCCTGCATATCGCAACACTTCATCCGCGGCACGATTCACGTATCCTGACAAAGGAATGCGTCAGTCTTGCGAGGGCCGGGCATGACGTCACCCTCTTGGTCGGGGACGGGGTCGGCGAAGAGCAGCTTGGCAACGTCAAAATCTTGGACATGGGCCTTCCGCGCGGGAAGCTAGCAAGCCGGGTAGTGCCGATGTGGCGGGCTATGCGGCACGTGCGCAGAACAACCCCGGACATCGTGCATTTCCACGACCCGATGTTCCTGCCTTTTGCGATCATGCTGGCGATAATGCGGGTGCGGGTGATCTACGACGTCCATGAGGATTATCCTCGGCAGGTCATGACTTGGCGGTTCGGCTGGCCGATCCGATACACGGCGAGCGTCGTCTATGGGCTGCTCGAATGGCTGGGTGGCTTCGCCTTTAGCAAGATCGTTGCCGTCACTCCGACCATCGCCGACAGGTTCCCGCCTGCCAAGACCATTCTGGTGCGAAATTTCCCGCTTCTGGACGAACTGCACGCGCCGGATCCAACGCCAATGGCGGAGCGTCCGGAGGAGTTCACCTATGTGGGCTCAATTACAGAAGAACGGAACATTTTTGGCATGATCGAAGCAGTGGCCCGCGTTCCGGGACGCCGCGCTAGGTTGCGCCTGGCGGGAGATTTCTCCTCTGCCGAAATTAAGGAGCAGGCCCAAAAAATGCCTGAATGGGCCAGCGTGACCTTTGAGGGTTGGGCCTCGCGCGCCCAGGTGGCAGCGATACTAGCGGACGGGCGCGCAGGCCTAGTGGTGCTCAAGCCGGTTCCGCACGAAATGGTTACCCTGCCCATCAAGCTTTTCGAATACATGGCCGCGGGCATGCCGGTCATCGCGTCCGACTTCCCCCTGTGGCGGGACATTGTCGAGGAAGCACAGTGCGGGGTGCTGGTGGACCCGACCCGGGTCGATGACCTGGTGCGGGCTATGCAGTCGGTCCTTGAAGATCCAGCAGAGGCGCAGGCGATGGGTGCGCGAGGGCGCAGGGCAGTTGTAGACAAGTACAATTGGGATTTCGAGGCAGTCAGACTGATCGATTGCTACCGCACCATCGGATCCGCCTCCCGATCCGCCTGAAATGCGACCACTAATATCTAGCGCGCCCGGTAAACTCATGTCCTACAAATCTCTCTTAGGATCGCAACAGACCGACACGCACACCCTAGCGGCACCATCATGATCATTCATTTTACCACCGTGCATCCGCGCGACGACTCGCGCATTCGATCCAAGCAGGTCGACACCCTGGCCAGGACTTTGTCCGAAGAGGTCGCCCTTTATGTACAGGACGGCCTTGGGGACGAAATAGACAGCAAGTCAGGTTACCGGATCGTCGACACCGGGCCTAAGCTCAGTCGTATACCGCGTCTCACCAAGGGGGGATGGCGTATGATGTCGGCGATCAGGCGTGCCAAGCCTACGGTCGCCCATTTCCACGACCCCGAACTGTTGCCTTGGGCGCTGCTTCTGCGATTGTGGGGCATCAAGGTCGTCTACGACGTTCACGAGGACGTGCCCCAGCAGGTGTCCCGCAATCCAGTTCTCCCCGGATGGGCGAAGGCGGTGCTGCCGCCTTTCGTCACACTGGTGGAATGGATCGGCGCCCGGCTCATCAACGGCATAGTCGCGACATCGCCGACCATTGCGAACCGGTTTCCGGCACACAAGACAGTGCTTGTACGCAACTTTCCACTGCTCGACGAACTGCACGCGCCGGCGCCTACGCCGATGGCGGAACGCGCGCCGGAATTCACCTATATCGGTTCGATCTCGGAAGACCGAAACATCTACCGCATGATGGAAGCGGTGGCGCTGGTTCCCGGCGGTCAGACCAGGCTACGACTAGCTGGTGGCTTCGCCTCGGCCGAGACCCAGCGCCGGGCGGAGCAGATGCCCGAATGGTCCAGCGTCAGGTTCGAGGGATGGGTGTCTCGTGAAGGCGTCGCAAATATCCTCGCGGACGGGCGAGCAGGGCTTGTGGTGCTCAAGCCAGTGCCTCACGAGATGCTGACCTTGCCCATCAAGCTCTTCGAGTATATGGCGGCGGGTATGCCGGTGATTTCCTCCGATTTTCCGATGTGGCGCGAGATCGTCGACGAAGCCCAGTGCGGATTGCTGATCGACCCGCTGCGGTCCGAAGAACTTGTGCGGGCCATGCAGGCGATCCTCGACGATCCAGCTGAAGCTCAGGCCATGGGCGTACGGGGGCGAAAGGCAGTCGTCGAAAAGTACAACTGGGATCGCGAAGCGCAGACCTTGCTGAAACTCTATCAGGAGCGTCTGGGAGTTGCTATACGGTCGAATTCGTCGGAATCGGCAGCAATTTCTCCGTAAGCGGGCGCTGAAATTTTCTGGTCAGAGGTTCAGCCAATTCGGCATTGCGACAGACATAGAAGCAAAGAAGTAAACTATCCATGTGCGGCATTTTTGGCATCATTTCATCGTCGGCGTTCCCAAAGACCGACTTGCTGGCACTGGCCACTTTTGCCCAGCAGCGCGGCCGCGACTCAAGCGGGCTGATGATTTTCCAGAATGGTAGCTACCATATTCGGCGCGCGGACTATCCGATCGTCAAGCTGCTGCCGGAAGCGAAGATAGACAGCCCGTCCCTAGTGATTGGACACAGTCGCCTGATCACTAATGGCCTCAATGACAATCAGCCCGTTCTTCGCGAAGGGATCTGCGTTCTGCATAACGGCATTATAGTGAACCACGGGGAAATTTGGGACAAGATCGGCAAGACCCCCACGCTGCAGATCGACACCGAGGTGATCCCGGCCATTGCCGCGGCGACGCTGGAATCGGGCGGCAGCGTGATGGACATTCCCGCGCGCGTTCTCGAACTGTGCCGGGGCGTGGTGGCCTGCGCGATGGTGATCCCGCATCTGGGCAAGCTCATCCTCTTTTCCAACAATGGCAGCTTGTATGTCGCCTCCAAGAATGGCGCGACCTATTTCTCCTCGGAAAGCTATCCTCTGCAAATGATAGATGCCGGCGAAATCCGACAGATCAAAGACGACATTGTCGTTCTGGACGTGGCTGTCTCGGACGCTGAGATTGCAGTAGCTGACAAGGTCGAGCGCAGGATCGACCTCATCCCCGCCTTCACGCATTCGGCTGCCGAAGAAAGCATGCTGGTTTATCCCAAGCACGATCTTCGCCGCTGCACGAAGTGCATTCTCCCGGAGACGATGCCCTTTATCGCCTTCGACGAAGACGGCGTCTGCAACTATTGCAAGAACTACAAATCACGGAACAAGGCCAAGCCGCGCGAGGAGATCTTCGCGCTTGTCGAACCCTTCCGCCGCAAGTCGGGCAATGATTGCATCGTTCCCTTCTCGGGAGGGCGCGACAGTTGCTATGGCCTGCACCTGATCGTCAAGGAACTGGGCATGAGTCCGGTGACCTACACATATGACTGGGGCATGGTGACGGACCTCGGGCGGCGCAACATCAGCCGCATGTCTGCAGAACTCGGCGTAGAAAACATCATTGTAGCGGCCGACATCACCAAAAAACGCGACAACATCAAGAAGAACTTGAAGGCCTGGTTGAAGTCGCCGCATCTGGGGATGATCAGCATTCTAACTGCTGGTGACAAGCACTTCTTCCGCTATGTCGAGACCATCAAGAAACAGACCGGCATCAGCCTGAACCTTTGGGGGATCAACCCGCTCGAGGTGACGCATTTCAAGGCCGGCTTTCTCGGTGTTCCGCCGGATTTTGCCGAAGAACGCGTCTATCAGAGCGGCGCAATGAAGCAGATCCGCTATCAGACCCTGCGGCTTGGCGCGATGCTGCAGAGCCCGGGATATTTCAACAGTTCGCTGTGGGACACGCTTTCGGGCGAATACTACCGGAGCTTCTCCAAGAAGTCGGACTATTTTCACGTATTCGACTACTGGACCTGGGAAGAGCACACCGTCGACGAGTGCCTGAAGCAATATGACTGGGAACTGGCGCCGGATACGAACACGACTTGGCGGATCGGCGACGGCACAGCGGCCTTCTACAATTATATTTACTACACCGTTGCCGGCTTTACCGAACACGACACGTTTCGCTCCAACCAGATACGCGAAGGACAGCTGACCCGCGAGGAAGCCATTTTGCTCGTGGAGGACGAGAACCGTCCGCGGTATACGAACATCAGGTGGTATCTGGATGCTGTCGGGCTGGACTTCTCGGAAACCATTCGAGTCGTAAACGATATTCCGCGTCTGCACTGACACCGTTTTGGCCTGCGTGTGGTACATATCCAAGTATTTGTCCTTCCCCAGGCAGGGTCGGGTCGGTTTGCGCGGATTCATGCTGCTGCGCGAAATGGTGAGGCAAGGCCATGAGTGCCTGGCCATCACTTCGGATTCCAACCACCTGATTGAGCCACCGGTTTTTTCGGGGGACACTCTGGACGAGACGATGGAGGGGGTGAATATCAGGTGGATCAAGACCCGCGATTATCTCGGCGCTAAGTCGCTGGGACGCATACTTAGCTGGTTCGATTTCGAGTGGCGGTTCTGGCGCATGCGCAAGGAGAGTCTCGCGACGCCGGACGCGGTTATCGTATCCAGCCTGTCGCTGCTGACAATCTTCAATGGCCTGCTGCTCCGCAGACGGTACAAATGCCGACTGATTTTCGAGGTGCGCGACATTTGGCCACTCACCATCGTGGCAGAGGGCGGCTTCAGCCCCTTCAACCCCTTCGTGATAGCTCTCGGCATGGTCGAAAAGCTGGCCTATCGGACCAGCGACGCCATTGTCGGGACTATGCCCAACCTTAGTCAACATGTCGAAGAAGTGTCCGGTTCGCGCAAGCCCGTCTTTTGCATACCAATGGGCATCGATCCGGCGGCATTGGCGGAGCCCCGGCCATTGCCAGACGATTACGTCGCCGAAAACATCCCGCAGGGCAAGTTTACCGTCTGCCATGCAGGGACGATCGGCATAACGAACGCGCTCGATACGCTTTTCGAGTGTGCCGCAGCCATGCAGGATAGGCCCGATATCCATTTTCTCGTCGTTGGCGACGGAGACCTCAAGGAGCATTTCCGCGCCCGCTATGGCCACCTGCCCAATGTTGGGTTTGCCCCTGCCGTACCCAAGGACATGGTCCAGTCCGTATTGCAGCGCTGCGATCTCGCCTATTTCTCCACCCATCCTTCCGCAGTTTGGAAGTTCGGTCAGTCATTGAACAAGGTTGTGGACTACATGCTTGCCGGCAAGCCGGTGGTCGCGTCCTACTCCGGCTATCCTTCGATGATCGATGAAGCGGGCAGCGGCGTGTTCGTCCCCGCCGGCGACGTCGCCGCACTGAGGGCGGAGATCGAGCGCATGGCGGCGCTGCCGCACGAACAGCGAACAGCCATGGGCGAGGCCGGGCGACGCTGGATCGTCGAGAATCGCTCCTATGCCACGCTTGCGGCGGACTATCTCGCCATTGCGATGGGCCATGCGCGCAGGCGGAACGCATGAACAAGCGCTTCCTGGACATGGTGCTTTCGGGCCTGTCGCTGGTCCTGCTCTCCCCGATCTTGCTGGTGCTCGCGATCATGATCAGGATCAAGCTGGGGTCACCGGTGCTGTTCGCCCAAACGCGGCCGGGACTGCACGGCAAACCGTTCCGTATGTTCAAGTTCCGGACGATGACCGATGCGCGCGATCCGGCGGGAAACCTGTTGCCCGATGCGGACAGGCTGCCTCGGTTCGGCAGGGTTCTGCGCTCGACCAGCCTCGATGAGCTTCCGGAATTGTGGAACGTCCTCATGGGCGAGATGAGCCTCGTCGGCCCTCGGCCCTTGCTGATGGAATACCTGCCGCTATATTCGGCTCGCCAGGCCCGACGGCACAATGTTCGTCCAGGCATAACCGGCTGGGCCCAAGTTAATGGACGAAACGCCATCAGCTGGCGCGAGAAGTTCGAGCTCGACGTCTGGTATGTTGAGAACCAGTCGCTCGCCCTCGACGCAAAGATCATTTTTCTGACACTTGCCAAGGTGATCCGGCGCGACGGGGTGACGGCAGACAATTTGGCGACGGTCAAGCGATTTGAAGGTAACCCATGAAGCATCTGGCCATTCTCGGGGCGGGCGGCCATGGCCGGGTCGTGGCGGAGAGCGCCGCGGCCACAGGTTGGCGCATCAGTTTCTTCGATGATGCGCGGACCGGCCGGGTCGATGGGCACCTTGTCGCGGGCTCGGCATCCGACCTCAAGGGCGCCGCGACCGGCTATGACGGCATCTTGGTGGCGATCGGCACCAACCGGACGCGCCTCAACTGGATCAAATGTTTGCGCTCGTCAGGAGCGACCATTGTCACGGTCATCGATCCTTCCAGCAAGGTGAGCGCCTCGGCGGTTGTCGGCGCGGGGACATACTTAGCCAGCGGCAGCATGGTGGGCACAGGCGCCCGCCTCGGGGAAGGCTGTATTGTCAACACCGCGGCGACCGTCGATCATGACTGCGACCTGGCCGACGGCGTTCACCTCTCGCCCGGAGTGCATCTGTCCGGCAACGTCACAATCGGGGAGGCCAGCTGGCTTGGAACGGGCTGCTCAGTGCGCAATGACATTGTCATAGGCCGTGACGTCGTGGCAGGCGTGGGCAGCGCCATAGTGAGCGATGTCGCAAATGACCAGACGGTCGTTGGTGTACCGGCCCGGCCAATGGGGAGACTATAGTGCTCAGTACCCCCTTCTCTCCTTGGCCGAGTTATACGCCCGAGGAGATTAACGCAGTTTCCGAGGTTCTGGCCTCGAACCGCGTCAACTACTGGACCGGCGATGTCTGCCGGCGTTTCGAACGGGCTTTCGCCGACTATGTCGGCTCACGCCATGCCGTTGCTCTGGCCAATGGCACGCTGGCGCTGGATGTGGCGCTTAAGGCGCTCGGCATAGGGCCAGGCGATGAAGTCGTCGTCACGCCGCGTACCTTCATGGCCTCGGCCTCAACGGTCGTCACGGCAGGGGCCAGTCCCGTATTCTGTGACGTGGATCGCGACACCCAGAATATCACGGCAGAAACCATCGCGCGGGTCCTGTCGCCTCGCACCAGGGCGATCATTCCCGTGCACCTGGCCGGCATGCCGTGCGACATGGACCCGATTATGAGCTTGGCCCGTGAGCATGGCTTGGCCGTGATCGAAGACTGTGCCCAAGCTCATGGAGCAACCTACAAGGGCCGCAGCGTCGGCACGATCGGGCATGTCGGCGCGTGGTCATTCTGCCAGGACAAGATCATGACCACCGGCGGCGAAGGAGGGATGGTCACCACCGACGACGAAAAGCTCTGGTCGGCGATGTGGTCGTACAAGGACCATGGCAAGAGCTGGGAAGCGGTCCACGAACGTCGCCACCCGCCAGGTCCGCGTCTAGTGCATGACAGCTTCGGGACCAATTGGCGCATGCTCGAGATGCAGGCCGCGATTGGTCTGGTCCAACTCGAGCGCATGCCGGAATGGACGGCGAGACGGACACAGATCGCTGACAGCATCGGCCAGCGACTGCTTCGCTACCGCCTCATCCGGCTCCCCGAAGTGCCAAGGTTTGCGCGCCATGCTTACTACAGGCTCTATGCGTTCATCCGCCCCGAGCACCTTGCGGAGGGCTGGAGCCGGGACCGCGTAATCGATGAGATCGTCGCTCGGGGGGTGCCCTGCATGCACGGTTCGCAATCGGAGGTCTATCTTGAACGTGCCTTTGAGCAGACGCCCTGGCGCCCCACTGCGCGACTTCCGGTCGCGCGCGAACTGGGAGAGACCGGCATGGCCTTTTTTACCCATCCCACAATCACTGACGCTGAGATCGCCAAAACCTGCGACGTGATCGACGAAGTGATGTCCCTTGCCAGCGCTCCCCGCGGCTGCTAACCGGTCGCTGCAACCAGTTCGAAAAGGATGTGGCGCGCGCGCGCCTCGTCATTCGCTTCCAGCGCCGAACTCAGCGCCGCGAGCGAGGTGGAGATATCCACCGGCACTTCGCGCGAGGCTGCGCGCATGATCTTGGCGTGCTCGGTGACCTGTGCGGAACTCGCATCGTAGAAAAGTTCTTCATAGAGCTTCTCGCCTGGGCGCTTGCCCGTCACGACGATTTCAATGTCGCCGCCAGGATTGGCCTCACTGCGCACCGTCAACCCCGCGAGCCGGACCATGTTCTCCGCGAGTTCGGAGATGAGCATGGGCTCCCCCATGTCGAGCAGAAACACGTCGCCGCCGCGCGACAATGCGCCGGCCTGCACGATCAGTTCTGCGGCCTCCTCGATGGACATGAAGTAGCGCGTCATTGCCGCGTCCGTCAGTGTCACCGGGCCACCATTGGCTATTTGCTTCTTGAACAGCGGCACGACAGAACCGTTGGAGCCTAGGACGTTGCCAAACCGAACGGCACAGAACTGTTGTCCCGTGCCTCGCTCCCCGGCGCGAGCAGCCACATCGCCTACGATCAGTTCCGCCCAGCGCTTGGTGGCGCCCATCACGTTGGTCGGGCGAACGGCCTTGTCAGTCGAAATCAGCACAAAGTGTTCGACGCCTTGCGCGAACGCGGACTCGGCCACAGTGGCCGTGCCGAAAACATTGTTCTTTATGCCCTCAAGGGCATTAGCCTCGACTAGTGGCACGTGCTTGTGTGCGGCAGCGTGGAAAACAACCTGAACGTCGTTACGTCTAAGAGCCTCGTCTATCCGGGTTGGATCGGCTACCGAACCCAATACTGGGACCACGATGAGATCTGGAACCTCGGCCAACTGCTGCTCGATTTGATAGAGAGCGAATTCATTGGCTTCAAGAAGCACAAGTCGCTGGGGCTTCCATAGCGCGATCTTGCGACACAATTCTGAACCAATTGAGCCACCTGCACCGGTCACCATTATGGATCGTCCAACCACAAGCTGCCGAATTAGCGTCGGGTCGGGAGGCACGGACGATCGGCCCAGCAATTCGACGACGTCGATTTCCTTGATCTGACTGACTAGGTATTTCCCGGTCACAAGGTCAACGATGGAAGGCAAAGCGCGTATCTTGAGACCATAAGTCCCCACAGACGCGACGATCTCTTTGCGTCTTTGTGCAGTCAATGACGGGATGGAAAGAATGACATCGCTAACGCCATACTCACTCGCCAAGTCGCCTAATCGCTCAGGCGCGTACACTTTTATGCCACCAATTTCACGACGGTGCAGGAGGCGGTTGTCATCGAGAAATCCGGCAATTCGATGCGTGCTACGGAGCGACTGGGCCAGTTGCAGGCCTGCGTCGCCCGCGCCGTATATAACAACGGCCTTTTGCTCGACCAGCTTCTTATCAAAGTGAGGCAAGAAGGCCCATTTCGCAGCGAACCGGCTACCAGCGATAATGAAGGTACCTATTCCCAAGTAGATAATGGGAACAGAACGAGGGACCACTATATGGAAGGCGATCTGTGACAAAAAGATCAACACCACCCATACCATGACTGCCAGAAGCATCGCACGTAGAATGGTCCACATCGCGCGCTCAGGCAGGTAACGAACGATAGCGCGATAGAGCCCAAGTCGGATAAAAACTGGAATTGTAATCAACGGGGCAGATACAATAACCCATATTTGCCCTACGGTTCCAGGGAAATAGAATCCGTCATATCTGAGAGAAAAACCAGCCCATAGCGATAGGCACAGCGCAAAAAAATCGAAGACTACAAGTATTGCCTGCTTATAGCGGCGCGGCAGCGACAAAATTTGTGCGCGAGCGCGGTCTATCATTTTATATTTCCGTAGTCTTTGCAATCGTCCTCACGATCGCTGTGCTAGGCAACCGATGATCGGCGGCTCCGATTAGCATAGAAGAGTTCTCATGTCATGTCTGAGTGGAGCCCCTAGACGCGCGCAAAATTTGTAAGAAGCGGGTTCGCTCCGACACGTCCCAGCAGGGAACAGTGACTACGCCCAGACGTCGAGATCGAGATTTTCCACATAGCGCGCCACGACAATCGTCCATTCGTCGACCATCACCCTCCCATCCTCATGACCTGCAGAACACCGCGACCATTGAGCACCAATTGCTGTCCGGCACCCACGCGAAGCGAATGGCCGGAAACTTTGGTTGATCCTCCTGTCTGCAACTCCGCGCGTTTGGAGAGCTTCTTGAGCACCGGCCGATGGTGAGAGGATCGAGGTATCTCCATGATCGCCCGTCCGGGACTGGGATGATCGGGCGACCGGGCCATGAGGTCACCGAGTCTAGCCGAACCCGTCTCGTCGATCGCGGCAAGGATGGCGATCTGACTGTCGACACTAAGACGCGGATCGGCGACGAGCCCTTAGGGCCATGACCGACCGGGTGTGGAGGATATCGCTCGAAGCGATCTTGCGGGCGGGCGCATCAGCGCCCAAAATGGCATCAGCCATTGGGTGTCTCCTGTGTGAGCAGTGAGTACCCTTGGCTAGGCTGGCAAGGTGTTAGCGCACCTTGCAAGCCGCCTCTGGTGCGCCTGAACGAACCAGCGCTTCATAGGGAGACCCGGCCTCGGGGCCGGCCCGGAATTGGACCGACGCTGATCAGGAGAGCCAACGTTCTTCGTCCTATCAACGGCAATGCTTGTGCTTTGTTCTCAGGACTAAGGCGCCTCGAGGATGGTTCGGCGACTTGCCAGGGACCGGCCAGTGATTGCGCAATTCTAGCCCCTTGGACAGGCCGGGTTTCCCGCAAATGATCGATAACGCCGGTCCATAGCCTAGCTTCAGCTGTTAGGCACATGCTGACCGTTGAATTGCCTGGTCTCAAAGCCTTTCAGATCTGTGGCTGCGATCATGATCGCTCAGTATCTGGCGTACGAGCCGCCTTGCGTCTTCAAAGGTCGTCGAATGCCCCTATTTGCGCGACGAAAACTCGTTCGGCAAATTTCGCAAGCCGTTCGAGCCGATCAACCAGTTCCATGAGCTTGTGAGAGCGACGCCATGTGATGTCGAAAACCGGTCAGGCGGGATACAGGGACAACCCGTCGAATGTCTGAGGCACCAATAGCCTGAATTCCAGATTGGGCCCCTGTTTGCCGACCCCATCGGGGCCAGCAGCCTCTAACGGCTGCATCAACATGCCGGACGGAAGATTGCACCCGACCAATGCGCCAGACCGCCGACCGGCTGGTCGGACCGGTCCTGTTCGAGGCTCGGCAAAAACACCACCACCGCTCGTATCCGTCGTCCCCGTGAAAGCGGGAAGGAGTACAGAAAGCGGATTGAGAAATGGAACCCGGACCCGCGGTAACACGGTAACAGAGGTAACAGCTGCCGTGGCCGTGGCGTGGGCGGGTTACCAGGTTACCGCTGTTATCTCGGGTCCAGATCGATGATGTAGAATTTCTGCAGCTTACCGCCCGGCGGCCGTGCCGGCGCATGCCTTAGCATCCCGATGCGGATCAACTCGCCTTTCATGCAAAGGGCCGGGATCTGGCCACACAAGGCGCGCCATCCCTCGGGCAGAAGGTAGGCCACGTGCGGCCTGGCGCGGATATAACCCAACACGGTCCCCGGCCTCTCTCCGGCCTCCCAAGGCGTCAGCATGCCGATATTCAGCTCCAACCAGAACCGCGCCACTTCAACAGGAGAGACCGGCCGGTGCTGGACACGCGCCTTATGCCAGTCCCATGCGCAGACGGCCACGCCCGCCATGCCGCTGCCTTCCGACCACGGCAGCACCCCAAATCTGCTGGCCACCTCGCAGGCGGCGGCGAGCAATCCCAGGTTGGAAAAGACCCGGCGGGTGATGCCATCCGCATCGTCAGGGAGATGGTCCGCGATGAAGCGCTCACGATAGGTGGCCAGCAAGGCCCGGGACCGATCGGCGTCCTCGGCGAGAGCCGCAACAAAGGCCTGCTCGACTTCGCCCAGCGAGGCCTCCGCGGCGCGGTTGAGATAGTCGGACAGTTCCGCACCGCTGGCATGGCCATGCAATGTGTCGAACAATCCATGCCTCTTGCCGGCATCCGCGTTGAGATCGATCAGCCGCACCGCCTGTCCCTCGCGCATGACCGGCGCACCCGCGCGCTCGGCGATCTTGTCTTCGAGGCCGATCTCCCCCGATGACAGGAAGGTCAGTTGCCAGGTCTGGGTGGGCAGACCCCGGCCAGTACTCCCCGATCGTTCACGCCCTGCTCCATTCCCCAGCAGATATCCCGCCTATACGGCTGCATCGGGTGCGATCTGCGCGAGCTCGTCGAGGAAGAGGGTACGATGATGGTGGCGCGCCGCGACCGCTTCCAGTCCCGCCTCGGTGGCACTCCAGGAGCGGATCTCCTTACGCGGCGGGCCATATATGGACCCAGCCACTCGAAGGCCTGTCGACTTGCCGATGCTGGAAGGACCGCGCAGGTGAACACCAAAACTAGCCTGGCCCTGCAGCAGGCCGATGGCCAGGCCACCCAAGGCTGCGCCAACGGCAATCGTCAACCGGCTGTTGCCCTCGGCGAAAGCCGCAATGTCCCGCCGCCAGGAATCGAGCGCATGGGGCGCTGTACGCATGGCTGGCCTGAAAACTCCCTGCCGTACCGGCAGTGCACCTTTATCCGAGCCAATAGTGCCGTGCGATCCGACATAGTGATCGCCATGCCAACCACCACGGTCCACGACCATGAACCTGCGTTCGACCTGCGTTCGGGCGAGCTCGGCCACCAGCGCCGGCGCCAGATCCGGGCGAGCCAGATCGAGGCCCTGCGTCGACGAGGCGACCGATCACCTTGCGTGGATACAGGAGCATATGCTCCTCGGGCACGGTCATTTGCCGCTCGCGCCCATCACGATCACAAAACCACAGGACGCGGCGCCAGCCGACCTGCCGCTCGTCATGAGCAAGGGCAACAGCAGCGACCGGACCGCTGACCCGAGTCGATCCAAGCTTCTCAGGAGACATCAGCCAGGCACCGGAACGGCGCACGACCAAGCCTTTCGGCATTGCGACCTTGTGAAAAGCCACTATGGGGTCATCGATCCAGGAGCGGATGGCGCCTGGGCCACGAATAGCATGGAGCTCAGCCCAGCCGACATATGGGGGCGGGACGATGACCTCCTCCAGCCTATCGCCGGCGCTAGCCATCTGGCCGAAAGTGGCGACGCAATTCTGGGCGACCAGCACCTTCATCCCCGGATGCGTCGCCAGCAGCCGGTGGCGCAGATTTGCTGCATCCGCTTCAGGTGGAAGATGCAGGACACAAAGCCCAACGCCACATGTATCGCCATGGCATCCGCGAGCCCGCCTCGAACAATGATGGCCTCGGCAGCGCGGCGCAGGCTGCCCAGTAGGACCGGGGCGTCCACTGCCTTTGGGGGCCAGGCATCGCTGGCGCCCGAAGGGTCGACAAGGCGGAGGCCGACGATGGTTTCGGAAAGATCGGACAGCGGCGCCACAACATAACGCCCGATCTGCCGGAGCATCATCGGCGGCAACCTGTGCCGCTCAAGATAGGCATGCGAAGGATCTGCGGCCGGGCAGCGCGCCCATGCAAAGGCGACGTCCGACGCGCTGTCGGCGGTAGGTGGCTCGAGGGTCAGGTCATGGTTGTAATGCGCATTCATGCACGTAAGGTGAGGCCATCCCTGGCAAGGCACAAACACCGGTATCGCGACCATAGTCTTCTGCCCCCAGGTACCAAACGCTTAACGATGAGATAGGCGTTCTGGTGGACCTCGTTGGTCCGAAATGGGGCCGGTGAATGAGCAGCCGCGCGGGAGGGTGCGCGCGGTGAGATAACGGCAAGGCATCGGTCGCCACGGCTTGATTGAGGATCGCCTGGTTCAGGCGTTCCCTTTTGGCTCCTTCAACCCGGGAGCCAAACAATGACCACAATTCTTTCCAACGTCCCCGTCAGCCCGCTGAGCCAGAAGCTGATCGACGACATGAACATGCGCGACTTCTTGGTGGCGACCCAGCGCAACCACATCCGTGACTTGAGCGCTTCGCCAGCTTCCTGCGGCGACCGCCGGATACCGCGACCACCGAAGATGTTCGCCAGTTCCAGATGGCCCAGAGTGAGGCCGGCGTGCCGGTGCCCCCCATGAACAGCGTGGTCTAGGCGCTGCGGTTCTTCTTCACCAATACCCTCGATCGGCCCGATCCGGCGCGCAAGCTGGTGCGGGTGAGCCGCCCCGCAACCTGCCGGTGGTGTTGAGCCGTAACGAGGTGGCGCGTCTGCTCAACGCCACCACCAGCCTCACGCACCAAGCGGCGCTGTGACATTGGTAGGGAAGCACAACTCGCCACAGCAGACCCACGTATGGCAGCAAGCTCGGTGACGATCTTGGTCCGCCGATCCGGGATAAACCCGTAGGGAGCAACGGCCGACCACACCGAGTGCGCTCGACGCGTCATCGACCCTTGCGGCGACAAGCCTTTTGTCCCCCTCACGGGCGGGTCCGAGCGTCTTTGCCTGCGTAAGTGATCGCCGCCCCGCTTGACAAGGCGAGGCCCCATGCGCAATCTGCTAAAGAAATTTAGCAACGCCGGCAGGAGGATGCCGGCGGTGGGCGTTCAGCGGCATCGGAGGCTTCTGCCGCCACGGCTTCGGGCCGTGCGGAGGGATGTGTCGTGCTGCGTCGCCGGGGGGACTGATGGCAAACAAGGCTGATCTCAGCTGGTTCAGTGAGGCAGAGGCCACTTCGCTTTGCCCGCAGGCGGCATTCCCATGCGCCGCGACGGGGGCGGAGCAATGGCGGTGAGCCGAGGGGGACGGGCGTGGCCGTTGCGAAGCCGGGGCGTGGGACGGAGTGCCTCGAGCGTCGGTGACTGGCGCGCGGCGCTAGTGTTCCTTACCCCATGGCTCCTGGGCATGGTCCTGCTCACGGCGCTGCCGATGATCGGCTCGGCGGTGCTCTCATTCACCAATTACGACCTGCTCTCGGTGCCGCGCTGGGTCGGCACGGCGAACTACCAGAGGCTGCTCACACGGGACGCGCGCTACCTGCATTCGCTCGAGGTCACCACGGTCTATGTGCTGGTTTCGGTGCCCCTCTCGGTGACTGTTGCCCTCATCATAGCGGTGAGCCTTTCGGCGACCACGCGGCTCGCCAATTTCTTCCGCGGCGTCTTCTACCTGCCCTCGCTGTTGGGCGGCAGTGTCGCCATCGGCGTGCTTTGGCGGCAACTGTTCGGTTCGGACGGGCTGGTCAACGCGGTGCTGGGCGTGTTCGGCGCCGAGGGCACGAGCTGGATCGGCGACCCGCGTTACGCGCTCAGCACGCTCATCCTGCTCCATGTGTGGCAGTTCGGGGCGCCCATGGTGATCTTCCTCGCCGGGGTGCGACAAATCCCCAAGGAGGTCGTGGAAGCCACCATCATGGATGGCGCCAATCCGGTGCAGCGCTTCTTCCGCATCACGCTGCCGCTCCTCAGCCCGCTGATCCTGTTCAACCTCGTCATGCAAACCATCACGGCCTTCCAGGCCTTCGTGCCGGCCTATGTCATCAGCGATGGCACCGGCGGGCCGGTGGATTCGACGCTGTTCTACACGCTCTACCTCTACCTCGAGGGTTTTCGGAATTTCCGCATGGGCTACGCCATGGCGATGGCCTGGATCCTGCTCTTCATCATCGGCGCGTTCACGGCCCTGGCGTTCTGGGCGTCGCGCTTCTGGGTCCATTACGAGAGCTAGGAGGCCGCCATGACGTCGATTTCCCAGCGGTCCAGCGGCGGCCGCACCGTCCGTCTCGTTGCCCTCGTGGCCGTTGCGCTGCTGATGAGCTATCCGCTGCTCTGGCTGGTGGCCAGTTCCTTCAAGCCCGAACAGCTCATCTTCAGCGAGCCGGGCCTCATTCCCTCGAGCTTCACCTGGGCCAACTATGCGGACGGATGGACCCGGGTCGGCATCCCATTCGGGGCCTTCATGCTCAACTCGGCCGTGATCTGCATCCTCTCGATCGTGGGCAACCTCTTTTCCTGCTCGCTGGCGGCCTATGCCTTCGCGCGGTTGCAGTTCCCGTTCTCCAAGATCGCCTTCGGGCTGATGCTGGTTACCCTGATGCTGCCGTTCCACGTGACCGTGCTGCCGCAATACATCGTCTTCCAGAACCTGGGGATGGTGAATACCATCCTGCCGCTGGTGCTGCCGAAATTCTTCGCGGTCGATGCCTTCTTCATCTTCCTCCTGGTGCAGTTCATCCGCGGCGTTCCGCGCGATCTCGACCAGGCCGCGGAGATGGACGGGTGCAACAAGTACCAAATCTTTTTCTACATCATCTTCCCGATCTGCAGGCCGGCGCTGGTGCTAGTGGCCATCTTCACCTTCCTCTGGACGTGGAACGACTTCTTCTCGCAGCTAATCTATCTCAGCCAGGTGGAGCGCTACACCGCGCCGCTCGCGCTCAACCTCTTCATCGACGCCACCAGCGGGGAGTCGGCGTGGGGCATGCTGTTCGCCATGTCCGTCGTCACGCTGCTGCCGCTCTTCATTCTCTTCGTCATCTTCCAGAAACAGATTGCCGAAGGCATCGCCACGACCGGGCTGAAAGGGTGAGCCCGTGCGTCAACAAGAACCCTTGAGGAGGACTACACCATGACCAAAGGACCGCGCCTGGATCGCCGCGAGGTGATCAAGCTCAGCATCGGGGGCGCCGTCGCGCTCTGGCTGGGGTCGAACATCCCCGCCTTCGCCCAGTCGACGCCCATCAAGGCGGCCTGGTATGGCGGGCAGGACACGCATGACCGCATGCAGAAGGCGCTGGCGCTGTTCACCGAGAAGAACCCCGATATTCCGGTCTCGGTGGAATTCGCCCCGTTCGGCGATTTCTATGACCGGCTGCCCGTGCAGTATTCGGGCGGCGGCGCTCCGGACATGCACCGCCACTCCATGACCTATCTGTTCGACTATATCGAGCGCGGCCAGCTGGCCGATCTGACGCCCTTTATCGGCAGCGTCATCGATACCAGCGCGCTTTACCCCGGCGTCGTCGAGATCGGCACCATGGGCGATACGGTCAACGCCATCGGCAACAACCAGATCGCGGTCGGGCTGTTCTACAACCAGGCCAAGCTCGACGCGGCCGGCGTCACCGGATCGCTGGACAACCTCACCTGGGACAGCTTCCGGGAAATGGCCATCGCGCTCGGCCAGGCCGGCGGCGAGGGCCACTACGGCGTCAACGACGCCGGCGGCTTTGCGGGCCTGTTCGAAGTGTTCCTGACGCAGCGTGGCAAGTCGCTCTACGGTCAGGAAGGCGGGCTCGGCTTTGAAAAGGCCGACCTCATCGACTGGCTGACCTATTGGCAGGCCCTGCGCGCCGAGCGCGGTGCACCACCCCCAGCCGTGACGGCGGAAAGCGCCGGCTTCCAGAACGCCCCCATGGTCCGCGACCTCGCCGCCATGCAGATCGGCTGGAACCAGCAGCTCGTGTTCTTCCAGGCCCTGATGACCGAGGAGTTGGGGATCAACGCCTGCCCGAGCCTCGCGGACGGCGCCAACAACGGCCACCTGATCCGCGCGCTGGACTTCTGGGTCTGCCCCGCCCGTTCGGCCAATGTCGAGCAGTCGGCCAAGCTGATCAATTTCCTCCTCAACGACGAGGAGGCCATCGCCATCCTCGGGCTGACGCTGGGCGGTCCGGCATCGGACAAGGCAGCGGCGATCCTGGCGGAAACGTCCGACGCGCCCAGCACGAAGGTGCTGAACTATCTCAACGACCTACGCGCCGTGGCCTCGCCGGAGACGCCGCGCTGGATCAAGGGGCACGGCGAGATGGAAGCCCTGCTCGGCCGCCTCAACGGCGAAGTCGGGTTCGAGCGGACGACGCCGGAAGCGGCCGCCGATTCCTATTTCGACGAAGCCGATTTCGTCCTCGGCTGACGCCCGAACCTCCGGACGGGGCTGACCAGGCCCCGTCCCCCTCACGCCCGGAGACACCAGATTGGCCCAGACCGCCAAGCCCAATATCGTGCTGATCATGACCGACCAGCAGCGCGCCGATTTCTTCGCCTCGGAGGGCTTTCCGGCCGACACGATGCCGTTCGTCGAAGCGCTGGGCGCCACCGGCACCCGCTTCCGGCGCGCCTATACGCCCATGCCCACCTGCACGCCGGCGCGTTCGAGCCTCCTCACCGGGCGCTTCCCCAAGGCCAGCCGCGTCAAGCAGAACTGGAGCCCGGCCGAAAGCATCACCTTCAGCAAGGACCTGCCTGGCATGCTGCGGGACGCGGGCTACAGCGTCAATCTGGCGGGCAAGAACCACAGCTATCTCGAGGCGGGCGCCTTCGATTTCCACGGCGGCCCCTATAGCCACACAAACGGCCCGGCCGATCGCGCCAATGCGCAGGAGCAGGCCTTCGACCAGTGGCTGTTCGATCTCGACCATCACGTCGCCGATGCGCCGACGCCGTTCCCGCTGGAAAACCAGCTGTGCTATCGCATCGTCAGCGACGCCATCACCTGCGTCGATAAAAACCGCGAAAAACCCTTCTTCCTGTGGCTCTCGCTGCCCGAGCCGCACAATCCCTACCAGGCGCCCGAACCCTATTATTCCATGTTCTCGCCCGAGGACATGCCGGAACGGGTCGGCTCGCCGCAATCCACCATCGCCCGCGGCGGCCACTGGCAGTGGCTGCAGACCCTGTTCGAGGAAAAGCGGCCTGGCTATGACGCGGAGTGGCGCAAATACCGCGCCGTCTATGCCGGCATGCTGCGCATGATCGACGACCAGGTGGCGCGCTTTGTCGACCATCTCAAGGCCAGTGGCCAGTTCGACAACACCATCCTCATTTTCCTCTCCGATCACGGCGATTATGCCGGGGATCACGGACTGCAGCGCAAGGGCGCGGGCCTGCCCGAATGCCTCGTGCGCGTCCCCCTGATCATCCGCGGACCGGGGGTCCAGCAGGACCTCAACGAGACCGACTTCGTCTCGCTGGTCGATCTCTTCCCGACGCTGTGCGAGGCGCTGGGCCGGGATATTCCCTTCGGCGTGCAGGGCCGCAGTCTCTGGCCGATGCTCACCGGCGAGAGGTATCCGGCCGCGGAGTTTTCCAGCATCTATGCCGAGCTCGGCATCGGCAGCCTGCCCTATGTCACCGACGAGCGCCCGGAGCTGCATTTTCCCTATGAGGGAAAAGTCATCGACGAGCTCAATTCGGTGACCCAGAGCGGCAATCTCAAGATGGTGCGCAAGGGGCGCTGGAAGCTGCTGTTCGACGTCATGGGACATGGCGAACTGTACGACCTCGAGGCCGACCCCGGGGAGCTGGACAATCTCTTCGGCCAGCCGCAGCACGCCCAGACGCAGATGGACATGCTGCAAACCTTGCTCGCCTGGAGCATCAGGACCGAGGACAGCCTGCCCCGGGCCAAGTACCTGCCCAAGGTGCCGGAGCACGGCTGGTACCATGCCTGATCGCCCGGATCCAGAACCCGCATCGGAGTGCCTCGCATGAGCGCCATTGGTCTGAAAGATGTCCGCAAGTCGTACGGATCGGTGGAAGTCATTTCCTCCATCGACCTCGACATCGAACAGGGCGAATTCGTGGTCTTTGTCGGCCCCTCGGGCTGTGGCAAATCCACCCTGCTTCGGATGATCGCCGGGCTCGAGGGCATCGACGGCGGCACGCTCAGCATCGATGGCGTCGTGGCCAACGACATTGCGCCAGCCCGGCGCGGCATTGCCATGGTGTTCCAGTCCTACGCGCTCTACCCGCACATGAGCGTTTATGAAAACCTGGCTTTCAGCCTGCGCATCGCCCATGTCGACAAGGCGGAAATCGACCGGCGGGTGCGCAATGCCGCCGCCATGCTGCAGCTAGAGCCATACCTCTCCCGTCGCCCGCGGGCGCTTTCAGGCGGGCAGCGGCAGCGGGTCGCCATCGGCCGTGCCATCGTGCGTGAGGCCAAGGTGTTTCTTTTCGACGAGCCGCTGTCGAACCTTGATGCCGCCCTGCGCGTGGCCACGCGCATCGAGATCGCCAAGCTCAAGGAGCGGCTGCCGGACACGACCATGATTTATGTCACGCACGATCAGGTCGAGGCGATGACCCTGGCCGACCGCATCGTGGTGCTCAATGGCGGCAATGTCGAGCAGGTCGGCCGGCCCGTCGAGTTGTACGAGTCTCCGGCGAACCTGTTCGTGGCCGGCTTCATCGGCTCACCGGCAATGAACTTCCTACCCTGCCGGCTCGAACATCAAGGTGAGCGGACGCTGGTTCAAATCGACGGCGCCGAACAGACGGCCATCGCCTTCGGCAGCGGCGGCCGCTCCGGCGCCGAAGCGGGTACGCTGGGCGTGCGCCCCGAAAGCCTGCACATTGCCGAGGCAGGCGCGGCGCTGATCACTGGCATGGTGGAACTCGTCGAACATCTGGGAGAGGTTACCATCCTCTATGTCGCCGCCGGATTGGGGCAGCCGGTGCTGGCCAAACTGTCCAAGACGCAGGACTTTGCCAAGGGCGACCGGGTGAGCCTGTCTGCCGCCTCGACCGACCTTTACGCCTTCGACGCCAGCGGCGACGCGCTGCCGCGGCTCGGCTGATCGGTTTTCCTGCCGGCCGGCCGTTCGGGTTGTGCCGTCGTGGCGCGCGGGATAAGCGGGCAGCGCACCGAAATAATCTGGGGCGGGTCGGGCGGCCGGTCGCCAAGGAGAATGTCGAGCGCGCGCTCGGCCATGCTGGCGTGCGGCAGGAGCATGGTTGAAAGGCCGTGATGACGGGCGAACTCTCGATCGTCCATCCCGAGGATGGCGACATCCTGCGGCACCCGCAGCCCGGCTTCAGCTATGGCGACGAGGGCGCCCCGCGCCAGCATGTCGTTCTGGCAAAAAACCCCATCGGGTGGAATCTCCCGGGCGAGCAGCTCCGTCATCGCCCGGTGGCCGAGCTCATGTCCCCAGTCACCATGGATCACCATCGCCGGATCGAGAGTCAGCCCGGCCGACCTCACGCCGCGGCGAAATCCCGATAGCCGCCGCTGGGCACTGGAATGCCAGGCATCCCCGGTGATCGTAGCCAGCCGTCGGCAGCCGGTCTGCACCAGATATTGCGCTGCGGCAAAGCCCGCCGCCCGTTCGCCGGGAATGATGGCCGTACCCGCGCCATCGCGCCGGAAGCAGTTGACGTAGACATGGCGGAAGCCATCCAGTCCCGCAGCCGGATGCACGGCGGCGGTGAAGGTGTTGGCATAGACCACGTGCCGCACGCCCAGGCGCGTCAGCGACTGCAGGGCCTCTTCTTCTCGTTCGATGACGCCATCAGTCACGAACACGGCCAGTTGCATGGCGGCGGACCGCGCCGTGACGTGCAGGCCATCGATGATGTCGATGGGATAGGCGGAGGAAATCTCGTTAATCAGCACACCCACGATGGGCACGCCGTCTTTGGCGAGTTCGTGGAGGAGCGGGCCAGGGGAATAGCCCAGCTGCTGGGCGGTCTCGATGACATGGCGGCGCGTGGCGTCGGGGATGCGCACCCCCGTGACATTGTTCAGCACGAGCGACACCGTGGTCTGGGAGACCCCGGCGCGGCGCGCCACATCGATCATCTTCACGCGCTTCTTCACGCCCGTCTCATCTTGCCGACCCGCCACTCGCCCATGACCCTTCCGGCGCGGTGCGGTGCGGGCCCCACGACCCTGTTTCTGATAACAGGTTTATGCGGTTTGGGGAGCGCCAGTTTGTCCAGCAACACGGCTTTCGGCAACCAGCGCTGTGCGCGCCCGATCATCCCTGGTGGACCGGCCCCGGCGTTGCCGCGCGGTGGCCTTCCCCCAGGGGACGGTCAACCGCCTCGCCGCGTCTGCCGCACAGGCGGGTCGAACCGTTCTTATGGGCCGGCGCTGTCGAGCATCAGCTTGATATAGGTGCCGCCCACGACAGGCCGGCTGCGGAAACCACCGACGCCGATCTGCTTGCCGGTCTGCGTGTCGAACCAGTCGGACAACGGCACGCGCTGTGGCGCCGCGTCGAGCCACGCCGCCACGGGCTGCAGCAGCTCCTCGAAGTCCGCCTGGTCGCCGGTGAGGCAGGCGGTCCAGACCAGCCAGTCGAGCTTGGTGTAGTGCGCGCGATTATCGAGCGGCAGGCCGTAGCGGTCCTGCCGGCTTCGATAGGCGGCCACTTCCTTGCGCGCGATCTCGGCCGGGAACAGCCCGAGGCCCAGGATGCGATCCCAGATGAGGTTGTACTTCTGGCTCCATGATCCGGCCTGGTCGAAGGCCAACCGGAACGCTGCGCCATCATCGGCCAATTTGGGCCATTGTGCCGCCCAGTCGCGGGCCACTGCAAAATACTTCTCCGCCTCTGCCGTCTTGCCCAGGCGCTGGCAGATCTTGCCGAAGGCGCCGATGCCGATGATGGCCTTGATCGACAGATTGGTGTTGTGCGGCAGGTGGCCGGCAAAGTCGTCGGTACAGAGCTGGTTTTCCGGATCGATGCCGCTTTCGACGAGATAGCGCGCCCACTTTTCCCACAGCGGCCAGAACTCCTCGACGAAGCGGGTGTCGTTGGTCCGCTGCAGCAGCGCGGCGGCGAGGATCAGCATGTTGCCGCTTTCCTCGTAGGGCATCTGATTGTGTTCGGTCAGTTCGCCTCCGCCATAGACCTGCCCGTTGGCCAGCGGGAACTGCCCCACATCGTGCGGCGCGTAGGGGAACGGCCAAGCGCCGCCCGCGGCATAGGCGCAGATCGGGCGCATCTGGGCTTCCAGCAGCGCCGGATTGAAATGCAGAAAGAAGGGCGCGGACGGGTAGGTCAGGTCCACCGTTCCGAGACATCCATTGGAAGAGTTCTCCTTGGAGAAGTAGAGCAGGCTGCCATCGAGATCGGCCACCAGCGCGTGTCCGCCAAGGCACTGGCGGAAGGCCAGGATGCCGATGCGCGCATAGGTATCGCCACCCGCACGGGTCAGTTGCCCGACGAGATCGTCGTCATAGGCGACTGCCCGGGCACAGAGGGCCTCTCGCTCCGCCCAGGCCTGCTCCACAAGGCCGATGGCCGACTGCCCCTTGCGGCTCCAGAACGGGCGCAGGCGGCGGTGAAAGTATTCGAGCGCATAGACCTGGTCGTAGGCCACGAGCAGCCGGAACGCTTGCGGGGCCGAACCGACAGCCCCGAAGTCCCGGCTCCAGGCGGAGACATTGTAGGCCGGGCGCTCCTGGTGAATGCCGCTGGCGTTGATATTCAGTCCCCGGTGCCCGTGACTGGGCAGGGGTAGCGGCCGGCCGTCGCGCACGTCGTCGCGGGCCGGAATGGTGCCGGTCTGGGCAAAGCTGTCGCGCAGGGTTCGCGCGTCGCCGAAGGCGCTGTCGACAGCCACGCCCGGCTCGGCGGAGGTATAGAGGTAGCCCCAGTCGATCTGCACTTCGTCGCCGGACTGGTGCAATGGCGTCTGCTCGCGGGCGCCCACGAAGAGCGCCTCGACCGTGCCGGCCCGATGGCGACCCCAGATCACGTCGGTTTCCGCGTTGCCGGTGACCCAGTTGGTGCTCCAGTCGATATAGGCGGAGACGGTGTGCGACTTACCGTCGATGGCAGCGACCTCGATATCGACGTAGCTCGCCGGCCGGGCCATCAACTCCACGTCCTCGGGAAAACTGGGCGTGGTGAACGTCAGGGTCAGCGCGACGCCATCTGCCTCAAAGCGGTAGAGGGTGCGAAGCGGGGTCACTTCGCGCCCCGTCTGGCGCATGGCGGGCACGTCGACGCCGGTGCGCGTGACAAGGCCCATGAACCGGTACGCCTTGCCGTCGATATGGGCCATGCCGGCCATGGACTGGTTCTTGCCCGTCCAGTGCGTGGGCCAGGACTGGGTCAATTCATCGGTGTGCGACCAGACGCTCATGAACGGATCGTGGACGATGAGCGGCGTTGCGGGCGCGCGGGCGGTACGGGGATCGGTCATGGGTCTCTCTCGCGGGACTACCAGGGGGCGCGGCGCAGCGGCAGCGGGTCGACGGTAAAGGCCATCCGGTCACAGAGGCGCTGCAGGAGTTCTGCCTTTTCCGCCAGATGATCCGGGTCGTCCCACAGATTGGTGGTTTCTCCGGGGTCCGCCAAGAGGTCATAGAGCTCGCCGCGCCGGTCGCCATGGCTCACCACGAGCTTCATCGTCTCGGTGCGCAGCATGGTGGCAAACGGCAGGTGCGGTTCGCGGTGCCAGGGCATGGCGTTGTAGTATTCACAATAGACGTCCTCGACCCCGGTCTGCGTCTCCTGGCCGGTGAGTAGCGGCCAGAGCGACCGGCCCTGCATGCCCGGCCAGATCTCCACCCCCGCCGCCTCGAGCAGGGTCGGCGCGATGTCGACCAGTTCCACCAGCCCATCGATGCGGCGGGCGGGAATGTGCCCCGGCCAGGAGATCGCGAGTGGAACATGGACGCTGGGTTCGTAGAAGAACGGCCCCTTGAGGTAGACCCCGTGGTCACCGAGCAGTTCGCCGTGGTCGGACATGAAGATGACGATGGTGTTGTCGAGCTGGCCGGTCTCGCGCAGCGCCTCGAACATGCGGCCCACCTGGTCGTCGATGAGATCGCACATGGCGAAATAGGCGGCCCGTACCAGCCGGTGGTCGTGGTCAGTCATCTCGTCATAGGACATCCCGGCATTGCCGCCATAGGCACCCTCATGGTCGATCTTCTGGAAGGCGGGCTTGTCCTCGAGTTCACCCGGCCGGTAATTGGGCAGTTCGATCTCATCGAGCCGGTCCAGATAGCGGTCAAGATATTCGGCTGGCGGATCGAAGGGGTGATGCGGGTCAAAGAAATTGACCGAGAACAGCCAGGGCCGGCCGGCGCCCTGATGCGCCTTGACGAAGTTGATGGCCTTGTCGGCGCACCAGGTGGTCTGGTGGTTCTGCGCCTCGGGGCCGGCCTTGACATATTTCGAGCCGCGATAGGGGTCGGCGGTGTAATCAGCGCCGCGCTCGAGCAGCCAGAGGTTGTATTCGTTGAGCGGCCAGTTTTGCGCGCTGCCGTAGTGTCCCGGGTGATGCGACCAGTGAAACGCCGTGTACCCATCGTTGATGCGCGGCTCGCTGACCGGCGCCACGCTGGGATTGGCCGCCGAGATGTGCAGCTTGCCCGACAGGCCGCAGGTATAGCCGTTGTCGGCCAGGAGCCGCGTGACCAGCATTTCGTCGGGCGGCATGTCCTGCCCGTTCTGGCGGGTTCGGGTGGTGCGCGGATAGCGCCCCGTGAGGAAACTGGCGCGGCTCGGGGTGCAGACCGGGGACTGGCAGTAAGCGCCGGAGAACCACGCCGCATCGGCAAAGAGCTTGTCGAGCACCGGGGTTCGCACATGGCGGTTGCCGGTGACGCCCAAGGTATCCCAGCGTTGCTGGTCGGTGCAGATCCACAAGATGTTTGGCTGGGCCATGATTGTTCCTGGGGCAGGGCTCAGGCCTTGACGGCCCCGGCGATGCCCTCGACGAAATAGCGCTGGACGAAGAAGAAGAAGACGATCACCGGCAGCAGCGAGATGGTGGCTGCCGCCGCCATGCCGGACCAGTCGGTTTCATTGGTGCCCACGAAGGCGAGCATGCCCACCGGCAGTGTGCGCAACTCGGGCGTGCCGAAGGTGAAGACGAGGGGGATAAGAAACGCGTTCCACGCGGCAAGGAATGTCAGTACCGTCACGGTGGCCGTCACCGGCCCGGCCAGCGGCAGCATGATATAGAAGAAGATGCGCAGGAACCCGGCCCCATCCATGAAGGCGGCCTCTTCGAGTTCGCGCGGCAGGCCGCGGAAATATCCGGCATAAAGCAGGATCGCCGCCGATTGGCCGCTGCCGGCCAGCGCCAGGATGATGCCCCAGTGGCCGTTGAGCAGCCCCAGCGCGCTGGTGAGATCGACGATGGGGATCACCGTCAGCCCCGCCGGCACCACCAGCGTGGCGCCCAGAATGCCGATGATCACCTTGCGCCCGACGAAGTCGTGCCGCCCCAGCACGTAGCCCGAGAGTGCCGTGTGAAACACCACCACCACCACCGTGCCGATGGTGACGAAGAAGGTGTTGAGCATGTACCGGGAGAACCCCGCCTGCCCCCAGGCCCGCGCATAGTTCTCCCACACCGGAACGTCGGGCAGCAGGTTGAGCCCCTTGGAGAAAACCTCGAGCGGCGATTTCAGCGAGGCCGAGACCAGCCAGAGAAAGGGATAGACCCACACCAGACAGAGCGCGACGAGCGCCACGTAGCGCAGGATGGTCCAGCCGGCGGGCCGGCGGAGGCTCATGGTGCTCACTGGTCGTGCCTCCCGCTCCGGACGCGGCGCAGCGCAATGATCTGCACCGCCGCCACCGCGATGAACATGATGCCGAAGAAGATCGCCGCCGCGGAGGCATAGCCGAGCCGCGGCACGTTGGAGGTGAAGGCCTGGCGATAGACGTAAATATCGATGACCTCGGTGGCGTAGAACGGCCCGCCGCCGGTCAGGGTCAGCATGAGATCGAACACGTTGGTTGCGTCGATCACCGTGATCAGCGTGATGATGAGCGTGAACGGGGTCAGGAGCGGCAGGGTGATGCAGCGGAACTGCCGCCAGGGTCCCGCGCCATCGAGTTCGGCCGCTTCGTAAAGATCGCGCGGAATGGTCTGGAGCGCCGCCAGCCAATAGATCAGCGTGATGCCCAGCCACTTCCACACCCAGATGCCGACGGCGCTGTAGAGCGCCAGCGCCGCGCTGCCGAGAAAGTTGAGCGGCTGCCCGAGGATATGCGAATTGAGCAGCGCGATGTTGAGCGGGCCACCCGTCGGATCGAGCACATAGCGCATCACCACCCCGACGATCGCGGCCGTGGTGACCACGGGCAGGAAGATCGCCGTGCGGAACACCCGCACCAGCGGAAAATGCGCGTTGAGGATGATGGCCAGCAGCAGCGCCAGCCCGACGCGCAGGGGCACCGCCAGAACCAGGAACACCACGGTGTTCTTGAAAGCATTCCAGAACAGCGGATCGGCCAGAAGTTCATTGTAGTTGGCCAGCCCGATGAAGCTGCCGGCGCGCTCGAACCCGTTCCAGTCGAGGAACGAGAACCAGATGCTGGCGACCACGGGATAGATGGTGAAAGCCCCGACCAGCGTCAGGGTGGGCAACAGGAAGACGTAGATCCACCTGTCGGCCCAGATGCGTGCCATCACCGGCTTGGAGTTTTGCTGCATAGGTCGCGGTTCCGAGCCGGCTAAGGCGAAGCCTAGTACTTGTCGGCGGTGAAATCTTCGCCGGGCTGCCAGGCTTCGAACACCCAGTCGTCGCGCGACACTTCGGCACCCTTGCCCTTGGCCGCCTCTATGGCGCGGTCGCGTTCGCGGTTCATCTGGTCGGCATATTGCTGCAGGATCGGTTTTGGATCGCTGAAGGCCCCGCTAAAGGCGCCCTGCAGGATTTCCCCAAGGCCCGGAGTGACGTCGCGCATTTCCGCATAGACCTGGCCAACAGCGGTGTTGCGCACCAAGGGATCGGGGGCGATGCGCACATACTCCTGGTAGCCGGTGACGACCTTTTTATAGGCAGGGTGGACGTTGGCGCGCTCGACGGCAGTCGGGTCGAGCGGCGGCTGGTCCATGCGCTCGGCCAGCGCCACATAATACTCGTCCGTGGTGAGCATCTGCAGCACCTGCGTCACGAGGTCGGGGTGCTGGGACTGCGCCGACATGTAGAAGGTGCCGGTGCTCGGGGCGCGATAGTTGAAGGCGCTGGCCTTGTCCTTGGGATAGGGCACCTGGCCGGTGACGCTGATCAGGTCGATCTGCTCCTTGAAGCTGCCGTTGAGCACGCCGCTGTTCCAGGGTCCGTCAAAGAACATCGCGGCCTCGCCGGCGACCCAGCGGGATCGCCCCTGCCGGGCGTCGACCGACGACGATGCAGGGTGGAGCGACCCATCCTTCTGGAAGGACATCAGGAACTCCAGCGCGTCGAGGAAGGGCTGGGACGCATGCGCGTAGTCGCCGGTCTTCCAGTCGACCTCGCCAGCGGCGCCGGCGGCCTGGGCCAGATCGATGAGATGGGCCTTCATGCGGTCGCCGAACTGCAGCGGCAGGATCAATCCGTACTTGCCGTCCTTGGTGGCGCCCAGCGCGGCCTTGCGCGCGTCGTCCCAGCTTTCCGGCCCGGTTTCGGCATCCATGCCGGCTGCGGCGAGATCGTCCTTGAAAAACCACAGCGACGTCGAGGTCTGCCTTATGGCGAAGATGGGGAAGCTGTAGGGCTTGCCGTCGAAGTTGGTGAACCCCTCGGCCAGCGCTTCCTTCTGGAACGGCTTGTCGAAGACAAAGCTGTCGGCGAGGGGCTGGAACCAGCCCGCGGCCTGCAGGGAATTGATGGTTGCGGCATTGCCATTCGGCACACTGAACACATCCGGCAGCTGGTTGCTGCGGAACGCCAGCTGCAGCGACTGCATCATGTCGGCGGGATTGCCCGGGGTGTACTCCACCTTGGCCGGGTTGGCGGCCGCGAAATCGGTCCAGACCTTCTCGTGCAGCGGGATCAGCGGCTGGAAGATGTCCCACCACTTGATGGTGGCGGTATCCTGGGCGAACGCCCTGCCCGGCAGCAAGCCGGCCGCACCAAGCATCGCCATGCCCTGCAGCAGCGTACGCCGGCTCAGCCCGGCAGATGGCGCAGCGCCATCCCGTGAAATGGTCATTTCCATTCTCCTCCCGGCCACCCCTTGGATGGCATCGACATCGGATCGAGCCCGTGCCGGGCCGACCCTGCGCTCCTCCAGCACGCCAGGATGCTAGTAGTTATTTATAACTGTTGTCAACACGGGTTAGTGTTTTATAACAGGACAGGCCCTGCGGGTATCGTGCGATTTCCTTTTGGCGAAAGCTGCGATATTCCTCGGTCGGGAGGGGCAAGTGAACAGACGCAAGACGGAAAAGGCCAGCGCCCGCCCGACCATGGTTGACGTGGCAAAGTTGGCTGGAGTCAGCCAGGCCACCGTCTCCATGGTGCTCAACGAAACCGGCGGCACGCGGGTGACCGAAAAGACGCGGGCACTGGTGCGCGACGCGGCCGAGGCGCTCGGCTATCGCGTGTGGATGCGCGCGCCGGTCGGCAGCGGCGGCCTGCAGGCCATCGGCTTCGTCATCGACGACAGCACCTCCAATCCCATCGTCAACCGGGCCATCGACGCGGCGCGCCAGTTGGCCTGGGAGAACGAGGCAGTGCTGGTGGTGCTTCCCACCCAGAACGACGAGCGTCTCCGGGCGGCGGCGCTGGAGCTGCTCTTTGCCCACCGGGTCGTGGGGGTCGTCTTCGCCGCCTTCTTCACGCGCGAATACACCCTGCCGCAGAAACTGAGCTCGGTGCCCGTCGTCCTCATCAACTGCCACACCAAGGGGGACCAGGCCCCTGCCATCCTGCCCGCCCACGCCCTGGGCGCCGAAACCGCGGTGCGCCACCTCACGGCCCAGCGGCACCGGCGCATCGCCTTCATCAGCGGCGAGAGCTGGATGGAAGCAAGCAAGGACCGGTTGCGCGGCTACAAGCGCGGCCTCAAGGCGGCCGGCATCGCCTTCGACCCGGGACTGGTCCGCACCGGAAACTGGACGCTTTCGGGTGGCCACGACTGCACGCGCGAACTTCTCGCCCTGCCCGAGCCGCCGACGGCGATCTTCTGCGCGAGCGACGAGATGGCCATCGGCTGCTACGAGGCCATCAAGGAAGCGGGCCTGTCCATTCCGCACGACATTTCAGTCGTGGGTTTTGACGATGCCCCATCCTCGCGCCATCTCGAGCCGCCGCTGACCACGATCCTGGTTCCGCACGAAGACATGGGGCGGCGCGCCATAACCCACATCTATGCCAAGCGCGAAGGCCAGGACCGCAGCGGCATCATCAGCGGGCGCCTGCAGATCGAATGCCCGCTGGTTGAGAGAAAATCCGTCGCGCCGCCGCGAGCATCACGTGCCCCCGCGGCACAGCGCACCGACCACGACACAAGCTCAAGCGCATGAAGGAACACCAATGAACCAGCTTGAATGCGCACTGCGGACCGCGCTGGACGTGCACGAAGGTCAGCTCGACAAGGGCGGCTCGCCCTACATTCTCCACCCCATCCGGGTGATGATGCAGATGGAGACCGAACCGGAGCGCGTAGTGGCGCTGTTGCATGACAGCGTTGAAGACGGCGACGAGTTTGATCTCGCCCAGGTCGAAGCGAAGTTCGGCGGCAGAATTGCATCCGCCGTCGAGGCCATCACCAAGCGCGAGAACGAGCCCTACCAGACCTATCTCGGGCGAGTCAAAAGCGACGCCATCGCCACTAAGGTGAAGTTGGCGGACATCAAGGACAACAGCGACATCATGCGCCTGGGGCGCGCGCTCGACGACAAGGACAGGGTGCGGCTGGAAAAATATCGGCTCGCCAGAATGTTCCTCGAAGCCTGAGCGACCCGCCATTCTGACCAAAGCAGCCATTATAACGCAGCGTTTGCGAGGAAATACCCCGGCGCAAAACCACTGTCGATACCAAATGTATGCGGGTCGCCTAAGCCTCTGAAATTGCTTGAAGCACCAAATTCTTATGGGTCGATTTACCAAAGACTTTTGGGTCGATGTGTGCAGATTGCCAAAGGTTTTTGGGTCGCTTTCCACAAAAGTCCACTCTCCAACCGGCGCCTCTAATTGGTTTTCCAGAGAACGCATTTAGCTTCTTGAACGAATCCGGCATCCGGACGAACGTCACAGCGGGCATCTGCGCGCTCATGTCGCTTGCATGAGGCTGGTGTAGGGTGGCGTGCAGATAGAGGGGCGCAAATGACCGATAACTCACCGCAAAAATTGCAGTGGTCGAAATTGCTCTCCAAAGAGCGCTGGCCGCGGGAGACCCCGGAGGAGGAAGGCGACACCACGCGGCCAGACTGGATGACCGTCAGCCGCACCGAGACAGAGCGTGACTACGATCGCATTCTCTTCGCCACCCCAACACGGCGCTTAGGAGATAAGACGCAGGTGTTCCCGCTGGAGAAGAATGAAAGCGTCCGGAACCGACTTACTCATAGTCACGAAGTAGCGAACTTGGCCCGCTCCATCGGCACCCATCTGGTCCATAGCGAACTCGGAAATCTGATCATAGAGGACGCGATCAGCGGCGGTGAATGGAAGGAGGATGAGGTTAAGCGTGCCGTACCGGCCATTTTGGCGGCCGTAGGGTTGGCACACGATATGGGAAACCCTCCCTTCGGCCATCAGGGTGAAGCCGCCATTCGAGACTGGGTAACTTCGAGGGAGCCGACCCTCTTTCAGGTGCGCGAGGATACTGCCGGATACTCGGCTGGAGATCTAATCAAGGCTGACGTAGACCGGCTTACTAAGCAGCACCGCGAAGACTTCCGGCAGTTCGAGGGAAACGCACAAACCCTACGGACCCTGACGCGCCTGCAGGTGGTCAAAGATAACCGTGGGCTCAACCTGACCTTTGGAACTCTCGCCGCAACGATGAAATACACCGTGGCGTCTGATCATGTGATTTCCGAGGCGCCCGCGCACGGGAAAAAGGTCGGCTACTTTGCGGCCGAAGCAGATCTCGTAGCGACAGTACGGACAGCAACGGGGCTATCGCATGGCGAGATGCGACATCCGCTAACCTACCTGATGGAAGCGTGTGACGATACCGCTTACTCCATAGTCGACATTGAGGATGCCGTTAAGAAACAGATCGTCTCTTTTGCCGACCTGATTGACTGGTTGAAGAATGACGAAACGCTGAAGGAAGACGAGCTTGCCCAGTGGGTCCTCGCGCAAGCTGAGGCTGGAGCCAACTCTGCCCGCCGGGCGAAGCTATCTTCTGCGGAATTTAACGACGTCTCGATGCAGATTTTCCGGGCTTCAGCCATAACCGCGTTTGTAGCAGCCACGATCAAGTGCTTCACTGCGCATTACGATGCCATTATGACAACGGGCCTTGAGAAGTCCCTGCTAGACGTGAGCCTTGCAGCACCTCTTGCAAAGTCCATGAAGAAATTTGCCTTCAACAATGCCTACAAGCATCGCGAAGTGCTGAAGATTGAGCTCAACGGTTTCAACACCATCCATGGTCTGATGGACATGTTGTGGCGTGGCATCAGCGAACGAGAGAGCTTTGCCGATCCAAAATCACCCCGAACCACGCCATTCACTCGCTACGCCTACAGCCGCATCAGCGAAAATTATCGGCGCGTCTTCGAAGGGCGAGACACTGCCAAGCGGGCAAGCGATGACGCCCTGCCGATCCGTTACCGTGAACTGCAGCTGCTGACAGATATGGTCGCAGGTATGACTGACCAGTACGCGATCGACCTCTACAACGAACTGAAGGGCTTCCATGTCGGCGCTTCCGCATAGATCCGACGCCCGCACTCTGCTGCGCAAACGGGCGCACTACTTCTTCTCAACTGCCAGGAAGCGCAGGTCGGAAGTCGCGGCCTTTGCTGCCGACCTCGAGAAGTTGGGAGAGACCGTCGCCATCGGCGGCTTTCTTCGTGATCTTCACCTGAATGGCAATCGCCATTTCTCGTCGGACGTTGACTTCGTCGTCAACCCCCACTCTTTGACCGACTTCGAGCGGATGATGCGCTCGATGGATGCAGTTCGAAACAGATTTGGCGGCTACGCGATTCAGCAATCGCGCTGGAAGGTAGAGGTGTGGCCTCTCGCGTTAACGTGGGCTTCGGTCGAGAAGTATGTAGATGTTCGATCCATCAGCGATCTACTCAAGGTAACGTTTTTCACTTGGGATTCGGTTCTGTACTCCGTGTCACACGGCAGGATCATCACTACCGAGGATTACTTCGATAACGTCGGTAAACGCCTCCTAGACGTTAACCTTCGTCCGAATCCCAATCCCGTCGGCAATGCGGTACGGGCAATCAGGTACGCTCACAAATGGCGTGCCGCTATTGGGAAACAATTGGCCATCCACATAGCTCAACAAGTTAAAGACGTCGGCTGGGACCAGCTTGCCAAGTATGAGAGGCAGTCATTCCCCCAACCGATTTTGGCGTTTCTCGATGGCGAATCCATCCAGTCTGCGATCGATAAGTTCATCGAAGCGGATGAGCAAAGCCATCAATTGTTCGGGGACCCCGCTCAGTTGACGCTGGCTCTGGGAGCCCTGTCTTCATCACCGGAGAGCGAACGGCACTGAGTTTTCTGCGGGCGCAACGACTCGGAGGAGCCAATTAGCTCTAGGCGTCGACCATGGCCTCATGCAGCTTCAGCATAGTGACCACGCCTTCGCCTGGGACGCGAAACGACTGCTCGGTGATCTCGTATCGATCGGCGCCGTTCGTGTTGAACCAGGCGTCGGCACCAATCTTTCGCGGAAAACCCTCGTCGCGCGCATCGGGATTGTGAAGCAACTCGAATGCAAAGCTCTCGGCGTCCAGCTCGTCGCGGGGGAACCAGTACCCAGGGATTTTCTTTGCCGCCCTGAACCATTTTCTGCCGGCGCTGGCATGGTGGTGGATCATCATCAGATTGGGATACCGATCGCTGTCGATTACCCGGATCAACGTAGCTGTAAGGCTGCACTGAAACCGTTCTGCAATCGCCTTCAGCGCCTTAAGGTCCATCTTCGGGTGCTGCTTGCATGCTTCCTTGAAAAGCGGCCACGGCATAAGGAGGTCGGCAGCGTACTGGTCCGCGATCCGCTCCACCTGGTTATTCTTGGAGTACTTTCCTATGTCGGTTGAGCGGCAAGCTACCGTCTGTCCGCGATGCTGCGCCCAGTGACCCAACTCGTGGGCGATAGAAAATCGCACACGGGAGGGCATAGAGTCCGGTAACACCGAGATGATGCCACGGTCGCCCAGACCGGTGATCATCGCTTCGCAGCTCTTCAGACGGCGACGCTTGATCTTCAAACCAGCGTAGTAGGCAATAGCTTCAATATCGATGTCTTCAGCACGCTCGATTCCTAACGAGCTCAGCAAGGCATCCGGTCGAAGATTCGTAGGGAGTGGATCAATCCTCTTCATCACGGACTTCCGCCTCCAGCTCCGCTATATCTTCTGCTATTGCATCCAAATCGGCGTCCATAGTGCCGTCTCCGAAACGCGCCGCCAACGTCACTTGGGCCGATGTATCACCGGCTTTTGCACGAGCCAGAAGCCGCCTAGCATTTTCTAGGTCGAGAACAGTTGCCGACGCCCCTTGTTTAAGTGACGAACCTGCCTTCGCTCGCTCCAAACGGGCTCGTGCCAGCTTTTTCTCACCAGCTGCTATCGCATCGTTGAACATGTTGAGATTGTCCTGATCATCAGGATTTACATGTTCTTCGCCGGACAGAATAAAATCTATCAAGCTATCCATTTGATCTTTCTTGTGGTCAGCCATGAGACTGTCCCTCCCTCGCGCGATACGCGGCGATAAACTTGTCCACCTGACGCTTGAACCGGGTCCGCAGTGCAGCCAGCCTCTTGGTGTCAACACCAATGGTGCCTTCAAGCTCTTCACCGCGGAGACCTTCCTGAAGGCCCATCAGGAGCATCTGCATTTCTTCGTCGCCTTCAAAATGCCGATCCAGGTGGTCATACATCTCTTCCACAAGGGCCTTCTGCTGGAGCTCCAGGGTGTTGTCGGCCGCCTCAACATCCAGCACCTGGTCACCCGCCAACGCCGAATATCCGCCGGCGATTTTCTCCACCTTCCGGGAGTCGGGGAGGAAGGACGCGTCGGAAGCCAGGCTTTTCATTACCCCCGCAAAGAACTGGACGAAGCTCTGGCTTCGCTTCCAGCGCCTCGTGCCGCTTACCGTTCTGACATAGGCCTCGCTGATGAGCTCGTCTGCGGACGCGAGATTTTCCCGAGCCGCCAGGATCCGGGCAATCCGACCCAAACTTACTCGGTCAGTGTCGCATAGCGTCTGGAAGGCCTCACGAGCTTTCTCCGCCTCGTAATGTTCGTCATCAGATATGTCAGCTTGGTCCACCGAGCTCTCCGTGGAATTTGGCAGTCTTGTATCTTGCCCGCGCCACTCTATTTTTTCTACCTCTCCATCTGTACTTATCTTGCGCTCGAGGCGGCGAATTCCGACACGAGATTTTTCTTTGTCGGAATCTGCTGGCTCGAACGCATCCCTCATAGGGACGGCTCGCCGTCGTAACCACAAGCTATGAGGGCTTGAAGATGACCAGCAATGAAAACACCGTCGCGCTTGGCCGCGGCAACCGCACTGTCACCGTTGAGATCGCCAGAACGGACCTTGCCTTCCACCCCGTCGAGATCGATACCGCCACTCCTACCGGCGGCAAGATCGCCAAGGTGGCCGGCTTCAACTCCGACCAGCACCCCCATGTGATGCAGTGGCTGCCGGACGGTGACCTCGAGGACATCCGCGTCCAGGAAGAAGCCGACTTGAGCAAGAGCATCAAGTTCATCGTCGCCGAGAACAGCAGCTCCCACCGCATCACGATCAACGACGAAACCCTCGACTGGCCCGCAGACGTGATCTCTGGCGCAGTGGTGCGCAAGCTGGGCAAGATCGACCCGGCGGACGACATCTACCTGGAGCGCGATGATGAGCCGGACCTTCTTGTCCGGGACCAGGACCTCATCAAGATCAAGGCAGAGGGTGTCGAGGAGTTCAAGAGCCGCAAGCCGGACGTCTGGAAGCTCAATGTGCAGGGCAAGGTGATCGTCTCGAAGTCGTCGACGATCTCCGCAGCCGATGCGATGGCCGAGGCGAACTTCGATCCCAATGCCTGGATCATGATCCTGAAGGTGCAGGGGCAGCCGAAGCGTCAGCTGCAGCCCAGCGACGTGATTGATCTCACTACACCGGGCATTGAGAAGATCCGGCTCACTGCCAAGGACGTCAACAACGGCGAGGCGCCTCCTGCGCCCCGCCGTGACTTCGCCCTCCAGTCGGTAGACGAACAGTACCTCGACGCGTTGGGTTTCCGCTGGGAAACCGACGCCACCGGCCGCTGGCTCATCATTCACGACTACCCGGTGTCGCCCGGGTACACGGTTACTAAGGTGACGCTGGCCATCCAGGTTCTGCCGACTTACCCGCAGACCCAGATCGACATGTTCTACGTGTATCCGGCACTGGTGCGTCGGACCGGCGGCGCGATTCCCGCCACCCAGACCACGGCGACCATTCGGGGTCTCTCCTTCCAGCGTTGGTCGCGCCACCGCGGGGCTGGCTCCAAGTGGAACCCCAAGACTGACAACGTGATCACCCACCTCGCCATCGTGGAGTCCGCCATCGCCAAAGAGGTGGGGCAATGACGCCGAACATCACGCTTGCCTTCGCCGGCGTTACCCATACAGCCCTTAAGCGTCACTTGTTCCCTGGTGACGGCAATGAAGCTGCCGCCGTCCTTCTGTGCTCTGCTTCGCCGGGTCCACGCGACCGGTTGATCGTCCGCGAGGTGATCATGGTTCCGCACGCTGACTGCAAACGCTGGCCCGACTACATCACCTGGCCGGGTAGCTATATCGAAGATGCCATTGATTCAGCGGAAGCCGATGGCTTGACGATCGTGCTGCTGCACTCTCACCCAGGCGGATGGCTGGACTTTTCGAGCATCGATGACGACAGCGACGCACGGGTTATTCCCGGGCTCCTCGAGGCACTGGGAGATCGTCACGGCTCGGCTATCATGACGCCCGATGGCGCGGTCCGAGCCAGGCTTTACAACCGTGACATGAATTGCATGCCTGTGGACCTTGTCACCGTGTCGGGAGACGACATCCTCTACTTCTGGAACGACGCCATCGCTGATGGACTATTGGCTCCGCGGCCGCTGGCATTTACTGGGCCGATGACAAAGGAGTTGTCGAGGCTTTCAGCGGCAGTCATCGGAGTATCCGGCACCGGGTCCATCGTGGCAGAGCAGTTGGCGCGGCTCGGCTTCGGCCAGATTGTCCTGATCGATTATGATCTGGTGGAAAAGAAGAACCTCAACCGCATCCTGAACTCGACGACCGCAGATGCTGCTGCCCGTCGCCCCAAGGTTGAGATGTTCGCCGACGCCATCGAGACCTACCGTGGCCCGGGAGTCGCCCTACCAATCGACCAAACGATCAACAGTCGCGATGGCGTCCTCGCGGCCGCCCAATGCGACCTTCTTTTTAGCTGCGTGGACAGCCAGGAAGGGCGGCAGATACTGGACCTGGTGTGTTCGGCGTTTGTCATGCCGCTTTTCGACGTGGGCGTGACCATCCCGACTCATGAAGGCAACGGGGCGGTGGAGATTATCGACGTTTGCGGGCGCGTGGATTACGTGCAGCCCGGGGGTGCATCGCTGGCCGATCGCGACGTCTACACCCAGGAGGGCATACGGGCGGAGTTCCTTCGCCAGACCAACTCCGAAGCATTCGAGGCAGAACTCGCGGACGGGTACATCAAGGGCATCGTGGAAGAAGCTCCGTCGGTGATCACTCTCAACATGCGGGCCGCCGCGGCAGTCGCCACTGAGTTCCTGGCGCGGGTCTATGCTTTTCGCCAGGAGCCCAACAGGCACTATGCCAGGACGAAGTTCAGTCTCGCCGATTGCGAGGAAACGTATTGGTCGGAAGACGCCTTCCCCTCTGAACGCGACGACCTGCTTGGGCGTGGTGCATCGGAACCTCTTCTCGGGCTTCCTTCGCTTGCAGCCCAGCGGAGGGATGCAGCATGAAATTTCTGGAGTTCTGGGTCAGGCGGCTCCGCAGGCTTTGGGATCGTTACGGTCCGGCCCGAGGGCTGATCGTTGTTGAAGGCGACACGTTGCCAGAGGGATTGCCTCGCCGGGACCTCGTTCTGCTGCGCGAGGACGGAGAGAACTGGAGCATCGGGATGCGTTGCCCATGTGGATGCGGTGCCACCATCGAACTCATGGTCATACCTGAAGCAAGGCCCCGGTGGTCGATTACCACCGATGCGCAACGTCGGCCGACGCTTCATCCTTCGGTTTGGCGGAAAACCGGTTGCAAGTCCCACTTCTGGGTGCGTGAAGGACGAATACAGTGGTGTGACTAGGGAGCGCTATGAGCTCGGCGGATCTCATCACAGCAGCGGCTCTACCTTGGCGCGGTCATAGAGCAGCCCGCCCTTGACCTCGAGGTCGATCGCCGGCTGCACACCATTCACAGCGAGCCAGTTCCGGAGTTGGAGGCGTGATCGCCCGCTGCGAATGCCGATCTCGTTGGTCAGCACGTACTTGCCGGCGAATTCCATCACTTGGGCGTAGGGCACCATCTTGTCGGCGTCGACCGACAGCAGGCCGGCTTCAACGCAGGCGGTGAACACCGGATAAACGTAGATCCCCAGCATCAGGTTGGCATTGCCGATGGTGACGCGATCGAGGTCAGGTGCCGGAAGCTCGTACAGGCGCTTGAGCAGGCGCTCTCGATCGATGTCGCTCGCCCTGACGGACACCGCCTCGGTCACTCCCCTTGTGGGCTCCTTGTGCAGAAAGGAGTTCACCCGATTGTAGAAGATGTCCTCCCACAACGGGAACCATGGCCGCCGGCCCGCCGGGAACATGAGCATGGCCTCACCGAAGGTCACGTAGCCTGGCTGCTTCTTCACCCGCGGGAAGATCTCCACGTAGTAGTCGAAGAGGTCGGTGATATCGCTGCCGTGGTAGTGTCTTCCCTCCAGGGTAAGGGTCGCTTCCACCCCTTGCGCCGGCTTCAACCACAGGCTGCTTGCGAAATCCTGGATCGCGTCCACGGGGAGCCCCAGGCGCCACCCCAAGGTCGACTCGGACACCAGCTGCTTGTAGTTGCGCAGGATGGCCTCGCCCTGCCACTTCATCAGGTTCAGCGGCGAGAACTCGGCCTCCTCCCCCCGCATGGTGAAAACATCAGGGTGCCGGGTGACCTTGAGCATCAGGCCATAGTCCACATTGAACTTGGCACAGAGCTCCTTTGCACCGACATATGCCTCGGATCGATATGCAGCGTTGCGTGGGACACCCTGGCGGGAAGCACTGGCTCGGAAGTAGCTCGCCGTGGCAGAAGCGATGATGTCCTTGGTGTCCAGATCGAGGTGAGGGTCTCTGCGCAGATTTCCGAGAGCACCCAGTTCTTTGTGAATGCCCCACTTGTTGCCACGTCGGTCGACACTGGCAGCCTGGGCTTCACAGAGCTTCAGAAAGCCTCGGGGCCAAGTGATGATGGCTCTCCCGGCTGCAGCCAAGGCGGATGGCTCAATCCCTCGGATACGACCGCGATTGATATTCGTAGGATCCAGCGGCCGCTGCGTATCGTGGTTAAGCATCAGCGCCGCGCCGATCGCCACGGCGAGCTCAAACAACTGCCCGCGATCCAGTACGCTGAGGCTGTCGTGCAGCGACGGCATGGTTCCGCGCCGCCGCTCCGGATCGGGATCGATGAGAGCCGTAACGAAATCCAGCGCCGCTTCGTCTGCCACCTCTACGAGCTCTTGCGGGAAATCCCGCAAGTCTACCTTCGAGACAGGCAGCCCGTATTCGTCCTCCCCGACACAGTGCTCGCAGAACTCCACCCCCCATGTCCGGGTGAACCCGAGATCATTGCCGCAGACGGGGCAGGCCGAGAGCAGAATCTCCTTGGTCGACGGATCAAAGGTAAGCGGGCGCAGGCTCCAGACAGCCTTGATATATGGTGAGGCGCACAGTGCCCGGGGCGAGAGCCGGCGCCTCAATGGTTCCCGGTGCTTCGCTCGCAAGTTGGTTCCGAAGAAGTCGATGTGACGGTCGCCGCGAGCAGGGTAGTACAACGGCTGAAGGAGGTCCGGGTTGGTGCCAAGCACCTGCGCCAAGCCACTGGCAGTTCCGGCGGACTGCATGGCGATTGACTCCGGCCGAAAACTGCCGACATCGGCCAATGCGAGCACATCGCGAGCGTGCGGGTAGACGTTGACACTGGCGGCCCGCGCCACCAGGCCCGCCAGATTTTCGTCGGGCATCGGGGTCACGGGCCGAACGAGCATCACGCGGCCTGCCCGTTGACGGTGCCGCCCGCAACGCCTTCGCGGAAGGGGTTGTAGGTGCACATGTTGTTGGGAATCGCCCGGGTATCTACTGCGAGTGCAAGATCGTCGTATTCGACGCGGGTGCCATCCCGATCAAGGGCGTGAAACACCGCTTGTTCAAGGATGCGGGAGACGATACCCAGGCAGCCGCCCGACGCCGCCCACAACCGGTGAGGGATGTCGTTCTCGATGAGCTTGGTCTCCTCGGGAAGGAGCTCGTGCTCTTGGAGGAGCGCCGACGCCTCGATGCAATACTCGAGGAAGATTTCCTGATCCTTCGCCGAACTCCACTTGAGTGGCGAGAAGTCGATCTTTCCCATCTCCCGGTTGGTCAACTGCCGATCAATGGTGATGTGGTCCCGAGCAGCCGGGATGCCCACGAAGACCATCGGCACAAGGCCACGGATCAGCATGGTCTTCAGCGTGTCACTAACCTCCGTGCTCCGGATGATGTTGGACTTCTCCCTCTTCCCTTGCTTCACCTCGCTAGTTGCAAGGTGCTGCAGCTCGTCGAGGATGACGAGTTCCGTCTGTCGACCGAATGGCTGGCCGGTCACCGGATCCTTGAACGTCCCCGAGAGATATTCGTACACGCGGCGCATGAGCACCGGCCCGCTTCCACTGTCGGCGCGAGGATCGCCAAGCTGGGTCAGGATGTCGACCGCCAGAGATCGCTTCGACGCGTTGGGCGAGAGGGTCACGTGGAGCACGATCCTCTGTTGCCTGGCGATCTCTTCGCGATCCATGTCCGCCGGGAACAGGCCACGCTCGATGGCCTCGGGGACAACCTTGTCCTCAATATAGGTGGTGATGGCCGTCGACTTGCCTGAATGCGTAGGCGCAAAGAACTCGATGTAGCGCTTGGGCCTGTTGGGGACCAGCCGGCCGAACTCCCGCGCCTCATCAAGCTTGTCGTGAACCTCCGGGATGCGCGGATGGTAGATGCGCATCATCTCGAACGCGGCTTCTACGGCGCTGCGTCGCGGCTTGATGTAGCTCATGTCTGATCTCCCTTGTTACTCTTCTTGGCGGCGAGCCTTGCTCTCACCCTGGCGGCGATTGCCTCGGCGTCGACCACCACCTCCAACGCGGTACCCGGCAAGCCGGGGGGTCTGGGTGGGGCCGACTTCGCCTCTGCGGATTGTTCCTTGGCTTGGCGGTTCCGTTCACGATTGGCCGCAGCCTTCCTTTGCCCGGCCTTGCCTCCGAAGGGCTTACCCTTCTTCACCTCGATCGCCTCTGGCGCACGTCTTGCGGCGGTGTCGTAAACCACGCCGTGTTGATCATCGCGGGCGACCATGTCCACGTTGTCGCCGGGCATCAGTTCGGGCTCTGGTTCGACGCGAGCGTAGGTTCGCTTAGCGGGTCCCTTCATGGTCGGCAGGAGGTCCTTAAGGAACTTCCGGTACTCGACACGGGCCTTGGCCATATCCGCATCGGAATGGAAGTCGAGGTTCCGCTTCGTTGCAAACGCCTTGATGAGGTCCGCACCATACCAAGAGAGATTCTTGGAATAGGCCTGGCGGACGTTCGGCAATGTTACGTACTCCCGTTCAGTCGGATCCCATACGTGCACCTTGGAGACGTCACCCGGATCCCACGACACTCGAACCATGACTGTGCGGGTTGAGGTCTTGCTGTGACGCTGTGCCCTTTCCTTGCCGAAGCGAGCGAGCCGGTTCATCAGCCTCGTGGTCAGCTCAGGATCGTGGAAGCGATGTCCCCAAACGAACACCCCCTCAGCGCTGAGCTGGCAGTTCTTCCCCTTGCCGAAAATCCTGTCGAGCAGTCCGACTGCATCGACCGTCGCCCTCTTGTGCTGCTCGATACCGCGACGCCACTTGAGGGCCGGGGCGATGCCCATTCCCTCGCCGGTATGAACCTCCAGGTGATAGAGGTTGACGATGGCGTTCCACATCGCCTTCTCAAGCAGGTACAGGGGGAAGACAGCTTCGACTTCCGGCTTCAGCTCCAGGGCCTGGCGCTCCTGCGGCGTGAGCGGCAACCCGCCGGGGAGCTTGTGCCAGATGACGGAGTTGAGGGTGCCGAAGGCACGTTCCACATAGGCCTTGTATGTCGGCATCTTCACCGGCGCCCATTCGACGTCGATACCGGCCGCTTCGCAGGCTGACTGGAACGAGGGGCTGACGAATTCCTTGCCGTTGTCGACAATGATGGTGAAGGGCTTGCCCCAACCGTCGGCCGCTCCCTTGTCGTAGCCGTACGTCTCCCAGAGGAATTCCTTCTTGCGGACGACCTGCCTCAGGCACCGTGCGACGGTGCTGACACTGGGTGGATCGAAGCCAAGCACGGCGCCGAGGATCATCCGGGAATACACGTCGAGTGCCAGCGTGAGGTACGGCCGCACAACGAAGGCCGGCTCTCCGTGCTCGTCGTGGACCACCGCCCACACATCCACCTGGGTGTGGTCGAACATGACGTATTCCAGCGGGCGGGTGGCTTCGATCGCCTTGCCGCGGCCGCGGAAGCGACGGTTGGCGTTCTTTACTCCATATCGCTGGGCCCAGTGCCACCAGTCGGCATTCTGGTGGATCCACAGCCGGATCGTCTCGCCGCAGGGGATGGGGTGGTTCGACTTCCGGGGCTTCTTCGTCCGCTTAAGTCGGCCGTTCGCATCGCGATTGTCCACGTGCACGTCGACCGCAGCGCCTTCGATCTCCTTGAGTGGAAGGTAGTGCTCTTCGTCAATGCTTTCTGCCTCGGCGGCGAACTGCGCCAGGGCGTCGCCGATGGCGAAAGACTGATCGTCCCAATATGCCTCGATGGCCCGGTTCGCAGCTTCAACGACATCCTTCGGCCACCGCCGTTCTCTGTCGAGGGTGTCTCGGCGCTTGATGAAGTGGGTGAGGTGCCGTGCACCGGGCGTGCCGCATTCATCCACGGCCCGGAGCAGGCTGCTGGGAGAGGGCTTCCATGTGAACCCCTTCTCCATCGCCTCCGGCAGATGGTCCTTAATGAACTTCTCGATGCCCAGCCGTCCCCGTCCTACGTCCGGGGAGTCGTCGTACTTCATCACGTAGAAGCGGAGCGTGCGACGACGTTCGAGGTGTTCCTGCTGCTGGAGGCGCGCCCTGCGTTCCTTCAGAGTGATGTTCGGGTCGTCAGGGTCGAGGATTGTCCGCGGATCGATGTCGTGATCTTCAATGATCTGCCGGTCTGCATCGAGGCGGATACGATTGGCCCTGCCATCTGAACGCATCTGGTCGAAGACGTCAGCGTCGACATAAATCTCCAGGTCTGTCCCCTCTCGCTTGAACTTGAGGCGACCGTCCCGCATCTCCTTGGCGAATTCGGCGAGCACCGGACCGTCGAATTCCGGGATTTGCAGCGAATACAGTTCGCCAACTGTGACATCGATCTGCGTCACCATGGGTGCGCACCCGGCAGTTCGAAGATCGCCATGTCGTCAGGCATCTTCATGATCGGCGACTCGGGCAGAAGCTGATGGCGGAGATCGATGCTGATGATACGGCGGACATGCAGGGCAGCACACTTGCCCAAACTGGAAGCGCCACCGCCAAGCTCAAGCAGCAGCTCCATGAGCATTGGAGTTGGGTTGCGCCCGAACACCGTCCGCACCCGATCAATGTCCCCGGGTGAGATGGCTACGTCATGGTCCAGGCAGAGCTGTCGGACCGATGACGCGATCCGGTCGTTATCGAGGTCATGCGAGCGCACTACGGTGACGAAGTGCCAGTTGATGAATTCGTACACCTGACGGGCGAGCTGGAGCTTGCGTTCGTACAGTGGATCATCGATGCGAGGATCGTTGTCGTCCTTCACCTCCACCACAAGCCGTACATCGTGAGTGCGGTCGGATGGCTTCCATTGCGTGACGGCCTCGGAGAACGGAACACCGGCCTGCACCTGCCGCACAATATGGGCATCGACGGTCAACAAGAGATCCGGCCGATACATCCACTCCTTGGAGTACCCGGTTACCTTCATGAACAATTCATGTGGCTGGGCGAGGAGACGCAGTACAGGAGACGCCACCTCGCAGAGATTGATCATCGGACGCTCGGCCTTGACCGATTCCCAAGGCATGGAGCGCATCCCGGCCTTGATGCAGACCTTCGTGCCGACAACGTGCGGTTCGCGCCCGGTGATGAGATCTACGATCGGGGTGCCATTCTTCATGTACTCAATGCGAGCGAAGGTTCTGAGTTGATCCACCTCGAGCTGGCGCTTTACGCGCTCGTATCCGGCGGCCATTTCAAAGAGCCTCGGAAGCGGCGCTGTGAAGAAGCGCGAAGCTGAACAAGGATTGGAATTCGGAATGCGGCATAAAACTCCCCCGTGTGTCAGTTCTAGAGGGCGAATTCTTTGGAAATGCTGAGCCAGCAAGGCTAACGAGTGCTTGCTATGGCGCTGTCGCGCCATAGCTTTTCTGCAGTTGGTCAGGACCCGTCCGGCGTCTCGGCGGGTCTGTCGCGACGGCGCCTGGCCAGCGGGAACCGCACCACCTGTTGGCCGGTGCGTTCCTCTTCCGGAATGCCGACCTTCCGCTCGGCATCGCATTGCACGGTCAGCGCGATGGCGAGCAGGGCGCGATGGGCGGCCTCCTCGAAGCTCTCCTCGCCGAGTTCGTCGTGAACCCGGAGGAGACGGGTCAGCACGCGGATCAGCAACTCATCCATTGCTGCCTCCCAGGAGCTTGACCGTGCCCGTCCGCTCGGCGCGGCGGCAGATCGCCACGAACTGATCGCCGGTGAGATGCCGCTGCTTGAGCAGCGCCTCGGCGACCCGTTCCACGACGGTGGCATTGTCACGCACGATCTCGAGGGTGTTGGCATAAAGCCGCTGCAGGTCCTCTTCGACGGTCTTCGCCAGCACCGGATCAAGGGTCAGCAGCTGCTTGACCTCCTGCGGTGAGGAGCGGTGCAGGAGCCGATCACCGAGACCAAGCGAGGTGTGCACCAGGGCCAGCATGTAGGTGGCCTGCGCCAGGTCGCTGGTTTCACCGCCGCCGGCGCCGCTGCTCACCGAGTTGAGCAGAACCTCTTCACCGCACCGCCCGGCCAGGAGAACCATGGCACGGTGTTCGATGTCGCGCCGTGCGATGGCGTCCTCGGCAACCAGCGACATCGTGGTGCTGCCACCCTCCGAGGGCTTGCGGCTGATCGTGGTCACACAGTCGACGGAACCTGGCATGAGGACATGACTGACCACGGCATGGGCGGCTTCATGGACGGCGATCCGCCGCACCAAACCTGGCGGGCGGTTATCCGGCGGCGCCACCTGGTTGAACAGGTCCTGCAGGGTGACCGAGCGGTTCTGCTGGCGCGCGGCGAGACGAGCCGACTTCACCCAGTCATGCACGTCGGCACCGCTGGCGCCCACGCCCAGCTTGGCGACGACCTCCAGGTCGGCATCAGGCAGGTCCTTGCCGAGATGCTGGCGGATGATGCCTGCCAGCGCCGTCGCATCCGGCTTCCGGATATGGATGATCTTCGACAACCGGCCCGGGCGAACCAGAGCCGCGTCGAGCTTCTCGGGATGGTTGGTGGCACCGACGACGATCAGCTTCGAGCTGTCACCCGAGGTGGCGCTGTCGAGCTTGAGCAGCATGTGCCCGACAACCGGGATCCACCACGATGAATGCCGATCAGCATTCGCACGGCTCGGAATCCCCTCGCACTCGTCCAAGAAAATCATGGCCGGTGCTACCGCTGCGGCTGCAGCAAAGACCTCATCGATCTGCTTGATGATGCTGTCGAGATACCCGGCGCTATTGGAAAACCACTGGCTGACCGAGGTGGGGAAGAACGGGATGCCGGCAGACTTGGCCAGGCTGCGGGCAAAAGTGGTCTTGCCCAGGCCGGGTTCAGAGGCCAACACCGCGGTGCGCTGGATGGCCGAAAAGTCCAGCTTGCCAGCACGCCAGGCGTCAATATCCGAGATCAGGGCCTTGGCCCATCCCTCCAGTTCCTCGCCATAACCGAAGAGCTCCTCGACAGGAGGTACGTCCTCGAGCCCGGGCGAGGCCTCCGACTTCGCCTTGGAAGCGGCCACCAGACGCTCGACACATGCCTTGGCCGTGCTGCCGGTGCGGATGGCACTGCAGATGTCCGAGTAATCCAACCCATGGGAGATGCCCGCGGTCATGGAGCGCGGATACCGACCGGTGGCCATCTTGATGGCCTGCCGCAGGAGTTCGTCATCCGGGTGATCGATCTTGAGGCGGATGTCGGCCGAGGCGGTCATGGCCTTGGGCAGGTAATCCAGGTTCTGCGTGACCCCGATGATACGGCCCCCATTGGCCATCGCGAGGATGGCCTGGTCCGAGATGGTCATGCCATTCATGGACTTGCGGGGCGGTTCGCTCACCGCATGGGCGAACGTCCACTCGCCCAGACGCTTGGCCGCACGCATGAGCGGTTGCACCCACTCGGCGCTCGGTGCCTCGATGATCATGCTGGTGGTGCGGTCGCGGCGCAGGCGGGCGAGATGTCCCGGCATCAACGCGAGGCGGATCATGAGCTCGGGGAGCGTCTGTGTGGGTGGACGATGCGAGGACTTGCTCCGCATCACCTCGGCATCGATCGCGTCCATCTCTTCCACGGAGATGTCGTCGTAGTCGTCATTGTCAGCCATTGCTGCCTCGTTCTCCGGCAGGCAAATGGCCGAGCGACTACGCGCCCGCCAAACCTGGCCGGTTGCATGGGCGCGGTCTGCGCCCGGGATTAAAGATGTTCATGGGGTGCTCAGAAAAGGGGACGTTTGCCCCATAGTCGGTGGTCTATCCGGCCACGGGCCAGACGCACGGAAACGCAAGCAGTCGAGAGCCGCTTTCGCGTCTCCAGATCAGCTTCGCCGTCGTTGGTGATTGGATTGAACATGGGAGGGTACCCGGTGAGGCCCTCCCGAAAACTGCAGCTAGAGGTGCAGTCCGGAACGCTGGAGGACAACGCGATCCGAGCGGCTGCCGGTGGGCGCCGCCTGTAGGTTCTCGCGTTTGGATATCGTCTTCTGCGGGTTCATGACGGGAACAGATAGAGAACCTGAAAAGTGGTGTCAACAGGGTTCCTTGCAGCAGCGTCGTTCCTCTAGACGACACCACCCTCTCGAAGTAGGATGATAGATAGCTAAGTCGCTAGACGTGTAAACGTTTAAAGATCTAGCTATCTAGATGTTTGGAAATGCGGGGTACTACGCTAATGGTGGAGCGCGAGGCAACGGCTGAGCGCCGACGGCGGGATGGACGAAGAGCGTTGCTGGTCTACATGGACGCAGCGCTCATAAAGAAGTTGAAGAAGGCGGCGCTCGACGAAGACTGCAACGCCTATGAGATCGTGGAACAGGCAACCAAAGAATGGCTAGGTCGCAAGAAATCCGAGTGACCTCGAACCTCGATTTGAGACGTTGAGCATTGACAAAGAGCCCGTCTGCCCAGAGCCTTTATTGATACTTGGGGGCCAAAATGGACGTTTTCGATCTCGCACGGTCATTGGTTGACCAATACGAGGGCTTCAGCCGGTCGTTCGCTACTATCCGCTCGGCTGACATCAAGGCACAGATCGATTCCGAATATGCCTCTCGCAGGTTCTGGCCTGAGCCCGTCATTCAGATCAACCCTGAGTACAAGTCTGGCGCGAGCGTAGACGAACTCGTCGACGACGGCATACTGCACCCTGGGTGCGGAGACATTTTTAGGGGTTGGACCCTCCGGCACCATCAGCAGCTCGCTGCCCAGTTCGGTGCTGAGGGCAAGGACTTCATCGTCACCACCGGGACGGGCTCGGGCAAGTCGCTGTGTTTTTTCATCCCGATAATCAGCGCTGCGCTGAGTGCCCGATCCGGGGGGAAGCGCAAGACGCGGGCGATCATCGTCTATCCCATGAATGCCTTGGCGAACTCCCAGCAGGAGGAGCTGGCCAAGTACTTTGCGGGGCAGCCTGAGCACCTGCAGGTCAGCTACGCCAGATTCACGGGTCAGGAATCTGAACAGGACCGCCGCTACATCGCAGACAACCCGCCCGACATCCTGCTCACGAACTTCGTGATGCTCGAGCTGCTGATGACGCGGCAGGATGAGGTTGACCGGAAGGTTATCGAGAACTGCGAAGGTCTGTCCACGCTGGTACTGGACGAACTTCACACTTACCGAGGTCGACAAGGCGCTGATGTCGCCATGCTGGTTCGACGTCTTCGCCGGCGCCTGGCACCCACAGGACTGCAGTGCATTGGCACGTCCGCTACCATGACCAGCGACGACCGCCCAGAAAAGACCGTATCCAAGGTCGCCTCAAAGCTGTTTGCCTGCGAAATCCCGGCGAGCCGGGTGATCACCGAGCGCCTCGAGCGCCGTACCAACCCCACGCTGACGGCCCTGTCCGTGAGTGGGCGCCTCGCGGATGCAATCAACGCGCCGATCGACGAGCATGCTTCGAACGCTGAACTCGCCTCACATCCCGTCGCTATCTGGATCGAGACTGTCCTCGGTGTTGCACCCGGCAAGAAGGACGGCGTTCCGGACGGAACTTGGGTGCGTGCGATCCCCCGCTCGTTGACCGACGCCGCGGCGCTTCTCGCCGCCGACAGTGGAGTTCCCGCGGAAATCTGCAAGGCTTACCTGGAGCGCTTTCTCCTGCTGCTGGGCCAAAGCGAGGCGCTGCGCACTGGTGTGGGGAGTGACAAGGCCTTCCTCGGCGTTCGTCTGCACCAATTCATCTCCGGCGCGGGGCAGGTGTACATGACCCTGCAACCCGAAGGAGAACGGCGCGTCGTCTTCGACGGTCAGAAGTACCTTCCCGACGAATCCGCCGACAAGCTCCTCTACCAGCTGCGCTTCTGCTCGAACTGCGGGCAGGAACACCTTCCGGTCACGCTCGTCCATTCTCCGTCCGGTCAGACCCTGGTCGAACGCGACATCGACGAAATGGCAGATGCCCCGGCTGATGACGGCTCGGAGGCCGGCTTTTTCATGCCGGTGCCGGCAGGCGGCCTCGAGTTCAGCGATCAGGTTTCGGACTACGCCGAGACCTGGGTCGAGACAACCAAGGCCGGGGTTCAGAAGCTGAAGTCGGAATACGCCAAGCGGCGGCACCGCCACATGATGGTGCTGGCAAACGGACAGGTTGTGGACGCCGGCGGCACCGAGGGGTGGTTCCAGCCCGGCCGCTTCCGCTTCTGCCCGGCCTGCGGCGAAACCACCACTTCGCGCGGCACAGACCGCTCGCGGCTGGCTGGTCTCACAGCAGAGGGCCGTGGCTCGGCCAGCACCATCATCGTGGCTGCCATCCTCAACTGGATGAACCGGCCCGAGTCAGGCCTCGAAGAGCACAACCGCAAGATCTTGGGATTCATCGACAATCGTCAGGACGCTGCGTTGCAGTCCGGGCACTTCAACGACTTCGTCTTCGTCTCGCTCCTGCGCGCGGCCACGCTGATGGCCCTGCAGGCAGCCGGCGACAGTGGGCTCGAAGACGCCCAAATCGGGGAGGTTCTGCAGAGGAGCCTCGGCTTCGACTCCCATCACCTCGGCCTCCGGGTCGAGTGGTTGTCGAACCCGGATCTCGAAGGCTCGGCCCTGCTCGATGCGGAGAAAACCCTCAGGGACGTGCTGCTGCACCGATTCTGGGTCGACCAGCTGCGCATCTGGCGCATAACGAACCCGAACCTGAACCGGCTCGAGCTGATGAAGGTCGAGTACAAGGGGCTCGCCGACATTGCGGGGAATGAACGAAAGTTCGCCGACGCCCACCATCTCCTGGCCAATGCCACTCCCGCACTCCGCGAGAAAGCGATGCGGGAGTTGCTCGAGCACATGCGCAGGAACTTGGCGATCAAGACGGACGCCTTGGACGCGGCCCGTGTTCAGGCGCTCCAGGACCGCTCCCAGCAGCTGCTTCGGGCGCCCTGGATCCTGCCGCCTGAACATTCTCGCCAGGGCGCTGCGCTCTTCCTCAATCCACCGAGAAGAGCCGTTGCAGCGCGAGACGAGGCACTTCGCGTCCGTTCCGGTCCGACCTCCACTCTGGGGCGCATCCTGCGCTCCGGCAAGCTTTGGGGCCACCGGCTCACGGTCGAGGAGTACGACTCCGTCCTGCGTGGACTGATCGGCGCCCTCGAGAACAACATCCTCGAGCGAAACAGCACTTTCGCTGGTGAAGCCAGCCCAAACTGGGTCATCCTGCCGAGCGCCTTTGTTTTCAAGCTGGGTGGAGGCCCCCGCGACGCTAACAAGGGGAACGCCTACTTTACCGAGCTTTACCAGGCCTTGGCGCAGATGCTGCGCAATCGTGAGCCGGCATTGTTCGGCCTGGAGGCGCGTGAACACACAGCCCAGGTGGAGCAGGTAACGCGCGAAGTCCGCGAGGCCCGTTTCCGCTTCAGGAAGGCGGACGAGGATCGCCTCACCGGTCTGCCCAAGTTCACCGACAAGCTTAAGGAGCTGGCGGACACACCAACCTTCCTGCCGGTGATGTTCTGTTCTCCCACCATGGAACTCGGGGTGGACATCGCCGACCTGGATGCGGTGTTCCTGCGCAACGTACCGCCGACACCTGCCAATTATGCCCAGCGCAGCGGCCGGGCCGGACGAAACGGCCAGGCTGCTTTGATCGTCACCTACTGCGCTGCGCAGTCGCCCCACGACCAGTATTACTTCAAGAACCAGGACGGTATCGTCGCCGGCCGCGTCAGGGCACCGACCATCGAACTGGAGAACCAGGACCTTATCGAAAGCCACCTGCAGGCGATCTGGCTTGCCGAAACGCAGGCTGTGCTCAGCGCCAAGATCTCGCAGGTTCTCGACCTCGAACACGATCGGGGCGCTCTCCATCCTGAGGTCGCCAGGGCAATTTCGTCGAGCGACGCCCAGAAGCGGGCGGCCTCGACTGCCAAGTCGATCCTCCACGCCGAGTTCGGAGAGAACGAAGCGGACCTGCCCTGGCTGGGGAAGGTCGATGCCTATGCTGATCGCGTCATGCGAGAGGCGCCCGATCGCTTCAACAAGGCGTTCGGCCGCTGGCGTTCGCTCTTTGATTCCGCCGAGCGCCAGTACAACGACGCCGACAAGATGTTCCGCCGCTATGCCTCGACCCCAGATGAGCGCAAGCTCGCCAAGCGGTTGATGGCACAGGCCCAGAACCAGCTCGATCTCCTCCTGGCCGGCGAAGACAACCAGAGCTCGGACTATTTCACCTACCGCTATCTGGCGACTGAAGGCTTTCTCCCCGGGTACAACTTCCCGCGCCTGCCGCTGACGGCGTTCGTCACTTCGCAGCGTGGTTCCAGCCGGAGCCGATCTCCCATTCAGCGCTCACGCTTTGTAGGCATATCCGAGTTCGGGCCACGCAGCCTCATCTACCACGAGGGGCGGGCTCATCGTGTCAACCGGGTGATCATCCGGGCCGGCTCCCAGCAGCCCAACGGCGAGCTCTCTACGCAGGCCTTCGTCATCTGCAGGGAATGCGGATGCGCTCACGACGTCCCCAAGCCGGACTTCTGCCGGAACTGTGGGACGACCTTGGCCGACGCGTCGGAAATCCGTGAGGGCTTCCGCATCGAAAACGTGGAGACGATCCCCACTGACCGCATCACCGCTAACGACGAGGACCGTCAGCGACAGGGCTTCGAAATCCGTACGGTGTTCGAGTGGCCTGTCCGGGACGCCGGACGCCTCGACGTGCGTCACGCGCAGCTCGTTGAAGCGGGCGAACCGTTCGCCGATCTCACTTTTGGCCCTGCGACGCTCATCCGGCGCTTCAACGTCGGTCTCCGGCGACGGGCCAAGGAAGACGGTCTTGGCTACCAGATCAATCCCGCCAACGGCTACTGGGTCGCAGCGGCCGATGACGAGGAGGCTGATGCCGTCCCTAATCCCAGCAAGGTCCGCCCCCAGACCGTGGTCCCCTTCGTTGAGGACCGCAAGAATGCCCTGTTGCTTCGGTTCCGGGGCGACAAGCTGCCGGTGGAGGTGATGGCGACACTTCAACATGCATTGCTCCGCGGCATCGAGATGACCTTCCAGCTCGAGGAGGGCGAGGTTCTCGGCGAACCTCTGCCCTCGCGTGACCAGCGCAACGCAATCCTCATCTACGAGGCAACCGAGGGCGGTGCCGGCGTGCTGACTCGGCTGGTCGACGAGGGCGACGACGCCCTGCAGCAGATGGTCCGTAGCGCGATTGAGATCTGCCATTTCGACCTTGATCACTTCAACCACCACGGCCAGTCTGCGGAAGAGTTGCGGGATTTGGGCGATCCGGGCTGCGTGGCGGGCTGCTACAAATGCCTGCTCTCTTACTACAACCAGACCGACCACGATCACATCGATCGGCGCTCCGACCAGTTCAGGAACCTTCTGGCCCGTCTGGCCCGCGGCAAGGTGGAAGCCTCACTGACCGGCCCGGCCGCAGTGATCGTCGGCGACGGAGCCTTGAGCTTCTCGGCGGCACTCGCCGCACACGGTCTGCCGCAGCACGACCTCAGGGCTATGTCTGTCGACGGCCATGAGATTCCATATATCTGGCGCGATCATAGGTTTGCCGTGGTCTCCGAAGAGATCGAGAACTCAGTCGCCGCTGAGTTGGCCGACCGCGGCATCTCCTACGTGGTTGCGGCATCTGGAGCTGAAACGAGCCAGGACATCCTTTTCAAAATCGCAGAAGCCCTGCAGGAGCCGGTGGCATGACGACGGACATCAACTTTGCTCCCGGTGAACTTGTCCGGGCGCGCGGTCGTGAGTGGGTGGTCCTCCCCGGCAGCTCGGACGACATCATGAGCCTGCGGCCGCTGGCCGGCAGCGAACGCGAGCTGCAGGTGCTCTCCCGATCGCTCGAGATCGACGGCATCACCAGCGCCACCTTTAAGCTTCCGACCGCCGATCGGGTCGGACCGCAGGACGAGGCCCTGCTGCTGCGTGACGCCTTCCAGATGTCGCTGCGGCGGGGTGCCGGCCCTTTCCGCAGCGCAGGCCGCATCAGTTTCGAGCCTCGGTCTTACCAGCTCGTACCGATGATGATGGGGCTGAAGCTCGATGTGGTCCGGCTGCTGATCGCAGACGACGTCGGTATCGGAAAGACCATCGAGGCCGGGCTGATTGCCCGCGAACTCTATGATCGGGGCGAGATCGAACGCCTCTCAGTCCTTTGCCCGCCCCATCTCGTGAAGCAGTGGGTCGACCAGCTCAGGACCAAGTTCCACCTTCCAGCGGTTGCGGTGACCCCCTCCTCGGCCAGTCGCCTCGAGCGCGGCCTGCCTATCAACGACAGCATTTTCCGGGCCCACTCCATTACGGTAGTAAGCCTCGACTATGTGAAGTCGGATGCCCGGAGAGATCACTACGCCGAGTACTGCCCTGAACTCTGCATCGTCGATGAAGCGCACACTTGCGTCGCCTCCGAGGACAGCCATCAACGCTATCGCCTGGTGGAGCGCATCGCCGCCAAGGTTGACCGGCATCTGCTGCTGCTCACCGCCACCCCCCATAGCGGCGATGACGTGGCATACAGCAAGCTCCTCGGTCTGATCGACCCTTCCTTCCGCAATTTGATCGGCGATGCCGAACGCTGGAACCCGGAACTACGCGACAGGCTGGCCGAACGATACGTCCAGCGCCGGCGCGTCGACATCGAGGCCTGGAACGAGGCCGGCGCCTTTCCCAAGCACGAAGTTGCGGTGCCCGATGCCACCTACAAGTTGGCGGGCGATCATGAGGCCTTCCTCGAGCTGGCACTCGACTACTGCACGGCAACGGTCGAGCGGGCCGGTAGCGACGAGAAGCATCAGCGCCTTGCCTTTTGGGGCACTCTCGCGCTCATGCGGTGCGTGGGCTCCAGCCCCGCCGCGGCACTGCACGCCCTGACGACCCGTAGCGCCAACATGGGTGACGAGCCGGACTCCTCATCGGTTCTCGACAATTTCGACGCGGACGGGGAGAACAACGACGTCGAACCGTCCCTCATCACCGACGATACAGACCTCGCCGCGCTGATTTCACTGGCCCAGACACTTGTCGCCCAGCCAGGTAAGGATCCCAAGGTGATGGCGCTCATCAAGCGGCTACGACCGATGATCGCCGAAGGGTTCAAGCCAATCATCTTCTGCCGATACATCTCGACCGCCAAGTGGGTTCGGGACGCCCTCGCCAAGGAGTTCAAGAAGCACCGGGTGGAGGTCGTTACCGGCGAACTCGCCAGCGACGATCGCAGGGCGATCGTGGATGACATGGCCAGCGACGAGGCGCGCATCCTCGTGGCGACCGATTGCCTTTCAGAAGGCATCGACCTGCAAGAACTCTTCGACGCCGTCGTCCATTACGACCTGTCGTGGAACCCGACGCGCCATCAGCAGCGGAACGGCCGCGTCGATCGCTTCGGCCAGCTCAGCAAGATCGTGCGTTCGCTACTCGTCTATGGCGAGAACAATCCTGTCGATGGAGCGGTGCTCGAGGTGATCCTCCGCAAGGCCGAGAAGATCCAGAAGGCAACGGGCGTGCCGGTTCCCCTTCCGGACGACGACCGAAAGGTTACCCAAGCTGTGCTCAAGGCCCTGCTGCTGCGTCGGAAGAACGTCAGGGATGGGCGTGGTCGGCAAATGTCGCTTGATTTCGACGACGTGCCGCTGGTCAAGGAGATGGAGCAGAAGTGGCTCGACGCCGCAGAGCGTGAACGTGCCAACCGCACGGTCTTTGCCCAGCGCAGCCTCCGGCCAGAGGACGTCCGTCCGGAATGGGAGCGCACCAGGGGCATCCTCGGCCGTCCAGAAGAGATTGAGACCTTCGTCCGGCGCGGACTGGCCCGCCTCAACATCCCTCACGTCCAGCTCGATGGAGGTGGCATCCGCTTGGATGGCGCCAGGCTGCCGTCGACGATCGTCGATCGCATGGACATCCCGGTCACCGGTACCGTCCGGCTGATCCCCGCAGGGGGCACCACCGACCACCTGCACCGGACCCACCCCCTGGTATCGGCTCTCGCGGACCTGCTCATTGAGCGTTCGCTCGACACCATGGCGGATCCGGACGATCCGTCGATCCTTCCGCGCTCGGGCGCCTGGACCACCTCGGTGGTGAAACGCATCACCACCGTGCTGCTGCTCCGCATCCGGCACCAGATCGCGACCCAATCCGAGAGCGGGCTGCTGCTGGCCGAGGAAACCGATGCGATCGCTTTCGAAGGGGCCAATGACTTCCCCAGCCTGTTGGGCGTGGAGGCTAACGTCCTGCTGAGCGGCATTGCGACCCAGGAAACCTCGATGGCCGCCAAGGTACGCGAGGTCAGGACGGCCCTGTCCAGGATCGATGTTTGGCGCGGGGCCATCGAGGAACGGGCGCTCGATCGCTCCCGGGCATTGGTCGAAGATCACCGCCGCATCCGAGACGCGGTCAAGGGACGGGGCCGCATCGACGTATTCCCGGTGCTGCCGGTGGACATCATCGGCCTGTTTGTTCTCATGCCGGAGTTGGACTGATGGCGGCGCGTGCTGAGTCCAGAATCTCTTTTGCCAGTATCCGTGTCGAGGGCAGCCTGCTGCTGCCAGATGTCGTTGCCAAGGTCGCTGCCGGCACTGCGCCGGAGCAGAGCGACAGCAGCTACGAGATCTTGCCGGGCCTGCAGCTGCGAGCGGACATTGCCCGTTTCTGGCAGGTTGCGCGTACCCTATGGGCCCGCTTGGAGGACGGTCGTGCGGGAGCCAATCCGGTGGCAGTGCGGATGGCTTTCGCCCGCGACGTATTGACCAAGGTTCTCGGCTTCGAGTTTGACGATGGTGGCGATCGATCCAAGAGCGGGTTTCAGTCCGCTGCTGCCAAGAACGGTAGCGTTCTGCTGGTCATCTCCGGGGATGGCGGGGTCGACGAGGTCCGGTCCATCACCGCCTCTTCCGGAAAGCCGATCCGCAAGACTCCAACGGCTTGGCTGCAGCAACAGTTGAACAGTACCGACAAGGCATTGTGGGGCATCGCGGTCGACGGGATGCGGCTTCGCCTCCTTCGCGACAACGAAAGCCTCACCAGGCCGGCAATGATCGAGGTTGATCTCGACAAGATCTTTCGCGAGGGCTTGCATGACGAGTTCAACGTGTTCTGGCTCTTGTGCCACCATACCCGGTTCGGCCGCGGCGACGGCAATCCCGAGGATTGTCCGCTAGAGCACTGGCGCAACCAGGGCCGGACCGAAGGTGTCACAGCTCGCGACCGTTTGCGCGACGGGGTAGAGAGAGCCCTCTTCCATTTCGGCACCGGACTTCTGGAACATCCAGGTAATCATCTTCTGCGTCAGCGACTTCTCGGTAATGGTGGCGAAACGGCCGAGATGCTTGCCGTCCAGGACTTCCACAAGGAGCTGCTCCGCTTCGTCTACCGGCTCATCTTCCTGATGACCGCGGAGGACCGCGGCGTGCTCCTCGACGGCAAGGCGGCTGCGGAAGCCCAAGACCTCTTCCGCCGCGGGTACAGCACGGATCTGTTGCGGGAGCGGAGCCGGCTTCGTGCCGCCTGGGACCGCCATCAGGACGCCTACCACGGCATCCGCGTGCTGGTTCGCGCAGCTGCATCCGGCGAGCCGCGCTTGGGCATTCCGGCCTTGGGGGGCATCTTCGCACCGGAGCAGTGCCCCAATATCGAGGAGCTACCGATCCTCAACGAGCGATTCCTGCAGGGCCTTTTCCATCTGAGCTGGATGGAACACGACAAGGCGCTCGTCCGGGTGAACTGGCGTGATATGGAGACGGAGGAATTGGGCTCCGTTTACGAGAGCCTCCTCGAATTGACCCCGGCGATCAGCGAGAACGCGGGCCGCTTCTATTTCGTCAACGGGGAAGGCGACGAGACGGCCGAGCGCCAGGGTGTCAGCCTCAAGGGCAACTCCCGGAAGACGACTAGCAGCTACTACACTCCGGACACCCTGGTTCAGTTTCTTCTGGACCGCACTCTGGATCCGGTGATCGATCGAACTGTCGCAGAAAACCCGGGTGAGCCGGAAGCGCTGCTAAAGCTCGACATCATTGATCCTTCATGTGGGTCGGGTCACTTCTTGCTCGGTGCCGCACGCCGTGTCGCGAACAAGCTGGCTGAACTCAGGACAGAGGGGTCGGCCACTGAGTCCGATTACCGGCATGCTATGCGGGACGTCATCACCAACTGCATCTACGGCGTAGATCGAAACGAATTCGCTGTGGAACTATGCCGGGTCGCGATGTGGCTGGAGTCGGTGGATCCAGGCAGGCCTCTGGGCTTCCTCAACAACCGGATTGTCCTTGGCGACGCTCTTGTTGGGCTACTCAGTCCGGAACTGATGAGAGTCGGTGTTCCGAACGAAGCCTATGACGCCCTTGAGGGCGACGACAAAGACGTTTGCCGCGACTTGAAACGCTGGAACAGAGAGTTCCGAGAAGGCAAGTTCGCCACGGGAATGTACCAAGAATACGTCATCCCACCGCAGTTGGTGGAAGCTGCGAACGACCTCATCCGAATGCCGGACGGAACGCTGGAGGATATCCAGGCCCAAGAGGAAGCATTTCGGACGCTTGTCGAGTCCGATCCCTGGAGAAGGTACGACAGGGCGTCGGATGCGTTCGTATCCGCCTTCTTCACCCCGAAGACTGGATCAGTGTCTGTTGCTGACACCCACGGCATCCCCACCACGGATACTGTCTGGCGCGCGATCAGAGACGATGAGGCGGACTTCCAGAACACTGCTGCGAAAGCCAAGGCTTTCCACTGGTATCTGGCATTCCCCCATGTGTTTGACCGCGGCGGCTTTGATGTCGTCGTCGGCAACCCGCCTTGGGACACGATGAGCCCGGACGCAAAGGAGTTCTTCTCCATTTACGACTCGGGCATTCGCTTCATGTCGCCTCAGGATCAGGACCAGCGTGTCGCGGAGCTGAAGGCAGTTCCCGGTGTTGAGGCAGGGTGGAACGCCTACTGCCGGCATCTATATGCAAGTGCGGCCTTCTTCAAGAAGAGCGGGCGATACAAGCTCTTTGCCGAGGGCAACCTCGGCAAAGGAGACTTCAACATCTACCGCATGTTTGTGGAACTCGCCCTCAATCTGGTTAAGCCAGGCGGGCGGGTAGCTCAATTCGTGCCCGAAAACCTCTACAATGGTGCAAACGCGGCTGCGATCAGAAAGCACCTTTTCGACCATTTCACCCTGGACGCCCTTGTAGGGTTTGAGAACACTAAGCGGGTCTGGTTTGACATAGATACCAGAGCCAAGTTCTGCCTCTATGTCGCTTCGCCTGCAGGACGCACTGCCGAATTCCCCGCAGCATTCGGCATCAACAGCCGGGAAAAGCTCGCCGACCTGAAGGAAGGTCTCCCCTTTGAGATCCCGGTCGAACTGGTGCGGGAATTCAGTCCTGATGCAATGGCGGTCGCGGAGATCGTACACAAGTCCGACATCGTCATTGCGCGCAAGCTGTACGCCAGATTTCCCAAGTTCGGAGAAGACATCGAAGGGCTGCCTCGTCGAGAGTATTCCCGAGAAATCGACATGGGGAACGATCGCGAGGATTTCTCCGCTGAGCAGGGTGGAATTCCGCTCTACGAGGGGAGGATGGTTGAAGCATTCGACCACCGTGCCAAGGCCTATGTCTCCGGTCGCGGTAGAGCCGCCGTCTGGCGTGAATTGCCGTTCGGGTCCGGCGACAAGGCGATCGCTCCCCAATGGCGGATCAGTGAGGAAGTTATCCCGCAGAAGATAGGAACTCGGTGGCAGCGGTATCGTATTGGCTTCTGCGATGTGGCCAGCCCCACCAATCAGCGTGCGCTAGTCGCAGCACTAATCCCGCCTGATGTAATATGCGGTGACAAAGTCCCGACTCTCGAAGTCGGCAATGGATTGCCAGAGCTACATTTGCTGCTTCTCGCCGTTATGAATTCATTCTGCCTTGATTTCGTGGCCCGTAAGAAGGTGGCACTCAAGATGGCTTTCAATGTCGTTGATAGCCTGCCCCTGCCCAGGGAATACCTGGCCACGCCGACAGAACGGGCAATAGTTCAACGATCTCTGCTGCTTGCCGCAACCGGACCTGAAATGGACAGATTCTGGCGCCAATCTGCCCCTTTGGTCGGCCTAGACCCAGCTGTCCATAGTCCTGAAGAGGCCCCCGAAAAACGGCACCATCTGCGCACCGAACTCGACGTTCTAGTGGCTCGGGACCTCTACGGTCTGTCTAGGGATGAAATGGCTTTCATCCTGGATCCCGCAGACGTGCTTGGGTCAGGGTGCGAGTTTGAGACTTTCGGTGCTCTTAAGCGGGCAGAGGCCAGACAATTCGGTCACTTCCTCACACGCGACCTGATCCTGAGCGCTTGGAACAGTCCGATACTTCCGGTGGGAGCGGAAAATCGGGCAGTAGAACTCGTTTGAGAATTTAGACTGGATGCTCCGTTCCGAACGCAACCTCGTTGAGCACATCGCCAACCAGCGCGGATACGACCTCGCTCAGCAGAGTGAGGCTGGCGAACTCTTGCTAAGAAGCTCACTCGTGCCTGGAGAGGTGCGGGTGTCCAGCGCCGGCAACGAACGGTTCCGTCTGTGTTTCAACCTCCCTGCCGTAGATAAGGAGATCCGGCGCGAATTCACGGAGCACCTAATGGAGAACGAGCTCGTCACTAGGGAGACTGGACTTTACACGATACTTGGGCGGGCATTCGAGCTCTCGGCGGCACTGCCAAGCGAACCGCTTCGACGTTTTCATCAAGCGATCGGCAATCTCCCTAGCACCGAAAGGCACCTGCTAACGCTTCAGCGCGTTGGCCAAGACATCTTTCGGGGAGCGCTAGAGCAGTACTGGGGCAATAGGTGCGCGATTACCAATGTGGGTGACCGCGAGCTACTGCGGGCCAGCCACATCAAGCCTTGGGCTCAGTGCGCGTCAGACGAAGAGCGCCTGGACGTATTCAACGGCATTCTCCTCGCCGCTCATCTGGACGCCGCATTCGACAAGCACTTGATGACAATCAGTTCTGACGGGTTAGTGCAGTTTTCCCCAAGGCTCAGCCAAGAGGCGTTAGGCGTGTTGAATCCGGGCGGAGGTCCCTTGGTAGTCGCGGTTGCTCCGAGCCACCAAAGGTATCTGGCAGAACATCGAGAGACGTTCTTGCGGGCCATGGTGTAGACGGAGAGCTCGGCCATGTCACAGATTCTCGTCGGGTCAACGGCGGATGCTGACCAACTGCTTCATCGGATCCAACTGTCCGCAAAACGCGCCCACGACTGGATAGCAGCGCAATCTGGCGACCCTCTCGACATGCTGAAAAGCATGAAGTTCCAGCCGGTCGGCTTCCACCCGGTGGAAGACAGGGCGCTGAACGTGGTCGAGCAGATCAACCAGACCTGGACCTATTACGTGGCAGCCACAGCCGCCAAGCAGTTGCTGGAACTCCACCCCGATGTCGGCGGCTTCCACTTGGCACCGGGCGCCCACGCCTCCCGGGAGCTCGACATCATGAGCGATGCCCCCGGAGTAGTCGGCGCTGAGACCTTCGCGGCCGTCGACCCCCGGAACAACCGCAAGCTCTTTCTGGATCTCCAGAAGATGGCCGCACGAACCGAACGTCACCGGTACGTTTTCTTCATGTCGCCTCTTTATCCGGACGCCGGCCGACAGGTGAGGCTGGAGCGAGACGGCGTGGAAGTCTGGTCACTGCCGTTCTAGGCGTGGATGATCACTCCACCGAGTACACTGGCTGGTAGATCTCCTTCGGCGTCTTCCAGGCTCGGAAAAAGTCGAGCGGATCCACGGTTCCCATGAACTCACGTGCCATTTGGAGCCGCTCCAGCATGTCGGAGCGTTGCTCCTCCGGCAGTTTGTCGATCGACCGAGACAACTCCTCGAAGAACCGCTCAACAGCCATGCGGTCAGCCCAGCGGGTGATAACGCCTCCGAGGCCCTCCTGGCTCTGCTTGACCGATTCCGCCACCCGTCTGCGGTCGTCCTCCCGTTTTCGCCGCTCCTCCGCGGCAATCCATTCCTGACGCCGGATCTCTGCCTGTCGCCGGGCCTCCTCAACCAGGGCCTGTACCTCTGGCACGGCCCTGCGGATCTCGCCAGCAATGCGACCCAGCATGCCATCTATGGTTGTGCTGCCTTTTTCCTGCCAGGTCTTGGACCACTGCACCCCATCGGTGGAGAAGGCAGTCACCCGGAATCGCCCGATGGGCAACTCCCTGGTAGTGGTCCAGGTGTGCTGGTGGCGGTACATCCGCAGATTGGCCTGGTATTCGGTCTCCCGGATGTAATTGCCACCGACATACCGCAGCAGCACCTCACCCGACATTTCCATCACGGTGACGCCGAGCGCGACATCCGGGAAGTGGGCAATGGTTGGCCTCATGGGCGACCAAACTCCGCTCCCGTAGTAGGCGCGCTGACGGTCTTCCTTCGGGTGTTCCCGTTCGTCCAACGTGATGCCGTACCACCCGTGACCCCCGGTTCCAATCATCACCCGCGCGCCCACAGCCTCGAGCTCCTGGTAGAGTCGGTTCGCGACATCCAAGGCGCGCTCGATCTGGTCGTCCGAGGCCACCACGTACGGCAAGAGCTTCTTGTAGGGTTTCAGGTAACCGCCGTTGTCGACGGGTCGCGATCGACGGAATTCCGCCAGCGCACCTCGGATCAGCGGATGAACTCCCTCTGAGGGTTTGCCACGCTTCTTCGGCCGGCCGGGACCAAGAGCTGACTGCCGGACTGGCCTCGGCGGCGCCTGGCGCGGCAACGGACCACCTTTTTCGTCCCAGGAGGTCTGATCACCTGAAAGGGCTTCCGGCAGAGTCTCGGCAGGGGCCGCCTTCCCGACTGCTAACTTCTGCCAGTAGCCTCGCGGCGGCCGAGGGACGTTCAGGACATCACAGACCCTCGCCAGATAGGTTCCGGAAACGCCGTAGCGCTCGGCAACCTTGATCATCGGCTCGGACCAGACCTGATCATAGAGTTGTTCGCGGGTGACCATGTAGAGATCGTAACCGAGTCGCAGTCCACCTATACTGTACGAGTCGTCAGCGAACTGAAGCGAATGGTCTTGCACAACGATCAACCTCCGGCCCAATTCTCGGCAAGAATGGCCAATGGTGAGTTGGCCTGGCCGGTGGCTGAGGCCAACGGGGTCAGTCTTGGTGTCTTCTGCTATCGGTTGAACTTGGGCTGGTCTGGGGAGAAAGCGGCGACCCATCCCGCCCCACCAGCGAAAAGGAGGTCGCCACCTCAACGGCCATCCCTGAAGTTATCGACCCTATTGGCCGACGGCCAGCCCGCCTGGCCAGTTGCTCAGGCCAGAGGTGTGAGCGAGGCCTTGTTCTATTCGCGGCTGAAGAAGGGGATGACCCCAGACGAGGTGGTCTCTACCCCGGTGAGGCCGCGGGGCTGGAACGGCCGAAGAACGGGTTAGTGGGGAAGTAAGGGGCAAGCCAACCGGAGATCGACCCAAGAATTTTTGGAATCGACCCGCACATGATTTGGCCCGACATGAAGCCTACAGCGCTTCGCTTTCCTGCTTACCTGCTTCCATCAGCCGTAAGCCCGCATTTACGCCGATGATCAGGATCAAGTCATCTTCGGTCCAAAACCTCCCGCCGAGGAGGATCAGCTGTGGTGTCGGGAGGGCACGCGGTGCCTCCCTGCTGCGTCCAGGTGAAGATCTCATTCAGTTCCGTCGGATAGGTCCCGGCCTCGGCGGGCACGCCGAAAAAGAGCTTCGCAACCACTACGGCTTTCAACTTAAGCATGTCGTGGGACCTCAGACTGGGAAGTGATTGCGGAGGGTTCCCGAGCGGCCTTGCTGAACAGGAAAGCTGCGAACAACCACATCGCAACGAAGAGGCCATTGATTGCGAGCAGCTCTAATGGGCCGCTGTCCGGGTAGCCCAGCTGAAGAAAAAGGGCGATGATCGTGATCAGCATTTGGACTGCAGCCACTCCAGTCAGCGTCCTGGCCATGCCGTCAGCAGAGAGCCGGACAGAGAATCCGCCTACTAAGCCCGCAGCGACCACTGCGAAATAAAGAGCATTGGCGGCATCGGATTCACTCCCGATGATGCCGACGCTTGCTGTGCTGAAGACCAGGAAGCTGGCCCCAGCCAGTGCAACTGCCATCCCGGCGTGGTAAGACCAACTCGCTACTTGGCGGGTGGCGGCATCGTAGATCAGAACCGGCAGGAAGATCAGCACCGCCACGAACAGGAGATCAACCAAGCTCCAGTCTAGGTCACCCGTGGTAACCTTCAGGGCGACTGGGATCAGGTAAATGCCTACCGCTCCCGCCCATAGCGCAGCTCGCCATTGACCCCTCCGCTTGAGGTCGTATCCTTGGTGTTCAATCATGTGAAGATCTCCGAAGCTCAGGAGCCTGCGACCATGCCGACAGCCGGTCTGATTGACATGAGCGACCTATGAGCCAGCGATGAGGTTTCCCTGAAATGAGTGCAGAGCTGTACGATTTCGGTGGCTTCCACCTCGATGTCACGAACCGCCGACTGGAAAGGCAGGGTACCGTTGTCGAACTCAACTCCCGCTATCTCGACGTTCTGATCCTGCTTGTGCAGCAACGGGGAAGCCTTGTGCCAAAGCAGCGCTTCATCGATGGTGCCTGGAGCGGGGTTCCTGTTACCGATGAGGCGCTCACCCAAGCGATCCGCACCATCCGGAAACACCTCGGCGACGATGCAACCAGACCCACGTTCATCGAAACCATTCCCAAGCACGGTTATCGCTTCATCGCTCAGGTCGAGGTCAAAGCAGCGGGTGCGGCTGAAGCGTCATCGGAACGCGATCGCCGCGACTCTCAACCTGGCCCCTACCTACGACTGTGGCAGGCGGGAACGCTGGGCGGCACCGCTGCCGGGGTTCTTGGTGGCTTGATCTATGGTCTCGCCGAAGCATCGGGTCCGATCACCGGCGGTGCGGCGGGCATTTCCGTGGTGCTGGTATATGTCTGCATGACGACGGTGATCGCATTCCTGGGCGCAGCCGGTGTCGCCTTTGGCATTGTGACAGCGTTGCGAGTACAACCAGGGCGTCCACTGATGATGGTTCTGGGGGGAGCAGCAGGTGGGTTGGTCATCGGTGCCGTGGTGAAGCTTATCGGCATCGACGCCTTCCTCCTTCTGTTCGGCACAGCACCGCAGGACATGACCGGCGCTTTCGAGGGGCTGTTGCTTGGTGCCGCCATAGGCCTGGCTGCTGCCGTTTCGTTTGGCCCAGGCAACCTCCCGGTCAGGCGGGCGGCCCTTTTCGGATGCACAACTGCGGGGGTGGCCGGCGCGCTTATCCCCATGGTGGGAGGCCACATGCTCGGGGGTAGCCTCGAGCTCCTGACGCTCAGTTTTCCCAACTCACGGCTTCAGTTTGGTGAAATCGGACTGTTGTTTGGTGAGAGCGGTCTAGGGCCGGTCAGCCGGGTGGTCACGGGAGCGCTGGAAGGTATCTTGTTCGGCGGCAGCACGGTCGCAGCGATGTCATTGGCACGTGAGCGCGTTGACCCGAAGCCAAAGCATCGCTCCACATCCACTGATCTGAGCGCAACTCGCCACAGCTCCTAAAGCGCACCCAGGCTGAACTGTCCTGAGCGCCGCGAAGGGACCGCGCTATCACCTATGTTCAGCTATACAGATCGATATCATTATGGGGTTAATGCTGGCCGCAACGGTCTGGCCCATGCTTTCTACTGGGATGGGCGCCATGGAGGGAGCAAGCTTCGTTGGCCCGACAATCGCGTGCAAATCGACTCGGGTTTCCTTGGGATCGACTCACGACTCTTTGGAATCGACTCAGGGTCGATTTGGCCCGACAACAGCCAACAGCCGTGCAGACCTTTACATGGCCGAGCGGAAGCCGGACCCAGATACGCTCTTTTGGAATCAACTACCGCATCAACGATGATGCTGCTCAACGTAAGTATCTTGAGGGGTATGCCGCTTGTTTCGACAACGCCCACACGGGCAACCGGTTCTGCTTTAGCGGCGAATGACTAATCCCCACCCTAAGAGCTTGGAGAGCCAATCGAGCCGAAACAGAAATCGACCCAAGAATCTTTGGAATCGACCCACACACGATTTGGCCCGACAACCACCGGGAGAATTGGCGCACCCGACAAGATTCGAACTTGTGGCCTCTGCCTTCGGAGGGCAGCGCTCTATCCAGCTGAGCTACGGGTGCAGGCCGGCCGGACGCGAGGCCCGGGAAACGGCGCGACCCTAGTCGAACATGCCGATTTTCGCAACCGGTGAAATCGGGTCCCGTAGCGGCTTTCTGAAGATTTGCAGTCTCCCTTCTTCAAGCCTGCCCACCCCAAGCCATACTCCTCCGTTGCTTTCTTGCCCGTGGCAGGTCAACCCTCGGCATCAGCCGGTGCGCCACTCACAGCTGCTGCCACTGCATGACCTTGGCGCAGATCAAGATGCGGCGTGGGGAGATTGAGGGAGTTGGAGAAAATCGCATGGAGACGATAGACGGACCGGACGGACGGCCCCGGTGCCGTTGGTGCGCCGGCGCCCCGGAGTTCGTGCCATACCATGACCGGGAGTGGGGTTTCCCGGTCGGCGACGACACACGTCTTTTCGAAAAGATTTGCCTCGAAGGTTTTCAGTCGGGTCTCAGCTGGCGGACCATTCTCAATAAGCGCCCCGCCTTTCGCGAGGCGTTTGTGGGTTTCGATATCCCCGCCGTTGCGGCGTTCACCGGCGGCGACGTGGAGCGGCTTATGGGCAACGCCGGCATTGTGCGGCACCGGGGCAAGATCGAAGCGGCGATCAACAATGCGGGGCGGGCCCTGGAGTTGATCGAGGAGGCCGGCTCCATTGCCGCCTTCGTCTGGCGCTATGAGGCCAAAGCCCCGGCGCCGCCACAAAGCCAGACCACGTCGCCGGAATCTGTCGCGCTCTCCAAGGCACTCAAGAAGCGGGGGTGGAGGTTCGTCGGGCCCACCACCTGCTTTGCCTTCATGCAGGCCATGGGCCTCGTCAATGATCACGTCGAGGGCTGCATAAGCCGCAGCGCGGCCGTCGAAGCCCGGGCGCGTTTTGCAGTGCCCGGGCGGTAAGCCTAGGCCGCGATCGGCGGTGCGGGTGGTGCCTTGGCTCCTGTCATGAAGGCGACGGCGTCGCTCATGGTAAAGTCCTTGGGGTCGATGACGCAGAGGCGTCGTCCCAGGCGGTGCACATGGATACGGTCTGCCACTTCGAAGACGTGCGGCATGTTGTGACTGATGAGAATGATTGGGATGCCGCGCGCCCGTACGTCCTGGATAAGATCGAGCACGCGACGCGATTCCTTGACGCCGAGGGCGGCCGTCGGCTCATCGAGGATGATGACCTTGGAGCCGAAGGCAGCGGCACGCGCCACCGCCACGCCCTGACGCTGCCCACCGGAGAGCGTCTCCACCGCCTGGTTGATGTTCTGGATGGTCATCAGCCCGAGGTCGGACAGCTTCTGGCGCGCAATGCGCTCCATGGCCGGCCGGTCGAGCTGCCGCAGCACCTTGCCCATGAAGCCGGTTTTCCGGATTTCGCGGCCCATGAACATGTTGTCGGCGATGGAGAGCGCCGGAGACATGGCGAGCGTCTGGTAGACAGTTTCCACCCCGGCGTGGCGCGCCTCGATAGGCGAAGCGAAGTGGATCTTCTGCCCTTCAAGGTAGATGTCCCCGCTGTCGGGCTGGATGGCCCCGGAAAGAGCCTTGATCAGCGAAGACTTGCCGGCACCGTTGTCGCCGATCACGGCGAGGATTTCGCCGGGCATCAGGTCGAAGTCGCAATTGTCGAGGGCCGTGACGCGGCCATAGCGCTTGTTGAGATTGCGTGCGTAAAGAACCGGTTCCATCAGGCAGAGACCTTTCTGATCCACTGGTCGACCGCGACAGCGGCGATGATGAGAACGCCGATGAGGAGGTAGGTCCACTGCGCGTCGGCGCCGAGCAGCCTCAGGCCAAGCGAGAAGACGCCGACGATCAGGGCGCCGAAGAGCATGCCCAATACCGAGCCGCGTCCGCCAAAGAGGGAGATGCCACCGATCACCACAGCGGTGATGGATTCGATGTTCGCGGTCTGGCCTGACGTGGGGGAGACCGAGCCGATACGGCCGATGAGAACCCAGCCGGCAAAGGCGCAGATCAGGCCCGAGAGCATGTAGACCGAGATCAGCACCTTACGGGTGTTGACCCCGGCGAGTTGAGCCGCCTCCGCGTCGTCACCCACGGCATACACATGTCGTCCCCAGGCCGTGTGGCGCAGCACGTAGGCAAGGATCAGCACGATGCCGATGAAGGCGATGACGCCATAGGTAAAGACGGCGCCACCGACCGAGAAGGACTGGCCGAAGAGTTGCAGGATCGGCGCCTGCGTCTCGATTTCCTGTGCGCGGATGGTTTCATTGCCCGAATAGAGGAAGTTGGCGGCGAGCGCGATTTGCCAGGTGCCGAGCGTCACGATGAAGGGCGGCAGCTTGACGCGCGCCACGAGCCAGCCGTTGACGAAGCCGATGAAGGTGCCCAGCGCCAGCCCGCAGGCGATCGCGACAAAGGGCGGCAAGCCGAGACGGAAGGTGAACTGGCCCATCACCACGGAGCTGAGCACCATGATGGCGCCGACCGAGAGGTCGATACCGGCCGTGAGGATCACCAGCGATTGCGCGGCGCCGACGATACCGACGATCGCCACCTGCTGCAGGATAAGCGTGAGGGCGAAGGAGGAAAAGAACTTGCCGCCCAGCAGCGCTCCGAAGACGAGAATGGAGATCACCAGCACGATCAGCGGCACGAGCGCGGGGTTGCTGTGCAGGGCGTGCTGCAGGCGCGAGAGCAGCGTCACCTCATGGGCGAAACTGGCGACGGTCTCGGCGCGCCCGGCCAGACCCGGTTCGGCCTCCGACGAATTGGTCATGGGTTCCTCCTGCCCCTCAATGCACGTTCGGTGCGGAGCGAACGCGCCGCTCCGCACCGGATCAATAGGAGCCGATCAGCCCCAGCAGAGGTCGGCGCCTTCGGTCGTGTCGATGCTCTCGACGCCGTCCACCGGCTCGTCGGTCACCAGCTTCACCCCGGTGTCGAAGAAGTCCTTGCCTTCGGTGGGCGTGGGCTTGGTGCCGTCATCGGCCCATTGCTTGATCGCCTCCACCCCGAGCGCCGCCATCTGCAGCGGATATTGCTGCGAAGTTGCACCGATGACGCCGTCCTTGACGTTCGCGACACCCGGGCAACCGCCATCGATCGAGACGATGGTCACGTCATTTTCGCGCCCGATGGACTTGAGAGCTTGATAGGCTCCGGCCGCCGAGGGTTCGTTGATGGTATAGACGACGTTGATGGACGGATCCTTGGCGAGCAGGTTTTCCATCGCCTTGCGCCCGCCTTCCTCGTTGCCGGCGGTGACGTCGTGGCCGACGATGCGCGGATCGGTCTCATCCCCCCACTTGTTCGGGTCGGCCACGTCAATGCCGAAGCCGGTCAGGAACCCCTGGTCGCGCAACACGTCCACGCTGGGCTGGCTGACAGCAAGATCGAGCATGGCGATCTTGGCATTCTCGGCCTCGGCGCCCAGCTTGCCGGCGGCCCATTTGCCGATCAGCTCACCGGCAAGGAAATTGTCGGTCGCGAAGGTGGCATCGGCAGCATCGATCGGGTTGAGCGGCGTATCGAGCGCGATGACGAGCAGGCCTGCATCGCGCGCCTTCTGTACCGACTGGACGATGGCCGAAGTATCTGAGGCGGTGATCAGGATACCCTTGGCGCCGTCGGCAATGCAGGTCTCGATGGCGGCAACCTGGGTTTCGTGGTCGCCGTCGATCTTGCCGGCGTAGGACTTGAGATTGACGCCCAGTTCCTTGGCCTTGGCCTCGGCGCCTTCCTTCATTTTGACGAAGAAGGGATTCGTGTCGGTCTTGGTGATGAGGCAGGCAGTCACGGCATCTTGCGCAAAAGTCCCCGTGGACATGGCGGCAAGGCAAAAGGCTGTGCCCAGAAGCAGCTTGTTCAACATCTCTCTCCCTGATGTGGCCCGATCCGGACGGGGCTCCTCCCCCGCAGCCGGACCGACTGGTCGTGTTCGACGAGGGTATGGTGGCGGCTTACGGTTGCGGCGTCAATATATAAATCTATTTTATTTATTTATTCCTGTCCTGACGGCTTCCGCCGCTCATCGTGTCTGACTATGGTGCGCGCCATGGGTACACCGATCATCCGATCGCTCAGTGGGGGCGTGAACCAGTCCGGGGTTCGCGACCACAACGAGCGTCTGCTCTTGACCTTGCTGCAACGCAACGGCCCCACAGCAGGGAGCGATCTGGCGCGCCTGGCGAACCTGTCCCCACAGACGGTGTCGATCATTCTGCGCGAGATGGAGGCGGAAGGCCTTCTGGCGCGCGGGGCACCGGTCAAGGGCAAGGTGGGCAAGCCCTCCGTGCCCATGCACCTGGCGCCCGGTGGCGTCCTTTCGCTCGGCGCCAAGATCGGGCGGCGCAGCGTCGTTCTCGTGCTGACCGATTTTTGCGGCACGGTGCGCCAGCAGCGGCAGATGACCTATGCCTACCCCCTGCCCGGCCCGATTTTCGCGTTTCTCCGCAAGGGGCTCAACGAGATGCTGGCGCAGTGTAGCGCCGAGGAGCGGGGGCGCATCTGCGGGCTGGGCATCGCCACCCCGTTCGAGCTGTGGAAATGGAGCGACCTCGTCGGCGCCCCGGCGGAGCAGTTCGTAGCGTGGCGCGACGTGGACTTTGCGGCCACTATCGGGGCCTTCTCCGACCTGCCCGTCAGCGTCGTCAACGATGCCACGGCCGGCTGCCAGGCCGAGCACATCTACGGCCGGGGCAAGGAATTCCGCGATTACGCCTATTTCTTCATCGGCGCCTTTGTCGGTGGCGGCATCGTGCTCAACCACTCTGTCTATCCGGGCCATCGCGGGAATGCGGGTGCGCTTGGGTCCCTTCGCAGCGTCGGTCCGCAGGGAGAAAGCCAGCAGCTCATCGACACCGCCTCCATTCACCTGCTCGAAACCCGGCTTATCAATGCCGGGCTTGATCCGCAGGTACTCTGGCAGCAGCCGCAGGATTGGTCGAATCTGGGGCGGTTCGTCGATCCCTGGATCGGCCAGACGGCGCAGGAACTAGCCAAGGCCAGCCTCTCGGTCTGCGCCGTCATCGATTTCGAGGCGATCGTCATCGACGGCGCCTTCCCGGCGCCGGTCAAGCACGCGCTGGTGGAGCGGACCCGACGCTACCTCTCCAACCAGGACATGCGCGGGCTCATCGCCCCCCAGGTGGAAGCGGGTGCGGTGGGTGGCAATGCGCGCGCCATCGGCGCCGCGGCCAGTCCGCTGTTCGATCGCTATTTCCTCAACGGCAATCTGCGGCTGGCGAGCTAACGCCCGCTAGGCGCCCTAGTGGTCGATCTGATCTTCGTCGACCCGGCGCTTATGATGTTCGCCCTCCTGATGAGCGCCGCGCTTGATCGAGCGGTCGCCGGTGGAGTTGTCGTACATCTTGCGCGGTGGTGTGGTGTGTTCCCGCGCTTCGGTGATCGACTCCTCGTGCGGATCGACCGGCGCGCCTTTGGTCTCGACGCGCTTCTGCAAGATCGCCTGCTGCTGTTCGTGGGTACGCGGACCCTGACGGTGCTGGGCCATCGATCTCTCCATGTCTGGTGAACTTCAATGAACGATCTCGCGATCGCTCAGTTCCCGATTGTGATCGGGATGCAGAAGCGCAACCGCAGAGCAGTTGCGCCATTAGCGGGCCGGGGGGTACTGGAAAGGAAAAGGTCCATGACCCAGGCCCACTCGCCCAGCCGGCTGGCTTCTGTTGATTCGAACTTCAGCGGTGCGTCCGCCAGCCCGGAAGCACCTCAGGCCTGCCAGGCCGTGGGCAACCGGCAGAGCCAGGACAACGACACCTCCTGCGCGGCCGAGACCAGTGAGCTCGATCACCTGCGGCAGGAAATCCGGGCCGAGATCAACCTCCTCAACAACAGGCTCAACGCACTGATTTCCTCGCAGGCTTTTCTGGTGATTGCCTACGGCACCTCCCTCAGCGCCGGCTATGGGGATTGGGGCGGCCTCTTCACGCTGCTCTTCCCGCCGCTCCTGGCCGTGCTTGGTTTCGTGCTGGCACTCGAGGCGCGGCCAGGCATTCTGGCGACCCATGAAGCCATCGGCCACTGGCGGCGGCGGGAAAATGCCCTCATCGAGCACTGCCCGGCCCTCCGGCCCTTCACCCTCGCCACCGACGAGGAGAGCCGGCGCCGCATGGAGTTGCGCCAGCACGCGGGCGGGCTCTTTTCCCAGCGTGCGCCGCTCATCTTCCTCATCACCTGGGTGATCTTCCTCGCGCTGCCCTTCGCGTTGCGTCTCTGGGGCTGACGGAAAGCGTTTTGTTCCTTCTTTGTTCTTGTACAGTCTCCGCGACGGAGACTGATTCATGCCCTCACCCTATCGTGGAGAGATGCCCTATCCGGGCAAAGAATGGACGCTGCGGCACGCGGCCGAGGACGGGCAGATCGTCATCTGCAAATGCAATCTCTGCAAGCGCGAGGTCCGCTACCTCGCCGCCGATCTCCTGCCCTTCCTCCACCCCGACCGCGACGCCCTCGAGCCGCCCTTCGCCTGCTCCCGCTGCGGAAACGCCAACTGGGTCCGCGTGACGCTGACCTACCCCACGTCGTGGGATTTTGGCGTCATGGTCATCCGAAGGCCGGGCGCGGTGAAGCAGGTGCAGACGTGGAAGTGGGTGAAGCTGGGTGAGTAAGACGCAGAGGGATACTCTTCGTTTCGGTGGATACCCACCCCAGACGCCCCGGAGCGGTCGGCTCTACTGTCTTTGCGGCCACAGTTCCTAATGCGCCTCATCCCAATTCCGCGCCGCATGCGCGTCCACCTGGATCGGCACTGACAACCGCACCGCCGGCTCCGCCGCGGTTTCCATAACCCGCTTGATCACCGGGATCGCCTGATCCTCCGTGCCCTCGGGCACTTCAAAGATCAGTTCGTCGTGCACCTGGAGCAGCATGTCGGCTTCGACGCCGGCCTTCTTGAGTTCGCCCTCCATGCGGATCATGGCGCGCCGGATGATGTCGGCGGCGGTGCCCTGGATGGGGGCGTTGATGGACGCTCGTTCCACGAAGGCGCGTTCGGACGGGTTGCCCGAATTGGCGTTGGGGAACTGGATTTTCCGCCCGAACAAGGTCGTGACGAACCCGTCCACCTTCACCCGCGCGCGCTGGCTGTCCATGTAGTCCTTGATGCCCGGGAAGCGTTCGAAATAGGTCTTGATGTATTCGCCCGCCACCGAGCGCTCGATGCCGAGCTGGTTAGAGAGGCCGAACGCGGAAATGCCGTAGATGATGCCGAAATTGATGGCCTTGGCGCGCCGGCGCACCTCGGACGGCATGCCCTCCACCGGCACACCAAACATTTCCGAGGCCGTCATGGCGTGAATGTCGAGCCCCTCCTCGAACGCATCCTTGAGTGCCTGGATGTCGGCGATATGTGCGAGCACCCGCAGCTCGATCTGGGAATAGTCCGCCGAGACAAGCACCTTTCCCTGCGGCGCCACGAAAGCGGAGCGGATCTTGCGCCCGTCCTCTGTGCGCACCGGAATGTTCTGCAGATTAGGATCGTTGGAGGAGAGCCGCCCTGTAAGCACGCTGGCCTGCGAATAGGAGGTGTGCACGCGCCCGGTTTCGGGGTGGATATAGCCGGGCAGCGCATCGGTATAGGTGCCCATGAGCTTGGTGAGCTGCCGCCAGTCGACGATGGTGCGCGCCAGCGGCACGCCCTTGGCCGCCAGATCCTCCAGCACATCGGCACCGGTCGCCCAGGCGCCGGTCTTGGTCTTCGTGCCGCCCTCCAGGCCCATCTTGCCGAAGAGGATTTCACCCAGCTGCTTGGGCGAGCCCAGGTTGAACTTTTCCCCCGCCAGCTCGTGCGCCTCCGCCTCGAAGGCCGCGGCGCGCTGCGCGAAATCGCCCGATAGCCGCGCCAGGATCTGCCGGTCTACGGTGATGCCACGCGTTTCCATGCGCGCCAGCACCGGGGCCAGTGGCCGCTCCAGTGTCTCGTAGAGCGCCGTGGCGTTCTCGGCCGCCAGTCGCGGTTTCAGCACATGCCAGAGCCGCAGCGTCACATCGACGTCCTCGGCGGCATAGCGCGCGGCCGGGGCAATCTCGAGCTGGTCAAAAGTCTTGCGCGCCTTGCCGGTCCCCGCCAGCTCACCGAAGGTGATGGTCTTGTGGTCCAGCCAGTGGTTGGCGAGGATATCGAGCCCGTTATATTGCGGGCCGTCCAGCGCGTAGGAAATCAGCATGGTGTCATCGATCGGCGCCATGGTGATGCCGTGGCGCACGAACACTTCCATGTCGTATTTGACGTTCTGCCCGATCTTGAGGATGGACGGGTCCTCAAGCACAGGCTTTAGCGCCGCCAGTACGTCGCGCGCCGGCAACTGGCCGTCCACCAGCCCGCCGCCTTCGAGCAGGTCGCCCGCCTTGCTGTGTCCGATAGGGATGTAGCAACCCTCGCCGATGGCGGTGGAGAGGCAGACGCCCACCAGTTCGGCCTGCTGCGCGTCCAGACTCGTGGTTTCGGTGTCGATGGCGAAATGACCGCGATCGACGATCCTGGCGATGCACGCCGCAAGTTGCTCGGGCGTGGAGATGATCTCGTAGGCATCATAATTGACCGGGATGGCCTTGATGCGCGCGTGCTCCTCGGCAGCAAAGCGCGCCGGACCGGTGCCCGGCACCACATTGGCGGCGAGCTTGGCCTTGGCCACGGAAAGATCGGCTGATTTCTTGGGCGCGCCGATATCCCTGGTGCCGCCGGCCCTCAATTCCGGATCGGGCTCGAACAGGTCCGGGTCGGCCTCGAGCAGATTGCCCAGGCGCTTGGTAATGGTGGCAAATTCCATCGCCTTGAGGAACGGGAACAGCGTCGAGGGATCGATCGGCTGGCGCAGGAGCCCGTCGAGGTCGATGTCGACCGGCACCTTGCGCTCCAGCGTCACCAATTGCTTGGAAATGCGCGCCAGTTCGGCATTGTCGATCAGCTTCTGCCGTCGGGCCGGCTGCTTGATCTCCTCGGCGCGCGACAGCAGCGTCTCAAGATCGCCATAGGTGTTGATCAGTTCCGCCGCGGTCTTCACCCCGATGCCCGGCACCCCAGGAACGTTGTCGACGCTGTCGCCACAAAGGGCTTGCACGTCGATCACCTTGTCTGGCGTCACGCCGAACTTGGTCAGCACCTCGTTCGGGCCGATCCAGCGCAGCGGCGGTTGACCGGGGCGCGGAATGGTGTCGAGCAGGCGGATGGAGCCATCGGGCTCGACGAGTTGCATCAGGTCCTTGTCAGAGGAGGCGATGGTGACTTTCCAGCCGGCGTCGCGCGCCATGCAGGCGTAGGTCGCCATGATGTCATCGGCTTCCCAGCCCTCCATTTCGATGGCGGGGATGGAAAAGGCGCGGGTGGCCGAGCGGGTCAGCGGAAACTGCGGCACCAGCTCTTCGGGCGCCGGTGGCCGGTGCGCCTTGTATTCGGAGTAGATGGTGTCGCGAAACGTCTTGCCCGAATGGTCGAAGATCACCGCCATATGCGTGGGCGGTTCCCCCTCGTCCATGTCGGTGGTGAGTTTGTAGAGCATGTTGCAGAACCCCTGCACACAGCCCACCGGCAGCCCGTCGGACTTGCGGTTGAGGGGCGGCAGGGCGTGGAAGGCGCGGAAGATGTAGCCCGAGCCATCGACGAGCAAGAGATGCATGAAGACGATTCCCATTCTTGGCGTTGCGGCGACCTTATCGCCTCAATCGCCGTTGTGGCACTCCCTTTTGCCCCATGGTGTCAGCAGGGCCGATTAGGGCTAGACCCAAGTCCGCGACTTTCCTAAGCTAGGAAATACGTGGCGGGGCAAATCACGAACCGGCCGGGTGCGGCCGAAAGGTCAGGACCGTGAGTTCACAAGCGTCCGCGGCGGGCGCTGCCACCATTCTGGTGGTGGACGACGACGCGCTCATCACGCTCAACACCGTCGATATCGTCACCGATCTCGGTCATGTGGCGCTCGAGGCCTTTTCCGCCCGCGAGGCGCTGGATGTCCTGGCCGCGCACCCGGAGGTATCGCTCATCATCACCGATTACGGCATGCCCGGCATGAGCGGCGCGGACCTGGCCAAAGCGGCCAGGCAACAGCGCCCTGGCCTGCCGGTGCTTCTCGCGACAGGCTATGCCGATCTGCCCGACAATAGCGGCGAGATCGACCTGCCGAGGCTGGAAAAGCCTTATCGCCAGGAAGATCTGGCGCAGCGGATTGATGAAATCCTGGGCCTTCCGGCGCGCTGAGCCTCAGCGCAACCCGCTCTTGTCGAGAAGCCCCTGCCGCTTGGCATCGTAATAATATCCGCGCGCGTAGAACTGCACTGCGCGGTCGTCATTACCGCCTGCAGTCACATAGGCGCCGGCAAGGTAGCGCACGGCGTAGCGGAGATTGGTTTCGGGATCCAGCAACCCCGAGGGCGCACCGGTGTAACCCTGCCCGCGGGCGGTGGCGGCGCTGATCTGCATCAGGCCATAATAGGGGCCGTTGCGGGCTGCAGAGTTGTACTTGCTTTCGCGCACGATCACGCGGTGCACGAGGTGCTCGGGAACTTTGTAGGCCGCCGCGTAATGCGCCACCAGACCATCGATCGAACCATGCGCGCTGTTGGCATAGGCCAGCTGCGTGGGGGCCGAGGGAATGGCTCGCGCGTCCGGCATGGCGCCGGGAGTGGCTGTAACGGGCGCGAAGGACGCCAGGGCAGCCGAGGCGGTCCCGCCGGACAGCGGCTTGATCCCGGACATGGAACAGCCCGAAACTGCAACGGCGAGCCCCGCGGCAGCAGTGACAATGGCAAAAGCCCGGGCGCGCATGCGCTTCTCCTTGACCGAGTGCTCCTGTGCCCCTGAGCGGCCGAATACTTGTCAATCGCGGCCTCTTGATGGCAAAAATGCGACAGGCTCGCAAGGAGCGAGCATTGTGATCGGCAATAACTTCCGGAAACTCAAGGGTTTGAGCCGGTCGGGTTTACATTCCGGATCCCTCCCCTACACTATAGCTCTCTCGCCGCCATGGGTCGCCGGCATGCCAGCGTGCATCCCGGCTTCGCTCCTGCGCCCGTCGAGCCACCGGCTCGAGCTCTCATGGCGAATTGCAAAGGCCCCGCCTTGGGGCCGCAGATACATCCCCTGAAAGGACCTGCCATGACCAAGGCCACCACCGGCGATATCGTCCGCATCAACTATTCCGGCCGTCTCACCGACGGCACCCAGTTCGACAGCTCCGAGGGCCGCGCCCCGCTCGAGTTTACCCTCGGTCAGGGTCAGGTGATCAAGGGTCTCGAGGAGCATGTCGAAGGCATGGAAACCGGCGAGAAGAGCACCGTCACCATTCCCGCCGCCTCTGCCTACGGCCCGCGCCGCGATGAGGCCATCCAGCGCCTCGATCGCGAAAAGGTCCCTGCGGGTATCGACCTCAAGGTCGGCACGCAACTCCAGGCGCGCACGGCCGATGGGGGGATGCTGCCCATCACCGTGGTGGACATGGATGACCAGACAGTGACCGTCGACGCCAACCATCCGCTGGCCGGGCAGGATCTGGTCTTTGACGTTGAAGTGGTCGACGTCGTCAAGGCAGCCTGAACCCCCAGGCCCAACACTCTCAAGTTCGGCCCATCCGCGCCGCGGGTGGGCCTTTTCTTTGTCAGCGTCTCAGCGCGAACCAGTAGAAGGCGCCCTCTACCGCTCCTTAACCGCAAGGCGTCATGGTGGCGGCACGTTCGTTCGGAGCCGCTGCGTGTCCTTGTCGCCTGCCCGTCCCCCGCGTCTTGACTGGCGCTGGTTCATCGCCATCTGGGCCATTGCCATCGCGACCCTTGTCGTGCGCAGCATGGTCGGACGCGGCGATGCACCCTTTTTCGGCGATACCGATGACGCCATGCGCATGGTGGTGGTACGCGACTTTCTTGCCGGACAGCCCTGGTATGATCTGGTGCAGCATCGGCTCAACACGCCGTTCGGCGCCGAAATTCACTGGTCGCGACTGGTCGACGTGCCACTTGCGGTTCTGGTCGGTGGCTTCGGCCTTGTGCTCGATCCGACTAGCGCCATGGTCGCTGCAGGAACGGTGTGGCCTCTTGTGCTCCTCGGCGTGCTGCTCTGGCTAAGCGCAAAGATCGCCCTTGAGCTCGTCGGGTCTGAGGGCCTGCTTCCGGCCCTGGTGCTGCCGGTTTTGAGCCCGGCGATCCTCACCGAATTCACGCCCGGCAGGGTCGATCACCATAGCGTGGTGATCCTTCTCACGGTCATGGCGCTCTGGCTGAGCCTGGTCGCCCTGCGGCGCCCGAAGCTGGGTTGGGCCGCCGGATTGATCTGTGCGACCACTCTCGCTATCGCCGTCGAGGCCATCCCCATGGCTCTGGCCGCCATTCTCGCCTTTGGCCTCGCCTATGTCGCGGATCGAAACCGTGCCGGGGCCATGCGGAGGTTCGGCCTGGCCTTCGGCGGAGGTCTCGCTCTGCATCTAGCACTCATCCGCCCGCCAGCGCGCTGGCTGGAGGCGGCTTGCGATATGATCTCGCCGGTTTATGTGCTGGCGGGGCTTCTGGTGGCAGCGGCCTTTACCATCGTCTCATGGCTGCCCGCGCCACGCCCCTGGCAGCGCTTTAGCCTTCTTGCCGTCTTCGGCGGCCTCGCTGCGGGACTCGTCGTCATTGTCTACCCCCAATGTCTCGGCGGGCCTTACGCGGCCGTGGACCCGTGGCTGCAGACCTATTGGCTCGGAGCCATTGTGGAAGCGAAACCCTGGCACCGGTCGCTGGTCGATCTGCCGCCCTACACGATCGCCGTCAGCCTGCCGGTCATGCTTGCTCTTGCCGTGGGGGCCCTAGCGTTTCGGCGCGAGCCGGAAAAGCGATTGGGGTGGATGGTACTCTTGGTTTTTCTCCTCTGCGCCACGGCTGTCATGCTGGCGCAAGTGCGCGGCGCGCGGCTGGCCTTCATGCCAGCTGTCCCCGCCGCCTGCTGGCTGATTGTGACCGTGCGCACCCATTACCTCCGCCGGGGCCGCGTCCTTGATGCCCTCGGCCTTGTGGGGAGCTGGCTGGCGTTTTCCGGCGTGGTGCTGGCGGTCATCGCCACACTGGTGGTCAATCTGCTTCCCGGACAACAACACAGCACCCTGACCGCTGCGGACACAGGGCTGACCAAAGAGAGTTGTCTGACCCCCGCTGCGTTCGCGGATCTCAAGGGCCTCCCGCCCGCCCGTATCATGACCCCCATCGACTTGGGATCGCACATGCTGCTTGAAACACACCATGAGGTGGTGGCGGCGCCTTATCATCGGAACCAGCAGGGCGTGCTCGACGCGTTCAGGTTCTTCAACGGCCCGGAGGCCGCAGCCCACAAGGTTGCCCGCGAGCGTGGGCTCAGCCTCCTTGTCACCTGCCCGGCCATGCCGGAAATGCGCGGCGTCGGCGGCCCGCCCCCGGACGCGATCGTGACGCTGCTCGCTCAAGACCGCCCGCCAAGCTGGCTCCAACCGGTTACCGCTCCCGGCCCCCTTAAGGTCTACGCGATCGCGCCGTGACCTCGGCCAGTCCGAGTTCGAGCTTAAGCCGCCGCGACAGACGGCTCGCCACCAGACGATGCGCTTCGCGCAGATAGGCCTCGAGTTCTTCCTCACGCAGCGGGCTTTGCGCTGAAACCGCGACCCAGCGGGCGCGGGCGAAATAGGGGGCCGGGCGGATGCCCGGGAGCTCAGTCAGAAGGTCGAATGACAGGTCCGAGGCCTTGAACCAGACCTCGCCCGGATCGCGATCGAGCAGGCAGAAAATCTTTCCTCCCACTTTGGCCACGGAGTCGTCGCGCCACTGCCGGACGAGGGTGGCCCCCGGCAGTGAGAGGACGAACGCTTCAAATGCCGGCCTGTGCCTCAAGGCCAAGAAGGTGTCAGCCAATAGGGCTCGTCCGCTCAAGCAACGGCGCTGCGGGCTCACCGCAGCGCCTTGATGACGGTCCCTTGCGCAGATTATTCGGCGGCAACGCCAACGCCGACTGGGCAACTCACGCCGGTCCCGTTGAGACCGCAATAGCCATTGGGGTTCTTGGCCAGATACTGCTGGTGGTAGGTCTCGGCGTAGTAGTAGGGGCCCGCCGCGGTAATCTCCGTGGTGATCGGTCCGAGCCCGCGCGCCTTTAGCGCCGCCTCATAGGCATCACGGCTGTTCTCTGCAATCTCGGCCTGTTGCTGCGTCGTCGTATAGATTGCGGACCGGTACTGCGTGCCGACGTCGTTGCCCTGCCGCATGCCTTGCGTCGGGTCGTGCTCCTCCCAGAACGTCTTGAGCAGCGTCTCGAGGCTCACCTTCGCAGGATCATAGACCACCTTGACGATTTCGGTGTGTCCGGTGCGGCCGGAGCAGACCTCCTCGTAGGTCGGGTTCGGTGTATGCCCGCCCTGATACCCCACGGACGTCACGACAACGCCCGGGATCTTCCAGAACAGGCGCTCGGCGCCCCAGAAGCAGCCAAGCCCGAAATAGATGGTTTCTGACCCTTCCGGATATGGTCCTTTCAGCGGTTGGCCGCCGACGAAGTGGTTCTCGGCCACCGGCATTTCCTCCTGCCGCCCGGGGAGTGCTTCGGCCGCAGTGGGAATGGTGGTGGGTTTGGAGCTGAAGAACATGATCTTCTCCTTTCATCCTCAATTCGCGGGGCCGCGCCGGATGGTTACACTAGCAGACTAGATCTGCTCTTGCCGCAGGAAGCGTATGCGCCGCGGCCGCCGCCCGGCCAGCGCCAGGATGATCCCGGGCAGGCCGAGGACGGCGAAAGCCGGATAGGTCAGGATCGCATTCAGAGCCTGGTCCAGAAGCGCCGCAAAGAAGCGGCTGCTCAAAAATCCGCGCACCGTATCGAGGCTGGCAGCGTTCACCTGCATCCAGACGTCCGCCAGGCTGGTAAACTCCACCATATTGGCGGCCAAGGACTTGGTGCCGTCGACGACCAGCATGATGACGGCCATCGCGATCAGCCAAGTGCCGACAATTCTCAAGACAAGCCGCATCAATCGTTCCTGTGTCGCACGGGGAAAAGCGGCATCGCCCGATCCGTTCCCCATCCTCGCGATCTTGACGCATTTTCGCACGCCCTGCCCCTCCTCCTCAAGGGCGACGGACGAGACGGAAAACAATCGCGCAAACCTGCCGACGCGCACTTGCGCCACAAAAGTTCATGGGTATATTGCGCCTCGCTCGCTCCGGCCCTTCGCGGCTGGTCACACTGGCTTCCACCAGGTACGGCGATGCGGAGAGATGGCCGAGTGGTCGAAGGCGCACGCCTGGAAAGTGTGTAGGCGGGGAACCGTCTCGAGGGTTCGAATCCCTCTCTCTCCGCCAGCACCCCAGTAGAACAGTTCTTGGAGCCGGTCCGCACCCTGCTCAGGCCCGCGGAATGCTGGAGTTTTGCTAGTTAACTTTGAAGTGCCCTACGTCTGTAAACGGTCCTTTTCTCAAGCGCGGGCGTGTTCTCTAGGGCTCTGAAGTGGATGCGGTCACTTCAATGCGAGAAATAGGCACATTGTATCATCGCCATTTTGAGACAGCGTTGCGTCCCACTCTGGATGTGCAAGAAGGCACTGTCAGTTCCCGGAGGCTACATTTGATCGTTCAGCATAGGCGGGGATCACCTATTGATCGACTCCGCGAACCAGCATCAACAGCCTTTGGAAGTCGGCGTTGTCGCTATCGCCTTTCCAGAAGTTGATGAATTGGCAGACCACTTGAAGATTGCCGACCTCGTAGTGCCCTGCACTGTCGATGCGATCGAGCGAGGGCAAGAGGTTCTTATCGGCCTCGGGGCCGAGAAACTGGAAGGGGATGCCGGTCAGGGCGCAACGGTTGTCCTGAAGATCGAGCAGGGAAGCGATCAGCTTTTCCAACTCACCCGACGTCATACGCAATTCTTTGTTCTTCAGAACGCGTTGAACGATCTGCCCGTTTGCGTTCTTGACGGTGTTCTCGACCGAGAGGCGCATGGCGATGATGGATTTCTCACGCCCGCTAAGGATGCGGCCTTCGTCCTTGCTACCCGGCGCCCTCCTGATTGAGCCTTCCGCCTCCAGCTTCAGCAGCGTCGCGAAAATCCAGCAGAACGAATGCGCATCGACCAGACGGACATTCTTAAGGCCAGTCGTCGCCTCGATCATCGGGCGCAACGCGACAAGCGTTTGGTTGTAGGTCGAATAGTTCTCCCAGTTGCATTGGCGCAGAGTTGAGAAGTCGATGCCAAGCGCCCGGAAGGCAAGGTCGAAGCCGGTCGGCTGGATCGGCATAAACCGATCCATGTCCTTCAGAAAATAAAGGTACGCCAGGAGCGGGTACTTGCCGCCTGTCAACTCGCCGAGCCGGCCAAACGTCGCACCCTCATCGGCCCCACCGCTGAAAAGGCCGAACAGCAGGGCCTCAAGTTCGCGACGCAGCTTTGGGTCCGATGTCGCCTCCAGCAAGGTGCGATGATCGCGGTTGGCGTGCCCGTAGCGGTTCTGCCAGAAGACTAGGTTGTTCGTCAGGTTGGTCCGGCTGTCCTGAATCTCGATTGCTTCGATCGTGCCGTTCAGGATCGTGCCCGAGCCGATATGGTCTTCCGACCATTCGCTGGCGCGAAGCAGGCCGAGCGCATGGTCGCGCAGGCGCGGCTTATAGCTTTCCCAGACGGCGGCAAGCCTTTCCTGAAAGCCCGTGAAGGCATGGCCGGACTTGGCGGTAAGGATCCTACCCGAGTTGAATTTCCCCGATTGCTGGTGCGATCATGTCGCATTTGCGTCCACAATGCGACCATTTCTCTAGTAGTTTGATGAAGGTACGAGTGCTTTATTCACAATTTACTATTTCTCTTTATCCTTCTGTCTCCGATAGTGCGTCGCTTTTTATTATGGGTTAGGAGTGGGTTATTCTTTTTTCTGCTTTGACCGCACGTTTTTCGTGACCTGGCACCCGCGGGCGAGGCCGCCTTCAGAGGCCAACGGCTGGGTCGGGAGGGCTGTACGCAGGTTTCGACTTTGCTTTTGCCCCCCGTGCGGCACCGGCAACCTGAGCAGGAGCGCTGCAGCCGGCCCCTTGCCGCTGCTAAGAAGCTCGATTTTCCGCCAAAGAGTGGACGGCAAATTGTGCTGACATACTGCGTTCTTCGTCAGGACGAAACGCATTCGCCCAGTCACAAGTCGCTGAGGTGGCAGGAACCATGGTGGAAGCGGTCGATTGCCTCTTGGTCACCGTGCCCCGAAACGTCGGCGCGCTGGCATAGCAACCGACACAGAAAGGAGTACCAATGAAGTCCATCGCACTTGCAGCACTCGTGGCCGGAGCTTTGGCCATTCCCGCCGGTCCCTTGCTTGCTCAGGAAGCAACGACAGAGCAGAACGGCCAGACGATGACTTGGCAAAACCCCGAGCGTATTGCCGACATCCAGGACGAGAGCGAGCGGATCAGGGCATACTCAGTGCTTGTGGGCCAGTCGGTATACGACCAGATGCTGAAAGCCGGAGAGACGACTAATTCTGGCGGTTCGTCTGTGCAGGAAATCAACATCGTTGTGGTCACTGAGGCACTGACACCGGAGGATGTCAGCCAAATCGAACAGGCTGCAGAGTCGAACAAGGCCAACATCCAGTCTTTGCAGGACAACCTTGAGCTCCAACCAGACGTGAAGGAAAAGCTGGACGAGGCTGGTGTGTTGCCCGCCGATGTCGTGGGAGCACAATTGAGCCAAGGCGGCGTGCTGGACCTGTTCGTTATTCCGGACTGGCTTTCGAAGTAATCACCCACAACGGCGGCCGCTGCAGCATGGCGGCCGCTGCTGCCTGATCAAGGCTGAGAGTGTGTCGCCCTTGGCTCCAGAGCACCCGCTCATATTATTTCATGTGCAAAGTTGCGCAGCGCTCCTTGTGTTAGCCCATAACGGGGGAACGGAGAGGCGCTATCCTGAACAGCTTTGGACCTTTGGCCGGCCATATGCTGCAGCACATCGCGCTGAGTCGGATGGCCGGTGCTTGCCCCCTGCGTGATCCTGATGGGGCTCGTCCTTCTGGAACTGGTCAAACCGCGCCCGGTCTTCCGCGGCATGACGGGCGCGTCGCCGGGGCCGGAACAGTGGCCCTTCTTGCTGAGCATCACGCGGCTGCTCGCGGTAATCTCTGTGCTCGCGATGATCTACTTCTCCATTGCGGCGATCCTCCTGCCGGCCTGCGGGCAACTGCGGTGATGAGGCGTGATGGTGCCGACCGAAAGCCCCGCATCAAGTCTCCAGGAAGGGCCGATACGTATCAAAGATGCGGCGCCTCATCCTCGGCAATTGGGCAGCTGGACACCCGCAAAAACTGGGTCAATGAGAGCGGCGGCGGCATGATGCCAGTGTGGGATCAGTGCTTTCGGCAAGTTTGGCGCTTCTGCTGCGGGCTGCTGCGCCAGGATCAGGCGCTTT
>NZ_JACYFU010000003.1 GCF_014837245.1 Devosia oryzisoli
GCCTCCAGGTGATCGTTCAGGCTGAACAGCGACTGTGGGTCCATGACGATGCTCCATGATCAAGCATCGTCAGTGAATCACGACAGCATCAAAGGCGCGAGGGTTTTTGCGGGTGTCCAGCTTCATCCCGTGGCACCAAACGCCGACCTTCCCGTTATGCCCTATAGACTGCCAAACTATGCCGAGGGAGAGGTCACGTGGACAAGATCATCAGCACCTACGAAGCAACCGCAGCAGGAGGCGCCTCGGTGACTGTTTATGAAGTGGAGGCGGATGGCTTGAAGAGAATGCAGCTTTCGGACGGACGTCCGCTCAAAATGGTCGGCGACCGCGAGTTTAAGATCGAAGATACCGACGAGGTCTTCCTCTTGGACCGGCCCTACTCCCCGTTGCGAGGATAAAGTGGCGGGACTCACCATCCTCACTTCAAGCTCCGGAACACAGAGGTCTCGAGGTCGGTGATATTCGTTCCATGGAAAGGCGCCCGGTCGGCTGCACCTTCCTGAGCCAGCGTGCCCACGCTGATCGGTGGTTGGGTAAGAGCCGGTCCTGCTGAGTTCGCCTTAGCAGTCAAAGGCTTCGATCTGCTCGACTTCGTTCTGTTGGAACGCCAGATCAAAAGCCGTCGACGCGGGTGTCCACCCCCCTTTTAGATAATCGTCGAACGGCACCGCGTACTTCTCCGCAAAGCCAAGACCTGCGTCAGGCGCGATGATGACGGCCTTAACAAGGTCTTTGTCTATGAGCAGATCATCGACGACGCCGAGGTTGGCAAAGCCATCATCACCATCTGCAGTCCTCACGAAATCTCCGATCAATTCGGAGGCGCGATATGCATGAGCAGTTTCAGAGTTGCCTGAACCAACCAGTTCCTGAACGAGTGCCTGATCGGACAGCGGCGTCAAACCCTCCACCCCCTCCGCAAGCGCCAATGATCTGACCCAGGTTTCGCCAACCTCTACAGTCCTCCAAGGTAGACTTACGTGTGTTTCTCCCAGCCCCATGAAACCACCGAGTTCTGCACGAAGAGCAAGGACACGGCCGCTATCGTCGATGATAAGATCTTCAGTTTCGCCAACCGGATCGGCCCCAGGCCCATATACATCCAGATCATCAATCAAGCCTTCGACACTGATGCCCGTTGTACAGGCCTCATATCGCGTCGGTTGCGCTGCTAGCGGAGTTTGCCAGGCCAGAAGCGCCACTGAAGAAAAGGCTATGGCATATGCTTTCACGATGATCTCCTAGTTCGAAATGCCTTGGATGTGCGGTGCCTTCAGGGACTTCTAAGGCTGGCTTCCTGACGACCACAATGCCGGAGGCCCAGCCGGGACCTAGGGGTGGCACCGTAATTACCTGCTACGCCGGAGCATGCCGGGCCGCCGACCCAATAGTCGATGGCCCGACGCCGTGATGGGCTCAGACTACCCTTCGCTTGGTTGGGTCGCGTCGAGTTCGTCGTAGTTGAACGGCTCGAGGTTGCCTGTTTCGGAGCGCTCGTACGGCAGGTCGTAATACGGGCTACCCACATCCCAGTTCGACCCGTAATAGGGGTATCCATAGTAGCCACCGACGCCGTCAGGCGAGATGATCGTCGCGGACACCTGACCATCTGCGATGACAACATCGTCAACTATGCCGTACCCACGGAAGATGCCATTTTCTTGGATGCGAGCGTAATCCCCAATGAGCTCTGTGGCTCTCCACACACGGGGTCCTGTAATGACCTCCCCCGGCCCGTCGCCTTCCACCTTCTGGATGTTGGAGGCGGCGTCCTGCTGCCGCAGATACTCGTCCTGGAACAGGGAATAATCCTCGATATTATCTGCGGTGACTGGCACGATAACGCCGTTATCGGCCATCTCAACCTTGTCCCATGGAATGTTCACATGGGTGTCGGCCAACTCGAAGAAACCGCCGATCTCTGCCACGATCGACAGCACCTTGCCATCAGGTGCAAGCAAGACATTCTCGACCTGCCCAAGGTCATCGCCGGCTTCATTGAGCGCGTCGCTTCCGATCAGCCAGTCCAGGCTGATACCGCCGTTGTAAATGGACGAGTAATTCCAGTCGGCGAGCCCAATAATGCGGTTCGACTGCAAGGTCTCGGAAGCCGACTCGCCCCCCCCGGCAGTTTCGCCAGCGTCGGCCACGGAGAACTGGTCGAATTCGCTCTCTTCCAAAACCTGATCAGTATTGGTGTCATAGGCGCCATACATGCCATCCCGCAAATCATTCTCGTCGAGGAATCCGTCGCCCGAAGCGTCCCACTCGGCGACTGGCTGAGACACATCTATGCCGAGCTCCGGATGGTTCGCTTCAAATTCCTCTGCGCTCACTACCCCATCGTCGTTGGTGTCGAGCGACTTTACCGCTTCGGAAGCGACAGAACCAAACTCAACCGAGGTCAGTTCTGCGTTGTCGTCGCTGTCGATCTGGTCGAAAGTCCAGGTGGTCGCAAGTGCGGGTGTCACACCTAGAGCTGCTATCATGGCGATGGCGGTGCTTGTGCGTAGCATGCTTGCGTCTCCTCTCTTGATTACACGGAAAGCTCTGCGTTGGCAGGCTGACCGGATAACCGGAGTCGGCTAAGGTCGTTGCCGTCATCTCGATGACAAAAGGGACACTTCCTTTTGATGCCCGGTGCTGTAGGAAAAACCTAACCCCCGCGACGCTAATTGCCCTTTGGCGGGCCCCATCCCGGTTCTTTTATCTTGCTCGGAGAGCATCCGGAAAAGAGCGCATCGGCTTTGATACGTTGATATGCGGTGCTACACATTCTTCGCGCTGGTATCCTCGGGCCGGCGATGCATGCTCGATGGCCGTACTCCTTCTCGGCACATGACCCATCAGCATCGCGCTAGCCTCGAGCGAGCGGCACCGCCCCGCCTGCGGCGATCCGAAGGCCGGTTCGATCATTCCTTGCGGCAGGATGCGAATTACGTGATTCCCACCATCTTGCGGAGCCCACAAGCCCCCTCTACAGCGCACTTTGAAGAACATCGCCATAGGCTTTTTGGCCTCCGGACTTCCTCAGGTTCAACAGCCGGTTGAACTCGGAACGCAGCGCCCTTTCTGCCTCTGCGCATTCACGACAGCGCCCAACACACATGCGCGAGCCGAGAAGTAGAGCCAGAGCAAGAGCACCACTGTCGATGTAACCGAACCGAACGTTTCTTCCAGCCGGACGATTCTTTCGGTGTACAGTGAGAAAAGGAAGCTAGCACCTCCCCACAGGACGGAGGCTGTCGCCGCTCCTGGCGTCACCACAGCCAAGGTGGATGCGTGCTGCTCGGGTCCCCATCGATACAGCACACAGAACGATATGAACGCCACAAAAGCATCGCCGGCCAACGGAGCCATATCAGCCGGGGCGCGACCCCCAGCGCACCCGCCAATGGAGGCACCAGGGCGACCCCAACTATGCCGACAATTAGGAAAACGGCTGCGGCACACATGAAGAGCAAGGACACTAACCACCGCATGGGCGCGCTGCGGCTGCGTGGCCCGGGTTGCACCACAGAAAGGGCGAAGAGCAGGCCACGAAAGGCCCGCGAGCCGGTCCAAAGAGCCACCGCCGCTGAAGTGACAAGGCCAAAACCGAGCGTTTCGTTGGATCCGGCCAGCAAGTCGTGAATGCGCGACGTCAGGACCGAAAGAGCGGAGTCCGGCAAGACGAACCGCAGGCCGTTGACAAACTGGGTCAGGCGAGGCTGCTCCTGCAGGAGGCCTGACAGAGCGACGATGAATACCAGTGCCGGGAAAACCGACAGGAAAGTGAAGAAGGCTACACCAGCGCAGTGGGTCGACGTTTCGATCCGCCAGAGGTCGGATGCAATCATCAGAACGAGCCTGCACTTGCTCACGAACCCACCGCTCCTCTGGGGCGATGTACCGCTTCGGGGCATCGGCCTTTCCTGCTCATCCATCGCACGAGCGGACACTCCCTCGGAGGAGGCCACGTTCAGTCTCCGTGCTCAAGCTGCCTCGCAGATGGAAAACCCGGGGAACAACATCAGTCAACCTGTGAGTTGCATTACACATCATCTCTTCCCATCGTCCGAGCGTATGCTCCGGATAGCGCTCTCACCGACTAACCTCGCTACTCTCGACCCGGGATACTTACGTCTTCACCGAGAGCCTGCGAAACGTATAGCTCCTTTACCAGCACAAGAATGATGATGGCCAAAGGGACGCCGAGAATGACCCCGATTGGGCCAAACAATAGGCCAAAGGAAACGACGGCGAACATACCAAGCACTGGCGGAAGTTCTACCGTGTGCTGTTGCACTAGGGGTACTAGGAGATTGTTCTCCAGCTGCTGGATGACCACGTAGAGGCCCAAGACCCACACGAAGCTGCCCTGGCCGGCAGATAGTGCTACCGCACCTGCCGGGACGAACGCCAAGATTGGACCCAGGAAGGGAATAAACTCGAGAAGCCCGGCCAGGAAACCCAAGGCTAGGGGCGACGGTATGCCGATCAGGGACAATCCCGCTGTCGTTACGACACCGATGACCACCATCGTGATGATTTTCCCGACCAGCCAGAGCCGCAGTGCGTACCCGGCACTGTCAAGGGCCTTGCCAACCGGTTCGCGTCTGGGCACCGGTAGGAGTGTCAGTAGGCCTTTTTTGTACATTCTTGGATTGACGGCCAGGAATACGCCCGACACGAGAATGAAAACGATGCTGCCAAGTGCGCCAATCAGGTCCGGGAAGTAGCCGGCAATGTGCGGCATCCAGTTGATCTGCGCGGTGCGGAGCTGCGCGAGCACGTCCACTCCGAAGCGATTCCTGATGCTGTCGATAGCCGCAGGTAATTTCTCCTGCAGTGCAGTGAACTGGCCAGCCATCTGACTGCCCATCAGGAAAAAGAACACCGCAAATACTACAGCCAGGAGAAGGACGGCTCCCCCTAGAGCCCACTTCCTTGTCAGGCGCAGAAACCGCGTGAGAAGATCGCGAAGAGCCAGCAAGATGACCGCGACGACAAGCGCCCCCACCAAGAGGAACAACACGTGGGTCAACAGCCACGAGAGCCAAAAGAGGCTAAGAACAGCTGCGACAACAAAGGTAGCTCGGGCCAGCCAGCCCAACGGGATGGGTCCTGAATCCACTCTGCGCTCCTGGGGTTGTGCGAAAAGGCAGGCCTGCCGGAGGATCCGCATACTCCGGCAGACCTAGCGCCTCGCTGGTAGCGGAGCGCGTACCCCACGCCGTTCCAACGGTGTCGATGGTCGCCGCCGCTTAGCGTTTTTCGCTGTAGCCGGCGACATATTGCTCGGCCCAGAAAAAGCCGGCAGGGCCTACTGGCCCTGCCTTACGTCGTGCCTGGAGCCTTGGCTGACGTGTCTGTTGGCTAATTGCTCGAGCTGCTGGACTCGCCGGAGTCCGTCTCGGTATCGGAGTCACCCTGCTGACCAGCTTTCTCGTCGAGGATGTCACCCAAGTTGCGGGCAGGGTCCGCGTCACAGGCCACAACAACATCCTCTACTGGGATGTTGAAATAGCCGGAAATCCTCCCGATCTGTATGTCCGAACCAGACGTGTCTGAGCTCGTGTCAGCTGTATCGGCTGAAGTCTCCGAACTCCCCTCGTCGTCACCGGAGCTGGCCTCCTGGTCTGAAGCGTCAGACGCCGCATTGTCGGCAGCAGGGCTTCCGGCCTCGGCAGCTTTGCGCTCGCCCTCCTTGTATCCGGCGACAAAGTAAAGCACGCCCGGCACAGTGGCCGTGTCCAGGGTGGAGAGCTCTGCGCAGGTTAGATCTATTGCAGGCTTGCCGTCAGGAGTTGCAGTGGCCGCTTTATCCTGGGCGATTGCGGCGCCGCCAAGAGAAAGGCTCGCGGCCGCTGCGATGATGGATAGGCGATGGCTTCGATTCATGTTTTCCTCCACAGTGAAAAGAACTTTGTTGCTGGACCCCATGTCGCGGGACCCCAAGGGCAACGGCTTCCACGGGTCGGGGTTCGGGCCGCTATCGGTAAGGTGACCGAAGTGTCTCCAGGAAGACTTAGCAACCGCCGAAGAGGACAGGACCATCAATGAGGTGGCCATGGAGAAACGACATCATCAACGGTCTGGACGCTCTACACTCTGAGATGCTGATGCCGCATCTCCACAGGGTGTCCCTGTCGAGGGGTGAGGTCATCGAAAGCAGCGGGGATTGCATCTCGTCGGTCTACTTTCCGGAAACAGCCGTACTATCCCTTACCGCCGGCCCTGAAGCAGGGAAGTGTTCGGACGTAGCGTTCGTCGGTTTCGAGGGAATGACGGGCGTTAGCTTGGTGTTGGGGAGCAGGTTGGCCGCCTTCAGCAAGATCACGCGCATTTCCGGAACGGCAACTGAGATTCCAGCGGACGCATTCGAAGCTGCTCTTGCTAGTGCGCCTGATCTCAGACTTCATTTTCTGAAGTACGTGGAGGCGCTGCGCTATCAGGTCCGCGCCACGGTAGCGGCGACTTCTCAAGCCACTTTGGACAGGAAGTTGGCCAGGGTTCTCCTCATGATGCACGACCGCGCGAAGGGAGGGCACCTGCGGATTACCCACGCGACCTTGGCCTCGATGCTGGGAGCGACACGACCAGCAGTAAGCGCTGCGTGCGCCGATTTACACGCCGACCAACTGGTGCGCTGTAGTCGGGCCCGCGTCGAAGTTATTGATCGCGTTGGACTGCAGGCCCTGTGCGGCTCCCTTTATGGTGACGCCGAGAAGCATTACGCACGGCTTCTGACCGGCACCACTCACCTACAAGCCTTGCATGTTGCCGGGTGCTGAGATGACTAATTGAATTACGCGGCTGGAAACGTGGAATCATCGATGCTGCCTGCGCGAAGCTCGAGCCACGTCAAAGGGCTCGCTCTGGTGTCGGCGGTGACGCGCCCACCCCGGGCCAAAACCACGCATGGCGCCGATCCCATTGGACGCTCGACGGCGTTGGTCTCATACGACACGCCAGCTTCCAGGTGAGGTGGTCCCGATTTCTCAGACGAAGGTTTAAGGTGGATCGACTGATGAGAGAGACGATTCACAATGAAGACACCCAAACGGTTTTCGACCGCGTTCAAGGCCTAGATTGCGCTTGAGGCGATCCGCGGAGAGCGGACGATCTCCGAGCTGGCACCAAAGCACCAGCTTCACCCCAACCAGATCACGCAGTGGAAGCGGAAGGCTGTCGAGAAGTTGGTCAACTCCATCGGTGACCGTGCTTTGCCGAGCCGATTGCTGCCACTGGCCGAAGAATTGTAGTGCCGCATCATTCATCAATTATGCGTGGAGGTCGCGGGTCTCCAGTGCTGATCATGGCCTTGTTTTGCCCAATGTTGCAGCTTCCTGACGCTATCCTAACAAAATTTTAAGCTACAATATCATCCCGTTATCTTCGGGAACATTCCTCGCTAGGACTTATTATTGAGCTACCACGAAACAGGAGCTCAAATCACGCGTGTCGCCGCTTTGAGGACTACATCCGCCATTGCTTTATGTGCCGCCCTGCTGGCTGCGCCTCTAACCGGGGCTAGCGCCCAGGAGCACGCTAACCCCAGCGCTGGCTCGACCGGTGCCGCGATGAGCGGAAACCCGAACGCCGGCCCTGGCAACAATTCCAGTGACTCTGCGCCCGGAGCAACTGGTGGCACCATGAGCGCAAACTCCAACGCTGGACCGGGGAACAACTCTGGCAACGGCGGAAGTGGTTCTGCGTCGACAGCCTCGATTAGCTCTAGCACTTCGCAAATGGCTGGTCCCGAGGACGGGCACAAGTGTGGCGGGAAGGGCCACATTGACAACGACGCACCGGGCCACCAGCACGATAACTGCGACGCCACCGTTACCGGCTCAATTGGGGGGATCGCGGCTGTCGCCGCCAGGGCGGCGGGAGCACCAGCAGCGAATAGGCAACTGGCCGGCGCGACCCGGTCCGGTGGGGGTGCGCCGTTTGCGACAGCAGACTGTAGCCTGACAGCAGGCTTAACCCCGCTTTTTGGTACGCTGACCCGGGAGGAAGTTCGGGTTTTGGCAACAGCCGATGAGGCAGCGGTCGTCGCAGTGGAATGCCCAGAAATTTCGACCGACCCTGACGCCCAGCAGGCGGTCGCCGCCAACCCAGGGATCGTAAGGGCGCTGGAAGCGCAGGGCTTTGGCGTTCAGCAGGTCATCGCGGCGGAAGTGAGCGAACCACCGGTCATTTATGTAGAGGCGCCTTCGGGTGACTGATTGCAAGAGGGGCTCGCGGCACGGCGAGCCCCCTCGCTAAGTTGTATCGTCTGAATCCTCCAGCGTAAGAATGGCCCCAGCGCTATCGAGGATTACCCCATCTATCGCCGATGAGTGCCTCAGCGGCACATGGTTCCCTAGGAGCACTCAGCTCCACCTACCGTCGCTCCAGGGCGTCGCGCAGAAACCCGTAACTACCACAGGTGGGGCTGTGCCCGCTCCCGTCCTGCGATCTCGTTGGGCACGCCCGCCATGCATTACCTGCGGCCGTCTTCGGCATCCGCCTCACGCGGGTCCGCATCGCGAAGCCGCCGGAAGCTCTCCAAAGGTTTTTTCGATTAGGTTGGCGGACCGATCCGACCCGCCGGGGAACGTCAAGCTAAAGTCCGGCCGGCCCAAAAGCCGCGGCCGGCGGCCTTGGCGAGGCGGAGAGGGCGGCTTGCACCAGGTCAGAGTTGGTGAAAGGCCTAGATACCCACGGTGCCTGGGGTGCGTTAGGATATTCCGATGCGCTCCAAGCGGAAATATACAAGATCGGGACTGACGCTACCCGCAGCGCCTCCGCCAAAGCCTCACCTTGTTGGTCAGGAAGGCCCAGGTCGAGGGTGACGAGGTCATACCGCTGGTTGGCCATCAATGAAAACGCGCCACCAAAATCCGCGGTCAGTCTAACACACTGGCACCCGACGCTCTTGAGGATGTCTTCGATGTCCATGGCGATGAGAGCATCATGGCGGCGCGCATCAAGGCCGGGCTTGTACCCGGCGCGGCGGAACTGGCCGACGCACCGCTCCTGACTGGCTGGGCCGTCCAGCCCTGCCCGGCGGATTGTTCCGCCTAGTCGGCTTCGTTAGCGGCCATCCCCTGCTGCAGGACGGCTGCATCACCACCTCGGCGGTTCTTGCAGCCGATGAACAGACCGGGTGGGCGCGAACCATCAGCCGCTACTATCGGCTCGACCCCAGGCTCGGATACCAGCCCCAAAGTGATCAAGCGAGCATGCTCGATTGACAGCAAGCCGGTATGCCGGTGGGTCAAGCATTTGTTCCTTGCCAGGCTTCCTCCGACATTGCCGAGGAAAGGATGACCATGACCAAAAACAGTTCCATTGTCCTCGCGCTCTGGGTAAGGGCGGTTCGGGCAAAACATCGACTGCACTTGCCCTAGCGAGCCTGGCGGCCGCCGAGGGCCGCCGCGCCATAGTCCTCGACGCTGACCCGCAGCGTTCGGCCAGCGAATGGCATGCGGTGAGCGCAAACCCTGCCTTTGCCGTGCACAGCACCGAAGTCGGCGCAGTTGCCGCGCTGCTGAAACGCGCCAAAACACGCTACGATGTGGTAGTCATTGATAATCCACCGGCTCGCTACAGCGGCTCCACCGCCATTGCCGAGAGGGCCGGTATGTCGCTGATCTGCGCCCGTCCGTTTCTCTTCGATATCTCTTTGGCTCTGGAGTGGGTGCACGTCCTGAAGAACGCCCACACAACGCCATTGGTCGCGCTCACCGCCGCGCCACCTCTGCGCCTTGATATGGAGTCCCCAGCTGTCCGTATCGCGCGTGAGCGTCTCAAATCTGCAGGCGCGACTCTTTGGCGCCACCAGATCACCCACCGCCTCGCCTACCCGGAGTTGATCCATCGCGGCATGACGATTGCCGACCTGTCGGCCGGTGCCCCGGCCCGTACCGACTACGAACGCCTGTGGTCGGCCATTTGCAGGTGGAAGAGGTAAATGCCGATGAACACGCCGCCGAAATCGTCTCTCCGCGCAACCGCAATCGCGCCTGACCTGGTAGAAGAGACCGAAGCACGCGCTCAGATCTGCTACCGGCTGTCCCGCGAAAGGCGCGACATGCTGCACCGCCTCGCACTCGACCGTCATACGAACCTGCAGGGCCTTCTCGATGAGGCCGTGGGCGACCTCCTCGCCAAGCTGCAGGTGGACTCGTAATCCGAATCGCGCGCTGTCTTGCTGTATTACTAGCTTGCGATCATTGCAGCTTGCTAGCAGTACAGCGGGGAGGTGAGCGAAGGTGTCGTCCCGATGTCCGCAACGCGCACCATTTGGACATCCAAGGCGCCCTGTGACTGCCCTAGAAGCGGACAGCGGCGCATCCATTTGTCCAGCAGTATGCGCGCCATTTACTGTTCCAATCTTCACTTCAGAACTGCGTCGCATTGGGTATCGACGACAAAGGCCGGTACGCCCACCCCTTACGCTGCCGGGCACAATGTGAGGAAACTGCCGAACCAAAGGCAGCCGCTCCTGTCGGGCGCGGCCTTGCGCCAAGCGGACCATTCACCTCTGAGACAAATCTTTGTCCAGATTGCTGGGCGCCTGATCTCGCCCTAAGATCAAGCAATCGCCGATATTATAGGCAGGCAAACCTTTGATGGTTACAGCTCCTCCAGGCAAAGCTTTGTTTTGGGAAGGCGGTAGCCTCTGGATTGGCCTGACCCATGTGACAAGCGACTATCACGCTCATCACGCCATCCAGCTGGGGCTGGCGCTGACCGGGACCTGCCAGTTCAGAACAAGACGGGATGCTGACTGGATACACTACTCGGGTGCACTCATACCCCCAAACTTCGAGCATACGTTCCAGGCTCCGGGCGATCTGGTTGCCAATCTGTTCTGCGATCCGGAGTCCACTGTGGGGCGGATGATCGCCGGCCGGCTCAACGCCAGGACGATCACGCCGCTCGACGCCGATACGACCGGTGGCTTGGCAGCTGAACTCAAGCATGCCTTTCTCACCGGAGCAGACACCAACACCTTGATGGCCGCCGCCAAGCGTTGCTTCACCCTGCTGATCGACGGCGCCAGCTTCGCCACGCCAACCGACCCGCGGATCGAAAGGGCGGTGGCCGAAATCCATCGCCGGATCAATGAACCCCTGACGTTGGGTGAAATTGCCGGCATCGTGAACCTGTCGGAGGGTCGTTTCCGGCACCTGTTCGTCAGCGAGACCGGCCTCCACTTCAGGGCTTACGTATTGTGGGCGCGCCTCAACAAGGCGCTCCAGCTGGGCTTTGCAGGAAGCAGTTGGACTGAGGCCGCCCACGCCGCCAATTTTTCTGACGCGGCCCATCTGACGCGGACCTGCCAACGCATGTTTGGTTTTGCTCCCACCCACGCTCAGCGCGGGCAGATCGAGATGCAGACCTCGAGCGTGATGTGAATGGTGTGGTCATCTCGGGGCTTCACTGCTCAAGGTGACGAGGAAGGCCACCAGGGCATCCTGCTCTTCCTGGGAGAGGTCAAGCGGCTCGAGTTCGGAGTGTCCCTCAGGAGCGAGCGGCGCCTCGCTATAGTGCGTGACCACGTCGGCTAGAGAGGCCATCTGCCCGGCATGCATGAACGGCGCCCTCGCCGCTACGTTTCGCAGTGAGGGGGTCTTGAAGGCGCGAACCAGTTCCTCGCCTTCCGACTTCATGAAGGTGAGCTCCGTGCACACCTCAGGCTTGGCGTCGCTGAACTCTCCAAGGCAGTTGAAGGGATCGCGCTGGACGATCGCCACGCCGCCGGCCCGCCCGGTGTCTGGAGGCAGGTGTGCAACGGCGGGCACGCCGGTGTTGTGGAAATCATTGTCGGTGAAGAGCGGCCCGTTGTGACAGTTGACGCAGTTGCCCGCACCGATGAACAGCTTGAGGCCGGTGAGTTCCTGCGCAGTCAATGCGTCGGAGGGCTGTCCACTGGAAACAGCGTCGGCGTACAGGTCGAAGCGGGACTTCTGCGGCACTATGGTGCGCTCGAAGGCTGCTATTGCCTTGCCGACATTGGCGAAGGCGCGGTCCAGCGGCAGCTCGACCGGCTCTGCGCCGAAGACCGCGCGGAACTCTTGGGCGTAATTCGCCGCCACGACTTCGACGATGGCCTGGCGGTTGCTGCCGTGCTCGGTGGGGTTCTCAAGCGGCCCAAGGGCTTGCGCCCATTGGCTATCCGCCCGCCCGTCCCAGAACTGCCAGGGACTGTAGGCCGTGCCAGCGATCGGCATGGTCCGCCGCGCGGTCTCCCCGATGCCCCGCCCGAGCGGAATACCATCCTGGAACTGCCGATCCGGAAGGTGACAGCTGGCGCAGGCCACTTTCCCGTTGCCGCTCATCCTTGTGTCAAAGAAGAGCTTGCGCCCGAGGACTGCGGCTCGAGGATCGTCGGCCACGGCATTGGACGGGTCCGGCGGCAGCTCGGGAAGGCCGGACAGGGACAAAGAGGAGATGAGCTGCAGCTCCCGATCCGTCCACCGGACGGACGCATCGCGCGGAACAGAGGCGAGCATGCCTGCCGTCATTGCCGCGAGGATGGCCGCAGCGCTGAAAAGGGCTAACTTCCTGTCCATGTCACAGCGCCAGGTTGAACGTTGCCGTATCGACGCCGGCGGTACCCGAGATCTCGACCTTCAGCACCCACCAGCCGGGCATGTTGAACCTCATGCCTCCGACGATGTGGCGGCCGTGATGATCCTTGCCCGTAACCGCCGGGACCGTGGGCAGACCGTGGCCGTGCTGGGGCATGCCGCCATCGATGACGATGTCAGCGTCTACCGGCTGACCGGCGGCATCGGTAACGTCGACCAGCCACGCGTGCATCTTGCCCACAGGCACCGGATCGATGCCGGGAACGAGCGTGACCTGGTAGTGACCATCCTTCGAGAGGTGGGAGAGGCTGTAGTCGAGGTCGGCGGGCGGTGTGGACCGGGTTGCCGCGAACGCGATGCCGCCGGCGACCAGGAGCACGGCAGGAATGAGCCAGAGCTTTTGGAACACTGTTCTTCTCTTTGTTAGGGATGTGGTTTGATTGGGCGGAGCCAGAGGGAAGCCGCCGGCTTGAGACGCGCCCGCGGTGCGATGCTCTGGCTATACCCGGGTGTGTCGCTGTCGGGCGGCGTCCACGAGATCGAGCCGCGACAGGCCGAGGTCCGCGAGGCGATGCTCTGGAAGAGCGCTGATTTCCAGCGCCGTTATGCGCCGTCTGCGACGCGCCGCAATCTGGTTGAAGATGGGAAAGGCAGGCATGTGAGGTCTCCGTTTTGACGCAACGGGACCTAGCAAGCCGGCACTCGGGACAATTGAACAAAGAGGCTGCCGAAGTAGCCTTTTTATTCAAGCCGGAGCGTGCCGCGAACTTCTACTGTGGGGGCCAGTAACCGTTCACCTGCGAGGAACAACAGCCATGGACCGCCGCTCACTCATCTTGTCTGCACTTGCACTGCCCCTGCTTCCCGCCCTCTCCCGTGCTGCACCTGCGTCACCCGGCACGAATGACATCGGCATGCTCGTTTACCCCGGCTTTACGGCGCTCGACTTCGTGGGGCCCCATCATTTTCTGGGCAACCTGCCGGCGACCAATGTACATGTGGTCACGACCCAGCACGATCTTGCTCCGGTTTCGTCCGACCTCGGCCTTATGGTTCAGCCGACCATCACCATGGACGATTGTCCTCTCGATCTGACTGTGCTGTTCATCCCGGGCGGCATGGGCGGCACGATCGCTGCAGCGCGCGATGAGCGCGTTCTCAACTTCGTCTCCAGCCGGGCCTCCCGCGCGCGCTACGTCACTAGCGTCTGTACTGGTTCGCTGATCCTGGGCGCCGCCGGTGCCCTCCAGGGCAAGCGCGCCACCTCCCACTGGGTGACAGTGCCAGTGCTGGAGCGCTTTGGCGCCACCCCGGTGCGAGAACGGGTCGTCCGCGATGGGCACGTCATTACAGGTGCCGGCGTGTCAGCTGGGATCGACTTCGGCATAACCTTGGCTGAAGAGCTCGGCGGTCGCCAGTTCGCCGAGGCGGGCGTGCTGGTTTCCGAGTACGCTCCAGAACCGCCGATCGTCGGTGGCACACTCGAGGCCGCGCGTCCTGAAATCGCGGACCTGCTCCAGACGAACCTGGCGCCGTTCGTAGCTGAAGCTCGAAAGCTGGAGATGCGGCAATGACGGCGTACAAGCTCGTCATCTTCGATTTCGACGGGACCCTCGCCGACAGCGCGCCCTGGTTCATCAGCACTCTGGGCGGCCTTGCGCTCAAGCACGGCTTCAAACAAGTGAGCCGACAGGAGATCGACATGCTCCGGGGCAAACCCAGCCGGGAGATCGTCCGGTATCTCGGGATTCGTTTCTGGCAGATGCCGGTAATCGCTCAAGACCTGCGCCGACAGAGTGCTCAGGTCGCAGGCGAGATCCCCCTATTCGCAGGGGTGCCTCGCCTGCTCCGGGACGTCAAGGGAGCTGGCGCGCGGATCGCTATCGTCAGCTCCAACGGTGAGGAGACAGTGCGCCGCGTGCTGGGGACATCGGCCGGGATGGTCGACCATTATGTCTGCGGCGCCTCGCTCTTTGGGAAAGCCGCCAAATTCCGTGCCCTTCGCCGCACGCTCCGGCTTCACCCTCGAGAAGTGCTGTCCGTCGGTGATGAAGGCCGAGATGTGGACGCTGCCCGCAAGGCGGGCTTCACCTCCGTTGGCGTCACTTGGGGCTACGCCACCGAAGCCGCTCTGCGCGTGGCCGGGCCCGCACACACCGTGCACAAAGTGGAAGAGCTTGCCGCTTTGGTGGGGGGAACTGAATAAGCTTTGCATTGGTTCAGCCGAACATCGTCACCGTCGTTTGGTGGGTGGACCGGGGCACTGATTGCCGCCACACCCGACTGATACGCCCTTTATCGGACGTTCAGGCCGCCTCGAACTCTCCAAAAGCAGTCGGTCCGCTTAAGGCGACGGCCATAACGGGGTTCAAGTTTCCCGACCGGCAACTTCGGGCGTGGTCAGAAATCAGCCGCGGGAGCTCGCCAAGGGCTGACCGAGTGGTGGCTGACAAAAGCCGCTACGATCTCGGTGCGCGCGGTCAGTTCGGCTTCGGTGCCGTAGCCGGGCCCGTGTTGTCGTACATGGGAGGAAGCCTGCCACTTCAACGGCGGACGCCAGCTCCACCCGCCTGCTACGGACGGTTCCCCTCGGTGGACTCGGCCCTGCACGTCTAGGTTTTCGGACGTTGCCATGGCCAGCGGCCCTCTATTTCCACTTCCAGTGACAGGCTGAGGAAAGTGCGAATCACCACGATCCCTGCCAAAACGGCTAGGCTGGTGAGAGAGGGGGCGATGGCCACCGTGTTGATGATGTCCGCTGCGACGAGCAGTTCCAACCCCAGAAGGATGGCGCGACCAAGCGTGGAGCGGAGTTCGCGGTAGGAATTTTCAGCGTTTCGGTGACGGACAAAGGTAACGCCCGCCACGATAGCGCCGATTACGATAACCGCCACCCCACAAGCCTCGATGGCCCTCGTCGTCCCGTGCAGAGTACCGGCAAAAATCGTCTCCATCTCGCCTCCGTTCGCCTGCCAGCCAACACATAGGCACGCACCTCGGTTGCACCATTGAAATTAGGACGGCGGGTTTGGCCGGGGGCTCAGCATTGAACAACGTGACGGTGATGGTCGCCGAGGACGAGCGACCGCTCTCGAAGAGGCAGGGCTTAATTCTGCGAGTCTATAGGGCATAACGGGAAGTGTGTCGTTTGGTGCCACAGGATGAAGCTGCCCAATTGCCGAGGATGAGGCGCCGCATCTTTGAGACGTCTTGGCCTTTCCTGGAGACTTGAGGCGGGGCTTCCAGGCGGAACTATCACGCCCCATCACCGCAGTTGCCCGCAGGCCGGCAGGAGGAGCGCAGCGATGGAGAAGTAGACCATCGCGAGCACGGAGATTCCGCCGAGCAGCCGCGTGATGCTCAGCAAGAAGGGCCACTGTTCCGGCGGCGGCGACGCGCCAGTCAGGCCGCGGAACACCGGGCTCGGCTTGGCCAGTGCCAGAAGGACGAGCCCCATCAGGATCACGCAGGGTGCAAGCACCAGCCATCCAACGATCTGTGGCGGCAATGCTCCGAAAGCACAGAGAGAGGACTGCGCGCCGTAGATGATGGTCAGGTCCGCCGCCCACAGAATGGGGCCGGTCAGGATGAAGATCAGTGTCCCGATCATTTGCCTCGATGAGCGCCTGTCGTCCATGATGTCACCCAAGCAATCGCGGGAAGCCGTGGATGAGCAGCAAGCCGAACAGGCCTTGCGCTGCGGCGTAGTAGTAGAGCAAGGCGGCGTTGTCGAAGGTGACGCGGCGATCTCTGTCGAGTTGCCGGGTCACCGCCCGCGCGCCTGCAAAGAGACACATGATCACCACCGCAAAGGCAATCTGCCCCTCCAGCACGGAAGCCATGAAGACCATCGCGCCGTATGACGAGGCGGCGGGGTCAAGGCCCGTCCCGAGATGCCCCCAGACCTCGACGGCGATGGCGGCCACCATCGCGGCGGCTGCCAGGGCCAGCAAGGCAGCCACTGAAGGGCTCTGGCGCCCCGGCTGCGGCAGCATCTTTCCGCTTGCGATAACCAGACCCGTCCCGACAACCAGAAGGGTGGCCGAAATTGCCGGATAGGCGATCCCGGGCAACCCCGGCGACCCCGCCGGCGCCCAGACTTCCGGGGAAACGGTCCAGAGGTAGAGGTAGGCAAAGACGTATGAGAGGTAGAGCGAGGCCGAGACCAGCATCAGCACCACCATCGCCCACCAGCTGTGCGAGAGCGGCCCGGTGATGTAGGTCGGCAGGCGCAGGTTGCGCGCGACCTGAACCTCCCCCTGGCTCGGCCGGTCCAGTTGCCAGGTCCAGAACAGGCACGCGCCGATGGCCAGGACGCCGCACGCGATGGCGATGTTGACCTGCTTCACGGTCAGCAACAGGAAGAAGGCGGCCGTGCCGGCAGCGGCGATCAGGTGGCTCCAGCTCGGACCCGGCATCTGCAGGACATACTGCGGCTTGGCCTCGATGGCCGATGTGATGAGCGTTTCCCGTCCCCCCGTGGGTGCGTTCGGCAGGTAGTGGAGACCCTGATCAACCTGTTCGGCAAGGCCCGGCTGATCCCAGACGGGCTCGCGGCTTGTGACATGGGGAATGGAGCGGGTGGAATAGACGTCGTTGGGCAGGAATTCGAGCGTGCCGGCGTTCCAGGGGTTCTGTACGCCGCCCTGACCGAACCGAAAGTTGCGGACAAGATCGAGGATGAAGACCAGCACACCGGCGGCCATGATGAACGCGCCGACGGTCGAGATGGTGTTCAGGATGTCCCAGCCCAGGTTCCCCGGATAAGTCCACACGCGTCTCGGCATGCCGGACAACCCCGTGATGTGCATGGGAAAGAAGGCGGTGTTGAAGCCGATGAACATCAGCCCGAACGTCCATTTGCCTAAGCGTTCCGAAAGCATGCGGCTGCTGACCAGCGGAGCCCAGTAATAGAAGGTAGCGAAGAGCGGAAACACCATGCCGCCCACCAGCACGTAGTGCAAATGCGCCACGATGAAGTAGCTGTCATGGGCCTGGAAGTCGAAGGGGACGACGGCAACCATGACCCCGGTCAGGCCGCCAAGGACGAAGATGAACAGAAACCCGAGGATAAACAGCGACGGCACGGTGATGCGGAAGCGTTGCCGCCCGGCGGCCATGGTGGCGATCCAGGAAAAGACCTGGATGCCCGAGGGAACCGAAACGGCCATGCTGGCAGCCGAAAAAAAGGCGAGGCTGAGGCCCGGGATGCCGGTGGTGAACATGTGGTGTACCCACAGCCCGAAGCTGAAAAAGCCCGTTGCGATCAGCGCGACGACGATGAGGCGGTACCCAACCAGTGGCGTCTGGGCCATGGTGGGGATCATCATGGACACCAGACCCGCGGCTGGCAGGAAGATGATGTAGACTTCCGGGTGCCCGAAGAACCAGAACAGGTGCTGCCAGAGCAAGGCGTCGCCACCCAGCGCCGCCGTGAAGAAGGGCCAGCCGAAGGTACGCTCGATCTCGAGGAGCATGGTGGCGAGGATCACGGCCGGGAAGGCAAAGACGATCATCGCCGCAAAGATCAGCATGGCCCAGGCAAAGATCGGCATCTTGGCCAGCGTCATGCCCGGCGGGCGCGTCCGCAACACGCCGACGATGATTTCGATGGCGCCGGCTATCGCGGATATCTCGATGAAGCCGATGCCCAGGAGCCAGAAATCAGCGTTGTCGCCGGGGGAGTACTCCTTGAGCGTCAACGGCGGGTACATGAACCAGCCGCCCTTGGGCGCCATGTCGTAGAAGATGGTGGAGAAGAACACCAAGCCACCGATGATGTAGGCCCAGATGGCAAAAGCCGACAGACGCGGGAACGGCAGGTCCCGCGCCGCGAGCATTTGCGGCAGCAGCATCACCCCCAGCGCCTCGACCGCCGGGACAGCGAAGAGGAACATCATCGTGGTGCCGTGGGTGGTGAAAAGCTGGTTGTAGAGGTCCTGCGAGAGGAAGGTGTTGTCGCCCACCGCCAGCTGCGTGCGCATCAGCAGCGCCAGAATGCCCGCGAGCACGAAGAAGAGGAACGCGGCGCCGATATAGAGCGTGCCGACGACGGTGTTGTTGACGGCCGTTAGTAGGCGAAAACCTCCCGGGGTGGCCCAGATGCGCTTGAGATCCTCGAGCTCGCTCGCGGGGCGGGGGCCGCTATTGGGCAAGTCGTTCATGCCGGGCTCGCTCATGGTCTCACCGCAGAAAAAACAGGATGACGATACCGGCGCCGTAGCAGACGAGGACAGCCAATGAATCCAGTCCCATCCGCAGGATGGTCTTGTCCCTACGCTCGGCCATGCCGATGACGAAAAGAGCTGTCACCGCGATACCGAGTAGCGCACCGAATGCGCCAAACGGGCCGGCCTGCGCAAGGACAGGTTCACCCTGTGCCACCAGGTCGATGACGAAGATCAGGCCGATATTGATCAGGTTGGTGCCTAGGATATCGGACACCGCCAGAGTGAAAAGGCCCGTTTTGGCCGCACTCAAGGATGTGCTTAGTTCGGGAAGCGACGTGGCAAATGCCAGTAGCACAAATCCGACTGCGCTCCCCCCAAGCCCGGTCTGTTGCGACAGCGCATCGCCGGTGCGTGATAACAGATACCCCGCCACGAGAATGACGGCAGCTAGCCCCCCCGTCCAGGCGATGATCCGGCGCATCGAGAGGTTCTCATGCTCTTTGCTGGCCTTCTTCTGGGCTTCGCTCTGCTCTTGTTCGAGTTTGGTGTCCTCCCGGCCGCCACGGGCAGCCACCCAAGATCGGCGACCCTCCGACTGGGCAAGAATGTAGACACTAAACCCATAGGCAAACGCACTGGCCCAAGCCCAGGCGCCGATGCCGAGGATTGGGACGTCGCCCACGGTGATGCCGGCTGTGGCGATGCTGATCAGCAGGATATTCAGCCCGCCCTGAAGCATCACCATCGGGTCCGGCACTTCCGATGTCAGCGCCCGCTTGCCGATGACGATGTCGATGATCGCAAGGATGACCACCTGCGCCGCGATAGACCCAAACAGGTTGTTGATGGCCAGAAGCGAGGCTCCGGTGGCCGCGCCAGTCACCGTGGCGCCGATCTCGGGCAAGGAGGTAATGCCCCCAAGCAGCAAGATGCCGATCGCCGCCTGACCGATACCTGTCTTGGTGCTGATGGCATTGGCATAGCCGGTAATCCGCGAGCCAGCGAGCCAGACCACCACGGCTGCGACCGCGAAGATGGCAACGTTCAGCCAGATCGAAGCGCTTTCGAAGTCGATCATCGCAAGCTCTCCAGATATGCCGATAGGTCACCCAACTCCTCATCCGAAAACAGCGCATATTCCGGCATCTTGTTCTCCGGCTTGATGTGCTGGTTGTTGACGATGAAGGCCGCAATCGCCTCGGCCGTGTTGGGCAGCGTGCCGGCGGCGAGGGACCGCCGCGACCCCACATGCGTCAGGTCCGGCCCGATCGATCCGGTCGCCGCCGTACCTCGTACCGCGTGACAGCCGCCACAACCGGTGTTGAGGAAGAGTTCCTGCCCCCGCAGCAGTTGCGGATCTTCGACCGGATCTGCCGGCGAGGCTTCTTGTGCCAACCACGCCTCGAACTCCTCCGGCGGCTGCGCCACGACATGGAACGACATGAAGGCGTGTGCGCCCCCGCAGTACTCGGCACACTGGCCCCGCGTCACGCCGGCCTCGGTGGCGGTTACGGTCAGCTCATTCGTTCGTCCCGGAATCATGTCCAGCTTGCCGGCGAGGTTCGGCGCCCACAAGCTGTGGATCACGTCGGCGGTGGTAAGCTCAAGCGTCACCGGGCGGCCGACGGGCAAGTGAATCTCGTTGGCCGTTTCGACCCTGGTCCCGCTGGCGTCGGTATAGGTGACGCGCCACCACCAGAGTTCGCCACTCACGGCGATGCGCATGTTCGTCTGGGTGCCTTCGGGAACGGCGCCAGCACGCAGGACGAGGAATCCGTAGGTCAGCAGAAGCGTCAGGACGAGCACTGGTAGGGCAATGCCCAGCCCCTTGACCAGAGCCTCCCCCGACAGGCGGCGGCGGAGACTTGCGGAGCCAAAAATGGCTATGGCAGCCAGGACACAGACCAGCACAAGGATGACGGCGCCGCCGGACGTCATCACCCAGAACAGGGTGTTGATGCGCTCCGCCTGCTCACCGCGCGGAACGAGTGCAGACTGTGATGTGGAGCAACCGCCAAGCGTTGCAACCGCTATCGCTCCTGCGAGGATATTCAGCACCCTCATGGTGGCGCCGTCCCGCCAGCCGGCTGGCTGGCGTAGTACGCACCGACGGCCAGAGCATCATCCTCAGACACCCTTTGGGCGATGCTCGCCATGAGGGAGCCATAAGGCGGCGTGTCGCGATAGTCCGGCTGGCGCCAAAGCTGAAGTTGATTGGCGATGTACCGGGCCGACTGTCCCGCAAGGGTCGGTATCTGAGGCGAGGACCCGTTGTGGCAGCTGTTGCAGGCCGGAAGATCATGTTCCGGCACGCCGCTCTCGGCAATTCTGCGCCCCTGCTCCAGCAAGGGGCCGGGCGCGATATCAGTGGGCGCCTCGACCGGAAGGCCGGTGTAGTATTCGGCCAGCTTTTCGATTTCGGCATCCGTCATCTCGTAAGCAACGGGTTCCATGATCCCGCTCGGGCGGGTGCCAGCCCGATACTCCTCAAGCGCCCGTTTCAGGTACGCCTGCGGAAGATTTTGCAGCGTCGGGACGAGTGCGCTCACGGGGCCCGTTTGCGCATCACCATGACAGCGAACGCAGTTTTCGAGGGGCAACGTCCCCAGCCCCCGGACTTCCTGTTGCCGAGGCAGCGTCGGCTCTGGCCGGGTCTCTCCACTGAGCGGGGTCTGGTGCAGTTGCTTCAGATACGCCACCACCGACCACACCTCATCGCTCCGGCCCTCTCCGGCCCAGGCCGGCATGCCCGTGAACTTGAGACCGTTCTTCACGATCCAGAACAACTCCTCTGCACTATAGTGGGAGAATGCACCGGTCAGGTCCGGCGGATTGGGAAGCATGTTGCGGTAGATGGGGTTGAGGGGCTGGCCGGGTGTCCCGTGGCAGGTCGCGCATCCGCCGACGTAATGCTGTTCGCCGAGCAGATACAAATCCGGGTCATCAAGAGGTGGAGCCTTCACATCGCCCGCGGCGGCGGCGATGGAGCGGTCCCGCAAGATAGTGATGATGAGGTTGGTGACCGACCAATGATCCCGGTCGGCACCGATATTGTAGACTCCCGACGCCACGAAGATGACGCCACCCATCATGAAGGCAGCCAGCACGAGCAGGCTGGCTACGCCAATGCGCTGCCACCGCGTCAGTCTTCGATCCTTGACGATCTTATCTTCCGGCATTGGCCTCCCAATTCCGGTCGAGATCGAGGAACCACCGGCTCGCCAACACGATGCCAGCCCCGACATAGGTGAGCGGACAAGCGACGAGCATCAGCATGCCTGCTGCCTGCTGGTCGCCCAGAGCGCTCCCCGCTTCCTCGGCTAGATGGGTATGGCCTGATCCGGCAAGATCAAAGACGACGTTGGGGGCGAACACCAGCAGGGCCCCAAGCAGGCAGAACAGCTTGCCGGTGATCAAAAGGGCGAAGATGGCCCTCCAGCTACGATCGCGCGGCATGGAAAAGATCGCCAGCCAGAACCAGGCGGCGCAGGCCGTGAGGCTCAGGTGCATGAGCATCATGAGCCCCGTGTTGCCCAAGGCAGCGGGGAGAACCCCGGGGCTATGCCACCCCCATAGAAGCACCACCTGGAGCGCCGTTGCCCAGGGCCACGTGCGCCAGAGATTTTTCGGCAAGGCGCGCAAGGGCACCAACAACGCCAGCACCGGGACGGCAACATTCATCAGCACGATGTGCTGCAGCATATGGCCGGCCAAAGGTCCAAAGCTGTTCAGGATAGCGCCTCTCCGTCCCGTTTCCTGGCTAACACGACAGAGGGCGCGGAAGTTGCATCTTGGGGGCACAAAAGCGAGTTCCGGCTGGCGCCCTAGGCACAAGAACTGTCGGCTCCTGTGACAAGCAGCAGCGGCCGCCAAGCTGCAGCGGCCGCTGTTGCCGGCGATTGCTTCGAAAGCCAGTCCGGAATAACGAACAGGTCCAGCACGCCGCCCTGGCTTAATTGTGCTCCCAAGACATCGGCCGGCAACACACCAGCCTCGTCCAGCTTTTTCTTCACGTCGGGCTGAAGCTCGAGGTTCTCCTGCAGAGACTGGCGCTAACGTAAGTGAATGATGGGATCCGCGACCTTCCTACACTTCCTTTATGTCGGAGGACGTAAGGCAAATGGACGAGCAATCATTGGTGCAAGATCTCGAACTCGAGCTGGGCCATGAGAAGCACCGCGCTACTTACTTCATCGAAGGCGATCTGGTGCACGCAATGGTCGATGGCAAACTGTACGTGGCGCCGATCAACGCCGAGCCCGCCGAAGCTGTCATTAGGGGGATCATCATCGAGAAAGCCCTGCTGGATAACTACAGGCCCCGACACTTGGGATGAGAGTGAACGTATTTGTCTCAGAAGTGATGCAGAACGGCGAGCCCACTGCGCTTCTGGCGCTGCCAGCATCGCCAGAGGCTGCCGTGCCCGCTCACCTGCAGAACGTCGAGTGGAGATACTTCGCTACCGTCGATGCTGGCGATGCGGTTATCGGATTGCCAGTGGACGGTGTAGAGGCAGCACTGGTTGCAGACGGCTATGTTGTGACCACGCCGAGGCTACGGGGCGGGTGACTGGCACTAGTACGGCAGCTTCAGCACAGACGCCCATGGGTAGTGCCATCCCAGTGGCAACATCTAGGAAAACCTCCTGTCCGCCCCAGGATCGGCCCTGTGGCCAGCATAGGCTTCATCAATGGCCTTGATAATCTCGTCGCCCGCTCGGGGCTCAGCAGACGCAGCGTCTCATCGAGCTTGGCTTCTACACGATCGGCTCCCTCTTTCGACTGGGGCGATCGCAGATAAAAGAGGTAAGCGAGACCACCGACCTGCCAAAGCAGTTGCAGGAACTCTGACTGCCAGTTTTCGAGAGTGTCTCTCCCCATCTCCATTAGGTAAGGGCCCAATTGCGCGGCTTCGCCGTGGCTCAACTGGTCATCCACGAATGCAAACCAGCCAAAGATCCAATGGCCGGCGAGAGAAACACGAAAAAGCAGAGCGTGACCCAGGCAGCCGCGCGTACAGCGCCCCCATGACGAGGCGCGTGGCGGAGGTCAGGGTGACCGTGGCCAGTGCTGTCGGAGCGACAAGGTGCAAAGCAGGAGGGCTTCGGGGACGGTCACACCCTATTGCCGCAGTTGGCATCTGCGGCCAAATCGTCGAGGCTTCGGCAACCTCTCCAGCCGCCGCGCATTCGCACCATAAAGGCGAATGACGCATCCGATTGCTGAGGAGAACAATGGCTCAAGTTCCCTGCACCGCTGTTGAGCACGACGGTGGCTTTGCCAATCGACTCGGCGACGTCTTTGCGGAAACTTGGCCACGCACAACGCCGCCGAAAGTGCGGCACAGTGCAAACAGATGGCACGAAGAATTTGCCCGCGCCGACAGGCCTCCACAGAAACCGTTTAGAACGACTTCCCTGAGGACGATGAACTGCGGGACAGGATGGCCAACTGGCAAGCGAGGACGAGGTGCCCCAACCCGACCGGGTGCCCTTGCGCAACAACCGCCTTCGAGATCGTTGAAAGCTAGGCTGCAAGGAGAAAACAGGTGGCTCAGAGCAAGAGGGGCCTGAACACAGACCAATTGCGCGCGGATATCGATGCCGGCCGAACAGGCGATAAGGTCGATTTTCTCGACCCGGCAGCCGCGCCTCTCGGCACGGACGCCGAAGCTGGCGGCACGCCAACGCCGCAGGTATCCAAAGTTTCGGCGCCGCAGCGGGATCGGCTTTCGCCTTGGATGATCGCAGTTCCTCTCGCCCTGGTTGCCGGGCTGATCCTGGCGATCACCCTCCTTGGGCTTAGCGCACGTTAGTCGTCGTCAGGCCATCTCGCTTTTGAGAAAGGCAACAGCTCCCAACGGGACTTGGGGGGGTCGGGCAAACCGCGGAGTCGGTTACCCCAATCAGCGCGCGTTCAGCGTTCGAGGGCATCAGAGATTTAGCCAATAGAAGAGACTGCCTCCTACGAGGACGAAAAACAGAACGAAAGCAACGAGCCTGATCATCGTGCCCATTGGCTCAAACCCGAGCACGGCGCGCTCCGCCGGTCCTTGTGCCCGATCCGTCAGGACCTGGTCGAGTTCCGGACGCGCATCTGCATCGGCGGCATGCTTGCTCATGCAATGGTCTTTCTCGGTGGCTGCGTGAAACGCGCCGCCGGCGTTGTCACCGCAACCATGTGGCCGTTCGGATCGCGTGCCGTGGCGCGAGACCCCGCGTCTCCCGCAATAGGCTCTTCGGTGATTTCGATGCTGAAACTGCGCACTGCACCCACGGCCGCGGCGACGTCCTCGACTACCACTTCCAGAAACGCTCCCTGCGGATCACCACGGGCCGCCCTGGGCACGAACTGACTGACCCAGTCCACGAGGCACAGCCGCTGCCTCTCTTCGCCGTCAAGCGCGAGGAGCACGAACCACGGACCTCTCTCCGCGAGCCGATAATCAGCAAGCGCCGCGTAGAACTGCTGTCCTATCTCAAGATCGCGGCAAAGCAGGTAGGTCGCCACATTGCTTGCAGTTGCCATATCGCTCACCTCACTTCTTGGCCGCTTCTTCACTGGCGCTTAATGCCGCGAATTTTTGCGTCAGGGGAACGATCTGGACTTCAACCCACTCGGCCATGGCAACTTCTTCATCGAGCGAGCGCCCGAGGAGATCGGCAGCCTGGTTTACCCCCGCCAGCTCGGCAAGCGTTCGGAGCGAGGTGTAGGCGGCGATTTCGTAATTTTCGAAAGCGTAGTTTGCAAAGCTGTTCTTGACGATCTCGTCCGGCGCCACGGTATGGCCCAGAGCCGCCATCGTTCCGCCCAGGCTCAGCATGGTGTCCTTGAGGGTCGAACGATCGGAACCCGCCAGTTCGAGTAACTCGTCGAGGCGTTGAATCTGCCCCTAAGTCTCACGAATATGCTGGTTCAGGCGGTCTGCCACTTCCGGGTAGTGCTCGATGCGGTTTACCTGTGGCCGCATGATGGAGAGGGCCTGATTTTCCATCGCATGAGCCTTCTTGAGGCCGGTGACGTAGAGATCGAAGGGGGAAGTCATGGCATCTCCTGTGCTATAAGGAGACAAGCCAACCCAGCAGGCGAGGCTGCACTTGCTAACTGCGGTTAACAATAACGGCCGGAGCAGTTTCTCCGCCTTCGGGACACTGTCTGAGCAGGCACTGCTGATCTGTCGAAGACCCGCGTATACATCCAGGTGAAGCCCCGCAACTCCAGCCGCCCTCGCGCGCTCCCATCAGTCAGATGCCGAAAGGAAAAGCCGATGGAAAAGCAGCGCGAAGTGCAATTCATGAGCAGCGAGTTCGGGATCCCGCCATATCGGGCAGCGGCGCTGGTCGCCTCCAGTGAGGCGGAAGCCGCCGCGCTGGCGACGTACGAGCTGGCGCGGCAGCGCAACGAGAGCGCCTATGGGGACGTGCCCTTGCCTGAATCGCCCGAAGACCATGCGGTGCCGGAGAACGGGGGGCTGCAGAAGACGGTCATCGGACGCGGGGAGCGCTTTGGCCAGTGTCGCACATAGATCAAGCCCGAATGCCAGCCGCTCCATAAATCCGGTCGAGCACTTCAGCCACCGCTGTCAGCTCCCCCGCTGCCGGGTCGAACCGTGCCGAGCGCTCGAGGCGGGCGAGCCAATCGAGCGCCGCACGTCCACCCCACGCATCCGGCGGGCTGACAAGCGTCGTGGCAGCCGTGCCATGGAGTTCGCGGGCCTCGAAGTCATAAAACGACCCGCCGACATTGCGCATCTCCAAGCCGCCGTGTGTGCCGTAGAATGACGCGCCGATTTCTGCCTCCTGACCGGCATGCAGGTTCCACGAGCACGTGAGGCGCACGATCGCACCATTGGCCAGCTTGATTGTCGCCGCCGCGTAGTCTTCCACCTGCTCGGGGCCGACCAGCGCCATTCCGCCGGCTAAGAGCTGACTGTCGACCGACACAACCTCCGGAAAACCAAGCGTCCAAAGGGCAAGATCGACAAGATGCACACCAAGGTCGATCACGCAGCCTCCACCCGACAGGGCGCGGTCGTAAAACCAGCTCTTGTCCGGCCCATAGGCGTTGTGGAACACCAGATCGACGGCAAAGACGTTCCCCACCCTGCCCTCCTGGAGCGCCGAGCGAACCGCGGCCATGGCGGCAGTATGCCGGTAGGAAAGGTCCACGCCCAGGAGCCGATCAGCCCGGCGGGCCGCCCATACGACCGCCGAAGCCTCGCGGGCATTGCGCCCCAATGGCTTCTGGCAGAACACCGCCAGCCCACGCTCCAACGCGGCCATGGACTGCTCCGCATGGGCAGCGCTGGGGGTCGCGATCACCACGCCGTCCAGGTCCGGCACGTCGAGCAGGTCCTCGAAGCTCTCCAACATGATGGCATCTGGCGCCAGTTCGGCAGCCGCCGCGGCATTCTCAGCGCCCGGTTCGGCGATGGCGGCGGCCGTACAGCCGCCGCTTCCCAGCAGAGCCTCCATCCGGTTGCGACCGATCCAGCCAACGCCGGCAAAACCGATCCTGGGCTTGTGCAAGACAGGAGCATCAAGGGGTTGCATATCCATCAAAGCCATCAATAGAGCACCACAGCTTTCATGAATCCGTCAGGACGGTCCCGCGTCATGTCCAGGGCGTGGTCCAATTGCTCTAATCCAAATGAGTGGGTGAGGAGAGGCCAGGGCCTGAGCCGTCCCTCATTGATCGCCTCGACAGCGGCTTTCACCCCCTCGAGGTACACCTCGGGCCGCCGCTCATGGGCGTTTATGACGTCAATGCCCCGCCAATTCCAGAGTTGCATATTCACTTGGCGCGGGCCGTCCTGATGATATCCTGCAATGATCAGCCTGCCGCCTTCGGCCGTCAGTTCCGCCGAGAGGTCGAGCGGCCATTGCTTGCCCGTGCATTCGATGACGCGGTCGCAGAAGGTGCCGCCGGTCAGCTCCTTCACCATTTCGATGATCTGCCAGTGGTCGTCCATCGGGATCCTCTGCGCGGCTCCCATCTGGCGGGCAATTTCAAGCGCCCACTCACGGCGTGAAAGAGCGATGACGCGGGCTCCTGCCGCCGTCGCAAGCTGCGTCAGCAGTGCGCCAAGGAAACCGATGCCTACGATGGCCACCGTCTGGCCGGCGCGAATTTCGCTGCGCCGGAAGATGTTCATGGCACAGCCCAGCGGTTCGCCAGGGAATGGCCGGTCCGCAAATTCCGGCGGCAGGAGGACCAACTGGTCCTCTTCCGCCAGGTCATGGGTTGCATAGCTGTGATAGGAGAGGCTTGCCACCCGGTCGCCTTCGTTGACCTTGGCGACCCCCGGCCCGATAGCCTCGACAATTCCCCAGCCCTCATGGCCGAGCCCACCGGGCTCGGTCGGGAACTGCATCCACTCAGGACCCGCCCAGGGCGTGAGGTTGGAGGCGCAGACACCGCAACCCTCGAGCCGCAGCCGAACCTGCCCCGGCCCAGGCCGCGGCAGGGGCAGTGTCTGGATCTCAACGGTCCCGGGACCAGTGACGACGGCCGCCTGCATGGTCCCGGTTTCGATCATGTTCAAACTGTCCATGACAATGGCCTTACCGGTCGACGAACTTGTTGAACCGGCTTGTTCCGCCATCACTGGTTTTGTCCTGGTAGAGGAAGTTAAGCTTGTTCTCGTCGAAGACCCTGAAGAACTCGTCCCAGTCCACCGGTTCGAGGTTCTCCTCGGGCTCCCCGAAGTCGATACGCAGGATGCCGCCCTTGCCGCCGGTCCGAATGATCGCGGGGTGGCCGTCACGCTCTTCGGCCCATTTCCGGATGGTGTCGTGATCCGTGGTCTGTTCGGATGAACTCATGGAAGTGTCCTTTCTAGAGAGGTGACGCTGCCAGGTCGGCCATGGCGGCGCGTCCACCGGAGCGCGGACGGCGCACTGGCCCCTGGGGTCGCTGGCCGACGCTGTGAAGGGTAAAGCCTTCGGCAAGCGCTGCGTTGCGATCGACAATGTTTCTCAGATCGAAAATGAGGCGGCCGCTCATCATTCGGGCGAGGCGCTCGAAGTCCAGCGCGGCGAATTCCGGCCATTCTGTCGCCACGACGACAGCGTCGGCCCCGGCGGCAGCTTCATAGGGAGAGCTGGACCACTTCGCACCCGTCACCAGCCGCTCGCCGACCTCACGCGCCTTGGGGTCATGAATATGGACCGTATGACCGTCTTCCAGAAGTGCGTCGACGATAGCCAGCGCCGGAGACTCGCGAAGATCATCGGTCCCTGCCTTGAAGGCAGCACCCAACACCGTCACCCGGCTACCTGCTCCTAGGACAGCACTGAGGCGTCTACCGATTGCGACCTGCCGCTCGAGATTGCGCTCGACGAGGGCTTCGACCAGCGGCTGCGGCGCGCCATAGCGCCGGCCGGTGGCCGCGAGCGAGCGCGTGTCCTTGGGGAAACAGGAGCCACCAAAACCTGGGCCCGGCCGGAGGAAGGCTTCGCCGATCCGGCTATCAAGGCCAATGCCTTTCGAGACTGCCGCACAATCGCCCCCTGTGGCCTCACAGAGATCGGCAATATCGTTGATGAAGCCGATCTTGAGCGCAAGGAAGGCATTGGCAGCGTACTTGATGAGTTCGGCATTGGCTGTGCTGGTAACAAGCAGCGTCGTCAGGTCCGCAAGTGGGGCATAGAGACGTCGAAGCCGATCCTCTGCAACCCCATCATCGGCGCCGATCACGACGCGGTCGGGGGCCATAAAGTCCTCCAGCGCCGAACCCTCGCGTAAAAATTCCGGGTTTGAAGCCACACTTACGGCCCGGCCTCCGCGGGCGGCGACGGCACGCTTACGCACCAGCTGCGCCGCACCGGTCGGAACAGTGGATTTCACCACCAAGACCGCGTCACTTCGCATATGCGGTGCCACGGCATCGACCGCCCCCAATATGAACTGCAGATCCGTATCTCCGTCCGGCAGCGGTGGCGTGCCAACAGCCAGAAAAACCAGGTCGGCATCAGCCACGGCGGTTTCGGCGCTGCTTGAAAAAGTCAGCCTGCCGGCATCGACGTTCGCCTTGATCAGGTCGGACAGCCCTGGCTCGTAGATCGGTATGTTTCCGGCGCGAAGACTGTCGACCCGCGCTTGATTGATGTCCACGCAGCAGACAGAGTTGCCGAAGCGGGACAGGCAGGCGCCAGTCGTCAGCCCCACATAACCCGCACCGATCATCGCGATCTTCATACTCGAACCTCGTTGACTGCCGGCGCGGCAGATGCGCCCCGGCCGTCAACGATGCCTTGCGCGACCGGTTCCTGAAGAAGTCATTGATGATGATGAAGATGAAGATGCTTCAGTCGGCCGCATCTTCCGCAATTCCGTTGATTACCCTTCCAATTTTTTCGGATATGGAACTGTGACTCCTGAACAATTCGCGCGAAATCTAACTTGGGATAGCAATCCAGGATGGAGTGACCTGAATTTCTGGCGCCGATGCAGGGTTCAGTTTCCCACCTGCTGCAGCTTCTTCTTCCCTTCTGCCGTGGGCTTATACCCGTCTCGGAGCATCAGAAACGGCCAGTCGCGGCCCGGTCTCCCAACCTGCGGCCTAGGAACTGATCGGCCGATGGCTTCTTCCCCTGTCGTGGTCAAACCGAACGCGAGGGTAAGGTGTCCAAGGTACTCATCACCGGTGGTTGCGGATTTATCGGCCGTCATGTCACGCAGGAGCTTCTTTCCCAAGGCTACTCCGTCCGCATCCTCGATGCATTGATCGAACAGGTCCACGGTGACACAGCCCCGGCTATTCCGGATGGCGTCGACTTCATCCGGGGTGAAATGTGCGACGCCGCGGCGGTGCGCGAGGCCCTCGATGGCGTGGAGCAGGTGATCCACCTTGCGGCCGAAGTCGGCGTCGGCCAGTCTCAATACGAAATTGCCCGATATGTCGGCGCCAATGACCTCGGCACGGCTGTGTTGCTCGAGAACATGATCGGGCGCGAGATCAAGAAGGTCGTCGTCGCCTCATCAATGAGCGTCTACGGCGAAGGTGCCTACGATACAGCCGGCGGGGAACGCGTCCTGAACGCGCGCCGCCGTGCCGCCGACATCCGCTCGGGCGGTTGGAACCCGCGGACGGCAGACGGCAAATCCCTTCACCCTGTTCCGACAGACGAGCAGAAGCCCGTCGATCTGGCCTCCATCTATGCGCTGACCAAATATGCTCAGGAACGCCAGGCACTGATTTTCGGCGAGGCCTACAACGTACCCGCTGTGGCGCTGCGGCTCTTCAATGTCTTCGGCGCCGGCCAGGCCCTCTCCAACCCCTACACCGGTGTTCTTGCCAATTTCGCTTCAAGGCTCGCGAGTGGGAATGCTCCAACCGTCTTCGAGGACGGGGAGCAGCGCCGCGACTTTATCCATGTGCGCGATGTCGCGCGGGCCTTCCGCCTTGCGCTGGAAAAAGCCGACGCAGCCGGCCAGGTAATCAATGTCGGCAGTGGCCGATCCTACTCCATCTCGGAGGTAGTCCGCATGTTGGCTCAGGCCATGGGCAGGCCTCAGATCGCGCCGGAAATCCTCGGCAAGGCCCGCTCCGGCGATATCCGAAACTGCTTCGCCGACATCTCCAAAGCCCGCGACCTGCTGGGCTTCGAGCCCAGGGAGCCTCTGGAAGACAGCCTTGGGGAACTGGCGGATTGGGTCAGCGGTGAAGTCATCATCGACCGCGGCGCGGAAATGCGGCAGGGACTCGAGCAGCGGGGCCTCGTTTCATGAGTGCTCCTCCGCGCCAAAAGCCGTTCGGATTTGTCGAATGGTTCCGCCCCGGTGACTACGAACGGGTGGAAGAGGCGCTTGCTGGGTTGAAGTCCTCCGGCGCAAGATACCTGCGCACCCACGTCTCCTGGGCAGAATATCTCGCGCCCGGTGGCGAGGCCTGGTTCGACTGGCTCCTGCCGCGCGTGGGCTCTCAGGTGGAACTGCTCCCCTGCCTCCACTACACGCCGCCCTCCCTTTCCCGCACCGGCAAGTCGTCCGGCGCGCCGCGGAACCTCAAGGCATATGCCGATTTCGTCGACTATATCCTCACCCGGCATGGGACCCATTTCGCCCATATCGAACTCTGGAACGAACCCAACAACCTGCTCGACTGGGATTGGCGGGAAGATCAGGACTACGCGCTGTTTTCCGAGATGGTTGGGGGCGCGGCATACTGGGCCAAGCGCCGCGGTTGGAAACCGGTTCTCGGCGGTCCCTGCCCCGTCGACCCCTATTGGCTCAATCTCATGGGTGAGCGAGGGGTTTTAGGCGTCGTCGATGCGGTCGGCCTGCACGGCTTCCCCGGCACATGGGACAGCGAAGAGGGTAGTTGGGCCGGGTGGGACCTCCATCTGCGCGAGATGCGCGACATCCTCGACCGCTACAATCCCGAAGCGGAATTCTGGATCACCGAAACCGGCTACTCGACCTGGCGCAACGACGAACTCGAGCAGGTCCGGCGTTTCGCCACGGCGCTCGAGGTCTCAGCCGACCGCCTCTATTGGTACGCCTGGCGTGATTTGCCTGCAGATGTCCCAGTGCAGGAGGGTCTCTGGTTCGACCCTCGCCACTACCACCTGGGCATCAATGACGCTGCCGGGCGGCCAAAGCTCCTCGCGCGCCTGCTCGCCGAAGGTGGAACGGCGCGCGTCTCCGAAGTTGCCAAGGGAGCACGAACACAAATGGATTACTCTTCTCCCGCCGTCACCGGCCGCGCCAAGCCGATTGCCGTCACCGGCGGCTGCGGCTTTATCGGCTCGAACCTCGCCCATTCCCTTCTTGCGGATGGGCACGATGTCATCGTCATCGACAATCTGAGCCGTCCTGGGGTGGACCAGAACCTGGCCTGGTTAACGGATAACCACGGCGATCGTGTACATCCCGTATTAACCGATGTGCGCGATCTGCCAAGCATGGAACCGGCACTCGCCGATGCCGGCGCTGTCTTCCATTTCGCGGCGCAGACGGCGGTCACGACCAGCCTCGTGCACCCCTTCGACGACTTCGACATCAATGCGCGCGGCACGCTCAATGTGCTCGAGGCGGTTCGCCGCGCCGGCGGCACCGCGCCGGTCATTTTTGCCAGCACCAACAAGGTCTATGGCGGCCTGGACGACATGGGCATGTCCGAGCGGGAGGACCGCTACGTCCCCCTCGATCAGATCGCCGGTGCTCGTGGCGTCAGCGAAGATCGCAAGCTCGATTTCTGCACGCCCTATGGATGTTCCAAAGGCGTCGCCGATCAGTATGTCCTGGACTATGCCAAGTCGTTCGGCCTCAAGAGCGCCGTCCTGCGCATGAGCTGCATCTACGGCCCTCGCCAGTTCGGAACCGAAGATCAGGGCTGGGTCGCCCACTTCCTGATCCGCGCCTTGGAAGACAAGCCGATCACCATCTATGGCGACGGCAAGCAGGTGCGCGACATCCTTCACGTTCGCGACGCCGTCGCCGCCTATCGCGGTGTTCTCGACAACATCGAGCGCTGTTCCGGGCGCGCTTTCAATCTGGGCGGCGGCCCAGCTAACGCCGTCAGCCTCCTGCAGGTGCTGGGTGAAATTCAGCGCATGATCGGGGATAAGGTCGAGATCAGCACCGACGACTGGCGCGCCGGCGACCAACTCTATTTCGTTGCCGATACCAAGCGGCTTGAAGACGAAATCGGCTGGCATCGGATCATGGGTTGGAAGGATGGCCTGCGCGACCTTGCGACCTGGCTCGCCGACAACCGGGACATGCGCCGCCCCATTTCCCGCGTGCGGACCACTGCCTGACGATGACCACGCCCGACACACAACAATTAGCCGGCCCCGGCAGGAAAGCTGCACCATCGGTGCACGTGCTGATGACACTGGATGCAGTGGGCGGTGTCTGGCGCTACGCCATGGACCTGGCGGGCGGTCTGCGCCAGCAGGGCTTCCGCTTCACCTTCGCCGGCATGGGCCCGGAGCCTTCGGCCGCGCTGCGCAATGAAGCCTTGCGGCACGGCGACCTGGTCTGGCTCAATACGCCGCTCGATTGGTTGGTGGAAGACGAACGGGCGCTCGACACCATTCCCCCTGCACTGGCCGCGCTTGTAGCCGAGCGCCAGGTGGACCTCGTGCACCTCAACCTGCCTTCGCAAGCGGCTGGCCTCGTCTTGCCGGTTCCAGTGCTCGTTGTTTCCCATTCCTGCGTCGTCACCTGGTTCGCGGCCGTGCGCGGCACGGCTGTACCTGAGGCCTGGCAGTGGCAGCAGCGTCGGAACCGCGCCGGCTTCGACAACTGCGACATGGTCATCGCGCCGAGCCAATCTCATGCCGATGCCTTGGCCAGAAGCTATGGCGCCATCGCAAACCTGCGCGTGGTGCACAATTCGGTCCGCCCAATTCCGTCCGCCACCGAAAAACAGCCCTTCGTCTTCGCTGCTGCCCGCTGGTGGGACGATGGCAAGAACGCCATCACCCTCGACGCGGCAGCAGCGCACACGACCGTGCCGGTCATCTTGGCGGGCGACAACCGTGGGCCGGCCGGGCAGTACGTGCCCATCGAGCAAGCCGTTCATCGTGGACAGCTTACCTTCACTGAAGTGCGGTCGATTCTGGCGGAGGCTGCGATCCTCTGTTCGCCCTCGCTCTATGAACCCTTCGGGCTTGCTCCCCTTGAGGCGGCTGCGGCGCGGGCGACGCTGGTGCTGGCCGACATCCCGACCTATCGCGAGCTCTGGGATGGCGCTGCCCATTTTGTAGCGCCGCATGACGCACACGGCTTCGCGCAAGCGTTCGACGAGCTCGCGCGCGATGAGGAGCGGCGCCGCGAATTGGCAGCGGCCGCCTACCAGCACTCCCGCACCTTCACCCTTACCCGGCAGGCCAAAGCCATGCGCGACGCTTATCGCGATTGCCTTGCCCACGCTCCGCAGCTTCTGCGCGCCTGAGAGAGAACCCTATGCGCTTCCTGTTCTACATGCACTCGCTGGTTTCGGATTGGAATCACGGCAACGCCCATTTCCTGCGCGGCGTGATGCACGACCTGATCAACCGGGGCCACGAGGCGCGGGCCCTCGAACCCGCCGGCTCCTGGAGCCGTACCAACCTGATAGCCGACCAGGGAGCGGGGGCCGAGGATGATTTCCACCGGACGTTCCCCGAGCTCAAGACCAACACGTACGGGCTGGATTTCGACCACGAGGCGGCGGTAGCCGATGCCGACGTCGTGGTGGTCCATGAGTGGACGGACCCGACCATCGTCTCGCAGTTGGGCCAAATTCGGTCTCGTGGCGGGACGTTCACGCTCGTATTCCACGACACGCATCATCGCGCCATCTCTGCCCGGGAAGAGATCGCCGGGCTGACCCTGGGCTCCTACGATATAATCCTGGCCTTCGGGGAAGTGCTGCGCCAGCGCTATCTCGACGCCGGCTGGGGGCAAAACGTCTTTACCTGGCATGAGGCCGCCGATACCAACCGCTTTCATCCCCTGCCCCAGATCGCGCCGGAGCGTGATTTGATCTGGGTCGGCAACTGGGGCGACGACGAGCGCACCCGTGAGATTTCCGAGTTCCTCATTGAACCTGCGGCGAACCTGCAACTGAGCGGAACGGTGCGCGGCGTTCGCTATCCGGGGGAGGCCAGGGAGCGGATTGCGCACGCCGGTCTCGAATTCGGCGGCTGGATCGCCAATGCCCGTGTACCGGAGGCGTTCGCGCGTCACCGGGCCACCGTTCACATTCCTCGCCGCCCATACGTCGAGGCCCTTCCCGGCATTCCGACCATCCGCATGTTCGAAGCGCTCGCCTGCGGTATCCCGCTGGTCTCCGCCCCGTGGACGGACGCCGAAAATCTCTTCCGCCCCGGTGTCGACTACCTCGTTGCAGCCAACGGCACCGCGATGAAACGCCACCTGCGCACCGTGCTGGACGATGCGGCGCTAAGGAACGACCTCGTCGCGAAGGGCATCGAGACAATCCGCTCGCGCCACACCTGTACCCATCGCGTCGACGAACTGCTCGACATCCTCGCCACGCATGGGAGCGCCGGGGTTCGGAATGCAATGGCATCGGTGGAGGCAGCAGAATGAAGATCGCGTTTTACGGCTCGAGCCTTGTTTCCGCCTACTGGAATGGCGCGGCCACCTACTACCGCGGCGTCATCAAGGCGCTGCACGGACTGGGGCACGATGTCACCTTCTATGAACCGGACGTCTACGACCGGCAGAAAAACCGGGATATCGACCCGCCCGACTGGTGCCGCGTCGTCGTCTACGAGGGCACCATCGATGCGTTGAAGGCCGCGGCCTCCGCCGCAGCCGAAGCAGATGTGGTTATCAAAGCCAGTGGCGTGGGCTTCGAGGATGACCTGCTGTTCGAGCAGATCGTGGCCTTTGCGCGTCCCGATGCCGTGCGCATCTTCTGGGATGTGGATGCGCCGGCCACGCTGGCAGAAATTCGACCCGACCCCAACCACCGCCTGCGGCGCCTGCTGCCCCAGATCGATGCCGTCCTCACCTATGGCGGCGGCGACCCTGTGATAACAGCCTATCAGGATCTGGGCGCGATAATCTGTGTCCCGATCTACAACGGGCTTGATCCGGACACGCACCATCCCGTGCCGGCAGATCCGCGCTTTGCAGCCGACCTCTCCTTCCTCGGCAATCGCCTGCCCGATCGCGAGCAGCGGGTGGAAGAATTCTTCCTTCGGCCTGCCGCAGACTTGCCAGAGCGTCGGTTTTTGCTCGGGGGCTCGGGCTGGGGCGACAAGCCGATGAGCGCCAACGTCGACTATGTCGGTCATGTCCGCACCGCCGACCACAATGCCTTCAACACCTCTCCGCTCGCGGTTCTCAACATCTCCCGCGACAGCATGGCCAGCATTGGGTTCTCCCCGGCCACCCGCGTCTTCGAGGCGGCAGGCGCCGGCGCGTGTCTCATCACCGACGCATGGCAGGGTCTCGAGCTGTTCCTCGAACCGGACCGGGAAGTGCTCGTGGTGCGCGACCGCAAGGATGTCGCAGAGGTACTCAAAAGCCTGACCCCCGAACGAGCTGCCGAAATCGGCAAGGCCGCCCTCGCACGGGTCCTACGTGATCATACCTACACCGATCGCGCGCGGCAGGCCGACGGAGTTATCCGCCAGCTCTTCGCCAAGCGCGCCATGGAGGCCGCAGAATGAGCCAAGGGTATGACATCGTCTTCATCGGGCTCACGCTCTCCTCCTCCTGGGGCAATGGCCACGCCACCACCTACCGCTCGCTTTTGCGCGGTTTGAAAGAGGAAGGTGCTCGCGTCCTGTTCCTGGAGCAGGACGTTCCCTGGTACGCACCGCACCGTGACCTCCCCAGCCCTGATTTCTGCGACTTCTACCTCTACCGAGATCTCCCCGACCTCCTGGAGCGGTTTTCGGCCCACCTCGCGAATGCTCGGGCCGTCATCGTCGGCTCCTACGTCCAGGACGGGCCGGCCGTAATCGATGCACTTGCGCGGCGGCGCCCGCAGGTTTTCGGCTTTTACGACATCGACACACCCGTCACCCTCGCCAAGCTGGACCGCGGCGACGAGGAATATTTGCGGCGCGATCAGCTGCCGCTCTTTGATGCGTATTTCTCCTTTTCCGGCGGCAAGGTGCTCGATCGGCTCGAGCAGCAATATGGAGCCGCTAAGGCCCTGCCCCTCTATTGCTCGGTCGACGCCACGCGTTACCGCCCGGTTTCCGCCGACCGGCGTTGGGATTTGGGATATCTCGGGACGTATAGTCCGGACCGCCAGCCAACGCTCGACGCACTGCTGATCGAGCCGGCGCGCCGGCTGCCGGAGTGCCGCTTTGTCGTTGCCGGGCCGCAGTACCCTGAAAACATCGACTGGCCCGCGAATGTCACGCGCATTGAGCACCTCCCGCCCGCTGATCACCCGCTCTTCTACAACCAGCAGCGATACACCCTCAACGTGACGCGCCAGGACATGATCGCAGCCGGCTGGTCCCCCAGCGTGCGCCTCTTCGAAGCTGGCGCCTGCAGGACGCCGGTCATCAGCGATGAGTGGATCGGGCTCGGCGACTTCTTCCCGTTGGAAGAAGCCATCCTGACGGCAACCTCTTCTGACGACGTCGTACGCATTCTGCGCGACGACAGTGGAACTCACCGTGACCGGATCGCCCGGGCCGCGCATCGGATCACCCTCGAACATCACACCGGCGCCGCCCGTGCCAGCCAGCTGCTTGACCACTTGGCGGACCTCGAAGCCGCCCAGACCCCACCCCGCCGCATCACCGCCTGACAGGAGAATCCCATGCTCGAAAAGCTCAGTGCACGACGCCAGCAGACCGTTTTGGTCGCCGGAGGCGCCGGCTTTGTCGGCTCGCATCTGTGCGATGCTCTCCTCGACGCGGGTCACCGTGTCATCTGCGTCGACAGTTTCCTGACCGGGCGGCCGGAAAACGTCGGCCCGCTCGACAATCATCCCGCCTTCAAGATGATCACGCACGATGTTCGCTCGCCTTTGCAGATTGAGGAAAAGCTGGACCAAGTCTACAATCTCGCCTGTCCCGCCTCGCCGCCCCACTACCAGGCTGACCCGCTGCTCACCATGATGACCAGCGTTGCGGGCACCGCCCATCTGCTCGATCTCGCCAAGCAGCATGGCGCCAGGTTCCTCCAGGCATCCACCAGCGAAGTTTACGGCGATCCCGAGCAGCACCCGCAGCGCGAGGATTACTGGGGGCACGTCAACTGCACCGGCCCCCGGGCCTGCTACGACGAAGGCAAGCGGGCCGCCGAGGCCCTCTGCTTCGACATGCTGCGCGCAGGCAGCGTCGACGCGCGCGTCGTGCGCATCTTCAACACCTATGGCCCGCGCATGCGCGCCGATGACGGCCGCATTATCTCCAACCTCGTGGTGCAGGCCCTGCGCAACGAGCCGCTGACCATCTATGGCTCCGGCGAACAGACCCGCTCCTTCTGCTACGTGTCCGACCTCGTCAATGGACTCATGGCCTTGATGGAGTCCGGCCCGAACCCGGAACAGCCGGTCAATATTGGCAATCCCGGCGAGTTCACCATTGCCGAACTTGCCGACATGATCCTCGATCTGGTCGACACCCGCTCGACGCTGGTTCACCGCCCGTTGCCCACCGACGACCCGCAGCGCCGCCGCCCCGACATCACGGCGGCCAGGGAACTCCTTGGATGGGCACCCAAGATACCTTTGTCCGAGGGCTTGCCGCGAACCATCGCCTGGTTCGCTCAGGATCTGGGCCTGTCGCGCCGCTCGCGGCTGAAGCAGGACGCCGCCCCCATGCTTGCCGGAGGTGTTTAATGAACGAGCACAGCCGGTTGCAGGAGCAGATCGAGGCACTTGGGCCCTGGTTTCAGAATATAACTATTGGCGGCGTGCCTACGGCGCCTAACCATTTCCTGGGTGACTACCCTGCCTTCAAGTGGGCGGGGTTCCGCCATGTGCTGCCCGATGACCTTGACGGCCGCAGTGTGCTCGACATCGGCTGCAACGCTGGCTTTTACGCCATGGAGATGAAGCGGCGCGGCGCCGGCCGGGTGTTGGGCATCGACGCCGACCCCCATTATCTGCGCCAAGCGCGTTTTGCTGCCGAACAGGAAGGGCTGGACATCGAGTTCGCCCAGAAGTCGGTCTACGAAGTCGCCGATCTGGAGGAGCGGTTCGACCTCGTGATCTTCATGGGCGTGCTCTACCACCTTCGCCATCCCCTCCTGGCGCTGGACCTGATCCACGAGCACGTCGCGGGCGACATGCTGCTGTTCCAGACCATGCAGCGCGGCACCTCCGAAGTTGCCCAAGCCGCGGCGGATTATGACTTCTCGGACTGGACACCCTTCCAGGACGAGGGGTTCCCCCGCCTCTATTTCATCGAACACAACTATGCCGGCGACCCCACCAACTGGTTCATCCCGAACAAAGCCGCCACCGAAGCCATGCTGCGCACATCCGGCTTCGCCATTGACGCCAATCCCGATCCGGAAGTTTACCTGTGTCATCGGGCTGACCGTCCTTACGCTGCCAGACTTTATGCCTGACACATCAAACGCGATCAGCAAAGGGTGCCATCGCAGACTCAACGCCCAACCAGACAACCGCACGATCCGCACCCCTAGATCGTTTCACCTTGAAGCAGACTCATGGGATTCCGGCTTGGTCTGATTTGTGATTCAAGATTGGTGCTGGAGTGGAGGCCAGCATCAATGGCTGGACCACTTTCGAACGATCTTCGTGAACGTGTTGTGTCTGCGATATTGGCGGGTCAGAGCTGCCACGAGGCGGCGAGCCGGTTTGGTGTTTCGGTGTCGTCGGCCATCAAGTGGAGCCGGCGCTATCGGCAGACTGGCTCGGTGGCGCCTGGGCAGATGGGCGGGCATCGCCGTCCGGTTCTGAGCGATCACCGAGCGTTTATTCTGGAACGGATCTCGCAGACCCCACACCTGACGCTGCACGGTCTCAAGCCGACGCCTGTCGTCGACACAATCCCGAACGGCACGGCGATACCAAAGGCGTGCGTGGCGTGGTCGACGTCGCCCGACGTGCAGCCGGGATTCACCCGCACTGTCGCGCTGGCCGGGTCGACATGGACGCCCTTCATCATCGAGAGATCGATCATCAGACCGTCATCGACGCTGCCGAGACCGGGCCCATTGTGCCCGCCACCCCGGATGGCGATGTCCAGGGCATTGTCACGTCCGAAAACCTGGAGCCGGTGGCGTCGAGCGCAGGAAACCATTTCAGAGGGCGCTTTTGACAATTCTAATGACGTGCGCCAATGACCGCGAAGGGGTCGAGTGGTGCCCCCTGCCCGCTCGACCTTATCGGCCGCTGGCGCTGCGCAATATCGCTTCGGCGCGCCGGCGCAGGGGCTTGTCGATCATCTGGCCATCGAGCCCGATGGTGCCGGCGCTTTCCATCACCTTGCGCGCCCATTCGACCTCCTCGGCGCTGGGCGCAAAGGCGGTGTTGAGGATGGGGACGGCCGAAGGGTGCACGCAGGTTGAACCGTCAAAACCGTGGCGGCGCGCTTCCCGCGCAGCCTCCGCAATGGCGTCCACGTCGCCATAATCGGCGATCGAGCGCAGCAGTCCCAGCGAGAGCTTGCCGGCGGCCTTGGCCGCGTAGTGCACCAGCAGCTTGGGGAGACGCAGGACGTCGGGATCAGGCGAGCCGCCCAAGGCAAGCGCGAGATCCTCACTCCCCACGTTCACGGCAACAAGGCGTGGATGCCTGCAGATGTCGGCAGCGGCAAGAATGCCCGCAGGGCTTTCGATGGTGGCCAGGACCGGCGTGGAGCCGCCGCCATGGCGCAGCAGGATGGCATCAAGCGCCTCCACGTCGGCGACGCTGTCGGCCTTGGGACTGACGAGAAGATCGATCCCTGCCGCTAGCGCGGCCGAGATGTCGGCCTCCGAACCGGCATTGATGCGGACCGCGACCTGGCCCTGGCCTTGCCGCAGGCTGCGCACGGCCTCCGTGAGATTGGCGCGCGCCAGATCCTTGCGCTCGTCAGGCACGGCGTCCTCTAGGTCGAGAATAACGCAGTCGGCGCCGCGCAGGTGCGCCTTGGCAATGAAGCGATCCTGGTCCGCGGGCACATAGAGCAGCGAGCGCATCAGGATTGCCTTCGGAAGCCGGCGTCGAAACCCAGTTCGGCCAGCAGTTCGGGGCCGTCCTCGTTCAGTTCGGGCGCGGCGCGCCGAAAGGTGCCGGGTGTTTCGGACAACCGGGGCACCACGTTGTGCATCGGCATGGCGCCGAACTCTGCATCGTCCAGCGCCACGATGATTTCGCGTTCCTGGAAATGCGGATCGGTCATGCCGTCTTCGATGTTGTAGACGGGACCCACGGTTGCTCCGGCACCGCGCATCTCTGCCAGGGCCGCATCCCGGGTGCGCTGGGCGAACCACGCGCCGATGGCTGCGTCGACCACTTCCCGATGCCTGACGCGATCGGAATTGCTGGCGAAGCGCGGATCATTGTTCATTTCGGGGCGTCCGATGATCTCGAAGATGCGCCGCGCGACGGTCTGGGTGGAGCCGGACAGGGCCACGTAGCCGCCATCGGCGCAGCGATAGACGTTGCGCGGCGAGGCGGTGTTCGAGGCGCTGCCGACGCGCTGCTTGATGCGGCCGGTCTTGCTGAAGATACCGGCCTCGGGGCCCAGAACGGAAAACATCGACTCGAGCAGGGACAGGTCGATCACCTGCCCTGCCCCACCCTTCACGTCACGCGCATAAAGCGCCGTCATCGTCGCCGATGCACCATAGATGCCGGCGATCATGTCCGCCAGGGCGAGCGGCGGCAACACCGGCTCGCGGTCCGGAAACCCGGTGCGATCGGCAAAGCCGCTCATCGCCTCCACGATGGTGCCGAAGCCGGGATATTGCGCATAGGGCCCGGTTTGCCCGAAGCCGGAAATGCGCACCACGACGAGCCTGGGGTTGCGCTGCAATAGCGTTTCGGGCGCCAGCCCCATCTTTTCCAGCGTACCGGGGCGGTAGTTCTCGATGAACACATCCGCCGTCTCCATCATCGCCCAGAGCACATCCATCTGCGCGGCCTCGCGCAAATTGAGGCAGATGGAGCGCTTGTTGCGCCCATAGGCCTTCCAGAAAAAGGAATGTCCATCCTCCTTCCAGTCGCGCAGCGGGTCGCCCTCGGGCGGTTCGACCTTGATCACGTCGGCGCCAAAATCGGCCAGCTGCAGGCTCAGCATGTTGCCGGCCATCAGTCTCGACAGGTCGATTACACGCAGTCCCGTGAGAGGTCCGCTGGCCGAGGCGTCGAAGTGCTTTTGCGCCAGCGTCACCGATCCAGCCTCTCTCCGCTTTGCTTGTCGAACAGCAGCACCTTGTCGGCGTCGACGACAAGGGTGAGAGCCTGCCCCGGCGACAGCAATTCCGCGTCGCGGATTACGGCGCTGACTTCCGTCCCGCCGATGGAGGCGCGCACTTCCTGGGCCTCGCCGGTCGGCTCGACCACGTCGGCGCGGGCTGTGATGCTGCCTTGCCCGAGGCTGATGTATTGCGGGCGGATGCCATAGACGATCTCGGTGCCGGCCGGCAGGTCGAGCGGGCGGGGAATGGGGAGGACTTCCCCGCCCGGCAGCGACACGCCGCGGGCCTCGGGCCCCAGCGTTGTTACGGTCAGGAGGTTCATTTCGGGCGAGCCGATAAACCCGGCGACGAAGAGATTGACCGGATTGTTGTAGAGCTCCAGCGGTGCGCCCGCCTGTTCGATGCGGCCGCCATTGAGCACGACGATGGTGTCGGCCATCGTCATGGCCTCGGTCTGGTCATGGGTGACGTACACCGTCGTCTTGCCCAGCCGCTGGTGCAGCGCCTTGATCTCGCCGCGCATGCGCACGCGCAGCTTGGCATCGAGGTTGGACAGGGGCTCGTCGAACAGGAACGCCCGCGGGTTACGGACGATGGCTCGCCCCATGGCCACGCGCTGGCGCTGTCCGCCCGAGAGCTCGCGCGGCAGGCGTTCGAGCAGGCTTTCGAGCCCGAGGATGCGCGCCGCCTCCGCCACGCGCTGTTCCCGCTCGGCCTTGGAGACGCCGGCGAGCTTGAGCGCAAAGCTCATGTTGTCGGCGACCTTCATGTGCGGATAGAGCGCGTAGCTCTGGAACACCATGGCCAGATCGCGCTGCTTGGCCGGCATGTTGTTGACGATCTTGCCGCCAATGGTGATTTCGCCGCCGGAAATGTCCTCGAGTCCCGCGATCATGCGCAGGAGCGTGGACTTGCCGCACCCCGACGGCCCCACCAGCACCACGAACTCCCCCGTCTCCATGCTGAGCGAGAGATCGTCGATGACGCTGACGCCGCCATAATTCTTGCTGACGTGACGCAGTTCGATTTCCGGCATGCGAGCCTCCTAGTTTTCCGCCACGGCAAAGCGGTCGACGGCCATCCGTCCCGCCGCACCCAGCCGCAACCCGCTCATGCCGTAGCTGAACGTCGCGTCCTCGGCTGTCATCACCTGCTGGCCGTCGACGGAGAGCGATAGCGCGCTTCCGGTCACGGCCAGTTCGATCTTGTAGCTCCGCCCCGGCTCAGTCTTGAACGGCGCACTTGCCAGCACCGTCTGCCCCAGATCATGTTTGAGGATCACTGCCTCGCCGTTCTGGAAGCCACCGGCATAGAAGCGGTCCGTGCCGTTGACGCGCGCCGTCACCAGGTGCGACTGCCCGGCCAGCGGCTCGATATCGGCGCTCACCACCACGTCGCGGGCATAGTAGTGCCCGGTCCAGATATCGGCATTGGACGCCGTGTGGCCATGAATGCGGCCATCGCTCTTGGTCCAGTGCCCGCGGTTCCAGGTGAACCGCGAGATGGCGCCCCATTCCTGCACTTCGGTCTTGGGGTCGATGGTGAGGTGCCCTGGCCCGAAGACCTCGAAGTCCGCCAGGTACAGCCGCCCGAGGAACTTCAACCGTCCGAAATACTCGATATTGATGCCGATCTCGTCGATGGCCTCGACGCCTTCTGGCACGACGAATTCGTACTCCTGCCAGCCCGCGCTGGAGGGCACATCCCAGGCGCCGGTCTCTTCGATGGCGCCGCTCATGGTGCGCCGCACATAGGGGGCGACACGCAGATTGCCGTCGCCATTCCAGGGGTCGAGCCAAAGCTTGAACCGCACGGTCTGCCCCGCGTCCACCACCGGCGAGAACATCGGCCGGTAGCGCTCGTCGTCGAAGTCGGTGCGACGGTAGAACGGCTTCCAGAAGACGCGTCCGCCCTGCCCGCGCTCGAGTCGGTCGAGCTGGATTTCCAGCGACCCGCGCGACCCTTCCACCTGCTTTTCGTCCGAATGCCGGAGGCTGATCTGGTTGAAGCCCTCGGTGCGGAAACCGTGCGTCGACCCGGGCAGGTCGAAATCGAAGCGCAGACCGCGGCGGGTGAAGTCCTCGAGCCACAGCGCCGGCACCTCCCGCCCCGCAAGTTGCAGCGCCAGCACCGTCAGTTCTCGCGCAAAGCTCGGTATGTCGACGATATTGATCGAGCCGACAATGCCCGAGGCGACGAGGAAGTCGTTGATGGGCTTGCGGTACTTGTCCCAGCTCTCGTCGAGCCCCTGGAAGGTGCCAACAATGGCCGCGGCATTGCCCGCGTTACAGTCGGTGTCCCAGCCGGCCATGGTGGCGATTTCGGCCGTGCGCGGCAGCGAACCGCCGCCATAGAGGATCGCCATGATGGTCACCCCGGCATTGGGGATGATGTGGCAGACGCCAGGGTAGCGGTCATAACCCCACTCGGCGCCGAGCATGTCGCGGCAGGCGCGCCAGTCGTCGGAGTTCTGCTGGTGGAAGGCGATGACCGCCCGACACACCTTGGCATAAGTGGAATTCGGATCGATCTGCGCCAGCGCTGTCTCGATGATCGCGTCGATGGACTTGGCCTCGAACGCCGCTGCAATGGCCGCCGCGCAGAACCGCGCGCCGTTGAGCCCGTCGCCGTCATGGGCGACACTCGCCGCCATGGCTGACATTTTGGCCGCGCGCTCCGGATTGCCCGGGTTCACCCAGCCCCAGCTGTCGATGAAGATCTGCCCGCCGATCTGCTCGGCCACGGTCGTGCCATTGGTGGCGATGGCGCCTGAAAGCGGCGCGGGAATACCGGCCTGCAAGTTCTTATAGGCGGTGTGCTCGGTCGACACGCCAAACCCGCCCCACCAGTACATGCCATGTTCTTCGGCTGCATAGTTGAGCCAGGTCTTGCCCACGTCCTCGGCGGTGCACTCGAGCCCGTAATCGCGCAGCGCCCGGATGAAATAGACGGGCCCGTTGGTGTCGTCGTCGGCCGCAAAATTCTTGAAGTCGCGCAGATATTGCGTCACCTCGCCATAGGTGTCGTGGATACGCTCATAGCTCCAGATGGTCGGCTCGACGGGCGCGCCCAGCCGCACGCCGATGGCCTTGGCGATGAAGCCGGCATAGATTTTTTCGAGGATTTGCTGTTTGGAAAGCATGGGCAACTTTCAGGTTAGGCGAGGTCGAGTTGGGCGAAGGCGGCTTCGCGCGCCTTGGCGGCGGCGCGGTCCGAGGCGATGATCTGGCCGGCCGTGGCTGCAAAGCCATCGGCCGCCCCCAGGAGGTCGAGGCGATTGGCGCTATCGAGCTGCCTGAGGTCGCCGGCGTCGATGACGGCCTCGCCGTGCAGCGCGCCGAGAATGGCCCCCGCCATCACGCCGATGGAGTCCGTATCGCGGCCCGAATTGATGCCGTCGGCAATCGAACGGCGGAAATCGCCACCGGTCACCAGACAGAACCCCAGCGCGAGCGGCAGTTCCTCGATCGCCTTGAGGCGCGAGGGCTGGTAGGCGTCGGTCAGCCGACCCGCCTTGTCGGCCGTGTGGTTGACGTCGTCGCCCATGGGCGAATAGCGGCCGATGGCTTCGTGGAAGGCCTCGACAATTGTGGCGTGGTCGCTGCCTTTTTGCCGTTCACGGCGGGCAATGGCGCAGATGTCGGCGATGGCGGCGCCGGTTCCGTCCTTGGCGAGCTCCTGCGCTGTCTCGACCACGGTGTCGATATCCGTGCCCGGCACGAAGGCGGCCGCCACTGCGGCAGCGAAAACCCCAGCCGCTTCAAGGCCATAGCTTTCCTGGTGACCGGAGGCGAAGGCGATGGCCTCGTCATAGGCCGCCCTCGGGTTTGCCGCGTTCACCACGCCAACGGGCGCGATGTACATCGCCGCACCGCAATTGACCATATTGCCGATGCCGCCCTGGCGGGGATCGCAGGCGGTCAGCTGGTGTCGCTGGAAAATCCATTTCTCGGGATAGAACAGGCGCTCGATCAACATCGTCTCGCGCTGCAATTCGGGAATCCAGCGCGGCGTCCAAGCGATCTGGCGCACCATGCCATCCGCCATGTCCCAGGCGTCGAGATGCCGTCCCGCCTCTCCATAGACGTTGCAGAGCGCCAGGGTCATCAGCGTATCGTCGGTGACGATGCCGTCGCCGCGCACGCGATTGTTCCGTTGCTCGGGCGGCAGGTCCATCTTGTGCCAGCGCGTAGAAAGACTTTCGACGCGGCCATAGCGCTGCCGAATGCCGTCTGCCGGCAGTTTCTCTACCGGCGCCCCCAAGGCATCGCCCATCGCCACGCCGTAAATCATGGCCCGCACGCGGGATCGGAAGGATGGGGTCATGAACGTTTCGACTTTCTTGTCTTCATTTCGATCGACTTCGGGCCTGGATGCTGGTGCACCCCGACCCTTGATCCCTCCCCACAAGGGGGAGGGAGACGATGGGACCAACCGTTCGAGCCTGCGCCTGCCTCCCCTTGATGGGGAGGGACCGAAGGTGGGGTGGAACCAGCGGCTCCCTTCCACATGGGCGAAGGAGGCGACGGAACCGACTGCTCGGGCCTGACGCCCCCTCTCCCTGAGGCGAGAGGGTCGGGGTGAGGGGTTCAGCATTCGGAGCGTTCGACGCTCCGACCCCTCACCCGGCCCTTCGGGTCGACCTCCCCCCTTGAGAGAGAGGCCATCGGGCCCTTACTCGCCCAGCACGCCCTTGGCGTACTCGGTCATGCGCTCGCCGCCGGCTGCGTTGAACTCGGAGACGAACTGGTCCCACTGGTCCATGCTGGCCTCGCCGGTGATGAACTTGGCAACCCAGGAGCGATAGACCTGCTCGGTGGCGTCCACGTCGGCGGCATATTCGGCCGGCCAGACGAAGGCGTTGTCGGGCGTGAAATCGCTCTTGAGGTTGTCGAGCGCCTGCTGTGCCGTGTCGCTCAGCAGCGGGGTCGGCGGCTGCCAGTTTGCGGCGTTGAAGAAGCGCGCATACCAGGTCGAGATGGCGTCGGTGAATGTTACCGCATCACCGTCCTTGGTGTACTGCGTGCCCTCGAAGCCCATACGGTCGATATCCTGGCCTTCCTTGGACGCCATGAAATCGAGCACCTTGAAGGCCGTCTCCTTGTTTTCCGAAAGCGCGGAAATGGCAAAGCCACGCGACTCTTTGGACACATCCACAGCCGCCAGCCCCTTGCCGCCCGGACCTTCCGGGATCGGCAGCAGAGTGAGGCTGATGTCCTCGCCCGGATGCGCCTGTCGCATCTTACCGCCATAGATGTCGATGACTTCCGGCGAAGAACCGAAGATCACTCCGGCCTTGCCGGAATAGAACTTATCTTCCTTGACGTCCCAAGTGTTGGTGACGAACTCCTTGTCGAACAGGTCCTTACTGGCGAGGTCGGCGTAGAAGGCGATCTTGGCCTTCTCCTGGTCGGTGATGCGCGAATTGACCCACTGGCCGTCGGCATTCTTCATCCACGTGCCGGTGACGCCGAACGCCTGGTTGAAGATGGAATCCAGTTCCGACGTGTTGCCGTAGCCGGTCAGGCCCAGCGTGTTGCCGGTGGTGCCATCGCCGTCGAGGTCCGCATCGTGGATGGCCTGGAACAGGGCCTCATATTCCTCGACCGTGGTCGGGGGCTCCATGCCCAGCTTTTCCAGCCAGTCGCTGCGCATGACCGGCTGCGGGGCGCGCGGCGGGTAGATATACAGGAGGTAGGGATAGTTCTTGAGGCGCTCGACATTGTGCGGCCAGAGCGCATCCTTGATGTATTCCGACTTCTCGATCCAGGGGCCGAGGTCCTCCAGGATGTTCTGCTCGGCCATCTTCTGGTCGCCGCCCTGGAAGTAGATGATGTCCGGAATGTCGCCCGAGAGCAGCTTGACGCCCAGGGCATCGGCATAGCCCGAGCCGGGCATGTCGACGATCTGGATATCGACATCAGTGCCCTTGGCCTTGAGCGCGGCCTCGATGGCCTCGATTTCCTTGACGTCGTCCGGATTGGTGGTCAGCAGGTCCTTGCTGACGAGCCGGATCGTCGTCTGCGCCAGCGTCGGCGCTGCAGTGGCGCCGAGCAGGGCCATGGCGGTCGTCGCCAGCAGCAGTTTCTTCAGTGTCATGGATCGTCTCCTCCTAAGATATACCTGTTGTCGTCACCGGTTTGCCCGATGCGAAACCTCGTTTTTGCCGGCCCACCGGCTTGAACTTGATCGCACTCTCATCCCTTCACCGCCCCCGCCATGGTGCCCTTGGTGAAAAACTTGAGAATGAGCGGATAGATGGCGAGGATGGGCACGATGGTAATGAGGATCATCCCCGCCTTGAGGGCGCGGATGTTGATCTGCGCGAGCCCGAGATTGTTGTTGACGTTGTTGGCGCCGACGATGGCCACCTTGTCGCCTTCGATCACGAACTGCCGGAGCACCACCTGCAGCGGCCACTTGCTCTGGTCGTTGAGGTAGATCATCGCCCGGAAGAACTCGTTCCAGTGCAAGACGAGATAGAACAGCGCGATTGTCGCCAGCGCCGGCTTGGCCAGCGGCACCACCACTTGGAAGAAGGTCTGGAACGGATTGGCGCCATCGAGTTCGGCCGCTTCGAGCAGTTCCTTGGGAATCTCCTCGAAGAAGCGGATGAGGATGATCAGGTACCAGGCGTTGATCGCCTTGTAGAGAATGACGGACCAGGGGGTGTTGAGCAGGCCCAGGTTCTTCATCAGGAAATAGTCGGGGATGATGCCCGGCTCGAAAACGATGGTCACGAGCACGAAGAGGAAGATCAGTCGTCGCCCCGGTAGGCCCGGGCGCGACATGCCCCAGGCCATCAGCGCTGTTCCGGACACGCCGATCACCACGCTGACCGCAGTCATCCAGATGGAATTGAAGATGCCGCGCTGCACGTTGGGGTGCTGCAGCAGCAGCATCCAGACATCGGGCGAAAACCCGTCGGGGAAGATGGAAAGGCCGGAAAAGCCCGCCACCTTGCTCGGCTCAGTGAACGACAGCGCCAACAGGTTCAGCAGCGGCTGGATCGTGAACACGACCAGCAGCAGCAGGGTAGACAGGATGATGATGTATTCGATGCGCTCGAGCGGCGTGCGGCGGGAGTTCATGGCCATCACCACACCCCCTTGCCGGTCAGCTTCTTGCTGACCATGTGCGAGACCATCACCAGCATCATGCCGATCACCGCCTTGAACAGACCGGCGGCGGTCGCCAGCGCATACTCACCGGTCGAAAGACCGAGGCGGTACACATAGGTGTCGAGGATATCGATGGTGGAGGCGTTGACCGCGTTCTGCATGTTGATGACCTGGTTGAGGTCGGCGCTGAGGAACATGCCCATGTTGAGAATGAAGAGCGTGGCGATGGTCGGGACGATGCCCGGCAGGGTGACGTACCAGATCTTCTGCCAGCGATTGGCCCCGTCCATTTCGGCCGCGTCGTAGAGCTGCGGATCGATGGCGAAGATGGCGGCGAGATAGAGCAGGCTGTCCCAGCCGGCGGACCGCCAGATTTCCGACACCACCAGCACCCATCGGATCGTGCCGGTATTGGTCATGTAGTTGACGGGCTGGAAGCCCAGACTCTGCGCGATCTGGTTGACGGCCCCGTCCGTCGGCGACAGCAGCGCGATGAACACGCCCGAGATCACCACCCAGCTCAAGAAGTGCGGCAGGTAGATGGCCGACTGGATGGCGCCGCGCAGCTTGCCGTGCCGGATTTCGTTCAGCAGCAGCGACACGATGATCGGCACCGGAAACACGAACGCGATCTTCATGGCTGAGATGATCAGCGTGTTCGCCAGCACCTGGTAGAAAATGGGCGAAGAGAACAGGACCTGGAAGTTCTTCAGCCCGACCCAGATGTTGGGGGGAATGATCCGCACCTGCTCGAACGCCATCTTGGCTTCCCAGATGGGGACATAGTGCCAGATGAAGAAAAACAGCAGGCCGGGGGCCATCATCGCATAGTAGGGCCACCACTGGCGCACCTTGACCCAGAACGGAGGGCCAGACGTTTGCACTCCGCCACCCTCCTCCCCCGCCACGGGAACGTCGGCAGACCTTGTGGGAACGTTCCCAGAAGTCGCTGCGATCGAGGCAGATCCGGTATTGGAGTGGCTCATAAAGGGTCGTCCTCCCTACCCTGCCAACTGGCGGGGCTGGCGCAGCAGGTCCGCAAGGGAGCCTCTGTCCACCAGCCGGCACGGCATATAGATGCGGCCGTGTTCCGGCCGTCCTTCGATATCGTCAAACAGACTCTCCACCGCCCGGGCGCCGATGTCGCGGCCCGGCTTGGCAATGGTCGTCAGTCCGGGCGATGTGAACGCGCCGGCGGGGATGCCGTCGAACCCGAGAATGGACACATCGTCCGGGCAGCGAAGCCCCCGCTCCCGCACGGCCATCATGGCACCGATTGCCATCATGTCGTTGGCTGCAAAGACGCTGATATGCCCGACACGGGGACGATCCAGCACCCGCAACATGGCTTGGCGCCCGCCCTCCAGCGTGTATTCGCCGTCTTCAATGACCATTTGTGCGGGATCCACATCGCGCTCGATGGTGTGCCGTTGCACGGCGTTCAGGAACCGGGTACGGGCGAGGCGGGACCGCGGCCCGACGATCAGCACCGGCGCCTGGTGGCCCTTCGCTACAAGATGATCCAGGCCCAGCTCCACCGCCTGCGAGATATCCGAACCGACGCTTGAAACGTCCGCGAACCGCTCGGCGCTGGAGCCAATCAGCACGAAGGGCAACCCGAAGCGGTTTAGGTCGTCCAGCGCATCCGAAACAGGATTGACGATGGCGCCGTCCACCCGCGCCCGCCTCAGGGCGCGCAGGTGGCTCTCCTCTTTGCCCGGATCCCAGTCGGAGGAAAATACCAGCAGTGACACGTCCGCCTTCGCCGCGCGATCCTGCGCGCCGCGCGCTACATCCGCCCAGAAGGGGTTGGCAATGTCCGGAATGACAAGGCCGAGCATGCCCGATCGGCCCGAGCGCATCCCCACTGCCAGGTGGTTGCGCTCATAGCCAACCGCCCGCGCCGCAGCCAGCACACGGTCACGCGTTTCTTGCAGGACGCTCTCACCATTGGCCAAGGCGCGCGCCGCGGTGCTCTTTGACACCCCCGCCCGCTCGGCAACATCGATTATGGTCGGCCTGCGCCTTCGCAACACCTTCTCCTTGTGGCTGGTGGGAACGTTACCACGCAAATGCACCAAGTCAACCGTCACAGCGGGCCATGAGCGGATCCGTATCCAGGCGTTCGCATTAAAGGCTCTCCTGGCCATAGCCGAAACGCGGCTACAGGGTTAACGCGGTCTTCAGGGCTGCAGTCGAATCGACCTGCCAATGAGATGGAGGCGGCACAGCTGTCCCGTTATCCCTAGGCAGGGTCTCCGCTTTTGGGCAGAAACAACGAGGGCCTCGAAAGCAGGAATGGGGTCGAGCTCTACCGCCTGGACAGTTGCTGTAGTCGTTCCTCTTGCGGCCGCTTTGGCCAAAGGAGAACTGTCATGGGTATCTCACAGTATAACCCTGCTGCTGCAGGCAGACCTGCCTGGAATGCCGACAGGCAGGTCGGCGCCAAGCGCGCCTTGAAGGTCAAGCAGATCTGGTCGATCCGCTTCTTTCTCGACCGCGAAGGCCGAATGCGAGATCGGGCGCTCTTCGATCTTGCGATCGACAGCAAGCTTCGAGGCTGCGACCTGGTGAAAATCAAGATCGGCACTCTGGTGGCAGGACCGACGATCCGCACTGGATCAACGGTGGTCCAGCAAAAGACAGGACGACCGGTGCAGTTCGAGATAACCGCTGACACCAGGGCCAGCCTGCTCGCCTGGCTCGAACGACGCGGCGGTACAATGGACGACTTCGTCTTCCCGAGCAGGATTGCTGTGAATGGTCACCTGAGCACCCGCCAGTACGCAAGACTTGACGACGAGTGGGTGACCGCCATCAGTCTGACGCCGGAGGAGTATGGCACTCATTCCCTGCGCCGAACCAAGGCGTCAATCATCTACAAGGCCGCGGGCAATCTGAGAGCTATTCTGATTCTGCTCGGGCATAGCAAGATCGAGAACACGGTTCGGTATCTGGGCGTGGATTTCGATGACGCTCTGTCGCTCTCAGAAGCTGCTGAAATGTAACCTAGGGCCACTTCGCGACGATACGCGTCCGTCGGCGAAGCGCCCCAAAACGGTCGTAGAGGCGAGGGCGGTGGCCTACCACAAGCGGAGCTTTCGATCAGTTCTTGACGGTTTGATCCCAAGCGCTGCCATAATGAGCGGCCGGGCGATCCCGCCCGGGCGAACATGCTGGTTGCATTGATGAGCGGCAAGGCGCTCACCGCTACGGAACTGGCCGCCGAGGCCGGGATTATGGCGCAGACGGCAAGTGCACACCTGGCCCGACTGCATGGGGGCGGACTGCTGCTTGCGCGCAAGCAGGGGCGTCACAAGTATTTCGCGCTTGCGTCGACCGATGTGGCGGGCGTTCTGGAAGCCTTGATGGGTCTCGCGGCTGATGCCGGGCACCTTCGCAGCCGCACCGGCCCAAAGGACAAGGCGTTACGACAGGCCCGCATCTGCTACAATCATCTGGCCGGCGACATGAGCGTCCAGATGTTCGACAGCCTTATTGCCCAAAATTTTCTCGATCCCAGCGGTGGCCGATTGCAGCTAACCGAACCGGGCCGGGACTTTGCCGCCAAGTTGGGCGTTGACATCGACAAACTCGCCGCCGGCCGCTCGGAACTCTGTCGGGAGTGTCTGGATTGGAGCAAACGCCGCTCGCATCTGGCGGGCAGCTTGGGGCGAGCGATGCTCGCACGTTTTGTCGAGCTAGGTTGGGCGCGTTTGGATAGATCGACCCGCATCGTCACCTTTACGACGACCGGCTCGCGTCAATTCGGTTCGATGTTCGAAAAGCGAACCGCTGCAGAGAACTGCAATAGTCCCCTGCAAGTAGAGCCATAACGCCGTCGCACAAGTCGCGAGACCTGACAGCTTCAGCTTTCTCGGCGGGCACAATGGGGCGGAATGCCGACGGTCTGCTTGAAAATGAAGATCAGCGAGAGTCGGACCTAAGCGCTTATGCCGTGTCATTTGGCTCTAGGCGCGCCCACCGTCGAGGAGGTCCGGGGTGTCGGCACAGCTGGTGACAGAGGACTTGGATGCCTCATGTTCTCGTGATCACAAGATTTGCTTGTATCGCTTTTTGCAGGAGGGGCTAACCAACGTCTGGAACCACGGCGCTCCGGAGGCGACCTTCGTGTCCGTCGAGTTGAGGGAGCACAATCTGTTCGTTATCATACGAGATCGCATGGCTCTCGCAGACAAAGCGAGACGCGCTCGTCGCGGATTGGGCGTGACGGCGCTCAAAGTGAGGGCCGAGAGCCTAGGCGGCAGCGTGTCGCTGGTCATTTCGGATCACGTCGCCGAATTACGGCTGGTCCTCCCGCTGCAGGAGACAGTTGGTGCGTAGCTCTGCGAGGATAGTTATCGACGACCACCCGGTGCTCCGCGCCGGGCTAGTCCAATTGCTCCGCGTCGAGCTTAGCTTCGATATTGTGGCAGAAGGGGGCTCTGTCAGGGAGGCCGTCGATTTAGCGCGGAAGCTTCAGCCTGATTTGCTGCTACTTGATCTCAGCATGGAGCAGAGCGGGCTTGAGGCCATCGGACAGATCGTTGAGGTCGCAGGCAAAACGAAGATCATTATCGTAACCGCTTCGGATGCCGCTTATGATGTACAGACGGCACTCGACCGGGGGGTCTCTGGCTATCTGCTCAAGGGCTCGACCGGCGCTGAGATCCTCGATGCCGTCGCCCTTGTTTCCGAGGGCAAGGACTTTGTGTCGCCACGCGCGATGAGCAGGGCGATCATGGCGGCAAGAGACGGCGCCGCTGGTCCTCATTCCCGACTATCCAGCCTGTCACCGCGTGAACGGACTGTTCTGGAAATGATGGCGTCTGGACTGAGCAACCGGGACATCGGGACCAAGCTCGGTATCGCCGAGAAGTCCGTCAAGTTCCATGTAACCAACATCTTTTCAAAGGTTGGAGTTCGAAATCGTGTGGAGGCCGTGCTGGCCTACAACGGCACCATCGCCGCAAGCGGCGCTCCACACCAATGAAGGGCGGCGGCAATCTAGCCGCTGGACCCGACCATCAATGGTTTCTTGTCGATTGCCTTCTTCATGAGGACCCCGGTATCGGGTCCGAACATGGAGTAGATTGGCAGGAGACTGGCACCGAGTGCCGAAGCCCTCGACCCCAATGAACCAACCAGGATGTGAGGCGCTACCAGACCGGCTGGCATGGTTTCGATGAAACGCGCTCGGACACGACCGACCGTGTCCTCCAGGAGATGACGCGGCAGGAGCCCGTCGATGATGACCGCTTCTACGTCCACGACCGCGACCGCCCCCGTTATCGCTTGGGACAGCGCGTCGGCACAGTCGTCCTGCCACTCGCTGACGAACCGAGCAGCCCCATCCGGCATCGGGTCCAATTCCTTGACCCGTTTGATCGCGACACCATTGTGAACGAGATGATTGAGGAGCGTATAGATCGAAGCACGATGCAACAGAATGTCGAACCTGGCCTTTGGCTTGGCCACCGAAGACAACATCGAGGGCGTGACCGGGAAAGGCCCAAATGCGGCTGTGTTGCCGTGCGGTCCTGTCTGAAGGGTACCGTCAAGAACCAGGCCTGCGCCAACGAACGTATTCAGGGAGATGTGGAGGAAGTCCTGGTATTTGGACCCCGCCCCTTGGACCAACTCAGCGATTGCTGCCGCAGACGCGTCGTTCTCGACGAGCACCGGGAGCCCCCCGGTATCGAAGAAGCTGGATGCCAGATCCACCGATCGCCACGCCTCACGCACCTCGGCAGGGAAGCCCAGTTCGTCGTCCCAGACACCGATGAAGTAAGGGGCTGATATCCCCACTCCAATGACCTTTGCCGCCTCTGCGGGGCCCAATTGCGCCTTGAACCTCGAGATCATCCGGTTGCCAGCCTTCCGGACGTTCCCTGCATCGGGATGGTCGTACTCGTGGCTTTCGAAGCCTCGTGTTGCCCCGGTAAAGTCCGTCAGAATTGCGTCCAATGACCGTCGCCCAATGTGCACGCCTACGGAGTACGCCCCGTCGGGCGCCAGTTCGTACATCGACGAGGGCTGGCCTTTGCGGCCGAAGCGCTTGCCGGTTTCCCTGACATAGCCGCCGGAGATCAGAGCCTCGACGATCGCAGCCACGGCGGGGGGCGTCAGGTGGGCGTACTGCCCGATCTCGGCCTTCGAGACCTGGCCGAAGCGCCTGATCGCGTCGAGGATCACGCGCTCATTGTAGTGCCGTAGTTGAACCGAATTGCTGCCCTTGCCCGCCATGCCCACTCCGATTTCACGAAAAGCACACTGCTTTACCAAAGCGGCTTCACTACCATTACGCCAGCGAGAGCGAAACGACCGCTTAGGCGCAAGGCGGCCATCACAGGATGCTTTGACCCGTCGCTTTCCAGTCCTTCAGGAAACCTTGGATTCCCGCATCGGTGAGTGGGTGACACGCCAATTTTCGGATCAAGTCGGCTGGCATGGTGGCGACGTCGGCGCCGACCAGTGCAACCTCGGTCAGATGGTTGGGTGTCCGCACGGAGGCGGCCAGGATCTGCGTCCCGAATCCGTAGTTGTCATAGATGGTGCGGGTCTGTTGGATCAATTGCACCCCATCGAGATTGATGTCGTCGAGACGACCGACGAAAGGCGAGATGTATGTCGCACCTGCTTTCGCAGCCAGCAGGGCTTGATTAGCAGAAAAGCAGAGCGTGACGTTGGTCTTGATCCCAACGGACTGAAAATACTTTGTCGCCTTGAGCCCGGCGAGCGTCAGCGGCAGCTTCACCACAACGTTAGCAGCGATTTCGGCAAGCCGTTGGCCCTCCTCAACCATCCCATCGAACTCAAGGGCGGCGACTTCGGCCGAGACGGGCCCTGCGACGATCCCCGCGATCTCTCGGATCACTTGCAGGAAGTTGCGACCTGATTTCGCCACGAGCGAAGGGTTAGTGGTAACCCCATCCACCAAGCCGAGCTCGTGCAACTCCGCAATCGCAGTGGTGTCCGCGGTGTCGGCAAAAAACTTCATGGTTGAAACTCTCCTTGGTAGGACGCGCGCGGCATGGTCTCGCTGTTCTGATGGATAACCAAATGACCCGGCTCGCTGCCCCTAAGCACTGTGGCGGCATTCGGCAGGTCGTTCGAAGCCACCCAATGTCGGGCTTGGTCGATCGATTGCCCCAGGTCTGTCCAACGTCGAATGAGCCGACGCTCCAACTCCTCCATTGATGTGCTGACGAATACTATGAAATCGAAGTGCGGCCGAAGCGCAGACCACGGACCGTGCTTCAGGGCCAGGTAGTTGCCCTCCACGATCACGAACTTGGCTTTAGGCGTGATGATCTCGGCACCGGCGCGGGCAACGTCCATGGCGCGGTCGAACATCGGAACGATGACGTCTTGCCCGCAACGTAAACGCTTCAAGGTGGTGTCCAGCCCGTCGACATCGAACGTATCGGGCGCACCTTTGCGGTCCCGCATGCCCATTCTGTCGAGGAGCACGTTGTCGAAGTGATAGCCATCAGCCTGCAATACGATGGCACCTTCCAACTCCTGAGCGAGTTGGGTCGATAGCGTTGACTTCCCCACGCCCGGAGGACCAGCTATCGCAACGATGTATCTGTCGGCCGCTTCAGCCTGCGCCTGAAGTTGGGCTGCCAGCGTCTTTGCCTGGTTCATGGATGTCGTGTCGATCATTTGCTTGTCTCTCGTCCGCCGGCGAGCCATTCCAGGATGTTGACGACGAGCGGAGCATACCCCGCCCAAGCCATGAATTCCTCGGTGAGCCAATGGGGGCCGATGTCGCTCGTCCAAGCTGCCGAACGACCCAGGCCGAACTCACCCACCGCTAGTAGTGGCAGACACCTGCCGCGATGTGAGCAGGAGGCCAAAAGCTCGCTCTGAGGCCGCCCTCGGAAATTGACCCGGTTCAGACCGAGGATCGGCGGCATCGGACCTTCGATGCCGCGCCAGATTGCATGATCAGGCGCTTCCACTAAGGCCTGCAGCCCTTCCGGCACCTCCACCCCGTCCGGACCAGCCTCGCAAAGGACCGGAAGAGCGTCTTCCACGTCCGTGTCATGAAAACCCGCGGTGCCGAACATGCCTTGGAAGCCCATATAGCCCCCGGCCACCAGCAGACCGCCGCCGGCGCGCACGAAGTCCTTTATGACGGTCAACCGGTTGGGTCCTACCCTTCCCCGACGGGTGTCAGGACCGACCAGCAACGTCAGGGCACCCACGTCGGAGATGACTACAACGTCGTACAGAGCCAGATCGGCGACGGTTTGAGGGAAGTCGTCGGAGCACCGTTCGCTGCCAATATGATCAATTTCAATTCCACCGGTTCGGGCGGCGGCGATGAACGCCTTCGCTCCACTGCTCCATCCAGCTTGGGTCAGAACTTGGGATCCTACCGCCACCGTGGTAACGCTGGCGAAGGTCTCGCCGGCGAGCAACGCCTTCATTCCCGCAACTCCAAGTAGGGAGTACCGGGCGTTAGCCCGGTACTCTGATCAAGTCAGAACTTGAACTCGGACAGGTTCTCGGGGGTGACGATCTGGGCTGGCCCGAGGATGAGTTCACCGCCGGCCCCGATCGTGTATTCGCCCAGCCGGCCTGCGGTGAAAGTATCGCCTTCCGCGCCAGTGATCGTGCACTGGGCGAGCGCTTGGGCCGTCTGATAGGTGAGGTAACCGAGGTCGGCGACGTTCCACCAGATGTCCTGGGCAACACCATCCGTGATGTACTTCGAGATCAGGGTGGCTGGCGCAAGCCCGGTGAGTTTGACCTGCCCGATGAGGCCGGCTTCCTCAAGTGCCCGTGCGGCGGCCGGCAGCCCGATCCCCGCAGGCACGATGATGGCCTTCAGGTCCGGGAATGCCTGCACCAGGGCTAGAGCCTGCTGCTGGTTGATCTGTTCGCTCTCCTCGCCATAGGCGACCTGGACCAACTCCATCTTGGCAAACTTCGGTTCCGCGGCCATCTTGGCCTTCATGAAATCGATCCATGCATTCTGGTTCGTCGCGGTCGGCGTGGACGAGAGGATAGCGAACTGGCCCTCGCCACCGATCAGATCGAAGGCACTTTCGAGCATCATTTCCGCGAGGCTGTCGCCCTTGGCCTGATTCACGAAGACGGAACGAGCGTCGGCGGCGACGTCGGAGTCGTAGGAGATCACCTTGACGCCCTGCCCGATGGCGCGCTTGAGCGCGGGCGCAACAGCATTGGCATCATTGGCCGAAATGGCAATCACGCCGACCTGCTGGGTCACCAGACTGTTGATGAACTCGATCTGAGCTTCCGCCGTCGCTTGCGAAGGAGCGACCTGGATGAGCTTGCCGCCGATCTCCGCCGCTGCTTCCTCGGCGCCTTGCTGGGCGACCTTGAAGTAGGGATCGGTGTCCAGCTTCGGCAGGAAGCCGACGGTCACCGGGCCGCTGGCGCACTCCTGCGCCAAGGCCAAAGAGCTCGACGTCATGAGCAAAGCAGTGGCCAAGAGGGCAACTTGTTTGACTTTCATTCTTTTCCTCCGTTTCGAGTTTGTAAGGGAACTCGATTACCCTTGGGTCACGCGCAGTGCGCGAGATCGGTTGAACCGCTCCGATGCCGAACGCCAAGCGTTCCCGACGATCAGCGAGCCGATGAGCAGCAGCCCCACAACCATCCCCTGAGCGTCACCGCCTACCTGGTTGAGCGCGAGAATGTTGCGAATGAGGGAGATAAGGACGAGCGCTAGCATAGCCCCGGTGAGCTTGCCCTTGCCCCCGAAGACGCTGATCCCGCCCAGCAGGACAACGGTGATGACGTCCAGCTCCATGCCCAGCGCGTTGTTCGCTCGGGCGTTTGAGAGCCGGGCGGTGTAGACGATGCCGGCGATGGCTGCGACCGCTCCTGACAGCACGAACAAGCGCTGCACCAGCCGGGCCGTGTCTATCCCCGAGTACCGCGCAACGTCCGGACTGCCGCCGACAGCATAGATGCGCTTTCCGGCCGGCATGCGCTGGAGGACAATCACGAAGATCGGTGCCAGAACCAGGAATGGGACGATCGTGAGGGGTATCTTGGTACCTGGGACATAGCCGATGCCAAACTCGACCACCTCAGGCGGCAAGACGTTGATCGAACCCGTGCCAAGCAGCACGTACCCGACGCCACGGTAGAGCGCCATGGTGCCAAGGGTTACCACCAAGGACTGAAGTCCGAGCCGGCTCACGAGCACCCCGTTGATCAGTCCCATGCCGCTGCCCGCCAGGATGGTCACGAGCACGGCTGCCGGGGTGGGCATGCCAACCTGCAGCGACAGGCCAAAGACCACCGACGCCAACGCCAGCATGGATGCGATCGAGAGGTCGATCTCGCGGACGATGATCAGCAGCGCCATCGGAAGAAGGAGGAGCGCCTTCTCCGCGGCGCTCGCTGCCAGCTGGGACAGATTGAAAGGGGAGGCGAAGTTCGGGATGAGGAGTGCCGCTGCTGCGAAGCAGACCAGGCATGCAAGTGCAAGCAGGACATCCCAAAGATCGAGCGACTTCATGATGCGCTTCATTTGGGAGCTCCCTGACGGAAGACGGTTCCGCTGCGTGCGATCGCCGCATCGATGCCGACCGCCCCCAGGATGACGATCCCGTAGACGCCTTGGAGCCAGAGGGGATCCACGCGGACGAGTGTCAGACCGTTCTTGATGACGAGGAGGGTCAGGGCCCCGAGTGCGATTCCGAGCAGCGTTCCGGCGCCGCCTCGTATGGCCACGCCACCGACGACCGCGGACGCGATGACCGTCAGCTCGAACCCCAGCGCGACACGAGCGTCCACGGTCGCGTATCGGGAGGCCCAAAGGGCGCCGCATATGCCGCCGAGAAGTCCCGCGAGCCCAAACGCAGCGACAATTCTTCTGTCGACCGGAATGCCTATGAGGCGGGCACCGTCGGGGTTGGACCCCACGGCAAATAGTTCTCGACCGATTACTCTCCGGTTCAGGAACCAGTAGCCCAACGCCAATACGCCGACGGCGATGAGGACGATCATCGAGACGCCCATGGGCTTCAAAGTCGTCATGTCAAGCCATGCCTGCGTCACTTCGTCGGCGCTGATTTGGTCACCGGCGGCGGAGAGCGAGGTGAGACCTCGAAGTATCGACATCATGGCGAGCGTAACCACGATCGCCGGGATGCGCCCGCGGGTCACGATCAGCCCGTTCGCAAGGCCTGCCAGGGTCCCCACCAATGCAGCTGAACCGAGGCCGATCAGTATGTCCGCCGCTGGAAAGGTCTGGACCATGCTCGCCGCCACATAGGCGGAGAGGCCGATGATGGCTGCGATCGACAAGTCGATGTTGCGCGTGATCAGCACCAGCATCTGAGCCAGGACTGCGATCAACAGCAGCGCTGCATCCATCGAAATCGCGGTCAGGTTGGCGGAGCTGAGCATGCGTGGATTGACAAGTGCGACGGGGATCACCACGGCGAGCATGGCTGCGGCAAGGCCGAGTTCGCGGCGCTTGAGAAACGAGAGGGGATCCTCCTTCTCGGGTCCGGAGAAGGTGGCCTCCCCTGCTATCTCATCCGCCTCGGAGGGCTTGGTAGCCGCCGCGACAACTGCTTCCTGGGTCGCATCGCTCCTGTCGAATTCGCCGGTCTGCTGGCCCTCACGGAGCACCACGATCCGATCGCACATCCCGAGGAGCTCGGGCATCTCCGAGGAGATCAGGATGATGGCGATGCCTTGGGACGCGAGGTCGGCGATCATCGCGTGGACTTCGGCTTTGGTCCCTACATCTATGCCTTGAGTGGGTTCGTCCAGGATCAGGATGCGTGGCTCGGTGCGAAGCCACTTCGCCAACGCAACCTTCTGTTGATTGCCACCGGAGAGTTCTCGAACCTGCTGGTCGTAGCTAGCGAAGCGGAGCTTCATCCTGGCCAACCAGTCGCTGACGAGCGACTGGGCGCGACGGCGACCGTAGAGTCCAAAGCGCGCTGCTTTGTCGACGATCGGCAGAACGGCATTGTCCAGAATGGACGCGTCCATCACCAGGCTTTGACCCAGCCTGTCCTCGGAAACGTAGGCGATGCCAGCATTCATGGCGTCTTTGGCGGAACGGAAATCGACGGTCACCCCGTCAACCGCTACGCGACCGGAATCTGGGCGGTCGATGCCGAACAGGGCCCTGGCTATCTCGGTGCGCCCACTGCCTACCAGTCCACCCAGGCCAAGCACCTCACCTGCATGCAGTTCGAAGCTGATATTCCTGAAGGCGCCGGCCCTGCTCAGCCCCTCCACCTGAAGTCGCAACGCGCCGATTTCATGCTTCCTCACGGGATAGAGCGCACTGATCTCCCGGCCCACCATCAGCGAAATGGCCTTGCCTCGATCTAGATCCCCCGCGAGGTATGTTCCCACGAGCTGTCCGTCTCGAAGCACCGCGATGCGGTCAGCGATAGAGAATATCTCGTCCATCCTGTGACCGACGAACATCATCGCCACACCGGACTTGCGCAGTTCCGTGACTACGGAGAAGAGACGATCCACCTCGCGCTTGGAGAGCGCAGCTGTCGGCTCATCCATGATGAGCACCCTGGCCTTGCGAGACAATGCCCGAGCGACTTCCACCAATTGCTGTTCCGATGTCCGCAGCGCCCCGAGCTTAGTGGAAGCAGGTATCTCCAGGCCAACGGTGGCCAGGAGGCGGGACGCTCCCTCTTTCATGGACGCCCAATCGATATTGCCGAGGCCGTCTACCGGCATGTTGCCCATGTAGATGTTCTCGGCGAGCGATAGGTCGGGAAACAGACCTGGATGCTGATGCATGACGGCGATGCCAGCGGCCTGCGCGGCGTGAGGGCTTTGCAGGGTGACGGGGGTCCCGTCGATGTGCACTGATCCCAGCGTTGGGGTGTGGACGCCAGCAAGCAACTTCACACAGGTGCTCTTGCCCGCGCCATTCTCTCCCAATAGCGCCAAGACCTCACCACCGCGAAGAGACAGGGAGACATCCCGAATTGCCACCGTGCCGCCGAACGCCTTTGTTGCGTCGGTGAGACCGGCAATGATTCCTGTCTCGGACGTAAACTGCCGAACGTGTTCCAACGGCCCCTCCCATTTATTAATGCAAACTGCTATAATATTTCTGCGGTTCAGGCAAGGGCTCTGTCATTCTTCGCGTTAGCTGGGTGCGTGCTGCGGCGCCCTGGCACCGCGGACAGCGCCGGTTGCGGCAGGAGCTGTAGGCGATCCGCTGATGCCCGCAGTCGGAACAGGCTTCGACGTGACCGCCCAGAGGCTGTGCTGCAGGTCTCGATCGCCGACATGACCTTGAGCTGGTGCAGGCTCAGGTGTCCGGCATGAGCGATGCGATAGGATAAACCCGCCACGCGGAAGACATCGGCGACCTCAAGGGTATGGCTCAGGGGCCGGGCAGTTCCTCCGTCGTAACGAAGATGCCCCGCTTATCCAGTGCGGTGGTCACAGCCCTCACCGTGCGCGTTGCCACCTTGGTGTAGAGGACGATGTTCTCCAGCTTGGCGTGACCGAGCGGCGCCCGGATGATGCGGATACCGACGCGGTCTTCCAGACGATAAGTCGCGAAGCTGTGCCCCAAGGTATGCGGGCCGAGGCGCCTGGCGGTCTTGCCTTGCAGCGGCGCTCATGGCCCGAACGTAGTATGCCGAAGGCTCCCGTCTGCAGTGTTTGAGCTCCGTGCGACGGCATCCGCCGAAGAGTGAACCTGCAGCTTGATCGAGGACGTCTAGGCACCGACCTGCGCCACTGGCATCAAGAGCGGTTTTCGAAGCTGGAGCCCACCGGTACGACGATTGGCGAGGCATTGGTCATGTGGCCAGTGCTGAGCCTGAAGTCATTTTCTTGACCCAGCCTAGTCCATCAATTGTCGTTGTCCTCGGCCGGTATTCGAACCCGATATATCCGCCGTAGCCCAATCGATCGACCTGCGAAACGATCCATGCATCATCGAGCTCCCCCGTGCCGGGTTCGCTTCGCTCTGGAACCGCGGCAATCTGGATGTGCCCAATGATCGGCATCAGCGCCGCAAGCGAGCGTAGGACATCGCCATGCATGATCTGACGATGATAGATGTCGTATTGCAGCCGAACATTGGCGCGATCGAGATCACCGATGATCTCGGCGGCCAGATCGAAGCTATCGAGAAAATAGCTAGGCATGTCCCGCCCATTGAGCGGTTCGATTAGGATGTCGACACCGGCCGTCCCGGCAAGATCGGAGGCCTCGATCAAAGCGTCGCGGTAGCGCTGCCGCGCCGCCCTGTCAGATGCGGAGGCCAGGCCGGCCATCATGTGCAATCGCGGGACGCCGAGGCAACTGGCATAGTGGAGCGCCATCTCAAGGCCGAGCGTGAACTCCGCTTCCCGCTCCGGCAAGGCAGCGAGGCCGCGCTCACCCTTGTCCCAATCGCCCGGCGGCATGTTGAACAGAACGATCTCGACGCCTGCGGCAGCGGCCTTGGCTCTCACCTCCTCCATCGGATGCGCATAGGGAAACAGGAATTCGACCGCCGTGAAACCGGCCTCTGCGGCCGCGCCAAAGCGGTCGAGAAAGGGCACTTCCGTAAACATCATCGAGAGGTTGGCGGCAAAGCGCGGCATCTGCGTCCTATCCCCGTCCGACGAAAGGCATCTGCGTGGCCATCACCGTCATGGTCAACACATTGGCCTCGAGTGGCAGGCTGGCCATATAGCACACCGCGCGCGCGATATGGCTGGCGTCGATGGTCGGCTCGGCCGCCGTTGATCCGTCGGCCTGCAGCACGCCCTTGGCAATCGTGGTCGTCATTTCGGTCCCGGCATTGCCGATATCGATTTGCCCGCAGGCGATGTTGAATGGCCGTCCATCCAGCGCCGAGGCCTTGGTAAGCCCGGTTATGGCGTGCTTGGTGGCCGCATAGGGAGACGACCAGGGACGCGGCGTTGTGGCAGAGATCGAGCCATTATTGATGATACGCCCACCTTGCGGGTGCTGCGCCTTCATGGCCCGGAAGGCCGACTGAGTGCAGAAGAAGGCACCACTGAGATTGGCATTGACCACAGTGAACCATTGTTCTGGCGTGGTGTCTTCGAGCGGCACCAGCGGCGCGTTCACGCCCGCATTGTTGACCAGCAGGTCGAGCCGCTGCCAAGCCTTGAGCACGGCGTCGAAGGCCGCCTGAACGGCCGCCGCATCCGCAATGTCGGTGGGCAGGACCAGGGTCTTTTCCCGCGACGGATCGAGCTCGCTTGCGGTGGCCTCGAGCACTTCGTGCCGGCGCCCCAGCAGGGCCACTCTGAATTCGTCAGCGAGCAGCGCCCGCGTGATCGACTTGCCGACGCCGGTGCCCGCGCCGGTCACGATTGCAGTCTTGTCAGTCACGTTGTTCCCCGGGGCTCACTGGCCAGGAAAGAAAGCCTCGTCCTGCTGCCGCCGCAAGACCGAGAGTTCCGAGTTCGGATCGATTTCGAGATCCCCCAGGCGGATGGGTGTATTCTTGGTCACCGGCCGGGTCAGTCGGGCGCCCGCGGCGAGATAGAACGGCACGGGGCTATCGGCCCCCAGCGCGCCGGCCGGGACCATGCGTGACGACACATTGTCGATCGCATGATGGTGCCCTCCCATGGTCAACACCGTGCCTGCCGGCAGGTCGGCATCGGCATGGGCGACAAGGTCGACATGATGTCTGGGGTCCTGCGCCCCGCTCGATACACCACGCAGCGCCATCTCAAGGACGGTGGTCGCGGCCTCGAGCCCGAGCAGATGGCGTGGGATATGGAGCATAGCAGTTCGCCCGGAACGGCTGAGGACGTGCCCCTTCTCGCGCAGCATGGTCCATGTTGACTCGTCGTCGCAGTTCACGACGACAAAGACGCCACCGGCAAAGCTGACCTCATTGGGCAGGCGCAGGCAGTGGAAGACGTCGAGGCGGCGTGTCCCGTCAAGAAGCCCGCCGTCTTTCCTTGTCGCAAAGAAGTCGGCGACTTCACCAATCGCGGCGATCGGCGCATGCAGGTCAGGCCGATCGGGCATCAACCCGGTGGCATTTGCCACCACCGTCATTTCACATAGGTCCGGCACGGCCCGCTGCGGCAATTCCGCTGCCGCCGCTGCCCTGCCTGCAGCGACCTCCGCACAATCGCGGTCGCCAAGAGTGAGCCAGTCGGCAAAACCCGGCGCGTCCACAGTGCGGCCATTGCTGGTCAGCCTGCCAGCCGCGGGGTCGAAGATGAAGTCGTATTCGCTGGACTTGCCCGCCGCCACGATGTCGAGCCCGATGACCTCGGCCCAGGTGACCAGGCCGATCAGAAGGCTCGGCTGGTCGCCGTCAACGGGAGAGACAAAACGCCCCCGGCTTCTGGCCAGGCGCGCCAGTTCGGGCCCGACCACGCTGTCGACTTCCTTGGAGACGAGGGCCACATGGTGACCGGCCTCAACGGCCAGACGCACATGCCGCGCCCCTGCTTCCGGGTGCCCGGTTGCCTCGACCACCACGTCGAGCGGCAGGTCGAGAACCGTTTCCAGCTGCCCGGCGGCAATATACGTGCCCGCGTCCCAGGCCGCCCGAGCCTCCGTGGTGCTGTTGCATATGCGGATGTCGGCCTCGGCAATGCCGGCCGAACGCATGGATGCAGCCGCGATCTCGGCGCTGACGTCGACCGCCACGCGCGTGTGCATCAGCGGCACGCGCCGGCCCTGCGCCAGAAAGCTCCGCCCGAAGCCACCGGTGCCCACGATACAGGTCTGGACCGGTTCGACACGCGCCGGCGAAGAGAAATAGGTGTGATAGTTCATTATGATATTGTCACGAGAGACCGAGTTTCACCGTGCTGAGCGGAGCGTGCCGCGGTTGCGATACCTCGAAACCAACTTGGCCAGCTGAGGGACGATGATCAGCATCAAGGCCAAGCTCATTATCGAGCCAACCAGTGGATTGGACCAGAAGACCCCGAGCGAACCGTCGGACAGGATCATGGACTGGTGAAAAGAGTTCTCCGCCTTGTGTCCCAACACCATCGCGAGGACGAGCGGGGCCAGCGGATAGTTGAGCTTGCTGAAGAAGAAGCCGACTACGCCGAACAGCAGCACCAGCCACAGATCGAAGGTCGAGTTGCTCACCGTATAGGCACCCACGAAGCATATTGCGACGATGACCGGCCCGATGACGGCAAAGGGTATCCGCAGCAGGGCAGCAAACATGGGAACGGTTGCCATGACCAGCACGACCGCCACGATATTGGCGACATACATCGAGGCGATGAGGCCCCAGACGAAGTCGGGTTTGGTCGCGAACAGCATGGGTCCGGGGGTTAGCCCCCAGATCATGAGGCCGCCCATCATGACGGCTGCGGTGGCAGAGCTGGGAACCCCCAGGGCCAACATGGGCAGCATGGCGCAGGTGCCCGCAGAATGGTCGGCGGTTTCGGGCGCGACAATCCCTTCCGGACGTCCCTTGCCGAACGTCTCGCCGGGCCTGGACCACTGGCGCGCCACGCCATAGCTCATGAAGGAGGCCGCAGTCGGGCCGCCGGGCGTGATGCCCATCCAGGTGCCGATGGCTGAAGAGCGTAGCAGGGTCGCCCAATAGCGGGGCAGTTCGGCGATGGTGCGGAAGACGTCACGCAAGTCGATCCGAGACGCCACGCCCCGGAAATGGAGCCCGTCCTGCACAGTCATCAGAATTTCGCCGAGACCGAACAGGCCGATGACGACAACGAGGAAGCTGACGCCCCCCATGAGTTCATTCAATCCGAAAGTCAGCCTCAGGCTACCGGTGATGGTATCCATGCCCACGGTAGACAAGGCCAACCCGATCAGCAGCGAGATGATGGTCTTCAGGGGGGCGGAACTGCCCATGCCGATAAAGGCGCAGAAGGCGAGAAAATAGACCGAGAAGTATTCGGGCGCCCCAAAGCGCAAGGCGAAGTCGGCCGCCCATGTGGACAATAGGGTAATGACCACGACGCCCACTAACGCGCCGAAGCCGGCGGACATGAATGCCAGGGTCAGGGCGCGTGTCGACTGCCCGTTCTGTGCCATCGGATAGCCGTCGAACGTCGTCGCCACCGATGATGGTTCACCCGGGATATTGAACAGAATCGACGTCGTCGACCCTCCGAACAGGGCGCCCCAATACATACTGGCCAACAGGATGATCGCCGAGACAGGATCCATGGTGAAGGTCAGCGGGATCAGCAGCGAAACCCCGTTCGGCGCACCAAGCCCCGGCAACACACCGACCACCAGGCCAAGCAGGACGCCAACGACCATGATGGTGATGTGCATCGGAGTGATGGCAACCTGGAAACCTTGCATCAGCAAGCCGATATTTTCCATTTCGTCGCTCCTGCGGCCGATCAGTAGATTTTCAGGAAGGCTTCCAGCGGCCCCTTGAGCAGGGGGACGCGGAAGAGGATGTCGAACACGACGAAGAGGCCGACGGAGAATGCGATGCCCAGGCCCGCCGCCCAGAACGGGTTATACCTGCCTTGCCGCCAGGCGACATAGAACAGGTAGAGGGCCGCCCCAACGTAGAGCCCGAGGACGATGGTCACGATTACGAAGGCGGCCATTGGCAGGAAGAAGGTCAACAGGCGCTTGGCCTGCTCGAATTCGATGAACACTTCGCTCTCGCCACGATGGATCACCATCGTCCAGACGGCATTGGCCGTCCCTGCAAGGGCGAGCAACAGGCCGACGTAGAACGGGAAATAGCCCGCCTCCGGTCCTGAGCCGGTCCAGCCGACGCCCAATTCCAGCGAACCTCCTGCCACGACGACGCCTGCCAGGGCTGTCAGCCCGGTAACGAGGACTTCCATGTGGATACGCTTGACGACCATCGCTTGGTCCTACGCTGGAGTAGACTGAACCGGGACGGGCATAGGACCCGCCCCGGACACGGGAGGGACTACTGAGCCGTCCAGCCTTCGGCCTTGAAGACTTCGACGGTGCTGGTTTCACTGTTGTCGATGAAGCTGGCCAGTTCCTCGCCGGCCAGGAAACGGCCGGTCTGCGAGGTGTTAGCGACATATTCCTGCCATTCAGGCGTCTGGCTGACCTTTTCCATCATGTCGACATAGAAGGCCAGTTGCTCGTCTGTGACGCCGGCAGGCAGCCAGACCGTTCGCGGCATCTGATAGGCCGAAATGTCGATGCCGCTTTCGGTGCAGGTGGGAATGTCATGCCAGCCCATGTCCCCGTGGACCGGCTCGCTTTCAGCCATGCGCTGGTCGCTGAACACGCAAAGCGGCTTGATGGCGCCGGCCTGCCACTGGCCCAGGTTTTCGTTCGGGTTGTTGACATTGGCTGCGATGTGGCCACCGGCCAACTGGACGCCAACCTCGCCACCGCCATTGAACGGCACATATTTGAACTCGGCGCCGGTCTTCTGTTCGATCAACGCGACCAGGGTCTCGTCGGTATCCTTGGATTGGCTGCCACCGAAGGCGATAGAACCGGGATCGGCCTTAGCCGCTTCGATGAACTGGCCTGCGTCAGCGTAGGGCGCGTCGCCCTTCACCCAGATCAGGAATTCATCGAGCGCCAGGGCGGCAACCGGCACGAGATCGTCGGACGTGTAGGCCATCTTGGCCACATGCGGGAGCAGATAGACATTGTTGGTGCCGAAGATCAGCTTGTGCGGATCGCCAGCATTGGCCTTGGCATAGATAAAAGCTTCCGCCCCGCTGCCGGCGCCTTTGTTGAGGACCACCACCGACTGATCCATCAGGTCGTGCTGGGCAATGATGGACTGGATGGTGCGGGCGAAGTTGTCGGTGCCACCGCCGGCGCCCGATGCTACGACGAACTCTACCGGGCGCTCGGGAGCCCATTGGGCAAAGGCTCCCGCCGTCGATAGAAGAGTTGTGGCTACGGCAAGAACAAGAGAGGTCTTCTTCATGGAATCTGCCCTCCTCGGCAGGTTTGGATAGACGGTTTCACCAGGATTGGCGGTGAAGTGTACTCGGCACCGGCCTTGCGCCGGCTTGAATGTCGCAGTGCGGACGGGTCAGGCTGCGAGGCGACTGCGGCTCATGCTTTGGGCGACGACGATGTCAAAAGCGGCCTGCGTTGCGCCCAGATTGGCCTTACCCTGTCCGTAGATGTCGAAAGCCGTGCCATGGGCTGGCGTCGCGATCGGGATCGGCAGGCCGCCATGGACAGTCACGCCGCGCGAGAAGCCCATCAGCTTCATCGCGATCTGACCCTGGTCGTGATACATGGTTACGATCGCGTCGAAATCCTTCACACGCAGGAAGATGGTGTCGGCCGGGAATGGCCCAACGACGGGTAGACCCCTGCCCTTCGCCTCTTCGACAGCCGGACCGATGACGTCGATTTCCTCGCGCCCGAAGCTGCCATTCTCTCCGTTGTGCGGGTTGAGACCACAGACGGCGATGCGTGGACGCGCCACTCCGGTGGACAACAGGGTTGTGTGAGCCAGTTCGATCCCGTCGAGCACCCGTTCGCGGGTGATCAGGCCGGGCACATCCTTGAGAGCGACATGGCTGGTGACCCGGCTGGTCCAGAGATTGTCCAAGACGTTGAGTTCGCCATGGGGGCCGCTGACGCCGAGCATGGCGGCAAACCACTGGCTTTCGTCCTCATGCGGCAGACCCGCCTGGTGCATGGAATTCTTGTTGAGGGGCGTGAAGAGCACGCCGTCGGTGATCCCAGTCTCGGTTAGTCGGACGGCGCGTTCGAGGGTTTCGAGGCTATAGCGTCCACCATTTTCGGTGGCTGTTGCCCGCTGGAATGGGCGCCGGCTCGAGCCTTTGAAATCCTCAAGGAGGATCGAGTCGGTTCCATCGAAGACCGGCTCCCCTTCGGACAGGCGGTAGGTGAAGCGCTCGTTAGCGATGCGCATGCCTTCTTCGACCTCATCGCGGTCGGCAATCAGCAGGATGTCTGCCTTGGCGCGGTTCTCGGGCCGCGCCAGAAGCTTGGCGATCAGTTCAGGGCCAATACCTGCTGGATCTCCCAAGACAACTGCCAAACGTGGCTTCATGGCTGCTCTCCTCCGTCGGCCCTGATGCCACCTACCAAACATGACGCACACCAACTTGTCAACTGGTCCGGCCATGAGACCACTAGACCTGTTTGGCGAGTTGCGCCATATTGCGTTTTGCGGACGAAACCGGCAGGGAACGATATGGACGCACCACTGAATCTGCAGAATCTCAAGAACGGCCTGTCCAAACTCACCATTCGCGAGCAGGTCAGTCATCGGCTTGCTGCAATGGTCCAGTCAGGGATTCTTCGTATTGGCGACGAACTGCCCAGCGAGCGCGAACTGGCGGCGACGCTTGAAGTCAGCCGCGAAACCGTGCGTGGTGCCATTCAGATGCTGGCTGCCATCGGCATGGTGGAGATTTCGCAGGGCAGCCGAACCCGCATCGCCCGCACCCAAGGCTTTTCGGCCAATAACAGCGTGACCCAGCCGGTTCTGTCGGGCCGCTCGGCAGAGGAAGTCTATCAGGCCCGACTAATGGTCGAAATTCCAGTCATCCGTGTTGCCGTCGAAAGGATCGACGATGACGGCATTGCCCGGCTTCGCCGGCTCGTGGAGGCGCAGCGCGACATGGTCAACGACCATATCCGCTTCCAGATTTCGGACGCTGAATTTCACGACTGCATCTACCACGCCAGCGGCAACGAACTGGTGGGCGGGTTCCTGCACGAGCTCTTCAGCTTTGGCATGGAGTATCGACGCCACGTGCTCTTGCGCGAGGGCTCCGTGAGCCTGAGCCTTGATGACCACATCGAGATTCTCGACGCTTTTGAGCGCCGCGATCCAATGGCGGCTGCCGAGGCGATGGAGAACCATCTCAATCGCATCCACCAGACGACCCTCGAGGCCATGGCCGAAACCCGCGCCGGCCGTCGCTGACCTCCTCCCATCGCGTTCTGTCCGGAAAATGAAGAGCCATGATCCTTGGTGCAATTGCTGACGACCTGACGGGCGCTACCGACCTGGCCCTGATGCTGACGCGCGGGGGCATGCGCGTGCTGCAGGTGGTGGGCGTTCCCCATCCGGACGCCGACTTCGACGATGCAGACGCCGTCATCGTCTCGCTCAAGTCGCGCACGATTCCCGCTCCGGAGGCTCAGGCAATGTCGGTGTCGGCCGCAAAAGTGCTTCTGGCCAAAGGCGCGCGCCAACTCCTCTTCAAATATTGCTCGACCTTCGATTCCACCGACGAGGGCAATATCGGCCCTGTCACCGATGCGCTCCTGGACCTGCTGGGCGATACACGCACTCTCGCCTGCCCGGCTTTTCCCACCAACAAGCGGACCGTCTACAAGGGTCACCTGTTTGTCGGCGATGTTCTGCTCAGCGACAGCCCCATGCGCGACCATCCGCTTACCCCCATGCGGGACGGCAATCTCGTCCGCGTACTCGCACGGCAGACCAATCGCCCGGTGAGCCTCATCGATCACGACATCGTCCGGCGGGGGTCGGAAGCGGTGCGAGAAAGCTTTGCGAGCCTCGAGGGCATTGCCATCGTCGATGCCATCAGCAACGAGGATCTTTACGAGATCGGTGCGGCCTCCATGGACCTGCGGTTGATCACCGGCGGATCGGGCATCGCCATGGGTCTTCCCGAGGCCTATCATCGGCGGGGTCTGCTTGCCCTCGTCCCGGTTGAAGCCAGCCTTGAAGCACCTGCTGGGCGCAACGCGGTCCTCGCCGGCTCCTGCTCGGCGGCCACGCGGCGCCAGATTGAGTACGGCCGCGCCCAAGGCATGCCCGCCCTCAAGATCGAAGCCGCCCAGATCACCGACGGAACGTTCAGCGTCGAGGCCGCCGCCGACTTTGCCGAACGGGAGACGGGAGCTCTCCCCCCGCTCATCTACTCGAGCGCCGATTCCGAGACGGTGCGCGCTGTCCAACAGGCCCTTGGCGCCGAAGAGGCCGGGGAACTGGTCGAGCGCTTCATGGGTGAGCTTGCCCGGACGCTGGCACGACGGGGCTTCACACGTTTCCTGATAGCCGGTGGCGAAACATCCGGCGCCGTCATCCGCGATCTCGGCGTCACAACGCTCCAGATCGGTCCGGAAATCGACCCGGGCGTTCCCTGGACCATTTCGACCGGTTCCGGGCCGGAATTGGCGTTGGCGCTGAAGTCGGGCAACTTTGGTGCCGATGATTTCTTCGTCAAGGCCTGGGAGAGGCTGAAATGACCGCACTCGTTTCCATGGCAACCCGCATGCGCGATGACATCTGCGCAGTGGGCGCATCGCTGTTCAATCGGGGCCTGACGGCGGGCTCAACGGGTAATATCAGCGTCAGGCTCGATGACGGCAGCATGATCATGACGCCTACCAATGCTTGCCTGGGCGAGCTCGATCCGGAAAGGCTCGCGCATCTGGCGGGGGACGGCACTCATCTTTCCGGCGACAAGCCGACCAAGGAAGCGTTCCTGCATAACTGCATGTATTGCGAGCGGCCCCATGCCGGCGCAGTGGTGCATCTGCACTCGACCCATGCCGTCGCCGTCAGCATTCTCGCAGACAACAATCCCGAGGACGTGCTGCCGCCCTTGACGGCCTATTATGTGATGCGCGTCGGGTCACTGCCGCTGGTGCCCTATTTTGCGCCCGGCGACGAAGCTCTGGCCCTCGCAGTCAAGGCCAAGGCAGGTCGCCATCATGCGGTCCTGCTCGCCAATCACGGGCCTGTTGTGTCTGGAACGACCCTGCGCGACGCCCAGTATGCGACAGAGGAACTTGAGGAAACCGCCAGGCTCCACCTGTTGCTCGATGGCCACCGCACGCGGCCACTGACGCCGGCGCAGGTCGATCATCTCCGCCGGCGCTGAGCATCATGCAGGGCGCAGACCGCCCAGTTCGTCCTCAATATAGCTATCGACTATAGCGTCGAATGAGGCGTCCCCGGAAAAGCCGAGCGACAGCGCGCGGTTCGGATCGAAGGCGCGCGGCCAGCCGGCGACAATCTCTTCGATCACGGGGTCCGGCTCGCGCCGGATCAGCTCTGCCGCAGCATCACCGGCGGCCCGCTTGAGTGCTTCGATTTCCTCCGCAACGGTCGCGGCCACGCCAGGCATGTTCAGCGAGCGGCGCACCCCAAGCGTCGACGTGTCCATGCTCGCGGCATGGAGCAAGAAGCCGACTGCGGCCCGCGGACTGGCAAACCAGTGGCGCACCGTCTCGGCCACCGGGAGCACGGCCTCCTGACCGGCCAGAGGCTCTCGCAGGATGCCGGAGAAAAAGCCGGATGCGGCCTTGTTGGGCTTGCCGGGCCGGATGACGATGGTGGGCAGCCGGACGCCCACTCCGTCCAAAAAACCGCGCCGCGAGTAGTCGGCCAGCAGCAATTCGCCGATTGCCTTTTGGGTCCCATAGCTGGTGAGCGGCGAGAGCACATGGTCATCGCCAATGACATCGGGAAACGGTGTGCCGAAGACAGCGATCGAGGAGGTGAACACCACGCGCGGGCAATAGGGCCGTTCTGCGCCTTGCTTCCGGATCGCCTCGAACAAAGCACGCGTGCCATCGAGGTTGATGCGATAGCCCTTCTCAAAGTCGGCTTCGGCCTCGCCAGACACGATGGCTGCAAGGTGGAAGATCACATCGGGACGGTCGGCCACCAGCTGCCCGGCAACGCCCGGTTCGGCCAGGTCGGCGGCCACAAGCTCGACAATGCCGGAAAAATCCGGCTGCTCCGGTTTTGTCACGTCCACCAGGGTCAGTTTGTCGGCGGCACGGACGCCCCAGGTGCGGCCACGCGCCACTTCCTGGGTGAGCTTGCGCCCCAGCATACCCGCTGCACCTATGACGAGTATATGCATCTTCGCTCCTCGCTGGACTACTGGACCAACCAGTTATCCTGTTCGGGGCTGTTTGTCCATCCGTTTGACGGTTTTATTGGTGCGAAACGCAGATCATGCGGACCATCAGGCCCAGATATCCGAGACAAATTGCTGGAACACCAACCTGGGCGGATTGCCGGCGCGCCAACTTCTGCTAGCGCGACGCAATCAGCTCGACGACCGCAGCGGAAATCGCAACAACAGCTGCATTCCGAGTATCGAAATCGGCCTCTGCCTCGGACAGGTAAATCGCGACGAAATATGGTCCGCCCTGGGGCGGAACAATCATGCCGACAATGTTCCGGGTCACGCTGCCCGATCCAGATTTGTCGGCCACACGCCAGCCATCTGGCGTAAAAGCGCGGAGAAGCGCGCCAGTCACTCCCCCCGGCGTCATCCACTCCGTCAGTTGCGCCCGCGACGAGGGGGAGAGCGCATCGCCGACCAGCAAACGTTCAAGCGTATCGACCATGGCCGCCGGCGAGGTGGTGTCCCGCGGGTCGCCGGTCTCGAACCTATTCAGGTCCGGCTCGCGGCGATCCAGCCTGGAGACATCGTCGCCAATCTGGCGCATGAATGCGGTAACCTCTTGCGGGCCGCCGAGGTGATCGATCAGGATGTTCGCGGCCGCGTTGTCGCTCATATCGAGCGCAGCGAAACAGAGCTCACCCACCTGCATGGTGTCGCCGATCCGCAGCTCGGTCACCGGCGCATACTCCACCATGTCCTCGGCGCGGACGTCGAGTCCGTCCGTGAGCCTCATCGCGCTTTTGTCGACCTGCGCCAGAACCGCACCGCAAAGCGGCACCTTGGCGGTGCTGTTCATCAAGAACCGTTCGTCGGCACGATGGCCCCAGGACCAGCCGGTGCCGCTATCGCGGATCAGCAGGCCAACGCGCGCATCCAACCTCTCCTCGATGTTCTCCACTGTTTGGGCCAGGCGCGTGCCAGCGTCCGCGGATGTGGCGGGAGATGCGATGAGCGCAGCAAGGACCAGCCCTCCAAGGAACCGGAGCAGAGCGGAGTTACAAGCAAGCATGTTCGATCCCTTGGTAGACCAGCATGGATGACACCAGAAAGAAGAGGCGGGCTGATGCGACGGATCGCCGGTCGCGCTACTTCTTGCACGCATACCCACACGATACTCAAATGCCTAGCCCAAGTGGACACGGCTAAAAAAGCATCAGGCGGATGAGGCGATCACCGCGCATCTCCACTACACAGCAGCCCGAGCAACGATTTCGATCTCGATCTTGAGGTCGGGTGAGAACAGAGCGCTGACACCAATCCCCGTCATGGCGGGCATGGCCTCGCCGAGAAATGCGACCAAGGGTGGAAACACCTCCTCCGCCTTCTCTGGCGCCCAGTCGACAATGTAGGCGCGCAGGCTGACGATGTCGGCAGGTGTCGCACCGACGCTGTCGAGACACGCGCGCAGGTTGCGGCAAACAAGCGCGGTTTGCTCCCGGAGCGAACTGGGTGCGCGATCGACACCCTTCCGGGCAGCGATCTGGCCGGAAAAGAAGGCCAGTCGCCCTCCCTCGACCAGCGTCCCCTGCGAGTGGTGGTTCTGTGTCGCGTCCCATAAATCCGGCGGGTTGAGGCGAACAAGTGGTCTGGTCATGTCGATCTTTCTTCGTGAGGCGGCCTATCGCCCATGGCTCGTTACGCCCCTAAGATAGACCGTCCGGCAGTGAAGAGATGTCCGCCCACCGATGATCGCGGGTCACGGATCGGGCACGCGCATGAGCGCTCTCGCGTGGACAAGCTTGGTCTGCCGGGGCTGGCTTGATAGAGGTTTGGAAATGGGTGGGATGACGAGAACCGATTGCGCGGCACGGACGCCATGACGGCCAAGAGCCTGAACGAGATCGTCATCTTCATGGCGGTCGCCGACGCCGGGAGCTTTGCACGCGCTCTCCCATAGGCATGCCGAAGCCCCGCCCGGGCAATAACCCTGCGGTTGCATGAGAGGTGACGGTGCCCGGAGGCGGCACGCGCCTCTGAGTTTGGTAGATGTGTGAGACGAGAACCGCCTCCGGGCGCCGGGTTTTCTGACGCGAGGTTCTTCAAAGGATCGGCGCTGGCCCTGTTGATCCTCTAACCCCGGCCCAGGCTCCGGAACGATGCAGAGCCCTCCCGACAGTCGCCGGGCAGTTGATCGTTGCAACTCCATCACGTCCCGGCTGATGGGGGGAGTATGGCAGGGAATTTTGGGACGGGGAGAAGGGGGAGAGTCTGGGTTTGCTGGGGCGCCGGCAGGCGCGGCAGTACGCGGTGCTGTCAGGTGACCTGCCCGCCCGCGATTTCGACCGCGATCCTGCGGCCTATCTCGCCTGCGAATGGCTCCCGCCCAAGTTCGATTACGTCGATCCCAAGAAGGACGTCGAGGCAGAGATCCTCGCCACCAACGCCGGGCTCAAGAGCAGGACGCAGGCGATTTCCGAACGGGGCTACGACGCCGAACAGGTCGATGCCGAGATCGCCGCCGACAAGGCACGGTCGGACGCGCTGGGCCTAGGTTTCGGTGCTCCGCCTGTCCAGAAGGAGGACATCCCCGATGAATGATATTGTCACCCTGCTGACCCGCCGCGCCGACCTGGCCCCGGCCAGCGCTAACCGCGACGCCCGCACCGTCGAGGTGATATGGTCCACCGGTGCGCCAGTGCGCCGCCGCGACATGGCTGGCCCCTATGTCGAACGCCTCAGCCTTGCGCCCGAGGCGGTGGACCTGTCGCGCCTGCAAGGGGCGAGCGTGCTGGATGCCCACCGGCAATCCGCCGTCCGCGATGTCCTTGGCAGCGTGCAATCCGCCAATGTTGATGGTCAGCGCGGCACGGCGCTGATCCGCTTCTCATCGCGGCCCGAGGTCGAACCGCTCTGGCAGGACGTCCTGTCCGGTATCCTGCGCCATGTCTCGGTCGGCTATTCGGTCGAGGAATGGACCGAAAGCACAGAAAGTGGCGCGCGCGTGCTGACCGCCGTTCGCTGGACACCCCACGAGATTTCCCTGGTGCCGACGCCCGCTGACCCCGGCGCCCATATCCGCATGGAGACCCACATGACCGACACGACCACCCCGGCCCCGCCCGAGACCCTTACCCGCGCCGCGATCAACACCGAGATCCGCTCCATTGCCCGCATCGCCGGGCTGGACCAGCCGTGGATCGACGGCCAGATCGACGCCGCCGCCGATGCCGACACCGCCCGTCGCGCCGCCTTCGAGGCGCTGGCGACCCGCAGCGCGCCGACGATCCGCACCGAACAGGTGCGCGTCGAGATGGGCGATAGCCACGATGACCCGGCCCTGCGCGCGCGTCAGATGGGCGAGGCTCTCTACGCCCGGATCAACCCGCGCCATGACCTCAGCGAACCGGCCCGCCGCTATGCCTATGCCACGCCAGTGGATATGTGTTTGATATATTTTACGAAAGTTTGGTTGCGGGGGCAGGATTTGAACCTGCGACCTTCAGGTTATGAGTCTGCAGGCCGCCCCCGTTCCGGCGACCGCGTTCGGGAGATCGCACGTGCTGAAGTCGGCATTGGGGTCGACGTCGGCAGGCTCTCTGGGGCTGGTAAGCGGACTCCGCTTCGACCTCTAATCTCCCGCCCCGCCCGAACCTCGCACATGCGCACAACACTCGGTCAACCGGCTGTTGTCCGGATCGGCCAGCAGCCGTTTCGGATCCCCGGGTTGTCCGGGAGAAAGGAGCATGCGATGTCAGGACATGGCAAAGCAATTTCCTTCCCTGGAACCCCACCATCATCGGTACATCGAAGCGCAGCACATGTTCTTTACGGCATCGGCTGCGCCAACCGGCCACGTCAATGTGTCGCCGCGCAGCACCGACATGTTTCGGATTCTCGGCGACAATGCCGTCATGTACCTGGACCGCACCGGCAGCGGCAATGAGACCGCGGCGCACCTCCGGATCGACCCGCGACTGACCATCATGTTCTGCGCACTCGAGGGGCCGCCATTGATCATGAGGCTCTACGGCAAGGGTCGTGTGATCCACCGTGGCAGCACGGAGTACGCTCAGTTGCTGGCCGAGCACTTCGACAACGATCCTCCCTTGGGTGCTCGCCAGATGGTGCACCTCGACTTCGACCTGGTACAGACATCGTGCGGCTATGGCGTGCCGCTCTTCGACTATCGGGAAGAGCGGCCCCAGATGGATCAGTGGGCGCAGGCCAAAGGCGAGGATGGCATTGAGGCGTACTGGCGCGAGAAGAACCAGGTCAGCCTCGATGGTTTCCCCACCGGACTGTTCGATTCCGCCGGATCATGAGCGGTCCTGCATCTCCATGCACACGGTCTGGGAAATGGAGTGGAGGGACGATATCGTGACTGGTCTGCTCAGGCCTGGTCAGGAACGGTTTCATAGAGATACCGGACAAGCCCGGCGTTTGGGCATCTGCAGCCCACTGACCAGTGGGATCAGGAATACAGTTGGGATCGGACCTGGAGGTAAATCAAAACCATGATCTACGAACTGCGCATCTACGACTGCCTGCCCGGCCGGTTGCCGGCCTTACTCAAGCGCTTCAACGAGCACACGCTGGCCCTTTGGGAGCGTCACGGCATCCGGCAGGCCGGCTTTTTCACGACGCTGGTCGGCGAAAACAACAACCGCCTGACCTATCTGCTGGCGTGGGAAAGCCTGGCCGAACGGGAGGCGAAGTGGACTGCCTTCATCGCTGATCCCGACTGGATCAGCGCGCGGGATGCCTCGGAGCGCGATGGCCCGATCCTTGCCAATGTTCGCAACGAACTCTTGAACCCGACAGCGTTCTCCTCGGTACGGTAAGGGCGCGCCATAAAATCACCGACCCCCGCTGCGCTGTCATCGGTCGCGGTCCGGTGTGCGTTTCGTCACCGACGAAGCGCGAAAGCGCAGGGAAATACCTGCTGGAGGAAGACGCCGGCTTATTCGACTGATCCCGTCCACCCCTCGATTTCCGGTTGAAGACGTCCCACATTTGGAACATTAGTTCTTCGTCCGCATTTAAACATTAGTTCTTCGTCCGCATTTAAGCGGTGCGCGGGATTAGCGTCCGTCAGCGCGCCGGCCTGCGGTGGGGGTCTTCATTTTGAATACGGTCACTCTGCTTGTCGTTGAGGACGAAGCAGTCATTCTTGTCGATATCGAAAGCGCACTTGAAGACGCCGGCTTTGCCGTCATCAGCGCCTATAATGGCGCCCAGGCGCTCACACTGCTCGAGAGCGAGGGCGAGAAAATCGTGGGCCTGGTCACCGACATCCGGGTTGGCCCGGGGCCCAATGGCTGGGAAATCGCGCACAAGGCGCGGGAACTGAACCCGGACATACCCATCGTCTACATGAGCGGGGACAGCGCCAGGGACTGGCCCGTGGAGGGTGTCCCGAACAGCCTGATGATCCCCAAGCCGTTCGCGACGGCCCAGGTGGTCACCGCCATATCCAGCCTCCTCAACAAGGGCGCTGGTTGACAGGTGAGGTTCACCAGGCGGGTCGAGAAGCCTGGCCTCAGACCACCTTTGCGGCGGGCGCAACTATTGGACGGCTTCGCGATGCGGCGAGTGGCAGATCCGCGCAGGACGATGGGCCGTCAGGGAACCTGCAGGCCCGTGGCGGCCACATAGGTCGCCATCACGTACTGGCTGCAGGTGATGAAGAGGCGATTGCGCCGGGGCCCGCCAAACACCACGTTCGAGGTCTTGGCGCCCGTGCGGATGCGGCCCAGCAGCGCCCCGGAAGGATTGTAGACGTTGACGCCCAATCCTGCGCTCGTCCAGACATTGCCGCTGGTGTCGAGCCGGAAGCCATCGGGCAGGCCCGAGTCGACAATGGTGAAGACACGGCTCTTGCTCAGGCCCGCGCCATCCACGTCGTAGATCCGGATCTGGGCTGGCCAGTCCGGATCGTGGCTCTGGCCGGTATCGGAGATATAGAGGTGCCGCTCGTCGGGAGAGAAGGCGAGGCCATTGGGTTTGGCGAGATCGTCCGCGACGACGCGCAGGGATCCGTCGGACTGATCGAACCTATAGACAAAGCAGCCGGCCTGTTCGGGCTCGGCCTTGTAGCCTTCGTAGTCGGAGAGAATGCCGTAGGGGGGATCGGTGAACCATATGGTGCCGTCGGATTTGACGACGACGTCGTTGGGCGAGTTGAGCCGCCTGCCTTCGAAACGATCGACCAGAGTGGTGACCGTGCCATCCCATTCGGTTCGCAACACGGCCCGCGCACCGTGCGAACACGAGATCAGCCGCCCCTGCCGGTCGCGGGTGTTGCCGTTGATGTAGTTGGACGGCATGCGGAAGCTGGTCACGCCCAGCTCGGGCACCCAGCGGAGCATGCGGTTGTTGGGAATATCGCTCCAGACGAGGAAATTGCCGTCGCCGAACCAGACCGGTCCCTCGGCCCAGCGGCACCCGTCATAAAGCACATCGAGCGTCGCGATCCCGATCGTGAGATCGTAGAATTCCTTCTCGATGAACTCGAGCGCTTCTCCACCAATCGCCATTTCGTTCCCCCGGCCCTCAGCCTACCATTCGAAATCCGGACCGGTCTTGCGCGCGCCCATCAGGAAGACGTCTGCCATCAATCGCAACGGAGCGGCGTCGACTTCAGAGCGGCCATCGTCCAGCAGATTGGCGAAGCGCTGGTAAATGCCGGCATATTCGGCGTCGCCGTGCTCGAGCACGACCTCACCGTTGACCCGCAGCAAACGTCCGCCGCGCTCGAGCTTGACCTCATCGCCCGTGCCGGTGACGAAGCGGATGGTCCAGATCTCCCCGCTCTCCTCGAGCCAGTTGAAGCCACAACTCATTTCCGGCTGGTGCGGCTGGCCGGACTTGAACGTGACCTGGACATCGACAGGCGTCTGCCGGTTGGCGGGGAACGTCAGCTCCGAGCGCTGCACGAAGACTGGAAACGGCATGACCTTGGTAAAGATCGAAAAGGCGTTGATGCCCGGGTCACAGACACCGAAGCCACCCGGCTCCCAGACCCAGTCCTGGCCCGGATGCCACTTCCGCACGCTCTCGCGCCAGTCGATGCGGGCCGACTGCACGCCCTGCTCGGCCAGAACCACCTTGGCCCGGTCCACAGCCGCATTGTACTGGCTGTGCCAGGTCTGGAACAGGATGCGTCCCAGGCGGTCCGCATGCGCTACCAGGTCATCGAGTTCGGAAATGGTCGTGGTGGGCGGCTTTTCCATCATCACGTCCTTGCCGGCATCGAGCGCCTCCCGCACATAGGCGTGGCGCACGCCGGGCGGCGTGCAGATGGACACCAGCTTGACCTCGGGCATGGCCGCGTAAAGCTCAGCCGGCGTGCGGAACACAGGCACATCGCCATGGCCAACGCCGCGGGTTGAAACCGTCGCCGCCAGTTCGAACTCCGCCGACGCATCGATCACCGGCAGGTGCTGGTCCTGCGCAATCTTGCCCACACCGATGACTGCAATCTTGCGTGCGGCCATGCCGTTCCTCCTGATGCTGCGCAGGCTTTAGAGCAGACCGCCCCCCGCCCTGCCAAGAGGCCACGCGCGGAAAAGTATGATTTTTATGCCGCGCTCGGCGGCTCCCACAGTTCGATAGGATTACCCTCGGGATCGTGGATGCGGGCAAAGCGCCCTGTGTCGGGAGCGTCCCATTCGTCCGGCCGGGTTTCCACGGCGATACCGGCGGCCTCAAGTTGCGCCATCAGCCCGTCGAGGTCGTCGACCCGAAAGTTGAGCATGAACTGGCGGTCTGCGGGGAAGTAGTCGGTGTCGGCATTGAACGGCGCGAAGACCGTCATGCCGCCCATCTGGTTCCAGAACCCCGTGACGCCCAAATGCGTCTCGTACCACTGGGCCAGCGCCTTGTTGTGTTGCGCCCGAAAGAAAACGCCACCGATACCGGTTGCCTTCGCCATCCGCCCCTCCCTCTGCCGCTGATCAAAGTCTGCCACGGCGGAGCGGGCAGCGGTAGTCAGCGAATGAGGATCGCGCGGAAATCGTTGACATTAGTGCCGGTCGGGCCGGTGACGAAGAGGTCGCCGATCGCTTCAAACGCGCCGTAGGCGTCGTTGTTGGCCAGCGCCGCCTGCGGATCGATGCCGGCTTCGCGCATGCGGCGGGCCGAGTTGCCGTCCACCCATGCGCCGGCATTATCCTCCGAGCCGTCGATGCCGTCGGTATCGCCAGCAAGAGCCGTCACCCCCTCCACTCCGTCGAGCGCTATCGCCAGCGACAGCAGGAATTCGCCGTTGCGACCCCCTCGCCCCTTGCCGCGGAGGGTGACCGTCGTCTCGCCGCCCGAGAGCAGGGCCACCGGCTTGGCAAAGGGCCGGTTGCGCAGCCGGACTTCGCGCGCCAGTGCGGCATGCACCAGCGCCACATCGCGCGCCTCACCCTCTATGGCGTCCGACAGGATGGCGGCCTCGACGCCCTCACCCTTTGCACAGGCCGCTGCCGCATCAAGCGAAAGCGCGGCCGAGGCGATGGTGACGACGCTGTTGCGGGCAAAAACAGGGTCGACCGCGCGTGGCGGCAGGTTGCGCTCGCTCGCCAGAATATCCCGGGCCGCGGGGGGCAGATCCAAGCCATAAAGGGCGGCCAAGCGCCGCGCCTCCTCCCGGCTTCCGGGAAGCGGCAGCGTAGGACCGGAAGCGACGAGGGCCGGATCGTCCCCCGGCACGTCGGACACCACCAGCGTTGCGACCCGCGCCGGCGCGGCTGCTGCGGCCAGCCGCCCACCCTTGATGGTGGAGAACTGATTGCGGATGAGGTTCATGACGCCGATAGTGGCGCCCGATGCCAGGAGCGTCTGGTTGATCGCCTGCTCGTCCGCCAGCGTCAGCCCCTCGGCCGGCGATGGGAGGAGGGACGACCCACCCCCGGAAATCAGGGCCACCACGAGATCATCGGGACCAAGCCCGCTCACCAGCGCGCGGATCCGGCGAGCAGCTTCGAAACCCGCTGCATCGGGGACAGGGTGGGCCGCTTCGACGATTTCGATGCGCTCGCAGGGCTCGGCATAGCCGTAGCGGGTGACGACGAGCCCTTCGAGCGGACCGGGCCAGGCCTTTTCGAATGCCCGGGCCATCTGCGCCGAGGCCTTGCCAGCGCCGATCACCAGAGTGCGTCCCTTCGGCGCGTCGGGAAGGTGCCGTTCCACCGCCAGCGCAGGCTGTGCCGCCGCGACGGCCTCGCGGAATAATTTCTGGAGCAAAGCGCGGTCCATGACATTCCCCTCCCGGCACGGCGCCGCCTTTGTGGCTCCACCGTCTACAATTGTCCAGTTATCCCGGCTTGCCAAATCGGCGTCACAGACGTCCATTACCCGTCCTTCAAGGAGACCGCATGGCTGAAAGATTCGCCCTCTACTTCGCCCCCTCGGTGAACAGCCCGCTCTGGGATCGTGCCTGCACATGGTTGGGGCGGGATCCGGCCAGCGGCGAGTTGATGGACGGAATGGTGGCCGGTATCGATCGGGCGCGGCTGCTCAACCTGACCCAGTCCGCGCAACGCTACGGCTTCCATGCGACGCTCAAGGCGCCGATGGCCCTGGAACCAGACCGAAGCCTCGATGCGTTGACCGGTGCGTTGGCGACGTTCGCTGCGTCACGCTCGAAGGTGGAGCTGGGGCGGCTGGTGGTGGCGGAGCTGGGCCCTTTCCTGGCCCTTGTGCCGGAGGCGCCAAGCGAGACCCTGCAGGATTTCGCCGCGCAGGTTGTCGAAGAGTTCGAACCGTTTCGCGCGCCCCTGTCGCTCAAGGACCGTGAGGCACGGGCGGCACAGGCCCTGTCGCCGCGCCAGCAGGAACTGCTCGATGGCTATGGCTACCCCTATGTCTTCGACGAGTTCCGCTTTCACATGACCCTGACGGATGCCCTCGACGACCCCGACCGCCGCGAGATCAAGGTCGCGGCCGAAACATGGTTCGGCCCGGAGCTCGCCCAGCCAGTGGAACTCGATCGCCTGGTGCTGTTCCACGAACCGGACAAGGGACAGCCGTTCCGGCGGCTCGCCGATTTCAAGCTGGGAGGGGCGGCTTGAGGCAGGGAACACAGGCGTTCTGCAACGCGCGGATCGTGCTTGAAGACAGCATCGTCGAGGGCAGCCTGCTTGTCGAGAATGGCGTGATTTCATCGATCGACAGCGGCCCGAGCCGGACTGGCGAGGATCTGGGCGGCGACTACCTGATCCCGGGGCTCGTGGAGCTCCACACCGATCATCTTGAAAATCACTATCGGCCGCGACCGGGGGTTTTCTGGGATCCGCTCGCGGCGCTCCACGCGCACGACGCCCAGATTGTCGGTTCGGGCATCACGACGGTCTTCGACGCGGTTCGCATCGGGTCGGACCAGGACCTGCCCGACATGCTGGCCCACGCCCGAGAACTGGTTCTTGCGATCCGCGAGGGACGCAGGGGCGACTGGCTCCGAGCGGAGCACTTCATCCACCTGCGGTGCGAGTTGCCCAGCCACGATGTCGTCAGCCACTTCGACGCCTTGGCCAGCGACCCCGCAACGCGCCTCGCCTCGCTTATGGACCACACGCCGGGCCAGCGGCAGTTCCGCTCACTCGAGGACTACAAGCGCTTCTATCGCAAGCAGATGGGGCGGACCGAAGACGAGTTGCAGGCCTATCTGGCCGCCCGGCAGGCGGAGCACGACCGCTATTCGGCTACCAATCGCCAGGCTCTGGTGGAGCGCGCGCGGGAGCGTGGACTGGCCTTGGCCAGCCACGACGATGCGACGCTTGTCCATGTCGAAGAAGCCGTTTCCGATGGTGTCGCCATCGCCGAATTTCCAACCACGCTCGAGGCGGCTTCTGCCGCCCATGATGCCGGCCTCGCCGTGCTGATGGGGGCACCCAACGTGGTGCGGGGTCGCTCCCATTCGGGCAACATCTCGGCCACCGACCTTGTGGCCGCCGGCCTGCTCGATATCCTCTCGTCCGACTACGTCCCCTTTGCCCTCCTGCAGGCCGTTTTCCTGCTGCCCGAGCGGGTGGAGGGTTTCCCGCTCTGGTCGGCACTCTCGACCGTGACCAGCCGGCCTGCCGCCGCGGCGGGCCTGACTGATCGGGGGCGGATTGCACCGGGCCTGCGTGCCGATCTGGTGCGGATCGGCGCCGATCTGCCGCTGCCCGTGGTTCGTGGCGTCTGGCGCGAAGGAGTACGGGTCAGTTGAGCGAGCGACCGCCCGGGGTTCTGGTGCTTGTGGTCGGGCCCTCCGGCGTCGGCAAGGACACGCTGATCGGCGGAGCGCGCAAGGCGCTGGAGGCAGACCGCCGGTTCAGTTTCGTGCGGCGCCTCGTGACCCGTCGGGCCGATGCCGAGCTCGAAGATCACGTCAGCCTTGCGCCTGACGAATTCTTTGCCGCCCAGAACACGGGGCGATTTGCGCTCGCCTGGGAGGCGCATGGCCTGCACTACGCGCTCCCCATCGGCGTCGATACCGATCTTGCGCTCGGACGCGTGGTGGTCGCCAACGTCTCGCGGCACGTCATCGCCCGGGCGATGGTAAAATATCCGATGTGCCGGGTGGTGCAAGTCTCGGCGGAAATATCGCTGCGCGCCGCGCGCCTCGCCGGTCGAGGCCGGGAAAGCCGCGATCAGATCGCGGCGCGGCTGGCGCGAGATGGCGCAGTGCTGCCGGCCGACATCGATCCCTTCGTCATCGACAATTCGAGCTCAGTGGCCATCGGTGTCACCGCCTTCGTGATGGCGCTGCGGCGCATCGCCGAAGAGTGAACCCTTGCCGTGTTGCGGCGTTGGGTCGGCGTCAACAAGCGTCAGGAGTTCGGGATGTCCCGAAATGGTCTTTACGCGGTCATCGCGATCCTCGTGGTCGCCTTGGTCGCGGTCGCGATCTACACATATCAGGAGCAGGCCAGGCCGGGGCTCGAAGTCCGCGTGGATAGCCAGGGAGTTTCGATCGATGGAAATGGATAACCGCCGCGCCGCGATAAGGGAAGCGATCAGCGCCGAATTGGAGCGACAGGCCCTCGACGGCGCCGTGCGGATCGATGTGGAAGCCCTGGCAGCAGCTGTCGAAGCCGCCTTGGAGCCACCAGCGCCGCCGGTCGAAGGCAAGCGCCCCGAAGACCTCAACGCCACCAACGACGATTAGATTACCCGGACGCGGGCGCCGAAGCCGGTGGACCAGCCACCGGCTTACTCACGCGTGGTCGCTCTCGCGGACCGCCTGACTCACCGCCAGGTGGGCCAGTTCGATATTGGCAAAGTACTGCCCGTCGATGGGAAAGGCTGGCAGCTTGACCGCGACGAACTTGTAGCCACCAGCCTCAGGTACGACGACGCCCTGCGGCTCGCCGGCCACTTCGATGACGGTGGGCCTCACTCTGGTGGCCCTATTGAGATTGTTTTCCTGCATGGGTGGATGCTCCACTTGCGCATCGGGTCCGCGACGGATGGCGACGAAGCGTCGCTGTCCGGAGACCAACCGTTGCGCGGGTTTCTATCGATTCTGTGAGACGATGGTGTGACGACAGTCACATTCGTTTCGAGCGACAGAACCCTTGCCAGCGTTTGGCGCCATGCTCTCGGAGTACTACGGTCGAACACCGGGCACAGATCGTAAAGGTCGTCGATGTCATCATCGCAGTCCTCTCCTTGCGGGTGTTGGGCCATAGGGAATGTGCACCGGCAATGCGGCGCAGCGAAGGCAAGATAGTCCCCGTCCACGAAATTTGCCAGTACATTGGCGTGCGGAAATCGACAAAAAGAGAAAAAAGACTGCTCCCGATGATCCTGTTTCGAGGAGAAGGCCCGTCTAGTCGCCTTCTTCTTGAACTGGCGCAGACAATCTGGTGTGGTACGGCCCTTAGCGTCACCGGCCTTGCGGCCGGAAAAGGGGATTGCCGTGTCGAACGACGAGTCGCCGCCCATTGCGCCCGCAAAGCGGGGCGTGAAGCCTTCGGGCAAGCCAACCCTCAAGACCATTGCGCAGATGACCGGGCTGGCCGTCACGACCATTTCGCGGGCTCTCAACAATGCCCCCGAATTGGCCCAGGAGACGCGCGACCGCGTGCAGCGAATTGCTGCAGAGATCGGATACCTTCCTGACCGTGCCGCCTTGCGCCTCAAGACAGGCCGCACCAACGTCATCACGCTGATTCTGGAGCCGGATGAACAGATCTATGGCTTCGGGACCTATCTGGTTTCCGGCATCACCGAGGCGTTGCGCGACACCGCCTATCACCTCGTGATCACGCCGCTCTTTCGCAACGTCGAGCCCATCGAGCCCATCAGGCACATCGTGCGCAACCGCATCGCCGATGGCGTGATCTTCTCCAAGGCCGAATATTATGACGAGCGCGTGCGTTACCTGCTCGACCACGACTTCCCCTTTGCCGTGCATGGTCGGACGCTCTGGCCGGAGCCGCACCCCTATGTGGACTTCGACAACGAGGCTTACGCCTATGGCGCGACCCTTCGTCTGGCCGCTAAGGGCTGTCGGAAAGTGTCGATCGTCCTGCCGGAAAGTACCCTAACCTATACCGAGCACCTCAAGGCCGGGATGAGCCGGGCCGCCAAGGAAGCCGGCATCGCCTGCGAGTTCGCGGCCGACGTCAACCTCGAAAGCCCCACCGACGCCATCCGCAACTATGTCATCAAGCGGGCCCGACGCCCCGATGGCCCGGATGGCTATGTTTGCGCGTCCGAAGTGTCGGCTCTGGCCGTGCTCAATGGCCTGGCCGAGGCTGGCAAACGGGTGGGCCACGACGCCCATGTGGTAACCAAGCAGTCCTCGGCCATGTTCATGCAGTTCCAGCCGGCGGCAGAGACGGTGCAGGAAGATTTCGTGGAGGCGGGGCGCAACCTCGGGCGCGTGCTGTTGCGGCGCATCGCCGGCGAAACCGACAATCTGACCCATATGCTGCACCCAAGGTTCGAATGGGCCGACTAGGCGCAGCCTCTATCCCTCAAGTGCCTCGCGCAGCATTTCGAGGTCGAGCCATTGGTCCTCGGCAGCCGCCTTCCTGGCCGCCGCCGCTTCCAGGGCCTTGGACTTGCTGGCAAAGGCATTGGGGTCGCGGGCATAGAGATCGGCATCGGCCAGAGCCGCATTGAGGGCTTCGATCTCGGCGTCCAGCCGCGCAATGTCCTTGGGCAGGGTTTCGAGCGCGTGCTTTTCCTTGAAGCTCAGCTTGCGCTTGGCTGTGGGCGACGGCTGGCCGGCAGCGGCGGCCTTGGGCTTCTCCGCCCGTGGCTGTTTCTCGCTCACCCGCGCCGAAACGCCGCCGCCGCGCTGGGCGACCATGTCGGAATAGCCACCCGCATATTCGAGCCAGTTGCCATTGCCCTCGGCCATGATCACCGAGGTGGCGACACGATCGAGAAAGTCGCGATCGTGGCTGACGACCACCACCGTTCCGGCATAGTCGGACACCATCTCCTCGAGCAGGTCGAGCGTCTCGAGGTCGAGGTCATTGGTGGGCTCATCGAGCACGAGGAAGTTTGATGGCAGCGCCAGTGCGCGGGCCAGCGCCACGCGCGCCCGCTCCCCGCCGGAAAGGCGGCCGATGGGCGTATTGGCCTGTTCGGGGGTGAACAGAAAGTCCTTCATGTAGCCCACGACGTGGCGCGACTCGCCATTGATCGTCAGGGTGTCGCTGCCGCCGCCGGTGAGGGCGTCCTTGAGGCGCGTGTCGGGATCGAGCCGGGCGCGTCCCTGGTCGAGCATCGCCATTTCCAGCGCGGCGCCGAGCTTGACGGTGCCGCTATCGGGCTCGAGCAGGCCGGTGAGCAGCTTGATCAGCGTGGTCTTGCCAGCGCCGTTGGGACCAACGATCCCCACGCGGTCGCCGCGCAGGATGCGGGTGGAGAAGTCACGCACCACGGTGCGTGTGCCGAAGCTCTTGGAAATCGCCTCCGCCTCGCTCACCAAGGCGCCCGACGTGCGGCCCTCACTGGCAACGAGATTGACGGCGCCGACGCTGCGACGCTGCTCGCGCCGATCCTGGCGCAGCCCTGCCAGGCGCTCCAGGCGGCCGACATTGCGCTTGCGGCGGGCGGTGACGCCATAGCGCAGCCAGTGCTCCTCGCGCACGATCTGCCGGTCAAGTTTGTGACGCTCCTTTTCCTCCAGTTCCAGGACTTCGTCGCGCCAGCCTTCGAAGGCGCCGAACCCCTTGTCGAGCCGCCGGGTCACTCCGCGGTCAAGCCACACCGTGGCGCGGCTGAGATCACTCAGGAACCGCCGGTCGTGGCTGATCAGCACCATCGCCGAGCGCATGGCGCTGAGTTCGGCCTGCAGCCATTCGATCACCGGCAGGTCGAGGTGATTGGTTGGCTCGTCGAGCAGCAGGACATCGGGTTGCGGCGCCAGTACTCGCGCCAGAGCGGCGCGGCGGCCTTCGCCACCCGACAGGGTTGCCGGGTTCTCCTGTCCCGACAGCCCTAGCGCCTCGAGCAGATACTGCGCGCGATAAGGGTCGTCACCCGGCGCCAGTCCCCCCTCCACATAGGCCAGGGTGGTGGCGAAGGCCGAGAGGTCGGGCTCCTGCGGCAGATAGCGGATGGTCGCGGAGGGTTCGGCAAAGCGTATGCCGGCATCGTGCTGGATCATGCCCGCGGCAATCTTGAGCAGCGTCGACTTGCCCGAGCCGTTGCGGCCGACCAAGGCAATGCGGTCCCCCGGCGACACGATCAGGTCCGCCGCCTCCAGCAGGCGCGTGCCGCCAAAGGTCAGTTGAATGTTCTGCAGGGAAAGAAGAGGAGGCTGCGCCATGAAGGTTCCGGATCCGTTGGCGGCGGATAGACCACAGCTCAGAGGCAAAGAAAAGACCGGCCAGAATGTTGCGGATTCTGGCCGGGCGGAAGAGGAGTGCAGCACACATTCGTCAGAGATTGGCGAGGGGCGCAGCGGTCGTGAGACCTCGCCTAGCCGCTACGCCGCCGAAATCTCGGCCAGCCGGGTTTCGGATACCGCTTCGGCCGTCGTCAACCCAAGCCGTTCCCGGATCGAGCGCTTCTTGCTCGCCAGATCGGCAATGGTATAGCCGGCCAGAACCTCGAAGAACGCCCCAAGAGCCTCGCGCAGGGCGCCGTTGAGGTCGCACTCTCCGATCAGCGGACAATCGGCGTTCTCCTCGAAGCACTCGGCCAGCGCGAAACTCTCCTCGGTGAGGCGAATGGTTTCGAGCAGCGTGATGTCGTCGGCCGGACGCCCCAGCCGAATCCCGCCGTGACGACCGCGCACGGTCTTTATCAGCCCGCCCTCGACGAGCGGCTTGATCAGCTTGAACAGGAACAGCTCGGAGATCCCATAGGCCCTTGCAATCTCGGCCACGCGGCTCAACCCGGGTTCATTGACGGCGCAATAGACCAGCGTGCGGATGGCGTAGTTGGACTGGCGAGTAAGTCTCACGAGCGGACCTTTCGAGAGGCGCGCAGCTCCAAAAGGCGAGCCGCAAAGATAGTTCCAGCTTATAACCATTCTAAAAAATGTCAAACAATGCTGAAGGCGATGATCAGCTTTTCAGCTGGACAATTTAATAAGTTCCGCGTATGAATTTAAGGGTTGAGGAGGAACAGGTGCCCAAGACGATCACGCGCGCCATGCTCACTGAGGCGGCTGCTTCCCGCACCGGCCTTTCTCGTCCCGACGTGTCCGAAATCGGTGAACGCATGTTCGAGATGATCGGCGACGCGCTCATGGCTGGCGAAACCGTGAAACTCTCCGGTTTTGCCTCGTTGCAGGTCCGATCCCGGGCCGAGCGGACCGGACGCAATCCGCGCACCGGCGAGCAGTATCCCATCTCCGCGCGCCACACCGTCGTGATGACGCCAAGCGCCCGCCTGCGCGAGGCGCTGGACGCGCTCGATACGCCCCCGGTCAGTCAACCAGAAAATACGTAATCGTCGTCACCACCCGAACCTTCTTGTCGATCTGCTTTTCCGGCCGGTCGATGGGAATTTCGACCGCCGGCAGCACCTCGAAGATGCCCTGGTTAGCCGTCTGAATACCCCCCACCTTGGCCCCGGACTCAGTGGCAAACTGCTCGGCCGTCTCGCGCGCCCTTTGTGTCGCCTCCGTCAGCATCTCGCTCTTGAGATCGTTGATGCCGGTAAAGACAAAGGACGCACCGGCGCTGTAAGCGTCGGCGGAAAAGACCACACCCTGTCGCAGGAGGTCGGCGACCGCGCGAGTGGCTCCGGCCAGATCATCCACGCGATCGGTCGTCACCAGCATGTCCTCTGTCAGCACGAACCGATAATCGTCTGGCGTCGTGCCCGCGTTGTAGCCGGCGGCGCGATCCTCAACGAGAACGTTCTGAACCTGCACGCTGTCGTCCACGAAACCCCGGTCGGCAAGGAAATTCCGAACCGCGGCTTCCGAACTCTCGAGCCCTGCACGCGCCGCTTCCAGTGTTGGCCCGGTGGCCACGAAGCGGATGGGCCAGAAGCCGAGGTTGGCCTTGGCCGCACGCTCGCTAAGGCCCTTGACGGTCACCACCCGCAGCGGTTGCCGGCTCTCCACCAAGGACGTTCCGACGAACCATCCAGCCAGCGCAATACCTATGCTCACGCAAAGCGCTGCAACAACACCGACCAGTTTCATGTTAGGTCCCCCACCACTGCCCGCAAGGCATATCCCGGCGCCTCAATTGTGGCGCCGTCAAGCCATAGGAGGATCAGGCTGAATGGCGCATGAACACAAGACCTTCGGGATCGGCATCGTGGGCGCGGGCATGGCGGCAAAGCCGCACGCGCTGGCGCTCAATGCCCTCAAGGACCGGCTGGAGGTGCGCGGGGTCTGGCGGCGCGACGCCGGCGCCCTTGAAGAGTTCTGCACGCAATACGGCTTCCCGCCAGCCACCAGCTACGAGGCCATGCTGGGCAACCCGGACATCGATGCGATCCTCGTCCTCACACCACCCAACACGCGCGAGGACATCGTCCGCCAGGCAGCCGCTGCCGGCAAGCACGTGCTGATGGAAAAGCCGGTCGAGCGGACCACGCAGGCGGCCGAGCGGATCGTTGCGCTATGCGAAGACGCCGGCGTCACTCTGGGCATCATCTTTCAGCATCGCTTCCGGGCCGCGTCCATCGCGCTGGGCAAGAAGATCGAGAGTGGAGAACTGGGTGCGCTGCACGTGGTCAATCTCACCGTGCCCTGGTGGCGGCCACAGAAGGGATATTACGACAGACCCGGTCGCGGCACCGTGGCGCAGGACGGCGGGGGCGTCCTGATCACCCAGGCGATCCACTCGCTGGACCTCATGCTCTCCCTGACTGGCCCGGTTTCCGCGGTGACGGCGCTGGCGGCGACCACCCGCCTGCACAGCATGGAGACGGAGGACTTCGTGGCGGGCGGGCTGGAGTTTACCAATGGCACGGTGGGCTCGGTGATGGCCACCACGGCTGCGTTTCCAGGGGGTGCCGAGACGCTTTATTTCGGCTTCGAGAAGGCAGCGGCAACTCTGGCGGGCGGCACGCTGACCATCAACTGGCACGACGGCCACTCCGAGAATTTTGGCGAAGGCAGCAATAGCGGTGGCGGGGCCGATCCCATGGCGTTCCCCTATGACTGGCATATGGCCCAGATCACCGACTTCATCAAGGCGGTGCAGGGCGGGGGAGAGCCACGCAGCACTGGACGGACGGCGCTGGCGGTGCACAGGCTGATCGACGGGTTGATCGCATCCTCGAAGGATGGGCGACGGGTTAGCCTTTAACGGCCTGGCCGTCGGAGGCGTGCCCCTCGGCGGCCTTGCCGCCGTGGGCCGGCCACCGCCCGCCCACCGTATCGGCAACGAAGGCACCACGCTCTCCCATCGCCTCCGGCTCGCCGGTGGTGGTGTCGACAGTTGTCTGGTGCTCGATCTCGGAGTTCAGCGAGCCTCCCACGATCACGATGATCACCGACACCCACATCCAGGTCAGGAAGCCGATCAGCGCCCCCAGCGAGCCATAGGCAGCGTCGTAGTTGGAGAAGTTGGCCGCGTACCAGGAGTAGCCGCCGGACATGAGCATGATGCCGATCGCCGCAAAGAGGCTGCCCGGCGTAATCCAGCGCCAGCGCGCCTTCTCCCGGCTCGGGCCCCAACGGTAGATGGCCGAGAGCGCGACCAGAAGGCTGATCAGCATCAGCCCATACGCCCCCAGTTGAACCAGCCACTCGAACTTCGAAACGAAAAACAGCCGAAGCACCAGCGGCAGCACCAGCACGACGCCCAGCATCATCACGAGCAGCACGATCGCGCCCAGGATGAACAGAAGAGCCAGGAAGTTGATGAAGAAGAAGTTGCGCTTCTCCGCCTCGCCATAGACGACGTTCATGGCGTCGAACATCGCCTTGATGCCAGCGCTGGCGCCCCACAGTGCCACCGCAAGCGAGATGATCAGCGTAATGCCAAGGGAACGGGAGTCCTGGCTGGTCAAGCGCACCAGCTGGTCGCGGATGATCTGCAGGCCGCTGTCGGGCACCACCCCGTTGAGCAGGTTCAGCTGGCCAATCACTCCCGCCGGATCATTGAGCAGGCCATAACTGGTCACGAAGAGGCTAAGAGAGGGGACCAGCGCAAACAGCATGAAGAAGGTGACGCCGGCAGATGTCAGCACAATGCGGTTCTGGTTAAAACCAACAAAGATGCGGTAGCCGATGTCCTTCCAACCCTGCCAGGGAACGGCCTGAGGCGCACGGGCGGAGCGCCCGCGGTTCGGCTGGATGGCCTCTTGCTCCTGCACAGGGGTCGTCATGTGCGCCTAACGCGCCAGCGTCCCCTTGGCTCCCGGTCGTATCAGGCCATGGCCTTCTTGCGGGCAATGCGGGCGCGGATGCTCTCCACGTCGGCGCGCGGCGTCGCGGCGAAGAGGGTCTTGGTGTAGTCGTGCTGGGGATCGGCGAACACCGCCTCCCGGCTGCCATGCTCCACCACGTCGCCGAAATACATCACCATCACCTCGTCGGCGATGTAGCGCACCACGGACAGGTCATGGCTGATGAACACATAGGTCAGCCCGAACTCGTCCTGCAGGTCCTTGAGGAGATTGAGGATCTGCGCCTGCACCGAAAGATCGAGCGCCGAGACCGGCTCGTCGAGCACGAGAAAGCTCGGGTTGAGCATCAGGGCGCGGGCGATGGCGATACGCTGGCGCTGACCGCCAGAGAACATGTGCGGATAGCGGTTGAAGTGCTCGGGCTGGAGGCCGACCTTGGTCAGCATGGCCATCGCGCGGGCACGCCGCTCGCCGGCCGGCATGTCGGTGTTGAGGAGTAGCGGCTCGCTCAGCACGTCGCCGATCTTCTGGCGCGGGTTGAGCGAACCGTAGGGGTTCTGGAAGACGATCTGCACCTTCTGGCGCAGTTCCTTGGTCACGTGCGCCGCGCTTGCCGGGATGCCGTCGATGCGGATTTCCCCGGCAGTGGGCGGATCGATCAGCGTGATCATGCGCGCCAGGGTCGACTTGCCGCAGCCGCTCTCGCCGACCACCGCCAGCGTCTTGCCCTTCTCGAGCGTGAAGCTGACGCCCTTGACGGCGTGCACCACCTTGGCCGGGCGGAACAGGCCGCCCGAAGAGACGTAGTCGCGCTTGAGGTCGCGGACCTCGAGAACCGGCGTCGTCATCAGCGCACCCCCGGGGCGGGTTCGAACAGCATGTCGGAAACCGTCGGCAGGCGATCACCGACCGCATTCTCCGGCAGGGCAGAGAGTAGCGCCCGCGTATAGTTGGAGCGTGGGTTTTCGAAGAGAGACAGCACATCCGCCTCCTCCATCTTGTGCCCCTTGTACTGCACGATGACGCGGTCCGCGGTTTCAGCGACCACGCCCATGTCGTGGGTGATCATGATCAGCCCCATCCCTGTTTCGGCCTGCAGGCGGACGAGGAGGTCGAGAATCTGCTTCTGGATGGTGACGTCGAGCGCGGTCGTCGGCTCGTCGGCGATCAGCAGCTTGGGATTGCAGGAGATGGCCATGGCGATCATGACGCGCTGGCACTGCCCGCCACTCATCTGGTGCGGATAGGCCTTGAGCTTGTCGGCAGCATCCCGGATACCCACCAGTTCGAGCAGTTCCACCATCCGCTTCTGGGCGGCACGGCCGGTGAGGCCCAGGTGCTGGCGCAGCACCTCGCCGATCTGGAAGCCGACCGTGAAGCACGGGTTTAGGCTGGCCACCGGCTCCTGGAAGATCATCGCAATCTCCTTGCCGATGATCGAGCGCTTCTCGCTCTCGCCCATGGCTAAGAGGTCGCGCCCTTCGAAGGTCATGCGGTCAGCGGTGACGGTCGCCGTCGAGGGCAGCAAACCCATGGTGGCCAGCATCGCCACGGACTTGCCCGAGCCGCTCTCGCCCACGATGGCCAGCACTTCGCGGCTGTCGACGGCAATATCGATGCCGTCCACGGCCCGGAAGAGACCGATCGACGTATCGAAGGAGACCGAGAGGTTCTTGATGTCGAGAAGGGGCATTGGCTCAGCTCCGCTTCAGCTTGGGATCGAGCGCATCGCGCAGGCCGTCGCCGATCAGGTTGATGGCGAGAACGGTGATAAGGATGGCCAGCCCCGGAAAGGTCACGACCCAGGGCGCCTTGATGATGAACTCGCGGGCCGAGGCCAGCATGGTGCCCCACTCAGGCGTCGGCGGCTGCGCGCCCATGCCGAGAAAGCCGAGCGCCGCGGCCTCGAGGATGGCGTTGGAAAAACTCAGCGTCGCCTGCACGATCAGCGGCCCCAGGCAGTTGGGCAGGATGGTGATGAGCATCAGGCGAATATGACCGGCCCCCGACAGCTTTGCAGCGGTGACGTATTCCCGGTTTTTCTCGGCCATCACGGCGGCGCGCACCAGACGCGCGAAATGCGGTTGCAGGACCAGCGCAATGGCAATCATGGCGTTGAAGAGGCCCGGGCCCAGAATTGCCACCAGCACCAGCGCCAGCAGCAGCGGCGGAAAGGCCAGGATGATGTCCATCACCCGCATCACCAGCGCATCGACCCAGCCGCCGAAATAGCCTGCCAGAACGCCCAGCACCACGCCCACCACCAGCGCGCCGACGACCACGAAGAAGCCGATGAACAGCGAGAAGCGGGCGCCGTGGATGAGGCGCGAAAGGATATCGCGGCCCACCGGATCGGTGCCGAGGAGAAAGCGGGGGTCGGCGGCGGCGTCCCAGACCGGAGGTTTAAGCAGCGCGTCGCGGAACTGCACGTCGGGCGAATAGGGCGCGATCCATGGGGCGAAGATGGCGCAGATCAGGAGGATCGCGAACACCGTGAGGCCGATGACGGCGCCGCGGTTGACCGAGAAGTAATACCAGAATTCACGCAAGCCCGAGACAGGCTTGGTGGTGACGGGGGGTTCGGTGGTCGTGCTCATGCTACTGCACCCGGATGCGCGGATTGATGAGGGCGTAGAGCAGGTCGACGAGAAGGTTCACCGCCATGACGATGAGGGCGATGATCAGGAGCCCCGACTGCACCACGACATAGTCGCGCTTGGAGATGGAATCGATCATCCACTTGCCGATGCCCGGCCAGGTGAAGATGGTTTCTGTGAGGATGGCGCCGCCCAGCAGCAGCCCCACCTGCAGGCCGATGGTGGTCACCACCGGGATCAGCGCGTTGCGCAGCGCATGGACGTTGACGACGCGGCGCGGGGGCATGCCCTTGGCCTTGGCCGTGCGCACATAGTCCTCGCCCAGCACTTCGAGCATGGCCGAGCGCGTCTGGCGCGCGATGACGGCAAGCGGGATGGTCCCCAGCACCACGGCGGGCAGGATCAGATGCCGCACCGCCGAAACGAAAGCCGGCCAGTTGCCGTAAAGCAGCGTGTCGATCAGCATGAAGCCGGTAATCGGCCGCAGGAAAAAGGTGAGGTCGATGCGCCCCGACACCGGGGTCCAGCCCAGATAGCCGGAAAAGAAGATGATCAGAAGCAGGCCCCACCAGAAGATGGGCATGGAATAGCCGGTCAGCGCCACGCCCATGGTGAACTGGTCGAACCAGGAGCCGCGCTTGACGGCGGCAAAGATCCCCGCCGGGATGCCGATGATGACGGCCAGGAACATGGCCGAGAGCGACAACTCGATGGTGGCGGGGAAGAGCGTCATGAACTCATTGATCACCGGGCGCTTGGTGGCCAGCGAAATGCCGAAATCGCCGCGCAGGACCGACCAGAGATAATTGAAGTATTGCTGCCAGATGGGCAGGTTGTAGCCGAACTGCTCCTTGAGGATTTCGTAGCGCTCCGGCGTGACGCCGTGCTGGCCCGCCATGGCCAGGATCGGGTCGCCAGGAAGCACGCGCACGAAGGCGAAGGCGCAGATGGAGATGCCGAGAATGGTCGGCAGCAGCAAGGCAAGCTTGCGCAGGACATAGGTGAGCATGGGTCGGGTTCTTGCCCCTTGGCGGTCCGTCTAGGCGACACACCGCGTTTCCTGTTGTGGCCGGATCTGGCCGGGTGCCGTTGTTCGGCGCCTCGTGATCCCGCTCTCTTAAAGCTGAGCCCCGGTCCGGCGGCGCCGGATCGAGGCTCAATGGCGAAAATGCGCGGTCGACGCCTTATTCGGCGATGTCGACGCCCTTGAAGATGTGCGAGCCGAGCGGGCTCATCTTGTAGTTCTGCACCTTCTTGTTCATCGGCATGAACACGCGGCTATGGGCCAGGGTGATCGCCGGCTCTTCCTGCTTGAAGATTTCCTGGGCCTTGGTGTAGAGCGCGGCGCGCTCGTCCTGGTCGGCGGTCTTCTTGGCGTCCTGGATGGCCGTCTCGAAGTCGTCATTGCACCAGCTCGAATAGTTCGAGACGCCGATGGCCGAGCAGGAGAACAGGGTCGCAAAGAAGTTGTCCGGATCGCCGTTGTCACCGGTCCAACCGATCATGAAGGGGCCCTTGCGGTCCTTCTGCTTGCCGCGCTCGCGGTATTCGGTCCACTCGTAGGTCACGATGTTGGCGGTAACTCCCACCTTGGCCCAGTCGGACTGGATCAGTTCGGCAACGCGCTGGCCGTTCGGGTTGTACGGACGCGACACCGGAATGGCCCAGAGATCGGTGGTGAGGTCGGTCACGCCGGCCTCTTCGAGCATCTGCTTGGCTTTTTCCGGATCATAGACGTCGGCCGGAATGGCGTCGTTATAGGACCACATGGTGGGCGGGATCAGGTTCTTGGCGTCCTGGCCGGCACCCTGGTAGACGGCGTCGATGATGGCCTGCTTGTCGATGGCCATGGTCAGCGCCTTGCGCACTTCGGGATTGTCGAAGGGCTTCTCGGTGACGTTGTAGGAGATGTAGCCGATATTGAGGCCTTCCTGCTCCATCACGTTGAGGTTTTCGTCGGCCTTGAGCGTTTCGATATCGGCAGGTGCCGGATAGGGCATGATATCGCATTCGCCGGCCAGGAGGCGCTGGGCGCGCACCGAGGCGTCGGTGGTGATGGCGAAAACGAGGTCGTCGATCGGCTGCTTGCCGTCCCAGTAGTCGGCAAACGCCTGGTAACGGATGACGGTGTCGAGCTGGTAGTCGACGAACTGGAACGGACCGGTGCCGATCGGCTGCGTCGAGAAGGCGGCCATGTTGCCGTCGGCTTCGAGCTTGTCGGCATACTCCTTGGAGACGATCGACGCGAAGTCCATCGCCAGGTTCGCCAGCATCGGCGCATTGGGCTCGGTCAGGGTCAGCTTGACGGTGAGATCGTCAACCTTTTCAAGCGACTTGATGTACTTGGGCATGTCCATGCCCTGGAAATAGTCCCAGGTCATGCCTTCGAGGTACTGGTTCCAGGGATTGTCTTCCTTGTACTGGCGCTCGAAGGAGAAGATCACGTCGTCGGCGTTGAGATCACGCGACGGGGTGAAGTACGAGGTGGTGTGGAACTTGACGCCGGGGCGCAGGTGGAAGGTGTATTCCAGGCCGTCGTCAGAGATTTCCCAGCTCTCGGCCAGGGCCGGAGCCACCTCGGTGGTGCCGGGGACGAATTCGACCAGACGGTTGTAGATGGTCTGCGAGGAGGCGTCGAAGTCGTTGCCGCCGGTCAGCGGACCGGGGTCGAAGTGGGCGGGGGAAGCTTCCGAGCAGTATACAAGCTGCTTGGCCTCGGCAGCGCCGGCGGCAAGAGCCACCATCGCCGTAGCCGCCATCATCGTCTTCATCAATTTCATCAGTGTCGTCTCCCGAAACGAATTATTGCGCACCTGGATTGCACGCCAGGGGCTTGAGGGACACAAAAGCCTAGATTCTAAAGGAGCGCAATGGGTGAGTTTGACCAATTGGTCAACCGTGTGACGGAGGGAACGCCCTTCCACAGAAATGGACGGAAACGAAAACAACCGTTCGGACGCGGCCTTACGGCTTGCCCCGCCTCCCGCGGCCCGTGCTAGATGGCTGCATGCGCCGCGCCCTTCGCCTTGCCAGCCTGGCATTTGCTCTTTTCCTGTCCGTCTCCGGCGTCAGGGCCGTGGAGCCCGGCTGGCACTATTCGCCGCTTCCCGGCGAAGGCGACCGTGCATCTTTGGGGTGCGACAGCAAGGCGACGGCCTCGGCATTCACATGCCTCGCCGTGCGGTGCGAAGACGATCTCACGACCGGCCTCTATGTCCACGCCAGCGATCCGCCCGCCAGCCCTGCCCGGTGGACGCTGACCATCGATCGCGAAAACCTTGCCTTGAGGACCGAACCCGCCGCGAGCCCCTACGCCGCGCGGGTGGTGGGCGATATTGCGCCCATCCTCGAGAGGCTCGAACAGGGCACGTTCGTCTATCTCCGGCGCGACGATGACGATAGTGACGCCTTCGTGTTCATCGACCTGGCCGGCTCCCTTACTTCCATCCGCGAGGCCCTCTACTGGTGCGCACCCAAGGCGCCAGTCTCCGAACAAAACACGCTTTCCCGCGTTACGCCGCAAACGGAAATGGAGAACAGTAATGAACCGACGTCCCCTGGGCCGCAGTGAACTGGTGATCGAGCCGCTTGTCCTGGGTGGCAATGTCTTCGGCTGGACCGTCGACGAAACCAGGGGCTTCGACATCCTCGACGCCTTTGTCGAGGAAGGGTTCACCGCCATCGACACGGCCGAGGGCTACCCCAACTGGGTGCCCGGCAATCCGCCGGGGATGAGCGAGACCATTATCGGCAAGTGGCTCAAGGCGCGTGGCAATCGCGACAAGGTGCACATCTTCACCAAGGTCAATTCGGGCAAGAAGCCGGGCGGGCTCAAGGCCGATGCCATCAAGAGCTCGGTGGAGGACAGCCTCAAGCGCCTGCAGACCGACTATATCGACCTCTATTTCAGCCATTGGCCCGACAGCGAAGCCAGCCACGAGGAGACGCTCGAGGCCTATGATGTGCTGATCCGGGCCGGCAAGGTGCGTGTCATCGGCGCCTCGAACTATACGACGGAAATGATGGAGGATGCCCAGCAGACCTCGATCGTCAAATCCCTGCCCCGCTACGAGGTCGTCCAGCCGCGCTACAACCTTTATGATCGCGCCGAGTTCGAGGCGCTGCGCGACTATCTGGTCAAGAACGAGGTAGGGGCTGTCGTCTACTACAGCCTCGCCTCGGGCTTTCTCACCGGCAAATATCGCTCAAAGAGCGACTTGGGGCAGTCGCCGCGCGGCGGCGGCGTCGAGCGGTATCTTGACGAAAAGGGCCTGGCGATCCTGGGCGCTCTCGACACCGTGGCCGCCGATCTCGATGCCACCCCTGCCGAGGTGGCGCTGGCCTGGCTGATTGCCAAGCCCGGCGTTTCGGCCCCCATCGCCTCGGCGACTTCGGTGGAGCAGGTTCGCTCCATCGCCCGTGGCGCACGCCTTTCCCTGTCGGACGATGCTGTCGCCAAGCTGGACGCGGCTGGACGCTGAGGTCAGCCGCTGCGCCAATGCAGCACGGGCTCGGCGAGCCGCTGCAGGTCCTGCGGCGGTTCGCCGGCGATGCGGCGGAGCAACAGGCGCGTCAGTTCATCGCCAGCGGCCGTCACATTCTCCTCGATGGAGTCGAGGTCCGGGAACAGCGTGGGCACGATCCCCGAGGTCTGCTTGTAGATGACGTCGATGGCGCGAGAGGGGAACTGTCCGCTGGCGATCAGCCCGCCCAGTAGCGCAATCGCGCGCATTTCGCTGTCGCAGATGATCCCATCGGGGGCATCAGCGCGCCCGGCAAGATCCCGCGCCAGATCGCGAATGCGGGCCGGATCCCCTTGTGCCGGCCGGGTATCGAGAACCTCGGCGGAAACGCCCGCCTTTGCGGCCGCCTTGCGGAAGGCTCTGGTAATATTGGCGTAGTTGGTGGTCCGGTCGTCGCCGATCATGAGCAGCAGCCGCCGCCGGCCTTTCTGCGCCAGCCGCTCCACGGCCTTCTGCGCGAAGACCTCGGAATGAAAATCGACGAACGCGTGCGGCGCCGAAAAGCCTGTCCGGCCGTGGCTGACGAAGGGAAAACCGCGTTCGGTCAGAAACCTGACCCGCTCGTCATCGGGCGTGGTGTGGGTGATTACCACCCCGTCTGCCGCCCGGTTGACCAGAATATAGCGCACCGTTTCCAGTGTCGGTTCAGCACTGAATTCCGGCGCCACGTTGAGATGATAGCGCGTCCCGACCAGCGCGCGCCCGATGCCCTGGATCATCTGCCGCGCAAAATCCACCGAGTCCTCCCCGCCGCCCAGCACCAAAGTCAGGACGTTGGTCTTGCCCGTTCGCAGCCGTACCCCGGCGCGGTCGGGCACGTATCCCAGTTCGGCCGCCGCTGCCGCCACGCGGTCGCGGGTCTCTGCCTTGAGCGTCGCGCCACCGCGCAACGACAGCGACACCGTCGAGAGGCTAAGCCCCGTCTTTTCCGCGATGGTTTTGAGCGTTACCCGCTCATGCGCCTCGTCCGGGCTCTGCTCTGTCATTTTCGGCTCCTGTTGCCGTTCTAGTGCGGTTCCTCCCGCAAGGGAACCACTCCGGATTGCAACGTTGCAACGGGACGGCTACTCTCCCGCCATCTTTGCATCTCGGACCGCGCCATGACCTACTCCAATCCGCTCGCCACCAAGCTGGGCCTGCTCGACGACGATCTCAAGATGGAGGGCAAGCTCCTGCGGCTGTGCAAGGATCTTGAGCAGAAGACCCGTACGCCCCTGCCGGATGTGCCGTTCGAATGGCGCGTGCAGCGCGCGGATGGTTTTTCGGCCTCCGATGCGCTGGCCGCGGACTGGCGGCAGTGGGAGCCGTTCGGGCGCCACTCCGTCTGGGGCAAGCACCAGGAACACACCTGGTTCGCGGCCGAGATCGTGGTTCCGGAGGGAGCGCGCGGCAAGACGTTCGTCATGCACGTCACCAGCCAGTGGCAGGATCGCCCGGGATCGACGGATCCCCAGTGCCTGGCTTATCTCGACGGCCACATCGCCCAGGCGCTTGACGGCAACCACACCGAACTCGTCATCGAGCGCGATGCGACGCCCGGCAACCGACACGTCCTCCTCATCAACGCCTTCACCTTCTTCGACCGGCCGCTGGTGGGCTTCAACACGGACTTCTTCATCCGCAACGAACGGGCCGAACAGCTCTACTACGATCTGCAAACCCCGCTGGACGTTGCCGTGCTGCTCTACCAGAACGACCCGCGCCGGCATGCAATCCTCGGGATTGTCGAGCGGGCCCTGCGCGCCCTCGACCGGCGCGATGGCCACACCCCGGAATTTGAGGCCAGCCTGCCCGCCGCCGAAAAGATCGCGGCCGAAATCTACGCCCTCGTGGACACGCAAGTGCAGCCGCAGATTACCGCCGTCGGCTCCACCCATCTCGACGTCGGTTGGCTCTGGCGCGTCCTGCACACACGGGACAAGACGGGCCGCAGCTTTGCCACGGTGCTCAACCTCATGGAGGAGTATCCGCAGTTCGTCTTCATGTACAACCAGTCGGTGCTCTTCGATTTCCTCAAGACGGACTACCCCGAACTCTGGGAGCGCATGCTCAAGCGCGTCAAATCCGGGCAGTTCGAAATCGAAGGCGCCATGTGGGTGGAGCCGGACGTCAACATCGCCTCGGGCGAGAGCCTGGTGCGCCAGATCATGCGCGGCAAGCGCTTCCATCGGGAGAATTTCGGCGTCGATCCACGCACGGTCTGGCTGCCCGACACCTTCGGCTATTCGGCCAACCTGCCGCAGATCATGGCCAAGTCGGGCCTTGAGTACTTCGTCACTTCCAAGCTCAGCTGGAACGACACCGACCGGCATCCCTACGACACCTTCTTCTGGCGCGGCATCGACGGCACCGTCACCAAGGCGCAGTTGATCACGGCGCAGGCCTATGACAGCGAGCAGATCTTCACGACCTACAATGGCGACCTGTCCGTCAGCGAGACCATGGGCGTCTGGAAGCGCTACGAGCCCAAGGCGGCCCACAACGAGGTCGTCATGTCCTATGGCTATGGCGATGGTGGAGGTGGCCCGACGCGCGCCATGATCGAGCGCGGCATCCGCCTCCAGCGCGGCATCCCCGGTGCGCCGCGGGTCAAGCTCGAAGGCATCGTGCCCTTCCTCGATCGGCTGGGCGCGGCGATGGAGGCCAACCCCAATAAATTCCCGGTGTGGAACGGGGAGCTTTACCTGCAGTACCACCGCGGCACGCTGACCTCGGTGGCAAAAAACAAGGCCAACAACCGCAACGCGGAGCGGCGCCTGCGCGAGCTCGAATTCTTGGGCGCCACGGCGCTGGCCACCGCCGGGGTCGCCTACCCTTGCGATATCCTGGCGGAATTCTGGGAACTGGTGCTGATCAACCAGTTCCACGACATCCTGCCCGGCACCTCGATCCCCGAGGTCTATGTCGATAGCGATGCGGATTACGAACGCATCTTTTCAACGCTCAACTCGGCCAACGGCCCCTGGCACGCCAGCGCCATGGCCGCCGCCAGGCCCGGCCACCAGCTGCGGCTTCTCAACTTCACCAGCCAGGGCCGAAAGGGTCTCATATCCCTCGGCGCTGCCGTCCCCGCGGAGGGTTTTGCACTGGCCACTGCCGCCGGCACGGCCCCGCTGCAGCAGATCACCCGAGCCGACGGGTCAACCTTGTCCGTGGGTTGGGCAGGCGATATCGCCCCCTTGGGCTGGGCGGCGGCGCAGATCGTCGCGGGGGAGAGCAGTGCTCCCGCCGAGCTCTCCGTCTCGCCGCAGCATCTCGAAAACGCGCATCTGCGGATCGAACTCGATCCGAGCGGCGAGATCATCTCCATCCATGACAAGCAGCGCGACCGCGAGGTTCTCGCACCGGGCCTGGCCGCCAACCGCCTCATTGCCTATGAAGACAAGCCGATGGAATGGGACGCCTGGGACATCGACCGGTACTTCGAAGAGCAGTTCTGGCCCCTGGCGGAGGAGAAAGCGGCCATCTCCGTGGTGGAGAGCGGGCCGTTGCGTGCGGCCATCCGCATCGAGCGTGCCTATCGCGCCTCGCGCATCGTGCAGATCGTGTCGCTGGCGGTGGGTGAACGCCAGGTCGAGTTCGACACCTTCATCGATTGGCGCGAACGCGCGCAGGTCATCAAGGCGGTGTTCCCGTTCGATCTCAATACCTCCGAAATCCGCTCGGAAATCCAGTTCGGGCACGTCAAGCGCCCGACCCATCGCAACACCAGCTGGGACAAGGCCCGGTTCGAGGCCTCGATGCACCGGTGGGTCGATCTTTCGGAGCCCGACTTCGGCGTGGCGCTGCTCAACGACAGCAAGTACGCCTATGACTGCCATGAGCAGACCGTTCGGCTGACCCTGGTCCGCGGCTCGAGCTTCCCAAGCCCCGATGCCGACATCGGAGAGCATCGCATCCGCTATGGACTTTTCGTCCATGACGGCGTGGTCGATCTCAGCACCGTTCACGACGCGGCCGAACGGTTCAACAACCCCGTAGCCGTCATCGGCAATAGCCATCCAGTGGACGCAGCGGATGCCGATCTCGGTGCTTTCAGCCTGGCGCGCGTGACGGCGCCCAACGTGGCCGTCGAAACCGTCAAGAAGGCAGAGGCGTCGAACGCTCTGGTGCTGCGCGTCTTCGAGACCGCCAACCAGCGGGCGCGCACGCGGATCGAGTTCGGCATCCCGGTCGGGCGTGTGCGCCCGGTCGACCTGATGGAGGAAAATCCCGGCGCTTCCCTCGTGGTCGAGAACGGCGGGGTGACGCTCTCGCTGCGGCCCTTCGAGATCGTCACGCTCCTCGTCGAACTGAAGGAGAGTTGAGCGCGATAGCGCCCCGGTCCGCCCGCCGCGCAACCAGAAACTGCTGGAGGTCTGCGGGTGCCATGGGACGGGCGAAGGCATAGCCCTGGAGCACGTCACAGCCGAGATCGCGCAGGATCTCGGCCTGTTCCAGGGTCTCGACCCCTTCTGCGACGATGCCGATGCCCATCGAGGCGCCAATGTCCACGATCGAGGAAACGAGGCGGCGCTGTGCCGGATCATCGGCGATCGGCGTCACCAACTGCCGATCGATCTTGAGACGGTTGGGGCGAAGTTTCTGCAGCGAGACGATGGAGGCGTAGCCCGTGCCGAAATCGTCGATCTCGATATCGATGCCCAGATCCTTAAGCTGGTCGATGTTCCAGCCGACGACGCCATCGCGTTCATCGAGATAGATGGACTCCACGAGCTCGAAGGAAATTCGGCCCGGCTCGATGGCGAGATCGCGCAGGCTCGCCACAAGGCCCTCATCGTCGAGGCGACGCAGGGAAACATTCACCGACGCGCGCGGCACCCGAAGCCCCTGTTCATCCCAGCGCTTGAGGTCGGCGAGGGTCTTTTCGAGGATCATCCGATCGAGCGAGGCGACCACGTTGAGATCTTCGGCGATGGTCATGAAGGCGTCTGGAGCGAGCAGCCCACGGGTGGGGTGGCTCCAGCGCGCCAGCGCTTCCACGCCCATCAGGTCGTGGGTCCTTGCGTCGAACTGCGGCTGGTAGTGGGGAAAGAATGCACCCTCCTCCAGGCCCTTGAGAATTTCATCGGCCACGCGCTTGGCGGTGATGACTTCGGCCTGCAGGCTCTCCGAGAAGAACTCCAGGCGGTTGCGGCCTCGGTCCTTGGCCCGATAGAGCGCAATGTCGGCATTGATCAGCAATTGCCGGACGTCGATGTCCCGTCCGCGCGCCACGGCGAGGCCGACACTGACCCCGAAGCGGCACTCGTGCCCTTCATGCAGTGCCGGTTTGCGCATCTCGGCAACGACGCGCAGGGCGAGATCGCTTAGCGCAGCGTCGGTTTGACCGGCTTCGGCGACGATGACGAACTCGTCGCCACCGATCCGCGCGATGAAGTCATCGTCGCGACACTGCTGCCTCAGCACCTGGCTGGCGTGGATCAGCATGGCGTCGCCGGCGGCATGGCCGAGCGTATCGTTGATCTGCTTGAAGCGGTCGAGGTCGATGTGCAGCAGCGCGATACCACCGCTCTCGTGGAAGCCATGCTCCGCGTTGCGGGCCAGGATGTCGTCGAGATAGCGGCGATTGGGCAGCCCCGTCAGGCTGTCGTGCAGCGCGTTGTGCTCGATGCGGACACGGGCCTCCTCGAGGGCCTGGTTCCGGGCCTCGCTCAGCGTGTTGGCCCGCCGCAGGTCTTCGGCCAGCCTCACGTCGGCGGTGATGTCGAGGTTGACGCCAATGACGCGCTCCGGCTCCCCCGGTTCGCGGTGAAGCGCGCCCATGGACCGCACGTGGAGCACGGTGCCATCGGGCCGCAGAACACGGTAGTCGCATTCGTAGCGGCCGGACCCGATCATGCTGCGGAATGCCCCCTCGGCGCGATCGCGGTCCTCCGGGTGCACTGCCGAGAGCCAATCCGCATGCTTGCGCAAGGCGCCATCGGGAACCCGCCCGTAGAGCTGATGGGTTCTTTCGTCCCACATCTCGACATTCTGGGTGAGGTCCATTTCCCAGACGCCGATCTTCGAGGCGTCGAGCGCCAGGTTGAGACGTCTTGTGACCTGAGCCAGGGCCTTCTCGCGCAGACCGAGCGCTTCAATGTGACGGTGGCGCTCGCTCGCCATGCGGGCGGTCATGAGAAAGGGCAGGAAGATGAGAGCGCCCGCAAGCCCGATGCCGCCACGCAGGAGCAGCAGCGCCCCCATGTCGCGCTGCCACCCGCCATACGGAACGGCGGCGATGCGCCATGCGCCGGCAGGCAGGACCACATCGGCCACCACGGGATTGGTGGCGCTCAGGTCGGGACCGAAAAACCGGCCCCCCGCGCCGTCGGCGGCCGATGCCGATGAGATGGAAATGTCGAGGCGCAGCGTGGGGTCGAGCAAGCCGCTGTCGGCATAGAGCCGCTCCACATCGACGATGGCGGAGACGATTCCCCAAAGATGTCGGTCGGCCCCATCACCGGTGTAGACAGGGAAGCGGCTGATGAAACCCTGCCCACCCTGGACCAGGTCAACCGGGCCGGCCATGACGAGCCGCCCGGTTCGAATGACCTCCTCGATGCTGCCCCACTGCGCGGGCATATTCCGGTAGTCGAGACCGATGGCCGTCCGATTGGGCTCGTAGGGATAGGTCAGCCGCACCACGAGATCGGGCGCTGCCGCGACGGAGCGGAGCTGACTGTCTTCCTCAAAAAGGTTGGAGGCGAGTGCGGCAAAGCGTGCCTGGTTCATCTCCGGCTCGGTCGAGAGCGTGGAGACCAGACCGCGCACGAGTTGCACGTTGGCGGAGATGTTGCCTTCGAGCTTGGCGCGGATGACCGAGATCTGCGCCAGCGTTTGCGCCCGCATCTGGTTTTCGGCCAGCGTCTGGGCCTGCCGATCGACGAGGACGGCAACCACCGCGATGACGATGAGCGCCACAAGGACGGGCGCGGTGGTGCCGCCACGCCCCAACCAGCGCCAGGACCGCCCTGCTCCCTTTGTCCTCGCCATGCCGCCCCAACCCAATCCGGCCTCTTCAAGCCTTAGGCTAGAGCCGAGAGCGTTGACGATTGGCTTAAGGGGTCGGCCAATCTCCGGCTTGGTAAACGGGAGGCAAACGACGCCTCAATCGGTGCGCAGTCCCGTTCGCGTCGAGAACGGGTGCAAGGCGTCGAGCGGCAAGCGGATCGGCACTACTGCACCCTCCGAAAGGTCGGGTCGGCCGGGCATGACCATAACCAAGGGGGCGGCGATCTCCTCCACGTGCAGATAAAGATGGCTCTCCCCGCCCACCGGTTCGATCAGATCCACGGTGCCAGTAAGGACAAACCCTTCTCCCTCACCCGTTTGCATGCGATCGGGACGGACGCCGATGAGATCGGTTTCGGTCGGCAGATCCTTCAGCACGGCGCTCCCGACGATGTTTTTCAGCGCCTCGAGCGGAATGAGGTTCATGGGCGGCGAGCCGATGAAGCCCGCAACGAAGAGCGAAGCGGGGCGGTCGTAGACTTCGGTGGGTTTCCCGACCTGTTCGATGCGGCCGCCGTTCATCACCACAAGGCGATCGGCCAGGGTCATGGCCTCGAGCTGGTCATGCGTAACATAGACGCTCGTGGTCTTTAGCCGGTGCTGCAGCCGGCGGATTTCGACGCGCATCTGGCCGCGCAGCTTGGCGTCGAGGTTGGACAGCGGCTCATCGAACAGAAACGCCTTGGGCTGGCGCACGATGGCCCGGCCCATGGCGACGCGCTGGCGCTGGCCCCCGGACAGCTGGCGCGGCTTGCGCTCGAGGAACGGCTCGATCTCGAGCATGCGGGCCGCCTCGGCGACGCGGCTGTCGATTTCGGCACGCGGTGTGCCGCGGTTCTTGAGGCCGTATTCGAGGTTCTGCCGCACGCTCATATGCGGGTAGAGCGCATAGTTCTGGAACACCATGGCGATGTCGCGCTCGGCGGGCTCCCTGGAATTGACCACCGCGCTGTCGATCGCAATCGTGCCCTCGGTGATGGTTTCGAGGCCCGCGATCATGCGCAGCAGCGTGGACTTGCCGCAGCCGGAGGGTCCGACGAGAACCACCAGTTCGCCATCGCCAATGGCAAGATCGATGCCATGAATGGCCGTGACGTTGCCCTGATAGACCTTTTTCACGCCCTTGATGTCGATGCTTGCCATGGGCTTATTTCTCCGTTTCGACCAGGCCCTTGACGAACAGGCGCTGCATGAAGACGACGATGAGGATGGGGGGCAGCATGGCCAGCAGCACTGCCGCCATGATGATGTTCCACTGCGGATCGGCATCGGACACGGCGGCCATGCGCTTCACGCCCATCATCAGCGTGTAGTAGTTGGGATCGATGGTGACGAGCAGCGGCCAAAGGTACTGCATCCAGCCATAGATGAAGAGGATGACGCAGAGCGCGGCGATGTTGGTGCGGCTCAAGGGCAGGAGAATGTCGCGGAAGAATTTTAGCGGCCCTGCCCCGTCCACCCGCGCCGCCTCCATCAGTTCGTCGGGAATGGTCATGAAGAACTGCCGGAAGAGGAACGTCGCCGTGGCCGAGGCGATGAGCGGGATGGTGAGCCCGGCATAGGAGTTGAGCAGCCCAAGATCCGCCACCACCTTGAAGGTGGGGATGATGCGCACCTCGACCGGCAGCATCAGCGTGATGAAAATCAGCCAGAACGCGAGCACCCGCCCGGGGAAGCGGAAATAAACGATGGCAAAGGCCGAGATGATGGAGATGGCGATCTTGCCCAGCGTGATGATGACCGCCATCCAGAGCGAATTCCACGCCATCAGCCAGAACGGGGCCACGCCGCGGCGGTTCTCCGTCAGCACCTGCATGACGTTTGCGAACAGTTCGCCTCCCGGAAGCAGCGGCATGGCGCCGGAAGTCAGCGCGGTGGGGCCATGGGTGGCAGCGACGAGCGCGATATAGACCGGGAAGGCCACGATCACCACGCCGGCCAAAAGCACGAGATGGGTGAGAACGGCGAGGAAGGGACGGTTTTCGACCATGGTGGCGCTTCCCTAGTACTGCACCCGGCGTTCCACGTAGCGGAACTGGATGACGGTGAGCGCGATGACGAAGGCCATGAGAATGACCGACTGGGCGGAAGACGAGCCGAGGTTGAGGCCGATATAGCCGTCCGTATAGACCTTGTAGACCAGCGTGTTGGTGGCCTGGTTGGGTCCGCCCCCCGTCGTGGCGTCGACGATGCCGAAGGTATCGAACATCGTGTAGTTGAGGTTGACGATCAGCAGGAAAAAGGTGGTGGGCGAGAGGAGCGGAAAGACGATGGTCCAGAAGCGCTTGACCGGGCCTGCGCCATCGATGGCGGCCGCTTCGTTCAGCGATTGCGGCACCGATTGCAGGCCCGCCAGGAAAAACAGGAAGTTGTAGGACACCTGCTTCCAGCTGGCCGCGATGATGATGAGGATCATCGCCTGCGTGCCGTTGAGCTGGTGGTTCCAGCGGATGCGGATCTGCTCGAGCGCGAAGGGCAGAATGCCGGTCGTGGAGTTGAAGATGAACCACCAGAGGATACCGGCCACCACGGGCGAGACGGCATAGGGCCAGAGCAGCAGGGTCGAGTAGGCCGACGCGCTGCGCACCAGCCGGTTGACGGCCACGGCAAGGATCAGCGCAAAACCCATCGAGATGATGCTGACGGCCAGGGCAAACACGGCCGTGCGGCCGATCGAGGCAAGGTAGGCCGGCTCGGAAAATAGACGCAGGTAGTGCTGCATCCCGACAAACCGGGTGGACAGGCCGAACGGATCCTCGGCCTCGAAGGACGATTTCACCGCCTGCCCGGCCGGCCAGATGAAAAAGATCAGCGTGATGAGCAGTTGCGGCGCCACGAGGAGATAGGGCAGCCCGCGTGCCGGAAAGACTGTGCGTTTGGTATCCATGGCCCGATCCGCTGGAGCCGACGCGATGCGTCAAAGGAAAGGCGCGGCGGTTGACCCGCCACGCCCGGCCGAGGTGAGGCGCCTTACTGGTTGGCGGCCTCGAAATCGCGCAACTGCTGGTTGCCGCGGCTCACCAGTTCGTCCAGCGCTTCCTGGGCGGTCTTGTCGCCGGCCAGCAGAGCCTGGAATTCCTCGTCGATGATCTGGCGGATCTGGTTGTAGTTGCCGAAGCGCAGGCCCTTGGAATTGGGCGTGGGCTCGTTGAGCGTGATCTGCTTGATGGCGACGTCCGAGCCCGGGTTGGCCTCGTAGTAGCCCTGCTCCTTGCCCAGGTCATAGGCAGCATAGGTGATCGGGAGATAGCCCGAGAACTGGTGCCAGTCCGCCTGCACTTCCGGAGAGGACAGATAGGCAAAGAAGTCAGCGACGCCCTTGTATTCTTCTTCCGGATGGCCCTGCAGAACCCAAAGGGTCGCGCCGCCGATGATCGAATTCTGCGGAGCGCCTTCGGTGCCCTCGTAATAGGGCAGCATGCCGTAGCCGACCTCGAAGTCCTTGGCGTTGGCGATGACGCCGGCGCGCGAGGCCGAGGAGTTCATGTAGATGGCGCAGTCCTGCGTGTAGAACTTGGCCGGAGCATCGGCGCCGCCCTCGGGACCACCATACTGGAAGAGGCCGGCATCCTGCCAGGTCTTGAGGTTTTCCCAATGCTTGACCTGAAGAGGGCCGTTGACGCTCAGCTCGGCATCGAGGCCACCAAAGCCGTTCTCTTCGGTACCGATCGGCTGGTTGTGCCAGGCCGAGAGATTTTCGAGCTGGATCCAGGAAATCCAGCCTGTGGTGAAGCCGCAATTGGCAGCGCCGCTATCGACGATCTGCTGCGAGAACTGCGCGAGTTCTTCCCAGGTCTTGGGCGGCGTTTCGCGGTCGAGACCGGCTTTTTCGAACACGTCCTTGTTGTAGTAGAGGATCGGCGTCGAGGAGTTGAACGGCATCGACAGCATGTTGCCATCGGTGTCGGTGTAGTAGCCGACGACGGCAGGCAGGAAGCCGGAGGGGTCGAACTCGGCGCCCATGTCGGCCATCAGCTGATAGACCGGATAGACGGCGCCCTTGGCGGCCATCATGGTTCCGGTGCCCACCTCATAGACCTGCACGATGTCGGGCTGCTCGCCGGCGCGGAAAGCGGCGATGGCGGCCGTCATGGTCTCGCCGTAGGTGCCCTTGTAGATCGGGGTCACGTGGTACTCGGACTGGGAGTCGTTGTACTGGGCAACGATCTCCTCAAGTTTTTGCCCCAGTTCGCCACCCATGGCGTGCCACCAGGTGACCTCGGTCTGCGCGAAGGCGACCGAGGTGGAAAGCATAAAGGACAGAGCCGCAAGGCTCGCCGCGCCGGTGAATTTGATCATGATCGTCTCCCTGTGGACCCGCGGCCTGCACGCCGCCGGACCTTGCCAGACCGTTTCTTGGTGAAGCGCCGGACATGTGGGACACGGGATCAGCCGCGAAAAAATCCACCAAATGAACATCCAGGCGCACATCCCGCTTTCATTTGAATGTCGGCGGGGTGCGCGGAAGGCTCTAGAGCGGCTGGTTGACGATCGAATGAACCTGAGGTGTCAGTTCCGTGACGGTCTCAGGCGGGCACCTCTTCGAGCTCGATCAGCGTGCCGTCGAAGTCCTTGGGGTGGAGGAACAGCACCGGGTTGCCGTGCGCCCCGATGCGCGGCGTGCCATCCCCCAGAATGCGCGCGCCCGTCTCGACCAGACGCCGCGCGGAAGCCTCGATATCGTCCACCTCGAAGCAGATGTGATGCATTCCGCCGGCGGGGTTCTTTTCGAGAAAGGCGGTAATGGGCGAGGCCTCGCCCAGCGGCTCGAGGAGTTCCACCTTGCTGTTGCCCGTGTCCACGAACACCACCGTGACACCGTGCTCGGGCAGGGCCTGCGGCTCTCCGACGCGTGCGCCGAGCTGGTCGCGGTATCTGGCCGTGGCGCGCGCAAGGTCGGGAACCGCAATGGCGACGTGGTTGAGCCGTCCGATCATGCTCGCACTCGCACCGTGACCGCTGTCATGCCGGATCAAAATCGGGGGCCGCAGTGCCGGTCGCCTTCAGCCCCGCTGCAAACCGCTTGGCGTTCAGCACATAGCGGTCCGCGGAAGCCGACAGCGCCGCGACGCCCTCGGCATCGATCTCCCGCACGACCTTTGCCGGGGCTCCCATGACGAGGGAATTGTCCGGGATGATTTTATTCTCGGTCACCAGCGCGTTGGCGCCGATCAGGCAATTGCGACCGATGCGAGCGCCATTGAGGATGGTGGCGCCCATGCCGATGAGCGTGTTGTCGCCGATCGTGCAACCATGAACGATAGCAGCGTGACCCACGGTGACGTTGTCTCCGATGGTCAGCGGAAAGCCCTTGTCTGTGTGCAGCACGCAGTTTTCCTGCACATTGGTGCGCGCACCGATGGAGATCGTTTCGATGTCGCCGCGGGCAACGACGCCGAACCAGATGCCCGCCTCGGGTCCCACCACGACATCGCCGACGAGCACGGCGGTCGGGGCAATCCAGCCCACGTTCGGGTCGATGCGGGGCGACACCTCCTCGAGTGCATAGATGGGCATGACCTGACCTCCTCCGCCGCCTTCACGTCCCGGTTTACTCCGGTCAGCCACGCCCTGCCAAGACGAAGATGGCCAGGCCGAAGTTGAGTGGCGCAGTCCTCAGGGGGCTACCCCGTAGGCTTCGCGCATCTGCGCGATCTCGGCCAGCGCCTTGTGGAAGAGGCTCCAGTCGTCCCGCTCGGCGATGGGCGCCCATATGGCTTCCACCTCATCGATCAGCATGGTGCGCGGTCGCAAACGGGCGAAATACGGGTGATCCAGCCGCAGGTCGTCCACGGGCTCGTAACATTCGAAAGCATCCGCGACCGGGCGGAACTCCTCGCCCGCATACGCCTCCGCCGCGGGACTTGCCGCCGCGCGCGTAATGCTGGCCCGGCCGCCGCACCAGTCGAAAAACGTCTGCTCGTAGGGCGCCTGGCTCGCGGAGAGAAAACCGAACAAGGCGGTCACGAATGCACCGTCCTCTTCGACGCCCCTGGGCTTGAGACCAAGGCGCCGCAGGATCTGCCGTGGCAACGCCTCGCGAAACACCGGCCAGACCGTATTGAGCGCGGGCTCGAGCCTCTCGATGCTCGAGAGCGGCACGAGGCACTCCGCGAGCCGGGTCAGGTTCCAGGCCAGCGTTTCGGGCTGGCGCCCAAAGGCATAAAGGCGCGTCTCGTCGAAGTAGGCGGCGGTGAACTCCGGATCGTAAGCGGGCAGGAAGCGCCACGGCCCGTAGTCGAAGCTTTCCCCGGTGATGTTGATGTTGTCAGTATTGAGCACGCCATGCACGAACCCTGCCGCGGTCCACTGCGCGCCCAGCCGGGCCACCCGGCCGACCACTGCCTCGAGAAAGGCCGCTGCGTGATCCTCGGCGGCCGCGAGTTCCGGGTAGTAGGTGGCAATGGAGTAGTCCAGCAGCCTTTGGAGGTTCGCCGTGTCCTCGAGATAGGCCAGCCGTTGAAACGTCCCGATGCGGATGTGGGAATGGCTGAGGCGGGTCAAAACGGACGAGCGCGTCGGGGATGGCTCGTCGCCGCGCCAGAGCTCCTCCCCCGTCTCGACCAGTGAAAAGCTCTTCGAGGTAGAGACGCCGAGCGCTTCGAGCATTTCGGTGGCCAGCACTTCGCGCACGCCGCCCTTGAGCGTCAGCCGTCCATCGCCGCCGCGCGACCAGGGGGTCCGTCCCGATCCCTTGGTCCCCAAATCGAGGAGCCGCCCGTCGGCCGGGTCGCGGCACTGGGCATAGAGAAAGCCACGGCCATCGCCCAGATCGGCATTATAGGTGCGGAACTGGTGACCGTGATAGCGCAGGGCGAGCGGCTCGGGCAGCGATCCCTCCAAGGGCTCGAAACGGCCGAAATGGGCAAGCCAGCTGGCCTCGTCCAGGTGCTCCAGCCCCAGCCGCGCTGCCCAGCGCCGGTCGCGGTGCCGGAGCGTGAGCCTCGGAAACTCGGCCGGACGCACGGGATCGAAAAAGTCGGCACCGAGCGTCTCGTGCCGCCGTTCGGGGAGAAAATCTGCCATGGCTTCCCAACGCCCAGTTGCCGTTCCGGTTCGCGGCCATCGCAAGGCAAGCCTGCGTGAGTGCGGCTGGCGAGGCGCGGCAAATCGGCCTATATGGAAAGACATGATACCCGCAATCGAGACGCTTCGCCTGGCCCCGTTCGACGCCGTCATCTTCGACATGGACGGGACCCTTCTTGATACCGAGGCTGTGTTCCGCACCATCGTCTTCGAGGTCTGTGAGGAACTCGGCTTCGAGATGACGGACAGTGTGCATCATTCCATGGTGGGCTCGAGCCACGAGCGCACCCGCCAGTTGCTGCTCGAAGCCTATGGCGTCAGCTTTCCCTACACGCTGTTCGATCAGAGGTGCCGCACGAGCATGCGTGCGCGCAGCCACGGTGGCGTGCCCGTAAAGGCCGGAGCGCGCGAGTTCATTACCGAGCTGCGCGCTCGTGGCATCCCCGCCGCAGTCGCCACCTCATCGCGCAACCCGCACGCCCAGCACCACCTGTCCACGGCGGGCCTGTTCGATCTGTTCGACACGGTCGTGACACGCGACGACGTGGTCAATCCCAAGCCGCACCCCGAACCCTTCCTCACCGCGGCGCAGCGGCTGGGGATCGAGCCCCGGCTGTGCCTTGCGCTCGAAGACAGCCATATGGGCGTCCGCGCGGCCCATGCGGCCGGCATGCAGACGGTCATGGTGCCCGATCTCGTGGGACCCAATGCGGACATTCACGCATTGGGCGTAACGGTGCTCGAGAGCATCGTGCACGTGCATGAGGCGGCCTTTCCGCGTCCGTGACACTGGCGCCCCAGCCACACCCGGCAGGATTTCGTTAACCACGCCCGCTAATGGATAAAGCTTTACCCAATGGGGTAAGGCGCTGTTCAGCACGTCCGAAGCCAATGAATTTTCAGGGTTTTCATCCCTGTTCGGCTCCATTAACCGTACTTTAATCAGCTAACGGCTATGGTTAACTGGACGTAAATTACATCTTCCATAGTCGGATCGGCTTGGCTAGTGTGCCGGCCGAACGAGGTCCACCTCCGGTGAGATCTTGATTGAAGGCCCACCGGAAACGACCGGACGGGCTCAGGGGCAAGGACGGGGCATTGACCAGAGGCTGGCGGGGCAAAGCGATGCGCGCGGTATCTCACGCGCTGGCAATCGGAGCTGCGGCTCTGGTTCTGTTCGTTACTCTTTCCCCGGCACGTGCCGATCAGGATGCCGTCTTCCCGCAAGCCGTTCCCGCCGACATCGCTCAGCTCCGCACCCAGCCGGCCCTCGGGCCCACGCTGTTGCCGCCCGAGCCGGGACGGCAGCATCTCAACGCCGCCCTTTTGACCAACTACATCAAGCGCCAGGAAACCCTGCGCGCCTTCGACGTCAACGCTGCCGGTCCAAAGCCCGAGCTGACTGCCGACGTGCTCATGGGTTACATCGCCCGCGGTTCCCTGGGCGGCGGCAACATGGCCCTCTCGGCCATCGATAGCTTCACGTCCGAACCGGCGAAGCCTGCGTCCACGGTCACCTCCGACCTCCTCGCAAGCTACGTGCAGAAGGGTTACGTGCCGACTGCAAAGCGCATCGAAACCGCCAACAACGAGCGTGGTTGCCTCGCCCAGGCCATCTACCACGAAGCCCGCGGCGAAAGCGCGACCGGCCAGCTCGCCGTGGCGAACATCATCGTCAACCGCGCCCGGTCCAAACGTTTCCCTGCATCGCTCTGTGGCGTCGTCTATCAGAACGCCGACAAGGGCCGCTATCGCTGCCAGTTCACCTTTGCCTGCGACGGCCGCAGCGATACGCCCAAGGAACGCCGCGCCTGGGCCCGTTCGGTAGCTCTGGCCGAAAAGGTTTATGCCGAATACGCGACAGGCGAAGACGTCGGCGCCCTGCCCAAATCGGCGCTCTACTATCACACCACGGCCGTGCGCCCCTCCTGGTCGCGCACCTATCAGCAGGTTGCCGAAGTCGGCGCGCACATCTTCTACGCGCCCAACTGAGCAACACCTGAAACAAAAAAGGGCGCCGTGGGCGCCCTTCGCATTTCGGGGATGCCAGCCGCTATTCCGCAGCCTCGGCCAAGTGCGGCCCGGCCCCGGCATCGGCGCCTGCGCCGAACTTTTCAAAGTTCTTCCGGAACAGTCCCACCAGGCGCGCCGCCGCCCGCTCATAGGCTTCCGCGTCCGACCAGGTCTGGCGGGGGTCGAGCAGTGCAGGATCGACGCCCGGCACCGCCTCCGGCACCTCGAAGCCGAACAGCGGGTCGGTGCGCATCGCGACGTCATCGAGCCCACCATCGAGCGCCGCCGTGAGCAGGCGGCGGGTCGAGGCGATATCGATGCGCCTGCCCACGCCATAGCCCCCGCCCGTCCAGCCGGTGTTGAGGAGCCAGGCCTGCGCACCGCTGCGGCGCAGCCGCTCGGCCAGCATGGCGCCATAAACCGTCGGGTGCAAAGGCATGAAGGGGGCCCCGAAACAGGCCGAGAAGGTCGCCTGCGGCTCGGTGATGCCGCGTTCGGTGCCCGCAACCTTGGCCGTGTAGCCGGAGAGAAAATGATAGACCGCCTGTTCGGGGGTCAGCCGGGCCAGCGGGGGCAGCACGCCAAACGCGTCGGCGGTGAGGAAGACGACCGTCTTCGGCGTGCCTCCGACCGTGCCCGGAGCGACCTTGGGCAGGGCAGCAAGCGGATAGGCAGCACGGGTGTTTTCGGTGCGCGAAATGTCATCGAATATCGGCACGCCTTGTTTATCGAGCACCACATTTTCGAGCACGGTGCCAAACCGCTGCGTCGCGGCGTAGATCTCGGGTTCGGCTTCGGCCGAAAGCCGCACCGTCTTGGCGTAGCACCCTCCTTCGAGATTGAAGACGCCCGCGTCGTCCCAGCCGTGTTCGTCGTCGCCGATCAGCGGGCGAGCCGAATCGTTCGAAAGCGTGGTCTTGCCCGTGCCCGAAAGCCCGAAGAACAGTGCCGCCTCTCCTTCCGGCCCCAGATTGGCCGAGCAGTGCATGGGCAGGACACCGGCGCGCGGCGCGTGGAAATTGAAGAGCGAGAACACGGCCTTCTTGATCTCGCCCGCATAGAGCGTGCCGGCGATGACGACGATGTTGCGGCTCATGTCGAGCGCTATGACCGTTTCGGTGCGGGTGCCGTGGCGATCTGGATCGGCCTGGAAGAGCGGGGCGTGCACGATGGTCACGTCACGCGCATCGGCAGCGATCGGGAGGCCGTCTTCGGGCCGGATCAGCAGGTTGCGGATGAAGAGCGCGTGCCAGGCGCTCGGGGTCAGGACCGTGACCGCATATTGGTGACGGGCCGAGGCTCCGGCCAAAAGGTCTTCGACAAAGAGTTCCTGATGGCCCAGATGCTCTTTCACATCGGCCAGAAGCAGGTCGAACCGGTCAGGCGCCATGCCCCCGGCATTGTCCCACCACACGGCGTTTTCCGTCAGCCCGTCGCGCACGATGAACTTGTCCTTGGGCGAGCGGCCGGTGAAGGCGCCAGTTTCTACGGACAAGGCGCCATGGGCCGTCAGTTGCGCACCACCCTGCCCCAGGGCGCGGGCAACCAGGGCCGGCACCGTAGCGTTGTGAACAGGGGCGCTGGCGCCTGCGACAATGTCCGCCCTCAGGCCCTGGTGATCGAAATGCGTCATTTCTACTCTCCGATGCTGACGGCCAAACCGGGCTCGTCATGGCCGGAAAATAGGGGGGACGGGACCCTCCAAACCATCGGGCAATGCGTCGTAAGACGGAAGTCGGACAGAAGATGGCGCGCAGTGTGCACTGGCACAAAAGCCGCAAGCGCCTTATTTAATGCGTAATTGTCGCCTGCAACGGCGGAGCGCGGCCAAGTCGCGGAGCCGGAATTGGCCAGACACGACGAAGCGTCACAAGAAGAAAGGCAGCCCATGCCAAAGATCGCCCTGGTGGATGATGACCGCAATATTCTCACCTCGGTGTCCCTGACACTGGAAGCGGAAGGGTATCAGGTCGCCACCTATACGGACGGCGCCTCGGGTCTCGAGGGGCTGACCACCGACAGGCCCGACCTGGCCATCCTGGACATCAAGATGCCCCGCATGGACGGCATGGAGTTGCTGCGCCGCCTGCGGCAGAAGTCGGATGTCCCGGTGATTTTTCTCACCTCCAAGGATGAGGAAATCGACGAGCTTTTCGGGCTCAAGATGGGGGCGGACGACTTCATCACCAAGCCGTTCAGCCAGCGCCTGCTGGTGGAACGCGTCAAGGCGATCCTGCGCCGCTCCGCGCCCCGCGACGCCGCAGCAACCATCGGAGGCGTCGAACCGCCGCCGAGCAAGGCGCTGATCGAGCGCGGCAATCTGGTGATGGACGAGGAGCGCCACACCTGCACCTGGAAGGGGCAGCGTGTCACCCTCACCGTCACCGAATTCCTGATCCTGCAGGCCTTGGCGCTCCGGCCCGGCGTCGTCAAGTCGCGCAACGCGCTGATGGACGCGGCCTATGACGACCAGGTCTATGTGGACGACCGGACCATCGACAGCCACATCAAGCGGCTGCGCAAGAAGTTCAAGGCGACGGATGACGATTTCGAGATGATCGAGACGCTGTATGGCGTCGGCTACCGCTTCAAGGAGCAGTAAGGCCTATCTTGTCCAGCACGGAGACCGATCTCGAGCGCCCGCGCGCCGCGGCCGATGCCGACGCGGCGCATGCCCATGCGCCCGAGCGCGGCAGCCGCCGCCGGCGCGGCTGGCGCATGGTCCTGACGCCCCTGGTCAAGGCAGCGCATGCCATCCGACGGTTCCTCGATTTCACGATCTTTTCCAGCCTCACCCGGCGCATCATCGTGCTCAACCTGGCGGGCCTGCTCGTGCTCGTTGTGGGAATACTCTACCTCAACCAGTGGCGCGCCGGTCTCATCGATGCGCGGGTGCAGTCGCTGCGCGTGCAGGGCGAAATCATCGCCGCCGCCATCGCGGCCTCGGCGACCGTCGACAGCGACGTCATCCAGGTCAATCCAGACCGCCTGCTCGAACTGCAGGGCGACGGCAGTTTTTCGCCGCTCTCCTATTTCGACCCGACGCTGGAATTTCCCATCAACCCCGAGCGGGTGGCGCCGCTCCTGCGCAATCTCATCCTGCCCACCCGCACGCGCGCCCGCATCTACGACCAGCAGGGGTTGATGATCCTCGACAGCAACAACCTCTATTCAGCCGGAGAGGTGTTGCGCCAGACCATCGACACGCAGAACACCCAGAGCTTCTTCCTGCTCGACTGGTGGAACGCGCTGATCTCCTGGGCCCCGGGCAACAACTATCCGACCTACCAGGAGCACGGACCCTCCGAGGGGGCGAAATATCCCGAGGTCGCATCGGCCCTGCAGGGTGCGCCGGCCGATTTCGTGCGGGTGGATGCGCAGAACCGGCTGGTGGTTTCGGTCGCGGTGCCGGTGCAGCGGCTGCGCGCCATCGTCGGCGCCATCCTGCTGTCCACTGCGCCGGGCGACATCGACGCCGTCGTGGCCCAGGAGCGCTGGAGCATCCTGCGCATTGCCATGATCGCGACGGGCGTCCAGATCGCCCTGTCCCTGCTGCTGGCTGGCACCATTGCGGGGCCCATGCGGCGCCTCTCCGCAGCAGCCGAGCGGGTGCAGACGGCCGGCAATGCGCGCGCCGAAATCCCCGATCTGACGGATCGGCCCGATGAAATCGGGCACCTCTCAGGCGCGCTGCGGCGCATGACCGATGGGCTCTACAATCGGATCGAGGCCATCGAGCGCTTCGCCGCCGACGTGGCGCACGAGCTCAAGAACCCCCTGACTTCGCTCCGCTCGGCGGTGGAAACGCTGCCGCTGGCGAAAAAAGCGGAAGACCGCGAGCGCCTCACCAACATCATCCAGCACGACGTCAGGCGCCTCGACCGTCTCATCACCGACATCTCCAGCGCCAGCCGCCTCGATGCCGAACTGGCGCGCGAAAGCGCCGAGCAGGTGGATATCCAGACACTGGCCGAAGCCATGGTCGCCATTCAGGCCGACGTGGCGGCGAACCGCGACGTCGTGGTGCGCATGGGCAAGCGGACCGGGCGCGGATCGAGCATCGTCAATGGCCACGAAAGCCGGCTGGCGCAGGTCTTTGCCAACCTCATCGACAACGCCGTTTCCTTCTCGCCCGAGGGCGGCGCGGTCACCGTCGCCGTCGCCACCGATCCGGAGGCCATCACCGTCACGGTCAGCGACGAGGGGCCGGGCATCACCGGCGATGTCGGCCGCATCTTCCAGCGCTTCTATACCGACCGCCCCGAAGGGGAGAGCTTCGGCAACCATTCGGGGCTGGGCCTGTCCATCTCGCGCCAGATCGTTGAAGCGCACAAGGGCACCATCCGCGCCCATAACCGCACGGACCGCTCGGGCGCCGTTTTCACCGTTGTGCTGCCGCGCACGCGAAAATAAACTTGGCCCATGAGCAAGCCCGTCAACATCCACGGCACTGGCCTGGTCTTGGGCAGTTGCGGCGTCCTGCTGCGCGGCCTCTCGGGTGCGGGCAAATCCGTCCTTGCCCTCGCCCTGCTCGAGCGTTGGGAGGCGCGCGGACAGGCGGCTCTGCTAGTCTCGGACGACCGGGTGGATCTTGTCGAGGAGGCCGGGCATCTGGTGATGGTCGCCCCGCCGCAACTGGCCGGGCTCATCGAGCTCAGAGGGCGCGGCATCGTCAGCCGGCCCCACCAGGCCCGTTCGCCGCTGCACCTGGTGATTGATCTCGTGCCCGATTTCGCCCGCATGCTCGAAGAGGACGCGCTCGAAACCGAACTTCTGGGCCACGTCCTCCCACGGGCCCCCGTGCCGCAGGCCGGGGTCATCGCGCTGGGTCACCAGGAACTGCTCGTGGCCGAGGCGGTGCGCGCAAGCGGCAAAGCATCCGCTCCGTGACAAATTATCCCTTGCAAGCGTGGCTCATGGAGACAAGACTGCGCCGCGCTTGTCCGCCGGCATGCACCGTGCGGACCGGCGGGGGGCTCAAGAGCGGCTGCGCCACCGGGCAGCCGCCATTTGGGGAATATGCATGATCGGACTGGTTCTGGTGACGCACGGCGCGCTGGCCGACGAATTCAAGCTGGCGATGGAACATGTGGTCGGGCCGCAGGAGTATATCGAGACCATCGCCATCGGGCCCGAGGACAATGCCGAAAGCCGGCGCGAAGACATTCTGGCCGCCATCGACCGGGCGGAAAACGGCGATGGCGTCATCATCCTGACCGACATGTTCGGCGGCACGCCATCGAACCTGGCCATTTCCGTGATGCAGAATCGCAAGGTCGATGTCATCGCCGGCGTAAACCTGCCCATGCTGGTCAAGCTGGGGCGCGTGCGCGGGGAACTCGACATGGCCGCGGCCGTCAACCTGGCTCAGGAAGCGGGCCGCAAATACATCACGGTCGCCAATTCGATCCTCGGGAACTGATCCAATGGACGGAGCCGCCAATGCCGGCCGGGCGCTGGCGCAGCAACTGACCATCGTCAACCGCAAGGGCCTGCACGCGCGCGCCTCCGCCCGCTTCGTGCGCACCGCCGAATGCTTCGATGCCACCGTCAATGTGATCAAGGACGGCCAGTCCGTGGCGGGCAACTCCATCATGGGCCTGATGATGCTCGGCGCCGGCCCCGGCGCCACCATCCTCGTGCAGGCGACCGGCAAGCAGGCCCGCGAAGCCCTCGAAGCCATCGTGGAACTGGTCAACAACGGCTTTGACGAGGATGTCGAGGGGCTTGAGGGGTAGGCCGGCGCCGGAACGCTGCTGTTGCGAGATGAGGGTTTGGACGGTGGGGCGGTGGTGGAGGCTGGTGTTCATAGTCTCCCTCCCGATCGGAGGGGAGGGATCAAGGGTGGGGGGCTGCTTGAGCCAGAAATGCTTGTTGCCATAAGCTGATCGTCCGGTGTTTTTGACTCCACCCCACCCTCGGTCCCTCCCCATCGGAGGGGAGGGAGGCGCACGAGGCGAGATTGCGGTGGGCTGTGGAGGCTAGTGTTCATCGTCTCCCTCCCCCTCGTGGGGAGGGATCAAGGGTGGGGGGGCTGCTATCCTGACTTTGGCCATTCTTGGCCCCGATAGTGCTTCGGTCGAAGGGAGGCCCGGCATGTGGCGGCGGATGGTGGCAGGGATCGGGGGCATCGGCCTGGCTGCGGTGCTGAGCCAGTTTCCCGAATACGCCCAGCAGTATACGCAGCGCCTCGGCGGCGCGGTGGATGAGTTGCGCGTCATCACCACCGATTTCGACCGGGCGGCCGAGGCGGGTGGGCTCGACCGGACGCAGGCCCTGGGGCGCTACAACGCCTCCAATGACGAGTTTCTTGCCGGACGCGGCACCTCGATGACCGCCACGTTCCAGCGTTTCGAGCGGCTCAGCCAGACCCTGGCCGAGATCGAGGGAGCCGACCCTGCGACGCGCCTGGCCAATCTGCCCGCCTATCTCGACAGCGATATCGGCCGGCGTACGCTCGAAGCCTACCGCCCGGCGGTGCCGATGACCGTGGAAGGCGTGCTCTACGCCGGGGGCGGCTTCATCCTCGGCTACCTCCTGATCTCCGGCCTGCTGCGGTTCTTTGCCCTGCCATTCGGCCGGCGCAACCGCATTCGTCGCTCTCCGGGCTACTGATCCGGTTAGGGATATAAACAAAGCTTTATATCTCGCATTGATCCATCGGGGTGCTTTCCGTATAGGAGGGGCAACGACTTTTCCCCTTTTCGGAGTTCAACCATGCCCAGCCCGACCGACTACGCGGTCAAGGACATTTCCCTTGCCGACTATGGCCGCAAGGAAATCACCATTGCCGAAATCGAGATGCCGGGCCTGATGGCGATCCGGGCCGAATATGCGGCCAGCCAGCCGCTCAAGGGCGCGCGCATCGCTGGTTCGTTGCACATGACGGTGCAGACCGCCGTGCTGATCGAGACGCTGGTGGCGCTGGGCGCCGATGTGCGCTGGGTCTCGTGCAACATCTTCTCGACCCAGGATCATGCCGCGGCGGCCATCGCGGCGGCCGGCGTGCCGGTCTTTGCGCACAAGGGCGAGACGCTCGAGGAATATTGGGCCTTCACCGACCGCATGATGGAGTGGGGCGATGGCGGCACGCCCAACCTAATCCTGGACGATGGCGGCGACGCCACCATGCTGGTCCTGACGGGCGCCAAGGCAGAGACCGATCCTTCCGTCCTCGATAAGCCTGGCAACGAGGAAGAAGAGATCTTCTTTGCCACCATCCGGAAGCGCCTTGCGACACATCCGAATTTCTATTCGCGCATCCGCGCCGCCATCAAGGGCGTCTCGGAAGAGACCACCACGGGCGTGATGCGGCTTTATCAGCTCCATGCGCGCGGCGAACTGCCGTTCCCCGCCATCAACGTCAACGACAGCGTCACCAAGTCGAAGTTCGACAACAAGTACGGCACGCGCGAGAGCCTAGTGGACGCCATCCGCCGCGGCACCGACGTCATGCTGGCCGGCAAGGTGGCGATCGTTTGCGGCTATGGCGACGTGGGCAAGGGTTCGGCAGAATCGCTGCGCGGCGCCGGGGCCCGCGTTCTGGTGACCGAAGTCGATCCCATCTGCGCGCTGCAGGCGGCCATGGAAGGCTTTGAGGTGGTGACGCTCGAAGAGGCGGCGCCGCGTGCGGATATCGTGGTGACCGCTACGGGCAACCGCGATGTCCTCATGGTCGATGACATGCGCAAGCTCAAGGACATGGCCATCGTCTGCAATATCGGGCACTTCGACAACGAGATCGACGTGCTGGGCCTGCGCAATTTCAAGTGGACCAATGTGAAGCCGCAGGTGGACATGATCGAGCAGCCCAATGGCAACCGGCTGATCCTTCTCTCCGAGGGGCGCCTCGTCAACCTCGGCAACGCCACGGGCCACCCGAGCTTCGTGATGTCGGCCAGCTTCTCCAATCAGACCCTTGCCCAGATCGAACTCTGGACCAATGGCGACCGGCTCGAAAAGCGCGTGCACGTGCTGCCCAAGCATCTCGACGAGAAGGTCGCCGAACTGCACCTGGCCAAGCTCGGGGCCAAGCTCACCAAGCTCACCGAAAAGCAGGCTGACTATATCGGTGTCTCGGTCGAAGGTCCGTTCAAGTCGAGCGAGTATCGCTACTAAGGCCAATCCGGTTCTTGAGAACAACAGGGCCCGCGCCGGCAGCGCGGGCCCTTCTTTTCGGTGCAAAGACGACGACGTTTACACTTTTTAAACGTTCCTGCTTCGTTCGCCGTCAAGCACTGCTTTGCTGCTTTGCCCGCAAAGCACAGGCAGGAAGACTCTTTTTCGCGATTCCAGCGACCGGTATGGTCAGAGTGATTCGGGCCGTGGGGGGACACGCGGCCGGTTGGGGCAGTCGGAATCGCGTAGCGAGGCCAGTGTTGGCCGCCCTGTTTCTGTGCCAGTACCGGCCTTTCGGGCCGGATAGTTCACTTGCGACAACAACAGACGAGGGCAATCCATGGCGCCGGTCCGGCCCCGGAAACAATGGGGATTCGCAGCTTTGAGCGCAGCGCCCCTTACCCTTGTCACCGCCGTCCCAGCGCTGGCACAGGGCTTCTCCAAGGCGTCGATGGGCATGGTGGCTCCGCTGGCCGTCGCCCTGGGCGCTGGTGGCGTTGCCCTCATCGGGCTGGCCCTGATGCGCCGGGCACTCCGGGAGAGCCGCCAGAACGAGGCGCGCGCTGCCGAACAGATCGCCAGCCTTCGGGCCCTGGTGGACGAATACGAAAACCTGATCGCCGGCGGGCGCGAACTGACCGTGCTCTGGACCGAGCAGTCCCAGGGGCAGCCTCGTTTCCTGGGGCAGGCCTCCGCCGTCCTGCCGGTAGGCCGGCAGCCGCAAAGCGCGCTCAACTTCAACAGCTGGCTAGGCGCCGCCGATGCCAACAAGCTGGCCCGCCTGCTCGATGACCTGCGCATGCATGGCCACGCCTTTTCCACCAGCCTGGCGACGCTGGAGGGCCGCATCATCCGCGCCAGCGGCTGGGTCACCGGCGCCGGTGCTGCCATCCGTTTAAGGCCGGCCTTTTTCCAGGCGGACCCGGCCGAGCCGGCCAGTGCGTCCAATGCTGCTCCCGAAACCGATACACGCAGCGTCCGCACCATTCTGGGACTGCTCTCCAAGCCCGCCTACCTGCGCGACGGCAGCGACCGACTGATCTTTGCCAACGGCCCCTACCTGTCGCTGGCCGCCACGATCGGCCGCCCCGGCCGCGAGGACCAGCCCGCCGAACTGCTCGATGGCGCGCAGCTCAAGGCCCACCTTGCCGCCTGCGCCCGGGCCGATGAGCCGGTTTCGCAGACCCTGGACATCGCCGGCCAAGGCCAGTTCGAGCTGCTCGAGTTTCCCATCGCCGGGGGCCGCGCAGGCTATCTGCGCCCCAAGATGGACGCTGCCCGTGCGGGCGAAGGGGCGATGACGCACATTTCGGGCATCATCGACGCGCTGGGCACGCCCATCGCCATCTTCAATGGCCGGCGCGAACTGGTGCAGTTCAATCAGGCCTACGCCAGCCTCTGGCATCTCGACCGCAAATTCCTCACCCTCGGGCTCGATGAGCGCGCCATTCTCGACAAGCTCCGCACCGAGGGCATGCTGCCCAACCAGGTGGACTACCACACCTGGCGCACCAGGCATCTCGAGAGCTATAGCCGCACCGAACCCCACGAGGCCGAACCCTGGCACCTGCCGGACGGCCGCACCATCAAGGTCATCTCGGCGCCCGCCAGCCCCAAGGGCGGCGTGATCTATGTCTTTGAAGACCTGACCGAGCGGCTCGAGCTCGAATCCACCAACAAGGCCTTCACCAATGTGCTGCGCGAGAGCATCAACGCTCTGAGCGAAGCGGTGGCCGTGTTCGGCACCAATGGCCGGCTGACGCTGTCCAACCCGCGTCTTTCAGCGCTCTGGAAGCTGCCGATGAACACGCTGGGCAGCAATCCGCATATCGACCAGATCGCGGAAGTCTCGGGCCGGGCCATTCCCGAGGATGGGGCCAAGATCTGGCGCGACCTCAAGCGCGGCATCATCGACCTCAATCCCACGCGTACCGACCAGACCGGCCGCATCAGCCGCTCCGACGGGCGCCTGCTCGATTATGCCATCACCCGCCTGCCCGACGGGCAGACCATGATGACCTTCCTCGATGTCACCGAGAGCGCGAGCTATTCCAAGGTCCTCAAGGAGCGCAACGATGCGCTGGTCGCGGCGGACCGGCTCAAGGACGCCTTCATCGAGAACGTCTCCTACGAGTTGCGCTCGCCCCTCACCAACATCATCGGCTTTGCCGACCTTCTGGCCGCAACCGAGGGGCAGAGCCTCAACGAGCGGCAGAGATCCTATATCGACTACATTCGCGCCTCGTCGGTCACGCTGGGCGTGCTGATCGACAACATCCTCGATCTCGCCTCGGTCGATGCCGGCATTGCCGAACTCAACCCCGAACTGCTCGACGTTGGGGCGCTCATCGAAAAAGCCCGCGCCGGCCTGATCGCCAGCTTCCCGGAAGTCTCGGCCGAGGCGCCGCATCTGGTGGTCGACATCGAGCCCGACATGCCCCCCTTCGTGGCCGACGGCACGCGGCTGGTGCAGGTGCTCTACAATCTGTTGTCCAATGCGGCGCGCTTTTCCCCACCGGGCGGGGAAATCCGTCTCTCCGCCTCCCATCGCCCCGATCGCATGCTGTTCGTCATCGAAGATGAAGGCCCGGGCCTCAGCGACGAAATGAAGGCGGCCATCCTCACGCGCCTCGATACGCCGGCCTCCAACGGCCGCCAGCGCGGTGCAGGCCTCGGGCTCTCCATCGTGCGCACCTTCGTCAACATGCATGGCGGCACAATCTCGGCAGAGCGGCGCGAGCCGCGGGGCAGCCGCATCATCATCAACCTGCCCATGGACAGCGCACTGCGCGGCGTGGCGGAATAGGATGGTGCAGGGCACGCGCCCTGCCCCCAAGCTTGAGGCTCGGCGCGCGACGCTCTATCAAGCCTGACGGATGATCGGGAGCCAGGCATGAACCCTAGCGAAGTGTTTCTCGCGGACGACGCGGCAACCGTGGCGTTCGGCGCCCGGCTGGCCGAGCAGCTGGCGCCTGGCGATATCGTGAGCCTCGAAGGCGATCTTGGAGCGGGCAAGACGGCGCTGGCGCGGGCCATCGTCCGGGCCCTTGCGGCCGACGACGGGCTCGACGTGCCCTCGCCAACCTTTGCGCTGGTGCAGCCCTACGATACGCCGCGCGGGCCGGTGCTGCACGCCGATCTTTATCGCATCGGATCGCCGGCCGAGGTCGACGAGTTGGGATTGCTCGATACGCCCGAGGCCATCGTGCTGGTGGAGTGGGCGGAGCGATCGCCGGAGGTGGTTTCGCGCAGCACACTGCGCGTCCTCCTCTCCATTCCGGCCGGAGGAGTTGGACGGAACGCCGTTCTCGTCCCGCCCGGCAAGGGTACTCAGGCCGAAACCCTGTAATCGATGTGGGTGGCGAACCGCGAGTGGCGAGCCCCGATCGGTTCGAGCGTCGCCTCGAGGCCATCCCACAGCCGCTCGCCTTGTCCGGCGAGCATCGGCACGATCTTGAGGTGAAGCGTGTCCACGGCCCCGGCGTTGAGATAGTTGCGCAGGGTCGAGACGCCCCCCGCGATCGAGACATTGCGTTCGCCCGCGGCCTCGCGGGCCCGGGCGAGGGCCACTTCGGGCCCCTCGGTAACGAAGTGGAAGACGGTGCCACCCTCCATGGGCAGAGAGGGTCGCGCGTGGTGGGTCAGCACGAAGACCGGCGCATGGTAGGGCGGGTTGCGGCCCCACCACCCGGTCCATTCGGGCTCCCAGGCATCATCGCCCGGGGCCGCAAACATGTTTCGCCCCATGATGAAGGCGCCATAATCGGTGACCGCGGCAATTTCGTCCCGGTTGTTGTCGCCATCCTCGAACATCCAGCGCGCGAGCTGCCGTGGATCGATGGTGCCGAAGGGACGCTCGCGCGACTGACCAAGACCGGTGCCGAACCCGTCGAGGGTCAGCATCATATGAGCAGAGACCTGTTGGGCCATCGGTGTCATCCCGAGCATCAAGGTCTTCAAGACGTAAGTTTGGCCGGGCCCCCTGTCAAACGGGAACGGCCTGCCGGCCCCGCGCATTGCGGCTCCCATGGCTTACGAACTCTACTACTGGACCGGCATTCAGGGCCGCGGCGAATATGTGCGGCTGGCGCTCGAAGAGGCGGGGGCCGACTATGTGGATGTGGCGCGCGAGCGCGGCGACCGGGCGATCGCGGACTTCTCGAGGACCGTCGCGACGCCCAGCTTCGCGCCCCCCTTCCTCCGGGACGGCGACGTGGTGGTCGGGCAGACGGCGGCGATCCTGCTCTATCTCGGCGGTCGGCTTGGTCTGGCGCCCGCAGAGGAGCGGCTAAAGCTCTGGACGCATCAGATTCAGCTCACCATCGCCGATTTCGTGCTCGAAGCGCATGACGTGCACCATCCGGTAGGCGCCGAAAAATATTACGAGGAGCAGAAGCCGGAGGCGCGGCGCCGGGCCGGCGAATTTCGTGAGGCGCGCGTGCCCAAATTCCTCACCTGGTTCGAAACCATCCTCGAGCGCAATCCTGCAGGCGACGCCTTCCTGGTCGGGGACAGCCTGACCTATGCCGACCTCTCCCTGTTCCAGGTGATGAGCGGTCTCGACTACGGGTTCCCCAGGCTCATGGCGCGGGTCGGCGGCGGTTACCCCAAGGTCCGCGCCCTCGTGGCCCGTATCGCCGAGCGCCCGCGCATCAAGGTCTATCTGGCGAGCGACCGGCGTCTGCCCAACAGCGAGGACGACCTCTTCCGCCACTATCCCGAACTCGACGGGGCGGCCTGAACGAGATCATTTCGTCACGTGGTGCTGCCGGAGTGCGGGCGCGGCGTCAGCCCGTGCATGAAGAGATGCTCGAGGTATCGCGCGGCGTCTTCAAAACGCCCCTCCCCACCTCGATCCTTGCCCAGCACGGCGCGCACCTGCACGTCGAAATCGGCATAGTGCTGCGTCGTCGCCCAGATCGAGAAGATGAGGTGGTAGGGGTCGGTGCGCGCGATCTTGCCCTGCTCCATCCAGGCGAGAAGCACCTTGGCTTTTTCATCGACCAGCGCCTTGAGGTCGATGGCGATCATGTCCTCGATGTGCGGCGCTCCGCGCAGCATCTCGTTGGCAAACAGGCGAGACTCCCGCGGGAAGTCACGCGCCATTTCCAGCTTGCGGCGAATGTAGGAGCGGATTTCGGTGAAGGGGTCCCCCTCCTCGTCCATTTCGCGCAGCGGGGCGAGCCAGGTGACCAGCAGCTCTGAAATCAGCCGGCGGTAGATCTCTTCCTTCCTGGGAAAATAATAGAGCAGGTTGGGCTTGCTCATGCCGGCGACCTCGGCGATCTGGTCGATGGTGGCGCCCCTGAAACCATGCGCCGAGAATACCTCCAGCGCCGCCTCGAGGATCGTGTCCTGCTTCTCGCGCTGGATGCGGGTCAGCGGGCGTGCGGTGGCCTTGGGCTTTTTCGGGCGGCCGGCGGCCGGCACGGGGGCCTCGGCCGATTTCACTTTCGAGGGTGCCATTTTCGTCTTGCGGGATCGGTTGCGCGTGCTAGATTTTTCCAACTGGTCAAAAATCTTGGTACCACGATCTCCCGTCAAGCACCAATAAATGGGACCAGCATCGTCAGGTAATTTTGGGAGCGAGAGGGCCGTGACTTCATCCCCATCCGTGGTGCCGAACGACCTTGGTGCGTTCTGGATGCCGTTTACTGCGAACCGCCAGTTCAAGCAGAACCCGCGCCTGTTCGTGGCGGCCAAGGACATGCACTACACCACCAGCGACGGCCGCCAGGTGCTCGACGGCACGGCGGGCCTGTGGTGCGTCAATGCCGGCCATGCGCGGCCGAAGATCGTCGAGGCGATCGCCAATCAGGCCGCCGAGCTCGATTACGCGCCGGCCTTCCAGATGGGCCATCCCAAGGCCTTCGAGCTGGCCAACCGCATCGTCGACATCGCCCCCGAGGGGCTCAACCATGTGCTCTTCACCAATTCGGGCTCGGAATCGGTGGAAACCGCGCTCAAGGTGGCGCTGGCCTATCAAAAGCAAAAAGGCCAGGGCTCGCGCACTCGCCTGATCGGGCGCGAGCGCGGCTACCATGGCGTCAATTTCGGCGGCATCTCGGTGGGCGGCATCGTCACCAACCGCAAGATGTTCGGCACCCTGCTGACCGGCGTCGATCACATGCCGCACACGCATAATCTGAGCAAGAACGCCTTCTCGCGTGGCCTGCCGGCGCATGGCGCGGAGCTGGCGGACGAGCTCGAGCGCATCGTGACGCTGCACGATGCCTCAACCATCGCCGCCGTCATCGTCGAGCCGGTGGCCGGTTCCACGGGCGTGCTGATCCCGCCGCCGGACTACCTCAAGCGCCTGCGCGAAATCACCAGGAAGCACGGCATCCTCCTCATCTTCGACGAGGTGATCACCGGCTATGGGCGCCTCGGCACCCCGTTCGGAGCCGACTATTTCGGCGTCACGCCGGACATCATGGTGACGGCCAAGGGCCTCACCAATGGCGTCATCCCGATGGGCGCGGTGCTGGTGTCTTCGGAAATCCACGACGCCTTCATGACCGGGCCGGAGCATCTCATCGAGTTCTTCCACGGCTACACCTATTCGGGCAATCCGATCGCCTCGGCGGCGGGCCTTGCGACGCTCGAAACCTACAAGGAAGAGGGCCTACTCACCCGCGGGGCGGAGTTGGCCAAGGTCTGGGAAGATGGCCTCCATTCGCTCAGGGGAGAGCCGCATGTGATCGACGTGCGCAATATCGGCCTCGTCGGCGCCATCGAGCTCGAGCCCATCGCCGGCCAGCCAACCAAGCGGGCGTTCTCGGCCTTCCTCCACGCCTATGAGAATGGGCTTTTGATCCGCACCACCGGCGATATCATCGCGCTCAGCCCGCCCCTCATCGTCAGCGAAAGCCAGATCGGGGAAATCGTCGACGGCGTGCGCAACGCCCTGCGGAGTATCCAGTAATGCAGACCATCGAAAACGCCGTGGGCGGCAAGCGCTACGTCTCCTCGTCCACCCGTCGCGTCCCTGTGTTCAATCCGGCCACCGGCGAGCAGTCGGCGGAGCTGCCGTTATCCACCCTCGATGAGCTGAACGAGGCGGTCGCCAACGCCAAGAAGGCGCAGGTCGCCTGGGGCAACATGCCGCCGATGAAGCGGGCCCGCGTCATGTTCAGGTTCAAGGCGCTGCTCGATCAGCATGCCGACGAGCTGGCGCGCGAAATCTCGAAAGAGCACGGCAAGGTACACGACGATGCGCTGGGGGAAGTCGCGCGCGGCATCGACTGCGTGGATTTCGCCTGCGGCATCCCGCACCTCTTGAAGGGCGAATTTTCGCGCAATGTCGGGCCGAACATCGACACCTATTCCGACCGGCAACCGCTCGGCGTGGTCGCCGGGATCACGCCGTTCAACTTCCCCGCCATGGTGCCGATGTGGATGTATCCGGCCGCCATCGCCTGCGGCAACGCCTTCATTCTGAAGCCCTCCGAGCGCGATCCATCGGCCCCGATGCTGGCCTGGAACCTCTTCATGGAGGCGGGGCTGCCCGAGGGCATCCTCAACATCGTGCATGGCGACAAGGAGACGGTCGACGGCATCCTCGACCACCCCGACATCAAGGCGGTGAGCTTTGTCGGCTCGACGCCGATCGCCGAATACGTCTACCAGCGCGGCACCAAGGCCGGCAAACGCGTGCAGGCGCTGGGCGGCGCCAAGAACCACATGATCATCATGCCCGACGCCGACCTCGACCAGGCGGCCGACGCGCTGATGGGCGCCGGCTACGGGTCGGCGGGCGAGCGCTGCATGGCCATTTCTGTCGCCGTGCCGGTGGGCAAGCAGACCGCCGATGCGCTGATCGACAAGCTTAAGCCGCGCATCGAGGCGCTCAAGATTGGCCCGGCGACTGACAAAGACGCCGAAATGGGTCCTGTGGTCACGAAAATGCACCGCGACAAGATCCTGGGCTATATCGACAAGGGCGTCGAGGAAGGCGCCAAGCTGGTCGTCGACGGGCGGGGCTTCAAACTCCAGGGCTACGAGAACGGCTACTATGTCGGGGGCACGCTGTTCGACAATGTCGAGCCGGACATGTCGATCTACCGCGACGAGATTTTCGGTCCCGTCCTCTCCGTGGTCCGCCGCGACAGCTTCGCCGACGCAGTCGAGTTGATCCATGGCCATGAATACGCCAACGGCACCGCCATCTTCACCCGCGACGGCGACGCCGCGCGCGACTTCGCCGACAAGATCGAGGTGGGCATGGTCGGCATCAACGTGCCCATCCCGGTGCCGGTCGCCTACCACTCCTTCGGCGGCTGGAAGCGCTCGCTGTTCGGGGATCACGCGATCTACGGACCCGAGGGCATCCATTTCTACACCCGCCTTAAGACCGTCACCACCCGCTGGCCCGCCGGCATCAAGAACGGCGCCGAATTCAGCTTCCCGAGCGTGAAGTAGGGACGCATGGTGGGCACATTCACCAGCATCGCCCCCCTCACCCCTACCCTCTCCCCGGAGGGGCGAGGGGGCGATGGTGGCGGCGCTGGTGAAAGTACCGGTAAAGGCCCAGCGGCTCCTGCGTCCCCTCGCCCCTCCAGGGTGAGAGGGGTCAAGGCGCAACCGTCGCAGGTCGAGCGGGCACGCACATTGCGAGCAACGATGACCGACGCCGAAAAGCGGCTCTGGTCTTTCCTTCGCGACAGGCGCATCGGCGGTTACAAATTCGTCCGCCAATACCCGATCGACCGATACTATGCGGACTTTGTCTGTCGCGACGCGATGCTCGTCATCGAAGCCGATGGCGGCCAGCACAATCCTGAGCACGATGCCGTGCGCGACAACGCCATCCGCGCTGCGGGTTATACGATCCTGCGCTTCTGGAACCACGATATCTTGAAAAGCACGCCCACCGTGCTTGAACTGATCCACAAGGCCCTCGGCTCCTGCGTCCCCTCGCCCCTCCGGGGAGAGGGGCAGGGTGAGGGGTCTTTCGTCCACGAACAAACCTGACGAGTAACACCCATGACCTCTCCCGGCGAAAACCTTCGGATCAATGGCGATCGGCTCTGGGAGAGCCTGATGGAGATGGCCAAGATCGGGCCGGGGGTCGCCGGCGGGAACAATCGCCAGACGCTGACCGATGCCGACAAGGAGGGCCGGGCGCTCTTTGCCCGCTGGTGCGACGAGGCCGGCCTCACCCTGGGGGTGGACCAGATGGGTACCATGTTTGCCCGCCGCGAAGGCGAGGATCCGAGCCTTGATCCGGTCTATGTCGGCAGCCATCTCGATACCCAGCCGACGGGCGGAAAATATGACGGTGTGTTGGGGGTGCTGGGCGGGCTCGAGCTGGTGCGTACGCTCAACGATCTGGGCATCAAGACCCGACGCCCCATCGTCGTCACCAACTGGACCAACGAGGAAGGCACCCGCTTTGCCCCGGCCATGCTGGCCTCGGGCGTCTTTGCCGGCATGCACGAGCAGGACTGGGCCTATGACCGCACCGATGCCGAGGGCAAGCGCTTCGGCGACGAACTCGAACGGATCGGCTGGAAGGGCGAGGAAGCGGTGGGCGCGCGCAAGATCCACGCCATGTTCGAGCTTCATATCGAGCAGGGGCCGATCCTCGAAGCGGAAGGCAAGGATATCGGCGTCGTCACCCACGGGCAGGGCCTTTGGTGGCTCGAGGTGACGCTGACCGGCAAGGACGCGCATACCGGTTCGACGCCGATGACCATGCGCGTCAATGCCGGTCTCGGCATGGCGCGGGTCACCGAAGCGGTGCACCGCATCGCCATGGCGCACCAGCCCGACGCCGTGGGGGCGGTGGGGCAGGCCAATGTCTATCCCAATTCGCGCAACGTCATCCCGGGCAAGGCGGTGTTCACCATCGACATCCGCTCACCGGACCTGGGCAAGCTCACGTCCATGCGCTCGGAAATCGAGGCGGAGGCGGCGCGGATCGCGGAAGAACTGGGACTGGGCGTCAAGATCGAGCCGGTCGGGCATTTCGACCCCGTCACCTTCGACCCGGGCTGCGTCAGCGCCGTGCGGCAAGCCGCCGAACGCCTTGGCTACTCCCATCGCGACATCGTCTCGGGCGCTGGCCACGACGCCTGCTGGATCAACCGCGTCGCCCCCACCGCCATGATCATGTGCCCCTGCGTCGATGGCCTGTCGCACAACGAGGCCGAGGAGATTTCCAAGGAATGGGCGACGGCAGGCGCGGATGTGCTGTTCCACGCGGTAGTGGAGACGGCTGGGATCGTGGAGTGAGATTCTGATGGTGCGCAAAGCCCCCTCACCCGTCTCGCGCTCTGCGCGATCCACCCTCTCCCCGAGAGGGAGAGGAATAAGGTCGGACGCTTGGCCATTCTTCTCCCTCTTGGGGAGAAGGTGGCGCGCAGCGCCGGATGAGGGGGTGTCGAGGTGACCACCCGCCCCCGCCAATTGCGCCGCGCCGCTTCCATAGCCGAAAACCGGCTCTGGTATGTGCTGCGCAACCGGGGTTTGAACGGACTGAAGTTCGTACGGCAGATGCCGGTTGGATCGTACATCGCGGATTTCGCCTGCCGCGAGGCGGCGTTGATCGTTGAACTCGATGGCGGGCAGCATGCGGATAGTGTCGCAGACGAGGCGAGGACTGCGTTTCTGAACCGGGAAGGCTATTCGGTTCTGCGCTTCTGGAACAACGAAGTGCTCAGCAACCGGGACGGTGTGCTGTCGACAATATTGCGGGTGATCGAAGGGTCCCCCTCACCCGACCTCCGCTTCGCTCCGGCCACCCTCTCCCCGAGGGGGAGAGGAAGAAGAGGCGCGCGCGCTGCCGACGGCGCCAACTTTCTCAATCAGGCACGATCCGTTCTTCTCCCTCTCGGGGAGAAGGTGGCTCGCCCGCAGGGCGAGACGGATGAAGGGGCCTTGCTTACCAAAGGGAACACAGCATGAGCACAGTCATCAAGAACGGCACGGTCGTCACTGCGGATCTCTCCTACGCGGCCGATGTCAGAATCGAGAACGGCACCATCGTCGAGATCGGCAAGGGCCTTTCGGGCGACGAGGTGCTCGATGCCACCGGGTGTCTCGTCATGCCGGGCGGCATCGATCCGCACACCCATCTCGAAATGCCGTTCATGGGCACCTATTCGGCCGACGATTTCGAGAGCGGGACGCGGGCGGCGTTGGCGGGGGGCACCACGATGGTGGTGGATTTCTGCCTGCCCAATCCGGACCAGTCGCTGCTGGAAGCGCTCCAGATGTGGGACAACAAGACCGGCAAGGCCTCGACCGACTATTCCTTCCACATGGCCATCACCTGGTGGGGGGAGCAGGTGTTCAACGAGATGGCCGAGGTGGTGGATCGCGGCATCACCAGCTTCAAGCATTTCATGGCCTATAAGGGCTCGCTGATGGTGAACGACGACGAGATGTTCGCCAGCTTCCAGCGCTGCGCCGCGCTCGGCGCGCTGCCGCTGGTGCATGCCGAGAACGGCGACGTCGTCGCGGCGATGACGCAGAAACTCTTGGCCGAAGGCAATAACGGGCCGGAGGGCCACGCCTATTCGCGGCCGCCCGAAGTCGAGGGGGAAGCGACCAACCGCGCCATCATGATCGCGGACATGGCCGGCGTGCCGCTTTATGTGGTGCACACCAGCTGCGAGCAGGCGCACGAGGCGATCCGCCGGGCGCGGCAGAAGGGCATGCGGGTGTATGGCGAGCCGCTGATCCAGCATCTGGTCCTCGACGAGAGCGAATACTTCAACCCAGACTGGGACCATGCGGCGCGACGGGTGATGTCGCCGCCGTTCCGCAACAAGCAACATCAGGATTCGCTCTGGGCCGGGCTGCAGGCGGGCTCGCTTTCCTGCGTTGCGACCGACCATTGCGCCTTCACCACCGAGCAGAAGCGCACGGGCGTGGGCAATTTTGCCAAGATTCCCAACGGCACGGGCGGGCTTGAGGACCGATTGCCGGTGCTCTGGACAGCGGGCGTCAACACCGGCCGGCTGACGCCGAACGAGTTCGTGGCGGTCACCTCCACCAACATCGCCAAAATCCTCAACCTCTATCCCAAAAAGGGTGCGGTGCTGGTGGGGGCCGATGCCGACCTCGTGGTCTGGGACCCCAAGGCCAAGAAGACCATTTCAGCGGGCAAGCAGCAGTCGGTGATCGACTACAACGTCTTCGAAGGTTTCGAGGTCACCGGCCTGCCGCGGTTCGTGCTGTCGCGCGGCAAGGTGTCGGTGGTGGAAAACGAGATGCGGGCGGAGCCCGGCCACGGCAAGTTTGTGGCGCGCGAAGCGAAAAACCCTGTGAACAGGGCGCTCAGCCAATGGAAGGAGATCGTCGCGCCGCGCAAGGTGGAGCGGTCTGGAATTCCGGCGACGGGGGTTTGATGGGCGGTTCTGTGAACGTGGTGGCATCCCCCTCATCCAGCCCTTCGGGCCACCTTTTCCCCGAGGGGGAGAAGAAGAGCGCTGGCGCCCTCCTGTTCCTCTCCCCCTCGGGGAGAGGGTGGATCGCGCGCAGCGCGAGACGGGTGAGGGGGGCGCCCGAATGACCGCTGTCGTTTCCGCCCGCCATCTCGGCCTCACCTTCCGCACCAATGACGGGGACGTGGTGGCGCTGAGCGATGTCGATCTCGAGATTGGCAAGGGCGAGTTCGTTTCCTTCATCGGCCCCTCGGGCTGCGGCAAGACGACGTTTTTGCGCACCATTGCCGATCTGGAACAGCCGACCTCGGGCACGCTCACGGTCAATGGGCAGACGCCGGAGACCGCGCGTCGCGACCGCTCCTACGGCTATGTGTTCCAGGCGCCGGCGCTCTACCCCTGGCGCACCATTGAAAAGAACGTCGCCCTGCCGCTCGAGATCATGGGCTATTCGGCGCCCCAGCAGGCCGAGCGGATCGGGCGGACGCTGGACCTCGTCAATCTGTCGGGGTTCGAGAAGAAATTCCCCTGGCAGCTGTCGGGCGGCATGCAGCAGCGCGCCTCGATTGCCCGGGCCCTGGCGTTCGACGCGGATCTCCTTCTGATGGACGAGCCGTTCGGGGCGCTGGACGAGATCGTGCGCGACCATCTCAATTCCGAATTGCTCAAACTCTGGGCCGCGACGGGCAAGACCATCTGTTTCGTGACGCACTCCATTCCCGAGGCGGTGTACCTCTCCACCAAGATCGTCGTCATGTCGCCGCGGCCGGGGCGGGTGACGGATGTGATCGAAAGCGACCTGCCGCGCGAACGCCCGCTCGATATCCGCGAGACGCCGGAGTTCCTGGCCATCGCCGCCCGCGTGCGCGAGGGGCTCCGGGCCGGGCATTCCTATGACGAGGGGGCTGTGTGATGGCGGGGGCGAGGGGCTGCGCCTTCACCTCTCCCCTGAGGGGAGAGAGCTTGCCCTCGGGCTTGACCCGACGGGTCGCCGCTAAGCGGCGGGTGAGGGGTTCAGCGCCAGCTTGGAGCGCTGGGGCTTTTACAGGCTCTGAACCCCTCACCCCGGCCCTCTCCCCTCAGGGGAGAGGGAGTGCGTGCAGCGGTTGGGACAAAGCTTCATGACCCGCTTCCTGCCCATCCTCACCGTCGTCGTCGCCATCGTCCTTGTCTGGTATGCGGCGGCGATCGGGATGAATGCGGCGTGGCAGAACGACGTCTATCGGCGCGGTGACGTTGCCAATGTGCCCTTCACCCAGTTCGTGCTCGACACCTGGAGCCAGGACAAGCCGGTGCTGCCGGCGCCGCACCAGGTGGCGATCGAGGTCTGGAACGCGACGGCCATGGTGGCGCCGAATAAGCCACGCAGTCTTCTCTTTCATGCCTGGGTGACGTTTTCCGCCACCGGGCTGGGCTTTGTCATGGGCTCGCTGCTCGGGATAGGGTTGGCCGTCCTCATCGTGCACAACGAGGCGATGAACCGCTCGCTGATGCCCTGGATCGTCGCGAGCCAGACCATCCCCATCCTGGCGCTGGCGCCGCTGATCGTGGTGATCGGGTTCAACATCTTCACCGGCACCATCGGCATTCCGACCGATCCGGCGCGTCTGCTGAGCAAAGCCATCATATCGGCCTATCTCAGCTTCTTTCCGGTGGCCGTGGGCATGGTCAAAGGGTTGCGCAGCCCCGAGGCGATCCAGCTCGATCTCATGCACACCTATAATGCCACGCCGTCGCAAGTGTTCTGGAAGCTGCGCTGGCCCGCCTCGGTGCCCTATCTCTTCGCCTCGCTCAAGGTGGGGGTCGCCGCGAGCCTCGTCGGCGCCATCGTGGGCGAATTGCCCACCGGCGCGGTGGCCGGGCTCGGGGCGCGGCTCCTCGCCGGGTCCTATTACAGCCAGACGACGCAGATCTGGTCGGCGCTAGTCGTCGCCTCGATGCTGGCGGCGCTGCTGGTGGCGGCGGTGGGCGTCGTCGAAAAGCTCGTCAACCGGGCCATGGGGGCGCGTCCGGCATGAGCCAGCTGCAATACTTCCTTGCCCTTCTCGCCGGCGGCGTCAGCCTGATCGGGCTGGTGTTCGGGCTCATCTCAGGCCCGCTCGAACAGGCCCTGCTGCTCAAGGCGTTCCTCGCGCTCGGCACCCTGTCGCTGGTACGGTTCCTGGTGCCGCTCGGCTTCTGGGCCGATGCCGCGCTGGCATTCCTCGGCACCGTGTCGGTGCTCACCGGCATCGGCATCTTTTCGCCCGCCCCCGCCTTCTTCTGGCTGGCGCTGGTCGCGAGCTGGCTGTTTGCCTGGCTGTTCGTTGAACGGTTTTCGCGTGTCCTCGCCCCCGGCTGGCGGGATTCGGGCGGGCTGGGGCTCATCATCCCCATCGTCTTCGGAGTCGCGATCCTCGTGGTCTGGGAGGCGATCACCCGAGGGGCCAACGTGCCGCAGGTGATCCTGCCGCCGCCCTCGATGATCGGGGCGCGCATTGCGAGCTCCATCCCGACGCTCTGGGCCGATTTCCAGCAGACCTTCCTCAAGGCGGTGCTGATCGGCTACCTGCTCGGCTGCGGCCTCGGCTTCGTGGTCGCCATCCTGATCGACCGCTCGCCCTTCCTCAAATCGGGCCTCCTGCCACTGGGAAACCTCGTTTCGGCGCTACCCATCGTGGGCGTGGCGCCGATCATGGTGATGTGGTTCGGCTTCGACTGGCCCTCCAAGGCCGCCGTCGTCGTCATCATGACCTTCTTTCCCATGCTCGTGAACACGGTGGCCGGGCTCAATGCCGCCTCGGTCATCGAGCGCGACCTCATGCGCACCTATGCCGCCAGCTACTGGCAAACCCTTATGAAGCTGCGCCTTCCCGCTGCGGGGCCCTTCATATTCAACGCCCTCAAGATCAACTCGACACTGGCCTTGATCGGCGCAATCGTAGCGGAGTTCTTCGGGACGCCCATAGTGGGAATGGGGTTCCGGATATCGACCGAAGTCGGCCGGATGAATGTCGACATGGTGTGGGCCGAAATCGCGGTGGCGGCTGTCGCGGGCTCGGTCTTTTACGGGGTGATCACGCTGGTCGAGCGGCGCGTCACCTTCTGGCATCCGTCCGTGCGCGGTGCATGAGGGCGGAGCCGAACGCAAGGGAACAGGGAATGAAGAACACTCTTATCGGAGCATTGGCCGGGGCCATGGCTCTGGCCGCGACGGGGGCGGCCTTTGCCCAGGACAATTCGGTGACGCTGCAGCTCAAATGGGTCACCCAAGGGCAGTTCGCCGGCTACTACGTGGCGCAGGCCAAGGGCTTTTACGAGGAGGAAGGCCTCAATGTCGAAATCAAGCCGGGCGGGCCGGACATCGCGCCCGAGCAGGTGATCGCCGGCGGCGGCGCAGACGTCATCACCACGTGGATGGCGGCCGGGCTTGCCGCGCGTGAGCGGGGCGTGCCGCTGGTCAATATCGCCCAGCCGTTCAAGCAGTCGGGGCTGTTGCTCACCTGCCGCAAGGATATGGGCGTCGAGACCACCGACGATTTTCCGGGCAAGACGCTGGGCGTCTGGTTCTTCGGCAACGAATATCCGTTCTACGCCTGGATGGCCAAGCTCGGGCTCTCGACCGAAGGCGGCGACGATGGCGTCGAGGTGCTCAAGCAAGCCTTCAACGTCGACCCGCTGATCCAGAAGCAGGCCGCCTGCATCTCGACCATGACCTACAATGAATATGGCCAGGTGCTGCGCGCCGGGCTGACGCCGGAAGAGCTGACCGTCTTCAACTATCGCGACGAAGGCGTCGGCATGCTCGAAGACGGGCTCTACGTCATGGAGGACAGCCTCAAGGACCCGGCGTTCGTCGAGAAGATGACCAAGTTCGTCCGCGCCTCGATGAAGGGCTGGGCCTATGCGCGCGAGAATCCGGAAGAAGCCGCGCAGATCGTCGTCGACAACGACATGACCGGCTCGATGACCATGGAAGACCAGCTCTACCAGGTCCAGGAGGTCAACAAGCTGACCGAGGGCTCAACCGGCGCCCTCGATGAAGCCGATTACCAGCAGACGGTGGATACGCTCCTTTCGGCTGTATCACCGGATAATCCGGCGATCACCAAACAGCCCGAAGGCGCCTTCACCCATGCTGTGACCGACGGCCTCTAAGCTCATAAGTCAATCGAACAAGGGGCGGACCGCGGTTCGCCCCTTTCCTTTTGTGCGCGCCCGTTCGCCCCGGGAACGAATCGCCACACTCACAGTTGTTTGAACACTTGCGTCAACTGGAGAGGGCTTTCCCATGAACGCTATCATCTATCTCGTCGGTCTCGTCGTGGTCGTCATGGCCATCCTGTCCTTCCTAGGGCTCAGCTGAGAGCGGGCCCGGGAGGACACACATCATGAGCATGGATAGTACAACAACAGGCGTCGCCGTTATCGAAACGGGTGCCGTGGGCGATCGCGATCAGTCGAGCTATGTCGACTGGGCCGCCATCATCGCCGGCATCGTCTTCGCGTCGGCCATTTCCCTGGTCCTGGTCAGCTTCGGCTCGGCCATCGGCCTCAACTTTGTCGACTTCAACGCCCGCGAAGGCGCCTCGGGCATCTTCATTGGCATCGCCGCGGCAAGCTGGTTCCTCTGGGTCCAGATTTCGAGCTTCATGGCCGGCGGCTATCTCACCGGTCGGCTCCGTCGCCGTCACTTCGACGCGACAGAAGACGAAAGCGACCTGCGCGATGGTGCGCATGGGCTCCTGGTTTGGGGCGGCGCGATGATCGTCGGGGCGGTCCTGGCCCTCAGCGGCATCGGAGCGACGGCCAACGCCGTCGGCGGCGCCGTTTCTACCGCCACCACGGCCGCATCCAACGTTGCAGGCGATGCCGCCGATGCGGTCGATCCCAACGCCTATTTCGTGGACACGCTGTACCGCTCCAACCAGCCCACCGATGCGGGTGTCGCCCGCGACGAGGCCGGTCGCATCTTCGCCCAGGCCGCGCTCAACAATGGGACGGTATCGGACGAAGATCGCACCTATCTGGCCAACTCAGTTGCCGCCAATACCGGCCTTTCGCCGGAAGAGGCTCAGGCTCGGGTGGATCAGGTGATCGCCAATGTCGAAGCGGCGCGCCAGAAGGCGATCGAGGCCGCACGGGTCGCCCGCAACACGGCCATCATCGCCGCCTTCCTTCTCGCCGCGTCCTCGCTCGTGGCGGCGATCGGCGCCTATTGGGCAGCCCAGAAGGGTGGCAATCACCGCGACAAGAACACCGCCTTCGTCGACGTGTTCCGTCGCTTCTGACCGGCTGAAACAAGGAGTACCGCAATGTTTCGCGCTTTGGGCCTCTGGCTGCTCGGCATCCCGATCTGGCTGATCATCATCATCATGCTGTTCATCCACTAGGATGATAGCCAAGAGGCGGGGCTTCGGTCCCGCCTTTTTCGTTCGGGAGGATCAGCGCGCCGGTTGCCTACACCGTGAGTTGGCTCAACGGCGCCATGACCTCGACCCTGCCCTTGGTTACCTTCGCCGCAAAGCCATCGGCGCTCTGCTCGAGCAGGCCAAACGTGCCGTAGTGGCAGGGAATGACGGTCGTAAAAGCAAAGAAGCGATTGACCGCCAGGGCGGCCTCGTCCGGACCCATGGTGAAATTGTCGCCGATGGGCACGATGCCGATGTCGGGGCGGTGCAACTCGTTGATCAGCGCCATGTCGCCAAAGCTGTCCGTGTCGCCCATGTGGTAGAGCGCCTTGCCCTCCGCCTTGAGGATCAGTCCCGTCGGCATGCCGCCATAGATGGTGCGGCCATCGGGCGCCGAATAGGACGAGGAGTGGAAGGCCTTGACCATCGAGACCGAAATCGCGCCCAGCTTCGCGGTACCGCCAATGTTCATGCCGCGCGTCTTGGCGTCCCCGAACACCGAAGCGACATAACCGCAGAGCTCCGGCGTCGAGACCAGCGTGGCGCCGGTCATCTTGAGGATATCGATGGTATCCCCAAAATGGTCGTTGTGCCCGTGCGTCACGAGCACATGGGTCACGTCGGCCACCATTGCATCGCGATTGCCCGAGAACTTCGGATTGCCCGTGAGGAAGGGGTCGAACAGCACGACGGCGTCGCCCGTGACGATCTTGAAGGCGGAGTGGCCGAGATAGTGGATCTGCATGAGGGTAATGTCCTTTCAGTCTCCCACACTAACGACCGGAGCGCGCGTTGCGATCACTGCCCGGCGTGAATGAGCTCTGCCGCCTTGGAGCCGATGGCCATGGCCGGGGCATTGGTATTGCCCGAAACGATCTGCGGCATGATCGAGCAGTCGATCACCCGCAGGCCATCGACGCCACGCACCTTCAATTCCCCATCGACCACGGCCGTCGGATCATCGTCCCGCCCCATGCGCAGCGTGCCCACGGGATGGTAGTTCGTCTTCACCGTCTGTCCGCAATAGCGCGTCAGCGCCTCGGGATCGTCCATCGTCGCCTGGCCCGGCAAAAGTTCGGTGGCGATCTTGTCGGCGAGGGGCGGCGTCCTCAGCAGCTTGCGCGCTTCGTGCAGCGCCGCGATGGTCAGTCGCAGATCGTCCGGGTGGCCGAAGAAATTGCAATCCACCACCGGCTGGTCCGCCGGATCGGCCGAGCGCAGCGTGACCGTGCCGCGCGCCTTGGGGCGAAGGAGGCAGGAGGTGAAGGTCACGCCCCAGGTCGGCTTGGCGGCACTGACATCGCGGTCGAGATAGACGATGGGCGCGCAATAGAGCTGGATGGTGGGCCGTTCGCCGCCATCGGGATCGAAGAACAGACACGCCTCGATGCCGGTCGTCGTCACCGGGCCGGAGTTGGTGAAGAGGTATTGCAGGCCATTGCGGATCATCGGCCAGCCCTTGTCCTGGCCGAAATAGCCCGATGGGCCTTTGGTTGTCGCGATCACCGGGACTTCGTGATGATCCTGCAGGTTCTGTCCCACGCCGGCGATGTCGGCCACGACGGCAACCCCATGCTCCCGCAGATGGTCGGCGGGGCCAATGCCGGAGAGCATCATCAGCTTGGCGCTGTTGTAGGTCCCTGCCCCCACCAGCACCTCGCGGCCGGCCCGCGCCTCATGCGTTTCGCCCTGCCTTGTATAGGCGACGCCCACGGCGCGGCCGTTTTCGACGAGGATGCGGTCGACCCGCGCTTCGGCGATGATGGTCAGCCGCTTGTCGTCCCGGAGCGGATCGAGAAAGGCGAGCACCGCATCTGAGCGGCGCTTGTAGCGGCCCCACTGGCCATAGGTATGCTGCATGATGCCGGCGCCGGTCTGGCGGGCGCCATTGAAATCAGCGTTGGCGGGGTGCCCCAGCGCCTCGGCGGCGGCGAGGAAATCATGCGTCGTCTGCGTGGTGTAGGCGGGGTCAGACACCTTGAGCGGGCCGCCGCTGCCGTGAAAGCGGTCATGGAGGCGCTCATTGTCCTCGATGCGGGTGAAGTGCGGCAGCAGGTCCTGGTAGGACCAGTCACGGTTCGAGCCCAAGGACCGCGCCCAGCCGTCATAGTCCTCCGCCTGGCCGCGCATATAGACCATGGCGTTGACCGACGAGCCGCCCCCCAGCACCTTGGCCACCGGCACCGTCGGCGCCCGCCCGCCCAGTTGCGGCTGCGGCACCGTCTTGTGCATCTCAAGAAACGTGTCCTGCGCGAGATACTTCATGTAGCCCGCGGGCATTGCCATGATGGCATTGGTCCGCGCCCGGCCGCGCTCCAGCATCAGCACGGAATAGCCGAACTCGCCCACCAGCCGCCACGCCGCCACCGACGCAGCCGAACCGCCCCCCACGATGATGAAGTCGTACTCCGCCATGATCCGCTGTCCTCCGCCGCTCAGCTTAGGCAGCGACAGTGGATTCGGCGAGGTGAGAAATCTCGCCCGAGCCTCCCGTGTATAACGTGTTGCGTTATATAACGTCTCGCATTATAAGGGGGAATGATCCAGAGCTTCGCCGACAGCGAAACAGGGCTGATCTGGCAAGGCCGCCGCAGCCGCAGACTGCCGGTGGACATTCAGGGGGTCGCGCTGCGCAAGCTGCGCCTGCTCCACGCGGCCCGCGTACTGGCCGATCTGCGGGTGCCACCGGGTAACCGGCTGGAAAGCCTCAAGGGCGATCGCGCCGGACAGTGGAGCATTCGGATCAACGACCAATGGCGGATTTGTTTCGCCTGGGCAGATGGAGGACCGAGCCATGTCGAAATCATCGACTATCACTGACGATCTGCTGCCCAACCCGCACCCAGGGACGATCCTGCTCGAAGACTTCCTCCGGCCGATGAACCTCAGCCAGAACGCCTTGGCTCGCGCCGTGAAGGTGCCACCGCGCCGCATCAACGAGATCGTGCTGGGGCAGCGCAGTGTATCGGCCGATACCGATTTGCGACTGGCGCGGTATTTCGGGGTTACCGAGGGCTTCTTTCTCACGCTGCAGGCGGAGTATGACCTGATGGAGCGCCGCCGCCAGATCGGACCCGATCTGGAGGCAATCACACCCCGCGCTGCCTAGCCGCCATTGGCCTTGCGCGAACGTTCGGCCTGGGCCTGCTTTTCGCTCTTGCGGCGTGCCGCCGTATGGGCTGCGTCGTCCCCGAGGTGGGCGGTGCCACGTGCCCGGGCCAGCTCCATCTGGCGCTGCCGTTCGGCGGCGGCGGCGTGCTTTTCGCTCTCCCCGATGCAATGGGGGCAGGAAACGCCTTCATGGAAATGCTCGCTCTGCCGGTCCGCTTCGGTCAGCGGATGGCGGCAGGCGCGGCAGAGTGTGGCGGTGCCCGGTTCAAGCCCATGCCCCACCGAGACGCGCTCGTCGAACACGAAGCATTCGCCAGCAAAGCGGCTTTCGGTTTCGGGCACCACTTCGAGATATTTGAGGATGCCGCCCTTGAGGTGGAACACCTCTTCAAAGCCCTGGCTCAGGAGATAGCTCGAAGCCTTTTCGCAGCGTATGCCGCCGGTGCAGAACATGGCCACCTTCTTGTCGCGCGCCGGATCGAGGTTTTTGGCGACATAGTCCTTGAACTCAGTGAAGTTGGCGGTGTGCGGGTCGAGCGCGCGCTGAAAAGTGCCGAGCCCCACCTCGTAATCGTTGCGCGTATCGACCAGCACCACATCGTTGCGCTCGATCAGCCCGTTCCAGTCCTCGGGCTCCACATAGGTACCGACCTGCCGGTTGGGGTCGACCTGCGGCGCGCGCAAGGTGACGATCTCGGGCTTGAGGCGCACCTTCATGCGCAGGAACGGCGCCGTGTCGGCAAAGGAGTATTTCACTTCCGCCCCGGCAAGCCGGGTGCCGAACGGCCCGTCCGCGAACAGATAGTCCGCCAGCGCGTCGATGGCTTCCGGCGTCCCCGCCACCGTCCCGTTAATGCCCTCGGGCGCGAGGATCAGCGTGCCCTTTATGCCCCGGCCACAGCAGAATGCGGCCAGCGGCGCCTTGAGGCTTTCCGCATCGGGCAGCGAAGCGAACTTGTAGAGCGCCATCACCTTGTATGGATGATCGGGCTGGGGCACAGTGGCGGCGGATCGATGAGCGAGCGTCTTCATTTGCGCCGTGTCCTATCATCGGGCGGGCCCGGCGTCACGGGCCACCGCAGCACGACATCGGGAGATGACCATGACCTATCGGGCGGACAACGCACGCTATGACACCATGCAATACCGGCGCTCGGGCCGCTCGGGCCTCAAGCTGCCCGTGGTCAGCCTGGGCCTGTGGCAGAATTTCGGGGGCACGCGCGACTATCCCGGCGCCATGGAGATCCTCGGCTATGCCTTCGATCGGGGCATCACCCATTTCGATCTGGCCAACAATTACGGCCCGCCGGCGGGATCGGCGGAGGAACTTTTCGGCCAGGTGCTGGCGCGCGATTTCCGCCCCTATCGCGACGAGATGATCATCTCCACCAAGGCGGGCTACAATATGTGGCCCGGTCCCTATGGCGAGTGGGGGAGCCGCAAATACATGCTGGCGAGCCTCGACCAGTCGCTCAAGCGCATGGGGCTCGACTATGTCGACATCTTCTATTCGCACCGCTTCGACCCCGAGACGCCGCTCGAGGAAACCATGGGCGCCCTCGCCCACGCGGTGCGCAGCGGCAAAGCTCTTTACGTCGGGATTTCCTCGTATCCCGAGAAGGAGACGCGCGAGGCGCATCGCATCCTCAAGGAAATGGGCGTTGCCACCACCATCCACCAGCCCAGCTATTCCATGATCAACCGCTGGATCGAAAACGACCACACCATCGAGGCCTGCGGAGAACTCGGCATCGGCGTCATCGCCTTCTCGCCGCTGGCGCAGGGCGTCCTTTCGGGCAAGTACAACAGCAACACCAGCAAGGAAGGCACCCGCGGCGCCAACCCCAACGGGTCGCTGCGCGCCAGCCATATCGAACCGCGCGTGCTCGCTGCCGTCGACAAGGTGGGCGAAATCGCCCGTCAGCGCGGCCAGTCCATGGTGCAACTGGCGCTGGCCTGGGTGCTGCGCCGCCCGGAAATGACCTCGGCCCTGATCGGCGTGCGCACGCTCGAACAACTCAAGGACAATCTGGGCGTCCTCGACAACATGGAGTTGAGCCCCGAAGAAATCGCCGCCATCGACGACGCCACCAGGGACGGCCAGATGGAGCTCCACCCCCGCCCGCAAGGCTGGCTGCGCTAGCCGCAAGGGGTCTATTTTTATCTAGCCCGAACGCGATACGGCATCGTCACCCCCACCCTCGGTCCCTCCCCATCAAGGGGAGGGAGGCGATGAACATGGGCTTTGCGCTCGCGGTTGTTCTTAGGGACATCCGCTCGGTGGGCCCGCGGACCTTCCGGCCAGACCTCGAAGATTGTCAATCGGATCTCCCACCCGCACCTGATGGTGCCCCCCGGCCCCCCAGCCTGCGCCTCCCTCCCCTCGATGGGGAGGGACCGAGGGTGGGGTGGAGCCGGTGTCGGGACGATCCTTCACACCATCATCGACTGCAGCGCCCCCATGGCGGCAAGCGAACCGGCATTGGTCGAGAACGTCACTGAATGCATGGCCATCGCAAGGTCGCCGGCGGCAAAGACGCCGGGGCGCGAGGTGGCGCCCATCTCGTCTACCACCACCATGGTGCCGGTCGGGGTATCCTTCATGTCGAGCCCCAGCTGGGCATGGAGGTTTGCCGACGGCCGGTTGCGCGGATGAGCGTAGAGGGCCGCAAGCGGCACTTTCGTACCGTCCTCCAGCGTGACGCTCCGGATCACCCCGTCCGCCTGGTCGATGGCGGCCAGCTTGCCGTCGAAGATCCGCACCTTGCGCTTCTCAAGCTTATGCCGCTCTGCCTCGGGGATGGTGTGCCCGTCGAGGATGAGCGATATCTCGTCGGTCCAGTTGCTGTAGAGCGCCGGGCCGTGCAGCGACATGGGCGAGGAATAAAGAAGACCCCAGGGGCGGCCGGCAACCTCGTAGCCGTGGCAGAACGGGCAATGGATCACCGTCTTGCCCCAGCTTTCGGCAAAGCCGGGAATGGGCGGAAACTCGTCGACGATGCCGTAGCTGAGGATCAGACGGCGCCCCTCTATGGTCTCCCCCTCCGCCGTCGTCACCGTGAAGGCATCCGGTTCGCCGGTCACCCTCTCCGCCCGGCCCGCGCGCAGGGTGACGGTGGGGTAGGCGCCCACCTGCGCCCGCGCCGCGGCCAGGATATCGCCCGGCGGCGTGCCGTCATGGCCCAGGATGTTGTGCGCCTCCTGCGCGTAGCGGTTGCGATTGAGACCGGTGTCGAGCACGGTCACCCTGCGTCGCGCCCGCCCCAGTTGCATGGCCGCGGCTAGGCCGGCAAAGCTGCCCCCCACGATGATGATGTCCTGCATCTGCTTCTCCTTTGATGGGCTTGCGGCCGAACGACAGGAAATCGCGGGTCCTAACCCAGCTGCGGGATCCGGGCGCCGTGCGTCTGGCGCGCCAAGTCGCTGATGCGCAATTGCGCCAGTCGCTCGGCAAGCAGCGCCTCGGCATCGGCGAGCACGTCTTTCATCACGGCATCGACCGAGCGCACGATGGCGCAACCATGGTCGCCCGGCTCGCTTTGCGTGCGGACGAGGAGGCTCTCCCCCATCGCCGCATAAACCTCGCGAACCGTGATGTCTTCGGCCGGTCGCGCCAGCATCCAGCCGCCACTGGGCCCCTTGCTGGCGGCAACCAATCGGGCCTCGCGCAATTCGCCCAGGATGCGCCGCACCACCACCGGGTTGGTGAGCAGGCAACTGGCGAGGGCGGTCGAGGTCAGGTGCTTGTCCGGCTGGGCCTCGAGATGCACCAGCGCATGCAGCGCAAGGGATAGGCGGCTGGACTTTTTCATGTAACTTTATCTGTTACATATAGCCGTGCCTGTCAAGTCCATAGGCACGCCCCTGCCCTTGGGCTAAGCTTGCCCTAACGCCATGCGAGGGGGAACTGCCATGCGCCGGATCGCCATCATCGCCGCTCTTCTGTGCGCCGGGCTCACGCCCGTCGAAGCCTTTCCGCCCGACGTGCAATCAACGCTGGACGGCCTCAAGCGCGGCAAGCCCCTGCCCATCAGCGCCGTCCAGACGCTGATGCGCGGCGCGGAGCGCTGGTGCTATCGCGAAACCGACGGCGCCTGTTCGTGGTCCGACATCTATCTCGACGTCACCGAGAAGGGTGCCATCTACGAGATCGGCAATGCCTGGGACGAGCGCTACGACATCGTCTTCACAGACGAGGGCGAATTTCGCGATGGCCGCTTCATCTGCGAGATCGCCCATGACTGGCTCCCCTCGCTGCGCGCTTTCCATCGGGCCGACGGCACGCCCGTCGGTGGACGCGAGCTCTATGCGCTGCGTCAGGAGGTCCAGGCCGCTGTCGATCTCACGCAGCACGACTGCTTCGACTATGTGCTCGAGGCGGTGGATGCGGCAGGGCAGACGGTGCAACTGACCCAGCGGCAATATCCGGCCGGCGGCGAGGAGGCCGATCCGGCGCAGGATACGCTCGTGACGCTGCACTTCGACCCGGCCAGCGCCGCAGCGCTGACCTGGTCCTATTGAGTCTTAGCCGAGCCGCCCGTTGACGAGGCTTTCCGAAAGCGGCGCCGGCCGCTCGACCGGGGTCTTGATGTCCACCGTGCGGCCATCGCGAGCAGCCGTCTCGAAGGCCTCCATGACTTCGAGGACATGGAGCGCGAGATCGCCATTGGCCCGGTGCGGACGGTTGTCGAGAATGCCCAGCGCCATGTCGGCGACGCCGAGCGAGCGGTAATTGCCGTCGGCATAGGGCTGCTCGACGCTGACCGGCGTCCAGGGTTCCTCGCGCCCCTTCTTCTTGAGCTCCACCGCGCCGCCGAAGAAGTTCGGGTCGGGCACGATCAGGCTCTGATCGGTGCCATAGAGCTCGAGCGGCACGTGCTTGTGGCCGGCAACGTCGAAGCTCATGCCCATCTGCACGATCGCGCCATTGGCAAAGCCGAGCGACCCGGTGACATGGGTGTCGATCTTGACCGGCATGGTCTGCCCGCGCTTGGGCTCCGAGGTGATGGTGCGCTCGCTGCGCAGGCGCGAGGACATCGCCGAAACGCGCGCCACGGGTCCGAGCAGGTTGACAAGGTCGGTGATGTAATAGGGGCCCATGTCGAGCACCGGACCGCCGCCGATATCGTAGTAGAAGGCCGGGTCGGGGTGCCAGCTTTCGTGCCCGGGCGCGAGCATGAAAGCGGTGCCGCCCACGATCTGCCCAAGGACGCCGCTATCCACCACGGCACGCGCCTGCTGGTGCGAACCGCCCAGAAACGTGTCCGGCGCAGAGCCGATGCGCAACCCCGCGGCCATGGCCGCGTCGAGCAGCTTCCGCCCCTCGGCAAAGGTGATGCCCAGCGGCTTTTCCGAATAGACATGCTTGCCGGCAGCCAGGCACCTCAGCCCCACTTCGACATGGGCCCGCGGAATGGTGAGGTTGATCACCAGCGCAATTTCCGGATCGGCCAGCATCTCGTCGACGCTCATGGCCCTGAGGCCGAATTCGGTGGCTCGCGCCTGCGCCGCTTCGGGCCGCATGTCCGCGAGCCCCTTGACGTCCAGCACGGAAAAGCCGGGCATTCCGTCGCGGCCGAGGATGGCCTTGAGATAGGCCGATGAAATATTGCCGGTACCGATAATGCCGATGCCGAGGCGCTTGGCGCTCATAGGCGCACTCCTCCCAGATGTACGTGCCTCAACCTAACAAGCAGCCCTGGTAACGGGAAGGGGGCACCGACGAATTCTCTTTGCCGCTCGTCATCTTCATGTCACCCTCAACATGCAGGCAGCATGTATGCGAGGCAGAAGGATGCGGCAACGGCAGGACGAGCGGCGCGACGCCACGCGCCGTCAGCTCATCACCGCGGCGCGCCGGCTTTTTGCCACCAAGGGGTTTGCCGCCACAGGCACGCCCGAACTGGTGGCGGCGGCCGGTCTCAGCCGCGGCGCGCTCTACCACCATTATGCCGACAAGACGGCGCTGTTCGCCGCCGTGGTGGAGGCCGAGCACGTGCTGGTCGACCTCGCGGTAGAGGCCGCCGTCGACCCCGGCGATGACGACCCCGGCCCCGTGCGGCAGCTTGTGCTTCTGGCGGATGCGCGCGTTGCAGCACTGAGCGACCCGGCGCGGCAAAGGATGCTGCTGATCGATGCCCCGGCAGCGCTCGATCCGGCGACCATGCTGGCTATCCGCCTGCGGCACGGGCGGCGACTGTTCGAGGAGCGGATCGACGCCGCCCTTGCCGCCGGCGCGATCCGCGCCATGCCGGCCGACCCCCTCGCCGATCTGCTCGACAGTCTCGTCGAGCGGGCGGCGCTGGCTCCGGTTGACCAGCAGCCGCGCTACCGCAAGACCATCAAGGCGCTGATTCGCGGCCTCAAGACGTGATCCCGTCCTCAAGGGCCGCCACACGGCGCGCCAGCTCCTGCACCGCCCCGATCAGGGGAGCAATGAAGGCGTCATAGCGCAGCGCTGCGGCGGCTTTGGGGCTGGCCGGATCGGCCGGTACATGGCCGCCAAATTCGGGCGCACCCAGAGCCGCGGCGGCCTCTGCCACCTCATGCGCCAGCAGGCCGTATTGGATGCCGGGGGCCGCACCGTCCCGCCAGCGAAAGCGCACCGGCTTGAGCGCGCAGATGAAGTCCAGGCCCAGGTCGCTCGGCGCGATGCCGGTCTTGAGCCGCGCGTCCGAAGTCTGCAGCGTGCCCGTTGCCGCCCAGACAGCCGACCAGCGCGCCGTGCTGCTGCCCAGTGCCTGTGCGTTGTCCGCCGCCGGCAGCAGCGAGCCCCCGACCACCACCGTCTCAGCATCAACGGCCAGCGCCTCTGTCCAGCCGGTGCCGTCCGTGCTGACCTTGAGCCGCCAGCTGTCGTCCCCGGCCAGTCCCATCTCCGCCCGCCCCGACCAGTCGGTCTGGAACAGCACGCTGGCCGTGTCGCCAATTTCGGCCTTGTTGATCTTGAGCTGGTGCCCCGCCCCGTCATGGCTGAGCAGCGTTGCGGCCGCCGACACGGCGAGGCGGTTGGTGGCGTCGGCAGAAGCATTGATGCCCAGCCATTCAAGGCCCGGACCGATGGCGGCAATGCTGGTCCAGGCGGCGCCGTCAAAGGCCTTCAGCGCTCCGCTGTCCCGATCGAACACCAGCCAGCCGCGCGCCGGATCGTAAAATTCCCAGGCGCCCGCCTGGTAGGCGGCCAGTTCACCCCCATGCCCGGCCCAGGCGCCACCGGCCCCAGCGGGCACGACATAGGCTTCCCCCGGCAGTGGCGTCGTGGGCGGGGTCGCGAGCACCGTGCTTTCCACCACCGGCTGCACCAGCGCATCGAGGCGGTCGAGCGCTTCGTTGTGGGTGATGTGCTTGAGGGCCTGGCCGCCAATGATGAAGGGCAGGTCGAGACGGGCTGTGTGATCCATGGAGCTCTCCAGTCAGATTTGCCTCCAGTGTGCTGCGGCCCTCGCACCCGGGGAGAAGCGGCAAAGGGCTCGGGAGTTGACGGACGCAACGCCAGCCGACACAAGCGGGCGCAATCCTCTCCAGCCGCCCGCGGAGCCAGCCATGTCGGCGATCCATATTGCCCTCACCTTCGACGACAATTTCTGGGCGCCCGCCTATACGCTGATGCGCTCGATCTGCCTTTCGACCAAGCGCAAGACCGATCTCGTCTTCCACCTCGTTCACATGCCGCTCTCCCCCGAGCATCGGGCGGATCTCGACAAGATCAGCGCCGAATACGGCGCAGCGCTCCGCTATTATCCGCTCGACCAGTCAGCGATCTTTACCCGTTTCGTTGAGACCATGCCGGAAAGCGCGCAATGGCCCAAAGTGGTCTATGCGCGGCTCCTGCTGCCGCGCCTGCTGCCCGACGACGTCGAGCGCGTCATCTATCTCGATTGCGACATGATGGTGCGCCGCCCGATCGAGGCACTGTTCGAGGCCGACCTTGCCGGGCAACCGCTCGGGGCGGTCGCGGACTCCATTTCGCCCTTCATCGCCGGGCGGCGCGACATGCGGCAGAACGCCGGCATCTTCGATCCGGCCGATCCCTACTTCAATTCGGGCATGCTGGTCATCGACCGCGCCGGCTGGGCGGCCATCGACATGGAAGCGGAAATCGCGACCCTGGCGCAGAAGGGCTGGATGGAACGGCTCTACTATGACCAGGACATGCTCAACCTGATCTTTGCCGGCCGCTGGACCCCCCTCAACTGGCGCTGGAACTGCATCGACGCGCATCCGGCGCACGAAGCGCTCAATCCCGCGATCCTGCACTATACCGGAGTCAATAAGCCCTGGTTCCTCCTCGCCGGGATTCTGCGCACCTCGGCCTATGCGCGGTGGTACCGCCACGTCATGACCAACGAGCTCTTTTACCGCTTCGCGCGCCATCGCTGGAAGCGCACCTGGCTCCGGCGCCTTGGGCTGCGCCGCTGAGGCGCCGGTTCAGGTGATGGCGCCGCGCTTGCGGTATTCGGCGGCCAGCACGATGGCGGCGATGGCAAAGAGCGCCCCGAAGCCGACCTGCGTCCAGTCGAACTTGCCGAGGAAATCGGCCAGGAACGTCCCGGCGTCGAACTGCTCGGTGCCGTCCCAGACGCGCTCGAGATAATCGAACGACACTGGGAACTGCGAGCGGTAGTCGAGGAACCGCCAGGTGGCCGTGGCGAAGGGATGCAGCCCGCCCAGCGTCACCCATTCGAGCACCGAAAGGATCGTGGGCAACAGCACCGCCAGCGGAATGGCCCAGCGCCCCACTGCCGTCGCCATGGCCCCGACCAGCGCCATATAGGGCAGGTACCAGAGCAGGGCGCAGGCGAGCACCACGAGAAACACCAGCGCCATCTGTGCAAAGATGAGCGCGATGCTCCCCAGCAGCGTCACGCTGCCCAGCCCCGCGATCATGGTCGTGACATAGGCGACACCGAACATGATGAGGATGGAGAGGAGCGCCACGGCAAAGATCGAGCCGGGCAGCACGGTCAGCGCCGCCACGAGCTTGCTCGTCAGCACCTTGAGATCGGAAACCGGCATGGATTTCCAGAACAGCATGGCGTTGTTGCGCTTGTCCGCGGCAAAGCCGTCGGCGCAATAGAAGAACAGCGTGAACCCCAGATAGACCATCCAGCCCGTGGCGAGGCCCGCGAAGCCGGCCACGAACACCCAGGTCGGCACCACCGTCAGCAGCTGTCCGGAAAACCGCGAATCGATGCGATGCACGCTGAAGGCCAGCAGCGTCAGCACGAAGACGACGCCGACCAGGATCAGCGGCGCGATGAAGAAGGCGCCGCGATGCTCGATATATTCGCGGTGCACGAGGGCAATAAAAGCCTTCATCGCGCGCTCTCCGGGTTTGCGGTCGGACGCTGCATCAGCGCGACGAAGAGGTCGGAGAGGGTTGGCGTCGACACCTTCCCCAGCGGCTCCAGGGTTTCGCGCGGCACCCCGTCGAAGATGAAGACGGTCTGGCCGAAGCGCGTTTCCTCATAGACCGGACCAAGCGCCCGCGCCGCTTCTTGCGCCTCCGGCTCGTTGGCGACGAGCTGGCTGAACTTTTCGCTCACCGTCTCCATCTGCATATGGAGGATCAGCTCGCCATCGCGGATGAACATGATGTCGGAGAGCATGAACTCGATCTCGTCCACCTGGTGGGTGGTGATGATCAGCGTCCGCTCCTCGGTCATGTAGTCTTCGAGCAGCCGCCGGTAGAAGCGCTTGCGGTAGGTGATGTCGAGCCCCAGCGTCGGCTCGTCGAGCACCAGCAGCTTGGCGTCGATCGCCATCACCACCGCCAGGTGCAGTTGCGCCATCATTCCCTTGGAGAGCGCCTTGATCTTCATCTCCGGGCGGATGTCGGTGCCCTCGAGAAACTGGCGCGCCTTTTCCTGGCTGAAATTGGGGTGGATGTTGGTCAGGAGCGCAAACAGTTCCCGCACCCGCAGGAAGCGCGGCAGGCTGGCCACGTCGGAGATGAAGGCGACGTTTTCCATGAGGTGGGCGCGGCGCGCGAACGGGTCCTCGCCCAGCACGCGGATGGTGCCCTCGTAGCTCGTGAGGCCCAGCATGGCATTGAGCGTCGTGGTCTTGCCCGCGCCGTTGTGGCCCACGAGCCCATAGATGCGGCCGGGCGGAATATCGAAATCGAGACCATGCAGGATGGGCTTGCGCCCGAACGACTTGCGCAGCCCGCGCGCCGAGACGATGGGTTCGAGGGCGGTCGAGGGTTCACTCATGGGTCGGACCTTCCGGCTTGGCAGGTGTGGAACTTGCGGTGAGCAGGCGATCGAGATCGAGCCCGAGCGCCCGGATCTGCGCCGCGATCCGCGGCCAGTCGTCCTTGAGGAATTTTTCGCGCTCATGCGCCAAAAGGCGCGCATGCGCTCCCTGTGCAACAAACATGCCCAAGCCCCTTCGCTTTTCCACCACCCCGATATCGACCAGCGCCTCGAAGGCCTTGGTGACCGTCAGCGGATTGACCGAGAGATCGGCGGCGATCTGGCGGACGGAGGGCAGCGCCTCCCCTTCCCCCACGCTGCCGCGTAGGATCATCTCGATCAGCCGCTGCCGGATCTGGACGAAGATCGGCTGGCTGGCGTGAAAATCATCCATGTGCCTTGCTCAACTAGTGTGTTATATCACTAACACACTTGCACACCCTGTCAAGCGCCATCGCGCACGCCCTGCCCACCAGCAGGACGAGAAAAGATGACTTCTCTCCTCCGCTTGAAAGGTCTACATCGGCCGCACTGACCGGAGGACCCATTGGCGGCTCGCAGTTTTCTCTTTGCCGAGGACAATACCGACGTGGCCCTGACGCGGTTCATCGGCTGCGCGGCCACCACCACGGGCTTCATGGACGGGGCGCCCGGAGACTGGCAGCCCGGCCTCTACCAGATCGGCCGCGACAATCGCGCCGTCCTCGAAACCCTCTACGCCCGGCTCGAACAGGCCTATCCTCATGCCGGGCAACCGTTCTACGCGGTGCGCCTCTGGACCAACCTCGTCTGGCAGCCGGCCTATCTCGCTGTCATCGCCGTCCACGTGCATGGCGCACTGCCCGACCTGGGCCGCCTGTCCCAGGCCATCAAGGGCATCCATGTCAGCGGCTACCGCCTTCCGCCCGCCCCCCAGGTCGAGGCGCCCCGCGATGCCCTTATCGCCGAGGCAGGCACGCGCCTGCGCGCCATGGCCGATGCCATCCTGCGCGACATCAACGCCGTCACGCGGCTCAAGCGCCTGCCCGCGCTGCGCCTTCTCACCGATCGGATGCTGGGGCTCATGGTACGCCTCAACCCTTACCAGCCGGGCATCACCGTCGCCGAGCAGCAGCGCGTCTGCGCCCTCTGGCTCAAGGCCATGGGCCTCACCGGCCACGGCGATCTCGACATCCTGACACTCCATGACGGCACCGAGGTGCCCATCATCGCGCGCAAGGGGTGTTGCCTGGATTACCTCGCCTTTCCGGACACCTATTGCATCTCCTGCCCCAAGCAGGACGATGCGGTGCGGATCACCCGGCAGCGCGACAACGCCATGGCGGAGCGCTCGGCGGCGGGCTGATCAGTCGAAGGTTTCTTCCGGGTAGACACCCCAGAGCTCGGCCTGGTGCACCCAGCCCGAATAGATCGTGCGCTCGCCCGGCTGGCTGGCCGAAACCTTGCACCAGCTGTTCTCGCACGCGCTGATCGAAACTCGCGCCCCCGCCGCAAGACGGGCAGCCAGCCGCGCCTGGTCCGAAGGATCGGCATGCATCTCCACCTCGCCATTGGCGACGAGCGGGGTGGCGTATCCGGCCCGGCTGCCATCGAGCAGCGATTGATGCACCCAGCCTTCGGCGCCGTCGAAATCGCGGATCTTCCGCCAGGTGTCGAACTCCTGGATAATCTCCACCGGCACGCCCGAGACCAGGAAATTCCAGGCGATGTCGTATTTCGTCCCCGGCCCCACCCGCACATTGATGGGGTGCGACCGGGTCGTGACGAATCGCGGCAGGGGCAGGCCCGATGGGTTATCGGCGGCGCTCTGCGCTGCGGCCGGCACCGTCGTGGCGGCCGGGACACAAAGCAGCAGCGCCAGGAACAGGGCGGAGAAAAGGCGGGCGCGGCCCGAAATAGCGGCCAAGGGCAACATGACTTTGCAGACGGATTTGAATTGTCCTATCACTAGCCGATGATCCTTAATGGTCGCTGAAGGATGCCTGTCATTGCCGTCCCGGATTGTGCCAAGGCGCCCCCGATGACATCGCCCAAAGCCAAGATTCTTGTGACGCGGCGCCTGCCCGAGGCAATCGAGGCGCGCATGGCGACCCTGTTTGAGACGGACGTCAACGAGTTGGACGCAGCCCTGGCTCCGGAGGACATTCTCACCGGCCTCGCCGGCAAGGACGTGCTGGTGTCCACCATCACCGACAGGATCGACGCGGACCTGATCGGCCGCCTGCCCCCCAGCGTGCGCCTCATTGCCCAGTTCGGCAATGGCGTCGACAATATCGACCTCGAAGCGGCATGGGCGGCGGGGCTCACCGTCACCAACACACCAAGCGTCCTCACCGAAGACACTGCCGACATGGCCGTGGCCCTCATGCTGGCCCTGCCGCGCCGGCTGGTGGAAGGCAGCGAAATGCTGCTGCGCGACCGGGCTTGGGCGGGCTGGTCGCCCACCTCCATGCTCGGCCACCGACTGCGCGGCAAGGCCCTTGGCGTCGTCGGCATGGGGCGCATCGGCACTGCCGTGGCCCAGCGCGCCCGCGCCTTCGGGCTCGCCATTCATTATTTCTCGCGCAACCGTCGCCCAGCGGGGGTCGAAGAGCCGTTGGGCGCGGTCTACTGGCACGATCTCGATGCCATGCTGGAGGCGGTCGACATCGTCTCGCTCCACACCCCGCTCACCCGCGACACGCACCACATCCTGTCCGCCGCGCGCCTCGGCCGGTTGCGGCGCGGCGCCTATGTCATCAATGTCAGCCGCCCCGAACTGATTGACGAGCCGGCGCTGATCGACGCCATCGCCGGGGGCCGCCTCGGCGGAGCGGCGCTCGACGTCTTCGAAAACCGGCCCGAAATCAATCCGCGGCTGCTCGACCTGGCGGAGGCCAACAAGGTGATCCTCACCGCACACATGGCCTCGGCGACGCTTGAGGCGCGCGTCGAGATGGGCGAGACGGTCATCGTCAACATCCGCACCTTCATGGACGGGCACCAGCCGCCCCATCGCATCCTGCCCGATCGGCTGCAGGCACCCGCCGCCCGCGCCTGAGTGTTGCAGCTTCTCCCCAACGCGGCGCCCTTCGGCCTCCCCCGGGGCCATGGCTCTTGCATGGCCCGGTCATCCTTTCTAATCGTCCCCCATCCGGTCGGTAAAAAGGGCGCGGCGGCCCTCTTGGCGACCCTCTGGCCTGGCCAGCCGAACCTCTGGGTTTAGGAGTGCCCCGTGCGGACGTCTTGGTTCCTCTGCCTCAGCCTTTGCGCAGCCCTGCTCGCGCCCTTGCCTGCCCAGGCGCAGGAGGCTGCACCGCCGGACCTCAAGCGGGACGGTGACACGCTGACGCTGGACGCGCTGGGGCAGCGCCTGGCCCTGCCGCTGCCGAGCTGGCTGGACGCCGCCGAGGTCGACGCCGCGGCCCTCGCCAGCGCGGCCGAAACGCGGTTCACGCTCACCGACACGCAGGCAAGCCTGATGCTCTATCCCAGGGCCGAGGGCGAGGGCTTCTGGACTACCCGCATGGGTGCCCGCATCACCCTCGATGACACGCCCAATCTCAAGGCCTATCGGGACGTCGTGATCATCGGCTACGCGCAGGTCTGCAAGCCCGAAGCCACGGCCTTCTTCCAGCTCACGCCCGACGAGGACGACAGCCTGCCGCCGCTCGGCCTCGCCTGCGGCAGCTATGCCGACATTGTCCGCGGCTACCAGGGCAAGGGCGAAGTGGTGGTCATGCGCTTTCTCAAGACCGACCTGGGCGTCGGCCTGGTGTTCCAGGAATGGCTCGGCCGCGCTTTCGATCCGGCCGATGCGCAGAGCTGGCCGGTCACCACCGAGACGGTCCAGCAGCGCATCGACACCTTCGGGCAAAGCACTGCGCTGGCTCTCGTGGATTGACGGCGGGCCCTTGAGGGCCTAAGCCGCTCGCCCATGAAAAAGGACAACCGACCCACTGGGCCCAGCCAGCGCATGCTGCGCGTGGGCGAACTGGTGCGCCACGCGCTGGCGGCCCTGTTCGCGCGCGGCGAAGTCGAGGACGAAGCGCTGCGCGGCGCCGTCGTCACCGTGCCCGAGGTGCGCATGACGCCGGACCTCAAGATCGCCAACGCCTACGTGATGCCGCTCGGCGGCACCCATGCCGAGGAGATCGTGGAGGCGCTCAACCGGCACCGCAAGTTCATCCGTGGCCGCGTCGCGCCGCAGATCGATCTCAAATATGCGCCGGAATTCCGCTTCTTCGTGGACGAGACCTTCGAAGAGGCCGGGCGCATCGATGCGCTACTCCGCTCCGAGCGCGTCCGCCGCGATCTCGAGGCCGATGACGGCGACGACGACAGCCAAGAAGACTGAGTTTGAACCAGCAGAAATCGAAAAAGCGCGCCATCTCCGGGTGGATCGTGCTCAACAAGCCATACGACATGACCTCCACCCAGGCCGTGGGCAAGGTGCGCTGGCTGTTTTCCGCCGCCAAGGCCGGCCACGCCGGCACGCTTGATCCGCTGGCGACCGGCATCCTTCCCATTGCCTTGGGGGAAGCCACCAAGGCCGTGCCACAGGTGCAGGACGGCACCAAGGTCTATCGCTTTGCCATTGCCTGGGGCAGCGCCACGAGCACCGACGACACCGAGGGCGAGGTCGTCGCAGCCTCGGACGTGCGTCCGGACCAGGGCGCGCTCGAAGCCGTGCTGCCGCGCTTTACCGGCACCATCATGCAGCGCCCGCCTGCGTTTTCGGCCCTCAAGGTCGATGGCGAACGCGCCTATGACCTGGCGCGCGCCGGCGAGACGGTGCAACTGGCCGAGCGCCCCATCGAGGTCGAAGCCATCCGCCTCGTCTCGCATGGCCCGGAACAGAGCGTTCTCGAAGTCACCTGCGGCAAGGGCACCTATGTGCGCGCCCTGGCCCGGGACATCGCCGAGGCCCTTGGCACCCGCGGCCATGTGGCGAGCCTCCACCGCGCTGCCGTCGGGCCCTTTACCGATGAGAATTGCGTCACCATCGAGCAACTCGAAGCGACAGAGGCTGGTCCCGAGCGCGATGCGCTGATCGCGCCGGTTTCGCTCGGCCTTGCCGATCTGCCGGAAATCCGGCTCGACGCCGGGCAGGCCGGCGCCGTTGCCCACGGCAACACCATCCTCCTCACCGGAGCAGGCGCACCGGTCGCGATGGACGAGTGCTGGGTCAGCTTCAAGGGCAAGGTGCTGGCGAGCGGCAGCGTCGAGTTCGGCCAGTTCAAGCCGCGCCGCGTCTTCAACCTCTAGGCGTTGCCGATCAGGATGCCGGCCGCAAACACCAGCGCGCCGCCCAGCACCACCTGCAGCACCGCCCGCCAGAACGGGGTCTGCATATAGCGCTGCTGGATGAAGGCGATGGCCCAGAGTTCGATCAGCACCACGACGATGGCGATGGTGGTCGCAACAGTGAAATCGTGGATCAAATAGGGCAGCGCATGCCCCAGCCCGCCCAGCGCCGTCATGATGCCGGCGGCAAAGCCGCGCTTGATCGGTGAGCCGCGCCCGGTCAGCTTGCCGTCGTCCGAGGCCGCTTCGGTGAACCCCATGGAAATCCCGGCGCCCACTGCCGCGGCCAGGCCCACGAGAAAGGTCTGCCAGGTGTCGCCGGTGGCAAAGGCCGCCGCGAACACCGGTGCCAGCGTCGAGACGGAGCCATCCATCAGTCCGGCGAGGCCCGGCTGCACATAGGTCAGCACGAACTGGCGGTGCGCTTCCGTCTTTTCGGCGGCATGACCTTCGGGTCCCAGGACGGCATCATCGATCTGGTCGGCCTTTTTTGCGTGCTGGCGCTCCTGCACGGCCAGATCGCCGAGCAGCTTGCGCACCTCTGCGTCGGTCGCCTGCCGTGCGGCGGCGAGATAGAAGCGGTAAGCGCCTTCCTCCATCTCCCAGACCTGCTGGCGCGCCTGTTCGAGCGTCAGGTTCTTGAGCAGCCAGATCGGCTTGCGCTGGAGGAAACCGCGCACATGCTCGCGCCGGATGGGGACCAGCCGCGTCCCGAAGCGTTCCACATAAAGATCGAGCAGGCGCCGCCGGTGCTCGTCCTCCTCGGCTGCCATGCCCTCGAACAGCGCCCCGCTGCCGGGATAGGTGTCGCCCAGCCGGATCGCGAGTTCGGAGTAGATGCGCCCATCCTCTTCCTCGGCGGAGACCGCCAGAGCCAGGATTTCGCGTTCCGAGAGGCTGGAAAAATCGCGGCGGCTGTCGCGCCAGAGGAGGGCCATGCGAGGCTCCGGAGGAAGCTGTCTACATATCATTTCTTAGAACGGTTCTAAACTTTGCGCAAGCGTGCGACACCGTGCGCGGACGCCTCGGCTTGAGCCCCACCCCCTTGCGCGCTATGGCTCGTGCAATGGAGGGCCCGGTGTCCACACAAGTGCGTCGCATGGTGAAAGAGGCAGGAACCGCGTTCGCGGTGCTGGCGCTCTACGTCCTCACCCTGCTCCTGCCGCTGCACCAGGCCGCGGGCCTGCAGCGCGACCTCGATGCCGCCGGCTACGCACCGCTCACCAGTTGGTCGATCTGCGCCCCGCTCTCGCAGGACCGCCAGGGCGAGCCGCATCGCGAACCCGCCGTCCACTGCCCGGCCGCGGGCATTGCCAAGCACCAGTTCGCCGCTATCCTGCCGCCACCACCCGCTCCTGCGCTCATTCCCCGGACAGCTGCGGTGGCCCATGCCGCCGCGCCTGGCCTGAACCAATTCCACCTGCCCGACCATTTCGGGCAATCGCGCGCGCCTCCAGCCCGGGCCTGAACCCATCGGCACCCTGTGCCGCCGTTCCGACCTCGATTTCCTGGAGAACCCCATGATCCGCACCCTCGCCTGCGCGGCCATCCTCGCCGCAGCGTTCGCCGCACAGCCCCTGCCCGCCTTCGCCCAGTCCACCGCCCCCACCGCCACGCAGCATGATGCAGCGTCCGTCGCCGTGGGCAGCATCGCCATCAGCGGCGCCTTTACCCGCGCCACCCTGCCCAACGCACCGGTGGCTGGCGGCTTTTTCACCCTCACCAATACCGGCTCCCAGGACGACCGCCTCGTCTCCGCCAGCGCCGATTTTGCCGATGTCGCGCAGATCCACGCGATGGCGATGCAGGGCGACGTCATGAAGATGGGCCAGCTCAAGGATGGGCTCGTGATCCCCGCAGGCGAGACGGTGACGCTGGCGCCCGGCGGCTACCACCTCATGTTCATGGGGCTAAAGCACCCGCTGGTGGAAGGCGAAACGGTCGCGGTCACTCTCACCTTCGAAAAGGCCGGCAGCGTGACGCTCGACCTTCCGATCGGCGATCCCGCGGCCGATGCGCCAATGGCCGGCATGGACCATGGCGGGCACTGACATGGCGAAAGTTCGCATCATCCTCTGGGCGCTGGTCGCCGTGGTCGCGCTGGCGGCCACCGGGCTCTACGCCTACACCACTACGCGCCCCACCCAGACCACGACACTGGGCGAGGGCGACTACGACCTCGTCACCGCCGACGGCCAACCCTTCACCCGCGAAAACTTCAACGGTCATCCGACAGCGCTGTTCTTCGGCTTCACCCACTGCCCCGATGTTTGCCCGACCACACTGGCCGACATCGCCAACTGGTATGAAAAGCTCGGGCCGGAGGCCAAGGACCTGCAGGCGGTGTTCATCACCGTCGACCCCGAACGCGACACGCCCCAGATCATGGGCGACTATGTGAGTTGGACCAACCACGTCACCGGCGTCACCGGGTCCCGCGCGGAGATTGACAAGGCCCTCAAGGCCTGGGGCGTCTTTACCGAAAAGGTGCCGCTCGAGGATGGCGACTACACCATGAACCACACCGCCTCGGTGTTCCTGATCAACCGGCAGGGGGGCTTTGAGGGCACCATCGCCTTCCGCGAGGACACCGACACCGCCCTCGCCAAGCTCAAAAAGCTCATCAACGGCTAGCCCAGCCGCGGGTCGGCGGCAAAGCCGGCCCGCACGAATTCGAGGCTCTGGCGCGGAAAGTCGCACAGCGCCTGCACGCCATGTCGACCGACCTGAATTTTCCAGGTCTGTCGGTCGATCGGCGCCCTCTGGGCAAAGACCGCACAGGTCAGCACCGCGAGGTTTGCTCCACCGGCCGGATCGCGCACCGACCGGTAGCGGATGAGCTCGATTTCCTCGCCGCGCGCCGTGTCCGCCAGCGCCTGGCAGGCGGCATAGTCGGTGCGGTCGGTCCAGTTTCCCGTCTCCGAGAGCGGCGGCACGGTGAGGTCGATGCTCGCATCGGTGGCCAGCGCCGCGGCAAAGGCGGTGTAGTCAGCGGCATTGGCCGGCAGCGGCGTGGCGGGCGATTCGGCAAAGAACAGCAACCGATAGAAGGCCATTTCCGCCAGCGCCGTCTCCACCCGCTCGGCGGCATAGAACACGCCCGGCGTCCGCCCCGCGCGGCGAAACCGCGATCCGTGCGGATAGGGGCCATAGCGGAAGGGCGTCGCCAGCAGGTAATCGAGCCCGGCGCAGTCGTGCGGCAGGGGCGGCTTGCTTGCCTCCAGCACCTCTTCGAGCAGCGCCTGCTCTGCCAGCGTTTCGACGAGCTTGAGCGTCGAGACCTTATGCTGCGCCTCGACCACGCGCCAGCCGGTGCCGCGATAGGCGGTCCGGCTAGACGAGAGCGCGACGGGCATCAAGATAGGCCAGCACGTCGACAAGCCCCACTACCGAGGCGACGCGGTCGATCGGCCGGCCGCCCAACGCCGTGTTGTCGCTGCGCATCCAGGCCCGCATCACGCCCGCGTCGCCTCCCGCGATGGCATCGAGCGAGCGAAACACGCGGATTAGCAGCACCGCCAGCTCGAACGGCTTGCCCGCCGGATCAAGCTGAAAGCTGCCAGCCTTGAGCCGCGACACGGTCGGTTCGCTGGTGCCGAGCACGGCCGCGAGGCGCCGGGCGCTGAGCCCGAGCTGCTCGGCGGCGCGGAGCACGGCCTTGCCGACCACTGCGCCCCTCTCGTCCGCCTCACTTACCGCCGCGACCTGCACCTGCTCCTCCTGAAATCTTTATCCCAGAGTATTTCTGAAGATAAAGTAGTTCCGGCGAGCACAGTTTGCAAGGCCTCCCTCAGCCGCCCAGGAACCGCTCCATCCGGAAGGGCCGGATATCGATGGCGGTGGCCTCGCCGGTCATGGTCTGCGCCAGCAATTCCCCCGTCGCCGGCCCGAGTGTGAAGCCATGATGGGCATGGCCGATGCCGACGAAGAGCCCCTCGTGGCGCGGCGCTTTGCCGATGATCGGCATCATGTCCGGCGTGCAGGGCCGGGCGCCCTTCCAGGGCTGCGGATCGACCCGCTCGCCGAGCGGGAAGATTTCCCGCGCCGCCGCTTCCGCCTTGCCGAGCTGGATGGGCGTGGGCGCCGCGTCGCGCATGGCAAATTCCGCGCCCGTTGTGATGCGGATGCCCCGGGTCATCGGCGCCATGGCGTAGCCCACCTCGGTGTCGAGCAGCAGGTGGTTGAGCTCGGCCCCGTCCTTGGGGTGGTAATGCATGTGGTAGCCGCGCTTGACGAAGAGCGGCAGGCGATAGCCCAGCGGCTCGAGCATGTCGGGCGCCCAGGGCCCCAGCGCAATCACCGCCTGGCGCGCGACCACTTGCCGGCCGCCCACGGTCGTCCGCCAGCTCCCTTGCTCCGCGCTCAACCGGCCGGCTTCCCCCGAGACGAAGGTGCCCCCCATGCGCTTGAAGAGTTCGAAATAGGCGGTCACCAGCGCGCCGGGGTCGCGCACCGTCCATGGATCCGTCCAGTGCACCGCCCCCACCAGCTTGCCCAGCAGGCTCGGCTCCAGCGCCTTGAGCGCCGGCCAGCCCACCATCTCGTAGCCGATGCCGAAGCGCTCGTGATCGGCCCTGGCCTTGCCCTCTTCGCGCGCCATTTTTTCGGCCGTGCGGAACACCAGATACCAGCCGTCCCGCGAGATCAGCTTTTCGGCCTCGGGGCCGGCGGCGGCGATCAGGTCGGAATGGGCGATGATCGAGCGGCCGATCAGCGGCGCATAGCTTTCCACCACGCGCCGATAATGCTCGGGCGAAGACTCCCACCAGTAGCGCAACAGCGGCGGCGCCAGTTTGGGCAGCGCCAGCGGCTCGTAGCGGGCGGCGGTCGAGAGGTGCAGCCCCACCTGCAGCAGCGTCGTCAGGTCGCGCGGGAACGGATGCGGCCGCACCCCCTCGCGCTGGATGATCCCGGCATTGCCGAACGAAGTCTCGTGCCCCGGCGCGCTCCGGTCCACCAGCGTCACGCTGCGGCCACGCCGAAGCAGATGAATCCCGGTCGCCACGCCGACGATCCCGGCCCCAAGAATAATAACGTCGTCCATATCGGCCTTTGCGCCCTGGCGTTTACCCCACCGCCATCAAATCAAAGAAGCAGGAGGTCGTCTATGTGGCGTAATGGGCGGAGGAAGAGAAGACAGGCGGGACAACAGAGTTACGCAATTGGACGAAGCGTGGCTGAGCGCCTTTAGAGCAGCTTTGTTCGCCGCTACGGCACCAGCCCTGCTGTAGGCAGGCAGACTCTCGGCAGAGGTCTTTGCTGTCGCAACGACAACCCTGACATTGGCAGCGGTTTGGGGGCAGCCTGGAACGGGACGTTTCGCCTGCCAGTCCCGCCTACCAGGGGTGCGGTTCCAAGGTGATAGTGGCATTGGGAACATGGTTGGCACCCGGCGCATAGGCATGATGCGTGATTTGGCGCACCATGAACCGGGCGTTGCTACCGAGACTGTCGATCACCACCGTCTCCCCGATCCTGGGGCAATGGACGAAACTGAGTTCTCTGATCTTATCGTGACCAGAAACGACCACCTTGTAGATCTCTGCCATTTTCCCCTCGCTTCGTGCATTGACCATACGCCAGGCCCACGCCGGGACCAACAAGCACGTTACGCCCCTTGGCTGGCTTAGTCAGAGGATGCTGCCCTTCACCGAGTGGCAGCCTCCTGGCAAGGAAAGGAAGGGCAGCCGTCTGGAGATGGCTTAGGTGTGTTTGAGGTCGCTCGCCGTCGATCACGGCTGGTGCTGGATCGGGTCTGCTCGCTTGCCTGTTGCGGCTATCGAGACAGTGGATGACGTTGCTTTCTCCGGCCATTTGGGCGCTGCTGGTCATTCCCGCAAGCGTCCCAAATGAGCGTTTTCCACGTCTCAGCCAATAAAAAACCCGCCTAAGCTTTCGCCGGCGGGTTCTTGTGGTCCGAGACGCCAAAGGCGCAGTGGACTGTCAGGCGTTACTTCTGCAGGATGAGATTGATTGCAGACTCGCGACCGTCCCGGCCAGTCTCGACCTCGTAGGACAGCTTGTCGTTCTCATAAAGCCCGTCCACACCCGAGTTCTGAACGGCGGAGACGTGGACGAAGTGGTCCTTGCCGCCGTTGTCAGGGGTGATGAAACCAAAGCCCTTGGTTGCGTTGAAGAATTTGACGGTGCCGTTAATGGTAGCCATTGGAGTACTCCTTAAGCTCGAAGCCGAAGCAAAGCGAGCGTTGCCCTCCGCAACATGCGAGAGGGGGCATAGACGTTCGCAAAGTAGATCAGTGAGCCATGAACCGGTTATGACCGGCAGGAGGCAGCCGACTTGGGCTGAAAACGTGTATCCCTCTTTCTCGCATCCAATAGTGGCGCTGTAAAGGCGGACGGTAAGAAATCGGGCAGATGGACGATATTCTGCGAGGCTGGCGGCGCTGTGCGGGACGTTGAAACCGAATTGACAGCCCGCCGCGCGAAGGGCAGCGCTGCCGAAACACAGCGCTGCATCCCTTAGGAGAAACCCGTGCTGACATCGTGCTGACTGTCAGCCAGCAGGGCGGCTTCGACGTCCGTCATTGTGACCGCAATCGCGCTCGTGGTTCCACCGTCTATCAGCATCAACTGGCAAGACGTGCGATGCGCTTCCCACGAAACGTCCAACGGGATTTTCTCGATCACAAGATCGAAGGTCCCTGGTGCATGAGTTTCCGACATGTTGGCCAGGGCGAAGCGATGTCTGAAAGTGATGCGACGTGTTGTCGTCTTAGTGGTCATCCGCACGCGCCTTCACGATGCGCGTTGGGTGAGCGCGCGGCGCAGGGGATAGTCCTCGGAAAAATAGAGGCCGCGAATGGCGTCACCGCCATATCGAATCTCATCTGCCTCGATCAAAGAGCTTGCCTGAAGGCGAACCGGAAGTTCCTCGACCGTGAACTGAACCGCCTCGGCCAGCGAGGGGAACCGCTGATAGCGGGCCGCTCGGGGCGAGCTGTGATGTCGTCCGGGATAGAGTTCGGCCGGGGCATTATAGTTGGTCATTGTTGCTTCCCTGAAGATACGCGAGATCGAGCGCCGCGGAGCACAACGTTCATGATCTAAGGAAAGCGGCAGGAGCCGGGGACCAGAGGCGTCTGAAACGCATCACCCTATATAGGGCGCAATAGCCGCTTTTGTAAGGCGGCAGGGTGGCAAGATCCTCGCTAGAACCATCACTGGCGGCTCGGAAGCGATCTGGGTCGCCACAGCATTGCCCCTGAAGCTTGGACAGGCTCGATGCGGCTCCTCCCCCGTGACGGGGGAGGCTGGGTGGGGGTGCGCCCCGCGCTGGTGACCAGTAACAAGCATCCTGCGCGCGATCCCCCCACCCCGTCCCTCCCCGCGAGGGGGAGAGAGCCGGATCGAGTAAGCACAAACACCTGGCGCACAGCTCCCGATGACGTTCCGTCGGTGTGCTGCAGGCCGCGGCTCCCTCGCTTGGTCCAGGATCGTCCACGAAGGTCTCACAGACCCCATGCGGCACCTCCCCATGAGGGGGAGGGTGCCGGATCGAGCATAGCCCCATACACCTGGCCCCCTAACCCGTCGCCTGAGCCACATAGCCCCCCGCGCTGGCCGGCACCTCCTGCGCCAGCCAGTCGTGAAACTGCGTCACCTTGGCCGGTTCCCGCCGCCCCTTGGCCGTAGCGAGGTAATAGCCGCGCCGCCCTTCGACGGGCAGATCGAACGGCCGGACGAGACGCCCGTCGCTGACGGCGTCGGCGCTCATCATGTCGGCCGCAAGCAGCACGCCCTGCCCGGAAATGGCCGCGTCGAAGGCCAGCGAGGCATCGGAATAGACCGGGCCGGAGAGCGCGGTCTGCGGGTCGAGACCCGCCGTTCGCAGCCAGAGCGGCCAGTCGAGCATGCTGGTCTGGTCGACGATCACCGGCACGTGCGCGAGGTCAGCCGGGGTTTGCAGCAATTGCCGCGTCACCGGCGCGCAGACCGGCTGGAAGGCGAAACCGCCAATCGGGCGCGCCAAGACGCCGGGCCAGTTGCCCTCGCCATAGCGAACGCCGCAGTCGATGTCCGGGCGCCCCAGGTCCAGCATGGCCGCGGTCACCGTCAGCCGCAGTTCGACCCCGGGATGGAGCGCGGCAAACTTGTGCACCCGCCAGATCAGCCAGCGCGAGGCAAAGACGCTCCCCACCGTCACGGTGAGGATGTCTTCCTGCCGCCCCGAAAGGCTCGCGAGGCCATCCTGCAGCGCCGCAAAGCCGGCGCTGAGCTGCGGCAGGACCTGCACCAGCGCCGGCAGCGGCTCGAGGCCGCGCGGCGTGCGCGCAAAGAGCGGCATGCCCAGCCGCTCCTCGGCCCGCCGCAGGTGCTGGCTCACCGCCCCAACGGTCACGCCAAGTTCATCGGCCGCCGGCGCCAGCGCGCCGCGGCGGGCGACGATTTCGATGGCGCGCAGGGCGTTGAGCGGGATCGGAAACGCGGAAGACATGGAGATTTTCTAAACCGGCACAGCCGAACTGTCCATTGGCGAGCCCCCCGTTCAGGCGCAACCTCCTTCTGCATCACATCTCGATCTCCGCTGGAGGCCCACAAAATGTCGACCCTGCGCCGTCTCCTTGCCCGGCTCTTCGATGCGCGCGCCTCGCACAGCCGAAGACCCCTGCCGGACGAGCTTGCCCTGCACGACTGGGCGGATCTTCCCACCCACCACCCGCGTTGCGACGAGGCGCCGTGCTGACGCCATATTCGGCGCGTCAGTGGGGTGCCAAACGGTAACAACCGCAAGGAACATCCAATGCGCCTTCTGTCCGCAACGCTCATGCTGGCCACTCTGGGCCTCAGCCCCGCCTTCGCCCAGCAGGACCTGACGACCGATGCGGCCGGCGCCGCCAATGCCCAGGTCACCATCGATCCCTCCGCGGCGGTCAGCGCCATGCCGCAGACCGCCAATATCCTCACCGGGCTCTACGCCACCCTCGCCACCGTCGAATTGTGCGACATCGCCGTGTCCGACACGGTGACCACCGCCATGGACGCCCATCGCAAGCAGATGGAAACCAGCCTCTCGATGGATGAAGCCACCAGCACCAAGGCCTATGACACGGTGCGGGCGGACGTGGAAAAGACGGGCGTCGATTGTGCCGAGGGCAGCACCGATCGGCAGCAGGCCGAAGCGGTGGCTGCGCTCTACGAGAACAGCGGAGCCGCTTCCCCGGCCCCTGCTGCCGCTGCCCCAGCCCCTGCCGCCACCGACCCGGCAGCGCCGAGCCCGGCGCCCGCTGCTCCTGCTGCTCCTGCTGCTCCTGCTGCGCAATAACTACTCGCAGATGCGGGCCGTGCAGCTCTTGCCGTGACACCCGAGGTCAAGGTGGAAGTGGTTGGCGTGGTCCGCATTGGCCTCCGGACCCAGCACGGTGGTGAAGCGGCCGCAGGCGGCCCCGTGCGACTGGCGCAGGAATTTTCCTTCCGGCGTCGTCCGCCTGGGCCAGCCGGCCTCCACTGAAATCGTCTCGCCATTGGCCAGCGTAAAACTCATCACATCGAGCGCATCGGCGAAGGCGTGTTCGGAAATCTTGTCGTCCTCGCTGCTGACGCGGTTGCGGCAGACCAGACCCGGGCCCGAGGCCAGGCTCTCCACCCGGCTTTCCAGCGCCGCCTGGGCATAGGTGTCGATCTCGCCCACCCAATCGGCCAGCGCACCGGCCATGGCGCAGGTGGTGGTGACAGGGCTGGCAAAGGCCACGCGGTGGCCATTGACGTTCACCGCCGTCACCGAAAGCGGAGACTGGGTGCCGCAGACGCCGTCGGCGACGGGCGGAAGCATCTCGGCCTCCACGATCCCACTCAATACCGCCGGGCACGCCGTCTGGTAGATGCGGCCGTCCTCATGCGGCTCGGCCGGCTTGGCCGGCGCCTCGGGCTCCGGCTCGGGTTCAGAGGGTTTCGCCGTCTCTTCGGCCTCGGAGGCCTCGGGCTTATCTGCCTCTGGCGACACCGCCTCCGTCTCGTCCTCGGCGGGGCCGGCCGCGTCTGTGGCCTCCTCGCCCTCCCCATTGTCCGGCCGCGGCAAGGGAATGGGCGGCGCCTCGGTTTCGGCCTCCGCTTCGGCCTTGGCGGCCTTTTCCCGCTCCGCCACCGGCGCGGGCCGCGGACGCGGAGGCACGAGGTCGTCCACCAGGGTCTGCAGCGGCTTGAGGATATCCTGCGCCATTGTCCCGCCCGCGGGCTGGACCAGCATCAGGACGGCGAGGGCGGGGGCGAGGGAGAAGCGCATGGCTCCCAAACGCCGCAGCCGCGTCCCCCGTTGCGCAGGCGGGCGTTTACCCCTCGCAAACCATCTTTCTTGCCCAGGGCGCTTCTGCTATCAGCCACCCCCATGACAACGCCGCTCAAGAACATCCGCAATTTTTCCATCGTCGCCCATATCGACCATGGCAAATCGACCCTGGCCGACCGGCTGATCCAGCTCACCGGCGGGCTCGACCTGCGCGAGATGAAGGAGCAGGTGCTCGATTCGATGGATATCGAGCGCGAGCGCGGCATCACCATCAAGGCGCAGACCGTGCGCCTCAATTATCACGCCGAGGACGGCGAGACCTACGTCCTCAACCTCATCGACACGCCCGGCCATGTCGACTTCGCCTATGAGGTCAGCCGCTCCATGGCCGCCGTCGAAGGCTCCCTCCTCGTCGTCGACGCCTCCCAGGGCGTCGAGGCGCAGACGCTGGCCAATGTCTACCACGCGCTCGATGCCAACCACGAGATTGTCCCCGTCCTCAACAAGGTCGACCTGCCCGCCGCCGATGTCGAGCGCGTCAAGGCGCAGATCGAGGACGTTATCGGCATCGACGCCTCTGATGCGGTGGAAATCTCCGCCAAGACCGGCCTCAACATCGACAAGGTGCTCGAGGCCATCGTCAAGCGCCTGCCCGCGCCCCAGGGCGACATCACCGCCCCCCTCAAGGCGCTGCTGGTCGATAGCTGGTACGACACCTATCTCGGCGTCGTCGTCCTCGTCCGCATCATCGACGGGGTGATGAAGAAGGGCCAAAAGATCCGCATGATGGCCTCGGGCGCCGTCTACGAGCTCGATCGCGTTGCCGTCACCACGCCTAAGGTGGTCGAGGTCAAGGAGCTGGGCCCGGGCGAGCTCGGCGTCTTCACCGCCTCGATCAAGGAAGTCGCCGACACCAATGTGGGCGACACCATCACCGAGGACAAAAAGCCCACCGCCACCCCGCTGCCCGGCTTCCGCCCGGCCCAGCCGGTGGTGTTCTGCGGGCTGTTTCCGGTCGATGCCTCGGACTTCGACGAGTTGCGCGCCGCCATGGGCAAGCTCCGGCTCAACGACGCCAGCTTCTCGTTCGAAATGGAGACCTCGGCCGCGCTCGGCTTCGGCTTCCGCTGCGGATTTCTGGGGCTGTTGCACCTCGAAATCATCCAGGAGCGGCTCAGCCGCGAGTTCGACCTCGATCTCATCGCCACCGCCCCCTCGGTGGTCTACGAGATCGAGATGACCAATGGCGAGACGGTGCACCTGCACAATCCGGCCGACCTGCCGGACGTCATGAAGATCGCCGAAATCCGCGAGCCCTGGATCAAGGCGACCATCCTCACCCCGGACGAGTATCTCGGCGCCATCTTGAAACTCTGCCAGGACCGGCGCGGCATCCAGCGCAACCTCTCCTATGTCGGCCAGCGCGCCATGGTGGAATACGACCTGCCCCTCAACGAGGTGGTGTTCGATTTCTACGACCGGCTCAAATCCATCTCCAAGGGCTATGCGAGCTTCGACTATCAGCTCGCCGACCACCGCCCCGGCGATCTCGTCAAGCTCTCGATCCTGGTCAATGCCGAGCCGGTCGATGCGCTCTCCATGCTGGTGCACCGCTCGGCGGCGGAGTCGCGCGGCCGCGTCATGTGCGAAAAGCTCAAGGAGCTGATCCCGCCGCACCTGTTCGTCATTCCCATCCAGGCGGCGATCGGCGGCAAGGTCATCGCCCGCGAGACGGTGCGCGCCATGCGCAAGGACGTGACCGCCAAGTGCTATGGTGGCGACGCCACTCGCAAACGCAAACTCCTCGAAAAGCAGAAGGCCGGCAAGAAGCGCATGCGCCAGTTCGGCTCGGTGGAAATCCCGCAGGAAGCCTTCATCAAGGCCCTCAAGATGGGCGACGACTGAGCCCTTCGCGCGATCACAGCCCTTCGACACCCCACACAGTCACCCCCGCGAAAGCGGGGGCCTCCGTTTCAAGGGGCCAACAGAGGGTCCCGCTTTCGCGGGCATGGCATCGTGGCTGGCTGACCCAATTATTGCCCGGTTACGCGCAGGACGCCTCCCCGCCAGCCGCGGCCTCCTCCCTCCCCCTCGCGGGGAGGGACCGAGGGTGGGGGGTGGCACAGCCACCAAGCCAGGACCCAGGCCCCCATTCCTCTCCCCTCGGGCAGAGGGTGGCGCGGCCAAGGCCGAAACGGGTGAGGGCGGCCTGGGTGATTGGGGGGGCCATGGCGTGGTTTTCGGACGGGCAGCTTCTGAGGAACCTCTAGCACAAAGCAGCCGCATGAACCGGACTTGCCCTATTGTGACATCTCAAAAGACGCGAAAGCTGCTTGGCTGCAGCATCGTTGCAGATTTCGATGCCCTCCCAATCTCTCCAGTCACCGCGACAACGCGCCCATTCCGGTGCGCGTCAACGGCAAGAAGGTAATCCTCAGCGGAAAGGCGAACTCTAAGGGCGATCGAGCCGGTTTCGCTGCTAGCCCCTTCCAGTCCGATCTCATACCGGCCCTCATCCAGCAAATTCGCAGGTATCTCCCTCGTCTCGAGGCGAACGACTTGCCCTACAACCGTGACCAAAACCGGGCCTACTGCCGGTCCGAGCTGAGATATGGCGCTGTCAAGGATTGGGAGAGCTGTATCCTCGATTTCAGCGCTTAAACGGATGTCAGGCGATGGTGCCCATGCGGGCGTGAGGGTGATGTCGTATTTGATCTTGCCCGCTGACGTGTCTGCAATCCACGTCGTGAAGTCGCTCAGCATATTGAAATTGAAGCCTTCGGAAGCGCCGATCAAAAGTGGCTCCGCACTTTTCACGGCCGTAGCCTTTTCCACGAGGGTGAGGCCGCGGGCGATGCGTTCAATGACTCGCCTTTCAAGCGGCGCAGGTGGAGCTTCGCCGTCCAAGGTCTGCGCCGCGGGTCCTGCAGGCGATTCAATTGTAAACCCGAAGCTGCCCTTGAAAGTGTGTCCCAGCCGACAACTGTTGGCATACTCAGCACCCGCGCTCTGGTTGTCGGGCACAACAATGACCTTACGAATCTCGGCAGCAGCTGCGGAAGTCAAAAACTTGCGGGCATTGACGATGAATTTCTCGGCGATGCGTAAGTGGATGCTGTCTCGAAGCACCAAGGTGCCAGGCAACCTGGCCCGAAGCAGGTCATAGTCAAACATCGAAATGTCGTGGGCGAGCCGCTCAACGGCCATCCCAGTCACACTGGAGAGCGTTCGCAATGCCTGGCGTATCCGCCGCTCGACATCCTCGGGCTCACTGCTACTGAGTACAATCTCGGGGGAACTATCTTTATCGGGACCAAGTGTGAAAAGTTCTAGCGCGCCACCTAAGCAGTAGCGCCCGTTCATTCTGACGTAGCCATGAAATTTCCAGCGCGGGTAGACACAGCAAGATCAGCACGAGCGGAACTGCGGCAGGATCTCGCAATGCCATTTTGTTGAAGGCGGCGGCCTCCATGTCATACACTATTGAGGCGCCATCGACTTCCCAGTTTACCGTAGCTTTGAGCTGGTATTGCAGAGTGAACCCCGTTTCGGTTCGCCCCGCAATCGTCTCTTTCACCGGATGAAAGGTGCCGTCGACGCCGTAATCGTGCAGCGCGCGCGTCACATTAATCCCCAAGCGTCCCGCGATTGCGTCGACGTAGGCCATAGACAGCCGTTCTTTTATGTGCGGTTCGAGTATCACGAAATAAGCTTCCCCAAAGCTGTGGGATTTTGGCGATACTGGCTGAGCGGAAGTCAATACTTCGTTGCACCAGCTAATTAGACCTTTGCGGCACACCCCTCCAATTGATTTTTGGCAATGCGCAATATCAGCTTTTGGAAAGCAACCAAGCTTTGGCGGACGACAGTCCTGGGGTCGGTGACCGCCACCCAGGTCTTGGACTATGTGTTTCCACCCCCACCGCTCGTCACCCGCGGGCTTGACGCGAGGGCTCTCTCCTCAAGCAAGTCCTCCGACCAGCCCGCCAGCCGGAGCACGCTGCTCGATCAACGCGTCCGTACACGGGCGAAGTCGACCTTTCCCTGTTCTTTCGCGCCGCGTGGCGGTGCCGAGATGGCGGCGAACGATAACGCCCCGGTGCCAGCCCGAGGGTGACGGCAGGGAGCGGGACCTGCTTTGGTCATGCCAAGGCCGAGACGGGTCCTGGCGGGAACCATGCCAACCGCGTCGCTGACCGCCAAATAATCCCCGCCCCACCCCCCGCGCGTACCCTCTCCTGTCCCACTTTCGACAGGAGACCCCGATGCCCATTCCTCTTTCCACCACCACCTATGCCAGGGCCGAGCGGCATGAGGCGCTCTGGCTGCGGATGACGGCGCTGCACAAGGCGGTGACGGGCCTCGCCGGCCGGCGGCCGGAGGGAAAAATTTCCGAGGCGGTGCGGGTGGTGGCGGAGGGGCTGCTCAGCGATTGCACGCCGTTTCGCGTTTCGGGCGAGCGGCTGGCGGTGGCCGCGCCCGACTGGGCGGGGCTGGCGGTGCAACTGGGGCAGGCGCTGGCCGAGCTCGATGCCTTTGAAAACCGCCATGCCGGGTGGGAGCCGCGCCTCAAATGCCGGGCCTGGCGCATGAAATCGGGCCCGGTGCCGGTGCGGCGGCTGCGGCCGGAGGTGACGGGCGAGGACCACAGCTACACCCCCGCCGAGGCGTCGGAGCTGCGGCGCAAGCTCGAGGCGCGCATCAACGCCATCACCAAGGCCAGGGTGTGAGACCGCGCCCGGGCGCTTGCCTCGGGCAGAACTCTGCTGCTTGTCCCCGCGCGTCTTGCCTGCGCTATCATGAGCGGCATCGCTTGCGCAGAGACGGCGTGCACGGCCACTGGCGCAGCGACGATCGGGGGGTGGGGTGTCGTGACCCCGCCCGGGCCGCAAGGAAGTGTCGGGGGTCTCTTCTACCACCCCCCGGCCTGAAGTCCGGCGGCGCAAAATCCCGATGCCCCGAGGCGGTTTTCGTCTCCTACACAACCCATCCAGAGGCGAAAACCGCCTCGGGGCCCGTCATCTTTCCCTGTGTCCGGAGGCGTGCGGCGCCGTCCGGCGCTTCGGCGCGTCGCGAAATCAGCGGCGCAGCGCCGCTGAATGAACCCAAGGGGCAGCTCGCGCGTAATGGGGAGGCTGATCCCTCCTCATGCCGCGAGTGTCCAAGATGACCCGTCTGTCCGATTTCACCCTGCCGCTGCTCGACGGCACCGACCAGCCGCTTGCGGCCTATGACGGAAAGGTGCTCCTCATCGTCAACGTGGCGAGCAAGTGCGGGCTGACGCCGCAATATCGCGGGCTCGAGGCGCTCTACCGGCAGCACCGGGACAAGGGCTTCGTCATCCTCGGCTTTCCGTGCAACCAGTTCGCCGGCCAGGAGCCGGGCACGGCGGCAGAAATCGCCGATTTCTGCTCGACCACCTATGACGTCACCTTCCCGATCTTTGCGCGCATCGACGTCAATGGCGACACGGCCCACCCGCTCTACCAGTGGCTCAAGGCGTCGGCGCCGGGGCTCTTGGGCAGCGAGGCGATCAAGTGGAATTTCACGAAGTTCCTCATCGACCGGCAGGGCCATGTGGTCGAGCGCTTCGCCCCCACCACCGAGCCCGAGGAGATGGCGCCGGCGATCGAAAAGCTGCTGTAGCACGCGGGCAACAGGCTGCACGATGTGAAGCAGCTAGCAGGGAACGTTCGGGCCGGAGCGCCGTTCGGTTGGCAAGGGGCTACCAACCGCATCGGCGTTTCGCCGGTGTTCCCTTGGCAGCGCGGGACGCGAGAATCCCGCCGAACCGACAAAAGGACTTTCCCCATGAAAAAGATGCTTATGGCCTCCGTGGCCGTGCTTTCGCTTGGCCTTGCCGCTCCCGCTTTCGCCCAGGATAGCGGCACCGTGAATGCCGATGCCGGCGCCGCCATTGGCGGTGCAGGTGGCGCAGCCGGTGGCGCGACGCTTGGCTTCCTCGCCGGCGGCCCCATCGGTGCCGTGATCGGCGGCTTTGCCGGTGCCGTGATCGGCGCCGAAGCGGGCGTCGCCAGCTCCACGGTCGAATATGCCGGCAACCATCCGGTCGATCCGATCGTCATCGACGGCTCGGTCGACGTCGGCATGGCCCTGCCCAAGAGCGTCAAGATCTACCCTGTCGAGGGCGACCCGGACTATGGCTACGTCTACGCCAATGGCCGCGTCTGGATCGTCAACATGAGCGACCGGACCCTGGTGCAGTCGCCCGGCTATGTCGTGAGCCAGGCCTCGGCCGACTATGCCATCGCCAACCCCACCACCTCGGCCAGCGTCGAGGGTGACGTAGTCGTCGGCTATGTGCTGCCCGACGATGTCGAGCTGACGCCTGTGCCGGACAACGCCTACTACGATTACGTCTACATCAACGATCGCCCGGCGCTCGTCGATGCCGGCAGCCGGACCATCGTCTGGATCAAGTAAGCAGCGGACCGTCTCCGCCCCAGCCGCCCGGTTTCGTGCCGGGCGGCTTTGCTTTGCGCTTCGGCTCGCTTACCCTTCCCGCATGACTGAGCAAGCGCCAAAGCCCCGCATCACCATCACCTACTGCACCCAGTGCAACTGGCTGCTGCGCTCGGCGTGGATGGCGCAGGAGCTGCTCTCCACCTTCTCGCTCGAATTGGGCCAACTTGTCCTCATCCCCGGCACAGGCGGTATCTTCGAGATCCGCTATGACGACGCGCTGATCTGGGAGCGCAAGCGCGATGGGGGCTTTCCGGATGTGCGGGTGCTCAAGCAGATGGTGCGGGACCGGCTCGATCCGGAGCGCAGCCTGGGCCATGTGGACGGGGTCTCGGCCGCAAAGGCGGGAGCAGGCAGCAACCCGGAATAGGTGCTTCCCGAGCATCCCCTCTACGGCTAATGTCGCCGGCAATCGCAGGTTTTCCGGAGACCGTCGCCTCATGCACTCGCTCAAGATCATCCTTGCCACCCTCGCGCTCCTGAGCAGCGGCGCCGCGGTTCAGGCTCAGGACCTGCCCGATCTGGGCGGGCGCACGATCGTTGCGGTGACGGAGAATGCCTATGTCCCGCTCAATTTCACCGATCCCAAGACCGGTGAGGGGGTGGGCCTCGAATACGATCTCTTCAACGAGATCGGCAAGCGCCTCAACGCCAAGGTCGAGTGGCAGCTCGCGAGCTGGGACGTGATGATCCAGGCGGTGCGCGATGGTCAGTTCGATGTCGGCATGGACGGCATCACCATCAATGACGAGCGCAAGCAGATGGTCGATTTCTCCGCCCCCTACCTCACCAGCGAACAGTTCATGCTGGTGCGCGCCAACGAAGACCGCTTTACCGATGCGGCGAGCTTTGCGGCCAACGACGAGTTTCTAGTGGGCGCCCAGGCCGGCACCACCAATTTCTACGTCGCCGTCTACAACGTGCTCGATGGCGATGAGGCCAATCCGCGCATCAAGCTCTTCGACACCTTCGGCGCCTCCGTGCAGGCCCTGCAGGCGGGCGACGTCGATACGGTGCTGATGGACCAGACCTCGGCCAACGGCTATATCGGCGCCAATCCCGGGGCCTTCAAGGTGATCGGCGAGGCGCTGGGCTCGGAGGATTTCGGCTTCATCTTCACCCCGGGTTCCGATCTCGTCGAACCGGTCAATGCGGCCCTGGCGGCCATCATGGCCGATGGCACCATGGACGCGCTAAAGCAGAAGTGGTTCTACGACTACAACGCGGCCCAGTAGAGACCGGCGAGCGGGGCGGGGCAGGCTGGCCTTCCTGAGTGTTCATGGTTCATCGTCCACAGCGCCCCACGCTCCTTTCCCGCATGCCGTGGTGGCTTCTCGCCATCGTGCTGCTCTTCGTGCTCGGCTTCTGGGCGATGACGGCCAACGCGGGCTATGCCACGATCTTCGCCGCGCTCTCGGGCGGCGTCGCGACCACCCTCTGGGTCACCGCCGTGGCCTTCACCCTGGCGACTGCCCTCGGCATGCTCGTGGCGCTGGCCCGCACGTCCGGCAATCGGGTTCTGGTCGAAATCGCCACCTTCTATGTCGAGATCGTGCGCGGCATTCCCGTGCTGGTGCTGCTGTTCTACGTCGCGTTCGTCGGGGCGCCTGCCCTGGTGGGGGCGGTCAACTGGGCACTCGGTCCCACCGGAGCCAGTGTCACGATCCGCCAGTTCGATTTCGCCTGGCGCGCCATCCTGGCTCTGACGGTTGCCTATTCGGCCTTCATCGCCGAGATTTTCCGGGCCGGCATTGAGGCCGTTCCGGTCGGGCAGATCGAGGCGGCACGGTCGCTGGGCCTCGGGCGCTGGGCGTGCTTCCGCCACATCGTCTTTCCCCAGGCGCTGCGCACCATCCTGCCGCCACTGGGCAATGACTTCGTCGCGATGATCAAGGATTCGGCGCTGGTTTCGGCGCTCGGCGTGCAGGACATCACCCAGCTGGGAAAAGTCTATTCCTCCGGAACATTCAAGTTCTTCGAGACCTATAACGTCGTGGCGTTCCTCTATCTCACCATGACCATTTCGCTCTCGCTGCTCGTGCGCTGGCTGGAGCGCCACATGGCGGTGGGCGATCGTCGCTGAACCCTTGCAGACCGTCCGCCAGGACACCAAATCTCGTGCCGAACAACCGGAGGTCCCCATGAACGTATTTGCCCGCCTGGGCGTCGTTGCTCTCGCCGCCGTTTCCCTCGCCGCCTGCGGCAACCGCGACGAGGTGGGCAGCGTCGGCGTCGACTGGACCGGAAACGATATCTCCATCGAAGCGGTGGCCGACCCCGATGTCGAGGGCGTCGTCTGTCACCTCGCTTTCTTCAATCGCTCCTTCATCGATCGGGTCAGCCAGGGCAACTGGTTCGAGGATCCGTCCTATTCCGCTCTCGACTGTTCCGCTGTCGGCCCGGTCACGGTGGGCGACATTTCCACCCGCCCGGGCGGCGAGGAAATCTTCAAGCAGGCCCGGTCGCTGATCTGGAAGTCGCTGCGCGTCACCCGCATCTACGACCAGGCCAACAACGCCCTGATCTATCTGGCGCACGCCCGGGAGGTGCAGCAGGGATCGGGCAAGATGAGCTTGTCCGTCGTGCCCCTCAACGGGCTCAACGTGCACTGGACAAACGGCGCCCCAAGGACGTCGGGCGAGAGCCAGTCGGTCATGGTGCAGTAGGCATTGCGCCACAGCACGAACAACAGGCAGAACGGGTTGCCTCGCTATCGACCAACAAGGCAAAAGCGTTCCGCACCCGGCCATTCATGTGAGGCTTGTGCGCACGATATTCTCGTGCACAGGCATTTAGCAGACCCGCATCGCGGGCAGAGGAAAACGACATGGCGATACTGATCGGCGACATCGCGCCCGACTTCACCCTCCAATCCACCGAGGGCACCATTCATTTCCACGATTACATCGACGGCTCCTGGGCGGTGCTGTTCAGCCACCCCAAGAACTACACCCCCGTCTGCACCACCGAGCTGGGCTACACCGCCAAGCTCAAGGACGAATTCGCCAAGCGCGGCGTCAAGGTGCTGGGCCTTTCGGTCGACAAGATCGAAGACCATGAGGGCTGGGCCAAGGACATCGAAGAGACCCAGGGCACGGCGCTGAATTTCCCGTTGCTGGCCGACAGCGAGGGCGAAGTCGCCCGCAAGTACGACATGATCCACCCGAACGCCGACAACACGCTGACCGTGCGCTCGCTCTTCGTCATCGGGCCGGACAAGAAGGTCAAGCTCAAGATCGAATACCCGGCGTCCACCGGCCGCAACTTCGATGAGGTGCTGCGCGTCATCGACAGCCTGCAGCTCACCGCCAAGCACCAGGTCGCAACGCCGGTCAACTGGAAGCAGGGCGAGGACGTCATCATCGTCCCGGCCGTCTCCAACGAGGCCGCCAAGGCGAAGTACCCCGGGGGCTGGAAGGAACTGAAGCCCTACCTTCGCATTGTTCCCCAGCCGCAGGGATGACCCCTCCCCGCGTGCCCAAGACTTCTCCCTGACCAACTTGAAGGGCGGTGGCCGAGGCCATCGCCCCTTCTTTTCCTCGGGTGGGCGAAGACCTTCTATTCTGCCGGTTCCACCGCACCCTTGCGCATGGGATTGTTCGGATGTGTCGTCCAGTTCGCATACTGACCGGTCACCACGCGCCCGGTCCGTTCATCGACAGTGCCGATGGGCAGGGCTTCCATGGTGATGCAGTCGTCCACGGGGCACACGTTGACGCACAGATTGCACCCGACGCACTCGTCGTCCATGACCTCGAAGTAGCGGACGCCGTTCTTTTCCTTGGTGATCGCCTGGTGGGACGTATCCTCGCAGGCGATGTGGCAGCGGCCACACTTGATGCAGAGTTCCTGGTTGATCCTCGCCTTGCTGATGTACTCAAGGTTGAGGAACTGCCAGTCGGTGACGTTGCGCACCGCGCGTCCGGTGATGTCGTCCAGCGTGCGGTGCCCCTTTTCGTCCATCCAGTTGGAGAGGCCCGAGATCATCTCCTCGACGATCTTGAAGCCATAGGTCATGGCGGCGGTACAGACCTGGACGTTGCCCGCACCCAGGGCCAGAAATTCGGCGGCGTCGCGCCAGGTGGTGATGCCCCCGATCCCCGAGATGGGGAGCCCGGAGGTCTCCGGGTCGCGGGCGATTTCGGCGACCATGTGGAGGGCGATGGGTTTGACGGCCGGGCCGCAATAGCCACCATGCGTCCCCTTGCCACCCACCGTCGGCACCGGCGCAAACGTGTCCAGGTCGACCGAGACGATGGAGTTGATGGTGTTGATCAGGCTCACGGCATCGGTACCGCCGTGCTTGGCGGCCCGAGCGGGCTTGCGGACGTCGGTCACGTTGGGCGTGAGCTTGGTGATCACCGGCATGCGCGTATATTGCTTGCACCAGCGCACGACCATTTCGACATATTCGGGCACCTGCCCGACGGCGGCGCCCATGCCGCGCTCGCTCATGCCATGCGGGCAGCCGAAATTGAGCTCGATGCCATCGGCGCCGGTCTCTTCCACCAGCGGCAATATAGCCTTCCAGGCATCTTCCTCGCACGGCACCATGATGGAGGCGATGAGGGCGCGGTCTGGCCAGTTCATCTTGACCGCCTTCATCTCCTGCAGGTTGATCTGCAGCGGCCGGTCGGTGATGAGCTCGATATTGTTGAGGCCGAGGAGCCGCCGGTCGGCGCCCCAGATGGCGCCGTAGCGCGGGCCATTGACGTTGACGACCGGCGGGCCTTCCTCGCCCAGCGTCTTCCAGACCACCCCACCCCAGCCGGCCTTGAAGGCCCGCTCGACATTGTACTGCTTGTCGGTCGGCGGCGCCGAGGCGAGCCAGAACGGGTTGGGGGATTTGATGCCGACGAAAGTGTTGCGCAGGTCAGCCATTGCCGCCTCCCATGAGGAACCGATGAATGCTCTCGGCCGCATCGCGGCCTTCGGCGACGGCCGTCACCGTCAGGTCGTCGCCGCCCGTGGCGCAGTCGCCACCGGCCCAGACGCCGCGCAGCGAGGTCCGCCCTTCCCCATCGACCGCAATCTTGCCACCCGCCAGCTCGAGCGCGCCGCCATCGGTGGCGAGCGTCTGGCCGATGGCCTTGAACACCTGGTCACACGCCAAAACTGCCGTCTCTCCGGTCTCGGCGAGATTTCCATCGACCAGGGTCGTGTAGGCGAGCTCGATGCCGGTCACCCGATCGCCGTCGGTCAACACGCGTTTGGGCGCCATCCAGTGGCGAATGGTGACCCCCTTGGCCGCCGCCAAATCCTGCTCGAACAGCGACGCACTCATCTGCTCCTTGCCGCGCCGGTAGACCATCGTCACCTCTTCGGCCCCCAGCAGGCGGGACTGCACGGCCGCATCGATCGCGGTCATGCCGCCGCCGATGACGACCACGCGACGCCCGATCGGCAGGCTGGCGAGGTCACTGGCCTGACGCAGTCCGGCAATGAAATCGACGGCGTTGTCGACACCGCTGGCCATCTCGTTTTCGGCCCTGAGGGCGTTGACGCCGCCAAGGCCCAACCCGAGAAACACTGCGTCGTACTCGGCCTGCAGCGTGTCGAGCGACAGGTCGCGCCCCAGCGCCTGCCCGTGGCGGATGTCGATGCCGCCGATGGCCGTCACATAATCGACCTCGGCCTGCGCAAAGTCGTCGGTCGCCTTGTAGGCGGCAATGCCGTATTCGTTGAGGCCGCCTGCCTTGGGCCGGGCATCGAACATGACGACGTCATGCCCCTTCGTTGCCAGCCGGTGCGCAGCCGCCAGACCGGCCGGGCCCGCACCCACCACCGCGATCGTCTTGCCCGTTGGGGCGGCCCGCTCGAAGAACTGGTAGTGCCCCTCCATGGCGATGTCGGTAGCATAGCGCTGCAGCATGCCGATCTTGACGGGCTTGCCTTCAGCCTCCTCCCGCACGCAGGCCTCTTCGCACAGCTGCTCGGTGGGACAGACGCGGGCGCACATGCCGCCCAGGATATTCTGTTCGAAGATCGTTTCGGCCGCGCCGACCGGATTATCGGTGGCGATCTGGCGAATGAAGAGGGGGATGTCGATGCTGGTGGGACACGCATTCATGCACGGCGCGTCGTAGCAGAAGTAGCACCGGTCCGCCTCCACATGGGCTTCGTGGCGGTCGAGCGGCGGGTGCAGGTCGGAAAAGTTCGCGGCCAGTGCGGCCGGATCGAGACGTCCGGGCGCGATGCCCTGTTTCAGAACACCTTGAGCCATCGTGACTCCCCTTGCTGCGTTTCCCCTCATCGAAACGCTAGCGCAGCTCCTATTTTTTATCAATTGGTCAAATTATGAGCCAGTGGAACCCTTCCGATGGCCACATTTGCCCCCATTTGTCGCCGCCGCATGGCGCAAAGTTGCTGCCATTGTTCTTGGAACCCCGGTTTTTGAGAGGCTTGTCGGAGTCGTGATGCAACCGTTGCAGACAAAACACACGAGGAAAGCCATTGCGCCTCATTGACCAGTTGAGCGCATGATTCGGATGAATCGACCCAGCAGGAGGATTCTAGTTCTCCTGGACCTTTTTGGTTAAGCCGCTCGGTTAGTAAAGTCCTGCCATCGGCGTGTGGCGGATGTGCCACAATGGGACTCGCGCCCCATTTCCCCGCATTTTCCCTCACATTTCGGCCTTTGCCACAATCTAGTCAGCCCTCATCGATAACTTGAGTGAGCTAGACCATTGATCAACAAAGCCGTCCGCGTCGCCTCATGCGCAGCAGTCCTCGCCCTCTTCTCGACTTCTGCGTTCGCCCAATGTGGTGGCGCCTCCTGGTATGGCCCCGGCTTTAACGGCAAGACGGCCGCGTCGGGAGAAATCTTCAACGAGAACGCCATGACGGCGGCTCACAAGTCGCTTCCTTTCGGCACCAAGGTGAAAGTCGTTGACCAGCGGACCGGCAAGGAAGTCGAGGTCACCATCAACGACCGCGGCCCCTACCACGGCGGGCGCATCATCGACCTGTCCAAGGCTGCGGCGACCAAGCTGGGCTTCCGCAACCGCGGCACCACGTCCGTCTGCCTCGCTCAGATGTAGGCCTGCGCGCTCTCGAACAAAAAGGCCGCCTGCGAGGGCGGCCTTTCTCGTTTTGGGCTCACGTGCCGACGCGGTCGCGGACGAAATCATCTATCGCCTCACGCTCGGCGCCGATGTCCGCCAGCAGGCGGTTGTCCAGTGCCCGCAACCGGCGCGCAGTGTCGTGCCGGAGCCGCCAGGTGCGGAATCGTTTGGTCAGATTTGAAAGCATCGTTGCGCTCCTCTGTCATGTGCGAGGGCCGTTGCAAGTTTGAAAAACTTCAGCACGACCAGCGCCCGTATCGGGCCCGCTCACACCAGAAAGAGTGGCCAAAGCTCGGCGCTTCAGCTACAGACAAGAGCGAAACGTTCTTTTCACATGTGAAAAATGGATCCTTCCTGGAACGACCTGAAGCTCTTTCTCCAGGTGGCGCGGCTGGGTGGCCTCAGCGCAGCGGCGACCGCAACTGGTCTTTCTCCGGCCACGCTCGGCCGGCGGGTCGCGGCCGTGGAGCAGCAACTCGGCCAGCCGCTCTTCCTGCGCAGCCAGAAAGGCTATCGGCTGACCCCGGCCGGCGAGGACCTGCTGGTTCGCGCCGAGGAGGTCGAGACGGCGATGGTCGCCGTCAAGCGCTGGGCTGAGGGTGCTGCGGCTCAGCGCGTCGTACGGGTTTCCGCGGGGCCGTGGACGTCGGCCTTCCTTGCCCGCCATATCGGACGGCTCTGGAGTCCATCGGACCCCTTCGGGATCGAGTTTGTCACGGCCAATGAAAAGGTCGACATCGGCCGGCGCAATGCCGATATCGGCATCCGCAACCAGCGCCCCAGCGAGCAGTGGCTGGCAGGTCGATCCATGGGGCGCGTCGCTTACGGCCTCTATGCCCGTCCGGAGTTGGTGCACGGTGTTTCCGCCGGCTACTTCGTCGGCACGGCCAGCGGCGGCTACCAGACTCATTCGGCTCGCTGGCTGCAAGCGCACCATGCCGACCGCATCGCCATACGCGGCAACGACGCCCTGGGTGTGCTTGAACTGGTGGCCGCGGGGGCGGGCATCTCGGTCTTTCCGTGCTTTGTGGGCGACAGCGACCCGCGCCTCGCCCGCATGGCGCCGCCCATCCCGGAGCTCGAGACCGACCATTGGCTGGTCTGCCATCACGAGGAACGCCACGTCCCGGCCGTCCGCACCGTCACCGAACGGATCGCCACCCTCATGCACGAGCACAGCCGGCTGTTTCGCGGCGAAGGGAAAGCTCGCTAGGGGGGCGTTAGCTGCGCCGGTCCGGCGAAGCGACGACTGTTTGCGGGGTGATAGGGTGCCCCCTGTGGCAGTGTGACCCGAATGCAAACGTTGCAAGAATAGGTTTGGCCGCTTTGTGAGACCGTTCCCCTGGTGGAGGAAATGGCATAGCGTGCGGTCCGATTGATCTTTTCCAGCAGTGTCCTCCCATGCGATTCGGCCTCGATTTGCCGCCCCAGATCAAGGTCTTCGGGGCCTTCTTTGTTTATTCCTTCTGCATGGGGAGCCTCTATCCGCGCCTACCGGCCATCCAGGCCGCCATGGGTGTGGGGGAAGGCGCCTTGGGGCTGTCCCTGATCGGCGCTGCGATCGGCACGCTGATTTCGCTCACCTTTGCGCCCCCTATCATCGAGCGCATCGGTTATCGCCGCACCCTCTTGGGCGCCATTCCCTTGCTCTCGGCTCTCTACGCGGCTTCAGTCTGGGCGCAGGGGCCGCTGGCCTTCTTCCTGTTGCTGGTTCCGGTGGGCATGACGATTGGCTGCATCGAGATCATCATCAATCTTGAGGCCGACCGGGTGGAGCACGCCATCGGTCGGCGCATCATGAGCCGCGCGCACGCCTTCTGGAGCTTTGGCTTTTTCTCCGCCGGCATGGTCGGCTCGTTCATTGCCCAGTCTGGGCTGCCCCCGCAGGCTCACCTGGCGCTGATGATCCCGGTGGTGACGCTGGGCACCTTCGTCGTCCTCGGCCGCTTCGAGCCGGCCGCGCATCGCACCGGCTCGAGCACCGAGGCAACGCCGCATTTCGCACGGCCCACCTTGCCTATCCTCAGCCTCATCAGCGTCTGCATCGGCGCCATGATGATGGAAGGCGCCGGGATCGACTGGTCCGCCATATACATGCGCAATCTCTTCGACGCGACGCCGTTCTGGGCCGGCTTCGCGGTGGCGCTCGTTGCCGGCTCGCAGGCCGTGGCGCGCTTCTTTGCCGACGGGTTTGTCGAGCGCTACAGCCCGGTCCTGGTGGCGCGGGTTCTCGTCACCATCCTCGGCATCGGGGCCGCCCTGATGTTCGTGGCCCAGGCAAGCTGGGTGGGCTATCTCGGGCTCGTGCTGATCGGCGTGGGCTCGAGCGCCCTCTTCCCGCTCTCCATGTCGGCGGCGGCGCAGCGCACCGACCGGCCAGCTGCGGTCAATGTGGCGGCGCTGACCCAGATCGCGTTCGTCTCATTCCTGCTTGGGCCGCCGCTCCTGGGCTATGTTGCCGAGCACTTCGGCATCCATTGGACCTATGGCATCGGCGTACCGCTGGCCATTCTCGGCTTCATGACGGCGGGCGCCCTCGGGTCGCGCCCGGTCAAGGCAGTGGTGACCCCATGATCGCCCCTCAGTTCCGCATCTATGCGTGCTTTTTCCTGTTCGCCGTCACCACCGGCGCCCTGATGGCCCGCATGCCTGACATCCAGACCCACCTTGGCGTCACCGAAGGCCAGCTGGGCCTGACCATGATCGGCATGTCCATCGGTTCGCTGATTTCGCTGACCTTCGGCGCGGGGTTTATCGACCGCCTCGGCTTTCGCACCTCCGCTCTCGTCACGACGCTTGGACCGGTCATCCTGATCTCAAGCATTCCCTGGCTCCCCAACGCGCCGCTGGTGTTCTGCGTCCTCTTTGTCACCGGCATCCTGTCCGGGGCGCTGGAGATCAATCTCAATGTCGAGATCGACCGGCTCGAAGCACAGACCGGCAAGCGTTTCATGAACCGCGCGCACGGCTTCTGGAGCGTCGGCTTCTTCGTCACCGCCCTGTTCGGCGCCATGATCCGGCAGTCGGGCCTGCCGGCCAACTGGCACCTGCTGATCGTTGCCATTTTCGGGGTGGCGTTCGGCCTCTTCATGCTCTGGGGCGCCACCTCGGCGCCGCGCCGCGGTGCGGCCAGCAATGCCGATGGACACGTCATTGCGTTTCCCAACTGGGGCCTGCTGCCGCTCTGCCTCATCGGTTTTGCGGCCTTCCTCGTGGAGGGCGCGGGCATCGACTGGTCGGCGATCTACATGCGCGACATCTTCTCGGTCGAGCCGTTCGTCGGCGGCATGGGCCTTACGCTCTTTGCCTTCTTCATGGCCGCGATGCGCCTCTCCGCCGACCCGGTCGTTGGCCGCTTCGGGCCGCGGCGGGTGGCGGTATCGCTCCTCAGCCTTGCGACACTCGGTGCGCTGCTCGTGGGCATCGCGCCCGCGCCCGCTGTGGCGCTGTTTGGCTTTGCGCTGATGGGCATCGGCTGTTCCGCCGTCTACCCGCTGGCGGTGTCGGCCGCGGCGCAGCGCACCGACCGGCCGTCGGCTGTCAATGTCGCGGCGCTGGGGCAGGTGAGCTTCGTCGTGTTCTTTCTCGCGCCGCCGCTCCTGGGGTTCATTGCCGAGCACTGGGGCATCCGCAATTCGTACCTCATCTGCCTGCCGCTGCTGCTGGCGGGCCTGTGGGCATCGAGCTTTGCCTTGGGCACGCGCAAGGTCGAGGTTCCGCTCGGCCTGCCGCCGGAACCCCTGCCGCCCAATGGCTGACGACCTGCCGCCCATCGTCGACCTCCGCCAGTCTGCGACGGCGCTACGGGTTCAGCGCGGCGTCATGCGCATGCTGCGCGAGCGACACGACATGGCCTGTTACGCGGAGGTGCCGCTGGCCAATGGCCGCCGGGCCGACGTGCTGGCGGTGGGGCCGAAGGGCGAAATCTGGATCATCGAGATCAAGTCCAGCCTCATCGACTTCCAGGTCGATCGCAAATGGCCCGAATACCGGGAATTTTCGGACAGGTTCTTTTTCGCCAAGCCGCCGGAACTCGAGGGGGAGATTTTCCCGCAGAGCGAAGGGCTGATCGTGGCCGATGGGCATGACGGCGCCATCCTGCGCGACAGTCCGGAGACGCCGCTGGCACCGGCACGCCGAAAGGCGCTGATGCTGAAGCTGGCGCGAATGGGCGCCGACCGCATTCATGGCCTGATGGACCCCGGCCCCCGCTGATCGCTTTTTCCACGTGGCGCCCGCCGCCCTGATCCAACCGGATCCGCCCATGCCCTTCTTCGCCCGCCACTGGCGGATCATCGCCCTGTTTTTCGCCCACGCCCTGGCGGCCGGCGCCATCCATACGCGCATCCCCGATCTCCAGCTGCAGATGGGCCTCAGCGAGGGGCAGTTGGGGCTGGTGCTGATGGGCCAACCGCTGGGCGGCCTCTCGATGTTCCTCTTTTCGAGCACCATCATCGAGCGCTTCAGTCCCCGCCGCGTCGTCCTGGTGCTCCTGCCGCTGGTCATGGTGACGGCGGCACTGGCCACCGTCTGGCTCGACCCCTTGGCGTTTTTCTGCATACTGGCGATCAACGGCATCGGGTTTTCCCTGACCAACATCGCCATCAACGTGGAGGCCGACCGCATCGAGGCGGCCGGCGACGTTCGCGTCATGAACACCTGCCACGGGGCGTGGAGCGTCGGGTTTCTCCTCACCTCGCTGATCGGGGCCGCGGTTCGCGGCCTCGGCGTATCTCCTGCCGTTCACCTCTGGGCGCTGGTGCCGATCCTGAGCATTCTTCTCTTTGCGGTGCTCGTTCGCATGCCCGTCGCGCCGTCCCGTCCGCATGCGGGCACTAAAGGACGCAAGCTCGCCGTGCCAACGCTCGCGACGCTCGGCCTTGTGGCCTTCGGCCTGGGCGCCGGCCTGACCGAAGGCGCCTCGCGCGCCTGGTCGATCATCTATCTGCGCGACAGCTTCGAGGTTCCGGCCTTCGTGGAGTCGCTGGCCTTGCCGGCCCTGCTCCTGGCAATGGCCGTGGGGCGCCTCGTGGCAGACCGCTTCATCGAGCGCTTCGGCCCCGTGCGGGTCGCTCGGTCCCTTTCCGGGCTCGCCGTGGTGGGTATGGTGATGGTCGTGATTGCCCCCGACGCCTACCTCGCGCTCCTCGCCTTCCTTCTGGTCGGCATCGGCATTTGCGTGCTCTATCCGCTGATGCTTTCCGCCGCCGCGCGGCTGGGGGATCGCCCCGCCTCGCAGAACGTCGCAGCCACCACGCTCGTGTTCCAACTGGTCAATCTGGGCGCGCCGGGGCTGATCGGCGCCGTCGCGCAGGGACTTGGGGTGCGTATCGCCTTTGCCGTGCTGATCCCGCTCCTGGTCCTCACCTTCACCATGGCCGGGCGCCTCGAGCCGCAGCAGTCAACCGCCGCCCGATAATTCTTGCTGCCGATGTCGCATCGGGGGATGCTCGCTCGTCTCAAGGGCAAGGCGCACCTTCCGGCGCGCCGGCAGGCAAGCACGAAGGAGACGACGATGCCGTATATCGATGGATTTCTCGCCGCGGTCCCCAAGGCCAACAAGGAGAAATATCTGCGCCATTCGCGTGCGGCGGCGGAGCTTTTCCGCAAGTGGGGCGCGACGCGCGTGGTGGAAAACTGGGGCGACGACGTGCCCAAGGGCACCGTGACCGATTTCTACCGGGCGACGCAGGCCAAGGACGACGAAGTGATCGTCTTCTCCTGGATCGAATATCCGGACAAGGCGACGCGTGCGGCCATCCAGAAACGAATGATGGAAGACCCGGAGATGGCCAGCGTCGGCGACATGCCGTTCGACGGTAAGCGCATGATCTTTGGCGGGTTCGAGACGCTGTTCGCCGAGGAGTGATTGTCCGCTAGCGCGGGGCGCGCTTGGCCAAAATCCGCTGCAGGGTGCGCCGGTGCATGTTGAGCCGGCGTGCCGTTTCGGACACGTTGCGGTCGCACAGCTCATAGACGCGCTGGATATGTTCCCATCGCACGCGGTCGGCCGACATCGGGTTTTCCGGCGGCTCGGGCTTGTCCTCGCCCGTTGCCAGCAGCGCGTTGATCACGTCGTCCGCGTCCGCCGGCTTGGAGAGATAATCCATGGCGCCAAGTTTTACCGCCGTCACGGCAGTGGCGATATTGCCGTAGCCGGTGAGGACAATGGCGCGCGCGTCGGGGCGCTTCTGGTGCAGGGCCGAGACCACGTCCAGCCCATTGCCGTCTTCGAGGCGCAAATCGACCACAGCATAGGCGGGCGCGCGTTCATCCACCGCCGTCAATCCCGCCGCCACGGTGCCGGCGGTGCGGACTTCGAATCCGCGCCGGACCATGGCGCGCTCGAGGCGACTGAGGAACGCGGCGTCGTCATCTACCAGAAGGAGGCTGGGGTCTGCAGCCAGTAGCTCTTCGATCGTGTCCATGGGCTCTAGATAAGGTTTGTTTGTCCATACGTCAAAAGGACTTCAGTGGATCGTTTCGCGCTCCCCGTCTCGCGGCCATGTGATCCGCACGCGCGCATGCCCAACCGAACTCGCATTGTCGAATGTCAGCCGGGCGCCGGTGCGCTCCAGCAGCGTCTTGGCGATGAAAATGCCCAGGCCGAGGCCACCGGGCTGGTGCGCGTCGGCACCGGCAGGATCGCGCGGGCGGCTGGTGAGATAGGGCTCTCCCAGCCGGGCGATCAGCTCCGGCGCAAAGCCCGGGCCATCGTCGGAAATGACAACGGTGATGCGCGTCTGGGTCCAGGTGCTGTCGACCCGAACGGTGCCACGGGCAAAGTCGGTGGCGTTCTCGATCAGATTGCCAAGCCCATAGAGCAGGCCGACGCTGCGATGAAAGATTGGCGCAGGGCCCGATGCTTCCCCGGTGTAGAAGAGGATCGCCTTGCCCCTTGCCTCATGCGGTCGCGACACTTCTGCAAGGATATCGGTCAGCGGCGCCTCCGCGAACGGGTCGGCCGGATCGGCGCCGAGATTGCGCAGGCGTGCGAGAATGGCCCGGCAACGCGCGGCCTGCTCGATGATCAGTTCGACGTCATCGGCCATCGGACTGCCATTCTCGACTTCCGCCCGCATTTCCTTGGCGGCGAGCGCGATGGTCGAGAGTGGCGTGCCCAGCTCGTGCGCCGCCGCTGCAGCAAGGCCATCAAGGGCAGAAAGCTGCTCCTTGTGCGAGAGCGCCAGCTCGGTCGCTGCCAGGGCATCGGCAATCTGCCGGCTGTCATGGGCAACGCGGTTGGTATAGGCCGCGATGAAGACGACGCCGCAGATGATCGAGACCCAGATGCCGATGACGTAGATGCGGTTGAAGTTGATGGTCTCCGCCGGGTCCCAGGGCAAGGGCAGGTGCCAGACCGAGAGGGCCGAAGCCACGAGGGCCGCAAGGATGGCGATGGCGAAAGCTTCCTTGCGTGGGAGACTGGTCGCCGAAACCGAAACGGGCGCCAGCAGCAAAATCGCGAACGGGTTGTGCAGTCCGCCGGTCAGGGCAAGCAGCCCACCGAGCTGGCAGAGGTCGAAGGCCAGTTGCAGGGCGGCCGAGCGCGCCGACAGCCGCCCGTTGACACCCAGGCGCAGCGCCAGGGCGATGTTGATGGCCGCCGACAGCGCGATCAGCGCCAGGCACGCCCAGAGCGGCAAGGGAAAGCCCAACCCGCCATAGACGAAAAGCACGCTGATGGCCTGGCCAGCCACGGCTAGCCAGCGCAGTCCGACCAACGTCTGCATGCGCAGTGGTCGCCATACGCCGGGGGCAGGCAGGCCGGAAACGGTGACGTCACTCATCCTTGTTCCTTCAGGCGCCACAGGGGAGACGGCGCATAGGTACCGCAAAACATCATTTCAAGCGCGTTTTTTTGATGGGCACATGCTTGATCCTGTGCGCGCACGGACCAAGTACAGAACATCGTGACTGGGAGACGAAAGACATGAACACAGCCATCATCAAGCCTCAATGGTCCCCGCTGACCATCGCCCTCATGGTTCTGGGCTTCATCATTTTCTGGCCGCTGGGCCTTGCGGTGCTCGGCTACATCATCTGGGGCGAAAAGTTCGGCGGCTCCGCCGAAAAGGCTCAGGGTTACTGGAACAAGGGATGCAGCTTCGTGCGCAACAACAAGCAGGCTCAAGGCTTCGGCCGCCACGGTTTTGGTCAGGGTTTTGGTTCCTCGGGCAATGCCGCCTTCGATGAGTATCGCGAAGAGCAGCTTCGGCGCCTTGAGGAAGAGCGCGCCCGGCTCGACGCCGAGATCGACGCTTTCCACGAGTACATGGCCAATCTGCGCAAGGCCAAGGACCGCGAGGAGTTCGACCGCTTCATGAGCGAACGCCGCGGCAACCGCCAGGGTTATGGCGACTCCAACCCGCCCGCGCAGACCCCGGACTGGGGCAATAACGGCTAACGCCGCTGTCCGCTCCTTCCCTTCCCTCCTGAAGTCGACTGGCGCTCCCAAAAGGAGCGCCTTTTTTTGCGTGTGCCACCGGCAAACGCGCTAGACTCCTGCCAAGCGATTCCCACGGCCTCTCATGCTTTCGTTCCTGCGCCAGCGCGCGACCCCCCCCAGCGTCACCCATCTCGACATCGACGGCCAAACCATTGCCGTGGCGGTCCGCATCAGCAAGCGGGCGCGCAGTTTTCGCCTGTCGCTGCCGGCCACCGGGCCGGTGCTCAGCCTGCCGGAAAAAGCGCGCTGGGCAGACGCGGAGGCGTTCCTCCACCGGCATCGGCACTGGCTGGCGGCGCGCCTGCCCCGCGCGGCGCAGGTCCAGCGGCTTGACGAGGGCAAGGTCGTGCCGCTGCGGGGTCTCGATCACCGCATCGTGGCCAGCGGTCAGGTGCGCGGGCGCGTGCTGGTTCAAGAAGATGCCGCGGGGCCATTGCTGATCGTGCCCGGTGCCCCCGAACACCTGCCGCGGCGGCTCTATGACTGGCTCAAGGCTGAGGCGCTGTCCGACCTCACGCGACAAAGCGCAATGCATGCCGACCGGCTGGGCGTCACCGTTTGCCAGGTGAGGCTGCGCAGCCAGTCGAGCCGTTGGGGCTCGTGCTCATCGACCGGCACCATCAACTACAACTGGCGCCTCGTCCTGGCGCCGCCCTTCGTGCTCGACTACGTCGCGGCGCACGAAGTGGCGCATCTGGTGGAAATGAATCACTCGCCGGCGTTCTGGGCCACCGTGGAGCGCACCCTGCCTGACATGGCCCGCGGCCGAGCGTGGCTAAAAGCACACGGTCGGGTGCTGATGAGCTGGCACCCGCCTGCCTCCGGAGCCTGATCGCATCTTTGTGCCTGGCTTGCGCCGCAATTGCCGGTCTAAGACCGGGTCATGCAGCGCATCATCGGGCTCATCGCGATTCTGTTTGCCTTCGCCTCCCTTGTCGGACCGGCGCTGGCGCATGCGCATCGCTATGAGAGCACGCCCATCGTGGTACTCAACCACGTGGACGCCGCCAATGTGTCACGGCCGGTGATCGTCACCGTGCAGAAGGGCAATATCGATCTGGGTTCGGGCATCATCATGCCGTGCGGTCCCTATTTTGCCATTCCCGTGGAGGTGTTCGAGTTTCCTGCCGCGCAGGAGCGGCCGTTCTTCGAACGTGCCGTGGATGCGGTGGCCCTGGACGGGCCCAAACCCAGTCTCCTGCGGCCGCCGCGCGCGGCCTGAGCAATATCCCTCACCTTTATCTTCGCTCAGCGGAGCCTCTGGCTCCAGGGAAACCATTTATGTCTTATGTTCTCGACGCGCGCCTGTCGCGCCGCGCCGCCATGGCGAGCCTTGCCAGTCTCGGCGCCCTTGCCCTTGCCGGCTGCACCACCACGAGCCGCCCCGTCGCCACGACTGAACCGCGTCCGCTCGGACCGGCCGATGTCCCCGCCCACGTTCTCGCCATGTACGGACCACGCCCGGACGAGAAGTTCCCGGTTCCCGCCGCGCCCATCTGGCTGCTCGACCCGGTCTACTGGCGGCAGGAGGTTGCCAACCCGACCGGCGAGCGCTCAGGGACCGTCGTGGTCGATACGGCCAATCGCTTCCTTTACTGGACGATGCCCAATGGCCGAGCCATGCGCTATGGCGTCGGCATCGGCCGCCAAGGCTTCGAGTGGAGCGGCAGGGCCCGCATCGCCTACAAGCGCAAATGGCCCACCTGGACGCCGCCCGCGGACATGATCGAGCGCCAGCCCGAGCTCGAGATCTACCGCCACGGCCAGCCGCCCGGTCTCGACAACGCCCTTGGCGCACGGGCGCTCTACATCTTCCAGGACGGCAAGGACACGCTTTATCGCCTGCACGGCAACATGGACATCCATTCCATCGGCCGGGCCGTGTCGAGCGGCTGCGTGCGCCTCCTGTTCCAGGACGTCATCGACCTCTACGAGCGCGTACCGGACAACTCCCCGATCATCGTCATCTGACTTCGGCCAGGTGTAGAAAAAGCCCCGGTCGCAAGACCGGGGCTTTTGTTTGTCCGCTCGTGGCGTCTCTAGTTGCCGAAGATCATGTCCATCAGCGTCCGCTGCTGCCGCTCGGTCTGGTAGACCGGCTGGTTCTGCTGCTCCACCGCGGCAGGGGGAACGATTTGGTCCTGCGGCACGATGATCTGCTGCTGGCCCGCCTGCGGCTGTTGCGGCTGGTTGGCGGGGGCACTGGGCACCCACACCTGCTGACCCGTTGCAGGGTCGATGACAAGCGTCATCGGAAGACCAGTATCGGGATCGATCGGCGCCTGCCCGGCATCCACCGGCTGACCTTGCGGCGCCTCTCCCGTAGCCGGATCGAGCGCCTGCCCATTGGGGTCGTACTGCACGACCTGCCCGCCATCGACGATCTGCCCTACCGGCATGCCGGTGGCCGGATCGTATTGCATCGCCGGCTGTCCCGTTGCCGGGTCGATGACCTGCCCCTCAGGTTGCGGGGCCGGCTGGGCCTGGACCGGCTGCAGCCCATTGATCGGCTGCCCCGTGGCTGGGTCAATGGCCACGACCTGTCCGGTGGCCGGATCGGTCGTGGTCTGCACCGGCTCGCCCGTCCCGCCGTCGACATACTGCACCATGGGCTGGCCCGTATTGGGGTCGATCACCGGCTGCCCGGTGGTCGGGTCGACGACCTGCTGCGCCACCAGCTGTCCGGCATAGCTGCCGCCGGGAATGGGTGCCGGCTCCTTGCCGGCCAGGGCCTTGGTCATGAATTCGGACCAGATTTGCGCCGGCACGTTGCCGCCGGAGAGGCTGGTGCCCGAATCGTCGTCGTTGCCGAGCCACACGCCCGCCACCATGGCCGAGGTGTAGCCTATGAACAGCGCATCGCGCGATTCCTGGCTGGTGCCGGTCTTGCCCCCGACCTCCCAGCCATTGAGGTTGGCGCGCTTGCCCGTTCCCACCTCGACGGCGGTTTCGAGCATGTCGTTCATCTCGGCCAGCACCTTTGGGTCGATGACGCGCCCGGGGCCGGCGTCCGACGCCTCGTAGAGCACCTTGCCGTCCTTGTCGGTGATCTTGGTGATGACGTTGGGAATGACCCCGTAACCGCCATTGGCGAACGGCGCATAGGCACTGGTCAGTTCCAGAAGGTTGATCTCCTGCGTACCCAGCGCAATCGAGGGCACCGGCGTCAGCGGCGACGAAATGCCCAGACGCATGGCCACCTCGACCACCTTTTCCGGTGTCACGTCGATAGCAAGACGCGCGGCGATGGTGTTGAGCGAATAGGCCAAACCCTGGCGCAGGGTCACCGTGCCCGCATACTTGCCCGAGGCGTTGCGCGGGCTCCAGCCGTTGTACTCGAACTTGGCGTCCTCGGCGAGCGTGTCGGGCGTATAGCCCTTTTCCATGGCCGCCAGGTAGACGAAGGGCTTGAAGGCCGAGCCCGACTGCCGCTTGGCGGTGACGGCGCGATTGTACTGGCTCTTCTGGTAATCGACGCCACCCACCATGGCCCGCACCTTGCCGTCGACATCCATGGCCACAAGGGCGCCCTGGGTAAAGCCGCGCTTGGGTCCATCCTCGGCCACATGCTCCTTGACGATGAACTCCGCGTCCTTTTGCAGCTTGTAGTCGATGGTGGTCTGCACCACGACGTCGTCCTTGATCTCACCGAGATAGGCGGTCATCAGGCTCTCGACCCAGTCGGCAACATAGGATTCCGATCCGGCGACGCGGGTGCGCACGGTTTCATCCGGATCGATCTGCGCTGCGGCGGCCTCGTCCTTGGTGATGTAGCCTTCCTGCGCCATGAGACCGAGCACGATGCGCTGCCGCTCGATCGCCTTGTCCGGGTTGGCCTTGGGGTTGTAGGCCGACGGCGCGGGCAGAAGGCCCACCAGCATGGCGGCCTGCCCAAGCGAAAGATTGCGCGCCGAAACGCCGAAATAGGTCTGTGCTGCGGCCTCGATGCCGGTGGCCCCGGAGCCGAAATACACCCGGTTCATGTAGAGCTCGAGGATTTGCTCCTTGGTGTAGTTCTGCTCGAGCCAGATGGCGAGAATGGCTTCCTGCACCTTGCGGCCCAGGGTCTGATCGGGCGTGAGAAAGAGGTTCTTGGCCACCTGCTGGGTCAGGGTGGAGGCGCCGCGCGTTACACCCCGGGCTTCGATCATCTCGATGGCCACCGAGAAAATGCCGATCGGATCGACGCCGAAATGGCTCATGAAGCGCCGGTCTTCCGAGGCGATGAAAGCCGCGGGCACATAATAGGGCAGTTCGCGGAAGGTCACGGCCTCGCCGCCGGTCTGGCCGCGATTGGAAATCAGGCTGCCGTCCGCGGCCAGAATGCGGATATTGGGGGGCCGCTCGGGAATGGCCCAGGTGTCCGAGGATGGCAGTTGCGCACCGTAGTAGACGATGATGCCGATAACGGCGAGGCCGGCCCAGAGGCACCCCACAAAGCCCCACCAAAGAAGCCCCATCAGGAACCCGCCCGTGCGCGAGCGGCGCTTCTTGGGCTTGCTCAGCTTCGCCTTGCCGCGGCGAGGGGGTTTGCCGCCGCCTGACTTCTTGGGCGGCTTGCCGCCATGTCCGCCGCCGCCATTGCCGCCCGAGCGTTCGTCGTCGACGAAAACACCAACGGAACGGCCGAGCGAAGGCTCGACGCGTTCGCTTCTGGTCGAACGGGCCTTGGCCTTGCCGCCCTTGGCGGGCTGGTTGCCAACGCGGTCATCGGCCGAAATGCGGAAATCCATCAAGTAAACCTGTCGCAGGACGTCGTGAAGCCGCTTGTACCCGGTTCCGGTGCATCCGGGAACCAATGGTCACCAAGAGGTTAACTGTCGAGTGCGCGGTGCTCCCGCTGCGGTCTCGCTCTGGCGCGGCTGGTTGACGCTTTTCCGCATCAATTGTGGCCGGTTTAAGGGGTAGGATGCGACCGTTCGCCGGCTGATGCAAGCCTGCCACAACGCTGCCCGGACTCGCCCCTGCTTTGGGCGACCGCTACTCCCCATGCTCGTCTCGACATCGCCATACCGAAGGGGTTACCTGCTGGCCGCCCCGCTCCCGGAGAATTCATGCCGAGCCGCCTCATCGTCGCACTGCTGCTGTTCATGGTGGTGATGCCCCTTTCCGCCAGCGCCACCTCAACCACCGAGCGCGCCTTCGATGCCGCCATCGCTCTCTTCGAAAAGGCATTGCCGGGCCTCGGCGCCGAGATGAGCGGCGTCGCCACGGCCACCTACCGCGATGCCTTGACGCTGCGCCGTTTCAGGTCGGCCCATTGGGGTGACGCCGTCGACCTGAGGATCACCGATGCGGCATCCGAGAGCGCTGGTTGCGCGCGCTTTGCCGCCTATGTCGACCTGCCGCCGCGAAACGGCACAGCCACGCTGACGGTTTGTCCCCGCTTCCACCGCGACGGCAGCGATGCGCTGCGGGCCCTGACCATCCTGCATGAGGTGGTGCACGCCGTTGCAGGTCCCGACGAGTGCCGGGCGATGGCGTTCGCGGCCGCCATCGAGCAGCGCGCCACCGGCCGCTTCACCGATGTCGGAGGTTATTGGCGCGCCAATAGCTGTCAGGCATCGCCCTACGCCTTGCCCTGACAGAGCCCGGCCCTAACGCCAGCCGAGCGCCGGGGCCACATGGGTGAAGATGGCTTCGATGACGTGGGCATTATACTCGACGCCGAGCTGATTGGGCACGGTGAGCAGCAGCGTATCGGCTTCGGCAATCGCTTCGTCGGTGCGCAATTGCTCGACGAGCGTGTCCGGTTCGGCCATGTAGCCGCGTCCGAACACCGCCCGCACCTCGGGCTCGATATAGCCGAACTGATCCTGCTCCGGCCGTCCGGTACCGAAATAGGCGCGGTCCATGTCGTTGACGAGCGCAAAGATGGAGCGGCTCACCGACACGCGCGGCTCATGGGCGTGCCCCGCCGCCTTCCAGGCCTGCCGAAAGGCGCGGATCTGCTCAGCCTGCTGGATATGGAACGGTTTGCCGGTCTCGTCGAATTTCAGCGTCGAGGATTGCAGGTTCATGCCCAGCCGCGCCGCCCAGATGGCCGTGTCGTTGGTGGCCGAGCCCCACCAGATGCGCTCGCGCAAGCCTTCCGAATGCGGCTCGAGCCGCAGCAGGCCAGGCGGGTTGGGGAACATGGGCCGCGGATTGGGCTGGGCAAAGCCCTCGCCCCTGAGCACCTCGAGGAACACCTCGGCGTGCTGGCGGGCCATGTCAGCGTCGGTCTTGCCCTCTTCGGGCGCGAAGCCGAAATAGCGCCAGCCGTCGATCACCTGCTCGGGCGAGCCGCGGCTGATCCCCAACTGCAGCCGTCCGCCCGCAATCAGGTCGGCGGCCCCGGCATCCTCGGCCATATAGAGTGGATTCTCGTAGCGCATGTCGATGACGGCCGTGCCGATCTCGATCCTGCGGGTCCTGGCTCCGACGGCCGCCAGCAGCGGAAAGGGGGAGGCAAGCTGGCGCGCAAAGTGGTGCACACGGAAATAGGCCCCATCAGCCCCCAGCTCTTCGGCGGCAACGGCCAGATCGATCGACTGCAGCAGGGCATCGGCAGCCGACCGGGTGCCCGATTGCGGCGAAGGGCTCCAGTGGCCAAAGGACAGAAAGCCGATCTTTTTCATCACATTCCTCGTCTCCACTGTCCCTGACGTGGTGATCCCTGGCGGGTCTGCACAGGGGTGCTTCGCATGACGCTGCTGTGGCGTTTGCCGAACCGGGAGCGAGCGATGAAACTTCGGAGTCCGCGATGCGTTCGTTTGTATCATCAGCACGAGGAGTTGCATCATGGCAAGCGAACATACAGCCCGCGGCCGCGCCCAGGATCGCGCCAAGGTGGCTGGCGGGCAGGAGCACGAAGTGCGCTACGAGGCGGAAAAGACGGGCAAGAGCAAAGACGCCGTAAAAGAGGCCGTCAAGCAGGCCGGTAATTCCCGCAAAGCCGTCGAGCAACAGCTCAAGAGCTGACGCTTTTGCTGCCCGGCTCTCCCGGCACTGCTGGAAGGACACAGCGGTGACTCAGGGCACCGTCGTTATTCGGCGGCCTGGTAATATTTGGGCGAGGGGCGGATAACAGCCACGACTGCGCCCTCCGCGTCGTTCTGGAATCGGGCATCCTGACGCAGCGCTTCCAGCGTACGCGGCACTGGCTGCTCGTCCGGCCAGTCCTCGAAGGCGATGGCTAGCACCGCAGCGGCTTCCGCAATGGCCTCGTCCATCGTATCGGCCACCGCAATGACGCCGGGGACATCAGGGAAGGACACACCGTAGCCGGGTTCGGGATCCTTATGGATCAGGGCAATATAGTGGACGTCACGCATCGCTGCTTCATCCCGCCTGCCGATAAATAGAACGGACTGTGCCGACAAGAATCCTTGCGCGGGTGTGGCCGAATAACGATCCGACCGTCCGCGTGACGATATTTATGGTGTGAACCGCGCACCGAAACAAGAGCGAAGCCCGTCTCCGTCAGGCGGCGGATGATTTGGCGACTGTCTAGCATGCCTCAACTCCGCGCCACTCGTGGTCGCCCCCCTTTTTCGCGGCGTTGATGGGTCAAACCCCTAGACGTCCAGATTGCTCACGTTGAGCGCGTTGTCCTGGATGAAGTCGCGGCGCGGCTCCACCAGATCGCCCATCAGTGCACTGAATATTTCGTCCGCTTCGCTGGTTTCGTCGATCTCGACGCGCAGCAGGGTGCGGGCGTTGGGGTCGAGCGTGGTTTCCCAAAGCTGCTCGGCGTTCATTTCGCCCAGCCCCTTGTAGCGCTGCAGCGAGACGCCCTTGCGGCCAGCGTCGGTGACGGCCTTGAAGAGCGATGCCGGTCCAAAGATCTTGGTCGTCTCGCCCTTGCGCGTCAGTGTCGGCACGCCCCCGAACAGTTCGTCCAGCCGTCCGGCCAGCGAGCGCAGCTTGCGCGCATCGGCGCTGGCGAGCAGGGCGCGGTCGATCTGGTGGGTTTCCGTCACGCCGCGCACGGTGCGCGAGAAGGCCAGCGCATCTTCATCGGTGATGGCGCCGGTCCAGCCGCGCTCCAGTTCATCGGAAATGCGGTCGAGACGTCCCGCCACCCGCTCCAGCGTTGCCTGGTTCCGCTCCGGATCGGCCATGGCCTCGGGATCGAGCCCGCCGACGATGGCTGCCTGCTCTACGAGGTTGCGATTGTAGCGCGTGTTGAGGTTGTTGATTGCGTTCACGATATCGCGCGATTGCTGCAGGATGCCCATGAGGTCCTGTCCGGCGTGCGTGACGCCGTCGCGCGTCGTGAACACGGCCTCGTCCAGCCCGCCCTCGAGCAGGTAATCCTCGAGCGCCCGCTCATCCTTGAGGTAGAGTTCGGAGCGACCGCGCGTCGCCTTGTAGAGCGGCGGCTGGGCGATATAGATGTGTCCGCGCTCGATCAGTTCCGGCGTCTGGCGATAGAAGAACGTCAGCAGCAGCGTCCGGATATGGGCGCCGTCGACGTCGGCGTCCGTCATGATGATGATCTTGTGGTAGCGCAGCTTGTCCGGATTGAACTCCTCGCGCCCGATGCCGGTGCCCAGCGCGGTGATCAGCGTACCGACCTGTTCGGACGAGATCATGCGGTCAAAGCGCGCCCGCTCGACATTGAGAATCTTGCCGCGCAGCGGCAGCACGGCCTGGTTGGAGCGGTCACGGCCCTGCTTGGCGGAGCCACCGGCCGAGTCACCCTCGACGATGAAGATTTCGCTCTTGGTCGGGTCGCGTTCCTGGCAGTCGGCGAGCTTGCCGGGCAGCGAGGAAATTTCGAGCGCCCCCTTGCGCCGCGTCAGTTCGCGCGCCTTGCGGGCCGCTTCGCGTGCGGCCGCCGCTTCCGCCACCTTGGCAACGATGGTGCGCGCCTCGTTGGGGTGCTCCTCGAACCACTGGCCGAGCTTTTCATTGACGATGTTCTCGACCACCGGGCGAACCTCGGAGGAAACCAGCTTGTCCTTGGTCTGGGAAGAGAACTTCGGATCGGGAACCTTGACCGAAAGAACGCAGGTCAGCCCTTCGCGCGTATCGTCACCCGAGAGTTCGACCTTTTCCTTCTTGGCGATGCCTGAGCTTTGCGCGTAGCCGGTCACCTGGCGCGTCAGGGCGCCGCGCAACCCGGCCAGGTGCGTGCCGCCATCGCGCTGCGGAATGTTGTTGGTGAAGCAGAGGACGTTTTCGTGGTAGCTGTCGTTCCACTGCAGCGCCACCTCGACCGTGATGCCGTCCTTTTCGCTGATCATGGTGATCGGCGTGTCGATGACCGGCTGCTTGGACTTGTCGAGATAGCGCACGAACGCTTCAAGACCACCCTCGTAGAACAGCTCCACATCCACCGGCTCGGGATGGCGACGGTCGGAGAGGATGATGCGCACGCCCGAATTGAGGAACGCCAACTCGCGCAGGCGGTGCTCGAGCGTCTTGAAGTCGAACTCCACCATGGTGAAGGTTTCAGAGCTGGGCAGGAAGGTGATCTCGGTGCCCGAGCGACCCTCATAGGTGCCCGGCTGCAGATCCGGCACATAGTCGCCCACCACTGTGAGCGGAGCATCGGCCACGCCGTGGGTGAAGCCGATCTCGTGCACCTTGCCGTCGCGCCTTATGCGTAGCTTGAGCCACACCGAGAGCGCGTTGACCACGGAAATGCCCACGCCGTGCAGGCCACCCGACACCTTGTAGGAGTTCTGGTCGAATTTGCCGCCGGCATGGAGCTGGGTCATGATGACCTCGGCCGCAGAGACGCCCTCTTCCTTGTGGATGTCGGTCGGGATGCCGCGACCGTTGTCGATCACGGTACAGGAGCCATCGGCGTTGAGACGCACGGTGACGAGGTCGGCGTGGCCGGCCAGCGCCTCGTCGATGGCGTTGTCGACCGCTTCGTAGACCATGTGATGCAGGCCTGACCCGTCATCGGTATCGCCGATATACATGCCCGGGCGCTTGCGCACCGCATCAAGGCCCTTGAGCACCTTGATGCTGTCAGCGCCATATTCGTTCGGGGTCAGCGGGGTGTCGGTCATGGGGTCCGAATCAGTCGTTTTCACGTTGCATCAGTTCTAGCGGAACGGGGCGGAAACCCCAAGAAATTTGCCGGTTTTCGTGGCTTTTGCTGGGCAAAGGCGCCTGCTCCAACCCGATGTCATTCCTGCCAAAGCGGGAGGCCCCCGCTTCCGCGCAGATGACACCGCAACCGGACGCGATTTACTCCCGTGCCAGCCGGCCATCGCGGACCGAAATCCGCTGCGCCCGATCCTCCAGCGCCTCGAACAGCACCGGGTCGGTGCCGGTCAGGAAACACTGCGTCTCGAGCCCGTCCAGCGCCTCGAACAGGGCCCGCCGCCGGTCCGGATCGAGGTGGGCCGCGATCTCGTCGAGCAGCAGGAACGGCACGATGCCGGTGCGCAACCGCACCAGCCGGGCATGGGCCAGGATCAGCCCGATCAGCAGCGCCTTCTGCTCACCTGTCGAGCCCAAAGCCGCGGGCATCTGCTTTTGCGCATGCACCACGTCGAGATCGACACGGTGTGGTCCTGATGTGGTGCGTCCGGCGGCGCGATCAAGGCCGCGCGCGTCATGCCAGCGTTGCGCCAACAGCCCCTCGAGCGCGGCCGACGTATGCGGTTCGGCCTCGGCCTCGAACAGCGGCGTCAGCGCCAGGCGCGCGGCGGGAAAACTGCCACCCTCGAGACTCTCCTCGATCAGGGCCTGCAGATGCACGAGGCTATCGGTGCGGTTGAGGTGGATGGCGGCCCCCAGCTCGGCCATTTGCGCCTCGATCGCCGAGAGCCAGTGGCGGTCACCATCCTCCTCGAGCAGGCGGTTGCGCTGCCGCATCGCCTTGTCGAAATCGGAGACCGCCGAAGAATGCGCCGGAATGAGCGTGGTCACCAGCCGGTCGAGAAACCGGCGCCGCTCGCCCGCGGGACCGGAAAACAACCCATCCATGGCCGGGGTCAGCCACAGGACGCGCAGATAATCGCTCATGGCTTCGATGGAGCGGGCATTGGCCCCGTTGATCCGCACGCGCCGCCCGCCATCGGACAGCGCGCCCGTGCCGATATCGGCAGGTCCGGCGTCTGTCTCCACCGTAGCAGCCACGGCCCAGGGCAGGTCGCTGCCATGCGCCTGCAGCGTCTCGAAGCTGGCGCCGCGCAATCCGCGCCCGGGCGACAGCACCGATATAGCCTCAAGCAGATTGGTCTTGCCCGAGCCGTTGGGGCCGGTCAGCACCACGTGGCGCTCATCGAGATCGAGCGCGGCCGAAGCGTAGTTCCGAAAGGCCGTCAGGCGCAGGCGGGAGATGTGGCGGATCATATTAGTTGGCCGCCCTCGTGGTTCGAGGCTTTGCTGAAGCAAAGCACCTCACCATGAGGGCTCTCGCAAGCTCGGTGTCCGGTAAGCCCTCATGGTGAGGTGGGAGCAACGCGACCCTCGAACCACGAGGGCGCTCCCCCTGGCCCTGCGAGCGTAGCTCTCCGGGCCTAGTCAGCTTAAATCGCTCCACCGGAGCGATTTCTCCTTCGGGACGCCGCCTAGACCCGCATCGGCATCAGCACGTAAAGTGCGTTGGCCTCGGTGCCTTGTTCCTTCACCAGCGTCGGGGAATTGGCGTCGTTGAACAGGAACACCGCACTTTCCGAGCGGATCTGTCCGATGATGTCGAGCAGGTACCGGGCGTTGAAGCCGATCTCGAAGCCGTCGGTGTCGAAATCCACCGCCACTTCCTCGGTGGCCGTGCCATGATCAGGGTTGGTGACGGACAGATCGAGTAGCCCGTCATGGGCCGAGAGTTTCACTGCCTTGCCGCCGCGGTCGGACGCGATGGTCGAGACGCGATCGACGGCGATGGCAAAGCCCTGCTTGTCGACGATCATCTGCTTGTCGTTGTTCTTGGGCGTCACCCGGTCATAATCGGGGAACGTCCCCTCGATCAGCTTGGAGAGCAGCACGACCGGACCGACGGTGAAGCGGATCTTGGTGTCGCTGACCTCGACGTGGATGTCGCCATCGACGCCATCGAGAAGCTTTTGCACCTCACCCACCGTCTTTTTCGGCACGATGATGCCGCTCATGCCCTCGGCGCCAGCGGGCGCCGCGATCTCGGCGCGCGCCATGCGGTGCCCGTCGGTCGCCACGGCGCGGAACAGGGGGCCGGCGGCGGAACTGGTCACGGCATGGAAATAGATGCCGTTGAGATAGTAGCGCGTCTCCTCGTTGGAGATGGCGAACTGGGTGCGCTCGATCAACTCGCGCAGCGCGGCGGCGGAAATGTCGAACTCATGCGCGAAGGCGCCGGACTTGAGATCGGGAAAACTGTCGGGCGAGAGGCAGGCCAGGTTGAAGCGCGAGCGCCCGGAGGTGAGAACCATGTTCTCGCCGCCATCGGTCTCGAGCCGCACCTCGGCCCCATCGGCGAGCTTGCGCACGATTTCGTAGAGCGTATGCGCCGGCACGGTGGTGGAGCCCGGCGTCGAGACCATCGCCGGCACGCTCTCGGTCACCTCGATGTCGAGGTCGGTGGCGCGCAGCTCGACATGATCGTCGCTGGCCTTGAACAGCACGTTGGCCAGGATCGGGTAGGTGTTGCGGCGCTCGACCACGCGATGCACATGGCTCAGCGACTTGAGCAGATGATTGCGTTCGAGCGTGACTTTCATTCCAACCTACTCCGGCACTCGATACGTCTCCGGGGAGACGACAAAACCCCCGGCACGCCGGGGCTTGGACATTTACAATTCGTTGACGAAAACGCAAGGGCGAGCGGCGGTTTGCCACGGGAAATCCTGGCGGGAGCCGAGCCGGGCTGCGGGGAGCGGCAAATCGGTCTAGGCCTGCCTCGACACGACAAAGGAGGATCGCATGGCAAGGTGTTTCAGCAAGGGCGGCGTCGCCGTCATCACCGGCGGAGCCAGCGGCATCGGGCGGGCGGCGGCACGGCGCGCCGCAGCATCGGAGATGAGCGTCGTTCTGGTCGACGTCGATGCGGACAAGCTCGAGGCGCTGCGGGCCGAACTGGCGGAACAACTGGGTCCCGAAAGAGTCATGGCCGAGCGCGTCGACGTCAGCGATCCGGGGGCGATGACCGCCCTGGCGGCCCGCGTCGAGGCGCAACTGGGCAGCCCGACGCTCCTGATGAACAACGCGGCCGCCTTCGTCTCCGGCGGCCCAGGCGGTATTCTCGACGACAACAGCAATTGGCAGCGCGTCATGGCGGTCAACGTCATGGGCGTGGTCAATGGCGTGCAGGCATTCCTGCCCGGCATGCTGGCGTCGGACCGCGCCGGCGTCATCGTCAACACCGGCTCCAAGCAGGGGCTGACCAACCCGCCCGGCAACCCCGCCTACAATACGTCCAAGGCAGCGGTGAACGCCTATAGCCAGAACCTTGCCCGGGACCTGCGCGAGCGGGACAAGTGCCGCGTTACCGCACACCTGCTGATCCCGGGCTGGACGACCACGGGCGACCGGGTTCATCAGAAGGGCGCCTGGCTCCCCGAGCAGGTCGTGGACTATATGGACCAAGCGATCGCGGCCGATCGCTTCTTCATCCTCTGCCCCGATGACGAGACACCCAATGGGGTCGATCACAAGCGCATCGTGTGGAACGCGCTCGACATCGTCGAGAACCGGCCGGCCCTGTCGCGCTGGCACCCGGACTACAAGGAAGCCTTCGCCCAGTTCATGGACGCCGACCTGCCGACAACCAACAGGAGCACATCATCATGAGCACTGACATCACCCTCTGGAACGGCCGCACGGTTCCGCGCATCGGCATGGGCTGCTGGGCCATTGGCGGCACCACGGCCAATAGCGGCCCCTCCACCTCCTATGGCCAGACGGACGACGCCACCTCACGCGCCGCCCTGCAGGCCGGCTACGAGATGGGCGCGCGTGTCTTCGATACTGCCGCGGCCTATGGGGCAGGCCACTCCGAAATGCTGGTGGGCCAGGAGATTTCCCACTATGACGATGCCATCATCGTCACCAAGTTCGGCGTCGAGGTGGATTTCGAGGCCAACCTCAAGGGCGAGGTCAATCTCACCCCGGCGGGGATCGAAGGCATCATCGAGGGCAGCCGCTCGCGGCTCAAGCGGGACTGTCTCGACCTCGTGCTGCTGCACGTCAACGACATGGATGTGGGCCTCGTGCCGCAAGTGTTCGACACGCTCGAAGCGCTGGTGGCACGCGGCAGGATCGCCGCCTATGGCTGGAGCACCGACTTCATGCCGCAGGCCCGCGCTGCGGCCGGCTATCCGCATTTCGTCGCCTTCGAGAACGACTACAATGTCTTTACCCCGGCGCGCGAGCTCATGGCGTTCGCCCAGGAGCGGGGGCTGATTTCGATCAGCCGGCTGCCGCTGGCGATGGGCCTGCTCAGCGGCAAGTTTGCCCCCGATGCAAAACTCGCCGCTGACGACGTGCGCGCCCAGGATCACGCCTGGCTGCGCTTCTTCAAGGACGGCAAGCCGAACGCGGAGTATCTCGAACGGCTGGGTGCCATCCGGGAGCTGCTGCAAACCGGCGGCCGCACCATGCCCCAGGGAGCATTGGGCTGGATCCTGGCCAGTTCCCCCATTGCCGTGCCCGTGCCCGGCTTCCGCACCGAAAAGCAGGTGCGGGACAATCTGGGCGCGCTCGAGTTCGGTCCCCTTCCGGCCGAGACGATGGCCGAAATCGCGCGCCAGCTAGACGCCAGCTGAGTCCCCCTCAAGACAAAAGCCCCGTGGATGACACGGGGCTTTTTTTGACAGGAGAGCCGCGAACAGGACCGCCGGGCCTACTCTTCCAGCATGCGCTTCAAGAGTTCGATTTCCTGGCCCAGCTCGATATCGTCCTTGATCATCTGTTCGACCTTGCGCACCGAGTGGAGCACGGTGGTGTGATCGCGGCCGCCGAAGCGTCGGCCGATCTCGGGCAGCGAGCGCTGGGTCAGCGCCTTGGCGAGATACATCGCGATCTGGCGCGGGCGGACCACGTCGCGCGAGCGGCGGGCGGACAGCAGCTCGTTGCGCGGCACCTTGTAGTGACGGGACACCATCTTGAGGATGTCCTCGATGCGGACGCGCTTGGCGTCGCGGGTGCGGATCAGGTCGGCCAGCGTCTTTTCCGCCAGCGGCACGGTAATCAGCTCGCCGGTCAGCTGGTTGGCGGCCACGAGGCGGTTGACCGCACCGTCGAGGTCACGGCCATGGCTGATCACGGCGCGCGACACATAGTCGATAACGGCGGGCGGGAAATGCATGCCGAAGCGGGCGGTCGCCTGGTCGGCACGGCGCTGCACGATGGCCCGGCGCAAGTCCATGTCGAAGGTCGAGATCGGCACCACAAGGCCACCCGAAAGGCGCGAGCGAACGCGCTCATCAAGCATTTCGAGGTCGCGCGGCGGCGAGTCGGCGGCCACAACCACCTGCTTGGCCCCCGTCAGGAGCGTCCCCAGCGTGTGGCCGAATTCGGTGGCCGACTTGCCCTGCAGGAACTGCATGTCGTCGATCAGCAGCAGGTCGACCCGCCGCAGCCATTCCTTGAAGCCGAGCGCGCTCTGGCGCTGCACGGCCGTGATGAAATGGTACATGAAGTGGTCCGCCGTCAGGTAGACGATGTTCTTGGACGGATCGGCTTCCGAGACGGCATGGGCGATGGCATTGAGCAGGTGGGATTTGCCCAGGCCGACCGTGGAATGAATGTAGACCGGATTGAACGTCACCGCGTTGTTGATCGCGGCATTGGCGATCTGCCGGGCGACGCCGAAAGCCATCTCGTTGGCCGAGCCGGCCACGAACGTATCGAAGGTCATGCGCTGGTCGATGGCACTGCCCGAGAGGGCGTCGCCGCTCTTGGCGCTGTCGCGCACCACGCGCATCGGGGTCGGCGCGGCGGTGGGCGCCGCCGTGCTGGCCGGGGCGGCGGCTGCCGGGGCTTCGGCTTCGGCGGGAGCGGCAAGGCGTGGCCGGGCCTGGCCATTGACCCGCAGCGTCACCTGCAGCCGAGTGACCTCGGTAGCGTCATTGCGGAACGCTTCCACGATGCGATCGGCGTAATTGGATTGCACCCAGGAGCAGAGAAAACGGGTCGGCGCCGACAGATGCACCAGATCGCCGCTCAACTCTTCCAGCTCGAGCCGGGCAAACCAGGAGGCGAAGACGTCTTCCCCCACCGCTGCCTTGAGGCGGGCGCGTACCCGGGTCCACAGTTCACGCTGGTTCTCGGAGCTATCGATCATGACAGGGGCACCGTTCTTGCTGGGAAGAGAAGAGGGAGGTTGATTGGTCTCGGCCCAGTCATCCCGTCCCGCAGTCGCCTGTCGCATCATCGCTTGTCGCCCCATTCTTTCAGCACGCCAGGGTCCGCAATTGCCCCAGCCATTAAATCTCATTGCCACGCGGTCCGTTCCGGACCATTGGACATGGCTTCGCCCCTGCGCCCGAAAACCGGGCGCATTTATCCTCTCGACGGCGATGCCGTCGCGGCCTACCGACCTTGAACTTGATCCCGGCCTGAACCGGCCGAAGGTCTACTCGATGCAACCCGACCCATAGGGTCACGCTGCAGCCATGCCGCCAACTCACTCACTTCTGGCACGATACGAGCCGGCATTGCTGCCGGTTGCTGCCCCAACAAGAACCCTCCTGAGCGGAGGGCAACCAGCTTGGCTCGGGAACCTTATCGGCCTCGTTTTCCGCGCTGGCCAGATTACTTTAGAGGGTGGGTTTTGGCCTCGCAACACGTGAATCGTTGAAATAGGGGCTTGACTCTGGAGCCCGTTTTTCAGGGCCGGCCACCCCTCAAAAGTGTCCCCCGGCAAGGCTCTGTGACTCCATGCAGATTCCAACACTTAGGCGCTGCCGGAGAGCGAAAAATTTATTCTTCCTCAACCGGTTTTTCTGCTGGTGCGGCACCTCGAAGACTTTCAGCACCTTTGCACACCGCCCCGCAAGTGCCTGCCGGCACACGATAATCGTGTTTCGTTCTCGCCAGCGTCGCCACCCGGAGAGGCGTTGCCAAACTGTCACGGAAGCGTCACGCAGCGAAAAAAGCTTGCCCAGCGGGCGGCCAACAAAAAGGGCTCCTCGCGGAGCCCTTTATCTGTTCCGTCCGCGTCGGCCGGGATCGGCGCCGCGGGTCTGCACTCAGGCCGAGAGGGCCTTCACGCGGTTGTTGAGGCGCGAGACCTTGCGGGCGGCCAGGTTGGCATGGACGATGCCCTTATTGGCGGCGCGGTTGATCTCGGGTTCGGCGGCCTTGAGCGCTGCGAAGGCTACGGCGTGGTCGCCCGTGGCAATCGCTTCCTCGACCTTGCGCAGGAAGGTGCGCATGCGGCTGCGGCGCGCCTTGTTCACGGCGGTGCGCGCTTCGATCTTGCGGGTAGCCTTCTTGGCTGAGGGCGTATTGGCCATTGCGGTCCTCTTGGCGTCCAGCCGGACGACGGGGCGCGTTAGGCGCAACCGGCGACCGGGATAAAATGAAAGCGGCGGCATCCAAGGCGCCGCCAAGTCGGCCGGTCTATAGGGGAAAGGCGGGTGAGCGTCAACAGGATTCGGGCCTTATGGCTCCGCGCCCTGCCCCTCCAGCATCATCTCGTGAAAAGCGGCTTCGCGCGCATCGTAAAGCAGCACGCGACCGATCAGCGGCACGCCGATCCCGCTCAGGACCTTGATGGCCTCGACCGCCATCAGGCCGCCGATCACCGCCGTCACCGGCCCAAGAATGCCATTGGCCTCGCACGAGGGCAGATCGGCGTCACCGGCCTCGGCGGGAAACAGTGCCTCGTGCCGCGGCCCGCCGAGATGGGGCGCAAAGACGCTCACTTGCCCGGAAAACTGCCCCACGGCACCGGAGACCAGCGGCACCTTTGCCGCCTCGGCAGCGGCAGCCACCATGCGCCGCGTGTGCAGCGTGTCCGAGCCGTCCAGCACGACATCGAAGCTGCGCACCAGCGCCGTCGCGGCCTCCGCCGTGACCCCCGCCTCCAGCACCATCGTCTCCACGTGCGGATTGAGATCGGCCACGAAGCGCGCCGCGCTTTGAGCCTTGTTGCGCCCGATATCGGCGAGCCGATGCAGGGTCTGGCGCTGCAGGTTGGAAAGGCTGACGCTGTCGGGGTCGGCGATGGTCATGTGTCCCACGCCCGCAGCGGCCAGGGCGGCGATGGCCGGACTGCCCAGCCCACCGGCCCCCACCACCAGCACGCGTCCCGCCTTGAGGCGCTGCTGGCCGGCCCCGCCAAAGCCCTTGAGCACCAGGTGCCGGGCGTAGCGCCGCGTCTCCTCGGGCGAGAGCAAGGGGTCAGAAGCCAAGCGGCACCGCCAGGAAGCGCCGGTCGGGCCCTTCGAAGCCGCCGGGATACACCGAGATTATGGCCACCGCATTGCTCAGCGTCGCCGCGCCAAACGGCATGAGGACGGCATAGATACGGTAGTCGCTCGGGCACCCGCGCGAGCGCGGCAGGCTGGCATCCCGGTGCACGAGCCGATCGGTCCCCTGCGACAGCGTCAGCTCGAACCCCAGCGGTGCGGCGCCGAAATACTCCACACAGGCCGTCGCCGCAGTGGTTTCGAAGGTGGAAAGCCGCAGGCCGTAGCTGTCCGACACGGCACGACCGACAATGGGCGGCGTGCCGAACTCGAGGCTCTTGCCGTCGCCGGCGGCAACGCCATCGCCGGTAAGGGCCGCGATCTCGACAGGGGTGTGGAGGCCGAAATCATCGATGAAGCCTCTCGCCTGCTCGATCGCCTCTGCCCGGACCTGCCAAAGGGGCTCAGCCTCGTCCTCGGCCTGAACCTTGACCGGACTGCCCAGCACCCAGCTATCGGTCGCAAGGTCCACCACATAGACGCTCGAATAGGCAAAGCCGGACCCGTCCTGAATGCCGAATTCCTCGAAGGCGAAATAGCGCGCGTCATCGGAATAGCCGATGAAGTCGATCAGCGCCCGGTCCCCAGCGCTGGCACCCGCCACCAGGGCGATCCAGAGGCCCGCTGCGGCAAGGGCGGCTCTAGCGCTGCCCCGTCGATCCGAAGCCGCCCGCTCCGCGTCCGGTTTCATCCAGTTCGTCCTCTATCTCGAACACCGGCTGCACCACCGGCGCCACCACCATCTGGGCGATCCGGTCGCCCCGCTCGATCCGAAAAATGTCCTGCCCCAGATTGACCAGGATCACCATCACCTCGCCCCGATAATCGGCGTCGATGGTCCCGGGCGCATTGAGCACCGTGACGCCATGGCGGGCCGCAAGGCCGGACCTTGGCCGCACCTGCGCTTCGTAGCCCACCGGCAGGGCGATGGCAAAGCCGCACGGCACAACGGCACGCGCGCCGGGCGCCAACGCGAGAGGAGCCCCGGCAGCGAGCGCGGCGCGAAGGTCGACCCCGGCGGCATAGCTGGTCGCGACCGCCGGCACGGGCAGGCCCACGCCATGGGGCAGCCAGCGGAGAGCCACCGGAACGCTCATGGCGCTTCCACCACGGCATAGAGCGTCTTGGGCAGGTCGCCGGTCCCATTGATGAGGTCGAGGAAGGGCAGGACCCGCTGGGCGCTCTTGCCGTCGTCGGCCGGGTCCATATTGGTCGCGACGATGCTCTTGCCCGAAAAGCGGATGGTCAGGGTACGGCCGGCAAAGAGCGCAGCGATGGTCTCCCGCCCCTCGCTGTCGGTGGCCTCGCCAGCGCCGATCTCCTCGCGCAGCAGGGCCAGCGGAAGGCTGATCCGCACGCGGTTCGGCCCCGCCGGGGTGAACGCCAGGCCGGGGTCGCGCCGGGTGGCCGCCAGGGTCTCGAATGCGCCCTCCTCCACCTGCGTGCAGATCGCGCTGCCGTCGCCGTCCAAGCGCAGCCGGCCATGGAGGCAGTACTCGGCCCCGTCCCCCTCGTCCTTCCCCGCCTCGGTGTCGAGCATGGCATAGAAGTCCGCCCCCATGGTCTCGACGATGCTGACGCGCGCCGCGCCCGGGCTCGTCAGCGCCACGTCGACGGTTGCGTCGAGGCAGGCCGAGAGCGCAGCGGCCAGCGCAAGCGTCGCGACGATCTTGCCCAGGGATAGGAGGCGCATCGGGTCTCCAGATAGAACGCGGGGCAGTCTAGGGGCTGACCCGAGAGGGAACAAGCGCCGCACTAAAGCGAAACAAGCTTGATGCCGCCGATCACGAGCACCACGATCGCGACCACCAGCACGGCGAGGATGGCATGGCGCAGCGTGGCGTCCTGCGGCCGCCGCATCAGCGCGCGATGCTCGGCCATCAGCAGTTCGGCCTGCACCAGCAGCGTCGGCACGCGCCCTGCGGCATCGCTGAACCGCTTCAGGTGCCCGCTCAAATCCTCAAAGCGCCCCACCGGCCCCTCTTCGCGGCGCAACCAGTCCCCGACCACCGGCTCGGCAACCGTCCAGATGTCGAGCTCGGGGTCGAGGCTGCGCGCCACCCCTTCAACGAGCACCATGGATTTTTGCAGCAGCACCAGCTCGGGCCGGGTCTGCATCTGGAAGAGGTCGGTGATCGTGAACAGCTGTCCCAGCACGCGGGCCATGGATATATCCGCCGCCGTCCGGCCGTGCAGCGGCTCACCGATGGAGCGGATGGCCAGCATGAAGTCATCCACCGACTGGTCGGGCGGCACATAGCCGATGTCGAAATGGCGCTGGGCCACCAGCGCATAGTCGCGCGTGATGAAGCCATAGAGGATATCGGCCAGAAAGCGCCGCTCGCGCTTGTTGATGCGTCCCATGATCCCGAAATCGACAGCGATGACGTCGCCGGTGACGCGGTCGGCAAAGAGATTGCCCGGATGCATGTCGGCATGGAAAAAGCCGTCGCGGATGGCATGGCGCAGGAAGGACTGCAGCACCTTTGCAGCCAGCGCCTTGCGATCGATGCCAGCGGCATCGAGAGCGGCATGATCGCGGATGGGGATGCCATCGACCCAGCTGGTGGTGAGCACGGTCTCGGCCACCTGGTCCCAATGCACCTGCGGGATGACGAAACCCGTGTCGTTCCTGATGTTCTCCGCCATTTCGGAAATGGCCGCGGCCTCGAGGCGAAGGTCGAGCTCAAGCCGCGAGGAGTGATCGAGCGTGCGCACGATATCAGTCGGCCGCAGCCGCCGGAAGCTGCGTACGAAGGTCTCCGCCAAGCGCGCGCCGGCATAGAAACTGTCCACATCGGAGCGAAACCGCGCCTTCACCCCGGGGCGCAGCAGCTTGACTGCCACCGTCCTGGGCGGCTGTCCCGGCAGGCGGAGCCTGGCGCGATGCACCTGGGCAATCGAGGCGGCCGCAATGGGCGGGCTGATGTCGACCAGCTGGGCGGCCTTCGTCCCAAGGGCCTCGTCAAGCATGCCCGGCACCAGGGCCGGGTCGAAGGGCGGCATGCGATCCTGCAGGCCCGAGAGATCCTCGGCCGCCTCGGGGCCCACGATATCGGGACGTGTCGCCAGGGTCTGGCCGAACTTCACATAGGTCGGCCCCAGCTTGTTGAGCGCCGCGTTCAGGCGGTCCACCCGGCCGGTCCGCCGCACGCTCGGCCGTTCGACGAGCCGTGCCAGCGCGATCCCGGCCCGCATCGAAGGCGGCAGCGACTCGATCGGGAGCACGGCGAAGGCGCCCTCGCGCGCCAGCACCCAGCCGGCCCGAACGAGCCGGAAATAGGACACAACCGACATGGGCTAGAGCTTCCAGCCCGAGAACAGGGTGGCGATGTTGCCGGTAAAGGCCGTGTGCTTGACGCGCTTGAACCCGGCGGTGCCGAGCATGCCGGAAAACCGGTGCGGGTCGGGGAACTTGCGGATCGATTCCACGAGGTACTGATAGGGCTGGGCATCACCGGTCACGACCCGACCCATGGGCGGGATCAAGCGATCGGAAAAGGCCTTGTAGACCGCATCGAACCCCGGCACGTCGACCTGGCTGAACTCGAGCACGAGAATCCGCCCGCCGCGCTTCAAGACCCGATGCGCCTCGTCGAGCGCCTTCTGGATGCGCGGCACGTTGCGGATACCGAAGGCGATCGTATAGGCGTCGAAGCTGGCGTCCTCGAAGGGCAATTCCTCTGCATTGGCTTCGACGAAACTGACCTGCGCCGGATAGCGCCAGCGCTTGGCCCGCTCCGCGCCGACGCGCAGCATGTCGGCATTGATGTCCGACACCACGACTTCGGCGTAGCCGTGCGAGGTGTTGACGATGCGCTCGGCGATGTCGCCCGTGCCGCCCGCCATGTCGAGCACGCGATAGGGCCGGGATCCGGAACGCGGCGGGGCGAGATCGGCCACCATGGCGTCTTTCCAGAGCCGGTGGACGCCCCCACTCATCAGGTCGTTCATCAGGTCATAGCGGTCCGCCACGTCGTGGAACACCTGGTTGACCAGCCCCTGCTTATCTTCCAGCGCCACGGTCTGTTCGCCGAAATGGGTGGTCTCGCGGGTCTCGGTCATGGCAGGCTCAACACAAAGGTGAACGGGTGTCGATCCGTCGGGATCGCGCCGCACCTTATATAAGGCCGGCGCAAATGCCCATGCCACAAAGCCGCGCAGGGTGAAGGAGTTGTCGTTTCATGCCCGAATTGCCCGAGGTCGAAACCGTGCGGCGGGGGCTGGAGCCCTGGCTGGCCGGAGCCCGCATCGACAAGGTGACGCTCAACCGGGCGGACCTGCGCTTTCCCTTCCCCGAGGGGCTCAAGGACGCCCTCGAGGGCCAGACCGTGACCCATGTGGGGCGGCGGGCAAAGTATCTTCTGCTCTCGCTCTCGGGCGGCAAGACGCTGCTCAGCCATCTGGGGATGACCGGCTCCTGGCGCTTTGCCGAGCACGGCATCGATAAGCCGCCGCGCTACTACGAGCCGGGCACCGAACCCAAGCACGACCATATGGTGTGGGAGATCGCCCACCCCCGGCACGGCAAGAGCCACCTCATCTACGCCGACCCGCGGCGCTTCGGCTTCATCGACCTTTTCGAGCGGCCCGAAGACAGCCCCTTTCTCCGGGGATTGGGACCGGAACCGCTGGGCAACGATTTCAGCGCGGCCGAGATGGCGGAGAAGTTTGCCGGCAAGAAGACGCCGATCAAGTCGGCCCTGCTCGACCAGCGCGTCGTGGCGGGGCTGGGCAATATCTACGTCGCCGAGGCGCTGCACCGCGCCCATATCCTGCCCACGATCCTCGCCGGAAAACTGGTCACGGCACGGGGCAAGCCCAAGCAGGCGCTGGACGAGCTGGCCATTGCGGTGCGCGAAGTGCTGATCGAGGCCATTGAAGTGGGCGGATCGACGTTGCGCGATTTTCGCAATGCCGAGGGCGGGTCGGGCTATTTCCAGCACCGCTTCGCCGTTTACGACCGGGAGGGCCAAGCTTGCCCCACCCCGCTCTGCACGGGCATCATTGCCCGCATCGTGCAGTCAGGCCGGTCGACCTTTTACTGTCCCGTCTGCCAGAAAAGACCCTAGCGCGATCAGCCGAGGCTCAGGGCGGTCCAGATGCCGAACCCAAGGAAGGCCACGGCCGCCCAGGCCCCGAGCGCCATTCCCAGGATCACGTATCCCCGCTGCCCCAGCGGGCCATTGTCCGCGGAACTGGCACTGCCGCGCCGTTGCATGAGCCGACCCATAGCGTTCCCCCCAGATGCTGGGAGAACGATAGGGTCTGGACCAAAGCGGCGACAGTTCGGCGCTTTACGTAGGCGGGGCGGCTGCGATCAGGCGTCGGGGTGCTTGAACACCAGCGCGGCGTTGGTGCCGCCGAAGCCGAACGAGTTGCTGAGGACATAGCCCAGATCGACGTCGTCCCGGCGCTGGCGGAGAATCGGCATGTCTTCGAAGGCCGGGTCCAACGTCTCGATATTGGCGCTTTCCGCAATGAAGCGGTGATGCATCATCAGGATCGAGTAGATCGATTCGTGCACGCCCGTGGCGCCCTGCGAGTGGCCGGTCAGCGACTTGGTCGCCGAAATCGGCGGGCACTTGTCCTCATTGCCGAAAACGGCGCGCAGCGCTTCGATTTCCCTGAGATCGCCCACAGGGGTCGATGTGGCATGGGGATTGATGTAGTCGATCGGCGCCTTGATGGTCTTGAGCGCCATGCGCATGCAGCGCTCGGCGCCCTCGCCCGAGGGGGCCACCATGTCGAGCCCGTCCGAGGTCGCGCCATAGCCGACCAGTTCGGCCCAGATCTTCGCGCCGCGCGCCTTGGCGTGCTCGAGTTCTTCGAGCACCAGCACGCCCGCGCCGCCGGAAATGACGAAGCCGTCCCGGGCCGCATCGTAGCAGCGCGACGCCTTTTGCGGCGTGTCGTTGAAGTCCGAGCTCATGGCGCCCATGGCGTCAAAGAGGTCGCTCAGCGTCCAGTCGAGATCCTCGTGGCCGCCGGCAAAGACGATGTCCTGCTTGCCCAGCATGATCTGCTCCATGGCATTGCCGATGCAGTGCTTGGAGGTCGCGCAGGCCGCGGTGATCGTATAGTTGATGCCCTTGATGCCGAACGGCGTCGCCAGCGTCGCCGACGCCGTCGAGCCCATGGCCTTGGGCACGGCCAAGGGGCCAATGCGCTTGGGCGAATTGTTCTTGCGCGTGATATCGGCCGCTTCGACGATGGTGCGGGTCGAGGCGCCCCCCGATCCCATGACGATGCCCGTCATCGGGTTGGAGATGTCGCTTTCTTCCAGTCCGGCATCGGCGATGGCCTGCTGCATGGCGAGGTAGTTCCAGGCCGCGCCCTTGCCCATGAACCGGGTGACGCGCCGGTCCAGCGCCTCGAACGGATCGAGCAGCGGGTCGCCCTTGACCTGGCTGCGAAAGCCCAGTTCCGCGTAGTCTTGGGCAAAGATGATCCCTGGCCGGGCCTGGCGCAGGCTCTCGGTCACCTCGTCGAGCGAGTTGCCGATCGAGGAAATGATACCCATGCCGGTGACGACAACTCGTCTCATCTGGTCCTCGCTTTAGTCTTTGGGTGCGGGCGCCGGGGCGCTCGCATCGCACTCATATAGGGACGCGTAACCGATCGGAAAGGTTGCCGGGGCAGACCGTTCCGCACGGGACTCAAACGTCCGTGAACAGTCCAACCCGCAAATCCTTGGCCTCGTAGATAACTTTTCCGTCAGCCTTGACCCAGCCATCGGCGATGCCCAGCGTCAGGCGGGAGCGCATCACGCGCTTGAGATCGATGCCGTATTCGACCAGCTTGACGTCATTGGTCACCTGGCCCTGGAACTTGATCTCGCCGCCCAGCGCCCGCCCCCTGCCGGGTTGGCCGATCCAGGACAGGAAAAAGCCGGTCATCTGCCAGACGGCGTCGAGCCCAAGGCACCCGGGCATCACCGGATCGCCGATGAAGTGGCACTGGAAGAACCACAGGTCCGGATTGACATCGAGTTCGGCGCGCACGAACCCCTTGCCGTGGGTGCCGCCCTCTTCCTGGATGTCGGTGATGCGATCGAACATCAGCATCGGCGGCGCCGGGAGGCGGGCGTCGCCCTGCCCGGGCAATTCGCCGCGGCCATGCGCGAGCAATTCCTCATAGTCAAACGCGTGTTGCCGCTCGGCCATCCGGTCGTCCCCACTTCACCTCAAGCTTCGTCTCGTATAGGCGCGCACCGGGAGGGTCAAGCCAGCCGAAAGACGCAACGGCGGTGCGCGACAGGGCCGCGGCTTGTCAGGCAAGTCCCCTCACCCTATAACAAACTCTGGATTTCAGGACCTCGAGACGAGCATTTTCGGCCTAATGATCGACCGTACCATAGCCACCCGGGCCCACCCTTCCCGCACGCCGTGCCTGACTGCCGTCCTGCGCATGGCCGGCCTCCGCCCGACCCGGCAGCGCGTGGCGCTGGCCGAGCTCCTGTTCGGCGGCCCGCACCGCCATGTCAGCGCGGAACAGCTGCATGGCGAGGCATCCATGGCCAATGTGAACGTGTCGCTGGCCACCATCTACAACACGCTGCACCAGTTCCACGAAGCGGGGCTGTTGCGCGAAGTGGCCATCGACGCCGCGCGCTCCTATTTCGACACCGACACATCCGATCATCACCACTTCTTCGTCGAGGACGAGCAGCGCATGATCGACATCCCGGCCGATGCCGTGGAGTTCCGCTCCCTACCGCGCGCGCCCGAGGGCATGGAAGTGAGCCATGTCGACGTCGTCATCCGCGTGCGCAGGGCGCCGCGCTAGGTTCAGCTGAACATTCCGACGGCGAGGTCGGCCCCGATCAGGGCCAGCGCCAGCAGAACCGCCGGCATCAGACTGATGCTGGGCAGGCTGCGCGCCACCTTGCCCTGCGGGTTTGCGCCTCTAGCGCACCGCCTCTGCCAGTCCCGACCCAGAGCCTCGTCCCTCCACCGTGCTCCCGGCATCGTGACAAAACGGGTCGGCTTGCCCTAGTGTGCCCCCGGTTCAACAGCGGCAAAGGTGGTTGATGGCTGAAAAGATCAACCTGAACGCCTATTTCGAGCGAATCGGCTTTGCCGGCTCGATTGCTCCCACCCTGACGACCCTGGAAATGCTGCACGCCCTGCACCCGGCCGTCATTCCTTTTGAAAATCTCGACGTGCTGGCCGGCTTGCCGGTCGGGCTCGACCAGAAGAGCCTCGAGCGCAAGCTGCTCACCGACAAGCGCGGCGGCTACTGCTTCGAGCACAACCTGCTGTTCCTGCGGGAATTGGGTGAACTGGACTATGTCGCCCGGCCGCTCCTCGCCCGCTCCTTGTGGAACCGCGATCCGGCGAATGCCACCACAGCGGACCACCTGCTGGTCCTCGTCGAGATCAACAAGCAGAACTATCTGGCCGATGTCGGCTTTGGTGGCCTCACGCTCACCACGCCGCTGCGGCTTCGCGCCGATGTCGAACAGTCCACCCCGCACGAGACATTCCGGCTGTCCGGCGGCGACCCGGAGTGGCTGCTCGAGGTCAAGCTCGGCGAGGACTGGCGGGCCGTCTATGCCTTCACTCTCGACGAGATCGGCATGGACCAGATCGAAGCGGCCCACCAGCGCATCCTGGCGGACCGCGAAGGTGGCATGGCGCGCGAAATCCGCGTGGCCCTCTCGCCCACGGGGCGGCGGCTCAAGCTGCACGATGCGGTTTTCACCATCCAGCCGGTGGATGGCGAAGCGGACAAGCGCCGCATCGAGGGACTGGGCGCCTTGAAGGGCCTCCTGATCGACGAATTCGGCCTCATCCTTCCGCCCTCGCCTGAACTCGAGGAAGCCCTGGCCCGCATCGTGCCGCCCGCGCCCGACACGGACACCGAATAGATCATGGCGCCGGTCACCGTTCCCAGCGACAGGGTCCGCGAATTCGTGGATTTTGCCGCCTTCTACGACTGGCTGGCCGTCCATCACGCCAGCGAGCCCGAGGTCTGGATCCGCATCTTCAAGAAGGCCTCCGGCCGCCCCACGATCAGCCCTGTGGAGGCCATCGACGCGGTGCTGTGCTGGGGCTGGATCGATGCCATCAAGAAGAGCTGGGACGACGTCTCGTTCGTGCAGCGCTATTGCCCGCGCAAGCCGCGCTCGGCCTGGAGCCAGGTCAATCGCGACAATGTCGACCGCCTGGTCCAGGCCGGCCTCATGACCGAGCACGGCCTCCGGCACGTCGACGCAGCGAAGGCCGACGGCCGCTGGGACCAAGCCTATCGCACCACGATGGACCCGCCGGCCGACTTGCTTACGGCCATTGCGGCCTCCCCCGCGGCCCAGGCCACCTACGACACCCTCAGCGCGCAGAACCGCTTCGCCCTGACTTTCCGCGTCATCGCTCTCAAGACTCAAGCCGCCCGGCAGCGCAAGATCGAGAGTTTCGTCGCCATGCTGGAGCGCGGGGAGACGATCTACCCGCAGACCCGCAGGGAGAAGGCCTCATGAGCACCTGGTTCGCCTTCCTGCGCGGGATCAACCTTGGCAACCGGCAGATGAAGATGGCCGAGCTGCGCGAATGCCTCGAAACGCAAGGCTTGGCCGATGTCAAAACCATCGCCGCCAGCGGCAATGTCTGCTTTTCCGGCTCCGGCACAGCCCCCAGCATCAAGAAGACCCTCGACGCAGCCATTTCCGACCGGTTCGGCTTCAGCGTCGAAGTGGTGCTGCGCTCGGGCGAGGAGATGGAGGCCATCATCGATAATCACCCGTTCGGCCAGCTCGATCGCAAGGCGGACCTGACGCGGCACGTGCTGTTCTCCGGCCCGGACCTTCCCGAGGGTCTCGCGCTCCCCGACCGCCCGGGTGACATCGAGATCCTGCGCGTCGATCCGCGCGAGATTTACCTCGCCGCCTATCGCAAGCCCAACGGGCGCTATACGGAAGGCATGGAGGAGGTGCTCAAGCCGCTTTACCAGAAGGCGGGCAAGGGGCATCTGGACACCATGCGCAACTGGAATACCGTGGAGAAAATGCTCAAGTGATCGTCGTCTTCGGCTCCACCAATCTCGATCAGGTCGGCACTGTCACCCGGCTGCCCAAGCCCGGTGAAACGGTGGCCGGCGGCACCTTCTCCATGGCTCCCGGCGGCAAGGGGGCCAACCAGGCCCTCGCCGCCCGGCGCGCCGGCGCCGTCGTGCGGCACGTGTCGGCCGTCGGCAACGATGCCTTTGCCGGGCTCGCGCTCGATCTCCTCGACAAGGGCGGCGTCGATCTTTCGGCCATGCACAAGGCCGGCACGGCCACCGGCATCGCCATGATCTTCGTGGACGCCGAAGGGGAAAACGTCATCGCCATCCTGCCCGGGGCCAATGGCACCATGAAGTCGGAATACGCGGAAGAAAGCCTTGCCACCCTCGGGCCGAGCGACATCCTCCTCGTGCAACAGGAGATCCCGCAGGCGGCCACTCGGCGCGCCCTGGAACTGGCGCGCGAAAAAGGCGCGCGCAGCGTGCTCAACACCGCGCCCTACCTATCCGACACTGCGGAACTGGCGCCTCTGGCCGATATCGTGGTGGCCAACGAAACCGAATTCTCGCTCCTGTCCGGCCGTCCCATCGGCGAGCTCGACGCGGCCATGGACGAGTGGGCGAGGCGCACCGGGCGCACCATCGTCGTTACCCTCGGGTCCGATGGCGTGCGGGCCGTGGGACCGGAGGGCCGGGTCTCGGCTCCGGCGCACAAGGTGACACCCGTCGATACGGTCGGGGCTGGCGACACCTTCTGCGGCTATCTGGCGGCGACGCTGGAAGCGGGGGCGGGCCTCGAAGTCGCCCTGCGGCGTGCCGCGGTTGCGGGAAGCCTCGCCTGTCTCAAGCCGGGCGCCCAGCCGGCCATTCCCCTGGCCGCGGACGTGGACAGGGTCCTTGCCGGCGCCTAGGCAGATTGGACGGGGTGATTTCTGTGGCGAGTGGGTATAGGGTGCGGGCATGAAACCGAACGTCACCCCCCTCGAACGTGCCTTCGAACTGGCCCGGAGCGGCAAGTGCCGCTCCATGACCGAAATCAAGTCCGCCCTCAAGACCGAGGGCTACGACATTGCCACTCTTTCCGGCGGTACGCTCGCCAAGCAGCTGCGCGGACTGATTGCGGCCCATGCAGCCACAAACGACCACTAGGCCCTTGCAAGATCATGCCTATTATGCCATATAGGCAGCATACGTTTTCAGCCTAAGTCGGCTGCCTACCCGGTTTCGACCGGTCCTTGGCTCACTGATCTACCTTGCGAACGTTTGTAGGCCCTCTTGCATGGTGCGGAGGGTAACGCTCGTTCTGCTTCGGCTTCGAGCTTTAAGGACAAAATAAAATGGCAGCTTATAACGGCACCGTTAAATTCTTCAACACCACCAAGGGTTTTGGCTTCATCACCCCCGACAACGGCGGCAAGGATCACTTCGTCCACATCTCCGCCGTCCAGCGCTCGGGCATTGACGGTCTCTACGAGAACGACAAGGTGAGCTACGACGTTGAGCAGGGCCGCGACGGTCGCGAGTCCGCCATCAACCTCGAGCTGCAGAAGTAAGCTCTTCCGGCCGGAGCCTGGTCTCCGCCGATTTAATCAGACCCGCTGCGCCCCGCGCGGCGGGTTTTTTGCTGCCCGCCGCACAGGAGGGCGCCTAGCCCGGCCGCAGCTATCCAATAGCATTGCCTAATGTATTAGTGTCTGCTATTGAGTTTGTCATGATGGAAACCCAACCGATCACCGCGCTCATGCGCGCCCTTGCCGACCCCACACGGCGGGCGCTGTTCGAGCGCATTGCGGGCAGTCCCGAAGTAAGCGTGGTCGAGCTTACGCGCACCAGCACTGTCACGCAGGGCGCCATCTCCCAGCATCTCAAGACCCTCAAGCAGGCGGGGCTCGTCCTCGAACGCCCGGAGGGTCGGAAGGTATACTACCGCGTCAACCCGCAGGGCCTAGAGCCGCTGGCCGACTGGATGAGCCTTTATGGCCGCTTCTGGCGTGAGCGGTTCGGCGACCTTGGCAAACTCCTCAAGGAGATCGATCCATGACCGACCCGTTCCCTTCAGACCCACAGGCCATCGTGGTCGAGGACGTCTTCCCCCATGCCCCTTCCCTGCTGTGGAAGGTGCTCACCACCAGCGCCCTGATCGGGCGGTGGATGATGCCGCCTTCGGGCTTCGCGCCGGTGGTGGGGACGCGCTTCACCTTCCAGACCAAGCCAGCGGGACGGTGGGATGGGACCATCGTCTGCGAAGTTCTCAAAGTGGAGGAAAATGCGCGCCTCTCCTACTCCTGGTCGGGCGGCCACGAAGACAATGACGGCTACGGCTCCAGACTGGACACGATCGTCTCCATCACCTTGGCTCCGGTCGACAACGGAACGCGCGTGCGCCTGGTCCATTCCGGCTTCGTCCTCCCCCAAAATGGGCTGGCCTATCGCAATATGGGAGAGGGCTGGAAGCTCGTGACGCAACGGCTCGGAGCCGTTATCGCCGACGAGGTGGATGCCAGGGCGATACACTGAGACAAGGCTTGGCCAGAACCTGTTCCCGCCGAGCCGGCTGACCGCTGAGCCCAAGCCTGCGGAGCGAGGCGCACAAAAAAAGCGGGCTCGATGGCCCGCTCCTTCCGACTTGCAACGGTCAGCGCCTCACTTCGGCGCCAGCACCATCACCATCTGTCGCCCTTCGGCGCGGGGCTGCGACTCGACCTTGGCGACGCTGTCAGTCTCCTCGCGCACCTTGAGCAGAAGCTGCATGCCGATGTCCTGGTGCGCCATTTCGCGGCCACGGAAGCGCATGGTCACCTTGACGCGGTCGCCGTCGCCGAGGAACCGATGTACCGCCTTCATCTTGGTCTCGTAGTCGTGCGTATCGATGTTCGGACGCATCTGGACTTCCTTGACCTCGATCACCTTCTGCTTCTTGCGCGCTTCGGACGCCTTCTTCTGCGCCGCATATTTGTAGCGCCCGAGATCGAGCATCTTGGCGACGGGCGGCTGCGAGTTGGCAGCGATCAGGACCAGGTCGAGCCCGGCTTCCTGCGCCTCGGCCAAGGCGTCACGCGTCCGGATCACGCCGCGGTTTTCGCCGCTGGCATCGATCAACTGAACGTCGGGACTGGTGATATCCTCATTGGCAAGCGGCCCATCTTTCTGGGGCGCAACGGGTCTCATCGGACGGCGAATGGCAAGCGTTCCTTGTGCTGTGGTGCCTGGGGGTGAATGGCGCTTAAAATCGTGGTAGCGGGGGGCAAAGTCAACTGGCAGCCGCAGCGAAATTGCCGCTGTTGCGCCAGGGAAACGCCCCTGTCGTGTGATTTAAAGCCGTTTTCGCCCCATGAGTTCCCCGCAAGCCCATTCCCTGCACGTCGGCGACGGCCCCGAGGCGCGCGACATCGCGGTGTTGCACCGGCCCGGAACAGAGCCGGGTCTCTTCTGGCTCAACGGCTTTCGTTCGGTGATGACCGGCGCCAAGGCCAGTGCACTCGATGCCCTGGGCGCCGAGCGCGGCCTTGCCGTCACCCGCTTTGACTATTCCGGGCACGGCCAGTCCGGCGGCCGCTTCGAGGACGGCACGTTCTCGCGCTGGCTGGAGGAGACCGAGGCCGTCTTTGCCAGCACCGCTGGTCCGCAGATCGTCTGCGGCTCGTCCATGGGTGGCTGGCTGGCGCTGCTGCTCGCCCAACGCCTTCTGGCGCATAGCGAGCGCCGCCTCAAAGGCATCGTGCTCCTTGCGCCGGCGGTCGATGCCGCCACCGACCTGATCCCGCAGCGCTTCACGCCGCGCGCCTGGGCCAAGCTCGAGCGGCAAGGCTATGTCGAACGTAAAAGCGCCTATGGCGACGGCCCCTATCGCTATAGCCGCGCGCTCATCGAAGACGGCGCCCGGCATCGCCTCTTCGGCCGCGTCATCGAAACCGGCTGCCCCGTCATCATCCTCCAGGGCGGGAAGGACCCCGACGTGCCCCCCGCGCACGCGCAAAAACTGCTCGCCCACATCCTGCACGACCCGGTCACCCTCACCCTCATCCCCGACGGCGACCACCGCCTCAGCCGCGAGGAGGACCTCGCGCGGTTGAGGGCCGCGGTGGTGAGCCTGCTGTGATGGCCTGAACCGCACCAAGCAGAGGTTCCCGCTTTCGCGGGAATGACACTGAGAGCAAAAGGACGACCCGTCAACGACTGGGACCTCCCCATCTCCCACCGCGTCATTCCCGCGAAGGCGGGAACCTCCGTCTCATCCCCACGCCCGCAGCTTCGTCCGCTGCGTCCCATCCGCATCGAAATTCTCCGGCGCGAGCCAGCGCTCATACTCCGCCCGAAGCGCCGGCCACTCGCTCTCGAGCATCGAGAACCACGCCGTGTCGCGGCTCTCGCCCTTGACGATCATGTCGAGCCGGAAAATGCCCTCGAAGGTAAAGCCGAAGCGAAGCGCGGCGGCCTTGGAGCCGTCATTGCGGTTGTTGCACTTCCACTCGAAGCGCCGGTAGCCCAAGTCGTCGAAGGCGTGGCGGGCAAAGAGGAACAGCGCCTCGGTCGCCAGCCGCGTGCGCGCCATGGGCAGGCCCCAATAGACGCCGCCGATCTCGATGGAACCGTGCTCGGGCCGGATGCGCATCCAGGCCTGCTGCCCCAGCGCCTTGCCGCTCGCCCGGTCCACCACCGCCACGTAGCGGTCCTGCCCGGCGTTGAAGATCTCGATGCGCGCCTCCATTTCGGCAACGCTTCGCGGCGCATCGTGGAACAGCCACCGATAGCGATCCGCGCCGCCCGGCATGGTCGAAGCCGCCATGAGGTCCACGGCGTGCCGCACGTTCAACGGTTCGAGGCGCACATACCGCCCCTCAAGGACGCGCCGCTCCGGTGCGCCCCGGGCCGGTTGCGGGCTCATCCCCCCGCTCCCAGGATGCCCGCGAGCCCGTCCCGATAGCTGGGATAAAGCAGTTCGATCCCCAGCGCCTGCTTGATGGCGCGGTTGGAGACCCGCTTGTTGTCCCGGTAGAAGCTTTTCTGCATCGGCGTCATCTCCGCCGTTTCGAAGGGCAGGTCCGGCGGCACCGGCAGCCCCAGCATCCCGGCGCCCAGCGCAATGACGTCCTGCGGCGGCGCCGGCTCGTCGTCGGCCAGGTTGAACGTGCCCGCGAGGCGCCGCTCCGCCGCCAGCAGCGTCACCCGCGCGATGTCGGCAACGTGGATGCGATTGAACACCTGCCCCGGCTTGATGATGCGGCGCGCCGTGCCCTCGCGCAGCTTGTCGAAGGTCGAGCGCCCGGGCCCGTAGATGCCCGCCAACCGCAGGATGCAGAGCGGCACGCCACGCGCCTTCGCATAGGCCCGCCACTCCTCCTCGGCCAGCACGCGCCAGTCCGAGCGCATGTTGCGCGGCACCAATGGCGCCGTCTCGTCGATCCACGCGCCGCCGAAATCGCCATAGACCCCGACGGTCGAATAATAGCACAGCCATTCAAGGTCCGCCGCCGCATCGAGATCGCCCCGATGATGTCGCAACACCGGATCGCCTTCCGCGTCGGGCGCGATCGACTGGATGACATGCGTCGTCCCCGCGCGCAGCGCCGCCCCGACCTCGACCCCCGGCGCCGTGCCATCGAACACGACCGCCTGCAGCTGCCGTTCGGCCAGCGCAGCGGCCTTTTCCGCCCTGCGCACCGTGCCGCCGATCTGGCTGAACGCGCCGCTCTGGCGCATCGCCTCTGCACTGGCCTGCGAGGAAAACCCCAGCCCGAAGAAGAAGGCGCGCATCACACCGTCCCGTCCCATTCCGCGTTGACGCTGCTATCGCGCTCCCGGCCCATTCTGTCCAGCCGCAGCGCCTCGGCCCGCTCCGGATCGAGCCGCCGCAGCGCCCAGATGGCTGCCCCCCGCACCAGCGGCGAGGCATTATCGAGCCGTTGCTCGGCCTTGAGCGCAAGCGCTTCGTCGCCGGAGTTGCCGATGCCGATCAGCACGTTGCGCACGAAGCGGGCCTGCCCGATCCGCTTGATCGGCGAGCCGGAAAACAGCGCGCGAAACCCCGCATCGTCGAGATCGACCAGGTCGGCCAGCGCGGGACTTTCGAGCTCCGGTCGGCTGCGGAGCCTCGCCTCGCGGCTTTGCGCAGCAAACTTGTTCCACGGGCAGACGGCCAGGCAATCGTCGCACCCATAGATGCGGTTGCCCATGGGCCGCCGGAATTCCCGCGGAATCGGGCCTTTGTGTTCGACGCTGTAATAGGCCAGGCACTTGCGCGCATCGAGCCGGAACGGAGCGGGAAAGGCATCGGTGGGGCAGATGTCGAGGCATTTTCGGCACGAGCCGCAGTTTTCCGGGTGCGGCGCGTTGATCGGCAGCTCGGCCGAGGTCAGGATCGCGCCCAGGAACAGCCAGGAACCGAACGGCCGGCTGACCAGCACGGAATGCTTGCCCTGCCATCCCAGCCCTGCCGCCTCGGCCAGCGGCTTTTCCATCAGCGGAGCGGTGTCGACGAACACCTTCACATCGGCGCCCGAGCGCTGGGCCAGCAGGCCCGCCAGTTCCTTGAGCCGCCCCTTGATGAGGTCGTGGTAATCGCGATTGCGGGCGTACGCCGAAATGGCCCCCACCGTGCGCTGCTCCAGCAGGTCCAGCGGATTTTCAGCCGGAGCATAGTTGACGCCGAGGACGATGACCGACTTCGCCTCGCTCCAGAGCGCGGTGGGACTACCACGCCGCTCTTCGGTCTCGGCCATCCACTCCATATCGGCATGCCAGCCCTGGGCCAGCGCATGATGCAGCTTGGCGGGCAGGTCCGGCCGCGCGTCGGCCCGGGCGATGCCGAAGGCGTCAAAGCCAAGCGCTTTGGCGCGGGCCTGGAGCTCGGCGAGAAGCCTGACGGTTTGATCTGCAGTGCCTGCCATGGTCATCCGGGTCATTCCCGCGAAAGCGGGAACCCCTGTTTAGGCATTGAGAGCGAGGGCTGCAAACGGCGCAGAGGGTCCCCTCGCGACTGCCCCTAAAAATCGAGGTCCGCATAGCCCCGCGAAGGCGGCATGGCGACGACGCGGTCGTTGAGCAGCGTGCGGAAGGCCGGCCGCGACTTGAGGCGCGAATACCAGTCGCGCGTCTCCACCGCCTTGCCCCAGTCGATATCGCCCATGTAGTCGAGCGTCGAAAGGTGCGCCGCCAGCGCAAAATCGGCCAGCGACATGTCGGGACCCGCCAGCCATTTGCGGCTCGCCAGCAGCCAGTTGAAATAGAGCAGGTGCTCGTTGAGGTTGGCCTTGGCCGCCCGCAGCACGGCCGGGTCGGGCGTCGCGCCGCGCTGGTCGCGCTTGGCGATCTTTTCCTCGATGAGGTAGCGCGTTACCTCGTCGTTGAGCTTGACCAGCGTCCACTCCACCAGCCGCCACATCTCGGCGCGGTCGAGCGGATCGAGCGGAAACAGCCCCCCCGCCACATCGGGCGTGTAGAAATCCTCCACCGCGTGGATCGTCGCCATGATCCCCACGATCGGCACATCGGCGTCGGTGAACAGAATGGGCAGGGTCGCTGCCGGGTTGAGTTCGAGCAGCGCCTCTTCGCGCAGCCAGGGCCGGATTTCCTCCAGATCGAGCGGCACGCCATATTCGGCGCACATCAGCCGGATGAGGCGGGACGCGGGGTCGAGAGGATAGTGAACCAGGCTGGGCATAGACACTCCCTGTTGGGTTTCGGGGGGCAGCCGCAGCCTCCCTTGGCGGCCCGGGCGAACACGGATAAGAGGTTTGCGGCTTGGACCCTTCAAGACACGAGTTAGGGGATCACATGAACGGCGATCAAGGTCTTTTTGTGCCTCTGTTGCTCGGAATACTGGAAGGGTTGACGGAATTTCTGCCCGTCAGTTCCACCGGCCATCTGCTGCTGGCCGACCATTTCTTCGGCCTCAGCCAGCCCAAGACCTTCTTCGTCCTGATCCAGCTCGGTGCCATCCTCGCCGTCATCACCGTGTACTTCGCGCGGCTGGGCGTCCTCATTCTCGACGCGCTGACCGGCAAGGCCTATGCCTGGCAGTTCGCCCTCTCCGTCATCCTCGCCTGCCTTCCGGCGGTTGTCGCGGGCGTGCTGCTGCGCGATTTCATCCAGGGCGACCTCTGGGAATCCGCGCTGCTCATCTGCATCACGCTGCTGGTGGGCGGGGTCATCCTCCTCATCGTGGACCGGCTCAAGCTCGAGCCGAAATACGACGACATCTACCGCTTCCCGTGGCATCTGGCGCTGATCATTGGCCTCTTTCAGATGCTGTCGCTGGTGCCGGGCGTCTCCCGCTCGGGCTCGACTGTGGTGGGCGGCATGCTGTTCGGCGCCAGCAAGCGGGCGGCCGCCGAATTCACCTTCTTCATCGCCCTGCCCATCATGGTGGGTGCCTTCGGCTACGATCTCTACAAGAGCCGCGACATGATCGACGGCAGCATCATGCTCAGCGTCGCCATCGGCTTTGCCGCCGCCTTCATCGTGGGCGCCATCGTCGTGCGCTACCTGCTCAATTTCGTCAGCCGCTACGGCTTTGCCCCCTTCGCCTGGTGGCGCATCGCGGTCGGCGGCCTGGGCATCGTCGCTCTCCTGGCCTTGGGCCATTAGGCAAAAAAAAGCCCCGGCGAGCGGGGCTTTTTCCGTTTCCTCAATTCAGCGCTTGGCCGGATCCACGCCCTTGTAGGTGGCGGGGATGGAGAAGAAGGCGCGCGGAATATCCACCCCCTTCTGGATATCGTAGAGCGAGAACGTCAGCTCGGCCCCGCTCGGCTCGACCAGCGTCCACTGCGACAGATCCTTGGTCTCGGTGTCAAAGATCAGCGACACCTGCACGGTGCCGGCGACCGTGTTGTCGATGACGGTGATCGAGATATAGCCGTCAGACGTCGTCACATCGACCACGTTGGCGTTGAGCAGGTCTATGTCGCTGCCCAGGAACTGCCGCAGCGGGATCGTATCCTGCGGATAGGCATAATAGGTTTCGTCGCGCCGGTTGAGCACATAAAAGCCCCGGCCCTGCGACACGATTTCCTCGCGGCTGGGCGGCGCATAGCGGAACGCCACCTTGTCGGGCCGCTCGAGGAAGAACGTTCCCTCGGTGCGGCCACCCTGGGTGTCGATCTGCAGGAACCGGCCGGCCATGGTGCGGATGGCCGAGTTGTGCGCGTTGATCTCGGCGATCAGCTGCTGCTCCTCGGGCGTCAGCGCGCGATCGAGCGCCAGGGTCGGAAGCACCGGCGCCAGGGCGGCCGCAGCCCCCAGCAGAAGAACATGGCGTCTAAGCATGTACAGAATTTCCTCGTAAACAGCCCCATAAGCTTACCGTAGGAAGCAATTGCGGCAAGAGGGGGAAAGTTCCCACGCCCCAGTTCTCACCATAGCGCGAGACCGGAAGGCCTTCCGGACTCAATCCCCCTCACTGACCTCTGCTCCGCTCCGGCCACCTCTCCCCGAGAGGGAGAGGAATAAGAACAGCCTGCTTCACCATCCACCAGCCCAATTCTTCTCCCTCTCGGGGAGAAGGTGGCCCGAAGGGCCGGATGAGGGGGTGCTGCCGCGCCTGCCAGCGCCCCAGCAAAACACCAAACTCTCCCCCTTCTCCCCGCCCCAAAATCCCCTGCCATACTGCCCCCATCAGCCGGGCGTGATGGAGTTGCAACGATCAACTGCCCGGCGACTGTCGGGAGGGCTCTGCATCGTTCCGGAGCCTGGGCCGGGGTTAGAGGATCAACAGGGCCAACGCCGATCCTTTGAAGAACCTCGCGTCAGAAAACCCGGCGCCCGGAGGCGGTTCTCGTCTCACACACTTACCAAACTCCGAGGCGGGTGCCGCCTCCGGGCACCGTCACCTCTCATGCAACCGCAGGGTCATTGCCCGGGCGGGGCTTCGGCATGCCGTCGGGCAGCGGAAGGCTCTTTGGAAAGCAAAAAGCCCGGCACACCGGCCGGGCTTTGCATGGTGGTGAGCGGCCTCAATAGCCGTCGGCGTTGTCGCCCACCAGGATCTCACGCTTGCCGGCGTGGTTGGCCGGGCTGATGACCCCTTCGCGCTCCATGCGCTCGATCAGCGTCGCGGCCTTGTTGTAGCCGATAGCCAGGCGCCGCTGCACGTAGGAGGTGGAGGCCTTCTTGTCGGTCATGACGATGTGGACGGCCTTGTCGTAGAGTTCGTCGCCCGAGCCGCCATAGCTGTCGTCGCCGCCGCCACCAGCGCTTTCGCCGAAGCCGCCGTCCTCGTCTTCCTCGGTGATGTTGTCGAGATAGTCCGGCGTGCCCTGGCTCTTGAGATGGGCAACGACGCTTTCCACTTCCCGGTCGGCCACGAACGCACCGTGCAGGCGCTTGGTGCGGCCGCCCGAGGCCATGTAGAGCATGTCGCCATTGCCCAGCAGCTGCTCGGCGCCCTGCTCGCCCAGAATGGTGCGCGAGTCGATTTTCGACGTCACCATGAAGGAGATGCGGGTGGGGAAGTTGGCCTTGATGGTGCCGGTGATGACGTCCACCGACGGGCGCTGCGTAGCGGTGACCATGTGAATGCCGGCGGCGCGGGCCATCTGCGCCAGGCGCTGGATGGCGCCTTCGATGTCCTTGCCGGCCACCATCATCAGGTCCGCCATTTCGTCGACGATGATGACGATATAGGGCAAGGGCTCGAGATCGAACTCCTCGCTCTCGAAGATGGCCTCGCCGGTCTCGCGATCAAAGCCGGTCTGCACCGTGCGGGTGATGACGCGACCTTCCTTGGCCGCCTCGGCCACGCGCTGGTTGAACCCGTCGATGTTGCGGACACCGATCTTGCTCATCTTGCGGTAGCGGTCTTCCATCTCGCGCACCGCCCATTTGAGCGCCACCACCGCCTTGTGCGGATCGGTCACGACGGGCGTGAGCAGATGCGGGATGCCGTCATAGATCGAGAGTTCGAGCATCTTCGGATCGATCATGATCATGCGGCACTGCTCGGGCGTCATCTGGTAGAGCAGCGAGAGGATGAAGGTGTTGATGCCGACCGACTTGCCCGAGCCGGTGGTGCCGGCGATGAGCAGATGCGGCATGCGCGCGAGGTCCGCGATCACCGGCTCGCCGCCAATGGTCTTGCCCAGGCAGATCGGCAGCTTGCCCTTCATCTTCTCGAAATCGGACGACGCCAGCATCTCGCGGAAGTAGACGGTTTCGCGGTCCTTGTTCGGCAGTTCGATGCCGATGGCATTACGGCCGGGCACGACCGCGACGCGGGCCGAGATGGCGCTCATGGACCGCGCGATGTCATCGGCCAGCGAGATGACGCGGCTCGACTTGATGCCGGGCGCGGGCTCGAGTTCGAAGAGGGTGACGACGGGACCGGGGCGGACATTGATGATATCGCCCTTGACGCCGAAATCCTGCAGCACTTCCTCGAGCTTGCGGGCCATGGCCTCAAGATGTTCGGGCGCATGCTCGGCCGACACACCCTTGCGCTGCGGCTCGGCCAGCAGGCTGAGGGCCGGCAGCTCGAAACCGCCCGGTTCGTTGAGGAAGGACCCCTGGGCTTCGCGGAACTGGCGCTGGCCCTGCGCCGGGCGCGGCGCGGGAGCGGACACCGGAACGCGCGGGGCGGTGTGGTCCACGGGCTGGAAGCGCGAATCGCCGCGCTGCGTGCGCGGCGCTGCCGGCACGTCGGGGACGAAAGGCACGGCGTCCTCGTCGTCGTCGGGATAGTCGATGGCGGTGTCGTCGTAGTCGGTGGGCGCGTTGACCCGCGGGCTGGGCTCGAAGGCCGGCTCCACCGGCTGCGCCACGGGCGCGTGGATGCGGCGCTGCGATGCAGCCACGACGGGCTCGCGGTCGATCGACACTTCGGGCGCGGCGCCATCGAGCGAGGGCTCGGCATCGTGGTCGAACTCCTCCCGGTCGTCGGCCTGGTGGCGAGCGGCATGGGTGGCGCGGGCCCGGCGGAAGGCGGTGCGCAGCGAATAGCCCATGTGGACAATTGCGCCCAGAGCCACCTCGACCAGCGGGTTGGGTTCGGGATCATCGGCTTCGTCGGCCGCAGCCGCCCTGCCCTTGGCCGATTTGAGCGGCCGGGTGGGCACGGCCGTCCCGAGGCCCATGGCGATCCAGAACAGCGCCAGGGCCGGAGCCGCGATGATGATGGCAAAGAGGATGGAGGTCACCGGCTGCGGGTCGGCTCCGGCAATCATGCCGGCCAGGTTGGAGAACATCATGCCGGCAAGGCCGCCAAGACCGGTCGGCAGCGGCCAGCTTTCGGGCATGGGCAGGAAGGCAAGAACGCCCGAGGCCAGCACCGTGGCGCCGATCCAGGACGGCAGGCGCAGGCCCATATGCGTGGGCTGCAGGCGGCGCGCCATCGCCCAGCCCCAGAGGGCCAGCGGCACGACCATGACGAGGGCGCCCAGCCCCAGGAACTGGAAGCCGAGGTCGGCCATCACCGCGCCGGGAAAGCCCAGCCAGTTGGAAGGCGGTTTGTCGGTGGCAAAGAACAGCGAGGGATCATCCACCGACCAGGAGGCCATGGCCAGGAGGAACACGGCGCTCAGACCAAGCAGCAGCAGGCCCGCGGTGCGCAGCGGGATGCGAATCGACAGGATGGGCGCCGGGGCCACCGGCGCAGCGGTGCGGCTCTTGCCCGTGGCGCGGCTGCGCACAGGCACGGGGCGGACGTCATCGACGGTGGGGACGGGATGGGATGGCATGGGCACGCATTACTCTTTGCCGGGCCGGGAGGAGAAGGAGGCCCGATGTGCCGCCATGCTAGCGGTCCATGGTTAATCGCAGGCTAACCCTGCGGCTCGTGAACGGGGAGCTGAGAGAGTGACCATTGGCGGCAGGCCGCCTTGGCGGCCAGAAGAAACGGATCGAAGTGTGCGGCCCACGATTTGCGAGTGGGAAGCCTCTGTGGCGGGCCAGAAGGGCATGAGCCGCACGCTTCGAGCCGTCGCCCCTCCGGGGCGCGAACTGCTCCAGTGGAGCAGTTCGAGGCGAGAAGGCCATGAGAGCTAGGCTCGAATGGCCGGGCCCCAGGCACAGCGTGTGTGGCAGGGGGCACAGTGCGCCACCTGCCGGAGTGAGATCAGTTGTAAGCGCGTTCGCCGTGGGTCGAGAGGTCGAGGCCGTCGCTTTCGGCTGCCTCGGACACCTTGGCCCCGCCGAAAATCGCCCTGACGATCAGCATGGCCACCAGCGCAACCACGCCCGACCAGACCACGGCCACGATGACGCCGGTGAGCTGGATCATGAACTGGCCGCCCATGGTGTAGCCATCGAGCGGATAGCCGCCCAAGGAGGGGTTGGCCACGATGGCGGTGCCGAGCGCGCCGACGATGCCACCGACGCCATGGATGCCGAAGACGTCGAGCGAGTCGTCGTATTTCAGCATCGGCTTGAGATTGACCACGGCCCACAGGCAGACCACGCCGGCAACGGCGCCGAGGATGATGGCACCGCCGACGCCGGAGAAGCCGGCAGCGGGGGTGATCGCCACGAGGCCGGCGACGGCACCGGACATGGCACCGAGGGCCGAGGCATGTCCACGGGTGATCTTTTCGCCCAGGGCCCAGGCCAGCGCGCCTGCAGCAGGCGCCAGCACGGTGTTCATGAGAGCAACGGCGGTCAGCGCATTGGCCTCGAGGTTGGAGCCGGCGTTGAAGCCAAACCAGCCAAACCACAGCAGGCCTGCGCCGACATAGGTCAGCACGAGGTTGTGGGGCGGCGTCGGCTCCTTGAGGTAGCCCATGCGGGGCCCGAGGACGAGGGCGGCGACAAGGGCGGCGACACCGGAGTTGATGTGGACCACGGTCCCGCCGGCAAAGTCATAGGCCCCCATGCCGAACAGCAGGCCGGGGCCAGACCAGACCATGTGCGCCATCGGGATGTAGGAGAAGGTGAACCAGATGGCCAGGAACGCCATCAGCGCCCCGAACTTCATGCGCTCGGCGATACCGCCGACGATGAGGGTCGAGGTGATGCAGGCAAAGGTCAGTTGGAAGGTCACGAAGACCAACTCGGGCAGTTCGAAGCCGGCCGAGAAGGTCGCCGCACGAGACTCGAGCGTCACGCCGGAGAGGAAGAATTTGGAGAAATCGCCGATGAAGGCCGAGAGGCCACCTTCGGTGGGGCCGGCGAAGGCCAGCGAGTAGCCGTAGGCCACCCAGAGAATGGCGATCATGGAAAAACCCATGAACACCTGGGTCAGGACCGAGAGGATGTTCTTTGCCCGAACCAGGCCGCCGTAGAACAGGGCCAGGCCCGGAATGGTCATGACAATGACGACCATAGTGGAAACGAGCATCCAGGCGACGTCGCCCTTGTCGACCACGGCCGCCGCTTCCGCGGCGGGGGCTGCAGCATCCTGGGCAAGGGCCGGCAGGGCCAGCAGCAGGGAGGCCAGGGTCGCACCCCCAAGAACTTTGGACAGTTTCATTGTGTTGTCTCCGGAATGGGGATGACGCTTAAAGAGCGGCCGCGCCGGTCTCGCCGGTGCGTATGCGGGTCACAGCCAGGAGGTCGAGGATGAAGATCTTCCCATCGCCAATGCGGCCGGTCTGGGCCGCATCGCGGATCGCTGAACTGACCGCATCGGCCAGCGCGTCGTGGACGGCGATTTCAACCTTGAGCTTGGGCAGGAAATGCACGGCGTATTCGGTACCGCGATAGATTTCCGAGTGCCCCTTCTGTCGGCCATAGCCCTTCACCTCGGTGACGGTCATGCCGTGCACGTCGAGGGAATTGAGCGCCTGCCGCACTTCTTCGAGCCGGGATGGCTTGATGATGGCAACCACCAGTTTCATGTGACCCCCTTTGGCGCCGGTTGGCGCATGCTGGACGCCCACAACAGACTCAAATGCCGTGCCAAGCCACAGAGGAAACGGAAAGTGTTTTTATATCAGTTACTTATGTGAGAGCGAGCCATTAACATCCCTTTACAGAACGCAAACCGCATATATTTTGTGCAGCTCCCAAAGTACCTGCACAAAACATAATCACATCACAGCCACGAGCATAAGCGCGGCAATGGCGCTCTTGCGAACTGCAGGTGCGGGAGGGACAATGGCCATGAAAACGAAAGAGGCGGAACATGAACGACCCGGTGCAGGGCATATACGACGTCATCATCGTGGGCGCGGGCCCTGTCGGCCTCACGCTCGGCCTTGCACTCGCCCAATCGGCGCCGGGGATCAAGCTTGCGCTGGTGGACCGCCGCCCCCTTGCGGTGCCACAGGACAACCGGGCTTCTGCCATCGCTGCAGGCGTGCGGCGCATCTTCGAGGCTCTCGGCGTCTGGAACGACATGGCGAGCGAGGCGCAGGCCATCCTTGCCATGCGGATCACCGACTCGGGCCAAGGCGACATCTCTCGGCCGCTGTTCCTGCAGTTTGACGGGGAGATCGCGCCGGGCGAGCCATTTGCGCACATGGTGCCCAATCGCACCAGCGCAGCGGCCCTGCTCGGCGCCACGGGCACGCTCCTGTCGGTTCTGGCCCCTGCCGAAATCCGGACCTGGTCGGGCTCCGGTCCTGTCGCGACACTGGAACTGGATGGCAACCGGACGCTGCGGGGCCGCCTCGTCGTGGCGGCCGACGGCGCACAATCCTTCCTTCGGGCGCAGGCGGGCATCGACGTCATTCGGCATGACTACGGCCAGACCGGGCTTGTGGCGACCATTGCGCACGAGTTGCCGCATGACGGGGTCGCTTATGAGCACTTCCGCCCTGCCGGCCCCTTCGCCAGCCTGCCGCTCCCGGGAAACCGATCGTCCCTGGTCTGGACCGAAAGCGAGGCGGGTGCGCGTCGTGCACTGGCCCTTCCCGCAGAAGACCTGGCGCAGGAGATCGAAGCGGTGATGGGGTCGACCCTCGGGTCGGTCTCCCTCGAAGACGCGCTCAAAGGCTTTCCGCTGCGGTTGCAGGTCGCCCGCAGCTTCATCGGCCCACGGCTGGCGCTGGTCGGGGACGCGGCCCATGTCGTTCATCCCATCGCCGGGCAGGGGCTGAACCTGGGCCTCAAGGACGTCGCCGCCCTGGCCGAAGTGGTCGTCGAGGCGCTGCGGCTGGGAATCGATCCCGGGAGCGACGAGGTCCTTGGCCGCTACCAATCGTGGCGTCGTTTCGACACGGCATCCATGGCCTTCGTGACGGACGGCATGAACAGGCTGTTTTCCAACGACCTGGCACCCCTGAGGGCCCTCCGGGACTTCGGGCTCGGGTTGGTGGACAGGGCAGCGCCGGTGAAATCGGCGCTCATCCGAGCGGCAGCCGGCACGGGCAGCAACGGCGCGCCGAGACTTCTCAGCGGCTTGCCGCTCTAGTCACCCTGGCTGGAGATCAGGCGCACCTCGTCAGGCTCGACGTCCCGCGCTTCCTCGAGGCTGAGGAGCGGCACCCCCTGGGCGATCGGGAAGGCCAGGCGGGCAGCCAAGGAGATCAGTTCATCGCCCTCTTTTGATAGCACCAGGCGCGTCTTGGTCAGTGGGCAGACCAGCATCTCCAAAACGCGCCGATCCACGACATGCCGCGCCGGGGGAGAACTGGGTACATGTGCGGCCATCAGTTGAGCGGCGCCCCGCCGCCTGCACGGCCCCGCGCCATTTCGTATTCGGTCATGGCGATCAAAGTTTCCGCCCGGTCGCTGAGCGTGGGCGCCTCCAGCAGCACCTGCTTTTCCGCCGCCCCATAGGGAGAAACCATGCAACAGAAGTTGACGAGGTCTGCGGTGCCGGTGCGCTCGATCTCTTCCCAGTTGAGCTCGATGTTTGCGAACTCGGCATAGTCTCGCATCATGCGGACGAAGCGGGTGCGATCGACATCGCCCTCGCCGACATCGCGAACAAAGTCATCGGCGAAATCTTCAGCAGAAATGACGCATTGGCGATATGGGGTCATCACCGTCAATTCATGGACCAGACGAAAACGGGCCAGCCCTTCAAGAATGATGAAGTAGCGGCCGTCTCCGTTTTCCTCGAAGTGCGTAAGGCGCCCCAGGCATCCCACCTTTTGCAGCGGCGCCCGCCCCGCCGGGCTTTCCTCGCTCGTGTCCTCGGGCTGGATAAGCCCGATCAGGCGATCGCCCCGCAGAGCCGCATCTACCAGTTCGATATAACGCGGCTCGAAGATATTGAGCGGCCGATGCGAGAACGGCAGCAGTAGCGCACCGGACAAGGGGAACACCGGCACCGACTTGGGCAATTGCGCAGGACTGACGGGACGGGCTGGCATGCCGAACCTCAGGAGAACAGCGCGGCCGACAGGAGGCGGCGGCCCTTTACCGTTGCGGGGTCCTTCGGGCCCCAGGCTTCGAAGAACTCCAGCAGCTTCTTGCGCGCGGCGTCATCGTTCCAGGTGCGATCGCGCTTGAAGATCGCCACAAGAGCCTCGGCCGCCTCAAGCCGCTTGCCTTCTGCATTGCGCACCACGGCCAGGTCAAAGCGGGCCTGATGGTTATCGGGATCGGCCGCGACGGTTGCTTCCAGGGCAGCGGCCTCCGAAAGTCCAGATGCTTCGTCCTTGAGCCGGATGGTACTCGCAACTGCGGTGTAAGCGTCGCCCTTGCGCTGCTCTTCAGGGATCAAGTCCAGCGTCGCGCGGGCCTGCTCGAGTTCGCCTGCATCAAGGTAGATGCCGGCCAGCCCCAACAGGGCCTCCACATGGTCAGGGACGTGCTGGAGAACCATGCCGAAAATCTGCGCCGCCTGGGAGAGGTCGCCCGCCTCTCGCGCCTGCTTAGCCACCTCGAGCGCTTCGGATATCTGCCCCTCGAGCGAATCCGCCGGTGGGGCGCCGGCTGGTGCAGCAGCAATGACCCGCTCGGCGAAGCGGCGAACCTCACCTTCGGGCATGGCACCCATGAACCCGTCCACGGGCCGGCCGCCGGCGAAGGCGAAGACTGCAGGAATCGACTGAACGCCGAGTTGACCGGCAATGCGCGGATGCTCGTCGATATTGACCTTCACGAGGCGAATCTTGCCCGCCTTCTCCGTCACAACCTTTTCCAAGGTGGGCGTCAGCTGACGGCATGGACCGCACCAGGGCGCCCAGAAGTCGACCAGCACCGGTGCTTCAAGGGAGGCGTCGATCACGTCGGCCTTGAACGCGGCGTCGCTCGATTCGCGGATAATATTGGCTGGGACCTGGGAGGCGCTGGGCGCGCCATCGAGAGAGATTGTCATGGCTAACGGCTCTTCCGCTCACAAGGAAAATGGGCGCTCCGGCCTTTCTGCGCCCGGGAGGGGATGCTGACAAGCCCCAGCCCCGTCGGGCTTCCCACAAGTTCATGGAAGTACAAAATTGTGGGTTGCAATCAGTCGGACGATTGGGCATATAGGCGCCCGTCGGGGCACTGCCAAGGGTGCCAAGTCAACGGAGCGCGGGTGTAGCTCAGGGGTAGAGCATAACCTTGCCAAGGTTAGGGTCGTGGGTTCGAATCCCATCGCCCGCTCCAATCTTCGAAATCGAAGAAACGATCCAAAGGCCGGACATTAGTCCGGCCTTTCGTTTTTGGCTTATCAGGGACAAGCCAGGCTGAAGCCGGGCTCGTCTTATTCGGCCATCGCGTGGGCCCGCTCGAGGGCTTCTTCTTCCTTGCTCTTCGGCTTGGCGCTTCTTCTCGAGCCACGCAGCAGCAGAATGAGCGGAATTGAACTGATGGACAGGATCATCATCAGCCAGAAGTCATCCAGATAGCTCAGGATTGCCGACTGCTGGGCCACAAGGCCGTTGATGATCGAGACGATCCGGGCATTGCCGGTCAGAAGGCCCGGCATCTGCATCGCGACGGCTTGTGAGGTCGCTGTCAGGCGCGCGGCCAGTTCGGCGTGGTTCACCTGCATCATGCTCGACAGCACGGCTGATACCAGGGAAATACCGATACCCTGCCCCAGATTGCGGACCAGACTGAAGATCGACGTCGCGTCGGCGCGCAGGGGGGGAGCGATGGTGGCGAAGGCCATTGTCGATAGAGGCACGAACAGAAATCCCATGCCAAATCCCTGAATGGCTCCGGTGATGATGACGGGCCAGTAGTCCATCTGGAGATTGAACTTGGTCATCTCCCAGAGCGAATAGGACATTAGCGCCGTACCAAACAGCATCATGAGACGCGCATCGATCTTGCCGCTCATGCGGCCCACGAACATCATGGCGACCATGGTGGCGAGGCCACGTGGCGCCATCAAGAGACCTGTGAAGATCACGGAATAGCCCATGAGGTTCTGCAGCAGGGGCGGCAACAGGGCGAGACCGGAAAACAGGGTGATGCCCATCACCATCATGAAGAGCGAGCCAAGGGTAAAATTGGCATCCTTGAAGATGCGCAGATCGACGAAAGGCCGCCTTGCCGTCAGCGAGTGGATGACGAAGACCCAGATGCCGGACAGCACCAATCCCAGCTCGATCCAGGTCTCCGTCGATTGGAACCAGGAGTTCTCTGCGCCCCGGTCCAGCATCAGCTGCAACGCGCCGACGCCGAGCGCCAGCATGCCGAACCCGAAGAAGTCGAAGCGGCGCTTCTTGATCTCCGTATTGGGCATGTAGAGCATCAGCATGGTGGCACACAGAATGCCCACCGGCAGGTTCACCAGGAAGACCCAGCGCCAGTCAAAGGTTTCGGTCAGCCAGCCGCCAAGGGTCGGCCCGATTATGGGTGCGACCATGATGCCCATGCCATAAATGGCCATCGCCTGGCCAATGCGCTCCTTGGGGTTGATGTTGAGCAGAACGGTCTGGGCCAGCGGCGCGATCATGGCGCCGCAAAGCCCCTGCAGAATGCGAAACAACACCATTTCGGGCAGGCTGGTCGCGATGCCGCACAGCAGCGAGGCAATCGTGAAGCCAATGACGGCGAAGATGAAAAGGCGCCGCTGACCCAGCCGGTCACTCATCCAGCCAGTCAGAGGCGTGGCAATGGCCGCTGCCACGATGTAGGATGTGAGGACCCAGGTAATTTCGTTCTGCGCAGCCCCCAAAGCCGAAGCCATGTGCGGCAAGGCCACGTTGGCGATCGTGGTGTCGAGCACCTGCATGATCGTGCCGAGCATCAGCGCGATTGTCAGAAGGGTCTTGTTCTTGACGACAATGGTCGGTTGAGAAACCGCCTGGGCCATGGCTCGGCTCCGAAAGAGGATGACCGGGCAGCAAGGCCCGGTCCTTCACTTATTTTCCAGTCAGCCTGTCGAGCGTCGAATGACCGGTGTCGACGCTGACCAAAGCACTCATGCCCGACCGCAGCACTTCTGCCATTTCCGCCTCGTCGAATTCGACCCGGACCGGCACCCGCTGGACAACCTTCACCCAGTTCCCCGTGGCGTTCTGCGCCGGGATCAACGAAAATTCCGATCCTGTGGCTGCGCCGATGCTGGCGACATGGCCCTCCAGCGGCTGATCGGCATAGGCGTCGACCGTGACCTCGACCGGCATGCCGATCTGGATGGCGCCAAGTTGCGTTTCCTTGAAATTGGCTTCCACCCAGCTTTCGTCAGTCTCTACCAAACTTGCGATCGTGGTGCCGGCCGCCACGAACTGGCCGACGTTGAGGCTCGAGACCTGACTGATGATGCCATCGGCCGGGGAAGCCACAGTGGTTTTGCCAAGATTGCGCTTGGCCTGCTCCACCTGCGCAATCGCTGCAAGGACTGCAGGATGCTGATCCGTTGGTATCTCTGGATCACCGGCCAGCGCGGCCGTGGCGCTCGCCACCTGCTGGCGAGCCGTCGTCACCCCGTTCTGTGCCTGCTGCAGTGCGAGCTTGGGCTGGTCCAAGGTCGACGTCGACGACACGCCTTGGTCCACCAGGCTCTTTTGCCGATCGAAGGTTGCCTGCTGAAGCTCGAGAGTGGCTTCGGCAGCCTCCTTGGTGGCCTCGGCCGTCGCATAGGTCACCTTGAGCTGCTCGACGTTCACCCGGGCAGACAGCAGCGCTGCCTTGGCCTGCTCAAGCGCAATTTGGTAGGCCTGAGGGTCGATCGTGAACAGCACGTCACCCTTCGTTACAGCCTGGTTTTCCGAGATCCGCACGTCGATTATGCGACCGGCCACGTCGGCCGATAGCGCCACCTTGGCCTGCTGCACATAGGCATTGTCGGTTTCCTCATAGCGGCCACCGTTCAGGTAGAACCAGCCCCCGACGACAGCCAACACAAGCGGCACGGCAACCATCAGCAGCGTGCGGCGGCCGCGCCCCTTCCTCGGCGCCGCTTCTGCGGCGGACTGCGGCGACGCAGATTCAGGCTTAGGGTTGGCATTGTCGGCGCGCGAGATGGTCACTACCTCGCCTTGGCAGGCCCGGGTTTCGGAAGCTTGAGCGCTCATTTTAGACGTCTTTCACGTTCGGCTGGGCCGGCATGTCGTTGAGGTTGTTTCGAATGGTTTCGAGCGAGGCGACCAAAGCCTGGCGGCGGCGCTCGTCAAGACCCGCCAGCGCCGAAGCGTGCATCTGCGTGCCGACTGCCTTGGCCGTCGAGTATAGCTGGGTTCCGGCGGGGCTGAGACGGGCAAGTTTGGCGCGGCTATCGGTGGGGTTGGGCTCGCGCTCGATCAGTCCGCGTTTCTCTAGCCGATCAAGTACGCCGCTCATTGTCATCGGATCGGAGTCGACGTGGCCGGCCAGAGCCACCTGCGTGATCTGGGGCTGCCGATAAAGGTGAGCGATGACCTTCCACTGGGTCAGCGTCAGTCCATGTGCACGCGCCTGCTCTTCGAAGCGCCGCCTAAAGAGGCGCGCCACGTCGTTGACGAGGTGGCCTACCGTCACTTGGGATGTAGAGGTGTCCTGCATGGCATCCAGCGCTATTGGATGGGCACGCATATAATAAGTGCACTTATCAGAATCAATGCCCGATGCACGTATTTGCGCAGAGCATGCCCCCAGGTTAACGGCGCCTTCGAAAGAGAAAAAGCCTCGCTGCGAAACAGCGAGGCTCCAAAAGAAGTTTGCGCTTTGGCTTGGCTACCGTATGGCCAGGCCTTCGGCATTGAAGAGGTGCACCTTGGAGGGGTCGACATGAATCGGCACGGTGGTCCCCGGTGCGACTTCGCGCTGGCCTTCGAGCACGATCGTCATCGGCTGGCCATCGGTCGTCGTCGCGTAGACGACCGTTTGTCCACCCAGATTTTCAACGAGGTCGACCTTCACGTCGGCGAGGTGAATACCGGTTCCATCGACCACGGTGATATGTTCCGGTCGAACGCCAAGTGTCGTCGCTCCGGAGACGCTGCGGCCCACGGAGAAAGTATGTGAACCGGCTCGCAGGGCGTCCCCATCGGCACTCACCGACAGAAAATTCATCTTCGGCGACCCGATGAAGCCGGCGACAAAGAGATTTCGCGGATTGTTATAAAGATCGAGCGGCGCACCTGACTGCTCGATCACGCCAGCCCGCAGCACGACGATCTTGTCCGCCATGGTCATGGCCTCAACCTGATCGTGCGTCACGTAGATCATGGTGTTCCCAAGATCGTTGTGCAGCTTAGCGATTTCGACGCGCATGGCGACGCGCAGTTCAGCGTCGAGGTTGGACAGCGGTTCGTCGAAAAGAAAGATTTTGGGCTCGCGCACAATGGCCCGGCCGATTGCCACGCGCTGCCGCTGGCCGCCCGAAAGCTGCTTGGGCTTGCGCTTGAGAAGCGGCTCGATCTTGAGGATTTCAGCGGCTCGCTGGACGCGCGTCGCGATCTCGGCCTTCGGCATCTTTGCGGTTTCAAGTCCGAAGGCGAGGTTCTGGTAGACGCTCATATGCGGGTAGAGCGCATAGGACTGGAACACCATAGCGATGCCGCGCCGGGCCGCCGGAACCTCGTTCATGCGTTGCCCATCGATCAGAAGGTCTCCGCCGGTAATCGGCTCGAGCCCCGCGATCATGCGCAGGAGGGTCGACTTGCCGCAGCCCGAGGGCCCGACAAACACTGTGAAGTCGCCCGGTGCAATGGAGAGGTCGACGCCATGAATGACCTCGACGTCGCCATAGGCCTTTTTGAGTTGCCGAAGTTCAATGCTCGTCGACATGGACTTGGGTCTCCTGAATTAGCGGAACTGGGCCGGCACCCAGCTCTGGTAGAGCGGGTGGTCCGGGCCGAGCGGCAGCGCGACGTCCTGATGGGTGGACGAGGAATGGTAGAATGCCGTCACCAGTTCAAGCGAGCGGCGTGAATCGGTGCTGGTGACCGGCAGGTCGCCCTTGCCCGTGAGGGCATCGTGAAACCGCGCCATCTGCGTCTGGAAACGTGACGGAACGTGCTGCCAGTTCGCCAGAAGCGCATCGATCTTGCTTTTGGCCTCGTCGTTGCGCGGGAGTATTTTCCAGAGCTTTTCGCCCGGATTGTAGGGGGCGTGGTCGCTTTCGAAGGTGACATTCTCGAAGGAGAGGCGAATTCGAGTGATCTCATCGGCTGACCCGAGCGTCGCTGTGAAGCTCGCCAGAGCGCCGCTCTTCATCTCGACGGAGGCAGAGATGCAGTCCTCCACCTCGATCGGGTTTACCCGGGTCGCGACCCGACCGAAGATGCGGGCGATGTCGCCCATGAGGTAGGTAAAGATGTCGTGCGGGTGGATGGCGTGGCCCATGAGGACGCCGCCGAGCTCGGTCTTCCACTTGCCGCGCCACGGCACAGCGTAATAGGCCGCCTCCCGGCGCCACATGGTTTCGACGGTGCCGGTGAATGGCTTGCCTGCAATGCCAGCATCGATGATCTTCTTGACCTGCTCGATACCGTCGCCGAAGCGGTACTGGAAGACAGGCATCAGCTTGCCAGGGGCTTCCTTTTCGGCGGCCATGACGGTGTCGATGTCCTTGAGCGAACCGACCAGCGGCTTTTCGCAGATGACGTGCTTGCCCGCCCTGAGGGCAGCAAGGATCATCGGCAGGTGAGCGCCGGGGGGCGTGCAGACATCGATGACGTCGATGTCGTCCATGGTCAGGAGGTCGTCGAAATTGACGATGCGGCGCTCGATGCCGAATTCGTCGGCGATCTTGTCCAGCCTTTCCTGATTGAGATCGCACAGCGCGACGACCTTGTACTTGTCAGCGTTGGGGAGGTAGCCCTCCACGATGTGCGAGCGGCCGATGCCGCAGCCGACGATGGCGACGTTAAAAATCTTGCTCACTGCTGCCACTCCGTACCCTGCTCCGCCATTGCCTGCGCCGTGAGCGCCATCTTCATGGCGTTGTAGCACCGCTCCTGCGGCATCGCCGTTTCGGTGCGGTTGCGCACATCATCCAGGAACTGCCGCCCGAAGGGCAGATCGACGCCGGAACAGTCGATGTGCTGTACGCCTTTCCGGTCGACAAGGAAGAGGTGATTCTCGCCGGGTCGGCCGGCGATGTCGACGTACTTGCGGAGCTCGATGTAGCCTTCTGTGCCAAGAATAGTCAGACGCCCATCGCCCCAGGTCGGGAGGCCCTCAGGGGTGAACCAGTCGACGCGGATGTACCCTGACGTGCTGGCGGTTCGCATGTGGGCATCACCAACGTCCTGCAGTCCGGGCCGGTCCTTGTGGCCTCTATTGGCGACGCTGGCAGACACCACTTCGCCATCCATGGCGTCGGAGAAGAACAGGAACTGCTCGAACTGGTGACTGGCAATGTCGCACAGAATGCCGCCATAGCGGTTGCGGGTGAAGAACCAGTCGGGACGATTGTTGAGACGCAGCGAGTGCGGTCCCAGCCCAACCGTGTTGACGACCTGCCCGATAGCGCCCTTGGCGATGAGGTTGCCCGCTTCTACGGCTGCCGGCACCTCGAAGTGTTCCGAATACAGCACCGAGAAGATGCGGCCCGTGTCCTTCTGTACGCGCTGGATTTCCTCGAGCTGCGCAAAGGTGGTCATGCCGGGCTTGTCGGTCAGCACGTCCTTACCGTGCCGCATGGCAGCAAGGCAGATTTCCGCACGATCACCGGGGATGGCAGCCGTGACAATCACGCCGATCGCCTCATCCTCCAGGATCTGCCGCCGATCGGAGACGCGCCGCGCCTCGGGAAAGCGTTCGGCGAACGTCTTGGCCAAATCGTCCTCCACGGCGGAGAAGGCGACGAACTCGGCACCCGCGCGCTTGAGGCACTCGACCTGTCCGTAGATATGGGCGTGATTGATGCCGATCGCGGCAAACTTGATGGTCATTTAACAGCGAATTCCTAGTCGTTTGGATGCGGCCGGCCCATGGGCCAGCCGAAAAGGATCAGCGCTTCATCCCTGTCGTGGCGATGCCTTCGATCAGCAGGCGCTGGAAGAACAGGAAGAACAGGAAGATCGGCACGAGGGAGAGCACGCTCATGGCGAAGAGGCCGCCGTAATCCGAGGTGCCGGTGGAGTCGGTGAAGGTCCGCAGCCCCAGCATGACGGTGTAGTCGGCCATGCGGTTGAGATAGATCAGCGGGCCGAAGAAGTCGTCCCAAGTCCAGATGAAGGTGAAGATCGCGGCCGTCGCCAGCACGGGGGTGGAGAGCGGGAGGATGATCTTCCAGTAGATTCGCCAGGCGCCCGCCCCGTCCATCATGGCCGCTTCGTCGAGCTCCTTGGGAATGCCTCGAAAAAACTGTACCATCAGGAAGATGAAGAACGCGTCCGAGGCGAGGAACTTGGGCACGACCAGCGGCAGGATGGTGTCGACCCAGCCCAACTGGCGGAACAGCACATATTGCGGGATGAGCGTCACCTGATAGGGGAGCATCAGCGTCATCAGCATCAGTGCGAACCAGAACTTGCGGCCCTTGAACTCCAGCCGGGCAAAGGCATAGGCGGCCAGAGAACAGGCCAGCACATTGCCCGCGACCGCCAGGAAGGCGATGATGAAGCTGTTCTTGAAGAACACCGAGAAGCTGGTGCGCAGTCCATTCCAGCCCCGGAAATAGGCGTCGATGCTCCACTCCGACGGCCAGATGCTCGCCGAGGTGAAGATCTCGGTTTCAGGCCTGAACGATGCCGAGAGCATCCAGAGCAGCGGATAGAGCATCAGGATGGAGGCGGCGAGCAGGGCTACATGGCTCAACACCGAAACCAGGCGCTTGCGCCAGAGCGGGGTTTCACCGGTCACGACGGTCATCTTCGCGGGCGCGTCAGTCATCGTAGTGCACCCAATACTTCGAGGTGAGGAAAGAGAAGGCGGTAAAGAACGCCACCAGCGCCAGGAGCACCCAGGCCAGCGCGGATGCGTAACCCATGCGGAAGAAACCGAAGGCCTCCTGATAGAGGTAGAGGGTATAGAACAGGGTGGAGTTGATGGGGTTACCCGTACCGCCCGAGATGATGAAGGCGGGGGTAAAGCTCTTAAAGGCCTCGATGGTCTGGATGATGGCGTTGAAGAAAACGACCGGCGTCAGAAGCGGGAGCGTGATTTTCCAGAACTGGCGCCACTTGCTGGCACCGTCCAGCGAGGCCGCCTCGTACATGTCCTGCGGGATCTGTCGAAGCCCCGCCAGGAAGATGATCATGGGCGAACCGAACTGCCAGATCGATAGAATGATCAGCGTCCAGAGAGAATAGTTCGGGTTGGAAATCCAGCTTGGACCGACGATGCCAAAGAGCGCGAGCACCTTGTTGACGAGGCCGTCGCCAGCGAAGATTTGGCGCCAGAGGATGGCGATAGCCACGGACGCACCAAGCAGGCTCGGCAAGTAGAACAGGGCGCGGTAGAGCGGCAGTCCCTTCATGCCGCGATTGAGCAACAAGGCGACGCCCAGCGCGAACGCCAACTTGAGCGGCACAGAGAAAATCACGAAGAACATCGTGACCCGCATCGAAGTGGAGAACTTCGGATCGGCGGTGAACATGCGGACATAGTTGGACGCGCCAACCCAGTCGGGCGACGTCAGCAGGTCGAAATCGGTGAAGCTCAGATAGAGCGAGGAGACCATCGGCCCGAGCGTCAGACCGAAAAAGCCGATCAGCCAGGGCAGCAGGAACATGTACCCGGCCCCGTTCTGCTGCCAGAATCGGGAAAAGGCCGATTGCTGCCGCGGCGCGGCGTCGATGCCTGTTGTTGTCTCGTGTGCGACGGCCATGCTTACCCCGCGCGCTCCAGAGTGGAAACCACTTGCTCAAAAGACGCCGGGCCGACCAGCCGCAAATCCGCCTGCTGCGCGAACGCCAAGCTCTGAGACGGCGCCACAAAGGCAGTCGGGGCAGGGCCGGAAAGGGGAAACTGGCGACAGGAAGGGGACATGGTCACAACGCGTTTGGGACTATCGGGATGAGAAGAGGCCGCGCGCCCGAGAGAACGCGCGGCCTCAAAGGGGCTAGGAAGCAGCGCGCGAAAGGATCGCGCTCGCGCCTTCCACCAGTTCCTTGCCAGCTTGCTCGGCGGTCTTGGCACCAAAGCCGACTTCCTGGCCGAGAGTGCGGATCAGCGAGGAATCCACTTCACCGGCAGCGGCCGGCGGCGGGGGCGGCAGCGGGCCAAGCAGGTCGCCCAGGTTCGCGACGAAGTTAAGCGCGATCTGGTTCGGGCCATCGAGGGTGGGAGAAACGACGTCGCGGGTGGCCGGCAGACAGGGGATGCCTCGCTCGACGCCAAGCACCTTGGCCGCTTCCGGGTCGGAGACGAAGAAGTCGACGAAAGACGCCGCAGCTTCCTTGTCGGCCGCGGTGTTGCCGACCGAGAAGAACATCGACGGCTTGCGGTAGTGCCCACCGCCAACACCTTCGGCAATACGCGGGTAGCCAACCATGTCGAGCTTGTCCGGCACAAGGCCCTGGAATGCGACGAGCTGGTTCGAGTTCGAGGGCATGAGGGCAGCCTTGCCGGTCACCAGCATGGTGGTTTCCAGCGGGCCAGTATCGAGCGCCTGGTTGTCCGGCGTGACGCAAACCTTGGCCTCGCGCAGCTTGCTCCAGAGCTGGTACCACTCCACCGCATCCTGCTCGTCAAAGCCGAGTTTGCCCTCGGCCGTGTAGAGCGCTTTGCCACGCTGGCGCAGCCAGTTGTCAAGCATGGGCTCGGAGTAGGACCCATCGGCGATGGCCCGCATCCCGCCCCGGATATTGGCGGAGTTGAAGGCCTCGCCGATTTCCATCAAATCGTCGTAGGTCCAGGCATTGGTCGGCAGCTCGATACCAGCTTCTTCGAAGGCACCGGTATTGACCAGCGTCGCCACCGAGTTGGCGCCCAGGGAAATGCCGTAGAGCTTGCCGTCGACCTTGCCGCCTTCGAGCTGGTCTGCATCAAAGCCGGCTTCGGCCAACTTGGCGCCGAGATCATCGATGGGGGCAATCGCGTTGCGCTTGGCGTATTCGACAATATAGCGATAGTCCATCTGGATGACGTCGGGGGCGTTGCCACCGGCGGTCTGCGTAGCCAGCTTGGGCCAATAGTCGTTCCAGGCGAGGAACTCGGCCTCGATATCGTTGCCCTTGGCCGCGGTGAACATGTCCGCCACCTTGTAGGTGCGGTCGGCGCGATCCTGGCCACCCCAGAAGATGAGGCGCAGACTTGAAGCCTGTGCCCATGCCGGGCTAACGCCAGCTGCGCCTGCAGCAAGAAGCGCGGAAGATCCCATCAGGAACTGACGGCGATCGAGCTTGATAGTCATTATTTTCCTCCCAGGAACTGCCCGATGGTGCATCGGGAAAGCTGTGTTGGCAGTGGCCTCCCTGCCACTAAGTCACCAACTGGTTACAAAGTTATGCGGTCCGGCGATCCTGTCAATCGTCGTTTCAAACACGTTTGCCAGAGGGGCCATCTCCGAACCATCGCAAATAACCAGCCGGTTACGCCATACCACGTCAGCCGCAGACGGGGCAATGCACTTGTATGGAAGATTGATTCCACGGCGGACCGCCCGGCTGCGGCTGCCACAGTGGCGCAAAAGCTGACGCTGGAAAACTACGAAACTCCTGCGTTACTATAGATGGCATCTATAGGAGGCCCGAATGGACAAGTTACTGACGCAGTTTCTCGCGGTCGCCGATGCAGGAACGCTGAGTGGTGCCGCGACGGCGCTCTTCATCACGCAGCCGACACTGACCTTCAACATGCGCAAGCTGGAGCAGACAATCGGTGCGCCGCTGTTCGAGCGCTCGTCGCGCGGCGTGCGGCTGACCCGCTATGGAGAGACGCTCTACGAAAACGCCCGCCTCATGCAACGACTCTATGACAACACCCTAACCGCGATCGGCGACCAGCAAAGAGGCATAGACAAGGGCCTCTCCATCGGCACCGGCTATTCTTGGTGGACAATGTTCCTCAAGGACATGGTAATCGCCTATCAGGCGGAATTTCCTCGTGCTCCTGTTCAGGTCAGTTTGGGCAACCAGCTGCGACTGATGGACCAGTTGCTGTCGGGCGACATCTCGATGTTCCTGGCCCATCAGATCGATGCCTTGAGTTCCGCCATAGGCGTCGACTTCGTCCCCCTGACGCGGGTCTACAATGCCTTCTTCGTGCGCGAAGGCCACCCGATCAGCGGCGAGCCGCGGCATCAGAGCGAGGTAGAAGCATTTCCCATCGTCATCTCCTCACTGGCCGAGAGTCGGCATGAGCGCTTCTTCGACCCCTCCCGCCGGCGTGCGCGCGTGGAGACGGTCTTCGACCGCGCAACCTATCTGTTCCGCTCCAACTCGCTGGCCGCGTGCATCGATTACACGCTGGCCACGGATGCGGTGCTGGTCCATACCCACGTCATGCGTAACGAATTCGAGCGCCGCGGTCTCGTGGAGATCGAACAACTCGATGACCCACGGCGAGCCGTCACCGGGATCTATGTCCTGCAGGAGCGGCGAGGGGAACCGCGGGTCGAGGAACTGATCGAGCGCATAGCGGCGGCGGCCCACGCTGTGCTACCGCCGCTGTGAACGAGAACACGCTTCCGCTGCGCCCGACTAACATGTTAGTGAAAGTCCATGCAGCACGCCGTCTCCTTCTCGACCCAGCCCCGAGCGGCCACCAGTGACCGGCAAGCTGCCGGCGAGCGTGTGGCCAAGCGCCTCCGAGGCGCCATATCGGGCGCCGTTCACACTGACCCGTTGATGACCTATGCCTGGAGCGGCGACGCCAGTTCCTATCGGCTGATCCCGGCGGTCGTCGTGTTCATCAACAGCGAGGACGAGGTTCGCGCTGTGATGCAGGCGGCGCGCGCCGAAAGGCTGCCGCTTACTTTTCGTGCCGCCGGAACGTCTCTTTCCGGGCAAGCCGTCACCGATGGGGTGCTGGCGGTGCTTGGCGACGGCTGGCGCAAGCTCTCGGTTCATTCCGGCGCCGACCAAGTGACGCTGGGGCCTGCCGTCATCGTGGCGGAGGCCAACAGGGCGCTAAAGCCCTTCAACCGCAAGATCGGGCCGGATCCCGCCAGCCAGGCCACCTGCAAGATCGGCGGCGTGGTCAACAACAACTCGTCAGGCATGTGCTGTGGGGTCGCGCAGAACACGTACCACACCATGGCGCGCCTAAGGATCGTGCTGACCGACGGGACGACGCTGGACTCCGGCGATCCCGCCAGTTGCGAGGGTTTCCGCCGCAGTCACGCTCCGATGCTGGATGCCTTGCACCGGCTGCATCACGACGTCATGGCCGATGACGAGCTTGTGGCTCTCATCCGGCACAAGTATCGCATCAAGAATACGGTGGGATATTCGCTTAACGCACTGGTCGATTTTCACGACCCGCTGGACATTCTCACCCACCTGATGGTCGGGTCGGAAGGGACGCTCGGCTTCGTTTCCGAAGTCACCTACAACACCGTTCCGGAGCACCCGTTCAAGTCCACCGCTTTAGTGCCCTTCCCCGACCCGCAGTCGGCCGGCCGCGCCATTATCGAGATGGCGAATGGTGGGGTGCAGGTGACGACTGGCGTCACGGCCGCGGAATATATCGAGCGGCGCGCCCTGGCGACTGTGGAGCATCTCCCGCCAATGGCCCCGCTCCTGCCCTGGCTCACGGAAAACTCGCCCGCTGTCCTGATCGACGTCACCGCTCCCGATGCGGCAACGCTCGAGGCGGAGGTGACCAAGGCCGAGGGGTTGCTGCGCCGGCACGGCGCTACGCATGTCGACTTTTCCACCGACGAACACCGCAGCCACGCGCTGTGGGACATCCGCAAGGGGTTTTTCGCCTCAGCAGGCGCCGCACGTCCTAAAGGCAGCATCATGCTGACCGAAGATGTTGCGGCGCCGATCGAGAGGCTGGCTGAATTCGTCGTCGACTTGCGCGCCATGCTGGACGATCACGGCTATGCCGACGCCGTGATCTTCGGCCACGCCCTCGCGGGCAATCTCCACTTTCAGATGGGCGACGATTTCTCCCACCCGGATTCCGCTGCCAAGTTTGACGCATTCTCCAGGGCCCTGTCAGACCTTGTCTCGGTCCGATACGGGGGCTCCCTCAAGGCTGAACACGGCACTGGCCGAGCCATTGCGCCCTTCGTCGAGACCGAGTGGGGCCGCAAGGCCTACGAGATCATGCATCGGATCAAGGCGATCTTCGATCCGGAGCGCCTGCTCAACCCCGACGTTCTCCTCAATGAGGACAAAAGCGTTCATATCCAAAATCTAAAGCTGATGCCGCTGGCCGACGAGTTGGTCGACCTTTGCATAGAGTGCGGGTTTTGCGAGCCGGCCTGTCCGAGCCACCACATGACCCTTACGCCGCGCCAGCGCATCGCCGTGACGCGTGAGCGAGCCAGGCTCGAGCAGACGGGGGAGGACCCGGTGCTTCTCGCGCGGTTGAATGCAGACTTCCAGTATGCAGGCCTCGACACATGCGCGGCCTGCAATCTGTGCTCGCTTCGGTGCCCCGTCGGGATCGAGACGGGAACCATGATCATGGGCGAGCGCGCCAGACGGCGCAGCGGCATGGCAAATGCCATAGCACAGTTCGCCGCAGATCATCGACATGGCATCGAAACGGCGATGCGCGGCGGCCTTGCCGTTGCCGATGCGGCGCGGACCCTCGTGCCTCCTCCAGTAGTTGAAGCGGTCACGGAACATGCCCGCCGGCTGACAGGCAAGCATGTGCCGCGGATCGCCCGTACGCTGCACCGTGGCCCGGGTGCGCCCAAGGCCCTGGAAAATCGGCAGGACCCGCGCCGGACTGGGTTTCCCGTGCCGATAACACAGGCGGGCCGGCCCTCAGTCGTCTATTTTTCTGCCTGCCCCAGCCGCATGTTCGGGGCACCGGCCACGGAGCAGGCGCTGCTGCCAACCCCGGAGGCAATGGTCACGCTTCTTGAACGGGCAGGGTTCGATGTCATCGTGCCCGACCACCTCACTGGCCAATGCTGCGGCCAGCCCTTCCAGTCAAAGGGTTTCCCTGAACAGGCCATCGAGGTGGGGCGCTCGCTCAACAAGACATTGTCGGAGACTTCGGACGCCGGTCGGCTGCCGGTCGTGACCGATGCTTCGACCTGCGCCAAGCACCTTCGGGCGTTTCCGGGTGATGCGACGGTCGCCGATTCGGCAGAGTTCCTGCTCGCACATGTGCTCCCGCGTCTTGTGGTAACCAACCGCTTGCCGGTCGTCGCCGTGCATCACAACTGTTCAGCACAGCGCCTTGCAGAGCAGCCGACGACGGAGGCCCTTGCTGCCGCCTGTGCCGAGCGCGTGGCTGTCCTATCTTCGGTAACCTGCTGCGGTTATGCCGGCGACAAAGGGCTGTTTGTGCCCGAGCTCAATGCCCACGCTACACGCCGGGTGAAAGACGACATTCCGGAGGGTTGCACCTTGGGTGTGTCGACGGTATCGACCTGCGCCAGCGGCCTTAGCGAACACGCCGGCATTCCCTTTGTCAGCCTTCCGAGCCTTCTCGAATGGGCCAGCCGCCCCTGAGCTGCCCAAGCTTGCCAAGGTGAGCCGGGGCGTATAGTCGCGGCCGCAGGTCGGCGGGGAAAACGACGATGCAGACAATCACCATCGAAGGCCTTGGCCGCAAAGGCGAAGGCGTTGCGCATGTCGATGGGCAAGCCGTCTTCGTTCCCCTTGCCTTGCCGGGCGAGCAGGTATCTCTGGGCGAAGGTGTTGGCGATACGTGCGTGGTGGACCCATCACCTGATCGCGTGACGCCGCTCTGCCCCTATTTCGGCCAGTGTGGTGGCTGCCAGTTGCAGCACATGGGGCCGAACATCTACCGACGGTTCAAGACCGACCTCGTTGAAAGGCCGCTGCAGCAGGTCGGCATTGACGCAAGAGTGGAGCGGTTCATTGACGCCAGTGACTCAGGCCGGCGCCGCGCAACCCTCCATGCCCGCAACAATATGGCCGGCTATATGCGCGCCCGAAGCCATGACCTGCTCGATATCGGTCGCTGTCCCATCCTGGTGCCGGCACTGGCCCAGGCGCCTGAGATCGCCCGCGCCATCGGCACGGAAGTCGGCGCCTGCGACGCCAGCTTCACGGCCAGCGATACCGGTATCGATGTGGAATTGCGAAACATCCAAAAAGGAGCGCGGCCGGATCGGCTTGTCCCGCTCGCGAACCGGTTCGGCCTAGCGCGGCTCTCCTATGGCCGCGAGATGCTGCTGCTCCGCCAGCAGCCCCGGGTGCGTATGGGCAAGGCCGAAGTGAACCTGCCCATGGGCAGCTTTCTTCAAGCCACAGCAGAAGCAGAAGAGGCGCTAGCGCGCTACGTACTCGAGAGTGTGGGCAAGGCCAGAAGTGTGGCCGACCTTTTCTGTGGCGTCGGGCCCTTCGCTCTGCGCTTGGCCGAGCGCGCCAAGGTCTATGCCGCCGACGCTGACAAGCCCGCTATCGCGGCTCTGGACGACGCCGTGCGCCACACGAAAGGATTGAAGGCTGTGACGGCGCAGGCGCGCGACCTGTTCCGAGACCCGTTGACCCGGTTCGAACTGGGGTACGACTGCGTCGTGCTCGACCCGCCGCGCGCCGGCGCGGCCGCGCAGGTCAAGGAGATCGCGGCCTCCAAAGTGGGCCACGTCGTGATGATCGCCTGTGACCCCGGCACCTTCGCGCGAGATGCTGCGAGCCTTGTTCAGGCAGGGTTCATGCTGGAAGGCCTAGTGGCTGTGGATCAGTTCGCGTGGTCGGCGCACATCGAAGTTGCCGCCACGTTTCGCCGCTGATTGGCCTGATCACGTTTGTTCCGGGCCTGCAACTGACCGCATTGCGCCACGTTTTGAGGTCATACCAACGAACCCAAAGATCGCACGGCCCCTATGCCGGGCGGAACCTTTCGCGGAGAATAATCATGTTCAAGGCCTTTGCAGCCACAACCCTCGCCCTGGCCGCTTTTGCGGCACCAGCCTTTGCCCAGTCGGCTGATCCCGATGGCGTCTGGAAGGACAAGTGGGGCACCACGTTCACTTTCCAGACCTGCGGGGACGGCACACAGCTTTGCGGCACGCTCAACGACATCCAGGGTGATTCCCGGACCCCCGAAAACCTCAAATATGTCGACCAGCAGGTCGTTAAGGCCGAGCAGACAGCTCCAGGCAAGTGGGAAGGGAGTATCGCGCTCAACGGCGAAAACGCCAAGGCGATCGTTGAACAGACCGGCCCGGACACCATCAAGATCACCGGCTGCAAGGCCGCGATCCTGTGCTCCAGCATCCAGTATGAGCGCGTTTCGTAAATCAAGGTCCAGACGACGAAAGCCCCGGTCTATCCGGGGCTTTTTTGTGTCAGCAGACCGCCGCTACCCGCTCCTTGATCACGGCCAGAACTTCGTCGCCCGGACGCTTCCACCAATTATCCTGGGAGAAGATTTCGACTTCCTGCGGCCCAAAAAAACCAGCGTTCTCGATCATCTCGCGAATGGCAGGGAGGTCAATGACACCGTCCCCCATCATGCCCCGATCGAGCAACATGTCCTTTGTCGGCACCAGCCAATCGCAGATATGGTGGGCGAAAATCCGCTTCATCCGGCCGGCACGCGCGATGGCCTTGGCCAGATTGGGGTCCCACCAGACGTGGTACACGTCGATGGCGACACCGACGGTCTCGCCCAGATCTTCGCAAATATCGAGCGCCTGATCGATGGTGTTCACGCAGGCCCGGTCGGCTGCGTACATCGGGTGGAGCGGTTCGATCGCAATTTTCACCCCCGAAGCTTTCGCATGAGGCAGCATGGCCGCTATCCCGTCGCTGACCATCTGCCGGGCGGCCGGCAAGTCTTTTGAAGATCCTGGCAATCCGCCGACGACCAAAACAAGGCAATCGGCATTGAGCGCGGCGGCTTCGTCTATGGCGTGGAGATTGTCGTCGATCTGCTTCTGGCGCCCCTCACTGGTTTCGGCCGGAAACATGCCGCCCCGGCAGACACCTGTCACCTGCAGCCTGTTGTCCCGCACGATCCGCGCGGCTTCATCAAGACCTATGGCAGCGATCTGGTCCCGCCACGGCGAAATGGCGGTAATGCCGGCGCGCAGACACCCATCCACCGCTTCGGCAAAACCCCATTGCTGGCGTGTGGTCGCAAGATTGAGCGAGATCATTCGTTCGGTCATGCCGGCACTCCATAGACCTGCAAGACGGCCTTCATGCGGGACGTGGCCAGTTCCGGATCGGCGAGGACGCGGGCCTTGTCGGCGAGGCGGAAGAGTTCGGCGAGGTGCTGAATCGAGCGGGTCGACTGCTGCCCACCGATCATCTGGAAGTGGTCCTGGAGGCCATTGAGATAGGCGAGGAACACGACGCCAGTTTTGTAGAAGCGCGTTGGCGCTGCAAAGATGTGGCGGCTGAGCGGTACGGTGGGCTCGAGGATGTCGAAGAACGTAGTGGTATTGCCGCGCCCAAGCGCGGCGAGGCCCGCTGACGCAGCCGGGGCGATGGCATCGAATATGCCGAGCAGAGCGTGGGAATATCCCTGCTCATCCCCCGCGATGAGCTCGGCGTAATTGAAATCGTCGCCGGTATACATCTTTACGTTGACCGGCAGACTGCGGCGCATCTTGATCTCCTTTTCTGCCGAAAGCAGGGAAATCTTGATGCCGTCCACCTTCTCGGCATGGGCGGCGATGACATCAAGGCAGACATCCATGGCCGCGTCATGGTCGATGCTGCCCCAATAGCCTTGCAGGGCCGGATCGAACATTTCGCCCAGCCAGTGCATGATGACCGGCTGCTTTACCTGGCTGAGGATATGGCCATAGACGCGGGCATAGTCATCGGGTGATTTTGCCGAGGCAGCGAGAGCGCGGCTCGCCATCAGGATGACACGGCCGCCTTCGCCTTCGACGAAGCCGACTTGCTCGTCATAGGCGCGGATGATGGCGTCGATCGTGACGTCCGGCCCGGGCGCGAGGTGGTCGGTGCCGGCGCCATAGGCGATAAGACTATCGTCACGAGTCCGCGCTTCGGCCTGGGAGCGGCGGATCAATTCCTGCGCTTCCGGCCACCCCAGGCCCATGCCGCGCTGGGCGGTATCCATGGCTTCGGCGACGCCGAGCCCAAGGTCCCAGAGGCGGTGGCGGAATTTGAGTGTCGTGTCCCAATCGATCGCCGGGGTCAGCCAGGGATCGTTGGCGGCAAGCGGGTCGGCGACCACATGGGCCGCGGCGAACGCGATGCGGGGGAAGTCGGTGGCGCGATACTTGACGAAGGGAATGGGATCGCCGGTCAGCGCGTAGGGGCTGATGGAGCGATCGGGATTGGGCAAGTTGATGGTGGGCATGGGCTTTTCCTCTCGCCGGAAGCGGCGGAAGCCCTCATGGTGAGCCTGTCGAACCATAAGGGCGTTGCGCGCCGGACCTCGTCCCTCGACGGCTCAGGATGAGGTCCTTTTGATAGATCGGCTCAAAACTCGAGTTTCGGAACGTCCAGCCAGCGGCGTTCGGCCCAGCTTTTGAGACCCAGTTCGGCGAGTTGCACACCCTTGGCGCCGGCTTCCAGACCGTAATTCCATGGTGCGTCTTCGGCGACGTGGCGAAGGAACATCTCCCACTGCACCTTGAAGCCGTTGTCGGCGGGCCAGTTGTCCGGCACCTCTTCCCAGTCGTCGAAGAAGTTCATGGTCTGCGGCTGGTCGGGGTTCCATACCGGCTTGGGTGTGTTGACCCGGTGCTGGGTGAAGCACTTGTGGAGCCCTGCCACGGCCGAGCCGTGCGTACCATCGACATGGAAGGTAACAAGGTCGTCCCGCCGCACGCGCGTCGTCCAGCTCGAATTGATCTGGGCGATGACGCCGCCCTCGAGTTCGAAGGTGGCATAGGCCGCATCGTCCGTATCGGCCTTGAAGCGGTTGCCCTGTTCATCGACGCGATAGGGGATGTGCGTGGCGCCCAGGCATGACACTGCCTGCACTTCGCCGAACAGGTTGTCGAGCACGTAACGCCAGTGGCAGAGCATGTCGAGAATGATGCCGCCGCCATCGTTCTTCCGGTAGTTCCAGGAGGGGCGCTGGGACTTCTGCCAGTCGCCCTCGAAGACCCAGTAGCCGAACTCACCGCGGACCGAGAGGATGTCACCAAAAAAACCGCTGTCGCGCAGCATCTTGATCTTCATCAGGCCGGGCAGGAACAGCTTGTCCTGAACCACGCCATGCTTGAGGCCGGATGCACGTGCTGTCTTGGCGAGATTCACCGCCACGTCGAGATCATCGGAAGTGGGCTTTTCACAATAGACGTTCTTGCCCGCCGCCAGCGCTTTCTCAAGCAGGCTTGCCCGCATCAGTGTGGTGCCGGCATCGAAGAATATCGTGTCGTCGGGATTGGCCAGCGCCTCGTCGAGGTCATGGCTCCAGCGGGCGATGTTGTGCTTTTTGGCCAGCGTTTCGATCTTGTCGCGGTTGCGCCCGACGATGATTGGGTCGACCTGGAGGCGATCACCATTCTTGAGAGCAATGCCACCCTGGTCGCGGATCGCCAGGATCGAGCGCACCAGATGTTGATTGTAGCCCATGCGCCCGGTCACGCCATGCATGATGATGCCGATCCGTCGTTCCGCCATTTACAAATCCTCCCGGGACGCCTGGCCAGTGTAACTGATTGGTTACTTACATATCGGCGGCTAGCGGAGTCGTCAAGCGGTGACCAATGGTGCTGTTACACGCCCAGCAGCAGCTTCACCCCGACAACGCCGAGAAAGATCAGGATCATGCGATCAAACGCTTCTCGACTGAGGCGGGCGGCAAGGCGCTGACCCAGGGGCATGAAGATCATCAAGGGGATGAGTGCAAGAAACCCTTCGACCATGATGGGAACCGTCATGACTCCCGCGATGGTCAGGAAAGCGAATTGGGTGATGGCAAAGAGGAGAAACATGGCCGAAATGGCAAAGACGAGCGCTCCTCGTCCAAGTGACATGGCATGGATGAAGGTGACACCGATTGGCGACGATACGCCTGTGGCTCCCTGCAAGGCACCAGCCCCGAACCCGGCCAGAGGGGCGAAGAGCCGCGCCGTCGCCGGACCAATCGTGCGATGTGGCGTAGCCAGCCGGAGTCCAACGTATGCCATCAGAAGTATCCCGAGGCAGACAAGAAGGGCACGCTCCGGCACATTTGTGAGGGCCCAGGTCCCAACCAGAACACCGGCCACGCCACCCACCAGCAGAACCGGCAAAAAGCTCAGCCGCTGGTCTCGATAATGGTCTCGAAAGTTCCAGACCTGAAAGATGTTGGAGTAGAGCATGGGCACCGTCATCAGCGCCACGGCGTGCTGCAATTCGACAAAGGTGGTCAGCACGGGTAGGGCGACCAGAGGCAGGCCCATGCCCGTAGCGCCTTTGGCGATCGCGCCGAGACCCAGCCCGAGGGTCATGATGGCGAGACGCCCGATATCGAAGTCCATATTCCCTCGGCAAGTGCCCTTACCGGTTTCGCCCCGGCTCGGCAGGGACCCTAGCATTGATACACCTGTGCGCAAGCGGGGGGTTACCGCGACCCTCTGAGCATGCGCGCTTCACCAGCTGGTTACTTGTGCCTTGACAGTGACGGATGTTGAACCTCAACATGGAACAAGGTCCGGCGCACGTCATCGTGCTTACCATTCTCATGTCCACTCCGGCGGTATCCAGGCGTGTCCGATCCCTCTTCAGCCGCACTCGCGGCAAAACCGACTTCGAAAGCTGATGCGCCCAAGCGGACGCGCAATTCGGCCAAGACCAAGGCATCCATCCTGGCGGCAGCACGGGTGGAGTTCGCCGACCGGGGCTTTGAGGGGGCGCGGGTGGATGCCATTGCCGAACGGGCGGGCGCCAACAAACGGCTGCTGTACCACTATTTCGGCAACAAGGAGGACCTCTACCGGGCCGTGCTCCTGGACGCTTATCAGGAGATTCGTCGGGGCGAGCTTGCGCTGAGCCTTGATCAATACGATCCGGCGCAGGCGATGGATCGGCTAGTGCGCTTCACTTTCCGGCACTTCCTTGCCAACCCGTGGTTCCCGCGGCTGCTGGGCACGGAGAACATCGAGAATGCCCGGTTCTTGAAGACATTGCCCAACATCGAGGCGCTCCACTCACCTCTGGTGGGTCAGATTGCGGCCATCATCGAGCGCGGCAACAGGGCCGGCATCTTTCGTCGCGATGTGGATCCGGTGCAGCTCTACATCTCGGTCGCGGCGCTAGGCTTCTTCTACGTTTCCAACACTGCCACGCTATCGGTGATCTTCAAGCGTGACCTTGCCAGCGTCGCGATGGTGCACGAACGCGAAGCGCATGCCGTGCAGATGGTACTCGATTATCTGAAGACCAAGCCCGTGGGATGAGCGGCGGGGGCGCCAGCGGCGCCCCCAACGCGCGACTGTCAGAGATCGACGTCGTCTTCACCGAGCGCATCGACTTCGGCGGCCGCGCGGCGAAGAATTTCGGCAGCGCGCCGCTGTTGCTCCTGGGTGCCGCGACGCGACTTCTTGATGGCCTGCTTGAGCGCCTTGCGGGCCAGTTCGAGTTCGGGCACCGCGTCGTGGAGCGGACGGTCGTCCTCCTGGTCGTGGCCCGCACCATGATGACCGCGATGCGGGGGCCGGTTGCCTTCGGCGTCCGAGCCGGGGCCGGAGAAGGGCCAGTCGGCGCGGGCGAACTCGCGGAACCGGTTCATCTGCTCGCCGGCCTTGGCCAGGAAGTCGAGCGTCGACGCCACGGCGTCGCGGTTGTCGGCGAGGTGGGCCAGGCCCTCATCGGTGATGGTGTAGAGCTTGCGGTTGCCTTCAGCCGCGGAGGTCACGTAGCCAGCCTCCTCGAGGAAGGTCAGCGCCGGATAGACGACGCCGGGGCTGGGCGAATAGAAGCCGCCGGAGCGCTCCTCGATGGCCTTGATGAGGTCGTAGCCGTGGCGCGGCTGCTGCTCGATGAAGAACAGGGCCACGAGCCGCACATCGCCGGCCGCGAGCATGCGGCCGATGCGGAAATTGCCGCCCCACTGGCCGAGGTCTTCATCGGCCATGGACTGGACGCGCCCCCAGCCGCGGCGGGCCATCTGCTCGAGACGCCGCCAGTTGGGTTCGCCGTTGCGCCAATAGGGTGCCATGATCATATCTCCCGATATATCGCACGAGTTCATATCAAGGGGAGATCGGCGCGACCTGCCGTGCTTTCAAGATATATCGCTCGAAATGTTTAGATGAGTATGGCGTCAAGCTGCGGTCAAAAAACATGTGCCGCCCGCCTGGAGCGGGAAAATCACCGTCAACCGCGTGACGCGCGGCGTGTCACAGTAGGCCGAGGCCTCAGGCGACTATGCTGCCCGAACTGGCCGCCCCACCGGAACCGGACTTGTCGCTGTTGCGGCCGAACTGCCCGTTCTTGCGGAAGCGCCACATGTAGGAGGGCAGGATATCGTCCATGGATTCGGGCTTGATGCCAAACGCCGCAAGGGTCCGCTTTTCCCGGATCGCCTCGTCCGAGACGACATTGTCTACCGCCAGAAGCTCAACCTGGTCCTCGGTGATAAGGGGCTTAAACGGCAGGAAGGAGAAGACTGCCGCAGTAAATTTCGCAAGGCCCGCCGGCCAGGGCAAGAGCGGGCGCTTGCGACCGGCTTCGCGCAGGATGCGCTGCATCAGCGCCTTGTGCGTTTCAATCTCGGGCCCACCCAGCTCATAGACACGGCCGGTCTTGACCTTACCTTCGGCAGCAAGCAGCAGTGCTTCAGCGACGTCGCCCACGTAGATCGGCTGAAAGCGGGTTTCGCCATGGATCAGTGGCATGACCGGGAAGATGCGCGCCAACGCCCCCATGAGATTGAAGAAGCCGTCGTCCTGGCCGAAGATCAGAGAGGGGCGGACGACGATGGCGGTCGGGAAGGTCTCGAGCACAGCAGCCTCAGCGTCGAGCCGGCTCTTGGCCCATGCGCTGGCTTCGGCGGCCTTGGCTACACCCAGCGCCGACATCTGCACGAAAGTCTTGGCCCCTGCGGCCTTTGCAGCACGGGCTGCATTGGTCGAGCCTTCAACGTGAATGGCGCGGAAAGTCTGCTTGCCGGCCTCGGCGCCGATGCCCACGAGGTTGATGACGATCTCGGCGTCGCGCACGGCCCGCTCGACGGAAGCCCGGTCGCGCAAATTGGCCTGAATGGGCAGGACCTGCCCGACGCTGCCAAACATGCGCACATGGCCGGCGAGGTCCGGCCGGCGCACCGCCACGCGGATCCGGTAGCCCTGGCGCGCCAGGAGCTGCACGAGCTGAGTGCCGACGAATCCCGAACCGCCGAAGACGGTGACGAGCTTGGGGGCAAAGCGATCCATGGCGGGACTCCAGCGCGGCTTAGACGTGCGGTGCTTCTAGCGCATGCGCCGCACCCCTGTCGAGGCTTGGGGAAGGCGGCAAAATGATTGCCGCAAACGATTGACTCCGGACAGATTTTGTTCTTCTTTTGTTCGATCACTATGGAGGATCTTGATGAGCCAGGCGCGCGACTACCATGGCCAGTGCCACTGCGGCGCAGTGACGTTCACCGCCCATACCGACCTGGCGGCGCTGGGGGACTGCAACTGCTCGCGCTGCCGCCGGCTGGGCTGGGTGATGCAGGCGGTGCCATCGAGCGATTTCACGCTGCTTTCGGGCGACGCCAACCTCACCCGCTACCGCTTCAACACCGAAAAGATCGAGCATCTGTTCTGCAAGACGTGCGGGATCGAATCGTTTGCCCGGGGCGTCGACGGCCAGGGCAACGAGACCGTCATGGTCAACGTCAATTGCCTCGAGGACGCCCCGCCGGTGGACCGCAACGCCATTCATCATTGGGACGGGGCAAACTTCTAGTTTCCGCGCCAAAGCGCATTGACAAGGGGGTGGCGTGGCCCTAGACACACGCCCGTCGCCCAGATGGCGGAATTGGTAGACGCGCACGGTTCAGGTCCGTGTGCCGCAAGGCGTGAAGGTTCGAGTCCTTTTCTGGGCACCAATTTCATGAAGCGCCGGCTGCAGCTTGCAGCCGGCGCTTTTGTTTTTGGACCTAACCCAACATGCGCCGCATCGTCCCCACCAACTGGTCCGTGCGATACGGTTTGGGATGGAAGGCGCTGCCCTCAGGCAGGTTCATTTGGTCCAGGCCGTGATGCCCCGACACCACGATGATGCGGATCGGGGGCCACCGGTGAGCGACTGCCAAAGCGAGCGCCAGCCCATCCATGGTGCCGGGCATGTCCACATCGGTGATGATGATGTCTATGTCGTCGCGGCTCTCCAGCACGCCCAGTGCTTCGGCGGCATTGGCCGCTTCGACGACCATGAAGCCGGCCCGCTCCAACTCATCAGACAGCGCCAAGCTGACCAAAGGCTCGTCTTCAACGATCAAAACCAAAGCGTGCGTTGCCATGGTGCGCTCCGGTGGGAATATCTTGCTGCCGGTGCAAGACACCCGCACAGTCTTCCGTTCCATCACAGTCCGGATCGAGACCAGTTGTGACTGGAAGCCCAATACGCATGAGCGCATTGCGCAAATCCGGCATTGTGCCCGGTTCAGCGGATGCGGCGGCGGGACCGTGCGGAACGAGACGAGACGAGACTGATGAGCAACCCAGCCACTATAGCGATCAGCAACGGCCAGTGGCGTAGCTGGGCGAACACTGTCGTCGGCAGGCGCTGAGCCGGGCGGACGTCAAGAGCGGCCATCTGCCGGGGCACGAGCTGGGCGGTGATGCGGCCCAGCGGATCGGTGGCGAAGGTAAGGCCGGTGTTGGCCGCTCGGATCAGGCTCATGCCTTCTTCCACTGCCCGGAGGCGGGCGTGATGGGCGTGCTGGGCGGGGCCGATGGAACCATCGAACCAGGCATCGTTGGTGACGTTGAGCAGGTATTGCGCGCTTGTGACCGCGCCCAGATCGCCGGAAAACAACACTTCGTAGCAGATCAGCAGCAACGGCGGTGGCAGGTTGGGCAGGCTCAACACGCGCCTGCTCGCCTCACCCGCAGACCAACCATCCGCGCCGGGCACGAACTGCTTGATCCCGAAACGGGCGAAGATTTCACCAAACGGCAGGTATTCCCCGAAAGGCACGAGGTGAGCCTTATCGTAGCTGGCGATGATCTCGCCATCCGAATCGATCGCCAGGACCGAATTGTAGGGCGCCTGGCGCGTCGCATCGGTATTGGGCTGGAAGGGCTGTCGCGGTGCGCCGGCCAGCAGTACGGCCTGGTCAGGCAGGAGGCGGGCGATGCGCGCCAACGCCTCGGGATAAGTCGAGAGAAAGAACGGCAGGCTGGACTCAGGCCAGACGAGTTCAGTGATGTCGGCCAGTCCCTGATCAGCAGGGTCCATGCGCATGTCCGACAGCATCAGCAGGCGGTCAACCAGTGCCACCGGATCGACATTGCCGAAGCTTGAATGCTCGTAGACGAGTGGCTGCACCAGACGCAGCGCCACGTCTGTCCGTTCGGTGGATGTGGTACCACTGAGCCTGTTCCAGCCGTAGCCAAGTTGGCCCGCGATGACCGCCAGAGCGAGGAAAAAAGGCGCGAGGCGGGTGCTCCAGCTGCGTTCGTCGGCAGGCCAGATCAACGCCACCGTCATGGCGAGGAGCGGCGCCAGAAACGTCAGTCCATAGACACCGATGACCGATGCGAGTTGCATCATCTCGTCCGTACCGGTGAGCGAATAGCCCAGAAGGTCGAAGGGGAAGCCGGAGAAGAGGTGGCCACGCGCGAACTCTGCCACCGCCAGCCAGCTGGCGAGACCGACGATGCGCGCAGGACCGTGGCTCCAGGTCAGGTGCGCCAACGCACTGGCGAGGCCCCAGAACAGCGCGATCAACGCTGCCAGCGCCATGATCGCCGGCGGCATGGCGGCCAGCACCCAGCCGCCGTCCACGAAGAAAGCGGCCCCCAGCCAATGGAAGGCCACCAGGAAATACCCCCAGCCAAAGGCGAAGCCGATGGTGAAGGCAGGACCGAAAAGGCGCCGCCAGCCGCGCCGGATTTCGGCGCCGTCCAGCGCCCACACCCAGATGGGCATGGTCACGAACAGCGCCGGCAGAATGAAGAACGGCGGCACCGACAGACCGGCTATGGCACCGGCCACGAGCAGCAGCAGGAAGCGCCGCCAGCCATGGCTCAGCATCGTGGTTTCTGCCAGCCAGGTCATGCGCGCAACGGGCTCGAATCAATGGGCATGGCGCAAGGTTGCTGCGACGTTGGCGGCCGTCAAGGCGGTGGACTTGCACGATGTTGAGCGCTACGAGCCTTATCCGCTGGAGTGCCCATGACCGAGTTGCCCGTCACCCTTGCCATCGACACAGCCGCGCCGCGGTTGAACCTGGGGGTGCTGCTGGCTTCCGGAGACGTGGATGTGCTGGTGGAAGACATTGCCAAGGGGCACGCTGAGATCCTCTTTGATCGCATCGCGGTGCTTCTTGGGCGCAACGGGCTTGGGCACGGCGACCTCAGGAGGATCGCCACCACCACTGGCCCCGGCTCATTTACGGGATTGCGGATCGGCCTTTCGGCAGCGCGTGGGCTTGGCCTGGCGCGCAGGCTGCCGGTCATCGGGGTGCCTAGCCTTGTGGCGCTGTCGCTTGGGGGATCGGGCGGGCCCGTGACCGTTTTGCTCGATGCACGGCGCGAAGAGGCCTATCTGCAACACTTTCTTGCACCGGGCCTGCCGAGCGATGCGGCGCGTCTCGTGCCACTGGCGAGGGCAAGGGCGCAGGTGAGGACTGACCAAGAGGTGATCAGTTCGCCCTTCGTCGATCCGGCACGACTGGTCCGGTTCGCCGCTCAGGCCGAACCCCAGAAGTTCTTGGCAAATGCCCATTATGTCCGCAGCGCCGACGCCAAGCCGCAGGACGCCAGCCGGGTTCCGCGGAGACTCTAGCCATGGATAAGCTGTGGCTTGGGCCGCGCGGATTGCACATCGAGCCGGCGGAATTGGGGGATGCGCCTGAACTGGCGCGCATCCATGCTGCAAGCTTCTACCGCGGTTGGCCCGTGGAAGATTTCGTCCGGTTCCTCGGGGACAAGACCACCCCAACCTATGTAGCCTGCGATGCGCAGCGCCGCATTGCAGGTTTTGCGCTCATCCGCCTTGTCGCGGACGAGGCGGAGCTTCTCAGCATTGCGGTCGATAGCCGCTGGCGCGGCAAGGGTGTGGGGAACGCCCTGATGAAGGCCGTCTTCGGCGACCTCATGCTCAGCCCTGCCAAGCGGATGTTCCTTGAGGTAGACGAGCACAATGTGGCCGCTGTCGCGCTCTACAAGCGGTTGGGCTTCAGCACGCTTTCGGTGCGCAAGGGCTACTACGCCAGGCCTGACGGCACTTCGTCCAGTGCGCTTGTCATGGCGCGCGATCTTGGATAACCGAGGCGGGTGGAGCGTCAAAAGCAAGGAGCGCCGGCATGAACAAGAGCCCCTCCGAGCCGACCCTTGAAGAGGCCTGCGTCGCCCATGGCATGCGCATGACCGATCAACGGCGAACCATCGCACGCGTGATGCAGGACAGCGTCGATCATCCTGATGTGGAAGAGCTCTACCGCCGTGCGTCGAGCGTCGACGCGCGCATTTCGCTCTCCACGGTCTATCGCACCGTCAACCTCTTCGAGGAGGCGGGGCTGGTGACAAAGCACGACTTCAAGGATGGCCGCGCCCGCTTCGAGCCTATTCCCGACGAGCATCACGACCACCTCATCGACGTGCGCAGCGGCAAGGTCATCGAATTCCGCAACGAGGAGATCGAGGCCATCCAGGAACTGATCGCCAAGCGCCTCGGCTACCGGTTGGTCGACCACCGGCTCGAACTCTATGCCGTCCCAATCTCGCCGCGCGACCCGGACAAGGACGACACGGCCCGATGATCCTGCGCGCGCTTTTCTTTTTCCTGATTATCGTGCCCTTCCTGATCGTTGCCATTCCGCTCCAGGCGCTCATCGTGGCGCTGAAGCTGCCTTTCTGGACCGTCCTGCCGCGCGCCTTCCACCGGCTGGGGTGCCGCTTCCTTGGCCTGCGCGTCACAGTGATCGGAAGCCCTTCCACAGGCCGGCCGACGCTGCTGGTGTCCAACCACATCTCGTGGACCGACATCGTCGCGATCGGTTCGGTGGCCGAGTTGGCGTTCGTGGCCAAGCAGGAAGTGAGCCGATGGTTCTTCGTGGGCCTGATGGCGGACCTGCAGAAGACGATCTATGTCGACCGGACCCGCCGCTCGGATGCGGGGCGCACGGCGCGGCAGATGGGGCAACACATGGCGGACGGCAATGCCGTGCTGCTGTTCGCAGAAGGCCAATCCGACATTGGCACCCATGTCCTCCCCTTCCGTTCGGCCTTGGTGGGCGCGGCGCAGCACGCGATGGAGGCGGCAGGCGCGAGCGAAGTGGCGATCCAGCCGGTGACGGTAGCCTATACCCGGCTGCAGGGCCTGCCGGTGAGCCGCAACGAGCGCTCGATGATCGCCTGGATCAAGAGTAAATCTGTGGGGCAGAACATCCGTGACATATTGGGGGGCCCGGTCAAGGACGTGACAATAGCCTTCGGGACGCCGCTGCCCCTTACAGCCAACGACAACCGCAAGCGCGTAACCAAGACTGCGGAGAATCAGGTGCGGGCCATGCTCGTGGCACTCAATCGCGGCCTACCCCTACCACATACGCAGGATAGGTAGAGCTTTAGACATTAAGCCTAATGGTCAAAGCGGCTTCGGTCCTAACGCCTTATTAGCTATAAAACTTCCGTAAACGGAGGTTGGCATGGCTTGGGAAATCGTGGCTGTCTGGATCATCATCGCCGCAGCTGTGATCTTGTTCGTCCGCGACGAGCGTCGGGGCCGGGCACGCGATCTCGACGTCATGGCCCGCCACTTCGCAACAGCCGCCCAATGGCGGCACCGGTCGGGCCGTCAGGTGGACTTGCTGATCGAGCACACACCGACCGCCGGGCTCGCCACCGTGCCGGATGGTGCCCGAGCCGCCAGGACCCGCAAGCTGTTCAAGGAAAGCTTGGCGCAGGGGTGAGCATCAAACGGACAGGCGTCGACGCACGCGCTTGACGATATCGGCTGCCTTGACCATCAGGGCCAGCTCTACGTCCTCGTCGGACATGCCGCTGCTGAGCTCCGTCCAGGCCGGCACGACAATCTCATGAAGCTGCTCGCGCCCGTCGATAGTTTCACTGAGGACGGCCCGCACCTTGCCCTGCACCCGGTTGGGAAACCTCGGATGGGCGTGGCGCTCTTGCAAGCCGATGTCGATCAGTTCCAGGCTCATTACCGGCTCCGTGGAGCTCATCCCCACACGCCCGACAGTGGTCCTGTCTGGTTTATGAACGGTTAATGGGCCGGTAACGTTTCATGCGCGTCTGCGGCGGCGTATGCCAAGCGTCCTCAAACCCGGACGGCGTGCTCGACCCGACCCTTCTCGCCAAACACCCGGAGGTACCGCCCGATCTCACCCGGCTCACCGGTGGCCTTGGCCGGATTGTCGGAGAGTTTGACAGCGGGCCGGCCGTTGGCGGAACTGACCTTTGCCACGATGGAGATTGGCGAGAGGCCCGGATTGTCGTCCGGCGCGCAGCCTTCGAAATCATTGGTGAGATTGGTGCCCCAGCCGAAGCTCATTCGTACCCTGCCGTCGAAATGGAGGTAAGCCTCCTCGATCATGTCCACGTCGAGACCATCGGAGAAGATGAGGAGCTTGTCCTTGGGGTCCCGGCCGCGGGATGTCCAGAAGTCGATGATGCGCTCGCCGCCCTCGATGGCGGGGGCGCTGTCGGGCCGAAAGCCGGTCCAGTCGGCGACCCAATCGGGTGCATCGCGCAGAAAAGCCTCGGTGCCGAAGGCATCGGGCAGAACGATGAGAAGGTTGCCGCCGTAGTAGCTCTTCCAATCCTGGAGGACCCGGTAGGGCGCCTCGCGGAGTTCCTCATCGGAGCGGGCCAGCGCCGCCAGCACCATGGGCAGTTCGTGCGCATTGGTGCCCAGTGCCTCGAGGTCGTTGTCCATGGCCAGCATGACATTGGAGGTACCGGTCATGTTGGCGCCGATGCCCTCCTTGAGCGCCTCGACGCACCAGCGCTGCCAGAGGAAGGAGTGGCGGCGGCGGGTGCCGAAATCGGAGATCTTGAGGTCGGGCAGCTTTTGCAGGCGCTCCACCTTTTCCCACATCTTGGCCTTGGCGCGGGCGTAGAGCACGTCGAGCGTGAACGGCCCGTAGCGCTTCATTGCGGCGCGCGAGCGCAACTCGTTGATGATGGCTAGGGCCGGGATTTCCCACATCGTGGTTTCGAGCCAGAGGCCGGGGAACTCCAGCACGAACTGTCCGTCGCGCTTTTCCAGCCGGTATTCGGGGAGGCGGAAATTTTCCAGCCAGCGCAGGAAGCCGGGCTGGAAGATCTGCTTGGAGCCGTAGAAGGTGTTGCCGGCAAGCCAGATCATCTCCTTCTTGGAGAGTTTCAACGTCCGGCAGTGGTCGAGCTGAGCGCGCAATTCCTCGATGTCGATCTCTTCCGTAAGGCGGACCGATTTGGTCCGGTTGATCAGCGAGAAGGTGGCCTCGACTTTCGGGTAGAGCCCCCAGATCATCTGCAGCATCAGGAGCTTGTAGAAATCGGTGTCGAGGAGACTGCGCACGATCGGGTCGAGCTTCCAGGTGTGGTTGTAAACCCGGCGCGCGATATCGGTATAGGTGGCCATCAAACGTCCTCAACTGCGGCAGCCCTTGTAGCGCGGGGGAAAGGAGGAGGAAAGGCGGGTTACGGCGCAGACGTTCGGGCCGCTTCCCCCGGGGTGTCCTCGGTGGCAAACTGGAAACCCTCGAAGCGGGCGAGTTTGGTATCGATGGCGGCTTTGTCCTCATGGGCTGCGTCGACCAGCCACGTCCAGTTCTGCACCTGGAGCCGGCCGGCCGCGCGGTCGGCCTTGAGGTCGATGGCGGCCACGATGCGATCGTCGACCAGCACCGGCAGGGCGAAATAGCCGAGGCGGCGCTTGTGCGCCGGCACATAGGCCTCGAACAGGTGGTCGTAACCAAAGAACAGTTTGAGGCGCTTGCGCTGGATGATCAGCGGATCGAAGGGGGAGAGAATGTGGACGCGGCCGGCCAGTCCCGGGAGCGCCGCCTCGAGCGCTGCCGGTTCGGCCCAATGCTCGAGCTTTCCGGCGCCCTCGAGGGTTACCGGGACGAGCTGGCGACGCCGGACGCGCGCTTCGATCACGGCGGCGACGCCCTTCTTTGCAGCAGCGTTGAGGTGGCAAATGGAATCGAGGCTGACGAGGCCCTGGCTACGCAGCGCCCGGTCGAGGAGATAGGCCGCCACCTGCCGCTCGGTGGCCGGGCGCGGCGGCCGATCCCAGCCGAAATGGTGGTCGAGAAGGTCGTAAGTCTTGACCATCCCCGCGCGTGCCGAGATGGCGACGCGGCCCTGATAGAACATGAGCTGAAGCACGCGCTTGGACGGTTTGCGGCTGGCCCAAGGGTGGTGTTTTTCCACCAGTTCGTCGTCGCCGATGTCGCGAATGGAGAGCGGCCCCTGATCGCGCAGACGACGCGTCATGGCGCGCACTTCCGCAGGCGTCACGCTGCCGAACCAGGCGCTGGCGTTCTTGCGATAGGCCTGCATGGCCGGGACAAAGAACCGGAAATCCTCCACCGGCACGTAGCTCAGCGCATGCGTCCAGTATTCGAAGATGGATTTTTCGACCGACTGGAGATGGGCCAGATCCGCCCGGCGGTAGGCGGGAATGCGGGAATAGAGGATGTGGTGGTGACAGCGCTCGATGACGTTGATCGTGTCGATCTGCACGTAGCCCAGATGCGCAATGGCGTCTCGCACGGCTTCCGGTCCCTCCCCGAACGGCGCGTCCCGGTCGAGACGCTGCGCCGCCATCCAGAGGGCGCGGCCGCGGGCGGCATCGATGGCAACGGGTTTTCGTGTCACGGGCGCCTCATGGGGGAAATGAAAACACAGTGCCAGAGGCGATGGCCGACTCCAACCCGGTTCCTTCATGGGGCTCCGGGAGACGAAATGGCCGGGCGGAACCAGCCTCCGCCGATGGCATCGCGATCGCCGCTGCGCGAAAGGGTTTCGCGCAGGCGGGACAGGCCGGCCGTGGTCCAGCCGGGCGGCTGGGTGATCGCGAGCCAAGCATCGAAATAGTCCTGCGGTGCATAGTTGTGGCCAAAGCCGATCGGGGCGGTCTGGGCCAGCGCCATGTCGAGCGCCACCTGCAGGAAGGTGATCACCGGGTACCAGTTAAGGAGGGGCGATACCGATGGCGCCCGCGGCCCCAGCAGCCACGCCGGCTCGCGGTAGAGCATGGCGTAGTCGAAAAAAACGATCGGGTCCGAGGGATATTGCAGGAAGCCGATGCGCATGGGCCCCCAGCGCCCACCGGTGAGGAAACCCTCGCCGCGATTGGCGAAGCGCAGCGCCGAACCGTCACCGATCTCGGGGTGCCAGACCGGCGAGCCGGGGTTGCGGTTGGCGGTGGCAGTGCGCCATGCAGCGCTAGCAAAGGGCGGACCGACCCAGAGGGCGCCATCAAACGGATCGCTCAGCACGTCGTAGAGCGAGGTCGAGGCGGCGGACGAATAGGCGCCAAGGCTGAGGCCGTGCAGGTAAAGTCGCGGGCGCGTCTGCTTGGGCATGCCGGTCCAGCGCTGGTAGACGGCGCTGAACAGTGCTCGTGCCGTTTCCACGCCAACATCGGGCTCCGAGACGAGGGAAAGCCAGCTGGTGAGGTAGGAATATTGTACCGCGACGCTGGCGATATCGCCATGGTGGAGAATTTCCAGTGTGTCGATGGCCGCAGGCTCGACCCAACCGGTGCCCACGGGCATCACCAGAACCAGCACCGAGCGGTCGAAGGCACCGATGCGATCCATTTCAGCCAGAGCCAGGGCGGCGCGCGCCTCTGCCGTGTCAGCCGATCGCAGGCCGACATAGACGCGCAGCGGCGCCTGGGCCGGTGCATGGGTCAGGGTTTCGATGTCCTCCGCCGTCGGGCCGGACTGCACATAGGTGCGCGCATCGAGCCCGATGCTGTCCCAGGGGATGAACGAGGCCTCGCTGCCCGAGCGGAGCGGGTCCTGCGGGGCGCTGTCATAGATGCCGGCCAGCCGGTCGATGCTGCCGTAGAAGCGATCGGCGGCAAACAGGAGGCCGCGGGCGATGACGCCGTCGCCGATGGTGGCGGTGGCGAGGCCCACCAGCACCATGGCCCCCAGAAGGGCGACCCGCCTTGGCAGGCGGCGAGAAAGCCACCCCGAGACCGTGCGCACGCCATGCACGATGACCGTGCCGATGCCGATGAGGATCGCCGCCGGCACGATGGCGATGCCGGCGACGAACCAGGGCTGGCGCGCCGCGACCGGGGCGATGCCCATGCCGGCGCGGATGGAGTTCTGCCAGCCGGTGGAGAACCAGAGGAAGCTGATGGCCAGCAGCAGGCACGCGGCCGCGCAGAGCCGCCCCGCCCAGCGCGCTACCCGGCGGTTGGGCCAGCGCAGCTCAAGGAAATTCCACAACCACTCAAGGAACACCCCGATGGCGTAGCCGGCGGCGAAGGCGCAGCCGCACAAAATGCCCTGGACCGTGAAGTGCCGGGGAATAAGGGACGGGGTTAGTGAGAGCGAAAAGAACAGGAGGCCGAATAGCCACCCACCGGTGGACAAAATATCCAGTCGCCTGCCCAGCCAGCGCCGGAGCACAATCCAGTTAACCGATGTCATGGGCAAGGCAGGTATAGCCGGCACCCCGGGAACGAATGGTGGGGATGATCACTATAGAGAGTGATCCGGCTGGCACAACCGCGCCGCCACGATGCGGGTACTTCACGGTTATGGGGGGGAAGGTTTGGTGGAGCCAAGCGGGATCGAACCGCTGACCTCTTGCATGCCATGCAAGCGCTCTCCCAGCTGAGCTATGGCCCCATCCGTTCAGGGTTACTGGGAGAACAGCACGTTCCCCGTTGCCCCTGCGACAGTCATTTCTTGGGTTCGTCAGGGTCCAGGCCCGTCCGAAGCGAGGCGGAACCTAGTGGAACAATCCCGCGGGTGCAAGTGCCTAAATGACACTTTTTCGAACCGCCGGGCCAGTTCGGAGCCCAGCGGTAAAAACTGTTACAAATCAGCGGTCTTCGTCATCGCCAACGTCGAAGCCGATGTCGCTGTCCTCGTCATCTTCGTCTTCGAGGAACACGTCTTCCTCGTCGTCGCCGAGTTCTTCGTCGACCTCGACGTCCTCGACATCAGGAATGTCCTCACCGCCGCTTTCCTCTTCGTCGGCTTCCTCGAGGCTGACGATCTCGGGACCGCTTGCGGTCTCCTCCGCCTCTTCCTCTTCCTCGGTCTCGTCCTCATCATCGACCTTGCGGGCGGTGGCGGGGCTGGCCTTGCCGGTCAGTTGCTCGAAGAAGGACCGCGGATAGCTCTTGCCGGTATAGGGCGAGACGATGGGGTCCATGTTGAGGTCGTAGAACTTCTTGCCCGTATCGGGGTCGGTCCGCTTGGTACCGCGCTCGTTGGCCATCTCTCATGCCTCGTCTTGGGAAATAGTGGGCGCACTTGTGCCGCGGCGCCCGTTTCGGTCCGTTCGGTTATGGGACAAGCCCTGCCCTGTCAAACGCAAAATGCGCGGCGCCGGCCTCCCCGGCGGCGCCCTCCGGCAGCGGTGGCCCCTTGCCGACCGCGGGTCCGAACGCTATCGCCTGCGGGTACCCTGCCGAAAGGACATGCCATGATCATCGCCGTCGATGGACCCGCCGCCTCCGGCAAGGGGACGCTGGCAACAGGACTGGCGCAGCATTATGGCCTGCCGCACCTCGACACCGGGCTTCTCTACCGCGCCGTCGGCCGGGCCGTGGGGGACTATGAAGACTTGCCCGAGTTCGAGGCCCGGGCAATCGCAGCGGCGGAGGCCCTCGATGCCGGGCATTTGACCGATATCGCGGAACTGACTTCGGCCCGTTCGGGCGTGCTTGCGAGCAAGGTGGCGGTGATCGGCCCGGTGCGGCAGGCGCTGTTCGAATTCCAGCGCAGCTTTGCCACGCAAGCTGGCGGCGCGGTGCTCGACGGGCGCGACATCGGCACGAAAATCTGCCCGGACGCGGACGTGAAGCTCTTCATCCAGGCCGACAGCAAGGCGCGCATGGAGCGCCGAGCCCGGCAGCTCGAGGCGCGCGGCGTGGTGGTGGATCGCTACGCGCTGTTCCACCAGATCGAGGAGCGCGACGCGCGCGACATGCTCAACCCGCATGGCGGCTTCTATAAAGCCGCCGACGCGCACTTGCTCGAGACGACGCACTTGGGTATAGAAGCCGCACTCCGCGCAGCCATCGCGATCGTCGAGAAGGTCATGGCGCTCAAGGCAGGGGGACGGACGTCCTCCTAATTTCCTCCCTGAGCTCCGGTTTCTCAGACCATCAGCCCATGCGAACGGCGCGGACCGACTAGTTGAAATCGTCCTTGTTCCGCTGCGGTGCTCCGTGCGCCGGCTCCGGCTATTCGCCAGAGCGGACCCGCTGCGCCAAGGATTGCAAACCCCGAACCACCGGCGCCCTGGAGAGACGAATTTGGCACAGCAGACTGTGACGAAAGAAGACTTTGAATCGATGCTGCTCGACAGCTTTGTCGACAACGATGCCGCCGAAGGCACCGTGGTCAAGGGCAAGGTCGTCGCCATCGAAAAGGACCTCGCGATCATCGACGTGGGTCTCAAGACCGAAGGCCGCGTGCCGCTGAAGGAATTCGGCCAGGCTGGCCGCGACGGCACCATCACCGTCGGCTCCGACGTGGAAGTGTATGTCGACCGCGTCGAAAACGCCATGGGCGAGGCCGTCCTCTCCCGTGAGAAGGCCCGCCGCGAAGAGAGCTGGGTCAAGCTCGAAGAGAAGTACAACGCCAACGAGCGCGTCGAAGGCACCATCTTCAACCAGGTCAAGGGTGGCTTCACCGTCGACCTCGAAGGCGCGGTGGCCTTCCTGCCGCGGTCGCAGGTCGACATCCGTCCGATCCGCGACATCGCGCCGCTCATGAACGTGCCGCAGCCGTTCCAGATCCTCAAGATGGACAAGCGTCGCGGCAATATCGTCGTGTCGCGTCGCGCCATCCTCGAGGAATCGCGCGCCGAACAGCGTTCGGAAATCGTCCAGCAGCTCGAAGAGGGCCAGGTGGTCGACGGCGTGGTCAAGAACATCACCGACTACGGTGCGTTCGTCGACCTCGGTGGCATCGATGGCCTCCTGCACGTCACCGACATCGCATGGCGCCGCGTCAACCATCCGTCCGAAGTCCTCACCATCGGTGAGACCATCAAGGTGCAGATCATCCGCATCAACCATGAGTCGCACCGCATCAGCCTGGGCATGAAGCAGCTCCAGGCCGATCCGTGGGAAGGCATCGAGGCCAAGTACCCGATCCAGGCCAAGTTCACCGGCCGCGTGACCAACATCACCGACTACGGTGCGTTCGTCGAGCTCGAGCCGGGCATCGAAGGCCTGATCCACGTCTCGGAAATGAGCTGGACCAAGAAGAACGTGCATCCGGGCAAGATCGTCTCGACCTCCCAGGAAGTCGAAGTGGTCGTGCTCGAAGTCGATCCGGAAAAGCGCCGCATCTCGCTGGGCCTCAAGCAGACCCTGCAAAACCCGTGGGAAGCCTTTGCCGAGAAGTTCCCGATCGGCTCCACCATCGAAGGCGAAGTCAAGAACAAGACCGAATTTGGCCTGTTCGTTGGCCTCGAGGGCGATGTGGACGGCATGGTTCACCTGTCCGACCTCGATTGGCAGAAGTCCGGCGAAATCGCGCTCGACGACTACAATCGCGGCGACATGGTCAAGGCCAAGGTGCTCGACGTCGATGTCGAGAAGGAACGCATCAGCCTCGGCATCAAGCAGCTCGCTGCCGATGACCTGGCCGATACCGGCTCTTCCGACGGCACGGGCCTGCGCAAGAACGCCGTGGTGACCACGGAAGTGACCGAAGTCAACGATGGCGGCATCGAAGTGCGCATCGCCGACAGCGACGTCACCGCGTTCATCCGCCGCTCGGACCTGAGCCGCGACCGCAACGACCAGCGCCCCGAGCGCTTCGCCAAGGGCGACAAGGTCGATGCCCGCGTGACCCAGTACGACCGCAAGACCGGCCGCATCCAGCTTTCGATCAAGGCGCTCGAAATCGCCGAGGAAAAGGAAGCCGTGGCGCAGTACGGTTCGTCCGACTCGGGCGCGTCGCTCGGTGACATCCTGGGCGCTGCCCTCAAGGGCCGCGACGACAAGTAAGTCTGCTCGCACGCCATGATCAGAGGGCTCGCATCAGCCGATGCGGGCCCTTTTTGCAGAGGATAAAAGAAGTGCTCAAGGACGTCGCCTGGCGCGCCATGACCGGATATGACATCGCCGAGGTCTTCGCCATCGCTAACCGTGTGCATCCGGAACTGTTCGAGAGCCAAGCGGTGCTGGCGGAAAAGCAGGCGCTGTACCGCAATGGTTGCTATGTTCTGGAAGTGTCGGAACGACCTGCCGGCTACGTTCTCAGTCACCCTTGGCGCTTTGGCGAAGTTCCGGCGCTCGATGGGCTGATCGGCGCCCTGACCGACGACGCAGATACCTACTACATCCACGACCTTGCCTTGCTGCCGCTGACCCGAGGCATCGGAGCGGCCGGCAAGATCGTCGAGGCGCTGGCCAAACATGCGCGCGTGCTGGGCCTGGACAGCATGACGCTGGTAGCGGTCAACAGCTCGCGCCCCTTCTGGGAACGCCACGGCTTTGCCTCCGAAACGGCGCCACAACTGGACGCCGACCTCGCGGGCTATGGCCCAGATGCGCGCTACATGGTGCGTCGCCTGGCTGACTGATCTCTTGCGTCGGCGCGCAGGCAAGGCTACCTCCGTGAAACTGCGCAAAGGAGCCAGCCGTGACCGAGACCAGCGGCGACAGCCCATCCACCTCTCCGCATGTCCTCATTGCCGGCGAGACGTTTCGCCGCTCCCGCGGGCGCTGGCGGCTGGTCGCGCTGCTCTTGGCCGCCATTGCCATCCTGGCACTGGTTGGCCGCTTTGCCTTGGCCGATCGCGCCGTGGGACCTCATGTGGCGCGGATCACCATCGACGGCACCATCTCGACAGATGCGCAGCGCAATGCGCTGATCGAGCGCCTGATCGACGACGAGAGTGTCCAGGCCGTTATCGTGGCGATCAATTCGCCCGGCGGAACCACTGCCGGCGGCGAAGAGCTCTACGAAGGGCTGCGGCGCCTCGCACAGAAAAAGCCGACCATTTCGGTGATCCGTGAATTGGGCGCATCGGCCGCCTACATGACTGCGATCGCAACCGACCGCATCTTCGCGCGGCGCCTTTCGATCATCGGCTCCATTGGTGTGCTTTACCAGCACTTGAATGCCCGCAAGCTGCTCGACACCATTGGCATCGATCTCGACAAGGTTGCTTCCGGCCCGCTCAAGGCCGAACCGGACTATGACGAACCGCTTGATGGCGAGGTGCGCCAATCGATCTCTTCGCTGGTGGAAAACAGCTTTGGCTGGTTCGTGGATATCGTGGCGGAGCGGCGCGGCCTGCAGCGTCCGGCCGTCCTTGCGCTTGCCGATGGTCGCATCATGACCGGCAGACAGGGCGTCGAAGCCAGGCTCATCGACGACATTGGCGGCGAGTTCGAGGCTATGGCCTGGCTTGCCGCCGAAAAAGGCATCGAAGAAGACACACCGGTGGTTTCGGTGTGGCCGGAGCCGGAGAGCCAACTGGGCTGGCTTGGCCAGTTGATCGGCGGATCGGCCCGCAGCGCACTCGGACTACCAGCGGAAGGTCCTGTTTTGCTTGACGGTTTGGTCTCGCTTTGGCAGGTTGACCGGACGCCCTGAGATGCCTGCCAAGGCGTCCGGAAACCGGAGTTTTTGATGATCAAGTCCGAACTCGTCGAAAAGCTTGCCGCGGAAAATCCGCATCTCTTCCAGCGTGATATCGAGAACATCGTCAATGCCATCCTGGACGAGGTCGGCGACGCCATGGCGCGCGGCGACCGCGTGGAACTGCGCGGCTTCGGGGCCTTTTCCGTTAAGAACCGTCCGGCCCGGGTCGGGCGCAATCCCCGAACTGGCGAGCAGGTCGAAGTGGGCGAAAAATACGTGCCGCAGTTCAAGGCGGGCAAGGAAATCCGCGAGCGCCTCAACCGCTCCTCGTAAGCGACAGGCCGCCGCACGACAGGGACGGAGCCTAGGCTCCGGCAGTATCGACCCATGGTCAACAAAATCGTCGGCTGGCTGGTTCTAGTCCCGCTCTGTGCGCTGCTCGTGGCCTTCGCGCTGGCCAACCGCCACCTGGTGGCGGTCAACCTCAACCCATTCGTTGGCCCGGCGCCCGAGACCGCAGATGGGTACGGCATTCCGCTGTTCGTCATTCTCTATGTGGTGCTGCTGATTGGCGTCTTGCTGGGCGGCATCGCGACCTGGTTCGCCCAAGGGCCACACCGCAAGCGTGAGCGCCACTGGCGCAAGGAAGCGCGCATGCTCCAGGAGGAGCTTGAGACGCTGCGGCGCCAGCAAGCTGTCAGCCCCGGCGTCCCCCTGACCGAAGTTGACGATCTCCTGGATGTGCGCTGATGGTCGGCGCTACCCTTCCTCCCTCACCCCCGGTTGAGCTTTCCCGATGGCCGATCCCCTGATCATCAAAATCTGCGGCATCAAGACTGACGAATTGCTTGAAGCCACCATCGCGGCCGGCGCCGACATGGTGGGATTCATGCATTTTTCCCGTTCACCCCGACACGTGTCGATTGAGGATCTGGCCGGGCTGATTTCAGCGGCCCGCGGGCGGATCGAAAGCTGCGTCGTGCTCGTCAATCCGGACAATAGCTGCGTGGCCGAAGTAGCGGCGCTGGGGCCGGACTGGATACAGTTGCATGGGCCGGAAACACCGCATCGCGTGGAGTCGATCCGCGCCGAAGCCGGCGTCGAGATCATCAAGGCGCTGCCCATCGGCGGCGCCGAAGACGTGACCCATGTAAACGGCTTCGCCGAGGTCGCCGACCGCATCCTGCTCGACGCCAAACCGCCCAAAGGCGCCGAACGTCCGGGCGGGCTGGGCGAGAGTTTCGACTGGAGCCTGCTCGAAGCGCTTGACCGGTCGATCCCGTTCATGCTTTCCGGTGGCCTGACGCCAGACACGGTGGCCGCGGCGGTTCGGACGGTCAGGCCCATGGGCATAGACGTATCCTCGGGCGTGGAGACGGCACCCGGCGTCAAGAGCCCGAAGCTGATCGAGGCCTTCATCCGAAACGCCCGGGCGGCCGTATAGCGATTTTCGACCGGCCTCACGGTGTGTCTCTCAGGCCCCGCGGGTGCCGGGCACTCTACCAGCGTTCTCGACGGCTGCAGCAAGGCCCAGAGAACGGCGAGAAAGTTAGGACCTCCATAATGGACGGCATCAATTCCCTGCGCAACGGCCCCGACGAGCATGGCCGTTTCGGCATCTATGGCGGCCGGTTCGTGGCCGAAACGCTGATGCCCCTGATCCTCGATTTGGAACGGCACTATCGCGCCGCCAAGACCGATCCCGCCTATCAGGCCGAGCTACAGAACCTTGCCACGCACTACACAGGCCGGCCCAGCCCGCTCTACTTTGCCGAGCGGCTGACGCAGCATCTGGGAGGAGCCAAGGTATGGCTCAAGCGCGAGGAGCTCAATCACACCGGCTCGCACAAGATCAACAATTGCCTGGGGCAGATTCTCCTGGCCAAGCGCATGGGCAAGACGCGCGTCATCGCCGAGACCGGCGCCGGACAGCATGGCGTCGCCACGGCCACCGTCTGCGCCAAGTTCGACCTGCCCTGCACCATCTTCATGGGCGCGACAGACGTCGAGCGGCAGGCGCCGAACGTGCTGCGCATGAAGATGCTCGGCGCCGAAGTGCGGCCGGTGACCGCGGGGGCCGGAACGCTCAAGGACGCCATGAACGAGGCGCTGCGCGACTGGGTGACCAATGTGGAGAGCACCTATTACCTCATCGGCACCGCGGCGGGTCCTCACCCCTATCCGGAGATGGTGCGCGACTTCCAGAGCGTCATCGGTACGGAGCTCAAGGCTCAATTCCAAGAGGCAGAGGGCCGACTGCCGGACGCGGTCGTTGCCTGCGTCGGGGGCGGCTCGAACGCCATTGGCACGTTCCACGCCTTCCTCGACGACGCTGATGTCGCCCTTTATGGCGCCGAGGCGGGCGGACACGGCATCGACGTGGAAAACGGCCACGCCGCGTCCATGACGGGCGGGCGGCCGGGCGTGCTGCACGGCAATCGCACCTATCTGCTGCAGGACGCGGACGGGCAGATTCTCGAGGGTCACTCCATCTCGGCCGGCCTCGACTATCCCGGCGTCGGCCCGGAGCACTCGTGGCTGCACGACACGCAGCGCGTGACCTATGTGCCGATCACCGACAAGGAAGCGCTCGAGGCGTTCCAGTTGTTGACCCGCACCGAAGGCATCATCCCGGCGCTGGAATCGGCGCACGGCCTGGCCCAGGTGATGAAGCTGGCGCCAACGCTGGACAAGGACCAGTCGGTGGTGCTGTGTCTTTCGGGCCGCGGCGACAAGGACGTCGAAAGCGTCGGCAAATATCTGGGACTGCTCAACTCATGACTACCCGTATCGACCGGCGCTTCGCCGCGCTCAAGGCCGAAAATCGCCCCGCGCTCGTCACCTTCGTCATGGCGGGTGATCCCGACCTGCCGACCGGCCAAGCCATTCTCAACGCCCTGCCGCAGGCGGGTGCGGACGTCATCGAGCTGGGCATGCCGTTTTCTGACCCGATGGCCGATGGCGTCGCCATCCAGCTAGGCGGACAACGGGCTCTGGCCAGCGGACAGACGCTGACGGGCGTGCTGGGGATGGTGGAGGAATTTCGCCGCAAGGACGAGACGACCCCGATCGTGCTCATGGGCTATTACAACCCCATCTATATCTATGGCGTGGACCGCTTTCTGGCCGATGCCACGCAAGCGGGGGTGGACGGCCTCATTGTGGTGGACCTGCCGCCTGAGGAAGACGAGGAATTGTGCCTGCCCGCGCTCAAGGCCGGCATCAACTTCATCCGCCTCACGACGCCGACCACGGACGACAGGCGCCTGCCCACGGTTCTCGCGAACACCTCGGGGTTCGTCTACTACGTCTCCATGACGGGCGTGACCGGGGCGGCGATCAAGTCGCGCGGCGCCGTGGGCGAGGCGGTCGACCGGATCAAGGCGCATACCGACCTTCCGGTCGCCGTGGGCTTCGGCATCAAGACGGCCGACGACGCGGCCGATATCGGGCGGCATGCGGACGGGATCGTGGTGGGCTCGGTGCTGGTCGATGCGGTGGGCAAGTCTCTCGATGAGGGCAGGGCAACCGAGCGGACCGTGGCAGCGGTGCGCGACATCGTCGCCGACCTGGCGCAGGGCGTGCGGCGGGCGCGGCAATAACTGTCCACAGCAGCCGGTGCAACCGGCTTTGCCCTCGGCGGTTCCCCCTGATAAGAAATGCCACAATTGACGACTAGGTGACCGAAAGCTCACCGCGAAAGGCCGCGCCATGAACTGGATCGACAATTTCGTCCGCCCCAAAATCCGCTCCTTCCTCACCAACAAGCGGGAAACGCCGGAAAATCTCTGGGTCAAGGACCCGGAGTCGGGCGAGATGGTGTTCTATCGCGATCTCGAAGCGAACCAGTGGGTGGTGCCCAATTCGGGCTACCATATGAAGATCAAGCCGGCGGACCGGCTGGCCAATTTCCTCGACGAGGGCAAATACGACCTGGTCCCGGTCGGCTCGGTGCCGGTGGATCCGCTGAAATTCCGCGATCAGAAGCGCTACACCGACCGCCTCAAGGAAAATCGCGCCAAGACCGGCCACGAGGATAGCGTGCTGGTGGCGACGGGGAAGCTCTATGAGCGCGACGTCACCGTCGCGGTGCAGGACTTCGACTTCATGGGTGGTTCGCTGGGCATGGCGGCCGGCCAGGGCATCATCACCGGCCTCGAGACCGCCGTGGAGCGGAAGACCCCCTTTATTCTTTTCGTCTCCTCGGGCGGCGCGCGCATGCAGGAAGGCGTGCTGAGCCTGATGCAGATGCCGCGTACCACTGTCGCGGTTCTGCGCCTGCGCGAGGCTGGCCTGCCGTTTTTCGTGGTCATCACCAACCCCACCACCGGTGGCGTGACGGCGTCTTATGCCATGCTGGGGGACGTGCACATCGCCGAACCCGGCGCGCTGATCGGGTTTGCTGGCCAGCGGGTGATCGAGCAGACCATCCGCGAAAAACTGCCCAAGGGCTTCCAGCGGTCGGAATATCTCTATGAGCACGGCATGATCGACATGGTGGTGCACCGGCATAATCTTCGCTCGACCATCGGCTCACTGGCCTCCATCCTCACCAAGGGACCGGCCAACGACGCAATCACCACGGCAGGAAGTAAGGCGGCAACCGCCCAGGCCAGTCTCCGGGAGGCTGCCCTGGCTGCCGAGGGCGACGACGATGACGCCAATCTGCCTGCGTTGGCCGCCCACGCCGAGTAGGGAGAGCAAGGCTAGTCCCGCTCCTCGGCGTCCTTGATGCGGTCCAGCACCTTTTCGGGAGCCACGTCGCGCTTGAGTTCTTCGAGCTCAGCGTCGGCCTCGGAATGTACATCGAGCCGTTCGGCAATCGCTTCCACCAAGGCAATAAGGCGCGTGGTTTCGTGCTCGTTGAGAAGACCGATCTGAAGGTCGAGCTCGGCCCGCGCGTTGTCCTCGCCGGCCATGCGATTCTGGTTTATGAGTACGAAGGTGGAGAGGAAAATGGCTTCCACCGAAGCCACCATGGCCAACGCCACCAGAGATGGATCCCACGCCGGCAATGCCGGCACGAGGCGTGTGTTGATGGCGATCCACCCGCCGAAAATCAGCAGATGCAAATAGACGAAAGGCATGCTGCCGGCGAAGGCGCTGATAGCGATGGCGACCTTGTCCTGCAGTGACGCCTTCTGGGCCTCCCTCCGCCGCCTCTCCAGAACCGCGTCGATATTGCGCTCCAGAGCGGGATTGAGCGCGGGCGCACTTTCCGTACTAGGGCTTTGGGAATGAGACTTGGTGCCGGCCATCCGTGTTCCTCAAGACGACCGACCAAACCTGCAGCCGGCCCTTTCGCTCCCGCTTCTAACGCACGGCATGCCACCACACGGGGGGAGTTTTACCGGCAGTTAAACACAACGGGCGTACCTATGCGTGACCGGATGCGCGATGGGGGACCCTGATGCGTCGCTTTTCCTTGCCTATTGCCCGCAAACTGCCACTAGCCCTGCTTGGGTCCGCCTTGCTGGTAAGCCTTGGCGTTGGCACGGCCAGCTACATGATCGGCTCGGAAGCGTTGCGCAGCTCTGCCGAGAACACTCTGGTTACTCTGGCAAGCGAACGTGCCGATGCCGTCTCGACCTATCTCAAGGCGGTGGAAGACGACCTCGTGGCGACCTCCCGCTCCGAAGCCACTGTTCAGGCACTGCGCGATTTTGGTGGCGCCTGGCTTCAGTTCAAGACCGATCCCACCGCCGAAGTCCGCAAGGTTTACGTCGACGATAACCCCAACAAGGATGATCTGTCGGCGCTCGAGACCTTGGGCACCACCGGCAATTATGACGTGACGCATACGCGGTTCCACAAGGGATTCCGCAGCCAGATCGGGGCGCGCGGCTATCGCGATCTCTATCTCTTCGATCCCAAGGGCGTGTTGATGTATTCGGTGAGTAAGGGCGCCGACTTCGGCACCAGCTTCGCCGAGGGCGGGCCGATGGCTGATAGCGGGCTAGGTGAGGCATTCCGCGCTGCGGTGGCCATCGAGGACCCCGATGGCATCGCCTTCACCGATTTCGCGCCGTATGAGGCAGCCGCCGACAAGCCGGCCAGCTTCTTTGCCAAGCCTGTCTTCAACGCTCAGGGCCGTAAGGTCGGAGTACTGGCCATACAATTGCCCCCGGAGCGCCTCGACGACGTCATCGGCAGCCGAACCGGTCTGGGCGAGAGCGGCGAGGTCGTGGTGGTGGGCCCTGATGGCCTCCTGCGCTCGAACTCGATCTTCACCGAGGGCAATGATGCGCTGGCCACAAGCTTCAGTGCACCCGTTGTCGAGGAGGCTCTCTCCGGCACGGCAAGCAATGGCGAAAGCACAAACTACCGCGCGACTGACATGCTGTTGGCCGCAGCGCCGATTACCACGCCGGGTAAACCCTGGGCGGGGGTGGCAGTTATGGCGACCGACGAAGTGTTGGCGCCCGTCACCAACATGCGCAACATGATGCTGCTGATCGGTGCCGCTCTCCTTGTGGTGGTGGCCGCCGCAGGTCTCCTGTTCTCGCGCACTATCACTCGCCCCATCAGCCGGCTCACCGATACAATGAAGTTGGTGGCGGACGGCAATCTGGACGTGACGGTTCCGGCCGGCGACCGCACCGACGAATTGGGCGCCATGGCCAAGGCGGTAGAGGTGTTCCGCGAGAACGGCCGGCGCGTGCACCAGCTCACCGAGGCGGAAGCGGCTCAGGCATTAGCCAGCCAGCAAGAGCGCGCGCGCATGATGACCACGTTGCAGCGCGCCTTTGGCGACGTCGTTGACGCGGCCGTGGCCGGTGACTTCACCAAGCGCGTCGAGGCGCAGTTTTCCGATGCCGAGCTCAACGCATTGGCGGGATCGGTCAATCGTCTCGTGGAAACGGTGGAGCGTGGTCTCGATGAAACCGGCTCTGTCCTGTCGGCCCTCGCCGACGCCAATCTCACGCGGCGCGTTGAAGGGCAGTATCAGGGAGCGTTCGCGCGCCTCAAGGCGGACACCAATGCGGTGGCCGAGAAGCTTGGGGAGATCGTGGGGCAATTGCGCGCAACGTCCGGCGCCCTCAAGCGAGCCACTGGCGAAATCCTCTCGGGTGCCAATGATCTTTCCGAACGGACCACTAAGCAGGCCGCGACCATCGAGGAAACCTCGGCCACCATGGAGCAACTGGCGCAAACGGTTTTGGACAATGCGGGCCGAGCCGAAGACGCCAGCCAAAAGGCACATGACGTCTCACGGGCAGCCGAGGATGGTGGCCAGGTGATGGCACAGGCGACCGCGGCCATGGACCGCATCACCGCGTCGTCGGCCAAGATTTCCAACATCATCGGCCTGATCGACGACATCGCATTCCAGACCAATCTTCTGGCGCTTAACGCCTCTGTGGAGGCCGCCCGTGCCGGAGACGCGGGCAAGGGTTTCGCGGTGGTCGCAGTGGAAGTGCGGCGGCTGGCGCAGAGTGCCGCCAGCGCTTCGGCAGACGTCAAGGCGCTGATCGAGCAGAGCGGTGCGGAGGTCTCTGGCGGCACCAAGCTGGTCGCAGAGGCGGCCGGCAAGCTCACCAGCATGCTCGAAGCCATCCGCGGCAACACCGTGGCGCTGCAGACCATCGCGCAAGACAGCAAGGCGCAGGCCTCGGCGATCGAGGAAGTGACCGTCGCCGTCCGCACCATGGACGAGATGACGCAGCACAATGCTGCGCTCGTGGAACAGACGAATGCAGCGATCGAGCAGACCGAGGCGCAGGCCAGCGAGCTCGATCGGATCGTGGATATCTTCACCGTCGCGGTCCCGTCAGCCACAAAGCCCGCGCCCGCAGCTGCCGTGACGCCGGTATCCGGCATCCGCGGCATCCAGGATAAACTCAAGACCGCCGCCACCACCTACCTGAAGCGTGGCAATACCGCGCTCAAGGCAGAAGTCGATTGGCCGGAGTTTTGAGGCTCTGACAACTGGACAAGAGCGGTTCGCGCCGCTCTTATCCCGGGCATGGACATGCCCAGCCGATTCCCCGATATCATGCTGCTGGCCGCCGGTCTGGGGCGGCGCCTCAGGCCACTAACGGACTCGACGCCCAAACCTTTGATCCGCGTAGGCGGTATCCCACTGATCGAACGTGTCATGGCGAGTGCCCGGGCGGAAGGTGCCACGCGGTTCACCGCAAACGCGCACCACCACGCCGACCAGGTGCTGGCGCACTTTGCGGGACTGCTCAAGGTCAACCGTGAAGACGTGCTGCTCGATACGGGCGGGGGCGTGAAGGCCGCCCTGACCATGGTCCATTCGGATCCGTTTTTTGTGATGAACACGGACGCCTTCTGGCCTGCCGGCATCGACCGGCCGCTGGCGCGGATGATCGAGCGCCATGAGCCGGGCAGTATAACGCTTCTCTGTGTGCAGCCGCATCGCGCCACCGGATTTGGGCGCAGCCATGATTTCTGTCTGGCGCCCAGTGGTGAAATCACGCCGGACTACGGCGCCCCGGTGATCTATGCGGGTGTCGTTCTGATGGGCAAGTCCGCCTTTGCCAACACGCCGGAGGGACCCTTTTCGCTGCTCACGCTGTTCGAGGCGGCGCAGGCGCGCGAGACCCTGCGGGGCGTCATGCTGGATGCGCCGTGGTATCATGTGGGTGACCCCAAGGCTCTGACCGAAGCCGAGCAGGCCCTTTCCGCATGAGCCTTTTCTCCATTCCGCCGCACGTCCCGTTTCTGCCGGCGCTGGTCGAGGGCGTGATGGATGGGCGGCTTCTGGGCGGTTGGGCGCAGAGCGGGCCGTTCTGGCTGAGCGATGTGACCATAATCCTGCCCACGCAGCGGGCACGACAGGCACTGGCCACCGCCTTTTCCAACCATCCGGGCTTCGTCGGCCTCCTGCCCGATATCCGAACTTTTGGCGGTGACGAAGCGGACGAGGAACCGTTCCTGCCCCCGTTTGAGGCGCCACCCCTGCCCAAAGCGACCAGCCGGCTCGAGCGGCGCATGACGCTCTCTCACCTCGTGGCGGGGTGGGCCGGGACCGAAGCAGGCCGACAAGCGTTTGCTACCCCCCCAACGGCCGCCGAGATTTTCGGCATGGCCGAGGCCCTTGGCACCCTCATTGACGATCTCCTGATCGAGGAACGTAGCGCCGGCGACATTCGGGCCGTGGGCGCCGAAATGGGACCCGAACTGGGCAATTATTGGCAGCAGACGCTGACCTTCCTCGATATTGCGCTTCGTGCGTGGCCAGATCAGCAAGGGGAAGGCCGGGCCGATGCGGCTGCACTGCGGCGGCTGCGGCTCGACCGGCAGGCCATGGCCGCGCCGCTGCTGTTCGGTGACCGGCCCGTGATCGCGGCAGGATCGACGGGTTCGATCCCCGCGACGGCGCGCCTTCTGGCCGCCATTGCCCGCCTGCCGCGCGGCGTTGTCGTGCTGCCGGGGCTGGATACGACGCTCGATGGGGACGCTCATGCCGCACTGCTGGACCCCAGCAACAATCCGCAGGGGCATCCGCAATATGGGCTGGCGCATCTCCTGCGCGATCTGGGCGCAGGGCCGGCGCAAGTGGAGACGCTGGGGCCCGCCACACATCCGCGTACTCAACTTGTCAGGCTCGCTCTTGCCTTGACTGCCGACACGGCCGATTGGGCGCGCCACCGCTTCGCACCAGAAGGCCTCGATGCCGCGCTCGATGGCGTCAGCATCATCGCTGCGCGCACCGAAGACGAGGAGGCGCGAGCGATTGCTCTTTTGGCGCGAGCGGCGCTGGAGGAGAGCAAAACTGTCGGCATCGTTACCCCCGACCGCAATCTTGCGCGCCGAATTGCCGCCGAACTCGCACGCTTCGACATTTTTGTGGACGACGCTGCCGGCGTGCCGCTCTTTCACTCCCCAGCTGGCCGCCTCGCGCGTCAAATCCTCCAGGTCGCAGCCGGAGGGTGCGCCGCCGTGGACGTCATGGCGCTGCTCCGCAACCGCGGCGCTCTGGTCGGGCGCGACCGAAGCACGATAGCCAAGCTGGCGGACGACATCGAGCTCGGCCTGCTGCGCGGACAGCGGCTCGCGCCGGGTCTCGAAGGGTTGCGGCGCAGTCTGGAGGCGAATCTTTCCAGGAGCACAGAACGCGTCGCCCGGCGCCTGTCCGCAGACGATGGGGCGGCGATCGGGGCACTGCTCGACGAGCTCTCGGCGGCCCTCGCACCGCTTCTGACCCTCGTCAAAGCAGCGGATCTCGATGGGCCGGCGCTCGCGGAGGGGCTATGGGCCGCCATGGAAGCGATCAGTGACGGCGCGCCGTTGCGAGGCAAAGACGAGTTGCGCGACTGGGCGAAGGCCGTGGCAGACCTTGCCAATCGCGGACATCGCTTCGTCCCTGTCGCCATGGACGCTGTGCTGAACGCACTGATGGAGGGGGTTTCCGTCCGCAATCGGCTGGAGCGGCGGCAAGACATCGCCATCTGGGGACAACTCGAGGCCCGTCTCATGAGCCCGGACGTGATGATCCTCGCGGCGCTCAACGAGGACAAATGGCCGGGGCCGGCCGACCCGGGGCCGTGGCTCAGCCGCGGCATGCGGATCAAAGCAGGTCTGGAGCCGCCCGAACGGCAGCAGGGGCTCGCGGCCCACGATTTTGCCCAGGCCATGGGAAACGCCACGGTGATTCTGGCTTACGCACAGCGGCTCGGCGGAAGCCCCGCCCTGCCCTCGCGTTTGCTGCAGCGACTCGATGCGTTCATCGGCGAGGAAGCTGCGAAGCTAATGCGGCAACACGGACAGCGGTGGCTGTCCGATGCGCAGCGGATCGACGCCGTCGATAGGGTTGCAAGCGCAGGCCGGCCCGCGCCCAATCCGCCGGCAGCCCAGCGCCCGCGCCGCATTTCCGTCACCGAGGTCGAGACGCTGATGCGCTCGCCGTACGATCTCTACGCCAAGTATGTGTTGGGGCTGCGGCCGCTCGATGCACTGGGCGAAGAGCCCGACGCCCGGGAGCGGGGGACGGTGGTACATGCCATTTTCGCCCGCTTCGTCGCTGAAGGGCACGATCCGGCTGGCGTGGATGCCCTTGATCGCCTGATGGAGATCGCGCGGGCCGAATTTGCGGCGCTGGAGGCGGTCGGCGAGCGTAAGGAACTGTGGCTCAGGCGCTTCTCGAGCGCCGCAGAGCAATTCCTGGCCTTCGAGACGGAACGGGCGCAGCGGGTGCGCCATCGGCATGCGGAGGTGAACGGATCGTGGTTACTGCCCATGGCCGAGCCGGTCAGGATCGAAGGACGGGCGGATCGCGTGGATGAGCTCATCGACGGCACGCTCGAAATCATGGACTTCAAGACCGGATCGCCACCCGCGCCCGCGGCCATGCGCGCCTTCGAGGCACCGCAGATGCCGGTGGAGGCGCTGATTGCCCAGGCGGGAGGCATGGCAGGCGTTGCCGCCGCACCGTCCAGCGCCCTCACCTACGTCAAGATTGCGCTCGGCCCTGATGCCTTCCGGCCAAGCCGGTTCGCGACGCCTGACGCCATGGACCTGATGGACGCCGCCGAAGAAATCGGGCGGCGGCTGCAGGGCCATGTGGAGCTGTTCCTCTTGCGCGACACGCCTATGCCGGCGCGGCTGCTACCCCTTCGCACGCAACGTTTTGCCGGAGCATATGACCATCTCGCGCGGGTCGCCGAGTGGACGAGCGTCGACGACGGCGAGGATCCATCATGAGCGCAGAGCGCGGACCGCTCCAGGTTCCTTTCGACACCAGCCTCACCCAGGCCAAGGCCAGCCATCCCCACCATTCGGTGTGGGTGGAGGCCAATGCCGGTTCAGGCAAGACGTTTGTGCTTACCCAGCGGGTGCTGCGCCTGCTGCTGGCTGGGGTAGAGCCGCAAACGGTCCTCTGCCTGACCTACACAAAGGCGGCGGCAGCCGAGATGCGTCAGCGTGTCGGGGCGCAACTGGCCGCGTGGGCAGTGGCCGGCGACGCGGAACTGCACGATAGGCTCGAAGCACTGACGGGCCAACCGCCACAGCCTGGGCTTGCCGGCTTGGCGCGCACACTTTTCGCCAAGGCGCTGGAAACGCCAGGAGGCCTCCGCATCCAGACGATCCACGCCTTTTGCGAGGCGGTGCTGCATCGCTTCCCTATCGAGGCGGGCGTGCCCTTCGACTTTTCCGTGATCGAGGACGATCAGCGCGAGGGCATGATCCTAGCCGCCCGCGAGGCAGTGCTGGCGGAAGGGCTGCGTGGCGGGGAACATGCGGCGGCCGTTGAAAGCCTGTTCGGCCTTATGAGCGACGATGCCATTACCAAGGCCATTAATGTCGCGCTGGCGGAAGGGGCTCGACTGCGCGCCGTGCTGGATGATGTACAGGGCGCCAAGGAAAGGCTGGCGCAACTGCTCGGCGGCACCGACCGGCCTGCTGCAGCAATCAATGCGGCCACGCTCGCCGAAAGCCTCCTCACGCCGCAACTCCTGCGCGAGATCGTGCTCAACTGCGGCGGCGACCCGACCGGCAACAGCAAGTGCGCCGATCTCCTCGCCCGCCTCGATCCGGACCGGCCCCACCTTGAGGGGCTGCGCGCCGCCTTTTTCAACGGAAAAGGTGAGCCGCGAACGCGGCTGATGGTCAAAAAGGAAATCGAGGCTTTTCCCCACCTGCACGCGGTGCTCCAAGCCGAGCAGCAAAGGCTCGATGCGCTCAGGCTTGAGCTGCAGGCGGCGGAGATGATGGAGCGCAGCGGGGCGGTCCTGGATATGATCGCCGCGATACACCAGCGCTACACGGGCGAAAAGCGGCATCACTCAATGCTCGACTTCGATGACCTTGTGGAGCGGCTGGGCGACCTTCTCACCGAGCGCTCGATGGGTCCCTGGGTCCGTTACAAGCTCGATGCCGGAATCGATCATATTCTGGTGGACGAAAGCCAGGATACCAATGACCGGCAATGGCGGGTCGTGAGGGCCTTGGCGGAAGAATTCTTCGCTGGCGAAGGCGCTGTGCAACGCCCTCGTTCGCTGTTTGCCGTGGGCGATCAGAAGCAGTCGATCTATTCGTTTCAGGGCGCGGAGCCGGTGCTGTTTGCACAGACGGGGCGAGAGTTCGCGCGGCGTGCGAAACAGGCCGAGCGGCATTTCGAAGCGGTCAAGCTTCACACCAGTTTCCGGACGCTGCCTGGCATCCTGGCGGCGGTCGACGCGGTGTGCTCGCGCGAAGACATTCGGCTGGCCCTTCTTTCAGAAGACCGCGTCGGACATGCGCCGGCGCGAACACAATCGGGAGGCACGGTGACGCTGTGGCCACCCATAGCGGAGGTCAAACTCGGCCGGGACGATACCCAGTGGCCCGAAGTGCCACTGGACGCCGAACAGAGTGCGGCGCGTCAGGTGGCCCTGCGGATCGCCCGGGAGATCAGGGGTTGGCTGAGCAATGGCCGGCTTCTGGGCGAGCGGGGCCGTCCGGTTGCCGCCGACGACGTTCTGGTGCTCGTGCAATCGCGCAGCGTGCTGTTCCATGAGATCATCCGGGCGCTGCGGGCAGAAGGCGTACCAACGCCGGGGGCGGACCGGCTCGGCGTGACCAGCCACATTGCCGTGCTCGATCTGCTCGCACTGATCGATGTTCTCCTCAATCCCGCCGACAGCCTGCAGCTGGCGGCCTTGTTGCGCTCGCCGCTGTTCGACGTCACCGAAGAGGCGTTGTTCGAGATCGCCCACGACAGGGCAGGTCAAAGCCTTTGGCAGGCCCTCTGTGCCTCTCCCCACCCCGCTGCACGTGAAGCGGCGGAACGGCTGAACCACTGGCGCGCCAGCCTCGATTTCGAGCGCCCCTATGAGTTTCTTGCTGCCGTGCTCTATGCTCAGGGGGGCCTCAAGCGCTTTCACGCGCGTCTTGGGCCAGAGGTCGACGAGGTGCTCTCGGAACTGTTGGCGCTGGCACTGGCGCACGAGCAAGACAGCCAGCCCTCGCTACAGGGCTTTGCCCATGCCATCCGACGTCGGCGCAACCTGACCATAAAGCGTGAATTGGCAGATGCAGGCGCTGGCGTGCGGGTGATGACCGTGCACGGAGCCAAGGGGCTGGAAGCGCCCATCGTCATTCTGGCCGACGCAGCGTCCAAGCCGAACGGACAACAAACGGGCAAACCGGTCTACATCGTGACCGACAGACCACCAGGACCGCTGCTGATCCATGCTTCGCGTGCCGATCAGCACGTTCCGGCGACACTTTCCATCAAAGCCGAGATCGATAACAATCAGGCGCAGGAATACTGGCGCCGCCTCTATGTAGGCATGACGCGGGCGGAAGATGAGCTTTATGTGACGGGCACGCTGACCCAGAAAGGGTCTCTGGACGGCACGTGGTTTGAGGCCATCGAGCAAGCGCTGCGCGCCGAATGCGAAACGGTCGAAGACGGCGATGGCGTTGTCCAGGCGCTGGTCTACCCGCAGCGCTTGCCCGATGCGGGCCAGCCCTGGGGCCGAATCACAGCGCCGCACCGCATCGAACCGCTCACGGTTGCTGCAGTCGCCGAACCCAAGCGCGCCGCCATAGTCTTTCCCTCCCGCACCGATGACCATGCCGGCCCCGAGGTGGTGCTGCAAAGCCTGGCGGAGCAGGCGCGCGACGCAGAAGCCGCCCGAAAGTCGGGATTGGCGCTGCATGCCCTGCTACAGCACTTGGGGCGAGTACCGCGTCAGGCGTGGGCTCAAGTCGCGCCGCGTGCGCTGGAGGCATTAATGCCGGAGTATCCAGAGGAGCATGGGCGTATCGCCGGCAAGGCAATTGCCATCCTGAGCCAGCCGGCACTGGGCCCCCTGTTCGGCCCCAACAGCCGCGCCGAAGTGCCGTTTCTTATCGCGGCAAGGCGACGCGAGGAACCGGTGCGGCTTTCTGGGCGTATAGATCGGCTGGTGGTTGACGACTCCAAGGTGTTGGTGGTCGATTACAAGTCCGACGCGACAGTACCCTCAGAGGTCGCTGACGTGCCGGAGCGATATCGGAGGCAGCTCGGGATATATGCATTGGTCGCAGGTCAGCTTTTCCCCGGCCGGACTATCCAGGCCGCCATCCTTTGGACGGAGCTGGGATCATTGATGAATTTGCCGCCTGAACTTCTATCGGAGGCCACAGGCGACTTCACCTTGCGGTGACAGTGCTTGCCCGAAGGCTGGACTCTTCCCAGCTTTGAGGGCAAACACGCCACCGCTTTCGTAGAACTCTAGTCGCGCTTCGTGCCGCGGGGCGATCTGTCGTCTCAGCGAAGCGCTCAACAAAAGGCACTAACCCATGACGAAGCAAGTTTCCGATGCCAATTTCGGCGAGGAAGTCCTCAACTCTAAAGAGCCTGTCCTGGTGGACTTCTGGGCGGAATGGTGCGGGCCCTGCCGGGCGATCGCCCCTGTCCTGGACGAACTCTCAAGCGAGCTCGACGGCAAGGTGAAGATCGTCAAGCTTAATGTCGACGAAAACCCCTCGACCATGACCAAGTATGGCGTGCGCTCGATCCCCACCATGATCCTGTTCAAGGGCGGGGAAGCGGTCGACATGAAGATCGGTGCTGGCACCCCCAAGGCAGGCCTTTCCAAATGGCTCGAGGGCCACGCCGCCTAAGCGGCGCCACTTTCCGTTTCAGCACCGCCGGAGCAATCCGGCGGTGTTTTTGTTTGAGCCCGTCCGCCTAAGCGGCTGTTCCTTCCGGCTCTGCACGCTGGTAGACATCGATAACTGATATTGACAGCAAGGAGCGCCCCGTGGCCGCCATCGATCTGACCGCTGCTCCGTTCCACCTCGATCAAGCGGCGCTGGACTGGGTCAGTGCCACGCGCGACAGCCTGAGCCCCCGTGACAAACTCGCCCAGCTCCTCGTGCTGATTTCGCGCGAGCCGGCAGCCGAGGCAGTCGAACCGCTTCGCAGCTTCAAGCCCGGAGGGGTAACGCGCCTCTTCACGGCCGACCTGGAGGGGGAGCTCGCCCTCATGGAGCAGATCGACAAGGTCGGGCCAGTCCCCATGCTGGTGAGCGCCGACCTTGAAGGCAGCCGCATGAGCCTGCCCTTCGGCACGGAGGTGCCCAACCCGCTTGGGCTGGCAGCGGTCGACGAAGTGGAAGCAACCACGGCCATTTCGACCATCATGGCGCGCGAGGCGCGGGCGGTGGGGCTCAACTGGAGCTTTACGCCGGTGATCGACCTCAATGCCACCTGGCAGAGCGCGATCGTGGCCACGCGTTCTTTCGGCGATGACCAGGCCCGCGCAGAACGCCATGCCTTGGCGCAGATCGCTGCATTCCAGAGCAACGGTGTGGCCGCAACAGTTAAGCATTGGCCGGGCGAAGGCTATGACGACCGCGACCAGCACCTGGTGACCACGGTCAACCCGCTCTCCCTTGAGGCTTGGGAACACGCCTTCGGTCGCACCTATCGCGCAGCCATCGACGCGGGAGTGCTCAGCGTCATGTCGGCGCATATCGCCTTTCCCGCCTTCGTCCGCGAGATCGATCCTGAGGCCGGGGCCGAGGCTTTCCGCCCGGCGTCTCTTTCTCCCATCCTGACGAGGACGCTGCTGCGCGAGGGGCTCGGCTTCAACGGCCTAGTGGTTTCCGACGCCACGCCGATGGCCGGGTTTGGTGACTGGGGCCCGCGGGAAGAGACGATTCCGGCCTGCGTCAATGCGGGATGCGACGTCATCCTGTTCTCGGACGATCCCGCTGCGGATCTCATGTATCTGGTCAAGGCGGTTGCCGACGGGCGGTTGAGTCAGGAGCGCGTCGACGAAGCGGTGACGCGCGTGCTCGCGCTCAAGGCCAGGCTGGGCCTGCACATTCCTGACCGACAGGCCCCGAGCCTCGAGCGGGCCAGAACGCGGGTTCGCACGGCGGAAAACCTGGCGACGGCGCGGGCGGTGACGGCTCGGGTACCTACGCTGGTCAAGGACCTTCCGGGCCTCTTGCCGCTCTCACTGGCCAGGCACAAGCGCGTGCTCGTCTTTTCGACCGGGGTAGTGCTGCCGTTCGCGCCCGCTCCTCTACCGCTTTCGATTCCCCAACTTCTGCGCGGGGAGGGATTTGACGTCACCGAATATGCGCCGGGGATGAGCATCGATCCCAATCAGTTCGATCTCGTGCTGTATCTGCTGGCGGAAGAGACGCTGCTGACGCGGCAGCGCATATTCCTCAATTGGAAGAGCCTGACGGGCTCCGTGTTCGGGGCGATGAAGCGCTACTGGCACGATGTACCGACGCTCATGGTGTCGCTGGGCTTCCCCTACTACCTGCACGACGCGCCGCGCGTCCCCACCTATGTCAACGCCTACGGATCGAACGAGGACATGCAGGCGGCCGTGGTTTCCTGCCTGCTCGGCCGAACGCCGTTCGCCGGAAAAAGTCCGCTCGACCCGTTCTGCGGCAGCGATCAGGCGCGGTACTAGAGCGAAGGACGGGCTGCGTTTTTGTCGTCATTGCCGGGCTTGTCCCGGCAATCCATCCCGGGAGGCGTGGAGCACCGGGACACGCCGGTGGTGACGATAGACTAAGTCACTGGTGCTGCAGCCGCCCCCATCCGGCGCTCCGCCCCACCCTCCGATCAGGTCGGGGGCAGGCTCTTCTCCCCGAGGGGGAGAAGAACAGACTTAATCGGGCAGGGTGCCGTTTTTGGCCAGCACGTCGCCGGCGAGATAAAGCGAGCCACAGATGAGGACGCGCGCGTCCGCGAGGGCTGCGGCATCGGTGAGGGCTTCCGTCACGTCCCGCCGGGCATGGGCCGAAAACCCCATGGCCCGCGCGTGCGCGGCGATGTACTCGCCATCGTGGGCGTTGGCCTCTCCCGGGATGGTGACGGGATAGACCAGCGCTGGATGCAGATCGCGGAACGGGGCGAGGAAATCCTCGGGTTGCCGCGTTTTCATCATGCCCATGATCATCACCAGGGGCTTGTGCGGCATGGCGGCGATGGTGCGGGCGAGGGCAGCGGCGCCATGGGCGTTGTGGCCGCCATCGAGCCAGAGCTCGTGGCCGGGCGGCAGGACATCGCGCAGCCGTCCCGTCCGGAGGGGCTGCATGCGCGCGGGCCAGCTAACGCGACGCAGCCCTTCGGCCAGGGCCGGCTCATTAACGGGCAGCTCGAAGTGGCGAGCCGCGGCAATGGCCAGCGCGGCATTGTCGAACTGGTGCGGCCCGGCGAGCGCCGGGGGCGGCAGGTCGAGAAGACCGGTTTCGTCTTGATAGACGAGGCGCCCGTCCTGTTCGCCGCCATGGAAATCCTCGCCCTGCCAGAGGGGCGTGATGCCAAGGCGGTGCGCCTGGCGTGCCAGAACCTTCCGCGCTTCGTCCTGTTGTAGCCCCATCACGGCCCTGGCCCCGCGCTTGAGAATGCCGGCCTTGTTGGAGGCTATTTCGCCCAGCGTGTTGCCGAGAAACCCCTGATGATCGTAGTCGATGGGGGTGATGATGGTGCCGAGCGGGTGCTTGACCACATTGGTGGTGTCGTAGGTGCCGCCCATGCCGGTTTCGAGCAGCAGGAAATCGGCCGGCGTCTCGGCAAAGAGCTTGAAGGCCGTGACCGTGGTCACCTCGAAAAAGGTGATGCCGGCGCCGGCATTCATCGCCTCGGTTTCCTCCAGCGCCGCATCGAGCCGCTTTGTGTCGACCAGCGTGCCGGCGAGGCGGATGCGCTCGTTGAAACGAACAAGGTGCGGGGAATTGTAGACGTGTACCGTCTTTCCCGCGGCCTCAAGGAAGGCGCGCAGATACGCGATCGTGGACCCCTTGGCATTGGTGCCGGCGACGTGGATCACCGGCGGCAGGTGGTCCTGCGGATTGCCGAATTTTTCCAGCAGCGGCAGCATGCGATCGAGGCTGAGATCGATCAGCTTGGGATGGAGCCGGGACAAGCGGGCCAGAATGGCGTCGGTGCGGGACATGATGTCTCCGAAGATCGGCGATGAACACCGCCATCAATACAGCGTCACCACCGGGCTTGTCCCGGTGGTCCATGCTTGCGCCGCTGGATTGCCCGGACAAGCCGGGCAATGATGATGGACCAGAAGGGAGAAGCCTTACTTCCTGAGCTCGCCGCCGGTCGTCTTGGTCACGGCCGCGACCACCGCTGCCGAAACCCTTTCGATTTCTTCGTCGGTCAGGGTCTTGTCCCTGGGCTGCAAGGTTACCTCGATGGCGACGGACTTCTTGCCTTCGCCCACATGGGCGCCTTCGAAGACGTCGAAAATGTCGACCTGCCTGATCAGCCCTTTGTCGGCACCCTTGGCCGCCTTGAGGATCGAGGCGGCAGACACGCCGCGGTCCATGACGAACGCAAAATCGCGGAAGACCGGCTGGAACGGCGACAGCTCCAACCCCGGCTTGGTCCGGGTCGGCTTGCGGCGCGGCTCGGGCAAGGCATCGAGGTCGATTTCGAATGCAGCGACGGCACCCGAGATGTCGAGTTCGGCAGCCAGCGCCGGATGCAGTTCGCCGAACCATCCGAGCGTCACCTTGGGACCCAGGGCAATACGGCCGCCGCGGCCCGGATGGCTCCAGGACGCCGCCTCGGGCAGCACCTGGACCTTATCGATATCGACGCCGAGTGCGTCGAGCACGGCGGCAAGGTCGGCCTTGGCGTCCCAGACGCCCACAGCTTCGGCTTTGCCCGACCAGTGTCGCCCGGAGCCGCTGGGTTTCGCGGTGCCGGTGCGGACGCCCGAGGCATAGGTGTGCTGGCCCTCGGGCTTGTCGGAAAGGAACACCTGCCCCACCTCGAACAGCGCCACGTCGGCAAAGCCGCGATTGGCGTTGCGGCCGGCGGCGGCAAGCAGGCCCGGCAGCAGCGAGGGGCGCATGTCGGTCATGTCCGACGCGATGGCATTGGCCAGCTGGCGGTCCTCGGTGCCGCCGCCGAAGCGGGTGGCGTCATCGTGGCTGATGAAGCTCCAGGTGACCGCCTCATCCAGCCCGCGCGTCGCCAGCGCCCGGCGCGCGATGCGGCGGCGGTTCTGGATGGTGGTGAGGATGCGCGGGGCGACATGGTTGAGGCGGGGGAGCGGCTCGACGGGCACGTTGTCGACGCCCACCATGCGCATCACTTCCTCGACGAGATCGGCCTTCTGCGTCACGTCGGGACGCCAGCTGGGCACCTTGACCGAGCGAACGTCGCCCGGGCCATCCGCGACAAAACCGAGCCGCGAAAGGATGGCTTCGATCTCTGAGGGAGACACGTCGAGGCCGGTGAGGCGCTTGACCTCGGAGAGCGGGAAATCGACGACGGTGCCGGGGAACACGTCCTCACCCGAGATGGCCGGCTCCTTAGGCGTGCCGCCGCACAGGTCCAGAACGAGACGCGTCGCCAGCTCCATGCCCGGCTCGGTCAGAGCCGGATCGACCGACCGCTCGAGCCGATAGCGGGCATCGGAGACGATGCCGGTCTTGCGGCCGGATTGGGCTATGAGATCGGGGTCCCAGGAGGCGCATTCGATAAAGACATTGGTGGTCGCCTCGGTTACTCCGGACCGGACGCCGCCCATGATGCCGCCGAGGCAGAGCGGCCCCTTGTCGTCGGCGATCACCGTCATGGTGTCATCGAGCGTATAGACCTTGTTGTCGAGCGCATCGAAATTTTCGCCGTGCGCATTGCGCAACACCATCTGTCCCTCGACCTTGTCCGCGTCATAGGCATGGAGCGGCCGGCCCCAGCCAAGCGAAACGAGGTTGGTGATGTCGACGATGGTGTTGATGGGGCGAAGACCTACGGCGCGGAGGCGTGCCTGCAGCCAGTCCGGCGACGGGCCGTTCCGGACGCCGGCGATGTAGCGGCCGGCGAATTTGCGGATCGCCTTGGGCTGGCCTGGCTCGAACTGATGCGGCAGCGGCGGAACAGGGCTGGCGCCCTGCGAGGGCACCGGGCTCATGTCGGTCTTCTTCAGCGTGCCAAGGCCAAAGGCCGCCAGATCGCGCGCCACGCCATAGACGCCGGTCGCATCGCCGCGGTTGGGGGTGATGGAGATGTCGAACACGACGCCATTGATGCCGGCATAATCGACATATTTCTCGCCCACCGGCGCATCGGCCGGCAAGGAGATGATGCCGTCGTGGTCGTTGGAGAGTTCAAGCTCGGCGGCCGAGCACAGCATGCCGTTGGAGGGAGCGCCGCGAATGACGACGCCGCCCTTCAGTTCAAAATCCTTGCCCGGAATGTAGGTGCCGGGGAAGGCGAAGACGCTTTTCATGCCCGTGACGACATTGGGGGCACCGCAGACGACGTCGATGAGTTCGCCTGTTCCGGCATCCACCTTGCAGATATTGAGGTGGTCGGAATTGGGATGGGGCGCGGCCTGCACCACCTGCGCGACGACGAATTTTTCCAGCGCCTTGCCCTGGGCCTCGATGCCTTCGACCTCGAGGCCGATCATGGTCAGCGCCTTGCCGATCTCTTCGACGGTTGCCGTGGTCTCGAGGTGTTCCTTGAGCCAGTCGAGCGTGAATTTCATGTGTCTGGTTCCTTAGCTCGAAAGGCCGCCGAAAAGCGTGGGGAGATCTAGCGGGCGGAAACCGTAATGGTCGAGCCAGCGCTGATCGGCGTCGAAGAAGGCGCGCAGGTCCGGCATGCCGTATTTGAGCATGGCGATGCGGTCTATGCCGACCCCGAACGCAAAGCCCTGATAGACGTCCGGATCGAGCCCGGCATTCCGGATGACGTTGGGATGGACCATGCCGCAGCCGAGGATTTCGAGCCAGTCCGAGCCTTCGCCGATCTTGACCTCATTGCCCGAGCGGTCGCACTGCACGTCCACTTCCATGGACGGCTCGGTGAAGGGGAAGAAGCTGGGGCGGAAGCGCAGCGTGACGTTCGGCACCTCGAAGAAGGCCTTGAGGAATTCTTCGAGCACCCAGCGCAACTGGCCGATATGGCTCGACTTGTCGATGACGAGCCCCTCCACCTGATGGAACATCGGGGTGTGGGTCTGGTCTGAATCGTTGCGGTAGGTGCGGCCGGGCATGACGACGCGGATCGGCGGATCCATGGCGGGCGTGAGGTAGGAGGCCGCCGGCTTCTGGCTGGTTTTTTGCATGACGCGGACCTGCACCGGGGAGGTGTGGGTGCGCAGCACTTTTTTCACGCCGTCCGCGCCGGGCTTCATGAAGAAGGTGTCGTGCATCTCGCGCGCCGGATGGCCCTCGGGGAAGTTGAGCGCGGTGAAATTGTAGTAGTCGGTCTCGATGTCGGGGCCTTCGGCGATGGAAAAGCCCATGTCCGAGAAGATGGCGGTGATTTCATCGATAGTCTGGCTGATGGGGTGGATGCGGCCGCGTGCCGTCGGCGCGGGCTGCAGCGGCAGCGTGACATCGACGCTCTCTGCCTTGAGGCGGGCGTCGAGGGCCGCAGCCTTTAGCGCCGAGTTGCGCGCCTCGATCAGGCCGGCGATCTCGGTCTTGAGCCCATTGATGGCCGGGCCGGCGGATCTGCGATCCTCCGGCGCCATGGAGCCAAGCGTCGCGAGGAGCGCGGACACGCTGCCCTTCTTGCCGAGGGCGGACACGCGCACGGCGTCGAGAGCGGCTTCGGTGTCCGCTGCGGCGATGGCGGCGGCAAGCTCGGTTCGCAGGGTCTGGATCTGGGCGGAGAGGGACATGAGCGTGCTCGTTGGTCTATTTGCGGCGGTTAGAGCATTTTGGGCCGGCGAAGTCAGCGGGTTTTTGCCTGGGGTAGCCCAAACTCTCCACGCCGTCGCCACCCGGCCACCTCGGGCTTGACCCGGGACCGGGTGGTCCATGCGTCCGCAGGGTGGATTGCCCGGACAAGCCGGGCAATGACGCAGGAGTGGAGAGCGCACCGACCGAAGTCTGAAAAACAAAACGCCCTGCGCCAGCCCTTTCGGGGCGGCGCAAGGCGCGATTTTGACCTCAGCGAGGTGGGTATGCCTAGGCGGTGACGCGGGCGTGGGTGACGGTGTCCACGCTTTCCAGATACGCCAGCGCTGCCTTGGCCTTGGCGACCAGGGCGGCGAACGCTTCGGGCTGGGTGATCGCGAGATCGCTCAGCACCTTGCGGTCGACGGCAACCTCAGCCTTGCTGAGGCCGTCGATAAATCGGTTGTAGGTCAGGCCGTGGTCGCGAACCGCAGCGTTGATACGCTGGATCCACAGGGCGCGGAAATTGCGCTTCTTGACGCGACGATCGCGGTAAGCGTACTGACCGGCCTTTTCGACGGCCTGCTTGGCGATACGGATCGTGGATTTACGACGGCCATAGTAGCCCTCGGCGGCCTTCAAGACCTTCTTGTGACGAGCGTGGGCGGTTACGCCCCTCTTAACGCGTGCCATGTTCTAAAAGTCCTTCCAGCTTAGCGGTTGTACGGCATGTACCACTTCACCAGACCCTCGTCGCCCTTGGACAGGATCTTGGTGCCGCGGTTGGTGCGGATGTACTTGGCGTTGTGGCTGATCAGGCGGTGGCGCTTGCCGGCGACGCCGGCCTTCACCTTGCCCGAGGCGGTGAAGCTGAACCGCTTCTTGGCGCCGGACTTGGTCTTCATCTTGGGCATTTTGCGGGTCCTTGGTGTTCTTGGATAGGTTAAGGGCCTATCGCGTTCAAAGACCGCCACGGCATGCCTTTTGGCCGGGCGGTCCGGAGATGGCGCTCTATAGGAGGAAAGATCGGCCATGGCAAGAGCGGGTTGCCTAGCGCCGCGCGGCCGCCAGGCGCGGTTCGAGATGATCCTCGAACAACAAGCCAGGCCGTGCAGCCAGAGCCGCCCCATAGGCAGTCTCGGCCTCGAGGGACGTTTTCAGGAAGCTCGAAAGTCCACGCACGTCGCTCTCGGCAACACCATACTGGCCAGCCTCGAGCCGCCGGAGGATTTCCTGTTTTGAGGCGATCATGCCGGCGGCGACATCCTTGCCATTGCTCATGGAGCCATCGCGCTTGATGTAATCGTGCAAGGGCTCGCCGATATGGAATGAGGTGGGATTGGTGCGGTAGAGCTGGAGCAGGAACTCGAGGTCGGTCATGTTGCTCATTGTCGGATCGTAACGCCCGTCGCCGCGGCGCCGATCCCAAACCACCATCGAGTCCATGGACAGGCTCACCCATTTATGCTCACCGGGCGTCAGCACCCGGTCTTCTCCCTCGCCGACGTAGCGCAGATGCTCGAACTGCATCGTCATCACGTCGAGCGCAGTGGTCACCACACCATGGGTTTCGAGCGCGGCCACGGCCCGTTCGAGCTTGAGCGGCTTCAGGCGGTCATCGGCATCGAGGATGGCCGCAAGAGGCACGCCGATCCTGTCGAGCGCGACATTGCGGGTGGTGGACGCGCCCCGGCCGATCCCGCCGCTCTCGAGGAAACGTTGCCGCGGATCGGCGACACCGTGTGTGGCCAGGAAGCGCTCGTAGTCCCCGCCATCGTCGGCAATGATCCAGTGCTCCCAGTGCGGGTAAGTCTGCGCGAGAACGCTGCGGACCGTCTCCACCAGGGTCTGCTCAGCCCGAAAGGCGGGGGTGATGATGGCTACCGCTTCCACGGTTGTTGTCTCCTTGGCCAAGGCTTGAATGCAAACGCGCGCTCACCCATATCTGGATCACGCTGGCGATGCCACTCGCTCGGGTCGCTGGCGGAGACGTTGCTTGATCAATCAAGGACGAACCGTATGTCGCGTATCTCGGTGTTCTCTGCACCTTTCCTCCTCGGCTTCGACAGTTTCGAGGAGCGGATCGACCGGCTGGCCCGATCGGCCGATGGCTATCCTCCCTACAACATCGAACGTCATGTTGCCGACGATGGCAGCGAGCGCTTCCTGATCTCGATCGCGGTAGCCGGTTTTGCTGCCCCGGAGCTCGACGTGACGGCGGAGGATAACCAGTTGACGGTGCGCGGCAGACAGAAAGACGAGCCGGGCCGCGAGTACCTGCACCGGGGAATTGCAGCGCGCCAGTTCCAGCGTACTTTCCTCCTCGCCGATGGCATGGAGGTGAAAGATGCAACTTTGGGGCATGGGATGCTCGTTATTACCCTTGAGCGGCCCAAGGCCGCCAAGATCGCCCGTCGAATTGACATTCGCTCATTGTGAGGAAGAAAGGGCCTGAACATGATGGACAAGCGTAATTCCGAAACTGCAGTCGAGGCCGTACATCCTCTCAAGTTGCTGACGCGCGCCGAATTTGCCGCGCTTGGCGGCGACGCGGTGGCCTATATCAAACCCGTCTCCGGTCTGGTCCTGTCGCACATGATCGCGGATGCCGAATTCGACGCGAACGTGGAATACCAGCTGGTGATGTCGGCTGATGGCACGCCACTGATGGTGGCAGACACGCAAGACGCGGTTACCGACTGGCTAGGCGACAAGAGCCTTGGCCTTGCGACGCTCCACTGATCCACGAACAGAAAGCCCCGGCGTTAAACCGGGGCTCTCGTATTTCTGCGGGGGTTAGGCGGCGTAAGTGCCTTCCACCGGCGCGGTAAGGACCGCATGAAGCCTCGCCGGATCCGTGTAGGTCCTCAGGTCCTCCACCACCGATTCGGTCCGCAAAAGCCTCGCGACGCGCGAGAGCGCCTTAAGATGATCAGCACCTGCCCCGACGGGGGCCAGCAGCATCATCACCAGATCCACCGGCAGGTCATCAACCGCGTCGAACTCGATCGGTTCGGCCAAGCGAGCAAAAACGGCGGTCACACCGGCCAAGCCACGAATCTTGCCGTGAGGGATGGCGATGCCGTTACCCAAGCCAGTCGAGCCCAGTTCTTCGCGAGCGTTGATGGCTGCCAGAATGGTTGTCTGGGCTATTTCGGTAGTTTCTGACGCTTCATGGGAGAGTCTTTCGAAAAGCTGGGGCTTGTTCGAGACGTCCTTGAAGTACAGCACGCTACGCGCCGCCAGGATGTCGGCCAATTCCATCAATGTGCCTTGAGATGTTCTTGTTCAGCCTACGGCGCCACCATGTTAATTGGGGCTTCGGGCCGGATCGATCCAACCAATATTGCCGTCTGCGCGGCGATAGACCACATTCAGGCCGCCGTGTCCAGCATGACGGAACATCACGACTTGGCTACCGGAGAAATCCAGCTCCATCACCGCTTCTTCTACACTGAGCACACGGAGGCTCTTGGTGGTCTCGGCCACCACCGGCGGCGCATAGTCCTCGTCGAGTTCGTCAAGTTCGTCGGAGGCACCAAAGACGGTGTACTGGGCGGTGATGCCGTCCACACCATTGGCGCCGTTGCCCTTGCGGTGCTGCTTGAGCTTGCGGTTGTAGCGCCGCAAGCGCTTCTCGATGTTAAGGGCCATGGCTTCGAAGGCAGAAGTGGCATCGCCGGCCTGAGCGCTCGCCTGCAGCGTTGCACCTGAATCAAGATGCACGACGCAGTCGGCGCGATAGCCAATCCCGTCCGGGCTCAACGTCAGGTGACCATCATAGCCGCCATCGAAATACTTCCCGACAACGGTGGCAAAATGGTCCTCCGCCTTGCCCCTCAGGGCATCGCCGACGTCCATGTTTTTTCCCGAAACGCGTAGAGTCATGGCTTTTCTTCCTTTCGGTCGCTGGCACGACGCGAAGTCCCCAAAGCCGCTTCCAGGCTCCACGGGATCACGCCTGCTGCCTTCCTTATGTGGGAGCGCAGCGTGAGGAATGCTAGCGCTCGCAGCTCAAACCTGTCCATGCCGATCTGCGTTCCATGCAGGCGATAATCGCGGCACGCGTCATGGTTTGGCCATCACTGGCGCAGTGGCGGCTGATTTGCCCCCCGGGGGACGCCTCACCCGGCGCGCGCCAGTTCCTTTTTCTGGCGGCGACGAATAACCGAGGACGGGATGTTCATAGCTTCGCGATATTTTGCGACGGTGCGGCGCGCAACATCCATGCCCTGCTCTTTGCGCAGGATTTCGGCGATCGTGTCGTCGGAGAGAACCGCGCTCGCCGGCTCCGCGTCGATCAACTGGCGAATGCGGTGCCGCACCGCTTCGGCCGAATGCTCCGCGCTGCCATCGGCCGAGGCGATGGCGGTGGTGAAGAAGTATTTGAGATCGAAGATCCCACGCGGCGTGGCCATGTACTTGTTGGCCGTGACCCGCGACACGGTCGATTCATGCATCTCGATCGCTTCGGCGACCATGCGCAGCGTCATCGGGCGCAAATGGGCCACCCCGTGCACCAGGAAGCCGTCCTGCTGCCTGACTATTTCAGCCGCCACCCGCATGATCGTCTGGGCCCTTTGATCCAGACTTTTGGTCAACCAGTTGGCGCTGGCGAGGCAATCGGCGAGGAAGCCTTTGCCACTTGCGTCTCTGGTCTGGCGCGACACCCTGGCGTGATAGCGGCGGTTGACGAGAACGCGGGGGAGGATGTCGCTGTTAAGATCGATGAGCCAAGCGCCATCCGGGCCGGACCGGACGAACACGTCAGGAACCACGGCTTCCACCGGCTCCGTGTCGAACGCCAGGCCGGGCTTGGGATCGAGTTGACGCAGCTCGGCCAGCATATCTGCGAGGTCTTCCCGGTCGCAGCCCACAGCCCGCAAAAGGGCGGGCATGTCGTGGCTCGCCAGGAGGTCCAGATTGGCCAGTAACCGCTGCATGATCGGATCGAGCCGATCGCGTTCGCGGAGTTGAAGGGCGAGACACTCGGCGACGTCGCGGGCAAAAATGCCGGTGGGTTCGCAGGTCTGCAGCACCCCCAGCACCGCCTCGACATCGGCCAGTTCTGCGCCCAGCGTTTCTGCTACTGTTTCGAGCGATATCGCAAGATAACCCGCCTGATTGAGACCATCGATGAGATACCGGGCGATCAGGCGGTCCGCCGGCGTGCGGAGCAGGAACTGTGCCTGCGCTTCCAGATGGTCCGACAGGCGCGGGCGGGCCGCGACATACTGGTCAAGGTCGGGGGCCTCACCCGCGTCGAAGCTGCCGTTCCGATCACCACCGGAATAAGTGGGCGTTTCAACGTCCTGCTCCTGGCGGGATTGGTCGGGGAAAAGGTTGTCCACCGGTGTATCGAAGTCGGACGCCAGTTCAGCGGCGGAATATTGCAGCGTCTCCGCCGATTGCAGAGGCTTGGCCTCATCCCGCATCTCGCGCTGCTCATTACCCTCGTCGGATGCCGCCCCCTCCCCGTCGCCCTCTTCGCGTTCAAGCAGCGGATTGCGCAGGAGTTCGGCTTCCACGAAGGCGTTGAGTTCGAGGTGACCGAGTTGGAGCAGCCGGATGGACTGCATCAGTTGCGGCGTCAGCGTCAGGCTTTGCGACTGGCGGAATTCTAGCCGTGCCGATAGTGCCATGCCTTGAGGGCCTTCAAAACGCGTCTACTGGTCGGTTGGCGACCACTTTCCGCGCGGAACATGCCTCAAAAGGCCAGGCTCGGCAAGTTTTGTGCCACTTTGATTTCGCAGTATCGGCGGCCTAGATCGAGAAGCTCTCTCCCAAATAGACCCGTCGCGCCTCCGGGTCGGCGCTGATCGTCTCGGGCTTGCCCTGGATCATCACTTTGCCGCCATGGATAAGGTAGGCTCTGTCGACGAGGCCAAGCGTCTCCCGTACGGCGTGGTCGGTGATCAACACGCCGATACCGCGCTGCGTGAGCTGCCGCACGAGACCCTTGACCTCGGCCACGGCGATGGGGTCGACGCCGGCGAAGGGCTCGTCAAGCAGCATGAAGATCGGATCTGCCGCCAAAGCGCGAGCAATTTCGACGCGCCGGCGTTCCCCTCCCGAAAGGGAGAGGGCATTGGATTTGGCGAGGTGGCCGATAGAGAATTCCTCGAGCAGAGAAGCAAGCCGCCGCCTCCGTTCCGCACGGTCCCGCACATGGTTTTCGAGCACGGCCAGGATGTTGCCGGCCACGCTGAGGCCCCGAAAGATCGAGGGCTCCTGCGGCAGATAGCCTATTCCCAGCTGCCCGCGTTGAAACAGTGGCAGGTGTGTGATCGCGTGGCCGTCGAGAAGAATATGGCCCGCATCCGGCCGCACCAACCCCATGATCATGGTGAACACGGTCGTCTTGCCTGCCCCGTTCGGACCCAGCAGTCCGACCGCTTCACCACGCCGCACGGCCAGGGAAACGTCGTGCACGACGCTTCTCTTGCCGAAACTCTTGGCCAAAGCGTGCGCGACGAGCCAGCCGGTCTGGTCGATCCGGTGCCGCAAAGGCGTCTCGTCTGTCATTGCGTCGTGAAGACCCCCGTCACCCGGCCGCCCTTGCCGCCCGTGAAGGTGGAGACGTTGGTCTCGAGGTTCACCACCAACTCGCTGGCGTTGACCGTGCCGCCTGAGTTGGTGACCTTCACATTGCCGGTAAGGCGCAGGAGCTGGTCGGCAGGGGTGAATACTGCACGCTCGCCGGTGGCGTCCTGCTCATCCGTCTTGAGGCGGACCGCCCCGGTCGCCTCGAACGTTTCGATGTCCGAAGTGCCGCCCTCGCCGTAGGTCGCGACGACCTTATCGGCCCAGACGGTCACCGTGGGATGCTTGACGAGGACATTGCCCGTGAACACGGCCTCGTGTGCGGTATCCTGCACCGTGAAGGTGTCGGCGGTGATCTCCACAGGCTGCTGGGCGAACGCCGGCCCCACCGAGACAGCGAAAAAAAGAACGGCGAAAGCGGCACGCAACATCAGTCGGAAGCTCCGGGCGTAGCGGGATCACCGACAGGCCCCTCGGCCTTCGGTGTGTCTGGCAAGGTGACTGTCGCCCGGTTAAAAGTCCAGATGGCCGTTTTTGCGTCGTAGACCAGACCCTCGGCGCGCACAGCGGCGCCATCGGCATAGTCTATGGCTACGGGGCCCTCGGTCGTTAGAACCTGCGACGACCAGTCGAACACGGAATCGGTCAGCGTTCCTTCGGTTCCCGTGGAGTCGCCGATTTGCGCGGTGCCTGGCACTTGCACGGTCTGGTTCACGGTATCGAGCCGGGCGCGGGGCGCGTCGGCTGTCATTTCGACCCCGTCCACATTGGTAACAGAGAGACTCGCCTCGGAAAGATCGATGATTTCCGTCTGACTGGTTGCAGCGCGGGCCACTGCAGCAGACACCCGATAGCTCGACCCGTCTTCGAGCAGGCCCGTATATTCCGGCGCATCGACATCGATGCTCACGGGCGTGACGGTGAGGTGATCGATACCGAAGCGACTTCCCAAGCTGGAGAGGTAGATCTGCGCGGAGAGCGCCAGAAGGACCACGAACCCAAGCGCCGGGACCGCCAGCCGTAAAACCGAAACGGTCCTGTTGCGGCGCTGGAGCCGCCGATACACTGATGCTCGATCGGCCGCCGGCATCCTCATCCGGGTCCCCGTCGCGCCCTAGCTGTGCGCGAAGATGTCGGTTTCTTCCCAGCCCATAAGATCGAGCGCACAGCGGGTCTTGAGGAATTCGAAGCAGGCTTTGGCGATCTCCGTGCGCCCTTCGCGCGCCAGCATGCGATCGAGGTGACGCTTGAGATCGTGCAGGTAGAGCACGTCCGAGGCTGCGTAATCGAGCTGTGCGTCGCTCAGCTTGTCCTGGCCCCAGTCCGAGCTCTGCTGTTGCTTGGACATGTCCACGTTCAGCAGTTCGCGCACCAGGTCCTTGAGGCCGTGGCGGTCGGTGTAGGTGCGGACCAGCTTGGAAGCGATCTTGGTGCAATAGATGGGCCCGGTGACGACACCAAAGCGATTCTGCAACACGGCCACGTCGAACCGGGCATAGTGGAAGATCTTGGTGACGCCGGGGTCCGTGAGCAGTTTGACGAGGTTCGGAGCCTCCGTAGCGTCCTGCGGGATCTGAACAATATCGGCGCTGCCATCGCCAGGGGAGAGCTGGACGACACAGAGCCGGTCGCGATGGGGATGCAGGCCCATGGTCTCGGTATCGATTGCCACCTCGCGACTATAGTTGGAGAGGTTGGGAAGGTCGCCGCGGTGGACTCGAATAGCCATCAGATCAATATCCAGAATTTGCCTGTCCTGCTTCCTTGGCACAGACCTATGGCCAAGGGAAGGCGTGGGCCCTGTGCACCGTGCAGGAGCGGCCATTTACCGATATAAAGCTTTCTTTATATCGTTGTTGCATTCGATTGCGGGACCTGCGAGAACCCGAGGCGAAAGTATCGGGGAATGTGTCCCCATACGCGCACCTGCCCGTGCGCCCTCGCCACTTGCTATGAGGTTTAACGTGGCCCGATCGTCTTATCTGTTCACCTCGGAATCCGTTTCCGAAGGTCACCCCGACAAAGTCTGCGACCGGATCTCCGACGAGATTGTCGACATGGTGTTCAAGGAGGCCAAGAAGGCCGGCATGGACCCAGCCAAAGTCCGCATTGCCTGCGAGACCCTGGCCACGACCAACCGCGTCGTCATCGCCGGCGAAGTCCGCGTCCCGGAGTCTCTGCTCAAGCGCGACAAGCAGGGCAATGTCATGCACGACGCTGCAGGGGCGCCGCTGGTCAACCCCTCCAAGTTCAAGTCGGTTGCCCGCCGGGCGATCCGCGCGATCGGCTATGAGCAGTCCGGATTCCACTGGAAGACCTGCCGCATCGACGTGCTGTTGCACGGCCAGTCGGCGGACATTGCTCAAGGTGTGGATGAAAGCGGCAACAAGGACGTGGGCGCGGGCGACCAGGGCATCATGTTCGGCTACGCTGCGCGGGAGACGCCCGAGCTGCTGCCAGCGCCGATCTATTATGCGCACAAGATTCTCGAGACTCTCACCGCAGCCCGCAAATCGGGTGAAGGCCCGGCGGCCGTTCTGGGCCCCGATGCCAAGAGCCAGGTGACCGTGCGTTACGAAAACGGCAAGCCTGTCGGCGTCACGCAAATCGTGCTCTCGACCCAGCACATGGATGACAAACTGACCTCGTCCGACGTGCGCAAGATCGTCGAGCCCTACATCCGCCAGGCGCTGCCCGAGGGCTGGATCTCCGAAGACACCGTCTGGCACATCAATCCGACCGGCAAGTTCGTTGTCGGCGGTCCAGATGGCGACGCGGGCCTCACCGGCCGCAAGATCATCGTGGACACCTATGGCGGGGCCGCACCTCATGGGGGTGGCGCGTTCTCGGGCAAGGACCCCACCAAGGTTGACCGCTCGGCCGCCTATGCCGCGCGCTACCTCGCCAAGAACGTCGTTGCCGCCGGACTTGCCGACCGGGCGACCATCCAGCTCAGCTACGCCATCGGGGTGGCAAAGCCCCTCTCGATCTATGTGGACCTTCATGACACCGGCAAGGTCGAGGAAGGAAAGCTGGAAAAGGCCTTGGCCGAAGTGATGGACCTGACGCCGCGTGGCATCCGCACCCATCTCGATCTCAACAAGCCGATCTACGCCAAGACCTCTGCCTATGGCCATTTCGGCCGCAAGGCGGGCCGGGATGGCTCTTTCTCCTGGGAAAAGACCGATCTGGTCAAAGCCCTCAAGGCTGCCGTGGCCTGAGCCGCGGCGCCGCCACTGGTTGACACAAGGGCCTCTTTTCCGCGAAGGCGGGAGGAGGCCCCTTCATTTCCGGCGACCCCATGTCCGACGACCATCAGCTCCCCAAGACTCGCACAGGGGAACCGCGCGCCTTTTTTGGCCGGCGTTCCGGAAAAACCTTGCATGGTGGCCAAAAGGCGCTGGTGGAGGATCTCCTGCCGAAGGTGGAAATCGGTCCAATCTCCACCCTCGACCCACATACGCTCTTTCCAGAAGCGCGCCGTATCGCCATCGAGATCGGCTATGGTGGTGGCGAACACCTGGCGCGCAAGGCCAGTGAAGAGCCCCACACCGGTTTTATCGGTTGCGAAGTCTTCACTGGTGGCATCGGCAAGATGGTGCAGGCCATCGCCGCCGGCGGTCTCGGCAACGTGCGCCTGTTCACCGACGACGCGCTGAAGCTCTTGATGGCGCTTCCGGAGGCCTCGGTCGATGCGGTCTATCTGCTCTACCCTGACCCGTGGCCCAAGACGCGGCATCACAAGCGGCGCTTCGTGTCCCGCACGACCCTGGATGAACTGGCGCGCGTCATCCGCCCTGGGGGCCACTTCTTCTTTGCGACAGACATAGAAGACTATGCCAACTGGACCCTCGCGCATATCGTTCGCGCGCCCCGCTTTCGGTTCGCAGCTGGGGCTCCAGGCAGCTGGCATCAGCCGTACCCAGGCTGGCAGCCGACCCGCTACGAGCACAAGGCCCGGCGCGAGGGTCGCATGAAAAGCTTCTACTTCACCTTCGAGAGGCTGGAGGGGCCGTGAGGATCGTCATCTACGGCGTCGGCGCTATCGGAGGCACGCTGGCCGTCAAGCTGGCGCGGGCCGACACGGAAGTGATCGGTATCGCGAGAGGCGCTCAGTTCAATGCCATCGCCGAGAAGGGCCTCAACTTGCGCACGCCAGCCGGCGACGAGCATGCGCGGTTTCCTGTCGTCCGCGATCCAACCGAGATCGCGTTCGCTCCGACCGACCTCATCTTTCTCACCATGAAGACACAGGACACGCTGGCGGCACTGTGCCGGCTGCGCGAGGCGGGCGTTGCCGATCAGGCTATCTTCTGCCTCCAGAACGGTGTCGCCAACGAGGAATTCGCCCTGCGCCTTTTCTCGAACGTGTTCGGTGTGATGGTTGTCATGCCCACGACATTCATCAAGCCGGGTGAAGTCGTTGATTTCTTCTCGCCGAAGGCGGGCCTCCTCGATGTCGGCCGCTATGGCCACGGCGACGACAAGGCTGCCCTTGCGTTCAAGAGCGTGCTCGACGCGGCAGGTTTTGCAGCATTCGTCCATAACGACATCATGCCGTTCAAATATGCCAAGCTGCTGATGAACCTCAACAATGCCGTGGACGCAGCATTCGGGGAAGAGGCTGGTCTCGAGCCCTACCTGATTGCCCTGCGTCAGGAGGCAGAGGCGGTTTATGCGAGCGCCGGAATCGTTGTGGCCGATCTCGACTGGGACGGGCGCAAACGGATAGCCCAATCGTTAGAGGTGCCCGGAGCCGATCGCGTCGGGTCGTCGTCTGCCCAATCACTGGCTCGCGGCGCATCTTCCATCGAGACCGACTACCTCAACGGCGAAATCGTTCGGCTGGGCCGCCTTCATGGCGTCCCGACACCCGTCAACAGCTACTTCATGGCTCTTGCGCACCGCCTGGTTAGCACGGGTGCCAGGGCAGGATCGGGCGATCTGGCGACGCTGAGACGGGAGTTGCCTCTTTAGGTTGGCAGCGCCCAGAGAAACAATAGCGGCAGCGGCGAGAAGAGCGTTCCGGAACTGGTAACCGGTATCCAGAAGAACACGAGGTGGCACCGAGGAAACTGCCCTGTTGAACCCCCTCCGGCTAACGTGGATTATGGGTGGAAAGGAGTCTTCCACATGTCCGTCAGCGTCAAGATCCTCGACCACCGTACCCGTGACCCACAATGTCCGTCACTATCGGCTCGAGCGGCCCAAAGGGTATCGATTTACTCCCGGCCAAGCCACCGAGGTCAGCATAGACAAAGAGGGCTGGCAGGATAAAAAGCGCCCCTTCACCTTCACCGGCCTTCCCGAGGACGACACGCTGGAATTCACCATCAAGAGCTATTTTGACCATTCGGGCGTCACCAATCAGCTCTGGTCGCTCGGTGCGGGGGATCGACTGCTTCTTAGGGACGTGTGGGGAACGATCCAGTATCGTGGCACGGGAACGTTTATCGCCGGTGGCGCCGGCGTAACGCCGTTCATCGCGATCCTGCGGCACCTCAACGCCACGGGCAAGATTGGCGGCAACCGGCTGATTGTCTCCAACCAGACGGAGAAGGACATCATCCTGCGGGAAGAATTCGAGGCCATGAAGGGTCTCGAAGTCGTCTGGACCGTAACCGCTGACCCAAAATCCAGGCTTGAGCAGGAGCGGATCGATGGCGACTTCCTCAAACGCCACGTTCCGGATTTCGGCGGAAACTTCTACCTGTGTGGTCCAGATGACATGGTTAAGGACTTGCGCAGTCTTCTCGACGAGGCCGGCGCCGATGTCGCCAATGTGACGTGGGAAAAGTAGACGCGGACCGCTGAAAAGCGAATGGCGCGCTTCCAGACTCCGCACCGTCTTTCGGCGGCCGACTTGCCAAAGGCCGCTGTCGGCGCTATATGGGAGCTACATCATTGCTCTCTGTTCGAGAGTGGGTGCCCTGACCGGCCCCGCTCTTTTTTGTTATCTGGATGTACATGGCTTTCGATCTCAGCGAAAAGCGCTATCTCAAGGAAAGCGGTCTCGAGGCCCGTATCTCGGCCATCGTCGAGCCGGTGGCCAACGATCTGGGCTATTCCCTGGTGCGGGTGAAAATCACGCCGGAGAACGGCTGCACGCTGCAGATCATGGCCGAGGACGAGCACGGCCGCTTCACAATCAACGACTGCGAAACTCTGAGCAAAGACCTCTCGCCCGTCCTGGATGTGGAAGATCCGATCGACCGCGAGTACCATCTGGAAGTGTCTTCGCCGGGCATAGACCGGCCGCTGGTGCGCAAGCGCGACTATGAACGCTACTTGGGCCACGAAGCCAAGGTTGAGCTTTCCGACATGATCAATGGTCGCAAGCGGTTTCGCGGCACCATTTCAGCGGTGGACGACGAGGGGGTGACCATCACCCTGCCTGATGCACCGGGCGGTACCAATGCAGATCACAAGCTGCGCTTTGGCGACATTGCCGAGGCCAAGCTGGTGATGACCGACAAGCTCATGGACATGGCACGCGCCGACCAGGAGCTGCACCCCATCGACGACGACGAGACCGAGACGGTCGAATACGCCGACGCCGACAATGACGACGACAACCTCCCCGAGGAGAAGAACTAAATGGCCGTTAGCGCGAACCGCCTTGAGCTGTTGCAGATCGCCGACGCTGTCGCTCGCGAAAAGTCGATCGACCGCATGGTGGTGATCGAAGCCATGCAGGACGCCATGGAAAAGGCCGCCAAGGGCCGCTATGGCGCTGAAACCGAGATCAAGGTCGAGATCAATCCGCGCTCTGGCGAAACCCGCATGTGGCGCTTGCTCGAGATCGTCGAGGACGTCGAGGAGCCGGCCCGGCAGGTGGAACTGAGCTACGCGCGCACCAAGTCGCCGCAGGCCAAGATCGGCGATTTCCTGACCGAGCCGCTGCCGCCGATGGAATTTGGACGCATTGCCGCCCAGTCGGCCAAGCAGGTGATCGTGCAGAAGGTGCGCGACGCCGAGCGCGACCGCATGTTCGAGGAATATACGGGGCGTGTGGGCGAGATCGTCAACGGCACGGTCAAGCGCGTCGAATATGGCAACGTTATTGTCGATCTTGGGCGTGGTGAAGCGATCATTCGTCGCGATGAACTGATCCCGCGCGAGATGTTCCGCTACGGTGACCGCGTCCGCGCCTATATCTACGACGTTCGCCGTGAGCAGCGCGGGCCGCAGATCTTCCTCTCGCGCACGCATCCGCAGTTCATGGCGAAGCTCTTCATGCAGGAAGTGCCGGAAATCTACGACGGCGTCATCACCATCCGCTCGATCGCCCGCGATCCGGGCAGTCGCGCCAAGATCGCCGTGACCTCCAACGATTCCTCGATCGATCCTGTGGGCGCCTGCGTCGGTATGCGCGGTTCGCGCGTGCAGGCGGTTGTGGCCGAGCTGCAGGGCGAAAAGATCGACATCATTCCCTGGACCGACAGCATTGCCGACCTCGTTGTGTCGGCGCTGCAGCCGGCCGACGTGGCGAAGGTCGTGCTCGACGAACAGGCCGAGCGTATCGAAGTGGTCGTGCCCGATGAGCAGCTCTCGCTCGCCATCGGCCGCCGCGGCCAGAATGTGCGTCTGGCGAGCCAACTCATCGGCTGGGATATCGACATCCTGACCGAGCAGGAAGAAAGCGAGCGTCGGCAGAAGGAATTCACCGAACGCTCGAGTCTTTTCATGCAAGCCCTTGACGTCGACGAGATGGTTGCCCAGCTATTGGCTTCCGAAGGCTTCTCCTCCGTCGAGGAACTGGCCTATATCGACAGCAACGAAATTGCCTCGATCGAAGGGTTCGACGAGGAGACGGCTGGCGAAATCCAAAACCGCGCCGCCGAATACCTGGCCGAGATCGAGCGCAAGTTCGATGACGAGCGCAAGAGCCTAGGCGTCGAGGACGATCTTTACGAGATTGCGGGCCTCAACGCCGCCTTGCTGGTGGCCCTGGGCAAGGACGACATCAAGACGGTCGAGGACTTCGCCGGCTGCGCAGCAGACGATCTCGTCGGCTGGACGGAACGGAAGGATGGCGAAACAAAGCGCTACGACGGCACCTTCAAGGACTTCCCCATTAGCCGGGAAGAGGCCGAAGACATGATCATGCAGGCGCGCGTCAAGGCCGGCTGGATCGCTGCCGAAGACCTCGAGACCAACGAGGGTGACGAAGACTTTGCCGAGGAGGAGGCGGTCTAAGGACCGCCTTCTTCGGGAGCCCCCGGTCTTGGCCCGGCGCGCGGACATGACGAGGACTTGTGCCTTGACCCGGAAGGAACTCCCGGTCGAGGCGCTGGTGCGCTTTGCGGTGAGCCCGGACGGACTCATCGTGCCGGACGTGGACGCACGCGCTGAAGGCCGCGGCGTGTGGATTACCCTCAGCCACGAGGCCGTCGCCGAGGCCGTGCGCAAGAAGGCTTTTGCGCGCAGCCTCAAGAGCGCAGTCGAGGTACCAGACGATCTGGCCGACCTCACCAAACTGCGGCTTGAACAGCGCCTCCTGTCGGCGCTGGGAATGGCGCGTAAAGCCGGGCAGTTCATCACCGGCGCGACCAAGGTCAGGTCGGCTCTCGAGGCCAACGAGGTGGTGGCGCTGCTGACCGCCAGCGACGCGGCCGAGGACGGTCGCAACAAGATGGCTGGGACCCTCCGGGCCCTCAACCACGCCCGGCGCGAGCAGGGCTTTGCCGGCGCCGAGGTGCCGCACTTCGAATTGCTATCAAGTGCGCAAATGGGTTTGGCACTTGGACTTGAAAATGTGATACATGCAGCCCTAACGACAGGGGCGGCAGCCCAATCGGCGGTGGAAAAGGCCAGAAGGTTGGCCCAGTACATCGCCCCAGCCAAGGATGAAACCACCGACCGCGCTGCGGTAAACGGTGTGCTTTTGTCCGCGGAACACGACGAAAGACGATAGGTAGTATGGCTGATAACGACGACAAGCGTTCTGACGATACCGGCGCCAAGAAGACGCTGACCCTCAAGGGTGGCGCCGGCCTGGGCAATCGCCCGGGCATGTCGCGCGGCCCGTCACGATCGACTGTGGTCGTGGAAAAGCGGACCCGCGTGGTACCCAAGCCCAATGCCGCTCCGGGTGCGAGCAGTGGCCGCCCCGGTGGACAGGGCCGGCCCGGCCAGGGCCGGCCGATGCAGCAGCAACGCGCACCGATGGGCCTCAGCGCCGCGGAAGCCGAGGCACGCCGCCAGGCGCTTGCCCAGGCTGGCGCCCGCCAAGCAGAAGACAAGGAGCGCTTTGCCGCCGAGGAAGCGCGCCGGATCGAGGACGACAACCGTCGCCGCCAGGTGCGCGAGGAAGCCGCGCGCCAGGAAGAAGAGCGTCGCCAGGCCGAGGAAGCCCGTCGGGTCGAAGACGGTGCCGAGCCAGCAGCGCCTGCCGAGCCGGAAGCGCCTGCCGCTCCCGCCCGCGAACCTTTCGTTCCTGCCAGCCAGCGAAATCCTGGTCCGTCCAGTGTTCGCACCGTGGCCGGACGTCCTGGCCAGTCGGCGCGGCCGCAGCGGTCCGAGCGTCCAACCGGTCGTCCCGGCGAAGGCGAGCGCCCCAGCTCGACCCGTCCCGCCAATACCCGCCCTGCGGGCTCGACCGGCACGCGTCCGGCGGGTACCGGCGCCCGGCCGACCGGTGACCGCCGTCCCGGCACAGGCATGGCGCCCATCGGCAACGTGCCTCCTGCCCCGCCCAGCGAGGCAGATGGCCGCCGGACTCGCACTGGTGCACCGCAGCAGCGTCCGACCACCGAGGCTGAACTCGAGAATGCCCGCCGCGCCAGCCGGGCCCAGCCGGAGCGCCCGACGCGTCGCGTGGACGACGGCTCCTCGCGCGGCCGCCTGACCGTTGCCAGCGCGACCACGGAAAGCGATCGTGATCGCGGACCCTCGCTGGCTGCCATGCGCCGCCGCCGTGACAAGAAGATGGGCCGCGGCGTTCAGGCGAACCAGCCCAAGATTAGCCGTGAGGTGATCATTCCCGAAGCCATTACGGTGCAGGAGCTCGCCAACCGCATGGCCGAGCGCTCGGTCGACGTGATCAAGGTGCTGATGGCCCAGGGCCAGATGGTCAAGATCAACGACGTGATCGACGCCGACACGGCTGAACTCATCGCCACCGATCTGGGCCACACGGTCAAGCGCGTTTCGGAAGCCGACGTGGAAGAAGGCCTCTTCGACCTTCCCTCGGACGACAAGGCAGAAGACTTGGCCAATCGTGCCCCGGTGGTCACCATCATGGGCCACGTCGACCACGGCAAAACCTCGCTGCTCGACGCCATCCGTGAAGCCAATGTCGTTTCGGGTGAAGCCGGCGGCATCACGCAGCACATCGGCGCCTATCAGGTCGAGAAGAACGGCAACAAGGTCACCTTCCTCGATACGCCGGGACACGAGGCGTTTACCGCCATGCGCGCCCGCGGTGCTCAGGCGACCGATATCGCGGTCCTCGTCGTGGCGGCCGACGATGGCGTCATGCCGCAGACCATCGAATCCATCAAGCATGCCAAGGCGGCCGGTGTCCCGATCATCGTGGCCATCAACAAGATGGACAAGCCGGAGGCCAATCCGCAGCGCGTCCGCACCGAACTGCTGCAGCACGAAGTGTTTGTGGAATCGATGGGCGGTGATGTGCTCGACGTGGAAGTGTCCGCCAAGACACGGGCTGGCCTCGACAAGCTGCTCGAAACCATCCTGCTGCAAGCCGAAGTGCTTGAGCTCAAGGCACCGCATGATGGCCGCGCCGAGGGCCTCGTCATCGAAGCCAAGCTCGATAAGGGCCGTGGCGCCGTGGCAACGGTTCTGGTGCAGCGCGGGACGTTGCGGGTCGGCGATATTGTCGTGGCCGGCACCGAATTCGCCCGTGTCCGCGCCCTGATCGACGACAAGGGCGCCCAGACCAAGGAAGCTGGCCCGTCGGTTCCCGTGGAGGTTCTGGGCTTTTCCGGTGTGCCGAGTGCGGGCGACCGCTTCTCGGTAGTCGAGAACGAAGCGCGCGCCCGTGAGGTCACTGAATATCGCCAGCGTGCGATCCGCGAGAAGACTGCCGGTGGCGGCGCCACCAGTCTCGAGCAGATGATGAACCAGCTCAAGGCCTCTGGCATTTCCAAGTTCCCGCTGATCATCAAGGGCGACGTTCAGGGTTCGGTGGAAGCGATCGTCGCTTCGCTCAACAAGCTCTCGACCGACGAAGTGTCCGCACAGATCCTGTTCTCGGGCGTGGGCGGCATCACCGAAAGCGACGTGACGCTGGCCTCGGCCTCGAACGCGATCGTCATCGGCTTCAACGTGCGCGCCAACAAGCAGGCCAACGACCTCGCCACCCGCGACGGTATCGAAATCCGCTACTACAACATCATCTACGATCTCGTAGATGACGTGAAGAACGCGATGAGCGGTCTGCTCGCTCCGGAACGCCGGGAAACCTTCATCGGCTACGCCAAGATTCTGGAAGTCTTCCAGATCACCAAGGTGGGCAAGGTCGCCGGTTGTCAGGTCACTGAGGGTATCGTGGAACGTGGCGCCGGCGTGCGTCTCCTGCGCGACGACGTTGTCATCCACGAAGGCAAGCTCAAGACGCTCAAGCGCTTCAAGGACGAGGTCAAGGAAGTTCAGACCGGTCAGGAATGCGGCATGGCCTTCGAAAACTACGAAGACATCCGCGCAGGCGACGTCATCGAGTGCTTCCGCGTGGAGACCGTGCAGCGCACGCTGTAACGCTTCCACCTCCGCCAGTCAAAGGGCGCGGCCCTGGCCGCGCCCTTTTCGTTTTGCGAGGCCGTCGGGGAGGCCTGAGGCCTCTTCACAGCAGGCCCCTGCTCTTCAGCTACTTTCGAGAGCACGGGAAATACCGCACGAGGCCAAGGGCGAGGCTCACGCGCCGCTGAGGGCGGTGACTGCCAACGGCAGAAAAGTGTCGTCCTCGTTAACTGGTGCTCGGAACTGGCGGACCTCAGGAGGGCAAAGAAAAGGCCCGCTCGGAGGAGTGAGCGGGCCTTGGGTCTGCCGGCGGCGGTGACTACGGTGATGGTGCCACCGGCGAACGCGAAAATGCTGTCAGTTGTAGACCACCACGCGCGTGCCCGTGGGAACGCGGGCATAGAGGTCGATGATGTCCTGGTTCATCAGGCGGATACAGCCCGACGACACATTGGTGCCGATCGTATAGGGCTCGGTCGTGCCATGGATACGGAACAGGGTGTCAGCGCCGTTCTTGTAGAGATAAAGCGCCCGCGGCCCGAGTGGGTTGGTCGGGCCTCCGTCCATGCCGTCGGCATAGGGGCCATATCGGTCAGGTTCGCGTTTGATCATGGCTTGCGTCGGCGTCCAGCGCGGCCATTGCGCTTTGCGGCCGATATAGGCGTTGCCACGGAATACCAGCGCCTCGGACTTGCCGACGCCAACCCCGTAGCGCAAAGCGCGCCCGCCTTCCATGACGAGATAGAGGTAGTGGTTTGGCGTATCGACCACAATGGTGCCGGGCTTTTCACCGGTTGGATCGGGCACTTCCTGACGCCACCACCGCGGGTCGACCCGCCGGAGATCCATGGCGGGAACCACATGCTCCCCGTCGATCATCTGACCATACATGCGCTGGTAGTAGGGGTCGATCACCGGCTCCTGGACGACCGGCTGGCGGGTGGTGGAGCAGGCTGCAAGCGCAGTGGAAGACAGGCCGAGCAGAAACAGGCGGCGGGAAATCAATACGGAACCTCTGGAACACACGAGTTGAGAGCGGCGGTCCGTGAGCCGGACGCGTTTGCAGCAGTTATTGCTTGAGGGGTTTAACGTGGCACGAACGGGGCAGTTCCTCGCCTCAATTTGATGAGGGCCGCCACAGTTGCCTAAAAGGCACAATTGGTTAACGATACGGAAAAGACCGGGCATGAGCCCGGCCTTTTCAACGCATGAATGTGCCTGCCTTACTCGGCGGCGTCTTCCTTGGCATCCTTGGCAATTTCCTTGCCGGTGGCCTGATCGACCACCTTCATGGAGAGGCGGACCTTACCGCGCTCGTCGAAGCCCAGGAGCTTGACCCAGACCTTGTCGCCTTCCTTGACCACGTCGGTGGTCTTGGCAACGCGCTGATCGGCCAGCTGGCTGATGTGCACGAGGCCGTCCTTGGCGCCGAAGAAGTTGACGAAGGCGCCGAAGTCCGCGGTCTTGACGACCGTGCCCTGGTAGATGGCATTGACTTCCGGTTCGTCGGTGATGGAGCGAATCCACTTGATGGCTGCTTCGATCTGCGAGCCGTCGGACGACGACACCTTGACCGTACCATCGTCTTCGATGTTGATCTTGGCCCCTGTCTTTTCGACGATCTCGCGGATCACCTTGCCGCCGGTGCCGATCACTTCACGGATCTTGTCGGTCGGGATCTTGAGGGTCTCGATGCGCGGAGCGAACTCGCCCACCTCACCGCGGCTCTCGTTGATCGCCTTGGCCATCTCACCCAGAATGTGGATGCGGCCGTCCTTGGCCTGTGCCAGCGCGACCTTCATGATCTCTTCGGTAATGCCGGCGATCTTGATGTCCATCTGCAGGGACGTGACACCCTCGGAGGTACCGGCAACCTTGAAGTCCATGTCGCCAAGGTGATCCTCGTCGCCGAGGATATCGCTCAGGACGGCATATTTCTCGCCTTCGAGGATCAGGCCCATGGCGATACCGGCAACCGGACGCTTCATCGGCACGCCGGCATCCATCAGCGCCAGCGAGGTGCCGCAGACGGTAGCCATGGAGGACGAGCCGTTGGACTCGGTGATCTCCGAGACGACGCGCAGCGTGTAGGGGAATTCCTCGATCGAGGGACGGATCGGGTTGATGGCGCGCCAGGCGAGCTTTCCGTGGCCGATTTCGCGACGGCCCGGAGACCCCATGCGACCCGCTTCACCCACCGAGTAGGGAGGGAAGTTGTAGTGCAGCAGGAAGTTCTGCTTGTAGGTGCCTTCGAGCGAGTCGATGAACTGTTCGTCATCGGCCGTACCGAGCGTGGCAACCACCAGCGCCTGGGTTTCCCCACGCGTGAAGATAGCCGAGCCGTGGGTGCGCGGCAGCACGCCAACTTCCGCCAGGATCGGGCGCACCGTCTTGGTGTCGCGGCCGTCGATGCGGCTGCCGGTGTCGAGGATGTTCCAGCGCACAATCTTGGCCTGGAGGTTGTGCACCACTTCACTCAGGGCCTCGGCGGCAACGTCACCAGCTTCGATCTTGGCAGCGAAGGCTTCCTTGACCTTGGCGTTGGCAGCGTCCACGGCAGCGTAGCGCTGCTGCTTGTCGGTAATCTGGTAGGCGGCGCGCAGATCGGCCTCGGCAATGCCAAGGACTTCCTTTTCCAGCTCCGAGTAGTCGGGGGCCGTGAAGTCACGCGGCTCCTTGGCGGCCAGTTCGGCCAGCTTGATGATGGCGTCGATGACCTTCTTGCCTTCGGCGTGACCGAACATCACGGCGCCCAGCATGATCTCCTCGGACAGCTCCTGGGCCTCCGATTCCACCATCAGCACGGCATCGGCCGTACCGGCCATGACGAGGTCGAGCTTGCTGTCGGCGCGACGGTCGACCGGCAGGTTCAACACGTATTCGCCGTTCACATAACCGACCCGTGCGGCGCCGATCGGACCCATGAAGGGGACGCCCGAAATGGTCAGCGCGGCGGAAGCGGCGACCATGGAGAGCACGTCAGGATTGTTTTCCATGTCGTGCTGCAGAACGGTGATGACCACCTGGGTCTCGTTCATGTAGCCGTCAGGAAAGAGCGGCCGGATCGGACGGTCGATGAGACGCGAGACCAGCGTCTCGTTTTCGGTCGGACGGCCTTCGCGCTTGAAATACCCGCCTGGGATCTTGCCGGCGGCGAAGTACTTTTCCTGGTAGTTGACGGTCAGAGGGAAGAAGCCCTGGCCCGGCTTTGGAGCCTTGGCGCTGACGACGGTGGCCAGAACCACGGTTTCACCCAGCGTGGCGAGGACGGCGCCATCAGCCTGACGGGCGATCTTGCCGGTCTCAAGGGTGAGGGGCTGGCCGCCCCAGTTCAGTTCCACCTTGTGGTGATCGAATTTGATCGACATGTGTTGTCTTTCCATTCTGCCGGAAGAGCGGGAACGCGGGAGAGGCAAGGCCCCGCGAACTCGACCGGTGTGCCCGCACCGGCGCCGCACCCCATGTGCGCGCCGGCTCAAAATCAGGCACGGGTTCTGTTTTGGCAGGACAGAACATGGGCAAGACAATGAGCCTCTCCGCTGCGGAAGGGGCTGATAATCCTGCCATGCTCCGGCACTGCCGGCCTTGAGAAACGCGGAACGGTCCGGCGCTTCGTTACCCCTAATGGGCGACCGGCGCGGAAGCAGAGCCTCCGCGCCGGCAAAACCTTGAGACTAGCGACGCAGACCGAGCTTTTCGATCAACGTCTTGTAGCGGTTCTCGTCCACCTTCTTGAGGTAGTCGAGAAGCCGGCGGCGGGTCGAAACAAGCTTCAGCAGGCCACGACGGGAGTGGTTGTCCTTGTTGTGGTCCTTGAAGTGCTCGGTGAGGTTCGCAATGCGCTCGGACAAGATGGCAACCTGGACTTCCGGCGATCCGGTGTCGTTGGCCTTGGTGGCGTATTCCTGAATGAGCTGCGACTTGCGTTCTGCAGTGATCGACATCGGGCAATCCTTTCCTGTTACAGGAGGGTGGCCGCCCCAGCCGGGATGTCGTCCAGGTGGGGCCAAGGTTTTGGCTTCGGGGGGGCAATACCCTGCCGAAACTGGGCCTCCCTATAGGACAAAAGCCCTCTCTTGGCCAGACTTTATTGAACGCGGGCCGGATCGTCGGGGAGCTCGGCGGCAAAGGCGGGATCGAGGGCGGCAAGCGGAATGACAAAGCGCCATCCAAAGCCATCGGCGTGAGGATCGCGCTCGACCGTCGCCTCGAGAGCGCCACCGACCATGGCGCGCAGCACCGTGGTTCCGAACCCCTCGGGGCCGGCCTCCTCGAGCGGGCGCGATAGGTGTTCGCGCCACTCCATCCGCAAAAAGCCCTCTTCCACCTGCCATGCGACATTCAGAAGGCCGCGAGGATCGGTAAAGGCGCCGAAGCGCATGGCGTTGGTGGCCAACTCGTGCAGCGCCATCCCAAGGATTTGCGCACCTTGCGGATTGATGCGAATGTCTTGTCCCGAAATGACGACCCGGTTGGGCGGATGGGGCAGGAACGGCGCCAGTTGCAGGTCTACCAATTCCCGCAGCGATACGCCGGCCCGCCCGTGGGCCAGCAGCAGATCGGTCGACCGCGCCAGCCCCATGATGCGGCGCTCCAGCGATTGGACATAGACGCCGATATCGCTGGTGCCGCGAGCTGTCTGCTTGGCCATGGCCGCGATGACGGCCATCTGGTTCTTGGAGCGGTGGGCCAGCTCGCGCATCAAAAAGCGGATGTCGCGCTCCGCCGCCAGACGCCGCTGAGAAGCCTCGGCAAGGGAAAACGATACGTCGGCAATTTCAGTAACAGGGTAAGAGCGGGCGTGAACGGCCTCTCCGCGACCAAGCCTCTGCGCGTCCCGCCGCAGGCCCAGCACCGATTGGCCAATCCGCTGTGCGATAAGAAAAGCCACCGCCGACGCCGCCACAGCCATCACCATTCCCCATGCCGCTAGCTGCAGCAGGGAATCCTGCAAGGGACGCTGCACCTGGGCGGCCGACGCCCAGGCCACAATGCGCCATCCCGTCAGACCCGAGCGCCATTCGGCAGTAACGACATCCTCGCCGCCGAAACGTTCCTGCGTCCACGCATCTGACCCGAGGCCAGGGCCTTCGCGCCGCAGCGGCAGATCGGCCCCAGTTTCCAGCTCCGGTCCGGTAGCGGCGATAATCCGGTTGTCACCATCGACGAGGGCCGCATGCCAGCCATCTGGCAGCTGGCGCGATTGCAATGCGGGCATCAGATTGCTGGCGTTTTGCGTCAGCCCCAAGAGGACTGCAGGGTCAGTCCCCTGTATCGGCAGCCAGACAGTGAATACATAGGCTTTGGCCACTTGCCCAAAAAACAAGCCTGAAGTGGTGGCGGCGCCCCTTTCCAGCGCCCGTGCCGGCGTCGTCGGATCCGAAGATTTGCCCAGGGCTCCGCCAAAAGGTACGCGGGTATTCAGCAGTTGCTGAAAGGAGTCATCCAGCGCCAGAAGGTAAGCGCCCGTACCTGCGAGCGCCTTGATGGCCCGATCGTAGAAGGTGGAAAGGTCGCCGTCCTGCATGGATTGGGTGGTGGAGAGCACGCGCAGGGTCGTGGCCATACCCGAAATGTCACGATCCACCGACTGCCCTATTGCCTGCACGGTTGCGTTCGTGAGCGCCCGCACCACGTCCTGCTGCGCATCATTGGAGCGGTTGAGCAGCACCAGTGCAACGGCGAGCGCTGGAATGAGGATGACGAGAACAAGGGCGAACAGGTACAGAGCGACCGGTCCAGACGGAGCCCGCCGCCCTCCGGCTGGTGAGCTTTTGGGCCCCTCGTCGGCCCTTGCGGCGCGTCCGTCCGCCATAACTCACCTCCGGATTTGCGATGTTTGGCGCAAACTATTGCGTCCAACGCAAACCGTTATGTTCTAGTACTTTGCGCTGGAGTCGCTGGCCGGAAAGCTCTCGTCTACCGCCTCGTCCGTCTTGTCCCAGTTCTTGGGCTTGTCCGCCATGGCGTCAGGACCGGCATTGCGGACCTGGACGGGCGAATCCTTCGGACCCGGTTTAGTCATGTCGCGATCAGCAGCGGCGGCGTTGTCAGCGTTTTTTTTCTGATTGGTCATGGCAGCATCCTTTCGCCCTTGGATGTGATACAACACACTGCCTTCGAGGGAGTTGCAGGCCGTAGCATCACGCTTGGCAGTCTGGTAAAGAGCCGCCATGACCGAGATGCAGACCATGACCGAGGCCCCGAAGCGGGTCTTTATCCGCACCTATGGGTGCCAGATGAACGTCTATGACAGCGACCGCATGGCCGATGCGCTGGCGCCGCATGGATACGAGCCGACGCAGGAGCTGGCCGAGGCCGATCTCGTGCTGCTCAACACCTGCCACATTCGGGAGAAAGCCTCAGAGAAGGTGTTTTCCGAGCTGGGACGCCTCAAGGAACTGCAGGGGGAAAAGCGCGCAGCGGGGGGCGACCTGATGATCGGCGTCGCCGGGTGCGTGGCGCAGGCCGAAGGTGAGGAGATCGCGCGGCGGGCGCCGGTCGTCGACATGGTGTTCGGGCCGCAGGCTTATCACCGCCTGCCCGACATGCTGGCCCGCGCGCAAAATCAGCGCCACATGCACCCGAGCTTGCGCAGGGCTGTCATCGACACCGATTTTCCCGAGGAAGACAAGTTCGCTCACCTCCCCCCTGCCAGAAAAGACGTGACGGTGGCGCGGGGCCTAACCGCCTTCCTGACGGTGCAGGAGGGGTGCGACAAGTTCTGCTCCTTCTGCGTGGTGCCTTATACGCGCGGCGCCGAAGTGAGCCGCCCCGTGGCGCAGGTGCTCGATGAGGCGCGGCGTCTGGTCGATGCGGGGGTGAAGGAAATCACGCTTCTGGGCCAGAACGTCAACGCCTACCACGGCGTCGATGCAGCGGGGCGTGACGTGGGGCTGGGCGAGTTGGCTTTTCTTCTGGCCGAGATCGCGGGCCTCGAGCGCCTGCGCTACACCACCAGCCATCCGCGGGACATGGACGACGGGCTCATCGCGGCGCATCGCGACCTGCCGCTCCTGATGCCCTACCTGCACCTCCCGGTGCAGTCGGGTTCAGACCGTATTCTCAAGGCCATGAACCGCAAGCACACAGCAGCCGAGTATCTGGCGCTGATCGAGCGGATCAAGTCGGCTCGCCCCGACATGGCCCTGTCCGGTGATTTCATCGTCGGCTTTCCGGGGGAAACAGATGCGGACTTCGAGGATACGCTGCGCATCATCCGCGATACGGGTTACGCCTCGGCCTATTCCTTCAAATACTCCACCCGCCCCGGAACCCCCGGCGCGACGCTGGACGACCAGGTGCCGGAGCCCGTCAAGACGGAACGCCTTGCGCGGCTGCAGGAGTTGGTGAACCAGCAGACAACGGCCTTCCACGCATCCTGCGTTGGCCGCACCTTACCGGTGCTGATCGAGCGGGTCGGGCGCATGCCTGGGCAGGTGGGCGGGCGGTCTCCCTATCTCCAAGCCGTCCATCTGGAGGGAGCAGTCGAGCTAATTGGTGGCATCCACGAGGTAGAGATTATCGGCACCAGCACCAATTCGCTGGTGGGACGATTGAGAAGCGCTGCGGCCGCCTAGCGGGTGGGTCGCGTGAAATGATCCTCGAAATATTCCACCATCTGCTCGAACCGCGGTTTGTCGCGCTCGGGGAAGCTGATCTCGAAGGCCGAAAAACTCTCGCGATCGGGGGAGAACAGCACCTTTGTGTAAAAGATGGTCTGCTCGCCAGTAAGCTCTGGTTGATAGAAACCTGACAGCACGAACCAGGAGGCGCCACCGGCCCGATAGGTAATCGTGCTGATGTTCTCGCCGCTTTCCAGGCGGGCCTCGAGAGCGTCACGCGTCATGCCGCGGGCCGGCCCGCCATAGAGGCTGAGTTTAGCCTCGCCCCCGATTTCTTCCAGGGACAGTCCTGGACGCGAGGGATTGTTCACGGGAGTGAACACGCCCACCGGCACCTGGGCGGAAAATCCGTAGTCACGGTCCACATAGGCCTGCCAGTTGTCGTCAATCCCCTGCGCAAGAACCGCACAAGGAACGGCCATGAGGGCCACCAGTGCCGAAGCGAACAGTGTGCGCATATCGAGGTCCTCCTGCCGATAACGTCACCCCAATGCTTCGGCGTCCCCTCTGTTCCCATCGTCGCACGGCGACAACACCGGTCAAACCGTCACAAAATATCTACAGACACGCGACCCAAATCGTCCTAGCGTCGTTACTGTCGATATGGCGCGTCGCGCCGTCCCTTTCCGGAGCCGAGAAAGTTTGAGCAGGCATTTGCCACCCACCGCAGACAACGCCCTCGCATCGCAACTCGAACTCGCCTTTGAAGATAATCGCCTGGCCGCCCAGCTATATGGCGATTTTGACCAGAACCTTGCCCTTATCGAACAGCGCCTTGCCGTGGCGGCCGCGCCGCGCGGCAACCACGTTTTGCTCAAGGGTGCGGCAAGCGCGGTCGATCAAGCCCGACGGGTGCTGGAGTCGCTCTATGCGACGCTGGAAGAGGGCCGCAGCGTCGACATCGGCGATGTCGATGCCGTCATCCGCATGGTGCAGACCGAAGATAGTCAACTGACGCTGCCTACCCTGGAAAGGAAGGGCCGGGTCCGTATGGCGCAGATTGCCACGCGCAAGTCGACCATTATCGCCCGCACCCCGGCACAGGACGCCTATATGCGGGCCATGGATCGCGCCGAATTGGTGTTCGGCATCGGCCCGGCGGGTACTGGCAAGACATATCTTGCCGTCGCGCATGCCGCCTCGTTGCTGGAGCGCGGCGACATCAATCGGATCATTCTCTCCCGGCCGGCGGTAGAGGCCGGCGAGCGCCTGGGTTTTCTGCCCGGCGACCTGAAGGAAAAGGTCGATCCTTATCTGCGACCACTTTACGATGCGCTCTACGACATGCTGAAGCCGGAAAACGTCGAGCGGTGCATCGCCTCCGGCATCATCGAGGTTGCTCCCCTCGCCTTCATGCGCGGCCGAACCCTCTCCAATGCCGTCGTCATCCTCGACGAGGCGCAGAATACCACGTCCATGCAGATGAAGATGTTCCTCACCCGCCTGGGCGAAAACTCCAAAATGATCGTCACTGGCGATCCGACGCAGGTGGACCTGCCGCGTGGCGAGAAGTCGGGCTTGGTGGAGGCTGTCAACCTGCTTGACGGCGTCGAGGGCGTGCACGTCTCCCGCTTCAAGGAAGCGGACGTTGTCCGGCACGCGCTGGTGGGCCGCATTGTCCGCGCCTACGAGCAGGAGACCGCCCGTCGGCTGGCGGAAAAGGAAGGCGATCGGGAGGGTCTTGCGCGGACATTGGGTACAATGCCGAGGACCTGAGCCGATACCAATGCCGACGCCCCCTCTTGAGATCGCCGTGATCCGCAATGCGGACGGCTGGCCCGAACACTTCGACGCTCTTGCCGAACGCGCGATCCTGGCCGCCCTGGCCGGTGCCCAGCCCCGCGTCACCGGTGCGGCGGAAATCTCGGTGCTCCTGACTGACGATGCCGAACAGCGCGAACTCAATGCCCAGTGGCGCGGCAAGGACGCGCCCACCAACGTTCTGAGCTTTCCTCAGATCAAGCCCTTTGCTCCGCTTGGGGGCCTTCTAGGGGACATAACGCTGGCGCGCGAGACGCTCGAGCGGGAGGCCGCAGAGCAGGGCAAGAGCCTCGAGGATCATTTCACCCATCTCGTGGTGCATGGATTCCTCCACGTTTTGGGGTATGATCACCTCGAAGAGGCAGAAGCTCTTCAAATGGAGAGCCTGGAAACCCAGATATTGGGAGGGCTAGGGATCGCAGATCCCTATGTGGAGGAGTGACGTGATAATGCGCAACTCCGAGCCCCAAATGGCATTCTCCGCCTTTTAAAGGACAGATGAGCCGCAGCGCGGCACGATACGATGACCGATAGCGACATAAGGGGTCCCCGGGTGCCCGATAATCCCGAACCTCCCTCTAGTCCCGCCCCCGCCGCGTCGCGGGGGCCGAGCCTGTGGAATCGCATCAAGGGCTTGATGGCCCTGCGCACGGTGTCCCTGCGCGACGACCTGCAGGTCGCGCTGGACGAGAAAGGTAGCGCCGAGACCGCCGACTTCACCGAGAGCGAACGGGCCATTCTCCAGAATGTGCTCAAGCTCGCCAGCGTATCCATCGACGACGTCATGGTGGAACGCTCCGACATCCAGGCGGTAGAAGCCGACATCAACCTCGGCACGCTGCTGGCCCGCTTCAAGCAGGTGGGCCACTCCCGTCTCCCCGTCTACGATGACGGGCTCGACAACATCCTGGGCTTCATCCATGTCAAGGACGCCCTGTCCAGGATCACTGAGCCTGTAGCGGACCCTGAGAAGGACGTTCCGGTCAAATTCGTGTCTGCTGCACTGCGCCAGAAGATCGGTAAGCTGGGTATCCTGCGCCCGGCGATGTTCGTGCCCACGTTCATGCCGGCGGCCGACCTTCTGCAGTCCATGCGGGCCAGCCGCACCCATATGGCGATCGTGGTCGACGAATATGGTGGTACCGACGGGCTCGTAACCATCGAAGACCTCCTCGAGGCCGTCGTGGGCGAGATCGAGGACGAGCACGACGAAACCGAACAGGCCATGATCCGCCAGATCGGGGACGATCTCTACGTGGCCAATGCGCGGGCCGAACTCGACGAGGTCAAGCGTGTCCTGGGGCCGGAATTCGACCCCAAGGAGTTCGCGGACGACGTTGAAACCATCGGCGGCCTCGTCTTCGACCTGGCCGGGCATGTGCCCAAGCGCGGCGAGCGCATCAATGGAATCGAGGGCTTCGAGTTCGAGGTCATGGCTGCCGACAGCCGGCGCGTCAAACGCCTGCGCATCCGCCGCAAGCGCGGGAGTGAACCTCTCGAAATCCTGGCAATAACGGATCAGTCCGGCGACCACACGCAGCAGGCGGCCGTATAGTGAGCCAACACAACTTCGTGGCGACGCAATGGCACTCTGTGCTGGCGGCCCTGCCGCCGGCCTTGCGCATCGCAGACGGTGACACGGTGGTCACCCGCACGCTGGACGCCGCAGGCGTCGACCACGAGGGTGTCGCGCGCGCTTACGGCGGCAACCCGATGAACGGCCCCATCCACGTGGCCGGAGCAATGCCGGGTGACAGTCTTGCCGTAGACATTTTGCGGATGACGCCCATTCGCACCCATGGCTGGACAAGGGGTGCCCTCGCCGCGCACGTGGTCGAGCCAGAACGCGCGCGGGACCTGCCTCCCCGCAACAAGACCGATTGGATCATCGACAGAGAAGCGCACACCGTTCGACTCGCCGAAGCGGTCCGTGGGCTTGAACATCTCACTCTGCCTTTTGAGCCGATGATCGGCTGCTTTGGCGTCGCTCCGGCAGGCGGACAGGCCATCTCAACCGCCACCAGTGCTCAGAACGGGGGCAACATGGATTACCGGGGCTGCCAGCCCGGCGCGCGCGTCCTGTTTCCTGTCGCCGTGGAGGGTGCGCTGTTTTTCCTGGGCGATTGTCATGCCATTCAGGGAGATGGCGAGATCGTCGGGACAGGTGTCGAGACGGCAATGGAGGTCGAAGTCCGGCTCAGCGTCATCAAGGACCAGCGCCAAACCTGGCCGCGGGGTGAAGACGCCAGCGGCATCTTCACAATGGGCAATGCACGTCCGCTCGATCAGGCGCTCCAGCACGCCACCACGGAAATGCTGGATTGGCTGACAACCGGCTATGGCTTGTCGGCCATTGCCGCGGGGCACCTTTTGGGGCAGGTCGTACGGTACGAGATCGGCAATGTATTCGATCCGGCCTATACGGTCGTTTGTCGGCTTGAAAACAGGTGGCTGCCGCCACGCCTATAGAAAAAGGCCGGCTCGTTCCGCCGGCCTTGAGCTTGCTGTCGATGGCGTCGAATCAAATCTGCTGTACGGCTTCAACGCCGGGCACGAAGTGACGCAGTAGATTCTCGATGCCGCTCTTGAGCGTTGCCGTCGAGGAGGGGCAGCCGGAGCACGCACCCTGCATGTGAAGGAACACTGTGCCTTCGCGGAAGCCTTTGAAGGTGATGTCGCCGCCATCCATGGCCACCGCCGGGCGAATACGGGTGGCCAGCAGTTCCTTGATCACCTCGACGACTTCCTTGTCCTCTTCCTCGAAGAACTCCTCGCTGGCCTCGGACGCCGCTGGGGTCATCCCGGCGTCTGCGATGACCGGCTTGCCGGACAGGAAATGATCCATGATGACGCCAAGGATCGCGGGCTTGATATGAGCCCAGTTGGTCTCATCCTTGGTAACGGAAATAAAATCGGACCCCAGGAACACGCCAGTCACGCCGGATATTCCGAACAAGCCGGTGGCGAGAGGAGAAATGGCCGCATCGGCGGGCGACCGAAAATCGCGCGGCTCCCCGCTCAAGACATCCCGTCCAGGCAGGAATTTGAGCGTGGCCGGATTGGGCGTGGCTTCAGTCTGGATGAACATGGATATGCCTGGCAGTTACGGTTAGAACGCTTCTAAAATAGACTTTTGCACTCGGGTTGCAAGCCCTTCACCTCAGCAGATGGCGATGACTTCTTCTTCACTCATCCGCCCGGGCACCACCGTGAGCGGGATTGGCAGGGCATTGGCCCGCGCGGCAAAATGAGTGACAAGGGGGCCGGGCCCCTCCCCCGACTTGGAGGCGGCCAGCACCAGGATCGCGATGCCGTGGTCCTTGTCGATCAAGTTTTCGATCTGCTCCGGTGCATTCCCTTCGCGGATGACCGACTCTGTCCGGATGTTGCCGATTTCGCGAATGCGCGCCAAGCGAGCATCGAGGTTACGCTCCGCCTCCTCGACCGCCTCGGCCCGCAACACGTCTTCAACACCAAGCCCGACAAACTCCGGCTTGGGCACCACGCTCATCAGGACCACGGTGCCACCGGTGCGCTTGACACGGTAGGCGGCAAAGGTCAGCGCCCGCTCGCACTCCTCGGTTTCGTCGATGACGACCAAGAACTTGCGCTTGTATTCGGCCTCGGATGTCATCTTGCCCTCCCCGCTCAGCGGATGAACCCGACGATGCGCCGCACCTCGGTCATGGTGTCTTCCGCAATGACCCGCGCCCGCTCGGCCCCGTCGCGCAGAACGGCATCAATGGTTTCCAGGTCGTCCAGCAGCCGGCGCATTTCGTCGGCCATCGGCGCGAGCACGGAGACGGCCAGTTCCGCCAGCGCCGGCTTGAACTTGCCCCAACCCTGCCCGCCGAATTCGGCCAACACGTCGGCCTTGGACTGGTCCGAAAGCGCTGCAAAGATACCAACGAGGTTGTCGGCTTCCGGTCGGTCCGACAACCCCTCGACTGCATTGGGCAGTTCGGCTGCGTCCGTGGTGGCCCGCTTGATCTTTTTGGCGATCGCGTCGGCGTCATCGAGCAGCGAAATCCGCGACTGGTCCGACGGATCGGACTTGCTCATCTTCTTGGTGCCATCGCGCAGCGACATAATGCGGGTGGCTGGCCCGGCAATCAGCGGCTCGGTGATGGGGAAGAAGTCGGGCTCAAGACCTTCGGCTCCAATGGCGGCGCGGTAGTCGTTGTTGAACTTGGTGGCGATGTCGCGCGTCAACTCCAGGTGCTGCTTCTGGTCGTCGCCCACCGGCACGTGGGTCGCCTTGTACAGTAGAATATCGGCCGCCATCAGCGAAGGGTAGGCAAACAGACCGAGGGAGACGTTTTCCGAGTTCTTGCCCGCCTTGTCCTTGAACTGGGTCATGCGGGCCATCCAGCCCATGCGCGCGATGCAGTTGAACACCCAGGCCAGTTCGGCGTGCTGCACCACCTGCGACTGGTTGAAGATGATCGATTTCTGCGGGTCGATACCGGCTGCGATAAAGGCCGCCGCGACTTCGCGTGTGGCGCGCCGCAGCTGGTTCGGCTCCTGCCACACCGTGATCGCGTGCATGTCGACAACGCAGTAGATGGTTTCGTGCGACTGTTGCAGCGGCACGAAACGGCGGATCGCGCCGAGATAATTGCCCAGATGCAGATCGCCCGAAGGCTGGATGCCCGAAAACACGCGGGGGGTGAAGGCCATGGTCAACTGTGCCGCACTAGAGAAACAACCGTCCCGTTCTATACGCCCCAGCAGCGGAAGAAAACCGGGGAGTGGCGGGCATCAGCCCCGGCGCCGGAGCCGCCGCAACAACTGCCCCAGCCTTTGTGTTCCCGTCACATGCACAAGCGTGAAGTACGTGACGACGCCGAACGCCATGATGATGAAGAGGACCGCTGCCTTGCGCCACAACGGCGTCGCACTGGCGAGATGCCCTGCCCCGGCCTGCGCCAGAAGATACAACGCGCCGCCCATGATGACGCTGATGACGATGATCGCCGCCTGCGCGCGCCACTGGCCCGTGGTGAGCGAAAAGTGTCGGCGCCACGCCAGCATGCCGCCCAGCAGAACGACGTTCACCCATGCAGACACCGCCGTTGCGATGGCAATACCGACGTGAAGGTAAGCGGGGAACAGCAGCAGCGAGAGCGCAATGTTTGTGGCCACGCTGACGCCGGCAAATATGGTGGGCGTGACGGTATCTTCGCGGGCAAAAAAGCCCGGCTGCAGCACGCGGATCAGCACATAAGCCGGGATGCCGGCGGAAAAGGCGATAAGAGCCTGCGAAGTCTGCTGCGTCGCGAGCGGCCCAAACGCCCCGCGCTCGAAGAGCACCCGCACGATCGGTTCGGCCAAGGCGATAAGCGCCGTTGCGGCAGGCATGGCGAGCAGCATGGACACGAACAGCGCCTGGTCCTGGCTGGCGCGCGCCTCTGCGTCGCGGTTGCCTTTGAGGTGGCGGCTGAGTTCGGGCAGCAACACAGTGCCGATGGCGATGCCGATGATTCCCAGAGGCAGCTGATAGAGCCGGTCCGCGTAGGACAATACGGAAATGGCATTGTCGGCGCCTGATGCGATGATGGTGCCAACAAAGATATTGATCTGGGTGATGCCGCCGGCCAGGATCGCCGGAATGGCCAGGATCCAGAACCGCCGGACCTCTGGATCGAGCCGCGGCAGCCGGAACGCCGGACGGAACCCTGTCCGCTCGATGGCGGCCCAGACCAGGCAGAGTTGCGCGATGCCACCGGCCATGGTGGCAAGGGCGACCCATACCGTGGCAGATTCCGGCTCCTGCACCCAGAACGTCGCCAGCGGAATCATCACCGCAATATTGACGATGTTGAGCAGCACCGGCGCAAAGGCGGCGGCAAAGAAGCGCCCCAGCGTATTCAGAATGGCCCCATAGGCGGCCATAAGCGACATGCAAGCAAGATAGGGAAACATGATCCGTGTCAGCAGCACGGTCAGGTCGAACTTCTGCGGGTCGTCGGTGAAGCCAGGAACGAAAGCCACCATGATCTGCGGCATGAACAGCTCGACGACAACCGTGACCACGACCAGCATCGCCACGAGCCAGCTCATGACGCGGGCGGCCAGCAGCTTGGCGCCGTCCTCGCCATCGCGTTCCAACGCGCCCGAGAACATGGGGACAAACGCCGTATTGAAGGCTCCCTCTGCAAACAGCCGCCGGAAAAGATTGGGAAAGCGAAAAGCGGCAAAGAACGCATCGGCTGCCGGCCCGGTCCCGAGGACCGCTGCCATCAGCGCGTCGCGGGCGAACCCGGCCAGGCGGCTGACCAGGGTCCAGGCGCCCACGGAGACGAAATTCCGGAACAGGCTCACCGGCGGCGAGCCCCTGCAGCCGCGTGAATGCGGCCGGTGCGGCGGCCGCTATCCATTGACCACCTTTTTCTCCTCCCGCCGCTCATCGGGACGCTCGAACACGCTCATCAGCGCGTCATGGATGCGCTTCTGGCGAGCCTTGACGTGGATTTTCTGACCCGTGAGATCCGTCACGTAGAAAACGTCGACAGCCTTTTCGCCATAGGTGCCGATATGGGCCGAGCCGATGGTCAGGCTGAGGTCGGAAATCTCGCGGGTGAGGGCATAAAGAAGGCCGATGCGGTCGAGACCAGAGACCTCGATGACGGTAAATTTCTCGGAGATGGCGTTGGACACAGAGACCTGCGCCGGCAGCGTGAAGGGCCTGAGCCGCTTGTTGTGCCGCGACGCCTTGCCCAGGTCGATCAGCACCGAGCGCTTGCCCTGCAGCAATTGCTTGACGGTGTCGATGATGCGGGTCGCGCGAACCTTTTCATCTTCGTCGCTGGTGAACGACCGTCGCAGGCGGAAGGTGTCGATGGCCCGGCCGTCGCGCGTCGAGAAGATCTGGGCGCCGATGATCGAGGCGTCCTGCATCGTGCAGGCGCCCGCGATCAGTGACAGCAAACGGGGGTGGTCGGGCGTATAGAAGCTGATCTCGGTAATGCCCTCAAAGCCGCGAACGCGGATGGAGCCGGCAAAGGGCTGGCCCGACTGGTCGGCGTGGCGGATCATCCGGGCGTGCTCGACCTGCAGTTCCGGCTCAGCCCGCAACCAATAATGGTCATAGTGCCGGCCGAGATACGTCTCGACGTCGGCAGCCGGCCAATCGAGCGCGCCCGACAGGGCCTCGCACGCCTGCTCGACGCGATCGGACTGGCTGACCTGCGAGTGCCCTCCCGACAGCATCGGCTCAGTGGCAAAATAGAGCGCGCGGAGCAGTGACCCCTTCCAGCCCGTCCAGGTGCCCGGCCCCACCGCCCGGATGTCGCAGGCGGTCAGGATCATCAGCAGGGCCAGGCGCTGTGGCGATTGCACGACATCGGCAAAGGCCTTCGCCGTTTCGGGGTCCTGAATATCGCGGGCCTGTGCGATCTCGCTCATCAGGAGATGGTACTCGATGAGCCAGGAAACGGTATCCGTCTCGGCTGGCGTCAGTCCGAAACGCGGGCATAGCTTGCGCGCGATGCGGGCGCCGGCAATGGAATGATCTTCAGGGCGCCCCTTGGCGATGTCATGCAGGAACAGCGCGACATAGAGAAGGCGCGTGTCGTTGAGCTGGGGCAGGAGCTCGTGCGTGAGCGGCAATTCCTTGCGTAGGCCACCATTGGCTATCTCGGCCATGACCCCCACGGCTCGGATCAGATGCTCATCCACCGTGTAGTGGTGGTACATGTTGAACTGCATCAAGGCGACGATCTTGCCGAACTCGGGCACGAACTTGCCCAGCACACCGCTCTCGTTCATCTGCCGGAGGATACGTTCCACCGAGAGCGGGCTCGTCAGGATGGTCAGGAAATGGGCATTGGCCCTGGCGTCATTGCGAAGCGCATTGTCAATGAGACGCAACGACTTGCGGATGTTCTGGATAGCGTCGGGATGGAACAGGAGCTCCTCCCGCCCAGCCACCATGAACATGCGGATCAGATTGACCGGGTCCTTCTCGAACACGTCCGGCCGCGCGAGATTGAGGCGGCCCGTGTCGATCACGAAGTCGCTTTCACCCCGAATCTTGCTCTTGCCTGCGCGGAACGGGGCGAGCACCCGGCCCACCAGGTCCATATCCTTGGCGTGGTGGAATTCAAGGCTTGCGCAGATGATGCGCGTGAGGTCCCCCACATCCTTGGCGACGAGGAAATAGCGCTTCATGAAGCGTTCGACGCCAAGCATCCCCATGCGTTCGGCGTACCCCATGCGATGAGCCAGTTCGGGCTGCACATCGAATGTCAGCTTCTCGTCGGCGCGACCGGTCAAGAAATGAAGGTGGCAACGCACCGCCCAGAGAAAATCCTCTGCACGGCTGAAAAGGCGGTATTCGCTGGCGCTCAAGACACCCTTGCCGACAAGTTCCTGCGAGGTCTTGACCTGATAGAAGTACTTGCCGATCCAGAACAGCGTGTTGAGGTCCCTCAACCCCCCCTTGCCGTCCTTGATGTTGGGCTCGACGACATAGCGCGTATTGCCCATCTGGCGGTGCCGTTCGTCCCGCTCCGTCATCTTGGCGGCGATGAATTCAGGGCCCGTTCTGGGCATGATCTCGGTTTCGAACCGCCGCGTCAGCTGATCATAGAGCGGCCTGTCGCCGGTCAGGAACCGCGCCTCGAGCGTTGCGGTGCGTACCGTCATGTCGGCACGCGCCATGCGGATGCACTCGTCCACCGAACGCACTGCGTGACCGACCTTCTGGCCAAGATCCCACAGCATATAAAGAATGTACTCGGTGACCTGCTCGCCCCAGGGAGTTTGCTTGTAGGGCAGGATGAACAACAGGTCGATGTCGGAGCCGGGCGCCAGCGTGCCGCGGCCATAGCCCCCGACCGCTGACAGCGCCAAGGTCTCGGCGCCCGAGGGGTTATCGACGGGGTAAACCCGGGTGACAGCGAAGCGGTAGACTGCGGTGATCAGTTCGTCCTGCGCCGCGCTAAGGTTCTGCGCGCAGCGCGTGCCTTTGCTCGTCGCCAGCAGTTCCGCCTCGGCGTTCTTGCGCGCCTCGGCAAGACACTGACGCACCACTCCCAGCACCGCCATGCGCGCGGCAGGCGATTTGGCTGGCTCCGATCCGACGGCGGTGTCGAATTCAGCCAGCAGCACGTCGGCGGTCTTGAGCGCGAACTGCGGCTTTTTGGGCCGGACCTCAGTTTCGGCGAGAGTCATCGCGGATTTTCTTTAACTGGTAAAGCGTCTCGATCGCCTGGCGGGGCGTCATCTCATCGGGACGCACTGTATCAAGGGCTTCGTAAAGAGGGTCCTTACCCTTGGGTGCGGGGGCGGGCCGATGGGCAAAGAGCGGCAGATCGTCTAGCACGCTGGCCTTCTGGCTGGAAGAGGCCGTGCCGGCGGAGCGCTGCTCGAGGACATCAAGAACCTGTTTGGCGCGGGCGATCACCGGCTCGGGCAGTCCGGCCAACCGGGCGACCTGAATGCCGTAGGACCGGTCGGCGGCACCTGGCCCCACTTCGTGGAGGAACACCACCTCACCCTCCCACTCGCGCACCTTCATGGTGACGTTGGCGACGCGGGCCAAGGTCTTGGCCAAACTGGTCAGCTCGTGGAAATGGGTGGCAAACAGGGCTCGACAGCCTGTACTCTCGTGCAACGCCTCGACCGCCGCCCAGGCAATCGAAAGACCATCGAACGTAGCCGTACCACGACCAATCTCATCGAGCACAACGAGGCTGCGGCGCGTGGCGCGGTTAAGTATGGCGGCCGTTTCCACCATCTCGACCATGAAGGTCGAGCGGCCATGGGCAATGTCGTCGGAAGCGCCGACGCGGGAGAAAAGACGATCCACGACACCAATATGGGCGCTGGTGGCGGGAACGTAAGACCCCATCTGCGCCAGAATGGCGATCAGCGCATTTTGACGCAGGAAGGTTGATTTACCGCCCATATTGGGGCCGGTCACCAGCCACAACTTGCCCCCGCCCATATCGTCGCTGCCGGAAAGGTCGGCATCATTGGCCACAAAGCTCTGACCTTCGGCCCGCACCATCGTCTCGACCACCGGGTGTCGGCCGCCTTCTATGGCGAAGGCGAGGCTGTCATCGACGAGCGGGCGCACATAGCCGCGTGTCGCGGCCAGCTCGGCAAGAGCCGCCGTGACATCGAGTTCGGCCAGAGCGTCAGCCAAGGCCTGCAACTGGGTGGTGCAGGAGAGGACATCGCCCCGCAACCGGGAAAATATCGCCAGTTCGAGCTCCAGCGCCGCTCCCTGCGCCTTGGCGATGCGGCCCTCCAGCTCTGCCAGTTCCGTCGTGGTGAACCGCATGGCGTTGGCCAGTGTCTGGCGATGGATAAAGACTTCGCGGTGGGGGGGCTCCAGCAGCTTGGTGCCATGGCTAGCGGGGACTTCGACGAAGTACCCCAGCACGCCGTTGTGCTTGATCTTGAGCGAGCGGACGTCCGTCTCGTCCATCAGCCGGGCCTGCAACGCCGCGACGACCGCGCGAGTCTCTCTGCCGAGGGCCCGTTCTTCGTCGAGCCGCCGATCATAGCTCGCCCGGACGAAGCCTCCGTCGCGAACCAACAGCGGCAGGTCATCATCGAGCGCGAGACCCAACTCGGATGCGAGTGCACCGGGCGCGGTTGAGAGCGTTGCGACCAGTCCCTGGAGTGCGGGCGGCAAATCGGACTGCGCCTCAAGGCTGCCGGCAAGCTCGAGCGCGGCGGTGATCGCCTTGCCGATGGCGGCCAGATCACGTGGCCCGCCCCGTTCAAGCGCAAGGCGGGAAAGGGCGCGGGCCAGATCAGGAGACGCCTTCAGCGTCTGCCGCACCCTGGCGCGCAGAAGTGTATCGTCGGACAATCGGGTCACTGCATCGAGGCGCGCGTTGATTGCCTTCGCGTCCCGCAGTGGTGCGGCCACGCGCGCCGCAAGGAGCCGGCCGCCCGGCGCTGTGACGGTCAGGTCGATGCAGTGGCGGAGCGAGCCCTTAGACTGGCCGCGCTGGGTCTGGAGAATTTCAAGGCTTTGCCGGGTGGCCGCGTCTATCGCCATGGCGGTTTCCGTGCCATCGAGGCGAGGCGGCCGCAGGGGCGGATGGCGCCCCTTCTGGCTCTCTTCGACATATCCCACCAACATGCCAAGGGCGGAACGGCCGGCGCGCGAAATGGCCGTCGGGTCGAAGGCGTCGGCGGTGAAGGCGGACCTAAGCCGGGGCAGGGCGCTCTCGCTGTCCGCCGCCTCAGGTGGAATAGTGGCCGCAATGGCGTTCCATGAGGGCGCAAAGAGGTGCCGGTCCGCCAGCACCTCGCGTGCCCGCTCGGTCAGCAGCAGTTCGGCAGGGGCAATACGGGCCAGTTCATCGCCCAATTGCTCGGCCGGCACGTCGGCCACAAAGGTCTCGCCGGTTGAGATGTCGGCCCACGCCAGCGCGAAGTCCGTGTCGCCGTGGCGCACCATGGCGAGTGCCGCGAGGTAATTGGCCGAACGAGCGTCGAGATGATCGTCCTCCGTCAGCGTGCCGGGCGTCACGAGGCGGACGACATCGCGCTTGACCACGGATTTGCTGCCACGTTTCCTGGCTTCCGCCGGATCCTCCACCTGCTCGCAGATGGCGACGCGGTGGCCGAGCTTGATGAGCTTGTTAAGATAATCGTTGGCGGCGTGGATGGGCACGCCGCACATGCCGATGTCTTCGCCCAGATGCTTGCCGCGCTTGGTGAGGACGATACCCAGCGCCGCGCTGGCAATTTCGGCGTCCTCGAAAAACAGCTCGTAGAAATCCCCCATGCGGTAGAACAGCAAATATCCCGGGTGAGCGGTCTTGATCTCGAAGTACTGCGCCATCATCGGCGTCAGACCCTGCGCGGAGACGCCGGAAGCGGACTCGATCGGGGTTTGATCCATCAGAGAAGGCAATCGTCGGCTTGTGGGGTTGATCAAGCCGCGACCTTACGAGGTTTGGGGGCCAAATCAACCGGCCCCCAGTCCAACCCACCACTTGCTAACGGCTCTCTCACCCCAGATGGCGGATGGTGGAGGCATCGGCGACTAGGCGCCGGTAAAGGTGCCACGTCGCATGGCCCAGGATGGGCAGGATGATCGCCAGGCCCACGAAAAGGGTCAGGGCGCCGAGGGCGATGCCCGCACCGACGATCGCGCCCCAGGCGAGCAGCGGCACCGGATTGCGCAGCACGGCCCGCAAGGAGGTCTCCACCGCCACATAGGCGCCCACGTCGCGGTCGAGCAGCAGCGGAAACGCAATGACGCTGGTGCAAAGCGCGACCAGGGCAAACGCGGCACCGATCAACGTGCCGGCGATCAGCAGCGCCATGCCGCCCGGTTGCGTCAGCACCTGGTCGATAAGGCCCGGAAGAGTCCTGGGTGTCGCCGACCCGAAAAGGCCTTCATAGAGCGCCTGAGCGCTGGTCAGCCACAGGGTGAACAGGACGAAGAGCATTGCCCCGACGGCGCCGATGCTGCCGATGGCGGGTGAGCGAAGCCCCCTCATGGCCTCGGACCAGGTTGGATCTTCTCCGGCCTCGCGTCGACGCGATACTTCGTAGAGCGGGAGGGCGGCGACCGGCCCTAGCAGGGCGAAGCCGCCGATCAGCGGATAGAGCAGGGGCCAGGTGTGGAAACCCTCCATCCAGACGGTCAGCACGACGCCGATCACCGGGTAGATCAGCGCCAGGAGCAGATAGTGGCTGGGTTTGGCCCAGAAATCCTCGGCACCGCGCCGCAGCGCAACGCCAAGATCGGCCAAGGAAATGGTTCGAATTTCCGGCATGTCCAGCTTGTCGCTGGCGCCGGCCATGATGTGCATGCGGGCCATAATCGACTGTCCTCCTCGAAAGGGGCCGCATGCCGACTGGCCAAAGCGCAAGACCGAGCGCGAGACGCAAGGCTGCGACCGCTATGAGTGGAAGATTAAGCCGAGAACCGGGGGACTGTCGCCCCCGGTTCTCAAAACGTGATCAGGCCTTCTCGAGCGCCTGCGCGATGTCGGCGATAATGTCGTCGATGTGCTCGATGCCGACCGATATGCGCACAAGGTCTTCGGACACACCGGCCTTTTTCAGCTCTTCGGGTGAAAGCTGACGATGGGTGGTGGTCGCCGGATGGCACGCCAACGATTTGGCGTCGCCGATATTGACCAATCGCAGGATCATCTGCAGCGCGTCGATGAAGCGCCCGCCTGCTTCCTTGCCGCCCTTGATGCCAAAGCTCAGGATGCCCGAGCCCGAGCCCTTGGAAATCTTCTGTGCCACCTGATGGTAGGGGCTGTCGGGCAGGCCCGCATAGTTGACCCACGCCACCTTGGAATGGCCCTTGAGATATTCAGCCACCTTCTGGGCGTTGCTGCAGTGGCGCTCCATGCGCAGACCCAGAGTTTCCAGTCCCTGCAGGATCAGGAAGGCGTTGAACGGGGACAGCGCCGCGCCGGTATTGCGCAAGGGGACAACGCGGGCACGGCCGATGAAGGCCGCTGGCCCGAGCGCCTCGGTATAGACCACGCCGTGGTAGGAGGGGTCGGGCTCATTGAGGACCGGAAACCGCTTGGCGTGGCCCTTCCAGTCGAACTTGCCGGAGTCGACGATCATGCCGCCGATCGAATTGCCGTGCCCGCCGATATATTTGGTCAGAGCATGGACGATGATATCGGCGCCATAGTCGAAGGCGCGGGTGAGGTAAGGGGTTGCGACGGTATTGTCGACGATCACCGGCACGCCATGGCGGTGGGCAATTTCGGCGATGCGCTCGATGTCCACCACATTGCCCGCGGGGTTGCCAATCGACTCGAGGAACACCGCCTTGGTCTTGTCATCGATGGCCTTCTCGAAGCCTTCGTAATCGTCATGGTGCACCAGCCGCGCCTCGATGCCCTGGCGGGGGAACGAATGGACGAACAGATTGTAGGTGCCGCCATAGAGCTGGCTAATCGAAACGATGTTGTCGCCTACGCCGGCAATGGTCTGGATTGCGTAGGTGATCGCCGCCATGCCCGAGGCCAGGCCCAAGGCTCCGATGCCACCCTCCATTTCGGCGACACGCGCTTCGAGCACCGCCGTGGTGGGATTCATGATGCGCGTGTAGATGTTCCCCGCCACCTTGAGGTCGAACAGGTCGGCGCCATGTTGGGTGTCGTCGAAGGTATAGGACGTCGTCTGGTAGATCGGCACCGCGGCGGCCTTGGTCGTGGCCTCCGGTTCGTAGCCGTGGTGCAGGGCAATTGATTCAAGCTTCATGTGACGCTTCCCATTTGAAATTGCTGTCGCCACACTCGGGCGTCTGTAAAAAAATGACAAGGCGCGGGAAAGGTAGATCGTCCTCACCCGCGCCCCAGTTGTGGAAGGTTTTCACGTCGCGGCGGCACCGCCGAGCCACCACTGACGCTCTTTTATTGCAGGTTGTCGACCTCGTAGCGGTCCGAGGGATCATGCTGGGGCCGATAGAGGAAATAATCGAACTCGGCCGCGGCTGCCGTGCCATTCAGGTCGCTTGCGGCAACGCCGACGAAGGCGCCGGTGAAGCTGCCATGGGCCTGGTGGCCGCCGCACTCATCCGAGAGAATGGAGGCATCCAATACCGGGCCTATAGGCTGCAGTTCCTTACCTTCCATTGCGTAGAAAAACTGCAGCCTGCGACCACGGATCCTCAGGGCCAACTTGACCTTGCCCTCGTTGGGGATCTGAACCGGCTCGGCGGGGAAGTTGAGATTGCCGTCGGGCCAGGAGACCTCCGAGCTCATCAGCAACAGTTCACGCTGCCCGTCTGAGTGAGCCGTCACCGTGAGATAGAAGAAGTTGTAGCGGCTGTAATAGGCGGTCAGGCCGGCGAAGGTGCGTTCGTCGGTTGGCTTGAAATCGATCACCGTCTCGGCGTCGTAAGAGAAATGGGTCTGCCGCCGCGCCACAAGCGCCTGCTCGAACCACGACCCGATCGACTCGCGGCCGAAAAGACGGAGCTTTCCGCCTTCGGTGGAAAAGATGCGGTCCGCGTCCGGGGTGCGCAGCCACTGGAAGTCGATGGGCAGACCGTTTTCGAAGGTGTAGCGTTGCTCCGCCCAATACTTTTCTTCGTCGCGCCTGCCTGGCACCTCTACATGGAGAGAGGGGACCGGTCCGTTCTTGACGTAGAGCCAGTCGTCCTCGCCCCAATAGGCTTCCTGGATCGAGGTTTCGCGGCCGAGCACGCAACGGCGTTCCTGCGTCGTCGGGCGCCCGCCCAGATGCACCAGATAGGTCTTCCCATCGGGCGTCTCCACCAGATCGCCATGGCCGGCGCGCTGGATGGCCGCCAGCGGCGCATCCTTGGATGTCAGGACATATTGATCGGGGTGGGTCTCGTACGGCCCGTCGATCGTGCGGGAGCGGGCGAAGGTGCAGGCGTGGTCATAGGCGGTGCCGCCCTCGGCCGTCAGCAGGTAGTACCAGCCATTGCGCTTGTAGAGATGTGGCCCCTCGACGAGCTTGAGGTCCGTCCCCTTGTAGATGTTCTTGATTGGGCCGACGAGCTTGCCGGCGTTGGGATCAAACTCCTGGAGGGCGATGCCCGCAAACAGCAGCGGACGGCGACGGTGGTCCCAGGTCATGTTGATGAACCACTTGCGGCCGTCGTCGTCGTGGAACAGTGAGGGGTCAAATCCCGAGGAATTGGTATAGATCGGGTCGCTCCAGGGCCCTTCGATCCTGTCGGCCCAGACGATGTAGTTATGCGCGTCCTTGAACGAGCCGTCCTTGCGCTTGACGTCGGTGTAGACCAGCCAGAACTTTTCCCCGTCGTGGGTCAGGCACGGCGCCCAAACGCCGCAGCTGTCCGGATCGCCCCGCATGTCCAGTTGCGTCTTTCGATTGAGCGGGCGGGTCACCAGCTCCCAGTTGGCCAGGTCCTTGGAATGGTGGATCTGCACGCCCGGAAACCACTCGAAGGTGGAGGTGGCGATGTAATAGTCGTCGCCGACGCGGAGGATCGACGGGTCCGGGTTGAAGCCCGGAAGGATGGGATTGGTGATAAGGGACATTTTGGGCCTTCACGCGGAGGGTGCAGTCGACTCCCTCCCCCTGGCGGGGAGGGATCAGGGTGGGGGGAGAAGAGCCTCGATATCGTGGCTCGCGCCACCCCCGCCCAACCTCCCCCCTCACGGGGGAGGTGTCCCGACTGAGACAGCGGTGATCAAACGAACCGATTGACCAGGTTCTCAAGATATTCCTGGCGACCGGAACGCGGCTGGGGGTTGATGTTGTCAGATTGGACGCGGGCAGCGATGTCGGCGAGCGAAAGCTTGCCATCAAGGATGTCCTTGCCGATACCCGAATTCCAACCGGCGTAGCGGTCATCGAGCAGCTTGTCGAACTCGCCATCCTCGATCAGGGCCACGGCGCCCTTAAGACCACGGGCGAGGGTATCGAGCCCGAGAATGTGCCCATGCAGCAGATCTGCGGGATCGAGCGACTGCCGGCGCACCTTGGCGTCGAAGTTGAAACCGCCCTTGCCCAGCCCCCCTTGCTTCAGGATGTAGTAGAAGGCCAGCGCCATTTCCCCGGCATTGTTGGGGAAGTGGTCGGTGTCCCAACCCGACTGCAGGTCGTTGCGGTTGGCGTCGACCGAGCCGAGCATGCCCAGTGACGAGGCCACAGCCAATTCGTGCTCGAAGGAGTGGCCGGCGAGGAAGGCGTGGCCCACCTCGATGTTGCACTTCACCTTCTTTTCAAGGCCATACTTCTGCAAGAAGCCATAAACGGTCGCGACATCGTAGTCGTACTGGTGCTTGGACGGCTCCTGCGGCTTGGGCTCGATCAGGATCTGGCCCTTGAAGCCAATTTTCTCGGCGTGCTCGATGACCAGCGTCAGGAAACGGGCCATCTGGTCCTGTTCCTGGCCGATCTTGGTGTTGAGCAGGGTCTCGTAGCCTTCGCGGCCGCCCCAGAGCACATAATTCTCGCCGCCCAGCTCGTTGGTCAGCTCCAGCACGGCCTTCACCTGGCCGGCGGCGTAGGCGAACACTTCTGGATCGGGATTGGTGGCGGCGCCCGCCATGTAGCGGCGGTTGGAGAAGAGGTTAGCCGTGCCCCAGAGCAGCTTCTTGCCGGTTTGCTGCATCTTTTGAGCGATGATGTCGCCGATGACGCGCAGGTTCTTGTTGCTCTCTTCCAGAGTTGCGCCTTCGGGCGACACGTCCACGTCGTGGAAGGCAAAGAAGGGCACGTCGATGAGGTTGAAGAATTCGAAGGCCACGTCGGCCTTGAGCTTGGCGCCGTCCATGCCCTTGTCGAACCAGGGGCGATCAAAAGTGCGGCCACCAAAGGGGTCGCCGCCCTCCTGGGCGAAGGTGTGCCAATAGGCAATAGCGGGGCGGATATGGTCTTCCATCCGCTTGCCGGCGATCACCTCGTCCTTGTTGTAGTGGCGGTAGGCCAGCGGATTCTTGCTGGTCGGGCCTTCATACTTGACCTGGTTCAGGCCTTTGAAAAAATCGGTCACGAACGTGCCTCCTCGATGGCGGGATAAAGGGCGCGGTATCGCGCATATTGATCGGAATAAGCGGCCGACAGCGTCTTGTCGGGTGCAATGGTGGTTTTGATGGGCGGCATGGTCATGACCTGTGCCGGGTCGGCGCCTTCTGCGGCGCAAAGAGCAAGTCGCGCGGCGCCCAGTGCGCCGCCGAAATCGCCGTCCTCGGGTAGGGCGATTTCCATGTCGAGATTGGTGGCCAGCATTCTCAGCCACAGTGCCGAGCGCGAGCCGCCCCCCACCGCGAGAAGGCGATTGATCGTGGTGCCGGCATCGGCCAGCACGCGCTGGCAATCGCGCATGGCGAACGTCACGCCCTCCATCACGGCCTGCGCCATCTGTGCAGTGTCTGTGGATTGGCTGAGGCCGGTGAACGACCCGCGCGCGCCGGCATTGTTGTGCGGCGTCCGCTCACCCGAGAGGTAGGGCAGGAAGATGGCTTCCCCCGGCCCCCTGAACTCCGCTTCGGCCTCGCCAGAAAGCTCCGCCTGCTTCTTGCCGGTGATGCGCGCGAGCCAGTTCAGCGAGTCGGTGGCTGACAGGATGACGCCCATCTGGTGCCAGGTACTGGGAATAGCATGACAGAAGGCGTGCACGGCGCCGGCCGTATTGGGGCTGAACTTTTCATTCGAGACGAACAGTACGCCCGACGTGCCGAGCGAGACGAAGCCCTCGCCGGGGCGGATCGCGCCGATGCCGCAGGCGGCCGCCGCATTGTCGCCGGCGCCGCCAGCCACGACCACCGGCCCGCTCATACCCCAGCGGGCCACGTATTCGTCCTTGAGCTGCGCCGAAACTGCCGAGCCTTCAACCAGACGCGGCATGTGTTCGCGAGTCAGCCCGGTGACGCCGAGCAATTCGTCGGACCAGTCGCGCTTGGCCACATCAAGCCAAAGCGTGCCGGCGGCATCGGACATGTCCTCCACATGCTCGCCGGTCAGCAGCAGCCGCACATAGGCCTTGGGCAGCAGGACCTTCCTGATCTGCTTGTAGATTTCCGGCTCGTGCTTGCGGACCCAGGCGATCTTGGGCGCAGTGAAGCCGGGCATGGCGATGTTGCCGGCCAGTCTGCGCAGCGAGGGCAGGGCGGCCTCCATCTCGCCGCACTCGGCGGCCGAGCGCCCGTCATTCCAGAGAATGCAGGGGCGCAGCACCTTGTCGTTGTCGCCCAGCAACGTCGCCCCATGCATGTGGCCCGAAAGTCCGATACCCTTGACGGCCGCGAGCGCCTTAGGGTGACTCTCCTTGAGCTTGTCGATGGCGGCGAGGGTCGCGTCCCACCAATCCGCAGGGTTTTGCTCGGACCAGCCGGGCTGGGGACGCACGGGCTCGACGGCGGCAGCGGACGTTTCGCCCAGCGCCTTGCCATCGCGGTCGATCAGCAGCGCCTTCACCCCGGACGTGCCGATATCGATGCCAAGATAGGTCATGAGGCACGTACCTCACAGAGTGTCAGGCTGTACATTTAAATATCTCCCTCACCCCGCCGGGCGCCCCGCTGTTGGATTGGCCGGTTGTTTACCTGAGATTGTCGCGCAGGAAAATCCCAATTTCAATGGGGTCGGTTTCCGCCTCACGCCCGGCCCCCAGCGCCAGCGCCCGGGCGGCGCGGATGACCTCCCGAATTTCCCCGTCCGGATTTTGATCGAGCACGACATCGATAGCCCCGGCAATCAGTCCGGCACGGGTCGGCGCCGTCAGTTCATGCGCCACCACACGCAGACCGCCGGCCTTGCCGCTGGTTTCCAGGGCAGTCACCAAGCCCCCATTGCCGGCGCCCAAGTTATAGAGCCCCACCAGCTCCGGCCGTTCCTTGAGAAGGCGATACACAATCTCCGCCGTTTGATTGCGCTCGTCGTGGCCCTCAAGCGGGCCGACAATTTCGATGGCGGGAAACTCGGCCCCCAGCGCGGCCGAAAATCCCTCCCAGCGCTCCAGGTGATCGCGCAGGTGCAGCGATCCGGCAATAACAGCCACTTGCCCTCCCTGAGGCAGGAAACGTCCCATGAGCGAGGCCGCTGTGCGTCCGGCCGCGACATTGTCGATTCCCACGAACTGCCGGCGCGTCGATCCGGGAAGATCGGACACCAATGTAAGGACGATGATGCCGCGCCGGTTGGCGGCGTCGACGGCGGCCAGAACTTCGGGCTCTTCGCTGGCCACCACGATGGCGCTGTCGCAGGCGCGGGGATCGAGTTCGGACAACTCTCGAGCCAATCCTTGCGTATCGAAGGGACGAAAACGCCGCAGCTCGAGCGACAGCCTGTCAGATAGCGCCAGCGGCGCCCGGCGCAGGACGGACGCGGCGAGGCTCTCCATGAATTCGTTGGTGCCGTCCGGTATGAAGAAGACCAGGCGCAAATCACGTGCCCGCGCCATGAGCGAGGCGTTGAGATCACGCGTGAAGCCGATGCGCGCAATGGCCTCTTCCACCTTCTCTGCCGTTGCCGCGCGCACTCCAGGACGTCCATTCAGCACCCGGTCCACGGTTGCGAGGGACACCCCGGCAGCTCGCGCGACGTCGTGCACCGTCGCCCGCCGCTTGATGGATTCGTCGTTCACGCCAATTCCTTGAGCCGTTTGCATGCATGCTTCTTGGCTCTGCGACAAAGGTCAAGTGCGCCGTTGCAGCCTTTGGCCGATGGGGCTACAGCTTCGCGCCGACACATCTGGAGGGGACAGGCAATGGGCATAGAAGTCACCACGTTTGGCGAGCATCAGGGGCAGCGGGTCGACCAGTTCCGCCTCCGGAGCGAGACCGGTGTTATGGTCGACATCATCGGCTATGGCGTCGTGGTGCGCGACTGGCGCGTGCCGGTCGCAGGTGGCGAGCGTGGCGTGGTGCTCGGTTTCGAGAGCTTCGAGCCCTATCCGCAGCATAGCCCCCATTTCGGATCGCTTGCGGGCCGGGTGGCCAACCGCATCAAGGACGCAAGCTTTACCCTCGAGGGGACAACATACAACCTGCCGGCAAATGCCGGGTCGCTGCAACTGCATGGCGGCGTAGAAGGCCTGGGCCGCCAGGTTTGGGCCGGACAAGCCGACAGCGCCAACAACGCCGTCCGGTTTACCCATTTCTCGCCCGATGGGGCGATGGGCTATCCGGGCAACGTGAATTTCTCCGCCACCTACACGCTGTCCGGAAATCGCCTGCGTTTGGAACTGGCCGCGACGACTGACCGTGCCACCCCCATCAGCCTCGTGCAGCACCAATATTTCAACCTGGGCACCACCGACACGGTCCTCGACCATACAATCCAGGTCAATTCCAGCGCCTATACCGAACTCGGCGCCGATCTGTGCCCGACAGGTGCGATCCTGCCCTCGCATGGCACGATCTATGATCTGCGCGAGGGGCGTACGATGCGCGACGGCGCGGGCGCGCCGATCGACTACGACATCGGCATGGTGCTCGACACCGGCCGCAAGCATGCCGATCCGATCGCGACCGTGGTAGCGCCCAACAAGGACCTGACGCTCAAGCTCTGGTGCGACCGGCCGGGATTGCAGGTCTACAATGGCGTCTGGACCGACGTGTCCGTGCCCGGCCTCGGCGGCAAGCGCTATGGCAAGCATTCAGGCTTCTGCCTCGAAGATCAGGCTCTTGCCGATGCGGTGCACAACCCGCACTTCCCCAACATCATCTACTCGCCCGAGCGGCCCTACAGCCATTGGTGCGAGTTCGAGATCGCCTGAGGGGAGAGACGAGGACTCTCGGGACGGGAGAGGACGAGATGGACAAGACCGAGCGGCTTTTTTCCATCATGGACGCCTTGCGGCGCCATCGCCTGCCAGTGACGGCCGCAGCGCTTGCCCAGGAGCAGGGCGTCTCGGTGCGGACACTCTATCGCGACATCCAGACACTGATCGGTCTGGGGGCGCCGATCGATGGCGAGGCGGGCATCGGCTACATGCTGCGGCCTGGCTTCTTCCTGCCGCCGCTGATGTTCTCGGCCGAGGAGTTGGAGGCGCTCGTGCTCGGCGCGCGCTGGGTGGAAACGCAGCCCGACGACGGCCTGGGAGCCGCTGCCCGCAACGCGCTGGCCAAGATCGCGACCGCCTCGCCCGAAGACCTGCGCGACCGGATCAGCGACACCGCGCTTTGGCCGGTGGCCATCTGGGGCGAGCGCAAGCCCCTGCCGGTGCTGGGCGACATCCGCCTCGCGATGCGCCAGGAGCGCGCGGTCACCATCGACTATGAGGATGAGCAGGGGCGTGCCAGCAGCCGCACCATCTGGCCGGTCGCCCTGGCCTTCTTCCAGGGCAAGCAGGTGATTTCGGCCTGGTGCCTGTTGCGAGAGGACTTCCGCAACTTCCGAACGGACCGCATCGCACGTCTGGAAGTGACAGAGGAGCGATACGGCAAGCGCCGTGCCGTTTTGGAGCGCGAATGGCGCGCCGGCTGGACCCAGGACCATTCGCCAGCGGCGCTGGATGGGTGACGGCCCTGTCGACCCAACGTGCTTGATCGGCGAATGCTGGCGGGTCTAGAACATAGGGCGTTAGCATCGCAAACGTCAGCGTCTTTTTCCATGACCTCTACTTTCAAATCGTATGTCCTCGACCAATTGTCGAGGGCCGGGCTGCGCATCGGTACTTCATTTTCTCCTGGTGACATCATCATTCACGACGACGCCGTCTTCAGCCGGCTTCTGCGGGACGGCTCGCTGGGACTGGGCGAAGCCTATATGGACGGGTTGTGGGACGCAGAGGCCGTTGACGAAGTTCTGTTCAAGGTTCTCGATGCGGGTGTGGCGGATCACTTGCCCCGGGACCTGGCGCTTGTCTTTTCCATGGTCCGCGGACGCCTGCTCAACATGCAGCGATTGCGTGTGAGGGAGGTTGGCGAGAAACACTACGATATCGGCAACGACCTCTACAAAGCCATGCTCGACCCGCGCATGGTCTATTCGTGCGGCTACTGGGCGAATGCGACGACCTTGGCCGAAGCACAGGAGGCCAAGCTTGATCTGATCTGCCGCAAGATCGGCCTTGAGCCGGGCATGCGCGTCCTCGACATCGGCTCGGGCTGGGGAGGGTTCCTGCAGTTTGCGGCCGAACGCTATGGCATCACCGGGCTGGGCGTGACCGTATCGAAAGAGCAGGCGGCGCTGGCCAACGAGCGGACGAAAGGTCTGCCGGTTGAAACAAAGCTGCTCGACTACATGGCGCTCGACGGGCAATTCGACCGCATCGTCTCCGTGGGCATGTTCGAGCATGTGGGCTACAAGAACTATCGGCTGTATTTCCAGAAGGCCGCCAAGCTCCTCAAGCCCGACGGGCTGTTCCTGCTGCACTCCATCGGCGGTCACATCTCGACCACCCACGGCGACCCATGGACCGAGAAATACATCTTTGCCAACGGAATGCTGCCTTCGGTGGCACAGATCGGGAAGTCCATCGAAGGGCTCTTCATCATGGAAGACTGGCACAATTTCGGTGCCTATTATGATCTGACCCTGATGGCATGGCTGCGGAACTTTGAGGCGGCGTGGCCAACGCTGGCCGATGCCTACGACGAACGCTTCCACCGCATGTGGCGCTACTACCTGTCCATGTCGGCAGCGCTGTTCCGGGCAAGACGCATCAGCCTATGGCAGGTTGTGCTGTCGCCCAAGGGTGTCCGTGGGGGTTATCGCCGCGTAAGCTGATGGCGGATTCACGTGAAACGTTTATCCACAGGCTTCATCAGAAAATCGCGCTCAAACTCCAGAGCCTTGCCCCGAGACCGCCGAGCAGGCCCACCTGCAGCGCCATGATCAGCAGCGTGGTCAGCTGGAAGCTCGGCTTGCGTGTCTTGTGACGCAGCACGGCCTGCGCCAATAGGCCCCCCGCAATGCCGCCGCACATATCCAGAGCGTGCAGAGTCGTCTCGCGCACCCGCCAATGCCCTGTCTCGGCATAACTCTTGTCCGCCGCGTAGGTGAGCATCGAGAGGCACGCCATGATCCCGTATGCCAGCAGTACAGCGTCGGGCAGCACACCGCTGGACCAGTCGAAGACAACCAGCGCTGCAACAGCCAGCGCCGCGAAGTACCGCCAATCGGCCACAAGTCCGGCCGGCGCCGGCGCCCTCCGTCGCGGCGGCGGCACCGGATTGGCGCCGAGAACCGAGGCGGCTTTCGCTACCGGCCGTCCATCGCTGCCAATGGAAGGCCGAAAGCGCAGCTGGTCGCCCACGCGCGGCCGCGTCGCGATCCGCCCGATCTCGCTGATGTGGATGAAGTAGCGCGTCCGATCGGGCGTCACGACAAAGCCAAAGCCACGCTCATCATTCCACTGCACGAGCTCACCCGTCTCCATGCTCAGAATATCGCCCGGCGCAGCGGTAGCCTTATCGGGTGGGGGAAGCCGTGCCGCAGGTCCTCCCGAAACCGCTCACGGAGCACCTCTGGGAAGAGATGACCTTCCGGCAAGGCACCAAGGTTGAACCAGCCTGCCTCGCTGATGGCTTCCCCTGAAGCCGGATTGGCGGAAACGTCGACGTCGCCCGAGAGGTAGTCTGCCAGAAACCAGAATTTGACCGTTCGTCCCTGGGCATCGAACAATTCGGCGATATAGGCGACGTTTCTTACTCCCACGCGCACCCCGGTCTCTTCGAACGCCTCCCGTTCAGCGGCGGCTTCCAGCTCTTCAGCGCCTTCGACCCCACCGCCGGGAGCCGACCAGAAGTCGTGTCTTCCCGGCCGAAGGTGACGCACGAGCAGGATCTGGTTGTTCCGCACCGCCAAAACACCGCCGATATCCGGTGCAGCATGGCTCAGGCCGCTCCGAAGTTGAGCCGATAGCTCAGGGCCTCTGCCACGTGCGGGCGACCGACCCGGTCACTGCCGGCCAGATCGGCCAGGGTCCGTGCCACCTTGAGCACCCGATGGTAAGCCCGGGCGGAGAGGTTGAACCGCTCCGCCGCCTGCAGCAGCAGCGACTGACTCTCGCGGTCCGGCTCGACCAGCTTTTCAATCAGCGTCGCGCCGGCCGCCGCATTGGTGCGGATGCTCGGCTGGCCGGCCGCTTCGTAGCGCTGGCGCTGGCGCTCCCGGGCTGCGGCGACACGGGCTGCCACCTCGGCCGAGGACTCCGCCGCTCCTGCTGGCCCGATCATGTCGACGGCCGACACTGCGGGGACATCGATCCGGATATCGATGCGATCGAGGAAGGGGCCGGATACGCGCGCCTGATAGTCGCTGGCGCAGGCCGGACCGCGTTTGCAGGTATGTCCGGGCGTGCCGGCCATGCCGCATTTGCACGGGTTCATCGCGGCGATCAGCTGGAAGCGGCTGGGATAGGTCACGCGGGCATTGGCGCGTGCGATGACGGTTTCTCCGCTTTCGAGCGGCTGGCGGAGACTGTCCAGCACGCCAGGGGAGAATTCCGGCAGTTCGTCGAGGAAGAGCACACCGTTATGGGCGAGGCTTGCTTCCCCCGGTCGGACCTTGAGACCGCCGCCCACCAGGGCTGCCATGGAAGCGGAATGGTGAGGCGCACGGAACGGCCGCCGATCCGAGAGCGCGCCCCCGACCAGTTCCCCGGCGATGGATTGAATCATCGAGACGTCGAGCAGTTCACGCGGGTCGAGGGGGGGCAGGATAGACGGCAAGCGCGCCGCGAGCATGGACTTGCCGGCGCCCGGGGGGCCGACCAGCAGCAGGTTGTGACCGCCGGCAGCGGCTACTTCCAGCGCCCGGCGCGCTACCGCCTGCCCGCGCACATCGGCAAGATCGGGCAACGTTCCCGGGTCCATCACCTGTCGGCGCGGCTGCGGTCGAGCCTGCACCTGATGGCCCGTAAGATGATTGACCAGCGCCAAGAGGCTTTCCCCGGCGATGATGTCCACATCCTCACCTGCCCAGGCTGCCTCTGGCCCCGACAGGGAGGGACAGATAACGCCGAGGCCGCGCGCCTGAGCGGCAATGGCCGCGGGGAGGACGCCCCCCACATGCGCCAGCCGCCCATCAAGCCCAAGCTCCCCGAGCGCAAGGTAGCCATCGAGGGCATCCTGCGGAATGGCGCCCAGGGCTGCCATCAATCCTAGGGCGATGGGCAGGTCGTAGTGGCTGCCTTCCTTGGGCAGGTCGGCCGGTGCAAGGTTGATGGTAATGCGCTTGGGCGGCAACCCCAGCCCCGAAGCCAGGAGCGCGGCACGAACGCGCTCGCCGCTTTCGCGCACCGCCTTGTCCGGCAGCCCAACCAGAATAAACCCAGGCATGCCCGGCGCGATCTGCACCTGGACATCGACCGGCACCGCCTCGATGCCCTGAAAAGCCACTGTGGCAACCCGAGTGACCATGCGGACCCCCAATTTCCCCAACGCTAGCAGAGCATTGGAGAACTCACAAGAACGTAAAGCGAACACAATATGGCCCGTTAACCATGCCTGTCGCCACAATGGTTACCCTAAGCCTCCATTAACCCGCTCATGTTGAATCGAAGGCTCTGTTTGTTTCTGCGTACCGAGTGTTCTCGCCCATGGCCGTCGCCCGGATTTTCCGTCCGATCACCACCGTTGCCCGTAACGCCGTCATGGCGTTGTCATTGATCGCCTTGGCCGCCTGCTCGAGCGGAGGCGGTCTTTATGGCGCCATCCCCGGCGACAATCGCCCGCACTCCGGTGTCGACCGGGCGCGCGGCATGCCGATCCAGGGGATCGACGTGGCGCGCTACCAGGAGGACGTCGACTTCGGCCGCGCCGCTGCGGCCGGCACCCATTTCGTCTTCATGAAGGCGACCGAGGGGAAGGATTATGTCGACCCCAACTTCCGGGCCAACTGGGATCGCGCCCGGAATGCGGGAATGCCCCGCGGGGTCTATCATTTCATGACGTGGTGTTCGACAGCCGCCGAACAGGCTGCGTGGTTCGTCCAGAACATCCCTTACGACCCCAGCGCGCTGCCGCCGGTGCTCGATCTCGAGTGGAACAACCATTCCAGTTGCAAGAACAAGCCCAGCCGGGCCGATGCGCTGGAAAAGATCCGGGTCATGCTGGACGCCATGGAGCGCCACACCGGCAAGCTGCCCATCATCTACACCGACATGAATTTCCACCGCGACGTGCTGGAAGGCGAGTATTTTCCCAATGCCTTCTGGTTGCGCTCGACCGCCGCCCAGCCTCACGAACGCTACACCAACCGCCCGTGGACCTTCTGGCAATACACGCAAACCGGTGTGGTGCCGGGCGTAAAAGGCGAAGTGGACCGCAACGTCTTTTACGGCGGCCAGGAAGAATGGCTGATGTTCCTGTTCACCGGATGCGACCCGCGAGCAATAGCCGCGCTGCAATCGACGGGCCGGTGCCAGCCGGTCAAGTAAGCTCCACGTCCAGGCAAGGCTTCATTAACCATGTGCTGGCAGGATTGCGGCGTATCCCTCAGGGTGCCGGCAGTCCGCGCCGGCCCACGGTATGGAGTGCAGCGTGGTCGCGCGGCGGTGTGTTTCAGTCCTGGCAGCGTGTCTTGCAAGCACCGCGTTGGCCCACCCAACCTTCGCAGATCCGCTCCCGGCCGGCGATGGGTCAACCTATGACAACGAGCGGCTGCGGCCGGGCATCTATCCGGCAGCGCCCGTCCCGGAAGACTTCGCCGTTCCGCACGAGCCTGGGCATCCGCCTCTCGACATCGATTGGTCAGTGGGCTTGCGGGGGAGCCTTACCAGTTCCACGGACGGCGACAGCTTCATCACGACGCTGACGCCGCAGGTCAGCGGCACCGCGCTGGGCCGTCGCGGGTCCCTGGCGTTCGACGCCAGTGCCGACATCGCCAAGAGTGGTGGTGACAATCAGGTCCTCCCAACGGGCGTCGATCTCAGCCTTTCCGGCCAGTACACGCTCGACGAGAACACCAGCCTCAACGGCGAAGCCAGGATTGCCTACGCCCGCGACCTCCCCGGAGAGCCGGGCCTTGACCCGCTGATCATCCGCCCGGCGGAGGAGGTCACGGGGGCTCTCAGCGCCGGCCTCGACCGGAGGTTCGGCCGGTTCACCGTGGGTCTCAAGGGGTCTGCCGAGCGCACGGTCTATGGAGACACGCTGCGGGCCGATACCGGGCAGACCAGCAACGCCGATCAGAATCTCTGGAGCTTGGGCAGCACCTTGCGTGTCGGCTATCGGGCAACCCCCATCTTCGAGGTCTTCGGCGAAGCGGGCGCAACGCGCGACATCTTCGACCAGCCGTCGGCTCGTCTTGGCGAGCGGTTCAATGCGACAGGGCAGACGCTGCGCGGCGGCATCACCGGGCGATGGGGCGATGTCTTGACCGCAACCGCTTCGGCCGGCGTGGGCAGGCGGGATTTCGACGCCGCAGGGTTCGACGACGTCACCACCCAACTCTACGACGCGAGCGTCACCTTCAGTCCCGATCCCACACTCACTGTCACCGCGGGCCTATCGACGGCCATCGCGCCACCGGGGGCGGATTCGGACGGCATCGCGCGCTTCGAACACACGGCAACGGCCGATATCGACTACACCGTCAATTCCTGGCTGCGCATGCGCGCCTCCGCGGATTGGACGCGGTCGCGGCAAGTCGATGGCCCTGAAACCGAAACGCGGTACGACGTCCGCGCCGGTGCCGACTACAGCATGAGCCGGCACACTTCGGTTTCGGCCGACTACGCCTATGGGCACCGCGACAACAGCACAACCGGGACGCTCGACAGCCACACGGTGAGCCTGGGCATCACGCTCAAGCGCTAGCCTGCGCTTTCAGAGCCGCTCCTCCAGGTCGAGCCTGCGCAGTTCCTCGAGGAAGCCGCTGCGGATATCGTCGCGATCGAGGGCGAAAACGACATTGGCGGTCAAAAAACCGAGCTTGGACCCGCAGTCGAACACCTTGCCCTCGTATTTGACCCCCGTGAAGCGCTGCTGCTGCATCAGGGCCTGCATGGCGTCCGTCAGTTGGATTTCGCCGCCTGCGCCCTTTTTCTGCTCGGCCAGAAGGGTGAAGATTTCCGGCTGCAGGATGTAGCGGCCGGAAATGAAGAGGTTGGAGGGCGCCTCGTCCCGCGCCGGTTTTTCCACCATGCCGTTGATGGCAAAGCCGGTGTCCGGACCATCGCCGCGCACGACGACGCCATAGGATGAGACATCTTCCCAGGCGCATTCCTCGACGCCGATGACGTTGCCGCCGGTCTTCTCGTAGGCATCGATCATCTGGCGCAGCACGCCGGGTTTGGCCTGGAAGATCATGTCCGGGAGGAGCAGGGCAAACGGCTTGTCGCCGACGATTTCCCGGGCGCACCACACGGCATGCCCGAGCCCCAGCGGCTCCTGCTGCCGGGTAAAGCTGGTGCGGCCGGCCGACGGCAGGTCCTGCTGCAACTCTTCCAGCGCTTCGATCTTTCCGCGCGCTTCGAGCGTCGTCTCGAGCTCGAACTGTCGGTCGAAATGATCCTCGATTACACCCTTGTTGCGCCCGGTGACGAACACGAAATGCTCGATGCCGGCTTCGCGCGCTTCGTCCACCGCGTACTGGATCAGGGGCCGGTCGACGACGGTCAGCATTTCCTTGGGCATGGCCTTGGTGGCGGGCAGAAACCGAGTGCCGAGGCCGGCAACAGGAAACACGGCTGTACGAACGCGTTGGGCCACTGCATTACTCTCCGTTGAAATCATAGGGGCGGACGACGTAAACCTAATGCAAGGTTTGGCACATATTCATGTGTGAAAATAGCGTTTTAGCGGCAGGAGCGAACGACGATGGCAGTCTTGGTTACCGGGGGCGCCGGCTATATCGGGTCACACATGGTGCTGGCTCTGACCGACCGCGGCGAGGACGTCGTCGTTCTCGATAACCTGGTTACCGGGTTCGACTGGGCCATTGACGGGCGGGCCAGGTTCGAACACGGCAACGCCGCAGACATCGATCGGGTTCGCGCCATCGTGGAACAATACGGGGTCAGTGAAATCGTCCATTTCGCCGGTTCGATCGTCGTTCCGGAGTCGGTGGTCGACCCGCTCAAATACTACGCCAACAACACCGCCGCCTCGCGCAACCTCATCGAGGCCGCCATCCGGAGTGGCGTCAAACACTTCATCTTCTCGTCCACGGCAGCCGTCTACGGCATGACCGGGCTGGCGCCGGTGGTGGAAGAGACGCCGCTGCAGCCGCTGTCTCCCTATGGGCGGTCAAAGCTGATGACGGAGTGGATGCTGGCCGATGTGGCTGCGGCCCATCCGCTGACCTATGGGGTGCTGCGCTACTTCAACGTCGCCGGTGCCGATCCCGGAAAGCGCTCCGGACAGTCGACACCGCAAGCCACGCACCTCATCAAGGTCGCGTGCCAGGTGGCGCTTGGGCAGCGCGAGAAGATGGACATCTTCGGCACCGACTACGAAACTGAGGATGGCACAGGCGTACGCGACTACATTCACGTGTCCGATCTCATTGCAGCGCATGTGCTGCTGCTCGACTATTTGCGGGCAGGGGGCGACAGCACCACGCTCAACGCCGCCTATGGGCAGGGCTATTCTGTGCGGCAGGTGGTAGACACGGTTCGGCTGGTGACGGGCGTCGATATCCGGGCCGATGAAGCGCCCCGGCGCCCGGGCGATCCCGCCGCCATCACCGCAACGGGCGAAAGGATTCGCGCCAAGCTCGGCTGGACCCCGCAGCACGACGATCTGCGGGAAATCGTGGAAACGGCCTACACCTGGGAGCGTCATCTGATGACGCGCAACCGCTGACCATGCGCGGCTGGGCCGGACTGCTGCTGGCACTGCTGGCGACGCCGACACTGGCGGCGCCGCAGGGAAGTTTCGAGCAATTCCTGGCCAGCTTCCGCAGCGAGGCTCTGGCAGCGGGCGTGCCAGCGGACACCTACGACGCCGCCACATACGGCCTGTCACCAGACCCTAACGTGCCGAAGCTGGTCGAAACGCAACCGGAATTCACGACGCCGGTCTGGGAGTATCTCGACGCCCGCGTGACGGCGGGGCGCGTCGAGCGCGGGCGATCGGCGATGGCGCGCAACCAGGCCCTGTTCGCCGCCATTGCACAGCGCTACGGCGTCGATCCCTATCTCCTCGGCGCCATCTGGGGCATCGAAACCGATTACGGGGCGGTGCTCGGCAACGGCAAACTGATCCGCCCGATCGTACGGTCCCTCGCGACGGTTGCCTGGCAGCATCGATCCCGTTTCCTCGAGGACAAGGCGGATCTCGTCGCCGCCCTGATACTGGCGGCCGCCAATGACAACACATCTCCAGTCGGCTCCTGGGCCGGGGCGATCGGCCACCTGCAGGTCAATCCGAGCAATGTGCTCGCCCACGGCACCGATGGAGACGGTGATGGGCGCGTGGACCTCCACGGCTCACTGGCCGATGCGCTGGCAACCAGCGCAAAGTATCTTCGAGCACTGGGCTACCAGCCGGGCATCGACTGGGGCTTTGAAGTCACGGTCCCTCAGGGGTTCGACTACCTTCTGGCCACGCGCGAACAGCTGCGGCCCATCGCGTTTTTTGCCGGACAAGGCGTCGTTCGCGTCAATGAACGGCCCTTCCCGAACCCCGACACCCCCGTCTTTCTTTATGCGCCCACCGGGGCATCGGGCCCGAAGTTCCTGATGACCGGCAACTATCTCGTCCTCAAGGGCTACAATTTCTCCGACAGCTACGCCCTGGCCGTGGCCCATCTTACGGACCGGCTGAAGGGTGGCGGCCCCTTCGGTGCGCCGTGGCCGCGCGAGACGCGCTTTCCGGACCTGGTGCAGCGGCGGTTCATCCAGGAGGCGCTGATGCGCCTTGGCTTCTACCAGGGCGCCGTTGACGGACGCCTTGGCCCGGTTTCACAGGCGGCCTATGCCCGCTTCCAGGCCAGTCGCGGCGAGGTGGCGGATGGTTTCATCACCCGCGCCAGCAGCGATAAACTGGCAGCCGCGTTGCGGTAACGGAGCCGGGAGTTGCGTAGCCTCGGCACCGCGTCAGTGGTACATAGGGGCTTGTCCGCCCGCTGGAGCATCGATGAAACGTGTCATCCTGCTATTGCTGATCGTGTTGTTCGGCACGCTTGAGACCGCACCGGCCTTCGCCCAATCGGGCGAGCGCTACGAGGTGGCCCAGCAGCAGAAGCGACGGACGCTGTTCGATCTGCTCTTCGGTGACGAGCAAAAGCAGCAGCGCACCGCTCCTGTGCAGCAAACCCAGCCGCGACGAACCACCCCACGGCAGAAACCCAGCGCACCCAAGCCAACAGCGGCCCTACCACCCCCCAAACCCACCATAGAAAAGGCCGAAGGGGCAACACGCCTCGCCGTCTTCGGCGACTCCCTCGCCGTCGACCTCGCCAAGGCCCTCGACCGCTTCTACGCCGAGGACCCGAACCTGGTGGTGATCGAGCAGGCGGTGGGGTCATCGGGCTTCGTGCGCGACGACTATTTCGACTGGAACAAGGCCATCGCCGAGGAGATTGCCAAGGACAGCTTTGACGTGGCCGTCGTCATCATCGGCGTCAATGACCGGCAGGAGATCAGCGCGAACGGCGAGACCTTTTCTCCGCTCAGCGACGGGTGGAAGAGCGTCTACCAGGCGCGCCTCAACGAGTTTCTTGGTCAACTTCGCGCGGCGCGCAAACCGGTGATCTGGGTCGGCCTGCCGCCGATGTCAAAATTGGAATATGGCGCCGCCATCGCCCAGATCAGTGCCCTCCACCGTTTGGCAGCGTTCTCGGCCGGGGCCGAATTCATCGACATCTACGATCGGTTCGTGGGCGAGGATGGCCAATATGCCAGCTACGGTCCCGACGTGAACGGGCAGAACGCGCGCATGCGCAAGGACGATGGTATTCACTTCGCCGCCGCCGGCGCCGACAAGCTGGCGTTTTACGTGAGCCAGTCCGTGCGGACCTTCTACCGCGGCGGGCAGGTGATGCTCGCCGTGGCCGATCCGCTGCTGGGTACGGATGCCGCGGCCATGCTTCGGCCGCCATATCAGGGGCAGGGGCAGATCCGGCTGCTGGAGGTCGCTGGCGCGGTGCTGCCTCTCAGTCGAACGCCCGACCGAGCCAGCGATCTCATCGCTGCAAGTAGTGCAGCACCGGCAGGCGAGGCCGGGTTTTCGCTCGATGCCCTGGTCAGCGCGCCGGCCGGCCGTGCTGATGCCTTCGGCGTCGGCATTGACCCAGCGGCCGAACCGGAACCCGCTTCGCCCTAGGCCGCGCCCCCAAGAAGTCCGCTCGCCTTGATGCCGTCGAAGACGAACTGCACAGCCAGCGCCGCCAACAGAATGCCGATCACGCGCGACACGACAGAGAGCCCCGTGAGCCCCAAAAGCCGCTGAATGGGGATGGCGATCAAGAGCGTGAGCCAGGCCAGCGCCAAGATCACGACGATGGCTGCAACAACAAGCCAAAATTCGAGGTGGGAGCGGGCGCCCGTGGTGAGCAGGATCACGGCGCTGATGGCTCCGGGCCCGGCCAGGAGCGGCATGGCCAGCGGGAAGATGGATATGTCTGCCGATTGGCGCGCCTCGATTTCCTCTTCGCTCGTCGTCCCGGTGCCGCCGGAATGGCGGGCAAACACCATGTCGATGGCAATGAGCAGCAGCAAGACGCCGCCCGCGGTGCGCAGGGCAGGAATGGTGATGCCGAAAAGATCGAGGATCGCGTTGCCCAGCGCCGCGAAGAACAGCAGGATCGCCAGCGCGACAAGGACCCCGCGGGTCGCCATGGCGCGGCGCTGCACGGACGTATTGTCCTTGGTGAGAGCCGCAAAGATGAAGGCGATATCGGCCACGCCTACGGTGGCGAACAGCGTTGCGAAGGCGACGAGGAAGGTGTTCATCGGGGTCCCTGCTGCTGCGGATGTCCGGCCGACGGTTTGACCACCGTCTCCTCCATGGTCAGCTCTTGCGCCGCTCGATGGCATCCCAGATCATCACCGCGATGTCGGGGCCGCCGAATCGCTTTATTTCGCGGATGCCGGTGGGGGAGGTGACGTTGATCTCGGTAAGGTAGTCGCCGATGACGTCGATGCCGACAAAGATCATGTCGCGGGCCTTGAGCGCGGGGGCGATGGTGGCGCAGATTTCCAATTCGCGTGCCGTCAGGTCCGACAACTCCGGACGACCGCCCGCATGCATGTTCGATCGCGCCTCACCTACTGCGGGAATGCGGTTGAGCCCGGCCACCGGCTCGCCATCGACAATAATGATCCGCTTGTCGCCCTTGCGCACGTCGGGGAGGTATTTCTGGATCATGAACGGTTCGCGGAAGTTGTTTTCGAACAGTTCGAGCAGGCTCGCGAGATTGTGGTCGCCCTCCTGCAGGAAGAAAACGCCGGCCCCGCCATTGCCGTAGAGCGGCTTGACGATGATGTTGCCGTGTTCCTTGCGGAAGGCGTAGATCTCGTCGCGATCCCGTGTCACCAGGGTCGGCGGCATAAGCTCGGGAAAGTCCGTCACGAGGATTTTTTCCGGCGCGTTGCGCACCGTCGCAGGCGGGTTCACCACGAGCGTCCGCTCCGGCAGGTGCTCGAGCAGATGGGTAATGGTGATGTAGTTCATGTCGAAGGGCGGGTCCTGGCGCATCAGCACCACGTCCTGGGTCGCGAGATCGACCCGGCTGGCCTCACCCAGGGTGAAATGCGCTCCCTTTTCCGCATCCGTCACTGTGATGGGCTGGCACAGCGCGCTCACCGTACGGCCCCGCAGCGAGAGGGTGTCCGGCGTGTAGTGCAGCAGCGCGTGCCCTCGGGCCTGCGCCTCGAGCATCATGGCGAAGGTAGAGTCGCCGCGCGGGTTGATGGTAGCGACGTGGTCCATCTGGACGGCAACTTTGAGGCTCATGGCGTTCCTTCAGAAGGCGGTAAAGGCATTTACGAGATGGCGCGGCCAGCGCCCGGGTGCAAGGAAAATCACATCGAACCGCAGGTCGCGGTCGGCCTGCTCCGGATGGCGCGACAGCCAGTACTGGGCGGCCCGCACAATGCGCTTCCGGTTCACCGCGCTCAAGGCTTCGGCTTCGGGCGCGCCCCGGCGCCGCCATTTGACCTCGATGAACACCACCGTTCGCCCCTGTTCGGCGACAAGGTCGATTTCCCCCACCGGGGTTTTGAAGCGTTGCGCGATGACGCGGTAAAGCTTGGCGCGCAACAGCCACGCCGCCAGCGTCTCGCCCCGATGACCGCGCTGCTCGGCCAGAACGCGGCGCTCAGCCTTTGGCTTTTCGCGCGAGCGCGGCATCGTAGACGTCCTTGCGTTTTAGGCCGAAGCGGGCAGCGACTTCATCGACCGCCGCGCGCAGCGGTTGATCGGCCATGGCCTCGGCAAGGGCAGCATGCCAGTCTGCGGCAGCGACTGCCGTCTCGGTCGCCCCGGCCACGATGATGACCGCTTCGCCCTTGGTCTCTTCCCCTGAGAACTGCTCTGCCAATTCTGAAAGGCTGCCGCGACGGGTGCGCTCGAAGCGCTTGGTCAACTCCAGCGCCACAACGGCAGGGCGCGGTCCCCAGACCTCCGCCATGGTCGCCAGCGTGCCGGCTATTCGCCGCGGTGACTCGTAGAATACCAAAGTTTCACGTGAATCCTTGAACTTCTCCAGCGCATTTTTTCGCCCGCCCGCCTTGGCCGGCAGGAAGCCGTGGAAGGCAAAAGCGTCGGTAGGAAGCCCGGCGACCACCAGCCCCGCCAGCAGGGCCGACGCGCCCGGAATGGGAAAGATCGGCTGGCCCGCCTCGGCCAAAGCGCGGATCAGCGGAAACCCCGGGTCGGACAGAAGCGGCGTCCCCGCGTCCGAGATCAGCGCGATCGCGGCACCGTCGGCAACGCGGGCGACAATGGCATCCGCCTTGTCTCGCTCGTTGTGCTCGTGCAGCGCCTCCCGCCGCCCCTTTATGCCATAGTGGTCGAGAAGCCGAGCGGAGGTGCGGGTATCCTCGCACAGGATCGTGTCCGCTGCCGCCAGCGTCTCCAGGGCGCGCAGCGTAATGTCTCGCAGATTGCCGATGGGTGTCGCCACGACATAAAGCCCCGGCGCCAGCGCTGGGGCGTCAAACCGTTGTCCGACAATGAAATAGTCGCGGCTTTCTGCGCTCATGCCCCTCGCCTTGCAGCCCTGCGATCAGGCGGCGAGATCGGCCACCACGGCATCGAGGACGGGAAAGCCCTTTTCTGTCACACGGATATTGCCGTTGGGAAGGGTTTCGACGAACCCATAGCCCTTGAGCGTCTCGATCTGCTTTTCCGCAATGCCGCGGCCCGAGATCGACATGAACCGCGTAGGCGAAATGCCTTCCTTGAGCCGCAGGCCCATGACCAGGAATTCGTCGCCCTGTTCTTCCCAGGTGAGCAGGTCGTCCGTCGTCATGCCATGGCCGAACTCGTTGACCAGCTTGAGCCACTCGAACGGCAGTTTTTCGGTCGCGGTCGCATGACGCTGATGGTTGACCATGAGCCGTCCGTGCGCCCCCGGGCCGATGCCCGCATATTCGCCGTAGCGCCAGTAGAGCATGTTGTGCCGCGATTCCTGGCCGGGCACCGCGTGATTGGAAATCTCGTAGGCCGGCATGCCGGCCTCCCGGGTCAGGTCCTGCGTCAGCTCATAGAAATCGGCGGCCAGATCTTCGTCCGGCATCTTGAGCTTGCCGGCGTTGAAGAGGTCGTAATAGCGCGTGCCGTGCTCGATGGTCAGCTGGTAGAGGCTGATGTGCCCGCGCGCCAGCCAGAGCGCTTCCTTGAGCTCGTCTTCCCAGTCTTCCAACGTCTGCTTGGGCCGCGCGTAGATCAGGTCGAATGAGCTGCGCTCGAAGATCGATTGCGCGATGCGCACGGCCGCTACGGCTTCCTCCACCGTGTGGCGACGCCCCAGCTCGGCCAGCGGCCCGGGGCGCAGCGACTGGACGCCGAGCGAAACGCGATTGACCCCGGCAGTTCGGAACCCGCGGAAGCGATCAACTTCGACACTTGTCGGGTTGGCTTCGAGCGTGATTTCGGCCCGCGAATCGATCTGCCAGGCGCCGGCGATGGCATCGAGGATGGTGCCCACCGCCTTGGTGGACATCAGCGACGGCGTGCCGCCCCCGAAGAAGATGGATTGCACAAGCCGCCCGGGCGACAGGCGCGCCACGTGCGCGATCTCCTTTAGGTAGCCCTCAACGAAAGCGTCCTCGTCGAGAGCGCCCCGGTGGACATGAGAATTGAAATCGCAATAAGGACATTTGGACGCGCAGAACGGCCAATGCACATAGACGCCGAACAGGTCGTTGGCGTCAGGCCCGCTCAATCTGGTTCTCCACGAATTGGGCAAAGGCGCGCGCCCGGTGGCTGAGACCGGACTGGCCGGGAGCCCAGGAATGCTTGGTTTCGGCCGCCATTTCGCCGAAAGTGATGTCGTAGCCATCGGGCATGAACATGGGATCATAGCCGTGCCCCTGGTCGCCGCGCGGAGGCCAGACCAGGGTGCCGTCACATCGCCCGACGTAAAGCACGTCGCGGCCATCGGGGTGGGCAAGGCACAGGGTAGCGTTGAAGCTGGCGCGGCGCTGTCCCGGGGAGCTGGCGCCGGCCGCCTGAAGGGCGTCCTCCACTCGTTTCATAGCGCGATTGAAGTCGCGGGGCACTCCCGCCCAATCGGCAGTATAGACGCCGGGGTCGCCGCCCAAGGCATCCACGCAGAGCCCCGAATCGTCGGAAAGTGCTAGCAGACTGCTCCCCTTGGCGGCAGCATGCGCCTTCAGGCGGGCATTTTCCGTGAACGTCGTGCCGGTTTCCTCCGGCTCCGGCAGGCCCAGTTCGCCCGCCGACACCAGCTCGATGCCGAACGGCGCGAACAGCTCACGGAATTCGCGCAGCTTGCCCGCGTTGTGCGTCGCGATCACCAGACGGTCGCCGGGGCGCAGGCGCGGAATGTCGCTCATTTGCCGGTGCCCTGCAGGGCCCGCTGGATGTCGTTCCAGATGGCGCAGTTCTTTTGCTGGAAGCCACCCTGGTCGAGATCGCCGCTGTCCTCCGTGCGGCCGAGCGCGAGAGGCGCCTCGCCACCCTTGCCGCCCTCGGCGGGCAGCTGGCGCAGCGCGGCCGGGGAGAGCGATTTCTTTGCGAGCCAACCGATCATGAAAGAAGCGCCGTCTGTTGCAATTGCGTCAATTCGGCAATGCCGTTCTGGGCCAGGCCCATCAGGGCCTCGAGTTCGGCCCTGTCAAAGGGTGCGCCTTCTGCCGTTCCCTGGATTTCCACGAACTTACCAGAACCGGTCATGACGAAATTGGCGTCGGTATGAGCTTCGACATCCTCGAGATAGTCGAGATCGCAGACCGCGGTACCGCGATAGATGCCGCAGGAGATGGCGGCGACGCTGTCCTTGAGCGGCTTGCCGCGGGTGAGCTGTCGCGTTTCCATCCATTCGATGGCATCAGCCAGCGCCACATAGGCGCCGGTGATCGACGCCGTGCGGGTGCCGCCATCGGCTTCCAGCACATCGCAATCAAGCGTCACCTGCACTTCGCCCAAGGCTTCGAGATCGACCACGGCACGCAATGAGCGCCCGATGAGACGCTGGATTTCCTGGGTCCGGCCGGACTGCTTGCCGGCCGTGGCCTCGCGACGGGTGCGCGACCCGGTGGCGCGCGGCAGCATGCCGTATTCGGCAGTGACCCAGCCCTGGCCCTTCCCGCGCAACCAGCCGGGCAGGCTGGTTTCGACGGAGGCCGTGCAGAGAACCTTTGTGTTGCCGAAAGAGACGAGGCAGGAGCCTTCTGCCTTCATGGCCACATTGCGCTCGATGGTCACCGCCCGCATTTGTTCGGGGGTGCGTCCGGAAGGCCGCATGGGCAAGTCACCTTTGCTCTGGTCGTCGGATAGGCCGGATTTAACCGCCTCTTAACCCTCATCGCGCCGCGCCACAAGCGCCGGGTGCTTGGCGCATGGCAACAATACCCTTAAATGGGGGCAGAGGGTTAAAGCGGACGATTTGAATCAAGCACCATGGCCACGACGCCCGATACCTTTCTCTCCGCCCTGAACGACCGCAGCCAGGAAATCTTCCGGCGCCTCGTGGAGCGCTATCTCGATACCGGAATGCCCGTGGGCTCGCGCGACCTCAGCCGCCTGATCCAGCTCGAACTGTCGCCCGCCTCCGTGCGCAACGTCATGGCGGACCTCGAGGATCTGGGCCTCATCGCTGCACCCCACACCTCGGCGGGCCGCGCCCCGACACAGCAGGGCCTGCGCTTTTTCGTCGATACGATGCTCGAGACCGGTGCGGTCGACCAGAGCGAGCGCAAGCGGATTGCGCGGCACATGGAGGGCACGGCCGGGCAGGGGCGCATCGAGGATGTGCTCAGCGAAGCCAGCTCGCTGCTTTCCGGCCTCAGCCACGGCGCGGGACTTGTCATTGCCACAAAGGCCGACATGGTGCTCAAGCACATCGAGTTCGTGCGGCTCGACGCCACGCGCGCCATGGCCATCCTCGTGGGCGAAGACGGGCAGGTGGAAAACCGCATCATGGACCTGCCGCCCGGTTTCACGGCGAGCGCGTTGCAGCAGGCCAGCAACTACCTCGCCAATTATGTGGTGGGCCGCACGCTGGCCGAGGCGCGGCAGGTGCTCGATGCGCAGCGCGCCGAGCAGCGAGCCGAGCTCGATGAATTGACGCAGAAGCTGGTGGATGCCGGAATTGCCACGCTGGTTCGGCAGAGCCCGACCGCCGAACCGACCGTTATCGTGCGCGGACGCTCCAACCTCATCAATGAGAGCATGGCGAGCGATGAACTGGTGCGCATGCGCCAACTGTTCGACGCGCTGGAAAGCAAGGACGGGCTGCTCGAGCTTCTGGGCGACACCGAGATGGCACAGGGCGTACGCATCTTCATCGGCTCGGAAAACAAACTGTTTTCGCTTTCCGGCTCCTCGGTGATCCTCTCCCCCTACAAGGATGCCAACGAGCGGATCGTCGGCGTCCTTGGCGTGATCGGCCCGACCCGGCTCAACTACGCCCGTATCGTGCCGGTGGTGGATTATACCGCGCATGTGATTTCGGCCATGATGGCCCGGCAGCGGCGCGGGAGCACTTGAACTGACCGCCGCATTGGCCGATATGCGGGGCAGAATTCTTTCAACATCACACGGATGAAGACCACATGAGCGACGAAAACGCCGCCCAGGGCGAAACGCCGGAAGTCGAAACCCCGGAAACCGAGACGCCCGAAGTCGACCCCGCGGAAGCCCTGCGTACCGAAAATGCCGAGCTCAAGGATCGCGTCCTGCGCACGGTCGCGGAGATGGAAAACCTGCGCAAGCGCACCGAGCGCGACGTGGCCGATACCCGCTCCTACGCCATTGCCGGCTTTGCCCGCGACATGCTGAGCGCCACCGACGCGCTGAGCCGCGCGCTGATGGTGATCCCCGCCGAGACGCGCGAAGGCGCCGACGGGTCGCTCAAGAGCCTGATCGAAGGCATCGAGCTGGCCGAGCGCGAGATGCAGCGCCTCCTCGCCAAGCACGGCGTCAAGCCGATCGAGGCGGCGGGGCAGAAGTTCGACCCCCACAAGCACCAGGCCATGTTCGAGGTGCCGAACCCGAACGTGCCCGAAGGCACCGTGGTGCAGGTGGTGCAGGAAGGCTTTGCCATCGGCGAGCGCGTGCTACGCCCCGCCATGGTCGGCGTCGCCAAGGGCGGCGCGGCTGCGCCGGCCCCGACAGGGGAAGGCGAAGAAGGCGTCGACAAGAGCGCCTGATCTTTGGTTTTTCGGGTTTGAAAGAGGGCGCTCATCGGGGCGCCCTTTTTGTTTCAGGCGGACTTCCAACGCCCTGGATGCGGCTCCCTCCCCTTGACGGGGGGGCGGGGTGGGGTGCGTAGCGGCCACTGCTTTTGATCCCCCACCCAAGCTCTGCTAGGAGGAGGGAGAGCAGGCACCGAAGCCTTCGTCCGTGATTAGCCCAGAATCTCGCGGCTCATCACCCGCTGTACCCCCGCATCTTCCAGATCCGCCCAGGCCTTTTCCAGCGACCCATTGGAATCGATGGCGCGCGTCGCATCCTCGATCACCGTCACGTCGAAGCCGCCGGCGGCCCCGTCCAGCGCCGTCCAGGCAACGCAGAAATCGGTGGCGAGGCCGACGACGAAGAGCCGACCGACATCGCGCTCGTTGAGGTAGCCGGCAAGGCCGGTCAGCGTCTGGCGATCGGCTTCCTGGAAGCCGGAGTAGCTGTCGATGGCCCGGTTGTAGCCCTTGCGGATGATCAGCTGCGCATGCGGAACATCAAGATCGTTCGAAATCTCCGCGCCGTGGCTCTGCCAGACGCAATGGTCGGGCCAGAGCACCTGCGTGCCGTAGTCGAGTTCGACCATCTCGAAAGGCGCCTTGCCGGCGTGCTGGCTGGCAAAGGAAATGTGATCGGCCGGGTGCCAGTCCTGCGTCAGGACGACATTGGCAAACTTTTTCGCCAGCGCATTGATCAGCGGCACGATCTCGTCGCCTCCGGCCACGGCAAGGCTTCCTCCGGGCAGAAAATCGTACTGCACGTCCACCACCACGAGAACGTCTTCGGGCGCGATTTCAATCATGATCGGTCCTTATCCATTCGGCGCGGATGAGGCCGCGCACGGAATTGCCCAGCCAGATTGCCTCGGCCTGGGAAAGATCGGCAAGGGTCAGCACCCGCTCTTCTGCCTTGCCTTCATCGAGAAGCTGGGCGCGCAATGTCCCGGGAAGCAGCCCTGAAGCCGGCGGCGGCGTCAACAGGCGACCCTCGCGCTCAAGAAAAACAGAAGTGATCGAACCTTCGGTCAACTCGTCCCGCTCATTGCGAAACACCACCTCGTCGACACCGAGCGCGGCATGGGCTCGCTGCCGCGGCTCGTCGTAGAAAGCGCGATTGGTGGTCTTGTGCGCGAGCCAAAGCGATTGCGAGTCCAGCCGCTCTGCAGCCAGAACAAAGCGGAAGATGTCTGGATTGGGCGGCAGGGGAACGGCCGTCACAGCGGGGCCGGCCGCCGCCAGCGTGAGGCGCACCCGCATGGGTTCTGTCCAATCGCTCGCAGCATCGGCCAGGAGCTTCGCAACCCCCGCACGGTCGACAGGCAGATCGAAATAGTCGGCTGAGGCCACCAACCGGTCGAGATGACGCTCGAGCAAAACATATCCGCTCTCTGGATCCCATTTGAGCGTTTCGATCAGCGTGACGGGCGGCATCGGCCGGGACAGGAACTGCATCTTGAGAAGGGCCTCGGCATATTCGTCTTCGCATCGGCTGTCAGCAACGATCCCCCCGCCGATGCCGATCTCGCCAGCACCGCCAGTTTCGATCACCGCCGTGCGAATGGCGACATTGAAGCGGAAGTCGCCATTGGGCGCGAGAAATCCGATGGAGCCGGTATAGACGCCGCGGGGTTTCCGCTCGATGTCGTGGATGATCTGCATGGCGCGCAGTTTCGGTGCGCCGGTGATGGAGCCGCAGGGAAACAGATGCTGCATGGCCTGCGCAAATCCCAGCCCCGGCACGGCTTGGGCAACAATGCCGGAGGTCAGCGTGTGCAGCGTCGGAAAGGTCTCGACGGTAAAAAGATCGGTGACCTCCACCGAGCCGGTCCGGGCGACGCGGCCGAGGTCGTTGCGCAGAAGATCAACGATCATCAGGTTTTCGGCCCGGTTCTTGGGATCGGTGCGTAGCCGCTCCCTTGTCAGGCGGTCGTCCGCTGGAGAGGGTGACCGGCGGGTTGTCCCCTTCATCGGTCGCGCCGACAGTCTCTCGCCAATCCGTTCGAGGAAAAGTTCAGGCGAGCGCGAGAGCACCCAATGGTCGCCGGCGTGGATGAAGGCGCCATGCGCGGCCGGTTGGCTGGCTGCCAATGTGCGATAGAGACCCGACGGCTCCCCATCGAGTCTGAAGCGCGCCTTGAAGGTGAGATTGACCTGATAGGTATCGCCAGCCGCGATTAGGTCCTGCACCCTCTCGAACGCAGCGGCATAGCCATCTTCGTCAAGGGTGGGCACCAGATCTCTGACCGCGCCGGCCTCGGCCCCCAGCCACTGCTCCACCTCTGGCACTCCGAGGTGGCGGGGCGCGTCGTAGAGTCCAAGCCACAAGAGCGGCCTTGCCGATCGTTCGGGAAACAGGCCGGCGAGGCGTTCCTCGAAAAGATAGCCGAGTTCATAGGCCAGGTAGCCTGCAGCCCAAAGGCCGTCCTTCTGGGCAGTAGCCAGGCGGGCAAGACCCTGCCGGGCAGATGCGGCATCATGAGCGACAATAATGTCGTGCGGCTTCTCAAACAGCAGGCTTTGTGCGCCGGGCGAGCGGTTGTCATGGAGCAGCACTGTGCCGGGCGCGATCATGCCTCACCCATAGAAGTTGATGGCGCACGAGGGAAGGCGCCACTGGTGGGCATTTGGCCGCTCCCGGCTGTTGTATCGGCATAAACGCTGCGCCAGAAAAGTCTCTTCCCTGCGCGCCCCGGCAATGGCATCACTCGCTGTAGCCGCCCGCGCCTTGCCGGCGGCCTGAGGACTCAATCATGAAACGCACATTCCTGGGCGGCCTGGCCGCCCTGGCGCTTGTGGCGGGAAGTTTTCCCGCCCTGGCGGAAACCGTGGAATTCACGGTGATCAACGACTCTTCGCGCGCGCTGCACTACTTCTACACAACGCCGGCCAACGAGGACAGCTGGGGCGACGACCTGCTCGGCGACGAAGGAACGCTCGAGGCCGGGTATCAGGCCACGGCCACCATTGGCGACGGCTCGGACCAGTGCGTCTACGACTTCAAGTTCGTGATGGAAGACGGCAGCGAGCTGGTGGAACCGGCCGTCGATATCTGCACGCTCGACAGTTACACCATTACCGACTGATTTGCGTTGCGCCGCCTGCTCCTGCGGGCGGCGCCTCCGGCGCCCTGGCAGACAAATCTGCCGCTTTGTGCGCTTGAAGCCCTTGAGGCACCCCCCTATATACCGCTCGAAGCCCAGCGATGGGCCCCCAAATCCAAACTACGAGGGACCCGGCCTCGAAAGAGGCCATGAGGCTGCTTTCATTGAGAGGGCTTCAAGAGCGGGTTCGCTGAAAGAGAGGCTAGAGTTATGGCTAAAGTCATCGGTATCGACCTGGGCACGACCAATAGCTGCGTCGCCGTCATGGACGGCAGCAATCCCAAGGTCATCGAAAATGCGGAAGGCGCGCGCACCACGCCCTCCATGGTCGCCTTCTCCAAGGATGGCGAGCGCCTTGTGGGCCAGCCGGCCAAGCGCCAGGCGGTCACCAACCCGGAAAATACCCTGTTCGCCGTCAAGCGCCTGATCGGCCGCCGGTTCGACGACCAGGTCGTGGCCAAGGACAAGAACCTTGTGCCGTTCAAGATCATCAAGGCGGACAATGGCGACGCGTGGGTGGAAGCTTCGGGCGAGAAGTACTCGCCCAGCCAGGTTTCGGCCATGGTGCTGCAGAAGATGAAGGAAACCGCCGAGAGCTATCTCGGGGAGACCGTGACGCAGGCCGTCATCACCGTTCCGGCCTACTTCAACGATTCGCAGCGTCAGGCGACCAAGGACGCGGGCAAGATCGCGGGCCTTGAAGTCCTGCGCATCATTAACGAGCCCACCGCTGCCGCGCTGGCCTATGGCCTCGACAAGAAGAACTCCGGCACCATCGCGGTTTATGACCTTGGCGGCGGCACGTTCGACGTGTCGATCCTCGAGATCGGCGATGGCGTGTTCGAGGTGAAGTCGACCAATGGCGACACCTTCCTCGGTGGCGAAGACTTCGACATGCGCCTCGTCGATTACCTCGCCGACGAGTTCAAGAAGGAACAGGGCATCGACCTGCGTGGCGACAAGCTCGCCCTGCAGCGCCTGAAGGAAGCCGCGGAAAAGGCCAAGATCGAGCTGTCGAGCTCGACCCAGACCGAAATCAACCTGCCCTTCATCACCGCCGATGCCTCGGGCCCCAAACACCTGACCCTCAAGCTCTCGCGCTCCAAGCTCGAAAGCCTGGTCGATGACCTGATCAGCCGCACCATCGAGCCGTGCAAGCAGGCCATGAAGGATGCCGGCGTGTCCGCTTCGCAGATCGATGAAGTCGTGCTGGTGGGTGGCATGAGCCGCATGCCCAAGGTGCAGGAAGCGGTCAAGCAGCTGTTTGGCAAGGAGCCGCACAAGGGCGTCAACCCGGACGAAGTCGTGGCACTCGGCGCTGCCATTCAGGGCGGCGTGCTGCAGGGCGACGTCAAGGACGTGCTGCTGCTCGACGTGACCCCGCTCTCGCTCGGCATCGAAACGCTCGGTGGCGTGTTTACCCGCCTGATCGATCGCAATACCACGATCCCGACCAAGAAGAGCCAGACCTTCTCGACCGCCGAGGACAACCAGAGCGCCGTGACCATCCGCGTGTTCCAGGGTGAACGCGAAATGGCTGCGGACAACAAGCTCCTCGGGAATTTCGACCTGGCCGGCATTCCGCCCGCACCGCGCGGCGTGCCGCAGATCGAAGTGACGTTCGACATCGACGCCAACGGCATCGTCAACGTCTCGGCCAAGGATAAGGGCACCGGCAAGGAGCAGCAGATCCGCATCCAGGCCTCCGGTGGTCTATCCGACGCCGACATCGAAAAGATGGTCAAGGACGCCGAGGCCAATGCCGAGGCCGACAAGAAGAAGCGCGAGGCCGTCGAAGCCAAGAACCAGGGCGAGTCGCTGGTGCACTCCACCGAGAAGTCGCTGGCCGATTACGGCGACAAGGTTTCGGCCGAGGACAAGGGCGCCATCGAAGCCGCCATCGCCGACCTCAAGTCGGTGCTGGAGGGTGACGACGCCGAAGCCATCAAGGCCAAGACGGCAACGCTGGCCGAAGCCTCGATGAAGCTGGGCGAAGCCATGTACAAGGCCTCGCAGGCGGAAGCCGAAGCCAAGGCCAACGGCACCGCCGATGATGGCGACGACGACGTCGTCGATGCCGACTTCGAAGAGGTCAAGGACGGCGACGACAAGAAATCGGCCTAAGGCTGGTTCCTCAATGATGAAGCCCCGGTGGACACACCGGGGCTTTTTTGTTTGTGAGTGAAGGAAGATGGATTGCCCGGACAAGCCGGGCAATGACGGGTGTGGGCGATGGCGCGAACGCACCGGCGCCTTCGAGCCCTGCTTCTCTCCCCACCGTCACCACCCGGCTCGTCCGGGTGGTCCATCTGCGGGCACCGGCCCACGCACCACCACCTCACCGTTTCACGTGAATCCCTCCCCGGTTGATCCCCGGCACCACCCTTGCTAAGACGCGGCCGCTTGCCCATATGCGGGACACGATGCCGGCAGAGCCGGCCTTTTGCCCAATCCCCTTTTTCGCGACGAGCCTCCGGCGCGACCATAAAGAGAGTTTACCTTGGCCAAACGCGACTTCTACGAAGTTCTCGGCTGCCAGAAGGGCGCCGATGATGCGTCCCTCAAGAGCGCCTACCGCAAGCTCGCGATGCAGTTCCACCCCGACCGCAACCCGGGAGACAACGAGGCCGAGCACAAATTCAAGGAAATCAACGAGGCCTACGACACCCTCAAGGACCCACAGAAGCGCGCCGCCTATGACCGCTTCGGTCACGCGGCCTTCGAGAATGGCGGCGGGCGGGGCCCGGCCGGGTTCGGGCCGGAGTTCGCCTCCTCGATGTCCGATATCTTTGAGGACATCTTTGGCGACTTCATGGGCGGCGGGGGTGGCGCGGGCCGCCGGGGCGGCGGCGGAGCGGCGCGCATGCGCGGCTCGGACCTGCGCTATAATCTCGAGATCAGCCTCGAAGAGAGTTTCGAGGGCCGCACCGTCGAGATCGACGTGCCCACGCTCGCCACCTGCGAAACCTGCGACGGCTCGGGCGCCAAGCCCGGCACCGGCACCCATACCTGCCGGCAGTGCAACGGCCACGGCAAAGTGCGCGCGGCCCAGGGGTTCTTCACGATCGAACGGACGTGCCCGGTGTGCCAGGGGCGCGGCGTGATGATGGATCAGCCCTGCACCGATTGCGGTGGGCAAGGGCGGCGCCAGCAGAGCCGCAAGCTTTCGGTGGACATCCCCAAGGGCATCGAAGACGGGACCCGTATCCGCTTGGCCAATGAAGGCGAAGCGGGCCTGCGCGGGGGGCCGCCGGGCGATCTCTACATCTTCATTTCGCTGCGTCCGCACGAATTGTTCCAGCGCGACGGCGCCGATCTTTATGCGCGCGTTCCCATCGCCATGACGACGGCGGCCCTGGGCGGCGAGTTCGAAGTCCCGACGCTCGACCAGGCGCGGGCCAAGGTCAAGGTGCCGGCCGGTACGCAGCCGGGCCAGCGCGTGCGCCTCAAGGGCAAGGGCATGCCGGTGCTGCGCTCGAAAGACGTCGGCGACCTCTATGTGCAGCTCGACATCGAAACGCCGCAGGCCCTCTCCAGGCGCCAGCGCGAGCTGCTCGAGGAATTCGCCCGCCTCGAAACGGAAGAGACCAGCCCGAATTCGGGCGGCTTCTTCGACAAGCTCAAGAAGATGTTCGAGGCTTGAGGCGGACGAGAAGTCGCTCCAGTGGAGCGATTTCCCGCCTCAAGGCCATGAGTGCTGCGCTCGAATGGCGGGCAGAGCCACCAGGCCATCGCCTAAGGGCCCTGCCTGCGCGCGGCCACTGCCCACCGGGGACCGGGCAATCCACCTCCTGGTGGCATGGACCACCGGGACAAGCCCGGTATGACGATGGAATGGGGCGGCCCTCGTCCTTCCAGAAGAGCGCGGTCACGCCACTCACTGGGGCGAGCTACTCGCTGGGCATGCCGCTCATATCCATCCAGACATATTCCCATACGTGCCCGTCGATGTCGGACACGGCCCGGGAGTACATGAAGCCCATGTCCTGCGCCGGGCGCACCTCCTTGCCACCGGCCGCCAGACCCCTGTCGGCAATGGCGTCGACGGCCTCGCGGCTGTCGCGCGAGAGGGCATAGAGGGCCTGCGTCTGGGCCTTGGGGTCGGGAATGGGCAGGGGCGAGAACTGCCTGAATTTCTCGTGCGTCAGCACCATCACGTAAATCGTATCGGAAATGACGATGCAGGCGGCCGTATCGTCGGTGAACTGCGGGTTGTGCTCGAAACCGATGGCCTTGTAGTAGGCCATGGAGGCTGCGAGATCGGCGACCGGAACGTTGACGAAGATCATCGTCGGCATGGAAATCTCCCTTGTGTGTCATTGCCAGCCGAGGGGCAATGCTCTTGCCTCGACGCACGAGCCAGCGCACTTTCGACATCGACGCTGAACACTGCGAGGCACGATGAAGACTGCGCTCACCCTCTCCGGCTCGATCCGACAGGGATCCTACAACCGCCAGCTGCAATTGCACATGGGAGCCCAGCTGCGGGCGGCCGGGGTGGAGGTCACCGATCTCGACCTCAGCGATTTTCCGATGCCGATCTTCAATGAAGATCTCGAGCCGGACCAGGTGCCCGAGGCTGCGGTGCAACTCGCCGAGCTCTGGCGGACCCATGACATCGTCTTTCTCGCCACGCCAGAATACAATGGCGGCGTGCCGCCGCTGGTGGTCAACACCATCACCTGGATTTCGCGGCAGCGGCCGAGCCCGTTTCGCCATGCCGTGTTCGGTATCGGCGGAGTAAGCTCGGGCAAGTACGGCACCATCTGGTCGTTGAGCCATTTGCGCGATAGCCTGAGCAAGGTTGGGGCGCTCGTCGTGCCGACACTGCTGGGCATCGGGCCGGCAGAGGAGGCGCTCGATCCAAGTGGAGCGCCAACCGAAGCCGCCATCATCCGCAAGGTCGAGCAGATGGTGCATGAACTGACCCATTTCAGCCGAGGCTAGGCAACCATGCGCGCACTATACCTCACTCACCCGCAAGTGCGCATTGACGCAGAGGTCCCGGTTCCTCTCTGGGGACTCACCGATGAAGGGCGGGGGCGCGTGGCGGCTTTCGTCGCACGGGGCACCGTGCCCGCTGGTGCCCTGGTCTTTTCGAGCCGCGAGACCAAGGCGCTGGAGCTGGCGGAAACCATCGCGGCCGCTGCGGGCACACCCGTGCTTGCGGACCACCTGATGGGCGAAAACGATCGCAGCGCCACCGGCTTTCTGCCGCCAATTCTCTTCGAAGCCACGGCAGACCGGTTCTTCGCCGAACCGGACCAGAGCATCGAGGGCTGGGAACGTGCCATCGATGCACAGCGGCGGATCGTCGAGACCGTGGCGACCGCGTTGCTTAGCGTTCCAGCGGGCACGGCGGCTATCTTTTGCGGTCACGGGGCTGTGGGAACGCTGCTCAAGTGCCATATTTCCGGCCGGCCCATCGCCCGCAGCGAAGACCAGCGCCGCCATGCCCACCCCGGCGGCGGCAACGGCTTCGTCTTCGATCTCGAGCGCGGCGTGATTGAGACGGAGTGGCTAGCCATGGAAGATATCGCCGCCGACTGGTTCGACCAGACCGGGTTGCTCGCCACGGCCAAATGATCTAGGGCAGGGCGGACATCACGACATCGGGGGAAAAAGCATGGCTGGCCAGTTGATCGTGGGCCTCGACGTTTCATCGCGCGCGCGCGCCGAAGAGATCGTGGCGCTGCTGGGCGACACGGTGGATTTCTACAAGATCGGCTACCAGTGCTTTTACGGCGCCGATGGCCTGGCCCTGGGCAAGGCGCTGATGGCGGCCGGCAAGAAGGTGTTCTTCGACCTCAAGCTGCTCGACATCGATAACACCGTGGCCAAGGGCGCGGCTGCCATCGCCGACACCGGCGCGACCATGCTGACGGTGCACGCCTATCCCAAGACCATGCGCGCGGCGCAGCAGGCGGTTGCCGGCTCGGGCCTCTGCGTCCTCGGGGTGACGGTACTGACCTCAATGGACGACAACGACGTGCGCGAAGCGGGCTATGCGCGCGACGCGGCAGGGCTGGTGGCCCTACGGGCGGAGCAGGCCAAGGCCGCAGGCATCGGCGGCATCGTGGCCTCTTCCCATGAAGCGGCGATGGTGCGGTCCATTGTGGGGCCCGACATGGCCATCGTCACCCCCGGCATTCGCCCCGCCGGCGCAGTCCTGGGGGACCAGAAGCGGGTTATGACGCCGGCCGAAGCGCTGGCCGCGGGTGCGACGCATCTGGTGGTTGCCCGACCCATCATCGAGGCGGCCGACCCTGCCGGGGCAGCGCGCTCGATCCTTGCCGAAATGGCCAATGGCGGGACCCGGCTTGCCTGAGCCGTTCCTTCAGACCCTCAGCGCTCTGGTCGGTCGCTATCTCGCCGAAGTGGCCGACAAGGGGGAATATCTCTCGCTCCTGCGCTGGCAGATCGATCAGCGGCATGCGCTGGACCAGCGCAGCACCTTCCCCGGTCACGTCACCACCAGCGCCTTCGTGCTGTCTCGCGACCTGCGGCTGGCGCTGCTGATCGACCATGTCACCATCGGACGCTGGCTGCAGCCGGGTGGTCATTACGAGCCGGCAGAGAGTTTTTCCGCCTCGGCGGCCCGGGAGGCAATGGAGGAAACAGGTGTCGCGACCCTAAAACTCCATCCCTGGCACGAGGGGGGCGATCTACCCTTCATGATCGACAGCCACGACGTGCCGGGCAAGCCCAGCCGCAGCGAGCCGCCGCATGTGCATCATGACCTGCAATATCTCTTCATTGCCGACCCGGCTGCGCCGTTGACCCCACAACTGGATGAAGTGCACGCGGCGCGATGGCAGCCGACTGACGCCCTAGCCCCCTTCGCCCCGCGCGCCCTGCGGCGTCTGGAGCGGCTTTCGGGCTAGCCGGCGAGCCCATGCTGCCGCGTCAAATCCGCCAGGTCGATCTGCGGTCGGGCGCCGATATGGGTGATGACCTCGGAGGCGGCCAGGCAGCCGGTCTTGAGGGAGGCTTCCAGGGTCTGGCCCCGCGCGAGGCCCAGCAGGAACCCCGAGGCAAAGAGATCGCCGGCCCCCGTGGCGTCGACGACCTGCTCCACCGGGAACGCCGGAACAGAGATCACTTCGCCGTTGAAGACGGCCATGGCGCCATCGCTGCCCATGGTGATGGCTGCGACTTCGGCGTCCTTGGCGATCTCGCGCACCGCCGCGCCCAGATCGTCCGTCTGGTACAGCGATTTCAGCTCGTTGACGTTGGCAAACACGTAATCGATGGTTTTCGAGCGGATGAGATCGAGGAACTCGCCGCGGAAGCGATCGACGCAGAACGGATCGGAGAGCGTGAAGGCGGCGGCGCGCTCGTTCTTGTGCGCATAGTGCGCCGCGAGCACAAAGGCTTTCTTGGCCTCCACCGGGTCCCAGAGAAAGCCTTCCATATAGGTAATGGCCGCTCCGCCGATTTCGTCAGGGATGATGTCCCGCTCGGTCAGTTCGTGACAGGCGCCGAGATAGGTGTTCATGGTCCGCTCGCCATCGGGCGACACGAAGATCATGCAGCGCGCCGTGAGGGCGCCGCCGGAAAGGCGCGTCGTGGCATAGTGCACGCCGGTCGCGGCCATATCGGAGGCGAAGACATTACCCAGGTCATCGTCGGCAACCTTGCCCACAAAGGCCGCCCGGCCTCCGAGCGAAGCGACTCCGGCCGCAGTGTTGCCGGCCGACCCCCCCGAAATCTGCTGTCGTCCCTCCGGCATCTTGGCGTAGAGGTCGGCGGCCCGATCGGTATCGATCAGGTGCATGATGCCTTCCTTCATGCCCTCGCGCTCGAGAAAGCCCGGCTCCACCGGGGCAATGATGTCGACGATCGCATTGCCGATGGTGAGCACGTCGAAGCGGGTCTGGGTCATGAAGTACGGGTCCGCGGAGATTTCGGGAAGGCCGTGAGCCGGTTTAGCCCAAGGGGCAGGCGAGGGCAACGTTCAGAGGGAGCCGATGATTTCCGCGACCAGCGCCTCGGTATCCTCGCCGGCACGGATCGCGATCTGCCCGTCGAGCAGCAGCACCGCCAGCCCATGCACCTTCGCCCAGGCCGCCAATGCCTTGATACGCCCCTCCCGCACATCGCCCCCCACGACGTGGCGCAGCGTCTCGAAGGCAGCATCGGCAGCCATCCGCAGGCCGGGTCGCGCCTCCTTCTTGAGCTGGGGCGAAAACATCAGCCGGAAGAGATTGGCGTTCTGCAGCGCGAAAACGACGTAGGTCTTGCCCATCGCAGCCATGGCGTCGTCCGAGTGGGTTGCCGCCACCTCTTCCATGCGCGCCGAAAAGCGCTGGAAGCCGGTGACGGCCAGGGCCTCGAGCAGCGCCGCCCGGCTGTCGAAATGCCGATAGGGCGCCGCCGGCGACACGCCCACCGCGCGGGCAAGATCCCTCAGCCCCAGCCCGGCTTCACCCTGCTGTTCGAGAATAACCAGCGCCGCTTCCAGCAAAGCCTGCCGAAGATTGCCATGATGATAGGGAGCGTTAGGTGATGTTGACATTGTTCACTTAGTCTGCGCGGTATGTGTGCAGCGTTAACATCACCATGAGCCCGCCACAATGGACATTTCGTTTCTTCTCGCCAGCGCGCACCATCTCGCCGTGTTCTCGCTGGTGGGCCTATTCGCGGCGGAGTTCGCTCTCCTGCGCCCAGGGTTGGACGGTGCTCGCATCCGGCAATTGGCCAAGGTCGATGCAGCCTACGGCGGTATTGCAGGCCTCGTGATCATCATCGGGGTGCTGCGGGTGATTTTCGGCGACAAGGGCTGGGAGTATTATGTCGGCAACCACGCCTTCTGGGGCAAGATGGCCGCTTTTATCGTCGTCGGGCTTCTCACCGTCCCGCCCACACTGGCCATTCGTCGCTGGCACAAGGCGGTGGCGTTGGCTCGCGATTATGTGGTGCCGCCCGCTGAATTGACCAGTAACCGCCGCCTGATCCACATTCAGGCCGCGGTCTTCGTCCTCATTCCCGTCTTCGCCGCCGCCATGGCGCGCGGCTATGGCAGCTAGCTCCCGGGCTTTGCCGGCAGCGGCGTCTTTGGTTCGTAAAGGCACCACTGAGCAATGGGACAGCGCCAGCATTCGGGCGTGCGGGCCTTGCAGATATAGCGCCCGTGCAGGATCAGCCAGTGGTGCGCATGCAGCATGAACCGGTCCGGCACGATCTTGTGCAGCGCCGTCTCCACCTCGAGCGGCGTCTTGCCGGGGGCAAGTCCCGTCCGGTTGCCAACGCGAAACAGGTGCGTGTCCACCGCTATGGTCGGCTGCTTGAACCAGATATTAAGCACCACATTGGCCGTCTTGCGCCCGACGCCCGGCAGCGCCTCGAGCGCCTCACGCTCCCCTGGAACCTCGCCCCCATGCCGCTCGAGAAGCTGCTGGGACAGCGCGAAGACGTTCTTTGCCTTGTTGCGGTAGAGCCCGATGGTCCGGATCTCCTTTTCGATGCCCGCCACCCCCAGGGCCACCATCCCCGCCGGCGAGGGCGCGATTTCGAATAGCCGCCGCGTCGCCTTGTTGACGCCCGCATCCGTCGCCTGGGCCGAAAGCACCACCGCCACGAGCAGCGTGAAGGCGTTGACGTAGGCCAGTTCTCCCTTTGGCTCGGGCTCGATCTCGTGGAAGCGCTCGAAAATGGCTTCGGCAGCGGGACGGCCCAGTCTTTTCACTTTTTTCGGCGTTGGCATTCTCTCGGTCCCGAATCTCTGCCAATATTTGTGGGAGAGATCGCCATGCCCATGCAAGCCACAACCACCTCGCCCCTGTTTGCCGCCACGCTCCGGCCCGATCGGTCGCTGCGGACCGTCGGCGGCTGGATCGGGCTCGTGATCGCCGGCCTGGTAGGGACACCCTTGCTCGTGGCTGTGCCCGAATTCATCGTACCGGGGCTGATCGCCTATGGCGTTGCCGGTACCGGTCTCATGGCCTTCAACATCCGCCAGAGCCGCCGCGGCCAGATCCGGCAGCAGATCACCCTGTGGGCCGATCAACTGGAAATCGCCACCACCGGCCCCCGCCAGAGCCGCGTTCTGCGCCGCTTCAAGCCGACCGAGGTACGGCTTCATCTCAAGCGCGACGACAACGAGCGCACCACCGCCATCCTGCTCAAGCGGGGCAGCGAGGAAATCGAACTGGGGCCATTCCTCAGCAGCGACGACAAGTCGAGCTTTGCCAAGGCCTTTGGCCGGGCCCTGCGGCTCGCTCGCCAGGTCGCCTGAGCGTCAAATCCGGGTCGTGCCCACCCCCGTCGCCGTTTTAGAAGGGACACTCCAGCGCCGTTGGAGGTCCCCATGAACCATATGTCCCACCTTGTCCCCGCCAGCGACTATGACACCATCCAGGCGGCCATCCGCTACCTCAGCGAAACAGGGCCGGACGCCACCGACCTTGGGCGCTTTGCCCGCTCGCTCGGTCTCAGCGAACGGCAGCTGACCGACCTCTTCCGGCGCTGGTGCGGCCTGTCGCCGAAAAGTTTTGCGCAGGCCGTGGCGCTCGATCACGCCAAGAGCCTCCTGCGTGACCAGGCCAGCGTGCTCGAAGCCACCTACGAGGTCGGCCTCTCCTCGACCTCGCGGCTGCATGACCTCTTCGTTACTTATGAGGCCATGCCGCCCGGCGTCTTCCGCGCCGGCGGCGCCGGTATCGACATGGTCTGGGGCGTCGCTCCCTCCCCCTTCGGCACTGCTGTGGTCACCGCGACCGACTACGGCATTTCGGGCATGGGCTTTGCCGATGCCGAAATCAGCGTCGAGGCGGCCCTTGCCGATCTAACCAATCGCTGGCCCCGGGCGCGCTTCAGCCGCGACGACCAGCGCATCGCCCCGCTGGTCGGGCAAATCTTCGATCCAGGGCACTGGGCCGCCGATCGCCCGGTGCGGGTGGTGCTGATCGGCACGGACTTCGAGGTCAAGGTATGGGAAACCCTCCTCAAGATCCCGGTCGGGCGCGCGGCAACCTACGCGCAGGTGGCCAGCCATATCGGCCGGCCGACCGCCTCACGCGCCGTGGGCGCCGCGGTGGGCAAGAACCCCATCAGCTTCGTCGTCCCCTGCCACCGCGTGGTGGGCACGTCGGGAGCCCTGACCGGCTATCACTGGGGCGTGCCGCGCAAGCGCGCCATCCTGGGCTGGGAAGCGGGCATCGTCTCGGCGGCGCACTAACCGCCGGAACCGCCTTGCGGGCGGGAACATTGGCTCTGCGAACCTGTTTGCGGAGGCAAAGTGCACGACCGAACCCGCGCCATTACGACGGGCGTCCTGCTGGCTGCAGCACTGGCCTTGGCCTGGGTGCTGACGGGCTCGCTGCTGACCATTTTCGCAGGCATCCTCGTGGCGAGCTTGCTTGATGCCATCGTCCGACAATTGGCGCGCGTTCTGCCGCTGCCTCACGCCGCCCTCGTCATCCTCGTGACGCTCGCCGTATTCGGCACCGTGATTGCCGGATTGTCCTTGGGCGGCATGCAACTCTGGCAATCGGTGGATGATCTTGTCAGCATGCTGATCGAGCAGGCGCGGCAGATCTATCTCGAGCTGCGGCGGATGATCATCAGCATCGGGATGGTCGACAACGACCAGTCGCTCCTGGCGGACGCCATGCCCGATCCGGCCGGTCTGCTCGCCGGCATGCAGACAGTCTTCGGCAGTGCCGTCGGAGCGATAGCCAATGTCGTGGTCATCGTGTTTCTGGGCATCTTCTTCGCACTCAACCCGGCCGGCTATCGCGATGGCATGCTGGACCTGGCGCCACGTCACCTTCAGCCGCGGCTGCGCACCGCCCTTGATGCCGTCGGACACACTCTGCGCGGGTGGATCGTGACGCAGGTCATCATGATGGGCGTGATCGGCACGCTGGTGGGCACCCTCCTTTGGGCCCTCGGAACGCCCAACGCACTGACGCTGGGCGTGCTGGCAGGCGCCCTCAACTTCATCCCCTTCCTCGGGCCAATCATCTCCGCCGTCCCGGTGCTCCTGACCCTGGCCTCCCAGGACATGACCACCTTCCTCCTGGGTGCGCTGGGGATGTTGCTGATCCAGAATCTGGAGGGTTATGTGCTGACCCCGCTGATGCAGCAACGCGTGATCCACCTGCCGCCCGCCTGGTCGCTCTGCACAATGCTCATCATGGGATCGCTGTTCGGCTTTTTCGGCGTGGCCCTCGCCACGCCGGCCTACGCCGTGATCCGCACGCTGACCCTAAGACTCTATATCGAACCGCGAATGGGCCTTGAGGATTAAAGCGTAACGCGCTGCACCAGCTTCCCGTCCGGACCGATATGGTAGACGGTCGGCTCGCCAGTGGCGATTTCGCGCGCCAGGATTTCATCGGGGGTCAGGCCTTCGATAGCCATGACCAGGGCGCGCAGCGAATTGCCATGGGCCGCCACCAGAACCGTCTTGCCGGCCTTGAGCTGGGGCAGGATTTCGCGCTCGTAATAGGGCAGGGTTCGCGCCGCCGTATCCTTGAGGCTTTCGCCGCCCGGCGGGGGAACGTCATAGGACCGGCGCCAGATATGGACCTGTTCCTCGCCCCACTTTTCGCGCGCGTCGTCCTTGTTGAGGCCGGCCAGGTCGCCATAGTCGCGCTCGTTGAGCGCCGTGTGGCGCACGATGGTGACGTCGACGATCCCCATTTCCTCGAGCATCAAGTCGAGCGTGTGCTGCGCCCGCCGCAAGGCCGAGGTGTAATAGAGGTCCGGAACGATGCCCTTGGCCTTGAGCGCCTTGCCGGTCGCGCGGGCTTCCTCCTGGCCCTTCTCTGTGAGGTCCGGGTTCCTCCAGCCGGTAAAGAGATTCTTGAGGTTCCACTCGCTCTGGCCATGACGCACCAGGATCAGCGTGCCGCTCATTGTCTTGTTCCTTGTCTACGTGTTCGAACGGTTCTGCGGGGGCAGAACCGTAAAAAAGTCAGTCGGAAAGGCCGAGCACGTCGGCCATGGAATAGAGCCCCGGCTTCTGCCCGGCGGCCCACAGCGCCGCCTTGAGCGCGCCATTGGCGTAGATGGTGCGGTCCTGCGCGCGGTGGTTGAGCTCGATGCGTTCGGAGGGCCCGGCAAGGATCACCATGTGGTCGCCGATGACATTGCCGCCGCGCAGCGTCGCAAAGCCGATCGTGCCGGCCTCGCGCGGGCCAGTATGGCCGTCGCGGACGCGCACGGAATGGTCGGCAAGGGTAATGTTGCGCCCCCGTGCCGCCGCTTCGCCCAGCATCAGCGCCGTGCCGGAGGGCGCGTCGACCTTGAGATTGTGGTGCATCTCCAAAATCTCGACGTCGTAATCGGCGAGCGCCGCGGCCGCCTTTTCCACCAGCACCGTCAGCGCCACCATGCCCGGCGAGAAGTTGCCCGATTTGACGATCCGCGCGCCCGAGCGGCCCGCTTCGGCGATCGCCGCGTCGTCCGCGGCAGAGCATCCCGTGGTGCCGATGACGTGGACGAGCCCCCTGGCCGCAGCCTCGCGCGCCAGCGCGACGCTGGCCGCCGGCGCGGTAAAATCGATGATGGCGTCGGCGCCCTCGAGCAGGGCATCGATGCTGTCGCCCACCAGCACGCCCATCGGATCGAGACCCGCAAGCGTTCCGGCGTCCTTGCCGATGGCCGCAGATCCGGGCCGGTCGAGTGCTCCCACCAGGTCCACCTCGTCATGGCGAGCGGCGGCGGCGATATTGGCGGCGCCCATGCGCCCGCCGGCGCCGGCAACGATGATGCGCAGAGGCGACATAGGCAAACTCTCCCTCGGTTCGCACCGGCTATAGCAGCGGTCAGGCGCCGCGCCAACCATGCTGCCGCGCGGCGGCGGACTGTGCTAGGATCGGCCCTGAAGGCGCCGCTGTTTGCCCGCAGCATGCCTTGTGCAACACGAGCCCGGAGAACGGACCGCCCATGACGCTGACCAACGTGCTGGCAGGCCTGGCCGTCGAGGACCTGAGCAACTCCCTGGTCTGGTATGAATATCTGTTCGGCCGCCCCGCCGATGCGCGCACCATGGCCGACGTCGCCGAATGGAAACTGCCCGGTGGCGGCTGGGTGCATGTGATGACCGACGAGGACCGCGCGGGGGCCAGCGTCATCATGCTGATCGTCGACGATATCGCCGAGGAGCTGGACCGGCTCGAAATGCACGGCATCAAGCCGGTGGCCAAGGCCTTCGGCGACTTCTTCAAGACCGCCAAGCTGCGCGATCCGGACGGCAACCTCATTATCCTCAGCCAGCCGCAGCCCGGAACCTACTAGGGGCTGCCTCGCGACGACGGCACTGCTTCGGCAACCGTCACCACCGGGCCTGTCCCGGTGGTCCATCTTCGCCCCGACACCACCACCGGTCGGGCCTGCCCTCACACCCGCCGCAGCTTGACCTCTTCCACCCGGTGATCCTTGCCCTTTTTGAGGATGAGGTCGGCGCGGCCGCGCGTGGGCAGCACGTTTTCGAGGAGGTTGTTGAGGTTGATCTCCTCCCACACCTTGTGCCCGAATGCGCCGGCTTCCTCTTCGCTCATCTCCGCAAAGCGGCGAAAGAAGGAGGTCGGATCGCGAAAGGCGGTTTCACGCAGCCGGAAGAAGCGCTGCATGAACCAGTCTTCGAGGTCTTCCGGGTCGGCGTCGATGTAGATGGAAAAATCGATGAAGTCGGAGGCAAAGAGGATGGGCCGCCCGGTGCGTGGCAATTCCCCCGGCTGGAGGATGTTGAGCCCTTCCACGATCAGGATGTCGGGCCGGTCGATGGTGACCTCCTCGCCCGGAACGACGTCGTAGACGAGGTGCGAATAAACCGGCACCGAAACCTGGGGCTTGCCCGATTTGATGTCGGCCAGGAAATTGACGAAGCGGCCGCGGTCATAGCTCTCGGGAAAACCCTTCCGCTCCATCAGGCCGCGTTCGGCCAGGACGCTGTTGGGATAGAGGAACCCGTCGGTCGTCACGAGGTCGACGCGCGGGCTCGACGGCCAGCGCGCCAGGAGCGTCTGGATGATACGGGCCGTGGTGGACTTGCCTACCGCCACCGAGCCCGCCACGCCGATAATGAACGGCACGCGGTCATCGGGCGCATTGAGGAAGCGGGTCGATACCCGATGCAGGCCCTGCACCGCTTCCACATAGTAGGAGAGCAGCCGGGTGAGCGGCAGATAGACCTCCTCGGCCTCCTCGAGCGAAATCGGGTCGGAGAGGGAGCGGAGCCGATCGATGTCGGCCTGCGTCAGCGTCATGGGCTGGCCGTCGCGCAGCTTGCTCCATTCGGCCTTGGTGAACTGCAGATAGGGATCGGGAGCAGGGGCGCGCTCGGTCATGGTCACTCGGCCTTGCGGCTGGCTTTTTCAGCCAGGCCCGATTGTGCCGTGCGGGCGTCGAGTTCAGCCATCACTTCGGCCAGCGGCAGGTTGGCGGCGCGCAGCACCACCAGAAGATGGTAGAGCACGTCCGCACTTTCCTTGACCAGTTCATCGCGATCGCCCGTGACCGCTGCGATCACCGCTTCGGTCGCCTCCTCGCCCAGTTTCTGCGCCGCCTTGGACATGCCCCGGGCGATCAGCTTGGCCGTATAACTTTCGTCCGGCGAGGCACTGGCCCGTTGGTCGATCCGGTCTTCGAGCTCTTCCAGGGTCATGTCTGCTCCTCAGGCGGCGGCGGAATCGAGCCGCATGGCGATGCCGTGCGCGGCCATATAGCCCTTGGCTTGGCCAATGGTGAACGTGCCGAAGTGGAAAATACTGGCCGCAAGGACGGCGCTGGCGTGGCCTTCGGTCACCCCGTCCACCAGGTCCTGCAGGCTCCCCACCCCGCCCGAGGCGATCACGGGCACTTCGACACTGTCGGCAATGGTGCGCGTCAGTTTCAGGTCGAACCCCGACTTGGTGCCGTCCCGGTCCATGGAGGTGACGAGCAGTTCTCCCGCCCCGCGCTCGACCATGCGGGCGGCGAATTCCACCGCGTCGAGGCCGGTCGGCTTGCGCCCGCCATGGGTGAAGATTTCCCACTCCGAGCGGTTGTCGCCGCCGACCTTCGCATCAAGCCGCTGCTTGGCATCGACCGACACCACGATGCACTGGTTGCCGAACTTGTCCGCCGCGCGGGCAATAAAATCTGGGTCGTTGACGGCGGCCGAGTTGATCGCAACCTTGTCGGCGCCCGCCAGTAGCAACTTGCGGATGTCCTCGATGCTGCGCACGCCCCCACCTACCGTCACTGGCATGAAGCAATGCTCGGCCGTCCGCGCCACGACGTCGAAGATGGTGTCGCGCCCTTCGTGGCTGGCGGTGATGTCGAGAAAGGTCAGCTCGTCCGCCCCGGCCGCGTCATAGGCCATGGCGGCTTCCACCGGGTCGCCGGCATCGACGAGGTCGACGAAGTTGACGCCTTTCACCACGCGGCCACCGGCGACGTCGAGGCAGGGAATGATGCGGGTCTTGAGGCTCACCGGCGGTTTCCTTCTTTCGACTGCGCGTCCTCGCTGCGCTGCGGCCGGCGCGGGCAGGCGACGTCGAGGCGGGGAATGATGCGGGTTTTCAAACTCATTGTGATGCCTTCTGCATGCGCCGCCAGGCGAGGCGATGGATGATGAGGATGACCAGCCAGACGATCAGCGCGCCGCCGCCCAGGGGTAGGGTGGCAAGGGCGAACCAGCCTAGCACGAACAAGGTGTAGAGCGTGCCGCCCCAATCGCTGCCGCCGATCATGCAGGAATTGATGCTGCCTTCGTTGAGCGTGCAGCCATTGCTTTCGGCCAGCCAGCTGGCAATGACAACGGAAATGACGGGAGCCAGCGCAAAGAGCAGGATGACCACCAGCAGCAGCCCATAGACCCACCAGGGAAAGCGCGGTGCCGCCGCGGCGTTCATCGCGCCCTCAGCCTCGCCAGTGCTTCACGTGAATCAATGCGGCCATCATAAAGGGCGCGACCGGATATGGCCCCCTCGAGCACTTGATACTCGGGCCGGGTCATGCGCTCGATGTCGTCCATCGAGGCGAGGCCACCAGAAGCGATCACCGGAATACTGGTTGCCCGCGCCAACTCCAGGGTCGCATCCCAGTTGATGCCCGCCAGCACGCCATCGCGGTCGATATCGGTGTAGATGATGGCGGCGACGCCCGCGCCCTCGAAGCGCTTGGCCAGCTCGATCACGGACAGCTCCGAGGTTTCGGCCCAGCCTTCTACCGCCACCATGCCGCCGCGCGCGTCGATGCCGACGGCAACCTGGCCCGGCCATGTCGCGGCGGCTTGTTTGACCAGCGTCGGATCGCGCACGGCGACGGTGCCGAGGATGACACGGGCCAGGCCCTTGTCCAGCCAACTTTCGATATGCGCCAGCGTGCGGATGCCGCCGCCCAGCTGGACGGGAAAGCGCACCGCCTTGAGGATTTGCTCCACCGCCGCGCCATTGACGCTCTCGCCGGCAAAGGCTCCGTTGAGATCGACCACGTGGAGATACTCGAACCCCTGCTCCTCGAATGCCCTCGCCTGTGCGGCCGGATCGTCGTTGAACACGGTGGCCTGATCCATGTCGCCGAGTTTAAGGCGCACGCACTGCCCGTCCTTGAGGTCGATGGCGGGGAAGAGGATCATTGGTGGCTCCGACTATTCTTCTCCCCATCGGGGAGAAGGTGGCGCGTAGCGCCGGATGAGGGGCTTCGAGCCGACCCGTAGCGCAGATCGCTCCAGCGGAGCGATCTGAGGCGAGAAGGCCATGAGAGCTGCGCTCGAATGGCAGCTCCAGCGAGGGTGGAGAGAGCCCCTCTCACCGACTCGGCTCCGCCGAGCCACCTCTCCCCGATGGGGAGAGGAAGAGAGGCGACCAACACCATTACGGCGTCCACCCCAGAAAATTCTCGATCAGCTTGAGGCCCAGCGCCTGGCTCTTTTCCGGGTGGAACTGAGTCCCGAAGATGTTGTCGCGGCCAACGCAGGCGGTGACGGTGCCGCCATAGTCGGTCGTCGCCATCAGCGTCGCCGGGTCGTCGGTCTGCAGGTGATAGGAATGGACGAAATAGGCGTGCCATCCGTCCGGCCCGTCGGGGATACCGGCCAGCAGGGCATGCGGCTGCACGATCGAGATCGTGTTCCAGCCCATATGCGGGATCTTGAGCGACGGGTCGGCCGGCGCGATCTTTTCAACAGCGCCGGGAATCCAGCCCAAGCCCCGCGTCACGACCTTTTCGCGGCCTTCGCTGGCCAGGAGTTGCATGCCGACGCAGACGCCGAGGAAGGGCGTGCCGCCCCGGATCACCTTCTCGTCCAGCACTTCGATCATGCCCGGCTCGGCTCTGAGGCCCGCCATGCAGTCGGCGAAGGCACCGACCCCGGGCAGCATGATGCGATCGGCCTTGCGGACGAACTCGGGATCGTCGGTCACGGCAATCATATCGCCCCGGCCCAGCTCGCCGGCCACGCGCTCAAAGGCCTTGGCCGCGGACCGCAGATTGCCCGCGCCGTAATCGATAATGGCCACCGTGCTCATGCCCGCGCCTCCATCGCATCCAGCCGCGCCAGATCCGGGTCGGAGGCGACGCGATAGCCGGTGAGTGTATAGCCGCGGCGCCGCAGCGTCCGCCGTTGCGAGCCGGGCGTGGCAAAACCTGCAGAGACGGCAAGGAGCACGTAAAGCCAGAAGGCGGCTTCGCCCCCGGCAAACCAGCCCGCGGCAAACACGGCGATCAGCCCGATCACCACGACCACCAGTTGGCCCCAGAGCCCGTGCACCAGCGCATGGATGGGCGGCAGAAAGAACGCGAACCACGAGAACTTGTCCGCCACAGCTTCGGGCAACAAGGCACTGCCGGGCGCGGGCTTGAGAATGGCGTAGAGGGTCAAAGGGGGACACTCCAAGGGCTGATCGAGGTCCACTTAGTGCAAAATGCAGGACGGGGGAAGGGCAACGGTTCCTGCGTCCTCTCGCCCCTCAGGGGAAAGGGTCAGGGTGAGGGGTGAAAGCTGCGTGGCAAAGCTTGAGGCTGAACCCGTCATTCGGCCTTGTCGGGCCAACTTCTCCCCTCACGGGAGAAGGGAAAGCGGCGCCGCCCCAGGCTTACAGAGTCCCCTTGGTGCTGGGCACCCGGTCACCGGCGCGCGCATCGATTTCGATGGCGTCGCGCAGTGCGCGGGCAACCGCCTTGAACATCGACTCGGCCAGATGATGGTTGTTGTCGAAGTAGAAGTTCTCGATATGCAGCGTGATGCCGGCATTGATGGCCAGCGCCTGGAAGAACTCGCGGAAGAGTTCGGTGTCGATATCGCCGATCTTGCCCTGGCTGAACTCGGCCTTGAAGACGAGGAAGGCGCGGCCCGACACGTCCAGCGCGGCACGGGTCAGCGTGCCGTCCATTGGCAGGTCGCAGCTGGCATAACGGCGGATGCCCTTCTTGTCGCCCAGGGCCTCGCGGATCGCCTGGCCGAGCGCAATGCCCACGTCTTCCACCGTGTGGTGGCTGTCGATGTGGAGGTCGCCCTTGCAAGAGACCTCTATGTCGATCAGCGAATGGCGCGAGAGCTGGTCGAGCATGTGGTCGAAAAACCCGACGCCCGTCTCCATCGCATGCGCGCCGGTGCCATCGAGATTAATCGAGACGGAAATCTCGGTCTCGTTGGTCTTGCGGGCGATCTTGGCAGTGCGCATGGGCGGCGGTCTCCGAACTGGTCGCTCCCTAGCAGATAGCCAGAGGCGCGTGAAGATTGGGTTAGGGCGTGCGGGCGGCCATCGCGTGGCCGCCAATCTCTCAAATCTCTCCCCGCCCATTGCAGCCGCACTATCCTTGGCGCACCAACTCACGGACAGCGGGGTCGCGCGAACCGGCTTGTGAGAAGGCAGCCGGGAGCGGAGAGGTTCGTCGCTCCGTGGGTTCGTGGAGGTCCGTTGCTTTGTGCGGCGGCCCATAGTCCGCGATACCGGAAACCCCGGCGCATGTGGCGAGGCGTGCCTCACACACTAAAAATTACCTGGGGCGCGTCTCGCCACATGCACGCTGCACCAACCGAACCGCCTCTGGCGGCGCGGCGCTTCGGCATGGCCGGGCAGGGATGGGCAAGCATCGGTTGCAATCGCTGCCGAGGCCCCTAAATATCACTCAACAGTTCGGAGTACCCTCCCCATGAGTGATAACAACTTTCCCGGCTGGCACGGGACGACGATCGTGTCTGTCCGTAAGGGCAACAAGGTCGTGGTCGCCGGTGACGGCCAGGTGTCCATGGGCCAGACCGTGATGAAACACGGGGCCAAGAAAGTGCGGCGTCTCGCCGGCGACAAGGTCATCGGCGGGTTTGCCGGTTCGACCGCCGATGCCTTTACCCTGTTCGAGCGCCTCGAAGGCAAGCTCGAGCAATATCCGAACCAGCTGATGCGGGCGGCCGTCGAACTCGCCAAGGACTGGCGTACGGACCGGTATTTGAGGAAGCTCGAGGCGATGATGATCGTCGCGGACAAGACCGATACGCTGGTCCTCACCGGCAATGGCGACGTCCTCACCCCCGATCATGGCGTCATCGCCATCGGCTCGGGCGGCAACTATGCTTTTTCGGCGGCCCTGGCCCTGCACCAGTCGACTGACCTGGATGCCGAGGAGATCGCGCGCCGTGCCATGAGGATCGCGGAGGAAATCTGCGTCTATACCAACAGCAATGTCACCCTCGAAGCCATCGAGCTCGACGCGTGAGTTTCGTCATCCGCCGGCTCGGATCGCAGGACCGGGACGCCTATCGCGCCATTCGGCACAAGGCGCTGTCCGACCATCCGGAGGCTTTCGTCTCGACGGCCGAAGCCTTCGCGCGAAAGTCCGATGCGGAGCTGGTGCAGACGCTGGACGCCCTCACCATCTTTGCGGCGGTCCTGCCGGATGGATCGGTGGGCGGCATCAACGCCTTCATGCGCCATGACGGTGCCAAGGAGCGCCATCGGGGCTGGATGATCCAGGTCTATGTGCGCCCCGAACATCGCGGCACGGGGATGGCGCAGGCCCTGGTGGAACACCTCCTGGAGCACGCCAGGGCAGAGGTGCTGCAGGTCCATCTGGGCGTCTGGTCAGAGAACCTGCCGGCGATCAGACTTTACCAAAGGCTGGGCTTCAAGACCTATGGCACCGAGCCCCGCTATCTCTTCGTGAACGGTCGATACATCGACGAACACTTGATGGTGCGCTTCCTCGACAAGGCACCTGGAGACCAGAAATGAGCGAAACCAATTTTTCCCCTCGCGAGATCGTTTCCGAGCTCGACCGCCACATCGTGGGCCAGGCTGACGCCAAGCGCGCGGTGGCTGTCGCGCTGCGCAACCGCTGGCGGCGCCAGCAGCTGACACCCGATCTCCGGCGGGAGGTGACCCCCAAGAATATCCTGATGATCGGGCCGACCGGCGTGGGCAAGACGGAAATTTCCCGTCGTCTGGCGCGCCTCGCCCAGGCGCCCTTCGTCAAGGTGGAAGCCACCAAGTTCACCGAAGTGGGCTATGTCGGCCGCGACGTGGAGCAGATCGTGCGCGACCTGGTGGAAGCCGGGATCACCGTGCTGCGCGACAAGCGCCGCCGCGATGTCGAGGCGCAAGCCCACCACAATGCCGAGGAGCGCGTGCTCGATGCGCTGGTGGGGACTTCCGCCACGCCTTCGACGCGCGACAGCTTCCGCACCAAGCTCCGGAACAACGAGCTCGACGACAGGGAAGTCGAGATCGAGATGACCCCGGCCATGCCGCAGGGCTTCGATTTCCCCGGCATGCAGGGTGGCGGCATCGGCATGATCAATATTTCCGACATGTTCAAGCAGGCCATGGGCGGGCGCGGCGTCAAGCGCAAGATCAAGGTCAAGGATGCCTATGAGCCCCTGATCGCCGAAGAGGCCGACAAGCTGCTCGACCAGGACCAGCTCAAGGCCGAAGCCATCGAGCTCGTCGAAAACCACGGCATCGTCTTCATCGACGAGATCGACAAGGTCGCCGCCCGCGAGGGCGGTGGCGGCGTCGTCGGCGGACCGTCCCGCGAGGGCGTGCAGCGGGACCTGCTGCCGCTCATCGAGGGCACGACGGTCTCGACCAAGTACGGCCCGGTCAAGACCGACCACATCCTCTTCATCGCCTCGGGCGCGTTCCACGTGTCCAAGCCCTCGGACCTCTTGCCCGAACTGCAGGGTCGCCTGCCGATCCGGGTGGAACTCAAGGCGCTCACCCGCGAGGACTTCATCCGCATTCTCAGCGACACCGAAGCCAGCCTCATCAAGCAGTACATCGCGCTGATGGGCACGGAAGGGGTGACGCTGAGCGTGACCCAGGACGCCATTGAGGCGATCGCCGATGCGGCCGTGCAGGTCAATTCCACCGTGGAGAACATCGGCGCACGGCGGTTGCAGACGGTCATGGAGCGGCTGGTCGAAGAAATCTCGTTCGACGCGCCCGACAAGGCCGGCCAGACGATCAGCATCGACGGCGCCTTCGTGCGCGACAAGGTGGGCGCCCTGGCCAAGGACACAGACCTGAGCAAGTTCGTGCTCTAAGAGGGCGCCCATCGAAGGCCGCACGCACTAGAGGCCATCATGCACCGAAGCCCCCCGCCCACCGTCATTGCCCGGCTTGTCCGGGCAATCCATCTCCGCCGCTGCGGATGGAAAGCTGGATCACCCGGACAAGCCGGGTGATGACGGATCAAGATGGTCCCGCCTACCGCTTCCGGCCCGCCCGCCGCACCAGCTCGTCACGCAAGTACCGCAAATCCTCGGCCTCGAGCCGTCCGATATCATCGCGCAACCGGTTGGTCAGTTCGGTTGCTTCCGGTGTCAGCCCACCGGTATCGATGGTGACTTTCGGGTCGGAGATTTCCGCCAGACGCTGGAGTTCTTCGGCCTCGTCCCAGATGACGTTGAAAAAGGCGATGATGCGATGAAGCAGGAAACTGGTGGGCTGCCCGCGCTTGCCATGTTCCAGCGCCGAAAGGTAGGCGCTCGAGACGTTGAGTGCGGCCGCCATCTCCTTGAGCGAGATGCCGCGGGCTTCCCGCATTGCACGAAGTTTCGCGCCCAGCGGGGTCATGCCCGGCGCAGGCGCACATACCACGCCCCCTCCCCGCCATGTCCACGGGCCGCAACGCTCCAGCCGGTCACCAGATGCGCAAGGCCCGGCTCCGAAAGCCATATCGGCAGCATGGTGCGCAGTATTCCCCGCTCGTTCATGGCCGCAATATAATCGTTGTCCGTTCTGGCGCCCTTGCCGGTTATCACCAGAATGGTGCGCTCACCCTTTGACGCGCGAGCGCCGATGAAGCGGCGCAAGGCCTCGCGGGCTTCCGCCTGGGTCATGCCGTGGAGGTCGATGGTGCCGTCAATCTCGATCCGACCCCGCCGGACCTTGCGATGAATGGCCGGATCCACGGCCTTGTCGGGGGTCGCTCCACGCGGCGCGGGAGCTTGATAGGCGGGCAGAAAAGGTGTTCCGCGAGCAAGGGGCTTGAGCGACGGCTTTTCCGGCGCGGGTGGTTTCTCCTCCAACCCGGGAAGCGTCCCGTGCCCCAGCTTGAGCAGACCCTTGCGGCGCAGGGGCTCCACGGTCGCGGCAACGCTGGTCCAGAGATGGAAGTCGTGCGGCAGGCGCCTAGTGTCGCGTTTGGACATCGCCTTGGCCCGCCTGCGCTCGATCAGTCGAGCTGGCTCGTCCCCACGACCTTCCAGTTGGGGTCGCGCGATTTGGGATTGCGGGCGAAGGTCCACTCGTCGGCGACGGTCTGGACGCTGTCGGCATTGCCCTCGATCAGGTTGCCATCCTTGTCGCGCGTGGCCGAAACCACCTCGGCGTGGAAATCCACCGTCACCGACACCTGCTTGCGGTCATCCTCGGCATGCACGATGGCGACCTTGGGAAGGCCAACAAAGGTAAAGTCGACCTTCTGGCCAGCCGCTTCGCGATCGGAAATGGCCTTCTGGAAACCCTCGAAGACATCCTTCTCAAGAAGGTTCTTGAGCGTCTGGCGATCGCCCTCCGCATAGGCGGTGAGGATCATCTCATAGGCCTGCTTGGCGCCATCGAGGAAGGATTTGGGGGTGAAGGTGGGGTCGGCCGCAGCGACGGTACGCAGACCATTGGCCAGTGCCTCGTTGCCCGGGGCGGCCTGCTCGATTTCGGCCTCAAGTTTGCGGGCCCGGCGTTCCATATCGAGGTCCGGTTGCTCGGCCGGCCGCGGACGCAGCGGGGTCACCGTATCGTCGGCGGGTTTCTCGTTGCGCACCGAACGGCTGCGATCGACTGGCGGCCGCTCGTTGCCCGTCCGTGTGCCCAGGACCGAGCGCAGCCGGAACAGCACGAACACCGCCACGACGATGGCGATAAGGGTGGGCAGATCGAGAAAATCGTCCATGAAACCAGTCACCTTGCACGGGATGTGGCGATAAATCGCCCCTGGCGCTCGTTCCACGCCAAAGCCGACCTATATATAGGGAAGACTTGAACTCAAAACCAGTTCACGATGGGGCGAAGGATTATTTGCCGCGCCTCTCGCCAACCCAGAGCCCAAGGAGCCGGCGCCGTGGCCCGACTGATTGCCCTCTGTTTTCTTCTGCTGCCCCTCCTGGAGATCGCCGTCTTCATCCTGGTCGGCCGCAGCATCGGCCTTTTTCCCACTCTGGCTCTGGTTATTCTGGCGGCCGTTGGCGGCGCCCTGCTGCTGCGCCAGCAAGGTCTGGGTGTCGTGGCCCGCATGCGCTCGAGCATGAACGCCGGCGCCTTGCCGGGGCGCGAAATGTTCGACGCCATGCTGATCGGCTTTGCCGCGCTGCTTCTGGTGCTGCCCGGGTTCCTCAGCGACATCGCCGCGCTGGCCCTGCTGCTGCCGCCGGTCCGCCATTGGATCTTTGGCGCTCTCGCTAGACGCGTGCGCGTCGTCGACACCACCACGACGACATACCGCCGCGGCTTCGATCCGGAAGACCCGCGACTGGGCCAGCCCGAAATCATCGAGCTCGACGACGAGAACTGGCGCGGCGACCGGCGCTAAAGGGCTGATGCTTGTCCCTCCAGGACAAAGATGCTAGCCACCCACAGTATTTGTGCGTCCAGGACAAGCAGGAAAAAGAACATGGCCGACGAAACCCAGGGCGAAGGCGCCCCGCAGCAGCCTGGCAACCCGCCCAGCATGAACCTCGTGGGCCAGTATATCCGAGACCTGTCCTTCGAGAACCCCAACGCGCCCGCTTCCCTCATGGGTGGCGCGAGCAACCCGGCGTTCAACGTCTCCATCTCGGTCGGCGTCAAGAAGCAGAGCGACGAAGTCTACGCCGTTGAGTTGACGCTCAATGCGAAGGCCAATCGCGAAGAGACGGTCCTGTTCAACGTCGAACTGGTCTATGGCGGCATCTTCCGCCTGCGCAACATCCCCGAGGCGCAGCTGTCGGGTCTGCTGATGATCGAATGCCCGAGGCTTATCTTCCCGTTCGCGCGCCAGGTGCTGGCCAGCATCACGCAGCAGGGCGGCTTCCCGCCGCTGATGATGGAGCCGGTCGATTTCGCCGCCATCTATCGCCAGAACCTCGCCAAACTTGCAGCCCAGCAGGGCAACGCGGCTCCGGCCGATGGTAGCGCCAAGCCCAACTGACCCGCGTGACGGTCCGAAATGCCAAAACCCCGGTCTCGCGCCGGGGTTTTTTTGCCGCTTCTACTCGGCCGCCTCGCTGATCGCATACTGCGTCCAGATGGCACCCTTGCCCATCTTCTCGACAAAGGCATGATGGGCCACTGCCTCGGCATCGGTAACGCGGGAAGGGAGCGGCTGCGGACGCCGCCGGGCCTCGACGCGTCCGGCTCCGAAGCTGGTCTGGACGATCGCCACCTCTTCCACCAACGCCAGGCTCACCTGCTTGCCGCCGATCAGTTCGAGGTAGACCTCGGCGAGGATTTCACTGTCGAGCAAGGCGCCATGCAGGGTGCGGCGGGAATTGTCGATGCCGTAGTGCTTGCACAGCGAATCGAGGCTGACGCGGGCGCCGGGGTGCTTCTGGCGCGCCACCATGACCGTATCGATGACCTCGTTGCGGAGCGGCGGAAAACCCGCCCATTCGAGCTCGGCGTTGAGAAACCCCATGTCGAAGGCGGCGTTGTGGATGACCAGCGTGCCGTCGCCGATGAAGTCGAGAAACGCCTGCGCCACCGTCTTGAACAGCGGCTTGTCGGCCAGAAACGCATCGCTGAGGCCGTGCACGCGAAACGCCTCTTCCGGCATGGTGCGCTCGGGATTGATATAGACGTGGTGCGTCCGTCCGGTCGGAATGTGGTTGATCAACTCGACGCAGCCGATCTCCACCAGGCGGTCCCCGCCGGCGGGCGAAAGGCCCGTGGTTTCGGTGTCGAGGACGATTTCCCGGATCATGTGCGTTCCTGTCTGGCACGGATGGCCGCCACGAGCGCCGCAACCATCTCGTCGATCTCCTGGCGCGGGCGCCCCGTATCGAAGAGATAGGTTGCCCGTGCTTTCTTTTCGGCCTGTGGCATCTGCCGGGCAAGCAGCGCATCGCGCTTTTCCACGGTCATGCCCGGCCGTGCCATGATCCGCTCGCGCTGGATCGCCTCGTCGACATGCGTCACGGCTATGGCGTCAAAGCCGTAGTCGTAGCCACTTTCGAACAGCAGCGGCACCTCAACGGCTGCCGCGATAGCGCCCGCCGATTCGCTTTCAGAAAGGAACCGCGCAATCCGCTTGCGCACCAGAGGATGCACCACCGCTTCCAGACTTGCAAAATCCTGCGGCGCCGCGGCGAGGCGACGGGCCAGTTCCCCGCGATCGATGGCGCCCGCCTTGGCCACCCCGGGGAACAGGGCCTCGACCGGTGCCACGGCCTCCCTGGCATAGAGTTCGGCCACCGCGGCATCTGCCGAAAAGGTCGGAATGCCGTGCTTCTTGAACGCCTCGAGGAGAGTGGATTTGCCGGTGGCGATCGAGCCGGTGACGCCGATCTTCCACATCGGCTACCGGTCCAGCGTCGCTTCGATGCGCCGCCGCAGGTCCGGCGTCACGCTCGGCGTCACCCCGAACCAGGCGGCAAAGCCGGGCACGGCCTGATGCAGCAGCATGCCGAGGCCATCCACCGTCCGCAGACCACGCGCAGCCGCGTCGGCGAGGAGCGGCGTCACCAGCGGCGCGTAGACGATGTCGGTGACCAGGGCATCGGGCCGCAGTCGCGCGAGATCGAAGGTTTCAAAGCGCGTGCCATGCATGCCGATCGACGTGGTGTTGACGCAAAGGCCGACATGGGGCGCCACCTCGTTGATGGAGTCCATCGGCGCGACGGTGATCTGTCCCTCGATTTCGGCCGCGAGGCGATCGGCCGTTTCCCGGGTGCGGTTGACGAGCACCACAGGGATATTGCGGCTCGCGAGAGCCACGAGGATGGCCCGGGAGGCGCCGCCCGCTCCGATCACCAGGGCCGCATCGAGTCCCTCCGACCAGCCGGGGGCGCCGGCGTCGAGATTGCCGAGAAACCCGAGGTAGTCCGTGTTTCTGCCCGAGACGCGCCCCTGATCGACCACCAGCGTGTTCACCGCCCCGATGGTGCGGGCCAGCGGGTCGACGTCGTCGCACAGGTCGAACACCGCCTCCTTGTGGGGAATGGTCACGTTGCCGCCGGCAAATTCGCCGGTGCGCAGGCGATCGAAGAACCGGCCCAGATCCTCCGGCGCCACATCGATCGGCTCGTAGCTGCCATCGATGCCGTGCTCGCGCAGCCACAGCCCGTGGATCAAGGGCGAGCGCGAATGGGCGATCGGGTGCCCGATGACAAAGGCTTTTGTGCTCACGGCCGTGCCTGCTGTTCGAGAAGGTCAGGCGCCAGTTCGCGCAGCGCCCCCAGCAATGGCAAGAGGGGAAGCCCGAGAATGGTGAAATAGTCCCCGTGCACCGTCTCGAACAGCCGGATCGACGGTCCCTCGAACCGATACGCACCCGCCGAAGCCAGCACCGCGTCCCCCTCCATGTCGAGGACGGCGTCGCGTTCGGCATCCGAGAAGCTGCGCATGGTGAGCTCGGCCGTCTGCACATCCGACCACATCAGCCGGCCGTCCCGTACCAGCGTTACGGCGGCGTGCAGGCGATGCGTCTTGCCGCGGAGCAATGTCAGCTGGGCCGCGGCAGCTGCACGATCGGACGGCTTGTGCAAAAGCGCGGTGCCAAGGCTCAGCGTCTGGTCGCACCCGATCACCAATGCACCAGCATGCGCCGCCGAAACGGCTTCGGCCTTGGCCCGCGCCAACACGAGAGCAACGTCGCGGGCGTCGGCTCCGGTCGCAAGAGCGTCAGCTTCGAGGCTCCGCTCGTCCACGTGAGCAGGAACGCTTTTGAAAGGGACAAACGCTTGAGAGAGCGAGTCTTTTCGCGTCTGGCTGGCGGAGGCGAGGATCAGCATAGGGCTCTTTTATCCACACTGTCCTCCACAGCTCAAGAGAGCGCTGGGGGAAAGACTCGTAAGTTTGACCGGAGGCAGAACTTGTTCGACTTGGCTAAGAAAACATTAACAGCTCGTTTCGGCGACCGTCGTTTGCCACCCTTGGAAAGGCCTGTGGAAAGATGCTGCCGGCCGGCCACCGGATATTCCATGGCTCGTGCACAGCCAAAAATCGAATCGTTGACTCGGGAGTCGGCCACCTTAACGACCCGTTAACCCTTTCGGGGAGGCGACGACCAGGCATCCGCGCCACAGGAGTTAACAGGGCGTTAATGCCCATGCTGCGCGCAACTGTCGCCAGAGGGACGATTGTGGACGGCGCCGAATTACAGCAAAACACCGTTATGAAAATAAAGAAGCTAAAGAAAAGAATCTCTTTTGGGGTTTTGAAGGGGGCGATCCAATGAGCCTTGTGGCCCACAAGCCCCTATTGGCGACCGTTAAAGGCGAGCGCCAGGGCCGACCCCCGATCTGGGTGATGCGACAGGCTGGGCGATACCTGCCTGAATATCGCGAAACCCGGAAGCAGGCGGGAGGTTTCCTTGACCTCTGCTACACCCCGGAACTGGCTGCCGAGGTGACCCTCCAGCCACTGCGGCGGTTCGACCTCGATGCGGCTATTCTCTTCTCCGACATCCTAGTCATCCCCGACGCTCTGGGCCAGCCGGTACGCTTCGAAGTCGGAGAGGGCCCGATCCTCGATCCGCTTGGAGCAAAGGACATCGCCCGTCTCGATCTCGCTCGGGCGCAAGAGCACCTCCAGCCCGTGCTGGAGACGCTGAAGCGCGTTCGGGCGGCCCTTCCTCAGGAAAAGACGCTGATTGGCTTCTGTGGCTCTCCCTGGACCGTGGCGACGTACATGCTCGCAGGTCGAGGTTCTCCGGACCAATGGGTGGCTCGGCGCTTTGCGCTTGAGCATCCCGAAGCCTTCGATCGACTGCTGGACGTTCTGGTGGAGGCCAGCATCGATTACCTTGCCGCCCAATTCGCTGCAGGGGCCGATGTTGTGCAGCTGTTCGAAAGCTGGGCCCTCAACCTCGACGATGCAGCCTTTGCCCGCCAGGTCATCGAGCCTAACCGGCGCATCGTCGAAGGGCTGCGCAGGCGCGTTCCCGATGCGCCCGTGATCGGATTTCCTCGGGGAGCGGCCGGTAACCTGCGCCGGTACGCGCACGAAACCGGCGTCAATGCGCTGGGGCTCGACTACTCCACTCCCCTTGATTATCCGGCATCGGTGTTAGACGCAGGCCTCCCCGTCCAAGGCAATCTTGATCCGTTACGCCTGCTCGTGGGCGGCGCAGCGATGGAGGGCCGGGTTGCCGAAATCATCGCTGCCTTTGCGGATCGCCCGCATATTTTCAACCTGGGGCACGGCATAGTGCCCGATACGCCGATCAGCCACATGGAGCGGCTGGTCGAGTTGGTAAAGAAGACTTAGGGGCATTTGATGATCGAGTGGATCAAGGCACTGCACGTGATCTCGGTGATCGCGTGGATGGCGGGGATGCTCTACCTGCCGCGGCTATTCGTCTATCACACCACGGCCGAAAGACTGTCGGTGCAGTCGGAGACCTTCAAGATCATGGAGCGGCGGCTGTTCCGCGGCATCATCACCCCGGCCATGATCGCGACCTGGATCTTCGGGCTTTGGATGGTAGCGCTCGGCATCGTCGATTGGGGTTCAGTCTGGCCCTGGGTGAAGGCGGTCATGGTCATCGCGATGTCCGGAATACACGGCCTCTACGGACACCATCTCAAGGCGTTCGCTGCCGACGCCAATGACAAGCCACAAAAGTACTACCGTGTGCTGAACGAAGTCCCGACGCTGCTGATGATCGTGATTGTCATCATGGTCATCGTGAAGCCCTTCTAGCGCCCAAACACCACGGTTTCACGTAAATCGCCGCCCCCAGCAGGTTTTGAGCCTTGAAAGGCGATGCCGAACAGGTTAAATGACCGAGTAGGCGACCCCAGAATAGCGCGACCTCCCCGGTTGCAGCGCGGTGCCTGTTTCCCCAGCTTTTCCATTTCGCCTTCCCTAAACGGGTCAAACGCATCCATGCAGAATATCAAGCTCAGCGAGCTTAAGGCTAAGTCGCCCGCCGAATTGCTGGCCTTCGCCGAAGAATCCGGTGTCGAGAACGCCTCCACTATGCGCAAGCAGGAGTTGATGTTCGCGATCCTCAAGGAATTGGCGGCGCAGGATATCGACATCGTCGGCGAAGGCGTTGTTGAAGTCTTGCCAGACGGTTTCGGCTTTCTTCGCTCTCCGGATGCCAACTATCTTCCCGGTCCCGACGACATCTACGTCAGTCCTTCCCAGATTCGACGCTTCGGGCTTCGTACGGGTGACACTGTCGAGGGAGAGATCCGTTCTCCCAAGGAAGGCGAACGCTACTTCGCGCTGCTGAAGGTCTCCACGATCAATTTCGAGGATCCTGAGGCGGTCCGCCATAAGGTCAACTTCGACAACCTCACGCCCCTCTACCCGGAGGAGCGGCTGCGCATGGAGCTAGCCGATCCCACCAGCAAGGACCGCTCGGCGCGTATTCTTGACTTGGTAGCGCCGCTGGGCAAGGGTCAGCGCGCGCTGATTGTTGCGCCCCCGCGGACCGGTAAGACGGTTCTGTTGCAGAATATTGCACAGTCTATCGCAACCAATCATCCCGAATGCTATTTGATTGTTCTCCTTATCGATGAACGGCCGGAAGAGGTGACCGATATGCAGCGCTCTGTGCGCGGTGAGGTCATTTCCTCGACCTTTGATGAGCCGGCAAGCCGCCACGTCCAGGTGGCCGAGATGGTGATCGAAAAGGCCAAGCGCCTGGTCGAGCACAAGCGCGATGTGGTGATCCTGCTCGATTCCATTACGCGTCTCGGGCGCGCCTACAATACCGTCGTGCCAAGCTCCGGCAAGGTGCTGACGGGTGGTGTCGATGCCAATGCCTTGCAGCGCCCCAAGCGTTTCTTCGGTGCGGCACGTAACATCGAAGGCGGCGGATCGCTCACCATCATCTCGACGGCCCTCATCGATACCGGCAGCCGCATGGACGAGGTGATCTTCGAAGAGTTCAAGGGCACCGGCAATTCGGAAATCGTGCTGGACCGTAAGGTGGCCGACAAGCGCGTGTTCCCGGCCATCGACATCACCAAGTCGGGCACCCGAAAGGAAGAGCTGCTGGTGGAGAGCGACATCCTCAAGAAGATGTACGTGCTCCGCCGCATCCTCAATCCGATGGGGACGATCGACGCGATGGAGTTCCTCATGGACAAGATCCGTCAGACCAAGACCAACTCGGATTTCTTCGATTCAATGAACACATAGGGGCCTGGCAGCTGCCATGACCTCGCGCGACACCATCATGGCTCTGTCGAGCGGAGCACCTCCTTCCGGCGTCGCCGTTATCCGCCTCTCGGGCCCGCAGGCTCGGGAGGCGCTGTCGTTCATGGCCGGCGAGGTCCCGCCGCCTCGAACACTGGCCCTACGCTCTATCGGCGCTGGCACAAGGCTGGACCAAGGACTGGTGGCGTTCTTTCCGCGCCCAGCCAGTTTCACGGGCGAGGATTGCGTTGAGCTCCACGTCCACGGGTCTCCTGCAGGCGTAAAAGCCATTCTTCGGCAATTATCAGAGTTTGGTTTGCGGCTGGCTCAACCCGGGGAGTTCACGAGGCGCGCGTTCGAAAACGGCAAGCTTGATCTGGTTTCGGTGGAAGGCCTCGGCGATCTCTTGTCGGCTGAGACAGAGAGCCAGCGCCAGCAGGCGCTGGCCCGCTACGACGGCCGATTTACGGCGATGATCGACAACTGGCGCGACGAACTTCTGGATTTGCGGGCGGAGCTGGAGGCCCGTCTGGATTTTTCTGACGAAGGCGACGTGGAAGAGTCACTTCCTGGTGCGTTTCAGGATCAGTTGGCGGGCTTAGTCAACTCTCTCACCACCGCGCTGCTGTCGTTGTCCAGCGGCCGCATCGTGCGTGAAGGGATCCGTGTGGCTATTGCTGGTGCGCCGAACGCGGGCAAATCCAGTCTTATCAATGCGCTCTCTCAATCGGACGTGGCTATTGTCTCGCCTGAAGCGGGCACCACACGCGACGTCAGAGAAGTTCCTCTGGACATAGCGGGCCAGCTTTACCTGCTACTTGATCTTGCCGGGCTGAGGGACGCGGACAGTCTCGCCGAGGCCGAGGGGGTACGGCGAGCACGGAGAGCCATTGCTGATGCAGATATTGTTCTCTGGCTGGTCGCCCCGGATGTCGAAAGCACCGAGCCAGAGCCTTTTGCCTCGAATGTAATCGTTGTTCACACAAAGTCTGATCTTGCTCATCCGGTCGGCGCCACAAGCGTTTCTTCCGTTACTGGAGAGGGCATCGGCGAGCTCATTGCCCTGCTGCAACAACGCGGGAGCACGTTGACAGGTGCCGAACCGTCCGTCATCTCTCACGAGAGGGATCGTCAGGCCCTGACAGAAGCTCTGGATGCCGTTGTATCGGCAGGTAAGCGGATTGAGCAGTGGGAGCTCGCGGCGGAAGATTTACGGCTGGCTTCCGCAAGCCTCGAGCGACTGATCGGGCGTCTTGATCCTGAACGCGTGCTCGACCGGTTGTTCTCGAGCTTCTGCATTGGAAAATGATTCACGTGAAACATCCTGTCCTTTGTGAGGCACGGATTCACGTGAAACCTTGAAGAGCATCTTATGAGTGATTTTGCTGTCATCGTCGTTGGCGGAGGCCATGCAGGCACAGAGGCCGCCGCAGCCTCAGCGCGCCTCGGCGTGGCTACGGCCTTAGTGACGCATAGCTTTGGTACGATCGGCGAAATGAGCTGTAACCCGGCCATCGGTGGCTTGGGGAAAGGTCATCTGGTGCGCGAAATAGACGCCATGGACGGACTGATGGGCCGGGTGGCGGATGAGGCAGGTATCCAGTTCCGCGTTCTAAACAGGAGGAAGGGGCCTGCCGTGCGCGGTCCTCGCGCCCAGGCCGACCGAAAACTGTATCGAGCAGCCATGCAGGCGGCGATAAAGCTAACCCCAAGCCTGACCGTGATTGAGGGCGAGGTCGAAGACATAACGACCTCAGGGGGTGTCGTTAGCGGCGTCAGCCTGCTTGATGGGCGACACATCACATGCAGAGCGGTTGTCCTGACCACTGGTACATTTCTCCGCGGCCTCATTCACCGGGGGGAGGAGACGGTTCCTGCAGGGCGTCTGGGAGAAAAACCCGTCCTTGGCCTGTCTCAACGTCTTGAAAACCTTGGCCTCGCCCTTGGGCGCCTGAAGACAGGAACGCCGGCGCGACTTGATGGCACAACGATCAATTTTCGGGTTCTTGAGGAGCAACCCGGAGATGACCCGGCCGAACCGTTTTCTGCGCTTACCGCGAGAATCACGACCCCACAAATTTCCTGCCACATCACGCACACTACGGCGGAAACGCACCGTATCATTTCGGACAACCTGCATCGGTCCGCGATGTATTCGGGTCGCATAAAGTCCCGAGGCCCCCGATACTGCCCGTCCATAGAGGATAAGATCGTCCGCTTCGCCGATCGCGACAGCCACCAAATTTTCCTCGAGCCCGAAGGTTTGGACGATCCCACCATATACCCGAATGGACTGTCGACGTCGCTACCAGCAGAGGTTCAGGAGCAGTTTCTGCGCTCTATGCCCGGTTTGGAGAACGTCCGGATCGTCAGACCGGGATATGCTATTGAGTATGACTACGTCGATCCTCGGGAGCTACGCCCAACGCTGGAGGTGAAGAGGCAGCCGGGACTTTACCTCGCTGGACAGATCAACGGGACAACTGGTTACGAAGAAGCTGCTGCGCAAGGTCTGCTGGCGGGTGCCAACGCGGCTCTTTCAGCGGAACGACGGCAGGCGATGGTGTTGTCCAGAACCGAAAGCTACCTTGGGGTCATGGTGGATGATCTTGTCACCCGAGGCGTCTCTGAGCCCTATAGAATGTTCACCTCGCGGGCAGAGTTTCGCCTGCATCTACGAGCAGACAACGCCGATCAGCGCCTCACCAGCCTTGCGGCGGAACATGGGCTGGTCGGGCAGCCACGGCTTGCAGTTTATCGAGAGAAGCAAGATCGCCTCGATCAAGGCCGCAAGCTACTCCAAACTCTCACCACCACTCCGTCGAATGCCAAACGCCAGGGCCTCACCGTCAATGAGGATGGAAAGCGCAGGTCAGCTTATGAATTGCTCGCGTATCCCGATATTTCGTTTGCCCAACTCGCGGCGCTTTGGCCGGAGGTGCTGGACATCGCTCCGGAAACGGCGGAACAATTGACCATTGACGCGCAGTATGCGGTCTACTTGGAGCGGCAGCGCAGAGATGTGGAGGATGTCAAGCGGGGCGAGCAAAGGGCTCTCCCAGTCGGTCTTGACTATATGGGCATCCCTGGTCTGTCGATGGAACTGCGGCAGAAGCTTCAGGTTGCGCAGCCGCAGACGCTTGCTCAGGCACAGCGGGTCGATGGCATGACGCCCGCAGCCATCACCCTGCTGCTCTCCGTCATTCGGCAAGAACAGCATAAACGTGCAAGTTGATGCGGCGCGCAAATGTCGAACGATATGGGAAGTTCTTTTCGCGGCCATTGGAGGACGTAGAGAGGGACTTGGAATCGTTTGCTACGCTTCTGACGAAGTGGCAGCGAGTGCAGAATCTTGTTTCACGTGAAACACTGAATGAGTTTTGGGACCGGCATGTGGCAGACAGCCTACAGGTCCTGAAACTCACGGATGCTTCCGATCTCCTGTTCCTCGATTTCGGCAGTGGTGGGGGGCTCCCCGCATTGCCTATGGCGATCGCTAGCAAAGGCTCCCCGCGGCGATTCGTCCTGATCGAACCGAACGCGCGGAAGGTTTCCTTCTTGCGTACGGTGAGTCGCGAGCTTGATCTTCAGGTCACGGTTATCGGCAAGCGAGGCGAAGAAACTGATTCACGTGAAACGGGGGTTCCCGACGTCATAACATCCCGCGCGCTCACCAAGCTCGACCAGCTCTTTTCCTGGATAGTCCCGTATTTCGGCCCTGGAACCGCGGCCATCCTTCACAAGGGTGGGGAACATGTTGAAGAGATGCGTCAAGCGGGTGCCCATTGGGAATCGGACGTGGTAGTAACGCAAAGTGACACTGATCCGCGCGGCGTTCTGCTCAAGGTGAACAGTCTGCGTAGAAAACCGGCGTGACGGCAGCAACTGTGGAGGCCAATTTGGCGCCCCGTATTCTCACCCTGGCGAACCAAAAAGGTGGGGTTGGCAAGACAACGACCGCGATAAATCTCGCCACCGCTCTTGCCGCGATCGGCGAGCGCGTGCTGATCGTGGATCTTGACCCACAGGGCAACGCCTCAACCGGACTTGGGATATCCCGTACGGATCGCGCAATCTCGGCCTATGACGTGTTGGTGGGAGAGGCTACTGTCGCCAAAGCGGCGATCATGACGACCGTTCCGAATGTCGCCATTGTACCCTCCACCATGGACCTCCTGGGCGTAGAGCTGACAATTGCGGATCAGGGGGATCGCGCTTTCAAGCTGCGTAACGCTTTCAAGCAGCTGTCGGAACTCAAGATCAATGATCAGGACGTTACCTATGTACTGATCGACTGTCCTCCATCACTCAACCTCCTGACGGTGAACTCCCTAGTGGCGGCCGATGCGGTCCTTGTGCCGCTTCAGTGTGAGTTTTTCGCGCTGGAGGGGCTTAGCCAACTTCTGCAAACGATAGAACAGATCCGCTCCACTCTGAACCCCCGCTTGTCGATCCAAGGTGTAGTGATGACCATGTTCGACCGGCGCAACAACCTCAGCGAGCAGGTTCTTCACGACGTGCGTACCGAAATGGGAGAACTGGTCTATGACACAGTTATTCCGCGCAACGTGCGGCTAAGTGAGGCTCCATCCTATGGGAAGCCAGCATTGCTGTACGACCTGAAGTGCGCTGGCAGCCAAGCCTATCTTCGTCTTGCTACAGAGGTGATCCGCCGTGAACGCCGCCTCCACGCTGCCTAGGAGCTTATCATGACCGACAAACCTGCACGGTTGGGGCGAGGGCTCGCGGCACTGATCGGCGATATGGGCTCGTTGGAGACGGCGCGTGTCACCGAGGGGACGGCGAGCGGCAAACGGCTTCCGCTGGATTTCATTATCGCCAACCGCGCCAATCCGCGGCGAACCTTCGATCCCGAGCAACTCGAAGAGCTTGCCAACTCCATTCGCGAGAAAGGGGTGATGTCGCCGCTTTTGGTGCGGCCAACCGACGATCCCAATATCTTCGAGCTGATTGCCGGGGAACGGCGCTGGCGTGCTGCCCAGATGGCGGGCTTGCACGATGTGCCGGTGATCGTCAGGGAGGTGGGCGACAAGGAAGCACTCGAGCTCGCCATCATCGAAAACGTCCAACGGGCGGACCTCAACCCCCTTGAAGAAGCCATGGGCTACGGCCAGCTGATCGAGCAGTTTTCCTATACGCAGCAGGATCTTGCGCAGGTTATCGGCAAGTCGCGGTCCCACGTGGCGAACACGTTGCGCCTTCTCCGGCTGCCCGAAGACGTTCGTGGAATGGTCGCTAGCGGCACGCTGACGGCTGGACATGCCCGGACCCTCATTACTGTAGAAGATCCAGCCGCCTTGGCTCGGCGCATTGTAGAAAATGGTCTCTCGGTGCGTGACGCGGAGGCTCTGAGCCAGCAGCGCGAGACGGCAGGTCCGAAAAGGAAGTCGCAGGACAGCGAACGCGATCCCGACACCGTTGCTCTTGAACGGCGCCTTGCGGACGTGCTGGGACTTTCCGTGGCCGTGAATTACTCCGGACGCGGTGGGAAGCTCGAGATCCGTTACAAGAGCCTCGAGCAACTCGACGATCTTTGCCGTCGGCTCACCGGATCCAACTGATCAACTAGTGTTGCGCCGCCTGCATGCACAAAGACAGTGCCGTGCGGCGCAGGACAGCTTCTGCCAGGGCAGGCCTTCGGCGCGTCTCCGAAGTTGCCACGAGGAGTCGTTCCGCCGCTGTCGCCAACGCGGGGTCGCTCCACAGGCGCAATTGTTGTTCCAGCGCGCCTAGGCGCGAAAAATGCGGCTTGGGACGCTGTGCCTCCAGTACCGCCCGCGGCGGCCTGCCCTCATCGACTTCGGCCCGCCAGCGCCGTAATTGTGCAAAGTGGTTCGTCAACATCGCCAGCAATTGCTGTTGATTGACTGACGCGGCCAAGGCGCGGTTGAGCGCCAGTTCAAGCTTCTCTGCGTGGCCACCCCCGGTCGCGTCGAGGATGGCGTCGATCGCGAGCATGCCATTGTCGGCGCAGAGGGTAAGCACGTCTTCACGCGTCAAGGTCTTGGTCTGCGCCGCAAACAGCACGAGCTTCTCCAGCTCGCGACGCGTTATCTCCCGGTCGTTTCCCAGTATCTCGCGCAGAACCGGCACGACATCTGCTTCCACGCGGATGCCTGCCTGATTGAACGTCTCACGCATGAGAGCCGTGAGCGTTTCATCACTGTCGGGGTAGCAGGGTAGGGCGCGTCCGGTCTTTGCGGCTTCCACGAGGGCACGGAGCGCATCGCGGGGCGGCAGATTGTCCGCCTCAAGGACGATGGCTGCATCGCCGGGAGCATCCCTCAGTTCCGTCAGGGGCATGACAAGGTTTTTGCCGGCGCCGCGCACGCGCACGATTCGCTTGCCGCCAAATAAGGACGCCGAACGGGCCTCCAATACCAGCCGGCCGGGATCAGTAGCGAGTTCGGCCGCATCCAAGACGGTGATATTGGCCCCTTCAGGATCGTCTCCGGAGAGGTGGCGGATCAGCCTTTGTACGGTTTCGCGCACAAGACCTGCATCGGGGCCATAGGCGAGGAAGATGCCCGCGACCATGTCGGGTCGGCCAACAAAGCGCGGCACCTCATGGGCCTTGAGCGCCACCATGAGCGCTAAATCACCACGTTGACGATGCGGTCCTGGACGACGACGATCTTCTTGGGGGTCTTTCCATCCAGGGCTTTTTGGATGTCATCGAGGGCCAGCACCAAGGCTTCGACTTCCCCGGAGGATAGTCCCTTTGCGACCGTAACTTCGCTCCGGCGTTTGCCGTTGATCTGGATCGGAAGGGTCACCTCGTCGTCCACCAGCATCTTGGGATCGACCTCAGGCCAAGGAGCATCGGCCACAAGTCCGGACTGGCCAAGTTCGGCCCAGCAGCTCTCGGCCAGGTGCGGCATCATCGGTGCGATCAGCTGTACCAGCTTGCATACGCCGTCGCGTAGCGCGGCAAGGGTCTGCGGGCCTCCCCCGCCGTCACGGACTTTTGCCAAGCCGTGGGTCAGTTCGTAGATCTGGGCGACAGCGCGGTTAAATCGCAAGCCTTCAATGTCTTGAGCGACGCCTGCAACTGCCCTGTGGCTGAGCTTGCCAAGAGCCAGAGCATTGGCGGCGTCCGCGCTGTCAGCGCCCGGAGTCGTGCGGGCCATCGAGACCACATCACACACCAGCCGCCACACGCGTTGCTGGAAACGGCTGGCGCCTTCCACACCCGCCTCCGTCCACTGTACGTCCCGTTCCGGCGGCGAATCCGAAAGCATGAACCACCGGGCGGTATCGGCGCCGTAACTGGCCACGATCTCGTCGGGATCCACCACGTTCTTCTTGGATTTGCTCATCTTTTCGACAGAGCCGATAGTGACGGGTTCCCCTGAAGTTATGTGGCGCGCGGAGCGGCTCTCTCCTTCCGTCTCGACAATCACCTCGGTGGGGGGGACCCAGGTGCCCGCCGCGGACCGATAGGTCTCATGTGTGACCATTCCCTGGGTAAACAGGCCCTTGAACGGCTCATCCACCCCGACGTGGCCGGTCACCTTCATGGCTCGTGTAAAAAAACGCGAGTAGAGAAGGTGCAAGATGGCGTGCTCGATGCCCCCGATATACTGATCTACCGGCAGCCAGCGGTCGGCAACCTCGCGAATGGTCGGCGTTTTCGCATGCGGGGCGGTAAAGCGCGTATAGTACCAGGAGCTATCGACGAAGGTGTCCATGGTGTCCGTTTCGCGCCGTGCCGGGCTGCCACATTGCGGGCACGCTACGTGCTTCCAGGTCGGATGATGCTCAAGCGCATTTCCCGGCCGGTCAAAGGTCACGTCTTCCGGCAAGCGAACCGGCAGATCCTTCTTCGGCACGGGCAGGGTGCCACAGACCTCGCAGTGGATGACCGGGATCGGGCAACCCCAGTAGCGCTGGCGTGAAATGCCCCAGTCCCGCAGCCGGTAGTTTACCTCAACCTGGCCCTGCGGCCTGCCGTCGACAGTGCGCGCACCGAAAAAGTCCGCGATGGCCGTCTTCGCCTCGCCGATCGACAGGCCATCGAGGAAGCCCGAGTTGAAAATGTTTCCGCTGTCAACATAGGCCTCTGAGCCGATAGCGAAGCTGGCAGGGTCGGCGCCGGGCGGCAACACCACGGGCTTGACCGGCAGCCCGTATTTGCGCGCCAACTCAAGATCGCGCTGGTCATGTGCGGGGCAGCCAAAGATCGCGCCTGTGCCGTAATCCATCAGGATGAAGTTGGCGACGTAAACCGGCAGCGTCTCCGCCTCGATAACGGGATGCTTCACACGAAGGCCGGTATCGAACCCCTGCTTTTCGGCCTTTTCCAACGTCTCTGTGGCAGTGCCGTGCCGATGGCACTCAGCAATGAACTCGGCAAGGGCGACATTGTTGGTTGCCAGGGCAGTGGCCAGCGGATGATCCGGCGACAAGCCAACAAAGGATGCGCCGAAAATGGTATCCGGCCGCGTCGTGAACACCTCTATGCTCCTGGTATCGGTCTTCGCACTGGGGACCAGTTCGAACAGCAGCCGCAGACCCTCGGACCTGCCGATCCAGTTGCGCTGCATGGTGCGCACCTTCTCGGGCCACTCCGTGAGCGTATCCAGGGCTTCGAGAAGTTCCTCGGCAAAGTCGGAGATCTTGAAGAACCACTGGGTCAGCTCACGCTGTTCCACCGGGGCGCCCGAGCGCCAGCCCTTGCCTTCGATCACTTGCTCATTGGCGAGCACGGTCATGTCGACCGGGTCCCAGTTCACCTTGGAGCTTTTTCGGGTCACCAGGCCCGCCTGCATCATGTCGATGAACATCGACTGCTGGTGCTGGTAATAGCTTGGGTCGCAGGTCGCGATCTCGCGGGTCCAATCGATGGATAGTCCCATTGATTGGAGCTGGGCCTTCATCGACTCGATGTTCTGGTAGGTCCAGGTACCGGGGTGGGTCTTGCGTTCAATGGCAGCGTTCTCGGCGGGCAGTCCAAAAGCATCCCATCCCATGGGGTGAAGCACGTTTTTGCCGCGCGCGCGCTGATAGCGAGCGACCACATCACCCATGGCATAGTTGCGCACGTGGCCCATGTGGATGCGCCCCGAAGGATAGGGGAACATCTCGAGGACATAATACGGCTCACGCGGGTCGTCATTGGCAGTCACGAAAGTCCGGGCTTCATCCCAGACTTTCTGCCATTTTGGTTCGCTTTCGCGCGGATTGTAGCGTTCGCCGCTCACGGGTGGTCGTCCTTCCAAGGCGGGAGGGCAGACGCGTCGGGCAGGCGGCGCGCCTTGCGTTTCCGGTGGGTATTGGTTACCCGGACCATCACCAGAAATCCTGTCTCAGGTCAACACAAACGGGGTGGATGCATGGTCGCGACGGCAGAGAGCGCGCGCTTGGCGCTGGACTATATCCGCACACGCATGGAAAAAGCGCGCCGCCGCTTCGGATCACCGCCAGACGCGGTGGACCTGATTGCCGTCTCAAAGACCGTTCCTTCTGAGGAGATCGTGCCCTTCCTTGAGGCCGGCCAGAAGCATTTTGGGGAAAATCGGGTGCAGGAGGCGAAGGACAAGTGGCCGGCTTTGCGCGACCGCTACCCTGACATCCAACTGCACCTGATCGGTCCGCTTCAAACCAACAAGGTGCGCGACGCCGTACAGGTGTTCGACGTCATCGAAACGGTGGATCGTGAAAAGCTGGCCGCAACGCTGGCCGGTGAAATGCAGCGTTCCGGGCGTCACCTGCCGTGTTTCGTGCAAGTCAACATCGGCGGCGAGGCGCAGAAGGCCGGAATAGCGGTAGAGCAGACGCAATCATTCGTGGACAGGTGCCGCAACACCCATTGTCTCAACGTGGTCGGGTTGATGTGTATTCCACCCGATGGCGAGCCCGCCGGCCCCTACTTCGCACAGCTCGCTGAGCTGGCAGATAACTGCGGCCTCGACCGCCTGTCCATGGGTATGAGCGGGGACTTTGAGGTGGCCATCGCAATGGGTGCAACGCAGGTACGGGTAGGTTCAGCGCTTTTCGGCCGGCGTCCGAGCAAGGTCTAGCTTGTGTGCAACGGCTTCTGCAGGTCATGTCGTTGGAGCGCCTGCAACTTTCCCGACCTCATCTGCGTTGCTGGAAAACCATTGACACTCACGTGAAGGTGCGGCCGAAAATGGTCGCAAGGTCGTGACTTAGCTGGTCGAGGCGCCAACTCCCGGAGAACCGAATGAACAAGCGACGCATCCTGGTGGTGGACGACGACGCAGATCTGCGCCAGACGCTGGTGGAGCAACTTCGCGCGCAACCGGACTTCGAAGTTCTAGAGGCAGGTACGGCGAACGACGCGCTAAAGGCTGTCCGCGATCACAACGTCGAACTGACAATTCTCGATGTTGGATTGCCGGACATGGATGGCCGCGAAGCGGTGCGCCTGATGCGGGACGAAGGATATCGCAGCCCGGTGCTCATGCTGACGGGCCACGACACTGAAGCAGACGAGATCAAAGGGCTGGAGGCTGGGGCAAACGACTATCTGACAAAGCCGTTCCGCTTCCCCGTGTTGATGGCCCGAATCAACGCGGCCCTTCGTCAGCACGACCAGAGTGAAGACGTGGTCTTCACCATCGGCCCCTACAGCTTCCAGCCCGCCGCGAAAACTCTGGAGACGACGGACGGCAACAAGGTGCGCCTCACTGACAAGGAAACGTCAATTCTCAAGTATCTCTACCGGCAGGGTCCGAAGACGATCACGCGGGATGTGCTGCTCAAGGAGGTGTGGGGCTACAACAACCGGGTGACGACTCATACGCTCGAAACCCATATCTATCGACTGCGTCAGAAAATTGAGCGGGATCCCTCCCATGCCCGCCTCTTGGTGACAGAAGATGGGGGCTACCGGTTGGTCCCGTGAGGGCGGCGACAAATGAGTTCAATTAGTTGACCATTTCGCCTATACTTTGCGCGCCTGCCGTTCGCCTGCCGCGAGCGGCTTTCGCTCGTTAGGGTCTGGTCGCAAATGAGAATGCACGACGCGGCCGCTATTCTGGCCAAGGCAGACTTCTTCGAGATGTGTGGGGACACGCAGCGCGAGTTGCTTGGCTTCGCAAGCGATCGGCGCCACTTTTCTGCTGGCGCCACGATTTACAAGGCGGGCGAGGATCCACAAGGCGCACACGTCCTCGTCGAGGGAAGCCTGCGCGCGACACATGAGGGAGTGGACGCTGTCGAGCCCTACACGGTCAGCGCGCCGGGCAGCGTGATCGGCCTCATGGCTCTGATCCTCTCCAAGCCGCGGCCAGTGACGTTTACGGCGATCAGTGACTGCGACACGCTGTTCGTGCCCCGAGCTGCCTTCCTCAAGCTTTTGCGGCAGGATGACGACCTGGCGCAGCAGGCTATTGACCGTATCGAGAGCGACCTCCGGGAGTATTTGGGCGCGCTTCAGCCGCTCCGCCGAAAGATGTAATCCTAAACTCCGGCAAACCGTGCGATCACCGGAACGTGGTCCGAGGGTTTGTCTGACCATCCGCGCGCCGGCTTGATGATCTCGGCGCCAATGCAACGTTCAGCGACGTCGCGCGTCGACCAGATGTGGTCAAGGCGCCGCCCTCGGTCGGATTTTTCCCAGTCGATACCCCGGTAGCTCCACCAGCTGTAAAGCTTCTGGTCGTAGGGCACGTGCCTCCGCACCAGGTCGACCCAGCCATGCCCGCCGGTCAGAAGAGCATCCAGAGCCTCTGTTTCCACCGGCGTATGACTAACCACTTTGAGCAGCTGCTTGTGGCTCCAGACGTCGTTTTCATGGGGCGCGACGTTGAAGTCGCCGGCGATCAGTTGCCCGCGTTCGAAAAGCGGCTCTCCAAACCATGCTTTGAGTTCGTTCAGAAATCCCAGCTTGTGCTTAAACTTCGGGTTGACCTCCGGGTCCGGCTCATCCCCGCCGGCCGGGATGTAGAAGTTGTGCAGAGTAAATGGACCGTGGCCCAAATCCACGAGCGCCGAAACATGCCGCGACTCCGGAATTTCGCAGAACACCCGGCTCGAGATATCGGTCAACGGGTACTTCGAAACGATGGCGACGCCGTGATACCCCTTTTGGCCATGCACAGCCAGATGCGGATACCCGGCCTCAACGAAGGCATTGCGCGGAAACTGGTCGTTGGTGCACTTGATCTCCTGCAGCATCAGCACGTCGGGCCGGTACTGCGCGATAAAATCGAGCACCAGACCGATACGCAGGCGCACAGAGTTGATGTTCCAGGTGACAACGGAAAGGGTCATGGGTTCTTCAGCTTGGTGGATCGAGGCGGCGGAACGCCGCGGCCTTTATCGCCAAGCTAACCGCAAGGGTAAAGCCGGAAAGTCTGGAGGACTGTCAGCGGATGTCAGGAGACTGCTGCAGGTGCAGGGCAGACGTTTCACGTGAATCGCATATGGCGGGCAACCGCGCATAAAAAAAGCCCGGCGCAAGCCGGGCTTGTCTGGTTTGCTGCACTGGCGAGATTATTCGCTCTTGGCTTCGCCTTCAGAAGCAGCGGTCTCCTCGGCCGCCTTGGCGGCAGCCGCCGCCTCAGCGTCCTTTGCAGCCTGTTCGGCGGCGAAGGCCTCGGCGGCAGCGATTTTCTCAGCTTCACGGGCATCGCGGGCTGCCTGGGCGGCCTCGCGCTCGCCGGCTTCGATCTTGCGGGTGCGAGCGTTGGTCGATTCGAAAATGCGGGCCGACTTACCGCGACGATCGCGCAGATAGTACAGCTTGGCGCGACGCACCTTGCCGCGCTTGATCACCTCGACCGAGGCAATGTTGGGCGAGTAGATGGGGAACACGCGTTCCACGCCTTCACCATACGAAATCTTGCGAACGGTGAAGCTTTCCATGATACCGCCGCCGGAGCGGGCGATCACGACGCCTTCATAGGCCTGGAGACGTTCCTTGTCGCCTTCGCGGATCTTGACCCACACCTTGACGGTGTCGCCGTGGGTGAAATCGGGAAGTTCGCGCTTGGCGGAGAGTTCAGCAACCTGCTCGGCTTCGAGCTGCTGGATGATGTTGGTCATGGTCGATCCGTTCTGATCTTTTCGCAGGAGCGATTTTTGCGGCCAGTGGCCCATCGCCCGGTCTTGGTTGGTAACGGAAGGCAGTCTTCTTGGTCTTCTTGTACGACGGTCCGAAACGCCTGTCGCACGAATGGGCGGCTCTTAAGGGAATTTCGTCCTGGAGTCCAGTGGTCTGGCCTCGTTCAGCAAATCCGGCCGCCGCTGCTGCGTCAGCTGCAGCGATTGATCATGCCGCCACCGGGCGATCTTGCCATGATCCCCCGACACCAGAACCGGCGGAATCTCGCGACCTTCGAAGACCTGCGGCCGCGTGTATTGCGGGTATTCGAGCAGCCCGTTCTCGAAGCTTTCCTCGTCGCTGCTGTCGAGGGCGCCCAAGACGCCGGGTAAGAGGCGGACGACGGCTTCCAAGAGGACCATTGCCGCCACTTCGCCGCCCGCCAAAACATAGTCTCCGATCGAGATTTCCTCGAGTTGCCGCGCCTCTATCACCCGTTGGTCCACGCCTTCGAAGCGTCCGCAGACGATCACTGCCCCCGGGCCCTGAGCAAGCTCGCGGGCCCGGGCCTGGGTCAGGGGACGTCCTCGAGGTGACATGAGGATGCGTGGTCGCGTGTCGCCCTCAGGGGAGACTTTATCGATGGCACGCGCCAGTATATCCGGCTTGAGCACCATGCCCGCACCGCCCCCGGACGGTGTGTCATCGACCGTTCGATGCCGGTCGGTAGCGAATTCCCGCAGTTGCGTCGCCTGAAGGCGCCACAGCCCGTCTGCCATGCCCCGCCCGAGCACCGAGGCGCCCAAGGGGCCTGGAAACAACTCGGGAAAGAGCGTGATGATGTCTGCCGAAAAGATCAATCCGGCTCTTCCTCTCCCGGCTCGGCGTCGAGCGGTGGTGCGATGGTAAGGTAGCCGTCACTGACCCGAACCTCAGGTACCACCGCCTTGGTGAAGGGGTAAAGAAACGTGTCGCCTGAACGCGGGTCCCGGATTTCCAGCAGATCACCGGCCCCGTAGTTGGGAAGCGCAACCACTTCGCCGATACTGACGCCCGTCTCGAGCCGGGCATCGAGGCCGATGAGATCGGCGTGGTAGAAGTCGTCCTCATCGTCGTGGGCCGGCAGGCGGTTCCTGTCAATGAACAGGGACACTCCGTTGAGTTTTTCGGCTGCAGTGCGATCCGCGACACCCTTGAGGCGGGCGACTAACACCGTCTTGTTGAGGCGGGCAGACTCGATGACGATGCTCAAGCCCGGCCGGTCCGTCTCGAGAGGGCCATAACTGGCGATCGCTTCAGGATCGGCGGTGTGCGACGTGATCCGCACTTCGCCCTTGATCCCGTGTGCGGCTCCGATAATACCCAAGAGAATACGGGTGTTTGGCGTTGTCATCTGTTCGGTCTCCTGCGCATCCCTTAGCAGTCTCGCTGGAAGAGGGAAATGGCCTAGAGATCAATGGTTTGCCTCGATCTCGATGACGTCCATGGTAGATTCGAAGCGGGGCTGTGGCAGGTCAAGACGATATCGCGGCACGTCGCCAGATATCCTGTGCAGGCACCCCACCTGATTTCGCTCTTCATCGGCGCCGTACCGTCCGGGTTGTTCATCGCCATAGTGCAAAGAGCCAACATAGGTCAGTCCGTCTCCGCCGGGGGTGAGGGCCCCGCTGAAGCGCTGTGAGCCGGTAAGCTTTTCGATTGTTCTGCCACCGTCCGAGATACGGCACTGGAAAAAGCCATACACTGTCAGTGGCAGGAGCCCGCCCAGCTTCAGAGTGCGGCAACGATAGGTACCTTCGGAAATAGCGTCGGTGGTCTCCACCCCGGAAGCAAAGAGACGGGCTAGGATTGCCCTGTCGTCGGGACTGGTGGAGAGGAGCGCTTCGCCCAAGGCACGAGCCGTTGTGCTCGCTGACTGCTCAAGCCTATCCCGGTCGCTATCGCTGATGGAGACGCTTTTCGGCACGAAACATCCAGCGGCCAAGGCCTGAAGAGGCATGGCCATCATGCCCGCCAGAGCCAGGGTGCAGATACGCAGGGTAGGCGGCATGGGACGTCCTTTCGTTTGTCCTAGGTCAAGGAACCAGGAGGGCAATGGGTGCTTTCCTGTCGATAGCCAACAATGGAGGCGTTTGGATGTCGCAGATTCTTACCGACCATCAAGCCATACGGGAATGGGCGACCGCGCGTGCCGGCAACCCCATGCTGATGGAAGTACCCGATGGGACGCACGAGCGCACATTGCTTCAACTGACCTTCGGCCAGCATGCCATCAATGCTGAGGGGAATGAAGGTCCGGACCGGATCGGTGGCTTTCGCCTGGTGAGTTGGGATGAGTGGTTCGCCGCACTGGAACAAAACAATCTGGCTCTGCGTGTCTCCGATGACCCTTCCGGCGGCAATGAAGCAGAATTCGAGTTCGTCGCGCGCGATGGCGAGGGTGAGACCACGGATGCAGCGAAAAAACCCGCCAGCATCGTAACCGAAGGTCCGAAGGCGGAGAACAGGGGCGGCTAGGAAGGCCCGGCGTCGGCAGCCGCCTCTATGGCTTCCATGTCTTCGTCGGAAAAGCCGAAGTGGTGGCCGAGTTCATGCACCAGCACATGGGTGACAATCTCGCCCAGCGTGTTGTCGTCGTGCTCGGCCCAATAGTCGAGGATGGCACGGCGATAGAGAAATACCGTGTTGGGTAATTGACCGGTCTGTGCCACCGCTCCGTCTTCCGTCAGGCCAATGCCGGTAAAGAGCCCCATCAGCTCGAAGGGGCTTTCCATACCGAAATGGTCGAGGATGTCATCGTCGGCGAACTCCGCGATAGAGCACGTGACGTCTCCCGCGAGCGACTTGAATGGCTCGGGCAGATCGGCCAGCGCGCGGCTGGCCAAAGCCTCTATGTCATCCAGGGTCGGCGCGTAGGCGCCGGCCCAGTCTTCCCCGCTCAGTGCCACTCTCGAATGTCGACGAAGTGGCCGGCGATCGCCGCGGCCGCCGCCATGGTGGGCGACACCAGATGGGTACGACCCTTGAAGCCTTGGCGGCCCTCGAAGTTGCGGTTCGAGGTAGACGCACACCGCTCTCCGGGCGCGAGCTTGTCGGGGTTCATGGCCAGGCACATGGAGCAACCCGGCTCCCGCCATTCAAAGCCCGCATTGGTGAAGATGACATCGAGACCCTCGGCCTCCGCTTGAGCTTTCACGAGTCCCGAGCCGGGCACCACCATGGCGCTGACATGGTCGGCAACCTTGCGGCCGCCGATGACGGACGCAGCGGCACGCAGATCCTCGATCCGGCCATTGGTGCACGAGCCGATAAACACCCGATCCAGCTTGATGTCGGTGATCGGCGTCCCTGGCTTGAGCCCCATGTAGTCAAGGGCCCGCCACTTCGAAGCGCGCTTGGTTTCATCGGCGATTTCATCCGGGTTCGGCACTGTTCCGGTAACCGAAATCACGTCCTCGGGCGACGAGCCCCAGGAGACGATAGGCGGCAGATTGGCCGCATCAAGCACCACAACCTTATCGAAGTGGGCGCCGTCATCCGAGTAGAGCGCCTTCCAGTAGTCAAGCGCCATGTCCCAAGCAGCCCCGGTGGGCGCGCGGGGGCGGTCCTTGACATAGGCGAAAGTTTTTTCGTCAGGCGCGATCAAGCCGGCGCGGGCGCCACCCTCGATTGTCATGTTGCAGACCGTCATGCGGCCTTCCATGGACAGCGAGCGGATAGCTTCACCGGCAAATTCGACGACGTGGCCGGTGCCGCCCGCGGTGCCGATTTCTCCGATGATGGCAAGAATGATGTCCTTGGCCGTAACGCCCGCCGGCAGTTGGCCGTCGACACGCACCAGCATGTTCTTGGCCTTCTGCTGGATCAGCGTCTGAGTAGCCAGCACATGCTCCACCTCGGAGGTCCCGATGCCATGAGCAAGAGCACCGAATGCGCCGTGGGTGGAAGTATGGCTATCGCCGCACACAATGGTCATGCCCGGCAAGGTAAATCCCTGCTCGGGCCCTACGATGTGCACAATCCCCTGCCGCTGGTCGAACGGGTCATAGTACTCGATGCCGAAATCCCGCGTGTTCTCGGCCAGGGCGGCGATCTGCACAGCGCTTTCCGGGTCGGGATTAGGCAGTGAGCGGTCGGTCGTTGGAACGTTGTGATCGACCACGGCCAGCGTACGCTCCGGGTGGCGGACCTTGCGACCGCTCAGGCGGAGACCTTCGAACGCCTGCGGGCTTGTCACCTCATGCACGAGATGCCGATCGATATACAGCAAGCTCGTACCGTCATCGTTGTTCTGGACCAGATGGTCGTCCCAGATCTTGTCGTAGAGCGTGCGCGCGGCCATGGCGGTTCCCCGGGCAGGAATGAAGAGTGGAGTGGTTCTAAGCCCAAGGCAGGGTAAGGGTCAAGCACAACCGTACTCACTGGTACGGCTAGAACGTGCGGGTGAAGATTAAGCGAAATCTAAGGGCTGTCGACGTATGAGGGGGTACCGCTCTACGCGGTTCATCTTCGTCCCGGAGCATCGCTTGGACTTGTTCTTGCGGCTTGTTATGCCCGTTTTCGGCCTCATGGGCGCGCGCCTCGCGGGTGCCGGTTTTGGCTTTCTCAGCCAATTGCTGATCGCGCGTGCCTTCGCACCGGAACAAGCGGGTATCGCCTTTCTGGCGCTGAGCGTCACCACGTTTCTCAGCCTGGTTCTCACCGGGGGTTACCACGCCATCGGCCTTACCTATCTGGCGCGTTACCAAGCCTTTGGCCGACAACGGCTCGTCCGGTCTTTTCTGGAGGCAGCGCGCCGCGACATGCTGCTGCTGGCGCTGATGGCACTCGGGCTTGCCGGGCTGTTGTGGCTTTTGCCGGCGGACCGAAGTGTGGTGGCGGCGGCGTTCTGGGGCACGCTTGCGGCGATACCGCTTGCCGCAATCCGCCTCAACAACAGCGCGGCCAATGCACAGAAGCGGTTCGCGCTGTCCTACGCACCCGATTTCGTCTTCCGACCGGTACTGCTTCTGCTTGTCGTTCTGTCGCTCGTGGGCCTTGGCGCCACCCAAAGCGTACTGTCGCTGCTCGTCTCTCTTCCCCTGATTGCGCTCGCCGTCGCGGCGGGACAGTCCTTGCTGCTCGGGCCCGACGACGCGCTCCGGATGGGGGATGGCGGAAACGGCAAGGCTCTTGCACCATTCTTTCGCGGACGTGCCGCCGCCATGCTCGCCGTTACCCTGGCCGGCGGCGCCACGGCGGATCTTGTGGTCATGATCGGGGGCCTCTTTCTGCCGGTAGAGGAGGTGGCGGTACTGGGCGTCGCTATCCGCGTCGCTACCTTGGCCGGCTTCTTCGCCATGGCCTCGCAGCAATTCGTCTTGCGTGACCTCGTCAGTGCGCGGGCCAGCGGCAGCCCGGCCGCACTCGAAACCGTCCTGCATCGCACCAATGTCACAAGCCTTCTCACGATTGGCGCCGTCTTGCTGGGTCTTGCCGTACTCGGCCCCACGATATTGGCTGTCTTCGGCCCACACTACGCTGCCGCGTATTGGCCGCTCCTCGTCTTTCTTCTGGGCCAGGCAGTGCGGGTGATGGGGGGGATGAACGCGCAAATCCTTGCCCTTGGCGGGCACCAGACGCGCAGCGCTGCGCTTTGCCTGGCAGTTGTCGCCAGCCTGGTCGTGCTGGCAGCGTTGCTGGCGCCGATCTGGGGTGTCATGGGCTTGGCCGTGGCGACATTGCTGGCGGAGAGTGTCTGGGCGGTGGGCCTTGCCCTGATGACGCAGGCGCTCGAAGGGCGGCGCGCTGACCTTTTCGCGCCACGGACCCAGCTCCCAGCGACGACCGGCGGAGGTCCGGCATGACAGCACATTCCGGCCGGGTTGGCGTTGTTCTCCTCGGAGGGGCTCACGGAAGCCTTGCTGTCGCGCGCAGCCTCGGACGCCGCGGCGTGCCAGTGACCCTTTTTGCCTCGTCCCACTCGGTGGCAGGGTTCTCGCGCTACGTCGGGACGGTGGTGGAGTGGGTTGGCGCGGCTGAGCCGGCGCCGGTGGAGCGGCTGGTGGAGGAGAGCCGCCATCGGGATTACCACGGATGGCTGCTCCTGCCCGGGGACGATTTCGGCGTGCAATTGATTGCCGAGAACCACGAGCGGTTGGCGAGCCAATTCGCTCTTCCCGTGCTCGACTGGACAAGTCTTGCGCCTCTCAACGACAAGAGCCGGCTTTCAAACCTTGCCGCAAGGGCCGGTCTCGACACGCCTCGGGTCTATCAACCCATGAGCAACCCAGCGGACCTTGATTACCCAGTGGTCATCAAGCCCAGTTTCACCAAGGGAACCAATGCACTGACTCGGGCGAAAGCCTGGCGATGCGACAACGCCAGCCTATTCAAGATCAAACAGGCAGAAGCGGCACGGCTGGTTGGTGCCAACGGGTTCGTGGTTCAGCAGCTCATCCCTGGCGATGGCGACGTGCAATATTCCTATGCCGCATACTGGCGCAATGGCCAGGAACAGGGGCACATGACGGCGCTGCGCCTGCGACAGTACCCGCTCGAATTCGGGGTCAGCCCGTTTGTCGTCCAGCGCGACCTGCCGCGCGCCGCCGACGAGGCCCGCAAGCTTTTGGCGGCTGTCGGATATGATGGCCTTGTCGAAGTTGAGTTCAAGCTGGACCGGAGGGACGATCGGCTCAAGCTGATCGACGTCAACACGCGTGTCTGGGCCTGGATCGGGCTGGCTGACAGCTGCGGCCTCGACTTCATCGGGCAGTCCTATGCTGCGGCTACTGGCGAGCCGCTCGGGCCACCGCGCGTGGGGCGGAAGAACAGGGTAGCGTGGCGCCGCCATGTTCCCGCGCTCCTGTCATTGGCGCAGAATGTGGGCCGGCACCAGAGACCTGGTCTGGCAGGCTGGCAGTCCGTATTGGCACCGGCTCTTGGAGGCGTTTTCGCGGCCGACGATCCCCTTCCGGGGCTCTGCGAACTGCCGCTCAAGATATGGGAGAGGCTACGCCCCTCCCGCTGATCAGTGGCGGAAGTGGCGCATGCCGGTCATAACCATGGCAATACCGGCGGCGTCCGCAGCGGCGATCACTTCGTCGTCGCGAACCGAACCGCCCGGTTGTATGACTGCAGTGGCACCGGCCGCCACCAGAGCCTCGAGGCCATCGGCAAAGGGGAAGAAGGCGTCCGAGGCGGCCACCGAGCCTTGCGTCAACGCTCCCTCCACCCCCGAGGCGCGCGCCGCATCGATGGACTTGCGATGGCCGGTCAGAGCAGAATCCACCCGGCTCATCTGTCCTGCACCGATCCCGACGGTCGCTCCGTCCTTGACGTAGACGATGGCGTTCGACTTGACGTGCTTGGCCACCTTGGCAGCCAGCCGCATATCCGCCATCTCCTGCTCCGTTGGCTGCTTCTGCGTGACAACCCGGATGTCGCAATCGTCCACGTTGCGGTTGTCGCGCCCCTGCACCAGCAATCCGCCGGCGACTGACTTGACCGTGAGGCCCTCGGCCTTGGGATCGGCGACGCCGCCGGTCAGAAGCAGGCGCAGGTTCTTCTTGGCCGCGATGATGTCCTGGGCCGTCTTCGTTGCCGATGGGGCGACGATCACCTCGGTGAAGACCTTGACGATCTCGGTGGCGGTTTCCGCATCAATTTCCCGGTTGAGCGCAACAATGCCGCCGAAGGCGGAAACAGGATCGGTGCGCAGGGCATTGCGGTAGGCGTTGACCAGATCACGGGCGATGGCCACACCACAGGGATTGGCATGCTTGATGATGGCAACGGCTGCCGTCACATGAGGATCGAACTCGGAGACCAGCTCGAAGGCCGCGTCGGTGTCGTTGATGTTGTTGTAGGACAGCGTCTTGCCCTGCACCTGCTGTGTAGTGGCGATGCCGGGACGATCCTCGCCCGTCGTGTAGAAGGCCGCCCACTGGTGCGGGTTTTCGCCGTAGCGCATGACCTCCCGAAGGGTTCCTGCAAAGCTGCGATACCCGATCTCGTCGAACTGCAACTCGCGAGCGAACCAAGCCGAAATGGCGCTGTCATACGCCGCGGTCCGGGCATAAGCCTTGGCTGCCAAACGCTGACGCAATGCATAGGGGACGCCGCCTTGGCGGATCGCATCGAGGACCGCCGGATAGTCTGCCGGGTCCACGACCACCGTGACAAAAGCGTGGTTCTTGGCTGCGGAGCGCACCATGGCGGGGCCACCGATATCGATGTTCTCGATGATCTCATCGTAGCTCGCACCCGACGCCACGGTTTTCTCGAACGGGTAGAGGTTCACCGCCACAAGATCGATGGGACCGATGTCGTACGCGTCCATGGCGGCCTGATGGGCGGGATTGTCACGCACGGACAGGAGGCCTCCGTGCACCTTGGGGTGCAGGGTCTTGACGCGCCCGTCCATCATCTCGGGAAAGCCGGTGAGGTCCGAGATTTCCCGCACCGGCAGTCCCGCGTTCGCTATCAGGCGCTGTGTGCCCCCGGTGGACACAAGCTCGACGCCCCTCTCGGAGAGCCCACGGGCAAAGTCTTCCATGCCCGTCTTGTCAAAAACAGAAAGCAGCGCCCGCCGGACCTGTACCGTCTTGCCCATCAATTGCATCTCGTGATTGACGTTGGAGGAATTGGCGCTCGCTAGCACGATGCGGCGCAAAGGCCAATCCCGACGGACTCAGTTCTGGTCGCGCGTGAAGATCCAGGCCACTTCGCACCCGGAGGTCACGGCAGTTTCCAGCACGATCTGGCGGGTCCGATGAAATCCCATCGAAGCCGATTGACGCACGCTTTCCTCCTCCCGGAAGGTTGCGCCTTCCCAGAGGAAACTCCACGCCTGCCCATTGCCCAACACAAGCCGGACCATGCCGTCCCCGGTGCCGCTGCGTACCGCAATGCCGGGAGCCAGGTGGAAACGGATCGATAGGCGCCCCCTCGGCTCACCCTGAGAGACGATGCGGTCCTGCCCGACCAAGGTCGTTCCCTCCGAAAGCAGGGTCAGTCTGCGCTCGATCTCGGCACCGAAGCGGCCGACGTAGCCGCTGCTGACCATCGTCAGAGCGTGCTCGACGCTGTCGAGCTCCATCTGGGGGCTCGGACGCTTCGAAAGGCCGCGTCCGCCGACGAACATGTCCTCTCCGTCGATTGTGGGTGCGGAATGCGCCACCCCCTGCCGAAAGACGTCGCGGCTTTCCGGCAGATCAGCTGGGGCTGGGCCGCAATTGCCGACGATCAGGTCGCTTCCGATGGCAAACTCAAAGGCAAGGGCTCCGGCATGGGCATCGCCGTCGAAACCCTGCGGCGGCCGTATTCCGCTATCCCCGATAAGGACTGCATCGCCCGAGCGGACGATGCCGTATCCCCCCAACAGTCTTGAACGGCGGGAGGCCAACAGCGCTTGAGCCTGCACCGCGACGAGCACATCGTGCGCCACCTGGCCGCAGCCGTTCGCGTAGGTCGGTTCTCCCGTCGTAAGCGTCAGGGCGTCCAGTGCCTCGTGCATTCGGTCGACCCGATTGGCCAGGTCGGCCATGGCGGGACTCGTCTGACGGCCCGCGGCGCGGCGCAAGCTCGTCAGCTCCGTCAGGAGGTTGAGCTGGAGGCGCGGGTTACGCGAAAGATGCAACCCATCGTTGTCCATCTGAGACGACAATATACCGTCCAGCCGCGCCACAGCCCGGTCGACCGTGTCTGTCTGATCCCTCTGCGCCAACACGACGCCGAGGGACCCAATGGCTGCGAATAGTCGCTCCACCGGGTCTGCCGCCAGGCCGCCACGCACCGCAAGACTTCGAGCCTGCGTCGCAAGGCTGGCGCGTATTGTCCGACTTTGCTCTGGCGTTGCGCCCTCGAGCAGCAAGGGCAGGTGCCTTAGCCAGTTGAGAATGCGCTGTGCCGTGAGGGTCAGGGTCCACGTTTCCCGCGCAAAGCGTCCTTCCCTGCCGATCCAGTCGAGCACCAGGGTGCGAGCAAACTGGCGCTCGCCAGAGTCCCTTGTTTCGCGAAAATGTCTCAGCCATGCGAAGCTTTGGAGACTTTGCCACCAATCAGGGTGGTCCACATCGAGCCCAAAGGGCGAAAGTCCGCCGGTGTCGACGAGTTTGGACGCAAGCAGGTAGCGGCCAGCCATCATCTCGCGCACGGCCTGCGGGTCGGCAGGTCTGAATTCTGGGAGAGCGTTGGGATAGCTGCTTTCAGCCTGGCCCTGCCAAGTCCAGCGCAGGACCCACGAGGTCACGAGACGGTCGGCTAGTGACCGCGCCACTCTGCCGGCTCCGAGGGTTCGTAGTCTCATTCCCGCCACCCTGAGCGCGAAGTCCAAACGCTGGGCCTTTTGCCGATGCAAAGATACGCCACTCGACCCTCGCTGATGCTGCCGCTCCGGCCGCATCGCCCTCTTCGTCACCCCCTCCCGGAGGTATTGCAAAAACTGCTTAGCGCGTTCGCCGGAAGCGCGCCACGAAGAAGCCGTCCATGCCCCCAGTTTGTCCATTGGGCGCCATGCCGGGATGTGTTCGGACAAGGCCGCGCGGTGTAATGGCTTCTTTGAGACCCGGCAGCTCCCCGGGCGTCACGGGATAGAGCGCAAGCCCAGGCAGGGCCTGCTTGACCCAGTCGGCTTGGTCCTCCCCTTCGACTGCTTCAAGGGAGCACACGCAGTAGATTAGTGTGCCGCCGACAGCGAGACAGCGATAGGCATTGGCCAGGAGCGATCGCTGTAGCTGCACGCGCCCCGCGATATCGGCTTCTGCCCTATGCCAGAGCACCTCAGGGTGGCGGCGGAAAGTGCCGGTGGCCGAGCACGGCGCATCAAGAAGGACGCCGTCAAACACCGTTGCAGGTGCGAAGCTGGCCGCGTCACCGACTACGATGTCAGGGGTATAGCCAAGCCGATCCATGTTGGCTCGCAGCCGTTCGAGCCGCGCCGCATCGCTGTCCAGCGCGGTGACAGCATAGCCGCTTTTCGAGAGTTGAGCGGTCTTGCCGCCCGGGGCGGCGCAAAGGTCAAGAACGGCGCTGCCTGGAGCTAGGTGAAGTAACCGTGCGGGTATGGCGGCGGCGACATCCTGAACCCACCATCGACCTTGCTGGTAGCCGAGCAGGTCTTCAACGGACCGATCGCGGTTTTTGAGGCGGACCGTGTCCATGAGAGCCGGCTCAGCATCTAGGGCGGCAACAAGTTCTGGATCGTCATCGCGCAAGGTGAGATCGAGCGGCGCGCCTGCAACCAGAGCCTCGGCGCACTGTCGAACAACATCGCTGCCATAGCTTGCCGACCAGGCGACACGCGCCCGCTCGGGCAGCAGCAGCATCTCGTCCATGAGACCGTACCGGGCCGAATTCCCCTGAGCCTTGCGCAGCACAGCGTTCATCAGCCCCGTCAGGTGCCGCGCCTTGGCATCACGCTTGAGGGCTTCCACGGCCAGGAACAGCGCGCTGTGGGCACCGAGCTCCGGCAGGAAGACCAGCTGCGCCAAGGACAGGCGCACGATGGCCTCGAACGTTCCCGAGCGCGGTGGCAGGCCCTTGGCCAGCGTTTCCTCGAGGATGGCGTTGATCTGGCCGTGCCGCCGGAGCGCCGTGGTGATGAGCCGGTTGGCGAGGGCGCGGTCGCGGCCATCGGGCAGCTCTGTGGCGGTAAGCGGCAAAAAATGCTCGCCGCGCAGCACATCGCGCAGCCGCTGGGCAGCGATGAGGCGGAGCTTGAGCCCCGCCGGATCGGGTTTTCTGGTCACGTCATTCGCCTTGCCAATGGTCGCAGGGCCGGAGCCGCACAACCGGTCCTGGCCCGAACGCCTTACCCCCAGGGACCGCGAGCGCGTCCGCTATCGCTCGGACGGTCCACGGTCGGCACGCGCCAGCCGCTGGTGGACGCGCCCATGGTGCTTGGGCGTCCGCGCGGTGACTCGGGCCAGGCGCCCTTATCGTTCACCTGCATGGTTGCGGCAAGCTCCTGCAACGCCGCGATGCGGTTTCCGGTATCGGGGTGGGTCGAAAACAGGTTGTCCATCCGCACCCCCGAAAGCGGGTTGACGATGTACATGTGCGCCATCGCCGGGTTGCGTTCGGCCGCGACATTGACCTGGCGGCCCGCGAGGGTGGCGATCTTGTTGAGCGCGGAGGCCAGCGCCAGCGGGTCGCCCGCGATCTCGGCACCATGGCGATCCGCCTCGTATTCGCGCGTGCGGCTGACGGCCATCTGCACCATCATGGCGGCGACCGGCGCGAGGAACACCATCAGGAGGGCGCCGACACCGCCAAGCGGGTTATCGCGGTTGTTGCCGCCGCCGAAGAACAGGCCGAACTGCGCCAGCGCCGAAACGGCACCGGCAAGTGTCGCGGTGATGGTCATGGTGAGGGTGTCGCGGTTCTTGATATGCGCCAGCTCGTGCGCCACGACCCCCGCCACTTCCCGTGTTTCGAGATTGCGCAACAGGCCCGACGAGACCGCGACGGCCGCATTTTGCGGGTCGCGCCCGGTGGCGAAGGCGTTGGGCTGGTCGGTTTCGATCACATAGACCCGCGGCGTCGGGATACCGGCGCGCTGGGCGAGAACGTCAACCATCTGATAGAGTTCGGGCGCGCGCGAGCGCTCCACCGGCACCGCATTCTGCATGCGCAGCACCAGCTTGTCCGAGTTCCAGTAGGCGAAGATGTTGGTCACGGCCGCGAAGGCCAGGGCGATGAACATGCCGCTGGTCCCGCCGATGAAATACCCAACGACCATGAACAGGGCCGTCATGGCCGCCAACAGGGCGAAGGTGCGCAGCGTATTAAACATGGCAAACCCTTGGGTTGTCGATTTCAGCTAACTATGTTGGGTGTGCACCAGTTCCGCGCAAGCGGCAGCACCGAAAGTCGCGGCACGAAGGAGAGCGCGATGAGCAATGAGACCGAGCACCCGACCCCGCCACCGCGCGCGATAAACCCGGCGGCGCAGCGCGCGCTGGCGGAAGCGCAGGCACGGCGAGACGAAATCGACGCGGCCACGGCCATGGCCCCCAGGGAAAGAGGCGGCCGCGGCGGGCTGGAGCCCGTGCGCTATGGCGATTGGGAAATCAAGGGATTGACCAGCGACTTCTGAGACCTGGTCAGCCCAGGATGTCGGCGATGCTGAAGCCGGCCGCCGAGACGGCGATGGTGGTGGCGACCGTGATGATGGCGGCGATGAGGGCGTATTCGACAGCCGAAATTCCGGCGTTGTCGCGCATCAGTCGTTTGAGGAGCCGGAGGAGCATCACTGGTTACCTTGCCGCATGGCGGTCATCTGCCCCAGCGAGGCTGAACGCAATCTGAACGAACACCCAGTCCGTCAGCTTCCGGCCTTTTTGAGGGCAGGGATCACCTCCTGCTCGAGCGATTGCGGCGTCAGCGGCCCGACGTGCTTGTAGGTGATGACGCCGTCCGCATCCACGATGAAGGTTTCGGGAACGCCATAGACCCCCCAGTCGATCGAGGCGCGACGGTCGCGGTCGGCGCCCACGGCATCGTAAGGGTTGCCGAGTTCTTCCAGAAACGCCCGGGCGTTTTCCGGGGCATCGGCCTGGTTGATGCCGAAGAGGCGAACGCCCGTCTCGGCCTTGAGCGCTTCGAGCAGGGGGTGCTCGTCGCGGCAGGGGATGCACCAGCTGGCAAAGACGTTGACGATGGTGGTCTGGCCGGTGAGGTCAGCGGTGGAAAAGCCGGGGACGGCGAGGCCTTCCACGGCCGCGAGCTCGATCGGCGGGGCCGGCTTGTCGATCAGCACGGAGCGAACCAGCCCCGGGTCCCGGTCGATGGTCGAGGCAAAGACAGCAACCAGGGCGATCAGCGCAATGAGGGGCAGGGCAAAGAGGACGTAGCGCATTAGGCTCGGTCGCTCCGGTCCCTGGTGTCCAGCTCCGCGAGCCGGCGCCGGGTACTGCGGGCAGCGGCGAGTGTCCACCCGATGACCAGCGCCAGCCCCATGGCGATGCCGGCATAGGCCGCGATGATGAATTCGGCGTGCTCTCCAAGGCCGATCATGCCGCGCTTCCTCGCGCCATACGCCGTTCCAGTGTTGCGATGCGGCGGCGGCGCACTTCGGTGTGCATGGCCACCAGCTGCAGGACGAGGAACAGGAAAGTAAAGGCAAAGAACATGATGAAGAGCGGCGTCAGGATGGAACCCGGCATCTTGGGTCCCTCGGGGGTGAAGACGCTGGCCGGCTGGTGCAGCGTCGACCACCAGTCGACGGAGAACTTGATGATGGGAATGTTGACCGCGCCGACCAGCGTGAAGATGGCCACCACGCGCGCGGCCCGCAGTTGATCATCGAAGGCCCGCCAGAGGGCCACGATGCCAAGGTAGATGAAGAGCAGGACGAGGGTGGAGGTCATGCGCCCATCCCACTCCCAGAACGTGCCCCAGGTGGGCCGCCCCCACATCGAGCCGGTGAACAGCGCCATCGCGGTGAAGGCAGCGCCGAGCGGCGCGGCGGACTTCATCGAGACGTCGGCCATGGGATGGCGCCAGATCAGCGTGCCGAGAGCCGAAACCGCCATCGTGGCGTAGACGAACTGGCTGAGCCAGGCGGTGGGGACGTGCACGTACATGATGCGCACCGTGTCGCCCATCTGGTAGTCGGCCGGCGAGTTGAAGAAGGCGAACCACAGCCCCGCAGCAAAGAGCACGGCCGTCAGCGCCGCCAGCGGCCAGACCAGCGGACGCGTCAGCGCCACGAACTGGCCGGGGTGGGCCAGCCGATTCCACCAGCTTATCTTGGGTGCGGTCTCGATGCTCATGCGCGGGCTCTACTCTTCCCCCCAGTCTATCGCAAGGGCCGCAGCAAAGGGAGAGAGCGCCAGCGCGGTGAGACTGAGTGCCGCAAGGAACAACAGGGCGGCGCCGGCCTGGTCGGGTCCACCCCCCATGGCGATGGCGCCGACGCCGAAGATCAGCACCGGCACGCAGAGCGGGGCAATCAGGATCGGCGCCAGCAGCCCGCCCCGCCGTGTGGTGACCGTCACGGCCGCGCCGATGGCGCCGAAGGCAGCGAGGGCCGGGGTGCCGAGCAACAGCGACACCACGGTGCGGGCGAAGGTGGGAAAATCCATGGCGAGGAGGACGGCAAGGAGGGGCGAGGCGACAATCAACGGCAGCGCCGCCGTCAGCCAATGCACGATCACCTTGGCGGCGACCACGGCGGCAAGCGGGACGTCGGCCAGCCGGTAGAGAGCCAGTGTGCCATCCTCCTGGTCAGGCCGGAACAGGCGGTCGAGACCGAGCAGCATGGCGAGGAATGCGGCGATCCAGACGATGCCCGGCGCGATGCGGGACAACAGGGCCTGGTCCGGGCCCACTGCAAAGGGCGTTATGGCGCCGGTGATGACGAAGAACAGCACGATCGTCAGGACGTCGCCGCTGCCGCCTAATGCGAGGCGCAGATCGCGCCACAGAACGGCCAGGAACCCCCTCATGCCCGCGCCGCCAGGGCCAGAGTTCGCAGCGCGGGAAGCTCGATCTCGTCGTGCGTCGCGATCACTGCCAGCCCCCCTTGTTCGAGATGCTGCGCCAGGAGGCTCGCGACCAGGCGGTGGCCGTCGGTATCGAGCGCAGCGGTGGGTTCATCGAGCAGCCAGAGCGGCCGGCGGGACACAAGGAGCCGTGCCAGCGCCAGGCGCCGCTGCTGCCCGGCCGACAGGTAGCCTGCGTCGAGCCCGGCGATGGGCAGCAGGCCCACCCGCTCCAGAGCCGCATCGACGGAAAGACCCGTCGGGCCATTGATGTCGCGCCAGAACGCCAGCGTCTGGCGGACGCCGAGCCGCGGCCGGACGGCATTGCGGTGGCCGCAATAGTGCAGGGCAGGTCCGTCCTCCGGATCATGGCCGAAAAGGGAAACCTCGCCGCCCAGCGGTGGCAGGAGCCCGGCCAGCGACAGCAGCAGGGTGGACTTGCCTGCCCCGTTGGGGCCGCGCAGCAGCAGGCCGGCGCCGGGCTCCACGTCGAGGTCGAGACCTTCGATGAGCAGGGTGTCGCCCCGCCCGCAGGCCAGGGCCCGGGCGCGCAGGCTGATCGGTGAATGCACTTGCCGTGGCGTCATGGCCCCATCTCGTATTGAACCCAAGGTCTTGCTGGCAAGGGCAATCCCGATTGACTATAAGCCCACCTGAATTGGAGTCATTCCAGAAAACGCGGCATTTCGCTTCGCCCCACCGGAGCGCAATGGGCGCAAAGGCAGCAAGAAGAAGGGCGGAGCAGATGACGCAGATAGACAGCTTCAAATCCAAGTCGACGCTGACGGTCGGCGGCAAGACCTACACCTACTATTCCATCCTCGAGGCGGAAAAGAACGGTCTTGCCGGCGTTTCGCAGCTTCCCGGCTCGATGAAGGTGGTGCTGGAAAACCTCCTGCGCTTCGAGGACAACCGCACGGTCAAGAAGGACGACATCCTCGCCATCGCCGAGTGGCTCAAGACCCGCACCTCCGAATACGAAATCCAGTATCGCCCGGCCCGTGTGCTGATGCAGGACTTTACCGGCGTGCCGGCCGTGGTGGATCTGGCCGCCATGCGCGACGCCACCGCCAAGCTCGGCGCCAACCCGCAGAAGATCAATCCGCTGGTGCCGGTCGATCTCGTCATCGACCACTCGGTCATGGTGGACAATTTCGGTACGCCGCTGGCCTTCAACCAGAACGTCGAGCTCGAATACGAGCGCAATGGCGAGCGCTACGAGTTCCTGCGCTGGGGCCAGTCGGCCTTCGACAATTTCCGCGTCGTGCCCCCCGGCACCGGCATCTGCCACCAGGTCAACCTCGAATACCTGGCCCAGACCGTCTGGACCAAGGACGAGAACGGGGAAACCGTCGCCTATCCCGATACGCTGGTGGGCACCGACTCGCACACCACCATGGTCAACGGCCTCGCCGTGCTCGGCTGGGGCGTCGGTGGCATCGAGGCCGAGGCCGCCATGCTCGGCCAGCCGATCACCATGCTGATCCCCGAGGTCGTGGGCTTCAAGCTCACGGGCAAGATCAACGAAGGCATCACCGCCACCGATCTCGTGCTGACCGTCACCGAAATGCTGCGCAAGAAGGGCGTGGTCGGCAAGTTCGTCGAATTCTATGGCCCGGGCCTCGATTACCTCAGCCTCGAGGACCAGGCGACGATCGCCAACATGGCGCCCGAATATGGCGCCACCTGCGGCTACTTCCCGGTCGACGCCGATACGCTCAAATACCTCACCACGACCGGGCGCGACCCGGATCGCGTGGCGCTGGTAAAAGCCTATTCCAAGGCGCAGGGCATGTTCCGCACCGCGGAGACACCCGATCCGGTGTTCACCTCAACCCTAGAACTCGACCTTTCGACCGTGGTCCCGTCGCTCTCCGGTCCCAAGCGTCCGCAGGACCGCGTGGCGCTCCGGGATGCAGCCTCGGCCTTCGCCGCGTCCATGGCCGACCTCAGTGCCGGCCGCGGCGACCAGGCCACCGGCATCGATTTTCCGGTCAAGGGTGAGGATTTCACGCTGCGCGATGGCCATGTGGTGATCGCCGCCATCACCTCGTGCACCAATACCTCCAACCCCTCGGTTCTCGTGGCCGCGGGCCTTGTTGCCCGCAAGGCGCGGGCCCTCGGGCTCGATGCCAAGCCGTGGGTCAAGACGTCGCTGGCGCCAGGGTCGCAGGTCGTCACCGACTACCTGACGGCCGCGGGGCTGCAGGAAGACCTCGATGCCATCGGCTTCAACCTCGTGGGCTATGGCTGCACCACCTGTATCGGCAATTCCGGCCCGCTGCCGCAGGCCATTTCCGACAGCATCAACGAGAACAAGCTCGTCGCCTGCTCGGTGCTGTCGGGCAACCGCAACTTCGAGGGCCGCGTAAACCCCGACGTGCGCGCCAACTACCTGGCCTCCCCGCCGCTGGTGGTCGCCTATGCGCTGGCCGGCTCGCTCAACGTGGACATCACCACCGAGCCGCTCGGCACAGACAAGAATGGTCAGCCTGTCTATCTCAAGGACATCTGGCCTTCCAACCACGAGGTCGCCGAGATTGTGCGCAAGCATGTGACGGCGGAAATGTTCAGGTCGCGCTATTCCGACGTCTTCAAGGGCGACGCGCACTGGCAGTCGATCGCGGTTGAAGGCGGCGAGACCTATGGCTGGAACGGTTCGTCCACCTATGTGCAGAACCCGCCCTATTTCGAAGACCTGACCATGGAACCCCAGCCGGTGACCGACGTCGTGTCGGCCCGCGTGCTGGCGCTCTTCCTCGATTCGATCACCACCGACCACATCTCGCCGGCGGGCTCCTTCAAGCCGAATACCCCGGCCGGCAAATACCTCATCGAACGCCAGGTGGCGCCCCGGGATTTCAACTCCTATGGCGCGCGTCGCGGCAATCATGAGGTGATGATGCGCGGCACCTTCGCCAATATCCGCATCAAGAACCAGATGCTGGATGGGGTCGAAGGCGGCTTCACCAAGGGCCCGGATGGGTCGCAGATGCCGATCTACGACGCGGCCATGGCCTACCAGCAAAAGGGTACGCCGCTCGTCATCTTCGCCGGCAAGGAATACGGCACCGGCTCCTCGCGTGACTGGGCGGCCAAGGGCACCAACCTGCTCGGCGTCAAGGCCGTCATCGCGCAGAGCTTCGAGCGCATCCACCGCTCGAACCTCGTCGGCATGGGCGTCATTCCGCTGCAGTTCAAGGATGGCGAAAGCTGGCAGACCCTCGGGCTCGACGGCAGCGAGACGGTCGATATCTCCGGCGTCGAAACCATCGAGCCGCGCGCCATGGTCACCGTCAAGATCACCCGCGCCAATGGTGACGTGCTCAACGTTGAAACCCGCTGCCGCATCGATACGGCCAACGAGCTCGACTACTTCCGCAATGGCGGCATCCTGCACTACGTGCTGCGCAGCCTCGTCGCCGCCTAAGCAACGCTTGCCTCGTGCCTTCAATGGCGGCCTCCGGGCCGCCATTGCATTTTGGACACCGCCGCCCAGAACTGGCGAGTCTCACCCGCTTTTGACTAGGCAGCCTTTACCGGCCGGGCTTACAACGATCGCCATGGCAACGAACCCTTTACCCACCGCCCTTTTAGGACTCGCCGTTCTTGCGATTTCCGTCCCAGCCGCCCAGGCCGAGAGCGTGCATCTGCGTCCCAAGGCGGTGGTGGAACTGTTCACCAGCCAGGGCTGCGCGCAATGCCCGCCGGCCGATGCCATGTTGACCAGCCTGGCCGAGCGCGGCGATGTGGTCGCGCTGGCCTACCACGTCAACTACTGGGATTATATCGGCTGGGAAGACACCTTTGGGGACCAGTCCTTTGCCGATCGCCAGCGGGCCTACGCGAAAAGCTGGGGCTCGTCGCGCATCTATACGCCACAGATGGTGGTCAATGGCGCCAAGGGCGTAGTCGGCTCGCGCCGCGACGAGGTGCAGGAGGCTGTCGATGGCGCCAGCCTGCCGCTGCCGGTCGACGTAGAGCGCGACGGCGACATGCTCAAGGTCGACGTGCCCGCGCACTCCAGTCTCGGCAACGCCACGGTCTGGCTCGTGACCTATCTCGACCGCGCCGAAGTGGCCATCGAGAACGGCGACAATGCCGGCAAGTCCATGGTCTATACCCGCGTCGTCACCGACCGCCAGGTCTTGGGCATGTGGGAGGCGCACACGGGGGCAGAGTTCAAGCTGCCGCTGCCCGAGGTGCTGGGCGACCACAATGGCGGCTTTGCCGTGGTGGTGCAGCAGGAGCGCAAGGGGCTGCCGGGCCTCATTCTGGGCGCCGCTGCCTACGATCGCTGATCCTTTCCGGCCAAAGAAAAACCCGCTCCTTGGGGGAAGGAGCGGGCGAGACTGACTTGGTCAACAATAGAGGCGGCTGGCGGCGGGACGCTTGGGGTTGGGGGCTCGATCGGCCCGCCACCAGCCACTGGAGGCAATGGTTGAACGATGCCGCTCCAATTGGGCGCCACAAAGGACAAATCGTGGCTGAATTGGGGTTTCTTGCACCCTTGCCAGCGTCGGCATTTGCCGCGATCATGACAGCGTAATGACAACCCGAAAGAGGTGCGCGTGCCCGGCCAAGCTCCCCCTCCGCCGCCCAACCTGGCGCTGGTTCATGCCGGCGAGCCATCGGGGGCGTCGCGTCCGGCGCCCACCGTTGTCGCCTTCGAGCGGCGCGAGCTGATGCAGATCCTCGGGGTGTACGGGCGCAAGGTCGCCTCCGGCGAGTGGCGCGACTATGCCATGGACTTCCTCAAGGACAGGGCCATGTTTTCGATCTACGCGCGCGTCTCGGAACGTCCGCTGTTCGTCGTCGAGAAGAACCCCAGGCTGCGTAACCGCCAGGGCCAGTACATGGTCACCAACCAGCAGGGTCGCATCCTCAAGCGCGGCCACGACCTCGCCCAGGTGCTGCGCGTGCTCGACCCCGACCTGATGGTGGTGGGGTGACGCTGGTCGTCCGCGCGGCGGAGCCGGCAGATGCATCAGCCATGAGCCGCGTTTTGATCGCCTCCATCACGGACCTCTGCGGCCAGGACCACGATAACGACCCGCAGCGGATTGCCGAATGGACGGCTAACAAATCGCCCGAGGGAATCGCGCAAATGCTGATGCGCGAGGGTTTCTTCATGATGGTCGCTGTTCTCGACAACGCGGTCGTTGCCGTAGGTGCCACCACGGCAGAGGGTGAAATCGCGCTCAACTATGTCGCGCCGGACAGGCGGTTCCAGGGGATCAGTTCCGCGCTTCTGGACCATATGGAAGCCGACCTGGGGCGCCGCGGCTTTGCCCAAGCCAGGCTCAAGGCAACTCGGACCGCCCTGCCATTCTATCGCGCACGTGGTTGGACAGGCGGGGACGTGGCGCAGAGTGGCCGTTCCATCGACTGCTTTGTCCTGCGTAAAACGCTGGCCTAGGTCTTGCTCTATCGGCCGGCCGACGGGCCTACAGCGCCTTTTGCAGATGCACGATATCGTGCCAGCGGTCGAATTTGAGGCCGACTGCCTTGTAGTAGCCGACGCGTTCGAAGCCGAACTTTTCGTGGATGGCGATGGAATTGGCCGTGTCGGCGGTGATCACCGCCAGCATCTGCCTGAAGCCAAAGGCCTTCGACTGCGCCAGCAATTCGGTCAGCATGGCCTTGCCGAGGCCCCGTCCGGTTTCCTCAGGATCGAGATAGATCGAATCCTCGCAGGTGAAGCGATAAGCGGCGCGGGGGCGGTAGAAGCTGGCATAGGCGTAGCCGAGCACCTGGCCCGCGCGCTCGGCGATGATCACCGGGTGGCCGAGTTTCTGAAGGCCCGCATATTTTTCGGCGATCGCCTCTTCGCCCGGCGCCTCGGTATCGAAGGTGATGGCGGTGTTTTCGACATAGTGCCGATAGATGGTGGTGATGGCCGGAATGTCGGACCACTGGAAGGTACGGAGCTGGAAATCGGACATGGCGCTGCGCAAACAAAAAGACCGCAGCTCTTGTAAGCTGCGGCCCGATTTGTCGTCCAACCAATTCGGAACGATGTTTACTCGCGATTGCCGAAAAGGCGGAGCAGCATCATGAACAGGTTGATGAAGTCGAGGTAGAGGCTCAGGGCACCCATGATGGCGTTCTTGGCCAGCACGTCGGCGCCGTAGTGCTCGGAGTAGCTTTCCTTGATCTTCTGGGTGTCATATGCGGTCAGGCCCACAAAGATCAGCACGCCCAGCACCGAGATCGCGAAATCGAGCATGGACGAGCCAAGGAAGATGTTCACGACCGAGGCGATGATGATGCCGATCAGGCCCATCATCAGGAAGTTGCCCATTGAGGTCAGGTCGCGCTTGGTGGTGTAGCCGTAAAGGCTCATCGCGCCGAAGGTGGCGGCGGTGATGAAGAACACCTTGGCGATCGAGGCGCCCGTATAGACGAGGAAGATGGAGGAGAGCGACAGGCCCATCACTGCGGCAAACGCCCAGAACACGCCTTGCGCGGCGGGGACCGAGAGCTTGTTGATGCCGAAGCTGAGCACCAGCACGAAGGCGAGCGGGGCGAGCATCACGACCCACTGCAGTGGGCTTGCAAACAGCAGCGCGCCCCACTGGGTCACCAGGGTTCCGTCCGCCAGCTGGCCGGCGGCGGCATCGGCATTGGTGGTGACGGCGGCATTGGCAGCGAACCAGGCGACGAGGCCGGTCACGACAAGGCCGATACCCATGTAGTTGTAAACGCGCAGCATATAGCTGCGAAGGCCCTCGTCGATGGCCGCGGCCGAGCCGGCCCGCGCACCGAGGGTCTGACGGTCATATTGAGCCATTCCTGGTTCCTTTCCCTTGGAAACACGCGGTCTTTTCACCGCCGGGGGCAATTGGCGTTGCCACTTGTCGAACAATATGGAGAGCGAGTTGCGTGTTTACAAGGCAAATCAGACAGGTGCGACAACCGGCTCTGGCACCTTCACGCGGGTGTGTTACGGTCGGATCGAGAATCACCCTGGCTCAATCCCGGGAGGTCCCCATGCCCCGGCTGTTTACCGGCCTCGAAGTTCCGGCCGATATCGGTTTTCGCCTTTCGCTTAAGCGCGGCGGCCTGATCGGCGCTCGCTGGATCGACGTTGAAAACTATCACATCACCCTCCGGTTCATCGGGGATGTCGACGGGCAAACGGCCGATGACGTGGCCGGTGAGTTGGACCGGCTCTCCAACGCGTTACGCTTCACCATCCGCCTTACCCATCTGGGCATTTTCGGTGGCGACAAACCTCGCTCTCTTTATGCCGGGGTGGAACCGTCAGACGCACTGACACGGCTGCAGGCCGCCCATGAGCGAGTGTTGCAGCGAGCGGGGCTGGCCCCAGAGGGACGCAAATTCGTGCCGCATGTTACCCTCGCACGGCTCAAAGGTGTCTCCTCAGCCGATGTAGCACACTTCCTTGCCGAAACCGGACGCTTCGATCCGCTCGAATTCACTGCCAGTCGATTCATCCTCTTTTCCAGCAGAGGCTCTGTGGGGGGCGGTCCATATGTGATCGAACAGAGTTATCCCCTTGCTGCCTGAACTTCACGCAAGTGTTAGTCTTGTCTTAACCGTCCTGCGCAAAAGCTGCGCCTGTAGACGCGCTGGCGTCAAATTGCCGCCGCCTTTGCCCATCATTTGAGGCAAATCCGCGCGGATATAGGCGGATTTGACGGCTTGGTAACCATGTTCGCGTCACGCTGGGCGGGCAGCTCACGACGAACGGCAGCAAGACAGAAGGAAACTCATGGCAATGACGACGAAAACCTGTGGCCTTGCAATCGGGCTCGCGGTGGGCGCGCTCATGGCCCTCGCGCCGACCGCACAGGCGCAACAGGCTACCGAGCTTGGCACCTTCAACTCCTGGACAGCCTGGTCGGCCAACGACGCCAGCGGCTTGATCTGCTACATTTCGGGGCAGCCGCAAAAGAGCGAGCCGGCAGGCGTGAACCGGGATCCAATCCACTTCATGATCATTCACCGCAAGGCGCTGGGGACCAAGAATGAGGTGCAGACGCTGATCGGCTATCCCTTCAACACCACAGACGCCAAGGCATCTGCCGCTATCGATGGCAAGTCCTACCCGATGGTCACCGAGGGTTCGGCGGCCTGGCTCGCCTCCACCGGGGACGAGGCCGGTTTCGTTTCCGCCTTCAAGGCCGGCAACCAGCTGGTTGTGCGCGGCACCAGCCAGCGGGGCACGAATACGGTCGATACCTATTCGCTTTCTGGCGCCACCGCTGCGGTCAACGCCATCGACGCGGCCTGCAAGTAAGCCTTGCCCTTGGCAACACATCGATCCTAACTCACAGGGCGCGGCTTTCGAGCCCGCCTCCCCGTGTCGCATGAAGAGTACTGCGCCTGATGACCTGTTTGACCCGCATTGCCCTCGCTTTACCCCTGCTGCTGATTGCCGCGCTGCCGGCTGAGGCGCAGTCGGCGCGAGTGCTTGGCGATTTCCGCGACTGGTCGGCCTATGCCGCGGACGATGGCGGTGGCACGGTCTGCTTTGCCATGACCAAGCCGACGAGTACGGACCCTACCCCGGCGGATTATGGGGACGCCTACCTTTACGTCACAAACCGCCCGGGCGAGGACGTCATCAACGAATTCAACGTCGTCGCAGGGTACACCTTCCAGACCGGGTCGATGGCGACGGTGAAGGTGGATGGTACGCCTTTCTCGTTGTTCACGCAGGGCGACGCGGCCTGGCTTGACGATGCCTCGCAAGGCGCCAACCTCGCCGCCGCCATTCGTGCCGGCTCCAGCCTGACGGTCTCGGGGACAGCGGCAGACGGCACTACCGTTACTCAGAAGTACTCGCTTTCCGGGGCCACCGCTGCCCAGCAGGCCAGCGGGGCCGAGTGCTGATCGCTGAGATCTTCCGCTTCCCGCTCAATTGATTGGTGACGGTGGCCTGAGGCCCGTCGGTTGTCGGATACTGCAGGTCTGCCTTCCGCTGGCGTGACTTTGCCAATCGCGCCCCCATATGGTAGACACTGCGGGTTTTCCCGCATCTTCGTTTCCTATCGAGCCCTGCGATGAGCATTGCGCTGAATCTTGACCATTCGACTGCCGTGCGCCCCGCCGCTACGGCCCGTCCTCCGCTGATCGGCCTTTCGAAGGCGGGACTGGCCGAAGCGCTGGTGTGCCACGAGGTGGTCAGCGAGCGCGAAGGGCGCATGCGGGCCAGCCAGCTGTGGAACTGGCTTTACGTCAATGGCGTCACCGATTTCGAGCGGATGACCAATGTGGCCAAGCCCGTGCGCCAGAAACTGGCCGACACGTTCAACCTCGACCGGCCGGAGATCGTTTCCGAACAGGTGTCGGTCGATGGCACGCGCAAATGGCTGTTCCGGTTCCGCGATCCGGCCAATCCCAACTTTCCCCCGGTCGAGGTGGAAACCGTCTACATCCCCGAGAGTGATCGCGGGACCCTTTGTGTCTCGTCCCAGGTGGGCTGCACGCTGACCTGTTCCTTCTGCCATACCGGCACGCAGAAGCTCGTTCGCAACCTCACCGCTGGAGAAATTCTCGGTCAGATCCTGATGGCGCGTGAGCGCCTTGGCGACTTCCCCGGTGGCCAGCGTCCAGACGACGGCGGTCTTGTACCCGGCGGGGAAACCCGCGCCATTACCAATATCGTGATGATGGGCATGGGCGAGCCGCTCTACAACTACGACAACGTCAAGCAGGCGCTGCTGATCGCGTCGGCCGGCGATGGCATGAGTATCTCCAAGCGCCGCATCACGCTTTCGACCTCTGGCGTCGTCCCCTATATCGAGCCGACCGGCCGCGAGATCGACGTCATGCTGGCCATTTCTCTCCATGCCGTGCGCGACGATCTGCGCGACGTCCTCGTGCCGATCAACAAGAAATGGCCGCTCAAGGAGCTGCTCGAGGCCTGCCGCAACTATCCGGGCCTCTCCAATGCCCGTCGCATCACCTTCGAATATGTGATGCTCGACGGCATCAACGACAGTGATGCCGAGGCGCGCGAACTGGTGCGGCTCCTCGCGGGCATTCCGGCCAAGATCAACCTCATCCCGTTCAACCCCTGGCCCGGCTCCAACTACGGCACCTCGCCCTCGAGCCGCATCGAGCGCTTTGCCGACATCGTCAACCGTGCCGGCTATGCCTCTCCGGTGCGGACTCCGCGCGGTCGGGACATCTTCGCCGCTTGCGGTCAGCTCAAGAGCGAGAGCGAGCGGCTGTCCCGCAAGGATCGCGACGCCCTCGCCGGCGTCTGATGAAGCCCTCGGCCCGCCGGGTCGAGGTTGCCATGGCGGCTGCCGCAAAGGCCGCAGCGTCTCGCCAGCCGCCGATCTGTCCCCTGTGCGAGCGGCCGATCCCGCCCGAGGCGAAATCGAGCCGGCATCACCTGACGCCCCGCCTCAAGGGCGGCACGCACAAGGGCACGGTGCGCCTGCACCAGATCTGCCACAGCGCCATCCATGCCCGCTTCTCGGAGGCAGAATTGGCCCGCCGCCTCGCCGGCATCGAGAGCCTACGGGCCGATCCCGAGATCGCCACCTTCCTCGCCTGGGTGCGGGAAAAGCCACCCGCGTTTCACGCGCCAACGCGGATGACCCGGCAGCGGCGCGACATGCGGCGGCCCCGGGACTAGGATGGTGGGCAGGCCGCGTGTGGTAGACGCTACTCTCCGGCTACCCACTCAACGGCCCACCGGCCGCGCCCGTGATCGCTGAGCAGCTCCGCCAGCGCCGGCAATAGCGTCCGCATCTCTGCTTCCAGCACATAGGGCGGGTTGACCACGATCATGCCGGTGCCATGGAGGCGCGGCGGGGTGGTGGGGCGGTCGATACTCAGCTCGATCCGCAGGATTTTTGGAATGCCGGAGGCCTTGAGCGCCTTGATATAGGCGTCCACTTCGCGCGGCTCCTTGATCGGATACCAATAGGCATAGATGCCGCCCGGCCAGCGGGCATGAGCCTTTTCAAGGCTCTGCGCCATGCGGGTGAATTCGCCCTTTTCCTCGAAGGGCGGATCGACCACCACGAGGCCGCGCTTTTCCTTGGGCGGCAGGTGTGTGCCCATGGCGGCCCAGCCATCGAGTGTCGTCACCCGCACCTGAAAATCGTCGGTAAAATTCTTGCGCAGTGCCCAGGCATCGCTGGGATGCAGTTCAAGCGCCATCAGCCTGTCCTGCGGGCGCATCATGTGGCGGGTGATCATGGGAGAGCCGGGATAGTAGCGCAGGCGTCCATCCTGGTTCTGGGCCCGCACCGCCGACAGATAGGGCTCGACCACTTCGGCCACCGGCGAGGCCAGTTTGGCGTCGATCAGCCGCGCGATGCCCTCCTGCCATTCGCCGGTGCGCCCGGCCTCGTCACCCCGCAAATCGTAGAGGCCGACGCCGGCATGGGTATCGATGACGCGGAACGGAGCGTCCTTGCGCATCAGATAGGCGAGGATGCGGCTGAGAATGGTGTGCTTGACCACGTCGGCAAAGTTGCCGGCGTGAAAGGCGTGGCGGTAGTTCAACTTACTTGCGCCCTTCGGCGAGGAGGATGGTGGCGGCAAAAGCCATGAAGACGGCGGCAAAGCTCCAGTTGAGCGCGCGGCCGACCCAGCGGTTGTGCCTGAGCGTCTGCGTCAGCCATTCGGCAAACAGCACGACCGCGACCACGACGGGCAGTGAGACGAGCACGAACTCGGCGCCAAGGAACAGCAGTTTGCCGGGCGCGGCAGGATCGGCCGCCGAAACGAACTGCGGCAGGAAGGTCACGAAGAACAACGCCACCTTGGGATTGGTGAGGTTGATGCCCAGCCCCGTGAGGTAGGATTGTCCCCAGCTGGGCTGCCGTCCTCCGGCGCGGGCGACCAGCAACCCGCCGCCATCGCGGATGGCCTGGATGGCGAGCCACACCAGGTAGAGCGCGCCAACGATTTTCAAAGCCCAGAAGGCGGCGGGCGCGGCGACGATGAGCACGGAAATGCCGAAGGCAACGAGCGTCGTGTGCACGGCGATGCCGGTGATGGCGCCCAGGACGGTGGCAAAGCCATGGCTGCGGCCCCAGTGGATGGTGCGCGAGACGAATAGCGCCATGTCCGGCCCGGGGGTGACGGCGAGCACGAACGCGGCCAGCGCGAAGGCGAGAATGACGGGCAGGTCGGGAATGAAAGCGGGCATCGGCGCGATCTGTCGTTTTTGTCGGGCGACAATTGCACCAAAGCGTGCAGATGAATAGGGTGCGCCCGATTTGGGGCCGTTCCGGCCGACCCTACCGAGATACACACATGGCCAATGACATCAAGAAAGTGGTACTCGCCTATTCGGGCGGGCTCGACACCTCCATCATCCTCAAGTGGCTGCAGGAGACCTACAACTGCGAGGTCGTGACCTTCACGGCCGACCTGGGGCAGGGCGAGGAGCTCGAGCCGGCGCGCCGCAAGGCCGAGATGTTCGGCATCAGGGACATCCGCATCGAGGACCTGCGCGAGGAATTCGTGCGCGATTTCGTGTTCCCGATGTTCCGCGCCAACGCCATGTATGAGGGGCTCTACCTGCTCGGCACCTCCATCGCCCGGCCGCTGATCGCCAAGCGGCTGGTCGAGATCGCGCAGGAAACCGGTGCCGATGCGATCTCGCATGGCGCCACCGGCAAGGGCAATGACCAGGTCCGGTTCGAGCTCACCGCCAATGCGCTCGACCCCTCGATCAAGGTGATCGCGCCGTGGCGCGAGTGGGACCTGCGCAGCCGCACCAAGCTGCTCGAATATGCGGAAGCCAACCAGATCCCGATCGCCAAGGACAAGCGCGGGGAGGCGCCGTTCTCGGTCGATGCCAACCTGCTGCACACCTCCTCGGAAGGCCGCGTGCTGGAGGATCCGGGCGTCGAGGCGCCCGAATACGTCTACCAGCGCACCACCGACCCGGAAAAGGCCCCGGACCAGCCCGAATACGTCAGGATCGGCTTTGAAAAGGGCGATGCGGTTTCGGTCAATGGCGAGACACTGTCGCCGGCAGCGCTCTTGACCCGGCTCAACGAGCTGGGCGGCAAGCATGGCGTCGGGCGGCTCGACCTCGTGGAGAACCGCTTCGTGGGCATGAAGTCGCGCGGCGTCTACGAGACGCCCGGAGGCACCATTCTCTGGCATGCGCATCGCGGCGTCGAATCGATCACGCTCGACCGCGGCGCGGCGCATCTCAAGGACGAGATCATGCCCAAATATGCCGAGCTCATCTACAATGGCTTCTGGTATTCGCCGGAACGCGAAATGCTGCAGGCACTGATCGACAAGAGCCAGGAGTTCGTGTCCGGCGAGGCCACCATCAAGCTCTACAAGGGCTCGGCCAATGTCGTGGCCCGCACCTCGCCCTACAGCCTTTATTCGGAAGACCTCGTGACCTTCGAGGAGGGCGCGGTGGCCTATGACCACAAGGATGCCGAGGGCTTCATCCGCCTCAACGGCCTCCGGCTCAAGACCTGGGCCGCCCGCAACGCCAGGGCGCGCCGCTGACCTGACTGCGGGTGGGCCGGCGGCCCGCCCGTCTTCCTGGGAGTTCGCCATGCCCGGTCGCATCGTCATCCTCAACGGGGCACCGCGCTCGGGCAAGTCGACGCTGGCCCGCGCCATCCAGGCGCAAGGGGGCACCTGGCTCAACTGGGGCGTGGACGCATTCAATGCGACGCTGCCGCCGCACCTGCTGCCGGGCATCGGGCTGCGGCCCGGCGGCGAACGGCCCGATCTCGAGCCGCAGGTGGCTCTTCTCTATCCGGCCTTCTTCAATGCCCTCGCCGTCTTTGCCCGGTCCGGGTTCGACGTGGTGGCCGAACTTGGCATGCATCGCGACTACGCCGCCCCGTTCGATCCCTTCGCCGTGATGGCCGAGCGCCTCGCGCGCCTGCCGGTGATGCTGGTGGGGATCGATTGCGCGCTCGAAGTCATCATGGCGCGGCGGCGGGCCGATCCGGCGCAGGGGCTCTATGTTGCCGGGCCCGGCATACCCGCGCCGGTCCAGCGCTGGCAGGATGCCGTCCATGCCGGGCGAACCTATCACCTGCGGCTCGACATGGGCCGGCTCGAACCCGCCCAGGGGGCGCTCCAGATCGAGGCGCGACTGCCCGAATTCGATTGCGTGTCATCGATTTAAGGCGCCGTTAAGGGGGGCTGCGTAGCTTTTGCGCCAGCGTCGGTCGTGGACTTGCACTTGGGGGGCTCGATGCAAGGCAAAAGCGAAGGGTCCGTGGGGGAAGTGGCTGAAAAGCTGCTGCTCGATGCAGCGCTGGAAAACATTCCCTATGGCTTCTGCGTCTGGTCGCCTCAGTTCCGCCTCCTGATGTGGAACAAGCACTACCGGGACTTCTATGGGTTTCCGGAGGACGCTATCTGTCGCGGCATGACCCTGGAGGAGGTGGTGCACCTCTCCTGCCGGCTCGGTAACCATTCCGAACACGGTCCTGAAGAGTTCTACGAGCACTATTCGGGTGAACTGCTCAACAACCGCTCAGGCGCGCGCGCAAAGAGCCAGGAGGTGGTCCGCGGCGGTCGGATCATCGAAACCGCTCACATCTATTCGCCGCAGCTCGGCTGGGTGGTGACGCACGAAGACATCACCGACGAAATCGCTCTTTCCGAAAGCGCCCAGAAGCGCAAGCTGGAGCTGGAACGGCAGAACATCCGTCTCGATGCGGCGGTCAACAACATTTCCATCGGGCTCTGCATGATGGATGCACGAGGGCGACTGGTGATCTGCAACGAGCCCTACGCCCGCATCTACAACCTGCCGGTGGAGTACCTGCGGCCCGGGACCCAGCTCGAGAACATCCTGGGACATCTGTTCGATGTCGGCATGTCCACCGGCGGGACCAGGGAGCAATATATCGCCTGGCGACGCGAGGTCATCGCCCGGCGCGAATACGGCAAGACGGTGCACGAGCTCAATGGCCGCACCATCATGATGCAGCACCACCCGATGAAGGATGGCGGCTGGGTCTCGACGCATGAGGACATTACCGAGCAAAAGCAGAACGAAGCACGCATTCGCCATCTGGCGCGGCATGACGCGCTGACCGATCTCCCAAATCGGATCGAGTTCCTGGAGCAGATGGCCAAGGCAGAGGCAGGCCTGCAACGGGGTGAGATGAGCGCTGTGCTCTATGTGGATCTCGACCACTTCAAGGCCGTAAACGACACATTGGGACACGCGGTGGGCGACGAAGTGATTAAGCAGGCTGCCGTCCGTCTTTGGGGTACAACGCGCGAATCCGACCTTCTGGCGCGTCTGGGCGGGGACGAGTTTGCCATCCTCCTGCACCCGATCGAGAGCGCCGACACTGCGGCACGTGTCGCCGATCGCATCATCAAGTCCATGTCCGCGCCGATGAACATCGGCGGCCAGCAGATCGAGATCGGCGCCAGCGTCGGGATCGCCGTGGGGCCCCTGGATGGAATCACCACCGATCAACTGGTCAAGAATGCAGACCTGGCGCTCTACAAGGCTAAGAGCGAGGGGCGCTCGACCTATCACTTCTTCGAAACGGGCATGGATGCCGAGCTGCAACAGCGTCGGGCCATCGAGGCAGGGCTGCGCCTGGCCCTGCCACGGAACGAACTGCGCCTGATGTTCCAACCCCTCCTGGGGCTCGCAGAAAGCCGCGTCACCTGCGTAGAAGCATTACTGCGGTGGGATCATGACGAGCAGACAATCTCACCTTCTATCTTCGTCCCCGTAGCCGAGGAGACCGGGCTTATCGTGCCAATCGGCAACTGGGTTCTTCACCAGGCTTGTCGTGCGGCAGCCAGCTGGCCTGGTGATGTGCGGATCGCCATCAATCTTTCGCCGGTGCAGTTCCGGCAAAAGGACCTTGTGGCGCAGGTCAAGGCGGCCCTCTTCGAAAACGGCCTGCCGCCAGCTCGGCTGGAGCTTGAGATCACCGAGTCTCTTCTTCTGACCGACAGCGAAGCGACTATCGAGGCGCTGCATGAACTGCGCGCCATGGGCGTTCGCATTTCCATGGATGACTTCGGCACCGGGTACTCTTCGCTGAGTTATTTGCGCTCCTTCCCCTTCGACAAGATCAAGATCGACCGCTCCTTCATGCGCGACCTCACCACGCGGGCGGACAGTCAGGCCATTATCAAGGCCATTATCGGTCTGGGCCATTCGCTGGGCATGTCTACGACGGCTGAGGGAATAGAGACCGAAGAGCAGCTCGTAATGGTGCGCGAGCAGGGTGTGTCGGAAGTGCAGGGTTTTCTCTTCTCGCCACCGCTGTCGGCCGCGGCGCTGGCCAACCTGCTGCACTCGGCAAGGGCCAAGGGGCAGGCAAGGCAAAAAGCCTCCTAAGGCCGGTTTTCGGCGCGCTCCGGGCGGTTTGACCACCTGTCCGCGCTGCCCGCAGCACCCTTGGGGGACTGTCTGCAACCCACCCCTGCAGATTGAAACCTTGTGAATTCGGCCTCTTTCCTGTAAGAGCCGCGCAAACTGTCGGGACGCTTCCGATTTTGGCGCCGGCACATTTATACCGCATGGTCCGTCCCTGGCCGGCCCCACCGAGTGCACCTCTGTGGGACAGGTTTCGTGGAGCATGCCAACAAGGCTGATCCTGATGTCCCTGCGCAATATCGCCATCATCGCCCACGTCGACCATGGCAAGACCACTCTCATCGACGTGCTGCTCAAGCAGTCCGGCTCCTTCCGCGAGAACGAGCGCGTCGAAGAGCGCGCCATGGACTCCAACGACATCGAACGCGAGCGCGGCATCACCATCCTCGCCAAGGTCACGTCGCTGATGTGGAAGGATACCCGCATCAACATCGTGGACACGCCCGGCCACGCCGACTTCGGCGGCGAAGTCGAGCGCATCCTCTCCATGGTGGACGGCGTGGTGATCCTGGTGGACGCGGCCGAAGGCCCGATGCCGCAGACCAAGTTCGTGCTCGGCAAGGCCCTGGCCCAGGGCCTCAGGCCCATCGTGGCCATCAACAAGATCGACAAGTCCGATGAGCGGCATCTGGAAGTGCTCGAGGAGATCTTCGACCTCTTCATCGCGCTCGATGCGTCTCCCGACCAGCTGGATTTCCCGGTGCTCTACGGGTCGGCCAAGCAGGGCTGGATGGCGCTCGAGCCCGAAGGCCCCAAGGAAACGCTGGCGCCGCTGCTCGACAAGGTCGTCGAGCACGTGCCCGAGCCGGCCGTGGAAGAAGGCGCCTTCCGCATGCTGGTCACCACCATCGAACGCAATCCGTTCCTGGGCCGCATCCTCACCGGCCGCATCACCTCGGGCTCGGTCAAGGCCAACGATCCGATCCACACGCTCAACCGTGAAGGCAAGGAAGTCGAAAAGGGCCGCGTCTCCAAGGTCCTCGCCTTCCGCGGCCTCGAACGCACGCCGGTGGACGTCGGTGAAGCCGGCGACATCGTCGCCATTGCGGGCCTCGTCACCTCGACGGTGGCCGATACGCTCTGCGCCACCTCGGTCACGACCCCGATTGCTGCCAAGCCGATCGATCCCCCGACCCTGTCCGTCACCTTCCGCATCAATGACGGCCCGCTGGCCGGTCGCGAAGGCGACAAGGTGCAGTCCCGCGTCATCCGCGAACGCCTGATGCGCGAAGCCGAAGGCAATGTGGCCATCCGCGTCACCCCCGGCGAGGACAACGACAGCTTCGACGTGGCCGGCCGCGGCGAATTGCAGCTCGCCGTGCTGATCGAAAACATGCGTCGCGAGGGGTTCGAACTCACCATCGGCCGCCCCAAGGTGCTGATGCAGGATATCGACGGCGTTCGTCATGAGCCCATCGAAGAAGTCATCATCGACGTGGATGACGAGCACACCGGCACGGTCGTGCAGAAGCTCACCGAGCGCAAGGGCGAGCTGACCGACATGCGCCCCTCCGGCATCGGCCGGACCCGCATCCAGCTCCTCGTTCCCACCCGGTCGCTGATCGGCTACCAGCCGGAGCTTTTGTCGGACACCCGTGGCACGGCGATCTTCAACCGCCTGTTCCACTCCTTCGTGCCCTACAAGGGCGAACTGCCGGGCCGTCGCACCGGCGTGCTGATCTCCAACGGCACCGGCCAGTCGGTCGCGTTTGCGCTGTGGAACCTCGAGGACCGAGGTCCGATCATGATCGACGCCGGCGTCGACATCTACGAGGGCATGATCATCGGCGAGCATTCGCGCGAGAATGATCTGGAAGTGAATGCCCTCAAGGGCAAGCAACTGACCAACATCCGCACCACGTCCAAGGACGAAGCGGTTCGGCTGACGACGCCCAAGAAGCTCACCCTCGAGCAGTCGCTGGGCTATATCGCCGAGGACGAATATGTCGAGGTCACGCCCAAGTCGATCCGCCTGCGCAAGATCTGGCTCGACCCCAACGACCGCAAGCGCATGAGCCGCGCGGCCAAGACCGCCTGATCAGCGGGCTCACAAGGTCCGCATCGTGTCGAACCAGGATTGCCGGGCTTCTCCGGCCAATCGTTCCAGCACCATGACCGATGCCGGGGCCCACCCGGTGGCGATGGGACCCGGAGGCCCTTAGCGATGAGCGAGTTCATCATCGAGTTCATCACCAGCTGGGGCTATGTGGGCATTTTCCTGCTCATGGTGGCGGAGAATGTGTTTCCGCCCATTCCTTCCGAGCTGATCATGCCGTTTGCGGGCTATGTTGCCGCCGACGGCGCGCTCAATGTTTGGGGCATCCTGATCGCCGGTACGCTGGGTTCGCTGGTGGGCACATCGGCCTGGTATCTGGCGGCCCGCCTGCTTGGGCTTGAGCGGTTCACCCGGCTCTGCAATCGGCTTGGGAGGGTGGCGACGCTGTCCGAGGACGACATCGACAAGGCCGATTACTGGTTCAAGCGCCATGGCGGGATAGCCGTGCTCCTAGGACGTCTTATTCCGGCCATTCGTACATTGATTTCCGTTCCGGCGGGTCTGGCCGTCATGCCGTTCGGCATGTTTCTCGGCATTTCGGCTGTGGGCTCTCTGGCGTGGACCGGCATCCTGACCGGCGCCGGCTTTGTCTTGCACGAAAGCTATGATGTCGTTGAAGCCTGGGTAGACCCGGTCTCGACTGGCGTGGTTGTTCTCGCGGTCGTGCTCTACATCTGGCGCTTCATCACCTGGAAGCCGATCAAGGACATCGGGTGATCCGGTCTCGCATTCTGCAACTGTCTTGCATTCTGCAATCGCCCCGACGCTCGCAGAATGCGAAACTTTACCTTCCTCTAATCTTTGCTCACGCGTTTGGGGGCTCCTCAATCTGGCACGCTAAATGCAATGAACGCGATGTCCGGATGGAAGAGTTCTGCGTACCGGGCAAAGTCAGTCTCTTGGGCCCTGCACCGCGTGAATTCTGGTGCGGGGTCCAGACCATTGCGGCACTGCGGCACTTGTTGGCTCGCGGCGCTGGCCCTACATAGGGCGGGCCCAAGTTCAGCGGAAAAGACGAAAGACCCTCATGATCGCCGTTCTGCAGACCCTTTCCATCATCCTCAACCTGGTCTGGTGGGTCTTTCTCATCATGATCATCATGAGCTGGCTGATTTCGTTCAACGTCATCAACACGCGCAACGAGTTCGTGGCCATGGTCTGGCGCGCGGTCAATTCCATTACCGACCCGATCCTGCGCCCCATCCGCCGGGTGATTCCGCCCATGGGCGGCCTGGATCTCTCGCCGATCATCGTCTTCATCATCATCTTCTTCCTCCAGTCCTTCCTCGCCAACGACGTGCCCCGCATGATGGGCCTCTACTGAAGCTTGGCTGACTGGTTCCGCAGCACCGACCAAGGGCTGACGCTGTTTTTGCGCGTTACTCCCAATGCCCCGCGGGACGCCGTTGAGGGTGTGGAAACGCGCGATGATGGGACTGCCGCGCTGCGCCTCCGCGTCAAGGCGGTGCCCGACAAGGGCAAGGCCAATGCCGCAGTGATCGCTTTGCTGGCCAGAGCCCTTGGTCTTCCCAAGTCCCATTTCGCCTTCATCGCAGGCGAAACAAGCCGGATGAAGACGGTCGCCGTCACCGGCGATACCGACGATCTCACGGCGCGGGTCGTTGCACTGGGCTGATTTATGGTTGCGACAAAAGCGCGCAATCTCCATTGCTTAACCTCGCGATCTGGCTAATCTCTTCTCCCAGAGGGGCCTGATGGAGGGCGGGTAACGGACTGGCCAAAGAGCCGGCCGAACCGGCGTGGGTCCCTGGAGGAGAAAGGGACTTCCAATGGATCTGGCACTCTGGCTGATCGTTATTTGCGGCGGCCTGTCTATCGTCTATGGCGTGGTGACCACGCAGAACCTGCTCAGGGCCGATGCGGGCACGGCGCGCATGCAGGAGATATCGGCGGCCGTGCGCGAGGGCGCTTCGGCCTATCTCAGGCGCCAATACACCACAATCGCCATCGTCGGCGTCGTCATCCTGATCCTTGCCTGGCTGCTGCTGGGCGTCCACGCGGCCATCGGCTTCCTGATCGGTGCTGTGCTTTCGGGGGCGGCCGGCTTCATCGGCATGAACGTCTCTGTGCGCGCCAATGTGCGGGTCGCGCAGGCGGCTACCACCTCGCTGGGTCGCGGCCTCGATCTCGCCTTCAAGTCGGGCGCCGTCACCGGCATGCTGGTGGCCGGGCTCGGGCTTCTTGGCGTCACGCTCTACTTCATGATCCTCACCGGCATGGGCAATGCGCCCACCAGCCGCACCGTGGTCGATTCTCTCGTGGCGCTGAGCTTCGGGGCGTCGCTTATCTCCATCTTTGCGCGTCTCGGTGGCGGCATCTTCACCAAGGGTGCCGATGTGGGCGGCGACATGGTAGGCAAGGTCGAAGCGGGCATCCCCGAGGACGATCCGCGCAATCCCGCCACCATCGCCGACAATGTGGGCGACAATGTCGGGGACTGCGCCGGCATGGCGGCGGACCTCTTTGAAACCTATGTGGTGACCATCGTCGCCACCATGGTCCTGGCCTCGATCATTCTGCCGGACGCGTTCAAGCTCATGGGCATGGTTCTGCCGCTGGCCATCGGCGGCGCCTGCGTCGTCACCTCCATCATCGGCACCTTCTTCGTGCGGCTGGGCGCGAGCCAGAACATCATGGGCGCGCTCTACAAGGGCGTCATCGCCACCGGCGTGCTGTCGCTGGTGGCGCTGTTGCCCGTGCTGCTCTTCGTCTTCGGCGACCTCAACGTCTCCATCGAAGCCACAGACAAGACCTTCACGCCGATGAGCCTCTTCTGGTGCGGTGTGGTCGGCCTCGTCATTACGGGCCTGATCGTCGTCATCACCGAGTACTACACCGGCACCAACCGGCGCCCGGTCAATTCCATTGCCGAGGCGTCCGTTACCGGCCACGGCACTAACGTCATCCAGGGGCTGGCGGTCAGCCTCGAATCCACGGCGCTGCCGGCGTTGGTGATTATTGCCGGCATCATCGTCACCTATTCGATCGCCGGGCTCTTCGGCATCGCGGTCGCCGTCGCCACCATGCTGGCCCTAGCCGGCATCATCGTGGCGCTCGACGCCTTCGGGCCCGTCACCGACAATGCCGGCGGCATCGCCGAAATGGCGGGGCTCGACGAAAGCGTGCGCCACAACACCGACGCGCTCGATGCGGTGGGCAACACCACCAAGGCCGTCACCAAGGGCTATGCCATCGGCTCGGCGGGCCTCGGCGCGCTGGTGCTCTTTGCCGCCTATACCGAAGACCTCAAGCACTATTTTGCCGACCTGGCGGTCAATTTCGACCTCGCCAATCCTTACGTGGTGGTCGGCCTGCTGTTCGGTGGCCTCCTGCCGTTCCTCTTCGGCGGCATGAGCATGACGGCGGTGGGCCGGGCGGCCCAATCGGTGGTGGTGGAAGTGCGCCGCCAGTTCAAGGCCGATCCGGGCATCATGGCCGGAACGTCCAAGCCCGATTATGCCAAGGCGGTGGACATGCTGACCAAGGCAGCCATCCGGGAAATGATCGTCCCTTCGCTGCTGCCGGTGCTCAGCCCCATCGTGGTCTATGTCCTCATCCTCTGGATCGCGGGTCAGACCAACGCCTTCTCGGCGCTGGGCGCGATGCTAATGGGCGTCATCGTCACCGGGCTCTTCGTCGCCATCTCCATGACGGCGGGCGGCGGCGCCTGGGACAATGCCAAGAAGAGCTTCGAGGACGGCTTCACCGACTCCCATGGCGTCACGCACTACAAGGGGTCGGACGCGCACAAGGCCTCGGTGACCGGCGACACCGTCGGCGACCCCTACAAGGACACGGCGGGTCCCGCCGTCAATCCGATGATCAAGATCACCAACATCGTCGCCCTGCTGCTGCTCGCAGTCCTGGCCCGGATGTCCGGTTAAGCAAGACAGCCCGTCGTTGCCTGCCGCTCAGGCGACGACCCCCATCGTCACCACCCGGTTCATCCGGGTGGTCCATCTGCCCGCGAGTTGGATTGCCGGGACAAGCCCGGCAATGACGAACGGGTCGAGAAACTGCTGAAGGCCCGGGCCGTCTCTCCCCGAACCTCTTTTTCACCCCCGACGTCATTCCCGCAAAAGCGGGAACCCTTGTTGCGCCTATTCACGCGCTCCCGTACAGCGCCCGGTGCTCCACCGAAATCCTCAGCCACAACACCAGTGCATTGAGCACCGAAAACACCAGCGCCACCGGCCATAGTCCCAGCACCAGCGGGGTCACGAAAATTTCGGCCACCACCAGCGTATAGTTGGGATGCGGCAGAAACCGATAGGGCCCACGCCTCACCAGCGGCTCGTCGAGCACGATGATGCGCGTCGTCCAGCGGGCGCCGAGGCTGGCCAATATCCACACCCGGAAAATCTGCAGGACGGCATAGACCGCGAGCCACCTCCAGTGAATGGCCTCGGTCCAACCGAACACCGCGATGGCGACGATCCAAGCGGTATGCAGCGCCACGATCAACGGATAGTGCCCCGCGCCGATTTCCCGCGCGCCGCGCGCAAGCAGACGTCGTGTGTTGCGCCGGGCCAGCGCCAGTTCCCCCAGCCGCTGCACGATGACGAAGCCGATGAAGAAAATGGCCGGCAGCGACGCGGTCATTTTGCGTCGATCTCGAGCAGGGATGCGGTGAAACCCGGGCCAAGCGCCGCCATGACCAACGGGCCGTTCGGGCGGTCCTTGAGCACCCGCTCGAGCACGAAAAGGGCGGTGGGGGCTGACATGTTACCGAAATCGCGCAGCACCCCGCGCTCGTGATCGAGGCTTTCGGAGGGGAGATGCAGGGCGCCCTCGATGGCTTCCACAACCTTGGCGCCGCCGGGATGGCAGACCAGACGCGTTACCTCATCCTCAGCGAGGTTCATCGCGGCAAGGCCAGTCGCCACGGCCTGGGCGAATTCGGTCTTGACGAATTCGGGGATGGAGCGATCGAAAATCACGCCAAAACCTTTTTCGTCCACGTCCCACCCCATGATGGCCAAGGTGTCGGTCCAGGTGTGCTCGACGCCGCGTCCGATGCTCGCCTGGCTCTCCCCCTCGGTCGAGAGGCACGCCGCCGCGGCGCCATCGCCAAACAGCACCGTAGCGATTATGTCGGCCTTCTGCATGCGGTCATCGCGGAAGGAGAGGGTGCAGGTCTCGAGGCACACGAACAGCACCTTGCTGCCCGGTTCGGCGCGAGCCAGGCGCGCCGCCAGCGACAGCCCGCTCACCCCGCCGGCACAGCCAAGCCCGAAAACCGATGGACGTCGGCGCGAAAGCCCATGGTCTGCATGGCCCGGGCTTCGAGCGTTGGGGTGGCGATGCCCGTCGAGCAGACGGTGACGACGGTGTCGATGTCCTGAGGCTCAAGGCCGGACGCCGCGAGCGCTTTTTCCGCTGCGCCGATGAACATGGCAAGCCCGCCGTCGAGGAAGGCCGCGGTGCGGCTGGGCCAGTCCTGCGGCTGTTCGAACCATTCGAACGGTACCACCGAATAGCGCGCCTCGATGCCGGCGTTCTCGAAGGATTTCGTCAGTCGTGCGAAATCTGGATAGCGCTCGCCCAGGATGCGCTTGGCGTTGATCCGGACAAGATCCTGGGGCAGGCGGTGGGGCGGCACGTGTGTGGCCAGCCCGAGAAGGCGGGCTGGGCGAGGCGAAGAAGTTTCGGTCATCGGAGGCCTTTTGGGAGAATCGGACGTCAGGCGACAAGCCCGCTCGTCGGCCTCGCTCCCCCCAGTAACGTGCGGCGGCGGCTTTTGGGTCAGCAGGGGAAAAAGATTGGCAAAAGGCGGGCTTCGATCCCCGCTGACGATCAGTTCTTTTCCTGCGCCTCCAGCACGGCGGTGATCTTGCTCATCAGGGTGAAAAACTGCGCCCGTTCCTCGGGCGTCAGTTGTTCGAGCACCAGCGCGTTGATGCTGCGGGTAATGGCGCTGACCTGGGGCAGTTTCTCCAGTGCGGCCGGCGTCAAACGGACGAGGCTGGAGCGGCCGTCGTCGGGGTTGGGCGTGCGCTGGATGAGGCCATCCCGCTCCATCCGGGCGAGCGTGGCGGCCATGGTAGCCTGTTCGACGCGCGCGTCTTCGGCCAGCGCCTTCTGCGTCGCCGCCGAACCGTCATCGAGTGCCAGCAGAACCGGCATGTGCGCTGGGCTCAGCCCGATGCGCGACAGGTGCCGCTCGAGTTCGCGCACCAGGAGGCGCCCGGCGAGGTTGGTGACATAGCCGACAGAGGAATTGCGATCGAGGGTCATTTACATAGTGTGCTAAGCATATATATAGTGTGCTTAGTATATGCGCCGTCAGCGCCCTGTCCAGTGGAGGTTACCATGCCCATCAAAAGTTCGTCCCAGCGTTATGGGAGTGTTGCCATGGCCATTCACTGGCTGAGCGCGCTGGCTGTCGTTGCGCTCCTTGCCAGTGGACAGGTGATGGCGGGGAGTGCTCCGGAACGTCTAGGAAAAATTCTCCCCATTCACGTGAGCCTGGGCCTTGTGGTCGGCCTTCTGACGCTGGTGCGCATCGTCTGGTGGCTGGCTCTCGATAGGCGCCCCCGGCCCGAGGCGACGCTTGGCCCGGTGCAGCGGCGATTGGCCGGAGCGGTGCATGGTTTGCTCTACCTCTCGCTGATCGTCATGGTCGCCTCGGGCATCGCCATGCTGGCGCTGACCGGAGCCCTGCCGGTCATATTCGGAGGCGGCGTCCTGCCCGACTTCGAAGCGGTGCCACCGTTCGCCGCCCATAGCCTGGTCAGCAAGCTGCTGCTGGCCCTTGCCGTCGGCCATATCGGCGCGGCACTCTACCACCAATTCATTCGCCGCGACCGTTTGATCGAGCGCATGTGGCCCGGCCGGGCCTGAGCCGTGTCGAAGCGCGGCCCGCCAGAGCGTCGTACGGGTGGATCCAGCAAGGAGCTAATCCCATGACCACCTCGATCACCGTCATCGGCATCTATGCCGGCCTCTGCGTCAGCGACCTCGCCGCAGCGACCGACTGGTACACCCGCTTCATGGGCCGCGCGCCGGACGACCGGCCCTTGCCCACCATGGTGCAGTGGCGCGCCGGGCTGCAGCTCTGGCAGAAGGAGGGCGAGATGGGGCCGGGTGTTGCCACCGTCGTGGTGGAGGACCTGAGTGTCGAGCGGCGGAGGCTGCAAGGGGCAGGGATCACGATAGGTCCCGAATCGCGCGGTGATTTCGGCGCCGTCGCGCAGGTGAGCGATCCCGATGGCAACCGCATTGCGCTGGCCGAACCGCCCGCGGGCTTTGCCCGAAGCTGATAAGGCCGGGCAACTGTCCGGCCTTGTGCAACTGCTGAGTGTGGGCTTAGGCCTTCTTCGCCATCTCGATAGACTCGAGGATGACCCGGCGTGCATCGTCGATCCCGCCGATCCGGTCGATCTTGGCCCACTTACCCGGCTCGAGATCCTTGTAGTGGGTAAAGAAGTGCTTCACCCGCTCGAGCTGGATTTCTGGGAAATCGCCGATATCCAGGATGTTGTCATACATGCGCGTCAGCTTGCCCACCGGGACGGCAATGATCTTCTCGTCCTGACCCCCGTCGTCCTCCATGAACAGCACGCCCACCGGCCGCGAGCGCACCACGGCCCCGGGCACGAGGGGGCGTGAGTTCATCACGATGACGTCCAGCGGGTCACCATCGCCGCATAGCGTATGCGGCACGAAGCCGTAATTTCCCGGATAGCGCATTGGAGTGTAGAGGAAGCGATCGACGAACAGCGCACCGCTGTCCTTGTCAATCTCGTATTTGATCGGTTCGCCGCCCAGAGGCACCTCGATGATGACGTTGAGATCGTCGGGCGGGTTCTTCCCGGTGGGGATGGCGGCGATGTTCATGATACGCTCAGGTCCGGTGAAACAGAATGGGTGGATCGGGCGCGTTCTGCCCCACATCGCAAGACGATGGCAAGCCACAAATCCGCCGGGGCGACCATGCATAGGTCGGGGGGAGCAGGAGTTTCGCGCAATGGCCGAGATGGTGACGATGAAGGGTAACAGTATGCTAGCTTTGGCGGTCGCCGTGCTGACCCTGGGAGCCGCACCGGTGTCGGCCCAACCGGGGTTCACCAGCGCCTATACCGATCTTGATCTCGACACCTGCCTAGTGCTCGATGCCGATGATTTCGGCGCCAGCTGGGCCTGCCCCGGGTACAAGGGATTTCCTCTCATGGTGCAGGAAGCGGACCTGCGCTTTTCCCTAAGCTACGGCTTCAATGTCGAGAAGAATTCTGCCGGATTTCAGACACTTCCGCCCTTCAACCGGCTCGGTAGCAAGCTCGAATGGCGCCTGTCCAATGCCACGGGCCGCTGGTTTCCCATCGCCACTATCGTGCGCTATCACACCGCTGATAGCGAAACGGGGGAAGACAGTGGCGAGGTCTTGGTCGTCAGCCAGATCGCCGAAGGCAACAGCTGCCACATCGCCTATATTGACGCCAAGACCAATGCTGATGCCAACGGTCTTGCCAGGCAAGCCGCCGACAAGGCTGGTCATTTCGATTGCCAGACGGACGAGGTCGAGGTGATCGGGCGCTTCCAGGCTTACTGACGCGCCGCGGCAGCTTCGCCACGGATCTTGTTGCGCAGGATGGTGCGATCCCGGCTCGACACGCCGATCAGCTCGGCCACGCGCCAGACCATGTTGTCCTCAAGTTCATGATTCGCGCTGTCGGCAAAGACCACGGTCCACATCATGCGGATGATCTCGATGCGGTCCTCCATCTCAAGGCGCGTGATGCCCGAGGTAAAACTATAAAAATCAACGGCGTCGGCATCGCGTCGGGCGGCGTCGCGGATCAGCTGGTCAACGCGCACATCGTCAAGATCATAATGGTCCTTGAGCGCCTTGCGGATGGTCTGCCGCTCACTGTCCTGCATCGATCCATCCACCGCAGCCAGATGCACCAGGAGCGCAGCAACGGACAGGCGCGGGTCGGTATCGTCCCGGCGCTCGGGTTGGGAGAACAGGCGGCTGAGGGCCTCGAACATGGCGGGGGTGCTCTTTCGGGGTCTTGAGAAATGGATGAATCGAGACAGGTCTGGTTTAGCGACCTCAACGTTCTGCTCAAGCCCCAGGCTCCCTCTTCACGCCGTCTTGTCCCTGGTGGTGCAGACCCGCCACAGGGACGAAAGCAAAAAGGGACTCGACTCTGAAAAGATTCGGAGTCTAGATGTTCTTGTTTTGTTCACTTAGCCGGTGCCATCATGCCCCCCCAGGACCGCCGACAGCGCCTCGACGCGCTGCGGGACACCATTGCCGGAATAGAGCGCAAGCCAGCCTTGATCGAAGCCCGGCAGCGGGTGGAGGCGGAGGGGGATGGATTTCCTCAACTACCACGTGGCTTGGTGCAGGAGGTGTATGCTGATGCCAGCCGCGATGGCGGGGGAAGCCTCGCCTTTGCGCTGGCCCAGGCCAGAAGCCTTCTGAACACCCGTCGGCCCAGTATCTTCTACGTGCAACTGGCTCAGGATGCACAAGCCCTTGGCCTGCCTTACGGGCCAGGGCTTACCTGGTTCGGCCTCGATCCGGCCAGCCTCACCATTGTTCGCACCGCAGACATGATGGAATTTCTCTGGGCCACCGAGGAGATCATTTCCTGCCGCGCCGTTGCCGCCATGGTGGCCGATATCAAAGGATCGCCGCGGCTACTGAATTTTACGGCAAGTCGCCGCCTCAGCATGCGGGCCAGCAGCAACAAGGTTGCCCTTTTCATGCTGCGCTACGGCTCGCGTCAGGAAACCAGCGCCAGCCATCTGCGATGGCGCTTGTCTTCCCAGCCCGGCAGCAAAAATCCTTACGACAGCAAAGGCTTGGGAGCGGCCCGCTGGCGCTTGCGCCTGGAGAAGGGTCGCATTGCTGGCCAGCGCACCGAATGGCTTCTGGAGTGGACCAAAAATGGTCTTGCAGTCTTCACATCTCCATCGACAGACTCTTCTTTCGCCCGTCAGTCAACGACGGTTCCTGGTGCTGTATCTGCCTTACTGGGCGACCGATTTTCTGAAGCGAGCTGATCCTGGTCTGCGCGATGCTCCGCTGGTGCTGTTCGAGCGCATCAAGGGTGGCCTCCGCCTGGGGGCGGTCGAGCCGCAGCTTCTAAGGCAGGGTTTGCGCATCGGGCAAAACCTCGCCGATGCCCGTGCCATCTTTCCCCATCTTGTGGTGCAGGAAATGAACCGTCCGGCCCTGGCCGATGCCTTTGAAGGCCTTGCCGATTGGCACTCCAATGCCAGCCCGCTGGTTTCCATCCTGAAGGATGTCAATGCGTTCGGGGATCTGGTGCTTGATGTCACCGGCGTCAGCCACCTTTTCGGCGGGGAGCAGGCCATGCTCCGCACGCTTCTCTCCCGGCTCAGGGCCCTCGGCTATACCGTTTCGGGTGCCATAGCGCCCACCATCGGTGCCGCCTGGGCCGTCAGCCATTTCGCCCGCAGCCAGGTCGTGGAAAACGCTTCGCTCGAAACCATCCTCGATGCCCTGCCGGTTGCCGGCCTGCGCATCAGCGAAAGTCAGATATCAGGGTTCCTACAGATGGGCCTCACCACGATCGGACAGGTCCGTCAGCGATCGCGCAAGCAATTGCAGGCCCGCTTCGGGTCCTCCTTGCTGCTTCGGATCGACCAGGCATTCGGGCAGATCGAAGAGCGCATGACGCCTCGATTGCCTCCGATTGACCACCATGTCGACCGGAAGCTTGCCGATCCCGTAAGTTTGATGGACGACGTCCTGATGATCACCCACGATCTTGCGGTGAAGTTGAGCTTCATGCTCGAGGCCGAAGGGCAGGGAGCGCAGAGTTTTCACCTGTTTCTCTATCGGGTCGACCACAAGGTCATGACGCTGTCGCTCAATTCGGGGCGGCTGACACGGGACCCCCATCACATCAGCGATCTTTTCCGCCATCGCGCGCAGCGCTTGGGGGGTGAATACGATGCCGGCTTCGGCATCGACATGGTGCGCCTTGCGGCAAGCAGCATCGAACAGCTCGATCAGGTGCAGACTGGCGCCTTTTCGGACGAAAGTGGCCTTGTCGATATCGATCGTCTTGCGGATCGGTTGGCCAGTCGCTTGGGCACGGCCGCGGTGCTGAAAACCGAGCTTCTTGCCAGCCATGTGCCCGAACGGGCGGCCCGGCTCGTGCCGGCTCAGGCGGCTGCGGCGGCTGTTTCGGTCCAGACGCCCTTGCTGCAGCGTCCGCTTCGGCTGCTGCCTTTTCCAGAGCAGGTGGCCATAACTGCGCAGGTCCCCGATGGCTTGCCTGCTCTGATGATCTGGCGGCGCGCGCCTTATCGGCTGACCAAGGGGCAGGGGCCGGAGCGTCTGGGCGGCGAATGGTGGCGGCAGCGGGCGCGGCTCAAACTGGTGGAGCCGCCTCCGCCCAAAAAACCCGAACCGGGGGAAAAGCCCGAGCAGCCTTCCTATGTGCCGGATCTCCCCCTTTGTGAGCCCTTCGCCGGCACGCGGGACTACTTCATCGTCGAGGATGGGGAAGGTCGCCGTTTTTGGGTATTCCGCCAGGGCCTCTACGGGTCAGGCCAGCAAACGACCTGGTATCTGCATGGGATTTTCCCATGAGCCTGGAAGCCGTTCTGGCCGAAAACCTCGAACCGGTCAGGCTCAAGACTCCTTTCTATGCGGAGCTCATCACCACGAGCAATTTCTCCTTCCTGCGCGGTGCCTCCCATCCACAGGAGCTGGTGGCCCATGCCATGGCGATGGGCATGACAGCCATGGGTCTGTGCGATCGCAACAGCTTTGCCGGAGTGGTGCGCGGCTATGGCACGGCCCGGGACAACCAGGAGAAAAGCCCCGATTTTCGCTATCTCGTCGGTGTCCGCCTCGGCTTTGCCGATGGAACCCCTGACATTATCGCCTACCCCACAGATCGGGTAGCCTATGGGCGGCTGTGCAAGCTCCTCACCATTGGCAACAAGCGGGGAGAAAAGGGCAATCCGACGCTCTTTCTCGATGATCTTTTCGGGTCCAGCGCCCCCACCTCTGCGCTGGAGCAGGGGCCGGTCGAGGACTTCTCCCAAGGCCAATTGTTTATCCTCTTGCCCGACGAGAGCGATTGGAGCCTCACCGAACAAACGCTGGACCGCTTGAGCCGGCAAGCGCCGGGCAGGGTGTGGATTGCCGGTGTCGCACGACTCGACGGCCAGGATCGGGCGCGTCTCAACAGGATCGAGAGCCTCGCGCATAGGCATGGCGCCTGGATGATCGCCAGCAACGATGTGCACTATCACCAGCCCGATCGCAGCATCGTCCTCGATGTCGTCAGTTGCATCCGCGAACATGTCACGCTCGACGAGGCCGGCTTCCTGCTCTCGGCCAATGCCGAGCGGCATCTCAAGACGCCTGAGGAAATGGCGCGGCTTTTTGCCGAACATCCCGATGCCATTGCCCAGACGCAAATCTTCATCCGGAACATCAATTTTTCGCTCGATCAGCTCAAGTACAACTACCCCGAAGAAACCACGGGCAATCATGAGACCGCCCAGCAGACCCTCGAGCGCCTGACATGGGAGGGGGCTGCCCGGCGTTATCCGGAAGGGATCAGCAACGCGGTCAAGGCGAGCCTTTGGAAGGAGCTGTGCCTGATCGCCTACAAGGGCTATGCCGCCTATTTCCTGACGGTGCACGACATCGTCCGGTTTGCCCGGCACGAGCGCAAGATTTTCTGCCAGGGGCGCGGCTCGGCTGCCAATTCGGCCGTCTGCTTCTGCCTCGAGATCACCGAGGTCAATCCCGAACAGGCCAAGCTGGTCTTCGGACGCTTCATTTCCACCGAGCGGGACGAGCCTCCCGATATCGACGTCGATTTCGAGCACGAACGGCGCGAGGAGGTGATGCAGTATGTCTACAACAAATATGGCGGCCGCCGGACCGGTCTCACGGCCAACGTGATTTCCTATCGCTCCAAGAGCGCCATACGGGAGGCGGCCAAGGTGTTTGGCGTTTCCGACGACACCATCGCTGCATTCAACCAGTTGCATTGGGGCTGGGGCAGCAAAGTCGACCTGCGCGACCTCACCGGTCTCGGGCTCAATCCGGACGATCCGGTGATGGCGCAGATGTTCGAAGTGGTGAAGGTTTTGAGAGGCTTCCCGCGCCACCTTTCCCAGCATGTGGGCGGGTTCGTCATCACCCGTGATTCCCTGGAAAGTCTCGTGCCGATCGGGCAATCGGCCATGGACAGTCGCGCCATCATCGAGTGGAACAAGGACGACATCGACATCCTTGGCATTCTCAAGGTCGACATCCTGGCGCTGGGCATGCTGACCTGCCTCAGGCGTGCCTTCGAGCTGCTGCATGTGCATTACCAAAAGACCTACGCCCTGACCGACCTTCTGGCCGAAGAGGTCGGTGAAGGTCCCATGGACAAGACCCGGGTCTACGCGATGATCCAGCGGGCCGATACGCTGGGCGTGTTCCAGATCGAAAGCCGGGCGCAGATGACCATGCTGCCGCGCCTCAAGCCCAGCCGCTTCTATGATCTTATCGTCGAAGTGGCCATCGTGCGGCCCGGCCCGATCCAGGGAGACATGGTGCATCCCTATCTGCGCCGCCGCCAGGGGCTGGAGCCCGTCGTCTATCCCAGCCCGCAATTGCAGGACGTGCTGGAACGGACGCTTGGCGTTCCGCTGTTCCAGGAGCAGGCGATGCAGATTGCCATCGTGGGCGCCGGATTTTCTCCGGGCAAAGCCGATCAGCTGCGCCGCGCCATGGCGGCCTGGCGGCGAACCGGCAAGATCGCCCAGTTCGGGCAGGAATTCATCGCCGGCATGGTCGGCAACGGATACGCACCCGAATTCGCCAAGCAGAGCTTTGCGCAAATCCAGGGCTTTGCCGAATACGGCTTTCCCGAGAGTCACGCCGCAAGCTTTGCGCTGCTGGTCTACACGTCCTGCTGGTTCAAATGCCACTATCCCGACGTCTTCGCGTGTGCGTTGCTGAACTCCCAGCCCATGGGGTTTTATGCACCAAGCCAGATCGTGCGGGATGTTCGCGAACACGGTATCGCCGTCCGCGAAGCCGATGTGAACAGGTCCGATCTGGAGTGCATTCTGGAAGACGACGGCGGGGGGATAAAGGGCCGTATCTGGCCGCGTCATGCCCAGATGAGTGACGATATCTTGTCCACCAAGGCCATTCGGCTAGGGCTGCGGTTCGTCGAGGGCCTCGCCGAAAATGACATCAACCGGATCGTCGCTCGCCGTGGACAGAAACCTTATGCGTCGGTGCGCGAGCTTTGGGTGCGGACGGGGGTGCCCATAGCCAGTCTTGAGAAACTGGCGCGGGCAGATGCCTTTGCTTCACTGGGCCTCAATCGGCGGGAGGCGCTTTGGGCCGTGAAGGGGCTCATCGGCACGCACGGCGCCGAAACGCTGCCCCTCTTCGCCGCGGCCGGCCCCTCCGAGGATCGGAGTGGAGAGGAGCCAGCTGGCCTGCCGATGATGGGGCCAGGTGAAGAAGTCATCCATGACTATGCCACGCTTTCGCTATCGCTCAAGGGACATCCTGTGCAGTTCCTTCGCCCCATGCTCAGTCAACGGGGGGTGACGCGAGCGGAAAACCTCGCCGGTGTCCCGCCCGATGTCCGTATCGAAGTGGCCGGTCTGGTTCTGGTGCGCCAGCGGCCGGGCACGGCCAGTGGAGTGATCTTCGCCACGCTCGAGGATGAAACCGGAGTGGCCAATATCGTGGTCTGGCCGAAGCTGTTCCAGGACGACAGGCTCCGCAAGATATTGCTCTCAAGCCGCATGCTGTCCGTAACCGGAAAAGTGCAGTCTGCCGATGGTGTTATTCATGTCATCGCCGAGGACATGGAAGATCTGACCCCACATCTGCTCGATCTCTCCCACGGCAAAGATTTCGGCGATCGCATTCTGGCGCGGGCCGACGAAGGCAAGTCAGGGCCGTCGGGAAGCCAGAGCCGGGACCGCAACGCCATAAGAGAGATCGAGCAGGCGCGCCGGCGAGCCTATGCCGCGCTACCCGGCGGACGGAATTTCCACTGACGCTGGCAAGAGGCCGTCAATGCTGCCTGCAAGGTCAACGTCCTTCTGGCTGAGCCCACCCGCATCATGCGTCGTCAAGCTGATGCGCACCCGGTTGTAGCTGTTGGACCAGTCCGGATGATGCCCTGCCTTTTCGGCAAGCAGGGCAACACGCGCCATGAAGCCGAAGGCCTGCGAAAAATCCCTAAAGCGAAACTCGCGGGAAATGCACTGATCTGCCTCGTCATGACGCCATTCGGGCAGCGACTGGAGCGCCTGATCGCGCTCCTGGGGCAGGAGCTTTTTGGCCATGTCGATCTCCGATGAACCATCTGCACCACTTTGCTTAACCCAAACCGGGCAGCTTTCGCGAGTGCGGCAGTTAACCTTCCGTTCAGCTTCCGCAATGAAACCTGCGGCTGCGCAGGCCCACAAACGCATACGCGCAAGTCCTTATTAAGGGCTCTGCCGTTGAGTGGATGAGTATTGGGAAGGCACCCGTGTTCACTTCGGCCCGCAAAACACTGCCCGCACTCGACTACGTATCCATAGTCCGTTCGGTCTATGGTGACCGGCGTGCCATGATTGCGGGTACCTTCGCAAGCGTCCTCATGGCCGGCATGACGGCATTCAAGACGCAGTCCATCGCGCTTTGGGCAGTGACGGCGGCTTTCCTTGTCTTCGGTCTCGTCCGCTACGCCGACATGCAGGCATTCTGGCGCGCCAATATCGGCAACGACGATGCGGCCGGCGCCGAACATTGGGAGAATCGCGCCGTCTTTTCGGGCAGTACCCTGGCCTTCGTGTACGGCTTGTGGTGCTTCGTCTCCATGGCCATCGTGCAGGATCCTGTGGCGGAGCTGGCCAGCGCCTCCATCACCATCGCCGTGATGGTGGGCATTTGCGGGCGCAATTTCGGCCTCGATCGCCTCGTCACGATCCAGATGATTTCGGTCATCGTGCCGCTCTCGGCAGGCTATGCCCTGCACGGCGACGTCTACCACGTGACGCTGGCAGCGCTGCTGGGCATCATGCTTTCGAGCTTTCGCAAGCTCGCCAGCGATATCCGCAGCATCCTCCTTTCGGCGGTCCACGACCGCGTTGAGGCCTCGCGACTCGCGGCCGAGCTCGATATTGCGCTGACCACCCTTGAACATGGCCTGTGCATGCTGGACGAGAACGGCGTGGTCAGCGTGGCCAACAATCGGGCCGTCCGCACTTTTGCCCTTCTGGGCGTGCCGGATTTGCTCCGCCAGCCCTTTGGCACCGTCATGGCCGCGCTGGCCGCTTCCGAGCGCGTGCCGCGCACCGCCATAGACCGGCTTGGCGACATGATCAGCCGCCGTGACTCGGGCAAGGTGCTGCTCTCCCTGCTTTCCTTGCAGCCCAAGGTCCACTACGAGGTCACTGTTAGCTCGCGCGGTGCACGCTGCGTCTTGTTGTTCGAGGATATCAGCCAGCGCATAGAAGCGCAGGAGCGCATCAGTTTCATGGCGCGCCATGATGCGCTCACGGGCTTGCCCAACCGCACATACTTCGGCGACCTGGCCCTTGAAGAGCTGGAATTGCGCCATGCCGCGGGCAAGGCCAGCGCCCTGATGATCTTCGACATCGACGAGTTCAAGCACGTCAACGATAGCCACGGCCACGTGGTGGGCGATGCACTGTTGCGCCAAGCCGCGGACCGCCTGCGCAAAACCCTCCCGGCCAGTGCTGTTCTGGCGCGGCTGGGGGGCGACGAATTCATCGCTTTGGTCGACGGCAATGATAGCGACGTCGAAAGCTGCGCCGACAGGATACTTACGGCGTTCGGGGCGCCCTTCGCGCTGGAGGGCGTCACCCTTGTCGTACAGCTCAGCATTGGCGTCGTGATCAGTCGCGAAAGCGCCGATGAGCTCGATGAGTTGATGACCAAGGCCGATCTGGCCCTTTATACGGCCAAGGCGGAAGGCAAAGGGCGCAGCCAGATCTTTCATGGCCAGATGGACATCGACTATCACTACCGCCAACAACTCAAGGCCGACCTGCGCGAGGCCGTCGCCAAAGATCAGCTCACCCTCGCCTTCCAACCGCTGCTCGACATCTCCAGCCGGCGCGTCGTGTCCTGCGAGGCGCTGGCGCGCTGGACACATCCCCAGTTCGGCACCGTACCCCCCGCAACCTTCATTCCTCTTGCCGAGGAAATGGGGCTGATCTCCGAGATCACCTCCTGGGTCATCCGCCATGCCGCCGTGGAATGCAGCCGCTGGGCCGGTGAGGTCGCCGTGGCCGTGAATGTCTCGGCCCGCGATTTCCGTGGGCTCGACCTGCCCGTCGTGATCGAAGACGCTCTTCGGGAAGCGCAGTTGCCGCCAGGCCGGTTCGAGGTTGAAGTCACAGAAACGGCGGTCATCGAAGAGCGGGATCTGGCCAGTACCGCCCTGGGGCGGCTCGCCGCTCGCGGTATTGCCATTGCGCTCGACGATTTTGGGACGGGGTACTCTTCCCTGAGCTATCTCAATGCCCTGCCGTTCAGCAAACTCAAGATCGACCGCTCCTTTGTGGTGGAAGTAGATGGCAATGCGCGGGCCTTGAGCCTTCTGGCAAACGTCGCGCGGCTTGGGCGCGACCTCGACCTCGTCGTCGTGGCCGAAGGGGTGGAAACCGAGGCGCAACTCGAGGCAATGCTGGAGCATACCGGCGTCCAGCAGGTGCAAGGCTATCTCTTCAGCCGGCCCCTCCCGTCCCGCGATATCGCCGAGTTGATCAAACGCTTCAATGGGCGCGGTGCAGAGCAGGTGCTGAGAAAGCGTAAACGTGGTTAATCTGCGTTAACCAGCTGTTCCTCAATTCCATTTTCCTCCTGTTCGGTCCCTGCGGGGAATTCAGCGTAATTTTAACCATTCCGGTTATGGCTAACAGAAGGTTAATCTGCGGGCATTGAACAGGAATTGGTCAATGTCTTTGGCAGAACCTACTCTTTCCTCCCCAGCGCCCTCGCGCTTCGCCACCTCCCTCATCGACCTGCTGGACCGCGTGCAGTACCGCCGTGTGTCGGTCGATGAACAACTCGACCCGGTCTATCGTCTGCGTTACGAAGCGTATCGTCGGGAGGAGTTCATCCCCACCAATTCGCAGCAGGTGACGCGGGACCGCTATGACGAGGCAGAAAATTGCTTCTGCTTCGGGGTCTATATCGACGAGAGGCTCGTCAGCTCCGTCCGCCTGCATATCGCAGGGCCGGACGACCCCACATCGCCCAGCGCCGCCATCTGGCCCGATATCCTTGGCGGCATCGTCGAGAAGGGCCAGGTCTACATCGATCCCAGCCGCTTTACGGCCGATCACGAGGCGTCGCTGGAATTTCCTGCCATTCCCTATCTGACGCTGCGCACCGCCGTGATGGCGTGCGAGCACTTCAAGGCGACCTACTGCATCTCCTCTGTTCGACCCGAGCACTCCGCATTCTACCGCCGCGTCTTCGGCTCGGAACAGCTTGCAGGAGAGGGATACTGGGGAGAGCTCACCTTTCCCGTCTGCCTTTATGCGTCATATATCCCGGTCATGTACCCGCGTGTCATCCGGCGTTACCCGTTCTTCGATTCCACGCCCGAAGAGCGCGCCGCGCTTTTTGCCCCGGGGCACAAGGGCATTGTCGGCATTACGCCCTCGGCACGCCAGGCGCAGCGCCTGCAAATGCTTGGTCTCGATGCTTAGGTGGGGTGGTGCCGCTTGTCAGACTCGAACTGACGACCCCATCATTACGAATGATGTGCTCTACCAACTGAGCTAAAGCGGCCAAGCGGCGCTTGCGCCACTTCGATGCGCGGTCTTTTACTGGGGGTTGTCCGCCGGTGCAAGAGGCAAGACGTTGTCGGCGGCCGGCAATTGTGGTGCCTCTTCGGACGGTCTGCCCGGCAGGGACGGCGCGCGGGCCGCGTTGGCAACAGGAACTTTCCACTCGAACCCATCGAGCTTTTTGGTCACCGGCGAGAGCGGTTCCCATTCGTCGCTGACGATGCCGTCCGCGGTCCACGCCGGGTCACGCGGCGCGCGGACGGCGCGGGCCAGCCATTCGCGGGCCTTGCCCTGGTCCCCATTCTGTCCCTCCTCGATTTCTGCCATGAGGCTGGCAACGCCCTGCGTGGCTTCTGCCCCCGTAAACGGCTCCAGCGCAGCGCGTGCGGCGGGCCAGTCATAGGCATCGATAGCCGTGCGAGCCAGGGCCATGGCGGCGGAGCGATGCTGGGGCGGCGTGTCGACGAGGTCCCGCATGCGTTTGAGCCGATCAACGGCGGAAGCACCGGGCTGCGCATGGGCATAGAGCGCCGCCGCATCGGGGTGCCCCGTGGCGCGCCAGATGCGGCGCAGCAAGCTCATGGCCCGGCGCGTCTCGCCGCGGTTGATGTAGATGCGGGAGGCAATAAGCGCCGCCGGAACGAAATCGGGAAGCAGCTTCAGCGCTGTCAGCGCGTGGTCGAGCGCGGCGTTGGGGTGAGAGACTTCCGCTTCGCGGGCGCGGGCCGTCTCGATAATAGCCTGCCGACGGCGTTTGCGCGCTTTCTCCTCGCGGTTGGGAGCGGCCTCGGCATTGACCATGGCCACCGCCTCGGCCCATTGGCCATGCTGCACCAGATCGTCGAACACCGCTTCCGAAGCCCAGGTGGCGTCGGGGGAAAGGGTCAGGGCCTTGCGGGCGAAGGTGAGCGCCGCATCGGGGCGGCGCTGCGCCCGAGCCTGGTCGTAGAGGCCGGTCAGGGCGGCAATGGCCGTCTTTTCGCTGGCGATAAGCGCCCGATAGTGTTCGCGCGCTGCGGGCATGTCGCCCAAGGCCAGATCGGCGCGGGCTTCGAGCAGTCGTGCCGCCGTATCGTCAGAAAGACGGGCCTGGGCCTCGCGCGCCATGAGCCGAGCTCTTGCCGGATCTCCGGACTGCAGGGCGATCACCGCATCGGAGAGCGCCTGCACCCCCTGTTCGCGGCGCCGCGCCAGCCGCCTGCGGGCAAGGGCCCGCGGAGCGCCGATGATGCGCCGAAGCACGGCCCAGACCAGAATGATCAGCGCGGCAAACAGCAGCAGCAGGACCACGGCCGTCCCCAGCCGCGGCTGCATGCGGTAGCCGGCGACCTCAAGGGTGAGGGTCCCGGGCAGCGCGATCACCCAGGCTGCAACAGCCGCAACGACGAGGCTTCCCACAATCCAGGAGGCAAGGCGGATCATGCCGGGTTCTCCGCGCTGAGCACCGTGGACCGCACGTCGATCAGAAATTGCTGAGCCTGTGCGAGCGTCTCGAGCTGCGCTGCCGTTTCTCCGGCGGCCTGTTGCATGGGCTGCGGCAGGGATTGCAGCTCTTTATGGGCGGTGATGAAGTCCCGCCGCGCCAGGGCCTCCTCGATGCGGGAAACGCCCGCCTCGGGACTGTCACCCTCCCGGCTGGTGCTGGGGCGCAGGGCGATCAGGCCGCGAAACCAGTTGCCGGCCGTATCCTGCCACGAGGCATCGGGCGCTGCCGGCCGTCCCGCCAGGATGGTGGGCAGGGCGTCCTCAAACTCGCGCACCGTGGATTCCGGACGCGGAAGTCCTTCCGGTGCCGCAGCGGCCACGGCCTTTGGCACGGCGATATCGGGCAGAGCCTGGCGTAGGGCCGACAATTCAAGGTCGAACGGCCGGCCGCTGTCGAACGCCGTCTCGAGGCCCGAGAGGATCAGCGGCAAGCGTACTTCCGCGCCGCTTGTCTGTGACGCGGAAGCCACCTTCTGATCGAGTGCCGTCACCGATTGATCGGTCTGGTCGAGACGCTGGGCCAAGGTCTGGGCCTGCTGCTTGACAGCCTCGAGCTCTCCCTCAAGGGCCGTCACCGCCTCGGCCGGCTGGGCAGAGGGCGCGGATTGCGCCTGCTCCTCGAGCGCGGCCAGACGCTGGCTCAGCGCCTCGAGTTGATCGGAAAGGCCCGTTACCTCGGGTGGCGCGGGGCTGGCCGAAGGGGGTTCCTGTTGTTCGAGCGCCGCGACGCGCTGGTCGAGCGTGGACAGCTCGTCCTGCACCGTGTCCGTTCTGGTCTGCAACTCGGGAACTTCGGCCGCGAGGCGCCCGATGCGCTGATCGGGTTCGGGCGGGGCAACAGGCGCGGTCGGCCACAAGCCGGCATAGGCAAGGCCATAGGCGCATGCGAGCCCGAGAACGCCGCCGGCGAGGCCCGCCACCCAGGGGGACCCGGGCCGCGCGGCCGTCTCTGCCGACTTGGGGTCGGAACCCGCCCCGGTCCTGCTGCGGTTCCTGGTGTCGTTGCCGGAGAAGGTGGCGTTCGGAGGCGAGGGCTTGTTCGCGTCGGCGCCACCGGCCTTCGGGGGCATCGTTGCCGCGCTCTTTTCGGCCTCAGGCTTGCCGTCCGGCCCGCTCTTGCGCGCTGTCCCCTCGAGCACGGGCGGCTTTACCGCGCCCGATTTCGGGGCGCCGGCATCGGCGGAAGGGTCGTCCTTTTTCTTGTCATCAGCCATGACGCATCCTCTTTGTCGAACCGATCATGGCTCAGATTGTTCCCGCGCAAAAGCCAGGGCGAGGGCCATCATCGCCTCCTCGCTCGGATGGTCGGCCAGCAGTACGCGGGCAAAGTGGTGTTCCAGGAGGGGCTCGGCCACCTTTTCCGAAAGGCACAGCATCGGCATGTAGCGACGGTGCTCGAGGGGAAGCGTCTTGGTGAGCGCGCAGAAGATTTCTGCCGTGCGGCGCGAGTAGAGCATCACGCCATGCGCCTTGCCATCGTCCTTCAGCATCTGTGAAAGCGCTGGGGGGGAAGCTGCGACCGCGATCATCTCATAGACTTCGGTCGTCACCACCATAATGCCCTGCGGTGCCAGGGCATGCGCCAGGTCGGCACTGAGATGTCGGCCGGCCGGGTAGAAGATGGGTCCGTTGACACGGGCAAGGGCGATGGTGGCGGCGAGATCGGCAAAGGCTCCGCTGGCACTGGTCACCGCGGAAAAGCCCATCGAGCGGGCTTCGTGCGCCGTCCGGTCGCCGACTGCGAAGAGCGGCAACCCGCTATAGCCAGCAAGAACGCCCCGATCGGCCAGAGCGCGGAGGGCGTTGGTGCTGGTGATGGCCATGGCGGCAAAACCCTCGGCCGAGGGAAGGCCGGTATCGAGGGTCTGGCGCGTCATCAAGGGAGCGGCCACGGCCTCGATGTCGAGCGCGGCAAGGCGCTCGAGGGTCGCCCGGGCATCGGGTTCAGGGCGGGTGACGAGGAAGCGCAGGGTCATGTCGCCGCCCACCGTGCCAGCCAGTCGGTGCCCGCCTGGTCGAGGAGGGCCTGTCCCACGGCAGCGCCAATGGCTTCCGGATCGGTGCCGCTATCCTGAGCCTGGAAGCTGGACTGCCCGTCGAGGCTGAGGATTTCGCCTTCAAGATAGAGCCGGTCGCCCTCCCAGCGGGTCAGGGCGCCGACGGGTGTGCGGCATGAGCCGTCGAGCACGGCCAGCATGGCGCGCTCGGCGGCGATGGCCGCGTGGGTGGGGCCATGGTCCAGCTTGGCGACGAGATCGGCCAGGCGGCTGTCATCGGCACGAACGGCAAGGCCGATGGCACCCTGCGCCGGTGCGGGCATGAACTGGTGCGGCTCGAGCACGGCGGTGGCGCGGTGGCCTTCGCCCAGCCGATTGAGACCGGCCATGGCCAGAAGCGTCGCGTCTGCGACGCCATCGAGGAGCTTCTGGAGGCGCGTGTGCACATTGCCGCGGAACGGCACGATCTGGAGATCGGGGCGGAGCCGAAGGGCCTGGGCCGCGCGGCGGATCGAGGACGTGCCGAAGCGGGCGCCTTGGGGGAGATTGTCGATGCCCTTGACCGTCACGGAGATGAAGGCGTCGCGCACATCTTCACGCTCGAGGAAGGCTGCCAACTGCATGCCCGCCGGCATGGCCGTCGCGACGTCCTTGCTGGAGTGCACGCCGATGTCGATCCTGCCCGAGAGCAGCGCATCGTCGATTTCGCGGGTGAAGACGCCCTTGCCGCCGATGTCGGACAGGGTGGTGTTTTCCTTCTGGCTGCGGTCGCCGCCGGTTGAGAAGACCTCGATGTCGATGTCCGCCTCGTCCACGCCATGGGCTGCAGAGAGCCGCGATCGGACCAGTTCGGCCTGCTTGAGCGCGAGGGGGCTGCCGCGCGTTCCGATCCGGGCGAAAGGGGTGGGCGATTGCATATCCGGGCGGTCCTGGTGTAGGCGATAGGCTCGCTGATGGGAGTAGACCAGTTCGTCGTGACCGGGCAAGCGCAAGCCATCCTTCTGGGCATTGAAACCAGCTGCGACGAAACCGCCGCCGCTCTCGTCGTGCGGGAGCAATCCGGGCGGGGTATCATTCGTTCCAACGTCGTGCGGTCGCAATTCGAGGAGCATGCGCCCTTCGGTGGCGTCGTGCCCGAACTGGCGGCGCGGGCCCATGTCGAATGGCTCGACCATATCGTGGCGCAGGCCCTGGCGGAGGCCGGCATCAGCCTCGAAGAGGTGGATGCCATCGCCGCGACGGCAGGGCCGGGGCTGATTGGCGGCGTGCTCGTGGGCCTCACCACCGCCAAGGCCCTGGCAGCCTCGCTGGGCAAGCCGCTCCTGGCGGTCAATCATCTCGAGGGTCATGCGCTCACGGCGCGGCTGACCGATGGCATTGAATTTCCCTATCTGATGCTCCTCGTGTCCGGTGGCCACAGCCAGTTTGTGCTGGTTCGCGGGGTGGGGGAATACGAGCGTTGGGGCGGCACGATCGACGATGCGCTGGGGGAGGCGTTCGACAAGGTCGCCAAGCTCCTGAGCCTGGGGACGCCCGGCGGCCCGGCCGTGGAACGGATGGCGCTTGCGGGGGACCCGAGGCGGTTTCGCTTCCCCCGGCCTTTGCTGCGCGAGGAGCGGCTGGATTTTTCGTTTTCGGGGCTCAAGACCGCCGTGCGCCTCCAGGCCGAAGCGCTGGCGCCGCTGAGCGAAGCCGACGTCGCCGACATTGCGGCTGGGTTCCAGGCTGCGGTGACCGACATCGTCGCGGTGCGGTCGGGGCAGGCGCTTGACCGGTTTGCGTCCGAGCTGCCCGGCGTCGTGCCGCAACTGGTGATTGCGGGCGGGGTAGCGGCGAACCGGGCCATTGCCGCCGCGCTCGCCGAGGTGGCGAAAATTGCCGGGGCGCGGCTGGTGGTGCCGCCGATCGGGCTGTGCACCGACAATGGTGCGATGATCGCGTGGGCCGGGGCGGAGCGGTTTGCGCTGGGTGCCGTCGATCGGCTCGATGTGGAAGCGCGTCCACGCTGGCCGCTCGATGCTCCGGACATGAGGATTGCCCGTGATGCCGCTTGACCGCGTCTGCGTGATCGGTGGCGGCGCCTGGGGCACGGCGCTGGCGCAGGCGGCGATCCTGGCGGGCCGCACGGTGCATCTGGTGGTGCGGGACGTGGGCCAGGCCGAGGAGATCAACCGCAGCCACAGCAATAGCCGCGCCTTGCCGGGGCAGGAATTGCACGCTGGCCTTCGGGCGACGACGCATCCGGAGGAGGCCGATATCGTCATCCTGGCCGTTCCGGCGCAGGCGACCCGGACGGTGCTGGCGGGCATGGATCCGGCGCTGCTGGCGGGCAAGCCGGTGATCCTTTCGGCCAAGGGGCTCGAAACCGGCACGCTGGCGCGGCAGAGCGAAATCCTGGCGGACATGGCGCCCGAGGCGGTGCCTTTCGTGCTGTCCGGCCCGAGTTTCGCGTCGGATCTGGCGGCCGGGCGGCCGACGGCGGTGACGCTGGCCGGCGACGATGCGACGCAGACCTCGGCGCTGGCCGCGGCGCTGGCGGGCCCCAGCTTCCGTCCCTACGCGGCGGACGACCGCGTCGGGGTCGAGGTGGCGGGAGCCCTCAAGAATGTCTATGCGCTGGCCTGCGGCGCGGTGGAAGGGGCCGGGCTGGGGGCTTCGGCGCGCGCGGCGCTGATCGCCCGCGGCTATGCGGAAATGGCGCGGCTGGTGACGGCCATGGGCGGCTCCGCCCATACGCTGACCGGGCTGGCGGGCCTGGGGGACCTGACGCTGACCTGTACGTCCGTGCAATCGCGCAACTACCAGTTCGGCATGGCGTTGGGCGCCGGCCGGCAGACGGACGCCATCCTGGCGGGGGGTGCCAAGCTTGCCGAAGGGGTGGCGACGGCGCCCGTCGCGGCCGCGCTGGCCCGGAGCCTGGGGATCGACGCGCCGCTGATCGATGCCGTGGATGCGGTGGTTGCCGGCCGCGCCGATATTGCGACAATCGTTGCGGGACTGATGTCCCGCCCACTCAAGAGGGAAGACTGACCCATGCTCTATGCCATGATCGCCAAGGATGCGCCGGATGCACTGCTCAAGCGGCAGGAGACAAGGCCGGTGCATCTGGACCATCTCAACAGCCTGGGCAAGAAACTGGTCTTCGCCGGCGCGCTGCTGGGGGCGGACGAGCAGCCGGAAGGCTCGCTCATGGTGTTCGATGCCGAAACGCTGGAAGAGGCGGAAGCCATGGCCAAGGCCGATCCTTTCGTGAGTGCGGGGGTTTTCGCCAGCTACGAGGTCAAGCGCTGGCGCGTCGCCATCAACACCACCGGCGTGGACCTCTGATCCATGGCCTACTGGCTGATGAAGTCCGAGCCGGACGTCTTTTCCTTCGATGATCTCGTGGCCAAGACGGCCAGGGGAGAGGCCGAGGAATGGCATGGAGTGCGCAATTATGCGGCGCGCAACAACATGAAGGCGATGGCGGTGGGCGACGAGGCGTTCTTCTATCACTCCAATATCGGCAAGGACGTGGTGGGCATCATGACGATCGTGGCGCCGGCCCACCCCGACAGCACCGCCGAGCTCAACGCCAAGGGCGAGGTGGTGTGGGAATGCGTCGACGTGCAGTCGGTCAAGCCGCTGCCCAAGCCGGTGAGCCTGCAGCAGATCAAGGCCACGCCGGAGCTCGCCGAGATCGAGCTGATCAAGCTTTCGCGCCTGTCGGTCTCCAAGGTGCGGCCCGAGGAATGGGCGCTGATCTGCAAGATGGGCGGGCTCTGACGCGCTCTCCAACGGGCATGCCGAAGCCCCGCCCGGGCAATAACCCTGCGGTTGCATGAGAGGTGACGGTGCCCGGAGGCGGCACCCGCCTCGGAGTTTGGTAAGTGTGTGAGACGAGAACCGCCTCCGGGCGCCGGGTTTTCTGACGCGAGGTTCTCCAAAGGATCGGCGTTGGCCCTGTTGATCCTCTAACCCCGGCCCAGGCTCCGGAACGATGCAGAGCCCTCCCGACAGTCGCCGGGCAGTTGATCGTTGCAACTCCATCACGCCCGGCTGATGGGGGCAGTATGGCAGGGGGTTTTGGGGCGGGGAGAAGGGGGAGAGATTTGGCATGTGCTGGGGCGCTGGCAGGCGCGGCAGCACCCCCTCATCCGGCCCTTCGGGCCACCTTCTCCCCGAGGGGGAGAAGAATTGGGCCGGTGGGCGCTGCGGGGTGGGATGCACCTCTTAATCCTCTCCCTCTCGGGGAGAGGTGGCCGGAGCGCAGCGGAGATCGGTGAGGGGGATTTTGGGGAGAGGGGCTGGAGAGTTTGGAGTTGCGCCGGCCCCCCACCCGAGCGTCGCTAGGCGCCTTCGTCGCCAAGCTTGCTTGCCCTCCCCGCCAGGGGGAGGGTGTGGGCCGGTGGTTCGTGAAGCAGGCTTCGCTTCTTCCTCTCCCTCTCGGCGAAGGGGACCGAAGCGACACAGATCTGCGCAGGGAGCCTTAGTTCTCGATGGCGACGGGGGGCGGTTTGGCGGCCTCGCCGATCGGCGCATATTTGCTGAGCAGCGGCACCTGCGAGATGGAGAACACCACCGTCAGCGGCATGATGGCCCAGACCTTGAAGGTGACCCAGGCGTCGGTGGAGAAATTGCGCCACACCACCTCGTTGAGCACGGCGAGGACGAAAAAGAACACGCCCCAATTGAGCGTGAGGCGCCACCAGCCCTCGGGACGAAGCCGGTAGACGTCGCCGAAGACGTAGCGCAGCAGCGACTGGCCGAACATCAGCCCACCCAGCAGCGTGCCGCCGAAGAGGACATTGGTGATGGTGGGCTTCATCTTGATGAAGGTGTCGTCCTGCAGCCAGAGCGTCAGGCCGCCGAAGATGAGGACGACAAAGCCGGTGACCAGCGGCATCACCGCCACCTTTTTGAGGATCATCCAGCTCAGCAGCAGCGAGACGACCATGGCGCCCATGAACCAGGCGGTGGCGGCGAAGATGTCGGCGCGGCCGTTGACGATGAAGAAAACCACCAGCGGTCCCAGCTCGAGCGCCAGCTTGGTGATCTGCGGACGCATTTCAGCCCAGTTGGTCTCGGCGTCGTCTTGTTCAGTCATTGGTCGATCCATGGCATCGCTCCAGTGTGGGGGCTCGGCTGCTGCGATGCAAGGGACATAGGGGGCAAGAGTGGTGCAATTTGGACGGAGGGGCGGGTTTTTCGGGGGCTGGGGGTGGGAAACGGAGGTTCCGCTTTCGCGGGAATGACACGGTGGGTGGGAATGACGCGGTGGGTGGGGGGAGGGGGCCGCCATGCTGCGGGAGCTTGTTGAAAGGCCCCTCACCCTAGCCCTCTCCCCGGAGGGGCGAGGGGATCGGGGCGGTGGGAGGGTTGATCAGTCTTGGCCGGCGATGGCGCGGGCGAAGTCTCGGGCGGCGAAGGGTTCGAGGTCTTCGACGCCTTCGCCGACGCCGATGAAGTGGACCGGCAGGCCGAATTTGCGGGCGATGGCGACGAGGATGCCGCCGCGGGCGGTGCCGTCGAGCTTGGTCATGACGAGGCCGGTGACGCCGGCGCGCTGGCCAAAAATTTCCACCTGTTTCAGGGCGTTCTGGCCCGTCGTTGCGTCGAGGGTGAGCAGGGTCGCGTGCGGGGCGGTGGGGTCGACCTTCTTGATGACGCGGATGACCTTTTCGAGTTCGTCCATCAGCTCCTCACGGTTCTGCAAGCGACCGGCGGTGTCGATGATGAGGACGTCGCGGCCCTCGGCGCGGGCCTGGGTCACCGCGTCGAAGGCGAGGCCCGAGGCATCGGCGCCGGCGGGGCGGGCAATCACCGGCGCGCCGGTGCGCTGGCCCCAGACCTGAAGCTGCTCGATGGCCGCGGCGCGGAAGGTGTCGCCGGCGGCGAGCATGACCGAGCGGCCTTCGTGGCTGAACTTTTGAGCCAGCTTGCCGATGGTGGTGGTCTTGCCCGAGCCGTTGACGCCGATCATCAGGATGACGAAGGGTTTTTGGGCGGCGTCGATCACGAGCGGACGCGCGACGGGGCCGAGTGTCTTTTCGACCTCGGCCGCGAGGACGGCGCGGACTTCGTCGCCTGAGACGTCCTTGTCGAACCGGTCGCGCCGCAGCGTCTCGGTGATGGCGGTTGCCGTCTCGAGCCCGAGATCGGCCTGGATCAGCACATCCTCGAGGTCATCGAGCGTGGCCGCGTCGAGGCGGCGCTTGGTGAAGACCGAAGTGATGGAGGTGCTGAGATTGTCCGAGGAGCGCTTGAGGCCGGAGGCGAGGCGCTGGAGCCAGCCCTGGCGCGGCGGCTCGACAGCGGCGACGGGCGCGGGCGAGGCCGCAAGATCGTCTTCCACATCTTCGATGTAATCCGGCGTCGTTTCCGGAGGGCCGGGCGGGAGGGGACGGTGGGGCGGTTCCGGGGCGTCGGGCGGCTCCGGCGTGTCCCGAGGCTCGGGTTGGGACGGCACCGGCTCGGGCGGCGGCGGGGCGGGCTCCGTCTCGGGCAGACTTTCTGGAGGAGCAGGCGCAAGCTCGGGCGCGCTTGCGGGCAGCACGGTCTCGGGAACGGGTGGGATCGGCTCGAGCGGGGTTTCCGGCTCGGAATGCGTTGGCGCGGGGGCCGGTTCGGTGCCGAACAAGCGCTTGAAAAAGCCGGAGACTTTGTCGGTCATTCTCGTTCCTTTGCCGCACGGACCCCGTGCCACGCCCTCGTGGTTCGAGGCTCGCTTTCGCTCGCACCTCACCATGAGGACTACTCAAACTGTGCGCCTCATGATGAGGGCTACTTCAACTGCGCCCCTCACCATGTGGGCGGCTTAAAAACCAGTGCCCCGGAATCCCTCGCGGCGCGCTTTGAGCCCCGGGGCCCCGTACCCTCAGGCGGCGGCGCGGAGGGCTTCGCCCACGAGGCCATCCTTGCCCCGGCCGGTGATGCGTACAGGCAGGAGATCGCCGGCCTCGCTGCCAGCAACGCGCACGGGGATGAATTGTTCGGTGCGGCCGAGCCCGTCGCGCTCGACCAGCACCTGTTCGGTGTGCCCGATCCGCGTGTCGCAGAGCGCGGCAAACTGCGTCTCGCCGGCGGCGCGCAGCAGGGCGGCACGCTGGCGGGCGATGGCCTTGCCCACCTGCGGCATGCGGGCGGCGGGGGTGCCGGGGCGCGGCGAATAGGGGAAGGCGTGGATATAGGTGAGGTTGGCCTCGGCGATGAAGGAGAGCGAATTTTGAAACATCGCCTCGGTTTCGGTGGGGAAGCCGGCGATGATGTCGGCCCCGAAGACCATGTCGGGGCGGCGGGCGCGCAGCTTCTCCACCACCGCCAGCGCGTCGTCGCGCAGATGGCGGCGCTTCATGCGCTTGAGGATGAGATCGTCGCCGGACTGCAGGGAGAGATGCAGGTGCGGCATGAGGCGGGCGTCGCTGATGGCGTCATAAAGGGCAGGATCGGCCTCGATGCTGTCGATCGAGGAGATGCGCAGCCGCGGCAGGTCGGGGACATGGCGGAGGATAGACTGGGTCAGTGTGCCCAGGGTCGGGCTGCCGGGCAGGTCGGGGCCATAGGACGTGATGTCGACGCCGGTGAGGACGATTTCGCGGTAGCCGTTGCCGACAAGCTTTTTGACCTGCTCGACGACGACGCCCATGGGCACGGAACGCGAGGGGCCGCGGCCGAAGGGGATGATGCAGAAGGTGCAGCGATGGTCGCAGCCGTTCTGCACCTGGACGAAGGCGCGGGTGCGCCCGTCCATGCCTTCGATGAGGTGCCCGGCGGTTTCGCGCACGCTCATGATGTCGTTGACCTGCACCTTGTCATTGAGGGGCGTGCCGAAGACCATGGGCGTGTAGCTCGCGGCCTTGAGCTTGTCGGCATTGCCGATGACGAGATCGACCTCGGCCATGTCGCCGAAGGACCGCGCCTCGGTCTGGGCGGCGCAGCCGGTGACGATGATGCGCGCCTCCGGGTTGTCGCGGCGGGCCTTGCGTACGGCCTGTTTGGCCTGGCGCACGGCTTCCTGGGTGACAGCGCAGGTATTGATGATGATGGCGTTGTCGAGCCCGGCCTTTTCGGCCTCGGCCTTCATCACTTCGCCCTCATAGGCGTTGAGGCGGCACCCGAAGGTCAGGGTTTCGATGGCCATCAGGCGGCCTCGCTGCGCGTCCAGGCGCCGGTGGCGGGATCGAAAAATCCGCGCCATTCGAACTCGGCGGGGCCGGTGAGGGTCACGTGATCGTTGTCCAGCCATTCGACCACAAGGTCGCCGCCGGGCAGGGTGAGCGTCGCCTTGCGACCGGTGCGGCGGGTGCGCGCGCCATTGACGAGGGCGGCGCAGGCGGCGGTGCCGCAGGCTTGCGTCAGGCCGGCGCCGCGCTCCCAGGTCCTGAGGATAATGTGGTCGGGCCGGATCACCTGGGCGATGGAGATGTTGCAGCGCTCGGGGAACAGCGGATGGTTTTCCAGCAGCGGCCCAAAGCGGTCGAGCGCATAGGACCCCACATCGTCCGCCACCCAGAAGGTGGCGTGGGGATTGCCCATGGAGGCGACGGCGGGCGAATGGAGCACCGGCGCGTCGATGGGGCCGATCTGGAGTTCGATATAGCGGGTGTCGGCGAACTCTTCGGTCAAGGGGATGTCGTACCAGGCGAATTTGGGCGTGCCCATATCGACGGTGATGGTGCCGTCCTCGGCCTCTTCGCCAAAGAGCAGGCCGGCCACGGTTTCGAAGGTGAAGCGCTGGCGGCCCTGTTCGGCCGAGAGCATCTGAACGACGCAGCGCATGCCATTGCCGCAGGCCTGGGCGCGCGAGCCGTCGGAATTGATGATCTCGATATAGGCGGCGGTGCCGGGCGTCTTGGGATCATGGATGGCCATGATCTGGTCGAAACGCGTTTCGGGCATGGCATTGACGGCGATGGCGGCTTCAGGAGTGACGCGGTCGGCGCGGCCGCGCATGTCGGCCACGATGATCTGGTTGCCCAGACCGTTCATCTTGAGAAAGGGTGCGTCGCTCACGCGCCTGTCGCCTGCTGTCAAAGTCTGCGCCCTATATGGCGGATCGAGGGGGAAAATGCCAGAGCCGGCGCGCCCCTCACCCTGGCCCTCTCCCCGGAGGGGCGAGGGGACGCGGGAGCGAAGGGTTCGGCGGGGCGGCGGTTTTGTTGACTCGCTCGGCAATCTGCCGTACACGCAGCCCGTTCATCAGGCTTTGCTCCTGAGCCACCGACCGGGGCCCCGCAAGGGTTCGACGATCCCGGAGGTCACCATCCGCCAGCGCGTTGCGCCCGCGGGTGGGTTTGGCGTTTGGCCCGATGCATCCTATCTCTGCCGCACGAGAGCGGCACGACGAAGGAACGGACATGTTTGACAGCTTAAGCGACCGGCTTGGCAAGATCTTCGACGGGCTTCGCGGACGCGGCGCGCTCAATGCGGCCGATGTCGACGCGGCATCGCGCGAAATCCGCCGGGCGCTGATCGAGGCGGACGTCTCGCTCGAAGTGGTCCGGGCCTTTGTCGAGCAGGTCAAGGAGCGCGCCGTCGGCGCCGAGGTCACCCGCTCGGTGACGCCGGGCCAGCAGGTCGTCAAGATCGTCCATGACGAGCTGGTCGAGGTGCTGGGGTCCGAAGCGGTTACCATCGACCTCAATGCGCCCGCGCCGGTGACGCTGTTGATGGTGGGCCTGCAGGGCTCGGGCAAGACCACGACGACGGCAAAGATTGCCAAGCGCCTCAAGGACAAGCAGCGCAAGAAGGTGCTGCTGGCCTCGCTCGACACGCGCCGTCCGGCGGCGATGGAGCAGTTGCGCGTCTTGGGCGAGCAGGTGGGCGTCGCTACGCTCCCCATCGTCGCGACTGAAACGCCGGTCGAGATCGCGCGGCGCGCCGAGCGCGAGGGGCGCCTGGGCGGCTACGACGTGTTGATCCTCGACACGGCGGGCCGAACGCATGTCGATGAAGAGCTGATGGCCGAGACGGTCTCGATCAAGGAAATCGCGCATCCGCACGAAATTCTCCTCGTGGTCGATGCGCTGACCGGCCAGGACGCGATCAACGTGGCGCGCTCGTTCGATACGCGGCTCGACGTCACCGGCATTGTGATGACGCGCGTCGATGGCGACGGGCGTGGCGGCGCGGCGCTGTCGATGCGCGCGGCGACCGGCAAGCCGATCAAGCTGATCGGCGTGGGCGAAAAGATGGATGCGCTCGAGGATTTCCATCCCTCGCGCATCGCCGACCGCATCCTGGGCATGGGGGATATCGTCAGCCTCGTCGAAAAGGCCGCCGAGCACGTATCGGCCGAAGACGCGGCCAAGATGGCCAAGAAGCTCAAGAAGGGCTCGTTCGACTTCGAGGATCTGCGCAATCAATTGCTGCAGATGAAGAAGATGGGCGGCATGGGCGGGCTGATGGGGATGTTGCCCGGCGCGGGCCAGCTCAAGAAGGCCATGGCCGGGGCCAATATCGACGAAAAGATCTTCGACCGTCAGGTGGCCATCATCAATTCGATGACCATGAAGGAGCGGGCCAATCCGGACCTGCTCAATGCCAGCCGCCGCAAGCGCATCGCCGCGGGCGCGGGCGTCGAGGTCTCGGAAATCAACAAGCTCGCCAAGCAGCACCGCCAGATGGCGGACATGATGAAAAAGGTGTCCAAGGGCGGCATGGGTGCCCTTGGCGGCATGATGGGCGGAAAGATGGGCGGCATGCTCGGCGGCATGCCCGACCTTTCCAAGATGGACCCCAAGCAGCTCGAGGCGATGGCCCGCCAGGCCGGCATCGACCCCGAACAGCTCAAGGGCCTGCCCTCGGCGGACCTGCCCAAGCAGAAGGCGCTGCCGACCGACGTCAATGCGCTTCTGAAAGCCTCCGGGGGACCGGCCCTGCCCGGCCTCGGCGGCGCGCCCCGTTTCCCTGGCCTGCCCGGCCTGGGCAAGAAGAAATAACCCCTAAACCGACACTCTCAAGACAGGACCCAAATCATGGCTCTCAAGATTCGTCTCGCCCGCGGCGGCACCAAGAAGCGCCCGTTCTACCACATCGTCGTGGCTGACGCCCGGTCGCCCCGCGACGGCCGCTTCATCGAGCGGCTCGGCTCGTACAACCCGCTCCTGGCCAAGGACGCCGAAAACCGCGTGGTGCTCAACAATGAGCGCGCCCAGCACTGGCTCTCGAACGGCGCCGTGCCGACCGACCGGGTGCTGCGCTTCCTCGACGCCGCCGGCCTGACCAAGCGCGACGCCCGCAACAACCCGAACAAGGGCGTGCCGGGCGACAAGGCCAAGGAACGCGCCGAAGAGCGCGCCGCCAAGGCCGCTGCCGGCCAGGAAGCCGCTGCCGAGTAAGGTTGGCTCTGATGGAATGAGAAAAACCCCGGTCGCGAGACCGGGGCTTTTTGTTCGTTGTGGGTTCTGCCGTGGTGGATCCCTTCTCCCCTGAGGGGAGAAGGTGGCGCGCAGCGCCGGATGAGGGGTTCACATCTGGATGGGCCTTCACCCCTCACCCCACCCTCTCCCCTGAGGGGCGAGGGGGCGCAGGGGCCGCCAGTCCTACGCCTCATGTTGACCCGCAGCTTATTGCTTCAACTTCGCCAGGATCGCCGCGCCCATCTCTTCGGTGCCGATGGTCTTGCGGTTGTCCTGGGCGATGTCGCCGGTGCGCAGGCCATCGCTGAGGACGGCCGAGATGGCGGCTTCGACCCTGTCGGCCAGTTCGATCATGTTGAACGAATAGCGCAGGGCCATGGCGAAGGACGCGATCATGGCGATGGGGTTGGCGATGCCCTGGCCGGCGATGTCGGGAGCGGAGCCGTGCACGGGTTCGTAGAAGGCCTTGCGCTTGCCGGTGACCGGATCGGGTGCGCCGAGTGCGGCGGAGGGCAGCATGCCCAGCGAACCGGTCAGCATGGCGGCGACGTCGGAGAGGATGTCGCCGAAGAGGTTGTCGGTGACCATGACGTCGAACTGCTTTGGCGTGCGCACCAGCTGCATGGCGGCATTGTCGGCCAGGATATGATGCAACTCGACGTCCGGATAGTCCTTGCCGACGCCCTTGACCACCTCGTCCCAGAGGACGCCCGACTTCATCACGTTTTTCTTGTCGGCCGAGTGGACCTTGTTGCGGCGGGTGCGGGCGAGGTCGAAGGCGACGCGGGCGATGCGGTCGATCTCGTAGGTCTCGTAGACCTGGGTATCGACGGCCCGCTTCTGGCCATCGCCGAGATCGGTGATGGTCTTGGGCTCGCCAAAGTAGACGCCGCCGGTCAGCTCGCGCACGATGAGGATATCGAGGCCTTCGACCAGTTCGCGCTTGAGCGAGGAAGCTTCGGCCAAAGCCGGGTAGCAGATGGCGGGGCGCAGATTGGCGAAGACGGCCAGTTCCTTGCGCAGGCGCAGCAAAGCGGCTTCGGGGCGCTGGTCGTAAGGGACGTCATCCCATTTGGGGCCGCCCACGGCGCCGAAGATCACGGCGTCCGCGGCCTTGGCCTTGACGACGTCCTCCTCGGTGATGGCGACCTGGTGGGCGTCATAGGCCGACCCACCGGCAAGGCCCCGATCGAGCGAGAAGTCGGTGAGGCCTTCGCTATTGGTCCAGGCGATGAGTTTTTCCACCTCGACCATGATCTCGGTGCCGATGCCGTCGCCGGGGAGGAGGAAGAGGGAATGGGTGGCCATGGGCAAATCCTCAGGAGTTGGCTGCGCCGATGCGGGCGGTGACTTCGATCTCGATCTTCATACCGGCCTCGATCATCTGCACGATGAGCATGGAGGCTGCGGGGCGGATGTCCTTGAAGACGGGGCCGACGGCGGCCACGACTTCGTCCACCAGCGCGCGATCGCCGATGTAGTAGACCACGCGCACCGTGTCGGCGATGGACGAGCCGGCCTCCCGAAGGGCCTTGTCGATGGTGGCCAGCGCATTTTTTGCCTGCTCGCCCACGCTCTCCGGCATGGTCATGGTGGCGTAGTCGTAGCCTGTGGTGCCGGACACGTAGATGGTGTCCTCATGCCGCACGGCGCGGGAATAGCCGAAGATGGTCTCGAAGGGAGAGCCGGTGGAAACGCGCTGGACCAATTGCTGAGCTGCCTTCTAGAGCCAGGGCCGTTCGGCCGCCATCTTGCCTTCGAAGGCGGAGATGGAGGGGTCGGACTTGAGGGTGCCGGCGATGTCGTCGAGGCCTTCGAGCAGGATGTGGCGGCGGGCCGGGTCGATATCGAAGTGGATTTCGCCGCCATCGGGGCCGCGAATGGTCTGCGCTTCGAGGTCGACCGTGAGCGTGGCGTTGGAGCCGCGCTCGGCATCATCGAGCAAGAGCTTCAACTGCTCGGGCGTCACCACGATGGGCAGGATGCCGTTCTTGAAGCAGTTGTTGTAGAAAATATCGGCAAAGCTGGTGGAGATGACGCAGCGGATGCCGAAATCGAGCAGGGCCCAAGGCGCGTGCTCGCGGCTCGAGCCGCAGCCGAAATTGTCGCCGGCGATGATGATTTTGGCGTTGCGATAGGCGGGCTTGTTGAGGACGAAATCGGGGTTTTCCGTGCCATCCTCGTTGTAGCGCATTTCCGAGAACAGGGCGGTGCCCAGCCCGGTGCGCTTGATGGTCTTGAGGTACTGCTTGGGAATGATCATGTCGGTGTCGATATTGATGATCGGCAGGGGCGCCGCGACACCGGTCAGGGTGGTGAACTTTTCCATGAGACTGGGACCTCGCTGTTCAGAGCGTCTTTGCGCGAAAGCCGGGTGGCGGTCAAGGCTGAACCGTACCGAAGCGTACGGTTGGGGGTGAGGCTGTCGCTTTGGCCGGGGAGCCCGCCCTCGTGGTTCGAGACTGCGCTGCGCTTCGCACCTCACCGTGAGGGATCGGCGAGGGCGGGTTTGTCTGGCTGACATCGTGGCTGCGGCCAGGTGGACTACTGGGATGGGCCGGGGCCTGTCTGTGGGGTTCGAGCGAGGGGCGCACCCCCACCCGGCCTCCCCCGTCGAGGGGGAGGAGGGGGATCGGGGCTTGGTGGGGCCTTGGGGCCATTACGCAAGAGGGGTGCGATGGGCGGTGAAGTCGGGGCTTGCTCGGTGCGGCTCCCTCTCCCTTGCGGGGAGGGTTGGGGTGGGGGGTGGTAGCCCGGTGCCTATCTGTGGGGTTCGAGCGTGGGGCGCACCCCCACCCGGCCTCCCCCGTCGAGGGGGAGGAGGGGGATCGGGGCTGGGTGAGGCTTTGGCTACCACACCAGAGGGCGTGATGGGCGGTGAAGTTGCGGCTTGCTCGGTGCGGCTCCCTCTCCCTTGCGGGGAGGGTTGGGGTGGGGGGATGGGGGCCCGGTAGGTCGTTGTGGGGTTCGAGCGCGCGGCGCACCCCATCCGGCCTCCTCCGTCGAGGGGGAGGAGGGGGATGGGGGAGGCGTCGGGCGTCGGCGCGCGAGCCCAGTTCGACGTTAAGCCGTCAGGCTTTCGCGGGGGTCGACGCCGAGCATGATGTTGAGGTTTTGCACGGCGGCGCCGGAGGCGCCTTTGCCGAGGTTGTCGTAGACGGCGGCGATGACGGCCTGGTTGGTGTCGTCATTGGCGAAGACGTGCAGGGTCAGCGTGTTGGTGCCGTTGTGGGTCTGCGGGTCGAGCGCGGCGGTCTTGCCGAGCGTGGCATCGTAGGGCGCGACACGAACGAAACCGTTGGGAATGGCGGCAAAATGGTCGGCGAGGCACTGGTGCAGCTGGCTGCCGGTGGGCGTGTCGGCGACCATGTCGAGGTGGAGCGGCACCGAGGTGGCCATGCCTTGCGCAAAATTGCCGACCACCGGCTCGAACAGCGGCGTGCGGTTGAGATGGGCGTAGGCGGTCATTTCGGGCAGGTGCTTGTGAAGGAACGTCAGCGCGTAGGGCATGTACTGGCTGGCCACGACGCCGGGCGCCTCGTATTCCTCGATCATCTGCCGGCCGCCGCCGGAATAGCCGGAAATGCCGTGGTAGGAGAGCGGGTAATCGCCGGGCAGGAGACGCGCTTCGACCAGGGGGCGCACGGCCGCGATCAGGCCCTGCGGCCAGCAGCCGGGATTGGCGACGTAGCGCGCCCTGGCGATTTCCTCGGTCTGCCCGATGTCCATTTCGGCAAAGCCATAGGCCCAGCCATCGGCGACGCGATGGGCGGTGGAGGCGTCGATGACGCGGGTGGTGTCGTTCTCGATCAACCGCACGCTTTCCCGTGCCGCCTCGTCGGGGAGGCACAGAATGGCGACGTCGGCGGCATTGAGGAGGCGCTTGCGCTCGTCCTGGTCCTTGCGCTTTTCGGGCGCGATGGAGAGCACCTCGAGGTCGCGGCGGCCGGAGAGGCGCTCGCGGATCTGCAGACCGGTGGTGCCCGCTTCGCCGTCGATGAAGATTTTTGCGACCATCGTTTTCTCCCAAGCTGGCGCGGTACATGGGCCGGGCGAGCACCGGCGTCAAGACCATAGCGCATAAGGGGCGGCGGCGTTCCCGCGCGGGCCGCCGGCATTGTGTTCGGGATAGGCCGGTGGCATTGGTTTGGCTCGACCAAATGCAACGGGAGCGCACCATGACCACGCCGCACAACCACGCCAAGCCCGGAGACTATGCCGAAGCGGTGTTGCTGCCGGGCGATCCGCTGCGGGCCAAGTGGATCGCAGAGACGTTTTTCGAAGCGCCCAAACTGGTCAACTCGGTGCGCAACTGCCTGGGATACACTGGGCAATGGAAGGGCAGGCCGGTATCGGTGCAGGCCTCGGGCATGGGGCAGCCCTCGCTGGGCATCTATGTGCACGAGCTGATCACTGTCTATGGCGCAAAATCGCTGATCCGGGTGGGGACGTGCGGCGGGCTCAACACCGATGTGAAGGTGCGCGACGTGATCCTGGCGCAGGGGGCGAGCACGGATTCGAGCATCGTCAAGGGGCGGTTCGGCCCGTACAATTTTGCCCCGATCGCCGATTTCGGGCTGTTGCGCTCGGCGGCGGACAAGGCCGATGCCAAGGGGCTGCGCTTTCACGCGGGCAATATGCTGTCCTCGGACATTTTTTACCACGAGAACGGGTTCGAGGGGTATGACGCGCTGCCCCGGCACGGGGTCATCGGGGTCGAGATGGAGGCGGCGACGCTCTATACGCTGGCCGCGCGCTTCGGGGTCAAGGCGCTGACCATCTGCACCATGACCGACTGCCTGATCACTCATGAGGAGTTGAGCGCCGAGGACCGGCAGAGCTCGCTCAGGGACATGGTGGAACTGGCGCTCGACGTGGCGGTGGACGCGTGACCGACGCCATCGCCTTTGTGCTGATCGTCGTGGTGGCGCTGATCCATCTCTATATCGTGCTGCTCGAAATGGTGTGGTGGGCGACCCCGCGCGGCCAGAAGGCGTTCGGGATGACCCCGGAGTTCGCGCGCGAAACCAAGGTGCTGGCGGCCAATCAGGGGCTCTACAATGGGTTTCTGGCGGCGGGGCTGGTCTGGAGCCTCGTTCATCCCGACCCGGCGATGCGCTGGCAGATCGCGCTGTTCTTTCTCGGCTGCGTGGCGGTGGCGGGGATCTTTGGGTGGATCACCACGCGGAGCCGGCGGATCCTCGTGGTGCAGGCGCTGCCGGCGGTGCTGGCGATCGTGGCGCTGGTGGTGTTTTAGGCTGGCGCTCGACCTCTGTACCTCCACCCTCGGTCCCTCCCCACAAGGGGGAGGGAGGCGATGGGGTGGGGATAGGGCGGGGTGTGGTTTGGGACACTCCACTCAAATGTACCGCCGTCATTGCCCGGCTTGTCCGGGCAATCCAGTTTTCGGCGCGATGGACCACCCGGACGAGCCGGGTGGTGACGGTGGATGATATTTCGGTGCTAGGCCGCCAGGGCGGCGAGGACGCGGACCCAGGAGCGGATGCCGCGGTGGAAGCTTTCGAGGTCGTATTTCTCGTTGGGCGAGTGGATCTGGTCGTCGACATGGGCGAAGCCGATGAGGAGCGTGTCGAGGCCCAGGATCGACTTGAAGTCGCCCGCCACGGGGATGGAGCCGCCCGAGCCGGTGATGACGGCGGGCTTGCCCCATTCGTCGGACAGGCCCTGCAGGGCGCGGGCGAGAAACTCGCCGTCGGCTGGCACGGTGATGGCCGGGGAGCCGCCATGGGGGGTGAATTTGACCGTGCAGTCGGGCGGCAGCATGGCCTCGACATGGGCCCGGAAGGCGGCGCGGATCTTTTGCGGGTCCATGCCGGAGACGAGGCGGAAGGAAATCTTGGCGCGGGCCTTTGAGGGGATGACGGTCTTGAAGCCGTCGCCGGTATAGCCGCCGATCATGCCGTTGATCTCGCAGGTGGGGCGGGCCCAGAGCATTTCGAGGACGCTTCGCTTGCTTTCGCCGGCAGGCTGGGAGAGGCCGACCTGGCCGAGGAATTTGGCTTCGTCGAAGCCCAGGCCATCCCACTGCGCCTTCACTTCGGCCGGGATTTCGGCGACGTCCTCGTAAAAGCCGGGGAGGGTCACCGAGCCATCGGGAGCGCGCAGGCTGGCGATGATTTCGGCCAGCACCTGGTTGGGGTTGCGCGCGGCATTGCCGAACATGCCCGAATGCAGGTCCTTGTCGGCAGCGGTGATCTCGATCTCGTCGGCGACAAGGCCGCGCAGCATGGTGGTGATCGAGGGGGTGGTGCGGTCCCACATGTCGGTGTCGCAGACGAGCGCGATGTCGGCTTTGAGCTCGGCGGCGTTGTCGCGCATGAAGGGGGGCAGGTTCTTGCCGCCCGATTCCTCTTCGCCCTCGAGCATCATCGAGATGCGGATTGGCAGCGCGCCCGTCGCCTGTTTCCAGGCGCGGCAGGCTTCGATGAAGGTCAGCATCTGGCCCTTATCGTCCGAAGCGCCGCGGGCGACGATGATCTTGCGGCCATCCTTCTCCCTGATCTGCGGATCGAACGGGTCGGTGTGCCACAGCTCGAGCGGATCGACGGGCTGCACGTCGTAGTGGGCGTAGAACAGCACATGCGGACCGGGCTGCTCCGGGCCGTGCGCCACCACCACCGGATGGCCCGGCGTCGGGCGGGCGGAGGCGGCAAAGCCCAGCGCATTGAGTTCCCCGGCGATCCAGTCGGCGGCTTTCCTGCAGTCCTCGGCATAGGCGGGGTCGGTGGAGATGGACCTGATGCGCAGCAGGTGAAACAGCCGCTCGAGGCTGGCGTCCAGCCCCTGGTCAACCTGGGCGAGAACGGCGTCGAGAGCGGGTGTGGTCGGCATGGCAGGTCCTTGAGGGTGTGCAAAAGAGTGGGCGCACACTGGCCCAGCCGGACGCGGGCTGTCCAGTGATGCGCAAGCGCCGTTATTGTCATACTTATTGGCCTGTGGTTAGGTCCGGCACCACAGCGGGACGGGCAGCATGGACAGATCTGGCGGCAGAGCGCGCCATTCGGGCGATCTCATCGCGGCCCTTTCGGGCCGGAGCCTCGCGCGCAACCTCCATTCGGACGTGCTCTGGACCCTGGGCTACGCCATCGTTTCGGGGGAGTACAAGGAAGGCTCCATCCTGCCTTCCGACAGTGACTTGCTCGAGCGGTTCGGCGTGTCGCGCACGGTGCTGCGCGAGGCGCTCAAGACGCTGGCCGCAAAGGGCATGATCGAGGCGCGGGCGCGGATCGGCACGCGGGTGCTGCCGCGCAACCGCTGGAACCTGTTCGATGCCGACGTGCTGGCGTGGCATTTCGAGATGGGCCCGGACGTGGATTTCCTGCGCAGCCTCGCGGAAGTGCGCATCGGCATCGAGATCGAGGCGGCGGCGCTGGCGGCGGAGCGGGCGAGCCCGGAGCAGATCGAGATGCTGCGCGCGTGCGTCCAACGCATGGCGGGCGCGGAGACGCCGGAGGATTTCGCGCGCCATGACCTCGACTTCCATAAGATCGTGGCCGCGGCGTCGGGCAATCCCTTCATGGCCTCGATCAGTGCGCTGGTGGAAATGGCGCTGACGGCAGCCTTCACCATTTCCTCGCCGGTCAACGACCCGGTGGCGCTCGAGAGCACCGTCAGGACGCACGGCGCCATTGCGGCGGCGATCGGGGCGGGCAAGCCGGACGATGCGCGGGCGGCCATGAAGGTGGCGATCGCCGATGGGTTCGCGCGCGCAGCGGGACGAATGGAGCAGGGCGGCTAACGGAACGCGCCACAGCCCGTGGTTTCGAAACCGGTTTCGGTCTCTGCCATGAGAATGGCGTCGATGCCGTTTTCCGTGCACAGAAGCTGCGCCGCATTCCGGCCGGCGACTAGAAGCGCCGTTGCCCAAGCGTCGGCCAGGACGCAATCGGCCATGTGGACCGTGACGGAAACCAGATCGGTCTCTGCCGGGGCGCCGGTGCGCGGATCGATGGTATGGCTGAGCCAGCGGCCATCCACACATCGCCGGTGGCGGTAGTTGCCGGAAGTCGCAAGGGCCGCGTTGCTCAGCTGCAGGCGCGCCGCTACGTCGCGCGTACCGGGCACGGGGGCTTCGAGCGCCACGGTCCAGGGGCGGCCATCGCCGCGCGCGCCGCCGGCGGCGATTTCCCCGTCCAGGCCGACAAGGTAGTCGGCTATGCCAAAGCGCTCCATGGTGCGGCACATGAGATCGACGGCAAAACCCTTGGCGATTCCCGAGAGGTCGATGCCCACGGCCCGGAGACGGCGCACGCGGCCGGCGTCGAGGTCGATCTCGATGGAGTCTTGCGTGCCACCGGAGGTGAGAGGCAGGGGCAGGCCGGTTTGCGCGCCGAAGCCTGCCGCTTCCACCGAGGCCAGGACGGCCATGTCGAAGCGGCCTTCGGAGCGCCTGCGGACCCCTTCCCCCAACGCCAGCACATAGCCCAATTCGGGCGGAACGGACTGCCACTGGCCCAATGGGGCGCGGTTGAGCCGCATGAGATCGGATCCAGGCTTCCAGGTGGACATCTGGCCATCGACGCGGGTGCAGTCCTCGGCCAGGGCCTCTTCGAGAGCAACGGCATCGATGCCTTCGGGGGGATAGGCAATGGCCGACCAGCGCGTGCCCATGGTGGGGCCGCTCAGGGCAAGGCGCAGGCGCGTTGCGGTTTCAGTAGACATCTTCGGCATATCGCCCGGAGGCCTGCAGTTTTTCGACGTCGAGGCCCATCGGGGCCAGGATGGCGTTGAGCGCTGTGCGCACGCCCTCGCCCATGGCGAGGCTCCCGCAGACCATGAAGCGGGCGCCGTCCTCCACGAGGCGCCGCAGATCGGCGGCATCGTCCGTCAGCCGATGCTGCACATAGCGGCCGCCCAGAACGCGGGAGAAACTGGTGACCAGGGAGCTGAGCCGGCCGGCGCGCAACTGGTGATGCAATTCGGTGCCGTAGAGAAAATCGGAGTCTGGATCGCGGCCGCCGAAATAGAGATGGATGGGGCGCTTGCGGCTATTGGCGCGCACAAAGCCGACGAGGGGGGCAACGCCCGCCCCGGCGCCGATCAGCACGAGGGGGCGCCTCGAGCGATCGGGTTGGAAGTCGGGATTGGCGCGGACAAAGGCTTGCACGCTGTCGCCGGGCTTGAGGCCGAAGAGATAGTCGGAGCACACGCCGCCGGGTTGCTGGCGCACGCAGATCTCGAGGAGGCCATCGGACCTACGAGAGGCGATGGAATAGTAACGCGGGATTGGGTCACCGGGCGGCAGGATGCCGGCAAGATCTCCAGCGCGGAAGCTGCCGGCATCGAACAGGCGCCGCCAGCCGTTCGGGCGGGGCACGGCAAAGCGCAGCATCACCGTGGGCGCCTGGACCTCCACTCCGAAATCCTCGCGCGACACGAGCTGGTACGAGGCCGTGCGGGGCAGCGCCGGCGCATGGGTGAGGCCGACCGGTTCGCCCAGCGCCGTGCCCAGTTGCCGCCCCCACTGGGCAAAGGCCTGAGCCGACTGGCGGTCTATGGTCGAAATGGGCAGCAGGGACGGGACGCCGGCCGCCTGGAGCGCCGCTGCGACGCGCTCGGCATAGGCGCAGAAATTGCGGAACTTGCGATCGCCGAAGCCGAGCACGGCCACATCCGCGCTCCCCGCATCGAAGCGCTCGAGGCGGGCGAGGAACTGCCGCGCGCTGGCGGGCGCCGAGCCGTTGCCATAGGTCGCGGCCAGAACGAGAACGTGGCGCGCGCGGGGGTAGGACGGGCGCAGGCTGTTCATCGGCGCGACATGGACGGCATGGCCGTTTTCGCGCAGGGCGGACTGCAAGGTCGCGGCAAAGCTCCAGGTGGTGTTGCCTTCGCTGCCCACGAGGATGACGGTGTCGGCCTTGCGCCAGCCGGCATCACCGGCAAAGCGGGGCAGGCTGCGGCGACGCACCAACCAGACGACGGTGCCGGTCAGCATCAGGGCCGGGACGGCGAGGCTCGAGGCGCCCAGAAGAGCGGCCAGCCACCAGACGCCCTGCCCGGTGTGGAGGGTGTAGATCGCTTCGTAGACGGTCTGCGCCGGAGCGTTGGGGGTAAAATCGATGAGGGCGCCGGTCGCCGGGTCGACATAGCCCAGGCCGGTATTGGTGGTGAGGGTGAAGACGTCGGCAGGATCGCCGGGCATGGGCAACACCAGTGCGCGCAGGTCGCGAACCGGCACCTGCTGCAGCGCCGCCAGGCTGGCGACCGGCGCGGGCGTGCCGCCGCTGCCCGAGGCGGGAAAGCCGAAGCCGTCCACCCCGTCGGAGAGGACGCCGAAAGTGGCAAGGGTCATGTATAGGCCCGTCAGCGCCGAGAGCAGGAGGCCCGCCACCGCCAGCCGGGCCAGTTCCACGTGCAATCGCTGGCTCAGCGTACCGCGCGGGTTGGTCAGCAATTGCCGCCAGCCGCCCATGCGCTTGAGCAGGAGCAGGATGCCGCTGATGGCGAGGACGATCATCGCGCCGGCAGCCACGCCGGCTGCGATGCGGCCGCCATCGCCCAGGAATAGGGACCGGTGGAGCTCGGTAAAGAAGGTGAAGAGGGGCGACTGCGCCGCCGGCCCGAGCGCCGCGCCCGTGGTGGGGTCGATGAGCGTGGCGCTGGAGCCGGAATAGGCGGTTATGCTGCCCGAGGCCGAGCGAACGAGGCTTTCCGTGTCCGGCAGGGCCGCCAGCACCGCCGATGCCAGATCTGCAACACTGCTCGAGGGTGTTGCGGGCGCGGCAGTACGCTCGAGGATCGGCTTGAGCGACAGGACCGCACCGGTGAGGGCCATGAAGCTCACGATCAGGGCGGCAACGAGACCGGGCAGGGAATGGAAGCGGCGCAGCATGGCCCACTCTCCTTGTGCGTTTACATGTTGACGCTGGCGGAGCGGATGAAGCCGCGGCCGGGTTGGCTCACGCCGGAAGAGGCGCTGTCGAGCGGGATCACCACGTCATCGGTGGCCGAGCCGCCGTCTTCGACGGCGGAGTCGATATGCAGCGTGTAGCCGGCGTCGATGAGAGCATCGGCGAGATCGAGATTGATGGAAAAGCTCTGGCCGCTGCCGATGCTGGCACCGGTAATGCCATCGAGATTGAGCGTCGGATCGGCGGCGGCGTAGCGGACCCAGCCACCCAGCTCGCGGTAGTAGCGGGTCTTGTGGCCGGCGACATAGAGGGTGCTGTCATAGCTGCCGTCGGGCCCGGTCAGGTAAACCGCGATATAGGCCGGCGGCCCGCCATAGCCCGTCATCTGGCCCGAAAGGGTCACTTGCGCGGCCGATGCTGCGGAGGGGGCGACGAGGGCGGTGCCGAGCAGGAGAAGGGCGAGGAGTTTTTTCATGACCGTGAACTCGTTGGGACAATGACCCTGAGTTCGCACGGCAAGCTGACATCGTCCTGAAGCCATCGCCGTTTCGGCTTCAGGTTCCCGTCAGCTTTGGGGTATTGATGAGGCGGCGAACGAGGCGGGCATGCGCATTCTGCTGATCGAAGACGACCATGTGCTGGGGGAGGCCATCCGTGACCATCTGCGCGCCAGCGGGCATGCCACGGACTGGGTGCGGCGGCTCGACGATGCCGAGGCGGCGCTGTTCGGGGTGCGGTACGAGCTGATGCTGCTCGATCTCAACCTGCCCGATGGGCGGGGTCTCGACCTGCTGCGGCGCCTGCGTGGCCGCGGGGAGGCGCTGCCGGTGATCATCACGACCGCCCAGGACCAGATTGCCGTGCGCATCGAGGGGCTGAACGCGGGCGCCGACGACTACCTCGTCAAACCCTTTGACCTGAGCGAAATGACGGCGCGCATCAATGCGGTGGCGCGGCGCTCGGTAGGGCAGAGCGCGCCGCTGCTGCGGCTGGGCCCGGTGGAGATCGACCTGGCGCACCGCATCGTCAAGGCGGGCGGGGAGACGGTGACGCTCAGTGCCCGGGAATGGGCGGTGATGGAGCGGCTGGTGGCTCGGCCGGGGGCCATCGTCACCAAGGCGGAAATCGAGGAATCGCTCTATGCGTTCGGCGCGGAAATCGAAAGCAATGCGGTGGAAGTCTATGTCAGCCGGCTGCGCAAGAAACTGGGGCGCGACCTGATCCTGACCGTTCGCGGCCTCGGCTACCAGGCGGTCGCATGAAACGGCGGTCACTCACCTGGCAATTGGCACTGGGACTGTCGCTGATGACGGGCCTGCTGTGGCTGGGTGCTGCGGCCATCTCGGCGGCGGTCATGAGCCACGCCATCAACCAGGCCTACGACTATGCCCTGGCGCAGGCGGCCAACCGCATCCTGCCGCTGGCCATCCACGATATCCGCGAGCCCGACGAGCGGGGGCGCGTCGATGCCATCGAAGAGGACGAGGGTACGTTCAGCTATGTGATCCGCAACCGCGCGGGCGGCATCATCCTCAACGATGGCGCCTTGCCCGAAGCCATCCTCGCCGATGTGGGGGCGCAGGGGTATGCAGATACCGCCGCTGGGCGGGCCTTTGCCATCACCGACCGGCGCTCGGGCCTTGGCATCGTCGTGCTGGAGGGCGAGAGCGAGCGGCGTGACGCCTTGGGAGACGGGCTGCTCGGGCTGCTCGGCCCCCTGGCGGCGCTGCTGCCCCTGGTGGCGCTGGGCGTCTGGGTGGCGCTGCGGCTGGCCCTGGCGCCGCTCGAGCGACTGCGCTCCGACCTTGCCGAGCGGGGACGGCACAATCTGGCGCCGCTCGATCCGGCCAGCTACCCGCCGGAGCTATCGCCGATCGTGGGAGAATTGGCGGGGCTGCTGGAGCGACTGCAAAAGGCACTCGATGCCGAGCGGGCCTTTGCCGCTAGCAGCGCGCACGAATTGCGCACTCCCATTGCCGGCGCGCTGGCCCAGACGCAGGTGCTGGCGGCCGAACTGCGCGACCACCCGGCGGCGCAGCGCACCGGCGAGATCGAGCGGGCGCTGCGGCGGCTCTCGGTCCTGGCCGAACGGCTCCTGCAACTGGCGCGGCTCGAAGCCGGATTTGCCCGCAGCGAGACGGACGTTCCGCTGCGGCCCATCATCGATCTGGTCGTGCGGGACTTCGTCAAGAGCGGGGTACCGGTGGTGGTGGAGGCGCATCCCGATGCCGCGCCGCATGGCCGGGTGAACCCCGATGCCTACGCCCTGGTGATGCGCAACCTCATCGACAATGCCGTCCTGCACGGGGCGGACGGAGAACCGGTCGCCATCCACGTGGCAGAGGATGGCACGGTGCGCGTGATCAATTCCGGCCCGGTCGTGCCGCCGGACATCCTGGCCGGCCTCGCCCATCCCTTTGTCCGCGGGGTCACCAAGGCCAGCGGGGCGGGCATCGGCCTCTCGATCGTCCGCTCGGTGGTGGAGCAGGCCGGGGGCACGCTGAGGCTGGCGTCTCCGGCAGCAGGCCGGGCGGATGGCTTTGAAGCGGTGGTGTCCCTGGGATAGACGCCGCCCAGCTGGTCTACGCAGAACCCCTCATACGTGCCCCGGCCCGGGCTGCTATAGTGCGTGGTACAGGCGAAGGACTGTCGAGCGTTGGAGGTGGTGCAGTCTCTGCTCGAAGGATCGCGCACTCTTCAAGTTTAGTGCGACCTTGTCTTTTGCCTTTGACCTGTTCTTGCGGCCGGATGTGCTTTGGCTGCCGGGCAGAAGCTGGGGGGAGAGCCGATGGACGACGGTATTGACCATGCCGAGGCGAAGATGCGTCTTGCGACGGACCTCGCCTGTGCGCTGATCGCCGCCAACAGGCTGCTGGACACGCCGGTGTCCGAGATCATGAAGACCTGCGTGCGCGCCGTGAGCGAGGCTGCGGCCGTTGAGGCGAGCCTGCGGCTCGACTTCAGCCCGGCGGCCATGCCGGTTTCCGGCCCGGCCGTCCCGATCGCCAAATCCCTCAGCGAGGATTTTCTGGTCTGCCTCGAATGCGGCTCGCGCTTCCAGTCGCTCAAGCGCCATCTTGGGGCCGTGCATCGGCTGACGCCCGATGCCTACCGGCTGCGGTGGCAACTGCCCCCCGACTACCCGATGTCCGCCCCGCTCTTTTCGCGGGTGCGCTCGCGCGTCGCCCTATCCACCGGGCTCGGGCGGAAGCGCGGCGCGGACGGCGCGGTGCGGCCCGATGGGGCGCTGCGCTCTTCGGCGACGGAACCCGCGCGATAGACACGGATACGTGTTTCGACGTAGTGAATAAGTAAAAACGCAATAGACCGAAATACAAGCTTCCGATTTAGTTCCCTTGGCGCTGCACTTTATTCATTCTTTTGCGCCAGTGTTGCACGAATGTCAGATCGTCGTGCTTGATTTTGCGTTATCGTCCCCCGGTGATTTGACACGCGAGGGAACATGCGTGCCTTGGTTTGGCTGGCGCTGGGCGCCATAGTCGTATTGGGGAATGGAGCCGCTGTTGCGCAGGATGCGCCGGCGTATGATCCGACGCCCTTCCTGTCATCGATGGTCACACTGCGCTCGGCGGCGGTCACCTGCGACCCGTTTCTCGGCAACGAACCCGGGCGCCGGACAACCGAGATCGTCAGCTTTTTCGAGGCGCTCAAGCAGCAATTGCCGCAGATGGCCGACACGGTGACGCAGGCGAGCCTTTCGCGCTTCGTCCCGTCGCAGGCGGCAGTGTTGTGCCGCGACAAGATGAACGTCGCGATGGGCGGCTACATGGCGCAAGCGCAGGTCTATCGAGCCAACAAACCGGATGACTGGCCGGAACCGCCGAGTGTGCCCGGTTCGGCATGGTGCAGCAGCGAAAACTGCCTCGAGTACTGAGAGGCGCGAGCTTTGGGTGGGGTTATGAAAACGAAGATCATGGTAGCGGCGCTTCTGGTCGTGGCGGGCAGTGTTCCGGTGGCAGCAAACGGATTGGGCGAAAGCCGCTCCTATCAGTTCCGTTCGGACAGCCAGCGCCAGGTGCTGCTGACGGTGGAGCGGACGCGGCTCGAGCTTCTGGGGCTGCTCGGCAATGGCAGCAGCAACGGGACGGGCGCGGGCGGCACGGGCCAGACGGGCAACACCACATCGGTCAACGTCAGCGGCTCGAACAACGTCATCACCATCAACCAGACCAACAACGGCGCCCAGACGCAGACGCGCGACTGCACCGGTGCCGACTTCAACATCACCGGGGGGATGTACGGATGCTGAAGGCACTCGGCCTGACCCTCAGCGCCTTTGCGCTGGCGGGCTGCACCACCCTCACGCCGATGACGCGGCCGAAGGCGGAGTTCCACGGGCCCGTTCCGGTGGCCAATGCGACGCCCGCCGACGATGCCCTCATCTGCCTGAGCAAAACGCCCGAGGTGCGCAATTCCGGCATCGTGCTGGCGGTCCACACCATCACCGACCAGACCAACAAGTTCAACACCGACGAAGGCAGCTTCGTGCCGCGCGACGTGGCTGCCATGCTGGTCACATCCCTGCAGAAGGCGGGGATGCAGCAGGTCAACCGCAGCAACACCACCGTGACCGAGTGGGAGATCGCGCGCGCCAAGGAGCAACTGCTCGGCGATGGCGGCCGCGCCACCGTCGGCAACCAGACGGTGGATTTTCGCCCCGTCACCAAGGGCTCCATCCGCGGCTCGGACTATGTGATCGACGGCGCGCTGACGCAGCTCGACTTCAACACCTATTCGGGCGGCGCCGAGGCCACGATCGGTGGCATTGGCGGGGGCGCCCGCGCCTTCGCGCTGACGGCCGCGGCGGATCTGCGGGTGACCGACACCCAATCGACCCGCATCGTGCGGGCCGGCTCCTACGCCAAGCAGGCGGTAGGCACGGAAGTCTATGCCTCGGTGTTCCGGTTCTTCGCCAACGAGATGTTCGACATCAAGATCGGCGACAAATCGCAGGAGGGCCTGCACGCCGGCGTGCGCTGGCTGATGGCGGAAGCGGCCTATGACATCGTCAGCTCGCTCGTCCATCACAGGGGTGCCTGCGACAAGTACCTGCCCAAGGCGACCCAGGAACTGCGGGCCGAGCAGTCGGCCGAAGCTGCGCTGATCCGGCCGTAAGGATTTAGGCCGAACGTGAAGCAGCCCGGGGATCGTCCCGGGCTTTTCTTTGCGCGATAGACTCAGAAGAGCGCGTTGCCGCTTCACCTGTACGGGTTAGCGGTTGACGGTGAGCGCGTTGCCCGTCTGCGAATGAGCGCCGTTGCCGGAGGCATCCTGCGGATAGTTTGCCGACTGGTCGACAGAGATGATGGCGTTGCTGCCGCCATCGGCCGGTGCTGTCAGCACGATCAGGTTGACGTAATTGTCGGACGACTGAGTGATATTGCCGCCCGTCAGCAGGGTGTTCTGCGCGTCGAACACTTCATTGATGACCTCTTGCCTGCCCGTCGAGGTTTGGCTCAGCGAGCCGATCTTGCTCGAGGTGATCATGTTGGCGACGTTGATGCCGTATTGCTCGATCGTGCCGGGAGCCCCATCCGCAAGATGGACGACATTGTGGACGATCTGCTCGCCGGCAAAGTTGCGCGTTACCTGGTCCACCTCGTCGGAGATCATGATGTTGCCGAAATTCTCGCCGCGCTGACTGACCGCGGAGGCGATGGCCGACATGGCGGCGAGCTCGAGCCTGTTATCCACGCGCTGCTCCGCACCAGTCGGAAAGAGCTGTGACGCCGTGCCAATGGCCAGATCGGCAACCGCATTGTTGGCAATGTTGCGGCCGCTCTGGGTGACCGAGCCAAAAAGGATCCCGAACTCGGCGCTGTTGTCCACCAGTTGCTTCGCGTCGATGCCAAGCGTCTGATTGGCGAAGTTCAACGTGACGGAACGTGTCGAGTTGGCGATGTTGGTGCCGGTTTGGCTGACACTGCCGGAGACGTCGACGACGCCGAGGGCGAGGGTGTTGTTGATGGACTGGGTGCCATTGAAATGCTGCACTACCCTGTCGAGATCGCCATCGTATTGGACGCTATTGATAGCGTTGGCGCCGGATTGGCTGACGGTGCCCGTGACCCCGATCCGCAGCATCTGGGCCATGAAATTGTCGGTCAGGGCCTCGAGCGTGCCGGCCTGCAGCACATTGTTCGCCACCTGTGATTTGTCGCCGTGCTGGTCGATACGGATCGGCCCATCCTGGGCATTGGCCGCCGAGGACAGCAAGATCGCAGCGATGTAGGCAAGGCCATGCCGTCGCATTTTTTGGGTTCCCGGGTCAGCAGGGAGAAAAGAGGCCGCACGCAGGGTGCGGCCTCTTCCGATTTGTCATGGAGCCGTGGGAGTGGCGACGTTGATCGAGTTGGCAATGTTGGTTGCCGACTGGATCGTGTTGTTGACGTCGCCCACCGTGACCAGCAGGTTCTTGGCGAACTGGTCGACATTGGCGAGCTGGTTGACTTCCCAGCCGTCGTAGCAGAGGCAATCAAACACGGCGGGGGTGATCGAACCCACGCTGACGCTGTTCGCGACGTTGGTCGCCGACTGGCCGAGGTCATAGACGTTGCCGCTGAAGATCGCCTTGTTGATGGCGTCCTGGCTGCCATAGGACGTCTGCTTGATCGCTCCGGTGAGCGAGTCGAGATTGACCAGGTTGGCGGCGTTTACTGCGGCCTGCGTAGAAACATCTTCCACGTCGTCTTCCCAGTCCACGGCGTCAGCGTCGTAGCCACCCCATCCACCATAGATGACGTTGACCGCGACCTGGTCGGTGGTCGAGTACTGGTTGACCGTCTTGGACGTTCCGGCCGTCACCGTGTTCACGACGTTGGTGGCGGCCTGCTGCAGATCATAGAGCTTGCTGCCGTAGGTGCCCAGGACAGCGTTGCTGGCCATCTGCGCGTCGCCAGCGGTCTGCTTGGCGGCCTTGACCAAGCTGTCGCTGCTGATGGAGTTGGCAACGTTGGTTGCCGACTGCGTCACGCCCGTCATATCGCTGCTGTTGAAGAACCAGGCGTCGCCGTCGAGCAGGTTGCTGGCGAACTGATAGACGCTGGCGTTCTGCTCGACATTAGCCAAGTCGATGTCGGTCTCGATGTTGACCAGGTTGCCCGCGTTCACGGCTTCCTGCACGATGGTGTTGGCATCATCGATGTCGACGATCAGGTTGATCGCGGTCTGTATGCCGTCGAGGTTCTGCAGGAAGTCCGCGAGGTTCGGCGTGCACCGGTCGGTGGTGCAGAGATAGTTGTAGTTGGTCGCATAGGCAGTCGTTCCGCCTGCAGCGGTGGTCGCGAGCAAGGCCGCCACAAAAAGTGTCTTCTTCATTTCAAGTTCTCCAGGTTTCTCGTGTTGACACCGCTGTCGTCGCCTTCTTTTCGAGGCGTGCGGCAGCAATTACCCTCCAGCCGGGGGTCGTGACGAAGTAACGCGTAGTCATCTCGCGTTGTGGACAGTGGGCTGCAGGGGTTCGGGACAGCAGAACTCAGCTACCGAGGATGCGCAAAGCATTTCCGGGCGGTCGTTGTGTTTCTGCTGAAATTGTCCGCGACGATGGACCGTCGGCCGCGCATCGGGCCAGCCACACAGGACTTATCGTCGGTGCGAAAATGTTAGAAGGCTACAGTCGTCTTCATTGCTAAGTGGCTCCCTCTATTGTTTCCACTCGCCGCATTTCGACCATGAGACTGCCACAACTTTAATCGCGAGTCCACGAGCAGTTAAGTATTGGTTAACGCCAAGTCGTTAGGTGAACCCATTGACTCGGGGTCTACTCCACGGTGGAAAACAAAAAATAGCAGTGGAATCAGATGGATGATCGCGGCACGCTCATTACGTGCCGGTGCGACTGCTCGTTACGGAGGGCCAGTGTGGCTGTCAAAATAATCGAATAATACCAGATATTTAGCGCTGATTTGGTCCTTTCCCTGCGCGACCAATTTGGTGTTCTGATTCGCGGAGCGGAAATAATTTGTCTATGCTTCCGTCTCTACAGAGTTGTATTTGAAGATTGTTTTGTCTTGCTTATTATGTGCTCATCGAGCGAGCACGTCCAACATTTACAGGCGGCCCAAGCCGGTAGATCGCGCTGCTGAAAGAATACAACGCGCTAAGCGGGCGGCCTCCATGTCCGTAAACATTGGAATTCCGGGTGATCTGCTTGGGAGCAAGTAGAGAGGCGCCGCACAGAGGTGTTGTGCTTCTCAGAGTTGGGCTTGCCTTATTCGGGGTCCTGCGGAGGGGCTGCAAAGCACGCCGCCGGGCAGCTTGTGACACTGGCCAAGGCGACCGAGAGTTCCATTTATCGAAACTATCGTTAGATCAATTGCTCTTTTGGAAAGGGACGTTCTCTGCCACGTTTCGGGAAACGAGGGAGGAAGAACATGACCAAGAGTTATCCATTGCGCGCCTTGGCGCTTGCGGCGCTGCTCAGCGTGGCACCAGTCACTGCGGCCTTTGCCAATAAGGCGGACGACACCTTGCGCGTCGCCTTCACCGAAGAAATCCTCGAGCTCGACTACAACTACACCACCAAGCGCGAATACATCATCATCTCGGACCTGATCGACGACACGCTGTTCAGCGTCGATCCGGAGACCAACGAGTTTCTGCCTGCCTTGGCCAGCGGCTACGAATACATCGATGATCGCACCATCGAGGTCACGCTGCGCGACGACGTGACCTTTCACAACGGCAAGGCGCTGACGGCGGCTGACGTCGCCTATACCTACAACTGGATGATCGACCCCGCGAGCGAGTCCAATGCCGGCGCCACCCATGAGAGCTGGCTCAAGAGCGTCGATGTGGTGGACGACCTGACGGTTCGCTTCAACCTCAAGAGCGATTATCCGCTCGCGATCCGCGACCTCGCCAGTCGGGTCCGCATCCGTCCGGAAAACACCTACCATGTGGACGGCGCCGTCGTGCGCAATGCCGCCGCGCTTGAGCCGGTGGGCCTGGGCCCCTATCGCGTCGTCTCGTTCGAGCCTGGCCAGGAACTGGTCCTCGAGCGTTATGAAGACTATTACGCCGACAGCCCCAAGGGCGATCCGGCAATCAAGACGATCATTATCCGCACCATACCCGATATCGGCACGCAGCAGGCCGAACTGATGAGCGGCGGCGTCGACTGGATGTATAATGTGCCACTCGATGTGGCCCAGAGCATGGGCGCGACCCCGGTCGCCGAACACCTGTCCGGCCCCGATCTGCGGGTCTCCTTCATCGTGCTCGACGCGGCTGGCTATACGGACCCCGACGGCCCCTTGACCAAGCAGCTCGTGCGCCAAGGCATGAACCATGCCGTCAACAAGCAGGACATTGCACAGTACCTCGTCGGCGGCACCGCCCAGGCAATCCATACCCCCTGCCATCCGGCACAGTTCGGCTGCGTGCAGGACATTGCCGAATACGAGTACGACCCGGAGAAGGCCAAGGCGCTGTTTGCCGAGGCCGGCTATCCCGACGGCTTCCCGCTCGACCTCTGGGCCTATCGCGAGCGCCCCATGGCAGAGGCGGTCGCCGCCGATCTCGAACTCGCGGGCGTTGACGTCGACCTGCGCTATGTCCAGCTTGAATCGCTCAACCAGGCCCGCGCGAACCAGGACATTCCCGCCTATATCGGCACCTGGGGCTCGGGCGGCACCGCCGATACGGCGGCCATTGCCTCGATCCACTTCAACGAGACCACCGATCGCAATCTGTCGGGCGATGCAGAAGTATCGCAGCTGATCCAGGCCGCGGAGGAGACCAGCGACCAGGACGAGCGGCTCAAGATCTACACGCAAGCCCTCACCATCATAGCCGACCAGGCCTATTGGGTGCCGCTGGTCACCTATTCGGTCAACTATCTGGTCAACCCCGAGCTGGATTTCCCACTCAGCGCGGATGGTCTGCCCCGGCTTTATCAGGCAAGCTGGAAGTAACCGGCAAACGCCTCACGGACTGGCGTGGCCGCCGCCGCGCCGGTCACAGATCGGATTGCAGCCATGCTCAGATACATTCTTCAGCGCGGGGCCCTGGCTCTGGCCGTCGCCCTCGTGGTGTCGCTCGCTACCTTCCTGTTGCTCAATTTTGCAACGGACCCGGCTTCGGCCATTGCTGGTGAAGACGCGACCCCCGAAGTGGTCGAGCGCATCCGCCTTGCCTATGGCCTCGATCGGCCCGTTGCCGTGCGCTATGTCGACTGGCTCGCTGGCGTCGCCCGAGGGGATTTCGGAGAGAGCTACTACTGGAACAAGGGTGTCGGCGAGCTTGTGCTCGAACGGGCCCCCGTCACCATCGCCCTGGCTTTGTCGGCTCTTCTCGTCACCATCGTCATCGCCATTCCGCTGGGGGCCATCGCGGCGCTCAACCCCAATAGCTGGGCTGACCGGTTTGCCCTGACCATCGCCGTTTCGGCTCAGGCCACGCCCAATTTCTGGCTCGGACTGCTGCTCATCATCCTTTTTGGCGTGATGGTGCCCATCCTGCCGATATCGGGTGACAGCACCTGGCAACACTTCGTGCTGCCCGCCTTCGTCCTCGGCTCCAGCTCCGTTCCTGCCGTGATGCGGCTGACCCGCACCGGGCTGATCGACGTCATGGAGTCCGACTACATCCGCACCGCGCGCTCAAAGGGATTTCGTGGCTTCGCCCTGTTGCGCCGCCACGCGATGCGCAACGCCCTCCTGCCTGTCGTCAGCGTACTGGCCGTTCAGCTCGGGCAAAAATTCGGAGGCTCGGTGATCACTGAATCGGTCTTTGCCATCAACGGGCTGGGCCGGCTGGCCCTGCAGTCGATCCTCGGCTCGGACATCCCCACCGTACAGATGCTGATCTTCATCTTCGCCATCACCTTCGTTCTGATGAACCTTTTGGCGGACCTTCTCAACGCAGCCCTGGACCCGAGGATCCGCATCGGATGAGTGTCGAAACCCAGCCCGCGATCGGGCACGAAGAGGCCCTGGCGCCCGCGCCCCGCAATATGCTGCTGCGCCGAGCCCTGGCCCACAAGGGTCTGTTGATCGGCGGCATCGTCGTCGGCGCGCTGCTCCTGGTGGCGATTTTCGCCCCCCTGCTCGCCCCGCACGACCCCTACGCCCAGTCCCTCGCCAAGCGGCTGTTGCCGCCGGCCTGGGAAGCAGGCGGCACATGGGAGCATGTGCTGGGCACCGACCAGGTCGGGCGGGACTATCTCAGCCGGCTGATCTACGGCACCCAGGTATCACTGATCATCGGTTTCGGCGCCGCCACGGTGGGCTTGCTGATCGGTGTAACCCTTGGCATTTGCGCCGGGTATTTCGGCGGCTGGGTCGATACCGTCGTCAGCTTCGCGCTCACCGCCCAACTGGCGCTGCCCGGCCTGCTGCTGGCAATGGCCTTGGTATTCATCATCGGCCCTTCCGTATGGGTGGTGATCGGCATCATTGGTGTGCTGCACTGGACCTACTATCTGGTGGTGACCCGGTCGGCGACACAACGGCTCAAGTCGCAGGACTTCGTCGCCGCCGCCAATGCGATGGGCGCCAGCCGCTGGCAGGTGCTGCGCAGCGAAATCCTGCCCAATCTCTCAAGCCAGATCATCGTGATCTTCACCTTCGAGCTGGGGATCGCCATCCTCGCAGAGTCCTCGCTGTCCTTCCTCGGCGTCGGCATCCAGCCGCCAATACCCTCCTGGGGGCTGATGATTGCCGAAGGCAAGCAGGCCCTGTTCTATCGCCCCAGCCTCGTCCTGTTCCCCGGCCTCATGCTGTTCCTGCTGGTCATTGGCGCGAACCTGCTGGGCGACGGGCTGCGCGACGTCACCTCCCCGCAGGGAAGGAACTGACCATGCTCGACAATCGCACCATCCTGTCGGTTCGCGACCTCGAAGTCGTGCTGTCCACTCCGGCCGGTCCGCTGCATGCCGTGCGCGGCACGAGCATCGACCTCAAGGCCGGCGAGGCCATCGGCATTGTCGGTGAATCGGGCTCGGGCAAGTCCATGACCGCCCTGGCGCTGATGCGGCTGCTGCCGCGCAATGCCCAGGTCAGGGCCAAGGCCATCACCCTTTGCGGCGATGATCTGGGCACAATGAGCGACCGGAATTTCGCCGGTGATGTCGCCGGGCAGAAGGTCTCGATGATCTTCCAGGAGCCCATGACTTCGCTCAATCCGGTCTATTCGATCGGCCGACAGATGACCGAGGCGGCCACCCGGATCGGACGCCTGAGTGGGGCCGTTGCGCGGGAGCGGGCAATCGAATTGCTGGGCAAGGTCGGCATCCCCGATCCCGCCGGCCGGCTGGAGCAATATCCGCACCAGCTTTCGGGCGGACAGCGCCAGCGAGTGATGATCGCCATGGCGCTGATGAACGAGCCGGACCTGATCATCGCGGACGAACCGACCACCGCACTCGATGTCACCGTCCAGGCCCAGATCATGGACCTGCTGGCCGATCTGCGGCGCGAATTCGGCATGGCCATGATCCTCATCACGCACGATCTGGCGGTGGTGGCCTCCAGTGTCGACAAGGTGGCGGTGATGTATGGGGGCGAGATCGTCGAACAGGGTGCCTGTGCCGAGGTGCTGCACCAACCGATGCACCCCTATACGCGCGCGCTCCTGGCCAGCGCGCCAAAGCTGTCGGACGTGCCGCATCGGCTTGGCGCCATTCCGGGGATCGTCCCGTCGCTGATCGGGGATGTGGACTACTGCGTCTTCGCCTCCCGCTGTGCGCAGGCCCGGGCCGTCTGCCGCACTAGCCGTCCTCCCCTGCTCGCGCTGGGTGGCCGCAGCTACGCCTGCGTGCTCACGCCCGAGGAGATCGAGCAGTTGCCGCCCGCCCAGCCCGATGTCGAGATGCCCCCGCTAAAGGCCGCGCCCGACACCGTGATCATGGAGGGACAGGGCATCGAGAAAGTCTACGACATCAAGCGTTCGATCTTCGCGCGAGCGCAGAAATTGCACGCCCTGGACGATGTCTCCATCGATATCCGCCGCGGCGAGACATTTGCCCTGGTGGGGGAAAGCGGCTCGGGCAAGACGACGCTCGCCAAGATCCTCCTCGGGCTCAACCCCGCCAGCAATGGCCAGGTGCTGCTCGAAGGCGAACCGATCACCAGCATGGACCGGCTGCGGCGCGCCCGGCTCGTGCAGCCGATCTTTCAGGACCCCTATTCGTCGCTCAATCCGCGCCACACGATCGGCAGGTTGATCGCCCGGCCGCTTGAAATCCACGGCATCGGCGATGCCCGGAGCCGCGAAGCTGCAGTGGTGGAGGTGATGGAACGGGTGGGCCTGCCCGCGCGCGTCATGCACAACTATCCCAATCAGATGTCGGGTGGGCAACGCCAGCGCGTGGCGATCGCCAGGGCCCTGGTGATGAAACCGGCAGTGCTGGTGTGCGACGAGCCTACGTCCGCACTGGACGTCTCCGTGCAGGCGCAGATCCTCAACCTGCTGTCCGACCTGCAACGGGACCTGGGCCTGACGTATCTGCTCATCACGCACGACATCGGCGTGGTGCACCAGGTCGCCTCGCGCATTGCCGTGATGTATCTGGGGCAGATCGTCGAAACGGGGGAGGCAGCCGATGTGCTCTCGGCTCCCCGTCATCCCTACACACAATTGCTGCTCTCCTCCGTGCCTGAACTGCACGGCGTGAGGAAGGTCCGGCATGCCGGTTCGGCCATCGTCAGCAACCCGCTCGACCTGCCGCCCGGTTGCCGCTTCTCGGCACGCTGCCCCTATGTGGTGCAAGACTGCCGGGCCGAGGACCCGGCGCTACGGCCGGCCCGCACCGGCCCGCAACTCACCCGCTGTATCCGCGACGAGGCCATCATCCATGACCGTTCGTGATGCCGGCCTGGCGCCGCAGACGCTGTTTTCCCGCCCCAGTCTCTGGCAAGCCTGGCTCGACGTAGAGGCTGCCATGGCGCAGGCCCAGGCCGAAATCGGCATGATCCCGCAATGGGCGGCCGACGAAATCGCCAGCAAAGCGCGCCTCGACCTGTTTGACCTCCACGCGCTCGAGCGGTCGGTGGCTGAAACCATGGCGCCTATCGTGTCGCTGGTTCGCGCGTTGACCGGTCTCTGCGGCGATGCCGGCCGCTATGTGCATTGGGGCGCCACCACGCAGAACATCATGTCGACCGGCATGTTGCTCCTGGTGCGCCAAGGCCACCGGCAGATGCTCGGTCATCTGGCCAGTGCGATCGACGTCCTTGGCGGTTGGGCGGAAGAACATGCCGAAACCCTCATGGCCGGACGCACCAACAACCGGCATGCCCTGCCGATCAGCTTCGGCTTCAAGGTGGCAGGTTGGATCGAGGAGCTGTCGCGCCAGGACCAGCGCTTTGCACAATGCGAGAAACGCCTGTTCACGCTGTCCTTCGGGGGCGCCATCGGCGCCATGCACTCCTTCGAGGGCAACGGCGCTGCGCTGGCGGTGGCCCTCGGGCGGCGGCTGGATCTCGGGCAGGTGCTGGTGCCCTCCCGGGCCTCCATCGACACCCTGGCGGAATATGTGTCGACGCTGGGCCTGTTCGCCATGTCGGCGGGGCGCATCGGTAACGAGCTCTACCGCCTGATGGCCAACGAAATCGATGAGGTGGCCGAACAGCTCGGCGACCTCGTCATCGGCAGTTCCACCATGCCGCACAAGGTCAACCCCAAGTACGTCGTGCATCTGATCTCGACGGCCGCACAATTGCGCGCCTGCGTCGCTCCCGCGCTCGAGGCGGGCCTGCCTGGTCATGAGGGGGACGCCGCGAGCAACCAACTCATGTCGCGGACGCTTGAAAACGCCTCCATGCTCGGTTGGGACCTGGCGAAGCGGCTCGAGACGACGCTGGCGCATATCGAAGTCAGGCCCGCAGCGATGTCCGATAATCTTCGGCGCAGCGCCAACGTCATTGCCTCGGAAAACCTCATGATGGTGCTGGCGCCCAAGATCGGCCGCTCCCAAGCGCACGATGTGGTGCACCACGCCGTGACCGTGGCGACCCGCGATGGCCAAAGCCTGGTGGATCTGCTGCTGGCCAATGACAAGATCTCTGCACATTTCGACCGCGCCGTGCTTGAACGGGCACTCGATCCCGCCAACTATCTGGGCGAAAGCGCAGCCATTGCCCGCCAATCGGTTTCGCTGGCGTCCGAGGTGTCCAGCGAGTTGCGGCAACGCCTGCCCCGCCAGGACCCACAGCAGACGGGGAAGCAGACCGCTTGACGCTCTATCATTCCTTTGATCCTGCCCAGGGGCACGGCCTTCCCCATGATCCGATCAAGGCGATCATCGCGCCCCGGCCGATCGGGTGGATCTCCTCGGTCGGGGCGCAAGGCGCCGCCAACCTGGCGCCCTACAGCTATTTCAACATGTTCTGCCACAGGCCGCCGATCCTGATCTTCGGCAGCGAAGGACGCAAGGATACGCTGGCCAATGTCGGCCAGTCGGGCGGCTTTGTGTTCAACCTGGCAACGCGCGACCTGGCCGAACAGATGAACGCAACTTCCGGAGCCTATCCGCCGGACACGGACGAATTCGAAGTGGCGGGCGTCGGAAAACTTGCAAGCGAGACAATCGCCGCCCCAAGGGTGGCAGGCGCCGCGGCCGCCATGGAGTGCCGGTTGCTCGACATCCGGCAGTTATACGATCTCGACCGAAAGCCGGTCATCAGCCAGTTGATCATCGGCCAGGTGACGCGGGTCCACATCCGTGCAGATCTGCTGGTGGATGGCCTGTTCGACCTCGTCCGCGCCGGGACCATTGCGCGCTGCGGCTATCGCGGAGACTATGTGCAGGCTACCCAGATGTTCGAGATGTTGCGTCCGCAGCCCGACTGATACGCGCGGCCAGCTGCCGCCGGAGGCCCCGATTTGAACCTGCGATCGTTGCGCATCTTTCGACGCATTGTCACCCTTGGTTCGCTGGCCCAGGCCTCGCGCGAACTCAACATCTCGCCCTCTGCCGCCAGCCGGCTGGTCTCGCTGCTGGAGGCCGAGCTGGGCCTCGTCCTCTTCGCGCGCCACAAGCGGCGGCTCGAGCTGACTGAGGAGGGCGACCGCTTCTACAAGGAGACGGAGCATATCCTGCGCGGCCTCGATGAGATGAGCGCGGTCTCCCGTGATATCCGGCAACAGACCAACAACCGCCTGCGGCTGGTTACGGCGGCGCCCCTGGCCATGGGCGTCATCGCGCCCACTCTGGTGCGGATGCGGCGCCAGGGCATTCAGTTCGAATGCGACATCAATGTCGAAACCCGCTTCGGCATCGAAAGCATGGTGGCTGCCCGGGCCTACAATTTCGGGATCATCTCCGTCCCGCTGGAAAACGCCATCGTCGAACTCACGGTGGAACCGTTTCTCGAGGCGAGGATGGGCGTCCTGATGCCCTCGGACCACCCGCTGGCCGGACAGAGCACAGTGGCTCCCGAAGACCTGGTCGGTCAGCCACTGGTCGCCTTGCGCAAGGGGCAGCGCTGGCGTGACCGGATGGACCAGGTTTTTTCAGGCGCCGGGCTTTCCCCACCCATCCCCTATGAGACCACCTCTACACCCGTCGTCACGCAACTGGTGCGAGATGGATTGGGTCTCACCATCGTTGATCGAGTCTGTGGCCGCATTCGGCCCGGGGAGCCGCTGGTGCTGCGTCCCCTGACCCAGGACCGCTGGGTGACATACGCCACCATCCACCCGCGCGGCGCGCGCCCCGCGCTGGAGCAGAATTTCGTCCAGAGCATGCGAGAATTCATTACCGCCGAAAGGCAGTCAGCCCCCGAAGTGGCTGACAGCCTGCGCCTGATCAACGCGTAAGCAGAATCCGCCCCCTGCGGTGGTGCAATCAGGGCGTCCCGGCATAGGGCACGTTCTTTCGGCCATAGCGCCTGACGCGAATATTGGCCTGTTCGCCGTGACCGGCGAAGCCTTCGAGCCGGCAGAGGCGGGAGCAGTGTTCGCCCAGCATGGCCGATGCCTCATCGGTCAACACACGCTGGTAGGTGACGGTCTTGAGGAACTTGCCGACCCAGAGGCCACCGGTGAAGCGTGGGGCGCCGCGCGTGGGAAGGGTGTGGTTGGTGCCGATCACCTTGTCGCCATAGGCCACATTGGTCCGCGCGCCAAGGAACAGGGCGCCAAAGTTGGTCATGTGCTCGAGGAAATAGTCAGGGTCCCGCGTCATGACCTGCACGTGCTCCGAGGCGATCTCGTTGGCGACGTCCACCATCTCCGCGTCGCTCTCGCAGACAATGACTTCCCCGTAATCGGCCCAGGATCGCGATGCCACCGCGGCCGCGGGCAGGATGGCCAGCAAGCGCTCGACCTCGCGCATCGTGTCCACCGCCAGGGACCGGCTTGTGGTGAGCAGAACGGCCGGGGAATTGACGCCATGTTCGGCTTGTCCAAGCAGGTCGGTCGCGCACAGCTCGGCATCGGCGCCAAATTCATCGGCGATGACAAGGGTCTCGGTGGGGCCGGCCAGCAGATCGATGCCGACGGTGCCGAAAATCTGTCGTTTGGCCTCGGCCACGAAGGCATTGCCGGGCCCCGACGACCATGTCGACGCTCGGCATGCCCACTGTTCCATAGGCCATCGAAGCGATCGCCTGAATGCCGCCCAGGCAATAGATTTCATCGGCACCGGCCATGTGCTGGGCCGCCACGATGGCGGGAGCCGGCTTGCCTTCGAACGGGGGGGCGGCACTGATGACTGTGGGCACGCCGGCGACGCGAGCCGTGATGACCGACATATGGGCGGAGGCCAGAAGGGGATACTTGCCGCCCGGCACATAGCAGCCGGCGGCGTTCACCGGGATGTTCTTGTGGCCGAGCACCACGCCGGGCAGCGTTTCCACCTCAAGATCCAGAATGGCGCTGCGCTGCTTTTGGGCAAAATTGCGCACCTGCGCCTGCGCGAACCGGATGTCGTCGCGATCGGTGCGCGACAGCGTGTCGATGCAGCGGTCGATCTCAGCCTGCGACAGGCGGTAGTCGTCCCGCGCGAAATTATCGAACTTGCGCGAAAGCTCATGAACGGCCTCGTCGCCGCGCTCCCTTATGTCGCGGAGGATATTGGCGACGGTCTCCGCCACCTTCTCATTTTGCTGGCTCGTTTCGCCCTTGGCGACGGAGCGCTTCAGCCACTCGGCCATTGTTTAGTCCTCCAGGTTGAACGAATGGCTTGTTGTCGGGCTTGTCCCGTCCAGCAGAGCCGTTGCGATGTCGAAGGCGAGCTGTCGTGACGACTGCCCGCTTTGAGCGTGAAATGTCCTGTGCGCGAGACTGTAGAACCGCTCGCGTTCCCTGATCAGTCTGGCGAGGGTGTCCAGCAGGCTTTCGCCGGCCAGGTTCGGTCGCGTGTCCTGGGTGCGGCTCACGCGCATGGCGATGTCATCGATCGATGCATCAAGCCGTATCACGCAGCTGCGCGTGAGGAGCGCGTGCCGGGTCCTGGCATCGGTCAAGGCGCCGCCCCCCGTGCTGATCACGGCAGGACCCTTGCCCAGCAGGCGGTCGATGACCTTGTATTCCAGGTCGCGAAAGGCCGGTTCCCCGTAGGATGAGAATATGTCGGGGATGGGCATGCCGGCGGAGCGGCAAATCTCCTCGTCACTGTCGAGGAACCGCGAGTCGAAAAAGCGGGCAAGGTGGCGCCCCACCGTGGTCTTGCCGACCCCCATCATGCCGACAAGCGCAATGGGCTGCCCATCGGACAACGGATATCGCGAATGGTGCCGTGGGCGTTTCACCAGGCGGCCCTGTAGAGGTCGAGCGCATCCTGCTCGGTCAACGGCCGGGGATTGTTCACCAGAAGGCGCTGCTGTTGCATCGCGTCCCGGGCCATGCCGGCAAGGTGATCCTCGCCAATGCCCACGTCCCGCAAGCGGCCGACCAGGCCGATCTCCTGGCGCAAGCCGTCCAGCGCCTGGACGAAGGCCTCGCCCCGCCCTTCCGGCGCGATGGAGGCAAGGTTGGGGAAGCTGGCCACTGCCAGCTCGGCATAGAGCAGCGGATCGGCAGCCTGATTGAAGCGCATGACGTGCGGCAGCATCAGCGCGGTCGAGAGGCCATGGGGAACGTGGAAGCCGCCGCCGATGGGGTAGGCCAGGGCATGGACCGCACTCACCGGGGAATTGGCAAAGGCCTGGCCGGCCATGTAGGAGCCGAGCAGCATGGCGCTGCGCGCCTCTCCGTCATGGCCATTCGATACCGCCGCGCCAATATTGCCGCACAGCAGCGACAGCGCCTCCTTCGCCAGCAACCGCGACAGCGGGTTGTTGTTCGCATTGGCGGAGACGAAGGCCTCGATCGCGTGTACCGCCGCATCAAGTCCCGTCATGGCGGTGATGTGCGGCGGCAGGCCGGCTGTGAGGTCCGGGTCGAGAATGGCCCAGTCCGGGATGTTGAGCGATGTCGACACGCCCCGCTTCTCATCATTGGGCAGCGTGAAGATGGCCACCGGCGTTGCCTCTGACCCGGTACCGGCGGTGGTGGGGATCAAGGCCAGCGGCAGGCGCGGCCCCTTGGCGTTGTTGACGCCCCAGACCTCGTCGAGCGTCTGGCCCGAACCGGCGAGCAGGGCTGCGGCCTTGGCCACGTCGAGCGATGACCCACCGCCCAGGCCCACGACACCGGTGACCTTGTTCTCCCGGGCCGCGCGAACCGCCGCTTCCACGGTCGTGACCTTTGGATCGGCCTCGACGGCGTCGAAGATGGTGACGTCAGAACCGGCCAGCGCATCCAGCACCGGCTGGCACAACCCCAATCGCCGGATGGTGGCATCGGTCACCAGCAAGACGCGAGGCCCCAGACCGCCGCGGGTGAAGGTGGCGAGCTGGTGCGCTCCGCCGGGGGAAAAGAGCATGCCGCTCACCGAAAAAAAGGCAAAATTGGAGCGTGGACTGGCCATGGGTTTTTTTCAATTCCGCACGTTTTGGGGTTGGATCAGGTCTGCGGCATCGGCTCTCGGACGACCGCGATGCCGCTCTCGGCCAGGGCTGCGATGGTTGCGTCGTTGATGCGGGCCGAGCCGCGCACAACCAGTTCGGTCGGCATGGTGATCGAAACCCGCTCGGGGGATTCGCTGTCGCTCAAGCGCGCGAGCAGGTCGCAGGTGGACCGGACCATGGCGCCCACCTGGCCGCGCATCGTCGTCAGCCCATAGCCGGCCCAGCTGGATTGGGGAATGTCGTCGAACCCAACGATGGACAGTTCGCCGGGCACGTCGATACCAAGGGCGCGCGCGGCGTCGACGGCACCGCAGGCCATGAGGTCATTGGCACAGAAGATGCCATCCGGGCGGTCGCGCGCGGCCAGCATCTCGGTGGCGGCGCGGCGGGCGCCCTCATAGGTGTAGTTGCCCTGCCTGGTCACGACATCGGCCACCCCAAGCAATTGCAGCCGGTCCATGAAGCCGCGTTGCCGGTCGATGCTGGTCATCGTGTCCGTGTGGCCCGAGATATATCCCAGCCGCCGGTGGACCGAGCCGACCAGGAGGTCGGCCATGATCCCGCCGCCCCGGTAATTGTCCTTGATGACGACATGGGCGGCAGCATTGGGGATGCTGCGGTTGAACAGGACAACGGGCAGCCCGCGCTTGAGACATGCCTCGGCCATGTTCGAGCTCATCGTGGCGGACACGATGACGATCGCGTCGACGCGATACTGCAGGAGTTGGGGCAGGACCCCGTCCACGGCCTGACCCCGTGGGACCACGAACAGCAAGGGGTGCAGGCCCCCCCGCTGCAGTTCGAGCGTGAGTTCTTCAAGGACCACGCTGTAGAACGGGTTCTCAAAATTGCCCATCACCAGACCGACGATCTTGGTCTTGCTGGTCGTGAGGCTCCTGGCGATGATGTTGGGCTGGTACCCCAGTTCCTGGGCCGCACTGAGGACCTACTTGCGAAGTGCCCGGCTGATGCTGGCCCCTTCGGTGAAGGCGCGGGACACGGTTGCCTGAGAAACGCCGGCAAACCGCGCCACGTCCAAGGCCGATGCCCCTTTGCTGCCTTGGGCTCGTGTCTTGCTACCAGTCGGCATGGGATGTCCAGTCCAGTTCCAAAAGTGCCTAGAGAAGCGCGAGAGCGAGCCCCGGAAAGGCGATGAGCAACGCGATCATGAGGAACATCGCGAGCAGGAAGGGGAATGCGCCCTTTGCCACGTCCCAGGACGTTGCCGAGGGATAAATCGTCTGCACCACAAACAGGTTCATTCCTATGGGTGGCGTGATCAACGCTGCCTCGATCAGCACCATGAACAGCACCCCGAACCAGATCGGGTCGTAGCCGATTGCAACGATCACGGGAACCACGATCGGGGTCGTCGCAACCATTAGCGTCAGCGTTTCCATAAAGCAGCCCAGGACGAGATAGATCGCGATGATGATCAACAGCGTCACGACAGGCGGCAAATCAAGCCCGGCAATGGTGTTCGAGATCGTTGCGGTGAGGCCGGTGCTGGACAGGACGAAGTTCAGGAAGAACGCCGAAACGATGATCAGCATGACCATGGCCGTGGTGCGCATGGCGCTTTCGCACGACGCCTTGATCACGGACCAGTTCAGCTCCTTGCGCAGTGCCGCAAGGATGAGGGTGGCGATGAGCCCCAGCGCCGCCGCTTCGGTGGCCGTGGCGAGGCCGGCGTAGATCGAGCCGACCACGGTCAGAAAGAGGATCAACGGAGAGAGCAGGGCCGGAAGACCGGCAAAGACCTCCCTGAGTGTTGCCCGCTTTTCCTTGCCGCCCATTTCCGGCCTGGCGATGCAGATGACCAGGACCACACCGATGAACAGGGCGGCGAGCACCAGGCCGGGGATGAGCGCGGCGATGTAGAGGCTGCGGATCGACACTTCGGCGAGCATGCCGTAGACGATCATGTTGATGCTGGGCGGGATCAGAATGCCCAGCGTGCCGCCGGCGGCGATGGAGCCGAGATAAAGCGGCTTGTTGTAGCCACCGGACTTCAGGTGAGGCGTCGAGACCGTGCCGATGGTTGCAGCGGTGGCAACGCTCGATCCGGAGGTGGCCGCGAACAGCGCGGAGGCCCCGATATTGGCGTGCATCAGGCCGCCGGGCAGGGTCGACAGCATCTTTGAGAGCGCACTGAACATGCCTCCGGCAATGCCGGAGCGCAGCATCAACTCGCCCATGAGGATGAAGATCGGGACGGCAATGAGAACGAAATCGGTACTGGCGGACCAGACGATGTCGCCCATCGAGCTCGAGCGGACAAAGATGCCGCGTTGTTCGATTTCAACGAAATGTGCGCGTTGTTGGGCTTTGAAGACGTCTGGGCGTTCGAGCGCCGCTGGGCCTGAGTCAGTTCTATTTCGCCGAGTGGCTTAAGGCTCAGCATGCCACTCGGCCGAAGCAGTTGAACCGGTTTGTAATAGCACTGGGCACGCCGTCGCGTTCCGCCGGTGTCCCGGACAAATCTGTTTTCTGTCAAGCGCCGGAAAGCACTCCAGACGGCGCCTCAAGAGCAAGACGCCGGAGCACGGTGCCCCGCATGATTGACCGCAGAACCTGAGGCGGCCGAGCCAGTAGGCACACGAGGCGTCGAAATGGATTGTACCCCCGCAGGAGGCGTAGTCTCCTTTATTGCCGGAAGTTTCACAGGTGCCGGCAACTGGGGGACAATGGACGTGCTCTCGCCTGAGAGCGGAGCACGCATATGCAAACTTCAGTCGACGCCTCAAGGGCGCGCGCGTCCAATTCTGGGTGGCAAGAAATATCGACCGCCCCAATTGATCGCGACATCCAATTGGCCGTAATCGACGCAGAGGGCATACATGCCCTGGTCTTTGCGTGTCGCAGAACTCTTGGAGGCTGGATGAATGCGCAGACAATGCAGCGTCTGCCGAACCTACAGCCAACGCACTGGCGAGAGTGGGGCATCAGTTGACCTTCGCACCACAGGGCCTACGCCCCGACACGCTGTGAACGACGGCTGAACGTTGCACCAGTGGGTGTTTGGCCCTTGCGCGAGCAGGTCAAGCAATTCGGACAGTGCGCGTTCGACCGCCGCCGCCGTGAACCGGGCCAAGGTCTTCACTTCCTCGGCAAGAAGCCTCGTGATCGTGCGCCTCTGTGTATCACTCAATTTGACCGAGAGCATGAGGCGGAAGTGTGCGGCATTCAGTTCGGCGACGAATATCTGCTGGTTCGACTGCATTGACTACTCAGGATTGAAACCGGCCGGTCCATGAGATCATGAGCTGTTGGAAATTTCATGCCGGCCAGAGCGGCCTTCAATCGTCGCTGGTCCGCTGGAGAGCTCGGCTTCTTTTTTGTCCGCCGACAAAAGCCCTTCACAGGTATACGGCGCTGCGACCCCGCGGAATTCGAGGCAAGTTCGAGCAACGAAATGCCGCATAAGTAGTGACACTAATTCTGCATTATTGGCTTTATTGACCGTGTCGTCTCCTTGAGGGCGCAAACGGAGCTGACAGTAAAACGGTTAAATTTTACTATAATTTAAGTCTTTCTTCCAATAATGATCGCAGGATCGGATAGGCAACCTGCAAGCTTGCTCCATCATGGCTACTGTTCCTTCAACAGCCACAGGGTCGCAGTACAAGTCGAGGGACATTCGGCTCGTTCGCAGTTTTTCTGGGTGCTACTCCTTGGCCGGCCATAAGGATGGAGCGACTGGCCAAAGTAAGATCTTCCCGTGCCGCGCGCAGAGTATTTCCACGACAGACCTGGTGCTGGAGGCGCCTGTACGCGGTGACACCGGCGAAGGCATTTTTATCAAACTTGACGATTTGGGACTGTTTCACGGGCGCGTGGAACGCCATACGCTGCAAGGCTTCACGGTAGCGATCGTGGCTTCTGAAGCTGAAAGGCGCCACCTGGCAGCCAAGCTCGGTTGGATGAAGCAGCGACAGGTCAGCAACACACCAGATCATCGTGAGAACAAGCGTCGGCTACCGCGTAACCGCCACTGCGTTGTAGTGCTGCTCGACGGCACGCGCGCGGATGCCTTCATCATCGACATGTCGTGCTCCGGAGTGGCGGTCTCGGCAGCCATCCGCCCAAAGCTCGGCGCCCCGGTAGCCGTTGGCAAGCTGTTGGGACGGGTAGTGCGTTACCGTGACGATGGATTTGCCGTGCATTTCCTGGATCGGCAGGATGACGCAGACCTTGAGGGTCACCTCACCAGCCTGTCCTCGAACAGTCACGACGAGCTTGTGGACCAACTTCGGGCCTACGCCCGCACCCTAGTCGGGGCATAGCCCCTGACAGACAGGAGGCGCCGCATCTCACTGGTCGCTGACGATCTGGCTGTCGGCCGGCTGGTTCGGTGCTTCATCTAGACCCTGCCTTCAGACCTCAGCGATCATCTGGTAAGGCCTCACAACGCCGCTCATCCGCGGCAATCATGGCTTTCTGGCAATGGATTGATGCAGAGAAAGTCGCACCGGATCCATCACGGTGCTGCTCTCCCGGCCGGCGTCAAGAAGAACTCGCTCGGAAAGTGCCAATTTGCCGGCGTATTTCATCCATGGTCTCGAGCACCCCTATGGCAAACTGGAGGGGGTGGAGCGGCGAATCGAGTAGTCCGTCGGCTACGTGGCGAGCGACTGCCGCGGCTTCCCATGCGAGACCGTCGCGGAATTGAAGGGGTGTATCGTTGCGGAACTGCAGTCGAACATCCCCTTTGCCTGGCTTCACCAGTTCGAAGCCGGCAGGCACGGCCATCCACGGATTGACCTCTATTCGGGCTTTAGTGCCACTCACGCTAGCGCGCGCCGGCGTGAACGCCATGAGCGTCGTCGAGAGGAGTGCCTGGGCCCCGCTATTATACTGCAGAACAATCGCCGCCTGCTCGTCCACGCCGGTGGACGTTAGAGTGCCCAATGTTGTAATTTGATCCGGCTTACCAAGCCAGAGATGTGCGAACCATACGGGGTATATCCCAAGGTCGAGAAGAGCACCGCCAGCCAACTCGGAGTTATAGATCCGGCCGGTGGGGTCGGGGTTGCCCCGGGTTCCGAAATCGGCAGTGACGAGCCTGAGGTCACCGAGAACCCCATCATCACGCAGCTTCAGCATTGCGTCGGTCTGCGGAAGATAGCGACTCCACATCCCTTCCATGGCGAAGACCCGGGCGTTGCGCGCAGCATCGCGGATTTCGCGCGCTTCGGCGGCCGTCACGGCGATCGGCTTTTCCACCAGCACGTGTTTGCCCGCCGCGATGGCGAGCAAGGCCATGCGCTTATGCTCGCTGTGGGGCGAGGCGACGTAAACGATGTCGACGGCGGGGTCGGCCACAAGCGCGGCATGGTCGGGGTGCACGCGGGCGATCCCGAAGCGATCGGCGAAGGCCTGCGCCCTTTCGGGTGAGCGGCCCGCCACGGCGACCACGCGTTGATCTGTGTGGGTGTGGATGGCCCTGACGAAGTCGTTTGCAATATCGCCCGGTGCGAGCACCCCCCAGCGCAGGACCGGGCCGCCACGTAAGGGCGCGACGGCGGGGGTGGGCATTTGCTCCGGGAAGTCGCTCATTTCCAAAAATACTCCCTAATGGAACAAATATTCTGTTTAGGTGCGCCCGCCACGGTCTGACTCACTGCTGCAGAAAAAATTGTCATTTACATAGCAAGGACTTACGACCAAAGCGCCGTTCTTGGCGCCTGCGATCGGTCGTCACCATGCTGTAGCAGCCCGGCTTGCGGCGTCAAGTCGTATGTGCAAACATTCTGTCATATGGTCTGTGGCGCTGAAGGTTGGCGTCGTGCTTCTCGTGGAAGGAACTGGAATGTCGGAGAGACTTGGTGTCGTGTTGGTCGGATGCGGCGGCATTGCCCGCAGCCACGCCTTTGCCTTATCGAAGGTGCCGAATGCCCGGATGGTCGCAAGCGTCGACATCGATGAAGCCGCAGCCAAACGCTTCAAGGACCGCTTTGGCTTTGAGACCTGCTCGACCGACCTCGACGCCGTTTTGGCCCGTGAGGATGTGCATGCGGTGGTGATCGCAACTTCCTCAAAGCCCCATGGGATGCTGATCATGAAAGCACTTCATGCGGGCAAGCATGTGCTGGTGCAAAAGCCGATGACCGCGTCCGTGGTCGAGTCGCGGGCCGCTGTTGCGCTCGCTCGGGAGAAGAACCTTAAGTTGATGGTATCGTTCTTCGAGCTGTTTCTGCCGCCTGTCGAACGCGCCAAGCAGATCATCGACCAGGGGCTGATCGGCGAGCCCTTCTTCTTCAAGGCCATCATGGCGTGGTACACTCCGGACGTGACGGCCGGCTGGCGATTCAATCCAGAACTGGCGGGCGGCGGCGTTATCCTCGACGGCAACGTCCACCACGTATCGAATGCGCTATACTTGCTGGGGAACCCACGGATCGACAGTGTCTACGCCGAGTACGGGGCACTAACCGCCGACGTCCAGGTGGAGGACACAGCGGTGATCCTCGTGCGGACGGAAAAGGCCATTCTCGAAATCTCCGGGTCCAACCGCCTGCAGGAACCGGGGGGCGCCACTACCGCCTTCAAGGACCAGTGGCAGGTGTTCGGGACCAAAGGCACAATAGCCTGGGATGCTGCCGCCCGTCCCACCTTTCGGGTATTTACCTCAGACAATGATGCGCTTGACCCGCTGCTCAACAATGGCTGGGTATCGCCGAAGCTGCCGGTGATGCCGCCGGACCATCGTGAGTTTTCCATGCATATCAACGGGGAGGAGAGCCCCTGGGTGCCAGAGCACCAGCACTTCGTCGATGCCTGCCTGAACGACACGGCGGTGCGCAGCGACGGCGAGTTTGGACTGAAGACCCAACTCATCCTCGAGGCCGCCTATAAGTCTGGAAAGGAAGGGCGCAAGCTCGGCCTCGACAGTGTGGGAGCCTGACTTTGGTGACCATCATAGATGCCCACAGTCATATCGGGACCACGATCACCTCGGGCGTGGGCCAGACGACCGAGCAATGGCTCGCCGCCATGGATGCTGCCGCGATCCAGCAATCGATCATCTCGGTGGCGGCCGGCGGGCTGCAGGCCGATGGCCTCGCCGACACTCGCCGGATGAACGACACCATTGCCGCCGCAGTACGGCAGCGACCCGACCGCTTCCCGATGGGGCTTGCCGCCATCGAGGTGCGGCACGGGGAGGCCGGCCATGCCGAGGTACGGCGCGCCCGTGACGAACTTGGCCTCAAGGGCATGGTGTTCCACGCCACCTTCGAAGGCTTCTCGGTCGATTCGCCCGCCTTTGCGGCAGTGCTGTCTTCCTGGGGAAACAGGCCCGGGTTGATCCTCCTGCACTCAACGCCGGACGGACGCGCCAATCCTAACGCCATCGCCAAGGTGGCGGCAGCGTTTCCGCATCTGACCTTCCAGCTCGGCCATCCGGTGTTCACGCAGGATCAGCGGGCGCAGGCGATCGCACAGACGAGGGCGCATAGTAACCTGCTGGTGGATCTCGCTTATCAGGCCGATCCCGCTATCTGCGCCGAGCTCGTCAATGGACTGGGGGCGGAGCGGGTGCTGTACGGCAGCGACGCCCCTTACTTCAGCCCGCAGCAGGTGATCGCCTCCATCAAGGCAGCAGGCCTCTCCGAAGCGGACCAACGGAAGATCTTCTCCGGGAACGCCCAGGCGCTGATCGCCCGCCTCGCCTGACCACCGGCGGCCGGCCTCCGGGCCGGCCGCTTAAATAATGATTGCAAGCCCCCGCCTCTGGGATTGTTCAGCGCCCCACAAAACCCGGGTCACTGCCAATCCAAACCGCGCATCGGCGGGATGCGGCTCTCCTGGCGATACAAGGGGCGCGATGGCCGAGCCGTAAGCCTGGGGGGACCCGCCAACCCAATCTCCGATGGGCGGCATGGCCCAACGGCCGTGCTTGCCGTAGAAGGCCGTTTCCCCGGGAATGGGCGCAGGCGCGTCCATGGCGAGACTGATGCTTGACAAGGCCCCGGAACGGTGGACCAGCAGCGTCTGGGTGTGATCGCCACGGCCCTTGTTCGCGAAAACCCGCTCCACGGGACCGAGTACCCAGAGCAGCAGTGCCACCGCGTGGGGGCCGATGTCCCAAAGCGCCCCTGCAGGTCCGCGCCAGGCGGCCGTCCCATAATACGGGCTGGCCGGGTCGATCAGAACTTGTGAGAAGCTCTCGATGCGCGCCCCCATCCAGCCGCCGGCCGATGTCACCTGTTGGAGCCAGTCGGCAACCGCTGACATGTAGAGGTGGGGAAGAACACAGCCGAGCGTAAGCCGGCGCGCTCCAAATCTTCGGCCATCCGCTCCGCCTCGCCAACGTTCAGCGCTACCGGCTTTTCGAGCAGCACCGGCTTGCCTCGGGCAATGGCGGCCCTTGCAAAGCTCGGCTGCACCGCCGGCGGCACGGCAATGCCCACAATGTCGACGGCGTCGAGGAAACTGTCGCAACCGGTGAACGCTTGCGCCCCATACGGGGTGGCGAGTGCATCGACCACCTTGCCGTTGCGGCCAAGCAGGGCGGCAAAGCGGACCTCAGAACTAGCGGCGGCCGCTGGCATGGCCACGGACTGCGCCCATACACCTGTGCCGATCAACCCGAATCTCGGCAGATTCGCCATCGGCTAGTGGATGAAAGGCTTGAGCGCGTCGCGCGCAATGGCGAAGCCGCGCTGCACCTTTTCCAGGTTGCCCTCGAACATGCGGTCTTCATGCTCGATGGATACAACGTTGTCGTATCCCACAGCATAAAGCGCCCCAAAAAAGGCACCCCAATCGACCTGTCCAAGCCCGCAGAGCCGCGGCACCTGCCAGCCCACGCCGGCACTCATCACCCCGTGCTCGTAGAGCCCGTCGGTGCGGATCTCGAGATCCTTGGCGTGGACGTGGAAGATGCGGGGGCCGAACTCGCGGATTGCGCGGGGAATGTCGATGAACTGCCAAATCAGATGGGAGGGGTCGAAGTTGAGCCCGAAATTCTCGTCCGGTATGATGTCAAACATCCGCCTCCAATTGGCGGGAGAGTAGGCGAGGTTGGTGCCCCCCGGCCATTCGTCGCCGGAAAAGATCATAGGGCAGTTCTCGATAGCGATTTTGATGCCGTGGTCGCCCGCAAAATGCACCATGTCTGGCCAGACCTGAGCGAAGCGGTCGAAATTGGCGTCGAGCGATTGTGTCTTGTCGCGGCCAGCAAAGGTGCCAACGGTGCGCACGCCGAGAAGCCGCGCTGCCTTCACCACATCCTTGAGATGCGCAAATGCCGCGGTCGATATCCGTTCGTCAGGATCGAGTGGGTTGGGATAATAGGCGAGGGAGGAAATCTCGAGACCCTTCGCATCTAGATCGTCGCGAAGGCGCGAGGCGGTCGACTGATCGAGCGTCGCCACATCGATGTGCGAAGTTCCTGCGTAGCGGCGGTTGGCGCCTCCTGCTCGCGGCCATACTGCAATCTCGATGGCAGAGAAGCCAGCCTCCCGGCCCCATCTGCTGACCTCCTCAAGGTCTTGGTGGGCGAAGGGTGCCGTTAGAAAACCAAGTTTCATTACACTGTCTCCTGCTGCTGGCGATCAATGGTCGTCCATTGGCCGGTGCGGGCGCTGCGCTCCACCGCTTCAACGATCAGAGCTTCTTCATGGCCATCTTCGAAGGTGGCATAGGCCGGGGTGGCCGACGGGCTGCCGGCGAGCACATCCTGATAGATGGCGCGGTACATGGCCTTGAAGCCATTCTCGAACCCCTCGGCATGGCCCCCCGGCAACGCCGTGATCATTGCGGCCCCAGGGGTCAAGAGCCCCGGATCGCGCAGCAGCACCTCGTTGGCACTGTCGCGATGGCCGATCCACAGCTCATCAGGACGTTCACCTATCCAGGCAAGGGAGGCTTCCGAGCCACTGATTTCGACCGTGATGCCGTTCTTGCGGCCGGCGCTGACCTGGGAGGCCGTCATCACGCCGCGAGCGCCGCCTTCAAACCGCAGCATGACGATGGCTGCGTCTTCCGAACCGATATCGACGTCGGTGGTCAAGCCGCCGCCCGCACCGGAGAAAGTCTCGACGGGGCCCCGCGGCTTCTTGCGCACGGCAATGAAGGTCGGCAGTTCCGCCATCACCGCTTCGATGCGGCGGCCAGTGATGAAGGTCGCGAGGTCGAACCAGTGCGAACCGATGTCGCCAACCACCCGCAGCGAACCGCCCTTTTCGCGTTCGGCACGCCAGTTCCAGTCGGTATCACGCAGCAACCAGTCTTGAAGGTATGAGCCCATAATCAGGTTCGGCCTACCGACGGCGCCGTTCGCGATGCGAGCGCGCATCTCGTGCACCTGCGGGTAGAAACGGATGTTGAAGTTCACTGCTGCGACCTTGCCCGTCTTTTGGGCGGTGCGGCGCAGATGGTCGGTCTCGCGGGAGGTGAGAGCAAGCGGCTTCTCGCACACTACATGCTTGCCGGCCAGCAGTGCTGCTTCAGCTTGATGAGCGTGCTGGTGATTTGGCGACGTGATGTGGACTACATCAACTCGCGGATCTTCGAGCATCTGCTCGAAGCTGGCATAGCTGCGGGCGACACCGAACTGCTCGGCTTTTGCTGCGGCGCGCTCGGCTGAAGAGCCGACCACTCCCGCGATTTCCACCCCAAGCCGGCGGATTGCATCGATATGGACGGCGCCGATGAAGCCGGTACCTACAACGGCGGCGACTAAGTTTGCTGTAGTTTTCACTTCCCCCTCCGGTGGAGCAACGCTAAGTGGTGCGCCAGTGATTGTCAAATAGTTCGATTGTTAATACAAAAGCCTTGGAACGGGAGGATGTTATGGATCGATCGAACACTGGACCACGTGCTGTCATCACTGGCATTTCACGAGGTATCGGGCGTGCAACCGCGCTGGTCTATGCGGCACAGGGTGGCCGGGTGGCGGGCCTCCACCGCGACCCCAACCCAGAGACCACCCGGGCGCTCGAAGAGGAAATCCGCGCCGCCGGGGGCGAGCCGCTGATCCAGGTAGGCGACGCCCGCAGCACCGCTGACATCAACCGGCTGGCCGATGCCGCTGCCGCTGCCTGGGGTGGGATCGATGTGTGGGTCAACAATGCGGCACGGCTTCTGGTGAAGCCCTTCTTGTCGATGTCGGACGACGACTGGTCCGAACTGCTGGATTCCAATCTCATGGGCTATATCCGTGGCGCACGAGCGGCGGCTCGTCACATGGTCCCGGCGGGCAGCGGCGCCATCGTCAACATCAGTTCCGCCGTTGACCCGTTTCCGCCCACCGACATGACCGCCTATGTGACCGCGAAGGGCGGCATTGCCGGATTGACACGCTCCATGGCTGTGGAGTTGGGGCCGACGGGAGTGCGGGTCAACGCGGTATCGCCGGGGGCAACCGAAACGCCTCTCAACGATCAGAGCTGGACGGAGGACGTGCGCGCCACCTATCGCGCTCGAATTCCGCTGCGCCGCATTGCCGCGGCTGAGGAAATCGCGGACGCTATCGTCATGATGGGCTCGCCCGCGGCGCGGTATGTTACCGGACAGGTGTTGCTGGTGGATGGCGGGCTGACGTTGAACGGCTCGGTGGGGCACAAAAAGACGTGAGGGGAGCGAGACGACCTCGCCCCTTCCTCGGTGCGGAGGTCATTCCGGCACAATCACCGTTTTCAGCCCCTCACCGGAGGCCGCGGCCTCGAAGGCACTCGGCCAGTCGCGGATGTCGGCGCGGCGGGTGACGAGCGGGGAGAGTGTCACGAGCTTCTGCTCGATCAGCGCCAGCGCGCGCCGCCACGAACTGGGAGTCGATGCAAAGCCGCTGGTCACCACCAACTCCTTGTAGAGCACGAGATCGATCGGCAGGGTGACGTCTTTGCCGAAAATGCCGACTTGCACATAGCGCCCTCCACGGCGGGCCGCACGAAGGGCGGCCGCGGCACCGGGGGCGCTACCGGAGCACTCGACGACGACATCAAACGCTTCGGCTTCCGGTAATCCTGTGGTGGTTTCGATGCCGAGACTGCGCGCGATGTCCAGCCGGGAACTGTCCTTGGGCAGGCCCGCGAGCGTCACGAGCCCGCCGGCCGCCCGGGCCACCTGGGCTGCGAGTTGGCCAATGGTGCCGGGGCCGGTGACGAGCACGCGGTCGCCTGCGCTCACCACCGGCGGGTCGAGCAGGCAATGCGTGACGCAGGCAAGCGGCTCGGAAAGGACGCCTTCGATGTCGTCGAGAAAGTCGGGCAGCGGATGGAGATTATGAGCGGGCACGACCACATAGCTGGCAAAGCCGCCATTCTCGAAAGAACCGATTGATCGGCGGCTGGGGCAAAGGTTCGGTCGGCCGTCGCGGCACCAGTCACACCGGCCGCAAGTGGAGAAATAAGTCTCGACCGTCACGCGCTGCGGCTCGGCGTCGGCGGCTTCGGCCATGCCCAGAATCTCGTGACCGAGGATCACTGGCGCCTCGTAGCGGTATTCGTCCCGGGCTATGTGAACATCCGTGCCGCAGATGCCGGCTGCCAAGACCCGCACCCGGGTCATGCCTTCGCCCGCTTCGGGCACCGGCATCGGCTGGACGAGGACGTTTTCCGGTCCCGGTCCGGTCTTGACCACGGCAAGCATTTCCGAAGTCGTATCAGTCGAAGCCGGCATTTCCCGCGTACTCCTTGTGAATTCGCCGCCCTTTGTGTGTCCGGGACAGTTCATGATATGATAGATTGTTTTTACAATCAGGTCGCGACGCAGGAGCAGATACATGCATGATGATAATCGGGGGCCAGTGACGACTAGCATCAAAGACCTGTTCATCAACCTGGACCGTGCCGGACCAATCCCGCTCTACTACCAGATCGCTCAGCGGCTTCAGGATGCGATTGAGAGTGGGCAATTGCCGGCCGGCTCGCGCATCGAAAATGAGGTTGAACTCGCCGATCAGCTCAACATCTCCCGTCCCACGGTTCGCCGGGCCATTCGCGAGCTCGCCGACAAGGGCATGCTGGTGCGGAGGCGCGGCGTCGGCACTCAAGTGGTGCCCGGACGATTGAAGCGCGGAGTGGAATTCACCAGCCTCTACGACGCCCTTAGCCTGTCCGGGCGCTCGCCCACTACCCGAGTGCTCACTAGGGAGGCGGTGGTGCCGCCGGCGGAAGTGCTGGAGGCGCTGGCGCTGCCCCCGGGCACCGAGGTGTTGCACACGGTGCGGTTGCGCTACAGCGAAGACGTGCCGTTCGCCCTGCTCGAGAACTACATGCCGCCGGCTTTTCTCGACCTGGCAGTCGCCGACCTCGAGAAGTACGGGCTCTACCAGCTGTTGCGCGGACGGGGTGTGGCAATGCGGGTGGCCCGTCAGACGATCGGCGCGCGAGTAGCAACGAAGCAGGAAGCTGACCTGTTTGAGCAGGACCCCGGTTCGCCGGTTCTGACCATGACGCGCACCTTCTTCGACCAGTCCGGCCAAGCCTTCGAATATGGCCTCAACTCCTATCGGCCTGACATGTACGCGTTCGAGATGACCGTTGTGGAGAAGTAGCTGAGCGCGAGGTTCCGTGGAGATAACTGACATCGCCTAGCCCTTAACCGCGCCGCCGGTGGTGCCTTGGGCGATGTGCTTCTGCACGAAGAAACCAACGATGATCAGCGGCACCATGGTGGCGGTGGCGGCAGCGCTCGACAATCCCCAGTCGACCGAGATAGCTCCCACGAAACTCGCGATGCCCACCGGCAAGGTGTAGGTATCGAGAGTTGTCAGCTGCAGAGAGAACAACAGCTCGTTCCAGGAATACTGCATCGACAGTACGAAGGCGGCGGCGACACCAGGCAGGATGATTGGAAAGATGACCTTCCAGAAGATCTGCATGCGTGTGCAGCCGTCGATCATCGCTGCTTGGGCGAGTTCTCGAGGTACGTCTCGGATAAAGCCCATCATAAGCCAGATCACGAACGGCAGGTTGAGCGCGGCGTGCGCGATGATCGGGCCAGCGAGGGTGCCACGGAGGCCAATGGCGTTGATCATCACGAACAGCGGCAGGAGGATGGAGATCACCGGCACAAGCTTGCCAAGCAGGAAACCGCCGGCGATGGCGTTGGCAAACGGTAGGCGAAAATTGGTGAGCGCGTAGGCCGCGAAGGTGCCGACGACTATGACAATCACCGTCGAAACCAGCGCCACCACGATACTGTTTAGGTAGAACAGGCCGAAATTGGCCTTGGTAAAGGCGTTCACGTAGTTGTCGAGGGTCGGCGTGAAGAAAAGCGTCGGCGTCGTGGTGAAGATGTCCTTGGCCTTCTTGAAGGAATTGAGCACCACAAGGGCGATGGGAACGATGGTCCAGACACAAAACAGGACCAGCGCGACCCACTTGGCAACGGATCCGACCGTTGGTTTCCGCATTGTCGTTACTCCCCCTGGTCCTGAGCAGAGTTGCGCAGGAACGGCCCGAACAGCACCACCAGGCAGGCGAGCGTGACGATGGACGCGGCCATCGCGTAACCCATCTGATTGTTCTCGAAGGCCTGCTGATAGGCGTAAATACTGAGTGAGGTCGTGGCATTAGCCGGTCCGCCACCGGTCAGGCCGTAGATCAGATCGAAGGTGCGGAACGCATCGGTACCGCGGATCAGGATCAGCACCACCAGCACCTTGGTAAGCAGCGGGAGGGTGATCTTGAAGAGGACCTGCAAGGGGTTGGCATTATCGATGCGGGCTGCTTCGTAGAGTTCCTCGGGAATAACGGTCAGGCCGGCCGAGGCCACGAGGATGATGAAGGGAGCCGTGTGCCAGACGTCGGCGATGACGATGCAGATAAGCGCGGTGGCCGAACTGGTGAGTCCCGGAAAGCCGCCGAGCCCGAACAGATGCAGTAGCCAGTACACGAGCCCATAGGTCGGATCGTACATATAGCGCCAGATGAGGCTGACGATGATCGGCGAGATCAGGATAGGCATGGCGTAGATGGCGCGCAGGACATTTGCCGTCGGCCGATGCATGTCGCGCAGCAGGACAGCGACCCCCACGCCAACTGCCAGGCAGAGCGAGAGTGAAAGGACCGTGAACAGGAGGGTGTTGAACAGGGCGTGCAGCGCCACCGGGTCGGTAAAGAACCGCACGTAGTTGTCGAGGAATACGAAGACCATGCGGTCTTCCTGACCGAGGCTGTACTGGAACAGGCTGGCAAACAGCGCAAAGCCGAGCGGTAGGATCATCACCGTCACCACGACGGCGGCTGCGGGAATGAGAAGCAGCCAGGCAAGCATCTGGTCTCGCCGCGCATAACTCGACGTCGGGCGCCAGGTGGAGGTGGATCCAGCAGTGGTCACTGTCATTTCCGGTCCGTTACATGAAAGGACCAGCGCCGCCCGAAGGCAGCGCTGGCGGGAGGTCCAACCTAGAACTTGCCGGCCTCGGCGTCCTGTACACCGGACAGCATCCCCCCAACATCCGCATTGGGATCGGTCACTACGCTGGACAGGCCGGTGGCGAGCGATGTCAGCAGTTCGGGAGCGGCGGGCCGCAGCGGCAGGGTCACGCCGCTTGCCAGCGCCTCATTGGCGGCCTGCAGCCATGGGGCCGTGGCGGCAAGCGCCGGGTCGCTGCCGAGCGATTGGCGGAAGCTGATGAAGGACGGATCGGCTTCGCTCATTGCCGTCAGGGCTTCCTTGCTGGTGAGCCATGCGGCGAGCTTAAAGGCCTCCTCCTTGTTCTTGCTGTCGGCCGGAATGGCCCAGCCCCACATCTGCAGCAGCCCTGCCACCCGTTTGTTGTGAGGAATGGGGGCATAACCCAGTTGGCCGGCGACATTGGACTGGTCCTCGTCCTCAAGCGCCGTGAACAGCCCAGAGGCGGTGATGCCGAGGGGCGCCTGGCCGAACTGCAGCACCTTGTTGACCTCATCCCAGTGCCAGCCATTGGAGCCGTTGAAACCGTACTGGGCGAGGTCCTGCATGAAATTGACCGTTTCGACCACGGCTGGGTTGGTCAGGTCGAGCTTTCCGTCGGCGGCGAAGAAGTCCGTCTCGTTGCCGGCAAGCAGCACGGCAAGGACGTTGGTGATTGCCGAGCCCTGGCGGAACGGTAGCGCGATGCCGGTGCCTTGCTCTTTGAAGTACTTGGCAACGGCCAGCAGTTCATCCCAGGTCTGTGGCGGCTCGAAGCCAGCCTCTTCCAGCATGGTTTTGTTGTAGACCAGCAGCGGGGTCTGCGCGAAGTAGGGGAGCGCCTTCAGCGCGCCGTCGGCATCGGAATAAACGTCCATGCCGGCGCGAGAGAAGTCGAGCATATCCCAGTTTTCGCCAGTCAGCTCGGGGTTTTCGACGTATTTGGTGAGGGGCTCCAGATAGCCGGCCTCGGAGTATTCGCCGAACCAGGCCTCCGGCACATAGATCAGGTCGTACTCGCCCGTCTTGGTGCTCATGTTGAGCGTTTGCTTCTGCTTCAATTGGCCGTAATCGATGGCATCGAAGCGGATTTCGATGCCATGCTCGGCGGCGTATTGGTCGAGCAGCACCTTCTGGGCATCCGCTTGCGGCCCCGCCCACCTGGAGACCGTCAGGGTCTGCGCCGCGACGCTACCTGACCACCCTACCAGAACTGCCACGCCAAGCATGGCGAGTGTCACATTCCTCATTGCATTCCTCCCTCGTATGAACGCCGGTTGACAGCCGACGGGTCAGCGGCAGCCGGCTTCCCGCCGATCGCTACCGTTTGACAAATCATCATAATGTAATAACAAAGTCTGTCAACGATGCCTGGGTGGAGTTTACCCATGACCGTCGGAGGAGGAACTCATGGTTGGAATGGCACTTCGAAATGTGCGGAAGAGTTTTGGCGGCTTGGAGGTGATCCATGGCGTAAATCTTGAGGTGCCATCAGGAGAACTTGTGGTCTTTGTAGGCCCATCTGGATGCGGCAAGTCGACTTTGCTGCGCATGATCGCTGGCCTCGAGGACATCTCAGGGGGCGACGTCCTCATAGGCGGCCAAATGGTCAATGAGGTGCCGCCATCGGGTCGTGGCATTGCCATGGTATTCCAGTCCTACGCGCTCTACCCGCACATGAGCGTCTACGACAACATCGCCTTCGGGCTACGAAACATCAGGACCCCCGAGCCTGAAGTGGCGCGGCGGGTGTCGGAAGCTGCGAGGATTTTGCAGCTCGAACCGCTGCTTCAGCGCCTGCCCCGGGCACTGTCCGGAGGGCAGCGGCAGCGCGTGGCGATTGGACGAGCCATCGTCCGAGAACCAAAGGTGTTCCTGTTCGACGAACCCCTTTCCAACCTTGACGCGGCTCTCCGTGCACAGACCCGCATTGAGATCGCCCGGCTTCACCAGACGCTCGGCGCCACCATGATCTACGTGACGCACGACCAGATCGAGGCAATGACGCTTGCCGACCGGGTAGTGGTTCTGAACGGCGGGCGGATCGAACAAGTTGGCACGCCGCTCGACCTTTATGATCGGCCCGACAACGTCTTTGTCGCGGGCTTTATTGGTTCGCCTCGGATGAACTTTCTACCCGCTGCGGCTCTGGCTGGCGGAGTTGGCGCCGACGCCAGTCTTGTTGGGATACGACCAGAGCACCTCAAACCGGCGAGACTGGAGGAGGCGACTTTAGGCGGCACGGTAGAAATCGTGGAGCAATTGGGCGAACACATGCTGGCATATGTGCGAGTTGGTGACCAACTGGTCGTGGTAAAAACCGATCGCCAACACGAGATCACCCTTGCCCAGGAACTGCCGATGACCTTCGAGGCACGACACATCCACCGGTTCGATAGCACTGGTCGCGCGATAAGATGACGTCACTGTCGGCTTGCTTCCAGTCATTCATGCACGCAAGCAAACACTGACCGACAACGGCACACCCCGGCGCGCAACGATGTTCCAGGCGCCGGTATCGCAATGGCCCGCCTCATGCACCGCAATCCGCTTCTGCTCTTCAGCAGAGCGCGCTTCCTTGCCGAGTGCGGCGGCCCCCAAGTCATCGGCCGTGATGCCGGCGACCGGCGTTTCGGGCCGACCGGCGTTCATCAGCCACCCACCGGGCACAAGTTGCTGATTCTACTGCAAAAAATGTGTGACAAGTTAGTTGGTGGAGCTGAGCGGGATCGAACCGCTGACCTCGTCATTGCGAACGACGCGCTCTCCCAACTGAGCTACAGCCCCTCACCGAGGCGGTATATCGCGCGATTGCGGCGCGACTTCAAGGGGATTGTGGAACGGCGGGGGCGGTAGAGGGGCCCCTCGCGCAGGAAACGGCGCGCGCAAATCGCCGTGTTTGGCGAACCGGATTAACATCTGCCACTGTTCGGCCCGGATGTGCATGTTAACGTCTGCTTAAAACCGGGGAGTTCGACCCGGCTGTGCGGGGACATGTCATGCAGCTCAAGCCCAACGCGTTCCGCCTCAACGAAACGGTGCGCGGCGTTGAAACCATGACGCGATTCGCGCTGGCCGTGCTCTCGCTGGCCTCGGGCGTATACACGTATCTGGGCGTGCGGGGCCTGCTCGATGGCTCGGCAACCTTCGTGTTCTTCGCCGCCATCATCTATTCGGCCGCCGTCTCGGTCGCCATCTATGCCTTCTGGACCTACATGATGCGGTTCATTCCGCTGGTGGTCAGCGGGGTGCAGCGCATCAGCCTGTTCCTGGTCATGCTGCTGGGCTGCGGCATGATCATCGCCATGAGTTCCTGGCTCAATGCCGCCGCGCTGGCCGGATCGGCGGCACTCGAGCAGCACATGGCCGTGACGCTGCAGGGCTATGCCGAAGATCTCGACCGCGCCCATGCTAATGCGCTGGCCAGCCAGAGCCTCTTGCCGGACGTGGAACGCGCTTCGGCGCGGTTCGCGGCGCTGGCCCAGGACGAACGCGAGAGCGGCGCACTGACGGGGACGCAAGGGTCGGGGAGCGTGGTGCAGCTCTTGTCGCAGATGAGCCAGCAGATGAACCAGCTTGGGCAGACCATCACCACCTCGCGCACCGAGGTGGAGGGGCTGTTCGAGGAGGGGTCGCAGCACCTGGCCAGGATGCGCGAGCTCGTGTCCACGCCCGGCACCATCGAGCCGCGGACCGACAGTTTCCAGGCCGAGGCAGTGCAGCTTTCGGCGGTGATCGCGGCGCTGCAGCAGACCGACGTGGCCGGATCGGTCAAGCGCGCTGCGTCCGACCTGACGGCGGGCTTCATCGCCCCGGTGGCGGACGGACAATCGGCAGACCTGGCGAGCCGGCAGGACCAGGTAATGGAGACGGTGCGCGCGTCGGTGGATGCGCAATCGGCGGCGCTGGCGCTGGCGGCGGACGAAATTCTGGCAACGCCCCCGGTCGAGCAGCGGCGCTTCGTGCCGCTTTCTTCGGCCGAGGCCGTCATCCGCTACTGGAGCGATTTCATTCCGTCCTGGGCAGGCGCCATGTCGATCGACCTGTTGCCCGTCGTGATGGTGCTGGTGCTGATGGTCGTCAACGACGCGATGCGGCGCGATGCGCAGGACCTGGAGGAGGCCGAGAGCATCACGGCGGCCGAAATGTTGCGCGCCCTGTCGATCTACCGGCAGATGGAGGCGGCGGGCATTGCGCCGGTGCGGGAGGGTATCAAGCCCGATGAAGAGCGCGTGAACGAGCAGCAGCCGCTGGCTGACGAACCGCCTGTCGAGACCGCCGCCGAGGACGGAACGGTGACCAAGATCGAAATGGCGCAGCGCAAGCGTGGGGAGGGGCCGCGACCGGCATGAGCACGGCGGCAGAAGCGGGTTCTGGCGGCAAAGGCGGACCCCGGTCCCCCTCTTTGCTCGCGCGCCTCGCCCGGATCGAGGACGGGTCGATCCTGCGCTTTGCCTTCTTTGCCCTGCTCGCCGGTACAGCTGGGGTGCTCTATGTCGATTATCGTGAGTTAAGCGCCAGCCAGGCGGACCTGACCTTCGTGCCCGAGCCGGTGCTGCCGCCGGCGAGCGCGCCCGATCCGGACGGCCAGCCGCGCCCGACGGTCTCGACGCCGCAGGCAGCGCTCGAGGCGCCGCTGGAGATCGCGCTCGAAGGCGGGGGCAATCTCCACCTCACCGGCACCATCGGCGCGGGCGCCGCGGTGCGCTTTGCCGAGGAGATCGTCCAGCGCGGCGAGTACGTGAAGACGGTGGTACTCAATTCACCGGGGGGCTCGGTCGCTGATGCGCTCGAGATGGGACGTCTCATCCGAGAAAAAGGCCTTTCCACACAGGTGGATAGCGGGACGCTCTGCGCATCCTCGTGTCCGCTTGTGTTTGCCGGGGGCGTGGAGCGGCGGGCGGGGCGGCAGGCGGCGATCGGGGTGCACCAGATCTATGCCGCGTCGCTTTCGACCGATCCGGCACAAGCCCTGGCCGCGGCCGGGGTCGCCATGGCGGACGCGCAGCGGGTGACGGCAAAGGTCACGCGACAGCTTGCCGAGAGCGGCGTTGATCCGGCGCTTTGGCTGCACGCGCTGGAAACGCCCCCCGATCGGCTCTACTATCTCAAGCCCCAGGAAATGGAGGATCTCAAGCTCGTCACGACGTGGTTGGAAAAGTGATGTTTTGAGGCGGGAACCGGCAATGAACGGTCCCGTTGATCGACAATTATGCGGAGGAGGCCACAATGAAAGACAAACATACATTGACCCGACACCGGGACATCCAAAACTGGGTGACGGATCGACATGGGACGCCGGCGATCAGCAAGCTGCGCAACCGGTTCGGGCAGGAGCGCGCGGAACTCAAGCTGCGGTTTGCGAGGGCCGAGGAGGGCCGGCTCGACGGAAGCATGAGCCCCTGTTCGTGGAGCGCCTGGCTGGCCGAACTCGATCGGCAGCATCTTGCCCTGCAGGTTGCGCCAACCGGCGACTACGAACTGGTTTCGCGCACGCCGCTCAACTAGCGATCATCGCCCGCCCGGCGATCGGCTGTTGGCCAGGGGCTGGACAGCGGCATCATCGAGCGCGACCGCCACGCGGTCGCGCCCTTCCGCCTTGGCGCGATAGAGGGCCCGATCGGCACGCCGGAGCAGGTCCCAGAGCGTGTCATTGGTTTGAAGCTGGGCCAGGCCGAAGGAGGCCGTCACCCGGCGGTTCAGTTCGGTCTCGTCGAACGACGAGGCGGACAGCGCTACGCGCGCCGCCTCCGCCATCAGCCGGCCTGCCGACAGATTTGCGCCCACCACGAGCACGGCGAACTCTTCTCCACCCATGCGGGCGACGATCGCCGATGGGCCGGCGACGTCCGCCAGGATGCCCGCAAAGTGTCGGATCACTTCGTCGCCGGCGGCATGGCCATAGGCATCGTTGATCGATTTGAAGTGGTCGAGGTCTGCGGCCACCATGACCGCGGGCCGTCCGGCGCGGCGGAGCGCAGCCATTGCGCGATCACCCCGTTCTTCGAAGCCGCGCCGGTTGAGCAGGCCCGATAGCGTGTCGGTTTCCGCGCGCATGGCGGTCTCGGCATTGAGATCGCGCATGAGGATCAGCAGGGTGGTGAGGCCGATGGCGATGAGGGCGACCGCGCCAAGGGTCTGCGACAGCGCGGCATAGGTGGTGCCGAGATAAGCCTGAGCGGTGGCGCCCGAGCCAAGGATGACGGCGAGCCAGGGCTTGAGCAGGAATTGCACGCTGGTGAAGACAAGAAGGGCGATGAGGACACGATCGAGCGGTTGGCGCCGGCCACTGCCAAGTACGACAAAGGCACCCAGGAGGTGAAGCGCGCTGTAGGGCAACTGGTAGAGCGTGCCGCGAAGCAGCGACGAGCGTGGCATGTCGATGATGAAGACAATGCCGATGACACTGAGGCCGAGGATAAGCCCGAGCGGGAGGCGCGGCAGCGGCACCCGGTAGTGTCGCGCGAGACCCACGAGCGTGAAACTGACGGCGAACAGGAAGCTCAGGAAGATGCCGATGCTGGCGGGAGCGGGATCGGCCTGGCTCGGGAGGATGAACTCGAGCAGGACATCGAGCATGCCAAAGCCATAGCCGAGCGCCAGCCACCGTGGGCCCGAGTTTGACCGGGCCGCGGCCGCAACCACGCCGAAGGCGATGGCGAAGAGGGCGGCCACAAACAGATTGATGGCCAGGACGAAAAGGGCGGCGCTCATGGAACACGCAAGGCTCGAGACGGCCCCAATCTACAAGGCGGCACGCGAAGGGAACGTTAACGCGCGCCGCCTGATGACGTTACCTTCCTGCGATGCCAAGGGCCTCGGCGAGCAGCGCATAGGAGCGGCGGCGGAGGGCGTAGGAGTGGATGGTGGTGGTCACCATCACCTCGTCGGCGCCGGCAGCCTTCGCCTTTTCGGTGATGACCTCGGCCATGCGCTCGGGCGATCCGACCAGCCACAGGCTCGATTGGTGATCGATGACCTGCTGCTGCTGCGGGGTCAGCTTGTGCGCGAGGGCCTCTTCGGGCGATGTCAGCTGGCGCTGCTCCCCGGTGACGAAGCGGGCCCAGTTGACGGCCTGCGAGGCCGAGAGAAATTTTGCCTCGTCTTCGGTGGGGGCGCAGATGACAGAGAGGCACAATATGGTGCGCGGCTCGGGGAAGTGTTCGCTGCGTTGGAAGGCCTCGCGGTAGGCGGCGAAGGCCGGCGCGGCCGGGGTGTGCGAGAAGTGCGCGGCAAAGGCATAGCCGAAGCCGATCTGCCCGGCCGCCGCAGCGCTGGCGCCGGACGATCCGAGGAGCCATTTGGGGGGAAGACGGATGCCGCCGGGGGAGACCGGCACCCGCGAAAACGGGTGGTCCGCAGGAAAGCCTTCTTCGTCGAACGCCATGAGTTCGGCGAGATAGGCGGAAAATTCTTCGCCGCCGCCGCTGCGCAGCGCGCGCATGGCGTAGCCGTCGCCGCCGGGGGCGCGTCCGAGCCCAAGATCGATGCGCCCGGGGTGGAGCGCTTCGAGCGTGCGATAGGCTTCGGCGATGCGCAGGGGCGCGTGGTTGAGCAGCATCACGCCGCCGGAGCCGACGCGGATGTCCTTGGTGGCGGCGGCAGCGCTGCCGATGAGAATTTCGGGTACCGAGGAGGCAATGGAGGGCATGCCGTGGTGCTCGGCGTACCAGAGCCGGGTGTAGCCGAGGCGATCCGCCTCCCTCGCCAACAGCACCGTTTCGGCCATGGCCTGTGGGGTCGTCGTTCCCTGGGCGATGGGGGCGAGGTCCTGCAGGGAGAGGGCAAAATCGGCGGGCATGGCAACGGCTTTCACTATTGAACTTGATCGGTAGATCACGATGGTTGGCGGCAACGTCAAGGCCGGGCGAAACTTTTTCACGGTGCCCGCCGTAGCTCCCGCCGACGACTTCAGAGCGTCCAATGGGAGAAATTGTTCATGTTCACCAAGCTTTTCGGCGCTGCCGCCCTGGCCGCCAGCCTCTCTCTTGCCGGCAGCGTCGGCGCCTATGCCCAGTCCAACCCGATGGTGGGTGGCGCCGCCATGTATGCGGACAAGAATATCATCGAGAACGCGGTCAACTCCAAGGATCACACGACCCTGGTTGCCGCGGTCAAGGCGGCCGGCCTTGTCGACACGCTGCAGAGCGCAGGTCCGTTCACGGTCTTTGCGCCCACCAATGCCGCCTTTGCGGCCCTGCCGGAGGGGACGGTCGAAACCCTGCTGAAGCCGGAAAACAAGGCGATGCTGGTCAAGATCCTGACCGCGCACGTTATTGCCGGAAACTATTCCGACGCCGATCTCGAAGCCATGGCCGAGAAGAACCCGGAGGGCTTCACGCTCAAGACCGTATCCGGCGATCGGCTGCAGTTCACGAAGCTGGGCTCGGTGCTCTATGTGGTGGACGAAAGCGGCAATGCCGCCAAGATCACCATTTCGAACGTCAACCAGTCGAACGGCGTCATCCACGTCGTCAACAAGGTGCTCCTGCCCAAGTAAGAGGGCTCGCTCCTCTCGACGAGCGAAGGGTCCGCCGACGGGCGGACCATCTGCATTTTAAGCATTGCTTAAACCTAACGCTAAGTAAGCGTTGTCGTCGCATGGGTGAATCAGGCCCAATTCGCGTCTCCTCCTTCCCAAGCGGAGATACGCGATGACTGTTGGCCGGCGTTTGGCTGCCCTGCTGGTGGCGTCCGCAGCGCTCGTTTCGGGCGCGATGGCGCAAGGAACGCTCCTGCTGGAAGCCAGGGGAGGGGTAGCGGCGCACGATGTGGGCGGCGGCGTAAGCCTGTTTGATCCAACGCGCGTGCAGGACATCAATGCGGAGATGTTGTTCACCATCCCCAATCTCAGCGCCTGGGTTCCGTTGGGCGAGTTGCGGCCGCATCTGGGCGCCACGTTCAACATCGCGGGGCACGAGAGCTTCGGCTATGCGGGGTTGAGTTGGACGGTGCGGGCGCCGGTGGTGCCGGTGTTTCTGGAAGCCGGCTTGGGTGCCGCCGTGCACAACAGCAAGGCGCGGTTCGGCTGCGGCGTGCTGGCCGAGGCCCAGGCCAGCCTTGGCATCGACGTCTTGCCCAACACCGCGCTCATGGGGACAGTGCAGCACGTCACCGACTTCGGTTTTTGCGGCACGGCGAGCCGCCCTCTGACCACGGCGGGGTTGCGTCTGGGCGTGCGCTTTTGATCACGTTCGGCCGGTTTCGTCCCGCGGTGGTTGACTTGCCAAAGCCGGCGTGGGCGTTATGACGCCGGAAAATGCGGAGTTGAGCGAACGATGCGCACGGTGACCGGAGCGGTGATTGCGGGCCTTCTTGTGGCGAGCAGCGGCCCGGCGCTGGCGCAGAACATGCTTGACCCGCACCCGATCGCCGATGTCGTCGACGAAATCCGCATCGGGCTCAGTGCCCATGACGTGCACCACGCGGCCCTGCCGTTCCTCGTCAAGGAATGGCGGCTCAACCAGGTCGAGGACGTCAGCTTCGATGTGCTGTTCACCTCGCCCGATATCGACGCGTTCCGCTGGATCGGTGCGCCGCGCCCGGAAATCGGCACCACGATCAATCTTGACGGGCAGGACAGTCTCGCCCATGCGAGCCTGACCTGGCAGTTGCCGGTATTCGAAACGCCGCTTTACCTCGAAGCGTCACTGGGCGCGGCGATCAACAATGGCGCGATGGACGGGGCGGCGCCGGGACGCAAGAATTTCGGCTGCCGGGTCAATTTCTACGAGCGCTGGGGCGTCGGCGCGCATGTGAGCGAGAACGTCACCGCGACGCTGACCTACGAGCACACGTCCAACAATGGCTATTGTTCGCAGAACGATGGGCTGTCCAATTTCGGCCTGCGCGTGGGCTGGAAGTTCTAGGGCGCCCGCGCCGATCTCTCATTCCGCAGACGGGGCCAAACGAGACGGGTCGGCACGACGGGCTCATCATGAGGTCTACTGGCTCGTTACGCGGCCAGGCCAGCGACATAACCCGAGGCCCAGGCCCATTGAAAATTGTAGCCGCCCAGCCAGCCGGTGACGTCCACGGCTTCGCCGACGAAGAAGAGGTTGGGCACGGCACGTGCCATCATGGTCTTGGCATCGAGATCACGGGTGTCGATGCCGCCCAGGGTGACTTCGGCGGTGCGGTAGCCTTCGGAGCTGACGGGCTTGAGGGTCCAGCGCTCGATCCATTCGGCGGCGGCGGCGAGCTTCTTGTCGGATAGATCACCGATCATGCCGGGCTGGCCGATGAACTCGCCCATCAGCTGCGCCAGCCGCCGGGGCAAGGCGTTGGCGAGCACGGTCTGGAGATGGAGCTTGGGGCTGTCCTTGCGGGCGGCGCGCAGCAGGTCGAGGGCGTTGCGGCCGGGCAGGAGATCGACGGAAATGGCATCGCCTTCGCGCCAATAGGAGGAAATCTGCAGGATCGCCGGGCCCGAGAGGCCGCGATGGGTGAAGAGCAGGGCTTCTTCGAAGCGCGTCTTGCCGTGGCTGACGATCGCATTGGTCGAGACGCCGGCGAGGTCTCTGAGTTTTTCGAGGGCCGAGGGTTCGAAGGTGAGGGGGACGAGGGCGGGGCGGGTTTCCGTCACGCCGAGGCCGAACTGCCGCGCGATGTCGTAGGCCAGGCCCGTGGCGCCCATCTTGGGGATCGACTTGCCGCCCGTGGCGACGATCAGGCTCGTCGCGGTGACCCGGCCATCGCCGATCATCACGTCGAACCCGTCGGCGATCTTTTCGATGCTGCCCACGCTGCGTCCGGTCCAGATCGACGCGCCGGCCTGGCGCAGATCCTGGGTCAGCATGGTGACGATCTGGGTTGCCGAACCGTCGCAGAACAGCTGGCCGAGGGTTTTTTCGTGAAAGGCGATGCCCTGCTTTTTGACCCGCTCGATGAACATGTCGGGGGTGTAGCGCGACAGCGCGGAAAGGGCGAAGCGCGGGTTCTGGCTCAAGAACCGGTCACGCCCGAGGATGTGGGTGGCGTTCACATTGGTGAAGTTGCACCGGCCGCCGCCCGAAATCCGGATTTTCTCGCCCGGGTCGCGGGCATGGTCGACCACGAGAACCCGCCGGCCGCGCCGCGCCGCTTCGATGCCGGCCATCATGCCGGCGGCACCGGCGCCGAGCACCATTACGTCGAAGTCGGTCATACGAGTGGTCCTTGCTGAGGCGTCGGCGCCTCCCTGTCCCGCAATCGGGGCCGAGACGCAAGAGGCAGGGTGGCCCGGATGGGCCGGAACGCGGGCGAGATTGACTCTTTCCTATATAGGAGTATGAGAAGTCCTGCTTTCTTATCGAGCGAAAAGTTCGTCATGCGCAGCTTCGGTCTCATCACCGCTCTTGCCGCTTCCCGCACCACCGGGAAGGGTCCTGCCATGACCAAAACCAGCAAAACCGCCTGACGCTTGTCCCCGGGTCGTCTCCCGCCGGGGAGAGGCGTCATCAAGCAGAGCCGCATCGCCCGAGGCGATGTGCGGGGGCGGAAAATGGTCAAGGAACGGAGTTCCAAATGGGTTATCGGGTCGCCGTCGTCGGAGCCACAGGCAATGTGGGCCGCGAAGTTCTCAACATCCTGGCCGAGCGGAAGTTTCCGGCCGACGAGGTCATTGCGCTGGCCTCGTCGCGCTCGATCGGCAAGGAGCTTTCCTATGGCGACAAGATCATCAAGGCCAAGGACCTGCAGCACTTCGATTTCTCGAGTGTGGACTTCGCCATCATGTCCGCAGGCGGCTCGATCGCCAAGGAATGGGCGCCACGCATTGCGGCCGCCGGCGCCATCGTCATCGATAACTCCTCCTACTGGCGCTACCATTCGGACGTGCCGCTCGTCGTGCCGGAAGTGAACGGGCATGTGCTCGAGCGCTGGCTGGCCGATCCCAAGCGCACCGGCATCGTCGCCAACCCCAATTGCTCGACGGCGCAGCTCGTGGTCGCGCTCAAGCCCCTGCACGACGCGGCGACCATCAAGCGCGTGGTCGTTTCGACCTACCAGTCGGTGTCTGGTGCAGGCAAGGAGGGCGTCGACGAACTCTGGAACCAGACCAAGGGCATCTTCGTCAACGACAGCCCGACCCCGCAGAAGTTCACCAAGCAGATCGCCTTCAACGTCATCCCGCACATCGATGTGTTCATGGAAGACGGCTACACCAAGGAAGAGTGGAAGGTGCTGGCGGAAACCAAGAAGATCCTCGATCCCAAGATCAAGGTGACCTGCACGGCCGTGCGCGTGCCGGTTTTTGTCGGGCACTCGGAAGCGGTGAACCTGGAATTCGCCAATCCCATCACGGCAGACGAGGCGCGCGACGTGCTGCGCGAGGCTCCGGGGATTTCCGTGCTCGACAAGCGCGAGCCCGGTGGCTACGCGACGCCGGTGGAAACGGTCGGGGAATACGACACCTATGTGAGCCGCATTCGCGAAGACAACACGGTCGAGAATGGCCTCGCCATGTGGGTGGTTTCGGACAATCTGCGCAAGGGCGCGGCGCTCAACACCATCCAGATCGCCGAGACGCTGATCGAAAAGGGCTACAAGGCGCGCGCCCTGGCGGCCTGAGTTTTCGCATCCTGCGAAGAAGCGGCAAATCTGGCACCCTTTCCGTACTGACGAGGGTGCGGCCGGCGCTGTGACCTGAGACCTCAACCAGTCCCAGCCTCTCCTCGCAAGGGGAAGGTTGGGACTTTTTGGTTGAAACCGGCGCCGACCACCGTGGCCTGGGAACTCGCTTCAAAAACTTCCCTTGAGCCTCCCGAGGTCCGGGCGTACAAGCGCGAACCGTACCGGACGTTACCCCATGCCTTTGCGCGATCTCCTCCTCGCCCTTCTCGTCGTCGTCATCTGGGGCCTCAATTTCGTGGCCATCAAATGGGGGGTCGCAGAAGTCTCGCCCTTCCTCCTGACGGCCCTGCGCTATCTTGGCTGCGCCTTGCCGGCTGTGTTCTTCGTCCGCAAGCCGGCTGTTTCGTGGAAGATCCTCATCGCCTATGGACTGACGGTGGGCGTCCTGCAGTTCAGTTTCCTCTTCACGGCCATCCGGCTGGGCATGCCAGCCGGGCTCGCCAGCCTCGTTATGCAGATGCAGGTGTTCTTCACCATGGGGCTGGCCGTGCTGTTCCTGGGCGAGCGGCCGCGGCCGGTGCAATTGCTGGGGGCAGGGGTGGCGCTGTTCGGGCTTCTGGCCATTGCCAGCGAACATCTGGGCGCGGCGACCTTCGCGCCACTGGTCATGACGCTGGCTGCCGCGTTCTTCTGGGGCTCGTCCAACATCGTCACCAAGCGCGCCGGGCGGATCGACATGTTCGCCTTCGTGGTGTGGGGAAGCCTCGTGCCGCCACTGCCCATGCTGGCGCTGTCGCTGGCCCTCGAGGGGCCAGGAGCGCTCTTGGCCCTGGGCACGATTTCGCCGGCGGCGATCTTTTCGGTGCTGTTCATCGCCTATGGCTCCACTCTTGTCGGCTACGGGCTCTGGGCAATCCTGCTCGGGCGCTATCCCGCCAGCCTTGTGGCGCCGTTTTCGCTTCTCGTGCCGATCGTGGGCTTTGCCGCTGCCGCCCTGTTACTCAACGAGACGGTGAGCCTGCTCGAATACGCGGGCAGTGGCCTCATCTTCGTCGGACTGCTGCTCAACGTGTTCGGGCCGCGGTTGCTTGTCCGGGCAAGGAGCGCCTGATGCCCATCCGCCACGTGCTGCTGGCGCTCCTCGTCGTGGCGATCTGGGGCTTCAACTTCGTCGTCATCAAACTCAGCGTCGAGGCATTTCCGCCCATCCTGGCGGCAGCGCTGCGGTTTCTGGCGGCGGCGTTTCCGGCGGTGCTGTTCGTGCGGCCGCCCAAGGCGCCCTTTGTGCTGGTTCTCGGGTTCGGGCTGACCTTCGGGGTTGCGCTTTACGGCTTTCTCAACCTCGCCATTGCCTGGGGTATGCCGGCGGGCCTCAGTTCGCTGGTGCTGCAGACGCAGGCGTTCTTCACCATGCTGCTGGCCTTCGTCATCCTCAAGGAACGCCCGAGCCGCTTTCAGGTGGCGGGCGCCGCCGTCGCCTTTGCCGGCATTGCCGTCATCGGCAGCGAGCACGTGGCAGGAACCGGTCTCGTGCCGCTGGGCATGGTGCTGATGGCGGCGGTGAGCTGGGGCCTTGCCAATGTGCTGACCAAGAAGGCGGGCAAGGTGAATGCGGTCGCCTTCACGGTCTGGGGCGTGCTGGCCGCACCGCTGCCGCTCCTGGGCCTGTCGCTGCTGACGGAGGGATGGCCGGCTATCGCTGGCGCCGTGGGCAGCTTTTCCTGGGGCGATGTGGCGCTGATCGCCTTTCTGGCCTATCCCGCGACGCTGCTGGGCGGCGCGATCTGGAGCTGGCTCCTCGGGCAGCATCCGGCCTCGGTTGTTGCTCCGTTCACGCTGCTCGTGCCGATCACCGGGTTGGCCTCGGGGTATCTGGTGCTGGGTGAACGGGTCACGGTGGTCGAGATCGGGGGGGCGCTGTTGGTGATCCTGGGCCTGATCGTGACCTTGCGCCGGGCGCGCAAGAGCGAGCCGCCCATTCGCCTCGACTAGGAGGCGGGCCACCCGGAGGTGGCCCGATGGTTTCAGTTGCCGCCGGAGAGGGAGTCGAGCGTTTCGGTCGGCGCCGGAGTGGGCAAGTCCGCGGGCGTGCCGGTGGTGTTGCCCATGATATCGCCGGCACCGCCGGGAGCCGGTGCGGTCGCAGAAGCGCCGGCGCCTGCCTGAAGCGTGGCAATCTGCTCGATGGTCAGTTCGCCGGTGCCGGATGTGTCGGCGGCGTCGAATTCTTCCTGAGTCAGCGTGGGCCAGACCGCCTGCAACTCGGTGAAGCTGATGGTCCCGTTGCCGTCGGTATCGACATCGGCAAAGGCCATGGGTGTCTGTGCGACGGCGGCACCGGAAAGGCCGAGCAGGACAACGGACGACAGAATGAGCTTTTTCATGGGGGTGTCTCCATGGGGGAAAGGCGGCGCCCACAGGCGCCGACGGGTCGCTCTCCGGCGGCCCGTGGCATCCAAGATCACGCGGATTTGTGGTGAGGGGCGGGCCACAAGCGGGGCCGCCGGGGGCCATGTGAGGGCAATTTCGGGGCAGGGGCGAGCGTCCGCCGGCTCAGGGCGCGGATCGGCCACCGCGGGCGATGGAGAACAGGCCGCGGCGGCATGGCTGCAACCCGGCGCGGCCGCTAGTGCTCGAGAGTGATTTGCGGCCGGATGAAATCGCCCTTGTCGTCCATCACCCACAATTCGCCGGTCGAGATGTCGAACCAGGCGCCGTGGATGGCGAGCTTGCCCTGATTTTCGAGATCGGCGACATAGGGGAAGGTGCGCAAATTACGGATCGAATTGCGGATGGAGATGCGCTCCAGCGCCGTCTGCCGCTCGGCGGGCGTCATCAACTCGTTGTGGCCCAGCTGTTCGGGCAGCGCGCCGAGCAGGCTCATCCACTTGCCGATGAAGTCACCCTGGTCGAGCGGGCTGGCCTCGGGCGACAGCGCGGCGTGAATGCCGCCGCAGCGGCCATGGCCCATGACGACGACGTTGGAGATCTCCAGGGCCTTGACCGCGAATTCGATGGCCGCGGAGGTGCCGTGCTGTCCGCCGTCGGGCTGGTAGGGCGGCACGAGGTTGGCGACGTTGCGCAGAACAAAGATTTCACCCGGTCCGGCATCGAAAATCATCTCGGGAGACGCGCGGCTGTCGCAGCAGGCGATCACCAGGGTCGACGGGCTCTGGCCGATTTCGGACAGTTCCCGGATGCGTTCGCGCTCACGAACATAGCGTCCGGACATGAAACTGGCATGGCCGTCCAGGAGATGCTGAGGAAAATTGTGCATGAAATCCCGATTAGCTGTATGAGGCGACATGACCACATGCGGCGGAACAGCCGCGAGCGCAAGGGGGGCGCATGCGCATCTATCGATTCCTTTCGGGAGAAGACGACTCGGCGTTCTGCCACAAGGTCACCAAGGCGCTGAGCGAGGGCTGGGAGCTGCATGGCAGCCCCACCTATGGCTTCGACGCGATCAGCAAGAAGATGCGATGCGGGCAGGCCGTGACAAAGATCGTGCGCGACCAGCCCTACGACCCCGACAAGAAGCTCGTCGACTACTAGAGGCGGGGCAGCAGTTCGTCGAGCTTGGCGAGGAACTGCTGCCAGCCCGCATGGGCGCCGCCATAGGCCTGCTTCTGCTCGGGGCGGAAGCCGCTTTGCTCGACGCGCAGATGCGTGCCGGTGTCCGTCGGGCTCAGCGTGAAGACGACGACGCTCTCGAGCGCGTAGGCTGGATCGTCATTGGCAAAGTTCCAGGAGTAAGACAGCCGTCGGTTGGGCTCGAGCGCCAGCACTTCGCACTCGAGCACGCCGCCCCACTCCCCGCGCAACTGAAAGTGGTGACCGGCCTCGGGCACGAAGTCGTTGTCCATCAGCCACTCCGAAATCAGGTGCGGCTGGGTGAGGGCGCGCCAGAGCTTTTCGGGCGGATGGGCGAATTCGCGTTCCACCACGGCGGTGCGGGTTTCTGTCATGGCGTGCTCTTTTTGGCGCGGTTGAGGGCGATGGCGGCACGGATGAGGGCGACGAAGGCGGCTTCGTCGATGGTGTCGCCCTGGTGGAAGTCGATGGCGCGGCGGGCATTGCCGGTGAGGCTGGAATTAAAGAGTTGGTCAGGGTCTTCCAGCGCGGCGCCCCTGGGAAAGGTCGTCTTGACGGCGCTCTTATAGGCTTCGCCGGTGCAGATGATGCCGGCGCAGGACCAGACCGGCTGGTTCCACTTGAACTCTTCGATCACGTCGGGGTCGGCAGAAAGGATCAGCTTGCGGATCTCTGCCAGCATGGCGCCGCGCCAGTCGCTCAACTGCGCGATGCGCTGGTCGATGTGGCGGGGGGATTCGGATTGATCCCAATCGGCGGTCGCTTTGGGCATTGACGGGCTCCTTAGAAGCGTTCTGCAGGCAGGCGGCTCGCCTGCTCGATCCAGCGGGTGAACAGCGCCTCGTCGAACGCCCCGCTTTCGGGGATATCGAGGTAGCGCACCGATTTCTGCTTGGACTTCCCTGGAGGCACGGGATCGAGCGCGGTCCCCTGGGGGAAGGCGACCTTGATGTAGCGCGTCATGCAATGAAAGCTGACGAACCAGCTCGAATAGTCCGGGCCATAAAAGGGCGAGTTCCACTTGACCATTCTGTGCAGGCCGGGAAGGGCATCGACGATCAGCGCGTCGAGGCGCCGGCCGACGGCCTGCTTCCAGCCCGGCATGGCCGCGAGGTACTGCTCCACCACCTCGGGTCCATTGCCCTTGGCGATCTGCGGGTTGCCGCCCGAGAGAAGCACGGGTGCGGGTTGTTCCCTCATGCCACGGCCCGCCGGGCCTTGGCCTTGCGCACATAGGGCTGGAAGAAGAGGACCGTGCCGCTGGCGATGAGCAGGAAGAGCGGCAGCAGCGGCAGATAGGTCAGCCAATCCATCTGCCGGCCGGCGAACAGCGCCACGAAATTGGCGATGACGGTGAGGGTGAAGAAGAGCGAAATCCAGCGGTGGCTTTGCCGGATGAGCGATGTCGGGGTCATTGATCCATCCTCGTAAGCAGGTTTTCCAGCGCATCCATGCGCTTTTCCCAGAAGCTGCGCATGTCATCGGCCCAGTCGGTCAGGGAGGCGAGCGCCTCCGGCCGGGCGCGATAGTGGGTCTGCCGCCCGTCTTGGCGATCGGCGACGAGGCCGGCGACCTTGAGGACGCCGAGATGACGGGAGACAACCGGCTGGGAAACGCCGGCGCCTACCGTCAGCGCGCCGACGGTCAGTTCTCCGTTGCGGCACAGGGCTTCGAAGAGCCCGCGCCGGGTCGGGTCGGAAAGTGCCTTGAAGAGGGGTTCGGCATCGGGCATGGCAAACTCATAGCTGGTTGGCTATGAGTTATCTATAGCCAACGAGCTATGAATGCGTCAAGCGCCGCGTTCGAGGGCGAGGTGCTGCAGGAGGATGATGGTCTTGGCGTCGGTTAGTTCGCCGCTCTCGATCATGCCGAGGGCTTCATCGAGCGGCAGTTCGACCAGCTCGATGTCCTCGCCTTCATGCGCCAGCCCCCCGCCCTGTGCCTGCCGTGTCTGCGCATCGTACTCGCCGACAAAGAGGGCCACTTTTTCCTGAACGGCGCCGGGGCTGGGATAGATGTTGCAGATCTTGCGCACATTGCGCGGGGCGTGGCCGGTTTCTTCCAGGGCCTCCTTATGGGCACAGGTAAACGGGTCATCCCCATCCAGCATGCCGGCGCAGACCTCCAGCATGAAGGCGGGGTCGCCATTGAGGAGGGCCGGGAACCGCGCCTGGCGCACCAGAAGCACCGTCTGCCGTGCCGGATCGAACAGGGCAATCGCCGCCGCGTTGCCCCGATCATAGATTTCGCGCTTGAGGTGATGCAGGCTCCCATCGGCCGCGCGGTATTCGACATCGGCCTGGCGCAGCGCGCCCCAGTGTTCGGCCAGCGTGGTGACGCTTTTGATCTTGATCCGGTCCATACGAAGTTCCTCTTGCGGCTCGGGGCGGCTTAGCCCGATTGGCGGCGGAGGAAAAGGTCCGCCATTCGGCTCTGCCTACCCCACCAGCGCGGTGACCGGGCTCATCGGGGTGACGTCGTCCGTCATCCGAACTCCATTGTGCGAAAAGCGAACAAAGTGCGCAAAGCGCCGCTTGTGGCCGCAAATGTGGCATAAGGGGGTTGGAAATCCGGGGTGTTCCAGCCTAAAAGTCGAAACATTCCAAACTGGACGCAGCTCCGCTGCAACAGGAAGGCCCTTTCGCTCATGACGGCTCGCGCCCGCCCCACTTCCCCGCACTTGCAGATCTACCGCTGGACCATCACCATGGCCATGTCGATCTTCCACCGCGCCACCGGCATCGCCAACTATGCCGGGATGGCGTTCCTCGCCATCTGGTTGGTCGCAGCGGCCAGCGGGCAGGATGCCCTCAACGTCGTCAACGTCATCTATGGCAGCTGGCTGGGGCAGGTGATCCTGTTCGGCTTCAGCTGGAGTCTGGTGCATCACATGCTGGGGGGCCTGAGGCACTTCGTCTGGGACAGCGCGGCCATGATGGAGGCGGGGCAGCGCGAGGCGATGGCCTGGGCGACCATCATCGGCTCGGTCGTCATCACGCTCCTAATCTGGATAGTCTTCGTGTGGGTGGGCTGAGCGATGCGTGAAACCGTTATCAGCCAGGCGACAATCGCCAATCCGAAGAGCCACTACGGCAATGCCCCCGCCTCGACGCGGCACTTCATCACGCAGCGCGTGACCGGAGGCTTCAATGTCCTCTTTCTTGGACTGCTGCTCTACGTCGTCGTCGCCCTGGCCGGGCAGGACCGGTCTGACATGGTGGCGCTCCTCGGCAATGCCTTTGTGGGCCTGCCACTGGCCGCGCTGATCTGCATTGCGGCAGTGCACATGCGCAACGGCATGCGCGACGTGTTCGAGGATTACTTCGCGGGGCGGATGTACAGCCTCGCCATGATGCTCAACACGCTCTTCTGTCTCATCGTCGCGCTGGCTGCTGCCGGCGCTCTCGTCAAGCTCGTGTTCTGGGGCTGATCTACCTATGGCAAGTTACGAACTGATCGACCACGAATTCGACGTGGTGGTGGTCGGCGCCGGCGGCGCGGGCCTGCGCGCCACGCTGGGCATGGCCGAGCAGGGGTTCAACACCGCCTGCATCACCAAGGTCTTTCCCACCCGCTCGCACACCGTGGCGGCGCAGGGCGGCATCGCCGCCTCGCTGCAGAACATGGGTCCGGACAGCTGGCAGTGGCACATGTACGACACCGTCAAGGGGTCGGACTGGCTGGGCGACAACGACGCCATGGAATATCTGGCGCGCGAGGCGCCCGCCGCCATCTACGAGCTCGAGCACTATGGCGTGCCCTTCAGCCGCACGCAGGAAGGCAAGATCTACCAGCGGCCTTTCGGCGGCCACATGACCGAGTTCGGGGACGGCCCGCCGGTCCAGCGCACCTGTGCCGCGGCCGACCGCACCGGGCACGCGATCCTCCACACGCTCTATGGCCAGTCGGTCAAGAACGACGCGCAGTTCTTCATCGAGTATTTCGCGCTTGATCTCATCATGGGCGAAAACGGCGAGTGCCAGGGTGTCATCGCCTGGAAGCTCGACGACGGCACGCTGCATCGCTTCCGCGCCAAGCTCGTGGTGCTGGCGACTGGCGGCTATGGTCGCTCCTATTTCTCGGCCACCTCGGCGCACACCTGCACCGGCGACGGCAACGGCATGGTGGCCCGGGCCGGCCTGCCGCTCCAGGACATGGAATTCGTGCAGTTCCATCCCACCGGCATTTATGGCGCGGGCGTCTTGATCACCGAGGGCGCGCGCGGCGAGGGTGGGTATCTGACCAATTCCGAAGGCGAGCGCTTCATGGAGCGCTATGCGCCCAACGCCAAGGACCTCGCCTCGCGCGACGTGGTTTCGCGCTGCATGACGCTCGAAATCCGCGAGGGGCGGGGCGTGGGCCCCAACAAGGACCACATCTACCTGCACCTCGATCATCTCGACCCAAAGGTGCTGCACGAGCGGCTGCCGGGCATTACCGAGAGCGCCAAGATCTTCGCCGGCGTGGATTTGACGCGGGAGCCGATCCCGGTGCTGCCGACGGTGCACTACAATATGGGCGGCATTCCCGCGAACTACCACGGCGAGGTGCTGAACCCCACCGAAGCCGATCCCGACCGGGTCGTGCCGGGCCTAATGGCCGTGGGTGAAGCGGCCTGCGCCTCGGTGCACGGCGCCAACCGGCTTGGATCCAATTCTCTCACCGACCTTGTCGTGTTCGGCCGTGCGGCGGCGCTACGGGCCGGCAAGGTGCTGGACAAGGCGGCGCCGGTGCCGGGCATCAACGCCGCGCAGGACGAGAAAATTCTGGCGCGCTTCGACCGGCTGCGCAACGCCAACGGCTCCAACCCGACCGCCAAGCTGCGCGACGAGATGCAGCGCACCATGCAGTCGGATGCCGCCGTGTTCCGCACTTCTGAATCCCTCAAGCAGGGTGTCGAGCGGATGAGCGAGATCTACGGGCGGCTCCATGACATCAAGGTCACCGACCGCTCGCTGATCTGGAATTCCGATCTCGTCGAGACGCTGGAGCTGGAAAACCTCATGGCCTGCGCCATGACCACGGTGGTTTCGGCCGAAGCCCGGCATGAATCGCGTGGCGCCCATGCTCATGAGGATTTCCCCAATCGCGACGACGAGAACTGGCGCAAGCACACGCTGAGCTGGATCGATGCCGGGTCGGGCAAAGTGAACCTCGGCTACCGCCCTGTGCATGTCGACCCGCTGACGCCCGAAAGCGAAGGCGGCATCGCGCTCAAGAAGATCGCTCCCAAGGCGCGGGTGTACTGATGCGGCTTACTGGCCTGCTGCCGATCATCGCTGGTGCGATGCTGATGTCGAACCTGCCTGCGCTGGCTGCCCAGCCTAGCGCGGCGCAGAAGGAGGCGTTCTATGCCGTCTGCATGGGGATCGCACAGGATGCGACGCTGTGCGGCTGCAAGGCGGATGCGGCGATGACGCTGATCGACGAGCGCTTCATGGACCTCGTGATCGGCTCGATGAAGGGGACCAAGTCGCCGCCCGCAGCCGATTACGACGCCTACAACACCTATGTCGCCAAATCGAACCAGATCTGCAAGCCGAACTACTAGGGCTGGCGCGACGGGATTTCGGAGGGCCCGAAGTGGCCTCCGACGCTGAGAAGGAAGAGTTGAGACCATGGCTGAACTGACGCTGCGCAAGGCCGACCAGCCGCAAAAGGGCAAGACCTGGCCCAAGCCCGAGGGTGCGACGCGCCTGCGGGAATTCCACATCTACCGCTACGATCCCGACAAGGCCGACAATCCCCGGATCGACACCTATTTCGTCGATCTCGACAATTGCGGTCCAATGATCCTCGATGCGCTCCTCTACATCAAGAACCGGATCGACCCGACCCTGACGCTGCGCCGTTCGTGCCGCGAGGGCATTTGCGGGTCGTGCTCGATGAACATCAACGGGCTCAATACCCTGGCCTGCACCAAGGGCATGGACGACAGCTCGGGCGCCATCAAGATCTACCCGCTGCCGCACATGCCGGTGGTCAAGGACCTGGTGCCGGACCTCACCACCTTCTATGCGCAGCACCGCGCCATCGAGCCCTGGCTCAAGACCACCTCGCCCACGCCGGACAAGGAGTGGACGCAGTCGATCGAGGACCGGGCCAAGCTCGACGGGCTCTACGAGTGCATCCTTTGCGCCTGCTGCTCGACCTCGTGCCCGAGCTATTGGTGGAACGGGGAAAAGTATCTTGGGCCGGCGGCCCTGCTGCAGGCCTATCGCTGGCTGATCGACTCGCGCGACGAAACCACCTCCGAACGCCTCGACAACCTCGAAGATCCGTTCAAGCTCTATCGCTGCCACACCATCATGAACTGCGCCAAGGTCTGCCCGAAGGGGCTGAACCCCGCCAAGGCGATCGCGCAGATCAAGAAGATGATGGTGGAGCGCAAGGCCGCCTGAACCGGCCTTCTCCTGCAGGAAAAAGCCCGCCTTGGAAAAGGCGGGCTTCTTTATGCCGGACCGGCTCAGCTCTCGCCGTCACGCAGCACGATGCGGCCCGCTTCGAACTGGGCCTTGCAGTCATTGGCGTCGGCCGCGCGATCGCTATCGAGCAGGGTGACCGCCGCGCCTGGGCCCTCGAAACGCGGGTCGTCGCATTCGCCATTGTCGGCATAGGCGGAGGCGTTGTCGCCGAAGTCGACGCCGCTCGAATCGTACGGCGCCCCGGCAGCGTATTGAGGGGTGTAAACCTCACGAATGCTAATGTCGTTCTGCTCCTCGAGCGTGCGGCAATCGGTGGCGTCGGCCATGACGTCTTCGTAGTCGAGCTTCTTCGCCATGCCGGGCCCGACAAAGCGCAGGTCGTCGCACTGGCCGTCATTGGCCCAGCGCGAGCTGTCGTTGCCGTAGTCGAAGGCGGCCGGCTGGGTGGCGGTGCTGCTGGCCTTGCCGAAGCTGGCGGTGCCGGCGATAAAGGCCGCCCGGCAGTCGGTCGCGTCCTTCATGCGGTTTTCGGCCGACGGCTCCTCGGCCACGTCGGGGCCGAAGAAGTCGGGGTCGTCGCACTCCCCGTCCTTGGCCCATTCGCTGGTGTCGTCGCCGAAATCGATGCGGCCAGCCATGGCGGTGAGCGCCGCGGTATCGGCGGAGGTAGAGCCAGGGGCAGTTTCGTCTGCCAGCGTGACGGTGCCGGCCTCATAGGCGGCGCGACAGTCGGTGGCGTCGTGGAGGCGATCGGTCTCGACCAGTTCGTCGGCCGCGCCGGTGCCGGTGAAGCGCGGATCGTCGCATTCTCCGTCCTTGGCCCACTGGCTGGCGTCGTCGCCGAAATCGATGTCTCCGGTCCCGCCGCCGGAACCCTCGGACAGGGTCACGGTGCCGGCCTCGAAGGCGGCCCGACAGTCGGTGGCGTCGTGCAGGCGATCTTCGTCCAGGAGTTCGGTGGCCGCGCCGGTCCCGGTAAAGCGGGGGTCATCGCATTCCCCGTCCTTGGCCCACTGACTGCTGTCGTCGCCAAAGTCGATCTCGGGTGCGGTCGACGAAGTCGATGGCGCGACCGGCGCCGGTTCGGGGGCGGCGGGCGGCGCGGGCGTATCGGGTGCGGGCTTGGGGGGTGCCTTCTCCTCGGCAAGGGTGACCGTGCCGGCCTCGAAAGCCGCCCGGCAATCGGTGGCGTCATGCATGCGGTCCTCGTCGACCAATTCGTCAGCGGCGCCCGAGCCGGTAAAGCGAGGATCGTCGCACTCGCCGTCCTTGGCCCACTGGCTGGTGTCGTCCCCGAAATCGATGTCCTGCGCGAAGAGCGGCGTGGCTGTGGCCAGGCACAGGGCCACGCCGGCAAAGACCATGCGGAGCGGATGCAGCGTCATCTGATACCTCGCTTTACGATCGAGCCCCGCGCTGAATGCCGGGCGCCTCCCCAGATCGTGACGATGGAACATTACAGCGCCATTGCGGGCAGCAAAAGCGCCTGCTGCACGAATCAGCGCAGCTGTCGTTCCCGGCGCGCGAAGAGCCAGGACCCGAGCAGCACGAGAGCCGTGCCGATGGCGTGGAAAAGGGTGAACGCCTCGCCCAGGATCGCGACGGCGAGCAGGATCGTTGCGATCGGGCCGAACGCGGCGGTCGAGGAGGTGGCGCGGGCGCCGATGCGGGCAATGCCGGCGTTCATCAGCAACGAGGGCAAGACCGTGCCGAAGACGCCGAGCGCCAGGCCGTAGCCCCAGTCGACCGGTTCGAGGGCGGCAAAGCCGGCAACGCCGGAGAGCAGGAGGCTCTGGCCGATGGCGACCACGGCGGCGGTGGACATGCCGATGCAGGTAAACAGCGCCGATCCGATCAGCACGATCTGCCGGCGGGCGAGGTGTTGGTAGAAGGCGAAGGTGACCGCCGAACCCAGCACCAGCAGCGTCCCGGTCAAAAGACCCTCCGGCTGCACGGCGAGGTTCCAGCCGAAGATGACGAGGAGCCCCGCGTAGGAGACGACCATGGGTGGGACGAGACGCCAGTTCATCCTGTCGCCAAAGAACAGCACGCCGAAGATGAGGACGAAGAAGGGGTAGGTGAAGAGCACCAGCCGCTCATACTGAGCGGTCACGAAATTGAGGCCGGCAAAATCGAGGTAGCTCGAGACATAATAGCCCAATATGCCGACCGCCATGGAGGAGAGGATGAGCGCGGGGCGGAGTCTGGCCCGGGCGTCAGGCTTGCGACGCAGCAGCGTGAGTAGAATGACGACGTAGACGGGCAGGGCGACAAGCATGCGCAGGGCGAGCAACGTCTCGGTGGGCACGCCGCCGGCATAGGCCAGCTTGATGAAGATGCTCTTGGTGGAAAAAAGCGCCGCGCCGCTCATTGCGAGGCCATAGCCAAGCACATCGGTGCCGGGTGCGGTCGCGGTTCGGGCTGCGGAGGGCGGTATCATTGCGGGTGGTTCCTGTTTGCCCGCCCGCCGATGTCCACTCTGGCCGCCTGGGGCGGGCCGTGGACGAAAGCCGGTGTCAGCCTTCGGTCCGGGCCCTGATGGGTCCGAAATGCCGAATAAGCGGAAGCTGGATGGGCGCGAAGGAAGACATACTCATTCTCCTAGCGCGAGCTTTCGGGCAGCGCCAAGTGCGGTTTGGCGCAAACCGTCCAGCTAGCCGCGCGGATGGGCGCGGGCGTAGCTCTCGAGGAGGCGCTCGGTGTCGACTGCGGTATAGATCTGCGTGGTGGAGAGGCTGGCGTGGCCCAGGAGCTCCTGAATGGCGCGCAGATCCCCGCCCTTGCCCAGAAGGTGGGTGGCAAAGGAATGGCGCAGGGCATGCGGGGTCGCCGAGGGGGGCAGGCCGAGGGCGCTTCGCAACTGCTCCATGCGCAACTGGATGAGGCGGGGCGAGAGGACGCCGCCTCGTACGCCGCGAAACATCGGTTCATCGGGCGCGACGGTGAAGGGGCAGAGTTCGAGATAGATTTCGATGCTGCGCAGCACGGGATCGATCAGGGGGACCATGCGCACCTTGCCGCCCTTGCCCGTGACGCGGAGCGTGCCGCCTTCAAGGCTCGCCCGCGTCAGCGCCAGGGCTTCGGAAATACGCAGGCCCGAGCCGTAGCAAAGAGCGATGACGGCCATGTCGCGGGCGGCCACCCAGGGGCGATCCTCGAGTTCGCCCGCCATGTCGATGGTGGCTTTGGCCTCGACCACGGTGAGCGCCTTTGGCAGGGAGCGCGGAATCTTTGGCGTGCGGACGGCGTTGAAGGCTTCGGTGGCCAGAATTCCTTGCCGCTCGAGATGGGTGAAGAAGCTCTTGAGGGCGGAGAGGACCCGCGCCAGCGACCGTGACCCCAGGCTTTCGCTACGCCGCTGCGCCATGAAGGCGCGAATGTCAGCCGCCCGTATATCCTTGAGCGTGGCGAGGGTGACCGTGCCGCCCATGTGGTCGGCCAGAAAGCGCATGAACTGGCCAAGGTCGCGGCCATAGGCCTCGGTGGTGTTGGGGGAGAGCCGGCGCACCGCGCCCAGCTCCTGCAGCCAGGATGCGATGAGGCTGCGCAGGTGATCATCGGTGGCAAAGGCGCTGTCGGTCATGGCCGTCACTTTCACCGCTCATGGTAAACTCCCTCTTAACCCGACGCGCGCCATGGTCCGGGCAAAGGAGAGTTGCCATGCGCACCCGGACAAGTCCTCTGATGGCCCTTGCGCTCGGCCTGCTGGCGGCAGCACCTGCCGCCGCTGGCGATCTGCGTTATGGCTACGCGCCCTACACGGGTCCGCAAGGTTTTCAGCCCCGCGGTCTCTTTTACACCGACCAGCGCGAAGAGGCGCTGCCGCGCGAGACGATCACGCTGCGCGGTAGCATCGGCGCCATGTATCTGCGCGGCGACGAATACGTCTTCAATGGCGATCGGACGCTCAGCCAGCTGATCTGGGAAAGCAAGGTGCCGGTGCTGCGCGGGGGAGCCGACCTTGCCCTTGGCGGCGGCTTCAGCGTCAGTGCCAGCGGTGCGGTCGCGGGGTTCGGCAGTAGTTATATGGAAGACTACGACTGGTTCATCGCCACCGACAATTTCGATGACTGGACCCACCGCTCGCAGCACCCCGATACCAGGCTCGACCACTATATCTCCCTCGAGCTTACCGGAGGCTACGAAGTGGCGCGGACCGACACCGCGTTCGTGCGGGCCCATGCCGGGGCCCGCTATACCGACCTGCAATGGGCCGCCTTCGGAGGCAGCTACATCTACAGTTCAAACACCGGCTTCCGGGACACCAGCGGCAGTTTCGCTGACGGCGACCCGGGCATCACCTATCGCCAGCAATTGCCCGAGCTCTTCGTGGGTGTCGACGGGGAAGAACGCTATGGCCGGTTCACGTTGGGCGGGCTGCTGCGCGGCGGGTTGATCGTTGGGGCAGTTGCCACCGACGATCACTGGATGCGTGACCTGCGCTTCACCGACAGCCTCTATGCCATGCCCAGCATCGAAGTGGGCCTGAGTGCCGGCTACGCCATGAGCGATCATGTGGACGTGACGCTGGGCGGCAATTTCCGGCAGATCTTCCAGCAGCGCGGCGACACCAAGGCCTACAATACGGTGACCGGAGCGACCGACACCTACACCAATGCCGCGGGTGCCTCGTTGCGCAGCGTCGATATCACGGCTGGACTGACCGGCCGGTTCTAAGCCCCGCCGTCCAGCGCTCGCCAAAACGTGCCTGTCGGCCCTACCTGGAATCACTTGCGCTTCCTATGTTCGGATGCGAACAGAACGCGCACAAATGCATATCGGTCCAGACATCGTCGCCGTCATGGTGGGGGTCGCCGTCGACGGTCCCTACAGCTACCGCGTGCCCGAAGGGATGCGGGTGGAGCGGGGCTCCATCGTTGCGGTGCCGCTCGGGCCGCGCCTGATCCTGGGCGTCGTCTGGGGCGAGCCGAAGGACAGCGTGGCGCACAACCGGCTGCGCGACATCGCGCATGTTTATAACGTGCCGGCACTTTCCGAAGAGCTGTTGTCGCTGGTGGAATGGGTGGCGCGCTATACGCTCACGGCGCCCGGACAGGTTTTGCGGGGCGTACTGCGCTCGCCCGAGGCGCTGGATGCGCCCAAGCCCGTGGTGGCCTACCGGCGCACCGGCTTCGAGCCGGAAAAGCTGACGCCGGCACGGCTGCGGGTGCTCGATACGCTCAATGACGACATGGCCTGGCCGCGCCCGGCACTGATGGGCGCGGCCGGCGTCTCGGCCTCGGTTATCGAGGGGCTGGAGCGGGCCGGGGCGCTCGAAAAACTCGAGATGCCGCCGCCGCCCGTGGTGCTGCCGCCCGATCCCGAAGCCAATCCTGCGCGTCTCAATCCCGAGCAGCGGGCGGCTCTTGATCGCATTCTCGCCATTGGCCCACATGAATTTGGCGTGGCGCTGCTGGATGGCGTGACCGGCGGGGGCAAGACAGAGGTCTTTTTCGAGGCGGTGGCCGATACCCTGCGGGCGGGGCGGCAGGCGCTGATCCTGCTGCCCGAGATTGCGCTTACCAACACCTTCATCGACCGCTTTACCAAACGCTTTACCGCGCGGCCGGCCGAGTGGCATTCGGACATGACGCCAGCGCAGCGCGCCAGGGTGTGGCGCGGCGTGCTGGACGGAACGGTGCGGGCAGTGGTGGGGGCGCGCTCGGCGCTGTTCCTGCCGTTCCGCGAACTGGGACTGCTGGTGCTCGATGAGGAGCATGACGGCGCCTACAAGCAGTCGGAAGGCTTTACCTATCACGCCCGCGACATGGCCGTGGTGCGGGCCCACCGTGCGGGGGCCCGGGTGGTGCTTTCGTCCGCCACGCCATCGGTGGAATCGCGCAACAACGCCAACCAGGGTCGGTATCACCATGTGGTGCTCGAAAGCCGGTTCGCCGAAGCGAGCCTGCCGGACATCACCGCGATCGACATGCGGGTGGATGGTCCGGACAAGGGCGGCTGGATCGCGCCGAGCCTGGCGCGCGAAGTGTTCGCCGCGCTCGACCGGGGCGAGCAGGCCCTGCTGTTCCTCAACCGGCGCGGCTATGCGCCCCTCACCCTCTGCCGCTCCTGCGGCCATCAGTACCAGTGCCCGGACTGTTCGAGCTGGATGGTGGAGCACCGCTTTCGCGGCGTGCTGATGTGCCACCATTGCGGGCATGAAATGCGCACGCCCACCGTCTGCGGCGAATGCGGGGATGCGGAGAGCCTGGTTGCGGTGGGCCCGGGCATCGAGCGGGTGGCCGAGGAAGCGGCGTTGCGGTTTCCCGATGCGCGGCGGGTGCTGCTGTCCACCGACATGGGCAGCCATGCGCAACTGCGCCAACGGTTTGGCGAGATCGAGCGTGGCGAGTACGACCTCATCATCGGCACGCAACTGGTGTCCAAGGGCCACCATTTCGAAAAGCTCTCGGTGGTGGGGGTGCTCGATGCCGATCTGGGGCTCGCGCATGGCGACCCGCGCGCGGCCGAAAAGACCTTCCAAATTCTCACGCAGGTGGCGGGCCGGGCGGGGCGCGCCAGCCGGCACGGCAAGGCGTTCCTCCAGACCTACCATCCGGACCATCCGGTAATGAAGGCCATGGTCACCGGCGACCGGGAGGCCTTCTATGCGCAGGAACTGCTGGCGCGCGAAGCGGGGGGGATGCCGCCCTTTGGCCGGCTGGCGGCGTTGATCGTGTCGGCGGGGGAACAGCAGACGGCCATGGGGTATGCCCGGCAACTGCTGTCCGCCGCGCCCATGGCCGAGGGCATCCGCCTGTTCGGTCCGGCCGATGCGCCGGTGGCGATGATCCGCGGTCGGCACCGCGTGCGGCTGCTCGCGCAGTCGGGCAAGGATTTCGACCTCTCGGGCTACATGCGCTTCTGGCTCTCTTCCGCAGAGCGCCCGCGTGGCGATCTCAAGGTGCAGATCGACATCGACCCGATGAGCTTCATGTAGCCAAGGTCAGTCCTTGGACTTGTGCTCGGGCTTGCCCTTGCGCTTGGTCGAGGCCATGTCGTCGAGCTCCTTTTCGCTCATCGACTTGTACATGGACTTGGACGCGCCCTTGAGCTCGCCGACCTTGGTGTCGCCGCGCTTGGCCGAGAGGGCGGCGCCGGCGGCTTTTTGCTGGGCCTGGGATTTGGCAGGCATGGGAACCTCCGTGGTATGGGTGCTGGTGGAGAAACGGGGTGAGTAAGGGGAGGTTGCTCGTGTTGATGGGGGTGGTTCCGTGGGAGGGATTAGTGCTTCCACGCCTGCGCCATTCGAGCGTAGCTCTCAAGGCCTCCTTGGCTTAAGTCGCCCCACCGGGGCGCCTTATCCTGCGGACCGCTTGCGGAGTGCGACACTTTCGCCGCGAGTGAATCAAGGCGGAGCGCCTTGCGTGCCGCGGCGGCCCTGTGCTAGAGGGGGCGCGATTTCCTGGGGGGTCGTGGTGTGCCTCCTTTCCGGACAAGAACAAGCCTTTGGCAACGCCCCGGTTTCTCAAATGGAAGCGGGACGCCAGCAAGGCGAAAACCGAGAGGGTGAAGCGGCATTGGCAGCGCAGAATTCAGTGCTTACCCACATCGCGCGGCCGTATGCGTCGGCGCTGTTCGATCTCGCCCAGAGCGAGAACCAGCTGGCCCAGGTGGAAACCGGGCTTTCCGACATTTCCCGGCTGATCGGTGAGAGCGAGGATTTCTCGCGCTACCTGCGCTCGCCGGTGATTACCGCCGACGTCAAGGCCTCGGCGCTCAACGCCATCATCGACAAGGCCCAGGTCAATCCGCTGGTGGCGAATTTTCTCAAGCTCGTCGCGAAAAACGGCCGGCTGTTCGCGCTGGACCAGATCATCGTGGGCTTCCGCGAACTGGCCGCCACGGCGCGCGGCGAAATGACCGCCGAAGTGACATCGGCCGCGCCCCTGAGCGAGGCCCAGGCCAGTGCCCTGGCCGAGACGCTCAAGGCCAAGCTGGGCAAGACCGTCACGCTCAACCAATTCGTCGATCCCTCGCTGATCGGTGGCCTTCAGGTGAAGGTCGGATCGCAGATGATTGATTCTTCGCTCAAGACAAAACTCGCTGCGATGAAAATCGCCATGAAAGAGGTCGGATAATGGACATCAAAGCCGCGGAAATTTCTGCGATCCTCAAGGACCAGATCAAGAATTTCGGCCAGGAAGCCCAGGTTTCCGAAGTTGGCCAGGTGCTCTCCGTCGGTGACGGCATTGCCCGCGTCTACGGCCTCGACAAGGTGCAGGCCGGCGAGCTCGTCGAGTTCCCCGGCGGCGTCAAGGGCATGGCCCTCAACCTCGAAACCGACAATGTCGGCGTCGTTATCTTCGGCAACGACCGCGCCATCAAGGAAGGCGACGTCGTCAAGCGCACCGGCGCCATCGTGGACACGCCCGTGGGCAAGGGCCTTCTGGGTCGCGTTGTCGACGGTCTGGGCAACCCGATCGACGGCAAGGGGCCCATCGAGCACACCGAGCGTCGCCGCGTCGACGTCAAGGCGCCGGGCATCCTGCCGCGCAAGTCCGTGCACGAGCCCATGTCGACCGGCCTCAAGGCCATCGACGCGCTGATCCCGATCGGCCGTGGCCAGCGCGAGCTGATCATTGGCGACCGCCAGACCGGCAAGTCGGCCATCATTCTCGACACCTTCCTCAACCAGAAGCCAGCGCATGACGCCAACGCTTCGGAAACCGACAAGCTCTACTGCATCTACGTCGCCGTCGGTCAGAAGCGTTCGACCGTGGCCCAGTTCGTGCGCCAGCTCGAAGAGTCCGGCGCCATGCAGTATTCGGTGGTGGTCGCCGCGACCGCTTCGGAAGCCGCGCCGCTGCAGTACATCGCGCCGTTCACCGGCTGCGCCATCGGCGAGTGGTTCCGCGACAACGGCATGCACGCCGTGATCGCCTATGACGACCTGACCAAGCAGGCCGTCGCCTACCGCCAGCTGTCGCTGCTGCTGCGCCGTCCGCCTGGCCGCGAAGCCTATCCGGGCGACGTGTTTTACCTCCACTCGCGCCTGCTCGAGCGCGCCGCCAAGATGAACGAGGCCCATGGCCTTGGGTCGTTGACCGCGCTGCCCGTGATCGAGACCCAGGCCAACGACGTGTCGGCCTACATCCCGACCAACGTGATCTCGATCACCGACGGCCAGATCTTCCTCGAGACCAATCTCTTCTTCCAGGGCATCCGCCCCGCCGTGAACGTGGGTCTGTCGGTGAGCCGCGTGGGCTCCTCGGCCCAGGTCAAGGCGATGAAGCAGGTGGCCGGGTCGCTCAAGGGCGAGCTGTCTCAGTATCGCGAAATGGCGGCCTTCGCCCAGTTCGGTTCGGACCTCGATGCGGCCACGCAGCGTCTTCTGAACCGCGGTGCGCGCCTGACCGAGCTGCTCAAGCAGCCGCAATTCTCGCCGCTCAAGACCGAAGAGCAGGTCGCGGTGATCTTTGCGGGCGCCAACGGCTACCTCGACAGCATCCCGGTCGCCAAGGTGGGTGATTTCGAGAAAACCGTGCTGGGCGCCATGCGCTCGAAGTATGTCGATATTCTCAACACCATCGCCGCCGAAAAGGCGCTCAGCGACGATACGCGCGCCAAGCTGAAGTCGGCGCTCGACGACATCAAGAAGAGCTACGCAGCCTAAGGCGAGCAAGGAGACGACAGCCCATGCCGTCGCTAAAGGACCTGAAAAACCGGATCGACTCTGTCAAGTCGACCCAGAAGATCACCAAAGCCATGCAGATGGTTGCGGCGGCCAAGCTCCGTCGCGCCCAGGAAGCGGCCGAGGCGGCTCGTCCCTATGCCGAGCGCATGGCCCGGGTGCTCTCGAGCCTTGCCGCGGTCTATGACGGGCAGGAAAATGCCCCGGTGCTGCTCGGCGGCAACGGCAAGGACCAAACGCATCTGCTGATCGTCGCGACCGGCGAGCGTGGCCTGGCCGGTGGCTTCAACTCCTCCATCGTGCGCCTGGCGCGCGAACACGCCAACAAGCTCATCGCCCAGGGCAAGACGGTCAAGATCCTGACCGTCGGGCGCAAGGGGAACGACATCCTCAAGCGCCAGTATGCCGATCGCATCGTCGAGACGATCAGCTATCGCGATGTCAAGAAGATCGGCTTCACGCAGGCCAACGAGGTCAGCCAGAAGGTGCAGGCCATGTTCGCGGCCGGCGAGTTTGACGTGGCGACGCTGTTCTTCGCCAAGTTCGGCTCCGTGATCAGCCAGGTGCCCACTGCGGTGCAACTGATCCCGGCCAAGATCGAACGGGTCGAGGGTGAGGGCGTAGCCGAGGCCGCGTCCGTGCCCTACGAATACGAGCCGAGCGAAGAAGCCATCGTGGAAGACCTGCTGCCGCGCAATATCAGCGTGCAGATCCTCCGCGCCATGCTGGAAAACAACGCCTCGTTCTACGGCGCGCAGATGACCGCCATGGACAATGCGACGCGCAATGCGGGCGAAATGATCGGCAAGCTGCAGCTGAGCTACAACCGCCAGCGGCAGGCGCAGATCACCAAAGAACTCATCGAAATCATCTCGGGCGCCGAAGCGCTCTAACCCATCAGCGAGGACGAACAAATGGCAGAAAAGAAGGCCGGTCGCGTTTCGCAGGTCATTGGCGCCGTCGTTGACGTGGTGTTCGACGATCACCTGCCCGCCATCCTGAACGCGCTTGAAACCACCAACAACGGGCAGCGCCTGGTTCTGGAAGTGGCGCAGCACCTGGGCGAAAACGCCGTGCGCACCATCGCCATGGACACGACCGAAGGTCTGGTTCGCGGCGCCGAAGTGACGGACACGGGGGCTTCCATCTCGGTGCCCGTGGGCGACGAGACCCTCGGCCGCATCATGAACGTCACCGGCGAACCGATCGACGAAGCCGGTCCGATCGGCTCCAGCGAACGCCGTGAAATCCACCAGGAAGCCCCGAGCTTTGCCGAGCAGAATCCGGCTGCCGAAGTGCTCGTCACGGGCATCAAGGTGGTCGACCTGATCGCCCCCTATGCGCGTGGCGGCAAGATTGGTCTGTTCGGTGGTGCCGGCGTGGGCAAGACCGTGTTGATCCAGGAACTGATCAACAACGTCGCCAAGGCGCATGGTGGCTATTCGGTGTTCGCCGGCGTGGGTGAACGCACCCGCGAAGGCAACGACCTCTACCACGAAATGATCGAATCGGGCGTGAACAAGGACCCGCACGAGAACAACGGCTCGGCCGCCGGTTCCAAGTGCGCCCTCGTGTTCGGCCAGATGAACGAGCCTCCCGGCGCGCGTGCCCGCGTGGCGCTGACCGGCCTCACCGTTGCGGAAAACTTCCGCGACAAGGGCCAGGACGTGCTGTTCTTCGTGGATAACATCTTCCGCTTCACGCAGGCCGGCGCCGAAATGTCGGCTCTCCTGGGTCGTATTCCGTCCGCCGTGGGTTATCAGCCGACGCTGTCGACGGACATGGGCGCGATGCAGGAGCGCATCACCACCACGACCAAGGGCTCGATCACCTCGATCCAGGCCGTGTACGTGCCGGCCGACGACTTCACCGACCCGGCCCCGGCCACGACCTTTGCGCACCTTGACGCGACGACCTCGCTCAACCGCGCGATCTCGGAAAAGGGCATCTACCCGGCCGTGGACCCGCTGGCGTCCAACTCGCGTATTCTCGACCCGCAGATCGTGGGCGAAGAGCACTATGAGACCGCCCGCGCCGTGCAGCAGATCCTGCAGAAGTACAAGGCGCTGCAGGACATCATCGCCATCCTGGGCATGGACGAGCTGTCCGAAGAAGACAAACTGACCGTGGCGCGCGCCCGCAAGATCGAGCGCTTCATGAGCCAGCCCTTCGACGTGGCCGAAGTCTTCACCGGTTCGCCGGGCGTGTTCGTGCAACTCGAAGACACCATCAAGGGCTTCAAGGGCCTGGTGAACGGCGAGTACGACCACCTGCCGGAAGCAGCCTTCTACATGGTCGGCACCATCGACGACGCCGTTGCCAAGGCGCAAAAGCTGGCCGCTCAGGCTGCCTAAGCCGGTTCGGGCCTCTGCGGCCCGGATATCTTGTCGTAATGGAGCTCGGCGCCGTCCGGGCTCCACTGCCAAAGGACCAAATGAATGGCTGAAGGCCTCAAGATCGAGATCGTGTCGCCCGAGCGCCTGGTTCTGTCCGAAACGGTGGAATCCGTCACCGTGCCGGGCACCGAGGGCTACTTCACCGTGATGGCGGATCACGCTCCGTTCATGACGACGCTGCGTCCCGGCTTCATTACCGTGGTAAAATCCAGCAATGCGGCCGACGTCTTTTTCGTGCGTGGCGGCTTTGCCGATGTCTCGCCAGCAGGCCTGACGATCCTGGCCGAAGAGTCGGTGCCATTCGCAGAGTTCGACCACTCCAATCTGCAGGAGCAGATCAAGGCGGCCGAGCAGGACCTGCAGCGGGCGGAGAGCCCCGAAGACAAGTCCTACGCGCAGGAGGTCGTCAGCGGTCTGCTCAACCTCGCCATTGAGGCGCAGCACATCGACGGGGCGCACGTCCACTAGGCCGGACCCGCTATGTAACAAAGTTCAAGGCCGCCTTTCGGGGCGGCCTTTTTGCATTCGAGGGTGGAGAAGCTCAGTTTCAGGCGAGCGCCGCTTCCACCAGGGCCTGCGCGTGCAACTCGGTCGTGTCGTAGGTCGGGATGGGGCTGACGCTATCGTCGATCAGCATGCCGATCTCGGTGCAGCCCAGAATGACGGCCTGCGCGCCATGGGCGGCAAGACGCTCGATGGCCGTGACATAGGTCGCCCGCGACTCGTCGCGAATGATGCCCCGGCACAGCTCATCATAGATGATGCCGTTGAGGTTCGTGCGATCCACTTCGGGCACGAGCACGTTCAGGCCCGCTGCGGTGAGCCGATCCTTGTAGAAACCCATCTCCATGGTGAAGCGGGTACCCAGCAGCCCCACAGTGTCAAAGCCGTCTGTGAGCAGCGCGTGGGCTGTAGGGTCGGCGATGTGCAAAAAGGGAATGTCGAGGCGGGCGGTCACCGTCTCGGCAACGACGTGCATGGTGTTGGTCGCCAGCCCCAGCACCTGGGCGCCGGCCGCCGCGAGACCCCGGGCGACGCCGTTCAGCTCAGCGCCGGCCTTGTCCCACTCACCGGCCGACTGCATGGCGGCGATAGGGGCGAAATCGACCGAGTGCAGGATCACCGGCGCCGAATGCAGCCCACCCAGGCGCTCCGCGGTCAACTGGTTGAGCCGCTGATAATAGTGCGCGCTCGATTCCCAACTCATGCCGCCGATGAGGCCGATGGTTTTCATGGCTATCCGTGGGTGAAGCGTTGCGGAATGTCGGCGAAGGCCTCGACTACCTTGCGGTAGGCGTCGCGCTTGAAGGGCACGACGAGGCCGGGCGTGCGGGTGAGGCTCTCCCAGCGCCAGCCGTCGAACTCGGCGGGGAACTTGCCCTGGCCGGGTGACTGGACATCGATCTCGGTCTCGCTGCCGGTAAAGGCAAAGGCGAACCAGCGCTGGCGCTGGCCACGGTACTTGCCGCTCCAGGCAACGCCAAGGGCCTCCTCGGGCAGGTCGTAATAGACCCATTCGGGCGCTTCGGCGAGGAGACTGACCGAGGTGACGTTGGTTTCTTCCTGCAGTTCCCGCATGGCCGCACGTAGCGGGTCCTCGCCCTTGTCGATGCCGCCCTGCGGCATCTGCCAGGGGGCATCGAAGCGGGCCGACTGGTCAGGGTCACCCTCTGCCTTGCGGCGCCCCATGAACACTTTTCCATCGGCATTGAAGAGGGCCACGCCAACGCAGTCGCGATAGGGCAGGGCTTCACGGTCAGGCTTGTCGGTCATGGGTACCTATTTCATCAGCGCGCTGACGGGCACCAGCGCAATTCCCTTGTCTCCCAGATCCGCGGACCAATCGGTCACGGTCTGGATCGAGATGGGTAATGCACTGACAATACCAATTGCGGAGCCGGTTTGCAGCGCCTCTGCCTCAAGGCTGGCAAGCGCTGCGAGAATGGCATCCTTGGAGGGATCGGTGTCGATGGCCATGCTGGCGCGGGCGAAGGGCACCTTGTTGGCCCCAGCCAATTGCGCCGCAACCGAGCGATTGGACGAGCCATCGTCGACATAACCCAGCCCGCGCGCGCCCAGCTCTTCCATGACCGGGGCAAAATCGGCCGCAGCGGCGGTGAAGCGGGCGCCCATATTGTTCATCACGCCGATATAGCCGCCAAAACGCGCCATCAGCCAGAATAGCTTTTCGAGGTTGGCGCGTGGCGCGTCACCGGTCAGAAGGGTGTGCGGGCCAGGATCGTTCTGCGGATAGTCGAAGGGCTCGAGCGGCAGTTCGAGCACCACCTCGTGCCCGCGCACACGCGCCGCCGAGACGGTGGTCTCGAGCGAGCGGCCATAGGGCGCGAAACCCAGCGTCACCGCCTCGGGCAATTGATCGATGGCGTCGAGCGAGCCTTGCTCGTTGATGCCGAGCCCGGAGACGACGAGGGCAATCTTGGGCTCCTTCTCAGTCACGCCCGCCGGCACCGGTTCCCGATAGGCGTCGAACGGGCGCTCCCCGGTTCCCGACATGCGGGGGATGGGGCCGTTGCTGGTTTGCTCGCTGAGATCGGGCAGGGCGCCGAAGGCACCGGGCGTTTGCCCGAGCGCAGCGCCGGCGGCCTGCTGCGACGCAGGGGGGGTCTGGCCGGCGGGATATTGCTGGGGATCCGCGGTGATGGTTGCAGGCCCGGTCGCCACGGCATTGGCCACGCTGTTGCTGTTGCGCGTGGTGGCGATGGCCACTTCCTGGGAGGGGCGTCCACCATTGGGGTCGTCGACCAGAACGAGCCGCGCACCAACGCCGATGGCGATGAGCAAGATGATGCCCAGAAGAATGCGCGCCACGGGCAGGTGAACCTTGCCGTTCTTGCCCCGGTTGCGGGATTTGCGGCCGCGCAGGGGGGTGCTGAGGTTATTGGCCATGGCGGGCTCCGCTCCGCGGGGGCAGAAAAGCGAAGGGCGCGAAGCGAATCACGCCCCGCGCCCACGATACCATGCGCGCCCCGGCGCTACTCCGCCTTGGGCGGATAGGAGGGGTCGCTTTCCTCGCCATCGATGAGGCGGATCGCGTACTGCAGCTGAGTGTCATCGGCCTTCTCGCCCGGGACATAGACGGACGATCCGACCGTGGCCTCCTGCTGGCCTTCGATCGTGATGTGGCCGGCAAGTCCAGCTTCGCCGATGATCTCGTCGCGCCCCTTGAGTTCCTCGGGCACCTCCTGGCGCACCTCGATATCGGGCGTGATGCCCAGCGCCTGGATCGAGCGGTTGTTCGGCGTGTAGTAGCGCGCGGTGGTGAGGCGCATGGCGCCATCGGGCCCGAGCGAGATGATCGACTGCACGGAGCCCTTGCCGAAGGAGCGGGTGCCGACCAGCGTCGCCCGCTTGTGGTCCTGTAGGGCGCCGGCGACGATCTCGGAGGCCGAGGCCGAGCCGCCATTGATCAGCACCACCAGCGGCACGTCGGCAATCTGCTTGTCGAGTGCATCGGGCTCAGCGTCGTAGCGGGCGCTTTCGCTTTCCGTGCGGCCACGGGTGAGAACTACGGCGCCCTTGTCGAGGAAGGCGTCGGCCACGTAGACGGCTTGGTCAACGAGACCACCCGGATTGTTGCGCAGGTCGAGGATTATCCCCTTGGGCGCCTTGCCGTCGGCCTCAGCATAAATGTCCTTGATGGCCTTCTCGATGCCAACGAAAGCCTGCTCGGAGAAACGGGAGAGGCGCAGCACCGCGACGTCGCCTTCCATCGACCAGCGCACAGCGCGCATGGCGATGGTGGCGCGAGTCATGGTGAAGTCGATCGGGTCCGTCACGCCTTCGCGGATCACGGTGACCTTGATATCGGTGCCGATCGGGCCGCGCATCTTGTCGACGGCCTCGTCGAGCGACAGGCCCTGGATCGGCTGGTTGTCGAGCGCGACGATAAGATCGTTGGCCAGGATGCCGGCCTTGGCCGCGGGCGTGTCATCGATGGGGGAGACGACCTTGATGGTGCCCTCTTCCATCGTCACTTCGATGCCGAGCCCACCGAACTCGCCCGAAATATCCTCGCGGGCTTCGTCATAATCCGTCGGCGGCAGGTAGCCCGAGTGCGGGTCGAGCGAGGTCAGCATGCCCTGGATGGCCGCGCGGATCAGCTCCTTCTCATCCGGCGGATCGACATATTCGGCGCGAATGCGGTCGAAGATCTGCCCGAAGAGATTGAGGTCCGAATAGATTTCTTCCGGATCGCGCGGCGCGGCCGCTTTTTCCGCCTCGGTCGGCTCAGGCTCCTCCGATGGCATCAGCTCATCGGGCACGACGGTGTCGGGCGCCTGATCCTGGGCCGGAACAGGGGCGGGGGCTTGTTCCTGCGCGGGAGCAGGAGCCGTCTCCTGCGCCAGGACAGAGGCGATCGGAGCGAGCAACGCCACGGACAGGGCGGCGGCGCAAAGGGTGGACAAGCGCATGGATGATTTATCCCGTTCGTTCGTTCTTCGCCCACCACCCCTGCGGGTCGAAAGGCTCATTATTGTGGCGCAGTTCAATATAAAGAGTTGGACGGCCGTTGCCAGCACTGGTGGTCATCACCGGCCCAATTGTGCGTGATCCCATGGTGCCCAGCGGCTCGCCCATCAGCACAAACTGGCCGATGTCGACGCTGATGCTGTCGAGGCCGGCCAGAAGCGTCGTATAGCCGCTGCCGGTGTTGAGAATGACGATCTGACCATAGTTGAGATAGGGGCCCTTGTAGAGCACCCAGCCGTCGGCGGGCGCGACCACCTGCGCCCCCGGCGCCGTCACGATCGACTGGCCGTGCGAGATGCCGCCGAGCCGGTCGTTATTGCCATAGGCGACCACCAGTTCGCCATTGCTGGGCTCGGCCAGATAACCACGCGCAAGTTCGAACGGAACGGCCGGTTCGGTGCGCGCGGCATTGGCGAAGGCCATCTCTATGGCCTCGGGAGACAGCCGTGGCGTCTCCGGTTCGGTGGCGGTCGCTGGTGCCGACGTCGCGCCCGCGGCGGCCCGGGCGCTCAGCGCCTCGACCAGTTCACGCAGCGTGCCGGCCTTCTTGGCCAGCTCTTCAGCGGCCGCTTGTTCGGCCTGCAGCGCTGCGCTCTTTTGCGTGATCTGCAGCTTGCGGGCGGCGACCAAAGTGGCGATCCGCAATTGCTCTTCCTCGAGCACCTCTTGATTGGCCTTGAGCGTGGCCTCCTCGGCCAAGGCTGAGGACTTGATGTCCTGCAGCTTCTGGAGATCAAGGGATACCGCATCAGCTCTGGCGCGGAGTTGGGGAACGATGGCGGAGATCAGCATGGCGCCGCGGGCCGAGCCCAGGGCGTCACTGGGGTCGACGATGAGGGCTGGGGGAGGGCTGAGGGAAATCCGCTCCAATGCCGCCAGAACGTTCGACACCTCCGCGTCCGCCCCGTCGAGCCGGCCCCGCACCTCGAGCTCCTCGACGATAAGGTCGGACAGGCGCTCCTCTACGGCGGCGACATCGGTTTCTGCTTGCTTGACCCTTTGAGCGGCGGCGATCAGGGCAGCGCTCTGGCGGGCGCGGTCGCCCTCCATGTCTGCCACTTCCTTCTTGAGTGCCTCGATGCGCTCCTGGCTCAGAGACAGGGTCTTCTCCAAAGCCGCCAGATCGGCGGCTTCGGAGGCCCCGGGTTCGGCGGGAAGAGGCGGCTCGGCTGGTGCCGTGGGGTCGGGGGAAGCGGGAGCGACCGGTTGCGTGGAGGGCGCGTTGCCGATCGTCGGCCCGACTTCGGACAATGCCGGTGCGGATGGCGCCGCGACTGCCGTTTCCTGAGCCTGTTGAGCGAGCAGCGGGCCGGAGACCAACCCGGCAAGGGCCAGGCCGCACAGGCTGGCCAGGGTTTTGCTCACGGGCCGCAGCGGCATGGCGTCTCCAAGAGGGGCGTCAACCCCGAATCACATCAGTCGCACCATATCAAGCGGGCGGCAAACCGCAGGTTAACGATGCTTAACCATGTCGTGAGTTAACCGCCGCGGTGATAGGGGTGGCCGGAGAGAATGGTGGTGGCGCGGTAGAGCTGCTCGGCCAGCATGATCCGAACCAGCTGGTGCGGCCACACCATGGGGGAAAAGCTCAGCGCCAGATCGGCCTCGGCAACCAGCGCCGGATCGAGGCCGTCAGCTCCGCCGATCATGAAGGTGACCGCCGGACGGCCGGCGTCGCGCCAGCGCAGGAGCGTTTCGGTAAAGGCGTCGGAGTTGAGGGTCTTGCCGCGCTCGTCGAGCACCACGACGAGTCCGTCCGGTGCGCCCGCCCGAAGGGCTCGGGCCTCGTCAAGCTTGCGGGCGGCGGCGGAGCCGGCGCGGGACTCTGCGCTTTCGCTCACCTCGAACCCGGTCAAGGCCAGTGGCTTGCCGGTCGAGGCCGCGCGATCGAGATAGCGCGACACGAGTTCGCGCTCAGGGCCCGCTTTCATGCGGCCGATGGCGCCGATGGCAATGCGCATGGGTCAGTCCCGCGGGGGAGCCGGCCGGGGGCCGGCCCTTTTTCAGTGCTGGTCGGCCGAGAAATCGGCCTGCCACATCTTTTCGATGTTGTAGAACTCGCGCACTTCGGGGCGGAAGATGTGGACGATGACGTCGCCGGTGTCCACCAGGACCCAATCGGCGTGCGGCAGGCCCTCGACGCGCGGCTTGCCGTAGCCGTTGTCGCGCAAGGCGTTGATCAGCTGATCGGCAATGGCGGCGACGTGGCGCTGGGAGCGGCCTGACGTGACCACCATGTGGTCGGCCAGCGACGACTTGCCCGCCAGATCCACCGAGATGGTCTCTTCGGCCTTGGCGTCCTCGATTGTATCGAGGATCAGGTCGATCAAGGGTTTTTCGGGCGCCGGCGCCGGCGCTGGGGCCTTGGCGTGGAGGGAGTTTTCGGGCAGCGCAGCCATCAGAATTGGCTTTCTGCCCACGCGGCAGCATGGGTCATGCGTAAGGGTAGCATCCTTGGTTGTTGATCGGACGAAAGCGGCGTCGAGTTAACGGCAAGCCGTCAGTTCCTGTTCCGGTGACATCTATCACGCCCCGAATATGCGCTTTCCAGCGCATTTTCGCAAGGTTGAAGCCTTAACGAAGGTTTATGGCGTCCTTTCGGCCCGAATGCGCGAGGACGACAAAGCCGACTGACGACCCTGGAGATAGACCCATGCGGGCGCTGGACGACGGGCGAGGGTCGGGGCGAAGGCTTCATCAATCTGGGCGTGGTCCAGCGTCGCGGCCGCGCGGGAGGCGAGGGCGCGGCGACCGGCGCCGGGGCGCACATAGACTGCGATGGGCAGCGCAGCGGCGATATCGCGCCAGCGTTCCCAGCGGTGGAAATCGGCGAGGCTGTCGGCGCCCATGATCCAGACGAAATGCCGGTCGGGCAGGCTTTGGGTCAGGAAGCGCACGGTTTGCCAGGTGTAGGCAAAGCCCTTGGCCGCCTCAAAGCCGGTGACGCGAATGCGGGGATCGCGGATGGCGGCCCGCGCTGCGCGGACGCGTTCGGCCAGCGACGGCAGGCGGGCATTGTCCTTGAGCGGATTGCCCGGCGTCACCAGAACCCAGAGCGCATCGAGCTCGAGCCGCCGGAGGGTTTCCTCCATCACCAGCAGGTGCCCGGCATGGATCGGATTGAAGCTGCCGCCGAATAGGCCGATGCGCATGCCCGTTGCCGAGGGCGGCAATTCGGTGATGCCCGGGATGCGGAGCGGTGGACGCAGCGTCACGGGCGCAGCTGGCCGGTGCCGCGCACGCGGTACTTGAAGCTCGTCAACTGCTCGACGCCCACCGGGCCGCGCGCATGCATCTTGCCCGTGGCGATGCCGATTTCGCCGCCGAAGCCGAATTCGCCGCCGTCGGCGAACTGGGTCGAAGCGTTGTGCACGAGAATGGCGCTGTCGATCTCGGCGAAGAACTTTTCGACCGCCGCGGGGTCCTCGGCGATGATTGCTTCGGTGTGGTGGCTCGAATAGTGCTCGATATGGGCGATGGCCGCCTCAAGACTGTCCACCACCTTCACCGAAATGATGGCGTCTTCATATTCGGTCTGCCAGTCTTCTTCGGTGGCGGGCCTGGCCTGGGGCACGAGCCGCGTGACGGTCTCGTCGCCGCGGATTTCGCAGCCCTTTTCCATCAGCGCTTCGAGGATCGGCCGGAGGTGGCTCGCCACCACGTCCTTGTGCACGAGCAGCGTCTCGGCGGCACCGCAGATGCCGGTGCGGCGCATCTTGGCGTTGAGCGTGACGCTGACCGCCTTGTCGAGATCGGCCGAGCGGTCGATGTAGACATGCACCAGACCCTCGAGATGGGCGAAAACCGGCACCCGCGCCTCGGACTGGACGCGCGCCACCAGCGACTTGCCGCCGCGTGGCACGATGACGTCGATGGTCCCACCAAGGCCCTTGAGCATTTCGCCAACGGCGGCGCGATCGGTGGTGGGCACGAGCTGAACGCTGTCTTGAGGCAAGCCCGCTTGCGCAAGGCCGGTGCGCAGGCACTCGACCAGGAGGCGCGAGGAGTGAACGCTGTCGCTGCCGCCGCGCAGGATCACCGCATTGCCGGCCTTGAGGCAGAGCGCGCCGGCGTCGGCCGTCACATTGGGGCGGCTTTCATAGATGACGCCGATGACGCCGAGCGGGGTGCGAACGCGCTCGATGTGAAGGCCATTGGGCCGGTCCCATTCGGCGATCACGGCACCGACTGGATCGGGAAGCTCGGCAATGGTGCGCAGCGCGCCGATGATGCCATCGAGGCGCGCATCGGTCAGCAGCAGCCGGTCCTGGAACGCTTTGCTCATGCCCTTGGCCACGGCTTCCCTGAGATCGATGGCGTTGGCGGCAAGGATGTCGGCGCGACGGGCGTCGACCGCCTGGGCGGCGCCGACAAGGGCGGCATGCTTGCGCTCGGCCGTGGCAATGGCGAGCTTGCCCGCTGCGGCGCGGGCGCGCTGGCCCAGCGCCAGCATGAGCGCCGGAACGTCTTCGACCGATCGTGCTTCAGCCAGGCTCATGGTTTGCCTCCCGTACGGCCGCGCCGTCCTGTGGGCCGGTCATCACCAGATTGTCGCGGTGCACCAGTTCGGTGCGGCTGTCCATGCCGAGCAGTTCGACGATGGTGTCACTGTGCTTGCCCATCACCAGCCGCGCATCGGCGCTGTCGAGGCCGGAGAGACCCCGGGCGATTTCCCGGCCATTGGGGTCGCGGATCGAGAGGGTGTCGCCGCGCTCGAACTCGGCCTCGATCCGCGTGACGCCGACCGGCAGCAGCGAGCGGCCCTGCCGCAAGGCGCGGGCGGCGCCGGCATCGACATGCACCGTGCCCGACACGGCCAGCGTGCCCATGATCCAGCGCTTGCGCGATTGGGCGCGGGTGCGGGCCGGCTGAAAGAGCGTGTGGCGGCCGCCTTCGAGCAGCGTGCGGAGGGGATGCGGCTCAGTGCCCTTGGCGATGATCATGGCAGTGCCGGCGAGGGTTGCGATCTTGCCCGCTTCGACCTTGGTCGTCATGCCGCCGCGCGAGAGGTGGCTGGCCGCCCCGCCGGCCATGGCTTCGATGGCGGGGGTGATGGCGTCGACGACCGGGATGTGGCTTGCGCCGGGATTCTTGGCGGGCGGAGCTGTGTAGAGCCCGTCTATGTCGGAGAGCAGCACGAGGCAATCGGCCTCGATCATCGTGGCGACGCGGGCCGAGAGACGGTCGTTGTCGCCATAGCGGATTTCGGCAGTGGCGACGCTGTCGTTCTCGTTGATGATCGGAACCGCCCCGAGGCCCAGAAGCGTCTGGATGGTGGTGCGGGCGTTGAGATAGTAGCGCCGCTCTTCCGTGATGTTGGGGGTGATCAGGATTTGTCCGGTGACGATGCCATGCCGCCCCAGTGCCTCGGCCCAGGCCTGGGAGAGAGCGATCTGCCCCGCGCTCGCCGCCGCCTGCGACTGCTCGAGCGGCAGAACCGGTGCGCCAAGGCCGAGCAGACTCCGGCCCAGCGCAATGGCGCCGGACGAGACGATGACGATGTCGCGGCCCTCGGCCTTCAAGGCAGCGATGTCCTGGGCCAGCGCGTCCAGCCACTGGGCACGAAGCTGTCCGGCCTTGTCAACGAGCAGGGCAGAGCCGATCTTGATGGTGATGCTGCGATGCGCGGCGAGGGGGGTCATCTGGCCGAAAGCCCGGTCCACTCCCTCCCCCTTGCGGGGAGGGCTGGGGTGGGGGGGTGGCCGGCAGAGTGCTGAAGGTGAAGGCACCCCCTCCCAACCTCCCCCATCCAGGGGGAGGAGTTGCTTCCAGTGTGGCGAGGCATCGTGCCGCTCACGGCGTCCATGTTTCGTCCGCCTTCTTGCGTTCCTGCTCGGCAAGCTCTGCCTTTTCCGCGTCGAGGCGTGCGAGGACGTCGTAGAGCACCTGCTCGACGCCCTTGCCGGTGGCGCCCGAAATGGTGCGCACTTCGGCCTTGCTCGCCTTTTTCAGCGCCTTGAGCTTCTCCTTGACCTCGTCCTCGGTCAGCGCGTCGATCTTGTTGAGGACAACGATCTCGTCCTTTTCGGCCAACACGTCGGCATAGGCGGCCAGTTCATGGCGCACGGCCTTGTAGACGTGAACCACGTCCTCTTCGGTGCCGTCGATAAGGTGGATGAGCACCTTGCAGCGTTCGATATGGCCGAGGAACCGGTCACCGATGCCGATGCCTTCGCTCGCCCCCTCGATCAGCCCCGGAATATCGGCGAGGACAAATTCGCGCTCGCCAATGCGCACCACGCCCAGATTGGGGTGGAGCGTGGTGAAGGGATAGTCGGCAATCTTTGGCTTGGCCGCGCTGACGGCGGCCAGGAACGTGGATTTGCCGGCATTGGGCTGGCCGACGAGACCGGCATCGGCGATCAGCTTCAAACGCAGCCAGATGCCCTTTTCGACGCCTTCCTGCCCCGGATTGGCCCGGCGCGGAGCCTGGTTGGAGCTGGTCTTGAAATAGGCATTGCCGAAGCCGCCATTGCCGCCCTTGAGCAGCACCACGCGCTGGCCGACTTCCGTCATGTCGGCAATCAGCGTTTCCTGATCTTCCTCGAAGATCTGCGTGCCCTTGGGCACGCGCAAGACGATATCCTCGCCATCGGCGCCGGTGCGGTTCTTGCCCATGCCATGCACGCCCGTGCCGGCCCTAAAGTGCTGTGTGTAGCGGAAGTCGATGAGTGTATTGAGCCCGTCGGCACACTCGACAATGACATCGCCGCCGCGGCCGCCATTGCCGCCGTCGGGGCCACCGAACTCCACGAATTTTTCGCGCAGGAAGCTGACGGCGCCGGCGCCGCCGGAGCCGGACTTGATGTAGACCTTGGCCTGGTCGAGAAATTTCATGCCTAGAGTGCCTTCCAGACGCCAGGGGGTTTTGCAACGGCGGCAGGGCTTCTCCCCGTCAGCGCCGCGCGGAAACCCTCGCGTGTCAGTTGAGTGTCGATATGCTCCACCTCGGTGCCGCGTGCAAGGCACACGAGGCGGGAACGGCCGGTTTCGGTAAAGCCGAGCTTGCGCTGGATGGCCAGGGATGCCGCGTTGAAGTGAAAGACGCCCGAGATCACCACGGGAGCGGCCGAGACGGAAAAGAACCAGCGCAGGCTTTCGCGTGCGGCCTCGGTCATGACGCCCTGGCCCCAGAAAGGGCGCCCCAGCCAATAGCCGATGATGGGCCCGCGCTGCCCAAGGTGGAAGCCGATGTGGCCGACCATCCCCACGCCGGGCGCGATGATCGAGAAGTTGGCGTCCTCGATCGGCATGTCCGGGCGCCGCGTGCGCAGCCAGGCTCTTGCATCGGAGAGGTGATAGGGAAACGGCACGCGCGCCAGATTGCCCGACACGGCGAAGTCGTTGAGGTAGCGGGCGATAGCCTCGGCGTCCTCGGGCAGTGGTGGGCGCAGGACAAGGCGCGCCGTCTCGAGCGTTGGCAGGATCATCGCGACCACTCCAGGATGAGAAGCGGCTTGCCGCGGTGACGCTCGACCAGGCTCTGGGTGTGCTCGACGACGGCAAAGCCGCACTTCTCCAGCACGCGAATGGACCCGGCATTGTGCGCGAGAACGCGGGCCCGAACCGGCGACAGCCCCGCCGCCGCAGCGGCATCGAGGAGAGCAGCTGCCGCTTCTGCGACAAGACCCTGCCCCCAATGGTCGCGGCCGAGCCAATAGCCCAGTTCCACCGGCCTGTCGGCGTAAAGGTAAAGCCCGATCACGCCCATCAGCGTGTCGGTCTTGCGCTCGGCCATGACGTAGGGGCGCTGGGGGTTGCGCGATGCGCGCTCGATAAAGCCGCGGCCGTGCTCTTCCAGATAAGGGTAGGGCAGGGTGGCCGTGGGCTCGAGGACCGCCCAGTCATTGGCTTTTTCCACCAGCGGTCCGAGATCATCGTTCCGCGGCGCGCGCAGGCGTAGCCGAGCGGTCTCGATCGCTTCGGGCAAGGTATCGGTCACGCGCATTTTCGGGGCTCCCGCGCCAGCCAGGTCTGTCGGCTCAGTGTGCTGACGATGTGGTCGACATTGTGCTGCAGCGGCTGGGAAAAACGCTTCTGCCGCCCCGTTGCCTCAAAGCCGAGCTTGCGCAGGACCTGAAGGGATGCGGCGTTGTCGTGGTGGGCGCTGGAGGCGACCGCGCGGGAAGACGAATTCGCAAAGTGCCAGTCGAGGAGGGCGGTGGCCGCCTCGGTGACATAGCCGCGCCCCCAATGCGGGCGGGCGATCCAGTAGCCGAGTTCATCGATCAGCGAGATGCAACCGATCAGGCCACGGTTGGGAAGGTCGATGATGAAGAGCGACTTCTCCGGCGTCGGCGGGGGCGCCTGGCGCAGCCAGTCCTGCGCCATGATGAGCGTATATGGCCAGGGAACCGGCGTCAGCCAGCGCGCGACCTCAAAATCGCCGACGCCCAGAGCGTAGCAGGGCGCGTCATCGGAACGGGCCGGCCGCAGGACCAGCCGGGCGGTATGAAGCTCGGTCATCTCCCCCGCATCCTTTCCCGGTGTTGGCCCATGGCCTTGTGTGCGACGGGAGCGGCGATGGCCGGGCGGGCTGTGGCTTTGCTGCGGCGGGAGGCGATGACGAACATGAGGACACTCCAGAACGAGAAGGGGGAACCGGCTGACCGGTTCCCCCTTGCATTTCGTCTGTGTCGCCAAACGCCAAGCCGGGGAACAGGTCTCCGGCGGGTTGGTCAGGCCTGCCGGATTATTCGGCGGCCTCTGCCGGGACGACAGACACGTAGACTTTGGCATCCGCACGGGTGCGGAAGGCGACGTTGCCATCGACCAGCGCGAAGATCGTGTGGTCCTTGCCCAGGCCAACGCCCGTACCCGGATGCCACTTGGTGCCGCGCTGACGCACGATGATGTTGCCGGCTACGACGACTTCGCCGCCGAACTTCTTGACGCCGAGACGACGGCCAGCGGTATCACGACCGTTGCGGGAGGAACCGCCTGCTTTCTTATGTGCCATCTCTAGAGCTCCTTATTCCTTGTCGGCCTTGGGTGCGGCCTTCTTGGCCGGGGCCTTCTTCGCCGGCTTTTCAGCGGCGGCGTCATCCTTGGGGGCGGCGGCCTTCTTGGCAGCCGGCTTCTTGGCGGGAGCCTCGGCCGCAGCGTCGGCTTCGCTCGCCTTTGACGCCTTCTTGGCTGGGGCCTTCTCGGTCACGGCCTCGGTCTTTTCCGATTTGGCGGCTGCCTTGGCCGTCGGCTTGGCGCCACCGGTCAGGATCTCGGTGATGCGGACGGTCGAGAGCAACTGGCGGTGACCGTTGCGACGGCGCGAATTGTGGCGGCGGCGCTTCTTGAAGACGATGACGGTCTTCTGCTTCTTGGTCTCGACAAGCTCGCCGGCCACGATCGCGCCGTCCACCAGCGGAGCGCCGATGGTGTCGCCAACCATGAGAACCTGGTCGAAGGTCACGGCATCGCCGGCCTCGCCCTCGAGCTTTTCAATCTTGATGAGGTCGTTGGCAGCAACCTTGTACTGCTTCCCGCCCGTCTTGATAACGGCAAAGGTCATATCACAAACCGGCTGGCTTTCGCCCCGGTCCCTTTTTCTGTCGCGCCCTGTGGCGCCGCGGTTTTCATGCCTGATCCGCGGGCTTTTCGATGAGGGGTCGAAGAGGTCGACCGGCAGCCTCGAGCAGCGTTGCAAACAAAAACCGGCGCGCCGGCAGGACCGGGGCGCAGGTTGTGGCGCTTATCGGGGCAAACGCCCCTGGAGTCAAGGGCGGATCAGCCGATCACCCCTGGCCGCCGGCCGCATACCAGTCGCGCAGCCGCAGCTCGATCCCCTCGTCAAGGCCGGTCTCGAGCGGAGACAGGTCCATGTCGCGGAAATGGTAGGGGTAGACCACGGCCGGCTTGAACGTGTTGATGGCCTCGACCGCCTGGTCTGCCGTCATTGTATAGGGCAGGTTCATGGGCAGGAAGGCGACCGCGATATCGGTGAGGGCCAGCATGTCCTCGGTGGGCTCGGTGTCGCCCGCCACATAGACCTGCTTGTCGCCAAGGCTCAGCACATAGCCATTGCCGACACCGACCGGGTGATACTGCATCCGGTCTGCCGTGGTGTTGTGCGCGGCGATGGCCTTGACCGGGACGCCGTCCAGTTCGCCACTTTCGCCGTTGCTGATCGCCTTGGCCTGCCCCTTGAGGCTTTCGGGCAGCTTGTCGAACACTTCCTTTGTGGTGAGGATGGGGGCCGAACCGGCGATCGCTTCAAGGGTCGGAGCGTCGAAATGGTCGCCATGCCCGTGGGTAATGAGGATAGATGTGGGCGCAGGCAGGCCCTCGTACAGCCCCTCGCCGCCAACCGGGTCCACATACATCGCCTTGTCGCCCCAGCTCAGCACGAGGCTGGCGTGGCTGACGGGCTGGATGGTGACGTCCCCCTCCGAAGTGGCGAGCGTATCGGCCATTGGCTTTTCCTGAGCGAGCGCAGGAAGGGTCCCGAATGCAGTGGTCAGACTGCCGGCGAGCGGCAAGGCAGCAAGGCCGGCAAGCGTGGTGCGACGCGTAACCATGATAATCTCCCTCGGTTGTGTGTAACCACCCGCTAACGTGCAGCGTCGCGCACCAGATTGCATCTGCACGCAAAAGTGAGTGATCGGCTGTATCCGGGGGCAGCGAGCGGGCCGGGCGCCGCCCAGCCACAAAGAGTGTTGCAGCGACCTTCTCGCTATGCCATAAGCCCGCCCGTATCGACCAGCCGCGCCCGAACCCGGGCGTTCGATCTCGCGGAGAGATGGCAGAGCGGTTGAATGCACCGCACTCGAAATGCGGCATAGGGGCAACTCTATCGGGGGTTCGAATCCCTCTCTCTCCGCCAGCTCGCTGCCAGAAATGCTCTTTTCAAAGATCTTGGCGTCGCAGCTTTTAGTCAACCCGCCATAAAACCCACCATCACCGTCGACGTTGCTTGTAGCCTGAGGTTCGCATGATAAGGGCTTCACCTGCGACGCAGGGAGCGCGATGGCCTGTGGGGATTAGCCTTGAGCCAGCCCATTTCTTCCGACCCGATCGAGGACGGTTCCGCCCCATCTAGGTCATTTCCAGCCGCGGGCCCAGAAGCAGACATTTGCCGTGCCACGAGCGACGGCACCTTTGCGCCCCATTCCGGCCATTCAGAGGCCGGCATCGAACGCCCATAAGCGGACATTTCCCTTGAGGAATGCTCAGTCATCGTGATTGGGTCGCTAGCGGACCATCCGGAACTTGATGGCCGGTCAGAGGACGAAGCAGTCGCCTCCGGCCTCCTGTACCTCAAAGCATATTTTGTCGGCACCATTTTTTGACGAGGCCGGGACAATCACCCTGAAGTACACGCCCTTCGTGCCTAGGTCGACGCGCTGCACGAGCATATCGGCGCCGCGGAAAATAGGACCGAACCTGGTCACCATACTCTGAGCGGTTTGCTTTGCCTCGGCCTCGGACTGCTGGGACGCCAGCATGACGTAGTGCTTGTCTGGGTCGAGGCCGCTGGCCCGTGGCCCTTTCCCATCGGCCGGGCCCGATAAGACAGGTGACGCTGCTATGGACGCCATCAAGACGTATTTGCCAGCGTCGGTAAGAGCTACGCCAACGTTCGGTTTGGCCGACCCAGCCGGGTTCCGAATGAGCATGCGCAGAATTCCGTTTTGCCCATCTGCCAACCGACCAAATAGCAGTTCGACCTCGGACCCCGCCTCAAGAATAGTCGAGAGACGATTTTCCAGCAGAACTCGCTCTATCTCGCGTGCTGCGGGGCCGTCGACGCCATTCTGCGTCAGTACGACGGTCACCAAGGCAATGCCGGGGACGGAGACTGTGACCGCCTCCCCAGACGCATTCTGCCCGTCCTGCTGTACAGTCGTAGCGGTAGGGCCGACTTTTCCGCCACTGGACAGCGCCGCGAGAGCCAACGGATCACCTCTGTTAATGTCCCACTGGGCAAGCTCATTCTGGCTAAAAACGTACATGTCCTCTGGACGCGTGCGCAGCATTACCGAGGTGATTTCCTGGCGAACACCAAAGTCTGCGAACGCCTCCAGAATATCGGACACGACCGTCTGCGCCGTTGAAGCATCGGCGTCGTCGCTCCAGACTTGGTGAACGCCGAGCGCGCCATCCGCTTTCCGCTCCGCCCCGGCGAAGAAGATGAATGAGCACGCAGAGTAGCAGCCAGTCTCGGGTAGCACATAAGTCGCGAGGCCCAGTTCCCTGACCTCGTAGGCCAAAGCAAGGCGCTCGAGACCAAGCCACCATCGCTGGCAAGCATTAGTACCTTTGGGTCTTCAACGGAGCGCAGTGCCCTGCGGAAATCCAGTGGGGTCGACGGTCCGATGTCGCCTCGCAGTCCAATCACGCCAGGCATTTCCTTGAAGACGAGGAAGTTGCCAATCTCCATCACAGCCAGGTCATCTGACGGTGGAAGCACTGTTGAAGGGGCAGGAGCTGCGGTGATAGGGGGTGCTACGGGTTGCAGAGGCCCTTCGATGTCTGGCCCTTCGCTAGTCCAGGGAGTGGCAAAAGACGCCAGGAACAAAGAAACGATCGAACCTTCTTTTGCGTAAGGCGCTGTCCAGTTCAGGGTGAAGCCGACAGATTCCTCGTCTTCTTGGAACATCAAGGAATAGAAGAAACTGGCATCAAGGGCTCCGGAGACAACGAAGTAGCCATCGCGGAAGGTCTTGTAGGTTACCCGGCGGCGTCCGTTCTCCGTTGATAGCTGGTGATAGAAGTCCTCGAAGGACTGTGTCGTATAGGGTTGCCGCACGGTGTCTAGGCGCATTAGGCCATCGGGTCTGGTGTATGCGGTACCTACAGACGTTTCCGCGGTTTGCGGTAGCAGGGCACGGGGCACTGCCAATTCGATCTGGCCGCGCTCGTCTTGCAGGATTTGCAAGTCTAGCTCACTGAGCACCGAATCTGAGGCGCGCGACAGCGCTCGGATGGATGCGTCCGTCAGAACGCCAGTCACGCTCTCGCCGTTCCACTTCTGAAATCCCGTCAAACCACGGTAGGTAGAAGGCCCGAAGGCGCCGTCGATAAACGCATCATAGAAGCCGGCGAGGGTCAGGTTTGTTTGAAGTGTAATGCGGTCTTCGTCAGTTAATGACGTGAACCACGCTTTGCTGCGGTCAAAGTCCGCGAAAGCAGGTGACGTTGCGACCAATAGCGTGAAGATGGCGGCGATGCATCGAAGCCAAGAGTCGGTCGCGACGTTGTTTGCCATCCTAGTTCCCCCAATCGACAACTTCTCAGTCTTTCAATTTTGCTACAAGAGGCGCGGTGGCGCTGGTTCCTCGGATCGGGCAGTAGGATAGGAACATAATCGAAGATTGGGCTAGCGATGGCTCCGAGGTGAGAGATGAACCGTACCGAGCGTCTGAGGCGTGTGGCTCTCCTGATGGCAAGCTTTTTGCGAAATCTCGCATATCTCCGCGCGTTTCGGGACGCTTATCCCCGAGTGCAGCTCGACTGGACCAGAGATTTTTGGGTTACCCAAGGCGGAAACTGTACGGACATCGCTATTCTGGAGTGGTGCAAGCTCTTTGCGGACCAACGCGACAAGCATCACTGGTCTCAGATCGTTACCGCCCCCGAAGCGTTTGGCCCTTGGCTGTTGGCCCAACTACGTGTGGGTCACCCTGAATTCACTGACTACGTCACTTCCGTCCGAAGATATCGCGACAAGTTTGTTGCTCACCTGGACTCAGACAACACGATGGACATACCCACGCTCGACATTGCCGAGCGAGCGGTCTTCTTCTACCACCAGCACTTGATAAGTCACGAAGTTGCGGATCCGACACAGGTATTTCACCCGCTCCCGGCCTCGGGGAGGGAGCTGACCACGTACTTCGAACAACATGATAGCGCTGCTAGGCACATCTACGACCGAGTTTTGCCGCCGCAGAACCCGTGATAATTACAACGAACTCGGCCCCCAAACGGCGTCTGACACGCGCCCCATTCCGGCCGTTCAGGTTGACCGTGCAATCGCCCAAAAACCGCCATTGGCTGGCCGACCGCACGAACGCCGATGGCGGGGTTGACTGTGGACAGGCGGCTTTCGAAATGGCTGCCTTGGGAGGAACATTCGATGACTTCAGCACCTCGAAGGGGGAAGTGTTTGGGAGATCGGGATTGGACCTCGCTAGTCATGCTCCATAAGGACGCCCCCAGGCGCGACGCCGCGTCATCGGCGTAGCCGGCCCGCTAAGGAGGGGCGGGACGGCTTTACCTTGTCTCCGTTCATGGAGAGCTTCTGTTAGAGCCCCTAGCTGACGAGAACTTCCAGCTGGGTCTCGAGCTGCGTAGCAATATTCTTCCATTCGCCGGCGAATGGGCCGTATGCGGTCTTGATTTCGACGCCGACAGGCAGCTCGGGGCATTCGTTCTCACCATTGCTGCCCCAGTTCACCCAGCCCGATTGACGGCGCTGCACGATCTGGAATGCGCCGGATGGCTTCGAGGTCCACCAGATCATGGCGCGACCGCTTTCGGAGTGGAACTCGACCGTCTTGTCGGCGGGACCGGGGAAGATGGTTTCGTGCGGCACCGCTGAAACATCGACCGGCCCCTCGGCAAGCTGCCACAGACGCTCAGGCAGGTCGGCCTTCACATGCGATTCCGCGCGGACCCTGGCGAGACGCTCCGTGATTTCCTCGTCGCTGAGCACGCCTTCCCATTTGCAGAACAGTCGCCAGTAGAGATCCCAGTGCGCGCTCTCGATGTCGGACAGCTGATCGCGGAACTCGTTGAACTTTTCGCTGGTCGCGGTTGACTGCTGCACGGTTTCGGCAACCATCGCGACCAGTTCACCGGCATAGGGGTCGCCGGAGCGGTAGCGTGTGCCGCCCATGGCGGCGAAACGGTCGAATACCAGCTTGCCCTGACCGCCTTCGAATTCATCGCCGACAGTGATCTTGTTGGTCACCGAACGGCCATTGATGACGGTCCGGAAGTCGTCGACGCGGTAGCGACGGCCGAAGGAATGAGCCAGATGGGCAAATATCCAGTCGATTGAGAAGGTCTTGCTCTTGAGTTCGGGCAGCAGACCATCGGGAATAGTGCCGTACATGCGATAGTGGTGCAGGACCGGACCTTTTTCGACGGTCTCGATCTCGACCAATGTGTGCTCAGGCGGATTGATCAGCCCGTTTTCCGGCGTGAAGAAGGGGCCATAGAAGCCACCGATGGCATTGTTGCCCGAGGGAAGCAGCTCGAAATCGTCGAAGTGGCCCTTGAAGTGCTTGATGCCCCATTTGGACGAGCCTAGCCCTTCCGCGCGCCCCGAGCACAGTTCAAGATCGAACGTGCCGGTATCGAGGCGAACGAAGCAATCGCTCTCGCGCCCCTGAAGTTCGACAATGCCTGCCACCGCTTCACCTGCTTCCACAGGACGCTCAAGCACAAGGCTGGTTTCGCCGGTGAGGCTCACCACGGCGGCAAAAACCGTTTCGGCCTCCGATGAAGCATTGTCGAGACGCTGGCAGAGAACGGCCTGACCCTGGGCGTCGCGAGCCCACCAAAGGGCTTCAGCGCGGTTTTCGGGGACGGCAAAGCGAATGAGTTCGTTCTTGCGGCTGGCGCCGAGCGGGTCGCGGACGGAAATAGTCGTCATCTTAGGTCTCGAAAAGTGCGAGTTGGAAAGAGTTCAGCCCTTGGAAGGGCCCTGGCCGCGCCCGAACAGCACCGAAAGCAATTCGGGCCGCTGCTTGAGGCTGTCGATGGCCACGGCGAGGATGATGACCACGCCCTTGATCAGCAGCTGGGTGAAGAACTGGACATTGAGCAGGATGAGGCCTGTGGTCAGGACACCAAGGATCACAGCGCCAATGAGCGTGCCGACGATGCGTCCCCGGCCGCCGACAAGGCTGGTGCCGCCCAAAACCACGGCGGCGATGGCGTCGAGTTCATATCCCGTGCCGGCGGTAGGTTGGGCCGAGATGACGCGCGCCGCAAAGATGACGCCGGCCAGACCAGCACAGATACCAGCAACCACATAGACCGACAGGATGATCCGGTTGACCTGAACGCCGGCAAGGCGTGCTGCCTGGGCATTGCCCCCCACGGCATACACATGGCGGCCATAGCGAGTGCGTTCGAGCACGAACCAGGCAACCAGGAACACCGCGACCATGGCAATGACCGGCACCGGGATGCCGAGCAGGTAGCCGTTGCCCAGGTCCTTGAAATTGAGATCGCTTGAAACGATCGGCTGGCCATTGGTGATCGTATAGGCGAGGCCACGCAGGAACGTCATCGTGCCCAATGTGACGATGAACGGCGCGAGGGCGAGATAGGCGGTGAGTACGCCATTGACGAGGCCGCAGGCACCACCCACAGCCATGCCGATGACCACGGCGACCGGCGCCGGTACGCCAGCGATGGCGGCGATAACTGCCACCACACCCGAAACCGCGACGATAGAGCCGACGGAAAGATCAATGCCGCCGGTGAGGATGACGAAGGTCAATCCGGCGGCAAGGATGGCGTTGACCGAGATGGAGCGGGCGATGTTGAGCAGGTTGTCGACGCGATTGAAGTTCGGCGCGAAGATCGACATCAGCACGACGAGCAGTATCAGCACCATCAGGATTCCGACCCGATCCCACCACCAGGCGAAGTCGAACTGATTGCTTTGCTTTGCCGCCGCCTCGGCGACCGGTTCCGGACTGGCGTTCATGGCTGGGTTCCCGGGTTGGAGGTCTGGTGATTTGCGCCCGCGCCTACCGCGTATCGCATGACATTTTCTTCGCTGGCCTCATCGGCCTGCAATTCCTTGACGATCTTGCCGCCACGCACGACCAGCACGCGGTCGGCAATGCCGATTGCCTCGGGCAGATCGGATGAAATGACGAGGATCGCCTTGCCGGCTCGCGCCAAGGCATCGATGAGTTCGTAGATCTCGCGCTTCGCGCCGATATCGACACCGCGCGTCGGCTCATCGAGGATCATCACGGGCGAGTCTCGCAAGAGCCAGCGCGCGAGGGCGGCCTTTTGCTGATTGCCGCCAGAGAGGGCCCGCGTCGGCAGGTCGATGGCGTTCTTGCGCAGCCGAAGCCGCTCCATCTGTTCAAGGACGGACTTCCGCACGGCGCCGTCGCGAACGACTTCGCCAGACACGAACTGATCGAGCGACGAGATGGAAATGTTGCGCTCGACGCTGTGGTCGAGGAACAGGCCCTGCCCCTTGCGATCTTCGGGCACCATGGCCAGACCATCGGCAATGGCTTTCGACGGATCGGCCGGATTGCTCGGCCTTCCGTTGACCTGCACCGCGCCACCGCTGCGCCGATCGGCACCAAAAATCAGCCGTGCCAATTCGGTGCGGCCGGAACCGACAAGCCCGGACATGCTGACGACTTCGCCGGCGCGTACCTGGAAACTGGCAGGTCCGAGCCCTGTCGCCTCGATGTCTTTTACATCGAGCACCACATTGCCGGGGGTGCGCGGCTCATGGCGATAGAGATCGCCGATGGAGCGACCGACCATCATGCGGACGACGTCGGCTTCGCTCATTTCGGCGCGGGTGCCGGTGCCGACATAGCCGCCATCACGGAAGACGGTGATGCGGTCGGCAAGCTGCCAGACTTCTTCCATGCGATGGGAAATGTAGATCAGGCCCACGCCTTCGGCGCGCATGCGGTTGACCACCGCGTAAAGCTCCTGCGCCTCGGCGCGCGATAGCGCGGCCGTCGGTTCATCGAGCACGAGCACGCGCGCATTCTCGCTGACGGCGCGCGCGATCTCCACCATCTGCTGCATGCCGATGCCCAGCGAACCGAGCGGACGAGTGGGGTCGATATCGGCGTGAATGCGGGCCAGTTTCTCGCGGGCGTCGCGCAGGACCCGACCACGGTCGAGCACGCCAAAGCGATTGCGCGGCTCCTGGCCGAGCGAAAGGTTCTCGGCCACGGTCATGGCCGGAACGGTATTGAGTTCCTGATGGATGATGGCGATGCCCTGGGCACGCGCATCGCGCGGCGAGCGGATTTCCACCGGCTGGCCATCGATCAAGATCGATCCCGCGTCTCGCTGGATATTACCCGCTAGGATCTTCATCAGTGTGGATTTGCCAGCCCCGTTTTCACCCATGAGCGCCAGGACTTCGCCGGCCCGCAGGTCGAGGCGAACGTCGTTCAGGGCCAATGTGGCCCCGAAACGTTTGGTGATGCCGGTCAGCTCCAGCAGTGGCTTATCCATGTTTTGCCTCCGTAAAGGTGTGGCCGGAGCGAGGGAGCACGCTCCGGCCGTTCGGCTGGTACGAGGGACTTACCAGCCGGGGTACTCGGCGACGTTGTCACGCGTAACCAGCACGCTGGGGATCAGCACATTGGTTTCGGTCAGCGTCTGGCCTTCGGTGATGGAAACGGCTGCCTTGACGGCCTGACGCACCATTTCGCCGGGGTTCTGGGTTGCGGTGCCGATGAAAGGCGAACCCTCTCGGTTGAGTTCCTGCACGGCTTCCGGGCTGCCATCGACGCCGGTTACCTTGATCTGCGAGGACTTGCCGGCCTGTTCGACGGCCAGCACAGCACCGAGAGCCGAGGGGTCGTTCATGCCGAAAATGCCGGTGACGTCCGGGTGGGCGGTCAGCATGTCGGTGGTGACGGACATGCCCGAAGCACGGTCATTGCGCGACGCCTGCTGGCCGACGATCTTGATGTCGGGATAGTTGGCGGCGACGTTCTTGCAGCCGGTGATGCGATCGATGATGGTCTGGATCGGCGTACCATCGACGAGCAGAACCTCGCCCTTGCCGCCCATCTGGTCGAAGAGATAGGTGCACGAGACTTCGCCAGCCTGAACGGCATTGGTCTGGAACACCGCATCGGCGCCAACGGCCGGAGTATCGACAGCCATGACGATGATGCCGGCTGCCTTGGCGCGCTCGATTGCCGGAGCAATGCCGGCCTGATCGACGGCCGAGATCACGATGAGATCAACACCCTGCTGAATGAAGGCGTCAATCTGTGTGTTCTGGTTGGCGAGGTCGAGCTGGGCGTCCTGGGTATTGAGCGTTGCGCCGATTTCGGCTGCGGCTTCCTTTGCGCCCTTTTCCATGGCGGCAAAGAAGGGGTTGGACATATCCTGAACCATCAGGCCGATCTGTTCGATCTTGGCGGGCGTGTCCTGGGCGACTGTTGGCACCAGGCCCGCAGCGAGAGCCAGAGCCGAAAGTGCGATCATGCTAAACGTTTTGGATTTCATTTAGGGTCCTCCGTTCTCGGTCCTTCTCAATGCGCGGACCGACTTGCGCGTTGCTGCCGCCTAAGGGTGGCGGATTAGAAAATCGCTAGGTGCCGGGCCTGCCATGCGCGCAGCCACAGGACTGGCGTATGATCAGCTCGGCGCCGACCTGTTTCTGATGCTCGGGGCGATAGACGGGAACACTGCCCTGCCCGCGCTTTTCAGAGGCATCCTGCGCGAGCACGATCTCGGACAGGGTTCTTGCCGCCTCCTGGCCGATCTCTCCGCTTCGCTCGTTGAGAAGCGTCAGGGGCGGGTGGATGAGATTAGACCAGGCGAATTCGTCATAGCCGACGACGGCAATGTCATTGGGGACGCTCAGGCCGCGCAGGCGGAAATGCTCGAGGGCGCCAAGCAGCATTGGGTTGTTGCCGGCGATGAGCACATCTGGGAGTTGCCCCGATGTGTCGAGATAGTTCTTCAGCGCCTGGCTCGCAGACACCGCGTCGTTGGCGCTTTCGACGACGGTTAGGACCGCACCGGCATTCGCCGCGGCATCGCGCAAGCCATGCTCGCGCTCGACACGGGTCGACCAGATGGCGGGATAGGCGAGGAATAGCCAATGCTTATAGCCATGGTCCGCCAGATGATCGCCGACCAGCATACTGGCCTGATAGTTGTCGGTGGTGACGCTAGGCAGGTCTGGCGCTTCGGCAGGCGCCGAAGAGTCGACGAAGACCACCGGAATGTCCCACTTGGACAGCAGGTCGGTATTTTCCTTGCGAAGCGTCAGGGTCGAAATGACACCAGCCACGCGCGCTTCGATCAGGCGGCGAACGGTGCGATCTTCCTGCGCCGCATCGTAGTGACCATCCACCGCAACGTCGGCGATGATGACGGTCCAGGCGAGCGACTGCACCATGCTCTGGATGCCACCGATCAGATCGAGATAGTAAGAGTTAGAGGTGCTGGCGGTGATGAGGCCAACCGAGTCCCGATTGGTTCGGCGCAGATCCTGCGCGGCGCGATTGGGGATGTAGCCGATGTCATTGGCGGCAGCGAGGACACGTGCACGGCTCTCGTCCGAAACGCCCTCTGCACCGCGCAGCGCCTGCGAGATCGTATAGGTCGAAAGTCCCGTCAATCTGCTGATGTCGCGTATCGTGGGGCGCGCCATGAAATCCTCCCGGCGCTCCATTTGCGGATGCGCCTAAACGTTTATTTGCATAGCTACCATGCAATGAAGAGTCAACTAAACGTTTTGGCGACGTGATGTGCGCGGTTGAGAGTTTGTGTAGGATCGCGAGATGGGCACGCAGGGCGGCGCTTTTATACCTGTCTAAAGCGCGCCCCATTCCGGCCGTTCAGTACCCGTCTAAGCTTTCCTAAAAGCTGCCATCCCTTACACTCGTGCCCCACGGCTGAAACGGGGTGGGAAGGGGATAGGCAGGTTTTGGCCAGCTGCGCCGGGAAAGCTGCCCTTTACGTTCGGACAGGAGTGCCGCGTTTGACTCCTGCAAGGCACACACCTTGCTTGGACAAGCTGCATTAAGCCTTCACGTACCCCATGCCCTCAACGATCTTTCCGTCGCGGACGCGCATGATATTGACGCCTCGAACCCGGTCCCCTTCGTGCTCGCTCCAGCGAAGCTCCCAACGGAGAATCCCGCGATCGCCCATCGCGAAGATTTCCTCATTTTCGAAGATAAGGTTGGTGGACGATGCCAGGCCCTTCCAGAAAGTGAGGCAAGCGTCACGACCTTCGTAGCGTGCTCCATCCGGGGCCGGCGCCGTATTTTCAAGAACGCAGCCTTCCCCGATGAGATCATCTAGGTCTTGGGGGCGATGCTTCCCAAATGCGGAATTGAAGCGTTCCATAATTTCGCGGGTAGATTGGCTTTCAGGGGTCATTTTTTCACTCATTGAGTTTTGGAGCCGCCATCGCCCCCATCGTCTAAACGGTTTGGGCAAAATCGATGGCCAAGGAGGTCACGCTGACAGTGCTGCCTGTTGAACTATCCGGTCTTCAAAGGGCCGGCGGCCTTGTAGGTAATGAGGACGATGCCGGATGGCATTGCTTTCGTGCTGACGAGCTCGAGTGAGCGGGCCGGGGTTCCCTCCGCAAAGAAGCGCTTTCCCGTGCCCAACAGGATCGGGTAGACGACCAGCAGGATTTCATCCGCAATCGCATGTTCGAGCAGCGTCGATGTCAACGTGGAGCTACCCCAGAGGATAAGGTCTGGACCGTCCTTCGACTTGATGCGGCTAATTCCCTCGACGATGCCTGATCCAACGCCCTCGAACGGGCCCCATTCAAGGCTCTCCGGACGGTGGGTAACGACGTATTTTGTTGCAGCATTGATGCCGTCCGCCATCGGACTGCCTGAAGCATTTGCCCAGGAGTCCGACCAGATATCGTAGGTGCGACGGCCAAGCAGCAGATCGAAGCTCTCGCCTTGCGCAGCGAGGACTGCAGCAAGGCCAGCTGGGGTTCGATAGGGCGCAATCCAGTCACTATAGGGAAAATCGCCCTCGTCGGCGGTGTGTTGGATCACGCCGTCCAGCGAGATGTGTTCGATGATCTTGAGCTTTCTCAACTTCTGTCTCCGTGTTCGGGGGGTCTATTCTGTTGAAGGAGCGCACCTCACGGGAACCCCATGCAATGGTCATTCTGGTAGGGGTGCCGACTCACCGGGTGTTTTGGCATACGCCAGCGCTTCGACGATCCGGCTGCCTTGGACACGGATCAAGCTGACGCCGCGAATTGAGCTTCCACCGCCGAAATGAAAGCGCCACAGGATGTTAGCCCGGTCGCCCATAACAACAGTGTCTTCGACCTCGAAGTGGTTGACGCGGTCGGTCGCCATCGCCTGCCAGAACGTTAGATTGAGGTCGTAGCCTTCGTAGCGCGTCCCGTTCGGCGCCGGCTGGATCGATTCCATCACGCAATCTGGTGCGATCAAGTCTTCCAAAATCGCCGGATCGTGTTCCTGGAACGCTTGGTTGAAGCGGCGGATGACCTCGGATGTTTCCCTCGAAGGCATGAAATCTCCTTATAGACAGATCTGTCTACCCCTTGTAGTGCACAGACCTGTCTGTTATTGTCAAGCGGTGATGCAAAAAAGATCTTCCGGACACCCTGAAACGCCTGCCGCCCGTCGCCGTTTGCTCGACACCGCGACGCGCCTTTTCTACGAAGGGGGCATCCATACTGTCGGCATCGACCGCATTATCGCGGAAGCCGGGGTGGCCAAAGCGACATTCTACAAACATTTTCCATCAAAGGATGATCTCGTCGTTGCCTATCTCGAAGAGATAGATCGGCTCGGCCGCGCGGCAGTGGCAGCGCTACCAAAGCAACCTCCTCGGAAAATGGTTTCTGCTGTCATGGGGCGTATCAGCGAGGCGGTGACCGCCGGAGGCTGGCGAGGATGTCCATTCCTCAACGCGGCGGCAGAATACCCCGATCCGAACAGTCCAGTGCGCCAGGTGATCAATGCGCGACGCCTCTGGTATCACGACAGCCTCCAGAACCTTCTTGAACAGGAAGGCGATCCAACGCCCTCCGTTACCGCTTCCCTCCTCGTGGCTCTTTCGGACGGCCTGCTGGAGAGCGCCTATCTGGATGATGCCGAAAGCGTACCCTCCCTCGTCCGCGAGGCCGTGGCCAGACTGCTGGATCGTTCATGAGCGCCGCGCGTCAGTAGCTTGCGTTTTGCCTTCCCAGCCCGAACGTCAGCGGGTTGCGATAGCGTTCGTCAAGGAAGTGGGTCGGTGACGACCTGAGTCCCAAGGGTGTTTTCAGCGGCGCGCCAACGGCGCGCCGCTGGCCTTGCATCCAGCGCGCGATTGCTCACGCCCCCATAACGCAGTGGGATCCAATTAACGATAGCAGCTATTCCAAGCCCGTTCCTAAAAAGTTATCGGTCCGCAAACGGCAATGGATCTGGCTTCATTAAGAGCTGAGCCAGGGCAGGTTTCAGGCGGTAAAAAAAGCATACTGAACGGCGGCATTGGGGTCGAATGCAGCCAGTCAGAGACGCGCCCTTTCCGGTCGTCGAAGTTGGACTGGAGAGTACCCGAAAGCTGACACTTCACCGGAGATCGGAGGCGTCTCAGAATGGGTGTTCCCGGCCTTGGCAGCTGGACACCCGCAAAAACTGGGTCAATGAGAGCGGCGGCGGCATGATGCCAGTGTGGGATCAGTGCTTTCGGCAAGTTTGGCGCTTCTGCTGCGGGCTGCTGCGCCAGGATCAGGCGC
>NZ_JACYFU010000004.1 GCF_014837245.1 Devosia oryzisoli
GCACCGTCATCGCACCCAACGACCCCAGCTGGGACCGCCTCACCACCCAGGCCAAAAAGGCTCAGGAGCACCCCCAGGCCTGGCTCGAAATGACCGACATCTACGGCGAACTGGCCGGAAATACAGCCTTCATCAACGCGTTCAGCCGCTCTCTCACGACGCTCTGGGAGATCGGCACTCCCGCCACGCTCAAACGCTACTTGGCAGCCGCGCTCTAGCCCGAGTAAGGTCCGCCCAGACCAAGAAGAGAGGGCGGCGTGGCGCAAAACCTCCTGGTGGGAGTTGATGTCGGCACGGGCAGCGCCCGGGCCGGTGTTTTCACGCCCGACGGCCACCTCCTCGGCCGCAACGAGAATCCCATTCTCATGCGGCGCACCGACGCCAATTTCGCCGAGCATGACAGCGAGCAGATCTGGACCGCCGTCTGTTCGGCCGTGCATGGGGCGATGAACCAGGCCGGCGCCGCCCCCGAGGATGTGGTGGGTATCGCGTTCGACGCCACTTGCTCGCTCGTCGTGCGCGATGGCCAAGGCGCCCCCGTCACCGTCTCCCGGGACGGAGAGGATCGCTGGGACACGATCGTCTGGCTCGATCACAGGGCGCTTGAAGAAGCGGACGAATGCACCCGGACCGGCCATGACGTGCTCCATTATGCCGGGGGCGTCATGTCGCCGGAAATGGAAGTGCCCAAGCTCATGTGGCTCAAGCGCAACCTGCCCCAGAGCTGGGGCCGGGCCGGCCAGATCTTTGATCTTGCCGACTTTCTGTCCTGGAAGGCGACGGGATCTGCCGCCCGCTCGCAATCCACCCTCACCTGCAAATGGACCTATCTCGGCCACCAGGAGCACCCCTGGCGCCAGGACTTCCTCGAGATGGTGGGGCTCGATGACCTCCTCGAGCGCGCAGCGCTCCCCCAGCGGGCCAGTCCCGTCGGGGAAAATCTCGGGGCCCTGACGGAAAACGCTGCGGCGGCACTGGGCCTCACCACCAAGTGCAGGGTGGGGGCAGGCCTGATCGACGCCCACGCCGGGGCCCTCGGCGTCCTTGGCGCCTTCACCGCCGACGTCGAAACCATCGATCGTCACCTCGCTCTGATCGCCGGCACCTCGAGCTGCGTCATGGCCCTTTCGGCCGAGGACCGCCCCACCACCGGCGTCTGGGGACCCTATTTCGGCGCGGTCCTGCCCGGTGTCTGGCTCAACGAAGGGGGCCAGTCGGCCACCGGCGCGCTCCTCGACCACATCATCCGCTGGCATGGCGCAGGCGGCGAGCCGACCCCCGAGCGGCATCTGGCGATCTGCCGCCGCGTGAGCGACCTGCGCGCCAGCGAAGGCCTGACCCTTGCCAACCGGCTGCATGTGTTGCCCGATTTTCACGGCAACCGGTCGCCGCTCGGCGATCCCTTCGCCCTCGGCGTCATCTCCGGGCTGACGCTGGACAGCGATTTCGACAGCCTTTGCCGGCTCTATTGGCGCACCTGCGTGTCGATCGCACTGGGCGTGCGGCACATCCTCGAGACGCTCAATACCCGCGGCTATGCCATCGACACCCTCCACATCACCGGCGGCCACACCAAGAACCCGCTGCTGATGGAGCTGTATGCCGATGCGACGCTGTGCACGGTCGTGGTTCCAGGGACACCGGACGCCACGCTTCTGGGCATGGCCATGGTGGCCGCCAATGCAGCAGGTCTATATTCCAGCCTCGACCAAGCATGTCTGGCGATGCAGCAGGGGGGCCAGTCCCGCCCGCCCGATCCGGCGGCCCAGCCACAGTTCGACAGGGACTATCGGATTTTCCTCGAAATGCTGCGGCAGCGGCAGGTCATCGACGCGCTCGAATGAGGATGGGTCCATTGCCCCAGGGTCTCGCCTTGTCGGCATCCTGTGCACGCTGACCGCGCGAAACGCGGCGGCCGGTGGAGGTCATCCCGTCGAACGGGCTGGCGGGAACCAAAAATCAGCAGTCGCCGTTTCAGTGTCACGCAGCCCGGAGGGCGCGCAGGACGATCCGACGGATCACTGGAGGACGAGATGACACACATGGAAATCAAGGCACTGGAAGACGCTGGCCGGGACACCGCTGTTTGGACCGAAGCCTATGACGGCCAGACGCATTATTCCAGCGTCATCCTGGCTCTGATGCCCGCCACCTTCATCCTGTTCGTCGCTACCGCACTGCTGCTTGCGTTGATCTGAGCCTGATAGCGCAAGTTAGCGTCAACATGTCGAACCGGAGGGTCGCTCGATGCTCGGCACCATTCTTATCATCATTCTCATTCTTCTTCTCATCGGCGCCCTGCCGACCTGGGGCTACTCCCGTGGCTTCGGCTACTTCCCGTCCGGCATTCTCGGCGTGGTCCTGGTCGTCATCATCATCCTGGTGCTGATGGGCAGAATTTAGCGCCAGCTAAAACCGGCAACTCCACTGGAGTTTGCCTGACAACCTGCAGGTCGCCCCCCTCAGGTTGCCCCGACCCCGAGCGCGTCCCGCGTCTCGGGGTCGTTTTTGTCACGGCCGGGGCCGGAACTCACATGGATTAAGCTACGTTGTAGCGGCATCATCCAAGGAGCGTCCCAATGGCAAATACACCTGACATGGCCCCAGGCCGCCGCAAGGCTGCTGCGGCAGTCTCTTCTGTCGAAACCGAAACCCGTGAGCGCGAACTCGAGGCCCAGGTGGCCCAGTTGCAGAGCGACCTCAAGGCCATTACCGAAACCCTGAGGAAGCTGACGGAGGAGAAGGCCGGCGAGGTGCGCACCAGAGCTGAAATCGAACTGGAGCATCTCAAGCGCCGCGGACAGCACATGCTGGAGGACGCCCAGGGCCAGGCGGGGGAGTACGAGCAGCAACTCAAGGACTCCATCCGGGAAAAGCCGCTCACCGCCGTGGCCGCGGCCCTCGGGGTAGGCTTCGTGCTGGCGCTGCTCACCCGGCACTGACCATGCACCTTCTCCTGCCCCTGGCCTCCCTGCTGGGTATCGAGCTGGAAGGACTTTCGGAGCGGCTCAAGGCGAAGGCCGTGGCCTTCGCCCTTATCGGCGTATTCGGTCTTCTGGGACTGGGGTTTGTGCTGAGCGCCATCTTCATCCTGGTGGCGTCGCAGACGGGGGTGCTTCTGGCAACGGCGATCTTCGGCGGTGTTTTCCTGCTGCTCAGCCTCGCCATCTATGTCGGCTACAGCGTCAGCGAGAATCGTCACCGTCGGTCTGTCACGGAACGTCGCCGCTCCGCCGAAAAGGGTGCCTTCCTGTCCACCGCTGCAGCGGCCGCCCTGCCGCTGCTGCTGAAGTCGCCACTGATCGTCAAACTCGGGCTGCCGGCCGCTGCCATTGCCGCCCTGGCCCTCATGCGCAACGGCGACGACTGATCACTCCGCGGGCAGAGGGATCCATATCTCTGCCCGCACACCTGTTCCGGTCATCTTCAAATGAACGGAACTGTTGAGCACCTTGGCGAGGCTGCGCTCGATAAGCCGGGTCCCGAGGCCCGGCGCACCCATGGCGCCAGCCGAAGATGCTCCGGCTTCCTGCCAATGGAGCCGCAGCCCGCGCTGCGGGGCTCGCTCAATCGCCCAATGCAGGTCGATATGGCCCTCCGGGCTCGAGAGTGCACCATGGCGCCGGGCATTGGTGGTCAGTTCATGCAGCACCAATGCAAGGCCCAGCGCGGCATCGGGCTCGAGCAGGATGTCCGGTCCAGACACCTCCAGCCTCTCGGTCGGAACAAGGAAATCCGGACCCAACTGGTTCTCGATGATCTCAAAGAGCTGAATGCCCCGCCAGTCGCGGTCGGCCAGCAGAACATGGGCTTCCGAGATGGTGCGCAATCTGCCGCTGAAGGCTTCGAGGAAAACGGCGGGATCGGGATTGCCGCGCCAGGTCTGCCGCGCCACCGACTGGATCATGGCCAGCGTGTTCTTCACGCGGTGATTGAGTTCCCGCAACAAAAGCCGCGTCTGGTCGGCGGCCGTCTTGGTATCGGTGACGTCGATGGAGACTCCCATCATGATCTGCGCCCTACCCGCGGCATCGCGCTGATACACACGGCCACGCATCCAGATCCATCTGCTGCTGTGCGCCAGCCGGGCCTCGATGTCGAAATCGTCCCCGCTTTCGAGCGCACGCCCAAGCGCCTCGGCCACCATGACGGCGTCATCGGGATGATTCAGCGACAGGATCTGCTCGGACCTGAACGGCCCGGCCCCGTGGAGCCCGTACAGCCTGCAGAAGGTGTCGTTGCAGGTCACTTCATCCTTGCCGATGTCCCACAGCCAGCTTCCGACGCGCCCGACCTCGAGCGTCAGCGCATGGCGCCACTCCTCCCGCATCAGGGCCGCGGCCGTGCGCGCGCGCATCCTGGACTCGTCCTTGAGCTCGAACAGGCTCGCTGCGGTTTCGGCAAGGTCGTGCAACTGATCAAGCCAGGGGTCAGGGATTTCGGTCCAGGGCCTGGTATCGAAAACGCTCAGCGTTCCGAGGCGCTCCCCGCGGACACTGATCGGGACACCGCAATAGAACCGCACGAAGGGCGGGCCCAAGACAAAGGGGTTGTTGGTAAAGCGCGGGTCCTGGGTCGCATCCAGAACGGTCAGATGAGGCATCTCCTCTGCCGCAATGGTATGGGCACAGAACGAGGTCTCCACGGGCGTTTCCTTGGGACTGTCCATCCCGAAAGAGGCCCGGTGCCACTGCCGCTGTTCATCGATCAAGGCAATCTGCGACACCGGCACACCCATCGCACGGGCCGCCATGCGGGCGATCTGATCGAAGTCCTTGTCCGGACCCGTATCCAGCACCCCAAGATCGCGCAGCACCGCCAGCCTTGCCGAATCCGATACCACCCTGCGAACGTCATCGGGCAGGATGGGGATTTGTTCAGTCACGTTCGTTCCTTGAGCGGCACCGACACTGTGCGTTCATCAACAGCGGCTAACGACGGGGGACCCATCTAGTTCCGCCTGCTCTGCTCATCGGCGGACCGGGGCATGATGACCGTCAATGCTTGTCGCTCGCACCGCAGCACGACCTCCTCGTCGAGCGGGATGAGCTCGCCATCGATCACGGCGTGAGCGCGGCGTTTGCGCTTGGGGAACCGCAGCGTAATCTCCGGCGCGGCCTCCTCCTCGACAAGAGCATTGTCTCGCCACCGACCGGTGAACACGTCGAAGATCAGGCTCACGAGCTCTCCGGTCGTCAGCGTTTTTGCAACTACGACATCCAGTACGCCCTCGTCCAGGCGTCGCGCAACCGGCACTGGCGCTTCATTGAGGATGTTGTTCGAGACAACGATGCCGGCCACGGTTTTAGCCGTCCGGTTTTCCTTGACCAGAAGGTCAACCTCAAACTTCGGAGGATCAACCACTGCGGCTGAAATGGCCCGCACACTGGCCACCATCTTGCCGATGCGGCTGCGAAAAACCATCTGGTCCCGGATGCGCACCAGTCGCGCATGGATCCCGACGCCGAACTGGTGCACGAAGGGCGTGCCGTTGGCAGTCCCGATATCGATCTTCCTAAACTCGCCAGCAGCGATGGCACCGAGCGCCCCTGGGAGATCAAGCGGCCCACCGAGCGCCCGAGCAAACAGGTTCATCGTTCCCGCCGGCAGGACAGCGAGGGGCTTGCCGCTCTTGAACGCAATGGCCGCCGCGGCAGAAATCGTGCCGTCTCCGCCGCCCGCGACGATGGCGTCCACGTCCGACGCCGCCGCCTTCTCCAGAGCGGCTTCGATGTCTTTGCCCTCCACCACGGTGCATGTGCACTCGTGGCCCGCTTCAGCGAAAATGGATCTCGCCTCCGCGCAGAAGGCCTCCAAATCCATGGTGCGCAGGGTGCCGCCCCCCCGGTTCAAGATCATTTCGTAGCGCATCATGGTTCCATGGGTGAGGGGTCTGCGGGCGGTCTGTGCGCGCCCAATTCCGGCAACGCTATCCGGACCCTGAGGCCACCTTCGGCGCGCGGCTGGTAGTCCGGCACGCCGCCGAACTGACCGGAGAGCTGCTTGATGATGACGGAGCCAAGTCCCGGGCCATCGGCAACTTCCGGACCAAGGCCAACACCATTGTCGGCGACTTCGAGGACGGCAATGCCGTCTTCGCGGCGGAGCGACACCGAAATGGCTCCGGTTCGATCACCGGGAAAGGCGTGCTTGAGCGCGTTGGTCACCAGTTCTCCCACCAGAATGCCGATGGTCGTCGCATCACGCGCCGAAACCGCGATGGGCTCGATGCTGCTGGTGATGCTCATCCTATCGGCATCGACCTGCGTGGTTCGGATATCCTCGATCACCGTGCCCAGAAACTCATCCGCGCTCGCCGACTCCAGGTCGTCCCCGAGGCGAAGGCGGCGGTGGGCCGAAGCGATGGCGTGCACGCGAAGGCGGGCGGCCTCAAGAGCATTGCGCACCTCCTGGGACGGTGTGCGCAGCATCTGCAGGGCCAACAGGGACGAGACGGTCGCCAGGGAGTTGCCGATGCGATGGTTGGTGTCCTGCAGGATGGCCTCGACCCGTTGGCGCTCATGCTCGGCAAAGGCTCGTGCCTCCTCGATGGCGCGCGTCCGCTCCGCCACCTCCGCCTCCAGCGCTTCGTTCTGGCTCACCAGACCGGACTGACGCACGGTCAGGTCGGTGACCTGCCTCTGCGTTCGCGTCAACAGGGCATAGGCAAGGATGGCGGCGGCGGCGAGCGCTGCGATGAGCGCGGCAACCAGACCAATGCGGCTTCGATCGATGGCCGCGTTGCGCGCCTCGAGCTTTGCGTTTTCTTCCCCGATGAACGCCTCAAGCGTCTGCGTGACTTCAGTCATGACGCGGGCGCCCATGCCGGTCTCGGTCAGAGTCTGGGCCTCGGCGGCCCGGGCATTTGCGACAAGCTCGATCGTGCGGGCCATCTCCGCCATCTTTGTGGAGATGTCGCCCGTGATGCCGGCAACCTTGGCGGCCTGCCCCGGGTCCTCCTGCGTCATGGCCAGGAGTTCCTCGACGCGCCTGTCGATGCTCGAGACGGCCTCGCGGTAGGGCCTGAGGAAGTTCTCGTCGCGTGTCAGCAGGTAGCCGCGCTGGTTCGCCTCTGCCTGGCTGAGCGCGTTCATCAACTCTCGTGCGGCATTGCGCACGGCGTAGGTCTGGGTCACGTCGCCCAGTTGGCGGTCGATGCCCTGCATCAGCATCAAGGACGCTCCGGCCGCCAGACACACCAGCGCCAACGAAATCCATACGGCCAGTCGACGAGTGCTCAGCCGGGAGCGCAGCAATGGGCCTGCCATAACCACTCTTTCAAGGAGCAGGCCACACGCCTGCTTTTGAGCGCCAACGCCGCCGAAGCCATCCCGCTCCCGCCGGCCGCCGAATGCCCACCATGTGTTGCGCGATTGAACCACTAGATCAAGGGCCGGCGGCGTTCCTCGGGCTCTTCCCACTTGGCAACGCTGCGCAACCCTTCGGCATCCAGCACTTCGCAGCTCCGGTCGTGCCAGCGCAGCAGGTTGAGGTTGGCGAGCTTGCGGAGCGTCTTGTTGGTGTGGACGATGGAGAGGCCGAGCGTGTCGGCCACGTGCTGCTGCGTCAGCGGCACCTCGATGCGCCCTCCCTTGCCCAGGCCCACCGATTCGCCGCGCCGATAGAGAAATGCAACAAGGTATGCAGCCCGTTCGAGGGCGCTGCGCCGTCCCAGACTGAGAAGATGCTCATCGAGCATCCGCTCCTCGCGCGCGGCCAGCCATGTCACGTCGTAGCCAAGACCGGGGTGGTTGCGGTAGAGCTCGTGCAGGCGGTCGCGCTGAAAAACACAAAGAACCAGAGGCGTGAGCGCTTCTACGGCGTGCTCGAGCTCTCCCATAAGCGAGCCCTGGAGGCCGATGAGATCCCCCGGCAACATGTAGTTGAGAATCTGTCGACGTCCGTCCGACAAGGTCTTGTAGCGAAAGGCCCATCCTGACAACACGGTAAAGAGGTGTGCGCTGTTGGAGCCCTGCGAGAGGATGCTGGCACCGGGTTCGGCAACCAGCTCGCCGGTCTTGAAGGATGACACGAACCTCAGTTCGGTGGTGGTGAAGTCCCGGAAGCGGGGCATCATGCGCAGCGGGCACTGCTCGCACGGCACGCGTCGCCCACTGTTCGGCAATACAAGAGTCAAACCGGAAGCCCTACCCTCGAAGTCCGTTCACAACGTTGCATCACCCGGCTCGTTCCTTCTGCTCCTTGATCAACATGTCAAAGTTAAATGACACCGAAGGGTCCAGCGCCCATCAAGCGGGTCTTAACGGAGACATTCTGCATGCTGAAGGGCCGCACCGTCCTGATCGTAGAGACGGAGGCGCTGATCGCCATCGACATTCAGTCGACCCTCGAGTCGGCTGGCGCCGCAGAAACCATCATTGCCTTCAGCGCGACCGAGGCGTTGAAGCTCGCCGAGCATTGGGCCGGTGCCGCTCTTGCAGTGGTGGAGGTTGAACAAAACCGTCATGACCTGCTGGCTCTCATCCGTACGGTCGTCCAATCGGGCATTCCCACCGTCTGCATTTCAGCCGATTCGCGCCTCACTGCGGGCCTGCCGGGCCTGCCGAACGTAAGGGTGCTCGCCAAGCCTGTACCCGAAGAGACGCTTTTGGAAGCTGCGCGGCAGGCGCAGCTTCCAAGTCGCTAGAAGGAGTGGTTTCCGGAGGTCACCTGCGCTGAGACCGCGTCCGGACCATAATCGGACTCTCCGCTCACCTTGAGAATCTCCGTCAGGCGGGTTCGCGCGCGGCTGACACGGCTCTTCATGGTGCCCACGGCGCACTCGCAAATGGCCGCCGCTTCTTCATAGGAAAAGCCCGAAGCCCCGATCAGGATGACCGCTTCGCGCTGGTCGTCCGGAAGCTGGCTCAGGGCCTTCTTGAAGTCTTCCATGTCCATCGAGCCATATTGCGAGGGATGGACGGACAACCGTTCGGTGAAAGCCCCATCGGTATCCTGGACCTCGCGGCCGCGCTTGCGCATCTGGCTATAGAATTCGTTGCGCAGGATGGTGAAGAGCCACGCCTTGATGTTGGTCCCCATCTCGAAGCTGGACTGCTTGGCCCAGGCCTTCATGACGGTGTCCTGCACCAGATCGTCGGCCTTGTCGTGTTTGCCTGTAAGGGAAACGGCAAAGGCGCGCAGGCTGGGCAGAGTAGCCAGCATTTCGCGCTTGAAGGAAGTGCTTTCGGCGCTCATGCTATTCCCTGTTCCGCGAGGCATTCGTACCCGATTGTGCCTGCTCGGCACTGTCGAGCTTTTCCAGCAGATCGAGAAGCTGCGATGGTACGCCTTCCTCCTGCACCGCGCCATAGAGCGCGCGCAGTCGCGACCCGATGTCAGAATTCGGGCCTAGACCGTCATCCGCCCGCCCCGTCTGCTGCCGCGTACGTTGCTGGTTCAATTGGTTGTCTTTCGTCATTAGCTGGAACCGACCGATTCAAGAGCGCGTTTCGTCAATCGGACACAATGTGGGGCCATTTGAAAAGTTCCATTCATGCGTGGAACTTTCGCACTTGCTTGCCGTTAAGGGCGGGTGTGAGGTCAAACACGAAAAAGCGTCACTGGGAGTCTTCGTCAATGTCACTGTCTACGCGGATTGCGCCGCATCTGCCCTACCTGCGCCGGTTTTCACGAGCTGTCACAGGATCGCAAACATCGGGTGATGCGTATGTTGCCGCCACGCTGGAAGCTCTGATCTCCGATATTTCTCTCTTCCCCGAAGCTTCCAGCGATCGAATTGCGCTCTACAAGCTCTTTTCTGCGCTGTTTTCCTCTTCTTCGGTGACCATTCCCGAACCCGCCTCCAGCTTCGCCTGGGAGCAGCGGGCGGCCGCAAACCTTGCAAATCTATCGCCCAAGCCGAGGCAGGCCTTCCTCTTGGTGGCCGTGGAAGGCTTCACCCATCAGCAGGCGGCGGAAATCCTTTCGGCGTCAGAAGAGGAATTCTCCAAGCTCCTCGACGAGGCCTCACACGAGATTTCCCGCCAGGTCGCCACCGAGATCATGATCATCGAGGATGAGCCGCTGATCGCGATGGATATCGAGCAGATGGTGGAAAGCCTCGGTCATAAGGTGGTTTCCGTTGCCCGTACGCACAAGGAAGCCGTCAAGCTGTTCGACCAGACCAAGCCACGCATGATCCTGGCCGATATTCAGCTCGCCGATGGCAGCTCGGGCATCGATGCGGTCAACGACATCCTCAACACCCATTCGGTTCCGGTGATTTTCATCACCGCTTTCCCCGAGCGCCTGCTCACTGGCGAACGCCCCGAGCCGACCTTCCTCGTTACCAAGCCGTTCAATCCGGACATGGTGAAGGCCCTGATCAGCCAGGCCCTGTTCTTCGACGAAGGATCACGCGCGGCAGCGTGATGTGGGCAGCAGCGAATTCGAAAGGCCGGCGGTGAGCCGGCCTTTTTGTTGCCACACAAGGAACCACTCCCATCAAAAGCCGTTGATGAAGCAAGATTAAACCATGGAGCTTCCCATGCTGTATTATGCTCTCGTCTTTCTTGTCATCGCGCTGATCGCAGGCGTACTCGGCTTCGGCGGTGTTGCCGGCGCGTCGGCAGGTATTGCTCAAATCCTGTTCTTCCTGTTCCTCGCGTTCCTGGTCATTTCCCTGGTGATCGGCTTCTTCCGCCGCACCTGATATCTGACCTATGTTCTACAAGGCGGCCTAACGGCCGCCTTTTTTATTTGGGCGAAGGAAACAATGCATCGGAGCGCCCGGTTGCCCAATAGGCCACCAGGCCCACCCATTCGCGAACTGCTGTCGTCGCGGTCTGCATGTTGGTGGCGGGGTCTGCGATGTCGAGGCCGAACGTTTCCTCCCCGGTGCCGCGGTAGTCGACGGGCCAGGGCGTGACGGCGACGCCGGCCTGCCGAAACAATCCGACAGAGCGGGGCATGTGAAAGGCCGACGTCACGAGCAGCACCTCCCCACCTCCCGAAGGGATCATCGCTTTCGAAAACCGCACGTTCTCTGCGGTGTTGCGAGCCTGATCCTCGAGCACCAGCCGTCCCGCATCGATGCCTTGCTCGATGAAGAACCGCTGGGCGGAAATCGCTTCCGTTTCCATCGTAGGGTCATCCACAAGGACACCAAGCCCACCGCTGAACATGATCGGGGCCGTCGGATAAGCGCGGGCAAGGCGCAGCGCCTCGGTCATGCGGTCGCCCGCCACGTTCAGTTCCGTCACGTCACGGGCACCGCTGATCCGGCTGCTGGTGGCCCCGCCCAGCACGAAGATGGCAGAGACGGCCTCGGGCGCGGCCGGCGGCCGCGGGAAGCGGTTTTCCAGCGGCTGGATCAGCAGCGCGCCCAGCGAGGTGTAACCAAGCAGAAACAGCATCGCTGCGGCGGCCGTGACCGCTGCGATCCCGGTGCGCCGCCACCGCCGGATGGTCGCCACCAGGGTCACCAGCATCAGCAACAAGATCAAGCTGAGGGGCTGGACGACGATCCAGACGATTTTGGACAGAACGAAGAACACGGGGAGCAACTCGCGGTGCGGAACGGACGTGGGGACGATTTGGCACTTGCACTCTCGCCAGCTTCTGTTTTTCTAGCGGCCGGTCAAGATTGCCAGAACAATAAGGCAGTCACCGGTCAGGAAGGCGCCCCAACGGCCCAATGGTGAGTATGACGCACGCTTCGCCCGTACCGACGGGATCGTCTCCCGTGGTGGAACTGCGCGATCTCCACAAGTCTTTCGGCGCTCTCGAGGTCCTCAAGGGAATTTCACTCGCCGCCGGCGAAGGGCAGGTCATTTCGCTGATCGGCTCTTCGGGCTCGGGCAAGTCCACGCTGCTGCGCTGCATCAACATGCTGGAAATCCCCGACCGGGGGGACGTGCTGATCGACGGCGAACCGATCCGGCTCAAGGGAGAAGGCGCTCGCCGCCAGATCGCCGACGAGGCACAGATCCGGCACATCCGGTCTGAACTGGGGATGGTGTTCCAGTCGTTCAATCTCTGGGCCCACCTGACCATCCTTCAGAACGTGATGGAAGCACCACTCACCGTGCAGAAGCGGGAGCGCGCGGAAGTGGAAGCCGAAGCGCGCGCCATGCTCGACAAGGTCGGCATCGGCGACAAGGCCGATGCTTATCCGGCGCAACTCTCGGGCGGCCAGCAGCAGCGCGCGGCCATCGCGCGGGCGCTGTGCATCAACCCGCGGGTGATGTTGTTCGATGAGCCGACGTCCGCTCTGGACCCGGAGCTCGAGGTCGAGGTGCTGCGGGTCATCAAGCTTCTGGCCGAAGAAGGGCGCACGATGATTCTCGTGACGCATGACATGGAATTTGCGCGCACCGTATCGGATCGGGTTGTCTTCCTGCACCAGGGGCTGGTGGAGGAAGAAGGATCGCCCGAGGCGGTGTTCGGCGCGACGCAGTCACCGCGCCTGCGCCAGTTTCTCAATGCGGCGGCCCATGATTGACGGCCCGACGAGAACAAGAACGATCAAGCAAAAAACGAGAAGGAGATCGACATGATGAAGAAGATGGTGCTGACGGCGTTTGCCCTGCTGGCGGTCAGCGCGCCGGCGATGAGTCAGGAGACCGTCCGTATCGCGACGGAGGGCGCCTATGCGCCGTGGAACTTCCTCGCGGACGACGGCAAGCCTGCCGGATACGAGATCGACCTCGGCAACGCCATTTGTGCCAAGGCCGAGCTCAGCTGCGAATGGGTCGTCAATGATTGGGACTCCATCATCCCGAACCTGTTGGCGGGCAACTACGACGCCATCATGGCCGGCATGTCCATCACCGAGGAACGCCTGCAGACCATCAACTTCTCGGATGAATACTTCCCGGCCGATCCGTCGCGCTACATCGCGCCCACCGGATCGAGCGTCGACTTCGACAATCTCAAGGACGTCCGCATCGGCGTCCAGGGCGGCACGATCCAGGCCAGCTATGCCGAACAGAACCTGGCGGCCGACAACACCATCGTCTCGTTCACCACGGCCGACCAGGCGGTCGCCGATTTGGCCGCCGGCAACCTCGATGTGATTTTTGCCGATGGCGCCTATGTCGATCCCATCGTCGCCGCGTCCAGTGGCTCGATCGATTACGCGGGCCCCGAGGTCAATATCGGTGAAGGCATGGGCGTTGGCCTGCGCAAGGACGACACCGAACTCAAGGGCAAGCTCGACGCCGCACTCCAGGCACTCAAGGCCGATGGCACTGTCGACAAGCTGATCGCCCAGTGGTTCGACGGCCGCGGCCCGTACTACTCCAACTGACACCCTCGCCTCCTTCGGCTACGGCCGGGGGAGGCGCCATAAGATCGGCGCATGTTCGACGACATTGCCTTCTGGCTTGGCTATCTCACCAACGGCAAGCATCTGGCCTGGTACGCAAGTTTCCAGTTCACGATCTTTGCCGCGGTCATGGGTGGGCTGTTTGCCATCCTGTTCGGCCTGACAGGGGCCATGCTGAAGAGCTCCAGGTTCTGGCCGCTACGGCTCCTGGGGACGCTCTACTCGTCCATTGTGCGCGGCGTCCCGGACGTCCTGTTCTTTCTCTTCTTTCCCCTCGCCTTCGAGCAGGCGGTGGAGTGGCTCGTGGCGACCCAGGTCTGCTCGCCCGAGATGATCGCCGCACAGACCGCTGCCTGGCCGCCCTGCGGGGAAGCGAACTGGTATCTCGACACGCCGCAATATCTCATGCTGGCCAGCGTTTCGCTCGGCATCGTCTACGGGGCCTTTGCCAGCAACGTCATTCATGGCGCCATGCGATCGGTGCCCAAGGGGCAGCTCGAAGCTGCGCGCGCCTATGGCATGTCGGCCGCCCAGGTCATGTGGCGCATCCACATCCGGCAGATGTGGGTCTACGCCCTGCCCGGCCTCTCCAATGTCTGGATGCTCATCATCAAGGCGACCTCGCTGCTGTCCCTGTTGCAGATCGCCGACATCGTTCTGTGGGCGGACCGCCTCGGCGCCCCGAACTTCCTGCCGACGGTGGGGCTCGTTCATGACGACTGGCGGTGGCGCTACTACCTGGTGCTCTTCGTGTTCTACATCCTCGCCACGTGGGTCTCGGAGCGCGGCTTCGAGGCGCTGATGCGCCGCGCCGGTCGGGGCATCCTGAGCGAGGGCCGCGTCTGATGCAGGCCTTCCTCTCCGATCTCGGCTTCATGGCCCCCGCAGTAATGTTCAACATCTACTTTGCGGCAGCCTCGATCCCCATCGGCTTTGTCCTTGCCATCTTTCTTGCCCTTGGCAAGGCTTCGTCCAACCCGCTCATCAGCCGTCTCTCTCGCGGCTACATCTACGCCTTCCGCGGCTCACCGCTCTTTATCCAGTTCTTCATGTTCTATTCCCTGGCACTCTCGCTCAACGTGGCGCTCTGGAAGCCCTGGGGCCTATCGGGCGTCGTGCTGCACCCCTTGTTCATGGGCCCGCTGGTGCTGATCCTCAACACCGCCGCCTATACGGCCGAGATTTTCTATGGCGCGCTGCGCGCCGTGCCGGGCGGGGAACTGGAAGCCGCCCGCGCTTATGGCATGAAGCCCGCGCAGCAGTTCCGCCGCGTGACATGGCCGAACCTGATCCGGCTGGCCTGGCCCGCCTACACCAATGAGGTGGTGTTCCTGTTCCACGCCACGGCCATCGTCTATTTTGCCCTGCCCGTAGTGGGGGGGCAGAAGGACCTGATGATCACGGCCAAGGATTTGTTCGAGCGCGATTACAACGCCTTCCTCCACTTCTCGGTGGCGGCGCTGTTCTTCCTCTGCGTGTCGCTCGTGGTGTTCTTCGTGTTCGGCCTGATCTACCGCCGGCTCATCCGGCACATGCCGCCGCAACCGGGCTTGCGCTTCTCGTTCAACTGGTTGCGCTAGGCCGAGGCGCGAAGCGCGCGCCTGGCTTCCTCCGCCACATCGGGTGCCCGCGTGGGGACGGTCGAGAGCAGGTAATGCGGCATGTCGCGCGGATCGAGCGGCCGGGCAAAATAGAAACCCTGGAGCTGGTGGCACGCGATCTCGGACAGGAACGCGGCCTGTTCGGCCGTTTCGACCCCCTCCGCCGTGATCTTGACCTTGAGGATTTTACCCAGCGTCGCAATGGCGCGCAGAATGTCGCGGGCAACGCTGTCCTTGGCGGACGCTTCCACGAAGGAGCGGTCGATCTTGATCTTGTCGAAGGGAAATTTCAGCAGGTAGCCAAGCGAGGAGTAGCCGGTGCCGAAGTCGTCCATGGCGATGGTGACGCCAAGCGCCCGCAATTGCTGCAGCTTCTCGACCACGGCCTCGGGCTCCTCGATGAGCAGGCCTTCGGTGATTTCAATCTCGAGGCGATTGGGCTTCAGCCCCGACTGAGCCAGCGCTGCGTTGACCACCACGCCGATGTCGGACTGGCGGAAGTGCCGGGCCGACAGGTTGACCGCGACCGTCAGGTGCTCCGGCCATTGGGTAGCGGCGAGGCACGCCTGGTGAATGGTCCAGTCGCCAATGGCAATGATGAGATGGGACTGTTCCGCCAGAGGAATGAACTCGGCCGGCGGGATCAGGCCGCGAACGGGATGGTTCCACCGCACCAGCGCCTCAAAGCCGGTAGGGGCTCCGGTTTCCGCATCGACCAGCGGCTGGTAGTGCAGGACGAGCTGGTCCTTTCCCACCGCCTCGGTCAATTCGTTCTCTAAGAGCCGCCGTTCGCGCGCCTCCGAATCCATGCGGCTTTCGAACATGCGGAACACCGACCGGCCATCGGTCTTGGCTCGGTAGAGCGCGAGATCGGCATTGCGCAGGATCTGGTCGGGGCGCGTCCCGTGCAAGGGCGCGATGGCGATGCCGATGCTGACGCCAACCATCATCTGCCCACCATCGACCTCGACCGGTTGGCAGATGGCCTCGATCAGCCGCGTAGCCACCGCCTGCGCGGCCTCGACGTCAGCCTCGTCGGGCAGGATGAGCGCGAACTCGTCTCCGCCGAGGCGGGCCACCAGATCCCCCTCCCGCACCGTCTTTTCAATTCTGCGAGCGACTTCGAAGAGCAGCCGGTCTCCGGCAAGATGGCCGCGGCTGTCGTTGACCAGCTTGAACTGGTCCAGATCCATGTACAGCACCGTAAACGGGCTGCCGTAGCGTTCGAGCCGGCCCACCGAAAGGGCAAGAAACTCGTTGAACTTCGCGCGGTTGAGCAGCCCCGTCAGCGAGTCGTGGTGCGCCAGCATGGTGATGCGCCGTTCGTCGCGTTTCTGGACAGTGATGTCCGAGCCTGTCCCGAGATAGCCCAGGTAGCGGCCGGTGTCATCGAAGGCTGGCTTGCCCGTGAGGCGCCACCAGGATTCCTCGCCCCCGGCCAGGACCTGCAATTCGACATCCTGGAAGGTCTGCCGGGCCAGCACTTCGTGCTCGATCTGGGCGATGACGGGGTCGGCCGGCGGCGTAATGCAGCGCAGGAAGTACAGAAAATCCGCCCCGATCAGGTCCTCTTCCGAAAGCCCCGTGACGGCGGTGAAGCCACCCGAAAGCCGGTCGATGGTGCCATCCAGGTCAATGCCCCAGATCCAGTCGGACGTGGTTTGCTCGAACTCGCGCAGCAGGAGGCCAATAATCTCCTGCTTTTCCTCGACCAGGGTCTCGGACGTGCGGAGGGCGACAAATGCCGCGGCGTGGTTGAAGGTGATCGTCACCGTAACAAAGGTCAGGCCGGTCAGCATGAGGGAAAGGATCAGCATGTCGCCCGATTGCCCCAGCCCGGAGAAGCCGCTGAGCATGCCCACGATAAGGGGCACGGTGAACGCGCCCATCGCCTGGGGATAGTTGATAAGGGCCATCATCGAGATGCACAGCAAGCCCCCTGCACCGATTATTGCCGCGCCCTGCAGCGCACCGGGCAGTCCGGACGGCAGCAAGGCCAAGGCGCAGGCCCAGCTGGTTCCGGCAAGAAAGCAGCTGAGCACCATCTGTCCGGCAAGGCTGGGCGCCTGGCCTGGCGATGACCTCAAGACGCGCGTGGCCAGCAGAGACGACCACAACAAGATCAGACTGGCGGCGCATAGCAGCGCCAGCACTGCCCATGCCCGCGGCCGGCCCCAAACCAGCAGCACCAGCACTGGCGAAAGGATCAGAGAGGTCGCGAGCAGCGCGGGCACCATGCGCCCGATCGAATCCAGTTGCTGCTTGAGGAGTTTCTCGCGCACGGGCACTGAAAGCCCGTCGGCGCCAATTGCCCGATCGACAAACGCATTGGTGGCTGAATGGAGCAGGCGCAGCAGGAGCATAGCGGCACCTTGGCCCATGCCACTTAATTTTGCGTGTTTTCTATTGCGCCCAAGCAGAGGATCGGGGACAGCGGAGGAATGCTGTTGATCGGGGTCACTGAATTACTAAAGATGCACCAAGATTCAGACGGCGGCATGAGCGGCGCCGTATAGTGCTGCCAGTCAACAAAAAATCGATGGGACCTCTCGTGGAAAAAACTCTGCCAACCGTGCCGGAAGCCGCCCTTACCGGCAGTTTGCGCGACTACAGAACCCCCGAAGGTCCGGCGCTGATCGCGCGAACCCGTGAATTTTACGATTGGCAGAACCTGCGCCGCGAGTCGGGGGTATGGCCCTATGCCCGCTCGGCGTCCACCGCTCCCACGGCGCGCTGCGACGCCCTCAGCGACAGCGGCGAGGGCTTTCGAGGCATCAATTTCGCCAGCCAGGACTATCTCAGCCTCTCGTCCCATCCCGCCATCAAGGCGGCGGCGATCGAGGCCATCGGCCAGTACGGCGTGCATAGTGCCGGCTCGGCGGCATTGCTGGGCAACACCGCGAACTCACTGAGCCTGGAAAAGGCTCTATCCAGTTTCCTTGGTGGCCGCGAAATCGTGCTCTACCCCACGGGCTGGGCGGCGGGCTACGGATCGGTGCAGGGTTTCGTCCGCGCCGACGACCATGTCGTGATGGACATTCTGGCCCACTCCTGCCTGCAGGAAGGCGCCAAGGCTGCAACGCAGAATGTGCACTACCACGGGCACCTCAACCTTAGCGCGCTCTTGCGCAAGCTCGAGCGCATCCGTGCCACGGACCAGCAGAACGGCATCCTCGTCGTCACCGAGAGCCTGTTCTCCATGCACTCCGACACGCCCGATTTGGGCGCCATGCGGGCGCTGTGTGACCAGTTCAACGCGACTCTGCTGGTCGATTGTGCTCACGACCTGGGATCGATCGGTGAAGACGGCCTTGGCCATCTGGGCCTGCAGAACATGCTCGACGGCGCGGACATCATCATCGGCAGCTTCTCAAAGACGTTTGCGTCCAACGGCGGTTTCATTGCCGTCAGGGATCGGGCGGCGGCCGAGTACCTCAAATATTACAGCGCGACCCACACCTTCTCCAACGCGCTCTCCCCCGTCCAGGCGGCCACCGTGCTTGCTGCGCTTGAAATCGTCCGCTCAGATGAGGGCCGGGAGCTCCGCCGGAAACTGATGGACAATGTGCTCTACCTGCGCGCCGAGATGAACAAGGCGGGGCTTGAAACGCTGGGGGACCCTTCCCCTATTGTCCCGGTGAACCTGGGGCTCGAAGGCGTCGGCCGCTATGCCGCCAGGCGACTTGCTGCCCTGGGCGGCATCGCCAACCTTGTGGAATACCCGGCCGTGCCGCAGGGCGCAGCAAGGTTCAGGTTCCAGGTGATGGCGTCACACACCCGGGAAGATGTCGAGCAGGTCGTGGATATCTTGAGCCGGGCCATGCGCGATGCGGACCTCGAATATCGCCTCGGCCACGAGGGGCGGGACCCGGACCTTCGTCAGCGCTCGCGCGCCGGGGCGCTCTGAGCCGGGTTAGCATCCCCGCGCCTGCTGGCGGCTAGCGACGACGCGGCACCTGGCGCCCGACGCTCAGCCGCCAATGGCTGCTGGGGGCATCTTGGGCCCCAGCACGGCTTCCATTTTTCCCAGCAGCCGCGGCAGGTCGACGGGCTTGGTGTCAAAATCGATGCAGCCGGCGGCAAGAGCCTTGGCCCGGTCGCTCTCGAAGGCACTGGCGGTGAGGGCGATGACGGGCAAGGCCGCAGTCTCCGGATCGGCGTGGATGCGGCGCGTGGCTTCGCAGCCGTCCATTTCGCCCAGGCCGATATCCATCAGGATCACGTCGGGCATCAGGTCTTTGGCCGCCGCGATGCCTGAAGGACCGTCTTCGGCGAACCGGATGGCAAAGCCCCGGCGCTCGAGCCTGCGCCCCAGCACGTCCCGATTGATCGCATTGTCTTCGATGATGAGGACCAAGGCCATTGTCGATCGTCCTGACTAACCGGCTGCCGATTTCGCGCGACTGCTGCGAACAGACTGGATCCCCGACAAGGCCGCTTTCACCTTGGCTGCGTCGAACGGTTTCATGACGATTCCGTCCGCACCGGCGGCCAGTGCCTTCGAGCGCTCGGACAGAATCGAAATCATGAAGACGGGAATGTCCGAGGTGATGGGATCGGCCTTGAGGGCCGCCAGGACGTCCCATCCGTCGAAACCCGGCATGAGAATGTCGAGGAAGATGGCATCCGGCTTGACGGTGCGGGCGATCTGCAGGGCCGATTGCGGGGCATCGGTACAAATGGGCGTGTAGCCGTGCTTAGAGAAAAGCCGCTCGGCAAGTTCGAGAAAATTCCTGTCGTCATCCACCACCAACAGGCGGTTCCTGCCCTTGTGCTGGGTGTAGGAATCCGCGTCACTCATGGCCGGAGCGCCGATGGCGTCGGGGCGGTCTTCCTCAGGCGCGGCAGGGGGATTTCGCGTGGGCTCGCGTGAAACCTGCGGCGCGGGTGACGCGACGGGAGAAGCGCCGGCCGACGGCGCCACGTCTGCGGGCAGATGGATGGCAAACCGGGCGCCCTTGCCCAGCGCACTTTCGACTTCGATCCGGCCACCCATCAACCGGCACAGGTTTTGGCTGAGCGACAGGCCCAGTCCGGTGCCCCCGTAGACTGCCGCGATCTTGGAGTTCGCCTGTGAGAAATTGCTGAAAAGGGCGCGCTGTTGCTCGGGCGAAATCCCGATGCCGGTGTCGGTGACGGCAATCTCCATCCATTCCCAGCCATCGATGCGGCGCCGCGCGACGGACAGGGTGATCTGGCCATTCTGCGTGAACTTGGCCGCGTTTGAGAGCAGGTTGAAGATCGCCTGTCGCAGCTTGGTCGCGTCCGCCTGTACCGTGCCGAGCGGGCGTTCTGCGTCGACCACGAAGCTGTTGGTGTTCTTGGCCGCCAGCGGTCGGGCCGTGGCTTCGACGTCACTGATCAGCTTGTCGAGGTCAACCCTCTCGACATGCAGCACCATCTTGCCGGCCTCGATCTTGGAGATGTCGAGAATGTCGTTGACCATGGCCAGAAGGTGTTTTCCCGCGCCACTGATCTTCTGAAGATCGGCGATCTGCTCGCCGCGTCCATCAAGTTCGGCGTCCTCGAGCAGAATTTCGGAATAGCCCAGCACGGCATTGAGCGGCGTCCGCAGTTCATGGCTCATCTTGGCCAGGAACTCCGACTTCGCCCCGTTGGCGCGTTCAGCCTCGTTCTTGGCAACGGTCAGGGCACGAAGGGTGGACTGGTGCCGCTCGATTTCCTGCATCAGCTCGGACTGGCTGTCCACTACCACCGCGTAGTACGCGGCCATCATGAACACGTAGAGGTTTGCGCCAAGCGCCGAGAGGACCCCGGCGACCACCATGTTCTCGACGGGAATGTGGTTGGGGAACGCCCCGTGCAGATACAGTCCGTAGAGACAGGCGAGGCCGCCAAAGATCGCGCTGAGCACCGTGATGCGCGCCAGCCAGGTCGAGCCGAGATACATGAACCCCAGCAGCGGAACGAGGACCAGCCAGACCAGGAAGGGCGAGCTGGCGCCCCCGTAGTGGTAGGCCCCCCAGAGGATGCAGAACACAAGGTTCAGCACCGACGCCATTGCAATGGGAACATAGGCCCGGGGCAGGAGCTTGAGCAGCCCCAGGAAAGGCCAGAACCCGTAGATCGACGCCGCCAAGATCGGCACATGCGGCATGGGTTGGGGATCAGCGATCCACAGCGTCACCGGGATAGGGGTCGCGATCAGCGGCCCGAACAGGTGGCTGATGACGAACATCTGCACGCGCTTTCGCACGTGCAGGTCGCTCCTCATTTCCTGGGGTGTGAACCAGGCCACCAGATGGTGGAAGGCCCTCAAGGCGTCCATAGGCAATGCTGTCCGGTGCGGGATGACCGGACGATTGTGGGCCAGCAGGGTTTGAGAAGTCGTAAACTACGGCTTGGCAAGGCCATATGTTGCGTGTTCCAGCGCCGTCATCACGCCCCGCAGTTCCGCCAGTCCCTTCATGCGGCCGATGGTGGGGTAGCCCGGTTGCGAGCGGCGGCCCAGGTCATCTAGGATGTCCTGCCCGTGGTCGGGTCGCATCGGGATGACGGCATCGGCACGACCTTCCGCCTTCCGTCGGGCCTCCTCGCGCACGATGGCGGCGATCAGGGCCACCATGTCGGTATCGCCGGCCAGATGCTCGGCCTCGTAGAAGGAATCGCGCAGGGCTTCGCCATCGCGCTTGACGTTGCGGAGGTGGATGAAGTGCACCTTGCTGCCCAGGCGCTCCATCATGCCGGGCAGATCGTTGTCGGGACGGGCGCCAAGCGATCCCGAGCAGAGCGTGGCACCATTGGCCGGACTGTCCACCGCCTCGAGAATGGTGCGGTAATCAGCTTCGGTCGACATGACCCGCGGCAACCCCAGCAGCGAAAACGGAGGGTCATCGGGATGACAGCAAAGGCGCAGGCCCAGATCCTCGGCCACCGGCACCACTTCTTCGAGAAAGTCGATGAAGTGCTGCCGCAACTGATCGGCATCGATGCTGCCGTATTGGGCAAGATGCTCCCGGACGTCATCGAGGCTGAGGGATTCGGTGGAGCCCGGCAGTCCCATGGTGACGTTGCGGGCGAGGCGCTTCTTGTCATCCTCGCTCATCGCCGCAGCACGGCGGGCGGCTTCGTCCACGATGGCGTTGGTGAAGTCGGCTTCGGCGCCGCGCCGCTGCAGGATATGGATATCGAACGCGGCAAAGTCGTTGATGTCGAACCGCATGCAGGAGCCGCCATTGGGCAGGGTCCATGTCAAATTTGTTCGGGTCCAGTCCAGCACCGGCATGAAGTTGTAGCAGATGACCTCGATGCCGCTGTCCGCCAGGTTGCGGAGTGACGTCTTGTAGTTGGCGATGTGCTCGCGCCAGTCGTTCTTCTGCTTCTTGATATCCTCGCTGACGGGCAGGCTCTCGACCACGTCCCAGGTGAGGCCGGAGGGCGTGCCATCACGGCGCGTGCCGATCTCGGACTTGCGTTTTTCGATCTCCTCGCGGGTCCAGACGACACCGTTGGGCACGTGGTGCAGCGCACTGACAACCCCCACGGCCCCGACCTGGGTGATGTCATCGATGCTGCACAGGTCCTTGGGACCGAACCAACGCCAGGTTTGCCGCAAAGCAGTAGCTCCTTCTTGTATGGTAGCGTCATTAGACGGTGGGACCGGAGAGGTCTAGGGGTTCGCCACGCTAATCAACGTGTCGGCGTGGCAGGGACCATCGGACGAGCACCAGCAGGCCAGGTTCTTGCCGCCCAGTTCAGCGCGGATCGTCGCTGGATCGGGTGGGGGACGGTCGATCTCGAGTTGCCCGGCCAGCCAGAGCCTGTGCCGCCGCACGGCCTCGGCACGCGCTGCATCGGCGGGAATGCCCATCTCCTCCGCTATCGCGCCGACGGAAAACGGGTTCCCCCACCGACCCGGTCTCGCCACGGACTGCGCCTGCAGTCCATTCGTCGTTTGCGAAAGGGCCTGCAGGTCAAATCCGGACCGCCTTGAGAGCACGAGACGCACCGGCTTCATTTGCGCATCTGCCTGTCGAAGACGAAGCGTGGCATTTCCCATTTAAAGAGCAGCGCGGCGACGCGAAGGGAAAAGCCTACTGCAGCGGCAATGATCGCTATCAAGTCGGCCTGAATGCCGCCATGGATGCCAAGGAAGTAGATGACGCCGGTGACCATCGAGACCGTGGCGTAGAGTTCGCCCTGGAAGATCAGCGGAATGTCGTTGCAGAGCACGTCCCGCAGGATGCCGCCCACCGTGCCCGTCACCATGCCCGCCACGATGACGATGATCGGGTGCACGCCGGCGTCGATGCCCACATTGCACCCGATGATTGTGAACACCACCAGGCCCAGGGCATCGAGCAGGAGAAAGGGCCACTTCAGCCGATCCACCAGCCGCGCCAGCGGAATCGTCGCTAGCGCTGCGCCGCACACCAGCAGCAGCAGATAGGGGTTGGCGACCCAGACGAGCGGGTAATGGTCGAGGAACACATCGCGCATGGTCCCTCCGCCCAGAGCCGTGACGCAGGCAATGAGGCAGACGCCGAACCAGTCCATGTTGCGCCGTCCGGCAGCCAGCGCGGCTGTCATCGCCTCGGCAGCGATGGCGATGTAGAAGGCGATCAGCAGCATGTCCCATCCGTTGAAATCGGCTTGCAGGCCCGACCATAGCGGCAGAACGTGGCGCCGTCGCCATCAGCTGAGACAACCATGCGCCAGCCCACCAGCGTCCGCGCTCTCGAGACCTTCGGCCGGGTTCGGCTGAGCGAAAGCTTCTTCATGCGCGATTTTCTTTTTTCGGAGATCGCCGCCGTCAACGGCTTTGCCAACATCCCGGATGATCCCGATCTTGCCATCGCGGCCGGACGCGCGCTCTGCCAAACCCTGCTTGAGCCGCTCCAGGAAAAGTTCGGCCGCGTCGCCGTCAGATCGGCCTACCGCTCGCCGGAAGTCAATGCGTTTGGCAATGCCAACAAGCTCAACTGCGCCAGCAATGAACGCAACTACGCCGGTCACATCTGGGACCGCCGCGACGCTGAGGGACGGATGGGCGCTACCGCCTGCGTCGTCGTCACCCGCGCCATCGGCTACTACGACCGCACCGGCGATTGGGAAGCGCTGGCCTGGTGGATCCACGATCACCTGCCCTACCATGCGCTCGAGTTCTTTCCCCGTTACGCGGCATTCAACATCACCTGGCGGGAGCGGCCGGAGCGGCAGATCTACAGCATGATCCCGCCGCGTCGCGGCTGGCTGACCAAGCCGGGGCATCCCAATTGGGCAGGACGACACGACCACGCCTACGCCCCCTTGCTGCAGGAGCTGGCCGGTTAGACAAAATCCTGACGCATGGGCGTGAAGACGTCGACCAGGCGGCCGCGCGTCAGCGCCACGACACCATGGGTCAAACCGGACGGCACGATGAAACTGCCGCCCTGCTCCACCACTTGCGTCTCGCCATCAATGGTCACTTCGAACCGCCCCTCGGCCACGTAGCTAACCTGGACATGCGGATGGCTGTGGGGCGCACCCACGGCGCCCTGTTCGAAGCCGAACTCCACCTGCATCAGCTCCGGCGTGTGGATCAACACGCGGCGCGTATTGCCCGGTCCCAGCTCGGTCCACTCGGTCTCATGGGGCTGGGCAAAGAATTTCTGATCGCTCATGACTTACCTCGCTAACCAGCCGCCATCCACGGGGATGACCGCGCCGTGCATATAGTTGGACGCAGGCGCCAGAAGGAACACCGCCGCGTCACCAATGTCCGCCGGAACGCCCCAGCGCCCTGCGGGTATCCGCCCAAGAATGGAGGCCGACCGGTCAGGGTCGTGGCGCAGTGCTTGGGTGTTGTTGGTCTCGATATATCCGGGCGCTATGGCATTGACGTTGATGTCGTTGGCTGCCCATTCATTGGCGAGGAGGCGCGTGATGCCCAGGACCCCGCTCTTGGAGGCGGTGTAGCTCGCTACCCGGATACCGCCCTGGAAGCTCAGCATCGAGGCGATATTGACGATACGGCCGCCCCGCCCCGCCGCGAGCGCCTTGCGGCCGAGGGACTGGCAGAGGAAAAACATCGACTTCAGGTTGATGTCCATCACGCTGTCCCAGTCCTCCTCGGTGATGTCCACGGCATCGGCTCGACGGATGATCCCGGCATTGTTGACGAGCCCATCGATTGGGCCGTGCGCGTCCCAGGCCGCTTCGAACATGGCCTGCGCACCCCGAGGCGAGCCGAGATCGGCCTCGATGGCCGCAAAATCTGCCCCCTGCCCCGCCATCAGCGATGCGGTTTCTTCCATGCTCGAGCGCCCGACGCCGAGCACGGCGCCACCAGCGCGTCCGATGGCAAGAGCGATGCCCTGCCCGATGCCCGTATTGGCCCCGGTCACCATGACCCGCTTGCCGGACAGATTGAAGGCGCTGAAGTCCATCAGCGCAAATCCTCCATGGCGACCTTGTCCACGTCGGTGTAGTCGACATTGTCGCCGGCCATGGCCCAGATAAAGGTGTAGGCCCCGGTGCCGGCGCCGGCATGGACCGACCACGGCGGGGACAGCACCGCCTCCTCATTGCGCACGATCAGGTGCCGCGTTTCCTGCGGCTCTCCCATGAGGTGCATGACGAACGCGTCCGGCTGCAGGTCGAAATAAAGATACGCCTCCATGCGCCGGTCGTGGACGTGCGCCGGCATGGTGTTCCAAACCGATCCCGGAGCAAACTGCGTCAGCCCGACCACCAGCTGGCAGGTCTTGACGCTGTCTGCGTTCACATACTGGAAGATGGAGCGCTCATTGGCCGTGGCATTGCTGCCCAGATCAAGGCGCTTTGCCCCCGACTGCTGCAGGAGCGTGGTCGGATAGCGCGCATGGGCTGGAGCGCTGAGCAGGTAGTACTTGGCGCCGTTGCCGGCAAAGCGGACGTCTTTGGCGCCCATGCCGATATAGAGCATGTCGCGGCTGCCGACGGCGTGATCCTGGCCATCGACACTGATGCTGCCGGGTTCGCCGATGTTGACCACGATCATCTCGCGCCGCTCAAGAAAGGCGCCCGTGCCCGTGGGCTTGATGGGTTCCAGCGCCAGCGATCCTTCGCCGGGGACTGCGCTCCCCACGGCCATGCGGTCGTAGTGGCTATATGTCCAGCGCACCTCGCCCAGGGCAAACAAGTCTTCGATGAGGAAGTTTTCGCGCAATTCCTCGGTGCCCAAGCCTGCGGCGGTGACAGGATCGATGGCGAAGCGGATGTCGTATTGGGTGGTCATGGAAATTCCTACTGGCTTTGGCTTCGCTCGGCGAGCCGCGCGCGGTAGCGCTCCTGGCTGCGGGAAAGATGGTCGCGCATCGCCTCGCGCGCTGCTTCCGCGTCGCGCGAGGCGATGGCACCGAGAATGCGGCGGTGCTCCTCGTGGAGGCCTGCCTGGTATTCGAAGGTGAGGACGCTCTCCGTACCCCAAGGTGAGGCCACGTCACACGGGATCGTGCGGCTGCCCAAAGAATCGAGCACTTCGATGTAGAACGGGTTATTGGTTGCCGCGGCGATGGCGCGATGGAAGGCGAAGTCGCTCTTGCCGGTCGGATTACCCTGCTTCAGCAGCCGCCCAAAGTCGTTCCACGCCTCCAGGATTGCGGCCTCCTGGCTGGCGCTGTGGCGCTCGGCAGCAAGGCCGGCGGATTCGATTTCGATGCCCATACGCACTTCGAGCACGTTGAGAGCCACTGAAATCTTGTTGCTGCTCTCCCCGCCCAGCCGGGTGAACGCCGTCGCGGCGCGATCGAGCAGGAAGACGCCGGCACCCTGGCGCGGCTGCACGAGCCCATCCGCCGCCAAGGCCGCGATCGCTTCACGAATGACCGTTCGACTCACCCCGAACTGCACCGCCAGCTGATTTTCGGTCGGCAGCTTGGCACCGGCACCGAACTCACCAGCGGAGATGCCCTTGCGCAGCGTCTCGATCACCATGTCGGCCAGTTTCAGCCGGCGCGCCGGCACCCCCGCGGTATCAAGCGACATCAGTGCCCCCTGAACAGGCCCGGAAGCCAAAGAGAGAGCGCGGGGATGTAGGTGACGAGTCCCAGCACCAGCAGCCCCGCTCCGTAGAACGGCCAGACGCTGCGCATGGCTTGCCAGATCGAGATCTTGCCCACTGCTGCGGCCACGAACTGCACGGGCCCCAGGGGTGGCGTGTTGAGCCCGATGCCGAGATTGAGGATCATGATGACGCCGAAATGGACGGGATCGACACCGAATTCGGTGACCATCGGCAGGAAGATCGGGGTCGTGATGATGATCAGCGGGCCCATGTCCATGAAGGTCCCGAGCAGCAACAGCAGGATGTTGATCAGCATCAACACCATCAGCGGATCGTTGGTGAGTTGCGCCACGCCATCGGTGAGGATCGGAGCAACGCGCAGATAGGCCATCAACCAGCCGAACGAGGCGGCCGAGCCGATGATGAAGAGCACCATGGCGGTGGTCCGAACGGCGCCGGTAACGCAGTGCACGAAGTTCGAGAAGTCCATCGTCCGGTAGACGAAGATGGTGACGAGCAGGGCGTAGATGACGGCGATGCAGGAGCTTTCCGTGGCCGTGAAAATACCGGAGCGCACGCCGCCAAAAATGATGGCGATCAGCATCAGGCCGGGTATCGAAATGATGAAGTATTGGAATGCCTTGGCAAAGCCGGGAAATGGTTCGGTTGGGTAGCCCCGGCGCCGCGCCACAATATAGGCCGTGACCATCAGTGAGATGGCCAGCAGGATGCCCGGGATCACCCCGGCCGTAAAAAGGTCGGCGATGGAGATGCGTCCGCCGCCGGAGATCGAATAGATGATCATGTTGTGGCTGGGCGGCAGCAGGAGCGCGATGAGCGCGGCCATCGAGGTCACGTTGACCGCATAATCGGCGCCATAGCCGCGCTCCTTCATCTGCGGAATCATGATGCCGCCGACGGCCGCCGCTTCGGCAACAGCCGATCCGGAAATGCCACCGAAGAGGGTCGAGGCGAGGACGTTGACCTGGCCAAGGCCGCCCCGGATGTGGCCGACAATGGCGCCGGCAAAGGCGATGATGCGCGCGGCGATGCCGCCACGCATCATCAGGTCGCCGGCAAAGATGAAGAAGGGGATGGCCATCAGCGTGAAGACCGAAACACCCGAATTGAGCTGCTGGAACACCACGATGGCCGGGCGCCCGAGATAGGTGATGGTCGCGAAACTCGCGATGCCGAGACAAAAGGAGATCGGCGTGCCTATCAGCATCAATGCCGTGAACGTGCCGAAGAGAATCCAGTATTCCATCGCTTAGGCCTCGCTCACGATCTGGTCGGTCTCGACGTCGTCCACCGGTTCTCCGGCCAGGCGCAGGGCCATGCGCTCGAGCACGAAAAGGCAGATCAGCAGGCCTGAGACGACGATGGGAAGGTAAGTCAATGTCTGCGGCACCCCGAGCACCGGGACGCGAACCGTCCACCCCCGCAAGGCAAGTTCTCCGCCGAACCAGACCATGCCGAAGCCGAACGCGAATATCGCCAGATCGCTGATGGTGCGGAGGACCGGCTTGCCCGATGGCGGCAGGACGTAGAGCAGAACGTCAAAGCCCATATGGAACTTCTCGCGCACGCCGACCGCGGCGCCGAGGAAGATGAACCAGCTCATGATCATGATCGAGGACGCTTCGGTCCAGGGGGGCGAGGAGTTCATCACGTAGCGCATGAAGACCTGGTACGCCACGATTGCCGTCATCGCCACAAGGCCAAGTCCCGCCAGCCACAAGGCGACCATGGCGACGCCTCCGAACACCCGGCTGGCGGCCAATAATCCGTTTTTCACGTCACTCTCCATCGAGAAACCAGGCCGGCTTTCGCCGGCCCGGTTCGCCATCAGCCTTCAGTGGCCTGGATGCGTTCCACCAGGTCCTTGAGCTTGGGATCGGTGACGTACTTTTCGTAGACCGGCTTCATGGCCTCGATGAACGGCGCCTTGTCGACGGTGTTGATCTTGGCGCCGAGTTCCTCGACCTTCTTCTTGGACTCGACTTCCTGGGCCGCCCAGAGCTCGCGCTGCTTGGCGACGGAGTCCTTGGCCGCCTGGCGGAAGATTTCCTGATCTTCAGGGGCTAGGCCGTCCCAGACGATCTTGGACATCACCAGCACTTCGGGCACCATCAGGTGTTCGTCGAGCGAGTAATATTTCGCCACTTCAGCGTGACCGGCCGTATCGTAGCTGGGGTAGTTGTTTTCGGCACCGTCGATGACGCCGGTCTGGATGCCCGAATACACCTCGCCATAGGGCATGGGCGTCGCGTTGCCGCCGAGTGCTCCGACCATGTCCACGAAGATGTCGGATTGCATGACGCGGAACTTCATGCCGGCCATGTCGTCCGGAGTTTCGATCGGCTTGCTGCTGTTGTAGAAGGAGCGCGAACCGCCGTCGTAAAAGGCCAGAGCCACCACGTCGACGCTGTCGAAGGCAGCCAGGATTTCGTCGCCGATCGGGCCATCGAGCACGTTGTGGTAGTGGTCGACCGAGCGGAAGATGAAGGGCAGTTGCGTAACCGTGGCCTCAGGCACCTGGGTGCCGAAGGCTCCGATCGAGATGCGGTTGAGGTCGATCACCCCGAACTGCGTCTGCTCGATGGTGTCGGCTTCCTGACCCAACTGAGCCGAGTGGAAAACCTCGACCTCATAGCGGCCATCGGTGCGCTCCTTGACCAGTTCGCCAAAGTACTTCACCGCCTCGACCGTGGGGTATCCATCAGGATGGGTATCGGACGAGCGAAGCACTGTCTGGGCGCTGGCCGCTGAGACGAGAAGTGATGCGGCGACGACGGCACCAGCCGCCGCGCGTGGCAGATGAAACATGATGATCCTCCCAGTTTTATCTCCGACGGTTGCGCCCTCTCCCTGGCGCTTGGTCGGCGGAGCCTCCCCGGCCCCTGTGCAGCGCAGGCGAAAAACCCGGCTGCCATGCGTAACTGGTATGGAAGCCGAAAAAACAAGTCAACATACAATCTTTTCCAAGTTGTATGATGACCTTAACTGGAGCCGGATGCAAAAAGCCCCGGACTAGGCCGGGGCTTTGGGATCTTGATGAGGCTCGGTCAGATGTGAATGGCGCCGTCGCCGAGAGCAAGGGCCGCCTCTCGCACTGCCTCCGAAAGGGTCGGGTGGGCGTGGGTCGTTCGGGCCACGTCCTCGGCAGCACCGGAGAACTCCATCGCCACCACGAGCTCGTGAATCATCTCGCCGGCATTCTTGCCGATGATGTGGGCCCCAAGGATTCGATCAGTCTCGACATCGGCAAGGATTTTGACAAAACCCTGGGTGGCCAGCATCGCCTTGGCACGGCCGTTGGCGGTGAAGGGGAACTTGCCGATCTTGTAGTTGACGCCCTCGGCCTTGAGCTCATCCTCGGTCTTGCCGACAGAGGCCACTTCCGGATTGGTGTAGACGACCGCTGGGATCGCCTTGTAGTTCACGTGCCCCGCCTGCCCTGCGAGAATTTCCGCTACCGCGATGCCCTCGTCCTCTGCCTTATGCGCCAGCATCGGCCCGGCAATGACGTCCCCGATGGCGTAGATGCCGTCCACTGATGTCTGGTAGTGGTTGTCCACCCGGACCCGGCCACGCTCGTCCAGCCCCACGCCGACGATGTCGAGCCCCAGCCCATCGGTGTATGGCTTGCGGCCGACGGCGACGAGCACAATATCGGCGTCCATCGTCTCGGCCTCGCCGCCCTTGGCGGGTTCGACGCGCAGCTTGAGCGATCCGTCTTCCTGCTTGTCGATTCCCGCCACCTTGCTCGAGAGCCTGAACTCGATGTCCTGCTTTTGCAGCATGCGCTGGAACTGACGGGCCACTTCGCTGTCCATGCCGGGCAGTATGCGGTCGAGATACTCCACCACGGTGACCTTGGCCCCCAGGCGCTGCCACACCGACCCCAGCTCGAGCCCGATAACCCCGGCACCGATGACGACCATGCGCGCCGGCACCTGTTCAAGCGCCAGAGCACCGGTGGAGCTGACAATGCTGCGCTCGTCGATCTCGATACCGGGCAGGCTGGCGGAAACGGAGCCGGACGCGATCACGGTGCTCTTGGTGGCGATCTCCGTCTGCGCGCCTGTCTGCGGCGTCACCAGCACCTTGCCGACAGCCGGAATGGAACCGATGCCGCGGAACACGGTGATCTTGTTTTTCTTGAAGAGGTAATCGACGCCGCCCACATTGGAGGCCACGGTTTCGCTCTTGTGCGTCATCATTTGCGGCAGGTTCAGCTGCGGCGCCGGAATGTCAATGCCCAGGCTCTTGAAGCCGTGCCCGGCCTCTTCAAACAGTTCGGAGGCGTGCAGCAGCGCCTTGGACGGAATGCAACCGATGTTGAGGCACGTGCCCCCCAGGGTCGGCCACTTTTCCACCACGGCCACCTTCAGCCCCAGTTGCGCCGCGCGGATGGCGCACACATAGCCCCCCGGGCCCGAGCCGATGACGGTGAGGTCGAATTGTTCTGCCATTTGTCCTTGCCCTGAACTGTTGTGCGCCGCGTGCAGCCGGCTCGCTCAATGTAGTACCGGTGACGTGATTAAACCACCGGCGGCGGTGGGAAAAGCCCTGCCGCGTCCGATCAGGTACAGGATAGGCGGGGGCCCGCGAACGCTCCAAAAGCATGAGGTCTGTCGAGGAGGCTGGACGTGCCGCCCTCAGGACGCGGAAATCTCCTGGGCGCGCTCCAGCGGCCCGGGCAATTGCTTGTCGATGTCAAACGCGCCGCTCTCGACCTGCTCGAGGAAGGTGCGGCAGAAGGTGTCCTGGTCGCCGGCCTGGTTGTAGGCCGACATGATCTGGCTGCCGCCGTATTCCCGGGCGGCTTTGAGGTCACCTTCGGCCGCTCCGCCAAGCATGTCGATCACCCGGTCAGCCAGGTCCAAGTAACTGATATTGCGAAGATACCAGTTCTCGGCCGCGGTCTTGTAGCTGTCGTCGAGGCCGGTGGTTTCGTAGCAATGGGTGGTCATCACGTTGACGATGGCTTCCGAGCCGTGGAACGCCATCAACTCTCCGATCAGGGCCGCATTGTCTTGCGCTTCCTGGGCTTTGCCAGGAGCGATCGACAGGGCGAGGAGGGTGAGGACCAAGGCCGGGGTACGAAACAACATTTCACTCCAAACGCTAACAGACAGTGCCCCCGGTCACGCACAAAGACGGTTCGCGCGTTAACGGAGGGCTAACACTGGCTTCCACCACGGACACGAAGCTGCGAGGCACGCAAAAAGGGCCCGCCGGAGCGAGCCCTTTTCAACCAGAACTGCGGCAGAAATCCTAGAGGTCGAGCACGAGACGCTCGGGCGCCTCCAGGCTCTCCTTGACGCGCACGAGGAAGGTCACCGCTTCCTTGCCGTCGACGATGCGGTGATCGTAGCTCAGCGCCAGATACATCATCGGGCGAATGACGATCTGTCCGCCCACCACCACGGGACGCTCCTGGATCTTGTGCATACCCAGAATGCCCGACTGCGGGGCATTGAGGATGGGCGTACTCATCAGCGAGCCGTAGACGCCGCCATTGGAAATGGTGAAGGTGCCGCCCTGCATGTCGGCCATCGACAGCTGGCCGTCGCGCGCCTTCTTGCCCAGATTGCCGATTTCCTTCTCGATCTCGGCGATTGCCATCTGGTCCGCATTGCGGACCACCGGCACGACAAGACCCTTGTCGGTCCCGACGGCCACGCCGATGTGGGCGTACTGCTTGTAGATCAGGTCATCGCCATCGATCTCGGCATTGACGGCGGGAATTTCCTTGAGCGCATGGACGACCGCCTTGGTGAAGAAGCCCATGAAGCCCAGCTTGACGCCGTGCTTCTTCTCGAAGAGCTCCTTGTACTGGTTCCGCAAGTCCATCACCGGCTTCATGTCCACCTCGTTGAAAGTGGTCAGCATGGCGGCGGTGTTCTGTGCGTCCTTGAGGCGCCGTGCGATGGTCTGGCGCAGGCGGGTCATCTTGACCCGTTCTTCGCGGCTAGCGTCATCCTGCGCGACAGGGGCGCGCGGCGCGGCAGGAGCCTTGACCTCGGCCGGCTTGGCGGCCGGGGCCGAGGCAGGGGCGGCCTGCGTGGCCTCCTCGGCAGCCGTCGGCTGCTTCAGTGCCGCCAGAACATCTTCCTTGAGCACCTGGCCCGACTTGCCCGACCCGTTGATGGCGTCGCCATCGAGGCCCTTCTCGGCAATCATCTTCTGGGCCGATGGCGAGGGGGCACGATCCGTACCCCCAGAGGCGGGAGCGTTCTGCCGTATGGCTTCCGGGCCTGCCTGACGCGCCGTTTCGGCCTGCGGTGACAGGGCTGCGGCCTTGGCGGCCGGCGCCGAGGTACTCGCACCGGACCCGGCTCCGATCGCGCCGAGCAGCGCGCCGACGTCCACCGTGTCGCCGGGGTTGGCAGCGATGGCCTCGAGCACACCGGCAGCCGGCGCGGGCACTTCGATGGTCACCTTGTCGGTCTCGAGTTCGACCACGGGTTCATCGGCGGCGATGGTGTCGCCCACCTTTTTGAACCACTGGCCGATGGTGGCCTCGGTGACGCTTTCGCCCAGCGTCGGCACGCGGATTTCTGTCGACATGGAGTGTTGATCCTCTTTGGTGGCCTATTTGGCGAACGCTTCGTCCAGGAATGCCTGAAGCTGGGCAAGGTGGGTGCGCATGAGCCCGGTGGCCGGCGAAGCCGCGGCCGGACGGCCCACATAATGCACCCGCTGGCCGACGCGGCCAACCTGATCCAGCACCCATTCCACATAGGGCTGGATGAAGGACCAATAGCCCATGTTTTTGGGCTCTTCCTGGCACCAGACGATTTCCGCATTGGGGAAGCGGCTCAATTCGTCCACCAGCGCCTTGGCAGGGAACGGATAGAGCTGCTCGACGCGCAGGAGATAGACATCGTCGATGCCGCGCTTCTCGCGATCCTCCAAGAGGTCATAATAGACCTTTCCGGTGCACAGCACGACGCGGCGGATCCGGTTATCCGGCGCCAGCTTGATCGTCGTCTTCGGCACGCCCGGCGTTTCAGCATCGTCCCAGAGGAGACGATGGAAGAAGCTGCCTTCGCCCATTTCGGCGAGGCTCGATACCGCACGCTTGTGGCGCAAGAGACTCTTGGGCGTGAACAGCACCAAAGGCTTGCGGAAGTCGCGCTTGAGTTGCCGGCGCAGCGCATGGAAGTAGTTCGCCGGCGTGGTGCAGTTGGCGACCTGCATGTTGTCTTCGGCGCAGAGCTGCAGGAAGCGCTCGGGACGCGCCGAGGAGTGCTCGGGCCCCTGCCCTTCATAGCCATGCGGCAGCAACATCACGAGGCCCGACATGCGGAACCACTTGCGCTCGCCCGAGGAGATGAACTGGTCGATGACAACCTGGGCGCCGTTGACGAAGTCGCCGAACTGGGCCTCCCACAGGGTCAGCGCCCGCGGCTCGGCAAGGCTGTAGCCATATTCGAAGCCCAGCACGGCCTCTTCCGAGAGCATGGAGTTGATGACTTCGTAGCGCGCCTGATCAGGAGCGAGGTTGTTGAGCGGCGTGTAGGAGCGCGCTTCCACTTCCTGATCGTTGAGCACCGAATGGCGCTGGCTGAACGTGCCGCGTTCGACGTCCTGGCCGGAAAGACGAACGGGATGGCCCTCGGTGACAAGGGTTCCGAAGGCAAGCGCCTCGGCGGTCGCCCAGTCGATCCCCTCGCCCGCGTTGATGGCCTTGAGACGGTTGTCCATGAAGCGGCGCACCGTCTTGTGCGCGTTGAAGCCCTCGGGCACGCGGGACAGATCGGCGCCGATCTGCGCCAGCCGGTCGATGGCAACGCCGGTTTCGCCGCGGCGCGGACCCTCGTCTTCGGCGGGCTTGAAGTTCTTCCAGGCGCCATCGAGCCAATCGGCCTTGTTGGGCTTGTAGTTCTGGCCGGACTCGAATTCGGTCTCGAGCGAGGCCTTCCAGTCGGTACGCAGCTTTTCCACTTCCTCGGCCGTCACGAGGCCTTCGGCGATCAGCTTTTCCGCATAGATTTCGAGCGTCGTCTTGTGGCCGCGGATGCGCGAATACATCAGCGGCTGGGTGAAGCTGGGTTCGTCGCCTTCGTTATGGCCGAAGCGGCGATAGCAGAACATGTCGATGACGACGGGCTTGCCGAAGGTCTGGCGGTATTCGACCGCCACCTTGGCCGCGAACACCACCGCTTCCGGATCGTCGCCGTTCACGTGCAGCACCGGCGCCTCGATCATCTTGGCGACGTCGGTCGGATAGGGCGAGGAGCGCGAATAGATTGGGGAGGTGGTAAACCCGATCTGGTTGTTGATGACGAAGTGGATCGAGCCACCCGTGCGATGTCCCTTGAGGCCGGACAGCCCCAGGCACTCGGCAACCACGCCTTGGCCGGCGAAGGCGGCGTCGCCATGGATGAGCAGCGGCAGAACCATGGAGCGGTCCGGCTTGCCCTCGGTGGCGATGTCGATGAGCTTGCCCTGCGGGGAGATGTACTGGTCCTGCTTGGCGCGCGACTTGCCCAGCACCACGGGATCGACGATCTCGAGATGCGAGGGGTTGGCGGTGAGCGACAGGTGCACCTTGTTGCCGTCGAACTCGCGATCCGAGGAGGCGCCCAGGTGATATTTCACATCGCCCGACCCCTCGACGTCGTCCGGGTAGAACGCGCCACCCTTGAATTCGTGGAACAGCGCACGATGCGGCTTGGCCAGCACCTGCGTCAGGACGTTGAGGCGCCCGCGATGGGCCATGCCCAGGACAATGTCCTTGATACCAAGGGCCCCACCACGCTTGATGATCTGCTCAAGCGCGGGAATGGTGGCTTCGGCGCCGTCGAGACCGAAGCGCTTGGTGCCGGTGTACTTGACGTCGAGGAATTTTTCGAAGCCCTCGGCCTCGACCAGCTTGTTGAGAATGGCCTTCTTGCCCTCGGGCGTGAAGGAGATTTCCTTGTCCGGCCCCTCGATGCGCTCCTGGATCCACTGCTTGGCGTCGGGATCGGAGATGTGCATGAACTCGATGCCGAGCGTGCCGCAATAGGTGCGCTGCAGGATGGCCAGCATCTCGGGGATGGTGGCGTATTCGAGCCCGAGGTAGTTGTCGATGAAGATCTTGCGGCCGTAATCGGCCTCCGTAAAGCCGTAGCTCTTGGGATCGAGCTCGGGGGCCGACTCGTCAGACTTGAGCTTGAGCGGGTCGAGATCGGCGTGCAGATGGCCGCGCATCCGGTAGGCGCGGATCATCATGATGGCGCGGATCGAATCGCGCGTCGCCTGCAGCACGTCGGTCGGGCTTGGCGCGGGCTTGGCTTCCGCAGCAGCCTTCTTGGCCGTAGCCTTTTCCGTCTTGACCGCGATCTCGCCCCAGTTGCCGTCAAGCGCGTTGACGAGCTCACCCTGTGGCGTCTGCGGCCAATCCTTGCGGCCCCAGCTCGGGCCATCGGCGTTCTTTTCGGCAACGCCGGCCTGGTCGTCGAGCCTTGAAAAGAAGCTCTTCCAGGTCTCGTCGACACTGGATGGGTCCGTCTTGAAGCGGGAATAGAGTTGTTCGATGTAGTCGGCGTTCCCCCCATAGAGGAACGAGGTCAGCAAGAACGTGTCGTTCTTTTCCTGTCGTGTCATCGCTTGTGTCGCAAGGCTTTGCGCCTTGCTATCCTTCTCAACGGACCGGCTGCGGCCGGCTTCAGATGCGGTCTGCAAAGTGCGGGGATATTGACCGCTTTTCCTTTGTATCTTGTTAAGACTTGCGGCGCCTGCAAGGGCACCTACCTCACCTAAACGTGTAGATTCGGGCACTACCACCGAACCTTGGCCGAACCGCGACCGGCCGGGTCGCGCGCGGGTTTGGACCTTCTCGCTCCGTCCCTCTCATCGAGGCGTGGATCACCCGGACAAGCCGGGTGATGACGGTGGGGGATGGAACAGCGTCCCCTAACCCGGACTGCCTCAGCCCTTGAGCACTTCGGACAAGGTGGCGCCGATGCGTGCGGGCGAGGCCGAAACCTTGATGCCGGCCGCTTCCATCGCCGCGATCTTTTCTTCCGCGCCGCCCTTGCCGCCCGAGATAACGGCGCCGGCATGACCCATGGTGCGGCCCGGAGGCGCCGTGCGGCCCGCGATGAAGCCGGCCATCGGCTTCTTGCGGCCCTTCCTGGCTTCGTCGATCAGAAACTGCGCGGCTTCTTCTTCCGCCGACCCGCCGATTTCGCCGATCATGATGATCGACTTGGTGGCGTCGTCGGCGAGGAACATCTCGAGCACGTCGATGAACTCGGTGCCCTTGACCGGATCGCCGCCAATGCCGACAGCGGTGGTCTGCCCCAGGCCCTCATTGGTGGTCTGGAACACCGCCTCATAGGTCAGCGTGCCCGACCGGGAGACGATGCCCACCGAGCCCTTGGAGAAGATCGAGCCCGGCATGATGCCGATCTTGCATTCTTCCGGCGTCAGCACGCCCGGGCAGTTCGGACCGATAAGGCGGGACTTGGATTTGGCGAGCTTGGCCTTGACGCGCACCATGTCCATGACCGGAACGCCTTCGGTGATGCAGACGATAAGCGGGATTTCCGCCTCGATCGCTTCCTCGATGGCGGCAGCGGCGCCCGGAGGCGGCACGTAGATCACCGAGGCATTTGCGCCGGTCTTTTCCTTGCCCTCGGCCACGGTGGCGAAAATCGGCAATTCGGTGCCGTCGACACCGGACGACCAGGTTTCCCCGCCCTTCTTGGGGTGCGTGCCGCCGACCATCTTGGTGCCGTAATAGGCCAGCGCCTGCTCGGTGTGGAACGTGCCGGTCTTGCCGGTTAGGCCCTGGACGAGAACCTTGGTGTCTTTGTTGACGAGAATCGACATTGGGTACTTCTCTCTTCGAGGGGCTTAGGCGGCCTTGCGGACGGCGGCGACGATCTTCTGGGCGGCGTCGTCGAGGTCGTCGGCGGAGATGACGTCAAGGCCCGAATTGTCGAGGATGGCCTTGCCTTCCTTGACGTTGGTGCCTTCGAGACGGACCACCAGCGGAACCTTGAGGCCGACTTCCTTGACCGCGGCGATGACGCCCTCGGCAATGACGTCGCAGCGCATGATGCCGCCGAAGATGTTGACGAGAATTCCCTTCACGGCCGGATCGGCGGTGATGATCTTGAAGGCGGCCGTCACCTTCTCCTTGGAGGCGCCGCCACCGACGTCGAGAAAGTTGGCAGGCTCGGCGCCATAGAGCTTGATGATGTCCATGGTGGACATGGCCAGGCCCGCGCCGTTGACCATGCAGCCGATATTGCCCTCGAGCGCCACATAGGCGAGGTCGTACTTGGACGCCTCGATTTCCTTGGCGTCTTCCTCGGAAAGGTCGCGCAGGGGCTTCAGTTCCTCGTGGCGGAAGGCGGCGTTGTTGTCGAAGGAGACCTTGGCGTCGAGCACGCGCAGGTGGCCGTCTTCCATGACGATCAGCGGGTTCACCTCGAGCAGGCTCATGTCCTTTTCGGTGAAGGCCTTGTAGAGGATCGGGAACAGCGACTTGCCGTCTTCCGCGGCGGCGCCGTCGAGCTTGAGCGCGGTGTTGATCTTGCTCACGTCGCCGGCGGTGACCCCGGCCTCGGGGTCGATCGCGACGGTGATGATCTTGTCAGGCGTATGCTCGGCCACGGCTTCGATGTCCATGCCGCCTTCGGTGGAGACCACGAAGGAGACCTTTGAGGTGGCGCGATCGACCAACAGCGAGCAGTAGAGCTCGCGCGCGATATCGGCGCCGTCCTCGATATAGAGGCGATTGACCTGCTTGCCGGCCTCGCCAGTCTGCTTGGTCACGAGGGTGTTGCCCAGCATTTCGCGGGCGTTGGCGATGACTTCATCCACCGACTTGGCGAGGCGCACGCCGCCCTTGGCGTCGGGCCCGAGTTCCTTGAACTTGCCCTTGCCCCGGCCACCGGCGTGGATCTGCGACTTGACCACGTATAGCGGACCGGGAAGCTGCTCGGCCGCGGCCTTGGCCTCGTCGACCGAGGTAATGGCGACGCCCTGGGCGACGGGCGCGCCGTATTCCTTCAGCAGCGCCTTGGCCTGGTGTTCATGGATGTTCATCTGGTTCCCCTTGGGAATGGGCAGAAAGGAGCCGGCGAGAGGCCGCCGGAAAGCAACAGCCGCCGAACGGGGCCGGCGGCTGAGAGGCGATCAGGCCAGCTTGGGCTGGATCTTCTGGCAGGCTTCGATCAGGCCTTCGACGGCACCGACCGATTTGTCGAACGCCTTCTGCTCGGCCGAATTGAGCGTGATCTCGATGATCTTCTCTGCGCCATTGGCGCCGATCAGCACAGGCACGCCGACATAAGTGCCTTTGACGCCGTATTCGCCATTGAGGTAGGCGGCGGCGGGCAGGATGCGCTTCTTGTCCTTGAGATAGCTCTCGGCCATGGCGATGGCGGATGCAGCGGGGGCGTAGAAAGCGGACCCGGTCTTGAGCAGCCCGACGATCTCGGCGCCGCCGTCACGGGTGCGCTGGATGATCTCTTCGAGCTTTTCCTTGGAGAGCCAGCCCATCTTGACGATGTCGGTCAGCGGAATGCCGGCGACGGTGGAGTAGCGGGCCAGCGGCACCATGGTGTCGCCATGGCCGCCGAGCACGAAGGCCGACACGTCTTCCACCGACACGCCCAGCTCTTCGGCGATGAAATGCACGAAACGCGAGCTGTCGAGGACGCCCGCCATGCCGATCACCTTGTTGGTGGGCAGGCCGGAGAACTTCTGCAGCGCCCAGACCATGGCGTCGAGCGGGTTGGTGATGCAGATGACGAGCGCGTCCCTGGCATACTTGGCAATGCCCGCGCCCACCTGCTCCATCACCTTGAGGTTGATTTCGAGGAGGTCGTCGCGGCTCATGCCGGGCTTGCGCGGCACGCCGGCAGTGACGATGACGACATCGGCGCCCTCGATGTCCTTGTATTCGGACGTGCCCTTCAGCGAGGCATTGAAGCCCTGCGGGGGAGCGGACTGCGCCAGGTCCAGCGCCTTGCCCTGCGGAACGCCATCGACGACGTCGAACAGGACGACGTCACCCAGTTCCTTCTGGGCCGCCAGCAGAGCCAGCGTACCGCCGATCTGTCCAGCACCGATTAGGGCAATTTTCTTGCGGGCCATAAGTCCTCATCCCAAGCTGCAGGTAGAATTGGGGCACGTCTTAACCCTGTGGGCCACCTCGGGCAAGTGAACCGTTCGTCGTAAGGCGCAATTCGGCATTGCCGATGGGCGAAGGGGGCCTGCCGGTTCGGCATCGTGTCGGTGCGCAACTGTTCAATTGGGCGATTCCACGGCATCGCGCAGCCCCTTGCCCAGATACTCTTCGGACTGCATTTCCGTGAGCCGCGAGATGGTGCGCTGGAATTCGAACGCCGTCTTGTCGTCTCGCCCGAGTTGGTCGAGTGGCACCGCGAAGCTGGCGGCGAGCTTGACGCCGCGGTCGTAGAGCGAGTCGATGAGCAGGATGAACCGCTTGGCCGCATCGGACTTGGTGCGGTCCATTTGCGGCACCCCATCGATCAGCACCGAATCGAACTGGTGCGCGATGCGGACAAAATCCCGGGTCCCGAGCGGCTTTTCGCAGAGATCGACAAAGCCGAAGCGGGCGGCGCCCATGGCCATGGCGGGAACGGGAATGGAGCGGCCGATGCTTTCGACGGCGCCCGGGTGCCCCGGGTCGCCTCCCGTGATGCGCAGCCAGAGCCGGTCCATCGCCGCCTTGACGTCCGGCCCGGTACCGAAGGCGTAGACCTGCTGACCGGCAAACTTGAGCCGCCGGTAATCCTGCTCCGCAGGCAGCGCCAGCACGACGCAGTTGCGCTTCAGGAGCGCGATGAAGGGCAGGAAGAGCTGCCGGTTGAGCCCATCCTTGTAAAGCTCATCCGGCACCACGTTGGAGGTAGCAACGAGCGTGAGGCCACCGGCAAACAGCTTGCTGAACAGCCGGTCGAGCAACATGGCGTTGGTGATGTCGTGCACGTGGAATTCGTCGAGGCACAACAGCCTGAGGCCCGTCGCCAGTATCGGCTTGACCACCGCTTCGATTGGGTCGGCGTCGTCACTGCTCCCCTTGGGTGACTTACGGAAAGCGGCGACCTTGGTATGCACCTCGTCCATGAACTCGTGGAAATGCACACGCTTCTTCTGGCGGAACGGCACGGCCTCGTAAAAGAGGTCCATCAGCATGGTCTTGCCGCGCCCGACCTCGCCATGAAGATAAAGGCCCCGCACCTTGGCCGGTTTTTCGAAGAGGCCGCGAAAGCCGCGCCTCGGCCGGGCGGCCAGCAGGTCCGCCAGGACGCGATCGAGTTCTTGAGCGGCGTCGCGTTGGGCGGGATCTGCCGTCAGCGCGTCCCGCGCGACAAGCGCGTCATAAGCGCTGCGGACGGGGGCCTGCATGCCGGCGTTCACTCTATAGACCTCATGCAGTTCTCAAAGATGTCATCTCCGCCTGTCCAGGAGCAACTCACGTGAGGAGGTCCGTCAATAATCGTCGTGGCTTGGAAATGCGATGACGTCGCGCGGCAGAAGCCGTTCCGGATGCAGGGCAGCGCCCTGGTGCGTGGGCTCAAACGGAGGCCCCCGCTTTCGCGGGGGTGACCGGTGTGGGTGTCTGGGACGGGCTCGCAGCACAGCCAACAAAAAGCCGGCCCGATGGGCGGGCCTCTCGTCTTAGCGAGCCATCGACACGGCCTGGCCGCCGCTGATGGTGCCGATATAGCGGCCACCGGAAGGGGCCATGAAAGCAGCGATGTTGCCGTTGTCATCATAAAGCTGCAACTGGCTGCCCACCTGCTGCCAGCCCGTGACCGAGGCAATCTGCGGCACGGTGCAGCCGGGAGCCGAAGCGCGGTAGTAGTTCGTGCCCGTCTTGGCGGTCATCGGCAGGTTGAGGCGACAAGTCTGGCCGCCGGCAACGACGTTCCAGGTGCCTTCCGGTCCGGTGGACGCACCGGTTGCCATCGGAGCGCCGACAGTAGTGATCGAGCCGGTGCTGGCCGTCGCGGTGGGTGCCGTGCCGACGCTGGCGCCGGTGGTGATCTGCGAATTGGAGGCCATGGCCGTGTTGGTGGCAGTGCTCTGACCGCCAAGCACCGGTTGACCGGAGAGGCTCGGCGTGGGTGTGCCGGGCGCGCCGATCGCGGGTAGCGAACCCTGCTGCACGGTGGACGACTGCACGGGCTGCGCCTGTGGAGGCGCCCCAATGACGTTGAGATTGGACGTATTGGTACCGGCGGTCGATGAGCAGCCTGCCACCACAAGGGCGACGATCGCCAATCCTGCACCGGAAGAAGCGCCGCGCTTCCAAACCTGCATTGTACACTCCTGCCCCGAGGGCTTAAGGGAATTAACTCTTTGGGCGGCTTTTAGCCCAGACGCCCGTTCGGTTCAATTGCCCATCCCGCACAACAGTGCTGCGCGAGCAATGTGGCCGATTTACGAGGCCGCACTATCCATGTCCTTCAATAGATCGGCGACCAGAAGAGTTGCGTCTTCTGCTTCGTCTTCCGGAACATCTATGGCAATGCCTTCCGGACCGAAGAGGTTAGGCACCCCCGGCAGACCACCGTCGCGCGGTTCCAGCGGGTGGAAGCCGTGCGCCCGCAGCGCAACCAGCAGCACCCGCACCACCCCCGGATTCTTGACTTGGGCGACCGTCTGGAAGCGCATGGCGATCTCCTTCTCCCTTGAGTTGTAACGGGAAATGGCCTGTGGGCAAGCGCAAATGCGGTGATGGCCAAGCCGCCGCGCCGCTTGCACACCGGGCAGCGGCATGATGCTTTAGGGCGATGGCTTCACCGCTTGGTGATTTGCCGGTCCCCTGCGGCTGGCGAACAGTGGCCACAAGTGTTTCCGCCGGAGAAGGCATGGGCGCCTACATTATCCGCCGCCTGCTTCTGATGATCCCGACCGTGTTCGGCATCATGGCGATCTCGTTCCTCATCACGCAGTTCGCGCCGGGCGGTCCTGTCGAGCAGGCGTTGGCCAATCTTTCGGGCCAGAATGTCTCGATGACCGAACGCATCACCGGCAGCGGCTCGGGGGATCTGGGGGTCAACCAGACCAACGGCGACAGCAAAACCGGCTATCGCGGCAGCCAGGGCCTGCCGCCCGAACTCGTCGCGCGCATCGAAAAGCAGTTCGGCTTCGACAAGCCACCGCTCGAGCGCTTTGGCACCATGCTCTGGAGCTATCTGCGCTTCGATTTCGGCGAGAGCTATTATCGCGACATTTCGGTGATCGACCTCATCAAGGAAAAGATGCCGGTGTCGATCTCGCTCGGCCTCTGGATGACGTTGATCGCCTATGGCATTTCCATTCCGCTCGGCATTGCCAAGGCGGTGCGCGACGGATCGCGGTTCGACGTGTGGACCTCGACCATCATCATCGTCGGCTATGCCGTGCCCGGCTTCCTCGTCGCTATCGCGCTGGTCGTTCTGTTCGCGGGCGGCAGCTTCTGGTCCATCTTCCCGCTTCGCGGTCTGACCTCCCCGGGGTGGGCGACATTCCCCTGGTGGCGGCAAATCCTCGACTATTTCTGGCATCTGGTGCTGCCCATCATCGCCATGGGTCTCGGCGCCTTTGCAACGACGACGCTGCTCACCAAGAATTCCTTTCTCGACGAGATCGGCAAGCAATACGTGACGACGGCGCGCGCCAAGGGCCTGACCGAGCACCGGGTGCTCTACGGCCACGTCTTTCGCAATGCCATGATGCTTATCATCGCCAGCTTCCCCGGCGCCTTCATCGGCGTCTTCTTTTCCGGCTCGCTGCTGATCGAAACCATCTTTTCGCTCGACGGGCTGGGGCTGCTCGGCTTCGAGGCCGTGACGACGCGCGACTATCCGGTGGTCTTCGCCACGCTCTACATCTTCTCGCTGCTCGGGCTGGTGATCGGGCTCATCTCCGACCTCGCCTATATGTGGGTCGACCCGCGGCTCGATTTCGAGGGCCGCTCGGCATGACCGTGCTTGCCTCCCCTGCCCCGATTAGAAAGATGACCCTTTCGCCGCTCAACCGGCGCCGGCTCGCCAATTTCCGCGCCAATGGCCGCGGCTGGTGGAGCCTCTGGATCTTCCTTGTGCTGTTCCTCGTGACGCTGGGCGCGGAGTTCATCACCAACGATCGGCCAATCGTGGTGCAATACAAGGGCGAGACACTATTTCCCGCCTTCGTCACCTACCCCGAATCCACCTTTGGCGGGTTCCTCGCGACCACCGATTATCGCCAGCCCTTCATCGCCGACGAGATCGCGGCCAATGGTTGGGCATTGTGGCCGCCGGTGCATTTCAGCTACCAGACGGTGGACATCTACCTGCCGACATCGGGCGCCAACCCGCCGACCTGGATGCTGAGCCGCGACGCTGCCTGCGCCAACTATCCGATGGGCGTGGCGGACCCGGCGTGCAACTGGGGCAATTTCCACTGGCTCGGCACCGACGACCAGGGCCGCGACGTGCTGGCGCGGCTGATCTACGGCTTCCGCATCTCCATTCTCTTCGGTTTCATTCTAACCATTCTCTCCTCGGTCGTCGGCGTGGTGGCGGGCGCCGTGCAAGGCTATTTCGGCGGCTGGGTCGATCTCATCTTCCAGCGGCTGATCGAAATCTGGAACTCGGTGCCGGCGCTCTACCTGCTGCTGATCGTCTCGAGCGTCATCGCGCCGAGCTTCTGGGTGCTGCTGGGCATTTTGCTGCTGTTCTCCTGGGTAGCGCTGGTGGGCATCGTGCGGGCCGAATTCCTGCGCGCCCGCAATTTCGAATATGTCACCGCCGCCCGGGCGCTCGGCGTCTCCGATCGCACCATCATGTGGCGGCACCTCTTGCCCAACGCCATGGTCGCGACGCTGACCTTCATGCCGTTCATTCTCTCGGGCTCGGTGGCAACACTGACCTCGCTCGATTTCCTCGGCTTCGGCCTGCCGCCCGGCTCGCCCTCGCTCGGTGAACTGCTGGCGCAGGGCAAGGACAATCTGCAGGCGCCCTGGCTGGGGCTGACCGGCTTTTTCACCCTCGCCCTGATGATGACGCTGCTGGTCTTCATCGGCGAAGCAGTGCGCGATGCCTTCGATCCGCGAAAGACCTTCGCATGAGCGGCCCCCTGCTCTCGGTCCGCGACCTCTCCATCGGCTTCGGCGCCTTCGAGGCGGTGCGCAAGGTGAGCTTCGACATCGAAGCGGGCGAAACGCTGGCTCTGGTGGGCGAAAGCGGCTCGGGCAAGTCGGTGACGGCCCTCTCGGTGCTGCGCCTTTTGCCGCCGGCCGCATCGCTTGCTGGCAGCATCGCCTTCGAGGGGCAAAACCTTGTGACACTGCCCGAACCGGGGCTGCGGGCTGTGCGCGGCAATCGGGTGGGCATGATCTTCCAGGAGCCGATGAGTTCGCTCAACCCGGTGCATACAGTGGGTCGGCAGATCGGCGAGGTGCTGGCGGTGCACCAGGGCATGCGGCGCGAGGCAGCGCGGCGGCGCACGCTCGAATTGCTCGATGCCGTCGGCATTCCCGACCCGCAGCGCCGGCTCGAGGACTACCCGCATCAGCTCTCGGGCGGGCAGCGCCAGCGCGTCATGATCGCCATGGCGCTGGCCAATGATCCAAAACTGCTGATCGCCGACGAACCGACCACCGCGCTCGACGTGACGGTACAAGCGCAAATCCTCGCGCTGCTCAAGGATCTGCAGCGCCAGACAGGCATGGCGATGCTGTTCATCACCCATGACCTGACGATTGTGCGGCGGATCGCCGACCGCGTCTGCGTCATGACCAAAGGCGAGATTGTCGAGACTGGCCCCACGGCGAAAATCTTTTCGGCGCCGCAGCATGCCTACACCCGGCACCTGCTGGCCGCTGCCCCGCAGGGAAAACCTCTCGCGCCGCCCGCCGATGCCCCCGAAGTGGTTTCGGCGAGCGACATGAAAGTGTGGTTTCCCATCCGCCGCGGCCTCCTGCGACGGACAGTGGGCCACATCAAGGCAGTGGACGGCGTGAGCCTTTCGGTCCGCCGCGGCGAAACGCTGGGCGTCGTCGGCGAAAGTGGTTCGGGCAAGTCGTCGCTGGGGTACGCGCTGCTGCGGTTGATCGGGTCCGAGGGACGCATCGTGGTTCTGGGCGAGGCCATCGACGAAAAATCGGGCAAGGCATTGCGGCCATTCCGCAAGCACATGCAGATCGTCTTCCAGGACCCGTTCGGCTCGCTCAGCCCGCGCATGTCGGTGGCCGAGATCGTTGAAGAAGGGTTGCGCGTGCACCGGCCTGACCTCAACGCGCCGCAGCGGGCGGATAAGCGCGACGCGGCGTTGCGCGAAGTCGGACTGGACCCCGGGTCCGCCGGCCGCTATCCGCACGAATTTTCAGGCGGTCAGCGCCAGCGCATTGCGCTCGCCCGGGCGCTGGTGCTGGAACCCGCCTTTCTGGTGCTTGATGAACCCACCTCAGCGCTGGACGTCTCGATCCAGGCGCAGATCATCGATCTGCTGCGCGCCATCCAGCAGCGGCACGGCCTGAGCTATCTCTTCATCAGCCACGATCTGCGCGTGGTGAAGGCGCTGGCCCATCGGCTGATCGTGATGAAGGACGGCCTGGTGGTCGAGACCGGCGCGGCGGACGCGATCTTTGCCGCACCGCAGCATGATTACACGCGCCAGCTCTTGGCCGCCGCCTTTTCGGAAACGCCCCACCAATTGCCCGGCGCCCCGCAAACCGACTAGAGTTTCCGCCACCCACAGGAGATACCGCCATGACGCTGCGATCACTGTTCAAGACGATGCTCCTGGGGGCGCTTGTAACGCTTGGACTTTCAGCACCGGCCCTGGCGCAGAGCCCTACCGGCGTCTGGGTCCACGCCGCCTCGGTCAACGGCACGCCCAAATATCCCGAAGGCTTTTCCCACTTCGACTACGTCAATGTCGATGCGCCCAAGACCGGCCTCCTGCGCCTCAGCGCGCGCGGCAGCTTTGACACCTTCAACCCGCTATTGCCCAAGGGCCAGGCGGCCTCGGGACTGGGCCTGGTCTATGAAACGCTGTTCACCTCTTCGCTCGATGAGGTCAATGTCAGCTACGGACTTCTGGCCGACGCCATGAAGATCGCCGACGATTACACCTCAGTTACCTTCCGCTTGAACCCCGAGGCCAAGTGGCACGATGGCGAGCCGGTGACCGCGGAGGACGTGGTCTGGTCCTTCAACAAGCTGGTCGAGCTCAACCCCAACGTGGCGCAATATTACGCCGACGTGACGGGAGCCGAGGTCACTGCGCCGGGGGAAGTTACCTTCACCTTCAAGACAGGGGAGAACCGAGAATTGCCCGACATTCTCGGGCAGACCATGGTGCTGCCGCAGCACTGGTGGGAAGGTACCGACGAGAGTGGCAAGCAGCGCGATATCGGCCAATCGACGCTGGAGCCACCCATGGGCTCGGGTCCTTACGAACTCTCGAGTTTCGAGGCCGGCAAGACGGTGCGCTATACGCTGGCCGACAATTACTGGGGCAAGGATCACCCTACCGAGATCGGCGCCAACAACATCGCCGAAATCCGCTACGAGTATTTCCTCGATGAATCGGTGACGTTCGAGGCCTTCAAGGGCGACCAGATCGACTTCTGGAGCGAATATATCTCGCGCCGCTGGGCCACCGCCTACGATTTCCCGGCCGTCACGGACGGTCGCGTGGTGCGCGAGGAGTTCCCGCAGGATTATGCCCAGAGCGGGGAGATGACCGGTTTCATCTTCAACATGCGGCGCGACAAATTCAAGGACGAGCGGGTGCGGGAGGCGCTGAACTATGCGTTCGACTTCGAACAGCTCAACGCCACCGTCTTCTTCAACCAGTACCAGCGCATCGACAGCTACTTTTTCAACCTGCCGTTTGCCTCCAAGGGCCTGCCCGAGGGGCAGGAACTGGATATTCTTCAGAGCATCAAGGACAAGGTGCCGGCGCGCGTCTTTACTGAGCCCTATAGCAATCCGGTGAGCGGCGATCCAGGCAAGCTGCGCGAGAACCTGCGCACGGCGCTCGGCCTTTTGACCGAAGCCGGCTACAGGCTCGACGGCTCGCGCCTGGTGGATGCCAACGGCACACAGCTCAGCTTCGAGATCCTCATGCACCAGCCGACGCTCGAGCCCATCGCCACCAACCTCAAGACCAATCTGGGGCAGATCGGGATCGCCGTCTCGATCCGCATGGTCGACACGCCGCAATACATCAACCGGCTGCGCAGCTTCGACTACGACATGATCTATGGCGGCTGGGACCAAAGCTTTTCACCCGGCAACGAGCAGCGCTACTTCTTCGGCTCGAGCACGGTGGATGACGAAGGGGCCCAGAACTATGCCGGTATTGCCGACCCCGGCGTCGACGCGCTGATCACCAAGCTGATCGCGGCCAAGGATCGCGATACGCAACTGGCGGCCGTCGCTGCCCTCGACCGCGTGCTGCTCGCCAACCACTACGTCATCCCGGGCTATGCCCTGACCTATTCCCGCACCGCCCGATGGAACCGCTATTCGCACCCCGAACCGGTGCCGGAATTTTCTTCCGGCTTCCCGACCATCTGGTGGTGGGACGCGGACAAAGCTGCAAAGACCGGCGGCGGGGAATAGGAGACGTACCTTTCGGAGACCTCATGGTGAGCCTGTCGAAACCCCGTCCTTCGACGGGCCCAGGATGAGGTTACGACGGGCTCGGGATGAGGTCTACCGAGGCACCTGTTGAGCTGGCGAGGCTGGAGCTAAAGCGGCTTTCTGGCGACCAGATCGATCAGCGCCGACATGCCTTTATGTGCGGCGCCTTCGTCCACCTCGGCATCGTAGCTCCTGAGTTCGATGATCTCGAGGGCGGCGAAAGCGCTCCGCAACAACGCCTCGGTATAGAGCTTTTCAACTTGCCCCGGCCCGCCGGTGCCGTACTCGAGTTGTTTGGGCGTATAGCCTTCGATCAGCAACAGGCCGCCCGGCGCGAGCGCGCGGATCATGCCAGCAAAGATGGCCTCGCGCAGCGCCGGCTCGGCGAACTGGAAAAAGATGCCGACGACAATTTCGAACTGGCCCTCGGGCCAGTCGTAGTCGGCAATGTCGATCAGTTCGGTCTTGAGGTGGACACCGCGCCGGCCTGCCAGGTTGCGCGCCTTTTGCAGGGCCACCGCCGAGGCATCGAGGCTGAGGACGTCCAGCCCCTGCTCGGCCAGCCACACCCCGTTGCGACCTTCGCCATCGGCAATCGCCAGCGCCGTCCTGTAGGGCTTCAGCCGCTCGACCTGCCCAGCGAGGAAAGCGTTGGCTGCCTCTCCGAAAAGATAGTCGGGCCGGTCGTAGCGTTCGTCCCAGAAACTCATCGGTTGTCTCCGAAAAGGATCAGTAGTCCCGTTCGTAGAACACACCGACACTCGAATTGCCATCCTGCCCTGCGGCGCCCTTGACGACGAGATCGTCGGTGACGTCGAGGTTGATGGTGACCTTCGAGTTGCCGTTCGCCCCAGCGGTGACGCCGAGATAGACGTTGTCCTGGATGTAGGTGCCGGCCTTCACGCCGACATTGCCCTGCGCATCTGTGACCACATCGAGATCGGCGAGACCGGCCGCGCCGCGCAGGCTGTCGACGAGCCCGCCATTGCCGCCCCCGCCCACGAGCTCGGCGGCAGCCGCCGCCAGCTGTGCCAGCTGGATCGGGGAAAGTTCGCCCATGCCGCGCTTGAAGATCAGGCGGCTCAATACCTCATCCTGCGGCAGGGTCGGGTTCGAGCTGAAGGTGATGTCGGGCTCCGAGACGCGGCCGGTGACCGTGATGAACACCGTGATGTCATCGGTCTGGGTACGCGCCACGAAGTTGAGCTGCGGATCGAGGTCCCCGACCAGCGTCACCGTCCCGCTCTCGAAATCGAGCCGTTGGCCGAGAATGGAGAGGCGGCCGCGATTGAGCGAGAAGGCTCCCACTGGCTGGATGTTATTGAGCGGGCCGGTCAGGCGCACCGAACCACCCACTTCCGCGTCGAGGCCGCGACCGCGGATGAAGATCTGGTTGGGGGCGTTGAGCTGCACGTCGAGCAACAGGCCGGGCGAACGAGTCTGCGGCACCGGAGCACCGCCTGCATCCACCTTGGCCCTCGCCAGGGTCTGCGCCACGTCGCGCGGCGTCCGCTTGTGCCGCACATCGATCAGTTGCGCCCCGCCGCCAAGGCTTTCCGGCACGGTGATGTTGGCCTGTTCGACAAACACATCGCCCGAGAGCAAGGGCGTGCCGGTGAGATTGCCGGTCAGCCGCAGCCCACCCGAAACGGTCGCCACGAACAGATCGCCATCGGCATAGCGCGCTGAGTTGAGGCGCACCGAGACGTCGGCGGGCATGGCGCCCGTGATGCCGATGCTGCCCGACGCAGAGACACTGCCGCCGGTTGCAAGATTGGCGGTCAGTTGTTCGATAGTGGCCCGATCGCCCGCAAGGCTTGCCCGCCCGGTGATATTGGTAAGCCGCAGGTTCAGTTCAGGGTCGACATAGCCCGCCCCGCTGGTGGAGACCGACCCGCCGAATTGCGGGCTGGTGAGGCTCCCTTGGACGCGGGCGTCGATGGTGATGGTGCCCGAAAACTGACCGCCACGATCGGCAACGAAGCGATTGGCCAGACTCAAGGGCGCCGACCCGGTCAGCGCCAGTGACACGCCGGGTCCGGCAAGCGGCACGCGGCCGGAACCGGAAACCGAGAGTCCGCCCGCGCCGTTGGCGGACACTGCATCCAGCGTCACCACCTGGCTGCGATAGCTGCCGGAGGCGGACAGGTTCAGCGGCGCAATGCCATAGGAGGAGATGGACGCGGCATTGACGCCACTCGCCCGCGCCTCGAAATTCACCAGAGGATCGGCCGCGCTGCCGGAGATCGTCGCGCGCCCGTTGACCGTGCCGGCCAGCCCCAGGCTCGGCATGACCGCATTGGCGATGGAGAGCGGCAGATCGGAGATGTCCACGACGACGTCGAGCTGGTCGCCGGCATTGCCGCTGGCCGTGATACTGCCCGAACCCACATTGAAGCGCACGGCATCGAGCGACACCGCGTGGCCGCTGACCACCAGCCGCGTCGGGGTGGCAAGGCGCGCCGAAAGTGTACCCTGCGTCAGGGCGGCGCGATCGAGGGCGAGGCTATAGCCGGTCTCGATCGGCGAGAGCGCGCCGGCAATGTCGACATCGGTGCCCGTTGCGAGAGCCGCCTGCGCATCGAACTGCGTAGTGTCCCCGCTTTGGCTCGCCTTGGCCTCAAGCGTGTTGATGGTGACGCCCCCGGCGACAACTTGCTGCGCCGTGGCCGTGCCGTTCACGACGGGCACTGCGAAGAGGTCGGAAACGGTCGCGGCGATATCGGCGCGTCCCACGGCAATGCCGTTGATCCTAAGATCGGCGGCATTCGCGGTGACCGCTGCAGTTTGCTTGCCGTTTTCGGGCGTCAGCACGACCGCCGCATTGACCGAACCGGATGCTTCACTGAGCAACAGCGCTGCGGCCAGGGACACGTCGGGCGCGGCCACGTCGATCCGCCCATCCAGGAGGCCGGTCTCGACGGCCCGCGTGATCGCGCCGGTGAGGCGCGCGCCGGCAATGTCGAACTCAAGGTCGGACAGCGCCTGCTGCGTCTCGTCGGCCGAGAAATTGGTTGCCAACTGCGCCTGATAGCCATCCAGCATCGCAGAGCCGGTGACGTCGCCGGCCGTCTTGCCGTCCAGCACCGAGGCGGCCACAGCCAGCTTGCCATCGCGCAGCGTACGACCGGCAAGACGGCCTGACGGAACAGTGCCGTCGAGCACCAGCATCAGGGGCTGATCGGCGCCGGTGGAGCGCGCCGAGCCGCGCACGGAGAGCTTGCCGCTGGCCTGGTCCGAGATCAGCGCCAGATCGGCGAGATCGAGCGCGACGGTGAAGTCCGATGCCTCGCTGGCGATCGTGCCATCGGCATTGAGCTGCACCTGGGCGTTGGCGACGCGGAAATCATCGGCCGAGATGCCGGCTTCGGTGCGCGCCAGGCGACCGGAGAGGGAGACCGTGCCTTCGAGCAGCCGATCGGCCACGGCATCGTCAACGGTGAGATCGCGTCCCTCACCGTCGAAGATCAGGTCGAACCCACCCGAGAGCGGCATGACCTGCCCGCTGGCCGTGAGCGTCAGTCCGCCGCCCAGCTGCCGGCCGGCCAGCAGCGAGAATGGCGCAATGTCGGAGGTCTCGACGCTGATATCGCCGTCAAAATCGGTCCCGTCGATCTGGCCCTTGGCATCCAGAGCCAGCGCGGCGCCGGCGATGCGGAACTGGGCGAGTTGGATCGCCTCACCGGCGTTCCACAAACCGGCAATGCCCAGGCCGACGCTGTCGCCCAGGGCCGCTTCGATGGCTGGATCGGCGACGATGCCCGACAGCGTGCCATCGCCATTGAAGGTGACCCGGCGCGTGGCGGGATCGTTGATGTTTTCGGCGACGCCACCCACCGAAAGGGCGAAGCGGTCGGCGGCAAACTGTGGCGTCGACAGCCCGTTCACATCAACAGTGGCCGACCAGTCGCCGCTGTCATTGGCGCCGAAGTCGATGGCCACTCTGGCGCCGTCGACCTTGGTCGCGCCGCCCGGGACGGGCAAGGTGACCGCCGTACTGGCCGGATCGGCGATCGTGGCATCAAGCTTGAGGCGGGACAGAAAGTTGTCGCTCGTGGTGCGGGCCATGCCCGAGACCGACAATTGCCCGCCCGAGAGGGTGAACTGCGAAATGTCGAGCCCACCGTCATCACGCACCAGCGCCTTGGCGCCGAGCCGCGTCTCCTCGCCAAAGAACGGACGGTAGGGACCAGCAATCAGCGTCGACAGGGGGCCGGCCAGTTCCGTCGACACGGCGTAACCTTCCGGCTGCTGACGGATCGTGGCGCTGCCACCCAGCGCTTCCCGCCCGTCCGCGCGCAGATGCAGCTCGGTATCGAGATTGGCGACCGGGCCGGTGCCCTTGAGGGACAATTCGACCGCCGGGCGTCCCTCGATGTTGAGAAGATTGGCCAGGACACCGTTTTCAGGTTCATTGAGATCGAGCGCAAGATCGAGGACTTGGCTCTCGTTCTGGTAGCCGACATCGAGGTTGAGCGTGCCACCGGGACCGTCAAGACGCTCGATATCGAGCTTGGCATCGAGATTGCCGCCTTCGAGCGTCATGGCCCCCGCAAGCGAGATTTCCGAGCCGAGGCCAAAGACGCTGGCGCCGAAGCTGACGCTGGGCACCGCCAACTCGCCGATCTCGATGGCGACGGGGAACTCGGGCACTTCGAAACCGGTGGCCTCCGGCGGGGGCAGATCAACGGCTCCCTCGGCGGGAACAGCATTGCGGATGTACTCGATGGAGCCCGCCTTGAGCGAGCGCACCTCGAGCCGGCCGGTGAACAGCGCCGCCTGGTTCCAGTCGAGCGCTACGTCGTTGATGCGCAGCCAGACGCCTTCCTGATCGGCGATGGTGATCTGGCGGATCGAGACGTTCGAGCCCAGGGCGCCGTCGATATTGGAGATGCTGATCTGCCGCTCCGGTGTCGACAACTGGTCCTGCACCAGATTGGTGAGCCAGCTTTTCTGCTCTTCATTGCTCATGGACTGCACGTCCTGAGCAACAAGCGCCACCGGCACCCCGACCGCAGGAAGGGCGATGGCGGCGGCCAGAAGCAGCCGGCGCGGCTTGCGCAAGGGGTTGGGGACAAGCTTGGTCATCAGAAGGCCTGCCCTATGCCGGCGTAGATCGCATAGTCCGGGTCGCCCGGCCGTTTGTTGAGCGGCAAGGCCACATCGAGCCGCAGCGGCCCGAGGCCGGTATAGTACCGGATGCCCACGCCTGCCCCCAGGCGCAGGTCATCAAGGCCTGGGAACGTGTCTGCGGCCACATAGCCACCGTCGAGGAAGCCCACGACGCCGATATCCTCCGTCACCTTGGCGCGCGCTTCGATCGAGCCTTCCAGAAGATAGCGTCCGCCGGTGACGATACCAGAACCATCGTCGACGCCGATCGACTTGTAACCATAGCCCCGCACGGAGCCGCCACCGCCGGCAAAGAACAGCTTGTCGGGAGGAATTTCATTGAGCGAGGGGCCAACGAGCGCGCCGGCCTTGATGCGGCCTGCAAGCACGAACGCGTCGTCGGGGTTGAACCCGAAATAGGTTCGGCCCTCGATGACGAGTCGAGCCCCCGGCTTGCCGCCGAGGAGGTCCACGAAGGGTTCGACATTGGCCGAGGCGTAAAAGCCCTCGGTGGGGTCAACCGTGCTGTCGCGGCCATCGTAGGTGGCGCCGGCGTAAAGACCGGCCGTGGCAAAGTCGCGCGTGCCGAAATCGTCCTCGAAGCGGGCGCGCTTGAAGGTGGCGCCACCCTCGAAGGTGATCTCGTCGGAGAAGTAGTGCGTCAGGCCGACCTTGGCCGAAGCGGACGTTTCCGAATAGGTCGGATAGAGCGTGCGCTCGGCCGAGACGGCGGCGACCAGATCGGTATCAGGTGACAGGAAACCCGGCTTGGTGAAGGTGCCGCCGACGAAATAGTCGAACTCTTCGGTGTTGACCGGATAGCCGATGCTGGCAACGCGGGCGTCAAGCCGAAGCCGTTCGGCCTGGCCGAACAGGTTCCGCCAGAGGTGATAGGCTTCCAGACCCAGCCCGTCGACCGTGGAATAGGTGGCGCCGACACCAAAACGGCGGCCGGGTAGTTCATCGACCAGAAGCGTGTACGGCAACAGCCCGTCGCTGCGCACGGTTTCCGCGGCTTCGAACCGGGCCGAACTGAAGACCTCCAGCCGATCCAGCCGCTTCTGCGCCCGCTCCAGCGTATCGGGATCGTATTCGATGCCTGGGCGGAGGCCGGTCTGCCGGGCGACAAACTCCGGGTTCATGCGCTCGGTGCCTGAAACGGTGACGGGCCCGAAGGCAGCATAGGGGCCGGGGTTGATCGTGATGGTGGCGTCGACCGTGTTGGTTGCGTGATCCGCGACCACGTCGCGCGACACGATTTCCGCCTTGGGATGGCCCTGCTCGCGCCAAGCCTGCAAAGCCAGTTGTTCGGCCGCCAAGATCACAGATGACCGCGCGACCTCGCCGGCGCCATAGCCGCGCATCACCGGAAGCTCGACCTGGTCGTCCGGATCGCTGGTCGGCGGTGCCTGGTTGACGATGGCGACGTCGTTGAAGGTGAAGAGCGGCCCGGCCGTGACGACGATGGTGACCGGCACGGGATCGGGGAGGTTCACGTCGGGCGCCAGATTGGCGGCCTCGCTGTTGCCGATGCGGATGCTGACGGTACCGCCGTAATAGCCCTGGTTATAGAGCGCGGCCAGCAAACGGCGATAGTCGCCCTTGGCCTTGGCAATCAAACCGGCAGCGCCCGAGGCCGGTTCGTCCTGGTCGCGCATCAGGGCCGAGGCGTCCCGCAGGGCACTTTCCACCGTACCGCCCTCACTGGAAGTGAAAGTCACGGTGTAGGGTTGAGGATCGACGATGACCGCCTCTGCGTCCTTGTCGGACTGGTCCTCGAAGAGCGTGATGCCCAGAAATTCGAAGGCAGACACCGGCGCAACCGCGACAGCCAGCGCGGCCGCAGAAATGCACAAGGCGCCAATACTCGTTACCAGACGCGCGCTTTGCAGTGGTCCATCCTGCCCGTTTTACGCTTCAACCAGAAAGCGAAGCGTTAGATTGCCCCACGGACGGAAAGATTGCGTTAAACCTGCCGTCCCGCCACGACCGGCGAGGACACTCCTCGCCACAATGGCGTCAATTCGAGGGCAAGTTTAGGCTGGGCATGCCCAAAGGACCACCCGCTTTGTGCCTCCGTCGGGTTTTGCGCCTCAAGACGTTGCCGGATGGTCACGCCGGCCCCGAACTCCGGGCACCTCCGGCCAGTCGAACGTCGAGGGTTGAAGTGATCGTCCGAACTGGGAATTGACGTGGCGCCAGCCGCCGGGCCAGTTTGCCCACAGCACTCCCTCCGTAGGACCGCCCATGTACACGCTTCTCGACCCCAGGAACTTCGTTGTCTTCATCACCGGCGCCACCTCCGGTTTCGGAGCTGCGGCGGCCCGTCGCTACGTGGCGGCAGGTGGCAAGGTCATCGCAACCGGGCGCCGGGAGGATCGGCTCGCGGGCCTGCAGGCCGAACTGGGAGCGGACAATTGCCACGTCATGACGCTCGACGTGCGCGATCGGGCCGCGATGGAAAAAGCCGCGGCGGACATTCCCGCGCCCTTCGCCGGCATCAACATCGTGCTCGCCAATGCGGGGCTGGCGCTGGGCCTGCAACCCGCCGCCGAGGCCGACCTCGATGATTGGCAGACGATGATCGACACCAATATCTCGGGCCTTGTCTACACGGTGCGGCTGCTGCTGCCGGGGATGATCGCGCGCGGGGGCGGGCATGTGGTGACGCTGGGGTCGGTGGCCGGCGAATTCGCCTATCCGGGCGGCTCCGTCTATGCCGCTTCCAAGGCTTTCGTGAAGCACTTTGCCCTCGCCATCCGCTCGGATCTGCAGGGCAAGAACATCCGCGTCACGGACATCGAGCCGGGCCTCACCGAGACCGAGTTCTCGCTGGTTCGCTTCAAGGGCGACGAGGGCAAGGCCGCGGCCCCTTATGCTGGAACCATGGCCATGACCGCCGAGGACATCGCGGAATCGATCTTCTGGGCCACCAGCCTGCCGGCGCATGTGAACGTCAACAAGATCCAGCTCATGGCCACGACCCAGGCTATCGGGCCGTTCGACATCTATCGCGACAAGCCCAACGGCTGATCGCGCTAGAGATCGAGAAACCGCACCGTGTCCGGGTCGAGCGGAATGCCATTGGTCTGCCGCTCGGCCAGTGTTGCCCATTCCCGGTCGCCCGGCGCCATGACCTTGCCACCAGGTCGGGTTGTCGAGGCGCGCAGGCCAGCGAGGTAGGTCGTGATCGCGGCGCCGAACACGGCGCTGCCGGCGAACTTGTCGGGATCAATGACCAGCACGAAATGCCCCATGTTGCGCGGCGTCGAGATGTCGGTGCCGCCATACATGGGGATGAAATCGGGATCGAGCGTGGTGCCGGTCAACAGCGACGAAAACAGCGTCGCGACGCCCGCCAGCCCCGCTCCCTTGTAGCCGTAATCGACGCCACCCAGCGGCAGGAGCAGGTCCGCTGCATGCGGATCGGTCGTGGGAAAGCCGTCGGGCGTGGCGGCGACGCCTTCGGGGAGCTCCTGGTCGAGCGAGCGGTGCAACAGGACGCGGTTGAGCGGGATCGATGAGGTGGCCATGTCGAGCAGCCAAGGTCGCGCATTGGGCACCGGCGCAGCAAACGCCAGCGGGTTGGTCCCATGAAATTTCTGCGCCCCGGTATGGAGGGCCACCATGGCGTCGGTATTGGTGGTGGCGAAGGTGACAAAGCCTTCTTCGGCGCCGGCCAGCGCGTAGGCTCCCGCTGCGCCCAGGTGGGAGGAGCGACGTATGCCGACCGCCCCGACGCCCGCTTCGCGGGCAAGCGCCATACCCACCTCCACCGCGTGATAGGCGGCGTAGTGCCCGAGGCCATCATCACCATCCACCATCGCGCTGCCTGCCCCGCGATGTTCGAAGCGCAATTGCGGGTTCTTGTTGAGCCGCCCGCCGTCGAGCATGCGGCAGTAATGCTCGGTTAGGCGGACGCCATGGCTATCAATGCCCAGGAGAGAGGCATGCAGCATGGCCCGGATTGCCGCTCCCCGCGACGCTTCGCTCGCGCCGGCAGCTGCAAGGCGTGTCTCGACGCGCTCCCGCACAAGAGCCTCGGCAAACCTTTGAGACGATTGATCCACGCTGTCCTCCCCCTTCGTGGCGCCTTCCATGCCACGCGTGGATGACGATGTCCGCAACTTTGTACTGGCACTCGGCGGCTGCCGCATTATTGTAGCAGCATGCGCAACACCCTAGACTCCATCACCCGCAATCTCTGGCACGTCGTCGCCGCAACCGACGAGTTGCCCATCGGCCTTGTCGAGACGACGACCCTGCTCGATACCCCGCTGGCGCTGACCCGCGGCCTTGATGGTGAGCCTGTGGTCTGGCTGCGCCGGGACGAGGAGCAAGGCGAGGAGATCGACGCGGAAACGGTGCTGGAGCGCCTGCCGGTCAAGACCGCCTATGGCTACACCTGGACCTGCCTGGGCAGCCCGCCTGCCGAGCTGTTCCCCATTCCCGAATTTGCCGAGCCCGACCGCGTCAACATGAGTTGCGGCTCCATCGGCATCCACGTGTCGGCACCGCGCGCCGTCGAAAACTTCCTCGACATGGGCCACTTTCCTTACGTGCACACCGATATCCTCGGCTCCGAGCCGCATACCGAGGTCAAGGAATACGACGTTGAGGTGTCCGAGGAGCGCGATGAGGTTCTGGCGACCCGATGCCGCTTCATCCAGCCGCGCGCCGCCAAGTCGGCCACCAAGCCGATGGAAGTGGAATACGTCTATCGCGTGCCCCATCCGTTCTGCTCGGTGCTCTACAAGTCATGCCCGGAGGACGAGACGCGCCAGGACGTGATCGGTCTTTTCCTGCAGCCGGTGAGCGAGGAGCGCTGCCGCGCCCATCTCCTGCAGTCGATGATCGACAGCACCTCCACGATCACCGACCTGCGGCGCTTCCAGCAGACGATCTTCGGCCAGGACAAGCCGATCCTCGAAAACCAGTATCCCAAGAAACTGCCGCTCGACCCGCGCGCCGAGACGCCGATCCGCGCCGACAAGAGCGCCATCGCCTATCGCCGCTGGCTGAGCCAGAAGGGGATAACCTATGGGGTGATCCCGCAGGCGTCTTGAGCGTAACAATCACCGCGTCATTCCCGCGAAAGCGGGAACCCCTGTTTACGGAACTTCGGTTGAAACGGAGGTTCCCGCTTTCGCGGGAATGACATCGGGACCAAATCAAAGAGCCTCGTACGCCAAGGCTTTGCAACTGACCTCATCCGATCGTGGCGCGATCAAATCCCGGATGGATCATGCCCCTCAGCCTCTCAGACCCCACCTGGTACCCCATCGCCTCGAGCGAGGATCTGCCGTTCCGCCATGTCTACCAGGGCCAGTTGCTCGGCCGGGAACTGGCGGTTTGGCGAGCCGATGACGGCACGCTGAACGTCTGGGAGAACCGGTGCCTCCACCGCGGCGTGCGGCTCTCCATCGGCATTAATGAGGGGCAGGAACTCAAGTGCCAGTACCACGGCTGGCGCTACGCCAACGGATCGGCAGGCTGCACCTACATTCCCGCCCACCCGGCCGATGCGCCGGCCCGCCGCATCGAAAACCGCAAATACCCTGTCAGGGAAGCTTTCGGCCTCGTCTGGTCGGCTGCCAATGACGACCAACCCTTCAAGCCCTTCCCGGATGCGGAGGCCAAGGCGTGGTTCCCCTTGCGGCCCCTGCCGGTCAATGCGTCGCCGGACGATGTGGTGGCCGGGCTGGCGCGTCTGGCGCCCGATGACCAGCCCGCGGACATGCTGCCCGGCATGGCCGTGCGGCTGGAAACGGCCATCTACTTCGTCCAGCCCGTGGACAGCGGGCGCTCGGTCATCCGTGGTTTGCTGGCCGAAAAGCCTGCAAACGAGATCGCGGCGCTGCGGCACTACAACGAGATGCTGACCAAGCTGCGCGACCGACTGGAAAAGGCCGCGGCCCGCAAACCCGCACCAGAGCCTCTACAACCCAGCTTCGAGAAGGTGTCTGTCGATCTTGCGACCATGCCCGACATTGCCATCCCCAGAGGCACCACGTTTCCCGTGCTGGTCAAGCGCAAGTGGCAGAGCGCGGATGGCGTAATCGGCTTCGAACTCGCCGACCGCGACGGCAAGCACCTGCCGACCTTTCAGCCCGGCGCCCATATCGACGTGCACCTGCCCAACGGGCTGGTTCGTCAATACTCCATCACCAATGGCCCGGGCGAGCTGATGAGCTACGTCATCGGCGTCAAGCAGGAAAGCGCCTCCAAGGGCGGCTCGAAGGCGCTGGTGGAGACGGTCCGGGAAGGCGATGTGCTGGCCATTTCCGAGCCGCGCAACAATTTCCCGCTGCGCCGCGACGCCACCCGTACCGTGCTGATCGCCGGGGGCATCGGCATCACCCCGCTACTCTCAATGGCGCGGTTCCTCGACAAGTCGAGCCTGCCCTACGAACTGCACTATTTCGTCCGCAGCGGCGAAACGGCCGCCTTCCGCAGCGAACTCGAGGTCCTCCACGGAGAGGTCCGGACGCATATGGGCATCGGGCGCAAGGCGATCCGCAAAGAGGTCGAGGCGATTCTGGGGCTGCACGAGTTCGCCAACCATGTCTATATCTGCGGCCCCGGCCCGATGCTCGAGATGGTGCAGGACGCCGCCGCAGCGCTGGGCTGGCCGGATGAGGCCATCCATTTCGAGTATTTCCGCAACGACAAGACGATCGATGCCTCCTCGTCTTTCGAAATCGAACTCGCGCGCTCGGCCATGACGCTCCATGTGCCCGCGGGCAAGACCGTCCTCGAGACCATGCGCGAAGCCGGCCTTACCGTGCCGTCATCGTGCGAACAGGGCGCCTGCGGCACTTGCCTGACCGGCGTCATCGAGGGCGAGGTGGATCATCAGGACGTCTACCTCAACAAGTCCGAGAAGGCCTCGAACAGCTGCATGATGACCTGTGTCAGCCGCGCCAGGTCACACCGTCTGGTGCTCGATATCTGATGATGCAGACGACCATCCGCCTCCACCCCTCCATCGTCATCACCCGGCTTGACCGGGTGATCCACCTTTCCGCGCGCACCGAAGCCTCCACATGGATGGCCCGGTCGCGCCGGGCAATGACGGCCGAACGGAGGCCGCTGGCATGACCATCACCCTCTACGACTTCGAACTCTCGGGCAATTGCTACAAGCTTCGGCTGCTGATGAGCATCCTTGGCGTGCCGTACGACATCGTTCCGGTCGATTTCTTTCCCGGACGCGAGCACAAGTCCGACGCCTTTCTGCGGCTCAACCCGTTCGGGCAGTTGCCGGTGCTGAGGGACGATGACCTGACGCTCTCGGACTCGGGAGCGATCCTGGCCTATCTGGCGCGCAAGTACGATGCGTCGGGCCGCTGGTTTCCGGAGGCGCCCGATATTCTGGCGCAGGTTCTGCGCTGGCACGCCGTGGCCGACGACATCACGTCAACGGCATCGGCCGCGCGACTGGCGCTGAGCTTCGACTACCCGTTCGATGTCGCTGCCTGCCAGAAAGGAGCGCATCGCATTTTCCGGCTGATCGACGAACATCTGTGGTTCGGCGAAAAGGCCGGGCGCGACTGGCTCTGTGCGCCCGATCATCCGACCACGGCCGACATCGCCTGCTTCCCCTACATCATGCTTTCAGAAGAGGGCGGAATCTCGCGCCAGGACTACCCGGCCCTGCGCCGCTGGACAGACCGCGTACGCCGCATTCCCGGCTTCGTCGTCATGTCCGGCATCTTTCCGGCCGGCCCGGCCAAGCAGGATTAGCGCGGGCATTTTCATACCTGCCATGCGAAACCTCTCGGCTGCTCCCAAGTTGGTCCCGGTTCGGTCGACGAGGAACCTCCATGGCAGATTGGGAAACGGCAGCACGAAACCTCGTTCTTTGGCTTCCTGGCTGGCTGGTGAGCCTTGTGCTGTTTGGCCTAGCGATTGTCGTGGCGATGTGGACGGGTAGCCTGCTGCACAGTGTGCTCACGCGTATGGTCGAACGGCGCGATCTGTTCTGGCGCTCGATGGTAAAGCGCCTGGATTTGCCTTTGCGGCTCGGCTTGGCGGTCACGTTCTGCGCGCTGGTTTCCACGATAGCGCCACTGACGCAGCGCCAGGGGGACTGGGTGCGCCACGCCCTTCTAATCGGGATTATCGTGCTCGCGGTCCTCGCCGCGCGGACGGCAATCCACATCTGGATCACGCTCTATCTGCGGCGCTTCAAGCTCGACAGCGAAGACAATCTTCTCGCGCGCAAGCACGTCACCCAGTCGCGGATACTGGAGCGCGTGGCCGTAACGCTCCTGATCATTGTCGGCGTCGCGGCCGTTCTGATGACCTTCGATGGTGTTGCGCAATACGGGGTGAGCCTACTCGCTTCGGCGGGGGCCGCCGGTCTCGTCCTCGGCCTGGCACTTCAGCCAGTGCTGAAGAACCTCTTTGCCGGCATCCAACTCGCCATCACCCAGCCGATCCGCATCGATGATGCGCTGCTGGTCGAAGGTGAATGGGGGACGGTCGAGGAGATCACCTCGACCTACGTCGTGGTCAAAATCTGGGATCTGCGGCGACTGATTGTGCCGCTGAGCTACTTCATGGAAAAGCCGTTCCAGAACTGGACGCGCGAAGGCGCAGCGCTGATCGGCAACGTGATGATGTATCTGGACTATTCGGTGCCGGTCGACGTGATCCGCGACAAGGTCAACGAGATCGTGCGGCATTCGCCCAAATGGGACGGCGAGGTCGCTGCCGTCCAGGTGACCGATTTCCACGAGGCGACGGTTGAGCTGCGTGTTCTGGTCAGTGCCCGCAACGCGGGTAACGCCTTCGACTTGCGCTGCGAGGTGCGCGAGAAACTGATCGCCTTCCTTCAGGCCGAGTACCCGCAGTCCCTGCCGCGCGTCCGCACATTGCCGGTCGACCGCAGCCCGTCTAACGATGATGCGGCTTCGGGCGCTGCTGCCAGTGCGCAGTTCGATGGCTAGACAGTCCCATCGGGCGGATAGCGATGTGTGCCACCCTGCCAATCGCGGACCGAGAAGCCGCCATCGGCTGGCTCGATAGTGGGCGCTGCGATGGGCGCCTTGCCATGGCCACCGGGGATGTCGAGCACGTAGACCGGCTGGCAGAGGCCCGAGATGCGTCCGCGCAGCGCCGCGACCAGCGCCTGCCCCTCCGCGATGGAGAGGCGAAAATGCGCGGTGCCAGGGGCGAGGTCAGGGTGATGCAGGTAATAGGGCCTGATGCGGTTTTCGACGAAGCCCCGCATCAGTTCGGCCAGCGTCTCCACAGTGTCGTTCACCCCCCTCAGCAGCACTGTCTGGCTGATGAGCGCGATGCCTGCAGCCGTCATCCTGGCGAACGCGGCGCAAGCCGCCGGCGTCAACTCCCGCGGGTGGTTGGCGTGGACGGCCAGATACGTCGTCTTGCCGCTGGCAAGAAGGGCCCTGACCAGTTCGGCATCGACCCGCTCGGGCTCCACGACAGGAACGCGGGTGTGAAAGCGGACGATCCGCAGATGGGGGATAGCGGCCAACCGCTCCATCAGGTCCCGAAGCCGGCGCGGCGACAGGACCAGGGGATCGCCACCGGTGAGAATGACTTCCCAAATCTCGGGGTGCTGCGCGATGTAGTCCACCGCCGCGTCCAACTGCGGCGCTGTCAGCGTCCCCAGCCCTTGCGGCCCCACCATTTCGCGGCGGAAGCAGAACCGGCAATAGACCGGGCAGACATGGACCGCCTTGAGCAGAACCCTGTCGGGGTAGCGGTGCACGATGCCGTCCACAGGCGAGTGCGTGAGGTCACCGATCGGGTCGGCACGCTCTTCTGGCGTGATCTGGAGTTCTTCGACGCTTGGCAGGAACTGGCGAGCGATGGGGTCATCGGGATCGGCCGGGTCCATCAGCGCAACCATCGCGGGCGTGATGCCGACGGCATATTTTTCGGCGACGGCATCGAGGTCAGCACGGTCACTGAGACCGGCGGCTTTCAGGTCAGCGACACTTTTGAGGACTTTGGATGTGGTGGTGCGATTCATGCAGCAGGGTCCCCACACTCACCAGCGGGCCCCTCACCCTGTACGGGGGAGGCTGTCGACTGAGACACCCCTAACAAGTCAAGTCTCATTCGACCACCGGCGCCCAGAGCACCGCCTCGATCCGCTGCGCTCCGGTCGCCAGCATCACCAGCCGATCAAAGCCCAACGCGACGCCGCTGGCTTCCGGCATCAAATCCAGCGCTGCCAGAAAATCCTCGTCGATCGGGTACTGCTCGCCGTAGAGCCGTTGTTTTTCCGCCATCTCGGCTTCGAACCGCCGCCGCTGCTCGTCCGGGTCAGTCAATTCACCAAAGCCATTGGCAAGCTCGACGCCACAGGCGTACACCTCGAAGCGCTCCGACAGCCGGGGGTCGCCGGGGACGCGCCGAGCCAGTGCTGCCTCGCAAGCCGGATAGCGGTCGAGCACGGTAATACGCCCCTGCCCCAGATGCGGCTCGACATAATCCACCAGCAAGCGGCTGAAGAGATAGCTCCAGCTATGGTCTTCAGGCACCGGCATGTCCTTGGCCAGCATGATGGCGGCCAGGGCCTCTCCATCCGGCACGCCCGAAGAGTCCATGGTGGGCAGAAGATCGACGCCGGCATGGGCGCGGAAGGCTTCAACCACCCCGATATGCTCGACATCCGCGAACGGGTTGCACATCCGGTCGCGGTAGACAAAATGCTCGATGCCGGTGGTCCTCGCGGCCAGCCGGATCAGATCGACGGTATCGCCGATGATGACACTGTAGACCTCTCCCACCCGGTACCATTCGAGCATGGTGAATTCGGGATGATGCAGCGCGCTGCGCTCGCGATTGCGCCAGACATGCTGCAGGCTCGCAATGCGCCTCTCCCCGGCCGCCAGCATCTTTTTCATGGTGAATTCGGGAGAGGTGTGCAGGTACATCGTCTGCCCTGCCCCTTCATTGCCGATCATGGTGGTGGCAAAGGCATGCAGGTGCGCCTCGTTGCCCGGCGAGCGCTGGAGCCCTGGCGGATCGACAACGAGAAAACCCCGCTCGACCAGCCACGAGCGCACGGCGGCATCGATGCGCGTGCGCGCCAGAAGAGCCGGCCGCCGGTCCTCATGGCGCCGCGGATGCCACCAGGGAGACGCCGATGCGGGAGGAGCTGTCATGCGGGTTTGTTGCCGTCCGGTCTGGCGAAATGGCGCGGAATAGGATATCGGGCGCACGACACAAGAGCTTTTCGGCGCGGACGGCCCTGCCTCTAAACCGCGCCCGTGATTGGAACAAGGAAGAAATATGGTCAAGGTCATCGCATCTTCGCTGCGCAAAGGCCATGTCGTCGAGCAGGACGGCAATCTGCATGTGGTGCTTACCGCCGAGAACGTGCACCCGGGCAAGGGCAATTCGGTGACCAACGTCACCATGCGCCGCATCTCCGATGGGGTGAAGGTGATCGGTCGCTGGCGCACCGTCGAGATGGTTGAAAAGGCCGATGTCGACGACCGCGAATATGATTACCTCTATTCGGACGGCGAAGGGCACCACTTCATGGAGCCCTCGACCTACGAACAGATCACGGTGCCGGACGATGTTATCGGCGACCAGAAGGCCTACCTCACGGACGGCATGAAGGTGCACCTGATGACGCATGAGGGCGTCGCGCTTTCGATGGAACTGCCGCAGCGCCTGACCTTCGAAATCGTCGAGACCGAGCCCGTGGTGAAGGGCCAGACGGCGTCCTCCTCCTACAAGCCCGCCCTGCTCAACAACGGGCTGCGCGTCATGGTGCCTCCGCACATCGACGCGGGCACACGCATCGTCATCCTGACCGACGACAATTCCTACGTCGAACGCGCCAAGGACTGATTGCGGCGCTTCTGGAAGAGTACCACCACAGAACAAAAACAGGCCCCCGCGGGGCCCGTTTCCTATTTCTCGTCAAGGTCATTCTCGGCCGCCAGCCAATGCAGGTCCGCACTATCGGGCGGAGTGCCATCGGCGAGCCACCTGTCATAGGCGAGCTGTCGCTGATGCATCTCCTTGGCCTTCAGCCAATATTCCATGGCCCGGCCGTCCGGGTGCCCGTCCTGCTCCCAAAGGAAAAAGGCGGTTTCCCGAATACGCTCGGCCAGTGCGGAATTCTTCCGCATCAGCGACCTCGCGATCAGGCGGCCTTGGCGTTGACGACGGACGTTCCGAGCTTGGTGAGCTTCTGGTCGGTCGCTTCTTCTTCCTGCAGCGTTTCGCCGAGAAGCTGAGCGGCATCGGTGTAGCCAAGCTGCTTGGCCCAGGCGATCAGCGTGCCGTAGCGGGCGATCTCGTAGTGCTCCACGGCCTGCGCCGACGAAACGAGACCGGCGTCGAGAGCGGGAGAGCCCTTGAATTCTTCCATGATCTCCTTGCCTTCCTCGATAATGCCGAGGATGGCGTCGCAGGTCTTGCCACGAGCGGGCTTGCCGATCAGTTCGAACACCTGCTGCAGGCGTTCGATCTGGTTTTCGGTTTCCGCATGGTGCTGCTCGAAGCCCGCGCGCAGCTCGTCGGACTGGGCGGCCTTGGCCATTTTCGGCAGGGTCTTCAGGATTTGCCGCTCGGCGTAATAGATGTCCTTGAGGGTATCAAGAAACAGGTCTTCCAGTTGCTTTTCAGCCATCGTTGAGCTCCGGATTGAAAGAGGGACGCTGGCCGAAGAACGGGGCTTGGCGCCCGGAGTTCCGCGCCGCCCGATCCCTGCCGATTCATTTCTGGAATCGTGGCGCCACCTATCCGTCGCGTTAACCTGCGTCTATCCCACCATGCCGAACCGCTCCGTGAGCCAGGTCATTTGCTGGCGGTCCTGGTAGGGTCCACCGCCTTCGTGATTGTTGAATTCGTATTCGACGACCGACTTGTCCTCACCCGCATGTGCCCTGTAGGCAGCGTAGACGGTGGAGGCCGGACAGATATCGTCCATCAGGGCCACCGAATAGAGCGCGGCCGCCTGGCTCTGCCGGGCAAAGCAGACGCCGTCGAAATAGCGCAACGTTTCGAACACCATCTCCCGCTTTTCACGGTGCTGGGCAAGGAAGCGGACAATCTCGAGATAGGGGTCACGGGCGGCCATGCGCACGGCACGTGGGAAGTCACAAAGGAACGGCACATCGGGCATCACCGCCTTGACCCGGTTTTCGATGCCTGCGACTGCCAGCGAGATGCCCCCGCCCTGGCTACCGCCACACACCGCAATGCGGTCTGAATCGACGAAGTCTAGCTCGGCCAGCGCATCGATTGCGCGGACGCCGTCAGTAAACACGCGGCGATAGTAGTAGTCGTTCCGATCCAGCACGCCCTTGGTCATCATCCCCGGTATCTGCGACGTGCTGCCAACGGGATCGGGCGTCGCCCCGGTGCTCCAACTGCTCCCCTGGCCGCGCGTATCCATGCGGAAATAAGCAAAGCCAGATGCTGCCCAGTGCAGCAGTTCATGCGGGAAGCCGCGCCCGCCACCATAGCCGACATACTGTACGAGCAGGGGGAGCTTGCTGGCCCGCTCGCGCGGCAGGACCAGCCAGCCTTTGACAGGGTGGCCACCGAAACCGGGAAACGTGACGTCGAACACGTCTACAAGCTTCAGGGTCGTCTCGGCCGCCACCATCTGCATCCGCCCGCCGACGGCCCGGCTCTCCGCCAGCGTCGACTGCCAGAACTGGGCAAAATCTGCGGGCGTGACGACACTGCTTTCATAAGCGTCGAGCAGCGGGTGGACAAGGTCGGGAAACGGCATGGAGAAACTCGTGGGGTGCAGCGTTGCAGTTGAGAGAAATCTGCACCGGCAAGGGCGGAATGACCACCGGCCCCACAGGCTTACGCACTGCTATTGCACGCCTAACACCTGCTCGCTGTCCAACCTGCGGGTGGCATCGTAGTGTTCCCGGGCAGCTTCGGCGTTGCCACTTTCGATGGCCTGGGCCACAAGGACGAACAAGGCGGCAGACCGCTCGCGGTACTCCGATGCCGGTATCGCCTCCTCACGCGTCAGCGCCAGCGCCAGCGTCAATTCCACCACGCCAATCACGGAACGGAGCAGCAGGTCCTGGCTGCTTTCGGCAATGATGCCGTGAACCTCCAGTGCCGCCAGGCCGAACTGTTCGAGGCTGTCTCCGGCCGTCTCCATCTGGTGGCACCAGTATTTGAGAAGGCGGACGTGCTCGGCCGTGCGGTGCCGCGCGGACAACTCCACCATGGGCTTTTCCAGCACCCCCCGGGTGCGGAAGAGGCTCTGGTAGAACTTGCGGTCGGGCGGCGCCTCGAAATGCCAGGCGAGAACCAGTGGATCGAAGAAATTCCAGCGGCTGCGCGGAGACACCCGTGTCCCGACCTTGGGCCGCGCTTCCACGAGCCCCTTGGCCTCGAGCGTCTTGAGCGCTTCGCGCAAGACCGTACGCGAGACACCATAGCGCTCCATCATCTGGGCGTCGGTCGGCAACACCGAACCGATCGCGAAGGCACCAGTGACGATCGACTGGCCGATTTCGTTGATCACGAAGGTATGGAAGTTGCGTGCGGCGCGCCGGCCCGAAAGGGAGCGGATGAGGCCGCCAGTTTCGATCATTCTACGCCTTTTCGGCCACCTTCTCCCCCGGTGCCGAGGCTGCAAAGATCAGCCTTTGCAGCACGATGAACAGGAACAGCAACACCCCGATGACGATCTTGGTCCACCAGCTCGACAGGGTGCCGTCGAAGATGATGTAGGTCTGTACCAGCCCCAGCAGCATCACGCCGATGAATGTGCCGAGCACGAAGCCGTAGCCTCCGGCCAGCAAGGTGCCCCCGATCACCACCGCGCTGATGGCGTCGAGCTCCACCCCCACGGCCGCCAAGGGGTAGCCGGCCGAGGTATAAAGGGAAAAGACGATTCCCGCCAAGGCCGCGAGCACGCTTGAGAGCATGTAGACTGCCACGGTGGTGCGGGCGACGGGTACGCCCATGAGCGAGGCGGACACGGTGTTGCCACCCAGCGCATAGACATAGGAGCCAAAGCGTGTGCGGTGCGCCACCAGTGCACCGACGACGAAGACGGCGATCATGAGGAGGCCGATGAAGCTCAGGCGGCCACCGCCCGGCAGGCGAATGAGGAGATCGGAGATCCAGTCGTAGAACGGGTGGTTGATCGGCACCGAATCCTGCGTGATGACCGAGGCGCCACCGCGAGCCAGGAACATGCCGGCGAGCGTCACGATGAAGGACGGAACCTCCAGCGCGTGAATGGCAAGACCCATCAGTCCGCCGAAAACGGCAGCGACGATGAGCGCGATGGCAAAGGCCACCAAGGGGTGCAGCCCCATCCAGCTGATCAGCACCGCCACCAGCACGCCGGTGAAGCCGATCACCGCCCCCACCGAAAGATCGATTCCCCCCGACAGGATCACGAAGGTCATGCCCACGGCGGTGATGCCGAGGAAGGCATTGTCGGTGAGGAAGTTGCCCAGGACCCGCGTCGAAAACATGCCCGGAAACTGCATCACCGAAAGGCCGTAGGCGATGGCAAAGATGACGGCCGTCGCGAGGAGAGGTCGGAGGCTGCGGCTCATTTGGCGGTCCTCTGCACGCCGATGCGCGCCCGTTGCGGCCGGCGGGGCGCGATGCGGGTGGCCAGCGGCGATTGGATCAGCAGGATGAGGATGATCATGCCCGCCTTGACGATGAGGTTGAACTCAGGGGGAAAGCCGGAGACGAGAATGCCGGTGTTCATCGCCTGGATGATAAGCGCCCCCACCACCGCCAGGGGAACGGAAAAGCGCCCGCCCAGCAGTGAGGTGCCGCCGATGACGACGGCCAGGATGGCGTCGAGCTCGAGCCAGAGGCCGGCATTATTGGCATCGGCACCCCGAATGTCGCCGGCAACGATGATACCGGCGATGGCAGCGCAGAGCCCCGACAGGGCATAGACCAAAATCAGTAGCATGCGACTGCGGATGCCGGCCAGGCTTGCCGCCGCCCGATTGACGCCCACCGCCTCGATGAACAGTCCGATCGCGGTTTTCCGCACCAGCAACGTCACGAGCACGAGCAGCACCAATGCGATGACGGTGGCCATGGGCAGGCCCAGGAAGGATCCCGTGCCGATAAAGATCAGCAGCGGATCGTTGAATGTCACGATGAAGCCCTGGGTGATGAGCTGGGCAATGCCGCGCCCTGCCACCATCAGGACCAGGGTGGCCACGATGGGCTGGATATCGAGTACGGCGACGAGAAAGCCGTTCCACAGACCACAGAGCAGGCCCACCAGCAGCGCAGCGATGACGGCGACCGGTGCCGGGTAGCCCGCGACGACAAGGCTCGCCGCCACTGCGCCCGCAACTGCCATCACTGCACCGACCGACAAATCCACGCCCTTGGTCGCGATCACGCCAACCATGCCGATGGAGAGGATGGCAACCGGCGCGCCGCGATTGAGCACGTCGATCACGCTGCCGAACAGTCGCCCATCCTGCCAGGTCACGCGGAAAAATGAGGGGAACAGCAGCCAGTTGATCAGCAGCACGCCCACCAGTGCGAGCAGTTGGGGATTGGCCAGCCGGCCCAGCATGCGGCGCGTCATGCGCTTGCTCCCGTTTGGTTGCTGGCGATCGCCTGCACGATGACTCCCGGATTGATGTTTTCGCCGTGCAGTTCGGCCACCATTTCGCGGTCGCGCATCACCACGATGCGCGATGAATAGGCCACGACCTCGTCAAGCTCGGAGGAGATGACGACGAGCGCCAGGCCTTCGTCGCGGAGCCGGTTGATGGTACGCACGATTTCCGCATGCGCGCCCACGTCGATGCCGCGGGTCGGTTCGTCGAGGATGAGAAAGGCCGGATCGGTGGCGAGCCAGCGCGACAGGATAACCTTCTGCTGGTTGCCGCCCGAGAGCAGTTTCACCGGCATGTCGAGCGAGGCGGCGCGGATGTCCATGGCTTCGCCGAAGCGGCCGGCGATTTCCATCTGCTCGTCGCGGTTGAGCGCGCTGAACCAGCCCAGCTTTCCCTGGAGCGCGATCACGATGTTCTCGCGCACCGAAAGCTCGCCAAAAATGCCTTCTGCCTTGCGATCTTCGGGACAGAACCCGAAGCCGCGGGAGATGGCGTCGGTGGGGTTGTCTATGGCGGTCTTTTGCCCCGCGACCCGCACTTCTCCTTCATCAGCGGGGTCGGCCCCGAACATGATGCGGGCCATTTCCGTGCGGCCCGATCCGAGCAGACCGGCAACCCCGATGACCTCGCCCTTATGGATGGTGAGGTTGAACGGATGCACGCTGCGCTTGCGGCCATAGTTGCGGAAGTCGAGCAGGACTTCACCGGCCGGACGCGCTTCCTCGAGCGCCGTTGCCCCGGAAAACGAAATGTCCTTGCCCAGCATCAATCTCACCACATCGGTCCGGGTGACATCTGTAAGAGCACGTGTCTCGATCAGCCTGCCATTGCGCAGCACGGTGACGCGGTCGGCAATGGCAAACACCTGGTCGAGGAAGTGGGTGATGAAGACGACCGCCAGACCCTGCGCCTTAAGAGAGCGTACGACGTCGAACAGACGCTCCACCTCGTTGCGGTCCAGGCTGGCCGTGGGCTCATCCAGGATAAGCACCTTGCCCGAGAGCTCTACGGCCCGCGCTATCGCCACGATCTGTTGCACGGCCACCGAGTGCGTGCCGAGCTCGCTTCCCGGGTCCAGGTCCAGGCCGTAGCGCGCCAGCACGGTCCGCGCGTCGCGCTCCATGCGGCGTCGGTCGACGAAGCCGTACCGCGTCGGCTGGTGACCCAGATAGAGATTTTCTGCCACCGACCGGTTGGGCAGCAGGTTGACCTCCTGGTACACCGTGCCGATGCCATAGGTCTGGGCGTGCTGCGGATTGTTCAGCGTAACCGGCTGGCTCTCGACCAGAACCTCGCCGCCATCCGGCTGATAGGCTCCCGTCAGAACCTTGATGAGGGTCGACTTGCCGGCGCCGTTCTCGCCCAGAAGGGCATGCACCTCGCCGGGCATGAGGCCGAAATTGACCTTGTCCAGCGCGACATGGTTGCCGAATACCTTGACGACGCCTCGCGCCTCGAGGACGTACCCTGTCTCGCTCATCCGCCCCTCCCTACCCATGAGCAGTCTGCCCTAAACTTTCAGCACCGTCATTGCCCCGCTTGTCCGGGCAATCCACGTTTCTTGGAAGGAGGACCACCCGGACGAGCCGGGTGGTGACAGCGTGAAAGGTTTGCGATCCGAACGGACGCTTAGTAGCCCAGACCCTTGCGGCGCTCGTATTCGCCTTCCGGATCATCAGCAGCGGTATAGAGCTTGGACTCGGTGATGATGAACTTTTCGGGCTCCGTGCCATCGGCCCAGTAGGCGGCCAGCGCGTCGAAGGCAGGGCCCGCCATGTTGGGGGTCAGCTCAACCGTTGCGTTGGCTTCTCCGGCGGCGATCGCCTGGAAGATGTCCGGCACGCCGTCGATGGAAACCACCTTGATGTCGGTGCCCGGCTTCAGGCCCGCATCCTTGATGGCCTGGATAGCGCCCACGGCCATGTCGTCGTTGTGCGCATAGACGGCACAGATATCGGCACCGCCGTTTTCGGCCTTGATGAAGCCTTCCATCACTTCCTTGCCCTTGGAGCGGGTGAAGTCACCCGTCTGGCTGCGCGCGATGGTGATGTTGTCGTGACCGGCGATGGCTTCCTCGAAGCCCTTCTTGCGATTGATCGCCGGGCTGGAACCGACGGTACCCTGCAGTTCCACGACCTTGCAGTCCTCCGACCCGACATTGTCGACGAGCCATTGGCCGGCAACGCGGCCTTCCTTGACCTGGTCCGATGCAACCGACGTCAGGTAGAGATCTTCCGGCGCCTCGACGCCACGGTCGAGCAGCACGACGGGGATTTCGGCTTCCTTGGCTTCCTGCAGCACGTCGTCCCAGCCGGTGGCGACAACGGGGGCCACGAGGATAGCGTCAACGCCCTGGGCGATGAAGCCTCGGATCGCCTTGATCTGGTTTTCCTGCTTCTGCTGGGCGTCCGCGAACTTAAGGTCGACGCCGCGTTCCTCGGCCTGTTGCTTGGTGACTGACGTTTCAGCGGCGCGCCAGCCCGATTCCGAGCCGATCTGCGAGAAGCCAACCACCTTGCCGGAGATATCCTGCGCCAGGGCGCCAGAAGACAAAGCAGTAGCGAGGCCTGCCGCGAGGGCAAGCTTGGTGATGATGCTCACGATTGTTCCTCCCAATGGACCACCGGGCCGTTTGGCCTTCGGCGATAGGGAGACGCTACATAAAGTACTATTATATGTAAAGCCCTTCAACCTGACCTCTGCTGGCGACCCGCAGAACCAGGAAAAACTCCGGCTAGCAGGCATTTAGGCGGCGAGCGATGGGCAAGTCCGAGCGATGATCAGCGAGGCACACGAGGCCCGAACCGGTATGAATGCTTGGAACGGCTGTCCCTTGTCACGCATTGGCACCCCGATTGAACAAGGAGGCCAGCAGTGACTGATCGCTTCACCATGCAGGACCCGCGTCACCAGTATCCGGCGCCCCCATTCCCCCGCCAGCCGCAATCTCCGCCCGGGCTCGTCTCGAAAATGGAGCCGCTTCCCGATCATGGGGAAGAGAGTTATGCCGGCTTCGGACGGCTGACCGGCCGCAAGGCGCTGATCACCGGTGGCGATTCCGGCATTGGCCGGGCCGCTGCCATCGCTTTCGCCCGGGAAGGCGCGGACGTGGCCATCAACTTCCTGCCCAGCGAACAGGAGGATGCGCAGGATGTCATCAGCCTGATCGAGAAGGCCGGCACGAAAGGCGTGGCCATCGCTGGTGACGTCAGCGACGAAAAGTTCTCCCGCAGTCTCGTGCGGCAGGCGATCAAGGAACTGGGCGGGCTCGATATTCTGGTGGTCAATGCTGCGCGCCAGCAGACCCGGCCAACGGTGGAAGAGGTCTCCTCCGACGACTTCGATCGCACCATGAAGACCAACCTCTATGCGCTGCACTGGATCGTGCAGGAGGCGGTGCCGCATCTGCCGCCGGGCGCATCGATCATCACGACGGCATCGATCCAGGCCTTCGAGCCTTCGGCCGGACTGCTGGACTATGCGACCACCAAGGCCGGCATCGTGGCCTATACGCAGGCACTGGCCAGTCAGCTGATCGAGCGCGGCATCCGCGTCAACGCGGTCGCACCGGGGCCGTTCTGGACCGTGCTGCAGCCCAGTGGCGGCCAGCCTCCGGAGAAGGTGGAGAACTTCGGCAAGCAGAGCGCCTTCGGCCGGCCAGGCCAGCCTGTCGAACTGGCACCCATCTACGTTCTACTCGCCAGCCAGGAAGGCAGCTATCTCACCGGCGAGGTCTTCGGCGCGACTGGCGGGAAGGGAGTGACCTGATGCGATCGGTAGCGCACAAGGCGCTGCGCGACACCGATGCCCTGTGGGACCATCCCACGGGGCTACTCGCCCTCGCCTTGTATCCCGTCATGGTCGGGGCGTTTCTGCTCTGTCTCATGGCTCTGGGCGCCATGGAAGCGATCCGGCTCCTGCAGGGGCTCACACCGCCTCAGAGGGGTCCCAGCCCACGCTGAGGAGCTGACGCCAGGCTCTGGCCGCATCGGTATCGAGATGAAGCCGCGCAGCAGCCAGCGGCACGTCCGCTGCGAGAAACCGGACCTCATGGTTGTGGAGGAAACTGCTGATCCCCTCCCCGACCACCGGGTGCAGCGTCAACACGCCCCCGATAAACCCAATCGGCCGCTTGCCGACGCGCTGCGAAAGCGCGAGCCCGAGTTGCGCCAGCTCCAGCGCGGCATCGCGAAGAAGGCCGAGGGCCAGGCCATCCCCCTCCTCGGCCGCATCCCCCACGGCGACGGCCAGGGTCCCGATTTTGCCGCGGTCGCTCCCATAGACAAATTGACGAACATCGCTCCAGCTCGTGCCACCGATGATGGCGAACATCCTGTCCGCCACGGCCGAGACGTCACGAAAGGTGCCGGAATGGTCATGGGCGCGGTAGATGAGATCGAGAGCGCGCAGCGCAATCCAGCTCCCGGATCCGGCGTCGTCGATAAGGATGCCGCGCCCTCCAACCCGCACCACCTGCTCGGGCCCGAAATGAAGGCCGATTGACCCGGTGCCTGCCGAGACCAGATGCCCCTCGCCGGGCTCGAAATTGGCCGCATAGGCAAGGCTCATGTCGTCTACTAGGACAGTGCTCCCCTCCGGCACGCCCAGAGTGTCGCGCAGCAGCGCATTGACGTCGGCGGTGGCCGCGGGCCCAAACCCGGTCAGTCCCGCAAGAACGCCGCCAGCCGAAAGGCCGGCTTCCGCAAGGTCCTTGCCGATCGCGGACAGCACCTCCCGCAGTCTCGCCTTTTCGGCCGGGTTGAACACGTGGCCGGTGGCGCCCACGGTCCTTCCCCGCGTCACCACGTCCCCGTGCTCATCGCAGGCGACCCAGCGGCTGCCGGTGCCACCGACGTCGAGACCAAGGTGGATCGTGTGGGTCATTGAGGAACACCGAGCGAAACGAAGCGGCGCGTGATCTCGCGCGGATTGGTGATCATCGTGCCGACGACAACGGCATGGGCACCGGCCTCAAATGCTCGCCTTACAAGTTCGGGCGTGTTGTATCGCCCCTCGGCAATCACCGGCAGGCTGATCCGGCGAGCCAGCGCCTCCACGAGCGCCACGTCCGGCGCTTCAGGTTTGGGCCCGGTGGCTTCGGTATAGCCGGACAGCGTGGTGCCGACATAGGTTGCGCCAGCGTCTGCGGCGGCCAAACCCTCGTCCAGAACGGACACATCGGCGAAGACTTCAACCCCCAGTTCGTCGCGAATGCGCCGGATCAGCACCGTCGGTTCTTCACCGTTCCGTGGACGCAGCGTGCAATCGAGCGCAACGACATCGGCGCCGGCGGCAACGATGGCGCGGGCAGCGTCGAAATTGGGCGTGATGTAGACGGGAGAACTGTCGGAAAGAATCTTGTAGATGCCCAGCACAGGCAGCCCTGCCGCCTTGACCGCTGCAATGTCCTCGGGTCCGTTCGCCCTGATGCCGACAGCGCCGCCGTCACGTGCCGCCAGCGCCATGGCGCCCATGAACGCGGGGCCGTGCAGCGGGTTGTCCGCGCGCGCCTGGCACGAGACGATGATGCCTCTTTTCGCCAGCTTGAGCGGGCTCATTTGACCGCTCCCGAGGTCATGCCGTTGATGAACTGGCGCGACAGGATGATGTAGAGCAGCACGATCGGCGCCGCCGACAGCGTCAGCCCGGCAAACAGCACGCCCCAATTGCTGTTGTACTCGCCCATGAAGGTGGTGAGCCCTTGCGGCAGCGTCTTGAGGTTGTCGTTCTGGATGAAGATCAGCGGGAAGAAGAAGTCGTTCCAGATCGGCACCAGGTTCTGGATGCCGGCGATCACCATGGCCGGCCGGACCAGCGGCAGCATGATGGACCACATGATGCGCGCCTCGCTCGCTCCATCCATGCGCGCCGCATCCTCAAGCTCGCTCGGCAGCGTGCGGATGAAGCCGGTCATAATGAAGACCGTGGTGGGCAGGCCCATCGCCACATAGACGAGGATCAGCGAAAACGGCGTGTTCAGCGCACCCAGGTCCCGCATCAGGATGAAGAGCGGGATGATGGCCAGCTTGAGCGGCAGCGTGAGGCCGGCCAGGAAGAACATGAGGATGAAGCCCGCGCCCCAGAACTCGTAGCGCGCAATGGCGTAGGCCGCCATGGTGCCCAGCGCCAGCACGAGGGTGATTGATGTGCCGGTGACGAAGACGGAGTTCAGTAGGTAGCGCAGGAAATTCGTCTCGGTCCAGATCTTCACGATGTTCTCGACATGGGTGAAGTCGGGCAGCGCGAACGGATGCTGGTAGATTTGCGCGCTGGTCTTGAAGGCGGCAAACACCATGATGACGATCGGCGCCAGCATGATGACGGTGTTGGCGATGAGAATGATCTGGATCAGCCCGTCGCGCCCCAACGTTCCCAAGAGGCCCCGGCGGTCGCCATAATGCTCGACGGCCGCGCTCATAGCTCGATCTCCCGTGCGCGCAGCTTGACGGTGATGACGCTGGCAACAGCCGCGATGAAGAGGAAGATCAGCACCGCAAGCGCGCTGCCCATGCCGAAATTCTGGGTGGAACTGGAGACGGTTCCGAAGGCCGTGCGGTAGAAGAGAAGCCCCAGGACGTCGGTCGAGCCATAGGGCGAACCATCAAGACCTGCCATGACGTAGGGGATTTCAAACCAGTTGAAGGCCCCCACGAAAAGCAGCACGAACACCACGGTGGCGCTCGGCGCCACCAGCGGCCACACCACCTTGGAAATCTTGACCCACTCGCTTTCGGTTTCCATGCGCACGGCGTCGAGGATCTCCCCCGGGATGCGCTGCATGCCGGCGAGGAACACCAGCGCGGGAAAGCCCACCATGTGCCAGGCATTGGCTACCACCAGCGACCAAAGCGCCGTCGTGTCCTGCCCCAGCCAGGGCTGCGCCAGGGCGCCGAGGCCGACCGATTTGAGCGAGATGTTCACCACCCCGAACAGCGGGTGGTAGAAGAGCTTGAACATGTAGCCCACGATGATGGTCGAGAGCACCACGGGCAGGAAGACGGCGATGCGGTGGAAACGCGCACCCGGCAGTCCGCGCCACAGGCAATAGGCCAGTAGGAAACCGACCCCGTTCTGCAGCACCATCAACGCAAAGAACACCATGACGTTGTTGCGGAAGGCGTTCCAGGTGTAGCTGGCGTAGGGCGGGGCAAACAGCACCTTGTAGAAATTGTCGAAGCCGACGAACTGCCCGCGCGCCATGCCCTTCCACTCGAAGAAGGCGTAGGCGAAGGCGGAAATGATCGGGTAGACGATAAAGAGCGCCACAAAGGCCAGTGGCGGCACGATCAGCACGGTGATCCACAGTCCACGACCGGTGAGGCGCAAGCGGGGCATCAAGACAAGTCCTCGTCGGCGGGAAGAGGGAGGGCCGGCAGCGTTGGGTCCGCCGGCCCGCGGGAGGAACTTACTTCTGGAACGGCTCGTACCAGGCGGCGATGCCCTCGGTCACGGCCTTGCCGACCTCTTCGGGCGTTGCCTTGTTGTCGAGCATCTTCTGTACTTCTGCCTGCAGCAGCACCGATCCAGTCGGCTCGCCATAGCGGAAATCGGTCAACATGATGTAGGGGATCGACTGCTTGTCGAGTTCGGCAACCTTTGCCAGCACGGGGTCCTTGAACTCGACGCCCGGGATGGTGGAGATATTGCTCAAATCGTCAGCAAAGGCCTGACCGAATTCGGCGGAGGCCAGGTAGTTGAGGAACTTGAGTGCCGCTTCCGGGTGCTCGGTCTTGGCATTGGCCGCGTAGCCGCCGTCCACATAGGTCGCAACAAGCTTCGGATCGTCGGCCGTCTCGCCCGGGGCGGCCATCACGCCGATGTCGAGATCGGGGTTCTGGTTGCGAAAATTGGCGATTTCATACGAGCCACCGGCGAACATTGCGGCCATGCCCGAGGTGAAGAGCTGCTGGGCCGAGGGGTAGTCGAGGCCGATGAACCCATCGGGGAAATAGGCGGTGATGTCCTTGAGATGGGTCAACGCATCGATGTAGCGCTCGTCGGTGAAGTCGGTCTTGCCGGCGGCCAAATCCTCGTAGAAGTCCTTGCCCATGATGGACGAGGTGAGCGCGCCCACCACTACTTCGTTCTGCCAGGCGGTTGCCGTACCGTTGGCGAAGGGCATGATGCCGGCGGCCTTGAGCTTTTCGCAGGCAGCAACCAGTTCATCCCAGGTCTGCGGCTCTTCGATGCCGTTATCGGCAAAGATCTGCTTGTTGTAGAGGATGAACTGGGTCGAGACGGCGAAGGGGATGGCGTAGACGGTGTTGTCGGAGCGCTGTGTCTCGGCCGTGAGATAATTGGCCGGAATGGCGTCGAGACCCTCGATCTTCTCGCCGTCGAGCGGCATCAGGTAGCCCGCGCTGGAGAGGGTTTCGAGCCCGCCATAGGCGCGCACCATCATCAGGTCCGGCCCCGTCCCTCCCGCCAGCGCGGTCGAGAGAATGGTGTTGTAGTTCGTGGCCTCGAACGTCTCGAACTTGATAGTGATATCCGGGTTGTCGGCCTCGAAGGCGTCGATGAACTTTTCATACTGCGCCCTGTCCTCCTGCCGCCACGACCAGAAGGTGAGGTCTTGGGCAAAGGCCGGAACGGCGATGAGCAGTGCACCGAGTGCGGCACCGTATCTAATGAGTGTCTTGTTCATATCGTTTGTCCCTCTCCTTGGACGTTTTGGTCAGGCCGAGAGGCGCTGACCGGTTTCCCTGCTGAAAAAATGCGCCCCCTCTAGCGCAATCTCGACATGCACCGGCGTATCCGGTTCGTAGCTCTCATCGGGCCCCGTACGGACGCTGACCAGCGTACCGTCGCCCAGACGGGCATAGACGTAGGCGTTGTCGCCCAGATACTCGGTGTAGATGACGGTTGCCGCGTACCCGTTGGCAGAGGCATCCCGACGAAGCCGCATCGCATCGGGCCTCACACCCAAGGTGAGACGACCGTGCTCCGGACCAGGCAGGCGCGGCAGGGTGACCGAGCCGGCACCCGGAAGAGCCAGCGCATCGCCTTCGCGCTCCACTTCGAGCAACGCCATCCTGGGCGACCCGATAAAGGTGGCGACAAACGTGTTGGCAGGGGTCTGGTAGAGATCGCGCGGGGAACCGACCTGCTCGATGCGGCCCAGATTCATCACCACAATCCTGTCCGCCAAGGTCATGGCTTCAACCTGATCGTGGGTGACGTAGATCGTGGTGCCGCCGATGTCGCGGTGCAGTTTCGCGATTTCGAGCCGAACGTCGGAGCGCAGGGCCGCATCGAGATTGGACAGCGGCTCATCGAGCAGCAGCACCTGCGGCTTGCGCACCAGAGCGCGTCCGATGGCGACGCGCTGGCGCTGACCGCCCGAGAGTTCACGCGGCTTGCGCTTCAGCAGCGGTTCGAGCCGCAGCATACGCGCGGCCTCGGCAATGCGCGCCTCGACCTCGGCCTTGTCGAGACCCATGAGGCGAGCACCGAACGCCATGTTTTCGTAGACGTCCATATGCGGATAGAGCGCGTAGGACTGAAACACCATCGCGATGCCGCGGCGCGAGGGCGGCACGGCATTCATGGTGCGGCCGTTGAGCTGGAACTCGCCGTCGGAAATCGGGTCGAGCCCGGCAATCAATCGCAGGAGCGTGGACTTGCCGCACCCGGAGGGTCCGACAAAGACGACGAACTCCCGATCGCCGATATCGAGATCGATGCCGTGCAGCACCTCGACGTTGCGAAACCGCTTCTTGATGCCGCGTAGCGAAAGCTGCGCCATGTCCTCTCCACGGGCGCGACAGCGCAGAAAAGCTGCGGTGCGTGCGTGTCCCTGGATGGAATACTAAATTCCGATTTTCCAACGTGTCAAGAATAGACAATCACGAATTGGCTGTGACTAGGCCTTGAGCACGGTCACCGCCTCCTCGCTGCGGTGGATGTGGTCATAGGCATCTGCCTGCCGGCGCAACAGGAGGATGAACAGCATGTCGGTCAGCATCAATTGCGCATCTCGCGACGTGATGGCGGACGAGCGCACGCGCTCTTCATCGGCCACCGTATGAAGGCCGATGTCGGCCAGTTGCAGCAGCGGATTGGGATGCAGGCCCGTCACCGAAACGACAGTTGCGCCGCGCGCCTTTGCCAGTTCCGCGATGCGCAGGGTTTCGACGCTGCGGCCGGAATGGGAAAGCGCAAAGAGGAGGTCTTCGCGACCCAACGTTGATGCGCTCGAAATCTGGATGTGCGTATCGCTATCCAGCAGCACGGAGCGGCCAAGCTTGAGCAGTTTGTAGGAAAAATCCTTGGCGACGAGCGAGGACGCACCGACCCCGGCCAATTGGATGCGGCGCGCGTTGAGCACGGCTTCCAGCGCGTCGTCGATGGTTTTTTCCTCGTTGGCCGCGGCCGTCTCGCGCATCGAGAGCACCTTGGAGCCGATCAGCTTTTGCAGGATCGTCATGTAGGAATCGCTGGCATCGATGCTGCCATGGATGATGCCGGCGGGCGCCTGCCACTCCTGCGCCTTTGCCTTGTTGACCGCCAGCTTGAGCTGCTGATAGCCGGCATAGCCGAGCTTCTGGCTAAACTTGACGACGCTGGACTGGCTGCGGCCGGTGGCTTGAGCCAGCGCGGCCGATGACATGGCGAGCATGCGTTCGGGATCGTCGAGAATGAACTGGGCGATCTGACGATCCGCCTGCGTCATCGCATCGATCTGGGCGCTGAGGATGCGCAGGATGGACATGGTTCCCCCGGCCGCTCGATGGCCCCGGATGAGTCACCGACATGGTTGGAATAATCTATTCCAAAAGCCGCTGACAATGATAATCGCGCTAAGCGGCGAGCGGTTGTTCCACGGCGCTCGTCGTCCGGCGCTGGCGCCAGGCGCGCAAAGCCCGCTGCGCTTCGTCGGCAGTCAGGGCAAGGCGCCCTTTGAGGGTCGCCGCGCCGGCAAAGGTGCCCAATTCCACCGCCTCGGTGGCGAACCGCGTCTTGAAGGCCTCGGCGCCACAAAGGAAATCGACGGTCGAAGGCCCGTTGTCGAACGCCCACTTGATGTATTCGCTCATCAGCAGCGTGCCGGGCGACGCCCGCTCGTACGCCGGGTCGTAGCTGGTGACGAACGCCATCATCGAACCGTGTTGCACGAAGTTGACGGACACGGCCACGATCGCGTCGCCGCACTCCAACACGCAGAGGCGGAGGATCTGCTTTTGGGCCAGCACCTCGACCAGATCGGCAAGCGTCTGGGTTCCGGCCTCGAACAGCGCCGAACTGTGTCCTTGCGCGAGCAGCCACTGACGCTTGAGCGCAGCGAGCCGATCCAGCACCGGGCCGCGTGGCGCGTCGGCACCAAGAACGCTGAAACGGACCGGTCCAGCGTCTTCCAAAAATTTCCAGCCGCGGCGGTGGTTCTGGCGCGCCTTTTTGGTCTGGCCCTCGAACCAGGACGCCCCGTCCACCTGGGCGGTGACCCGATGGCTGGTTTCAGTCCGATGGTTGGGCTGGAGCCGTACGCCGTGGTCGCGCGCCACCAAGGCCCGCATCCGCGCGTCGGGCAGCAGCCGATTGATGAGCGCGATATCAAAGCCCCGGTCCGCGCAGACGCGAGACCATAATGCGTCCAACTGGGTCTGCGCGACCCCAGCGGCTGCGATCAGGTCACCATAGTCGCTGTGGCTGTTGGCCGCCCATTCGAGAAAGACGAGACCGCGCCGGCGATGCGTTGCCAATGGAAGTATCGCAAGCAGCCGCTCATCTTCCCAGATCAGCCCGATGCGCAAGCTGCGGTCCGCCCGGTCCGGTGCGTTTCGCCACCATGCGGAAATCCATCCATGGCTTTGGAAGACCAGCGCGCCGCATGCCGACCAGAGGGCATCCCAGGCAGGGCCGATCTCGGCGAGGCGATCGGCATCGCGAACGATCTCGATCCGCGCGGTCATGAGGGGCGGCCTTCCACCCCACCCGACCGCAGGCGACGGCGGCGCAGCGGCCGGATGAGGATCAACCCCATCTTCTTGAGCGGCAGTACCCAGAGCCCGAACAGGGACTGATAGTCGCTGTGATCCTTGTCCATCAGCCCGAAGCGGAACTCCTCATCGGGCTTGGGAACACAGGCGGTACCGAACATCCGGTCCCAAAAGGAGAACAGGAGGCCGAAATTCTTGTCGTAGTGTCTTGGATCGACGCTGTGGTGCAACTGGTGCCAGTGCGGGCTGAGGATCACATTGTCCAGCGGACCGAACGAAATCTTGAGATGGGTATGGCGCACGAAATCCATCATCAGGATGTTGCGGATCACGTAGACGTTGATGCCGAAGATGGTCACCTCGACCGGGTCGAGCGCGATCAGCGTCCAGATGCCGAACGCAATGCCGGGAATGACGCCGTCCCAGATGCGGTTGAGCAGATCATCGAGCGGATGCACGCGGTCCTTGGTGACGCCCACCATCACCTCGGCCGAATGGTGCACCTTGTGCAGTTCCCACAGGAGCGGGATGCGATGCTGCGCATAATGATAGAGATAGTAGGAAATGTCGTAGGCCAGCAGCATCGTCAGCGTGAAGACGACGATGACCAGCGGCCCCGCGTCCTGCAGCAGCGGCGCATGAATGTTGAAGAGCGCGCCAAGGGTCTGGTTGGTGAGGAAGGCCACGCCGGAAACGAAGATCACCCCGGAAGGGATCAGCAGGAATGGCATCAGCAGCTTCTTGGTGAGCCAGAACAGGAAGTCGGCCTTGGCCGAGGGATGCAGGATCACCTCCTTGGGCAGCGCAAACTCGAAGAAATCAACAAGAGAGCGCTTTTCGACGGTGCGGAAATAGGCCCAGAGAGCACTTCCCAACGCCGTCAACAGCAACAACCCGGCGGTGACGAGGTTGTCGTAGCTGAGCTTGTTGATGACCTTGTCGATGAACTCCGCGATCATGGCCGGGCTCCTGCAGCGTGAAAGTGCGCGCTCGCGCGTGCTGCATAATAGGAGATGCTCCCCGGCCGATGGCGGCAAACCTTAAGAGTTAGTTAATGCCGGCAAGGCGGATTCGCGTGGTGGCGCCGGCTTTCCCGACCAGCCCGCTCCAGACCAGCCGCGGCGCTGGCCGAAGCACGCCAAAGCGGGGCGAAACCCAGCCGCCATCGGGCGTTTCCCGGCCGAGGAACACCTCGGTGCTGCCAGGCGGCAGGATCAGGTCCAGCGCACCGCCAGGCCAGGAGGCGCGTGCGGCATTGCCCTGGAACTGCACCTCTACCCCTTCGGCAAACTGCCAGACGATATTGGCCTCCCGCTCGCTGCCTAACAACTGGTCCGAGATGGCGAACCCATCATCGCCGAGGGTGATGGTGCGCCGGTGCACGGCCCCGAACCGCGACTGATACCCGTCGTGCTCGGCCACGAGCGGAAAGCTGCCCCCCTGCCTAGCCCGGATCGTCCTGGCCTTGTGCGCCCAGTTGAAGGCGCCCGACATGGTGCTTTGGCTCTGCCCACCGATATGGAGCGTGTTGTGCGCCGGAGTGGACCGAAACCAGTTCCGCCAGGCCCCGCCGGACCCGTAGAGGTAGGTACCCGGATCAACGAGGATGGCGCGACCATCGATGTCGAGGGTCACGGACAAGGCGTCGGCGTGCCCATGCGCGGCAATCGAGAGGTAGCCCAGGGGACCGTGATCGAAGAGCAGAACGGCGGCGCGGCCAGCAAAAGTGCCCCGCCAAACGCTGAGACCGCCATTGTCGAACGCGCGCAGACCCGTGGGCGGCGTCTTGGCATCTGGTCGGCTCCCGAAAACCAGCCCTCGGAAGTCGGACCGGGGATCGACCGTCGCTTGCCCAAAAACTCCGGCAATCGCGGACGCCACCGACCCCGCATAATCTGTTTCCGCCCCCACGCTGATCGCGCGACCCTCGTCGTCGTCACCGAACCGGCCGGCCGGACCGATCCAGTCGATAAAGCCGGCAAAGGCGCTGAGGCGCCGCTCAGCCGGAGCGGAAAACGGATGACCGGTCTGCCGCGCCGCTTCGGCGGCCAGCAGAGCAAGTTCGGCGGTGAACGCGCCATAGGTCGGACTTTGCTCGGCAGGTGCCCCGTCGGGCAGGATTTGCCTGTCGACCTGTGCAAGGAGGGCAATGCGCGCCGCCCGTCCATCCGTGCCCAGCGCCTGCGCCAGCAACACCTCGCCCACCAGTTCCGCCACGTAGTGATTATTGGCCGAGGAGTGGAGCGAGGGAAAGCGGGGCAGCCAGAAGGCGCTGGCTGCCAGCACCTGCCCGATCGCCTCCACGGCCGGCCGCGACAGTCTCGCCCCGACAAGCTCGATCGTAAGGAGCAGGCTGATCGCCCGCACGGCAACCTCGATACCGGACGCCCACCCGACCCCGCCGAAAGGCGGATTGGTGCGGTGCCAGCTTGCGACCAGAGCCTCGATTGCCTCGAGGCTGCGCCGGTCGCCCGCCACCAGCGCATGCGCGGCAAGGGCGGGAAGCATCTGCAGGCGATTGATTTCCCAGACATATTTTATATCGCCCCGGCTGCCATCATGCCGGAAATCGATATCGAACGCGTAACGATCAGCGCCCGGCCAGCTCCGCCCCGTAACAGGATCGAGCCGCCATAGGGTGTCGTAGGGTGGCTCGATGCTTCCTGCCGGCCAGTCCCGGCCGAGTGCCAAAAACCTGCCTCCGAGAAACGCTTCGGCGGCGCTGGCAATTGCCCGGTGCTGCTCGGGTCCGGCCGCCAGGATTCGCGCGCGCAGCTCTGGCCAAACCGGATGCAGCGACTGTGCCCGGTAAGGCTCCCAGCCCTGGTGCCGGCGCCGCGAAGCGACCTTGCGCCCCTTTTCCACGATGCGGTGGAGGACCTCGGCAGGGCTCATATTGCGCAGGCGGTTGAGGGTCCAGGCAAGGGTCATCGATTTGATCCGGCGACGGTTCAAGCCCTCATACACCACGGATGGCAAAAGCAGCCGACACGCCTGCATGTTGGGTTAATATGGCGCGAGAATCCCGGAGGTCGCATGCGTCGGTTCGCTCTCGCCCTGCTCGTCCTGTCTGCGCTTGCCACACCCTCTGAGGGGGCACCGGCTCTGCATCGCGGGGTGGGCGTGCACGAATGGCTGAACTGGGCGCCCTTGGCCGAAGATGGCAGCTATCGCCGCCCACCCTATCGCAGCATCGAGCAATGGCTCTCGGGGGCAAGACCGATCAGCGACTGGCCCCCCACCGACCCGTTCGAGACCATCCGCTCGCTCGGCTTCGATTTCGTGCGTCTTTCCGTCGACCCCGGTCCGCTGCTGGCCAGCAGCGGCGCCGAGCGGCAGGAGACGCTCGACGTGCTGAAATCCGCCGTCGGACACGTGACCGGCGCCGGACTGTCCGTCGTTTTCGATCTTCACGCCGTGACGCAAAAACCAGAACACAGCCTGGATGCGCTTGAGAGCCGCGCCGACAGTTACGGCGCCCTTGCCTACCGCAAGATGGTGGCCGACGTGGCCGGCATGCTCGCGACGCTCGATATCGATAGGGTCGCGCTGGAGCCCTACAATGAACCCGCCTTCTACCCCTGCGAAGGCCAGGGGACGGGCGAATGGCAAAAAGTGATGAGCGAGACCGTCGCGGCCATCCGTGCCGTCAGCGCTGACCTGACGATCGTCGCCACCGGCGCCTGCGGCGGCAGCATCACGGGGCTGGTCGATCTCGACCCGAACTTCGATGACCCCAATATCCTCTACAGTTTTCACATGTACGAGCCGCATAGTTTCACCCACCAGAGGCTCGATGATCCCAAGGCCTTCGGCTCTGGCCTGCCCTGGCCGGCCGAGACCAGCACAGCCGAAATCGTGCTCGAGACGCTCAAGGCGCGCATGGAAGCCGCGGGCCTGTCCGAGGTCGAGCAGACGTCAAATCTTCTGGCGGTCCAGCCGATCGTCGACGACTATTTCCGCGAGAACTGGGGCGAGGAACAGCTCGATACGTGGTTCGCGGAGGCCCTGGAGTGGGCAGCGGCGCACGAGATCTCCTCGAGCCGCCTCTTCATGGGCGAATTCGGCGCCATCCTCATTTCGGAGGATGGCCGCATGGGGGCCTATGACGCCGATCGGCTGCGCTATCTCGAGGCCGTGCGCACCCAGGCGGAGGCGCACGACATGGCCTGGGCGATGTGGGAGTTCTCCAACCCCTATGGCATGTCGCTGATCGAGCCAACGGGCCCGGCGGTGCCGGACGCGCGGATGCTTCAGGCCCTCGGGCTCGGGGATCAGTAGAGCGCGAAATCGAGCCGCTGGTCGACGAACGCGCGTTTGCCACCGCGACCGCCTGCGATGCGGCTTACGGGCTCCAGTCGGAAATCGAGGCGCCCCTTGCACCGTTTGCTCAGCGCGCTGACCAACCGCTGGGCATCCTCGTGTCGTCCATCACGGGAGAGCACGTAGCGGAACTTCACCTCGCCGGGCGTGTCCTGGTAGAACTGGAACTCCTGCACGCCCCGATACTGTGCCGGATCCTCGGATGTGAGGTCCATCGTGACCATGCGCCCGCCATCGCGCATCACCAGGAAATCGGGCTTGCGGCGCGGGGCCACGGCCGCCACCCGCAACCGGTAGCCATTGGCGGCGCTGGGGTTTTCCACCAGTCGCGCAAAGTCGCCGGTGTCGTAGCGAATGAACGGCATGCCGGTCGAGAGGAAACCGGTGCTGACCAGATGGCCCTCCACCCCCGGCTCTGTCACCGGGTTGCCCTCGTCATCGATGAGTTCGGCCAGGCAGTACAGGGGGTTCGAGTCATAAACGCCCAATTGCCCCGGCACGCAGGTGCCGAAAACCGCCTTCTCGCTCATGCCGTAGAAGCACGAAATCGGCACGTCGCCCAGCGTGCTGGAAATCAGCAGGCGTTGATGCTCATAAAGCGGCTCGCTGACAAGCAGAATGCCCTTGAAAGGGAGCCTCGGGCGGCGCCCGAGGCGCTCCAGGTGCCGGCAGAAAAGCTCGACCGAGGAGGGATAGCCATAAAGATACCGGATGCGCCGCTGATCGATGAGATCGAGATAGTGGGCGGCATCCGCCTGGGTCAGGGGAAACGTCGCAAGGCGCAGCTCGCGCAGCGCCGAATCCCATTCATGCGTCCTGTCACCGCGCGCCCCGAAACCGAAGCCACGCAACGTCGCGCGCGGCTCGCTTTCCGAATATTCCACCCGCGACCAGGCATCGTAGACGAAGGCCATTTCCCTGGCGCTGCGGTCCTTGTCGAGAAAGAAGCTGAACGGCTTTTCGGCGTTCGAGCCGCTTGTTTCGGCGCGATCCACCATGACGCGCGGCACCGCGAGGGCTCGTTCGCCTGCCTGCTTGAGCCGGCATTTGGTGAGGACCGGCAGGCGCCGAATGTCCTCGATGGTTATTGTCTCAGGATCGAAACGATGGTCGAATGCCTGGTCGATGATCTCTCGATAGAACGGGCTCCCCTCGTGCGCCTTATGGAGCAACTTGCGGAGCGCCAGGAGCTGCTGCTCGCGAGCGTAGTCCGGGTCATTCGCCGCCCGGGCGATGCGCTGCCGCCAGACCCGGTAGGTCTTGCCGAATTTGAGGCGCGTGGGCACCAGCGAAACGGCCGGCTTGAGCAGGTTCTGTACCCAATGTGGGCTGCGCACATAGGCACCGCGCGCCGTATCGAGCAGGCTCGAGGGGAAGGAGGGCATCAGAGGGTCCCCCATTCGCCGGCGAGGCTATACTCCCTCGGGCGCATCGTGCGCTTGAACTGCGTGTAACCGTCGCCTTCTCGCATTCCCCCTACGTCGAACCACTCGACGCCCTTCTGCTTGAGTTCACGGATGATGGCCCACATCAGGGCATTGCCTGCATTGAGTTTCCGGCCGTTTTCGCCGAACCAGCCGATATGGTATTCCGCCGCGTGCCCGAACCGGACAACCGACATGCCCGCCACGGGCCGGTCCCCGTCCAGCAGTTGAAACACGGTAACGTCTTGAGGTGCAGCGTCACGGAGCGCCAAGAGCATCGTCGCGTCTGCCGCCGAAAACCCTTTCTCGCGCATGTTCTCGAGGTGGCGCTCGATCATCCAGGCATAGCTTTGCGCATCCTGGGCCACCCGGACCCTCGCGCCCTTTTTCTCAGACTGGCGTACGCGGTTGCGGAAGGTCGAGGCGAGGCCCGCCCAAAGCGCGTCCTCGCTTCTGCGCAGATCGATCCGCCCCGATGCCCAGCCTTGCGCGCGAATGCGGTGGTAACCCGCCCGCGGCAAAAGGCGCGTGGCCAAGTCGTCGCTCGTCAGGGCGGTCGCCACGATCAACGGCCCCCGGAAGCGGCGCCGGATGAGGCCATAGGTTTCGACAATGCTGTTCTCGCTCGGTGTCTGCTCGAAAAACAGCGGCCCTCGATTGATCCGCGACAGCAGCCGCAACGGCCCCATCCGCTTTTCCAGCACGGTCGCCATCGCGACGGGGACGCCCCAGTCGCTCACAAGGACCCGCACCGGCATCCACCCCTTCGCGGCCTTGGCGACCCCATAGGCGAAGCTCTGCGGCAGGTGCGGAGTGGGCAGCACGGCGAGAAGTCGCGACCAATCGGCGGCGTCGCTCACCACGTCGAGCTCATAGGAAGAAGACGCAGCGACAGGCGGAAGCCCAACAGGATCGTGGCTATCAATCCCCAGATCGGTCATGGCTCGCTCCCCTGTTCGAGAAGCGCGGGAGTTGCATGAACGGGAGCCGGTCGGGCGGCAGCAGCGCGCCAGGCGCGCACCATGGCCTCGGCAAAGGGCGTGGGATGAAGATGATCGGCGTGGAACGCCTTGGCCGCCGCCCCGAGGTGCTCACGCAGGGATGGGTCGTTGACAAGCCGTGTCAAAGCGGCAGCCAGACCCTCCACGTCGCCGGGCTGCGCGAGAAGGCCGGTTTGTCCATCGATGATGATGTCGCGCACCGCACCGACCGGCGTGGTCACGACGGCCAGGCCCGCACCCATTCCCTCGATGACCGAAACGGGAAGATTTTCGGCAAAGGAGGGCAGGACCAGAATATCGGCAGTGGAGAGCAGTTCGGCAACCGTTTCCGGGCCAACCCAGCCTGGCAGGTCCACGCGGTCGCTGATCCCATAGGTCCGCGCGGCCTCACGAGCCGCCTCGACAGCGCCGTCACCGGCTATCGTGGCTTTCCAGTTGGCAAGGCCCGCCATGCGGTGAAGCGCCTCGCCCAGTTGTGGAACGCCCTTGCGCTCGCCGATCCTGCCCAGGAAGAGGATATGTGCCTGGTGCTTCGGCGGCTGGTGGGTCGGCGTTGGCGGCAGGCTGGCATTGGGGATGATGACGACGCGGCTCGCAGCGGCAGGCGCCCGCTCCGCAATCAGGTCGCGCCAGACCGAGCCGAGCACCACGACGCGGGCAGCGCCCTCGAAAAGGGTCCGGATGCAGAACGCAAGCACGCCTCGCGCTGGCCAGAATTTGTGATATTCCGCCCCGTGCAGATGCAGCACATAAGGAAGCCCCAGCAAGCGGGCGCAGGCCGCCACCAGGAACTTGCGGTAGGTGCTGCCGTCCTGGGACAGGTTGATGTGCACCAGATCGAGCTGGCCCCTGAGGCGGCTGACGACCATGGCGAGGCAGAACAGAAGCGTTACGAAAGGCGAGAGCCAGGCGCTGCGGCCCCCCCGCGTTGCCCGGAAGCGCACCGACAGAGTGTTTTCGCCCCGCGCCTCGAGCGCCGCCTTCAGCGTCGCCATGATGCGATCGATGCCGCCCTGTCCGCCAACGCCCACGGGCGTGGCGACAAGAACGTGGAATGGCCGGCACTGCGCGCGATCTTCTGACATGGCCGAACAGTACCGGACGACAAATGCTCGAAAAACAGCGTTCTTAAGAAACGGTTTACAGCGAGAATTTGAATTAAACGCCGCGTATTTACATTGCTCGCAGCTAACTCTTTTCGCCGTGTGGGAAGAGGCCTAGAGCCTTCTGATGCTCCTGCGTTCGACGTTCATTTATGCGCCGGCTATTCTCTTCACGCGCCTTTCGGCGTTGCTGTTGGTGGCGGTGGCTACGCGCCTCGTCGACCAGACGGAATACGGCCTACTGACGCTGGTCGTCACCATCGGCGAAATGACCGACATCGCCGTCACCAACTGGTTGCGCATTTCGCTTCTGCGGCTGGGCGGCAAAGGGGATGTCAGTCGCGGCAGCCTATGGCTCGCCGGGCGCGTCCTGATCCTTACAACGGTGCTCGGCGTCCTGCTTGCGCTCGTTGTGGCGCATCTCGTGGCGCCCGAGCGGGCAACTGAGTTCGGCCTTGCCGTCGCCGCATATCTTGCGGCAGGCGCCATCAGCCGCTTTGCCCTCACCGTTCTCCAGATGCAGCAGCGTCACTCCACCTATTCGCTGCTCGAGTTTGCCCGCGCCGTGCTGCAACTGGCGCTGCCGATTGCGGCAGCCTTCCTGCTGCCGCGCACCTTCTTCGTGCTGTCTCTCGGATCCAGCCTCGCGGTTCTGCTCTCGGGCACATTGGCCCTCGGGCTTGCCCTCAAACACACCGTCCCCGGCCCGGCGCGCTTCACGGTACGCGAGTTCGTCGGCTTCGGCGTCCCGCTCGTGGTGATGGCCCTGGTCAGTTTCGGGGTCAACAATGGCGAGCGGCTGTTTCTCAATGCCTACTACGACGCCGGTGCCGTCGCGGTGTTCGCCGTGGCGTTCGCCTTGGCGCGCCAACCGATCGATACCGTCGCCAACGCCGTTCAGATGGGCGCCTTTCCCGAACTGGTGAGCCGCTTCGACACCTCCGGGCCCGGCGAAGCAGCGCGCTATCTGGGTGACATGCTGGCTTTGATGCTGCGCTTGTGCCTCCCCGTCGCGGCCCTGCTCATGGCGCTGAGCGGGCCAATCGCGGAACTGGTCCTGCCAGCCGGTTACCACGGGCAGGTGGAGGTGCTATTCCCGATCATCGTCCTCTCGGTACTCTTCTCCAACACCGGCAGCTTCGTCTTTGCCAACATGATCCACGCCCACAAGCGGCCCTGGCTGCTGGTGTGGATCGACGGTGCCGCCTCCGTTGCCACCATCGGGCTCTCCATTGCGCTGATACCGTCCCTCGCAGAGACGGGCGCCGCACTGGCGTTGGCGGGCGGCACCGGCACCAGCCTTGTTGTGACGATATTCATCAGCCGGCGCCTGACCCCCATTCCTGTCCCTTGGGCTGACATGGCGGTGTCGGCCGCCATGGCGCTCGGCGTGGGGGTGACCGCCTATCTGGCCGCAAACACGCTCAAGGAAACCTGGCCGATTGTGCAGCTCGGCATCGGTGGCGTGAGCGGCGGACTGGTGTTCCTAGGGCTCAATGCCCTGGCCCATCCGAACGAAACGCGCGCCATCGCCCGCCGCATCCGCGCGCGCCTCGCCATCGGCTAGGCCTGCTACCGACCGGGAGTGCTCTAAAGGGCGCGGCGCTGCCGCAGGGCCCGCCAGATCAGCACGAGGTAGGCGCTGTTCGTCTCGAAGTAGCGCCGCCAGAGCCGGCGGGGCTCCTGCACAACGCGGAACAGCCACTCGAGGCCAAAAGCCTGCACGAGGCGGGGGGCTCGGCGCACCTTGCCTCCATAGACGTCGAAGCTGCCGCCCACGCCCATGACGAAACTGGGAAGCAAACGGGCGCGATACCGCTTGAGAAATCGCTCCTTGCGGGGCGTCGGCAGCGCCACGAAGAGGCAATCGGCGCCCGAGGCGTTGATCACTTCGACCACTTCCTCCTCTGCGGCGATGTCGAAATAACCATGTTGCATGCCGGCCAGCGCGAGGTTCGGGTGCCGGCGGCCCAAAGTGGCGGCCATTGCGTCCAGCACAGCCCGTTCGGCTCCCAGAAGATAGGGCCGCAACCCCTCCTCGGCGCAACGGGCCAGAAGCTGCTCCATGACGTCGACGCCCGCGACGCGCTCGCGCACCGGCAGACCGAGCAGCCGCGCTCCCCATAGCACGCCGGCGCCATCGACGTTGATGATGTCTGCCCCGGCGACGTCCTCGAACAATTCCGCGCTCTTGCCCATGTTGACGAGCTTGGCCACGTTGACCACCGAATGCAGCATTGGCGTCCGCTCCCGCATGGCCTGTACTGCAAGGTCGAGCGTCTCGGACATGTCCAGGTCATGCAGCGGCGCGCCGAGAAAATCCCGGCGCCGGGCACTGAGCAGCGGATGGCGCGCCCAGCTCGACATGTTCAGGCTGCCCTGTCGGTACTGCGCCGGCGCGGCCGCAGGATGGAATTGCGCCCTTCGATGCGGGCGTCCGTGCGGCGCGCCTTGCGCCAGGTCCATAGCCCGCGCGTGTCGATCAGCTTCTTGTCCTTGAGCGCCTCCGGATCGATCAGGCTGAACTGGCGATGATCCACCAGCAACACGACGATATCGGCCCGGTCGATCGCGTCCAGCGCGTCGGTGAAGACAATGCCGAGGCCTTCCAGATCGTGCGGCAGGCCCTTGGCATGCGGCTCGGCCGCCACCACTAATACGCCGCCTAGGCCCGCAAGGTGACGCACCACCTCCACCGCTGGGCTCTCGCGCATGTCGTCGATGTTGGGCTTGAAGCTGAGACCCAGGCACGCCACGGTCTGCCGCTTACCCGGCACAAGGATTTTCTCGACGTCCTGCACCACGCCCATGGGACGCGCTGAATTGATCTGCCGCGCCGTGCGCATCATCGGCGTCTGCTCGGGCGCTGCATCGATGATGAAATAGGGATCGACGGCGATGCAGTGCCCGCCAACGCCAGGCCCGGGGCTGAGGATGTTGACGCGCGGATGCTTGTTGGCGAGTTCGATGACTTCCCAGACGTTGAGGCGCAGATGCTGGCACACGGCCGCCAGTTCATTGGCAAAGCCGATATTGACGTCGCGGAAGGCGTTTTCCGTGAGCTTGACCAGTTCGGCGCTTTCCGCGCTGGTGATGTAGAGATCGCCTGCAACAAAGCTTGTATAGAGGTCGACCGCACGCTTGGAGGAGCCTGCCGATAGTCCGCCGATGGAGCGGTCGTTGTCGATGAGTTCGGTCAGAACCTTGCCCGGCAGCACGCGCTCGGGTGAATAGGCCACGAATACATCAGCATCATCGGGGTTGACGTGCGGGAATTTCAGATCCGGCCGCAACTCGGCGAGCAGCATCGTCATCTTGCGCGTCGTGCCGACCGGGGACGTGGATTCGAGCACCACAAGATCGCCACGCTTGAGCACCGGCGCCACGGCGCGCGCGGCGGCCATGACATGGCTCACATCGGCCTTGTGCTCGGTCGTGAACGGAGTGGGCACGGCGATGATGTGGGCATCGGCCGGTTGCGCTTCGCCAAAGGCCCTAAGCTTGCCCTCGGCCACAACGCGGCTGATCAGACCGTCGAGTTCGGGCTCCACGATGTGGATTTCGCCTCGATTGACCTTCTCGACAACGCTCGGATTGACATCGACGCCACGAACGTCGAGCCCGGCCCTGGCAAAGACGGCGCAGGTGGGCAGGCCGATATAGCCCATGCCGATAACGGAGACAGCGCGAATCTTAGACATTGTGCATCAACTCCTCGAGGATGCGCCTGCTGGCCCGTCCGTCCCCATAGGGGTTGTGACGCTGAGCCATAGCAGAATAGGCGGACGGATCGTCCAGTAGCCGGGTGCAACTGGCCACGATAAGGTCGGTGTCGGTGCCCACGAGCCGGGCGGTGCCGGCCGCGATGCCCTCGGGGCGCTCCGTGTTGTCGCGCAGCACCAGCACTGGCTTGCCCAGCGACGGCGCCTCTTCCTGGACACCACCGCTGTCGGTGAGAATGAGATAGCTGTGCTTTTGCAGATAGAGGAACGGCAGGTAGTCCTGCGGTTCGATGAGGACCACGTTGGGCACACCGCCCAAGATCGTCTCGACCGGGCCTCGCACATTCGGGTTGGGATGCACCGGATAGACGATCTGCACGTCGCCCCGGCTCGCCAGAATTTGAAGCGCCGCGCAGATGCGCTCGATGCCGCCATTGTGGTTCTCGCGGCGATGCCCGGTGACGAGGATCAACTTCCTGGCCGGGTCGAGGAACGGAAAGCTTGCCCCGAGAGCTGCGGCAAGCGAGCGGTCCTCGTCCACCTGCTGCGAGAAGTGCAGGAGCGTGTCGATGACGGTGTTGCCGGTGACAAAGATTCGGGTCGCGTCCTTGCCTTCGGACAGCAGGTTGTCGCGCGCTTCGGGGGTCGGAGCGAAATGCCAGGTGGCGATCTCGCCGGCCACGCGCCGGTTGAACTCCTCGGGAAAGGGAAAGTCGATATTGTGGCTGCGCAGGCCTGCTTCGATATGCGCGACCGGAATGCGCTTGTAGAACGCGGCCATCGCAGCGGCCATCGCCGTCGTCGTATCGCCCTGCACGATCACCATGTCCGGCTTGGCGCGATCCAGCACATCGGCCATGCCGGTCAGAACCTTGGCCGTGACATCGAATAATGTCTGGCCCGGCTGCATGATGTTAAGATCGTAGTGGACCGGCATCCCCGTCAGCGCCACGACCTGGTCGACCATCTCGCGATGCTGCCCGGTCACGCAGACTTCGGTGTCCAGCTCGGCATGCGCGAGCGCTTCGCGAATAACGGGGAAGCACTTGAGCGCCTCGGGGCGCGTGCCGAAAACGATCAGAAATTTCTTTCTCTCTCTCAGAAAATTCCCGATGTGATTCATGTAAAGCGCGCCACCTGTGCACAGGTTGTCGAGTCCGACCCCTACCCCAGCTTTATAGCGAGGCACTGGGTGGCGCGGTTTTGGAACTTTAAGATTTGGTTAACTACTAAACTGGTTCACTCTATTTGAAACAAAAAGGGTTGAGAGTGCCGGAAAAACTGCGAGACTCGTCTCAGAAATTCGGAAGTACTTGCAAGTTGAATAAAATTGTCTTGAATTCACCGGCCCCTTGGCGCCGCTGGCACAGCCTGCTGGCAAGGCGGCTTTGCGATGCCGGCTGGTCGGTCAGGGCCGATCTGGGACCTACTGTGCCACGAGGCGCGCTCGACCGCCTGCTGGCCCTCGAAGCGCGCCGGTTCGGCGGGAGTCTGGCCACCAGGGACGCGCCGCCAGCGGAACTGGTTGACGGACCCGGGACAGGCGATGCCGTGGTGTACCTCACCACGGGGGCAGACATGGTTCCAACGGCGACACCCACTTTCCGCCTGACCATCAATGGGCACTCCGATCTCGCGGGCGGCCTTGCCCAAGTGCTGCGCACGGGCGATCTGCCCGAACTCACCCTGTGGCTGGACGATCGCGCTGTTCTCTCCGCGCGCCCCATGCTGTCGGACCGCCTGTGGCTGAGCCGCATGTGCGACGAGATCCTGGCCGGCGCGGTGGGCCTCGTGGAAAGCGGCCTCAAGCGATGGCAGGCGGGTCTACTGGAGCCGATGGAGGCTCCCGGAATGAGCCCGTCCACCCCAAGCCTCATGCGTTACTACCTGCCAAACTTGGTGGCACAAGGGGCCCGACGCGCGGTGGCGAAGCTGGGGTCGCGCCGGCCCTTCTACTGGCAAGTAGCCTACCGCCCCGCCCGTCCGGGCATTGACCCGCTGAGCCCAGGCCTCGGCAACGCTCCCTTCACCGTTCTGCCGGACGATGGCACGCGTTTCTACGCCGATCCATTCGTGATCGCCCGCAGCGGGGGCGTCTTCCTTTTCGTGGAAGAGTTTCCGTACAGCCTCGGCCGCGGCATCATTTCCGTCAGCCAATTGGCTTCCGACGGCACCTTCGGAACGCCGCGCGAGGTTCTGCGCGAGCCCCACCACCTGTCCTACCCCCAGGTGTTCGAACAGGAGGGGGACGTGTTCATGCTGCCCGAAAGCGGCGGCGCAAATCAACTTGTGCTCTACCGCGCGGAGGAGTTTCCGCACCGTTGGGCGCGCGACACGGTGCTATTGGACGGCGTCGACGTCAATGATGCGACCGTGGTCTCGCGGGAAGGCGCGTATTACCTCATCGGGACGGAGCGCCTTGGCCCCGGCAGCGCATCGGACCGCATGGTGGTCTACCATTCGCCGACCCTGCGTGGCCCATGGACGCCGCACCCGCTCAATCCCATTCTTATCGATCGCGCCGGCGCCAGGCCCGGTGGCGCCGTTCTCAAGCAGGATGGACGGCTCTGGCTCAAGGTGCAGGACGGCTCGACCGCCTACGGGGGCGGGTTGGGACTGCGCGAAATCATCGATCTCAATGTGCACAACGTCAGGTTCGGCCCTGTGGTCCCCATTGCCATGGGAACCGCCTGGCACCGCACCGGCATCCATACGCTCAACATCGACGAGGAATGGGAAGTGGTCGACAGCGCTGGCTAATCGACCGGACCTCGGCTGCTCCGCGCGGCCGGAAAAGCGAGCAGCAGGGTAAAGAGCAGCGTGATGATCGGCTGCTTGGCCGAGAAAGTGTTGTTCGAAAGCGACGCCAGGATCATCGTGCCGGTGCCGATCCACGCCGCGAGCGGCGCCCCGCGCAGCAACCGCCACAAGATCCAGAGGATGACCCCGGTAAAGACCAGCGCCATGGGCACGCCAAAGGTCAGGCCGATCACCACCTGCGCGCTTTCGATGAACGGCAGCCCGAGCCGGTCGTTGACCAGCGCGAGAAGATCGGCTGGGGGCATGCCAAAGAGCCATTCTTTCCACCCCACCATGCCGAAGACTTCGTAGATGGTGACCCGGGCAAAGAAGTTTTCGTCAAAGAGCGTTCCGCCGAAGCGGGAGAGGAGCCCTCCGGCCGCGAGGATGGCCGTGAGGATGAGGCCGCCCACGAGCGTCATTACAAGAACGAACAGCCGCGCGACCCGCGTATGCCGCACGGACAGGCCCGGCCAGGGTAGCACCAGAAGGAGAACCAGCAGTTCCCCCACCGCCAGCAGCAGCGCGAACCGGGCGCCCGAAGCCGCGCAGCCGACAAGGAGAATACAAATTGCCAGCACCCGCACCCACAACCGCCATTGCGCCAGCGGCACGAAGCCAATTGCCATCGCGCAAAGGGCACCCAGCGCCAGCGGATGCTCGGAAAGCCCGAGGGGCCGGAAGGTCAGCTCTTCAAGGCCATAGGGCAGGACCCGATGATGGGTGGCCGCCTCACCGATACCGATGATAGCGCTCGCAATCAGCATCACCAGGGTGAAGTGGCCGAGCGCGCGGCGCGCCTCCTGCCCCAGCGCCAGCAGAATGATCCCGGCCGCTCCGGCGACCAGATAGCTGTCGAGCACGAAGACGATGGCGCCGGCACGCCCCATGGCAATGTAAAGCACCGACATCGCCGTCAGGATGACCATGTACCAGAACAAGGACCGGAACTTGCCGATCTCGTCCCCCATGAGCCGGAACGGGCGGGCAGCAAGGGTGATCGGCAGCAGCACAAAGATGAGGTAGCTGCCCAGGTGTAGCTTCTCGTAGAAGCTGCCGCCCTCGCCGGTATAGGCAAAGACGCCGTCCATCAGCAGAGGCGAGATATTGATCCGCACGGCCAGGGCAAACCCCATGGCCACCACCAGAAGCATCAGGACAGCCTGATTGCGACGGATTTGGTCGGGGATGTCGCGGTCTGGGCGCAGCGCCGGATAGGTCACGTTTCACCACTCGCGGGAAAGCACGGCGTCCAGCTTAACCAAGAATGAGCATTCCGGCGGCGGTCGGTCCGGCACGGTGTATAAGCTCTTAACACTAGGCCATTTTGGAAAACGAGGCGTTAATGCCATGTCCGACCTCGCCAGCCCCAGCCCCTCCCGCTCCGGAGCGCGCGCGTTCTCTCGCCTCGACTATGATCCGCAGTGGCGCCAGCGCGAGCCGGCCAACTCCGCACTGCCGACCGACAGATCAGGCCCAGCCGAAGCCGCGACCACCGTCACCCTCGACAAGATCGGCGACTTTCTCGAACTCGATTTCGGCCGCCTGTTCGTCTGGGTCGGCAGCGGCAGGCGCCTCATCACCGTGCTCGCCCTCACGGGTGCCGTAGCCGGTGCAGGTTTCGGCGTCTTCAGCACGCCCCGCTACACCGTCACAACCGACATCATGATCGATCCGGGTAGTCTCCAGGTGGTCGATCGCGACCTCTTTAGCCAGCCCGGCGCCATTGATGGGCAGGTGCTCACCGCTGGCAGCAAGCTGCGCGTCCTCACCTCGCGCAACGTGCTGTCTCGCGTCGTCGCCGATCTCGACCTGACGGCCGATCCAGAATTCAACGGCACCCGTCAGCCACTGATTTCCCTGCCGAGTTTCGGATCGAGCGGGCCGGCCGAAGATTCTGCCGTGGTCGCGCTCAAAAGCTTGAGCGAGCACATCTCCACGACCGCAGACGAGAAGTCCTTCGTTGCCAGTCTCAACGTGTCCTCCGAGGATACGGGCAAGGCCATTGCGATCTCGGGCGGCATCGTCAAAGCCTTCAAGGCCGAGTTGGCTGACGCGGAGGCCGACGGCGCCGCGCGCGCTGCAGCTTCGCTCGATAGCCGCCTCGGCGAACTCAAGGCAGACGTTCAGCAGGCGGAGCAGGCAGTGGAGGCGTTCCGGCGCCGCAATAACCTCTCCACAGCGGCCGACGGGCAGCTGGTCAGCACACAGACCATGAGCGCCATCAACGCGCAGGTGGTGAACGCACAGGCACGGCTCATCGAGGCGCAGACGGCCTTTGACAGCCTCGTCGCCGCCGGCCCCCAGGCCAGTCCCGCCGACCCGTCGGCCGCTTCAAGCCTTTCGGCGCTGCGCGACAAGGCAGCGGCCCTGCAACAGCAATTGCTGTCTCAGTCCATGATCTATGGCCCCCGGCACCCCACCATTGTCAGCCTTGAAGCAGAGCGAAATGTCGTGACGGCGCAGATCAACGCCGAAGTGCAGCGCGCGGTCAACGGCGCCAAGGCCGCTGTCACCCAGGCGCAGGCCAATCTGGACGCGCTGACCGACCGATCGCAGAGCCTCACCAGCGCCGTCTTTTCCGACAACGCGCTGCAGGTGCAACTGCGCGAGCTGGAACGGGACGCGGCCGCCAAGACCGCCGTCTACGAGAGCTTCCTGGCGCGCGCCAAGCAGATCACGGAACGCGAGCAGATCGACACCACCAATGTGCGCGTCATCTCCACCGCCGTTCCGCCACCGGGCCGCTCCTGGCCCCCGCGCACCGTGGTGATGATCGCACTCGGAGCCATCGGCGGGGCCGTGCTGGGTCTGCTTGCCGCCATCGGTCTTGGCGTGCTGGGAGACCTGCGACGCTCTCCCCGGCTCCGCGGCGAGCGCGCCTGATCCAGCGGTGCCACGCCACCTCGTCTTTCACACCGCGAGCCTGCGGGGCGGCGGGGCGGAACGCGTCTTCGCGCTCATGGCCAATGCCATGGCGGCGCGCGGCCACCGGGTCACGCTGTTCACCTGGAACGCCGAGGGACCGAACGCGGCGCTGCTGGATGAAGCGGTAGGCCTTGTCTCTCTTGATCTGCCCCTGCGCGGCGAGGGCTATGGCAAGCCCGCAACGCTCCGCGCCATCGCCCGCTCCGCCGCCTTCTTCAGAACGGCGAAAGCCGACGCTGTGTTCTCGGCGCCCGAATTCGCCAATCTGACCATGGCGCTCGCACTTCTGCTGTCCGGGTCCGGCGCCCGCTTTTTCCCCACCTACCATGCGTCCGATACACTGCAATCGGACGATTTCGGCGCCAAGGTCGCCATCGCCCTCTCCCGGTCCGTCCTGCGCCGCGCGCACAAGGCGGTCGCTGTCAGCACGGGCATCGCCCGCGACCTCGCAGCGCGAGGCCTGCCGCGCGAACGCATCGAGGTGATCCACAACCCCCTGCCGCCACAGCGGCCGAGCGGGCGCAAATACGATTGGCAACTCGATCTCGCGGCCCTTGGCTCCGGACCCGTCATCGCCACGGCCGGGCGCCTGGTGCCGGTCAAGGACCATATGACGCTGCTCGAGGCTTTCGCCCAGCTCCGCAACATTCGGCCCGCGCGTCTGGTCATCTTTGGCGAAGGGCCGCTTGAAGGGGAACTGCGCCGGCGTGTTGAGACGTTGGGGCTCTCCGACAGCGTCCTCATGCCCGGCTATGTCAACGACCCGGCGGCCTGCTACGCGCCGGCCGATCTTTTCGTGCTGACGTCGCGCAGCGAAGGGTTCGGCAACGTCCTCATCGAAGCCATGGCGGCCGGCGTTCCCGTCGTCTCGACCGATGCGCCGCACGGACCGCGCGAAATCCTGGCCGATGGCGCCTTTGGTCGCCTGGTACCGGTCGGCGACGCCGATGCCCTCGCGGCGGGCATGGCCGCCGCGCTTGATGAGGCTCCTGACCGCACAAGGCTCCGTGCGCGGGCCGACGACTTCAGTATCGAGAAGATCGCGGACCGCTACGAAGCGCTCCTATCTTAGCGTCTAGGGCTGTTCGGTCCGAACAGGGGGATGACGTTGCTGCCCGTTCCAGGAGAAGGGGAGGCGCAGCGGGGAGGACCCTCGCGCCCCGCCCTCATGCCTCCAACCTGGTGCATGGGCATAGCCTCCTCGCCAAGGAGCCGGGCCACCGCGAGCACCAGGCGACCCGGCACCACGGGCTTGGCAAGCACTGCATCGGCTCCGGCCACCAGGAACCGGCCGTGGAAGGCCGGCTCTGCCCGGGTCAGGACGATAAGGCCCATCCCGGGATTGGCACTGCGCTCCTGCGCCCGCAACTCCCGCACCGCCGCATCGGAGCCCAGCGCTTCGGTATCGGCATCCACGACGATAAGATCGACCGGCGTGATGCGGGTGAAGATCGTCAGCGCCTCAACTGTCTCGAATGCGGCCATGCGAAAGCCATTCTCGCTCTCCAACGTCACGCGCAGAAGAGCAGTCAGCGCCGGATTGGCGGCCAGAATGGCAATGGTGCGCGGACGCGTGGACATGTGGCCCCTTTCGCGGCGGTCGACATGATGAACAAACCCTTAACATGTTCCGTTGCCAAACCCGCCCCGAAACGGTGTTCATGCTTAACGCCGGCGGAGCGCGCGCGGAGGCCTTTACAATTTTAGCGATTAACCTCGCCGACGTTCCGTTGATGTCAGCCGCTCGAGCCCCTGCTAGACGTTAACGGGTTCTTAAGGACGAGTTGCGGCATCTTCCATGTTCCAGGATAGCGTCAGCCTCCGACACACCGAGTTGCGGCGGCGCCGCCGGTACAAGATCGCCAGCCGCACCTATCTCGGCTATGCGTTGGCGACGCTCGAGGGAAGTTTCGCCGCCCTGATGGTGGCGTTCCTTGCCGCCTTCGTTCCGGAGGGCATCCCTTGGGGCGCCTCCGAGGCGCCGATCGTTTCCGCCATCGGGGTCGGGGCGGTGGTGGCAGCGCGCGCCCTCGGGCCGGCGCGGACGCTTCTTACACTGAGCACCAAGCGCCTGTTTCTACCTGAGGCGGCCACTGCGTTTCTCTCCGGCATCGGCCTCGTCTGGCTGCTCCAGCTCATTGCCGGTGCACCCTTCGTGGCTCCGGACCTGCAGGTGTGGAAATGGCTGGTGCTTGCGGCGGTCTTCGTTTGCCTCGCCAGGGGCCTCATTTATGGCCGCATCCTAGCGATGTTCGCGGTGGGTCAGTTGCAGATCGAGCGGACGGCGCTTGTCGGGGTTGGCGAGGACCTGACGCAGTTCGAGCGGGGAGCGAGGATCTGGCGCAGTGGCGGTCAGGTGATGGCCCGCCTTTCGCTGGAGAGCGCCGAAGTTGATATTTCTGACCAACCAGCAACCCAGTTCCTCGCCGATTGCGCCCGCCGCGGCTGCGACCGGCTGGTGCTCATCGGCGTCAACAGTGGCACTCCCCTCGCCACGGCAATTCTGGAAGCAGCCCGTCCCTACGCGCTCGACGTTGCGTTCGCGCCGGCGTGGCGTGGCGACCAGCAGCGCGTCCGGCTGCTCGACGTGCTGCACCTTGGCCCGGCGAACGCCGTGCGCGTGGTGCGCAAGCCTCTGAGCGATGGTCAACTGGCGCTCAAGCGGGCACTCGACATCCTCGGTGCAATTCTGGCGCTGTTCATTTCCGCGCCCCTGCTGCTGCTGGTGACTTTGGCCATCCGCCTCGATAGTTCCGGGCCGGTGCTCTACCGGCAGGAACGCCGCGGCTTTAATGGCAACAGCTTCCACATCCTCAAGTTCCGCTCCATGCGCGTTACCGAGGATGGCCGCGCCATGCGTCCCGCCACCATGGGGGACGCGCGCATCACCCGCGTCGGGCGCTTCATCCGCCGCACCAGCATCGATGAACTCCCGCAGCTGCTCAACGTGATCTCCGGGACGATGAGCCTCGTCGGCCCTCGCCCGCACGCCATCTCGCACGACGCCGAACTCAGCCGCCGCTTCGCGCTCTACGCCGCGCGCCAGCGCATCAAGCCGGGCATCACCGGCTGGGCCCAGGTGAATGGATCACGCGGCGAGATTGCCAGCCAGGCGCAAGTCGAGGACCGGACGCTTTACGACCTCGAATATATCGAGAACTGGTCGCTGGCCCTGGAAATCAGGATCCTCTGGCTGACCGTGTTTTCCACCAAGGTGCACAGCAACGCGCGATAGGCGCAGTCCCGTGCGTCGAAAAGCCCCAGCGGTCCGGCAATGCTGCCAGCAGGGCCTTCTTCATTCGGCCAACTGCCTTCACCTTGAAAGCTAAGTGCTGGCGAGCCAGTCGTGCAGGGTGTCTGCCAGTTCGGCGGGGTCGTGTTCGGCGCCATGGAGCACGAGTTCGGGGTTTTGCGGGACCTCGAAGGGGCTGTCGATGCCGGTGAAGTTCTTGATCTCGCCGGCCCGGGCGCGTTTGTAGAGCCCCTTGGGGTCGCGCTGTTCGACCACGGCCATCGGGGTATCGACATAGACCTCGGTGAACCGCACCTCGCCGGCGATCTCGCGCGCCAGGCGCCGCTCGTTCTCGAACGGGGAGATGAACGAGACGATGACGATGAGCCCGGCGTCGGCCATCAGCCGCGCCACTTCGGCCACGCGGCGGATGTTTTCCACCCGCGCCGCTTCGGTAAAGCCCAGATCCTTGTTGAGCCCGTGCCGCACATTGTCGCCATCGAGGATATAACAATGCCGCCCCTCGGCGGTGAGCCGCTTTTCGAGCAGGTTGGGCGATGGTCGACTTGCCCGAGCCCGAGAGCCCGGTGAACCAGATGATCTGCGCCTCCTGCCCCTTCATCCGCGCCCGCACGCTGCGGTCGACGTCGAAGTTCTGGTAGCTCAGGTTCTGCGCCCGGCGCAGGCCGTAGGAGATAGTCCCCGCCCCCACCGTGGCGTTGGACAGCCGGTCGATGAGGATGAAGCCCCCGCTCAACGGGTTCTCGGCATAGGGATCGAAGGCGATCGGCCGGTCGGTGGCGATGGTCACCGTGCCCACTTCGTTGAGGTCGAGCTTGGTGGCGGCGGTGTTTTCGAGCGTGTTGACGTTGGTGCGGAACTTGAGGTCGGTGATGGTGGCCGGCACCGTCTGCGCGCCCAGCTTGAGCAGGTACGAGCGCCCCGGATAGGCCGGCTCCTCGTGCATCCACACCAGCCGCGCCTGCATCTGGTTGGAGAACTCCGGCACCTTGCCCGGCCGCGCCAGCACGTCGCCGCGCGACACGTCGATCTCCCGGTCCAGCACCAGCGTCACCGCCTGCCCGGCAATGGCCCGCTCGAGGTCGCCATCGAGGGTGACGATGCGCGCGATCACCGCCGGCTGGCGCGACGCCGCCACCACGACGCCATCGCCCACCGCGATCTCGCCCGAGAGCACCGTGCCCGAAAAGCCACGAAAATCGAGGTCCGGCCGGTTCACCCACTGCACCGAAAAGCGGAAGTCCGAGGCCACCCGGTCCTCGCCCACCGCGATGGTTTCCAGATACGGCACCAGCGGCATGCCGCCGAACCAGGGCGTTCTGGCGCTCGGCGCCAGGATGTTGTCGCCCCGGAGCGCCGAGACCGGGATGGCCTCGAGCGTCGTGAACCCCAGGGGCGCGGCAAAGGCGCGGTATTCGGCGACGATGCGCTCGAACACCGCCGGGTCGTAATCGACGAGGTCGATCTTGTTGACCACCAGCACCACGTGCCGGACCCCCACCAGCGAGAGGATGAAGCTGTGGCGCCGGGTCTGGGTGAGGACGCCCTTGCGCGCGTCGATCAGCACCAGCGCCAGGTCGGCATTGGAGGCGCCCGTCGCCATGTTGCGGGTATATTGCTCGTGCCCGGGCGTGTCGGCGACGATGAACTTGCGCTTGTCGGTGGAAAAGAAGCGATAGGCCACGTCGATGGTGATGCCCTGCTCGCGCTCGGCGCTGAGCCCGTCGACCAGCAGCGAAAAGTCGATGCCCTCCTCGCCCACCGAGCGGTTGCGCGACTCCTGGCGCAGGCTCGCCAGCTGGTCGTCCAGCACGAGCTGGCTGTCATAGAGCAGCCGCCCGATCAGGGTGGATTTGCCATCGTCGACGCTGCCGCAGGTCAAGAACCGCAGCAGCGATTTGTCCGTCTGCTGCGCGAGCCAGAGGTCGAGATCGGTGTCGGGGGTCGCCATCGGGAGGGTCATGCTCAGAAATACCCTTCCTGTTTCTTCTTTTCCATCGAGCCGGCCGAGTCGCTGTCGATCAGCCGCCCCTCGCGCTCCGAGGTGCGGCTGGCCTGCATCTCCATGATGATCGAGGGCAGGTCCGCGGCCTCCGAGCGGATCGCCCCGGTCAGCGGATAGCACCCGAGCGTGCGGAACCGCACCGTCTCCATGCGCGGCGTCTCGCCCGGCAGCAGCGGCAGGCGCTCGTCGTCCACCATGATCAGCGTGCCCGAGCGCTCCACCACCGGCCGCGGCTTGGCGAAGTAGAGCGGCACGATGGGGATCCGTTCGGCGTGGATATAGGTCCACACATCGAGCTCGGTCCAGTTCGAGATGGGAAAGACGCGCATGCTCTCGCCCGGATTGAGCCGGGTGTTGAACACCCGCCACAGCTCGGGCCGCTGCGTCTTGGGGTCCCAGGCATGGCTGGCATTGCGATGCGAGAAGATGCGCTCCTTGGCGCGGCTCTTTTCCTCGTCGCGCCGCGCCCCGCCGATGGCCGCATCGTACCGCCCCGCATCGAGCGCCTGGCGCAGCGCCTGCGTCTTCATGATGTCGGTATAGCGCGAGGAGCCGTGATCGAACGGATTGATGCCGTCCCGCAGGCCCTCGGGGTTGGTGTGCGAGATCAATTCGAACCCGTATTCGGCCGCCGTGCGATCGCGAAACGCAATCATCTCGCGGAACTTGAAGGTGGTGTTCACATGCAGGAGCGGAAACGGGATCCTGCCCGGATAGAACGCCTTGCGCGCCAGATGCAGCAGGACGCTCGAATCCTTGCCGATCGAATACATCATCACCGGCCGCTCGAAACTCGCCGCCACCTCGCGCAAAATCTCGATGCTCTCCGCCTCAAGGGCCTGCAAATGGCTCAAACGCTGCAGCGGCATGGCAGACACTCCAGGAAGGGCCTCAACTGGCCAACGCGCAAAATCGCGTGTCGCCAAAGGCAATGAAATGGGGATTGGCAAAATCGGTGTCGTCGGCCTGATTGCGCTTGCCATAGCGCAGGAGTGACCCGTCGAGGCACTCAACCCGCCCGCCCGCGGCCCGCAGGATGGCATCGCCTGCAGCCGTGTCCCACTCCATGGTGCGACCAAAGCGCGGGTAGATATCCGCCTTGCCCGAGGCGACGAGGCAGAACTTGAGCGAAGAGCCGGCAGAGAGATAGGTCGCGATAGGGTAGCGGGACAGGCGCGCGTCGCCCTCGCCGCTGCCGTGCGAGCGGCTGCCGATGGCGCACAGGGCACCCTCCGTCGCGCGCACCGCGATCGGGCGGGCCGCACCGCGGGCGCCATCGCGCACTTCCGCCTCGAAACAGCCCTGCGCCCGACCGCCCCACCAGATGCGCCCGATGGCGGGAGCATGAACGACCCCCGCAACCGGCTCACCGTTTTCGATCAGCGCGATGTTTACCGTGAACTCGCCATTGCGCGAGATGAATTCCTTGCTGCCGTCCAGCGGGTCGACCAGAAAGAATTGGTCGGCGGTGTGCGGGACGCGCCCGGCCGCAGCCGCTTCCTCGGCAACCACGGGGATGTCTGGATAGGCGTCACGCAACGCCCCGACGATGATCGCCTCCGCCGCCACGTCGGCCAGCGTCACGGGGGACTGGTCGGCCTTGGTCTCGACCACAAATTCGGTGCCGTAGATGCGCAGGATTTCCTGGCCGGAGAGAAGGGCGATATCGGCAAGGGAACTGATCACGATGACGGCCTTCTGAAGGTGTGTTGTCTGTGCACACTGGATGTACGATCGCGCCCGGCAGAACGACAGCGCCACTTAACGGAATGGTTACCCTACGGCGGCGGCGAGCGGCCGCTGGCAAGGCTGTGGGTCAGTAGCCAAACGCCCGGTTGAGATCGCCGCAGAGGCGCTCGAACGTCTCCTCGCGTTTGTTGTCCCATTCGATTGCGCGGGTGGTCGGCTTGAAATCGGCCGACGGCTTGACGGGCGTCCAGTCGACCTTGCCGTCACGGGCCGAATGGGTCGAGGACCCGAAGACCGGCAACTCGTCCACCCGGGCAAGCGCATCCGCGTCCAACTCGAGACCCACCCAAGCCATGATGTGGGAGAGGTGCCCGCGCCGATCCGCGTCCAGCTCCTCGTAGCGGACCACCTTGACCCTCGCCGGGTCAGCCGACTGGGCGAAATCGGCGAACTTGCTCGCAGCCGCCTGCCATTCGAGACAGACATCCTCGAAAGTACGGCTGAACCGGTTGCGCGCAAAACTGCGCATGTAGCTGTCGACGATGTAGCGCCCATCGCGCAGCACCAGCAAGCACTGGTCGCGCGGGAACAGCGCCTCGAACAGCTCGACTCCGATGACATGCGGTTCCTTGATCGCCGTGGCCTGGGCGCCGGCATTGCGCACGGCAATGAAGTTGCGCAATCCCGCCGCGGCAAATCCCATCCAGTCGAGATCGCCGAAGGCCTCGCCACTGGACGGATGGAAGCGGGAGAATTCGCGCTTGTAATCCTTGAAGTATTCCGAGGTGCCGAGGAACGGGAACTCGTCGAACCCCGGAACGGGCCGCGCAATCCGGGGCTGCTGACACAACAGCTCGAAGAGGAAATTCGTGCCGCTGCGCGGCATGACGCCGAGCACGAACAGCAGCTTGTGCTCGGGGGTCTCCCTCTGCGCGACAAGCGAAATCTCCTTGAGCCGAGCCAGCTCGGCCTTGCTCCAGCGCATCGCGTAGTCGCTGGCAGAAAAGCTCGGACGCCGCAGCAGGCGCGCCAGGGCAAAGCTGGGACGCGGCAGCTGCAGCGCGAGGGTCCTGTCCGATCGTCTCATCTCTCTCATCATTCCCTTTGCCGGGCCAATCCCTGCGCACCCTGGCCGTTCTGGACCGGTCGTGCGCCCGGCATTGTCAAACCGGATCAACGTAGTAGGAGCCGTAGCGATACTGTGTGGCGGCCTTGGACATGTCCTGCTGGGTGACCACGGGAATGACCCGGGTTGCAGGCGCCGCAATCTGCAAGGTGCGCAGGGCCCGCTTGGCTTCCTGCTGCGGCGTGCTGCCCCATCGCACGGCAAAGATCGCCACGTCCACCATGCGCGCGATATGCAGGCCATCCACCACGGGCACGAGGGGTGGCGTGTCGATGACCACGATGTCGAATGCCTGTCGGGCCGCCTCGATCAGCCGCCCGAAGCCTTCGTCCGACACCAGTTGGTCCGTGGGAATGCCGCTGCGGCGCGCGCCCAGCAGCATCAGCGTGTCCGAAAGGGTGTCGCGGTGCAGCAGGCTCGACTGATCGAGCTCCAACTTGGGAGCACTCAGCAGTTCTGCCAGCCCCTTGTCGGGCTGCCGATCGACGAGCCGGTGGATGTTGGGCTTGCGCAGGTCGCCGTCGATGAGCAGCGTGCTCTTGCGCGCCAGGGCGTAGGATCGCGCCAGCGACAGGGCCAGCGTCGTCTTGCCCTCCTCGGGCACCGATGAGGTGACCATGATGACGGTGGCGCCTTTGCGCGCTTCCCCGCTGCGTCGCACCTGGTCGATGGCAACGCGGATCCGCCGCAGCGATTCCGAATAGGCCGAGAGCGGCGCCTCCCCGATCAGGTCCGCCGGCGTGCCCTTGCTCTTCTGCCTGGGCACGAAGGCGCTGATGGGCAGGCGCAGCACGTTTTCGGCCTGCTGCTCGCTGGTGAAGCCGCCGATGAAGTTTTCGTAGAGAAAGGCGAGCCCCAGACCGATCCCCAGCCCGGCAAGCGCCGCCATCAACAGGATCGAGCGCGTGTTGGGGAAACTCGGCGTGCTCGGCGCGATGGCCGGTGAAACGATGCGGCTGTCGGGCAGCTGCAGGCTCGCCTGCACCGCAAGGTCCTGCGAGCGGACGAGCAGCTGCTGATACTGGTCGCGCGCAACCTGGCTGCGCTGCTGCAGCCCATAGAACTGGGTCAGCAGTTCACTAGGCAGGTTGGCGGTGACCACGGCCGAACGGATCTGCTCGCGCAGCTTTTCGGTCTGGGCGTCGGTCTGCCGGATGGTTTCCTGCAGGTCCTGCAAGCCCTGCTGGCTGCCCTGTGCCAGGTTCTGCTCGACCTGCGCGAGCTGGCTGCGGAGGTCGAACCCCTCGGTGGAGGTGTCGCCCGCTTCGGCGATGCGCGCTTCGAGCTCGTTGCGCTGCCGTTGGAGGTCTTCAAGTGCTTCGGAGGCGAGCGATTGCGAGACATTGCTCCAGTCGCGCTGCGCCAGCTGTGCGGTGACGATGTCCGCCGTATCCTGGGTGCGCAGCCGCTCGGCTTCCAGTTGCTGGATCTGGTCGCGCAGCGTGCCGATGGTACTGTCGCCCGACTCTGCCTCGATGCGCGCGATATTGTCGGACATGAAACTGTCGACCGCATCGTCGGCGGCGGAAATATTGGCCGCGGCCTGGCTCAGCCGCGTCTCCAGCGCCGTCTGCGCGGCCATCACCGAGCTGATCTTGGCGTCGACCTGCTCCTGGATGTAGTTCCGCGCGACCGCATTGGCCAGGTCCGCGGCCCGGCCGGGCGAATTGGACCGCGCCTGCACGGCAATCAGGAACGTCAGACCACGCCGCTGTGCGTTGATGACCGACCGCAGCGAGCCCAGCACTTCGTCGAGCGCCTGCTGCCCGGTGGGCAGTATCGGAGAGCCCAGCTTGAGAAACACCATGGCCCGCTCGCGCAACCCCAGGCGTGGCGAAAACTCCGAATTCGAGGCCAGCTTGAGATCATCGATGACGCGCAGGAGCACGGTGTCGGACTTGGCCAGCTCCACCTCGCTGTCGACGCGGGCACTGTCCGACATGCTGGTGCTGTAGGTGGTTTCCGGGTCGAGCAGGTTCTTGCGGCTCGGATCCACCAGCACCAGGCTGGCGGCAGTGTAAACCGGCGTGATCGCAAAGGTTGCCGCCCCGGCCAGCGCGGTGACCAGAACGATGATGAGCAGGATCAGCCAGCGTTGTCGCCGCACCACCCCAAGGACCGCCCGAAGATCGATAGCCGTTTCGTCCACTTGCTGTCCTTCTAGTTCTGCAGCGAGGTCTGAGGGAGGATGAAGGCGGGCTGGCCTCGTACCAGCCGGACCACCGTCAGGAGGCCGGTCATGCAGGCCCCGGTGTCGATATTGATGCGCCGGGGGGTCACCAGGGGGCTGTCCACCGGCGTGTGCCCATGGATGACCAGCGGGCCGTCCGCATCCGCGTCCCGCTCCGCCGTTGGCCGGGCCCAGAGCAGGTCGGCCTCGTCAGTGGCTTCGATGCCCTTGCGGTCGACGACGCCCGAATGGCAGAGGATCACCTCGTCCTCGATGCGCAGGCTGAGCGGCAGGTGCTGCAGGAACTCGATGTGCTCTTCCGGAATGCGCGCTCGCACCGTCTGCAGGTGCGCCCGCCGCCCATTGTCGGAAAGCAGCGCCGGATCGAGGCCATAGGATCGCAGCGTGGTGTCGCCGCCGTTCGCAAGCCATAGGTCCTCTGCGCCCGGCTGCGACAACCCGGCCAGCATCATCGCCTCGTGGTTGCCCATCAGGCAAATGCGCTTGAATGGCAAAGCGGGCGCCCCGACAAGAGCATCGAGCACACCGGCGGAGGCGGGCCCCCGGTCCACATAGTCCCCGAGCATCACGATGTATTTTTCGCCGGGAACCGAGGCGGCATCGGCGGCGATGCGCCGTTGCGCATCCTCGAGCAGATCGAGCCGGCCATGCACATCGCCAATGGCATAGATCGCTCCCGGCCAGGTCAGCGTCGGGTGTCGCGCGGAAACCAGCGGAGACGCCGGACGCCGCCAGAAGGTCAGTGTCTGGCGCAGCGTCATGACGAGGACCTCCGCCCCAGGGCTCCTGCCACGGCCAGGGCTGCCAGCAGCGCGAAGCACAGCGAAACGGCAAACATCTCGAAGCTGAAGTCGACAAGGGAGTGGATCGTCGCGATCACGACGGCGCCGATCCAGATGCTGAACGACGGATCGACATGGTCGCGCCCCCGATTGCCCAAGATCACCTTTAAGGCGACGGCGGCGACCAGAAGCAGCGGCAGGCTGCCACCCACAAGGCCCAGTTCGGACCAGAGCGTGAGGTAGGTGTTGTGGCCTCTGTCCCACAACAGTGCCACGTCGACCGGCGGGCGGTGGAACACCTGGTAGGCCTGCTCAAAGCTCCCGCCGCCAAAGCCCAGCAGGGGCGCGGATCGGATCATGTCGATGATCTGGCGATAGAGGTCCAGCCGCGCCTGCCCCGACCGCTCGAGTTCCAAAAAGCGCTGCCAGACGCCCGTGTCGTAGAACAGGAGAACAGGCACGAGGATGATGCCCAGCGCCAGCAGCGCCACACCCAGGGCGCGCAACACACGCCGCCGGCTCGCCATGGCGAAGGTCACCGTGACGCTGAGGGCGCCCAGGATCGACACCAGCAACCCCATGCGCGAGTTCGAGCCGAATACGGCCGCGACCAGAAACACCATGCAGGTGCCGTAGCTCGCCAGGAATGCGAGGCGCGTCGTGCCGCTGCGCGACGTCGCCGCTTCGACCGCAAGGCCGGTGGTCACGGCGATGCCGAGCGCCATGAAGGTCGCAAAGGAGTTGCGGTTGACGAAAGTGCCCGTGAGGGAATCGAGATACGCCCATTTCTCGATACCGAGGATGGTGTTGCCCCACTGGTAATAGGAAAGAATGCCGATCAGCGCCTGGGCAGTGATCGCGACCAGGACGCCATGGAGCATCCGCATCCGGCGGGCAGGATTGAGCGCCACCTGGAGAGTAAGGAAGAACAGGAGGCCAAATCCCAGCCAGCGCAGCAGCATCAGCCCGGTTTCGCCCGGCGTGGTGCTGATCTTCGGCGGGTGGAGATCGAGCCCCGCTTGCGAGGCGATACTGCCACCCCGGTACACGCTTCCGAGGGGCAGCAGCTGCACCAGCAGCACGATGCATACTGCTCCGTAGAGAATTGCCACCACCCGGACGCTGGACAGTGAAACGCGCAGCGGCGCACGCCGCACGCCCAGCAGACCAAGATAGAGAAGGGCAAGGACGCCAAGAACGGTCGGCCAGAACGCCCAGAAGAACGGGCGATTGCTGCCCAGCGGAAGCGCCGCCAGCCCGACAAGGAGCACGAGGAACACGGCAAAGACATCGTTGAGCGTACCGATGCGCCCCGCGCGCGGCATGCTGACATTCCGGGGCAGCAGGCCCGTCACTGCATCTGCGCTCATTGGCGGCCTCCCGAGCCCTGCCCGATCAGGCGCACATAGGAAAGAAATTGTCCCTGCTGCTCGACCGGCAGCTGCTCGATGACTTTGGTAACCCTTTCGCGAAAGGACGGATTGACGACATAGCGCCCCGCCAGGGCCCGCGAGCCGCTTCTGGTCGAAGCCAGAACGGCGATGTCGCGCAATTCGGCCGCCTGCGCAGCCGCATCCAGCATGGCAAAGCCGCGCTCGGACAATTCGACCCGCCGGATAACGAGCCAGTATTCGTTCGGAGCGCGAGCATTGGACTGCAGAAGCGCCGCGCTGAAGCGTGCCTCATCATTGTCCTGATAGGCCAGGCGCGCCTCGGCATAGGGCATGAACGCGTCGACGGGATTGTCCGCGGCGAGCGCTGCCACGGTCTTCATGCAGGAGCGGTCCAATCGGTCCGCCGCATCCGCCGCCAGCATCCGGCCGCTCAGGCTGGGTGCGGCCAGCAGGCAAAGCTCAGCATAGGCCTCACGCGCATCGGACGAAAAGCCGGGGACGGGGCGCCCGTCGACGAGGGCAGCAGTGGCTTCAGCGCTGCTTACGCCGGAAAAGAAATACTGGCTGGCCTCCTGGCTGGCCACATAGCCCCCACCCGCAGCGGCGGATAGACCAAGAACAGCAAACAACACCCGGGACCACACTTGCCGTCTCAACCTGTTCTAGGAACCAACACACGGTGACGTGGACACGCGTCGACTGGGCGCTTGATCGCCGACCTCGGCCAAGCGCCTCCGCTGGAAACCCGCGCGCCGGGGCTCTCCCGTCACCCGCAGACTGCACCGCGTTGAAATAGAGCCATAGCTGGAAAAACGACGCGGCATCAAACCTCTTGCCCTCGAACGGTAAACGCCACTGGTCCACCCTTTCCGGCTGGTCAGGCCGGGAGCGGCACATTGCGAGCAATTGAATAAAGTTGTCTTCAATTTCACCACGAATTGCAGCGAACTTGCCGCCACACTGCGATCAATCACTCACACGGGATGGTCAAAGTGAAGATGTTCAAGTCCGCAGTCATTGCCACCGCCTTTGCCCTCGTTGCTGCTGCGCCTGCCGCCGCCTACGCGCCTCAGGTGTCGCTCGGCGAACTTGGAGCCCGCGCACAGGTTGCCGCGATCGCTCCGCTCCAGATGCAATTCTTCTGCGCCTCCAACCCGCAGGAATGCCGCACCGGCGGGAAATCCCAGGTCCGCATGAGCTCCGACCTCCTTGCGGTGCTGCAGCAGGTAAACAGCCACGTGAACCGCACCATGGTGCCCCGCGCCGATGGCACCGACCGCTGGACCGTGGGCGCCACCGCCGGCGATTGCGAGGACTACGTGCTCAACAAGCGGCGCATGCTCATCCGCAACGGCGTTTCTGCCGGTTCGCTGCGCATCGCCTACACCAAGACACGGGCCGGCGCGCCGCATGCCGTTCTGGTAGTGCGCACGAGCCAGGGCGATCTGGTGCTGGACAACCTCTCCAACACGGTCAAGACGCTGGCGCAGTCCGGCTATCGCATCCGCTCGATGTCGTCGTCCGATCCCACCCGCTGGACCGCTGGCTGATCCCCGCTTCCCCGGAAACAAAAGGCCGCCTTGCGCGGCCTTTTTTGCGTCTGGACGCTGGTCAGTCTGCACGGCCGCTCAGGAATTCGTGCCGAAGCGTCATCACCAGAATCTTGAAATCGAGCAAGAGGCTGAAATTCTGGACGTATTCCAGATCGTGCTGGATGCGTGCGATGGCACGGGCCCGATCTTTGGTGGGACCACGCAGGCCGCACGCCTGGGCCCAGCCGGTGATGCCTGGGCGGACCTGGTGTCGCAGGGAGTAAGTGGGCACCAATTGATCGTACCGTATCCCCGCCGCCAGCATGCCTGGAACGTGGGGCCTCGGTCCGACGAGCGACATGTGCCCCAAAACCACGTTGATAAGTTGCGGCAGCTCATCGATGCTGGTGCGGCGAATGAACCGGCCCATGCGGGTGATCCGCCCATCCCCCGCAACCGTCTGCGCGATGCCGCTGCGGTCCTCATAGGTGACCCACATCGAGCGGAACTTGAAGATGCGGAAGATGCGGCCGTGCAGGCCCTCGCGGTCCTGGCAGAAGAACACCGGCCCCCTGGATTCGCATTTGATGCAGATGGCGATGATGATGAGCAGCGGCGCCAGAAAGGCCAGCCCGCTGATGGACAGCACTAGGTCCAGGCAGCGCTTGATGTAAAGCTGGATGGCGCGCGACGAAATCGGCGACTGCGAGGCCCCGCCGACCAGTGCCCGCAGTTGACCCTGCGTCAGCCGTTCTGCTCTGGGGACATCGCTTGGCGCATCGATACGAGAAGTATCGGTCATTGCAGTCCTCATGACAACCCGCGCCGCGGCACGGCGGCGAGCGCGTTGCGAGTATTGGTCGTATGGGAAGCCGGCATCCGGGGCACCGGCTTCGAGACGGAAAATCCACTATGATGAGGAAGAGCCTGTGACTGTTCTCACCGGCCCTCGCTCTTCGGAAACCGCCGACGCCTAGCCGGCGCTGGCCGGTGTCGGGTCACCGTCCGTGCTGTCGGTCAGGCTGCCAGCACCGCCACCAGCGCCGCCGTCACCACCTGCGGCACCAGCGCCCGGAGCGCCAATATCGCCGGATTCGGGCAGCAACAGCTCAAACAGCGCATCGATTTCAGCCTGAAACACTTCATCGGCAGCGTTGGCCAGGAAGACTTCACGACGAAGCGCCGTGAACGACGCATTGGCCGTGTCGACATCGACGCTTGCGGCGACCAGGGCGGCCACGTGCTCCTGAATAGCCGCCTCACAATCGGCGACCGTGCCATCGGGCAGCGTGCAGGCCGTGAAATTCTGGGCATACAACTGGTCGAAGCCGGGGACCGGAGCGGCCATGGCGCTGGACACGAACAAACCGGGTAGAACTGCAAAAGCAGCAAATAAATACGTACGCATTTTATCCCTCTTGCACTCCCGCCGCGCCTTGTTTTGCGCAGGGAGCCAGTGGAAAGTCAAGCGTTGATTAATAAAGGGTTAATACACTTAAACGGCATGCCGAATGAGAAACCGAGACACAAAAAACACGTAATAACCCTTAAGCATCAAAATCAGCTCTCCCGCATGGCGCGTCGGAAACTGTCCTTCACGGGACCGAGAAGGTACTCCAGCGCCGTGCGCGACTGGGTCTGGATCATCACGTCAGCGGGCATGCCGGGGTAGAGCTCGAGCCCGTCCGCCTTGTCCAGTTCGCTCTCGGGCAGCACCACCTCGACGGTGTAGTAGGATTGGCCGGTTCGGGCATCGACGAGCGCATCAGCGGAAATTGATCGCACCGAACCGAGCATGAGCGGTAGCCTGCGCTGCTCGAACGACATCAGCTTGATCTCGGCCTGCTGCCCCGGGCGGACCACGTCGATGTCATAGGGGGAGAGCTTGGCCTCGACGACCATCTGGCCGTCCTCGGGGACGATGTCGAGGATGGACTCCCCCGGTTTGACGACGCTTCCCGGCGCCAGTTTTTGCATGGACAGCACACGGCCGGCACTGGGCGCAAAGATGACCGTCCCCCCCAGCACGCCCTGCGCCGCGCGCAGCCTCTCGCTGGCTTCGGCAAGGGCGGCCTGGGTGTCGCGCAAGGCGGTGGACACGTCCTCGGCCAGCGCGCTCTGCTGCTGAACGATCTGCATGCGCGCCTCCCCGATCGAGAGGCGAACGCGGACCGCCTGCGTCTCGAGCTCGCCGCGCGCGCCTTCGAGCTGCGCCATCTCCTTTTCGAGATCGACAAGTTGACTGCGGGGCGCGGCGCCCCGCTCGATCATCTGCCCGACGGTTTCCGTCTGCGATTGCACCAGCGCGATCTGGCGCTCGATGGCGCGCCTCTGACCCGCCAGGGCGGTCAGTTCGTTTTCATGCTGGGCGACCTGCTGGTCGAGCAGGTCCCGCTGGTTGGCGAGGCGCGACCTGCGATCCTCGAGCAGGCGCCGTTCGCTGTCGAGCGCGGCGGCGACAGTCGCCTGGGCTGCTCTCGGGGCAAGCGTCTCCGGCAGCGTCAAGGGTCCGCCGTCGCGCTCGGCGACGAGGCGGGCCTGCGTCACCAGCAGGGCATCCATCTGCGCCTGGAAGATTTCGAAGCTGGCCTTCGCCTGCACGTCATCGAGCCGCAGCAGTTCCTGCCCCGCCTCGACGAGGTCCCCTTCGCGCACCAGGATGTCCCGCACCACGCCGCCTTCGAGATGCTGGACCGTCTTGCGATAGCTCTCCACCCGGATCTGCCCGCCCGCATGGGCAGCCGCCGAGAGCGGCGCCGTGGCCGCCCAGCCTCCCATGCCGGCAAAGAACACAGAAATGACCGCGACGCCCGCCAGGCTCGGTCGCAGGATCGATGGTCGTCTGGCCGTGCGCGCGCTCATCGCACGGCCCTCGCCGGCATCGGATGGTCGGGGTAGAACCGGTCCTGCTCCGATCCCGCTGCCGCTTCCCGTCCGCGCGGACGCTGGGCCGGACGGTTTCTCCGGGGCTGCACGGCCACCTGCGCCAGGACCTCCTCGCGCGGACCGAAGGCCTGGATGCTGCCTTGATTGAGAACCATCACCTTGTCCACCTTGGCTACCAGCGAGGGCCGATGCGTGATGATGACGGTGGTACAGAGCGCTGCGCGCAGCGCCGCCAGCGCATGGACGAGCGCCGCTTCCCCCTGGGTATCGAGGTTCGAATTGGGCTCGTCGAGGATGACCAGGCGCGGTTGCCCGAATACCGCCCGGGCCAGCGCGATCCGTTGCTTCTGCCCGCCCGAAAGATGCTGGCCACCCAGTCCGATTTCCGTGTCGTAGCCCTGCGGCATGGACAGGACGAGGTCGTGCACCCCGGCCACGCGCGCCGCCGCCACGATTTGCTCGGAGCTGGCCTGCCCGAAACGCGCTATGTTCTCTGCGACCGATCCCGCGAACAGTTCGACGTCCTGCGGCAGGTAGCCGACAAAGCTGCCCACCTGCTCACGCGGCCAGGTGAAAAGATCGGCCCGGTCGAGCCGCACGGTGCCGCGCGTCGGGCGGACGGCGCCCGCCAGCAGCCGCGCCAGAGAGGACTTCCCCGAGCCCGAAGCGCCGATGATGGCCAGGGACTCCCCGGCTTCGATGGCAAAGCAGATATCCTTCAGCACAGGCTGCATCCCGGCAACCGGCACATAGGACACCGCCTCGACGGCGAGATCGCCCACCGGCGGCGGCAGCGGCATGGTCTCGGCGCGATACAGCGGCTCACGGTCGATGTGGCGCAGCCGGGCAAGGACGCTGCGCATGGTCACCACCGATTTCCAGGCGCCGATCACCTGCTCGATCGGACCGGCGGCGCGCGTGAGCATGATCGACGCCGCGATCATCACCCCCCCTGTCGCCTCCTGCTGGATAACCAGCCAGGCGCCCAGACCCAATCCCAGGCTCTGCATCAGGAGGCGCACGAATTTCGTGATTGCGCCCAGCGTGGTGGTTCGCCGCGTCAGTCTGGACTGGACCTCGAGGGCCTCGTCCGAACGTGCATCCCACTTTGCCGCCAGCGCCCCCATCATGCCCATGGCCTCGACCACTTCGGCATTCTGCACGGCCGCTTCGGCGTCGCGCCGCGCTGTCGTGGACAGGGCATTGACCCGCTCGATCTTGCGGCGGGTGATCATTTCCCCGCAGATTCCCAGGACCAGCAACAGGCCGATCGATCCCAGCGCGAGGTGGCCGAGATAGGGGTGCAGGACATAGGCGCCGAAGATGAAGACCGGCGTCCATGGCAAGTCGAACAGCGCCGTCATGCCCTGGCTGGTGATGAACCCCTTCAATGTGGCCAGATCCCCCAGCGCCTCGACGCCATAGGGCATGCCGCGCAAGCGGTTCTGCACGCCCCGGCTGTAGAGTTTGGCCGACAGGCTGGCATCGATCCAGTTCGCCAGCCGGCCCAGGATGCGGCCACGCACCAGCTCGAGCGTCGCCAGCGTCGCCAACGCCAGGGCCAGCGCCAGTGTCAGGAAGATCAGCGTGTCGACGCTGCGGCTCGTGAGGACGCGGTCATACACCTGCAGCATGTAGAGCGGCGCGGCCAGCAGCAGGATGTTCTGGAAGAAGCTGAAGACGGCGACGGCGGCGAGGCCGCCCCTGATCTTGCCCAGGGTGGCGGAAATACCATCGATTGGCCTGGTCTTGTCCGCCACTGGTGATCATCCTGCATTGCACTGCGCGAGACGCTAGCGGAGGCGAGTTGCCAGACCGCTAACAGTCCCGCGCGCGCCGCGCAGTTTTGATCAGGACGGCTGCACGGCCTCAGGCGATCCGATAGAGGACGAAATCGTCCCATAGTGCCGTCTCGCCGGCGGTCCCGGGCCGCAGGATGGCGGCAACATAGTGGGTCGCCTGCGAAGCAGTGAAGAGGCACCCCAGATACCCCGGTGCGCTGAACGCATAGGTCGCGACCGCCCCTGTCGTCGAGCCGTTCGACTGCACGCCGACGCAGAGGGCTGAGGCACTCGCGGGAGCCGTGCCCCCTTCTGCCAGCCGGGCGGCCAACAGGTAGAGCCCGCCGGGGACGCAACTGGCCGGCTGGTTGATGCGAACATCATTGGTCGCATGGCGGACGAGCTGCAATTGCCCGCCGATGACCGAACTGTTCGTGGGCAGATGAGTGGCAACCCAACCGCTGAGGCCTTCGTCGAAATTCCCGTTCACCAGGATGGATGAGAAGGTGGGGACCGCTCCGATGCCTTGGCCAAAGCCGATCTCCCGCGTGATCGGTCCGATGCTGCCCACTGTGCCGGTTACAAACTCATGGTAGAGCTTGCTCCGCCCCGGTTCGGTGGAGCGGATGATGTAGCTCCGCCGGAAGGATGCGTGGCTGGCAGCATCGGACGACGAGCGGGACCACAACCCGGTGTCCGGATCGGCAAGGCGCACCCTCGCCTCGCTCCCGAGATACGTAGTGCCCTGCAAGATGGGGAAGGCCAGAAGATCGTCGCCCCGCTCCAGAAAGCCGAGGGAGACGTTTTGCCCGGAGCCAATGAGCATCCCGATAAACAGGTTCTCCGCCGCCAGCGCCGACGTGATCGACTGGGTTTCGGTCATCCGGCCATCGTCGCGCACCGTGAGGCCGTAGGAACGGGACAACACGTTCTCTGCGGTCCAGGCAACCTGCGAGCTCAACGAAATCACGGCCTCGTTGAAACTCTGGCCGGAGGCGAGGCCCGTGACCGCCGACCCATCCAGCGCGATGGCCTGCGACAACACGCTTTCTCCGCCGTGATAGGAACCGCCGAAAGTGCCCAGCGCCTTCATGGCGAAGTCGGATGCCCCCACATCGAGCCCGAATAGCGCTGCGGGCGTGGCCGGGTCGTCCTCTGCCGCCGAGAGCAGGACTGTCCCGGAATATCGCCAGGGCTCATAGGGCGCACCCAGGCTGAGCGCGGGGGTATCGGGAACGCCGCCATTGTCGCGCAAGAACCGGTGCGCCAGGTTCACGCCGCTACCGCTCGTCACGAGGTAGAAGCAGGTGTCGTTCACGGCAACGAGCGAGACTCTGCTGCCTGCGCCCTGCAGGGCGCTGCCCGGCAGCGGTCAAAGTCCGGTATCCAGCCCCAGCATCACCACACCCCGATCATGCTCGTCGCTGTCGTGCCGGTTGCATGCACGCGCCGTACGCGGCCAGGCAACCAGCCGGGCCCATAGCCCGCAAAGTATACCGTGGAGCCACCGACAGTGGTTATCGTCACATCACCCTTGGCCCCGACCCACAGCGCGCGCGTCGGCTGGAGCAGGTCCTCGGTGTCGGACGGGCTGATGGCCACGGCGTCGACAAACGGCCCCGACACGCCGCCCTGGTTCTCGAAAATGTCGCTCATGCTGCACCTCTGTTAAGCATGGGACCAGTTTGACCTCGCCCGGAGAGAGCGGGGAAAGATCTGCATTTCCCCCGCATCGACGGGCGTCTGGGCAGTGATGTGCGCGGCTCCGACCAAGTCTGGCGTTCCGAAATGCCCGCTGCTCGGGTTTTCATTTGTTCACAGTTTGCTAACCTTCTCCCTTACGCAGATTTCCTGAGGAAGATGTCAGATATGACGGTGCGCCCAATCTCCAGCTCCATCCTTGCCCTGGGGCTCGTCCTCGGCCTTGCCGCGCCCGCCGCCGCCCAGACGGATCCCAAGACCGTGCCCGGCCTGCCGCAGGAGCGCACGCTGGACGGCCTAGCGCGCTATTTCACTGCGCTGCGCGAGGAAGGGCTGGGCCCGCGCACCTTCGGGCAGCTGCTGGGCGCCAATCCGAACCTCTACGTCTATGCCGTCCAGACAGTCATGTCGGAGCTGGGGTTCTATGACGGTCCAGTCAGCAGTGTGATGAGCAAGTCGACGATCGAGGCTATCGACAAATATTGCGCTGACCGGAAGATTTCAGACAAGTGCAGCCTCGGTCCCCTCGATTACGGCACCGCCTTCACCATCGCCTATACGCTGATCCCCTCGGATGGGACGCTTCCCTCAAAAGACGAACCGGAACCAGCGACCCAAGAGGCCGTCGCCGACCCCGCCGACGCTCCAGCGCAGACCCCTGACGCAGAGTCGGACCCTGCCGTGCCGGCGCCAGCAACGGCCACCCCCGAGGCACTGACCCTGCCCCCGGGCTGGCAATCGCTCGATAGCCTGGGTGTCACCCACGAGGTGGTGGACGTGGCTGATGATGGCTCATACGCCGACCTGCGCTATTCCGGCACGCCGGAGCGCGATGGCGCCTTCAACTTGCGGCTGGGCCAGTCTGTCCCCGCGGATGCCGGTCGGGACGTAACCGCCAATTTTCGCGCAGAGGTCATCACCGGATCACCCGACCCGATGCGGATCGGGGCGCGGGTGGCGCTGCGTGACGGCGAGGGAACCTACCTCGGCGAACTCGATCCCGGCGGCCCGCGGGTGGCCTTCGGCCCCGAGGCGCCGGACCAATTCACCATCTCCAGGCCCATGCCGGCCGATGCGGCGCAGGTCCAACCCTACTTCATGCTTGTGTTCGAAGCCGGCAAGCCGGTTGACGTGACCTACAGGGTCTATCAGCCGGCGCTGACCATCTCCTCTGCGCCCGACGACGCCACCGGGGAGAGTGGGACGGCACCAGAGGGCGAGGCGACGCCATAACGATAGAGAAAACGCTGCGGCGTTTACACTAACGCAATAAATGCCGCGCCCCGCCACGCGTTTTGCTTTAGGTGTTAGTACGCACCCCTTTGGGTTCAGCGGGCAGAAGGCCGTCCGTATGAGCCGTTGAACCGGGGACATGTACCTCCTTTGCTGAGGCGACCGGCGTGACCGACGACATTCTGCTCAGTTCCGCGCGCGGCCGGAAGCTTTCGGCGCGCCAGAAGGTCATCTTTGCGGTGACGCATTCCTCCGCTGGCGGCGCGCAGGAACTTTGGGTCAACATCGCCGAAGCGTTTTCCCGGGCCGGCCATGAGGTTCGCCTGGTCGCGCTCTACCCGGACCGCAAGGATGTGCGGCAGACGCCGGACCACCTTCCCTGGCACTATGCCGCGCCACGCCGCGCCAAACGGCCGCTCGAGCAACTGCGCCTCTGGCGCAGTCTTGTCGGCATGCTGCGCGAGTTCCAGCCCGATGCGGTGTTTACGGCGCTGCCGGCGGCCAATGTGGCCCTGCCTTTGGCGGTTCGTCTTGCCGGGGGGCGAGCCCGGGTCGTGACATCGCACCACGCGCCGGTCCACACCAACAACCCTCTCCTCGACCGCGCCGACGGATGGGTCGGTGCATCGCCGCTCGTCCACCGCGTGGTCTGCGTGTCGCGCGCCGTCGAGGCGAGCCTTGCAAAAAAATCCGCAGCCTATCGCCGCAAGTCGCGGGTCATCACCAACGCCTTGCCGCCCGAGGTCGAGAGGCGCCTCGCGGCACTGGCCGCGCAGCATCCCCATACCCACGCCAAGGGTCGCACGATCGTCGCCACCGGTCGTCTCGCGGCGCAAAAGAATTACCCCGCCCTGGTGCGTGCCGCCCGGCACCTGCCGGAGACCCGCATCCGCATCGTCGGCACCGGTCCCGACCGTGACATGCTCGAAGCACTCGCCACGGAACTCGGCGTGGCGCAGCGCGTCGAGTTTCTCGGTTTCCGGCAACGCCAGGAGGCTCTGGCAATCCTGGCGCAGGCCGACCTTTTCGTGCAGCCCAGCCTTTATGAAGGGCACAGCCTGGCTCTCGTGGAAGCTATTAAGCTCGGCCTCCCGGTGGTGGTGTCCGACGTGCCCTCGCAGCTTGAGGGCATCACCGACGCGAACGGCCGATTGTGCGGCATGGCGGTCGATCCGCACCTGCCGGAGGAGCTCGCTGCCGCGATCACAAGCCTCCTCGACGACCCCCAGAAGTATGCCGACTACGCCCGCCGTTCCACGGCCTTGGGCACCAGCATCACCTTTGACGCCATGATCGCCGCCTATCTGCAACTGCTGGCCGACGAAACCGGAGTGCCGGCCCATGGTTGAGCTGTCATCCGCGCCGCCCCCACTGCGGCGCACGCTCCAGACGGTGCAGGTCATGCGGGGCGTTGCTGCGCTCGCCGTCGTCGCCTACCACACCCATCTCATCCTCGCCCAACCCGAATACGGCGGACGGGAGATCTTCGCAGATTGGGCCGCCAAGGGTTGGGTCGGCGTCAATTTCTTCTTTGTCCTCAGCGGCTTTATCATCCTCTCCGCCCATCGCGCCGACATCGGCGTGCCGCGCGCCGTGCCGCGCTATGTCTGGCGGCGCTTCGTGCGCCTGTTCCCGCTCTACTGGATCGGCCTGACTGCCTATGTCGTCGCAGCCTGGATCGGCCTGGGCGCTCCCGACTTCGGCTGGAGCTGGACCAACCTGGCGGCCGCCTACTTGCTGATCGAAACCGGGCCGGGCCAGACGCTGCCGCTCAAAGTCGCGTGGACGCTCCTCTATGAACTGCGCTTCTACATCGCGTTCATTGCCCTGTTACTCTCGCCCCGTATCGGTCTCGCCCTCATGGGCGCCTGGCTTGTTGGCATCGCCGTTTCGGCAACGCTCCTGCCCGGCCTGGGTGGCAGTGCGCTGAGCCTTTGGAACATCTACTTTTTCTTTGGCATGGGAGCCTGCCTGTTGCTCCCGAGAATACCCGACATCCTCGCCTGGCCGGTACTTCTTGCAGCAGTGCTCGTGCTAATTCTCGCCCTGGCGCCAATCCACTTCAGCATCGGCGAAGGCGAGAAATCCGCCCCCCTGCTGCTCGCCCTCGCCCTCGGCTTCACCCTGCTCCTTGTCGGCGCGGTCGCCCTGGAACGCTCAACGCATTTTTCCATGCCTTGGCCCCTGATGCTGATCGGCGATGCCTCGTATTCCATCTATCTGGTGCATTCGGCGACCCTGTCCGTGCTGGCGCTCCTCGCGCATCGCGTGACCCATGACGCCCTCCCCGGCCCACTTCTTTTTGCGCTCGCCTTCGGCCTCTCCAGCCTTGCCGGCATCGTTGTCCACGTCCTCATCGAGCGCCCGCTGCTGCAGGCCCTCCGGCACCGAAGCCCCGTCAGGCCCGCAGCGACGACCGCCAGCGGCGATCCGCGGCGGCACGAGGCGTAGCCGTGGCACAGGATTTCTTGGTCACCCCCGCAGCGCCCGCCTATCCCCGCTCCGGACCCGCCACGCCCACCTGGGCCGAGCGCTATGCGGCCATCGGCCTTTTCGGCGTGTTCTTCATGTCGCTTGTCATGCTGCACGTGATCCAGCGCCTGCGCCCGGGCGACGAACTCTCGGGCGACGGCGATGTGCTGCGCCAGGCCGGCTATGTGCTGGCCTTCATCTGGACCATCGCCGCTCTGCGCGTTCCGGCCAATCTGCAGCGGCTTCTGGTAATCCCCGCCAGCTTTATTGCCCTGCTGGTCTGGTGCTGGATCAGCCTGTCGTGGTCGGTGGAACCGGCCATCGCCTTCCGCCGCCTGGTGCTGACCACGATCATCGTCATCACCATTTTCCTGGCCGTGGACAGGGCCGGCACGCACCGATCGATTACGGTCATCCGGAACCTGCTGCTGGCCGTGCTGGTGGCCAATTATGTCGCCGTCTTCATCATCCCCACAGGCGTGCACCTGCCTGGTGAATCCGGCGACACCAACCTGGTCGGCAACTGGCGCGGCTTCATGCTGCACAAGAATTTCGCCGGCCCCACGGCCGCCATTACCATACTGTTCCTGGCATTCGGCGGCCGCGGCATCAACCGCTGGGTCAAGCTTGGGCTGGTCGCGGCCGCGGCCTACTTCCTCTACCGCACCCACTCCAAGACGTCCCTCGGCCTGCTGGTCCCGGCGCTGCTGCTGGGCTGGACCTATCTCGCTTTCGGCGCCCGCCGCCTGCGCCTGGTGGTGCCGTTTCTGGTCCTGGCGGTGATCATCGCGCTGGTCGGGTATGGCGGAGAACTCGCCGCCATCATCGATATCAACGAGACACCGGACGCCCTCAGCGGCCGCGGCTCGATCTGGCCCATCCTCATCGAGTACGCCAATGCTCACCCGGTGACCGGCGCGGGCTTCGGCTCGTTCTGGAACATCGGCCCGGACAGCCCGGTCTTTGGGCTCGCGGCCAGTTGGGTTGCCACTCTCGGGAACGGGCACAATGGCTATCTCGATACCCTGACGCAGCTTGGCTATCCCGGCCTGATCATGGCTGCCGGCGCCGTGGTCCTCCTGCCTGGCTGGCGGCTGGTCACCGACACGCGTATCCACGACACCACCGGAGCCCTGCTCCTGTCGCTTCTCGTGTTCTGCGCGTTTCACAATCTGACCGAAACAAGCCTGCTCGACCGTGACGTGGGCATCTGGCTCTTCATGGTTTTCGTCGTCGCCGGAATCGGCAAGGCCTCCCGCGAGGGAGCGCTCGTCAGGTCAGGTCTTCCGCGCGGCCAAAGGGACGTCGCGCAATGAAGGCGCTGCGGTCCGGCTCGCGCCTGTTCGGCTACGGCTTTGCCGCGCTCGGGCCCATCGGCTCGGCCGGCGCACAGTTCGTGCTTTCGCTGCAGGTGCTGCATGTCCTCGACCCGGCGGTGTTCGGAACCTTCGCCTTCCTGCTGCTCCTTTCGCAATTGAGCCTGAGCGTCTCGAGCGCTCTGCTGGTGGCGCCCTTCCCCGTTGCCGTTGCGGCCGATGGGGTCGACCGGCGCTCCATGCTCGCGTGCTTTCACTCGGCCAATCTGGTGTACTCGGCTCTTGTGCTGGTGGTCTTCTGGATCATCGGGACGGCATTGGGCCTCGGAACCGGTGTTGCGCTCATTTTCGGCGCCTACGCTGCGCTGATGGCGCTGCGCTGGTTCGGCAGGGCCTACAACTATTTCCACGGCTGGCAGGGAAGGACCATCCGGTCCGACCTCCTCTATGGCCTGCTGCTGCTTGGGGCGGTCTGGATAATGCAGGCGACGGGCACGGCATCCCTGCTCGCGGCGACCCTCGGCCTCCTAGCCGCCGCCGCAATTTCGACCCTGGTGCTCGGCAGGGATTTTCTCCTGTGTCAGGCCACTCGGCTCTCCCTCCATGCCCTGGGCACCTATCGCGCCATCTGGCGCAATCATTCCCGCTGGTCCCTTGCGGGGGTTGCCACGACGGAACTGACGGCCAACGCCCATGCCTATGTCGTCACCCTGCTGATCGGTCCGCTGGCGTTTGCCCCGCTTGCCGCCAGTGCGCTGCTGATCCGGCCGATCAACCTTGCGGCCAATGCACTGCGCGATTTCGAGCGGCCCCGCCTCGCCCGCATCCTCGCGAACCAGGGCACAGAGCCTGCAGTCGGCGCGCTGCGGGCCTTTTCCGCGGTCCTGTTTTCCGTCTGGACAGGCTGTGCCGTATTGGCCGCCGCCATCGCCGTCTATGCCCCGGGCGCCATCTTCCCACCCGAATACGCGCGCGGCGAACTGCTGCTGGGCGCCTCGCTCTGGTTCGGCGTGACCCTGCTGCGCAATCTGCGCACTCCGTCGAGCGTGCTGCTGCAGGCCGCCGGCCAGTTCCGTCCACTGGCGAGCGCCAGCTCGGTGTCGTGCGGCGTGTCCATCGCCGCCGTGGCAGGCCTCACTTTCCTGCTTGGCCCTGTTTGGTCCATCGCCGGCGTGGCCCTGGGCGAAATGGTGTTTGCGGCGATGGTGTCGCGCCAGTTCAGGCGCTGGCGGCAGACCCGGCGGACCGATGCGTCCACCCCGGCAACGGCCGGCCAGGCCGATGTGGAGATGACATGATGCCCCCCTCCCCGCCAAGAGTGACCATAGGGATCAAGGCCCTCAACGAGGCGCGTCACATTCAGGCGTCCATCGAGAGCGCCCTGGCGGCAGTCGAGCCCTATGGCGGCGACGTGGTCCTGGCCGATAGCGGCTCGACCGACGGCACGATCGAGATCGCCCGGCGCTATCCGGTCCGCATCGTTCAACTGGCCGATCCAGCCCAGCGGTCGTGCGGCGCGGGAGCACAGATGGCCTTCCAGGCCAGCCATGACAGCGACTACTTCTATCTGCTCGATGGCGACATGGTGCTTGACCCTGCCTTCCTCGCGGCGGGCCTGCGTTATCTTGAGCAGAACCCCCGCGTCGCCGGGGTTGGCGGGCACGTGATGGAGATGAATACGGCGGGCGAAGGCTTCCAGATTCGGGCCAGGACCGTCAGGACGGACCCCAACTGGCTGCCGGGCATCGTCAATCGTCTCGATTGCGGCGGCCTCTATCGCACGCAAGCCATTGAGGAACTCGGCTATTTTGCCGACCGCAATCTTCACGCCTTCGAAGAGTTCGAGCTCGGCGCCCGGCTGCAAAGTCGGGGCTGGCAGCTCGCGCGTATCGATCACCCGGCAGTCGAACACTATGGCCACCAGATGGGGGGCTACAGCCTCCTGTGGCGGCGCATGAAGTCAGGTTATGCCGGTGCCCCCGGCGAAGTGCTGCGCGGCGCTCTCGGGCAGCGTCACCAGTCGATCGTGCTGCGGCGCATGTCGCACATTCGCAACGGCGCCGCCGTCCTTGCCTGGTGGCTGGCCATCCTCATTGTGCTTTTCCTGCCCATACCGGTCGGGTTCCGCCTCGCACTCGCCCTCGCCCTGCTGCTGGCCCCGCTCCTCTTCCTGTCATGGCGCCGCGGCGGCTTCAGGCTTGGCCTCTATTCTCTGGCCGCATGGAACGTCAGTGCCTGGGGGCTGCTCTCCGGATTTTTCCGCACCCGAGCGCGCCCGGCTGACCCTCTCCAATTGCGGGAACTGCAGGCTGGTTCGGACAGGTCCCCGACGGAGCTTCGGGCCAGCCAGCGTGAGCGGCCGGCAGGCCCGTTGGCTCAATAGAAGTAGAAGTCGCTGGCGTGCAGTCCCTCGATCGTCTGGTTTTCGATGAGGATGCTGCCATGATCGCCCATATCGATGAGGGTGTGGTTTCCCATCTGGCTCATGGCATCCTTGAGGGCTTCGAAGCCATCGAAGCCCATGTCTCCGCCAACCCTGATGAGGTCCCCCTGCGCCCCATTGAAGTCCTTGATGACGTCGCGTCCGAAACTCCCTGAAAAGTCGAAGCTGTCGCTTCCCAGTCCGCCTTCCAGCACGTCGTCGCCGCTGCCGCCCACCAGGGTATCATTGCCTTTCCCGCCGGAAAGAGTGTCATCGCCTGCGCCGCCGAGCAGCGTGTTGGCGCCGTTATTGCCGAACAGCCGGTCGTCGAAGGCCGAGCCCTCGATCCCCTCGACGGCCACGTAGCTGTCGCCGGCTGCATCCCCCGTATTGATCCCGGGCGTCATGAGGCTGGCCGTCACCCCAGCACCGGCCGATGCGTAGGTCGCCAAATCGGTGCCGGCGCCGCCGTTGAGCGCATCTGCGCCCTCCCCCCCATCGAGGATATCGTTGCCGTCGCTGCCGGTCAGGATGTCGTTGCCGCGTCCCCCGTGCAGGGTGTCGTCTCCGGCTCCGCCGCCGAGGCGGTCATTCCCGTCTTCGCCGAACAAGGTGTTGTCGTTGCTGTCGCCATAAAGCCAGTCGTCGAACCGGGAGCCGATCAGTCCCTCGAAGTTGATCAGCGCATCGCCGCGCGCGTCTCCCAGGCCGGCCTGGGTGCCCGACAGATCGGCGCGCACGAACGAGGTCGCATCCTCGTAGGAGGCGAAATCGAAGCCGTCGCCACCGTCGAGGTGGTCCGCTCCCGCGCCGCCGATAAGGATGTCGTCTCCCTCTCCGCCATCCAGGTGATCGTCCCCGATGCGCCCGGACAGGATGTCGTCTCCGGCGCCGCCAAACAGATGGTTGTTGAGATAGTCGCCAAAAATCCGGTCGTCGTGGGCGCTGCCGATGACGCCTTCCACCGACACGAAAGTGTCGCCCTTGGCCTCGCCCTTGCCCGGCGCGGCCTCGCGCATATCCACCCGGATGGCGCTTCCGGCTTCGGCGTAGGAGGCGAGATCGAACCCGGCTCCGCCGTTCAACACGTCTGCGCCCATGCCGCCATCGAGGATGTCGTCGCCGTCGCTGCCCATCAGGCGGTCGTCGCCTTCGCCGCCGGACAGCAGGTCATCCCCTCCCCCGCCGCCGAGCCGGTCATGGCCGTCCCCGCCGAAAAGGCGGATGTCCGCGCCGTCGCCATAGAGCCAGTCGTCGTGCCGCGACCCGATAATGCCTTCGAAATTCTGGAAGGTATCTCCGGCTGCGTCCCCAAGGCCCGCCTGCTGGCCGGAAATGTCCGCCCGCACGAAGCTCTGCGCCTCTTCGTAGGACACGAGGTTGTGCCCCGCGCCGCCATCCAGGGCGTCGGCTCCCGCGCCACCCGAGAGCACGTCATCGCCGGCCCCGCCCACCATCGTGTCGTCGCCGTCGGTGCCCGCAAGCAGGCCACCCTCGTCGCCGGCATGAATGACCGCCGGCTGGGGCGGGAGTTTGACCTTTTCGGCCGGCCCGCTGAGCGCGCTGGTCGTGAAGGCGATGTTTTCCGCCTTAAGGTCGCCCGGCTGTACGCCGGTCAGAAACAGCTTGCTGTCCTTGAAGCTGATCACCGTCCCCGAGGTGCCGTCGACGATCTGCTGCTCGATGGTCAGCGCCGCCGTGGTCGCCTTGACCCGTGTGAAATCGAGGACATCCTGGGCTGGATCGAAATCGGTGATGGTGTCGAAGCCGCCCTTCTCGGTCACGATGATCCGATCCCGGCCCGCTCCGGTGGTCAGCACATCGTTGCCGGCGCTGCCCAGGATCACGTCGTTGCCCGCGCCCGTATCGATGAAGCTCGACCCTGCCCGGCTGGCGTCAACCAGATCATCGCCGTCACCTGTGGCCACCGCGCTGGACGCCAGGAGGGTGACGTGATCGTTTCCGTCCGTCCCCACATATGTGCCCGGGGTCTTGATCGTCTGCGACACGTACTGGCCGTCGTGCACCCCGTATTTGAGGTCGAAGTCCAGCGAGCCGGTGGTAAAGAGGGTAGCAATTCCAGCGCTGTTGAAGGTCGTGGGGTTGGCATTGTTGTCCACGCCGAACGCCTCTGCCTGGTAGCGCACGCCATTGATTTCGATCCAGTCCACATAGAGGCCGGAATTGGGAACCGGATTGTCGAAGTAGATCTGGACGCGGGCGGGGTCCACCGCCCCGAGCGCGATCGCATACTCGCCGAACTGGCCGTTCAGCCGCTGCGCGGTCACCTCGATGCTGTCCACCACCACGCCATCCACCGTCACCAGCATCACCGGCGTGTGCCCGACCGGTGCCCGCCCGGAGGCGCGAATGATCAGCGTTGCGTCGTCCGAGGCCAGCGCATCGGTTTCGGTGCCGTAGTCGGGGCGGGCGCCGGCGAGCGGGCGTCCATCCGCGAAGGCCGAGGCGATGATGTCGTAGGCCGGCTTGCCCTCGGGCGAATAATCGTTGTCCTGGCCCTGCGCCGTGTTCCAGCCCCACAGGAACGATCCGGCAAACCAGTCGCCGGCCTCCGCCCAGGCCTTGAAGAACCCTTCGTACAGAGCCGCCTGCGTTTCGACGCTGGGCGCGGCCGCGCTCGAATAGTCTCCGGGGTTGATGCCCGCCCCCTCCACGCTGCGAAACCCGAGCTCGGTGATCAGCACTGGCTTGTCGAACTGGGCCGCGAGCTTTTGCGTGTAGTCCATGACGGACATGCCCAGCTTGGACCCGTAGGGCGAGTCGGCCGACGTCCAGCCCTCGTAGGCCTCCTGCGCCGTCGGCACCGCGCTGTCGGTGAGTTTGGCATAGGCGTTGACGCCGATATAGTCGAGCTGCCCCCAGAACTCGACTTGGTCGATGTTCCAGTATTGCGCCGCAAGGGTAAGCGGACCGGAGTATACTTCGCGGACCGACGCGATGATGTCCGTCCAGTAGCTGGTATATTGCGGGCCGATCATGCTGGTCAGCTCGTTGCCCAGCGAGAACAGCTCGACATCGTTGGCCTCTGCCAGCCGCGCCAGGTCCATCAGCTCGCTCTTGTAGCTGGCGAACCACGAGGCCGCGTCGGCCGGCGCGATCGTGCCCGAAAAGCTGCCGTCGCTGGGGCTGATATGCGGCTTGAGCATCACGGTCAGGCCACGCGCATGCGCATCCTGGATGGTCTGCTCGATGCTCTGCAGGCTCTCCGTGCGCGCCCCTGCATAGACCGTGCTGCCTGTCCCGCCGTCCATGGTGTAGCGCGCCACGATTGCGGTGGAGTTGGCGTTGATATCCGTCACCCCGTCCAGGGCGTGCTGCACGGTGGCGTTTTCCCAGACATCGGATCGGCTGGAGTCGATGCTGATGCCCTGGAAGTCCCAGCCCAATGCGGAAGCGGAAGTCGTTGTCGCCATGACCAATCTCCTGTCACGGCGAAATTATCAGGCGGCTATGTGCAATTCGTGCCGAGTGTCCATCAATTTGAGGGACACGTTTTCATATCCTGTTATCCAACGCGGCCCGGTGCCTCTAGACGACGGAAGCTGCAGCACGCCCGCGCGGAAAGCGCCTGTCCACCATCCGCGCCCCAAGGCGCACGACCGGCACTTCCACGAACAGGTGCAGCAGCACGCCAAAGCCGATCGCGCCCAGCCACAGCACGATCCAGCCCAGCCACAGCTCGATTTCCACTCCCAGGCGCCTGAAAACCTCGAGGCCCACGAGGAGAACGGCATTGTGAATCAGGTAGATGGAGTAGCTGGCATTGCCCAGGAGGTTGCCCAGCCGCCCCACGAAACCTGACGAGGGCCTGGTCAGCACGCCCACTCCGACCACCGCCGCGCTCAGCAGCGTCATCCCCAGCCAGTAGATCGGCAGGCTCGCGCCGCTATTGTGCAACCAATGGATCGCAAGCCCCGTGAGCAGCGCCAGCCCGGCCATAAGTGGCAAGCCACCAGGCACGCTCGCCTGCCGCGCACTTCGCAGCCACAGCCAGGCGATGAGAAAGCCGCCTCCGAACAGCAGGTTGGCGAAGCCTTCGAGGCCAAAGATATAGAGCATGGCAACGGGCGGCGCGGACTCCACCGTCAGGGCGCCGGGGTTCATCTGCGCAAACACCGCCAGCGGCAGGGGCAGCAGGAACCACGCGATCAGCCAGGGCAAGGCGCGGCGGCCAGAGAGCATGCACAACGCGAAGATGACGTAGAACTGAAACTCCTGCCGCAGTGTCCAGAGCACGTTCGGCTTCAGCTCGCCCACGGGCCAGAGCACCAGCGCCCGTAGGAACGGCCCCCATTCCACCACATGTGTCCCGAGGTAGGTGAGCGCGTTATAGCCCAGGATGCAGATCCACATGAACGGCACGATCCGGCTGAACCGCCGGGCGAAGAACTCGCCCATCGTCGTCTTCGGCCTCAGGTCCCGGTCCAGCGTCACGATGGTGATGACGAAGCCGCTGATCACGAAGAATATCGACACGCCAACGCTGCCGAGCTGCTCGAGCGGCAGCAGGTCTTTGCCGAAATATTCGGGATAGGCCATCATCGAGCTGGCATGGATGGCGACCACGAACAGCGCTGCGATGCCTCGCAGATACTGCACGCCGTCGATTGTCCCCGACTTGTTGCGCATCGCGCCTCCTGGCCAGTGGCCGGTTCTGCATTCCGGCCATGGGCGATGCCGGTGTCAGTCGCCCATCGCGCACGGGGACCACGAAGGACCCCGCCCCGTCTGTCTGCCCGTCATGCCGTGGCCGGCAGGAACAATTCGTCGACCAGCGCCTTGGTCTGGACGATGTTGGCTTTGCTCGACGCCCCAAAGACGATGGCTTCCACGCCCCCCAGATCGGCCACGTAGTCTATCGCCTCGCGCGCCGGGATGGCGCCCGAAGCCAGCACAGACATCGCAATCGGCCGAAAGCTGCGGCTGCGGATCGCCTGTTCGTAGACGTCCTTTCCGCCGCTCATGCGGAACCCGATCTTGTTGATATTGCTGCAGATGATGGGGTTCTCGATGCCCACCCGCGCCAGCGCTTTCAACAACATCGGCGTGTTCATGGTGATGAACCCCGGCTCCGCATCGTATTTGCGCCGGATATGATCGGCGAAAATCCGGAACGCCTCGTGGAGCCCCATGCCCAGGAGCAGATCGGTGACGACGTTCTGCAGGAAGATCACCGGCGTCCGGGTGCCGTGGAACATCTTCATCTCGGCGTCGATCAGGAGCTCGCCAATGCCCTGCATGTCCCTCTTGGCCATGGACATGCCGCCCTTGAGAACCGCGCCCAGGGCGCCGCTGTCGGGCAGCATCTTGCCCAGCGCGTTGAGAAGGCCATGCTCGGTCACTGCGTTGGCATATTTGTGCGCATAGGGCATGCATGGATAGAACACGAAGTCCGCATACCGCTCCGGGTTGGCCCGGACATGGTCGCAGATCGCCTCGATGCGATCATGCGTGGTGCACATGAAGGCACGGATGCCCGCGTCGTAGGCGCTGTCCAGGACGCGGATGATTTCAGACGTATCCTGAAACCGCATGGCCTGCGCCCGCGCCTTCTCCTCGGACATGTGGTTCACGCCGAAAAACTGGTTATCGCCAAAGATCACTCTTTCCATGGCCCTTAGCTCCTCGTCCCGAACAAGGCGCCGATGAGGCCGCGTTGCTCCTTGGCCGGCCTCGCCGGGATGGTTGCCTGCGACAGGCCTTCGGCGTCACGGATCAGCTTCTCGATCAGGGCGTCGGTTTGGACCGCACTGGACATCGGCGACAGGTTGCGCGCCGGGTCCCCGCCGACCGCGGCGATGAACGCGTCCACCTGCGCCGAATATTCTTCACCCCGCAGATAGAACCAGACCTCTTCGGTCAGTTCCGTTGTGTACAGCACGTTCCAGCCGGGCTTGAGCCCATGCTCGCGAGCGACGTCGGCATCGCGGATGAAAACCTGCACTTCCTGGCGGTCCGCGACGATTTTCCCGCCCTCGCCCCAGATGCTGATTTTCATCGACATCTTGCGTTGACTCTCGTCGCTCCAGTTGGCCAGCACATGGCCGACCATGCCGTTTGCATAGGTCAGCGTCGAATAGACTTCGTCGTCCACGTCGCGTGAAAAGACCTTGTTGAGGACAGTCCCCTTGACGCCCACCGGCTGGCCCACAAGGTAGTTCATCAGGTCGAGGGCGTGCGAGGCGTAGTCGTAGAGGCAGCCACCCCCCTCGTTCTTGCTCGAGCGCCAGGTCCCACCCTTGGGTCTTAGCACGACGGGGCCATAGGCCTCCGACCGGATATTGTGCGCCCGGCCGATGACACCGCTCTCGAGCAGGCGCTTGGCCGCCTGGAAGGCGCCGACATAGCGGTAGTGATAGCCCACCTGGCCAACAAGGCCCCTGCTCTGCCCAAGCGCCACCAGTTCCTGGCCCTCTTCTGCCGCGAGGCTGAATGGCTTTTCGCAGAACACATGGATATTGCGCTCGAAGGCTTGCCGCACGAGGTCGGCGTGGTACCGCGATGGAGTTGCGATCACCACCGCGTCGAGGGTTTCCTTTTCGAAGAGTTCGGTGTGATCTGAATAGGTGGCGAGGCCCGTGTACTGTGCCAGTGGCGCCAGCAGGAACTTGGCCGGGTCACAGACGGCGACCACCTCGACATCGGGGTGTGCGTTGAACAGGGCCAGATGGGAAAGCCCCATCTTGCCCAGTCCGATAAGGGCTACGCGCTTCATGTGAACGTTCTGCCTTCCAGGTCAGTCAAGGATCGCCTGCCGAAGGCGTTCTACGAAGGGGGCCGGCGCGACGGTGCCGAGCGTGGCCCCATCCAGCGACATGGCCTGCGCGGCCTCGATCCGCGCATCCAGTTCGGCCTCGTCGAGGACCACGTGGATGCCCGGCCGCTCCTTGAGCCAGTTGACTGTGTGCAGCTGATGCTCGGTGGTGTGTTCACCCAGCGAGGCCCGGCGCGGGAACAGTAGGATCGGCTTGCCTGCCTCCGCCGCCATGATCACGCTGCCCATGCCGCCATGGGCGACGACGAGATCGGAAGTGAGGACGAAATTCTTGAACTGGGAGGGCGACAGCATGCGCTCGAACCGCATGTGCCTTGGCTCATAGCTGCCCTGGCCGATCTGGGCGAAAACCTCTTCCTCGCCATGCCGGCCGGTCCAGTCGTCCATCGCCTTGATGAACCGGTCGAACGGCAGCATGGACCCGACGGTGACAAAGATCATAGCACCGCTCCCCAGTGGGAGGGGCCATCGGCCTTGGCTAGATGCGGCCATTGCGTCAGGTAGACGTCCGCCATGCGCCGCGCCTTCTGACCGGAGGTGGACATCTGCTCGCAGTTGGCAATGCTGTCGATCCAGATGGTCTTTGCGCGCAGCAGCGTCTTGGCCAGGGTGAGGGCGACGAGTCCGGGAAACGAGCCCGTCGTCACCACCACCTGCGGCCGCTCCTTGAGCAGGATCGCGATCAGCCGGATGGTCAGGGGCACCAGCATGTGCTTGTTGAACCGGTTCACGTCCGGGAAGGAATAGTAGCGGTGCGGTGCCACGTCTTCGCTGTAGTCGGGATAGACGCTGGCGAAGGCCACATCCATCCCGTCGAAGCTGTGCCGAAGCCGGCGCAGCTGCACCCAGTGTCCACCCGCTGAAGATATGGCCAGCACACGTCGCGTCATGGAACATCGGCCTTGTAAGTAAGAATGCGTAGGGCCAGATGCATTGCACGGGCCGGTTCGCTTGCAAATGGCAAACCCGTTTCTGACGATGTTTTTACTTTGTTAACCCTACCGCCGGGGGTCGCTCTCCGGCGCCGGCAATTGCCGTGGGGGCCTTCGCCGTTATCCATCCCGGCAGGATGGGCACCTGCAGCGCTTTATGCGCCGCCGATTTGTGGCTATTGAGGCTCTGCTGGAACTCTGGAGGACCGCATGCGCCTGACGATGATCGGTAGTGGCTATGTGGGCCTTGTGAGTGGCGCCTGCTTTGCCGATTTCGGGCACGAGGTGACCTGCGTCGACCTGTCGGAGGCCAAGATCGCTGCCCTTCAGGACGGCCAGATCCCGATCTTCGAGCCCGGCCTCGAGACGCTGGTCAGCGAAAACGCCGAGGCCGGCCGCCTCCGCTTTACCACCGATCTGGCGGCTGCCGTCGCCGATGCCGATGTGGTCTTCATCGCGGTCGGCACCCCGTCCCGCCGAGGCGACGGACACGCCGATCTCAGCTATGTTTATGCCGCGGCCGCCGACATTGCCCGCGCCGTCACCGGCTTCACGGTCATCGTCACCAAGTCGACCGTGCCCGTCGGCACCGGCGACGAGGTCGAGCGCATCATGCGCGACGTCAATCCCGATGCGGACGTCGTGGTGGTGTCCAATCCCGAATTCCTGCGCGAAGGCGCGGCCATCGACGATTTCAAGCGGCCCGATCGGATCGTCATCGGCATCGAGGACGAGCGCGCCCGCGAGGTGATGACCGAAGTCTATCGTCCGCTCTATCTCAACCAGGCGCCCCTGATGTTCACCGGGCGGCGCACGGCCGAGCTGACGAAATACGCCGGCAACGCTTTCCTTGCCCTCAAGATCACGTTCATCAACGAGATGGCCGATCTGTGCGAGAAGACGGGCGCCAATGTGCAGGACGTGGCACGCGGCATTGGCCTCGACAAGCGGATCGGCCCCAAATTTCTTAACGCCGGGCCAGGCTATGGCGGATCGTGCTTTCCCAAGGACACGCTGGCGCTGGTCAAGACCGGCCAGGACCACGACACGCCCCTGCGCCTGGTCGAAACCACCGTCTCCATCAACGATCAGCGCAAGCGCTCCATGGGCCGCAAGGTCATCGCGGCCTGTGGCGGCGACGTCCGAGGCAAGGCGATCGGCATACTGGGCCTGACCTTCAAGCCCAACACCGACGATATGCGCGATGCCCCCTCCATCGCGATCATCCAGACGCTGCGCGACGCGGGGGCGAAGGTCCGCGCCTTCGATCCCGAGGGCATGGCGATGGCCCGCGGCATGATCGACGGCGTCGAATACTGCCAGGACGCCTATGAGGTCGCCCAGGGCGCAGCCTGTGTTGTTCTGGTCACCGAGTGGAACGCGTTCCGCTCGCTCGACCTGCCGCGCCTCAAGGCGTCGATGGCGGTGCCGACGTTCGTGGACTTGCGCAACGTCTATCGGGCCCGGGAGATGGAGGCGGCGGGCCTGACCTATGTCAGCATCGGCCGCCCCGCTGGCGTCGATAGCGACGCGGCTGCGGCGGAAGCGGCCGAATGAGGGTTTTTGTCACCGGAACGTCCGGCTTTATCGGCTTTCATCTGGCGCAGCGCCTCCTGGCCGATGGACACGCCGTTCTGGGTTATGACGGTATGACTGCCTATTACGACGTCGCTCTGAAGCAGGCCCGCCGCGAACTTCTTATGCAATCTGGCGCCTTCTCCTCGGCGGAGGCCATGCTGGAGGACAAGGCGGCCCTGGATGACGCGCTGGGCACTTTTGGTGCCGACGTCATCGTGCATCTGGCCGCCCAGGCCGGCGTTCGATACAGCCTCGAAGCGCCCGAGGCCTATGTCAGCGCCAATCTGGTGGGGACGTTCAACCTGCTCGAAGGCGCCCGCGCCTATCCGCCCCGACACCTTCTGCTGGCCTCCACCTCGTCGGTCTATGGCGGCAACCGCCGGCTGCCCTTCAGTGAAGCGGACCGGACGGATTTTCCTGTGTCGCTCTACGCCGCCACTAAAAAAGCGACGGAAGAGATGAGCCATGCCTATGCTCACCTCCACGACATTCCCACGACGTGCTTTCGCTTCTTCACCGTCTACGGCCCGTGGGGCCGCCCGGATATGGCGCTGTTCAAGTTCGTCGACGCCATCGAGCGAGGACAACCCATCGACGTGTACGGCCACGGCCAGATGCGACGCGACCTGACGGACGTGTCCGACCTCGTCGAGGCCATCGTCCGGCTGATGGATGCAGTGCCCAGAACAGGCCAGCCGGTCGAAGCCGAAGGGGTCACGGATTCTCTCTCGCCGGTGGCTCCCTGGCGCAGCGTGAACATCGCGGGTGGGCAACCGATCGGCCTTTTGCCGTTCATCGAGGCTGTGGAACGCGCGACGGGCAAGACGGCGATACGCAACATGTTGCCCATGCAACCGGCGGACGTGGTCGAAACGACCGCCAATCCCGCGCTCCTGCAGGCCCTGACGGGGTTTGTGCCGAATATGGACGTGGATGCCTGCGTCAGCAATTTCGTTGCCTGGTACCGCCAATGGACGGGCCATCACCCCGCCCCCTGAGCCGTCCGCCAAGGCGCAACTCCATTGCGGCAGCACGGCCTCCCAGCCTCCGCGAACGGCATAGGCAGGCCGATATCCGCACGGCAGACCCAGTGCCGGAAAATGACACTTTGATTACAGACGAAGTAAGTTCCAAGACATCTAAAATATTGCAGCGCAAACTCGGGAACTGAATTGGTTCCTCGCGGTTCAGTAGCCATCTCTCGACTATTATTGAGGATGGAAATGAACAAGATCGTCTTTAGCGCAATCGCTCTTGCTGCCGCCCTGTCGCTTCCCTCGGTCGCCCAGGCGCAGATCATCAAGAACAACACTGACGCCAATGCCGCCGCGGGCGGGGCAGCCGGCGGCGCGACGGGCGCTGTTGTCGGCGGCCTGATCTTCGGCCCCATCGGCGCCGTGATCGGCGGCTTTACCGGTGCTGCCATCGGCGCTGCAGGCGGTGTTGAAGCCTCGTCCGTCGAATATGTTCGCCTGCATCCGACCGAGCCCGTGGTCATCGATGGCAACATCGATGTGGGCTACGTGGTGCCGGCGGAAGTCGAACTGCACACCATCGATGGCGATGCCGAGCACGGTTATTTCTACACCAATGACCGCGTCTTTTTCGTCAATCTGAGCGATCGCACCGTGGTTTATTCGCCGGGCGTCGTGACTGCTGAAGTGAAGTAACCCAGAGCGGCGGCGACCTTGGTCGCTGCCGCTTCTTTTGTTGGCCCCAACCATGAGGACGACCATGTCCAGATCACGCCTTCTCGCCGGCGTCGCCCTGGCGGCCCTGTGCCTGCCAGTCGCGACCCTTACCCCAGGACTTCCGTTCAGCGCTACCGCCGCCCAGGCGCAGTCGGTGAACGTCAGCTTCCAGCTCTTCTTCGACGAACTGCAGCCGCATGGCGTCTGGGTGCGCAACGATCGCTACCAGTATGTCTTCTGCCCCACCGGGGTGGATGCCAATTGGCGCCCCTACACCAATGGTCGCTGGCTCTACATCGAAGACCGCGGCTGGTATTTCGCCTCGGACGAACCGTTCGCCTGGGCCACTTACCACTACGGGCGCTGGTTCCCCGACGCCGAGCTCGGCTGGTGCTGGGTGCCAGGCACCAAGTGGGCTCCGGCATGGGTCAGCTGGCGCCGCAGCGACAACGTCGTCGGTTGGGCCCCGCTCCCGCCTGAACAGGATGGCTTCGCGGTTTCCGTGGAAGTCAGCAACGGCGATCTCCCGCGCGGCTACTGGGTCTACGTCCCCGTCGAGAGCTTCGTCGAGCCGAAGCTGTCCGTCGACATCATCTTCGGCAACCAGCAGCCGGAATACTACACCGAAACCGAGTTCGTCGGCACCGTGAACGTCGAGGGCGACGTAGTCGTCAACAACGCGATCGAGGTCAACTACATCGAGCAGCATATCGACCAGCAGGTCATCGTCTATCAGCCGCAGGAAGCGGCGTCGCCCGAACAGCAGTCCGTGGCGGTCGATGCTCAGCAGATCAGCGTCTTCTCGGCCGATGTCAGCGAACCTGAAGCCGACGTCGCGCCGGCCGAAGCGGTTGACGAAGCCCAGGCCGTCCAGACCATCGAAAGCGAAGGTGGCACAGCCGGCGCAACGGCCGAGATCGCTGCCGAAGCGCCTGCCGAGGGTGCTGCCCCGGCCGATGCCGAGGCCACCGATCAGCAGGACCAGACGGCAACCGAGGCAGCGCCTGACGCCGCTACCGGCGATGCGGCGACGTCCGAGCCGGCTGCCGACGCGGCGGTGGATGCTTCGGCTGGCGCCGAACAGCCCGCTTCGGCCGAAGAGGGCGCAGCAACTTCCGAACCTGCCGCTGGTGAAGCGACCCCGGCTGCCGACGACGCAGCTCCGGCTGATGAAGCGGCACCGGCAGCAGACGATGCCGCTCCCGCAGCCGCGACGGAAGCCGATGAGGCACCCTGCCCGCCTGAGCAAATGGTTGATGGCAAGTGTCCTGTCCCGGCCGACGCGGCGGCACCGGCGGAAGAGCCAGCGGCCACAGAGGAACCGGCTGCAACCGACGCTGCACCGAGTGACGCGGCTCCGGCTGCTGAAGCTGCCCCTGCGCCTGAAGCCGGCGCGGCACCGTCCGAACCCGAGTCAGCTCCCGCTGCGGATGCCCCGGCTGCTCCAGAACCGGAAGCTGCCCCTGCTCCTGACGCGGCCCCCGCTCCTGAGGCTGCTCCAGCCGAAGAAGCTGCTCCGGCAGAAGAAGCCGCTCCGGCCCCTGATGCCAACGGTGAAGCCCCACTCCCCTGCCCGCCTGAGCAGCAGGTGGATGGCAAATGTCCGCCGATTCCGGCCAACTAACTCCTTCGAAGGGCGGCTCTGCCGCCCTTCTTTTTGCTTCGAACTCCATGCTGACAAGAAGCTGACAGCGATAGAAAGCCATTTTTAACAACCAAATCAGTGGGTTAAGGAACCAACACCAATCTGTGATCGTTGTTTGGTCGAACAACTTTGGAGGCATAAAATGCCCATCGAGCGAGAAACAATCATCGAACGCCCTGCCCGCGAAACCGTGGTTGTCGATGGTGGTGGTGGCGGCAACCCGTTCGGCATCATCGGCGGCATCATCGCAGCCGTGGTCGCAGTCTTGCTGATCATCTGGCTGGTGAATGGTGGCATATCGAGCAACGGCGACGCCGTGAACGTCGATCTCCCCAGCGTCTCCGTCAGCCCCTAGTCAGCCCCAACATTAGCAAACTCGTCATCGGGTGCGGCTTCCTCCGCCAAGCGTCAGGCGGGAGAAGCCGCACCCGAAGCTTTTTGGAACCTCTACGTGCTGCCGCTGCCAGCGACGTCACTGCAATTGCCCACGGGACGCTCAATTCTCCCGGAAGGCGCGGGTCATGCTGTCGCTGATGGGCTTGGCGAGATATTCCAGGAAGGTCCGTTGCGCCGTCTGCACCATGACTTCGGCGGGCATGCCGGGTGTTGGCACAAAGCCGGGGACCTTGGCGATCTCGCCCGGCGGAATGGTCACCCGCGCCAGATAAACCTCCGGTGCCCCAGCAGGAGCTCCGTCGGAAATGGAGTCCGGAGAGAGGTAATCCAAGCGCCCGGTCAGGACTGGCGTCGTGCGCTGGCTGAGCGCGATCAGCCGCACGGCCACCGGCTCGCCTTGCCGCACATCATCGATCTGGTTGCGCGAAATCATCGTTTCGATCAGCAGCGGGACCCCACTGGGCAGAATTTCCATGATGGGCTTGCCGCTTTCCACCACGCCACCGCTGGTGTGGTAGTAGATGCGCACGACCTTGCCGTCCACAGGTGAACGGACTTCCGTCCGCTCCAGGACGTCCCGGGCATGGCGGATTTGCTCGCGCACACTGTCGAGTTCGATCTCGGCCGACTGGATCTCGTTGAGCGCGGCCTGCCGCGCTGCATCCTGGGTCTGCACCATCTCGCCCGCATACTTCGCCAGTTGCGCATCGATCTCTTCGACTTCGGCGCGAAGGCGGGCGATGTCCCCATCGGCGTCGGCTACGGCCCGCTGCAGTTCCATCACCTCCGACCGCGTCACCAGACCCTTTTCGAGCAGCGTGGTGCGCGACTTGAGCTCGAACAGCAACAGTTCGCGCTGCTGCTCCATCGAGGCCAGCTGGCTCTCCTCGCCGTTGCGCCGAGCTTTGAGGGCATCGGTGTTATGGGCCAGCAGTTGCAGGTCATTGTCCAGCTTGTCGCGCCAGGCGATGAAATGCGCACGCTGACCGGCGTAGATCTGCCGCGTCTCCTCGTCCATGGCCGCCGGGTCGTTTTCGGGCTCACTGAACGTCCGCGCATTGCTGGCCTCGTCACCCAGACGGCTGAGGATCGCCTCAAGCCGCAGTTCGCGCAGCAGCAATTGCCGTTCATTGGCCAGCGAGGCCGTTTCGTCCAGCCTCACAAGGATCTGCCCGGTCTTGACGATATCGCCCTCGCGCACGGCGACATCCTGAATGATACCGCCTTCGAGATGCTGGATGATCTTGTTCTGGCCCGTCGCAACGAACGTCCCCTGCGAGATCACGGCCGCTGCGAGCGGGGCGGTGGAAGCCCAGATGCCAAACCCTCCAAAGGCAAGGAGAATAAGCCCAAGTCCGAAGGCCGCCTGGCGGCGAACGGATCGTGGAACCTCCTGATACCACTCAAGGTCAAGGGCATGCGCGTTGATGGCCGTCATTCTGCCGCTCCCGGTATGGGGTTCATGACGGGGGTGACCCCGGCCCCGCGCTTTTGCGAGAGGGCCGCCATCACCTTGTCCCGCGCGCCGAAGAGCGCCACGGCGCCGTTGTTGAGCACCATGATCTTGTCCACGCAGTTGAGAAGCGATGGCCGCTGCGTGATCGTCACGACGGTGATGTTCTCCTCCTTGGCGTGCTTGAGTGCGCGCGCCAGCGCCAGTTCGCCCTGGCTATCGAGGTTGGAGTTGGGCTCGTCCAACACCACGAGGCGTGGGTTGCCCAGGAAGGCGCGGGCCAGTGCCACGCGCTGCTTTTGCCCACCCGAGAGCGGCGCGCCATCCCCAGCAACATAGGTTTCGTAGCCCTGCGGCAGCGTGGAAATCAGCTCGTGCACGTCGGCCAGCACCGCGGCATCGTAGATGGCGCGATCAGGGATATCGTCGCGCATGCGGGCAATATTGGCCTTGATGGTGCCGGGGAACAATTGCACGTCCTGCGGCAGATAGCCGACATTCTCGCCGAACTGCCGCTGGTCCCAGTTGCGCAGGTCCATGAGGTCCAGCCGGACACTGCCCGAGGTCGGGTGGACCGAGCCCACGAGCATCTTGCCGAGCGTCGTCTTGCCGGCCCCGGAGCTCCCGATGATCGCCATCGAGTCTCCCGGGTTGAGCGAGAAGCTGATGCCGTTGAGGATCACCTTCTTGTTGGGCGGCGGCACGAAGAGGACCCGCTCGACATCGAGGCGTCCTTGCGGCGATGGCAGGCGCAGGCGCGCGAAGTTGAGCGGCGAGTTCTGGAGTAGAGCCCGAACGCGGTCGAGAGCGGAGCGGGCCTGCACCACGCTGTGCCATCCCTCGATTGCGCCTTCGATGGGTCCCAGCGCACGGCCGGAAACAATGGACGCGGCAATCACCATACCGCCGGTGAGTTCGCCCGAGAGCGCAAGAAAGGCGCCCCAGCCGAGCAAGCTCACCTGGGTGAAGAGGCGCGTCGCCTTGGACATGGCGGCGAAGGCAATGTTGAGATCCTGCGCACGCACCTGTGCCTTCAGCGAGCCGGCCGTATCCTTTCCCCAGATGCGGACCACCTCGGGTATCATGGCCAGCGCATTGATGATCTGCGCGTTGCGCGACATCGACTCGAGGTGCGAATTGGCGCGGCTGAGATAGGAGTTCGCCTCCCCGAAGGGTTGCGCGGTGACCTTCTGGTTCAGGCGCGCGATGATGAGAAGCACCACAGAAGAGCCGATCACGATGAACCCCAGGTGCGGGTGGATCAGGTAGACCACCAGCACGAACAGGGGCGCCAGCGGCGCATCGAGCAAGGCCAACAAGGTCCCCGAGGTCAGGAACGAACGGATGTGCTGCAGGTCCGCCAGTGTTTGATATTCCCTTCCGTTGCTGTTGAGCGACGCGCGCGCCGCGGCCGCCAGGACCGGCGCACCCAGTTGCACCTCGGCCTCCACGGCGGTGCGCATGAGGACGAGACGCCGCACCGCATCCAGCAGCACCTGCGCCACGATCGCCCCCAGCACGAAGACGGTCAGCATGACCAGCGTATCGAGCGAGCGGCTGGTCAGGACGCGGTCCGACATCTGGAAGAGGTAGATCGGCACGGCCAGCACGAGCACATTGACGAAGACCGTGAAAACCATGGCCAGGGCAAGGTTGCGCCGGACCGTGCCATAGGCGGCGTGATAGGCCTCGGCAAAGCTGACAGGCTTTACCCGCCGATGAAAGTTCGACCCGTTGTCATTCTGGGCGTCTGGAGGTGTGCGCCCTTTGCCCGCTGCCGGCTTGCCCTCCCGTCCAACGACCGCGGACACCGGCTCCTCAGCCAGCTTCGGCCCCCGGTCGACATCGATCACCTGTGCGATTGGCGAAGCGGAAGAGTCCACTTTCTCCCGCACCGGCATGCCCTGCCTGCTGGCCTCTGGCTCGATGATAACCTCCGCCTGTGCGGCCTTCATGGAATTGTCCGAGGCCGGCTGCTGCCGCTCCATAGCGTCGCGATCTTGCCGTGGGTCTTCGAACCATGGCGCCCCTCCTTCAGCTTGTGGTGCATCCGCCGACGTCTCGTTGGCCATCTCCGAAAGCGCCTCGGCGGCCATTTCGATCTGGTGCGCAAGAGTGTCCGCCTCGAGGGACTCGAGCGCCTCGCCCAGCTCTTCGGGCTGATGCTCCGGTTTGCGGGGATCTTCAGGAAAGGAGTTCATGGTCCGCCCTCACGTCAATACCGAGCCTACCGGGTCAAGACCCCCACCATCGGTGCCGCTGTGCGTGATGGCGTCGTCCATCGGATAGGCATCCAGATCGTCGTCGGGGATGATGAAGGCGATTGCCTCGTTGATGAGGGCATCGGGCCCTGCGTCATTGCTGCCGACGAGAATTTCGGACTGGATGAGAACGGCGTCCGAATACACCTGGCCGCCCGTATAGGCGTACTCACCCAGGCTATCGGCATCCAAAATTGCTGCCGTGTTGATTAGGGCGTTCTGGCCGGTCGAAATGTGCCAGTCGGCGTCCTCACCGCCGAGTTCACGCGCAGCGCTTTCGGCCGCCGCCACGAGATCTACATCGCCAACGACGTTCATCTGCTTGATGTAGTGGACATCGTAGACATTGCCGGTCACGACGAGGACCGACAGGTCATCGAAGCCTTTGAACGCTCCGTCCTGGCCAAAACCCTCGGGCATGGTGCGGTCGCCGGCCGCAAGACGGTCGAGGGCCTCGAGGTAATGCGTCGGCAGACCGTCCAGCCAGTTCTGCGCCCCCACATTGGTGATGGAAGCGCCGTTGAACAGCAGGTTGCCGCTCGAGTCGGCCTCCCCGTTGGTGCGGCCAGAGACCGTGTCGGACATCCAGTCGTCGTCCAGCAGCACATTGATCTGCGAGATGATGTTGGCGTCGTAGAGATTGCCGCCGATCAGGATGAGATCGTAGACCTGCCCAAGCTGGCTGAAGTCCACGATGTTGTGGGCGAGATTGGCGCCTGTGACGAATGACGACGAGGCGCCGGTATCCTGCAGCACATGCACGTCGTTGTCGTAGATGAAGTTGGTCTGCACCAGCCACTGGGAAAAGATGAGGTCCCCGTCGACCACGGTCACGCTCCAGTGGGCGGGCGTAAGCCCCTCGTCCACACTGTCGCCAGGAGGCGCATAGGTCATGAGGAGGTTGGAAAAGGTCGCAACGTTATAGCTCTGCGATGCACCGATTGACGGAGCGGCATCGCCGATCCGGTCGAGATCGCTGAGCGCATTGGATTGGATGATGGCATCGAGCTGATAGACGTCACCGGCGACAGCAATGACCCCGCCCAAAAGGCCGAGATTGCTGAACACTGCCGCGTTGAGAGCCAGATTGGCTCCGGCCTGCAGGGCAACGTCTCCCTCGTGGCCGGTCTCGTTGATCACCGCAGTCAGATGGTCCGCTTCAATCGGAGCCGGGGTGTCGATCGGCAGAAACGGCAGCGGCAGGACGTCATCGAGCAAAGGAACGTCCGAGACGCTTTCGCCATCAACGAAGCTACCGGTCAGGCTGTGACCGCTGGCAACGACCGCGCCGCCCTCGGTGACCTCCGCCAGCACCTCGTGCGCCAGCGTAACCAGTTCGCCCAACTGCTCAGGAGTGTGGGGAAGCCCAACTGGGTCGAGCAGGTCGACCGCTTCCGCGCTGTCCGTCAGTTGCAGGAGCCGCAGCGAAATATGCGGATCAAGGACCGGCTCTGGCCCGCCCGAGAGGTTGAGCACGTCGTTGTCTTGAAGGCTGTGGGCCTGATTGACGATGTAGATGACCTGGCCGGGAAACGGCCCCTCCGGGGAGGCCGGCTCGCCCGGCTGGTGGTGCAGCCGCACTGGAGGCCAGTGCATGTGGGGGTCGAGCGGCCTGTCCCAGTCGTTGTTCAACGGGACATCGATGTCGGCTCGAAGCAGGGACAGCCCAACCGGCGACTCGCCGGTGGGGTGCCAGTCCTCCGGACGGTGCTCGACGCCGGGCAGGTATTCGCCGATGCGGTAAGACTGGTGCGGGTGGAGGCGCGCGCTGCGCAGCGGATCGGGGTCTTCCTCTTGCTCTTGCTGACGCCGAAAGGCATCGAGGTTGGCCCGCATCCGAGCCCCCTCCGAAGCGAGGTGCCACTGTCCGATGAAGTGGGAGATATTCTCGTCGTAGAGTGCGGAGTAGATGATCATGACGTGTCTCCCCTAAAGGGCATCCGCCCGCACGGACGCCTGACCTGCGCGCGGACGCGCAGGTCGAGTTCGCTGAAAGCTTAGGGAAGTCAGGCTTCGGCGTCGTCGCCGCCCACGCTGGTGTAGTGGGTATCGCCACCGACGATGCTGACGTCCACCGCGTTCTGCTGCAGGTTCGCGCCAAGCACGATATCCTGCGAGAAGGCATTGGAGGTCAGCTGGGCAGCGGCGCTGGACGCTGCCGAGGCGGCGATGTCGTCGCCGGCATCGATGCGCCACCCGGCACTGTCCTGATCATGACCACCGCGGCCGAACATGTCGTGTTCGGACCCGGCACCGCCTCCGCCGCCGATTCCGTCGCCGGCCGTCGCGGTACCGCCTGTAGCGGTCCAGGTGAGGTTGTACTCACCCGAGTTGTCCATGGTGACGTCGCGCATCACGTCGTTGTCGACGAGATCGGCCACCTGGTTTACCGCAAAGGCGGAGTTGTTGTTGCCCGAGCCGAAGGCATCGTTGAAGATGTCCTCGAAGTTGACGTCGTCACCTGGATCGTAGCTGATCGAAGACCCATCGTCGGCCATGAAGATGTTGTCGAAGCTGACTTCCTTCATGTCGATATCGCCGAAGTCATTGTCGTCCGGCGTCCGCAGGTGATCTACATCGAGATCAAGGTCCACGTCCACGTCCACCTTCACGTCGGTGGTGTTGACGTTCTCGTTGTAGTTCAGGTTGCCGTTGGCATTGAGGTTACCGTTCAGGTTGCCATTCAGATTGCCATTGAGGTTGTCGTTCTCACTGGACGAGTGCTGCCACTGGCCCTGGCCCTGATCCTGGTCCTGCTTTTGGTCCTGATCCTGGTCCTGCTTCTGGTCCTGGTCCTGGTCCTGATCCTGCTTCTGGTCCTGGGCCTGCAGTTCGGCCTGTAGCTGGGCCTGAAGTTCGGCCTGGAGCTGGGCCTGGTCCTGATCCTGGGACGGATCGATGGGGTTTGGCTGGTTATGGTGCCTATAGCGGGTCATGATGACCTCCACTGTCTGCGCGACCTGCAGGACCCCAGTCATTTCCAAAGGGTCATATGCCAGGGTCGCCGATGTTACCGGCCTCAAGAGACAGGGCGACAGCCGTCCGTACGCCGTGAGGCGCCGGAAAGAGTGTGCGCTTTCTCGTCAGGTCGTGGGCGGGTGACCGTCCTTCTCAGCGAAGGATAAACGGCCGGCGGAGCCTTGCGGCGCCGTCACTCCAGGGCCCACCTGGAGCCCGTTGATCGAATGCCGATTGCGCGCTGAAGTTAAGTCGCCAGTTGGAGCTAGCTCACCAAGCACATTGCACATGATCAAAATATTGACTTTAATCAATTCATGGACCCCCGAAACAGCTAGAATAGCAATATTCGATCTAGTTCAAATGCAGGCAGACCTATAGTTATAGGACAGCGGACGTGACCTAATCACGAGCTATAGATCGTCGTTTTTGCAAGGGAACGGCAAATGAAATCCGATGGCGATCAAGACGATAGCATGTCGACCGAAGGCAATGGTCGGCCCAAGATCATCTTCAAGGTGAGGGAAGACCTAGTCACGCGGGCCTTGGTGCGGGCAATCGCGGACTGTCACCTCGATTACGAGGTCCGACTGGTGCAGCGCCTTCCGGAAGGCGAAGAAGGCGTTCACCTGGTGGCCTGTCAGGTCAACCGGGATAGCGACATAAGAACATGCGTGCAGAAGGCCCGCGATGTGTTTCCCGAGGCCATCGTCGTACTCCTCGTGGAGGGGCAATGCCTCAACTTTGCCATTGTGGAGGATCTGGTGGGAGCCGGGGTGCTGCAAGGCGTGATGCCTGTTCACCTGCCGCTTTCGGTGTGGCTGGCCGCCTTCGGCCTCCTGCTCAACGGCGGCGTCTACCTGCCGCCGGACTATTTTCTCCATCGCAAGGCGGCCGCTTCTCCTCCGATCGCCGTCGCCGAGCCGGCGGGCCCGCCCCAGAGAAGCGGCATGGGGGGCGACTTGACCCGGCGAGAGCAGGAAGTCTTGGGGTTCCTCTCCATGGGGTTTCAGAACAAGATCATCGCCTCGCGGATGAATCTGTCGGAATACACGGTCAAGATCCACGTCCACAACATCATCCACAAGCTCAAGGTGCATAACCGCACCCAGGCCGCCGCCATGTGGCTGGGCAAATCGTCTCCCCAGCCGGGTCACCTGGAGCACTAGCCATGCTGGCCGCCCTCAATCAGACGCTTCTGCTGGTTGGGCGCATGAACTATGTCTGGACCAACACCGAGAGCCTCTTCATCTACCTGATCGCCCAGTTGATGGGGACCAGCAAACAGGCTGCCATCGTCGTCTTTCTGACCCTCAACACGACCCGGGCCCGGCTGGACCTCATCACGCGCCTGGCCAAGCTGCCGAGTACGCAACCGGAGGACCGCACCGCGGTGCTGGCGTTTGCCGAGCGGCTGGGCCGGGAGAGCGGGGTTCGCAACAAGCTCAACCACTGCATCTACTCGTTCGACGAAACAGGCGCTGCAAGTACCCAGTTGATGCGCATCGCCGATGTTGGAGATGACGTGCGCTACGGCAAGGTCGAGCTACTCGATGATACTGAACTCCAGCGCCTCAATGCGGCGATCGAACGCATAGCCGCCGTCAACCGCGACATCTGGGCCTATATCCGCAGCCACGGCATCACCCCCTAGTTCCAAATGGCTAGCCTGCTAGCTTGACCGGGCGATACCCGAGGTACCCCGGCCTTGCTAGCCTCTTCGAGCAAGCAGGAAAGGCGGGCCAGGAAAGGCGGGTATCGTGATCGTCGATCTCATTGACACGTTCGAGCAACTGGACCGGGCAGCGGGGGAGTGGGAGGCCGTCTATCGCGCCGATCCTCACGCCCGATACTTCGTCTCTTTCCGCTTCCTGCGCGACTGGCTCCAATCCTTCGACAGCCACTGGTTCGTCCTGGCCGCCAAGCCCGCCCCGAAATCCTCTTACGAGGCCTTTCTGCCGCTACGCCTGCGCACCTACGCCCGCCCCGATGGCCGATGCGTTTCCGAAATCCTCATGGCAGGCAATTACGGCGCCGACTACACGGGCCTGGTGGCCCTGCCCGACCGCGCCAGATCCGCCATCCCGGCCCTGGCACGGTCGCTGAAGCTTATGCACTGGAGCCGGCTCAACCTCGACTACGTGCCAGCCGACGACATGCGCTATCGGCAGTTGCTGGCGCACTTCAAGGAGCCCGGCTTTCGGCTGGACAGCGAAGTGCGGGTCAACCAGCGCGACAACGTCAACAACCTCGTCTGCCCCACGCTCGAGCTTGCCCCCACATGGGAGGGGTATCTCGAGACGTTGAGCGCCAACATGCGGCAAAAACTGCGCAAGCTGCTGCGCCAGGTGGAGGCGGACCCCAGTCTCAGCATTACGCAGCCGACGGCCGCGACAATCAGTGCCGACATCGAGGCGATGAATGCGCTGTGGCTTGCCCGCTGGGCCGAGCGCAAGGGGACGGAACGGGCCCATCGCATCCTGGCGACAAACCGGCAATTGTTGCTGGACGCCTTTGGGCGCGGCGACCTGTTCATGCCCGTTCTGCGCAAGGACGGCATCATGGTGGCGGCCTTGGCAACGCTTGTCGATCCGTTGAAAAAGGCTGCCCTCTTTTACATGACGGGCCGCGACGAGAGCTTCGAGGGTCCCGCCCCCGGGCTGCTGCTCCACGCTCATTCCATCCGCAGCCTGATCGGAGAGGGCTTCCGCACCTACGACTTCCTCCGCGGAGACGAACCGTACAAGCTCCTGTTCGGCCCCAGGATGCAGCACCTGCAATGTCTTCGGATTGCCACCCGCAGCGGCCTCAATCTCGGCGACCGGCTGGAGAGCCGCGCCATCAGGTCCGCCCTGACGCTGGCAACAGTGGCCCATCGCAAGGGCCGCTTTCGCCAGGCCGCGGCCGGCTACACGCAAATCCTGGCGACGAACCCCAACGACGCCGATGCGCTCTACCGCTACGCCCAGTTGCTGGACAAGGTCGGACAGGCCGACCACGCCCGGCTCCTCCTGCGCCGCGCCGCTTACGCCCGAACCCGCACCCGGGCCGACGGATAAGCGCAAAGCATTTGCGCCCAGCCCGCATGATCCACGAAGCCTGGTGAACCGTGTCCCGGCGTCGCTGAAAATTGGCGCTGAACCGGACGGGGCGCTGGATGTTGTTGATGCATGAAGATCGCCACCTTCAACGTCAACGGCATCAACGGCAGGCTCGGCCTGCTTCTCGATTGGCTGGCCGAGGCACAACCCGATGCGGTGTGCCTGCAGGAGCTCAAGGCGCCAGATGAAAAGTTTCCGGCAGCGCTTCTGGAAAAGGCCGGCTACGGCGCGGTATGGCACGGCCAGAAGAGCTGGAACGGCGTGGCGATCCTGGCCCGGGGATCAGAGCCGGTTGTCACGCGCCGTGGCTTGCCCGGCTCTCCCGATGACGACCAAAGCCGGTATATCGAGGCGGCGGTGCGCGGAATGCTCATCGGGTGCCTCTATTTGCCCAATGGCAACCCCGCGCCGGGACCGAAGTTCGACTACAAGCTCCGCTGGCTCGAAAACCTCCTCCTGCACGCACAGGACCTGCTTGCGGCCGGTGTTCCGGCCATTCTCGCGGGTGACTACAATGTCATGCCGACCGAGCTCGACGTCTATGCACCGGAGCGCTGGCGCGACGACGCCCTGTTCAGACCCGAGGTGAGAGCCGCCTACGCCCGCCTCGTGGACCAGGGCTGGACGGATGCCGTTCGCCAACTCCACCCCGAAGAGCGAATCTACACCTTCTGGAAATATTGGAGGAACGCCTTCGAGCGCGATGCCGGCCTCCGGATCGACCACCTCCTCCTCAGCCCGTCCCTCGCCCCTCACCTTACCGCCTGCGGCGTAGACCGCACCGCGCGCGCCCGCGACCACAGCAGCGACCACGCCGCGGTCTGGATCGAGCTCGACGACCCGATATGGCGGTAGCGCAATAGAATTAATTGCCAATCTCGGTTCGCCTGCCGCCGACTGGTGCCGCAGGCTCAGCGGTCGTGCCAATCACGCGCCGAGATGAACGTCACGAAATTGTGCGCTCAAGAACAGTATAGAGTAACAATTGGATTGAACTCACGCAGATCGTAGAATTCATTTATACAACGCAAAGTAATAACATCCCTGTCGTTTCCTATTGTGATGTCTGATCGCCTCCAACAAACAATTCAGAAATTCGCATTTGAGCCGCATATGTGACATGATCTCGCCATCAACCGCGCAAAGACGGCTTTGATATTTATTTGGAGGAGATAGCGAATGTCCATTTCAGAAAAATTCCGGGACTTCAGGGCCAGCAAGGCGACCCTTTTCTGGTCGTGCGCTGCATGTGTGGTCGCCACGATGGTGGTGGGCTTCACCTTCGGGGGGTGGGTCACCGGTGGTTCGGCTGGGGAAAGAGCGGAAACTGCAGCGCAAGAGGCTGTTGCGAAACTGGCAGCCGACATCTGCGTGCAGCGTTACCTTGCAGCGCCGGATGTGCGCGTGAAACTTGCCGCGCTGATGGAAGAAAGCTCTTACAGTCGCGACGGCATCCTGGAAGATGGTGGCTGGGCGACGCTTGGCGGCCGTGAGGAGCCGGTAGACGGAGCTGCCGATCTGTGTGCCGACCAGTTGGCCGAGGTTGATCTGGAAACCCTCCCGGCCGCCCCTGTGGCAGAGGCTACCCCGGTGGCAGACACAACGACTGCTGTGCCGGCGACAACCACGGTGCAGTAACGACCAAGGCGGGCTGTGGTGACTTCCCAGCCCGCCTGCAAGGCACGGTCGCCGGAGGACGGACCGGGAGCGTGACCAGCACGTCCACCAGAACGCCGACCCCTCGCCACGATTGCTGTGGCCTTGGCAGGCCCAAACCAGCGGCAAGGCCTCGGCGTCATCTCACGCCGCTCGTGCTGCTCAGATGTCTGGCCTTATCAAGCTGCAATCGAGTAGGCGACACGAAAGCCGGTGTTGCTGGCCGCGCTGTCGGGGCTCAGCGCCATGCGCGCCGCGATGCGGTACCGGTAGCAGTAGCTGATGTGGCACAGATATGAGCCGCCCTTGAGCAGCTTGTCATTTTGAGCGAGCGCTTGGGCGTTCCGCGCCCTGGCGGCCTGCGCGTTGGAGCGGACCCGGAACGGGTCGCGCGTCCATTCCCAGACATTGCCGGCCATGTTGTAAAAGCCGAGACTGTTGGGCTCGAAGCTACGAGCCGGTGCGGTGCGGAAAAAGCCGTCGGCCTGGCTGTTGAGATCGGGGAAGCTTCCCTGCCAGATGTTACAATAAATTGACTGGTCGTCCGGCTCTGCATCGCCCCAGGGAAAGCGCTGGCGATGGCTGCCGCCCCGGGCAGCGTGCTCCCATTCGGCTTCCGTTGGCAGACGTCCGCCGACCCAGGCGGCAAAGGCGTTGGCGTCGGCCCACGACACCTGCACCACCGGATGGTCCATCCGCTCCTCAACGCTGGAGCCGGGACCCTCGGGCGTGTTCCAGGCCGCGCCCTCGACGCGCTGCCACCATGGCAAGCCAGAACCTTCGCGCCGCGCCTTTTGCAGAGCCTCAGGCGCATTGAGAAACACCGCCGACCAGCCGAACCGCTCCGCCTCCGTGACATAGCCGGTGGCGGCCACAAAGGCGGCAAAGCGGGAATTAGTGACGGTGGCCGCCTCGAGCGCATAAGGCCTGAGCGTGACGGACCGTGCCGGTCCCTCGCCGTCCTGCGGCACCTCGGGCCTATCTGTTCCGACATGCGAACGGCCGCCGGGAATGGCGATTGCGTCCTGCGGCTGCCCGCCACCGGTAAGGGATTCTGGAGTGGATAAAGCCAGCGTCGACGTTAGCCGGCTTGGAGCGCAACAGGAGGAGGTCATCATGCGGGGACTTCAGGTCGAGACAGTGTGGGATGGTACTGGTTTTCCATTGCTGTCGAAACGGTGAAGATGGTTTTCCTTCGGTGATGAGCGCTCAGACATGCACGCCCCGCATTTTCGACAAGTCGGCGAGGGTCCTCCTTGCTACGGGAGTTCCGTGCGGAGCAGCGTCAGCTACAGGCGAGTGCAGCGAGCGCTGCGGCACTATCGTGCTCCGGAAGGTCGCCGATCTCAGCCATCTTGGCGTCCAGCTTGCCCAGCATGGCCTTGAAGACATCAATGTACTCGGGGTCGCCGGCGCGATTATGCAGCTCGAACGGGTCGGCGTCGCAATCGAACAGCTCCCACTCGGGAGGCTCGTCTCCCGAGGTGGCGCCCAGCTGGTTCAGCGGATCATTGTACCAGTAGATCAGCTTGTAGCGCTGGTCGCGTATGCCGTAATGGGCAAAGGCGTTGTGGATGACGTCCTTGTGCATCCAGTAGCGATGATAGGCTACGTCCTGCCAGTCCTCGCCCGCGGAACCCTCGAATACCGGCCGCATGCTGGTGCCCTGCATGTAGGAAGGGATGGTCAGTCCGGCATAGTCGAGGAAGGTCGGCGCGAAGTCGACATTCATGGCGATGTCCTTGCTGACGCCACCCGGCCCGATGCCCTTCGGGTAGCGCACCAGGAACGGCATCTGCAGCGATTCCTCATAGATGAAGCGTTTGTCGAACCAGCCGTGTTCGCCGAGGAAAAATCCCTGGTCGGAGGTGTAGATGACGATGGTGTTGTCAGCCAGGCCCTCGGCATCGAGGTAATCGAGCATGCGCCCGACATTGTCGTCGATGGACTGGACGGTGCGCAGATAGCGCTTGATGTAGCGCTGGTACTTGAACTCGGCCAGTTTCTGCGGATCGGTGAAGATGAAGTTCTCGCCGGTCCGGGCGTCGATCAGCGTCATGGACCCGCCGGGCTCCAGTTCCGGGATGCAGCGGTTCTGGATGTGCGGATTGGGAAACATCGGGCGCCCCACTTCGCTGCCGCCTTCAGGCTGGATCAATCCGAGATCGTCATAGGTCATGTCCGAGCGGATGCGCATCTTTGCGGCAGCGGCGGCAGCGGCGCGGTTCTCATAGGTATCGTTGAAGCTCTCGGGCAGCGGCAGGTCGTCCTGGAACAGGTCCTCGTGCTTGTGGTTGCACACGAAGTTCCGGTGCGGCGCCTTGTGATGACACATCAGGAAGAACGGCCTCTGCCGGTCCCGGCGCTCGAGGAAATCGAGACTCATGTCGGTGATGATGTCGGTGGCATAGCCCTCGACGACCCTTGGGCCGTCCCGGTCGATGAACACCGGGTCGTAGTAGAGCCCCTGCCCCGGCACCACGGCCCATTCGTCAAATCCCGTCGGCTCGTGCGCCTCGCCCTCGCCCAGGTGCCACTTGCCGAAGATGGCCGTCTGGTAGCCGGATTGGCGCAGGTGCTTGGCCACGTTGGGCAGGCGATTGTCGATGTGGGTGTCGAGCGTCGTGACGGTGTTGACGTGGTTGTAGGTGCCCGTGAGGATCGCGGCGCGGCTGGGGGTGCAGATGGAATTGGTGACATAGCACCGGTCGAGCCGCATGCCCTCCTTGGCCAGGCGATCCAGGTTCGGCGTATGGTTGAGACCGCCACCATAGGCGGAAATCGCCCGCGCGGCATGGTCATCGGACATGATGAAAAGAATATTGGGCTGCATGAGACGCCTCGAAAAAACTGATCAGACGGCCGAAACGGCGACACCGGAAAGCGCCTGCCCCTCGGCATCGAAAAAATGCGTGCGGCCGGTCAGCGACAGGCCGACTGCGTGGCCGACCGGAGTATTCGTGCCACCCTCGACACGCACCACCAACTCCTGCCCCCAACCCGTTTCGACATAGACGAACTCGCTGTCCCCCAACCGCTCGACGACGCTCACCCTGCCATCGAACGCCCCTGCGCCCGGCGCCACTAGGGTAATCTGGTCGGCCCGCACGCCCAGGGTGGCCGCGCGTCCGGCCGCTTCCCCGCCAAGGGTCAGCGCACTGCCATCCGGAAAGGCGCGACCGGCGCCATCGCCCTTGCCCGTGGTGATGAGGTTCATCCGCGGCGATCCGATGAAGCCTGCGACGAACATGTTGGCCGGGTTGTCGTAGAGCTCCATCGGCGGGCCGATCTGTTCCACCCGTCCCTTGCGCAGCACCACGATCTTGTTGGCCAGCGTCATCGCCTCCACCTGGTCGTGGGTCACATAGATCATCGTGGAGCCGGCCAGCTGCTGGTGCAGCTTGGCGATTTCGAGCCGGGTCGCGACGCGCAGTTCGGCGTCGAGGTTGGACAGCGGCTCATCGAACAGGAATACCTGCGGGTTGCGCACGATGGCGCGCCCGATGGCGACGCGCTGGCGCTGGCCGCCGGAGAGTTGGCGCGGCTTGCGATCGAGCAGTTCCTCGATCTGCAGGATCTTGGCGGCCTGCATCACTCGCTGCGCCACCTCGGCCTTGGGCATGCCGTTCATGCGCAGGCCGAACCCCATGTTCTGGTCCACCGTCATGTGCGGATAAAGGGCGTAGGTCTGGAAGACCATGGCCACGCCCCGGTTGGACGGATCCACGTCGTTGACGCGACGGTCGCCGATAAACACGTCGCCCGAGGAGATTTCCTCCAGACCGGCAATCATGCGCAGCAGCGTGGACTTGCCGCACCCCGAGGGGCCGACGAACACGACGAACTCGCCCTTGTCGATCTCGATGTCGACCCCGTGGATCACCGGGGTAGCCCCGTAGGTCTTCTTGACGTTCTTGAGGCTGACGCCAGTCATGCCGTGGTCTCCGAGTGAGCTGCGACTAGCCCTTCACCGCGCCGGCCAGGCCGTCGATGAAGTAGCGCTGCAGGAACAGGAACAGGATCACCACCGGAACGATGGTGATGGTGGAAGCGGCCGTCATGCCGCCCCAGTCGACGAAGTTCTCGCCCCTGAAGGCATAGACGCCGACAGAGAGCGTGCGGATCGCGGGGTTGGCCAGCGTGATCACGAGAGGAAGCAAGAAGTCGTTCCAGGCGTAGAGCGTCTGCATGACCACCACGGTCACCACGATCGGCTTGGAGAGCGGCAGCATGACGTACCAGAAGGTCTTGACGAACCCGACGCCATCCATCTTCGCGGCCTCTTCGAGTTCGTTCGGCATCTGGCTGAAATAGCCTGCGAAAAGCAGCACGAAGATCACGAAGGAACCGCCGGACGTGGCCAGCATCACGCCCCACAGCGACTGGCCGATGCCCAGACGCGTCAACAGGTCGAAGACGGGAATGATGGTGTAGCCCTGGGGCACGAACAGGGTGAAGATGATGAGCCCGAAAATGAGGGCCCGACCCGGAAAGCGCCGGCGCCCGAGAACATATCCCATCATGGCCGAGGCGATGGTCACGATGATGACCGAGCCGACGGTGACGAACAGGGTATTGAAGAAGTAGGCGCCGATATTGGCCTGGTCCCACGCCTTCACATAGTTTTCCACCGTCGGCTGGCTGGGGATCAGCCCTTCATTGGCAAAGATCATCGCGTTCGACTTGAACGACGCGGAAACCATCCAGAGAAGGGGGTAGATCCAGACGCAGCAGATGGCGGCCAGCACCACCGAAACGATCCAGCGCCGGAGGCGCGGCGACGTCAGGGGTTGCCGGAGGGCTTGCGACTCATGCGCCATTGGCGGTCTCCCGGTTGCGCAGGTGGCGCACGGCGAGGATCTGGAGGATGGTGAGCCCCATGATTGCCACGCCGAAGAAGACGCCCGCCGCGCTGGCATAGCCCAGCCGGGGAATGGCGCCGGCAGTCGCGAAGGCATTGCGGAAGATGTACACCTCCATGACCTCGGTCGCGAAGAACGGACCCCCCTGCGTCATGGACTGGATCAGCGGGAAGACATTGAGCGCGCTGATGGCCGAGATCAGGGCGATGACGATGGCAAAGGGCATGATCATGGGCAACACCACGAACAGCGTCATCTGCCAGTTCTTCACCCCGTCCAGCCTGGCCGCTTCATAGAGTTCGGCCGGCACGGTCTGCAGCGCCGCGAGCCAGTATACCATCGTCACGCCGACCCACTTCCACACATAGATGCCGGCCAGGGTCCAGAGCACGAGCTTGGGATCGCCCAGGAAATCGAGGGGCCTTGCGAGAAGCTTGAGGTCCAGGAGCCCCATGTTGATCGGCCCGTTGAAGGGGCTGAGCATGATGGTCATGACGATGCCGATCACCGCAACCGGGGTGACCACCGGGAGGAAGATCAGCGTTCGGAACAGGCTCGAGAGCTTGAGCAGCTTGTTGTTCAGGATGATGGCGAAGACCAGCGACACCAGCATCTGCAGCGGCACGGTGCTCACCGTGAACAGGAAGGAGCGTCCGAAGGCATCCCAGAAGAACTTGTCGCCCAGCAGCTCCGCATAGTTCGCCAGGCCGATGAAGGTCTGGTTCGCGTCGAACCCGGACCACTGCAGGAGCGAAAAATACTGTGAAGCGACGATGGGGTAGAGAATGAAGGCTCCGAACACCAGCATGCCCGGCACCAGGAACAAATATTCGATTCGGCTCTTCCAGAGCCGCGCACCCAGGGAGATCGGGTGCCTCGTGGTCGCTCCGGTGTGCGGCACTGGAGAAGCGATGTCGGCCATCGGTTGCAAACCTCTGCGTCATGTCCTTGCCTGCCCGCCGAGAACGGCGGGCAGGCAGTCGTCGGGAGGTGCGCTAGAGCGCTTCGTAGTCAGCGGCCACGTAGTCCTGGGCCGGCTGCCAATTGGAGAAGACGAGATCGTCGCGGCTGACTTCGGCACCGGCGTCCTTTGCTGCCTTGAAGGCCGCATCGAGCGCCTTGTTGGTCTCCGAGACCAGAGTGGTGAGCTGTTCCTTCACCCCGGATGACTGCGAGGTGAAGAGCCCCTGCACGGTCAGCGCCAGGTTCGGCGTGGGCTCCTTGTAGACCTTGGCGACCTCGGCGAGTTGCGGATTGCGCGCGAACGGGTTCGGACCGACCTTGATGATCTGTTCAAACATCGACAATGCCGCCTTGGCGCGCTCAGACATCTGCGAGTTGGCCTGCGCCGCCGGGAAGATCGGCGGATCGGACGGGCCGACGACGTTGCCCCAGGCAATTTGGCCTTCCTCTGTCCCCAGGTAGTGGAAGACGTCGGCGGCCACTTGCGCGTTCTTTGACCTGGCGTTGATGAACATGGTGTTGGACGTGGCCGCGAGGGCGCCCACGATCAGATTGCCCTTGGCACCTTCCGGTGCCGGCGTGGGCGCGATGCCGAAATCGAAATCGGGGTTCTCGCGCTCCCACTGCGGGATGTTCCACGGCCCCTGGAGGATGAGCCCTGCCGCGCCTTGGGGCATCATGGCGCGCGCCTGTGGCGCGTTGAGGCTCATGACGCCCGGGAAGATGGATCCGTCCTGCTGCATGGCCAGCAACAGTTCGACCGCACCGACGAATTCGTCGCTGTCAAAGACGGGCTCCCCGGTGCGGAAGTCGATGCCCAGGCCGATCGAGGTGTCGCCGCACGGCTGTCCCGCCATGTTGGCGAGGCAGCGCGTGATGTCGGCAAACCGGTTCACCTGGTTACCGCCCATGATGAAGCCGAAAGCGCGGCCGGCGTTCATCTCGGTGACCTTGCGGGCCGCTTCCCGGAACGTGTCCCAGGTCAGCGGCGTGGTCTCCGGATCGAAGCCGGCGTCGGTGAGATATTTGCGGTTGTAGAGCACATGTGCCGACGTCACTCGGGCCGATGTGTACGGCAGGCCGTAGGTCTTGCCGTCGAAGACGTTGAGGCCTTCGAGGAAGGCGCCAGCGGGGAACCCGGCCTTCCAGGTCTCGATGTCCGGGATGAGGTCGTCGAGCGGCTGCACCCAGCCTTCGGCGACGGCAAAGGCCGGCGGCAGGTTCAGGGGCAGGCAGAAGGCGTCCTGCGCTGTGTTGTTGCGGATACCGAGCGGCAGCACCTGACCGATTTCGTTCCAGGGCAGGCCGTCATAGACGGTCTCGATACCGCGCGCCTTGCCGTATTCGGGCAGGAAAGCCTTGTAGAACACGGCCTTCTGGTCGCCGCTGTCGATCCAGCGGAACGGGCCATCGGCCGAGAGTTCCGCGATCGGCTCCGGAATCTGGAACTCCTGCGCCAGGGCACGTCCGGCGCCGGTCAGGGCCAGGGCGCCCAGAGCCGTAGAACCAGCCAGGAACTGGCGGCGGCTCATACCTGAAAACGGGTGTTTGTTCATTGTCGTCCTCTCTCCCATTTCGATGCGGCCCCGCTGGGGGACACCGCTCTCGCTATTCAAGTTCTGCTCTGCGAGCAGTCTGCTTCCTGGAAAACAGCACGACCGCGGCTCTCACCGTTACAGTCGCTTCCGGTTGAGCCGCAGTGGCACCCGACCGCCGTTCTCCAATGTCCTCCTCATGCCGCCGGGCGCCCGTTTTCGGTGGGTCGTTCCTCCAGCGATGCCTCCGGGTTAGCAATTGCACCTATACAAAACAAATGCCATTCTTTGCATCAGTGATAATGGAAACTGATCGCTATGCTCGACAGGATGAGCCTGCTTTTTCGCTTCGAAACCATCGCCAGCGCGGGCAGCGTCCGCCGCGCCGCCGAAGTCCTCAACGTGACGCAACCCGCCCTCTCCCGCTCGCTTTCGCAGCTGGAAAGCTTCTATGGGCAGCGGCTGCTGGAGCGGCACGCGCGCGGTGTTCGCCCGACAGCGTTTGGGGAGAGGCTCCTCAAGACCATCTCCCGGCTGGCGCGCGATTGGGAAATCGCGGAGGCCGAACTGGCGGGCGACAGTTCGGGCCTCGAGGGACGCCTGCGCCTTCACGCGGGGCCGCTGTGGTCGTCCGTCGTCCTGCCATCGGTCATCGCCAAGCTGCACCTCACCTTCCCCAACCTCACCATCGAGATGCATCCGAGCAGCGGCGACGCCTTCCAGGCGCTGCTTGAGGGACGGGTGGACGTGTCGTTCGGCGGCCTCTACGCCCCCGAGCGGAACAATCCGCAGGTCGAGGCCCGTGCCTTCAGCAAAATCCAGGACCGGCTCATGGCCCGCGCCACGCACCCTATCCACCAGTGCCGCGCCCATGACTACGACGCGGTCCACAAATATCCCTGGATCATCTACGCCGCCGATCCGATCTACGAGGCCGAAACCCTCCATGCCGTGATGGAGCGGACGGGGGCCCTGCCCCAGGTCAGGGTTCGCAGCGGTTCGCTTCTGGCCATCTTCCGGCTTCTGCAGGAGGGCGATTATCTGTGCATTCTTCCCGACGCCGCAGCAGCCGGCATACCCGGCCGCCCGATTGTGCAAACCCCCATCGAACTGGGCCGCCGCAACTCCGATACCGGCGCGCTCTATCGCAAGGCGATCGCCTTCTATCCGCCGCTCCAGACGCTTCTGGATCTGTGCGAGGCCTATTTCGAGCCCGCCGTTCCAGACTGACATGCGACACCTCCCGTGCCAGGGTCGGCTTGATTTTATGTCCGACATAATCGATTATGTCCAACATAATATTTTGAGGATTGCTCTTGCCACCCGATTTGCCTGCCCACGAGACCGGCTCAGCCGCCATTGCCCGCCAGCTCGGAACCTCCATCATCCGGGGTGTTCACGCGCCCGGCTCCACGTTGCCGGGGGAACTGGATCTGGCGATACAATTCGGCGCCAGCCGCAACCTGGTTCGCGAGGCCATAAAGACGCTGGCGGGCAAGGGGCTGGTCCTGTCGCGCAAGAAGGCCGGCACCCGCGTGCGCCCGCGCGCTGACTGGCAGATGCTCGATCCGGACCTGCTCGGCTGGCGCCTGCAGGCGGGGCCCGAGTTCGACTTCGCCACGAACCTGCTCGCCCTGCGCGAGGCGATCGAGCCCGCCGCGGCCGCCGCGGCGGCTCGCCATCAGGACCGCGCGGCCATCGACGCGGTTCGCGAAGCCTTCGAGCGCATGGTGGCCGCCGGCACGGATCGGGCCCGCTTTGCCGAACCGGACCTGCAGTTCCACAAAGCGATCCTCGCCGCGTCCGGCAACGAGTTCATGATGGCGTTCGGCGGCATGATCGAGGCGGCGCTCGCTGCGTTCATCGGCATTTCGCTGCGTCACAGCGAGGCCCCCGGCCCCTCCATCCCGATGCACGGGACGGTGCTCGACGCCATCGCGGCCGCGGACCCCGAGGCGGCAAGCGCTGCCATGCTCGCGCTTCTGGCGCGCACCCGCACCAATATCGAAAAGGACGCGACCCGGTGAGTTCCGACCGCCCGCATATCATCCTGGTGATGACCGACCAGCAGCGCTTCGACACCATCCGCGCTCTGGGTGCCAGCCACATGCACACCCCCAATCTCGACCGGCTCGTGCGGGAAGGCATCAGCTTCGACAACTGCTTCATCAACGCGCCCAGTTGCGTGCCCAGCCGCGCCGCCCTGTTCTCCGGGTACAGTCCGCACACCTCCGGCGTCCTGCGCAACGGGCAGCAGTGGGGCAAGACCTGGGTCAGCCTCCTGGCCGACGCAGGCTACCACTGCGTCAACGTGGGCAAGATGCACACCATCCCCTACGATGCCCCTGCCGGCTTCCACGAGCGGTTCGTGGTGGAAAACAAGGATCGCTTCTACGAAGGCCGCTGGTATGCCGACGAATGGGACAAGGCGCTGGTGCATCAGGGCGCAACCAAGCCCTCCCGCGCGCAGTATCGCACCATGCCCGACTACACCGAGCGTCTGGGCGCGGTTGACTGGCCGCTGGCCGACAGGCAGCACGCCGACGTCTTCGTGGCCGAAACGGCCCTCTGGTGGCTGGAGACGCGCCCCAGGCCGGAGGCCCTGTTCATGCAGATCGGCCTGCCCGGTCCGCACCCCCCCTACGATCCCCCGGCCCGCTATGCAAAGGCTTATCTCGACAACCCCGACCTTCCGGTCCCGCAGGTGACGGCCGCTGAACTGGATGGCCTGCCAGCGTCCCTCAAGGCCAAGCGGATGCACGACATCGAGGTGGACCACGATGCGGTGTCCTGGAGTCTCGAGCCCACACGGGAGCAGTTGCGGCGCCTGCGCGCCCATTACGACGGCAACGTCACCCTGATCGACGAGCAGATCGGGCGCCTTCTCGAGACGCTGGAAACCACCGGCTACCTCGACAACTGCGTCGTCATCTTCATGTCCGACCATGGCGACAACCTTGGCGAACACGGCCTGTCGCAGAAGTGGTCGATGTATGACAGCGTGACGCGCGTCCCCGCCATCGTCTGGGCGCCCGGCCGCTTTGCCGGAGGCCGGAGGCTTGAGCAGATGTGCCAGCTGTTCGATTTCGGCCCCACCATCCTGGACCTGGCCGGCGTCGCTCCGCCGCCCGACATGGAGGCGCAGAGCCTCCTGCCGGCGCTGGAGGGAGCGGCGTGGCAGGGCCGCGCGGCTGTGTTCTGCGAGCAGGTGGGCGATGTCGCCATGGCCAACACCCGCCTCATCACCATGGTGCGGACACCAACGGACAAGGCGGTCTTGTTTCTGGGCGCCGATGACGGACAATATTTCGACCTCGTCGCCGATCCGGTGGAAGTGCACAACCTCTGGCACGATCCGGCGGCACAACCGCGGCTCGACCAACTGCGCCGAATGCTGCTCGAATGGCGGCTGGACAGTTCCGTCCACACCATGGACCGGGGCGTGGCGGTGCGTTAGCCGCCCCGCTCCAGCTCGGACATTGCCGTCACGAGGAATGCCACTGGCACCCTCGTGACGGGATAGCCGGCCGCCTAGGCGCCGGCGATGCGCGGCATCCGCGTCGGCTCCGATTTCATGATCGCCTGCACCATGGCGCGCAGCAGGTCCGCCTTCAACCCTTCGGCCGCCGGGGCATCCCACAGGTTCTCGATTTCACCGGGATCGACCTCCAGATCGAATAATTCTCCATAGTTTGCCTCGCGATAGACCGAAATCTTGTGAGTTTGATTCACATAGGTCTCGACATGCGGCATGCGCGGGTTGTGGCGGTTTTCGCAAAGCACGAAGTCGCGCGCGGCGGCTCCGCCCTGCCAGTTCTGCCACTGCGAAACCCCCTGCATTTCTCCCGGAATCGGAAGGCCTGCGAAGTCGAGAAATGTCGGCGCCAGGTCGACCAGGCTTTGCAGGTCATCGGAGACTGCCCCCGCTGCGACCTTGCCGGGCATGCGGACGATGAAGGGAATGCGCAGCATGTCCTCGTAGTGGAACGGCCCTTTCGCGATCAGGCCGTGCTGGCCGAGAAAATGCCCATGGTCGGTCGTGAAAACCACCAGGGTGTCCTCCGCCAGTCCCAGGCTGTCGAGCCTGTCGAGAATCCGACCGACTTCGGCATCGAGGAAGCTCATCATGCCGAAGTAAGTGGCCTTGTCCTTCTTGAGTTCATCGACCGGGTAGAGGTGACTCTCACACCCATGCGCGGCAAAAGGGCTGTGCCAATCGCCGAAATCGGGATTTTCTTCCTGTGTCTTGGCGAAGTGCGGGGGGTTGCGCTCATGCTCCCCCGGGGTCACCTGGTCCACCTCCATCTCGGCCGGATCGTACATCGAGGCCCACGGTTCGCTCACGGTATAGGGCGGGTGCGGGTCGTGGAAGCTGGCCCACAGGAAGAAAGGCTTGCCCGAGCCTGCGTGCGCGTCGAGATAGGCAAGGCTGCGCTCGCCGGTCCAGGTGGTGTAGTGAAGCTCGGCCGGTAGTTGCCACGAACGGTCGGATCGGGTGTAGCCGCCCTTGAGCCCCTTGCCCGGTGCCTTCGACGACGTTTCACCCGGGACCGGCTGGAAATATTCTTTCCAGTCGGCGAGCCCCCGCTCCTCCATCCAGATGGCGTAATGCTGGCCCGCGTGGCTTTCGTCGGCGTGATTGCGTGCCAGTTCGCAATGCTCGAAGCCGTACCAGGTGCGGTTAAAGCCACGCCAGAAGTCGAGATCGCGCAGCACTGGCTGGCATTCCAGCGATTCCGATCCCGGGGCGGACGCCAGCGGCTGGAAATGGGCCTTGCCGATCAACGCTGTTGAATAGCCGGCCGCGATCAGGTGATCGCCCAGCGTGGGGACGTCCTCCGGCAGCTTCACCCCGATGGTCCAGGCACCGTGATGCGAAGGATATTGGCCGGTGATGATGCTGGCGCGCGAGGGCGTACACACGGGTGCCGGGCAATAGGCGCGCTCGAACCGCGTCCCCTCGCGACACAACCGGTCCAGGTTCGGCGTCTTGAGCTTGTGGTCCTTCACGCCAAGCGCGTTGAAGTGCTGCTGATCGGTGGTGATCAGCACGATATTCGGTCGATGCATCGGAGTCCTCCCGCACCACCCTATCGCGCGGAGCGATGCGGGAGCATTCAAATGACTGTCGGCAGTGATGCGATTAACTTATCGGTGCGTGGCGCTACGCAGGATCGCGCTGGCCGATGGCGGCTGCCGGATTACATCATCAAGGCCAAGGACCGAAAACTACTGTAGTGGTGGGGCACAAAGTCCGTGTGTGTCTAAACATTGAGACACTGCAACGGCGTGGCTTTGTGTGAGTCGGAAGGGCGCGATGGGTCAGTTGAATGGTCTGGGGTTCGTGGCGATCTGGAATGCGGTCCAGCCGGGGACCGAGGCCGATTTCGATGCCTGGCACAGGCAGGAGCACATGCCGGAGCGCTTGGCGATACCGGGATTTATTCGAGGAGAGCGATGGCGGGCGCGCGAGCCGGGCGGTGGGTATTTCACCTTGTACACCCTGGAAAACCCGAGCGTGGCGCGGTCGGCGCCCTATCTGAGCCGGCTGAACGATCCCACGCCATGGACGCGCCGGATCATGGCCGGGTTTCGGCAGAACTCCCGGTGTGCTGGCGTCTTTGAGCGGAGCCTCGGCAGCCTGCCCGCGGCCCACATGGTCGTCGTCCGGCTGGAGGCGTTTGACGGGCTGGATGCGGACGCGGTGGCGCAGCAGATCATGGGGATTGGCGGCGTGGCAGGATGCCATATCGGTCGGGCCGATGCCGAGGTTTCGTCTCTAGAGACGGCGGAGCGACAGGGACGAACGGTGGGCGAGCCGGCCGGCATGATGCTGATCTCGCTTGTCCGCCGCCCGGACGCTCAGACCATGGACAAGTTGGCCGCCGCGCTTGCCGACGTTGCGCCCGATGCCATGGCAGCGTTCACCAAGGAACTGACGTTCCCCTAATTTTTCTGCCTCAGGAGCGCGGAGCCTGTTTGCCCACAGGGTGGGAATTCCGCGCCGCGCATTTGTCCATTGTGCCAATTTTCTCGCCAGACTGTGCGGTTTGTCTATTTTTTGAGAAAGCCGTCTTGACAGAAACCGCGGGGCAAGCGTCTTCTCTTTCCCAGGAACGTCTGAAAGGGAACGCCATGAACCGTCGTGTCTTGCTTGCCGCCGTCGCCGTGTGCGCCGTTATCGCTGGTGGTCTGCCAGCTGCCGCCCAGCAGTTTACTGCCCGCATCGGCCATCTGGAATCCGACCAGCAGCCCCGCCACAAGGGTCTGCTGATGGTCTCGGAGCTCGTCTCGGAGCGCACCAACGGCGACGTCAAGTTTGAAATCTTCCCGGCCGGCCAGCTCGGCCAGGCCCGTGAAATGAACGAAGGCACCCAGCTGGGCCTGATGGAAGGCACCGTCTCGCCGGCCGCCTTCCTTGCGGGCTTCAATCCCGCTGTCTCCATCCTCGACGTGCCCTTCCTCTACCCCGCCGACCGCGCGAAGGCCGATGCTCTGCGCACCGGCCCGTTCGGTCAGGCCGTGCTCGACAGCTTCGCGCCGCTGGGGCTCAAGGCCATAGCCATCTGGCCGAACGGCCGCAAGTCGATGACGTCCAACAAGGACATCGAGGCGCTTGAGGATTTTGCTGGCCAGACCTTCCGCGTGATGGACAGTCAGGTGCTCATCGAGCAGTTCAACGCTGTAGGCGCCTCCGCCGTGGCGCTCCCGTTCGGCGAACTCTACACTGCCCTGCAGACGGGCGTGGTGGACGGCCAGGAAAACGCGCTCGATACCATTGCGACCATGAAGTACCAGGAAGTGCAGGACTATCTGCTGATCTCCGAGCATGGCGCCAATGAAGACATCGTCATGTTCAACCAAGCCTGGTGGGACAGCCTGCCGGCCGAGTACCAGACGGTGATCGTCGACGCCTTCAACGAAGTGCGCCCGCAGGTGGAAGAGCTCAAGGAAGCCGCCCAGAAGACGGCCCTGGAAGCGATCCGGGCCAGCGACATCACCATTCATGAGCTGAACGACGAGCAGCGCGCGGCCTTCCGCGAGGCCATGTATGGTCCGGCCCGCGATGCCTACCTTGCCAATGCCGGCGATGCCGGACAGAAAATCGTCGACGCCTATGAGGCCGAATACGCCACCGTGGTCGGCCAGTAAGAACCGCTTGGCGCGGCGGCAGCGCCGCGTCATCATGGCAATTCCGGGCGCCGGGTCTTCCTGGCGCCTGTTCGTTTCATGAGAATGGGGAGAGGTCGATGACCAGTCAACCAACGGGGGCGCTGCACCGGGCGCTTGGTCTTCTGGCGTCGGTGGAGCGGGTCGCGCTAGCGCTGCTGATGCTGATCATGGTCGGTCTCACGGTCATGGGCGTCCTGGTCCGCGAACTGATCCCGACAATGGCGCGCAACGTTGCCTGGGTGGATGAGGGCGCCCGCTACATCATGGTGTGGATGGTCTTCCTGTCGCTCGGTCTGGCTCTGGCGGAAGGCCGGCAGATTGCGATGACGAGCTTTCTCGAGCGGATGAGTCCGACAACGCAGCTGTGGGTTGGCCGCCTCATCGACCTGACCGGCCTCGCGCTGTCGCTGTTCATCGCCTGGTTCGGCATCGACATGGCGCAGAGCGTGGCGCGCACCGGCCAGTTCAGCCCGACCCTGCGCATCCCCGCCGCCATCCTCTACTATGCGCTCCCCGTCGGCTTCCTGCTGCTTGCGCTGCGCTATGCCCTCAGCCTCTTCGGACTGAACGACCGCCGATCCAACATGGGAGCAGCGCACTGATGCTGATCATTGCCATCCTCATCGGCGCCATGGCGCTGCTGTTTCTCGGCTTCGAGATGCTGATCGTCCTTGGCCTGCCGGGGATCCTCACCAAGGAATTCTTCTTTTCCACGATGCCGGACCTGATCTACGGGCAGCGCATCGTGGGGGGCATCAACCATTCGACGCTCCTGGCGATCCCGTTCTTCATCTTTGCCGCCGAAATCATGTCAAAGGGGTCCATCGCCCGCTATCTGACGCAGATGGTCGGCGCTTTTCTCGGCCATCGCCGGGGCGGTACGGGTCTTACCACCGTCGCTACGGCGGCGGCCTTCGGATCGGTCTCGGGCTCCGCTCCGGCCACGGTGGCGGCACTGGGCGGCATCGTCTATCCGGAACTGAAGCGCCAGGGCTACTCCGAAAAGTTTTCCCTCGGCTTGATCGTATCCTCGGCAGAGGTGGCGCTGCTGATCCCGCCGTCAATCACGCTCATCATCTATGCGTGGCTGACCGGCACGTCGGTCGCCGCGCTCTTTGCCGCCGGTCTGGTGGTGGGGTTGTTTCTCTCAGCCGTCTTTGCCGGCTACGTGCTGTTCTACGCCTATCGTAACGACATCAAGGGCGATCCGCGCCTCCCTTGGAGCGAGCGGCTGCAGGTCATGCGGCGGGGTATTTGGGCCCTGGGCCTGCCGGTGGTCATGCTTGGCGGTATCTATTCTGGCCTCTTCACCCCTACAGAAGCGGCCGCGGTCAGTGTCGTCTATGCTCTCCTGGTGGAAATGTTCGTCTACCGGCACATGACACTTACCGATGTGTTCAGGGTTGCCACGGGCGCGGCCATCACCACGGGTACGATCTTCGCGCTTTTGGCGATGGGATCGATCGTCGCGCATTTCATCACGCTGGCGCAACTGCCGGCCATGGTGATCGATTTTCTGGGCGCAGTCGACGCCAACTGGGTGGCGTTCCTGCTGATCGTCAACCTGCTGTTCCTCGTGGCCGGCATGTTCATCGACCCCAATTCCACCATGTTGATCCTGGTACCCGCGCTTTATCCGGTGGCGGTCAGCTTCGGCATCGATCCCATCCACTTTGGCATCATCGTCTGCCTCAACACCTGTATCGGCATGATCACGCCGCCGTTCGGGCTGGACATCTTCGTTGCCTCCTCGACGCTGGGCGAGCCGATCACCAAGATCATTTCCGGCATCATGCCCTTCATCACCATCAACCTCCTGGCGCTCTTGGTCATTACCTACCTGCCCGACATCTCGATGGTTCTGCCCCGGCTCCTGGCGCCCTGACGCTACTGGCTCCGCCAACAAAAAGGGCCGCCCCTCGGGGCGGCCCTTTTTGTTGTCCAGCGGGATCGATCAGTTGGCGACAGCGGGGGCAAATTCGGAAATGCCGCCATGGGCCGCCGACCAGGTGGCCGGATCATTGAGGAAGCTTTCCACCTCGTCGAGCGTCTTCTTGTCGAAGTGGCCGGCCTCCTTGGCCGCATCGAGAATGTCCCACCACGTGGCAAGGTAGTGCAGCTCGACACCGAGCTCCTTCATCAGCTCGTTGCTCTTGGGGAAGATGTCGTAGAAGAACACCACGAAGCAGTGGTCGACCTTGGCGCCCGCCTTGCGCAGCGCCTCGGCGAACATGACCTTGGAACGGCCGTCGGTCGCCAGATCCTCGACCAGGAGCGTGCGGGCACCGGCGACCACCTCGCCCTCGATCTGCGCGTTGCGACCGAAGCCCTTGGCCTTCTTGCGCACATACTGCATGGGCAGCATCAGCTTGTCGGAAATCCAGGCCGCGAAGGGAATGCCCGCGGTTTCGCCGCCCGTCACCACGTCCAGCGATTCATAGCCGATTTCGGTGGCGATGGTATGGGCGGCCAGGTCCATCAGCGCCGAGCGCAGGCGCGGGTAAGAGATCAGCTTGCGGCAATCGACATAGACCGGGCTGGCCCAGCCGGAAGTAAAGACGAAAGGATGCTCGGCGTTGAAATGGATCGCGTTGATCTCGAGCATCATCCGGGCGGTCTGGCGGGCGATCGTCTTCTTGTCGTCGCTGAGGTGTAGCGTTCTCATCGGGAGAATCCTTCATCGTTCTGTCATGCGGTCGCGCGAAATCGCGGCCGCCAGACGGAGGTCCAGCGCCGCTGGGTGCGGTAGATGTCGAGTGCAACCGGTTCGCTATAACCCCGGGCTCAAAGCCCAGTCAACTCGCTCGCCGGCAAAGAGCGGGACAATCTCGCGATCTTCCACTGAAACGCTGGTCGGCGCAGTCCAGGGCCGTTCCTCGTAGGTAACCCGCGTTTCAGACGGAGCAAAGCCGTAGAAGGCCGGCCCGTTGAGGGACGCGAAGGCCTCGAACCTGTCGAGTGCATCTTCCTCGGCAAAGACCTTGAGATAGGCTTCGACGGCGACCGGGGCCGAAAAAACCCCGGCGCATCCACAGGCCGCTTCCTTGAGGTGGCGCAGGTGCGGCGCGGTGTCGGTGCCCAGGAAGTAGTGCGGCGAGCCGCTGGTGGCGGCCTTGCGCAGCGCCAACTGGTGGGCGCGGCGCTTGAGAATGGGCAGGCAATAATGATGCGGGCGGATGCCGCCTTCGAACAACACGTTGCGATCGTAGAGCAGGTGCTGCGGCGTGATGGTGGCGGCGAGGCGCTCGCCGCCGCTGGCCACGAATTGGGCCCCCTCAGCGGTCGTGATATGCTCCATCACCACCTTGAGCGTCGGGTGGCGGGCGATCAACGGCGCCAGGATGTCGTCGATGAACCGGGCCTCGCGGTCGAAGATATCGACCTCCGGGTGCACCAGTTCACCATGGGTGAGCAACGGCATGCCGGCCTCGGCCATGGCGGCGAAGACCGGATCGAGGCGTTCGATTGCGGTGACGCCGTGCGCCGAATTGGTGGTGGCGTGCGCAGGATAAAGCTTGGCGGCGGCAAAGATGCCGTCGCGATGCCCGGCAATGAGATCGTCCGCGTCCGTATCGTCGGTCAGATAGCAGGTCATCATCGGCACGAAGTCGACGCCAGGCGGGATGGCGGCGCGCACCCGGTCCCGATAGTCCGATGCCATCCGCGCAGTGGTCACCGGCGGAACGAGATTGGGCATGACGATGGCGCGGGCAAACTGGCGCGCCGTGTGTGGCACGACGGAGGACAGGATCGCGCCGTCGCGGAAATGCACGTGGAGGTCGACGGGCTTGCGGAGGGTGATGGTTCGCATGGCGGCCTCGAAACACCTTGGTTCAGTTGTGGGCGGTCACGGCCTTATAGAGCACATCGGTGCCTTTGATGAGGTCGTCGGTGTCCATGGCCTCATGCGGATTGTGCGAGCCGTTGGTATTGCGCACGAAGATCATGCCCGAAGGGATACCCGCGTTGGCGAACACCGCGGCGTCGTGCCCGGCCCCTGAGGGCAGGGTCTGCGGATTGAGCCCGACATCCTCGGCCGCCTTCGAGAGCAGGGCGATGACCTTTTCGTCCATGCGCGCGGGCTCGGTATAGACCCGGTCGTCGAACTCGAAGCTAACGCCGCGCTGCTGGCCGACGGCCCGGCATTCGGAGCGAAAGAGTTCGTAGAAGCCTTCGAGCGTGTCGTGGCTCTGGCTGCGCACTTCAAAGGAGAACATCACTTCTCCGGGGATGCGGCTAAGCGCGTGTTCGGCAGGGTCGGTGCCGACGATGCCGGTGGTGACGACGAGGTCCAGCCCGCGCTCAAGCAACACGCGCCAGTGTTCCTCGAGGCGCCCGATCAGATCGGCGAAGGCGAACACGGCATCCTTGCGCAACCAGCGCGGAATGGTGCCCGAATGGCCCGCTTCACCCCGGCAGACGACGCGACGGTGGCGCAGATTGCCGCGGATGCCGGAGACGACGGCGGCTGGCAGGGCGCGGTCGACCATGACCGGGCCCTGCTCGATGTGCAGCTCGAGATAGCTTGCGGCCTTTTCGACATCGAAGAGCTTTTGACCGGCCTCGATGGGGGCGATGTCGATGCCTGTGGCCGCCATCGCCTGGGCAAGGGTCGGTCCTGCGCCGCGGGACCGGGCGGCAAGGTCCTTGCCATCGATCATGCCGAAGAGGGCGCGCGAGCCGATATTGGCGCGCCCATAGAAGGCGCTTTCCTCGCCGCGCAGCATGATCACGCGCACGGGGGTCGTCAGCACCCGGCCGGAGCCGCGGAGACGGATCATGCAGAGGAGGCCGGCCACGATACCCGCGGCGCCGTCGTAATTGCCGCCCTGGGGGACGGAGTCGGCATGCGAGCCGATATAGTGGGCCGGGCCGGAGCCGTCGTCTTCCGGAGCGCGAACCACGAGGTTGCCGACCGGGTCGACGTCGATCAGGAAGCCGTGCGCCTCGGCGACAGCCGAAAAGACACCGAGGGCGGCATCTTCCTTGGGCGAATAGCACTCCCGCGTGATGCCGACACCGTCACCCGTCAGCCGCGTCAGTTCCGCAAACATGGCGTCGGTCAGGTCATGCTCGCTGGGGAAGGCCGTCCAGTCGATCGCGGTTTCGCTCGCGGCATTCATTGGGCCGCCTCCATCACGTCGTGGGTCAGGAGATCGGCGTTGAGCGCGCCATTCACTTCGGCGACGCTGTTGAAGCCCTTGCGGCGGCAGTATTCCATGAGGCCGGCGATGACCTCGTTCATGGCGCCGGGGCGGGTGAAGGTGGCGGTGCCGACCTGCACGGCGCGGGCGCCCGCCAGCAGATACTCCGCCGCGTCGCTCGCCGTCGCGATGCCGCCACACCCGATGACCGGGATGTCCACGGCGCGGGCGCACTGATAGGTCATGCGCAAGGTGATGGGCTTGACGGCCGGGCCCGAGAGCCCGCCCATGATGTTCCCCAGCGTGGGACGCATGGTCTCGATGTCGATCGTCATCGCGAGGATGGTGTTGGCGACGACCACGGCATCGGCTCCTGCCGCCTCGGCGGCCCGCGCCACCGCGGCGATGTCCCCGGTATTGGGGGTCAGCTTGGCCCAAAGCGGCAGGTGGGTGACCTTGCGCATGGCCGCAACGGCCTGCTCGGTCGTTCCGGGCCGCATGGCGAAGGCCTTGCCGTCCTCCTCGATGTTGGGACAGGAGATGTTGGCTTCGATGGCCGCAATGCCAGGCACATTGAGGCGCGCGGCGGCACGGGCGAAATCATCCACCGTGGGCGCCGAGATGGAGACGATCAAGGGGGCCGTGAAACCGCGATAGAAGGGCAGCGTCTCGTCCAGGAAATGGTCGATGCCCTTGGAGGGAATGCCAATGGAGTTGAGCATGCCGTTGCTCACTTCGGCGACGCGGGGCGTGGGATTGCCGCCGCGCAACTCGGCCGTAATGGTCTTGGTCACGAGGGCGCCCAGCCCATTGAGGTCGATGACCTTTGCCAGGCCCTCGGCGAAGGTCCCCGAGGCCGGCATGACCGGATTGGCAAGGCAAAGGCCCCGTCCGAGATCGACGCGGAGATCTACCATGAGGTCGCCTCCGCCAAGGGAAAGACCGGGCCGTCCCAGCAGACCCGCTTGGACACCGTCTCGCCATCGATGGTGAAGTTGCGAACGCAGCAATAGCACATGCCCAGGCCGCAGGCCATTTGCTGCTCCATGGCGACTTCGCCGAAGATGCCGAGCTCGGCCGAGAGCCGCTGCATCAGCAGCATCAGCCGGTTCGAACCGCAGGTGTAGAAGCCGTCTGCCCGTCCTTGCGCGTGAAGGTGGCGGAGAATGGCTTCCACATTGCCGAGATCGCTGGTGCCGTCGCTGTCGAGCACGGTTTCCACCTCGGCCCCGGCCGCGCGGAAGCGCTCGACGGACAGCACCTGTTCGGACGCACGCGCGCTGATCAAGGCCGTCACCGCCACGCCGCGTTGCTGCGCCAGTTCTGCCAGCGGCGCCAGGGTGGCAAGGCCGACGCCGCGGCCAAGCACCACGATGGATTTCGCGGTTTCAGGGAGACTGAACCCCATGCCGAGCGGCCCCAGGATGCGCGTCGTCTGCCCGGGGATGAGCGTGGCCAGTCCCCGCGTGCCAGCGCCCGCTACCTTATAGAGGAACTGGACGCGGCCCGCGGAGGGGTCTGCGGCGTAGGTGCTCATCGGTCGCCGGAAAAACGGCTTGTCCTCGCCGGTGGCCGGGCACTCGATGTTGAAGAACTGGCCCGCCGCGGCGTCAGCTGCGACTCCGGGAGCGTCGAGCTCGATGAGTTTGTATTCGGCGTTGACCCAGTCGTTCACGATGACCCGGGCGACGGTGTCAGCAACCTGGGCGGAAAATGGGTCGGCGGGCGGCGCAACGCCAAGCGTGTCGGCTTGTCTCATTTTTGAGACAATGACTCTGACCAATGCCGATGTCAACGCCCGTGGTTATCGGCCCGACGCCGCAGCGGTTCGCTGCAGGATGGCGCGGAGCACGTCGGCGCCCTCGGCGCCTTTCTTGGCGCGCGACCATTGAGAGTCCAGCGTTTCCTTGAAGTGCCGAACGGCTTCCGGGGCCGTGGTGACGATGGCGATGCCGGAGGAGATGTTGGGCTGATCGCCGAGGCGATAGGGCGACAGCGTCACCGCGGATTCCCTGTCACGCTCGTAAATCTGGAAGGTCTGGCTGGGCGGTTGCCCGTCGACAATGCCGATCTGGGTGCCGATGGGCTGGCGCTGCATAGTCTCGCACAGGCGCTCGATTTCAGCCCGAGCGGCGGCGCGGCGTTCCGCTTGCACCGCGGGCGGCAAGTCGAGGCGACCGACCATGCCGAGCAGGAGAAAGCGTTCGATGTCCTGGCTGCCGACGATCGAGACAACGGGAACACGGCGCTTTATGGCACTGCTGCGACGCTCTGTCAGGAGTTCGAGCACCGTGTCGATCGACGCCAAGGCCGTGCCGCGATCCTGTTCGGTTTCCGAAATCGCCTCCACGAGCATGAGCCGCAGGTAGCGCAGGTAGTCTTCGGACAAGAGCAAGGACGAAACGGGAGAAAAATTGCCCAGCAGGTGGTGCGAGCGCTCTTCAAGCTGGCGCATGCGCTCGAAAAACGAAAGGGCGTTGCTGTAGTACTCCACCCCCACCCCCAGCAGGGAGGGCAGGGAAACATCGAGAAACCGGGAAATCGACTCCAGAATCTGGATCTTGACGATTTCGCCCTTTTCCAGCCGGTAAACGGCGGCGCGGGAAATGCCCAGATGCGCGGCGATATCATCCGCGCTCAAGTTCCTGCCGATGCGATGAGCCCGCAGGCGCCGACCGATTTCCTCGAATTGGGCCGACATACTCTCCCTTTCCCCGTCGTCTCACTTTTGATATACACGCCGGTTTCCGGCGTCCAGTGCGCCTGACCAGGGGAGACTTCGGTGAACGATCTTAGTGAATGGCTGGAACAGCAGAACGGAGGCATCCGCACGTATACCGAGTTCCAGCGAAAAGCCTACGTGCTCGCTCGGGAGAACTCAGCCGATGCCGCCCTGCTTGCTCTTCTAGGCGGCGTAGCAGCACGTTTTGCAGCACGTTTCGAAGGAGAACCGCTTTCCGTAGATGACGCTGCCGAAGCCATCACGCAGTTCAAGCGCATACTGCACAAAGCCATCGCCGTTGCCGCTGGCAACGTGACCGAAAAGATGGACTTCGCGAACGACATCGCCACTTACGACTTGCTGGACGCCCGGTCGCAATAGTTGCGACTGCAAATCCATGGCGCTTACGACAGGGGTAGGCGCCGATAGTGACGGTGCCTCCTTCCACCTTGCCCCATTGCGGACAAGTGCAGTTATGGCGCGCCCCACCAGCCGATCATCACGCCACGGAAAGCGATGCGACGGCGGGAAGATCGGCGGTATCTGCGCCGTTCGCCTCGATCACCAGAGACGAACCGCTGATGGAATGCGGAGCAAGTCGTGGCGGCCGTGTGCATCTTCACCAGCAAACGATCTCCACGATTTTGGTCGCGCCCGACCAGACGGCACGTGCAGCCATTTCTCTGGGCAGATCGTCGCGCCGCTCACCGTGTTGGACGGACCATTGGCGTGTTGCTAAGGCGGCAGATGAGGCTGAAGCCCGGTCTGCCGCCCACCTGCTCTATGAGCGAACTGCCCAGCCCCCTGTTTCCTCTGCCGTGGGCACCCTGCCCTCCGGAGTCAGTTGATCAACCGTCTGGGGCAGGTTCGTGCTGAGACGTTGCAGCAGTTCGGTCCGCGATAGGCCGGTCTGTTCCTGGAGGTGCTCGATGACATCCTCGCCCAGTGCCGTCTCGAGCTGTGACGCGTCCACTGTGCGGTTGGGCCCGGACTCAACCCAGGACTGCGCCGCCTCGCCCTGGCCACTCTGCTTGAAGCGATCAACGAGGCCACCAAGGCCTTCGCTCAGCACATTGCCGTTGAACCCGCCACCGGCATTTGACGCCGCTGGCGATCCGCCAAACATGTCCCCCAAGCCTCCGAGGAGGCCACCCAGCCCTGACGAGCTGCCGCCCGCGCCGTTCGGGGCAGAGAGATCGCCGAGCATCTTGCCGATCTCGTCCCGGTGCTGAAAGCCCTTGACCGCCAAAAGTCCGAGCAGGGCTATGCCCGCCGAGCCCATATTCAATCCACGTGCCATTTCGTCGTCTCCTCTTGCGTTGGAGAACGTAAGCGAGGCTCGCCCGATTGGTTCCGACTGACCAGCCTGCGACCGGGCAGACTACCAGACGACGGGATGCGTCTGGCCGGTCTGGACGTTAACAAGACCCTCCGGTGCCAGCGGGCTGGGGGCGACCAGCACCCAGCGCCAGGGTGAGCAGGTGAGCGTCGCGAAGGCCAGCCGCTCGGGGAATCCCGGCGACCAGCGCGGCGAAAAGGTCGGCTCATACATCCACTCGATCTCGGCCGCCCTGGCATAGAGCGCCTGCATATCGGCATCGAGGTCCTCGGCCGACCGGCAGGACATGAGGCCGGCCACCTCATAGTGGACCGTGGCCACCACCTTCTTGTCCTGAACCAGCGCCCATCCACCACCGATCTCGCCCAAAGCATTGACCGCAATGGCCATGGCCTCGTCGGACGACCCCACGCACCAGATGTTGTGCTTGTCATGGCCCAGCGAGCAGGCGACCGCACAATCGGGCGTGCCGGGACCGGTGCCGACCCAGAACATCCGCGACACCGCTTTGCGGTTCGAGAATCGGTCGACAATGGCGAATTTGGTGATGTTCCGGCTCGTGTCGCGCTGCACCTGACCGTCCCGCACCGGCAGTTCGTAGGTCAGGAAATCGTCGGCCCAATGGAACGGCCGCAGGACGGCTGCGGTCATGGTTTCGCGCCCGGGTGCGGCGGGGATGGCAAAATCTTCGGCCGCGAGAGAGCCGCCAACATGCACGGTATCGGTGGCCCATTTGGGCCATGCGATGGCGGGCACCGGCCCGATATAGCGCGTGCCGTCCGAAACCTGCCGCCCATCGGCCCAGACTTCGGCGATTCGGAAGGCCTCGAGATCGGAGAGCAGCACCACATCGGCGAACCGGCCCGGTGCAATCGACCCGACCCACGGCGTCAGCCGCATGTGCCGCGCGGGATTGATGGTCACGCACTGAATGGCGATTTCAGGCTTGAGCCCCGCCTCGATGGCGGTGCGCACATTGTGGTCGGTCGCTCCCTTCTGCAGCGTTTCGCTGGCGCTGCGATCGTCGGTGGCAAAGGCGATCTGCGACCAGTCGTCCAGCCCGCGCTCCAGCAGACCCTTGAGCACGTCCGGCATGGAGTGGACGCGCAGCTCCATGAACAGCCCGTGGCGCAGCTTGTCCCAAAATTCTTCGGCGGTCCAAGCCTCGTGATCGGAAGCCATGCCGGCGGCGGCGAAAGCGTTGATCGTTGGCAGGTCGCGTATGCCGGCCGCATGGCCTTCAACGACGCCGCGTGCCGCAAAGGTCGCCTCGATCATGCCCCACAGGCGCTGATGCGACCCATTGCCGGCGTCCCAGACCGCCGGCCAGTCCATGACCTCGTCGAGGCCCGCCACCATGAGGCTGTCACCCATGAAGCGCTTCTGTTCATCATGGCCCAGCCAGCCGCCCCCGTGCTCATAGGCGGTGGGCGGAACAGCCGAGCCGGGCAGCGGAAATATCTTGAGCGGCGAACCGTTCTGGCGGGCCGTCATCCAGAAGTCGACCGTGCGGGCGCCGTTCACGTTGGAAAATTCGTGGCTGGCCTCGCAGGTCCAGGTATTGCCGCGCGGCAGCACCAGGGCCGCCTCCCACTCCGGCGTCAGGTGCGAGCTTTCAATGTGCTTGTGAACTTCGCCCAGGCCCGGCACTGCCCACAGATCTGGGCGATGCTCGCGCCTTGCGACCGTTCCGGGATAGCTTCCGGCCGGACCGACATAGGCGATCCGGTCGCCCTTGATGATGATCTCCTGATCGTCGAGCCAGGTCCGCGTCGCGACATCCAGCAGATGCCCGACCCGCAGCGCGGTGTCGGCAGCGGCCTTACCCATGGCGACCAATGTCAGGTGCTGGCGGAGGCGGACTTCGGACTGAGCATCGATCATGGCGGCTCCGGAAACAGCAGGTGGACGGTGCGGGAACTACGAGGCTTTACCCCTCCGGTGCAATACTATCTGCGGATAACCGAAGGTGGCATCCTCACGCCTAACGTTTCACCTTGCCCGGCAAGCGGCGAAAAAATAGGCTTGGCGCGAAGGCATTCCACCCACCGGTGTCGAGTGCCCGCATCGTGGAGGAAATTCGGCATGCAAAAAACTGTACTGCGCGGCGCGGCACTGGCCATCGCCGCCGGGCTCATGGCAAGCGCGTCGCCAGCCATGGCCCAGGGCAAGACCCTGACCATTTCCTGGTGGGGCTTCAATGGTGAGAAGCTGGAATCGATCCTGCTCGCTCCGTTCCGCGAACAATGCGGCTGCGAGATCGTGTTCGAGACCGGCAATAACGGCGAGCGCCTGAACAAGCTGCAGATCCGCAATGGCGGCGGCGTCGACGTGGCCTATTTCTCGGACAGCTACTCGCAGCAGGGGATCGAGCTGGGCCTGTTCCAGAAGTTCGATCGCTCCAAGGTGCCGAACATCGAAGGCATCTACGACCTCGCCCAGGACCCGCAGGGGGGCTACGGCCCGGCCTACACGATCGGCCGCGTCGGCATCGTCTATGATGAAAGCAAGGTGACGACTCCCATCACCTCCTGGAACGACCTGTGGCGCGAAGACCTGGCCTCGTCGCTGTCCTTGCCGGGCATCACCACCACGGCCGGACCGATGGTCGTGCTGAAGGCCGGCGAACACGCGGGCGTCGATGCCTATGCCGATCCTGATGCTGCGTTCGCCGCTCTCGAAGAGCTGCGTCCCAACGTCGTGAAGAACTACAACACCGGCTCGGAGATGATCAATCTGTTCTCCACCGGCGAAGTCAGCGCTGCCATTGCGCAGGACTTCACCCTGGCCCAGATCCAGGCGGCTGTGCCCACTGTCAAGTGGGCCGACCTCAAGGAAGGCTCGATCGCGACGCTCAACACGGTCAACATTCCCAAGGGTGCCGCGGAACCTGAACTGGCCTACCAGTTCATCAACTTCCTGCTCTCCCCCGAGATGCAGCAGAAGCTGGCCGAAGAGGGCGTGGATGCTCCGGTCAATACCTCGGTGGAATTGACGCCCGAACAGGCTTCCCTGTGGACCTATGGCGCCGATGTCATTGCCGGCCTGCAGCGCCTCGACTATGCCAAGCTCAATGCCGCCAAGACCGCCTGGGTCGATCGCTGGAACGAAATCTTCGGCATGTAATCGCCGTGCCGCGCGGAGGTCATCCTTCGCGCGGCTTTCCTTGACTGAAAGAAAGCCCAGGCGCCCATGAAACGCTTTGCCGGCTGGACCCTGGCTTCCCCCGCGACCCTGCTGATCCTGCTCGGCCTCGTCGCCCCGGTGGCCGCGACCATCTATGCCACCTTCGGGACCCCCGGCGGTCCGTTCGATACCTACCAGACATTCTTCGCCAGCAGCTTCCGCCGTACCGTGCTGATGCGCACCATCACCATCTCGCTGGCCGTCACGGCCATAGCGTTGGTGATTGGCTTCATCACCGCCTATGTGGTGTCGCGCGCCCCGGGTTGGCTCAAGTCCATCCTGATCATTGCCGCTGTGTTTCCGCTGCTGACCGGCGTGGTCGTGCGGTCCTTCGCCTGGCTCATCATCCTTGGCAAGAATGGCATTCTCAACAGCACACTGACACAGCTCGGCCTGATCGCCGAACCGCTGCAAATGCTCTATACGCCCGGCTCCGTGATCGTGGCCATGGTCTATCTCTTCGTGCCGTTGATGATCCTGACGCTGGTGGGCGTGCTCGAAGCGATCCCCGACGACCTGATTCAGGCTTCGGCGTCCCTCGGCGCGAGACCGAGCGCCACCTTCACCCAGGTCGTTCTCCCGCTTGCCGTACCCGGCCTCATTGTCGGCGCGGTTCTCGTCTTCACCGGCAGCTTCACCTCCTATGCCACGCCGCAACTGCTCGGCGGTGAACAGGTGATGATGATGGGAACGCTGATGTATCAGCAGGCCATGGTCACCTTCGACTGGGTCAGCGCCTCCACCATCGCCGCCGTCATGGTGGTGATCACCATCGCCATCGTGCTGGCCATGACCCGCGTCGCCCGCCGCCTCAACCCTATGGCCGTCTGATGCCCACCAAGCTCCATCCGGCCCTGATCGGCTTCACCGTCCTCGTCTTCATCTTTCTTGTGGGCCCGCTGATCATCGTGGTCGGCGCCGCAGTGAGCGACACCAGCTATCTCACTTTTCCGCCGCATGGCCTGTCGCTGCGCTGGTTCGAGAACATCTTCGCCATCGACGCCTTCCGCCGCACCATTCTCACCAGCCTGCAGGTGGCGGTTCTCGCCACCTTTGTGGCACTGCTGATCGGCATTCCGGCGTCCTACGCACTCAACCGCTATCGGATTCAATTGCCCGGCTGGCTCTCGACGCTGTTCGTGCTGCCGGTGCTGGTACCCGAGCTGGTGCTGGGCTTTTCCCTGCTCAAGAACGTCGCCTACCAGTTCAACGCGCCGATCTTTTTGTCTCTGGTCGTCGGACACACCATCCTCATCCTGCCCTATGTGATCCGCGTCATTTCGGCCTCGCTCGCCTCCTTCGATTTTTCGGTCGAAGAAGCGGCCATCAGCCTGGGGTCGCCACCGCTCAAGACGTTCTTCACGATCCTGTTGCCCAATGTCCGGTCTGGGGTGATCGCAGCGTTCATCCTGGCGTTCATCACCTCGATCAACGATGTTTCCATCTCGATCTTCCTCACCGGACCGGGGCTTTCAACCCTGCCCATCCAGCTGCTCGCGCATATGGAGCAGTTCTTCGATCCCACCGTGGCCTCGGTGTCGGTGCTGCTCATGGTGCTCACGGTTGCCGTGATGGCCATCGTCGAGCGCACGCTGGGCCTTACCTTCCTTGCCAAATAGAGGTCAGCCGTGACCAAGCCGCTTTCCATTCGCAACATCACCGCCCATTACGGCAGGACCCTTGTGCTCGAAGACCTGTCGCTTGAGGTCGCTGAGGGTGAACTGGTCTCGCTGCTCGGCGCCTCTGGCTGTGGCAAGACGACGACGCTTCGTCTTGTCGCCGGCTTCCTGCAGCCGACGTCCGGCGCCATCACGCTGGGTGGGCGCGACCTGACGCGCCTTCCCGCCCACCAGCGCGATATTGGCCTGGTGTTCCAGAACTATGCGCTATTTCCACACCTGTCGGTGGCCGACAATGTCGGCTTTGGCCTCAAGCAGCGCAATGTTACCGGCGATGCACGCACCAAACGTGTCAATGCCATGCTCGAGCGCGTGGGCCTCGATCATCTGGCCGACCGGTTGCCGGCTGCCCTTTCCGGTGGGCAGAAGCAGCGCGTGGCGCTGGCCCGGGCGCTCGTGATCGAGCCCCCCCTGCTGATGTTCGATGAGCCGCTGAGCAATCTCGACGCCAAATTGCGCGTCGACATGCGGGTGGAAATCCGCCAGCTCCAGCGCGCCAACGGGACAACCTCTGTTTATGTGACACATGACCAGGAGGAGGCGTTCTCCATCTCGGATCGTGTGGCCATCATGCACGCCGGGCGCATCATGCAGCTCGACACCCCGGAAAACCTCTACCAACGCCCGGCCAATGCCTTCGTGGCCCGCTTTGTCGGTTTCGAGAACCTGATCCCCATGAAAGTGGTGGCGCGCGACGGCGCCCTCGTGACGGCCGAAGCGGCTGGTGGAGTGCGGCTGAGCTTTGGGCTCGAGCAGTTCGGCGAGATACCCGACGACTTCGTGCTCGCCTGCCGGGCTGACGGTCTCACCGTCACGGACAATTTGGCGGTCGAAGGCATTCCGGCGACCTTGGGTCTGCGCACCTATCTTGGGCGCGCCTACCAGTACCAGTGTGACACCGCTGCAGGAGCGCTGGTTGCAAACGGTCCGCTCAGCCGCGTGCTGCAGCCGGGCAGCGCGGCGAAGCTGGTGCCGGTGCCCGAGCAATGCACCATTCTCAAGCCGGAATGACCACCCTCCTCACCAACGCGTTCGTCGTCACCATGGACGGCGACCTCACAGTACATGAACGCGGCTGGGTTCAGGTCGATGGCACGACACTCACCGCACTGGGCCCCGGCCCTGCCCCCGTCATTGCCGGTGCCGGTGCCGGTGCCGAGGTTATCGATTGCGGCGGCGATATCGTCATGCCGGGCATGGTCAATGCCCATTGTCACATGGCGATGTCGGTGTTCCGGGGGCTCGGTGAGGATGTGGACGACCGGCTTTACCGTTACATCCTGCCGCTCGAGCGAAAATTCGTATCGCCGGCGATGGTGCGGGCCGGGTCGGCGCTCTCGGCGCTGGAGATGATCGCCGGTGGCGTGACCACCGTGGCCGACATGTATTACTTCGAGACCGAAGTGGGCGACGTCTGCACAGAAGCAGGCCTTCGCGCGATCGTCGGTCAAACGCTGGCCGATTTCGATCCGCCCGACCACAAGGACTTCGACGAAGGCTTCGCCCGGGTCGAGGAACTGGTTGACCGTTATGCCGGTCATCCGCTCGTGACGCCCTCGATTGCGCCACACGCCCCCTATTCCACTGGTTTTGAAACCATGTCGCGGGTGGCCGAATGGTCCGCCGAGCATCCGGACGTGCCGGTGCAGATGCATCTGGCCGAATCCACCCTCGAGGTGAACTGGGCGCGCGATACGCACGGCAAGTCCACAATAGCGGTGACAGCCGAGGCGGGCTTGCTCAAACCGAACCTCATCTGCGCCCACTGCCTGCAACTGGACGACGCCGATATCCGCATGATGTCCGAGCATCAGGTTTGCGTCGTGACCAATCCGCGATCCAACGGCAAGGCGGGAAGAGGCATTTCGCCGGTCGAGAAGCTGCGCAACGCCGGTCTGCCCGTCGGGATCGGCAGCGACGGCGCCATGAGCGGCAATACGCTCGATCTCTTCAGCCAGCTTGCGCCCGTCTCGATGTTCGCCAAGCTATTGGGAGGATCGCGCAAGCCGTTGCCGGCGGTGGATGTGGTGCGGATGGCTAGCATCGAAGGGGCGCGGGCGCTCAGCCTCAATCTCAAAACGGGCTCGCTGGAAGCAGGCAAGCAGGCGGACCTGATCCGCGTCAGCCTCGCGGCACCGCGCATGCACCCGATGTACGACCCCTACTCCGCACTGGTGTTTGCCGCCCTGCCCTCGGATGTCACCGACACCATGGTGGCTGGTCGTTGGCTGATGCGGGACCGGAAGGTCCTGACGCTCGACGCGACCAAAACCATTGCCGACGCCAACCAGATCGCCCGCCAGTTCAAAACCGAAATGGCGCGGCTGGACACCATTGCCCCATGACCCAGCTTGATGCCGTGCTTGCCCACGCCGATGCCCAGCTCGACCAGAGCCTCGCGCGGCTGTTCGAATTGATCCGCATTCCCTCCATTTCGACCGAGCCGGAATACGCAGCCGACTGCCGGCGCGCGGCCGTATGGCTGCGCGATCAGTTGGCGGAGCTGGATTTTGATGCCAGCGTACGCGACACAGCCGGGCACCCTATGGTGGTGGGGCACGGACCGGCACAACCGGGTCCGCATGTGCTGTTCTATGGTCATTACGACGTGCAGCCCGTCGATCCGATCGCACTCTGGAAAACCCCACCGTTCGAGCCGTCGCTGGCGCCGCAACCCGATGGCGAGACCTATATTCTCGGGCGCGGGGCCTCGGACGACAAGGGCCAGCTCCTCACCTTCATCGAGGCCTGTCGCGCCTGGAAGGCAGTGACCGGATCGCTGCCGATCCGCGTTTCCATGTTGTTCGAGGGCGAGGAAGAAGCCGGATCCCCCTCGCTCGGGCCGTTCCTCGAGGCCAACGCCGAGGACCTCAAGGCCGATACCATTCTCGTTTGCGACACCGACATGTGGGATCGCGAAACCCCGGCCATCACCACCATGTGGCGCGGGTTCGTCTCGGAGGAGTTCGAGATCACCACGGCCGACCGGGATCTGCATTCGGGCATGTTCGGCAGCGCGGCCCGCAACGCAACCCAACTGCTCGGCACCATTATCGGCAAGCTGCGGGCGGAAGACGGGAGCGTCGCCATTCCCGGTTTCTACGACGGCGTCGAAGAGCTGTCGGAGGCCAATCGGCGCGAGTGGGAGCGGCTGCCATTCGACCCGGTCAAGTTCCTGGGCGATGTCGGCCTTTCCATTCCGGCCGGTGAGGCGGGGCGCAGCGTGCTTGAACAGGTGTGGGCGCGCCCGACGGCTGAGGTGCATGGCGTGTGGGGCGGGTATGCCGGCGATGGGTTCAAGACAGTCATTCCCGCCAAGGCCGGCGCCAAGATTTCCTTCCGCCTCGTGGCCGGACAGGATCCGCATCGCATCCGCCAGCTGTTCCGGTCCTTCGTCGAAAGCCTGATCCCCGGCGATTGCAGCGTCACTTTCAAGAGCTACGCCGCAGCGGCAGCGCGTAGCATGCCGCTCGACGGCGCTCTCCTCACCAAGGCGCGAGAGGCGCTCACCGCCGAGTGGAACCGTGAGACGGCACTGGCCGGCACCGGCGGCTCAATCCCGATCCTTGGAGAATTCAAGCAGCGGCTCGGCATGGATTCGCTGCTGATCGGCTTTGCCCGTTTCGACAACCGCATCCACAGCCCCAACGAGAAATACGACCTCTCCAGTTTTTCCAAGGGCATTCGCTCCTGGATTCGCATCCTCGACGCTTTTTCGGAGACTTGAGCCATGGCCATCATCCGCTTTTCCGTCGCGCCGCTCTGTCAGCAGATCACCCAACTGGCTGCAGTGGCCGGTGGCCGCGCCCCCGCCGACCTCGTGATCACCGGCGCCCGCGTGCTCTCCACCTACTCGGAGCGCATCAGCCCGGACAAGGAAATCTGGATTTCCGGCGGACGCATTGCTGCGGTCAAGCCAGCGGGCAGCCATAAGGCCGCACCGGCACCCAAGGCGGTCTATGATGCCAGGGGTGGCATTGTCGCGCCGGGCCTTGTCGATCCGCATATCCACATTGAAAGCTCGATGGTGACCGCCTGCGCCTATGCCGAGGCGGCGCTCCTCAACGGCACCACGACGATCTTCTGCGACAGCCACGAGATTGGCAACGTGATGGACGTGGCCGGGGTCGAGGCCATGCTGGAGGATGCGCGGCTGGCGCCACTCTCGATATTTCTCACCGTGCCCTCCACAGTGCCAGCCACCTCGCCCGAGCTCGAAACAGCGGGCGGCAACCTGACACCGGAGAAGATCGGCGCGCTGTTCGACAAATGGCCCGAAGCGGTAGCGCTGGGCGAGAAAATGGATTTCGTGCCCGTCGCCATGGGGGATCCGCGCAGCCACGCCATTATCGCCGAGGCGTTGAAGCGCGGTAGGCCGGTTTCGGGCCACATCTACGGGCGCGAATTCGTGGCGCCTTATGCGGCAGCAGGCGTCACCGACACGCACGAAGCGATCGACCGTGACATCAGCGACGATTTCGTCGACGCCGGCATCTGGGTGTTCCTGCGCGGTGGTAATCCGGCGACGCCCTGGAACTCGATCGTCGAGGCGATCAAGCCGATCACCGAGTTGGGCGCCAGCCACAAGCGCTTCTGCGTCTGCACCGACGACCGAGACGCCGACGACCTGCTGCAATTCGGTCTCGACTGGGTGGTGCGCGAGGCGATCCGCTGCGGCGTCAGCCCCGAGCAGGCCTGGTCGATGGGATCGCTGCATGGCGCAACGCGCTTCGGCATGGGGGACGAAATCGGTGGGCTCGGCGGCGGCCGGCGGGCCGACCTGGTGCTGCTCGATGATGCCCTCAAGCCGGTCAACACCTGGTATGGCGGCGAGCTAATGGTTGAGGGCGGCAAAATAACCGCGCTCCTCGATAAGACGCTGTCGGCACGCTACCGCTATCCCGACGCCGCCTATCACACCGTGCACCTGCCCAAGGGCCTGAAACTCACCCCCGAGCTTCCGACCGAAAAAGTCACCGCCAATGCCATCGGCATCGAGATGCCCGGTATCGTGTTGCCGCACCGCAAGATAGAGATCGCGCCGGCCAACGATTGGGCAACGGTGCTCGAGCGGGACAATCTCAGCTTCGTCACCGTTATCGAGCGTCACGGCAAATCCGAGGGCGGCATCGCCCACGGCTTGCTGCACGATTTCCGCATCCGCAACGGCGCTGTGGCGTCGAGCGTGGGCCATGACAGCCACAACATTATCATTGCCGGCACCAGCGAAGCAGACATGCAGTTGGCGCTCGACACCATAGAGGCGGCCAATGGCGGCGTCGCAGTGGTCGAGAATGGCAAAGTCCTTGCCTTCGTGGCACTGCCCATTGCCGGGCTGCTGTCGGACAAGCGCGTGCACGAGGTGGCGGCGGAGAACCAGGCGCTCAAGACGGCATGGGAGCAGGTGGGTTGTTCGATCCCCTATATGGGCTTCAACCTCATTCCCCTCTCGGTGATCCCGGAAATTCGCATCACTGACAAAGGATTGGTGAAGGTGCCCGAAATGGTGCTGGCGCCGCTTTATGAGTGACGCGGTCATCATCGATACCGATCCGGGGCTGGACGACGCCATCGCCATCCTTTTTGCCCTGGGGTGCGGGCGGTTCGACGTGCTGGGGCTGACCAGCGTTGCGGGCAATATCGGCATCGAGCAGACGACGGCCAATGCGGGGAGTCTGTTGCGGCTGATGGGCAGTTCTGTGCCGGTGGCGATCGGTGCGGCGCGGCCGTTGCGTCGCGAGAGCATCGATGAAGCGGCGATCCATGGCGACGACGGGCTGGGCGGGGTCGTTCTAAAGCCGAGCGATGCGCCGCCCCTACCCGATGCCGTGGCGTGGATGACCGAACAACTGACGTCGCGGCCGGCACACACCGTCGATGTGCTGGCACTGGGGCCACTCACCAACCTGGCGCGGCTCATCGAGACCCATCCCGAGGCAGCAGCCCGCATCGGGCGGGTGATCGCCATGGGTGGCGCCATCGATGAAAAGGGCAATGTCGGTCCGAATTCGGAATTCAACTTCGCCTCGGACCCCGAGGCCTTGCAGGTGGTGCTGGTGGCCCGGCTCGACCTGACGCTGATCCCGCTCGACGTGACCCGCAGGGTGCGCGCGGACGCGGCATATCTCGAAAGCCTTCGCGGCACGGCGCATGGCGAGGTGGCGGCAGCGTTGCTGCGGGCCTATTTCCACGATGGCCGCGAAAGCCGGCCGCTGCACGATCCGTGCGTCATGCTCTTTGCGCTGGCGCCCGATATTTTTGCTATCGAGCGCATGCGGCTGGCGGTGGACCTGGTGGACGACCCGGGTGCGATCCGCGTCACCCCTGACGGATGGCCAGCACAGGTGGCGATGGCGGTCGATACGGAACGCGCGCTGTCGCTGCTGCGCGGCGGTTTTATCTAAGCCAGTTCCTGCTCCACCAGCGTGGTCCAGAAACGGGCGCCGGTCAGGATGGCGGCGTCGTTGAAGTCGTAGCGCGAATTGTGGTGCAGGGCGCCGTCCACGGCCGGGCCGTTGCCAAGCCAGACATAGGCGCCCGGCACCTCCGCGCCGAAGAAGGCGAAGTCATCGCCGGCTGTCGAGGGCGGGAAATCGGTCACGACGGGCCGGCCGGTTACCGCTGCGGCGGCAGCCAGGGCGCGACGGGTAGCGTCGGGGTGGTTGACCACCGGCGGGATGCGGCGCTTGAACGTGTACGCGACGTCGATGCCGAAGCTCGCGGCGACGCCCCGCGCCAGCACCCCGATCTCGGTTTCGAGTTGGTTGCGCACTTCCGGGGTATAGGCCCGGGCGGTGCCGCCGACGCGGACGGTGTCGGGAATGACGTTGAGGGCTTCGAAATCACCACCGGCAAGGGCGCAGGCGCTGACCACCACCGGCTGCAGCGGGTCGACGCGGCGGGCCACGATGGTGTGGAGCATGGTGAGGAAATGCGCCGCGGCCGTCACGGCGTCGCGCCCCAGATGCGGCTTGGCGCCATGCGTGCCGATGCCGGTGAAGTTGACCGTCCAGCTGTCGGACGATGCCAGCTGCGGTCCGGCGACGACCGCCATCTCGTCGGTAGCAAGGCCCGGCATGTTGTGGAGGCCATAGACCGCGTCCACCGGGAAGCGGGCGAAGAAGCCGTCGTCGATGATCGCCTTGGCGCCACCCCTGCCCTCTTCGGCCGGCTGGAAGATAAAGTGCACGGTGCCGGAAAAATTGCGGGTGCGCGCCAAGTGACGGGCGGCAGCGAGCAGCATCACCGTGTGTCCGTCATGGCCGCAGGCATGCATGGCGCCGGCGACGGTCGATTTGTAGTCGCGGTCGGCCAACTCGGGCATGGCGAGCGCGTCCATATCGGCGCGCAGGGCAATGCGCCGCGTGCCATCGCCCACCTGCAGCGTGCCGACCACCCCTGTTTTCCCGAGCCCGCGATGCACGGCGATACCGGCCTCGTCGAGCAGTCGCGCAACAATCGCACTGGTGCGCACTTCTTCAAAGCCCAGCTCGGGATGGCGGTGCAGGTCATGCCGCAGCTCGATCATCGCATCGAGTTCGAGAGGGGTGTTGTCACCATGCAGCATCGGTCGCTAGGGTCTCCACGTTACCGTCAGGCCCTCTAGTAGCCGGGCCAGAGGAAGAGTCAAAGCTTGAGCCATCTCCCCCACGAATATTGGCAGGTGGTCGCACCGGCAGGAACGTATGGCGGTGGCGAGCGGTGGTCGCGCGGTTACCCGGCCACCTTGCCAGATGGTCGGGAAATCCTTTTGCCCATCCGGGTTCTGCCGGGCAGAGGCGACGAGGCTGTAGCGTCGCTGATCATCAACCAGGCAAGCTTCGCCGTCGAGGACGCGATCGCGTCCGCGATGGCCGACCATTGCCGGTCCTTTGCGCCCGACGTCATCGTCGGCGTGCCCACGCTGGGGCTTCCACTGGCCAATAATGTCGCTCGCCGGCTTGGCCACTCCCGCATGGTGCCCCTCGGCACCTCGCGCAAATTCTGGTACGAGGAAGAGCTCTCCGTTCCGCTGTCCTCGATCACCAGTCCGCAACACCAGAAGACGTTGTATCTCGATCCGCGCATGCTCCCCCTGCTCCGGGGGAAGCGCATTGTCGTAATCGACGATGTCATCAGCTCGGGCGCGTCGACGTCTGCCGTGCTGAAGCTGCTCGACCTTGCGGGCCTCGCTCCGGCGGCAATCGTGGTTGGCATGCTGCAGGGAGAACGGTGGCGCATGGTGCTGGCGTCCTGGGAAAGCCGCATCAGGTCGGCGCTCACGTCCCCAAGGCTCAGGATGACCGGTCGGGGGGAATGGACGCGCGACCCTTCGGGAAAAGGGCCGATTTCTCCGCCACCAAGCCAGGGTTCGGCAAGAAAAGCGACATCCTAGGTCCAGAGAGGCGGCTGGTGCGTGGCGCTCGGCCAGCGACAATGTCCCTCCGCGTCCTCGGAGCCCTGCACTCGGCGCGGCCAAGCGAGGCGGCGGCGACCAGCCCCGCAACGTCGTCGGAACGTCTGCTGGCAGACATCGTTACCTTTCCACAACGAACCGAGGAGACAGACGATGGACTGGAATCGCGTTGAAGGTAACTGGAAACAGATGACGGGGAAGGTCAAGGAACAGTGGGGCAAGCTCACCGACGACGACATCACCCAGATCAATGGCAACCGTGAGCAACTCGAAGGCAAGATCCAGGAGCGCTACGGGCGGGCCAAGGACGAGGTCCGGAAGGACGTCGACGATTGGTATGGTCGCCAGACCTGGTGATCCGCGACTGAACCCATGAAAGGGCCTGCCCGCAGCCGGTCCTTCTTTCGCCGGGTTACTTTGGATAGCTTGCCCAGCCGCTTTTAGGCGGCATAGCAATGGCGCCAGTCGTCGCCGACATCATGGGTGTAGGTGAAGCCGGCCTCGCAGCGGGCAAAGCGGGCGCCGCGCATTTTGTCGCCCCAGTCGGGATCGGGATAGCCATAGCGGCGGTCGCCGATCTCGGACTCGATGAGATGATAGTCCTCAATTGGGCGTTTGTACTTGGCATTCACAGCAACGCCTGCTCGTTCCTCCCCATGAAGCGGAAAGCGATATAGACGGCGCAGCCGCTGATCAGCAGCAAGATGGTGGACAGGGCCGCTGCCGTGCCGAAGTCCCCATCGAGGATCAGCAGGTAGATGCGCACCGGCATGGTCATGGTGCTGCCGACATAGAGCACCAGCGAGGACGACAGCTCGTTGATGGCGGTGACGAAGCTCAGCATGCCGCCGGCGATGATGCCCGGCACGATGAGCGGCACGGTGATGCGCAGGAACGCCTGGAAGGGGCTGTAGCCGAGCGAGACCGCGGCCTCTTCCATGCTGGGCGAAATCTGGCGCAGCGAGGAGGCGGTGGTGCGCACCGTGTAGGGCAGGCGGCGGATGAAGATGGAGAGAATGATGATCAGCGCCGTTCCCGTCAGCACAATCGGGCCGGTGTTGAAGGCGGCGATGAAGGCGATGCCGATGACGATGCCGGGCATAACGTAGGGCACCATGAAAGCGCCGTCGAGCAGGGCGGTATTGAAGTTGGTGCGCCGCGCCACGAGCACGCCGACCACCGTCCCGACCATCACGATCAGCACCACGGCCGCCACCGAGAAGGTGAGGGAATTGCGCACCACGTCGCCGAGGTTGAACAAGATCCGTTCGTAGCTCTGCAGCGCAAAGCCGTCCTGGAACACGGGGCCGCTGGTCTTGCGGAACGAATAGATCACCGAAATGATCACCGGCATCGCCCCGCACAGGCCGATGAAATAGACCGCCACATGCGCCAGCACATTGCGCCAGCCGCTGAGCTGCATCCGCACCGGCTTGTTGATCATGTTGCCGTGGTAGACGTTACGGCGCGACATGTAGCGCTGCAGCAGCACGAACACCATCGACACCAGGATCAGCACCACGCTGATCGTCGTGGCCATCGACAGGTTGGAGCCAATCTCGGCCGAGTAGAGAGTGAAGGCCTCCGTGGCCAGCACGTTGTACCCGCGGCCAAGCAGGCGCGGCGTGCCAAAATCGGCGATGGCGTGGATCAGCGCCAGGAGCCCCCCGGCGGTGAGCGCCGGAAAGACCATGGGGAAGGAAATCTTGAAGGTGCGCTGCCAGGGGGTCAGGCCCAACCCCTCGGCCGCCTCTTCAAGGGAGCGGTTGACGTTGCTGAGGGCCCCGGAGACCATAAGGTACACATAGGGGTAGAATTTGAGCGAGAAGACGATGAGGATGCCGCCCACGCCGTAGATCGGCGGCATGCTGATGCCGAGGTCGCGCAGGAAGCCGCGTACCACCCCGCCCGCGCCGAACAGCACGATCCATGAATAGGCGCCGATGAAGGGCGGCGACACCAGCGCCAGGATCGCCAGCAGCGAGACGAACTTGCCGCCGCGGATCACGAAGCGCGACACGCAGAAGGCCATGATCGAGCCGAGCAGCAACGCCCCCGCCAGGCCGCCGAAGCCCACCACCAGCGTGTTGACGAAGGCCTGGTGGAAGCGCGGCTCGCTGAGGAACTTGAGATAGTTGCCGAAGGTCAGGTTGCCGCTCTGGTCATAGAAGCTTGAAACCAGCACCGATCCGACCGGGATGAACAGCAGCACGAACAGCAGGACCCAGGTGAGGATCATCACCACGGTCCAGAAATTGAAGCGGGGCATGGCCGTCACCCTCCGATGCGGGCGCCATCGGCGCCGAAGGCCATGGGCGCGTCGCGCGGCACCAGCACGGAGACCGCCTCGCCGGCCTGGCGGGTCGCCGCCATGCCGGGATTGGCCACCTGCACCACGAGGCTGCCCACCGGCGTTTCCACCTGCACATGCGCTTCGCGCCCGAGATAGGTATACTTGGTGACCGTTCCGTTGAGCGCCGCGGCGCCTTCGTTCGGGCTCCCGGCGGCGGCGAGGACGAGTCGCTCGGGCCGGACGGCCCAACTTGCATCGGGCGGCGCGGAGAGCCCCAGCTGCCCCAGCAAGGCATCAAGCGCCGGCCCCGGCTGGAACGTGTTCAGCGTGCCCACGAACTCGGCCACGAACCGGGTCTGCGGATCGCCATAGATCTGCTGCGGCGTTCCCACCTGCTCGATGCGTCCGGAATTCATCACGCAGATGCGGTCCGAGATCGCCAGCGCCTCTTCCTGGTCGTGCGTCACGTAGATCGTGGCGATATCGATCTGCTGCTGCATGTCGCGGATCTCCTCGCGCAACTCGATGCGCAGCTTGGCATCGAGGTTGGAGAGGGGCTCGTCCATGAGCAGGAGGCGCGGATTGATGACCATGGCGCGCGCCAGGCCGATGCGCTGCTGCTGGCCACCCGACATGGCAGCGGGCAGGCGCTGCGCCATGTCGCCGAGGCGTACGGAGTCGAGGGCGGGAATGACGCGCGCCTTGATGTCGGCGGCAGAAACCTTGCGCGGCTTGAGGCCGAAGGCGACGTTGTCGAAGACGCTAAGATGGGGGAAGACGGCATAGTCCTGGAACACCATGCCGATATCGCGCTGGTGCGGCGGCACGGCGCGAAGGTTGGAGCCAGCGAGCGTGATCTCGCCCGAAGTCAGGTCATTGAAGCCGGCAATGGCGCGCAGCAGGGTGGTCTTGCCGCAACCGCTGGGGCCAAGCAGCGTGAAGAACTCGCCGCGCTCCACTGCGATGGACACGCCATTGAGGGCCATAAAGCTCTCGCCGAACTGCTTGGTGGCATTGTTGACCGTCAAGTAGCTCATTGGTGTCCTTCTCCCCTCGCCGTGTCGCCATAAGACACTGAGCAACTTTCGCATTGCAACAAATTTCCACCCGGTTCAGGATAAAATCGATCTACCAATGATCAAAAACGAACGGGAGGATTCCGATGAACATTCGCAAACGTACATTCCTGGGACTGACAGCGGCCGCGCTGATCGCTTCGACCAGCCTGGGCACCCTAGCGATCGCCCAGGAAGGCTCGGTGGTGATCTACACGGCGCACAAGTCGTCGATCGTGGATACGCTTCTGCCCATCTTCGAACAGGAGACGGGCCTCAAGGCGGAAGTGGTAAAGCTCGGTTCGGGCGATATCGCCAAGCGCGTGCAGGCCGAGGCGGGCGCTCCGGCCGCCGACGTCATCTGGTCGATCTCGGGCAGCCAACTGACCGAGCTCAAGGACCTTTTGGAACCCTACACGCCGCCCGAGTTCGATAAGATCGATCCGCAGTTCATCAAGGATCCCTCGTGGACGCCCTATACCGCGGTGGTCTACGTGCTGGCCGTCAACACCGACCTGCAGCCGCTCGACACCGCTCCCAAGACCTGGGCAGAACTCGCCGATCCGAAATGGTCCGGGCAGATCGCCAGTGCCCGTGCGGATGGCTCGGGCTCGGCGATGCAGCAGCTACAGACGGTCCTCACCGTGTTCGGTGACGAAGGCTGGGACAAATATGCCGAGATCGCCAAGAACTTCGTCTTCACCGATTCCTCGGGGGCCGTGCCGCGCTTCGTGGCCGATGGCGAGACGTCGATGGGCCTGACGCTGGAAGACAACGCCCTTGAATATGTCCAGGGCGGCGCACCGATTTCCATCGTTCACCTGACAGACGGTACGGCGGCCACGCCCGATGGCGTCGCCCTGGTCAAGGGTGGGCCGAACCCCGAAGGTGGCAAGGCCTTCATCGATTGGGCCATGTCCAAGTCCACGCAGGAAAAGCTGGCTATGGACATCGGCCGCCGTTCGGTGCGTGTCGACGTGGAAGGCCCGGCCGGAACGCCGAACCTGGCCGACCTGACCCTGGTCAACGTGAAGCCGCTCAGCGACTTCGGCGGTGCCGAAGAAGTGCTGGCCAAGTGGCGGACCGCCATCGGCGAATAATCCGCTTCTTCTGACTGAAAACGACCAAAGCAGGACCTCATGAGGCAGCTCGAAGCTTTCACGCTGGGTAAGAAATTTGGCCATCCGGAAGCCAATGAAGACAGCCTCGTGATCATGCCAAACCTCGGTTACGCCGTTATCGACGGCGTAACCGACCGCAACGGCACCCGCTATGGCGGCATGCTGTCGGGGCAGTTTGCCTCGCGCACCGTCAAGCGCGCGGTGGAAGAATTCCTCCTCGCCCAGGGCCAGCCGGACAGGCCGGAGCTGCAGTTCCAGGGCGGCGAGCACTTCGTCGACTACCTCGGCAAGGCCATCTACCAGGGCTATGTGCAGAACGATGCCGTGGCCGCAGTCGAAGCCGACTGGAAGCTGCGCGGCGGCTGCACGGTCATGGCCGCACTCTTGATCAACGATCGCCTCGAAGTGGTGGCCGTCGGCGACAGCGGCATTCGCATCAATGGCGCCGACACCCTGCAGGTGCTCAAGCCCCTCGATGACGTCACCGCTATCCTGCGGCGAGAGGCCTGGCATTATTTTTGCGCCCAGGGCCTGACGCCCGAAGAGTGCGATGCCCAGGCCATGGCCATGACATGGCAGGGGACCCGGAACCAGGTCGAGGGCACACCCACCGCCGATGGCGCCGTGATCGAAACGATCGAGGCGCGCGCCCTTAAGGCGTGCCGGGAGCATCTGCCGGACGTGCCGGAAGATGAAATCCTGCTGCTGGTCCAGCACGGCATCGCGCACGGACAGGGCAATTTCCAGAACGTCACCGACCCGGTACTCGGCTATGGCGGCATCGATGGCTTTGCCGTTCCCGCGCGCTATGTCGAAACGCGCAGCTACGCGCTGGGGGATATCGAGACGATCGAGCTATTCTCGGACGGTTACTTCAAGCTAGGCGACGGGTTCGGCGTCGCCGCCTGGGAGCGCGCCTTCGCCGAGGTGGAGGCGGAAGACATTCACAAGATCGGGCGCTACATGAGCACCAAGGGCACGACCGAGACACAGCTCACTGATGATCGCAGCTATCTCGGTGTGCGCCTGAAATGAGCGGCGGGGCCGCGCCGCACCTGCCGGTCGAGGCCGGCGCGCCGGAAAGCGGCCGGGTCAAGCACCGGCGGCGGGCGATACTGGAGGCGGTGCGGACCAACGGCGCGGCCTCCGTGGCCGAATTGGCGGCCCGCTTCGACGTCACCTACCAGACCATCCGGCGCGACCTGAGGACGCTCGAGACGCAGGGCCTGCTGCAGAAGGGATTTGGCGGCGCGTTCGCTTCCCCGGGCGTGGCGCATCACACCCACGGCGAACGCCACGGCGTCCAGTCTGGGGTCAAGCGGCAACTCGTAGCGGCGCTGGCCGAATTCCTGACGCCGGGCGCCACCGTCTTCGTCGGGCTGGGAACGACCTTCGACTCACTGCACGAAGTCCTGGCCGATCACCCCGGCGTATTGGTGGCAACGCCCAATCTCGAAGTTGCTCATTCCTGCGCGCTCAAGACGGAGGCGACCGTCTATGTCTACGGCGGCTATGTGCGCAACAAGGACTCTTCGATCCTGACGCTGGCCGACGAGAGCCGTCAGCGCTTCAAGTTCGACGTCGCCATCATCGGAGCCAGCGCGATCGACCGCCACGGCACGGTACAGGAATTCGATCCCATGGAAGTCGACCTGGTGCGCTCGATCCTGCCCCATACACGCCAGGTGATCCTGGTGGCGCATGACGAGAAGTTCGACCGGCGCGCTCCGCACGTCGTAGTGCAGATGTCCCACGTCGACGTTCTGATCACCAATGGCGACCCGGCCGAGCGCTTCGAAAACGCTTCGATCCTTGCCTCGACCCGGATAATCGCGCTCGACTAAGTGCTGATCGCAGTCTTGGCGTTGGTTTGAGATCTGAACTCCACCGTGCATAACGGTATCGACCAGGCGCGGCGGCAGCACCGAGCACGGCGTCTGTTACCAGTGCGCATCAGGGTAATCTCCAAGCGTGCAGGCTCCATCGTCCGCCGTCCGGGAGAGAGTGCACGGAGCTTCACGGCCACCTGCAGGCAACTTTACGGATTTGAACCTCTATGAGCGCGCGGGGAAGCTATGGGCTTCCCCGACCACCGCGATGGCAACCACCGTGCCGGCCGGGAGGGATGCCGGGCCGGGCACCGAAATGGTGAAAAGGCTCGCCGTTTCAAGGACCATCTCGTCCGTGGCGTCGGGCAGGTGCTCCACCACGGTGCGCCAGGTTGGCCCCTCGTAGCTGCGCGCCACGATCCGGCCGCGGCTGCCCTGCCCTTCGCCCGTGGCCGGGGTGATCCGCACCTGTTCGGGCCGCAGCATGATCGTGCGCGGACCCGACGGTCCCGTGGCACGAACGGGTCCCAAGAGCGTATGCGCGGTCCCGTCCTGGACCATGGCATTGAGGATGATCGCGTCGCCCAGGAACCGGGCGGTCTGGGCATTGACGGGCTTGAGATAGACTTCCTCGGGCGTACCGGCCTGAACCAGGCGGCCGTCCTGCATCACGGCGACGCGGTCGGCAAAGGACAGCGCTTCTTTCTGGTCATGCGTCACCAGCACCGTGGTGATGCCCGCTTCCCCCAGCACCGAGCTCACCATGTCGCGAATGGCATCGCGCAATCCGGTATCGAGGGCCGAAAACGGCTCATCGAGCAGCATGACCTTGGGCGAGCGGGCCATGGCGCGCGCCAGCGCCACCCGCTGCTGCTGTCCGCCCGAAAGCTCATGCGGACGCCTCATGCCGACATCGGGGGGCAGGCCCACGCGCTGCAGCAGTTCGGCCGCCTTGCCGCCCCTTGCCGATGGTGGGTCGATCATGCCGAAGCGCACATTGTCGGCCACCGACATATGCGGAAACAGCGCCCCTTCCTGCACCACATAGCCGATTTGGCGGCGGTGCGACGGCACTGGACCCTTGTCGTCTTCGAGCGCGATTTCGCCCAGCCGGATCGAGCCGGCATCGAGCGTCTCGAAGCCGGCAATGGCGCGCAGCAACGTGGTCTTGCCCGAGCCCGACGGCCCGACGATCGCGACGCGGCTGCCCGCGGCGATGGTGAGCGAGACGGCATCGAGCGCGATGGTCTTGCCATAGCGTTTGTGGGCAGCGGTGATGACGAGGTCGCTCATATCTGACCGATCTTGCGCGATTCAAAGCGCAGCAGCACGACGAGCGGCAGGGAGAGGACAATCATCAGTAAGGCGTACGGCGCCGCGGACGAGAAGTCGAGTTCGGCCGTATAGGCCCAAAAGCGCATGGCGAGCGTTCGCGTGCCATTGGGCGCCAGCATCAGCGTCGCCGTCAATTCGTTGGCGATGCCGAGCGCGACCATGGCCGTGCTGGCGGTGGCGCCGGGCATGGCTAGCCGCAGCGTGGTGCGCGCGATGGCAACCATGGGCCGCTTGCCCAGGCTCGAGGCTGCGCGTTCCAGTTCGGGCGGCGCCTGGGCGATGCTGGAGCGCAGGCCGACCACGGCGCGCGGCAGGAACATGAGCATATAGGCGATCACCAGCGTCGCCATGGTCTGGTAGAGCGAGGGTGCCAGACGTACCGTGATGGTGACCAGCGCCAGCGCCACGATCACCCCGGGCAAAGCGCCCACATAATAATGGGCCGCCTCGAGCAGGCGCTGCGAGCGGCTCGGCGCGCGCACGCTGAGCCAGGCGATGGGAAAAGCGGCTATGGTCGTGAGCAGCGCCGCGCCAAGGGCGAGGGCCGCTGTCTGCCCCAGCGCCGGCAATACGGCGTCGAGCCGCCAGATCGCAGCGCCGCCCAGCCACAGCCAGCGCGACAGCGTCCACAGCGGCACGCCCAGCGAAAAGAGGGTAAAGATGAGCACCAGGCCCATGGCACCCCATCGCAGAGGCCCAAGCGATTGTCTTTCGGCTCGTCGAATAGACCCTGAACCGATGCGGGCATAGCGCTCGTCGCCCCGCAACGCAGATTCGGCCCGGAGCAGGACAAGGCAGGCCACAACGAGAACGCCGCCGAGCAGGTTGGCCGCCGGGCCGTTATAGACGGACTGGAACTGATCGACGATCGCTGTCGCGAACGTGTCGAAACGGGTCAGCACGAAGAGCCCGTATTCGGCCAGGAGGTGCAGCGCCACCAGCAGCGCGCCCCCCCAGATCGCAATTCGCAACTGCGGCAGCACGATGCGAAAGAACACCACCATTGGCGGCTTGCCCAAAGCCGCTGCGGTTTCCTCGAGCGCCGGATCGAGCCGCCGCAAGCTCGCGGCCACCGGCAGGTACAAGAACGGCAGGTAGGCGAGAATGGACACCGCGACCGCGGCCCACAGGCCATGAAAACCTGGCGCGAAGGCACTCCAGGCATAGGAGTGGACGAAGGCGGGAACCGCCAGCGGGGCAACCATCAGCCACGACCAAAGGCCGCGCCCTGGCAGGTCGGTCCGCTCCACCAACCAGGCAAAGCTAACCGCAAGGCTTATGGCGAGGGGCAGCGTAATGGCCAGGAGCAGCACCGTATTGACGAGCAACTCGCCCACCTTGGGGCGGAACACGAGAGTCGCAACCTCAGCCCAGCCGCTGTCGAAGGCCACCCACGTGACAAACAGCAGCGGCACCGAACACAGGATCGCCACAGCAACAGCCAGCGCCGCAAGAGTTGCAAAACCCACCGGCGTGCGGCGCCTGCGCACGATCATCTCAGTTGCTGCCAATGCCAAGTAATCCAAGAAACGCCGCCCGAACCAGTCCGGGCGGCATCAGTGCCTCTTTAGAGCAAGCCGGCGGCAGTCATCAACTCCGCCGCCTTGCTATTGTCGAGTTGGGTCGGATCGATCGCGGGCGCTTCCAGGTCCTCCAGCGGCACCAGCGCCGCATTGGCCGCCTGGTCGACGCCGATGGCATACTCAAAGGAATCGTCGCGCAGCACGGTCTGGCCGCCCGCACCGGTCACGAACTTGAGGAACTGCAGCGCCTGTTCCTTGTGCTGGCTGGTCGCCAGCACGCCGCCGCCCGAAATGGAAATGAAAGCGCCAGGATCCTGGTTCTTGAAGTAATGGAGGGCAATCTTGTCACTGCTTTCCTTGGTGCCAGCTTGGTCGCCGAACCAGTAGTAGTGATAGATCAGCGCACCATCGACCTCGCCATTGTTGGCGGCTGCCATGGCGGCGCGGTTGCCGCGGAGCGAAACCACGTTCGCCTTCATGCCGTCGAGCCAAGTCTTGGTGGCCTCTTCCCCGTTAAGGGCGAGATAGGCTGCAACGATCGCCTGGAAGTCGGCGCCGCCCGGGGAAGCGGCCCAGCGGCCTTGCCATGCCGGATCGGCCAGCTCGGCCATGGTCTTGGGCAGCATGTCTTCGCTGAGCTTATCGGTATTGTAGGCAAAAACCGTCGCGCGGGCGGCGATACCGGTCCAGTGCCCGTTCTCCGGGCGAAACTGGGCCGGAACCTGCTCGAGGAGGTCTGCCGGCAGCGGTTCGAACAGTCCGGCATTGTCCACAAGCACCATGGCAGGCGAATTTTCGGTCAGGAACACGTCGGCGGGCGACATGGTCCCTTCCTGCACGATCTGGTTGCCCAGCTCGAGATCGCTTCCCTGGCGAACCACGACATCGATGCCGGTCTCGGCCTTGAACGCGTCGACCCAGGCCTGTGTCAGGGTTTCGTGCTGGGCGTTGTAGACGACAAGCTCGCCATCCTGGGCGAAGGCGGCCGACGACAGGGCTACGAAGGCCGCGCCGAGGGCAAGCATGCGCGCGAAGGGGGAGACGATGGACTTCATGGACGATCCTTCCGGGGGAGCTGATGTAGCAATCACGACACCGGGGACTTATTCAAATATGATTGTCCTTGTCAACTTAAGTTTGCCCGGCGGCCTGCTGCCGCAGCGCCTCCAGTTGCCCAAGCGGTGTGTAGGTCTCAGACCTCGGCAGACACGGTGGGGTTAGACGGCGCGGAAGCAGCCTGTCGCGCGAAAGCCGAGATACAGCACGGTGGTGAGCAGGGCGACGGCGACAGAAGCTGGAGTCTAGTTTGCGTGGAAGCTCTTCTTGATGTCGAGCGGGAAGCTCGAATGCTTCGCAGGAGGTAGTCCCACCTGAACTGCCGGCAGGCAAGTTGGCGCCAAACGTGCCTTCTCCCGCACGCTCAAGGAGAAGCTGCGGCACGCCGATCCCATCCTCTGGCGCAATTACCTCAGAAGCGTTGTGGGCAGGCTTATCGTGGGAGCAAGGCGGGTCGTTATCGTGGGCAGCAGCCACAGCCTCCACCGCTCAATCGCAGAGGACACTTTTTCAGCCAACAGTGTTCGCAGTTTACATAATGATACAGGAATGGCGCGCCCGAAGAGATTCGAACTCCTGACCCCCAGATTCGTAGTCTGGTGCTCTATCCAGCTGAGCTACGGGCGCGCAGGCCGACGAGACGGCCGCTTCGATTGACGACAGGACGATGTCTCTGTCTGAAGCGGGGCAACCCATACATGGCTGCTTTGGCCATTGCAAGCGGCACCGGAGGATTTTTCGGGGCCAGAAGGTCACGCCGTGGGTCGGTGCGGTAGCGCGACCTCGAACTGCGTCCCCTCCTCCGTCTCGACAAACCGCAGCATCCCCCCGTGGGCCTCCGTGATTTCCCGGGCAATGGCGAGCCCCAGTCCCGTGCCCCCCGCGCGCGCCGAGCCTTCAAACGCCTCAAACAGATGCGCCCTGGCCCGTGGCGGAAGCCCGGGGCCATTGTCGCTGACGGCCAGGATAAACGCATCATCGTCCTGCCGGGCGGTGGCCGTCACCTCCGCGCCGGGCCTGTTCGGCCGCGGGTCGCTTTCGAGTGCCTCGCGCGCATTCTTGAAGAGATTGACGAACACGCGGGCCATCTGGCCCGCGTCGACGTCGAGCACGATACCGTCCGGAACCTCATTGACGAAAACAACGGCCGGATGCCCGACGAGGCGGGCCTCGAAGGCCGCATCGTCCAACAGAGGCCTGATCTCCGTCGGGACGAACTGCGGCGGCGCCGCCGCCTCCCGGCCATAGTCGAGCACCGATTGGGCAAAGCCGATCGCCTTGTCGAGCGTCGTCACCAGCCGCGGCGCCAACCGTTGCACCTTCGGGTCGTCCAGCGTGGCCACCTGGTCGGAAAGAAGCTGCGCCGCCGTCAGGGTGTTGCGCAGGTCGTGGTTGATCTTGGCGACCGCCAGGCCCAGATCCGCCAGGTGCCGGCGCTGCCGCAACATCGAGGCGAGGTCGCGCTCCATGTCGGCGAGTTCGCGTTCCACGATGCCGATTTCGTCGCGGCGCTGCGAGGGTTGCAGGATCAGCGTGGCATTTTCCGGCGCCTTGCGAAACGCCAGCATGTTGTCCGCCAACCGTAACACCGGATCGATGAAGAGCCGGCTCGCCAGCATGTAGAGCGCAAAAGCGGTAATGGCCGCGATGCCCAGAGACACAAGGCCGATATTGCGCGAATATTCCAGCATCTCCTGGCGCAACGGCGCTTCGGGCATCAGGATTTCGATGAGGCTTTCGTCGAGATCCCCCTCCCCCACGATGCGCAGCGTTCGGCCGCGACCGGCGAACAGGGTGTCGATGGCGCCGGCGATCTGCGTCGCCAGATCCCGCTGCCGCATGTCGGCCGTTGTCACCCGTTCCGGCGTCACAGGCTCCGCCAGCTCGATCAGTTGGCTCTGCCCCTCCCGCCGGTAGACGATGGCGTCTGCGCCGGCCGAGGTGAGCAAGCGATCGGTCAGGCTCCGCGGTAGGGACATGACGTCCGGCACAGCATCGAGCACGCGCGCGGCGACCACCCCAACGCGAAGCCTGTCCTCAAGCCAGGTAGCGCGGAAATTGGCGAGCGATGGCAAATAGACCACGATTTCGACAAGGAAGATCACGCCGATAATGGTCGCGATCAGCTTGTTCGAAAGGCCGGAGAATCGACCGGGAATCGGGCTGCCAGGGTTGCTCATGGTGCTCCGATCATAAGGGAGGGCTCGTCCGGCCGTCAGCCCCTCGAGATCAGCGGGGCAGAAGACGACGCAAGGCCTGGCGACGCTGCGTCCAAGGAGATACGCGCTGACCGGCCGGATGGTTCTCCGCCATCTGTGAAATCAGTGCCGCGAGGCTGGGATAGGGCAAGCTTATCGCCGCCAACTGCTCGGTGGTCATCCTCGCCTGCATGGCGAGGCTCACAAGGGCGCCGAGTTCGGCTGCCATCGGCGCGACAATGCTGCCGCCCGTGATGCGATCGTGCGCATCGAGCATCAGCTTGGCGCTGCCCACAGTCTTGCCCATGGCCCGCGCCGCCTCGTTCTCCGCCAGGGTGGCGCGTAGCACTTTCGCATCGGCCCGCCCCCGACGCGCCAGCGGTTCGGCATGGCCGATCTGCACCAGCCCCGGTTCGGTCGGGACGATCATCGGAAGCGCGCCCGACGGCCGCCCGCGACCGGTGAGAACAGCCTCCACCACCTCGCGCCCATGCGCCAGCGCCAGGTTCCACTGCCTTTGCCCGGCCGCATACCCCACCGCACGCACCGCCCGGTTGGCAGTGCGTCCCAAAGGGCCCGTACTCAACAACCCATCTGCAGAAAGGCTAAGCTTGAGATGCTCGATCCCCAAACCTGCAACGTCCGGACGCCGCTCCGTCGCCAGCAGGACATGCGAGACATCCAGCGGCCGCGTCTGCCCTCCCTGTGTCGACAGGCGCACCCCGATGCCCTGGCTGCGCGGCTGGATTTCCTCGATCTGTCCCTCGCGCACGAGATCCAGCCCTTCGGCGGCCAGTGCATCGGCCAAAACGGAGACCGCTTCGGGATCGAACCCGGCCAGCAGCGCCCCCTGCGGCACCAGCGTCACCGCGCACCCCAGCCGCCGGTGGATTTGCGCCAGAGCCACCGCTTCAGCGCCGCCGCCAATGACCAGCAGATGGCTGAGCTTGCGACCATTCTCGACGATGGTGTCGGGCGTCAGAAAGTCGATCTCGGACAGACCCGGAATGGAGGGCGTCATGGGCTCGCCGCCCAGGGCAAGGATGATGCTGCGCGGCCGCAGCACGGCGTCCCCCACGGCTAGGGTCCGGCCTTCGGTGAACCGCGGTTCGCCGCGCATCACCTCGACGCCCTGCGCTCGCAGGTGCTCGACGCTCTCGAGAACGGCGCCCCCTTCGGCGACGGCAATGGCCCGCGCCGCGACCGACTTGTAGACGAGTTTTGGCTGTATGCTGGCCAGCCCCAGCGTCTCTCCCTCGCGCATGGCTTGGGCAAGGCCGGCGCTCGCCGCCAGTGCAGCAAGGCGACGATAGACTTCTGGCTGGTCGCCCGGCTCAGGCCGGCCCCGGTCGACGAGCGTGACGGAGACGTCGAAGCGGCGGGCGTGGCGTGCAAGCGCAACACCAAGTGCACCAGCACCGATGATACAGAGGTCGGGTCGTAGGGGATCTGCCATGGGTATCGAGGCCGGAGGAAAGGAGGTCTGTTATGAAGCGATCCCCCGGCATTGACAACCGCACAGCCCCCCGCAATCCCTGCTCCGCCGCGCGTTGACTTGGAGGGCACTTTTCCCTATAGACCCCACCAACCGACGCTGGTGCGGACCACCCGCCAGCTTAGCCATTCTTCTGCGAAAGCAGCAGCCAACAGAGGAACCGCGCGCCGCGCGGTTTAATGCCATGAAGCGTACCTATCAGCCGTCCAAGCTCGTGCGTGCCCGTCGCCACGGTTTCCGTGCCCGTATGGCCACCAAGGACGGTCGCGCGATTCTCAATCGCCGCCGCGCCCTTGGCCGCAAGAAGCTGTCGGCCTAAGGACCTTTGGCCGCATGACGGCCAGGGAGCATGGCAACAAGGGTGTGCGCCGTCTCAAGCGGCGCGCTCAGTTTTTGAGAGCCGCCCGGGGCAATCGCGCCGGGCGCTCTGCGTTTGGGTTGCAGGTCGTGCCGGCGGACGAGCCGGCACCGGGCGTCGGCTTCACGGTGACCAAGAAGATCGGCAATTCCCCCGAGCGCAACCGTATCAAGCGGCGCCTGCGGGCCGCTGCGGCAGCATGTGCGGATGACTTTCACGCCGGGCATGACTATGTCCTTCTGGCGCGGCGTGAGGCGCTGACCATGCCTTACGTCAAGCTCGTCGCCGACCTTGGCGGCCTCATCGAGCGTGTGCACAGGGATGGCACCGGCTCCAGACCCAATCGACCCGGCCTCGGCCCACGGAATGCCCGACCATGAAATCTGACAATCGCAATGTGATCATCGCCGTTGTGCTCAGCATGCTGGTGCTGTTCGGCTGGCAGTTCTTTGTTGCCGGTCCGCAGTTGCAGCGCGCGCAGCAGCAGGCCGAGATCGCGGCGCAACAGCAGGCCGAGCAGGACGCCAATCTCGCGACCCCGACCACGCCTGCGACAACGCCTGGGGCCGCTGCAACGCCTCCCGGCGCGCCCGGCCCGCAGACCTTCGAATCGCGCGACCAGGCCCTGGCGGCAACGCAGCGTGTCGCCATCAACACTGATGACCTCGAGGGCTCGATCAACCTCACCGGCGCGCGCATCGACGATCTGCGGCTCAAGCAGTATCGCGAGACCGTCGACCCATCCTCGCCGATCATCACCCTGCTCTCGCCGGCCGGCGCCCCCGATGCCTATTACGCAGAGGAGGGCTGGGTCCCCGTCGCCGGCAGTTCGATTGCCGTGCCCAACGCGCAGAGCCAGTGGACCGTCATCAGCGACAACGCCACGCTCAGCGTCGGCAACCCGGTCACCCTGAGCTGGGACAATGGCGCGGGCCTCGTCTTCAACCGCACCGTCTCGGTGGATGAGCACTACCTGTTCACCGTCAAGCAGATGATCCAGAACAACACCGGCGGCGACGTCGCGCTTTACCCCTATTCCCGCGTTGTCCGCCACGGTACGCCGCATGTGCAGAACTTCTTCATCCAGCATGAAGGCCCGCACGGCGTCCTGGGCTCGAACAACCTGATCTCCAAGAAGTACAGCGACCTCCAGAAGGAGCAGCAGCTGACCTTCGAGAATACCAGCGGCTGGCTCGGCTTTTCGGACAAGTACTGGGCGACGGCCGTCATGCCGCCGGCCGGCACGGGGATCAACGCCCGCTACAGCTGGAGCAACAATTCCGGCTACGACGAGTACCAGACGAGCTATGTGGAAACCGCGCCGGTGACCATTGCCGCTGGTGGCACGGCAGAACGCGAAAGCTACCTCTTTGCCGGTGCCAAGGAAGAGAACGTCATCGCCGCCTATGAGCAGCAATACGGCTTTGATCGGCTCGAACTGCTGATCGACTGGGGCTGGTTCCAGTTCCTGACCAAGCCCATGTATTACCTGCTGACCTTCCTCTACAGCATTCTGGGCAATTTCGGCCTCGCCGTGATGGCGGTGACCATCATTGTCAAGGCTATCTTCTTCCCGCTCGCCAGCCGCTCCTACGCCTCAATGGCCGCGATGCGCCGCGTGCAGCCGGAGATGAAGGCCATCCAGGAGCGCCTCAAGGACGACCGCGCCGCCCAGCAGCAGGCGATGATGGAGCTCTACAAGAAAGAGAAGATCAACCCGCTCTCGGGCTGCTGGCCGATCCTGATCCAGATCCCGGTTTTCTTCTCGCTCTACACCGTCATCTTCATCAGCCTCGACATGCGCCACGCGCCCTTCTTTGGCTGGATTCAGGATCTGGCGGCGCCCGATCCGACCAACATCTTCACCCTCTTCGGCCTAATTCCCTGGGATCCGACTCTCGTGCCGATCATCGGCGGCTACCTGCACCTGGGCGTCTGGCCAGTCATCATGGGCATCACCATGTGGGTGCAGATGAAACTCAACCCGCCGCCACCCGATCCGACCCAGGCGATGATCTTCAACTGGATGCCGATCATCTTCACCTTCATGCTGGGCACCTTCCCGGCGGGCCTCGTGATCTACTGGGCCTGGAACAACACCCTCTCGGTCACTCAGCAATGGGTCATCATGAAGCGCCACGGCGCCGAGGTGAACCTGCTCGGCAACATCCTCGACACCTTCCGGCGCAAGCCCAAGGCCGCCGACGGCAAGAACTGATCTTTTACGACCACACGTCAACGGGCCCGTCGCATCGCCGGCGGGCCCTCTTGTTAGGGGCCTTCGCATGACCACGCCCGACTATTCTCCCGACACCGTCGAACGCGGGCGCCTGTTGTTCGCGCGCCCCATCGTCTTCGTCAAAGGCTGCGTGCGCCTGGCCGACCTGCCCCCGATGGACCGGGTGGAGATCGCCTTTGCCGGACGCTCCAATGTGGGCAAGTCGAGCCTCATCAACGCGCTATGCGGGACTTCCGGCCTCGCCCGGACCTCGAACACTCCGGGCCGGACGCAGGAGCTCAATATCTTCCAGAGCCAGAGTGAAAACCTGCGTATCGTCGACATGCCCGGCTATGGCTACGCCAAGGCGCCCGAGCCCAAGGTGCGGGCGTGGACACAACTGATCCATCAGTACCTCACCGGCCGCGCCACGCTGCGCCGCGTCTATGTGCTGGTCGACAGCCGCCACGGCCCCAAGGACAACGACGTCTCGGTGATGAACGAGCTCGACCGCGCCGCCGTCAGCTACCAGATCGTGCTCACCAAGATCGATAAGCCCTCCGCCAAGGACCTCGAAAAGGCCGTCGCAGCGACCCGCTCGGCCATTGCCAAGCGTCCCGCCGCGCACCCCGACATCGTGCTCACCTCGAGCGAAAAGGGCGACGGTATCGGCCAGTTGCGCAGCGAGATTGCCCTGCTGCTTGAAAGCTAGGCCGTGTCCGCGAAAAACCGCACTATCGCCCGGCGCAGCGCCATGCTGTCGGACGGCGTCGCGAACGAGGCAATTGCCTCCTCGATCACCGTCTCCGGCGCATTGCCGCGCCGGAGATCGACGAGCGCCTTTGCGTAGGCGTCGTCGAATTCCGGATGCGGCTGGAAGCTCAGCGCCTTGCCTGTCTTGTAGAGCAGGCCCGCATAGGGCGCGAACGCGGAGGCCAGCACGACCTCTGCTTCCGGCGGCGGCAGCACGACCTGATCTTGGTGCGAACAGGCCACCGCGATCGTGTCGGGAAGCTCGGCCAGAAAATGCGGACGCGCCTCGACCCGGTAAAGATGCCGGCCCAGCCCCCAGCCGCGCCCTGATTTCTCCACCGTGCCGCCAAGCGCATCGGCCATGATCTGGTGCCCGAAGCAGATGCCCAACATCGGCGTCTCTGCCTCGTATGCTGCGCGAATGAACGTTCGCAGAGGATCGAGCCAGGCGTGGTCCTCGTAAACGCCGGCGGGGGAACCCGTGATGACGAGACCCTCGAGTGCCGCTGCATCGGGAAGTGCTACGCTCCTGACGTCGATTTCGGAGAACGAGAAGTCACCGCCTCCCGAGGCGAACATGTGCCGGAACATCTGCGGGTAGTTGGCGAACCGGGGCTGCAGGTGCTGCGGCACGTCGCCGGTCTGGAGGATGGTCAAATGCATGAAGGGCGGCTCGCTTGAATCCGCCCTTCAGATATCGCGGCCAAGGCCGCTGATCAACGCTGCAGCAATCAGTCCTTCTTGGACGGCTGCCCATGTTTCGCGTCGCCCGGAGCTTGGCCGAAATGCGTACCGCCGACCTGTCCGCCTGGGCTCATCTTGTCGATCTGGCGTTCTTCGGCGCTTTTCTTGTCGCTATTGGTCTTTGGGTCCTGTGCCATGTCGGCCTCCTTGGTTGTCAGGAGGCCAATGACCATGGAGCCGATCCGTTCCTGGCTTTCGCCTACGCGGTCTTGGGGGTGAATGTCAGCGAGACGCCGTTGATGCAGTAGCGCAGGCCGGTGGGCGGCGGGCCGTCCTCGAACACATGTCCCTGATGTCCGCCGCAGTTCGAGCAGTGGACCTCGGTTCGCGTCATGAACAGGGACGTATCGGTCTTGCTGCCGATGGCGCCGGGGATGAAATCATAAAAGCTCGGCCAGCCCGTGCCGCTTTCGAACTTGGTCGCCGCATCGAACAGCTTCTGTCCGCACCCCGCGCAGTCGAACGTGCCAGGCCGATGCTCGTCGAGCAGCGGCGAAGTGAATGCGCGCTCGGTTCCTTCATGGCGCAACACGTCATAACTTTGTGCGCTAAGCCTGGCCTTCCATTCGGCGTCGCTCAGCGTGAATGGAAAGCTTTCGGTGGCCGCAGAGGCTTCACCAGCCGGCCGCCACAGCGAGACAGCGGAAATTCCTGCCAGGGCCGATCCAGCAAGGAGGAAGTGACGACGCGAAATCTGCATGTTCGGTCTCCTGAAAGCCGGTGTCGCCCGAGCCGTGAGCATAGGCGACACCGCAGTTCCACCTGAGTATGGACCGGAGGGAGACGCCCCATAACTCAAGTCTTGGTGAGGCCCCGCTGGGCGGAGCGGGGCCTCTCTTTCCTGCGCTATTCGAGACAGCGCGGGAAAAGGTTACATCTTGGGGGTGAGAACCGCGTCGATGACGTGGATCACGCCATTGGACTGGATGACGTCGGCGATGGTGACGTTGGCAGTCGTGCCGTTTTCGTCGGTCACGGTCACCTTGCCATCCGCGGCCTTGAGCGTCAGCTTGCAGCCGCCGACGGTATCCACGACGTGCTCGCCGCCATCTGCCTCGACCATCGACACGATGTCGGTGGAGAGCGCCTTGGCCGGAATGACGTGGCAGGTCAGGATCTTGGTCAGCTGATCCTTGTTTTCGGGCATCAGCAGCGTGTCGACGGTGCCGGCCGGCAGGGCGTCAAAGGCGGCGTTGGTCGGCGCCAGGACCGTGAAGGGGCCCTCGCCCGAAAGCGTCTCCACAAGGCCGGCGGCCTTCACCGCGGCAACCAGGGTGGTGTGGTCGGCCGAGTTCACCGCGTTTTCGACGATGTTCTTGTCGGCATACATGGCAGCGCCGCCGACTTCCGGGTTCTCCTGGGCATAGACGGCAGCACCGGAGAGAGAACCGAACGCAAGAACGGTGGCGACGGAGAGGGCGCGAAGCGAGAGAGTCATGACAAGTTCCTTCCTGTTGAAATCTTCATCCCGCTATCGGGGACGTAGGCAGATACGCAGGGCTGGATTTTTTAGTTTCGCCAGTTTCAGCGAAAACCGCAGGACACACTCCACTTTCATGAGATTTGAAATTTGTTTTTCAAATCAATATGTTACCAAAAATATCGACGCGAGAACCGAAGTTCCCGCGTCAAAAATTTTGGGCTGATCCAATGATTGCAGGTTTGCGTAAGGCCGCGCCGCTTTAGCCGCGCAAGGCCGACCAGGAGGGGTCGGAAGCATAGGTTTCCGTCGAAATGGTCAGCACGTTGCGGCCCCAGATGTCGACGCTCATCAGTCGCGGTCCGTCATTGCCGCCCGGATCCTGGAAGAACATGATCACCCGGCCATTGGGCGCCCAGGTCGGCCCCTCTGCATGGAAGCTCGAATAGAGCAACCGCTCGCCCGAACCGTCCGGGTTCATGACCCCGATATGGAACTGCCCGCCCGACTGCCGCGTGAAGGCAACGAGATCCCCCTTGGGCGACCAGACCGGGGTCGAATAGCTTCCCTGCCCGAAGCTGATGCGTTGGGCGTTCCCGCCGGATGCCCCCATCATGTAGATTTGCGGCGACCCGCCGCGGTCGCTTTCGAACAGGATCCGGCTGCCATCCGGAGAATAGGATGGCGCGGTATCGATGGCCGCGCCCGACGTCAGTTGCACCGGTTGGCCGCCGCCTGTTCCGACGGCATAAAGATTGGTGGCGCCGGCCTGCTCCACCGAGAAGGCGACCGTGTTGCCATCGGGCGAAAAGCGTGGCGCGAAGGTCATGGAGCCCACATTGGCCAGACGCTGCTGCTGCCCTGTCGAGAGCTGCAACAGGTAAACCTGCGGATTGCCATCGGCAAAGTTCATGTAGGTGACGAGGTCGTTATTCGGCCCGAAGCGCGGCGTCAGCGCCATGTTGGAGCCATCCGTCAGGTACTGCACATTGGCGCCGTCCTGATCCATGATGGCCAGGCGGCGAGTGCGGTTGGCCTTCGGCCCGCTTTCCGCGACATAAATGACCCGGGTGTCGAAATAGCCCGTGCCGCCGGTCAGTTGTTCATAGATGGCGTCGGATACGATATGGGCGATGCGGCGCGCCGAATTGGGATCGGTGTTGTAGCTCTTGCCCACCACCTGCGCCGCCTGCTGCGTGTCCCACACGCGAACGGACGACGAGATTTGCCCGCCACGCTCCACGGCACCCATCACCAGGGCATCGACATTGGCGGTGCGCCAGATGTTGAAATCGGGCGTCGCATTGACGTCGCCCACCTGCACCGGCAGCGATGCCGGGTCGAGCGGCAGGAACAGGCCCGAGCGCTTGAGATTGTTGCGCACGATATCGGCAATCTCGCGCCCGAAGGTCGGATCGGACGATGCGAAATCGGGGATCGCGATCGGCAGCGGCTGGAAGTTGGCGCCTTCCACCACGATGCGCAGCTGCGCCATCGCCCAGGGAGAAGTTGCCAGAAGCGCGCTCCCGGCCAGGCCGAGCTTGAGCGCCGAACGCCGCGAAAGAAGTGTCATGGTCAATAGTCTCCGGTCTCGCCGTTTTGGCCGCTTCTTGGCCACCAAACAGGCAAATTCAAGGTCAGGGTCTCAGTTCCACTTCGATCTGCCGCCACTGATCGTAGCTGTCGGCAGATAACATCGTGTAGGGGCCGCACTGGACAACGGCCCGTTGTGCCGCGCGGGCAATGGCGCCGCCGGCCGGCGACGGGTCGGCCGCCACGATCTGCGGGGTGCCGCTCACCGTGCCGTCCGGATTCATGCTCATCGACAGCGTCACCGTCATGCCGCTGTTGTAGTCGCTCGGCAGCAGGTTCCAGCACGTCTTGATCTTGGCAACCAGGCCATCGATCGCGTTCTGGCTGAGCCGCGCTGACGTGCCGGTCGTGTCGCCCAGCGTCGGTGAGCCGCCCTGCCCCGTGGTCCCTCCGGTGCTCGGCGCGTTGTTGATGATCGAGGAGATCTCGTCGGCCAGATCGGTGTCGAGTTGCGTCGTCGCCTGCTGCTGGCGCTGCTGCTCCTGCTTCTTGGCGTCGGCGGCGCGCTGACGCTCCTCCTCCTGGCGCTTGCGTTCCTCTTCTTCGCGCTTTTTGCGCTCGGCTTCGGCCGTCGCATATTGTTCGCGCAATTGATTGAGATTGCTCGGGCGCGCAGCCGGCGTGGGCGCTGCCACCTGTGGCATTTCGGGCTCCGGTTCCGGCGTCGGCTCTGGCTCGGGCACGGGTTCAGGCTCCGGCGCGGGTTCAGGCTCCGGCTCGGGCTCAGGAGTCGGCTCGGGTGCCGGCGCAGGCTCGGGCACAACCTCCGGGGTAGGTGCCGGCTCCGGGCGCGATTGCGGCGAAGGAGCTTCGACCGGCTCGGGCTCGGGTTCAGGCTCCGGCGCGGATTCAGGCTCCGGGGTCGGTTCTGGGGCCGGCTCGGGTTCGGGTTCCGGCGTCGGCTCGGGCGTCACTTCAGGGGCCGGAGCCTGCTCGGTCACGGGCGCCGGCGTTGGCGTATCGGCCGCCGTGGGCGTCGGCTGGTCCTCTTGCGTATTTCCGGTCGGCTGCGCCAGTTCGGCCGGCTGGTCATCCTCGACGATGGACGGCGTTTCCGTCTCCACGACCTGGCTGTCTAGCGTGCCGCGCCTGATGTTGGAATATTCCTCGACCGGCACCAGGTCCACCGCGATGGACTGCACCGTAGGCTGCAACGGTTCGGTCGAGCCGAGCTTGAGCAGGCCGAGCGCGATCAGCACCACGTGGGCAGTAACGGAAACGGCAAGCCCGGTGCGCATGGCGCGGCCCTATTGTTCGCGCTCGGTGACGAGCCCGATCTTGGTGAAACCGGCGGCAGAGAGCATGCCCATGACGCGCATCACGGTGCCATAATTGGCCGTCGTGTCGCCGCGCAGATAGATGCGGTCTTCCGTGCCATTGGTCGCCCGGGCCGTGACGGTTTCGACCAGCGCGGCCTCCGTCACCTGGTCCTCGTCCACGAATATTTGCCCGTCGGGCGTCACCCCCACCGTGATCGGCTGGGTCTGGCTGGGCATGTCGGCTGCGGCAGATTTGGGTAGGTCGACCGGGACACCGGCCGTCATCATCGGCGCGGCGACCATGAAGATGATGAGCAACACCAGCATCACGTCCACCATGGGCGTAATGTTGATTTCGCTCATCACGGCGCGGCTCTTGCGGCGCTTTCGCCGCCCGCCACCGCCTCCGCCCGATGCCACGCCCATCCCCATGTCAGCGGCTCCGCGCTTCGAGCTGGCGGCTGAGAATGGTAGAGAACTCGTCGGCAAAGCCTTCCAGCCGCCCGATCATCTTGGCGGAATCGGTGGAGAGCTTGTTGTAGGCGATAACCGCTGGAATGGCGGCTACAAGGCCGATGGCCGTGGCGAAGAGCGCCTCGGCGATCGGGCCGGCCACGACGGCGAGGTTGGTCGACGAGGAAGCTGCAATATTGGTGAAGGCGTTCATGATGCCCCACACCGTGCCGAAAAGGCCGATGAACGGCGCCGCCGACCCCACGGTGGCAAGAAAGCTCAGGCGCTTTTCGAGATAGTCGCTCTCGCGCGAGATGGCGACGTCGAGCACCTTTTCTAGGCGCTGCTGCATGCCCATGAAGCTGGCCGCATTCTGCTCGTGGCTTCGCTTCCATTCCTTCATGGCCGCAACGAAGACGGCGCCCAGGCCCCCCGTCGCCTGCTGCGACTGCTGCTGGTAAAGCTCCTCAAGCGACTGCCCGGACCAGAAGACGCGCTCGAACCGGTTCATCTCCGCCTGTGTGCGGCGGTAGGCGATGGTCTTGTCGATGATGATCGCCCAGCACCAGACCGAGGCGGCCATCAGCCCGAGCATCACCGCCTTGACGACGATGTCGGCGGCCCAGAACAAGCCCCAGATGGACAGGTCGGCATGCGGAGCAGCAGCTCCCACAGCATCCATGGCTTCCATGAAAAAGATCCTTTCGGCCCGGCCCATATGGCTGGCCCCAGTCGCTGTGCGATGGGGGCCAAATCTGTCAAAATTAAGAGAAATGCCCGCATTTCCGGGCGTTCGGGTCCCGGATGCGGATCAAGACTCGCTTTGCTCTCCTTATGGTCACCAAAGGGTTAATAAAGAGACTCCGCCCACCCCTGCCGGCCCGGTCGCCCCAGCCTCAGGCTCGCTCCAGCAGGGCCCGCAGATGCGGCGGCAAGCGGGCCGCACCGCCCGCTGTCTTGATGGCGGCGACCGTCACGCTGGCACTGGTCAGCAGCGTCTCATCACGGTGAATTGTCTGGGCCAGAACCAGCCGCGCGCCGCCGGCCCGGTCCACCGTGGTGGAGACGGTCAGCAGGTCGTCGATATGAGCGGCAGCGATATAATCGATGCTCATCGAGCGAACGGCAAAGGCTAGACCGTCCTTGGCGAGCTCCGAATGATGCACGCCAAGATCACGCAGGAACTCGGTCCGGCCGCGCTCGAAGAACTTCAAATAGGCGGCATGATAGACATTGCCGGAAAAATCGGTGTCTTCGTAATAGATGCGGACAGCGATCTGGTGCGCGCTCATGCCGTTGGCCGCTCATCGTGAACCACGTGGCTGTGGCCGTCCGGAAGGGCGCGCAGGAAACCCGGCAGCCAGCGCGGCAGGAGGTTGATCTGCTCGAGCCCCTCCCCCTCGAGCGCGATCCAGTAGAACTGCAGATCATGTCCCTCGTCGCGCCGCTCGAGCCAGGGCGCGCGCCCGTTTGGCCCCTGGCCCGGCAGTTCGGCGTGATAGAAGAACCCGAGCTCGTGAAAGCTCTCGCCTTCGCGCTCGTAAAAGCTTTCCGATGTGCCGACCATGCCCCCCACCACGGCCGGCATCGCCAGTTCTTCCTCCAGCTCTCGCTCAAGGCTGAGCCGGCTCGGCTCCCCCAGTTCCACCCGGCCACCGGGCAGCATGACGTATTGGTCGTCGTCCTCGCGGCACACGAGCACATGGCCCTGCGCGATGATCACCGCGGCCACCCGGTAGTTGAAGCGGTTGCCGGAAATGGGAAAGCTCAGGACGTGGCGCTCAGGCATGGTGGCCTCCCAATTCCACAAGGACGATCTCGGACGGCGCGAAGACCCGCACCGGTAATCCCGAATACCCCACACCGCCGCCCACGATCAAATGCCGTCCCTCTTCGATGAAATGTCCATGCAGGTACCGCTGCCCGAACCGCGAGGGAACGATGGGGGCGTGTCCGAAGAGCTTTACCTGCCCGGCATGCAGATGGCCCGATAGGGTCAGCGCGACCGAGGCAGGAACGTCGGGGAAGATGTCGGGCTCATGCGCCAGGAGAAGCGTGGGTGCGCCGGGGGGAACGGCGGACAGCGTTGCAGCCAGATCGGCCATGGAGCGGCCATCGGGCCAATAGGCGGCCTGGTCGCCCAGCCCGGCCAGCCAGAAGCGGCCGTGCTCGGTCTCGACGGGCGCCGCGCGATTGATGTAGGTGGCAATGCCGGCTTCTTCCAAGGCGACCAGTGCTGGTGGTCGCGCCTGGGCCGTGCGCCGATGCCCCTCGAGCCGCGGATAGTCGTGATTGCCCAGAATGGCGTGCACGCCCAGTGGCGCCCGCAGTGCCCCCAGCACCGGTCCCCAGTCTTCTGCCCCCACGCTTCTGGAAAACCGCGGCCCCTCCTCATAATCACCGCCGAGGAGAATGATGTCGGGATTGAGCGCATTGGCCGCTGCAACCACCTCGCGCAGGACGTCGAGCCCGAAAAACGGCGTCGAGACATGAAGATCGCTAAGGAAGGCGATGCGCAGCGGCAGCTCGCGCGGCCAAGTCGGCAGCCGCGGCGCGTGCCGCGTGATGCGGACGTGCTCGGGATGGATATGAACCTGCAGGCCCAGCCGGTCGAGGCCGCGGGCCAGCCAGGACGGCCGCCGCGCCGGGGTGCGGTCAGTCGCCCCCATCGTCGCCGTCGAAGAGGTTGGCCTGCAACCCGACAAACCCTTGTGGCACGGACTTTCCGAGGTGCTGGAATGCGATTGCGGTGAGCAGCCGGCCGCGCGGCGTGCGCTGGATGAAGCCCTGTTGCAGCAGATAGGGTTCCACGATTTCCTCGATCGCATCGCGCGGTTCGCTCAGCGCGGCCGCGATGGTCTCGATGCCGACCGGGCCTCCGCCGTAGAAATCGGCGATGGTGGTGAGGTAGCGCCGGTCCAGCTGGTCAAGCCCGCGCGCGTCCACATCGAGCCGCAACAGCGCCTTGTCGGCCAACACGCTGTTGACCTCCTGCGCCCCGTCGACGGTGGCAAAATCGATGACGCGACGCAACAGGCGTCCGGCGATGCGTGGCGTGCCCCGCGAGCGCCGCGCGACTTCAAGCGCCCCATCGGGCGACATGGGCATGCCCAGGAGCCGCGCCCCCCGCGTCACGATCTGCACCAGCTCTTCGGGCGTATAGAAATTGAGCCGCACCGGTATGCCGAACCGGTCGCGTAGCGGCGTCGTGAGGAGCCCGGCCCGGGTCGTGGCGCCGACAAGCGTGAACTTGGCGAGGTCAATCCGCACCGACCGTGCGGCCGGTCCTTCGCCAATGATGAGATCGAGCTGGAAATCCTCCATCGCCGGATAAAGCACTTCCTCGATGGCCGGGTTGAGACGGTGGATTTCGTCGATGAAGAGCACATCGCGCTCTTCGAGATTGGTCAGCAGCGCCGCTAGGTCCCCCGCCTTGGCAATCACCGGACCGGACGTGGCGCGAAATCCCACGCCCAGTTCCTTGGCGATGATCTGCGCCAGCGTCGTCTTGCCCAGCCCCGGCGGCCCCACGAAGAGAACATGGTCTAGCGCGCTGCCTCGCTTCCTGGCTGCCTCGATGAAGACCTCGAGGTTGGCGCGCGCGGCTGCCTGGCCCACGAAATCGGTAAAGCCCGACGGGCGCAGCGAAACGTCGAGCGGATCGTCGCGCCCTTCATTGGCAGAGGTGAGAGAAGTCACGCGAGCAATTCCATTCCCGGGATGCGTTCAGCGGCCAGCTTGTCGAACGTCACGGTCTTGGCCGCCCCCGCCCCTTCGGCAACCGCAACGATGATACAGTCTGAGATATCGGCGCTCTTCCTGGCCGCCAGGGCGACTGCAGCGCGGATCAGGTCACCAGTCTCGACATAAACATTTGTGCTCTCGAACAGCCATTCGAGTGCGTCACGAACATCCGTGTTGGAAAGACCATATGTGCGCGTCAGCACCCAGACCAGCTCTGTGAGGACCACGGCGCTGACAAAGGCGGGGTCTGCATCCGATCTCGCCCGCATGAAGTCCACCGCGATCGCCCGCTGATCGGGATCATCGTCAACAAAGATTCGCGCCAGGATATTGGTGTCGATGCCAATCATTTATCGGCCGAAAGACCGCTGCACGCGCTCCACGATAGCGTCACCAATAGCCTCTTCCATTTCTTCCACCGTCGCGTGCCGGCCGTTGGGCGGAACCAAGGGGACGAAATCTTCAAGCCTCCGGGTCTTGGCTCGCACCGTCAGTTCCCCGTCCTCATAAGTCCAAGTCAGAGGGGTACCATCCTTTATGCCCATGACCTCACGGACCTGCTTGGGGATGGTCGTCTGCCCTTTGCTCGTTGCCTTAGAGCCTCCCACAACCTTTGCGCGCGTATTCATCGCCCAGCTCCCGTTCCTTACAGGGCAAAAATAGTAAGGAGCCACCCCCAGCACAAGGATTATTGGCTCAATTCCCGCAGCCCCAGCCGGATCAGTTTTTCCGTGGGCGTCGCATCGCCCTCACGCGCAACGACACGCGCGACGGCGGCGGAGGCCTGGGCGCTGGAATATCCCAGATTGGTTAATGCGGAAACCGCGTCGGCCACGTTGCCCGATGCCACGCCTTCACCCAGCGCCGATTGAAGGCCGAGCGTGCCGGCATCGACCGCGCCGATCGCCGGTACCTTGCCCTTGAGCTCGGTGACCACGCGGGTGGCGAGCTTGGGTCCGACCCCGTTGGCCCGGCCGATCATCGCTTTGTCCTGCAGGGCAACGGCGCTGGAGAGTTCGGCCAGCGACATGATCGAGAGAATCGCCAAAGCCACGCGCGATCCCACGCCCTGGACAGTGGTGAGCAGGTTGAACCAGCTTTTTTCGGCCTCGCTGGAAAAGCCGTAAAGACGGATCATATCTTCGCGCACGATGGTTTCGATGAACACGACCGTCGCTTCGCCCACCCGCGGGAGGGCCTGCAGCGTCCGGCCCGAACAGAACACTTCGTAGCAGACGCCACCGCAGTCGATCAGCACCCAATCGTCGCCAAAGCTGTCCACAATGCCTTTGAGCTTGCCGATCATGCCAGCGCCTTCGCCCGCATGGCGGCACCGCGATGATGGGCGTGACAGATGGCGATGGCCAGGGCGTCCGCGGCGTCGGCCCCCTTGATCGTGGCCGTGGGCAGCAGCGTCTTCACCATGAGCTGGATCTGGTTCTTGTCGGCATGACCGGTTCCGACGACGGACTTCTTGACCAGGTTGGCTGCATATTCGGAGACCGGCAAGCCGCGCAAGGCCGGCGTCACCAGGACCACGCCGCGCGCCTGCCCCAGGATCAGCGCCGAGCGCGGTCCGGCATTGACGAACGTTTCCTCCACCGCCACCTCATCGGGCGCCTGGTCGTCCAGGACCCCGGTAATGCCTTCCGACAGCGCTGCAAGCCGCTCGGCCAGGGAGCCCTCGAGCGGCGGTTTCACCGTCCCTCCGGCAACGAAGCGCAGGCGATTGTCCACAGCTTCGATGACGCCCCAGCCGCAGCGCCGCAGCCCGGGGTCGATGCCAATGATTCGTACAGGCTTTGTCATGCGCACCCTTGTATCAGCTTGCGCAAGACTACCAAGCCAGAAGTGAACAAAAAGGCAACACTGAAATCGTGATCGCCAAGCATCCAATTTTATCCAGCCCGCGAACTTCTCATTGAGGACCGTGGTTTAGGCTGAAGTCGGGAATGCGGGAGTGGACGGATGGGTTGGACCGATGATGCGAGGAACTGCGGAAGAGCAACCCGTCCCCGTCAGCATCCATGGCCACAGGGATTGATCTGCCCCGCGTCAGGTCGGCGCCAATGAGCGCCACCCGGAAAGCCAAACGGCTCCCGCGCCTCACCAGCGTCGGGCGTGTCACCGTGTTCGGCACCCTGGGCTGCGTGCTGATCGCAGTGCTGTTCAACCTTATCACGTTTAGCGACATGCCCGCCGAAGTCCGCTTCCGCGGCGTGATCTCCGGCATCGCGCTGCCGATCCTCTTATGCGTCCCGATGTTCTTTCACGTCAGCGTGCGGCTGCGGCAACTGGCGCAGACCAATCGCCGCCTCGATCTGCTGGCACGGACGGACAGCCTCACGGCCTGCCTCAACCGCGGCGCCTTCATCACCAGGGTGGAGGGGGTTCTCACCGGCGAGACCCGCCCCGAGCGCGGCGCACTGCTCATGGTGGACGCGGACAATTTCAAGTCCATCAACGACATCTATGGGCACAGCGTCGGCGACGACGCCCTCACGATCATCGCCCGCTCGATCAGGGCGGTGCTGCGCGCGGGAGACATGGTAGGGCGCATGGGCGGCGAGGAATTCGCCGTGTTCCTGCCCGGGCTCAACGAGACGCAGGCCGCACTGGTGGCCGAACGGGTCCGGCGCGCGGTCAACCTCGCCGTGTTCCAGCCCGACGGCAAGCAGCGGCCGCTCTCGGTCAGTGTCGGCGGCGTCTCCTACGAGCGCACCGCGAGCTTCCACGAGCTGTTCCGCATCGCCGATCAGCGGCTCTACAGCGCCAAGCAGGCGGGCCGAAATCGTTCGATACTGGTGAGCCTTGAAGACCACCCCTTCATCGACATGCCCATGGCGCCGGCCAATGCCGACACTGGTACCTACCCGATGACTGCAGTTGCGCCGAGCGCTCGCGCCGCTGCGGCCGGCGCCTGAGCAAGACCTGAAAAATCTGGCAGACGGGAGCCCGCTCCAGGGGCTCCTCCGCGATCAGTCCTCCAGCTTGGCGGCTTCCTCGTCACTCATGTCGAAATTGGAATAGACGTTCTGCACGTCGTCGTCTTCTTCCAGGATCGAAATGAGCTTGAGCAGGGTGGCGCCCTTTTCGGCATCGATCGGCGTCTCGTTCTGGGGGCGCCAGATCGCCTTCACCGATTCAGCCTCGCCCAGCACCTTTTCGAGCTCAGCCGAAACCTCTGCCATCGCCTCGAACGAGGTGTAGATGTAGTGCCCCTCATCGTCGCTCTCGACATCGTCGGCGCCGGCCTCGATGGCCGCTTCCATCACCTTGTCTTCCGACCCGGCCGAGGCCGGATAGGTGATCTCGCCCACGCGATCGAACATGAAGCCGACCGAGCCGGTTTCACCCAGGGCGCCACCGTTCTTTGAAAAGTAGGAGCGCACGTTCGACGCGGTGCGGTTGCGGTTGTCGGTCAGCGCTTCGACGATAATGGCGACGCCGCCCGGACCATAGCCCTCATAGCGGATCTCGTCGTAGTTCTCGCCATCATTGCCCGACGCCTTCTTGATGGCGCGGTCGATATTGTCCTTGGGCATGGACTGGGCGCGCGCATTGGCGACGGCAAGGCGCAGGCGCGCGTTGAAGGCCGGATCGGGCTGACCCATCTTCGCGGCCACGGTGATTTCGCGGGCCAGCTTGGAGAAGACCTTGGAGCGCGCCGCATCGGACTTGCCCTTGCGATGCATGATATTCTTGGCGTGTGAATGGCCGGCCATTCGGTACCTCGGCTGAAGAAGTCTGGATTTCGGCGCCGCTTATAGGGGCAGGATCGGCAAAAAGAAAGCTCCCGCCCGTAAGCGCCAATGCCGCCCCAAGCCGAAAGATCAGGCGAAGGCGGGAAGTGCCTGCGCCAGCACGCCTCCGATGCGCACCGGGGAGACGGTGCGCGCCAGCCCGCTGGCCGGGTCGGTTTCGACCGCAACGCCACACAGCGTCGCTTCGCCCTCGGCGGGGGTGAAGCGGCCATTGGGGATCCCGGTGAGGAAGCGGTTGAGCGGCTCCTCGGTGTCGGTGCCGATGATGCTGTCGAAATCGCCGCACATGCCGGCGTCGGCCATGAAGCCGGTGCCACCCTTGAGCACCCGGTGGTCGGCTGTCGGCAGGTGCGTGTGCGTTCCTACCACCAGCGTCGCCCGGCCATCGAGGAAATGTCCCATGGCCTGGATTTCCGACGTCGCCTCGGTGTGGAAATCGACGATCACCGCGTCCGCCTGTTCCCCGAGAGGGCAGGCCTCCACCGCCTTTTCCACCGGCCGGAACGGATCGTCGGCCGGTCCCATGAACACGCGGCCCAGCGCGTTGACCACGAGCACGCGGTGGCCGTTACGCCCCTCCACCATCATCGCGCCACGACCCGGCGTGCCGCCCGGCATGTTGATAGGCCGCAGCAGGGTGTTCTCGCGCTCGATATAGCTCAGCGCCTCGCGCTGGTCGAAGGCATGGTCGCCAAGCGTCACGATATCCGCCCCCGCGTCGCGGAGGCCCTTGAAATGGCTCTCGGTCAGGCCTCGCCCGTGGCTCGCATTTTCGCCGTTGATCACGACAAAGTCGAAGCCATGCTGGGCGATCAGCCCCGGCAGCCGTTCGCTCACGGCATCGCGGCCGGCGCGGCCCATCACGTCACCCAGAAAAAGCAGCCTCATGCGCGGGCCCTGAAGAAACGGACGCCACTTTCCGTGACGACGGCATCGAGCGGCATGTCGTGGTCCTCGCGCGGGATGTCGGGCAGTTCCTGTGCGTCGAACGCCAGCCCCACGAGCAGCGGCTTTCTGCTCAAGGCGGCCAAGGTCCTGTCATAGTAACCCCCACCATAGCCCAGCCGCGTTCCTTGGCCATCGAACCCCAGGAGCGGCACGAGGATGATGTCCGGCTCAGCGCGCGGCGCGGAGTCGGCGGGCGCCAGCGTGCCGAAACCGGCTTCATAGAGCGGCTGGTCCGCCTCCCAGACCCGCATGTCGAGTGGTGTCTCGTCGCCGGTGACAACCGGAAGAACGACCCTTTGTCCGCTGTCCATCAGCCGCACCAGGATCGGCTGACAATCGAGTTCATCGCGGATGCGCCAATAGGCGGCCACCACGTCGTCTGCGCCGAAGGCAATGGCATCGAAGAAATGGCGGGCGACCTGCTCGGCCGCATCGGCACGATACTGGGTCGAGAGCGCCCCACGCCGTGCATGGGCCTCGCGCCGCAGTTGCGCCTTGCTCTCCTCGAATGCAGTTTCGGCCATGCCACCTCGGCTGAAAATCTGTGCCGCCCTGGCCGTGGGAGCGTTCGATCCCGGGAACCTACTCACGTAGGTGGGCGCCGTATGTCCGAGCCCACGGGCCCGGTCAGGGACAGCTCCCTTAGGATCGATTAAGGCCCCGGGGATGTGAATGTCCACACGCGCCGGGCAGCCCGCCTGATATAGGCGCTTTGCCCCAGGCTGCAAAGCCTTCAACGCGCGTTCAACACATTGTTCCGCGCTGCACCAATTCGCGCAGATCGGCTATGTTGGCGCCGATGATGCTGCGCCTGCTTTTGATCCTGCTTCTGGCCACCGGCCCCCTGCCTGCGGCTCTGGCTGCCGACGGCAAGCCCGAGGCGCGGTATTGCCACGCCTTTTCGGGCAAGCAGGTGTGTATCGGCCAGGAGCGCTTTGTGGAGGATGTTTGCGGCGCCATAGACACCTATGCCGACCATTATGGCCTGCCCCCGGCCTACTTCGCGCGCCTGATCTGGCAAGAAAGCCGCTTCCAGCCCTTCGCCATCAGCCCTGCCGGCGCGCAGGGCATCGCCCAGTTTATGCCCGGAACGGCGCGGCTGCGGGCGCTGGACAATCCCTTCGATCCCGCCGAGGCGCTCGAACGCTCCGCCGATTATCTCAAGGCGCTCGAAACCCGCTTCGGCAATCTGGGCCTGGCCGCTGCGGCCTACAATGGCGGCGAGCAGCGCGTCAGCAACTACCTCGCCGGCAAGGGGGGGCTCGCCGGAGAAACCCGGGCCTATGTCTCCATCGTCACCGGCCGCTCGGTGGAAGGGTGGGTAGGCGAAGCAGTGGAAGAGGCCGATTTCTCGCTCGACCCAAAAAAGCCCTTCGCCCAGGCCTGCACCGACATGGCCAACGCCATCGCTGTGCCCCCGCTCGACCAGGAGGTCGCGCCCTGGCAGCCCTGGGGCGTCCTGATTGCGCAGAACTTTTCTCCCGAGATTGCCCGGACCAAGTTCGATCGGGCGAAGGCCGCACACGCCGATGTCTTTGCCGGCCACGCCATGCTGATGGTGACGGTGCTCGACCGGTCGATGGGCACGCGCCGCCGCCATTCGGCGCAGGTGGGGTTTCCTACACGCGCGGAGGCCAATCGCTTCTGCAATGCCCTGCTCGCCGATGGCGGCAACTGCATCGTGCAGCGCAATCGCAATTAACCGTTCCGGCTAGCGCAGCGGCGCAGCCTCATCGAGTGCACCCGCCACCCCCTCGATGGCCTTGGCTGCATCATCCAGTTTCCTGGCGAAGGACTGTTCGGTATGCTCGAGCTCGGCGGCAATTTCCTGCCCGGCCGACGTCAATTCCGATACCTGCTGCTCGAGCGCCTGGATGCGGCGCTCTGCCTCAGCCAGTTCATCGAGCACCGCGATGCCGGCCATCACGGTTAGGCGGTTGTCGCCGATTTCGCCGACAGCCCCCTTGAGGCCTTCCACCTGCGCATCAAACCGTTCGGCCAAACCAATCAGGTGCTTCTGCTGGCCCTCCTCGCAGGCCATGCGGTATTTCCGGCCGTTGATCTCGACATTGACTTCGGGCATCGGGGCTACTCCGCTTTCGAAAGAACCGCGCGGACGGTCTCCATGGCCTCGACCAGCCGGCGCGACACCTCGTGCGCGCTGTCGTCGAGCCGCTTGGCCCGCGCGGCGGTCTTGTCCAGTTCCGTGGCCAGACGCGCCCGCTCGTGGACGAGACGCTGCGTATCCACCTCGATCCGCTGTTGGCGCTGAACGCGGGCGTTCAACTCGCGCAGGCTCTGGTCGAGACGCGCCATGGCCCTGTCGAAACGCGCACTTGCCTGGGCGAGCTGGTCCTGGACTTCGGTATCACTCATGGCCGCTACTGCCCTCGACGCGCATTTACTCCGGCCCCGCCAACCTGCCCCACCAATCGTTACAATGCAACCGAAGACACCCGCTAACCCCCGGATTTCCGGCGCCCAACCGCACGGCTCGGCGCCGCCTCGACATTGACAGGGGGGACGAACCTGTTATGCCTCAACCGCCTTTGGGAGGAGGCCGTCGCGCCCCCGCCCCTGATTTTTCACGGTCCTTGAAATGGAGCGGTCAGCCCGATGACGAACACAGCCCAGCAGAACGATTTGGCCAACGCGATCCGGTCGCTCTCGATGGACGCCGTCGAGAAGGCCAACTCCGGCCATCCGGGCCTGCCGATGGGCTGCGCCGACATCGCCACCGTGCTCTTTACCAAGGTCATGAAGTTCGATCCGGCCAACCCGCACTGGCCCGACCGCGACCGCTTCATCCTCTCGGCCGGCCACGGCTCGATGCTGCTCTATTCCTCGCTCTACCTGCTCGGCTACGAGGACATGACCATCGACCAGGTCAAGAACTTCCGCCAGATCGGCTCGAAGACCGCGGGCCATCCCGAGTTCGGCCACGCCACCGGCATCGAGACCACAACCGGCCCGCTGGGCCAGGGCCTGGGCAATTCGGTCGGCTTTGCCGTCGCCGAAGCCAAGCTGGCAGCCGAGTTCGGCGCCGACCTCGTCGATCACCACACCTGGGTCCTGGCCGGTGACGGGTGCCTCATGGAAGGCATCTCGCAGGAAGCCATTGCGCTCGCCGGTCACCTGAAGCTCAACAAGCTCACCGTGATCTGGGACAACAACTCGATCACCATCGACGGCAAGGTCTCCAACGCCGATAGCACCGACCAGATCGCCCGCTTCAAGGCGGTGGGCTGGAACACCATCGAGATCGACGGCCACGACCAGGGCGAGATCGAAAAGGCGCTGCTGGCCTCCAAGTCGTCTGACCGGCCGACCCTGATCGCTGCCAAGACCACCATCGGCTTTGGCGCACCCAAGAAGGCCGGCACCGAGAAGGTGCACGGCGCCCCTCTCGGCGCCGAGGAACTCGCGGGCGCCAAGCAGGCGCTCGGCATCACCTACCCGGCCTTTGAAATCCCGGGGGAAATCCTCGAGAGCTGGCGAGCCGCCGGCAAGCGCTCGCAGAACCTGCGCGGCGAGTGGGAAGCCCGCCTCAACGCGTCCCCGAACAAGGACGAGTTCCTGCGCCGCACTTCCGGCGAGCTCCCGGCCGAGTTCGCCAAGGCAATGGCCGACTACAAGAAGAAGCTCGCCGAGGACAAGCCCAAGGTTGCGAGCCGCAAGGCCTCCCAGATGGCCCTTGAGGTCATCAACAAGGCGCTGCCCGAAACCCTCGCCGGTTCCGCTGACCTGACGCATTCCAACCTCACCAACACGCCCGAGACCCTGCCCTTCCAGGCCGACAACCGGCTGGGCCGCTACATGATGTACGGCATCCGCGAGCACGAGATGGCTGCGGCCATGAATGGCGTGGCGCTCCATGGCGGGCTCATCCCCTATGGCGGCACCTTCATGGTCTTTACCGACTATGCCCGTCCCTCGATCCGTCTGTCGGCCCTCATGGAACAGCGCGTCATCTACGTGATGACCCACGATTCCATTGGCCTGGGCGAAGACGGACCGACCCACCAGCCGGTCGAACATCTCTCGGCCCTGCGCGCCATTCCCAACCTCCTGGTCTTCCGCCCCGCCGACGCCATGGAAACAGCCGAGTGCTGGGAGCTGGCGCTGCAGTCGGAAAAGGCGCCCTCGATCCTCGCCCTTTCGCGCCAGAACCTGCCGGCCCTGCGCACCGAGTATTCTTCCGAGAACAAGTCGGCCAAGGGTGCCTACACCCTCGTCGGTCCGGCCGATGCGGATGCGGTGATTTTTGCCACCGGCTCGGAAGTCGCCATCGCCGTCGAGGCGCAGAAGCAGCTCACCGAACAGGGCATCAAGGCCCGCGTCGTGTCCGTGCCGTCCATGGAGCTCTTCGCCAAGCAGTCCGATGACTATCGCGCGCAAGTGCTGGGCTCGGCCAAGGCCCGCGTCGCGGTCGAAGCCGGCATCGAGATGAGCTGGAACAAGCTCCTGGGCGACAAGGGCCGCTTTGTCGGCATGCACTCCTTCGGCGCTTCCGGCCCGATCGACGCGCTCTATGCCCACTTCGGTATTACGGCTAAAGCCGTTGTTGAAGCCGTCACCGCCCAGTTGTAAGAGAGCCGCGCCTCCCTTCCCTTTCTCCCCCTCTAGGAGCGTTTAAACATGGCAGTTCGCGTCGCCATCAATGGTTTTGGCCGTATCGGTCGCAACATCCTGCGCGCCATCGTCGAATCCGGTCGCACCGACATCGAAGTGGTGGCGGTCAACGATCTCGGCCCGGTCGAAACCAACGCCCACCTGCTCCGCTATGACAGCGTGCACGGCAAGTTCCCGCACGAGGTCACCGTCGAGGGCGAGGTGATCAGGACCGCCGGCCAGACCTTCAAGGTCACCGCCGTCAAGAACCCGGCCGAGCTGCCGCACGGCGAAATGGGCGTCGATATCGTCCTCGAATGCACCGGCATCTTCACCTCCAAGGAAAAGGCCTCGGCCCATATCCAGGCCGGCGCCAAAAAGGTGATCGTCTCCGCTCCCGCCGAAGGCGCCGACAAGACCATCGTCTACGGCATCAACAACGCGCTCCTGGGCAAGGACGACGTCGTCATCTCCAATGGTTCGTGCACCACCAATTGCCTGGCCCCCATGGCCATGGTGATGAACGAGCTGGTCGGCATCGAAAAGGGAATGATGACCACCATCCATTCCTATACCGGTGACCAGCCCACGCTTGACACCATGCACAAGGACCTCTACCGCGCCCGCGCCGCGGCCCTGTCGCAGATTCCGACCTCGACCGGCGCGGCCAAGGCCATCGGCCTCGTCCTCCCCGAGCTCAAGGGCAAGCTCGACGGCGTCTCGATCCGCGTGCCGACCCCGAACGTGTCGCTGGTGGACCTAAAATTCCTCGCCAAGCGCAACACCACGGCCCAGGAAGTCAACGACGCACTGGTCGCTGCCGCCAACGGCAAGCTCAAGGGCGTCATGACCTTCACGAATGCCCCGCTCGTCTCCTCCGACCTCAACCACGATCCGCATTCGTGCACGATCCTGCTCGACCAGACCAAGGTCATGGACGGTAACTTCGTGAACATCATGGGTTGGTACGACAACGAGTGGGGTTTTTCCAACCGCATGGTCGACGTCACCGCCGCCTTCGCCAAGACCCTCTGAGCGGTCTGGCACGTCTCCTCTCAAGGGCGCCCTCCGGCGCCCTTTTGTTTTCGGCCCTCTTATTCCTCTCCCCGAGGGGATAGAAGGGTGAGGGGGAAGAGGGACGACCTTCTCATCTCGTTGAACCACCGCGACGTCTTTGGTCACCGTCACCACCGGGCTTGTCCCGGTGATCCATGGCTCGGCAAGATGGATTGCCGGAACAAGTCCGGCAATGACGGCAAACGTCGAATGGGAGGGATGAGGCCCTATTGGCGCGATCCCACGCCGCCTCCACCCACCCCGACGCCCCTCGTCCCCCCACGTCATTCCCGCCCGCACCACGTCATTCCCGCGCAAGCGGGAACCCCTGTTTCACGCTCCAGAACCACGGTAAAAAGGACCTCCGCTTTCGCGTCAAAACATCGCGTGCACGAGCCCAATGATCCTCAACCGATCCATCCGCTGGCGTGGCCTCGAGCCCGCCACCATCGAGCACTGCCACGTGGTCGCCAATGGCCGCGACACCCGTATCCGGGGCACCATCATCGGCCCGGACTTTGGCCTCTTCTACCGTCTCAAGCTCGACGAAAACGGCCACACCCGCACGGTCAAGCTCGAGCGCACCGACGGCCGGAGCCTAGAGCTCTTTTCCGATGGCGCCGGCAACTGGTCCGATGATCGTGCCGAGCCGCTCGCCGCCCTGCGCGGCGCCATCGACATCGACATCTGGCCCACCCCCCTGACCAATTCCCTGCCCCTCTGGCGCACGGCGTGGACCGACGGCCTGTCGCAACGCATTGCCGTGGCGTGGGTTGACGCCACCACGCTCGCCGTCAAGCGCGCCGAACAGGTCTATACGTGCCTTGATCCGGGTCACTTCCGCTTTCAGTCCGCCGATTTCGAACGGGTAATCGAGGTCGACGCGGACCGGCTGGTTGTGGACTACCCCGAGCTTTTCCAGCGCGAATGACGCACTCGGGCTCAGCTATCAGATCGTCGGGACATCCCCCACGATGCGCAGCGACTGCCCCTCATAGCCGCCGAGGCGGATGAACAATTCCCCGCTGTCCGGCAGGTCGCCATAGATGCGGCCATTGAGCATGTCGACCACCGGCCCCGTCTCGGCATGGTCGAGCACGACCGTTTCCTCCAGCGGATCGGGACCGAAGTTGAGAGCGGTCACCTGCAGCCCGCGGCCATCGGGCAGTTCGTGCACCATTACCATGAGCGCCGGGTTCTGCACGTCCGGCACCGCAACTTGCCGCGCCGCGAACAGCCCATAGGATTGGCGCACGGCCAAGAGATGCTTGAGCTGGCTCGCAAAAGAGTTGGGATCCTCCAGCTGCTGGTTGAGCGGCCCATAGAGCATCCTGGCCTTGGGCAGCGCGGCACTGGAATGGCTGGCGCCTGGATTGACGTCGACGAGGTCATAGGCGCCGCGCTCGATCCAGCGGGTGTCTCCCTCCGCCACCAGTTCCGCCACCTCGTCCATCTCGAGCGGCAGCGCACCCACCATATCCCACCCGGACAGCGCGAAGACCCCCGGCTGATAGGCATTATACATCACCAGCAGCAGATGAATGCGCTGGATCAGCTGCCTCTGCTCCGGACCGATCTCCCCGAGATTGCGAATGCCCAGCGCCGCCGTGATGACGCTGATGGTGGTGCAGGCCACGCCGTTGGCCACGAAGCGCTGGTTGTAGGGCGCGCTGTCTCCGGTCAGGCGTTGATACAGGATGTCGCGCAGGTGCTCGCGCAGCAGTGCGCCCGGCCAGGCCTGTCCCTCGAAGGTGAAGGTGTCGTTGGCGTGCTTGGTCCAGAAATGGACGAGTTCCAGCGTCAGCTCGTCATGGTTCTGCAGCGCGTGGATCAGTGACGCCGGGTCGATCTCGAACTCATGCATGATGTGGTGCATGAGCCGGAGGAATTCGGTCGTCCCGGTCAGCAGCGCATGGTGATAGCCGGGCCGGGTGATGAAGTCATAGCTGAGGTCGGCCCCGCCCTTGGACATGTCGGCAATGTCGTCGACCGTCAGGTTGAGTTCCTGGAAGGAAAAGCCACCCGCCTTGCGCACCATGCCGGCGATGAGCTGATTGCCCACCAGCGACAGCGGATGGCCCTCCGACCACGCCGTCTCGTCGTGCCGTACCTCGACGCCGAGAAAACCGTTGGCATCGAGCCGCAGCCCGCGCGCTCCGAGCACGTCGAGCGAATGAAGCGCATCGCCCACGATCATTTGCGGCGCCGCAAAGGAGGGGTCGAGCCAGTTGAGCGAGGGCTGCCCTTCCTTGAAGTAGTGCAGGTACACCCAGCGCCGGGCCACGCCGTCGACGCCTACGATCACGTCCGTGGCGCTCCAGTCGGTCTCCTTTACCCCCGGCTCGAAGAAGATCACGCGCCGCAACTGCCCGACGATGTGGCCCTTGCTCTTGAGCGCATCGACAGCGGCCGGGGATAGGTTGGCGGCCCGCCGTCCTTCCGGAATTTCGGGCAGCAGCTCCCAATCTTCCTCAGGGATTTCCACCATGTGGTAGAGCCCCGGATAATCGTCGTGGAACATCTCGGCGAGGCGGAAGTCGGCACCCTTGCCGGTATGGGCGGGGATGATGTCGTCGATGACGATGGCGTTGTATGCCGCCGCCATGCGGCTCATCGCCACGAATTCTTCCTGCGTCCCGAAGCTGGGGTCGATATCGAAACTGATGCGGTCAAAATTGCCGTCCACCGTCGGTGTCTTGACGCCGTCGCGGATGCCGCCCGCCTCCTTCATCGGCCCGGTGTGGACGCCCTGGACGCCGATGATGGAAAGGCACCGCCACAGCTCTGGATCGCCCAGCGTCGCCAGAACGCTCTCGCCCTCGCGCGTGACGATGGCCGCCGGGTAGGCAGTGAACCACACCGAGGCCAGCGCGGACGCCGCCCGCGGCCGGGCCTCGGCATAGGGATTGCGCCAGAAGCGCCCCTGCCCCGCATAGCGGCTGGCCAGTTTTCGCGCATTGGCAAGCATGGATTGGTTGAGGAGCCACTCGATGTACTGGGGATCGGGTCTATCCATGAGGTGCCTTGCGGGTTTCCTTGACGATGCGTGGACCATCAAAACGCGCGGCCCTGGTGTCCGAACGACTCAAGTGCGGCTCGCGTTGCGGCCAAGCGGCTGAACCAGCGCCCAGGCCTCTTTGTCGTTCTCCAACTCCTCAAGGGTGACGCGATATTTGCGTCGCCAGTTGGCATGCTCGGTGGAGGTGCCGGGAATATTCACCGGTTCGACATCCCGCGTCATGTCATCCAGTTGCGTCGCGACGAGCAGCGAGGGCGTGCGGGCAAGGTAACGGTGCGCCAATACGGCGAACCGTTCCGCAGACACGACTGCCGCCTCGGTCGGCGCCTCAAGGAGACCGGCGTGCACGAACGCCTCGAGAATGGACTGCCGCTCCCGTTCCCGCCGATCCTCCTGGCTCCTGGCTTCGTCCGCCGTTGCGTAAAGGCCGAGGCCTTCCTTGAGCGTCACATCCTCGCTCCTCCACCAGGCCATCAATGTCGGCAAGTCGTGGCTTCCCGTGTTGGCGAAGGCCAGCCTCGGATACGCCTCAGGCGGCTTGAAGCTGCCGCTCGAAAAATCCTGTTCGAAAAAGAGGACCCGATAGGACAGGATGTTGGCCGCCTCGAGCCGCTCGCGGAACCCGGCAGGCACGGTGCCGAGGTCTTCTCCGACCACGAGGCACCGTTGGCGCTGCGATTCCAGTGCGAGAACGCCGATCAGGTCGTCCAGCGGGAAACCGACATAGGCGCCTTCGGACGGGCTCAGCCCCTCCGGAATGAAGAACAGGCGTTTGAGGCCCATCACGTGGTCGATCCGCAGCCCTCCGGCGTGCTGCATGTTGGCCCGGATCAACTGCGCAAAGCTGCGGTACCCGTCCTGGGCAATGGCGACCGGGTCGAGGGGCGGCAGGCCCCAGTTCTGGCCGGCCGGATTGAAGATGTCGGGCGGCGCCCCCACCAGCGTTGCTTCCACGAAGGCATTCGGATCGGCCCAGGTTTCGGCGCCCGATGCATCGCACCCCACCGCAAGATCGCGATAAAGCCCGATAGCCATGCCGGCCCGCTGCGCCACCTTTGCAGCATGGCGCAACTGTTCGTCCGCAACGAACTGCAGCCAGTCCTGAAAGTCGATTTCGGGCTGATGCTCCTGCGCGAACGCGGCAAGCTCGGGAGACCCGATTGCCTGCAACGCCTCCGGCCAGTGGCGCCAATCCCCTCGCGAGGGGTCACCCTGACCCACCTCCTGCCGCACCACCTGGAACAGCGAAGCGCGCTTAAGGCTCTGCCCTTTCGTCGCGCGAAACGCCGCGAAGGCCTCCCGCCGCTCCGGCGCTGCATCATGGTGAAACGTGCGATGAAGAAGCCTCAGGGCGTCGAGCTTGAGCCCGGCCACCGCGGCATAGTCGACAAGGCGCGCCGCCCGGCACCCTTCAAGGCGGCTCTTGAACGCCGGCGCCTCCACCAGGGCCTGCGCCCTTGGGCAGTGGTTCCACTCCGGAACGGCGCGGACATCGATATAGAGCGGATTGAGAAAAAGCCGCGTCGCCGGAGAGTAGGGACTTGCCGCTTCCGGGCTGTCGAGGAACATCTGGTGCAGCGGATTGAGGCCGATAAAGCTGCAGCCCCGTCTCGCAGCCATTTCGACAAGGACGCGCAGGTCCGAGAAGTCACCGATCCCCCAGTTGGTGGCCGACCGAACGAGGTAAAGCTGTACCGCAATCCCCCAGTGCCCTTGCGCCGTATCGTGCGGCAGCCAGCACTGCCCCGGACTGACGATGAGATGCGCCTCCGCGCCCAGTTCCGGCAGCCGCAGGTGATGGTAGCCCAAAGGGAGGTCTCGCAGCGGCAGAACGAGGGTCCCCGCATGTGCTCCGTCCCCCGCCTCGGCCGAACATCGACCAGTTCGCGTCTCGCCGGTTTCGAGCGTCACCGCCCACTCGAGCGGCCTTGCCGGGGGAACGTTGCGCAGCGCAATACTGCAGACCCCATCCCTGGGAACGGCGACGATCGTTGGCGGCAGGACGCGCTCGGCATCCTCCTGGTCCAGCCGCTGCAGGACAACCGCGGCATCGGCTTCAGTCGCAACCGGAATATTCATGCTGCCCAGAAGGCGGGTGATCGTCTCGGGAGGAACGGCGAGCATCTCGCCATAGGCATTTTCGTAGCGTGTGGAGATGCCTGATCGCTGCGCGAGTTTCTCGAGCGCCGATCCCGCTCGATCTGGTTGAGTTGGCATCCCCGCTCCCGGCTGACCTGCGACACTCCATGCCCATTGGCAGGTCACGAAGGCTTTCCCGCAATCCTCCGGCGCCATGATCGGTTCCGCACCGTAACGCGCCATGCACTCTCGGCTGCTCCAGACCGTCTGCATTGACCCGCTGGCCGGAAAATGGAACCCAAAGCCCCACCTCAGGCATTGGAACCTTGAAGATCGGACAATCGGGGGACCGTATGCCACTGCAAGACACCAGCAGTAGAGCGGGACAGGAGCGCCTCGGAGCGGGCAGCGAGGCTGCTCCGGCGGGCCGCCGCAGGGACCAGGAAAGCGAACACACTCTGCGCCTTCTCGCGGCAAATCGCATCGCCATCGAAGGCATCATGCCCGAGATCGACGGCGGGCGTTTTCCGGCCAAGGCGGTGGTGGGCGATCCGGTCACCATCGAGGCCGATGTCTTCGGAGACGGGCACGAAACCATTGATGCGGCCGTTCTCCACCGCCCTGCCGGCAGCGAGGCGTGGCAGGAGACGCCGCTTGAATTCCTCGAGAACGACCGCTGGCGGGCGCGCGTCGTCTTCCCGGAAAACCGAATGTACCAGTTCACCATCATCGGATGGCGCGATCTGTTCGGGACCTGGCGGAAAGACACTGCCAAGAAGCACGCCGCTGGGGTCGATATTGCACTCGAACTGGAAGAAGGCCGGCGCATGCTGGTGGCGGCACAATCGTCCGATCGCGCCAGCGCCGCCGACAAGGCAGAACTAGCCGATGTACTCAGCGCCCTTGCCAGCCTGGAGAGCGGTCCCGAGCGGCTCGGTCTTTTGAGCTCCAATGCCGTCAAGGCGTTGATGGAGCGCGCGGCGGTCCGGACCAATCTCAGCCGCTATGAACGCACGCTGCAGATTTTCGTCGATCGCAAGATCGCGGCGGTCGGCGCCTGGTACTCGATGTTCCCGCGCTCCCAATCGGGCGATCCGGCGCGCCACGGCACGTTCAGCGACGTCATCGACCGCTTGCCTTACGTGCGCGACCTTGGCTTCGACGTGCTCTACTTCACGCCCATCCATCCGGTCGGCAGCACCAACAAGAAGGGCAGGAACAACTCGCTCATCTCCGAGCCCGGCGATCCTGGAAGTCCCTACGCCATCGGCTCAAGTGCCGGTGGTCACGAGGCGATCGAGCCCAAGCTGGGGACATTTGAGGATTTTGACAGGCTGGTGCGGGCAGCCGCCGACCACGGCCTGGAAATCGCCCTCGACTTTGCAATCCAATGCTCGCCCGACCATCCCTGGATCAAGCAGCATCCGGAGTGGTTCGACTGGCGGCCAGACGGCACCATCAAGTACGCGGAGAACCCGCCCAAGAAGTACGAGGACATCGTCAACGTCCACTTCTACCGCGATGCCCTGCCCAGCATCTGGTACGAACTGAGAGCCATCGTCTTTCTCTGGATCAGCCACGGCGTGAAGATTTTTCGCGTCGACAACCCGCATACCAAACCCTTTCCCTTTTGGGAGTGGTTGATCGGCGAGGTGCGCGCAGAGCATCCCGACGTTGTCTTCCTGTCCGAGGCCTTCACGCGCCCCAAGGTCATGAAGCGGCTGGCCAAGGTCGGCTTTGCCCAGAGCTATTCCTACTTCACCTGGCGCAATGCCAAGTGGGAGCTCGAGAAATACCTGACCGAGCTCACGCAGGAAGAATGCCGCCACTACATGCGGCCCAATTTCTTCACCACCACGCACGACATCAACCCGCGCTATCTGCAGAGCAGCGGCCGCGCCGGCTTCCAGACACGGCTCATTCTCGCCGCCACGCTGGCCGGCAGCTATGGCATCTACAACGGCTTTGAGATTTGCGAAGCCGTCCCCGTGCCCGGAAAGGAAGAATTCCTCAACTCGGAAAAGTACGAGATCCGGGCCTGGGACATGGACAAGCCCGACAATATCAAGTGGGACATCCAGTTCCTCAACCGCCTGCGGCACGAGCACAAGGCCCTGCAGCAGTTCACCAATCTCGATTTCTATAATGCCTGGAACGAAGACATCATGTGCTACGGCAAGTACTCGGACGACATGTCCGACTTCCTGCTGTTCCACGTCTGCCTCGATCCGCACAACCAGCACGGCGCTGACTTCGAGGTGCCACTCTGGCGGTTCGGCCTGCCCGACAACGCGTCCATCGAGGTGGAGGACATGGTCACGGGCCATCATTTCACCTGGCACGGCAAGTACCAGCACATCCATCTCGACCCCTACTACAAGCCTTATGCCATCTGGCGGCTGATCCCCCCGGGAGCGGCACGATGAGCCTCGCTGGCTCCACGAGGCGCGGGTCATGACCGATCCTCTTGCAGTGCTCAGCACCTCGGACGGCACCATTACCTCGGCCCTCAATGGGGATGGGGTGGATCAGCTCCAGGCCAGCACCCTGCCGCAGTTTCTGCCGCGCCAGCGCTGGTTCGGCGCCAAGGATCGCGCCATCACCTCGGTTCGCCTGCACCCGCTGGGCGAGCTTGAGGATGGCGTGCATGCCCTGATTGCCGCCGATGTGCGCCTGGGCGAGGAAACGCAACGCTATCTGCTCCCCCTTGCCGTGCAATGGAGCTCCGACGACAGCGAACCGGCCCCACCAACCTCTTTGCCCGCCCTCGCCAGGATCAAAGCAGGCGCGCGGAGCGGCACTCTGGTCGATAGTGCGCTCCACCCCGATCTTGCCAGGGCCTTGCTGGAGGGCATGCGCAACAACCGGCAGCTTCAAGCCCCAGACGGCAGCGTTGTCTTTGCGGGAACGGACCGGCTCCGCCAGCACGCCGACTTTCCAGCAGCCCGCCCCCTGGGCGCCGAGCAGAGCAACGTTTCCATCGCCTTTGGCAATGAGATCATCCTCAAGCTCTATCGGCGCCTGCGTCCGGGCGAGCAGCCGGATGTGGAAGTGGCGCGCTTTCTCACCGGCGCCGGCCAGTTCCGAAACGCCCCGGCCTTCCTGGGCGAGATCATGCTTCGCCCCGATCGAGGCGAGGCGACCACGCTGGCCGCCGCCTTCGCCTTCGTCCCCAATCAGGGCGACGCTTGGGCCTTTGTGACGACGGCTTTGACGCAAAGTCTTCTGGGCAGCAGCGACGACGATGGCGCCTGGATCGGCACTATCCTCGGCCAGCGCACTGCCGAGATGCACCAGTCCCTTGCCGTGAAGACCAGCGACCCTGATTTCCACGTGGAGGCCCTTGAGCGTGATGATGTCGCCGCCTGGGTCAAGGAAGCGGTGGAGGAGACTCACGACCTGCTCGATCGGCTGCAAGCGGGGCTTTCCGTCCTGTCCGCCTCCGCCCGCATTGTCGCCGAAGAGGTCCTGCGCGCGCGCGACCTCCTGGTGCAGCGCATTGAAGCAACGGCGGCCATGTCGCCATCCGGCGGCCGCTCTCGAATTCACGGCGACTACCACCTGGGCCAGGTGCTCATCACCAACCGCGACGTGATGATCATCGATTTTGAAGGCGAGCCCAAGCGCAGCCTCGCCGAGCGACGGGCAAAATCGTCTCCGCTCCGCGACGTCGCCGGCATGCTGCGCTCGTTCCACTATGCCGCCTGGACTGCGCTTGACCGCTACCGGCACGAACATGGGACAGTACCCGACGCGGTGAGGGCGCGGGTCATGGCTTGGCAGCAACGCGTGGCGGAGGAGTTCCTCGCCGCCTATCAAGTCCACGTCGCCGGGGCCTCCAGCTATCCCACCGATGCGGATTTCGCCAGGGCGCTCACCGATCTCTTCGTTCTGCAGAAGGCCATCTACGAAGTCGGTTATGAGCTGGCGAACCGGCCCGACTGGGTCGAAATTCCCCTAAGCGGCATCCGAGACCTATTGAACGAGGGCTAACGGCCCGAGAGCAGCAGTTAGGGGGAAATCTTCAATTCGGACGCCGGAATCTATGGCGGCTCGAATGTGGTCAATGGCGGCCATATCAACGCCGGGGATGTCGGCTGGCATAGCCGGCCGGCCTCGCTGCGCCTCACCCTGGCGCCTCTGCCGTCGTCATGCTCACCCCCAACCGCGTAGGCGACTAGGCAACAAGGGTGGACCGCCTCGTGCATCGCCGCCCGATCACACACAGGCACCGCTTCGAAACCCGAGTTTTTTCGTCGCCCCGCTTTCGCCCGTGGGGACACTCTGCTACCCACGCCGATACGGAAGAGCGGAGGCAGCGATGAGCACCACTTTCAAGACCCTTGATGAACTCGACCTGAAGGGCAAGCGGGTCCTGCTGCGCGCCGATCTCAACGTGCCGGTCGCGGAAGGCAAGGTGACCGACGCCACGCGCATCGAGCGGCTCGTGCCCACGATCCGCGAGGTCGTCAAGAAGGACGGCAAGGCCATCCTCCTCTCTCATTTCGGCCGCCCCAAGGGGAAGGTCGATCCAACCTTCTCCCTGGAACAAGTCTGCGAGGCGGTTGCCAACCTCACCCACCATCCCGTCGGGTTCGTCGCCACCGACTGGACAGATGTCAGCGATGCTGCAAAGGCCATCGAGGAAGCGCCTGCCGGCTCTGTCCTGGTGCTGGAAAACACACGCTTCCACCCGGGCGAAGAAGCCAACGACCAGGACCTTGCCCAGCGCATGGCTTCGCTCGGCGACGTTTACGTCAACGATGCCTTCTCGGCGGCTCACCGCGCTCACGCCTCCACCGAGGCGCTGGCCCATCTGCTGCCGGCCGCCGCGGGCCTTGCCATGCAGGCCGAACTCGAGGCGCTCGAGGCGGGCCTGGGCAAGCCCAAGAAGCCGGTGATCGCCATCGTCGGCGGCGCCAAGGTGTCGTCCAAGATCGACCTTCTCGAAAACCTCGTGAGCAAGGTCGACGCGCTCGTCATCGGCGGGGGCATGGCCAACACTTTCCTTTTTGCGCAGGGCTTTGGCGTCGGCAAATCGCTATGCGAGAAGGATCTTGCCGACACCGCGCGCCGCATAATGGACAAGGCCAGCAAGGCCAACTGCGCCATTCTCCTGCCGGTCGATGCGGTCGTGTCCTGGCACTTCAAGGCCAACTCTCCCAATCGGCTCTACGGCGTCGACAGCATCGACCCGGATGGCATGATCCTCGACGTTGGCCCCTCCTCGCTCGAGCGCATCCAGGGCGCCATCGACGATGCCAATACCGTCGTGTGGAACGGACCGCTCGGCGCATTCGAGATGGAGCCGTTCGACAAGGGCACCGTCGCCCTCGCCCAATACGTCGCCAAGCGCACCCATGACGGAAAGCTCACCTCGGTGGCCGGTGGCGGCGACACGGTGTCGGCGCTGGCCCATGCCGGGGTCAAGGACAAGTTCACCTACGTCTCCACCGCCGGCGGCGCGTTTCTCGAATGGATGGAAGGCAAGCCACTCCCCGGCGTCGAGGCGCTGAAGAAATAGGCTGCTCCGTTCCGGCCGAGCGCGGCTGATGTCTTCTGATTTGTGGCCACGACACGCTTGTGGCCACAATGAATGTTATGCTTGGGCTGGGTTGGAACTCATTCATCCGGTTCCTTCACAATCTACCATACAAGATCATCCTTTCGTCTCATAACCGGACGTCTAATCGAAAGGCCGGCAACGAAAGTCTAATGTCTCGGGCGACGTTCAACCGAGGTTCCGCCCCATGACCAAGTCGCTCAATGCCATTGCCCAGAAGCTGATGGAGCCCGGCAAGGGAATTCTGGCCGCCGATGAATCCGAAGGCACGATCGGCAAGCGCTTTGCCAAGATCAACCTACCCAACACGCTCGATCTGCGCCGGGATTATCGGGAGATGCTGTTCGGCGCCTCCGAAGCCATGCGCAACTACATCTCCGGTGTCATCCTCACCGAGGAGACACTGAAGCAGGAAGCCGCCGACGGCACCCCCTTCCGCGCCATTCTCGCCGATACCGATTGCGTTCCCGGCATCAAGGTCGACCGCGGCGCCTTCCCCATGCCGGGCGAAGGCGGCGAGAAGATCACCGAGGGCCTCGACGGCCTGCGCCAGCGCCTCGCGCATTACGCCGAGCTCGGCGCCGGTTTCGCCAAATGGCGGGCCGTCATCACCATCAACGACATCGCCCCCACCCGCAACAACATCCGCGCCAACGCCCATGCTCTGGCGCGCTACGCCATGCTCTGCCAGGAGGCCGGCATCGTCCCCATCGTGGAGCCCGAGGTGGTGGGCGATGGCGAGCCGGGCAACCACTCCATGGAGCGCTGCGCGCAGGTCACTGGCGACGTGCTCGAAAACGTCTTCAAGGAGCTTCGCCTTGCTGGCGTCGATCTGGCGGGCATGCTGCTCAAGCCCAACATGATCCTGCCCGGCATCAATTCGCGCGAACGCCCCGGCTTTGAAGACGTCGCCAGGCGAACCGTTGACGTGCTGCGCGAGCATGTCCCCGCCGCTGTTCCGGGCATCGCCTTCCTCTCGGGCGGGCAGACCGATGAGGAAGCGACGGCTCATCTCTCTGCCATGAACCGGATCCCCAACAAGCCCTGGCCCCTGACCTTTTCCTATGGCCGCGCCCTACAGAACGTCGCGCTGCGCACTTGGGCTGGCCGGCGCGAAAACTTCGCGGCAGCCCGCCAGGCGTTCGCGCACCGGGCGCACATGAACTCCCTTGCCGCGCTGGGCGAGTGGAGCAACGAACGCGACCGCGCTGCTGCCTGAGAACCTGACGTCCCAACGTCACGACTGGCGCGCCTCCGGGCGCGCCTTTTTCTGTTTGCCCGCCGTGATGGACACTTGCGGGAGTATTGCCTAATGGTGCCTCTCCGTCCCTTTATCGCCAAAATGCGCGCCTAGGGACGGTCCGCTCAGACCCTTGGGAACGTCATGGCCGCCCAGCTTTACCTCATCACTCCGCCTGATGCCGATCCGGCGCGCTTCGATCGCTTGCTGATGGCAGTGCTGACGGGGCCCGAGGTAGCCGCCATCCTCGTGCGCCGGGGCGAACGCGACGAGGAGGCCTATGCGAGGCTTGTTGACCGCGTCGTTCAGGTCGGTCAGGCAGCGGGGGCTGCGGTTCTGGTGGAAGACGACGTGGCCCTGGCGCGCCGCAGCCGTGCCGACGGGGTCCACATCACGGCTGGTGGCGTCACGGCGATCCGCGCGGCAACCGAAGCGCTCAAGCCCGACGGGATCGTCGGTGTCGGCAACATCCGCAGCCGGCACGACGCGATGAGCTTTGGCGAGCTTGACGTGGATTATCTGCTCTTCGGCGCCCTGGATGGTGCGACCCAGCCCGATGCAGAAGAGCTCTGCCGGTGGTGGGTGGAGACGTTCGAGGTTCCGGCCGTGCTATCCGTGCCGGGTGCCGATCCGGCGCGGCTGGCGTCAAGCGGCGCCGAGTTTGTCGCCTGCTCGGACACCGTCTGGAAATCCGCCGATCCAAGTGCGGCCCTCGCCGGTATCGAGCGTGCGCTCGGGGAGCCTGCATGATCGGCCGCCTTCGCGTCGCACTCCTCCTGGCGCCTCTGGTTGCTGCGCCGGCACTGGCGCAGGATGATACTGCCAAGGCGATCAGCTCCGAAATCTTCGACGCCGGCAAGCCCGTCGACTATGCCTTTGGAGCCTTCCAGCGCGGCTACTTTCTGACGGCGCTCGACCTGGCGCTGCCGCGCGCCGAGAAAGGCGATGCCGCAGCCCAGACGCTGATCGCCGAACTCTACGCCAAGGGGCTCGGCGTCGCGCAGAACGCGGAGCGCGCCGCCGGTTGGTATGAGTTGGCCGCCAAGAATGGTGACCGGCTCGCCATCTTCGAGTTGGGCATGCTCTACCAAGAGGGTGTCGGCGTCACCAAGGACCGCGAGCGGGCTGCAGAATTGTTCAAGCAGGCAGCGGAGAAGGGCTACATTCCGGCGAAATACAATCTCGCCTTGCTGCATGTGGAAGGCATCTACGCCGAGCCCAGTCTCACCGAGGCAGCGGCGCTGATGAAGGAGGCCGCCGAGGCCGAACTGCCCGAAGCGCAGTACGATTACGGCTCAATGCTGCTCGAGGGGGCAGGTGTGCCGCCCGACGAGAAGGAAGGCGCCCGCTACATTGGTCTCGCCGCCGAACAGGGTCTGGTTTCCGCTCAGATCGACTATGCCACACTGCTCTATCTCGGTCAGGGCACGGAGCGCGACCTCGAAGGCGCCGTCGCCTGGTATCGGCGAGCCGCCGAGGCAGGCAACCCGGTGGCGCAGAACCGCTACGCCAAGCTCCTTGCCGTCGGTGAAGGGGTCAAGCGCGACCTCGAAGAGGCGGCGATGTGGCGGGCGCTGGCGCGCCGGCAGGGGCTAACGGACCAGGCCCTCGACGAGCTTCTGGCCTCCATTCCTGCGGAAACACTGGCGCGCGCCGAAGAGCGCGCTCGCTTCTGGCCCTCTCCTCCGCCCGACAACGGCGTATCGGCTGCCGCACCCGAGACACAGGGGCCGGTGCTGCCCAAGCCAACCGATCCCCAAAATGCCCCAAGCAAGGTCGTCGATCCGGCAGCCGGAAACGATGACGCTGCGGCGCCGCCAGACCAACCCGTCGCAGCGGCGCCCGGCGAACAACCGGACCAACCAAAGACCCCGGCGCAAAGCCCTTGAACCCATGCCGGTTCTGAGGCAAAAAGCGCCCCACACATAAATCCTGCGGCAGGGCCCTGCCCCCTGGATCGGACCTGCGCCCGCTGCGCATGCGCCGGCCCGCCGTCGCCCATCAAACTAAGCGAGCACCCAATGGCGCGTTCCGCCCTCCTCAACGTCATGGTCAGCGCCGCTGTCAAAGCCGGCAAGTCGCTGGTGCGGGATTTCAACGAGGTCGAGAACCTGCAGGTCTCGCGCAAAGGCCCTGCCGACTTCGTCTCGAAGGCCGACCTGCGGGCCGAGCAGATTGTTTTCGACGAGTTGCGCAAGGCCCGTCCGACTTATGCCTTCCTGATGGAGGAAGGCGGCCAGGTCGCCGGCACCGACGGCCAGCACACCTGGATCGTCGACCCGCTCGATGGCACCACCAATTTCCTCCATTCCATCCCGCTCTTCGCCGTGGCCATCGCCCTGCAGCGCGGCGACGAGATCGTGGCGTCGGTCATCTACAACCCGGTGATGGACGAGATGTTCACGGCCGAAAAGGGCGGCGGCGCCTGGCTGGCTGACCGCAAGCGGCTGCGCGTTGCCGGCCGGCGGCACCTCTCGGATGCTGTTGTGTCCACGGGTATCAAGACGCAAGGCACGTCCAACGATGCCCTGCAGCTGCGCCAGCTGGCGTCCATCAATCCGGCCGTCGCCGGCATCCGTCGCGGTGGTTCGATCTCGATCGACATGGCCTGGCTCGCCGCCGGCCGCTTCGACGCGCTCTGGGAAGCAGGGCTGCAACCCTGGGACGTGGCGCCAGGGTTTCTCATGATCCGCGAAGCCGGTGGCCTCGTTACCGATTTCGCCGGTCAGCCGGGCTCGGTCTGGAATGGCCAGGTCGTTGCGGGCAACGAGACCTTGCAGGGCGCCCTGCTCAAGGAAATCAAGTCAATCAAGTAGGTCGGCGGCCGTTTTCGCTTGCCGCGCGGCCGCGCGTTAACCTTTTCCGTTGTCACGCCTTTCGCCCACCACTAGTCTCGGAGCGGTTGATTTGCGTATGAGGGCTAGGTCCGGCGACATGACTCAAGGTTACGATCCCTACCACCTCGGCAGTCCAGCCGTTTACCTGGTCAAGATCGTCATCTTCCTGGTGCTCGTGGCGCTGGTCGCGGCCATTCTGTTCTCCACCATCGTCACCTTCTTCTGGGCCAACCCCTTCATAAATTCGCTGATCTTCTTCACCCTCGCGATCGGCATCTTCCTCAGTTTCCGCCAGGTTGCGCGGCTCTTTCCCGAGGTGAAGTGGGTCAATTCCCTGCAGGACGGCAATATGACCACGGCGCGCCAGCCGGTTCTCCTGGCCCCCGTCGCCGGCATCCTGCGCGAGCGGATCGGGGAAGCGGTGATCACGCCCTCCTCCATGCGCTCCATCCTCGACAGCGTGGGCAACCGCCTCGACGAAGCGAAGGATACGTCCCGCTATCTCACCGGCCTTTTGGTGTTCCTGGGCCTCATGGGCACTTTTTACGGTTTGCTGCAAACGGTGACCTCGGTCGGCAGCGTCATCAACGCGCTGGACGTGACCTCCGGTGACAGCGCCACGCTCTTTACCAATCTCAAGGAAGGCCTTGTCGCGCCGCTGAGCGGCATGGGCACGGCGTTTTCGTCCTCCCTGTTCGGCCTTTCCGGCTCCCTGGTGCTGGGCTTTCTCGATCTCCAGACCAGCCAGGCGCAGAATGCCTTTTACACCGATCTCGAAGACTGGATGACTTCGATGACGGAACTCGACCACCCCGTCACCGCGATGCAGGCCAATTCCATGGGCGTGCCGAATGCGGAGATTCAGGCCGCCATCGAGCGCATGGGCGCCAGCATGCAGAACCAGAACTCTTCGCAAAACGCCATCAGGGCGATGGCGGAGCTGGCCCGCGGCATCGATGGCCTCGTCAAGCACATCCGCACCGAGCAGGACGATCTGCGGCGCTACATCACCGAGCAGGGTGAAACCAACAAGAAGCTGCGCGACCTGATCGAGGCGATGCTGCGCGAAGCCGACAACGAGCGGCGGGAATAACTGATGCCGGGGGCCCGTTCCCGCAGGCGCCAGGAGGCCAACTACTGGCCCGGCTTCGTCGATGCCCTGTCGAGCCTCCTGCTCGTCATCATCTTCATGCTCAGCCTCTTTATGCTGACCCAGTTTTTCCTTGGGCAGGAAATTCAGGGACGGGACACGGCGCTGGCGCGCCTCAACAGCCAGATCGCCGAACTGACAGAGATGCTCCAGCTCGAGCGCTCCAACTCCGATGACCTCACCTCACAACTGGCGTCGCTGACCGCTACCCTGGCCGGCGCGCAATCGGAGAACGATCGCCTCAGCGCCCAGCTCTCCGGCCTCGGCGGCAATATTGGCGAGCGCGACGCAGCACTTGCCGGGCTGCAGTCGGAATTGACCGACGCCCAAAAACTCTCCGATGAGGCCAACGCACAGGTCGCCCTGCTCAACCAGCAGTTGGCCGCGCTGCGCTCACAGATCGGCGCACTCGAGGCTGCACTGGAAGCGTCCGAGGCGCGTGACACCGAAAGCCGCAGCCAGATCGCCGATCTCGGCCGGCGCCTCAATGTCGCTCTTGCCCAGCGTGTGCAGGATCTCTCGCGCTATCGCTCCGACTTCTTCGGCCGGCTTCGGCAAATTCTCGAAGGCCGTGCCGACGTGCGCATCGTCGGCGATCGCTTCGTGTTCCAGTCCGAAGTTCTGTTCGATCCGGGATCGGCCGAAATCGACCCGGCGGGTACGCCCGAACTCGACGCATTGGCCGACGCCATCCTGCAACTGGAAGAAGAAATTCCGCCCGACATCAACTGGGTGCTGCGCATCGATGGTCATACCGATAAGCGCCCGATCTCCAACGCCCGTTTCCCCTCCAACTGGGAGTTGTCCGCCGCGCGCGCGATTTCCGTCGCGCAGTATCTGGTCTCCAAAGGGGTCGCGCCCGCACGCCTCGTGGCCGCCGGCTTCGGCGAATTTTCGCCACTCGATCCGGGCGAAAGCGACGAGGCCTATCGGCGCAACCGCCGCATCGAGTTCAAGCTCACCGAGGGCTGACCCCGGCGCAGCTTAACCTTAATGCCACCGGCAGGCCCAGTGTTGCGCCGTTACAACGGCGCGAAAAAGGCCGGATTCGCGCCACATTCGCGCCCGAATAGGCAAAGATTAACCACGTTGAGACACCCGCTTTTAAGATTAAGCGCGGTAAATGCGGTACCTAAGATTATCGCCTTTCTAGGAGCCTGTCGTGGTCATCCCCGCCCCAATTAATACTGCACTGCGTGCCGCGGCGATGCTGCTGTTCGTCGTGGTCATCGCAGCCTGTTCGCGTTCCCCCAATGACAATGTCGGCCTGACCGGCGTCGGCAATGTCGGCCCCGGTGGCGGCGCACCCGGCAGCCAGCAGGAGTTCCTGGTCACCGTAGGCGACCGCGTCTTCTTCGAGACCGACTCGTCGTCGCTGACCAACACTGCAATGGCCACGCTGGACAAGCAGGCCGCCTGGCTCAACCAGTACCAGAACTACCGCATCATGATCGAAGGCCATGCTGACGAGCGCGGTACGCGCGAATACAACATCGCCTTGGGCGCGCGCCGCGCCAACGTCGTGGTAAACTACCTCGTTTCCAAGGGCGTCAACCAGGCGCGCATCACCAGCCAGTCCTTCGGCAAGGAACGCCCGGTGGCAATCTGTAACGACATCTCCTGCTGGAGCCAGAACCGCCGCGCGGTGACGGTGGTCCAGTAGCCCTAACGGCCCCGGCAACGGGGCCAATCGGTCCAGTGAAAACTGGAGGCAAGAGCGCCCGGAGCCACCAATTGGCCCGGGCGCTTTCTTTTGACCAAATTTGGCCTTTATCCGAGGGCCCATAACACCCATCTTGGCACGCACGTCATTTGCGCTGGAGAGTTTGGCTTGACCCTGAGGAATCTTTCACAACTGGGCCGCGCGGCGCTTTGCGCGTTGGGCCTGGGGCTATGCGCCACTGCGGCGCAGGCCCAGACGATCTTGCCGCCGGCTGAGTTGGGCGGCCTGACCCTGACGAACGGCAACAATGGACGGCTGCAGGTGGCGCAGGCGGACCAGGCCCAGACCATGGTCCGCATCCAGCAGCTCGAGGAACAGATTCGCTCGCTCAACGGACAGATCGAGGGGCTGACGTTCCAACTCACCCAGTTGCAGGAACTCATCAACCGGATGCAGGAAGACAGCGAATTCCGCTTCCAGCAACTGGAAGGCGGTGCCGGGGGAAAAACTGATGCGGCAACCCAACCGGGCGGCGCGACGCAGCCCGAGGCGTTGCCGCAGAACCCTGCCCCCGATCAGACTGGCAACGCACCCGCGCCGCTGACCGACATCCCCGAACAGGGCGTGAAACCCCTGCCGGGCGAACTTGAGTTCGACCCCACCTTTGACGACGGCTCGGCGGGTGATGCGGATGGCGTAGGTGCCTCCTCGGACCCTCTCGTTGGCACAGGGTTGAGCGGTGGCGTCGACCTCATCACCGGCCGACCGCTCGACCTCAGCTACGATCCTACAGCCGACGCCAGTGGCAACCCCGATGCCGACGCGCAGTACAAGGCCGGCTACGAGGCGTTCGTCGCGGGAGATTATGCCTTCGCGGAAGAACAGTTAAGCCAGTTCCTCGAGCTCTACCCTGACAATCCGCAGGGACCGGACGCTGCCAACTGGCTCGGCGAATCCCTGATCGCGCAAGGCTCCTTCGATCAGGCAGCAGAGGTCCTCCTCAACGCCTTCCAGAAGCACCCGGACAGCAGCCGCGCTCCCGATTTGCTGCTCAAGCTCGGGGTGGCCCTCAACGGCGCAGGAGAAACCGAAACAGCCTGCCGCACCTTCGCAGAAGTCGATCAGCGCTACACAGATACGATCCCCGCCTTCAAGTCACGGCTGAGCGAGGAAAAGGCCCGCGCCGGATGCCCCTCGGCGTGACACCAGACCTGGGTGATCCGGCCACGCTCGATCACCTCTTCGCCCCCGCCCTTCAGGAAACCACCATCGGCCTCGCTGTGTCTGGTGGACCGGACAGCCTTGCCTTGATGCTGCTGGCGCACGCTTGGGCGGAGCGCAGGCCGGATGCCCCGCGGTTGATCGTCTATACACTCGATCACGGTCTGCGCCCTGAAGCGGCTGCTGAGGCAGCCATGGTGGAGCGCGAAGCGCGGGCACTTGGACTTGATGTGCGTTTGCTTATTTGGGAAGGCCCCAAGCCACACACCGGGCTGCAGGAAGCGGCGCGGCACGCGCGCTACCGGCTCATCGGAGAGGCCATGGCTGCGGATGGCGCCACCCTGCTCCTGACCGCCCACCACCGCTCGGACCAGGCCGAAACCGTATTGATGCGCCTCGCCCATGGGAGCGGCATCGAAGGTCTCAAGGGCATGAGCCCGATGAGCCTGGTGGAGGGCGTCCGGGTGTTCCGGCCGCTGCTTGACGTGGAGCCATCGGCGCTTGGGGCGCTGGTGGAGGCCGCAGGCCTCGACCCCGCACAGGACCCATCCAACACCGATAGAAGCTACGAGCGCGTTCGATGGCGCGAAAAACTACCGCTTCTGGCCGAGGACGGCCTCGACGGCGCGGCCTTGTCGCGCTTTGCGGCCCGCATGGCCGAAGCCGATGCTGCATTGGCAGAAATGGCCGACGCTGCCTTCGCCGAACTGGTGTCACTCGATGGCTTCGGAGCCGCGACGGTGGACCGAAAGGCGTTTGGCGCTCTCAGCCCGGCGCTGGGCCGACGCGTGCTGATGCGCATCCTCAACATCGTCGGAGGCAGGCAGAAGCCAAGGGCGCTCGGTCCGGTGGAGCGTCTCTACGACCAGATTGTCTCCGCCACTCTGCCGCGGGCTGCGACGCTTCTGGGGGCCATGGTCCGGTTGCGGGACGACAACCTCGTGGTCAGCCGGGAGCCCGGCAGAAACCTGCCTGCCGACCAGCCCTTGCCTCCTGGGGGCGGCTTGATCTGGGATCACCGGTTCCTGATCACCAACCTCTCCGATCACAACGATCTTGTCGCCGGCTCGACGGATTTCATGCCTCGCCATCGCCTGGAGAGCGTCCTCGGGTTCAAGGTGACAACGCCGGCCGAGGCCATTCGAACCGCTCCCATCGTGCGCGATGCCGAAGGTGGCCTTCTGTCGCTCGGCGGCTGGTCCTTTGACGAGAGGATCAAGGTTGAACTTCTCATCGACTAGCCCTGCCATGGACGCAGCAGCAGGCTAGATCTGATGCACAGCGCCTTTGGCGACCACGGGACCTGTGGGCTTGCCTTCCGGCGCGCCACCCTTGGGTTCAAGAGTGATGGCCAGCACCGACCCCTGTCCCCAGCCCTCTAGCACGCGCTCGCTGAGGACCACGCTGGAGCGCTCGTTGACCGGGATGACGCCCATGGAGATCGGCGCGGCGTCTCCCTGGATGGCCCAGAGCTCAAGGTCCTTGTCCGGCGTTTCACTCCCCGACAATGCGGTGAGCCTGACGGTCCCCTCGCCGTCATAGAGGGCGATGAAGCGCACATCGCTCCCCTCTTCCTCCAGCGCAGCGACGAGTTGTGTGGTGAGCGCTGAAACATCGGGGGCAGGTCGCGTGACGTTGAGGCCAACGGCGAGAACGGCAACCGCAAGTGCACCGGCCGCCAAGCCGCGCCAGAGCGCGAGGCTATCCCACCAGGTGGAGCGCGGCGCATCTGCGAACAGCCGCCGTTCCACTGCCGGGAGAATCCTTGCCGGAGGAACCTGCTCTGCGAACTGCGCATCGAGCGGAGACAGGCGGGCCAGCCAGAAATCGCGTTCCGCAGCCAGCGCGGGGTCGGACTCGATCAGCGCCGCCACCCGCGCGTGCTCCCGCGGACCGAGGAGCCCCAGCACATACTCGGCAACCAATGCCTCGCGCCCGCCTCGCTCCTCGCCGTCTGCCGTCTGGCTCATGCTGAAAGACACTCTCGCAGTTTGATGAGGCTCCGCCGAAGCCAGGTTCTCATCGTGTTGATCGGCACCGCATGGCGCTGCGCCAGTTCCTCATAGCTATATCCGTCGAGATAGGCGCCCCGCACAGCATCTGCACGGTCCGCCTCGAGAATGGAGAGGCAGTGTTCGATCCGCTCTCCGTCCTCGCTCGATTGCATCCGCCGCTCCGGATCGGGCGCCGCGTCGGGGATATCGGCTGCAACATCCAGATCGTCTGCCTGCGGTCGCCGCGCCCGAACAATGTCCAGGGCGTGGTTTCGCGCCACCGCAACGAGCCAGCTGATCGGGCTGGTATTTCCCGCGACGTAGCGATCGGCCCGCTGCCAGATCTTGATGTAGACTTCCTGTATCGCTTCCTCGGCTTCTGCCCTGTCCCTCAATATACGGAGGACCACGCCAAAGAGTTTCGCACTCGTGCGGCCATAGAGCGTGCGGAACGCCTGACGGTCACGGAGCGCGCAGCGAGCGATGAGATCGGCGATTTCAGCCGAAGGCGTCTGCGTGGACATGTTCGAATGGACCTCCAGGAACCGGCCAGCCAACGGCAACCAGACTGATACGGCGTCTCAGGGGAAAAGGATCACCGCTGCGCGTTTTTTGGCGCCGAAGCCGATTTCATCGGAACCCAAAATGCACTAGACCCTTTGCGCGATTGCACGCCTTGCCAAGGGAACCTGCTCATGACCGAACAAGCCTCCTCCGTCGACCGGTTCAGCCACGACGCTGGCATCCTGGCACAGGCCCTGCCTTACATGCAGCGCTACGAGGGCAAGACGGTCGTCGTCAAATATGGCGGCCATGCCATGGGGGACATCGAGCTCGGCCGCGCCTTCGCCCGCGACATCGCGCTTCTCAAGCAGTCCAAGGTCAATCCCATCGTCGTCCATGGCGGCGGGCCCCAGATTGCCTCGATGCTCAAGAACCTCGGCATCGAATCCAAGTTCGAAGGCGGCCTCCGAGTCACCGACCAGCGCACCATGGACGTCGTCGAGATGGTGCTGGCGGGGTCGATCAACAAGGAAATCGTGGCGCTGATCAATGCCGAGGGCGAATGGGCCATTGGGCTCTGCGGTAAGGACGGCAACATGGTCTTTGCCCGAAAAGCCGAGAAGCGGGTCAAGGACCCGGGCTCGAACATCGAGCGCCTTTTGGACCTCGGATTTGTGGGCGAACCCGTCGAAGTGGATCGCACCCTGCTCGATCTTCTCGCCCGCTCGGAGATGATCCCGGTCATTGCGCCAGTGGCTCCCGGCCGCGACGGCAACACCTACAACATCAATGCCGACACCTTCGCCGGCGCCATTGCAGGCTCGCTCGGCGCCAAGCGCCTCCTGTTCCTCACTGATGTTCCGGGGGTGCTGGATGCCCAGGGCAAGCTGATCTCCGAGCTCACCGTCCGCGATGCCAAGGCGCTCATCGCCGACGGCACGATCTCGGGCGGCATGATCCCCAAGGTCGAGACGTGCCTCGAAGCGCTGGAGAATGGGGTGGAGGGCGTGGTGATCCTCAACGGGAAGACGCCGCACGTGGTTCTGGTGGAGCTCTTTACCGAACACGGCGCCGGCACGCTGATCGTTCACTAGGACGAAATTGGTAAACAATTTCGTCCGGCAGCCGAGAGACGCAAAGCTCTCGCTTGGCTAACACTACTCGACCAGTAGACTAACCTCTAGTGTACCCCCGCAACGCCAGGGGAGGCAGCATGCCGGTCGAATTCTTTCTGTTTGCGGGAGTGGGGTTTCTGGCCCAGATCGTCGATGGCGCCTTGGGGATGGCCTATGGCGTGGTCAGTTCAACCGTCCTGCTCACCTTCGGCGTCACGCCTGCGGTAGCCTCGGCCAGCGTGCACGCCGCCGAGATGTTCACCACCGCGGCCTCGGCCATCAGCCACACCAGCCATCGCAATGTCGACTGGCGGCTGTTCTGGCGTCTGGCGCCGGCAGGGATACTGGGTGGAGTGCTCGGCACCTATGTCCTGACCAGCATCGATGGCGCCATGCTCCGCCCGTACGTGACCGCCTACCTCACGGTGATGGGCCTTTACATCCTCTATCGCGCATTCCGGGCCCGCCGCTCTGTCGTCGATCCGCACGCGGCAGTCGTCGCCCCACTCGGTCTGGTGGGAGGCTTCGTTGATGCCGCCGGCGGTGGCGGATGGGGCCCTGTGGTCACGACCAGCCTCATCGGGTCCGGCGCGGCGCCGCGGTTCGTGGTCGGCACGGTGAACACGGTTGAGTTCTTCATCACCACCGCCGTGTCGGCAGCCTTCCTTGTCGCCATCTTCTCCGGCCACTGGGCCGAGGCAGACGGCATCGGCGGCCACATCTGGTCCGTGGCCGGCCTTGTGGTGGGCGGCATCCTGGCGGCCCCTCTTGCCGGGTTCGTCGTCAAGAAAATACCAGGCCAGCGCCTGATGCTCATGGTCGGACTGCTGGTTATCGCCCTTGCCGGCTACCAGACTTGGCAGTTGCTGAAATAGAAAGGGCCGCCAGGAGGCGGCCCATATCATTCAAGCCTCGACAGGCACCGCGTGCACAGAACGTCCTTGCGGCTGGCTCCCCGACCCCTTGAACCGGAAGGCCAGGATCAGCACGATCGCGAACGAGATCACCTGATACCAAAGGGCAAGGGCCGTGGCATCGGCGAATGCGGCGTGCGGGCCGGCGCCGGCGGCAAAGTTGTTGCCGAGGTTGGTGAAAAAGATTTGGCCCACCAAAGCGACGCCGAGCGCGCCGCCCACCTGCTGGAATGCCTGAAGTGCACCCGAACCCGCGCCGGCGTCGCGATTGGGAACGCTGCGCAGGACCAGTTGGAACAGCGACGAAAAGCCCAGGCCCAGACCAATGCCGGCGATCAACAACGGCGGCAGGAACCACCAGTGGTCGATCGTGTCAGCCACGCCGGCAATGATGAAATGGAGCCAGCCGATGCCGAAGGTGAGCAGCCCCGCTGCGGCGACGAGACGGGAACGCAGATAATGCGCTCCGAAGCGGCCCGCGATGAAGGAGGCGATCAACACGCCTACCGAGAATGGTGTGTTGGTGAGGCCAGATTCCAGTGGTGTGAAGTTGAAGCCCGCCTGCAGCAGCAACGAAATCACCATGAACATGCCCGGAATGCCCGAAGCGAAAACGGTGACGACGAAGGCGCCGAACATGAAGTCCTTGCTGCGCAGCAGGTCATAGTTGAGCAGTTGCGGTTCCCCCGCCTGAGCGCGCCGGCGCTGCCACAGGTAGAACAGGCCGAGCATGACCAGCCCGAGCGCGATCAGCCCGAACGCCCAGAGCGGCCAGCCATAAGTGCGCCCCTCGACGATCGGGAACACCACGGCGACGATACCAAGGCCAAAAAGCGCGATGCCCACATAGTCGTTCTTGAGCTCGGCATGGCCGGGCAGGCGCGGGATCAGGAACCATCCGGCAACGACCGCCAGAATGCCGATGGGCACGTTGACAAGAAAGATTGGCTGCCAATCGAGCCCGAAGATGTGCGCGTCGATCAAGACCCCGCCCAGGATCGGCCCGCACACCGAGGCGAGACCCGCCGAAAGACCGAACAGGGAGAAGGCCTGCCCGCGTTCCTGCGGCGGAAAGGTCACGGTGGCGATGGCCAGCACCTGCGGCGTCATCATGGCGCCGGCAAACCCCTGCAGGACGCGCGCCGCGATGAGCATCTCGATGCTGGGGGAGAGACCGCACAATGCCGAAGCCGCGGTGAAAGCGCCGACCCCGAGCAGAAACATGCGGGTGCGCCCCACGATGTCGCCCAGCCGCCCGAAGGGCAGCAAGCCAAGGGCGAACGCCAGCACATAGGCGGCAACGACCCATTCGATCTGGCTATCCGAGGCGCCCAGGTTCTCGCGCATGGACGGCAACGCGACATTGACGATCGTCACGTCGATCAGATTCATGAAATTGGCGATCAGCAGGATGGCCAGAGCCACCCAGCGGCGCGGATCAGGTGGCCCGCCCTCACCAGTGTGTGGAGACATTTCAAACCTCTTCTTCTTGCGCGGGCGCGATAAAGGCCCGTTCGAGTTCTGCAAAAACCGAGACCATCTCTTCCCGGCTTGGCTGTGTGGTGCGCCAGCCGGCAATCGTGCCCAGAAAAATGTGGGCCGCCGCCTCTGGATCTATGGTCTGCCGCAACGTGCCATCGGCGACGCCGCGGGAGAAAATACCGGCGAGGATCGAGCGCCAGTGATTGGTCATCGGCCCAATGATTTGAGCGATGGCTGGGTCACGCCGCGCGCGCTCCACCAGTTCAGCCATGACGCTGAGGCGATCGGGCGCTTCGAGCATGGTCTCGACGATATCTTCGAACTCCATACGCAGCAGGGCCAGACCGGATCGCCCGTCGCGCGGTCGCTGCATCTCCTGTGCCCGAAATTCCTCCTTCAGGCTCTGCGCCACCAGGGCCACCAGCGCCTCCTTGCTCGGCACGTGGTAGTGCAACGTGGCGATGTTGATGCCGACGCGCGCCGCGATGTCGCGCGTGCGAAGCCCCTCGAGGCCCTTCTCGACAATCAGCCCGCGCGCCGCCTTGGCTATGGCCAAGCGGCGCTCGTCGCCGCTCTCGCGTCTTGAACAATCGATCTGCATGGCGCGCCTATACGCCCCTCACCCACGCTAATCAATCACTTGATTGAGACAAGCCAGCCATGCGCCTAGGGTTGAAATCAGACTAGGCGCTGACGTTGACATTTCCTGTCAGGAGCCGTTCATCGCGGCGCTGAGGAGCGCATCATGACCGACTACGTCCGCAAGATTCTGACATCGTCCGTCTACGACGTCGCCATTCAGACCCCGCTCGAGCCTATGCCGCGGCTGTCGGCACGTCTCGCGCGGCCGGTCCTACTCAAGCGTGAAGATCTGCAACCGGTCTTCTCCTTCAAAATCCGCGGTGCGCACAACCGGATGGCCCAGTTGAGTGCGGAAGAACGCGCCCGCGGCGTGATCTGCGCTTCGGCAGGCAATCACGCGCAGGGCGTTGCCCTCTCTGCCACCCGAATGGGCATACGGGCGGTCATCGTCATGCCCACGACGACCCCTGCCATCAAAGTCACCGCGGTCCAGGCCCTAGGGGGCGAAGTTGTCCTCTTCGGCGACGGGTTCGACGCTGCCCGCGCCCATGCTGCCATTCTGGCCGAGCGCCACGGCTATGTGTTCGTTCATCCCTTCGATGATCCCGACGTCATCGCGGGCCAGGGCACCGTCGGCCTCGAACTCATGCGACAGCACCCAGACAAAATCGGCGCCATCTACGTTCCCATTGGCGGCGGTGGGCTGGCCGCCGGCATCGCGGCCTTCGTCAAATTCCTTCGCCCCGACATTCGCGTCATCGGCGTCGAGCCGGAAGAAGCGGCCAGCATGCAGGCCGCAATTGCCGCAGGCGGTCCCGTGGCGCTCGATCAGGTGGGGCTGTTCGCCGACGGCGTCGCCGTTCGCCAGGTCGGCAACGAGACCTTCCGCATCTGCCGGGACCTGCTGGACGATATCGTCACCGTCTCCGCCGACGAAATCTGCGCCGCCATCAAGGATATTTTCGACGACATGCGCGCCATTGCCGAGCCCGCCGGCGCCCTCGCCCTTGCGGGGCTGCGGCGCGACGTCGAGCGCGGGGCCGCGCCCGACGGTCCCCTCATCGCCATCAACTCGGGCGCCAATGTCAATTTCGACCGTCTCCGTTACGTCGCCGAACGCGCCGAGATCGGCGAGCGAGCCGAGGCCCTGCTTGCCGTCACCATCCCGGAGCACCCTGGCAGCTATCGCGCCTTCATTCGCCTCCTCGGCAAGCGCGCGATCACGGAATTCAACTATCGCTATGCCCACGGCACGACAGCCAGCATCTTTGTCGGCATCAAGCTGACGGACGGTGACAGGGAAAAGGCCGACATCATCGACCTCCTCACCGCGCGCGGGCTGGCCGTGACGGACATGACCGACAACGAGGTCGCCAAGCTGCACGTCCGTCACATGGTGGGTGGCCGGGTCAACGATCTGCGCGATGAGCAGGTGTTCCGCTTCCAGTTTCCCGAGCGGCCCGGGGCCCTGCTGAAGTTTCTGGAAGGCCTCACCGACGCCTGGAACATCTCGCTGTTCCACTATCGTAACCACGGCGCCGACTATGGACGGGTGCTTGTGGGGATCCAGGTGCCGCCCGAAACGCAGGACGACCTTATCGAGCACCTCGAGACCATCGGTTTTCCCTGGTGGGACGAGACGGACAATCCTGCCTATCGGCAGTTTCTCGACCAACACCCCGCTAGCCGCATATAGACATTAGGGCGAAATATACTGCGTCTATTGATGGGACGCATTTTGGCCGTCAAACTCTTGATATTGGGCGTTTCCAAGGCAATCAAAGACGCAAGGCGTGGCGGCACGGTGCAAGGCCACCCGAAGAACCGAGGGACTATTGTTATGAAGAGGTCGATCAAGACCACAACCCTGATGCTGGCGACCGCGCTTGTCAGCCTGGGTGCCCTGCAACCGGCGTGGGCACTGGACGCCGAGGCGTTTCTTGACCGGGTCGAAGCAGTCTACGCCACCATGGGCTATGACTTCCAGTTCGGCCCCGCCACGCTCGAAGGCGACACCATCAAGGTCGACGGCGTCACCCTGACGATGGCCGGCGAGACCGAGCCGACCAAGCTCGAGACTGAACTCACCTTCTCCGGCGTTGCCGAAACCGAAGATGGCGGCTTCACGGCCCAAAGCCTTACCGTCCCCGACATCGATAGCCAGTTCGCCGACGATCCAGAGGGTCGGGTCAGTCTGGTCGACATGAAGGCCGAAGACATCTGGCTGCCCCCGGCCGATCAGGTCTCGCTCGAAACTGGCCTGCAAAGCGTCGCCAGCCTGTCCACCGGCAAGCTGTCGGTCACCCGCAAGGGCGAGGAAGTGATCCGCATCGACGGCATGCAACTGGCGTCCGATTTTTCCTATGACGACGCCGACGCGCTCGAAAGCATCGACACCACATTCTCCGTGTCGGGCATCTGGGCCGACCTTTCGACCGTAGAGGATGAGGACCCTGAATCGGGCGCCATGATCGAAGCCCTCGGCCTCACCACGATCTCGGGCGACATCAACGAGTCAATGTCCTGGTCGCTGGCGGACGGGCACATGGTCATCGACCAATTCCTGCTCGATTTCGCCGACATCGGCTCTCTCGACATCACGGCCGACCTTACCGGCTTCACCATGCCGGTGCTCGAAAAGCTCTATGCGCTGCAGGCGAGTGATGCCGATCCCACCAGCGAAGAAGCCCAGGCAAAACAGATGATGGCCGGCATGGAGATGCTCCAGTCGCTCAGCCTCACCAGCGCCGCCGTGCGCTACGACGATGCGGGCCTCGCCAACAAGCTGCTGGATTTCTACGCCGGCCAGTCCGGCGCTGATCGCGCCACCTTCGTGGCCGGCCTCAAGGCGATGGTACCGGAACTGGTCGGACAGGCCGGTGTGCAGCCTTTGACCGATCTCGTGGTGCCGCAGGTCAACGCGTTCCTCGATGATCCGCAGAGCTTTGAAGTCGCGGTGCAGCCACCCAGCCCCACATCGTTGCTGGTGCTGACTGCGGCTGCAGCCAATCCGGCGGGTCTGATCTCTGCACTGGGCCTCACCGTCTCCGCAAATGCCGCGGCCGAGTGAGGTATGGCTTCACCACCACTTTAGGTGAAGCTTTCACGATTTCATGCCATGCTGGGAAGATGAACGAACTCAGCATGGCCCTGCCCCGCAGTCTATCGCATGTGACCGAATGGGTGTTCGACCTCGACAACACCCTCTACCCGCGGGAATGTAACCTGTTCGCGCAGATCGACGTGCGCATCACAAACTACGTGATGGAACTGACTCAGCTCGATTTTGCTGCGGCGCGCGACCTCCAGAAGACCTATTACCGCGATTTCGGCACCACCCTGAACGGCCTGATGCACCGCCATCAGGTGGACGCGGATCACTTCCTCAACACGGTACACGCCATCGACTACGCGCCGGTGCTCCCGCATCCCGACCTCGTCGAGGCGATCCGTGCCCTGCCGGGGCGCAAGTTCATCCTGACCAATGGCGACACCGGACACGCCCGCAACGTCCTCAAGCGTCTCGGCGGCGACGACCTTTTCGAGCATGTGCACGACATCCGTGCCATGACCTTCGTGCCCAAGCCGCACCGCGAGGCCTATGACGGCTTCTTTCTGCGGCACGGCATCGATCCGCGCCAGGCCGTGATGTTCGATGATCTCGAGAAAAACCTGCTCGTCCCCCACGAGGTGGGGATGGTGACGGTGCAGGTCGTGGCCGGCGACGGCTTCGCCCACGCACAGGTGGATGCCTGGGAACTCGGCCGCGCCCGCGGTCCCCACGTCCACCATGTCACCAGCGATCTGGTCCGGTTCCTGCGCGAACTGCCCTGAGGTTACATGCTGTTGAGGTGCAGGATGTTGCCGTCCGGATCCTTGAACCACACCATGCGAAAATCTCCGGCCCGGTGGATGCCTTCGGCATAGTCCATGCCCTCATAGCGCTCGAAGGTCACGCCCTTGTCTCGCAAATCGGACACGATGGTTTCGAGCTGGTCGCCGACGCCCCAGACCACTGCATTGGCCTTGTTGGTGCCGGCATACTCCGACACGTAGACCACGAGCCTGGTCGCACCGGTGCGGAAGGTGACGACCTGCCCGCTGTCCTCCGTCACCTCGAGCCCGAGCACGTCGCGATAAAATGTCTTGGCCCGGTCGATATCCGAAACGGCGACGATGGCCGAACTGTCCTGATCGCGTAGCATTGGTTGCCTCCCCATGCTTGACAAGCAACGTCATTCGGGTCCGGGCGTTCCTGCAGCTGTTTACAATGCCACCTTCAGCGCGATAGACCAGCTTCTCCATCGGCAAGTGCCGATAAAGACAACGGGCGCAAGGCGCCAAATCCGAGGACATCGCAAATGGAATATCGTCGCTTGGGCAAATCCGGCCTCAAGGTCAGCGAACTTTCGCTCGGCAGTTGGGTCACCTTCTCCAAACAGGTCGATCAGAACGATGCCATCGACCTCATGCGCCACGCCTACGACGCGGGGGTCAATTTCTTCGACAACGCCGAAGGCTACGAGGCCGGGAAGTCGGAAAAGCTGATGGGCGAGGCACTGGCCAAGCTCGGCTGGAGCCGTGACAGCTATTCGGTTTCTTCCAAGGTCTTCTGGGGCGGTCAGAAGCCCACGCAGAAGGGCCTCAGCCGCAAGCACGTCACCGAGGCCTGCCACGCCGCCCTCAAGCGCCTCCAGGTCGATTATCTCGACCTCTACTTCTGTCACCGCCCGGACATCGACACCCCGATCGAGGAGACGGTGTGGGCCATGCACAACCTCGTCACCCAAGGCAAGGTACTCTATTGGGGCACCTCCGAGTGGAGCGCCCAGCAACTAACGGAGGCCTGGGGCTTTGCGCGCGCCAACCACCTCACACCGCCCACCATGGAGCAGCCGCAGTACAACCTCTTCACCCGCGAGAAGGTGGAGAAGGACTACCTGCCGCTCTACGACCTTCTTGGCCTGGGCACGACCATCTGGTCTCCGCTCGCCTCAGGCCTCCTGACGGGCAAATACAATGACGGCATTCCGGCCGACAGTCGCATGAACCTGCCCGGCTATGAGTGGCTCAAGGAGCAACTGCAAAGCGAGGACGGTCAGGCGCGGCTCGACAAGATCCGCCAACTGGCCAAGCTGGCGGACGAGGTGAGCCTCTCCATCACGCACCTCGCATTGCTCTGGTGCCTGCGCACACCGCACGTCTCCACCGTGATCCTCGGTGCGTCCAGGAAGAGCCAGCTCATCGACAACCTCGCCGCGCTGGACCACAAGAGCAAGCTGACCCCTGACGTCATCGAGAAAATCGAGACGATCATCGGCAACAAGCCCGCTGCGCCGCAGCGCTTCTAAGGCTGCCTGCCCTTCCCGCTGCGCTATCTCGATTAGAGGTGCGCAGCGGGGCCGGGGGATACACGGCGGCAGACGCTAATAATCCGTGCGTTTTCCCGGGCCGGCTTCGGCGCTACAAGAAACACCATGACCGATCTTCCCGGCCGGCGCCCGCCTCCCCACCCCGAACAAGCTCCGAGCTTTCGCGAGCGGCTGCAGAATATGCGCCATCTGGGGCGGCTGGTGGCTCAGATCTGGCGCACCAGCCGCTGGCTGACCGCAGCCAGCATTGGGCTGCGTCTCGTTGCCGCCCTTCAGCCGGTGGCAGCCCTCTACGTGGGTAAGCTGATCATTGACGAAGTGGTGCGCCTCACAAGCCTGCCGCCGCCTGGCCCCGGCTTTGGCGATTGGTGGGCCAGCGGCGCGCTGACCACCGTTGTCGAGCTTCTTGCCATCGAGCTCGTTCTGGTCCTCCTGACTGACGTTTTGACCCGTGCCACTGGCCTTGTGGACTCGGTGCTTTCCGAGCTGCATTCCAATACGGTCAGCGTCGAGCTCATGGGACACGCCGCCCGGCTCGACCTGATGCATTTTGAGTCCGCGGAATATCAGGATCGTCTTGAGCGTGCCCGGCGTCAGGCGGCCGGGCGGAACGCGCTATTGAGCCAGATGTTCGGCCAGGCGCAGGACATCCTCACCGTCATCACCCTTGCGGCGGGGCTTTTCGTCTATGCCCCGTGGCTAATCCTGCTTCTGCCGTTGAGCTTCGTTCCAGCGGTCTGGGGCGAAACCCGTTTCAACACCCTGGCCTACATGCTGAGCCGCTGGCGCACCCCGGAGCGGCGCGAACTCGAATATCTGCGGCACATCGGCGCCAGCGCCGAGACGGCGAAAGAAATAAAGCTCTTTGGCCTCGGGGACTTTCTCGTTGGGCGCTTCAAGCTGCTGGCCCACCAGATCTTTCTTGAGAATCGCCGTGTCGCGCTGATGCGGGCCGGCTGGGGTGCCCTTTTCTCAGCCATCGCCAGCCTCACCTATTACGGCGCCTACGGGTTCATCGTCTGGCGCACCATCATTGGAGACTTCTCCATTGGCGACCTCGCCTTTCTCTCGGGCTCGTTCCTCCGCCTCAATGGCCTTTTCCAGAAGATCCTGCTTGGCTTCACGCAGATCGCCGGCCAGTCGCTCTACCTCGACGACCTCTTCTCCTTCTTCGAGATCGAGCCCACCGTGCTCGCGCCGGCGCGGCCAAAGGCATTCCCGGCACCCCTGCGGCAGGGCATCGTGTTCGACAATGTGGGCTTCCGTTATCCCGAGGCCGATCAGTGGGTTGTGCGCAACCTGTCCTTCACCCTGCCTGCCGGAGAAACCCTGGCCCTGGTGGGGGAAAACGGCGCGGGCAAGACGACCATCGTCAAGCTGCTGACACGCCTCTACGACCCCAGCGAGGGCCGCATCACAGTCGACGGGATCGATCTCAAGGACATGGCACCAGCCGACATACACGCCCATGTCGGCGTCATCTTTCAGGATTTCATTCGCTATAGCTTCACCGCCCGCGACAATATCGGCGTCGGACGCATCGAGGCCCGCGAAGACCAATCGCGCATCGATACGGCGGCCGAGCAAAGCCTGGCCGACGGTGTCATCGCCTCCCTCCCCCAGGGCTACGAGCAGCAGTTGGGGCGCCTCTTCAAGCATGGCCGAGACCTATCGGGCGGCGAGTGGCAGAAAGTGGCCATTGCCCGTGCCTATATGCGGGACGCTGAACTGATCATTCTCGATGAACCCACGGCGGCCCTCGACGCCAAGGCGGAAGCCGAAGTGTTCTCCCGCTTCAAGGGGCTAGCGACGGGCAAGACCGCCGTCATCATCTCCCACCGCTTTTCCACCGTCCGCATGGCGGATCGCATTCTCGTGCTCGACAATGGCGCCATCCTTGAGGCCGGCAGCCACGAGGAATTGCTGGCCCTGGGCGGCCGCTATGCCGAACTGTTCGAACTGCAGGCGGCAGGCTACCGGTAAAGACCACAGCAAAATTGAGACTTGCCGTCGGTCAATATATCTGTATATCTCGATATATGGAACAATATGAAGTTATCAGCGCCCTCTCTGCCCTCGCCCAACCGACGCGACTGACCGCCTTTCGGCTGATCGTGCGCCACGGGCCGGACGGTCTGCCCGCAGGCGAGATCGCCCGGCAACTCGAGGTGCCACAGAACACCATGTCCACGCACCTTGCGCAGTTGGCGCGGTCCGGGCTGGTGCTCGCCGAACGGCAGGGCCGCACGGTAGCGTACCGGGCCGATATGGAGCGCATGCGCGGCGTCATCGAGTATCTGGTCAACGACTGCTGCGGTGGTCGGCCCGAGCTCTGCGATCCTCTCATAAACGACATTACGACGCACTGCTCGCCGGTGGAAAAGAGGGCGATGCGATGACTGTCTTCGAACGCTATCTCACCCTTTGGGTCGCTCTCTGCATCGTCGCAGGCATCGGGCTCGGACAGGTCTTCCCCTCCGCTTTTCGAACTCTGTCCTCACTGGAAGTGGCCCAGGTCAATCTGCCGGTCGCGGTGCTTATCTGGCTGATGATCATCCCGATGCTGCTGCGCATCGACTTCCGTTCGCTGGCGCGAGTAGGGCAGCACTGGCGCGGGATCAGCGTCACGCTTTTTATCAACTGGGCTATCAAGCCATTTTCCATGGCCTTGCTGGGTTGGATTTTCATCGGCTGGCTGTTTCGGCCCCTGCTGCCCGATAACCAGATCGATTCCTACATTGCTGGCCTCATTATTCTGGCCGCCGCGCCCTGCACGGCGATGGTCTTTGTCTGGTCCAACCTGACACGGGGCGACCCCGCCTTCACCCTAAGCCAGGTGGCCCTCAACGACGCGATCATGGTGATCGCCTTTGCGCCCATAGTGGCCCTGCTCCTGGGGCTTTCCGCCATCACCGTGCCGTGGAACACGCTGCTCCTTTCGGTCGGGCTCTACATTATCGTTCCGGCAGTTCTAGCGCAGCTTCTGCGCGTCTGGGTGCTCGCGGCCCGTGGAAGAGACCGGCTCGCTGCCATTCTCGGCCGACTGCAGCCCGTTTCCATCATCGCCCTTCTGGCCACGCTTGTGCTGCTGTTTGGGTTCCAGGGCGATCAGATCATCTCCCAGCCTATGGTGATCCTGCTCTTGGCCGTGCCCATCCTCATTCAGGTCTATTTCACCTCCGGATTGGCATACCTCCTCAACCGATGGAGCGGCGAGCAGCACTGTGTGGCGGCACCCTCGGCCCTTATCGGAGCATCAAATTTTTTCGAACTGGCTGTCGCGGCCGCGATTAGCCTCTTCGGCCTGCAATCAGGGGCAGCGCTGGCCACTGTCGTCGGCGTGCTGGTCGAGGTGCCGGTAATGCTCAGCGTGGTCTGGATAGTGAACAGGAGCAAGGGCTGGTACGAAGCAGGCGCGGCCCATAGAGCGAGGACATCGGCAGCATGAGCGTCACCATCTACCACAACCCTGACTGCGGCACGTCTCGCAACACCCTCGCCATGATCCGCGGCGCCGGCATCGAGCCTGAAGTCGTCCTCTATCTTGAGCAGCCGCCGAGCCGGGAGCGGCTGGTCCATCTGATCCAGCAGGCGGGGCTTACCGTCCGGGACGCCATCCGCATCAAGGACACCCCCTACAAGACCCTTGGCCTCGACGACCCCGCGCTTTCGGATGACGCGCTGATCGAGAGCATGCTGGCGCACCCCATCCTCATCACCCGCCCCTTCGTGGAAACGCCACACGGCGTACGGCTCTGTCGGCCATCCGAAGTGGTGCTGGAAATCTTGCCGGAGGCCCGCACCATTCCCTTCACCAAGGAGGATGGCGAAGTGGTGATCGACGCGACCGGGCAGCGGGTCTAGTAGGTCGCGCGCCCGCCGGACAGGTCGAAGACGCTGGCCGTCGTGAAGCTGTTCTCCCGGCTCACCAGCCACGCGACCATCGAAGCCGCCTCGTCCACCTCCAGAAAGCGCCCGCGCGGGATACGGGAGAGCATGTAGTCGATGAATTCGTCCGTCAGCGTGTCGAGTATGCGGGTCTTGGCTGTGGCGGGCGTGATGGCGTTGACGGCGATGTCATGTTTCGCGAGCTCTTTGCCCAGCGACTTCGTCATGCCGATCACACCGGCCTTCGCCGCCGCGTAGGCAGAGGCCGTCGGGTTGCCTTCCTTGCCGGCGATGGAGGCGATGTTGACGATGCGCCCGTAATTGCGCGCTTTCATGCCCGGCACCACCACACGGTTCACATAGAACGTGCCGTTGAGGTTGATGTCGATGACACGGCGCCATTCTTCCGGGTCGTAGTCATCGAGGAGGGCGTTATTGCCCGCGACACCGGCCGAATGCACGAGGATGGACACGGGCCCAAGCGCCGCCTCGGCCCCGGCAAGGGCGTGTTCGAGGCCCGCCAGATCGGTAACGTCTACCATTTGGGAATCGGGGCTACTGCCCAGGGCAGCAGCAGCCTTCTCCAGCGCCCCAGCCTCTCGATCCCAGAGACTGACGCGGGCTCCCGAGGCCAGCAGGCGCTGCGCGATTGCGAACCCCAGTCCCTGCGCCCCGCCTGTTACGACCGCAACCTGCCCGTCGAGATCGATTTTGTTCATTCTGCCCTCACCTGGTCCGCTGCATATCGTGCGGCCGCGAGCCCCGCTGCGCGTCCGGTGGCCCAGCACGCCGTCAGCAGATATCCCCCCGTCGGCGCCTCCCAGTCCAGCATTTCACCCGCGACGAACACCCCCGGCAAGCCGGCAAGCATGAAATTCGTCTCGACGCCACTCCATGAGACGCCTCCAGCTGAAGAAATCGCCTGCTCGATCGGTCGTGGCTTGGTGAGGGAAAGCGGCAAGGCCTTGAGACGCTCAGCAAGGCCCGCCGGATCAAGCGCACCGGGGTCCTCCACACACTCGCGCAAAAGGCCGAGCTTGACGGGATCCAACCCGGCCCCCTTGCGTAGCCGGTTGGAAAAGCTCGCCTTGGCAGGCTGTCGTGCGAGATCGCGCGCGAGCCGCTCGGCGCTGCGTCCCGGAACCAGATCGAGCACCAGCGCTGCTCTGCCGCTTGACTCCAACTCATCGCGCAGAGCAGCAGCGTGGGCGTAGACCAGGCTGCCTTCGACACCCCACTGGGTCACCACGAACTCGCCCGGAAGGATGCCCGCCGCACTTTTCGCGGTGACGGCCTTGACCGGCGCGCCCGCGAAACGATCTGCGAAGGTGGAACTCCAGGCAACCTCGAAGCCACAATTGGCGGGTCTGAACTGGTCTACGGGCACGCCCTTCTCGACCAGCCAGGGCACCCAACGTGCATCCGACCCAAGCCGCGGCCAGCTGGCGCCCCCCAGCGCCAGAACGACGGCATCCCCGCCCTCGGAAACCTGCCCTTCCGGTGTTTCGAACAGCAGGGCATCATCCTGCCAGCCGATCCACCGGTGGCGGGGCCTGAACACGACGCCGGACCTGCCCAGCCGCTGCAGCCAGGCGCGAAGAAGGGGCGAGGCTTTCATACTTGTTGGAAAAACGCGGCCGGATGACCCGACGAATGTCTCGATGCCGAGTTCCGTGCACCAGTCGCGCAGCGCCGCGGCGTTGAAGGCACCAAGCGCCGACGCCAGATGCGGTCGAGCCTGGCCATAGCGCCCCATGAACCGCTCTTGAGGCTCGTCATGCGTGATGTTGAGGCCCGATTTGCCGGCCATCAGCAGTTTGCGCGCCAGGCTCGGCATGGCATCGAAAACCGTGACCTCCGCCCCGGCGCTAGCCGCCGCTTCGGCTGCCATCAACCCAGCCGGTCCACCCCCGACGATGGCGATCCTAGGCTTTGACACGCACGCTCCTCGAGAAAGACCCTGCAGCCAAAAATGCTGCAGGGTCTTCTAGCGCAGTTCCCGCTCGTTTGGCAGGACTTAGCCGGTGGTGCCAGGTGCCTCATCCAGCACGGCCGCCAGAAATTCCCGCGTCCGATCCTCATTGGGATCGGTGAAGAGCTCTTCCGGCGTGCCTTCCTCACGAATGCGGCCGCGGTCGAAAAAGCAGACCCGGTCGGAAATTTCCTTGGCGAACCGCATCTCGTGCGTCACCAGCAGCATGGTCAAGTCATGTTCGTCGGCCAGCTTTCGGATGACGTTGAGCACCTCGCCCACGAGTTCCGGATCCAGCGCCGAGGTCGGCTCGTCGAACAAAAGAATGTTCGGCCGCATCGCCAAGGCCCTCGCAATGCCTACACGCTGCTTTTGCCCACCGGACAGTTGGCCCGGATATTTCTGGGCCTGATCCGCCAGTCCCACCAACTCGAGCAGTTCTTCTGCCCGCTGCCTGGCCTCCTTCTTGGACAGGCCCAGCACCTTCACCGGCGCCTCTGTGATGTTGCGCAGCACCGTCATGTGCGGAAACAGGTTGAACTGCTGGAACACCATGCCCAATTGCGTCCGCATCTTGCGCAAATGGGTTTCGCTGGCCGGCTTGAGCGTCCCGTCCGGCGCTTTTTCGTGCCAGAGCGGCTCGCCGTCGACGGTCACGACGCCGCCGTCGATGCCCTCCAGCGTCATCAGGATGCGCAACACCGTCGACTTCCCGGACCCGGAGGGACCGATGATGGAGACCTTCTCCCCCCGCTGCACCTCGAAGTCGAGCTTGTTGAGCACGGTCAGGTCGCCGAAGCGCTTGACCACCTTGTCGAACTTGATGATCGGATCGGTCATTTGAGAGGGATCCCTTCCTTGGGCAGCCAGGTGTCCACCAGGCGGACGCCCGCTGAAGCCACCAATGTGGTGATGAGATAGAGTGCCCCCACCAGCGAGAGCGGAATGAGATAATCGAAAGTGCGGTCGCCCACGATCTTGGCGACGTTGAGCATTTCGAGCACGGTCACCACCGAGAGCACCGGCACGTCCTTCATGATGGACACCAGATAATTGCCCATTGCCGGCACGATGCGCGGTATGGCCTGCGGCACGATGATGTGCGTGAACGTGCGCGCCGACGAGAGATTGAGCGCCCGCGCCGCCTCACGCTGGTCCGCTCCAATCGCCTGCAATCCGGCGCGATACACTTCGGCCGTATAGGCGCTGTACTGAATGCCGAGCGCCAGCGCGCCGGTCATGAAGGCGGGCAGCACGATGCCGTATTCGGGCAGGACGTAGTAAAGGAAGAAGAGCTGCACCAGCAGCGGCGTGTCGCGGATGAACTCGATGACCACGCTGACGGGCCAGGAAATGATGCGCGAAGGCGCGGCCTTGAGGACTGCCCAGACAAGGCCGAGCACCAGAGCCAGCGCAAAGCCCACGACGGTCGCCTGGAGCGTCACCAGAAGGCCGGTGAGCAGGATGGGCAGGATGGAAAGCGCGAACGCCAGTGGGCTCGAAAGGTCCCATTCAAATCCGAACAACATGATTTAGCTCCCCGCCATGCGCCAGCGGCTGACATAGGCCTCGAGCCCGCGCATGAGCGCGGTCAAAACAAGAGCCATGCCGAAATAGGCGACCAGCAGCATCGAATAGATGGTCGTGCTGTCCTGCGTGAAGTTGCGGATCTGCTCGGCGCGGAAGGTCAGATCCCCGAGACTGATCAGCGAGACGAGTGCGGTATCCTTGAGGTTCTGCACCGCCAGGTTGCCGAAGCTCGGCATCATTTCGGGGATCGCCTGCGGAATGGTTATGGTCCAGAGCGTCTGGCGCGAGGTGAAGTTGAGCGCCCGTGCGGCCTCGTGCTGGTCCTTGTGCACCGATTGGATGGCGCCCCGCACCACCTCGGCGCCATAGGCGCCGATGTTGAGGCCCAGCGCCAGCACCCCGGCCATGACGGGGGGCAGCCTGAGATCAATCCCCAAAGCCATGCCTGCCAGCGGCAGCGCGAAGTACAGCCAGAATAGCTGCACCAGCAGGGACGTTCCGCGGAACACCTCGATATAGGCGACCGAAACGGCCTTGATGGCCCAGTTGGACGACAGTTTGCCGATGCCAGAGGCAAAGGCCAGGATGGCGCCCAGAATGGTGGAATAGACGGTCAGTTGCACCGTCACCCACGCCCCTTCAGCCAAGGGGCCGAAATACTCAGTCCAATGCATGGCAAATGGCCTTCATGGTGAAAACGCGTCTCGGGCAGGCGCCGAAGCACCCGCCCAAGACAGCAGGATGGAGCGCGATGCCTACTCGGCTGCGCAAAGCTCTTCGGTGGTGTGGTGGCTCGAGCCATCGACGTCGGCCTGGGTAAAGCCGTAGCCGGTCAAAATGCTGGCCCACTCGTCCGTCTGCTTGAACTCGGCCAGTTGCTCATTGACCGCATCGCGCAGGGCTTCGTTGCCCTGGGCAAAGGTGAACCCGCCCCAGCTGCGCACTTCCTCGCCGTCGATGACCGGATCGACGAAGTCTTCAGCGAGTTCCACCTTGTCGCTCTGCTGGGCAAGACCGCTGGCCGTCAGGCCCGTGGCAGCGTAGGCGTCAGCCCGGCCGGTCGACACGGTCGAGATGGCGTCGGCATTGGCGGCGATCGTCACGATGTTGCTTTCAGGCACGCCGAGCGCCTGCATCATGTCGAGCTGGTCCGCACCGGCCATGATCGCCACCTTCATGTCGCCTTCGGCAAAGTCGCTATAGCCGTGGACATCCTTGGGATTGCCGGCCGCGACCAGCAGCCCCTCACCATAGGAAGAGTTCGGCTCGGAAAAGAGCACCTGCTTGCACCGGTCGGGCAGGATCGCCATTTCGGCGGCGACCATGTCGAAGCGGTCGGCCTGCAGGCCCGGGATCAGCGAAGAAAAGTTTGTGGTGACCCACTCGATGTTCTCGACGCCGAGCTTGTCCATGATCGCCTTGGCGACATCCGGGCCGGCACCCTTGGCTTCCCCGGTCGGGTCGACATAGCCGTAGGGGATCTCGTTGGCGACCGCGATGCGCACGGTGCCCGACTGTTTGATCTCCTCCAGCGTCGCAGCGCTGACGGCCGTCGAAGCGAGCGCCGCGGCGGCAATGGCGGACAGCGTCATGACGGCGGTTTTTCCGAATTTGGTCATGTGTGTTCTCCTAGGTTTCTCTCTTCGGGCATGGAACCGGCTGGAGCCCATCCAATCAGCCGGCTATTGGTCAGGCGGCCGCGATGAGCGAGGCCACCATCTGGTCTTCCACGAGCCCCTTATGAAGGGCCCGCACGGTCGTTTCGAAATCTTCGGGTTCCACCACGACCTGCAAGTCGATCTTGCGCATGAGGTCATGCACGCCGAGCGGCTGAATATGCGCCTCGGCAAGCATGGTCATGGCCTTGGCCAGGATCGGTGCTCCGCCCAGATTACGCCCAATCGCCGACACCAGAGCCACCTTGCGCAGGGACATCTCGGCCGCCGGGAATCGCGCCGAAAGGTCGGCTTCCACCCGCTTGATGGCCTGCATCGAGCCGCGCAGGAAATGCGTGATGGTATTGGCGTTGGAGGTCTTGGCGATGATCCAGACCTTGTGGCGCTTGAGCGCCTCGAGGATCTCGCTGTCGTACCCCTTCACCCCGACCATGTCCTGGTCGTAGAACTGGAAGGCGTAGACATTGCGCAGGCCGGTGACGATCTCCACCTGCGGGTCCTGACCGCCCAAATCCGAACGGATCAACGTTCCTTCATGGTCCGGCTCGAAAGCATTCTTGACCCGCAGCGGGATGCCGGCCTGGCGCAGGCTCTTGGCCGCCCGAGGGTGAATGGCTTCCATGCCCATATTGGAAAGCTGGTCGGCCACGTCGTAGTTGGTCTCGCCGATGACGCGCACGGCTTTTTCTCCCACAACCCGCGGATCGGCCGTCGAGAGATGAAACTCCTTGTGGATGATCGCCTCGCGCGCCTTCGTGACCACCGCCAGGCGCGACAGCGTCACTTCGCTGTAGCCGCGGTCATAAGTCCCCATCAGCACTTCGCTGCATTGGGCATAGCCCGTCACGATGGGCAGTTCCGAGCTCAGATCCACATCGGACAGTGCCCGTTCGAGCGCGGTGTCGAGGTCCATCTGCCCCGTTTCCCGCCATCCCGTCAGGTCCACAAGCCGCGATCGCACGCCGTGCAGATTGAGGAGGAGGCTGGTATTGAAGGCAGAATGCGCCTCCCCCAGCGACGCCAGCATTTCGCGCACGGTCAGCAGGTGCTGTTCGAGCTGGAAGTGCCCGAACGAACACAGGCGCTGCAGGTCGATGAGGCACGAACGCACGCCTTCGACCCGCTCCCGCGCGAAGCGGTTGGCGCTCTGGCGGGCGCTGTCGTCCGAAAAGATGCGCTCGTTATGGGCATACATCTTGTCGGCCACGGCCGTCAGTGCGTCGCCCCAGACCCAGCCGCTTTCGGCGCTGGCAAAGAGAGCATAGACTCCCGGCTCGCCGCTTTTCTTGTGCTCGAGCAGGTCATCGGTCATGCCCGCATAGGCAGACACGACGAAGATGCGGTTATAGAGATCCTCGCCCGTTCGCTTGCCGATGAGCACAGTGTCGAGCAATTCGGCGGTGCGGCTCATCGATGTGCCGCCGATTTTCTCGACGGTATGGCCGGCTTTCGTCGTCTTGGTCATCTGGTCTCCGGCCACCCCACAAGGGCGGCATCATTTTGTCCAAACTCGAAACTGTCGGCGGCCCCTACGCGAGCTTGCCGGTTTCGATGCTGATGGGAGCTTTCGGATCGCGCGAACTGAGGAAAGCCGGTCGCGGTGCCTTGGCCGCGAAGGGCGCGCCGACGCGATTGGACCAGGCGTTGTAAACGAAGAAGGCGTTCGAGCGCGGGTTGGGGGTGATGTTGCCGTTCGATCCATGGATCGTGTTGCAGTCGAACAGGATCACCGTGCCCGCCGCGCCGGCCGCATATTCGATGCCGTGCTTCCTCGACATTTCTGTGAGGCTCTCATGCGAGGGGACGCCGATTTCCTGCTTCTTGAGCGAGGTCTTGTGGTTGTCCTCGGGCGTCTCGCCCGCACAGGCGACGAACGTCTTGTGCGTCCCGGGCATCAGCATCAGCGGCCCATTAAGCGCGTCGTTGTCGGTGAGCAGGACGGAGGCCGAAATCGCCCGCATGCGCGGCATGCCGTCCTCGGCGTGCCAGGTCTCGAAGTCGGAATGCCAGTAGAATTCCTTGCCCGTAAACCCCGGCTTGTAGTTGAGCCGGGACTGATGGAGATAAACCTCGTCATCGAGTAGAAAACTGACAGCCCCCGCGATGCGGCTGTCACGCGCCAGCCGGTCGAACAGGGCGTTCTCTTCATCGAGCCGGAAAACGGTCCGAACCTCGTTGGAGCCGGGCTCGGTGATGACGTTCTGGGCAGAGAGCGTAGCCTCGCCGGACCGCATCCTGCTCGACTCGGTCTGCAGCGCCGCAATTTCGTTTGCGGAGAAGACGTTCTTGAGGACCAGAAAGCCATTCTTGTCGAAGCTTTCGGTCTGGGCGCGCGTCAGCGGCGCCTCCGGAGACCACTGGCCCCAGACGGTCGGGTCCTTGCGCTCGAGCCATTTTTCCTTGGCCAGGCGCGTGGGGTAGCCATCGTGATTGGCGGTATCGAATGCCGTGTTCGTCATGGTCATCGCCTTGAAGTATCGGAAATTGAAAAATCGGAGGCTCAGGCGTCTTCGAGCACCGGTGCGTAGGAGCCGTCCTCGCGGTGCACTTCCTGGCCGGTCACCGGCGGATTGAACGCGCAGGCGAGCACCAGCTCTGACTTGGCAGACAGGCGGTGCCGGTCATGCAGGTCGAGCGCGTACATTACCCCCGGCCTGATCTCGTGCACGGTGCCGTTGTCGAGTTCCTCGATCGAGCCCTCACCCGAGATGCAGTAGACGCTCTCGAAGTGGTGCTTGTAGTGGAACACGTGGGACGTCCCAGCCTGGATGCGGGTGATGTGGAAGCTGAAGCCCATCTTGTCGCTCGCCAGAAGCAGCCGGGTGCTGTCCCAGCCATCGGCCTTGACGAGCCGATCGGTCTGACGAGCGCTATCGAGTTCACGAACGATCATGGTTGGATATCCTTCTTATTCGGCAGCAGCGCGTTGCATCCCGAGAACTGCGTCGAATGCGTCCTCCAGGACGTCCAGCCCGGCCGCCAGTTGATTGTGGGAAATGGTGAGCGGAGCCAGGATCTTGACGACCTCATCGAAGCTGCCCGAGGTTTCGATGATGAGGCCCTTGGCAAAGCAGGCCTTGCAGATCTCGGCGGCCCTTTCGCCCGATCCGGCATCGACGCCGATCATCATGCCGCGACCCTTGACCTTGAGGTCGTGCTGTTCGGCGATGGCGGAGAGGCGTCCGGCGAGATAGCTCGCCTTGCTTTCCACCTCCTGGCGGAACGCGTGGTCCGCCCAGAATTTTTCCAGCGCCGCTGCCGCCGTGATGAAGGCGTGATTGTTGCCGCGGAAGGTGCCGTTGTGTTCGGCCGGCTTCCAGATGTCGTGTTCGGGCTTGAGCAGTGTCACCGCCAGGGGCAAGCCCATGCCGGAGAGCGACTTGGCCATGGTGACGATGTCGGGCGAAAGCCCCATGCCGTCGAACGAGAAGAACCCGCCCGTGCGGCCGCACCCGGCCTGGATGTCGTCGATGATGAACAGCGCGCCGTGCCTGCGGGCAATGGCCTCGATCTTCCTCAGCCACTCGGGCGAGGCCGCATTGAGGCCGCCCTCCCCCTGCACGGTCTCGAGGATGATGGCTGCCGGCTTGTCGACACCGCTCGATGGATCGGAAAGATCCCGCTCGAGCAGGTCAGCCGTGTCGATGTCCGGACCGTAGTAGCCATCATAGGCTGCGCGCGAGACACCCGTGAGCGGAGTTGACGCTCCACCGCGGTGCTTGCCGTTGCCTGTTGCAGCCAGCGCGCCAAGCGTCACACCGTGAAAACCATTGGTGAAGGCAATGACGTTGGTGCGGCCTGTCACCTTGCGCGCGAGCTTCAGGGCCGCTTCCACGGCATTGGCCCCGGTCGGACCAGTAAACTGCACGTGGTAGTTCATGTCTCGCGACTTGAGGATGTACCGCTCGAACGCCACGAGGAAGTTCTGCTTGGCGTCGGTGAACATGTCGAGCCCGTGCGCGATGCCGTCGCCCGAGACGTAGTCGATGAGCGCCGCCTTGAGATCGGGATCGTTGTGCCCGTAATTGAGCGTCGAGCAGCCAGCGAGGAAATCGGTATAGGCCTTGCCGTGAACGTCGTAGATGGTCGCCCCGACAGCGCGGTCAAAGACCCTGGGAAAGCTGCGCGAATAGGAGCGGACGCGGCTCTCCACGCGGTCAAACGTCGTCTTTGGCGTGATCGTGGTGGTCGTCATATCTCGTCTCCCGCAGGATTTGGGTAGAAAGTCAGGCGTCGCCGCTAAGGCGCGCGACGCGGTCGTGTCGGAATGGGCCGATCGAAACGGCGTATTCGGTCTCGTGCCGGCCGCCGAAATGGGCATCGCGCAGGAAGTGCTCGACCTGCTGGAGCTGCGCGTCGAGCCGGCGGGCGATGCCGGTGAACAGGCTCCAGGACGCTTCATTGTCATGCGTGATCGTGCAATCGACATGCGTGACCCCGGCACAGACCGGGCGGTGCAGCACGTTGCCAACCAGCCGCCTGGCAAGCCCCTGCCCCTTGGCAACTTCGGCCACGCAAACCTGCCAGACGAAGTAGGTCTGCGGCTGCTCGGGCGGAACGTAGCCCGACAGCCACCCCACGACCTCGTCGCCATGGATCGCGATGGCGCAGGTGCCGGCAAAGTGCGAGCACTGCAGCAGATTGCAGTAGAGCGAATTCTCGTCGAGTGACCCGCTCGCCCTCACCAGAGACCAGACGGCGTGACCGTCGGTCGCCTCTGGAGGACGGATTCGCGCTGGTTGCTTTTCAGCTGCCTGCCGCCGCAACGCGCCGGCATCGTGCAGCACCGAATTGCCGTACACCATGGGATCATTAGTTAGATGAAACGAACTACATGCGCAACCGTCAAGCCAGGCAGGTCGTTCCCATCAACATGGAAGTTTCGTTTTACCGCTGCATTTTCAGAAGGATAGGGCAGAACAATTCTTTCCAGGCAATTTGGATCTGCGAGCGACCTACCAAGGTGATCGAACTGATCATTAGCTTTGCCTAACTATAGCCCACTTTTTTGCCACCTTTCGTTTCCGTGCCGCCAACCGTAGTGTGAGGCACCATTGGCAGATGGGTGTATCGTGGAAGACCGCACAAAACTGGCCCTGACGGCCATGCGCAAAATCTTGAGCGCCACCGAACGCAACAGCCGGCAGCTGATGCACGAGACGGGGCTGACGCCCTCGCAACTGGTCTTCATGCAGATGCTGGACGGAGGCCGCGAAGAGACAGCGGGCCACATCGCCTCGCGCATGGGGATCACCCAGGCAACAACCACAGCGCTGCTTCAGAAGCTTGAAAGCGTCGGCATGATACAGCGCCGGCGCGGGGAGAAAGACCGGCGCCAGGTGTTTCTATCCCTGACCGAGAAAGGCACGAGCGTTCTTGAAATTGCACCGGACGGGCTACACGCCAAGTTTCAGGACCACTTTCTTGCCCTGCCCGATTGGGAGCAACACATGCTCATAGCGTCCCTCGAGCGCGTCGCTGCAATGCTCGAAACAGATGGGGAGCCTGCGGCGGCGGTGCTCGATGCCCGGGCCAGCCTTGCCGCCGAGCACTGACTGCTGCCACCCGGCCAAATCATGGTGAATTCAGCAACCTCTCCAACCGCCGCGCATTCGCACCACAAAGGCGGGTGATCGCGCCCGATAGCTGGAGAGAACAATGGCTCAAGTTACCTACACAGTCGTCGAGCACAACGGTGGCTTTGCCTATCGAGTCGGCGACGTCTTCTCGGAAACCTTTGCCACGCACAAGGCCGCCCACGAGGCGGCCGAGAGTGCAGCGCAGCGCCAACAGATGGCGGGCGAAGACGAACAGATCCTTTACCAGGATGCTGAGGGCAAGTGGCACGAAGAGTTTGCCCGCGCCGACAGTCACCCACAGGGAACCGTTCAGGACGACCTTCCTGAGGACGAAGAGCTGCGGGACAGGAATGGTGAAGCAGTAAGCGAGGACGAGGTGCCCAACCCCGACCGGATGCCTCTGCGCAACGACCTCCACCGGGATCGCTGACGGCGTGGCTGCGAGGAGAACCCAGTGGCTCAGGGCAAGAGCGGCGGGCTCAGCGGACGCTAGCCGTCCAGCGTCAGGCCATTTCGCTTTTCAGATAGGCCGGATCAAACCCCGACAGGGCGGCCAAGCCTGGAGGATTGGGCAAGCTTACGACCCTGTCCCGCCAGGTTGCCAGCCCCAGCTTGCGCAACGTCTGGACAGTCCGGTTGACGTGCACCGTAGAAAGACCAAGCGCTTCCCCCAGTTCCGACTGCGTCACCGGCAAATCGAAGGCCTGGCCGTCCCGGAGCAGTCCGGCCGACTGCATCCGGAAGTGCAGTTCGCACAGAAGATGGCCCACCCGTTGCAGGGCGTTGCGTCCGCCGAGGCTGAGAAGCAATTCCTGCGTCGCGTTCTGCTCTATCGCCGCGCAGCGCAAGACAGCCGCCATAAGGTCGGGATACTCCTCGACGATCGATGCGAAGCGGTCGACGTCAACCGCGCCGACAATAGAGGGCGAGAGCGCCATCACCCCCTGAGAGGCAGGGCTGCTGGATACAAAGCCGAAATCGCAAAGGTCCCCTGGCAGGACGAATGCCGTGATCTGGCGGCGTCCCGCCGGCAGGAATTTGTATCGGCACGCAAAGCCGCTGATCAGCACCTTGATGCTGGTTTCCCGGTTGCCATCGCGGATGATATGGTCGCGCGCAGGGATGGGCCTGCCGAGGCTCATGATCTCTGCTGCGGCCTCCTGAGCGGCTCGACTTAGAGAGACGACACTGCTGAGGCGCCGCAACCACACATCGCCGCCTGGCACTGAAACGGCAACATTGCTGTTCATTGGCGGGTCCCCGCCCGGGTGAACATTGTGCGGTATCGTTTTACGAGTGACGCGGCATGATGTGCCGTCTTGGGGGAACTGGTGCTGCGCAACGGCCGAAACCATGATTCTGGTGCTGTTGCTAAAACCTATCCACGGGCAAAAATTCCCGAATTCACATAGGTTAAATCGGGCGGTGTTCCCAGTCGCGGCGCGTTGGTTCTCAAGCGTCACTGGCGGCTGAAGCGGTTCCCCGTTCGGGCTTCCGGCCAATCCGAAAAGTAGTGAGAACAGATGACGGCTCCCGCATACGCTCGACATTCCATGGATGAGGATTTCGGCCCGCTTATCTTCCGCCGCCTTTGGTGCGGGCGAAAGCTGAAGCCCGAGGATGTGGAAGCCCTGTCGCACCTGCATTGGGTCCCGCAGTCGATTGCGGCAAAGTCCACTTTCAACCCAGGAACGAACTTGTGCATTCTTGCGTCCGGGCTGGCGGTGCGCCAACGCGCAGAGGGACCCGGCGTGCGCCAGATGACTGCAGTGGTATTGCCCGGCGACACTTGTTCCTACGAGTTCGTCACGGGTTCGGCCCCCACCACCGTTTTGCGCGCCCTGACAGACTGCAAGGCCATGCAGGCATCTCTGGAGGATGTCGTCAGTCTGGTGGAACAACGGCCGGCCATATTGCAGGCACTTCTCTCCCATCTGGCGGTAGACCACGCAGTAACCGAGGAACTGGTCACCTCGATCAGCACCCGTTCGGCGCTCGAGCGGACGGCGCATTTCCTGTGTGAGCTGGAATTTCGCCTGCGGCGGATGGGTCTGGCGAACAACGGCCAGTTCTCGTTGAGCATGACGCAGGCCGAAATCGGCGTCTATCTTGGCCTCTCGGCCGTGCACGTGAATCGGACACTGCAGGAATTGCGCAAGCGCGGCGCGCTCAGCACGCGGGGCAACCGGCTGACGCTGGATCTCGAACAGATGCGCTCCATCGCCGGGTTTGTACCCGACTATCTCACCGAAGCGACCGCCGATGCTCCACGGCGTTTTGACGCATGACGGCACAGATTGCGCGAACCATGCGCACCTGTGGCGTCTCCTCTGCAAAGCCCGTCCTGGAGGCTGTTGTCCGCGAAGAGGGGGAGAGCTGCCGGTCCTCGAGCGTTGGCGGCTGGCCGAGCGTCGACAGGTGCTCAATCAGCTCCTCGCGGCGAAACGGCTTGATCAGCCGGGGACTGCGCTTGTGGCGCTCGGGGAAGACATCTTCCCCATAGGCCGTAGCAAACACGATTGGTGTGCCGCGCCTCACAAGCTCGTCGGCAAGGCCGAACACGGTCTTGCCGTGGAGGTGCACGTCGAGGACTGCACCATCGACTCCTCGCCGGCCCAGAAGCTGTAGTGCATAAAAAGGCGTGGGAGCAGGGCCAAGCACCACGGCTCCCTCGCGCCGCAACTCCTGGCAGACCTCATCGGCGAGATAATAATCGTCTTCGACGACGAGGATGCGCTTTCCTTTTAGCTCCACGGACCTCTCCTCCTTAACGTTGATGAAACGCTATCTCAGGTCGTCAGTTGCTCACATTAACATATCTGAAAAATTCTTTCGCGATGTCAGATATTTAGCAAATATTAGAGGCTACCGCCTACGAGGACGAAAAGCAGAACGAAAGCAACTCGTCTGATCATCGCGCCCGTTGGCTCAAGCCCGCGCACGGCGTACTCCGCCGGCCCCGGTGCTCGATCCGTCAAGATATGGTCGAATTCGGGAAGCGCATCTGCATCAGCGGCATGTTTGCTCATGCGACCGTCTTTGTGGGTGCCGGCATTGTCAGGGCAACCACGTGGCCGTTCAGGTCGCGCACCGCCGCGCGGGGCGCCGCGTGGCCGCGCCCGGGATGCTCCCGCCTCTATTTCATCGAACACACCTACGCCGGCGACCCGACCAACTGGATCATACCGGACAAGGCTGCCACCGAGGCCAGGCTCCGCACATCCGGCTTTACCATCGCGGCCAACCCGCTTCCGGAGTTTACCTGCGTCATCGGGCTGAACGTCCTCACGCTGCCGGGCATTATGCCTGGCACACATCAAGCGTGATCAGTAGAGGGCGCCATGACAAACCCGATCCCAACCCAACAACCGCACGATCCGCACCCGTCGGACGAAGAACACGTCGACCGGGAACGCCACCCAGGCGGCGCTCATCCGCCCACGGACGATCTCGGCCCGAACCCGGCCATCCACGATGACGACGGCCTCAAGAAGCCGGACTACCGTCGGCCCGAGCCGTCGCCGGGCGCCTGAAATCCTTCGCCATGCCAAGGCTGGCTCACCTTTGCATCGACATGCAGACCATGTTCGCCTCGAGTACTCCTTGGGCCGCGCCGTGGATGGAGCGGGTGCTTCCGGCCGTGGATGCCTTGGCCCAGCGTTTTGCTGACGCCACGGTCTTTACCCGCTTCATACCGCCTCCGACGCCCGCGGATGCCCCCGGCAGTTGGCAGCGCTACTACGACCGATGGCCCAAGATGACTCGCAGCCAGTTGGCGCCGGAGCTCATCGACCTCGTTCCGCAATTGCGCCGCCACGTGCCGCCCGCACGAATCTTCGACAAGCCCACCTATTCCCCTTGGGTGGACGGGCGGCTGCACCACAGCTTTCAGGACGCGGGCATCAACACCCTCCTGATCAGCGGTGGCGAAACGGACATTTGCGTTTTGGCGGCAGTGCTCGGCGCCATTGATCTGGGCTACCACGTGGTGATCGTCGAAGACGCCGTGTTCGGTTCGGCCGACGAAACGCACGAAGCCATCCTCACCGTCTACCGCAGCCGGCTCGCCCAGCAACTGACGCTCTGTACCACTGCAGACGCGATCGATCACCCTGGTGAGCTTGTCTAGCCGCGGCCTGCATGAGGACTGAGTCGTCACTGCGGCGCCGGTAGACGGCCCGAGTGTGCGGAACAAGGGGCGTGAAACACGCAACGCGCTGACGAGAGGGTCCGCTCACACCTCGACGGTGACCTTCCGTGGCTGGCGAACGGACTCTGTCCCGTACGCTTGCTGGCTGGCCACGGCTGGACGCCCGAACGATGCGGCTACTGCAAAGCCAGCGAGGGGCTTGACCGCGGTTCGCCGCACTTCTATTTTATAAACGTAAAACAGAAGGCGCACATCATGACGTCGCGGTCACAGCAGAAGGCGCGGGAAGCCGATCCGCGCTTCCAGCGCAGCTATCAGGCCCTGATCGGCGCCATACTGGCACTGGTCGACCAGGAGCCGGTGGGGCAGATTTCCATCATCCGGGTGGTTGAGGCGGCCGGCGTTACGCGGCCGACGTTTTACCAGCATTTTCCTGACGTCGCGGCGGCGGCCCAGGCGGCGGCTCTCCGCCGGCTGGATGCCGCTTTCGTGCCATTGGATGCGAGGGACGCAGAGGCCAGCTCGACTGTCGCGGCGCTGCGGCAGCGGATCGAGGACCGGGCCCGTCCGGCGCTGCAGCACCTGGCGGCGCATCGAACATTCTATCTCCGGGTCATCGAGGGCGCCGCGACGGCCGCTTTTTTTGGCGAAGTGGTGCGGCTGGTGGCGGCGCATCTCCTGCCCGATACGTCGGAACTGATCGCCCGGCGCGGCAACGCCAGCCGACAGGACCTGACCGACATGCTGGCCGGCGGCACGATGTGGCTGGTGGTGCGGTGGCTGCGGGGCGAACTGGACGAGGATGCCGATGGCTTGGCGCAGCGGCTTGCGGGCATTTCGGTGGCCCTCGTCCAGCCTGACCTGCCGGCCGGCGGACAAGGGAGCGGATCATGAACGGGGTGGTAAATGGCCTGCTTCGTGGAGCGGGTGCGGGCGTGATCGCCTTGGGTGTCGCGGCCTGCCAGCCTTCAGCGCCACCGGCCGAACGGCAGCCGACGCTGGTGGAGGTTGAGACCGTCCAGACGACGGACTACGCAAAAAGCCAGGTGCTGACCGGGTCGGTCGAGGCGCGGTCGGAGACGCCGCAGGCGTTCCTGATCGGTGGCAAGCTGACGGAATTGCTGGTCGAGGTGGGCGACCACGTCGAGGAGGGGCAGGTGCTGGCGCGCCTGGCGCCAGCGGAGCAGCAGGCGGATGTGGAGGCGGCGACGGCGGCGCTGGAGGCCAGCCAGTCCCAGCTGGACCAGGCGCAGGCGACGCTGGACCGCCAGACGTCGCTGTTCGACCAGGGTCTGATCACGCGCGGCGCCTTCGAAGGATCGCAGACGGCATTGGAGACCGCCCGCAACGCCCGCGACAGCGCACAGGCGCAATTGGCGACGGCGCAGCAGGGGCTCGCCTATGCCACGCTTCGCGCCAGCGCCAGCGGCATCATCACGCACCGGCAGTTCGAGCCCGACGAGGTGGTGCAGGCCGGCGCACCGGTGGTGATGCTGGCAGAAGATGGGCCGCGCGACGCGGTGATCGAGGTGCAGGAGACGGCCATCGCCGGCCGCGACCGGTCGCTTGCGGTGGATGTGGCGCTGCTGTCCGATCCGTCTTCGGTTGTCGGAGGGCGGGTTCGCGAGGTGTCGCCGGTCCTTGATGCACAGACCGGGACCATCACGACCAAGATCGAACTGAGCGACACACCGGCTGGCTTCTCTTTGGGCGCGCCGGTGACCGTGACGCTTGCGGGGCAACCGCAGCCGCGCATCGTGTTGCCCTGGAGCGCCCTCTGGCTGCAGGACGGTTCACCCTCGGTCTGGATCGTGGGGGCCGACGACACAGTGTCCGTCGAACCCGTGACCGTCGACGCCTATGGCACGGGTGTCGTGGTGATCGCAGATGGATTGAGCGAGGGACAGGTGGTCGTCACCAAGGGCACCAAATTGCTGACCCCGGGCCAAACGGTCGAGCCGATGGAGAGTGCATCATGAGCGGGCGCCTGGTTTTCCTGCTGCCGCTGCTGATCCCCATGGTTGCGGCGTGCCAGTCCCCGCCGCCCGAGCCGCAGGTGGAGGCGCGGCCCGTGCTGAGCCTCGTGGTGGAGCCGCGCGCCATGGTGCGATCGAGCTTTGTGGGGGTGGTGACGCCGCAGGTATCGGTCGACCAAGCGTTTCGCGTGGGCGGCACCCTGGTGAGCCGCGCCGTGGACGTGGGCGACAGCGTTGCCGCCGGCGCCGTGATCGCCAGCCTCGAAACCACGACCCTCGACCTGGCGGTGGAAACGGCGCAGGCCAACCTGCTTTCGGCCGAGGCGCAGTATGCCAACGCAGCCGCTGCCGAGGGCCGGCTGCGCTCGCTGCAGGAAAGCGACGTGGTGGCGGTGTCGAACCTCGAGCAGGCGCAGCAGCAGACGGCAGCGGCCAGGGCCAGTGTGGTGCAGGCTCAGTCCCGCTTGCTGCAGGCAGAGGAGCGTCTGGGTTATGCTCGCTTGGCGGCGCCGTTCGATGGCGTGGTGACTGCGGTGGGCGCGGAGACCGGCGCGGTGGTTAGCCCCGGGCAGAAAATTCTGACGCTGGCGCAGACCGGCGCGCGGGATCTGGTGATCGACGTGCCCGAAGCGTTCGCGCAGCGGGTCCAGGTCGGCGCGCAGTTCATGGTGGTGCCCCAGCTTGATCCGGATATTCGGATCGAGGGCAAGCTCAGGGAAATCGCTCCCGAGGCCGACCCGGTTACCCGCAGCCTGCGGCTCAAGATTGGGTTGGTTGATCCGCCGGACCAGTTCTGGCTGGGAACGACCGCCTCCGCCTCGCTGGCGGATCCGGTCCGGGGCGAGTTGTGGGTGCCCCAGGGCGCGGTGCTGACGCGGGACGGCAAGACCAGCGTGTGGGTGGTGGATGAGAGTGCTGCCACGGTCACCGCGCGACCCGTCTCGGTTGGCGCGCCGGTCGATGGACAAGTGCCGGTGCTCTCCGGCCTCGCAGCCGGCGACCGGGTGGTGACTGCGGGGGTCAATGATCTGGAAAACGGCCAGGCAATTGCCGCCCAGATGGAGCGTGCGGGGAAATGAACAGGTTCAACCTCTCTGACTGGGCGCTCCGGCATCGGTCCCTGGTCTGGTATTTCATGGCGATTGCGCTGGTCGCGGGTGTGTTTTCCTACCTGCATCTGGGGCGCGAGGAAGATCCGGCCTTTACCATCCGCACCATGGTGATCGCGGCGCAGTGGCCCGGCGCCAATGCGGAAGAAGTGGCGACGCAGGTCACGGAGCGCATCGAGCGCGAACTGCAGGACCTGCCCAGCCTCGATTACACGCGCTCGGTGACGACGGCCGGCAAGACCATGGTCTATGTCAACCTGCTCAACGAGACGCCTGCGGCCACGGTGCGGTCGGTGTGGCTCGAAGTGCGGGCGATGATTTCCGACATTCGCGTGAGTTTTCCGCAGGGCGTGCAGGGGCCGTTCTTCAACGACCGGTTCGGCGATGTCTACGGCAACATCTATGCGTTTACCGCGGACGGACTGACGCAGCGGCAGTTGCGGGACTATGTGGAAGATGCGCGGTCCAAGATCCTGACGCTGGACGCAGCGGGGAGCGTCAACCTGCTGGGCGCCCAGGACGAAGTGGTGCGGCTCGAGTTCTCCACGCGGCGGCTGGCGGCGCTGGGCATCAGCGCGGAGCAGGTTATCGCGACCTTGCAGGACCAGAACGCGGTTTCTTCGTCGGGGGTCATCCAGGCGGGGCCGGAACGGGTCGCGGTGCGAGTGGGCGGCCAGTTCACGTCCGACGACAGCCTCAAGCAGATCAACCTGCGCATAGGCGAGCGCTTCTTCCGGCTGGTGGACGTCGCCACCATCACGCGTGGCTTCGCCGATCCGCCGAGTGCCCTGTTTCGCTACAATGGCCAGCCGGCCATCGGGCTGGCCATCGGCATGCGGGCGGGCGGCAACCTCCTCGAGTTCGGCGAGGCGCTGGACAAGGAAGTCGAGCAGATCGTCGCGGAACTTCCCGTGGGCGTCGACGTGCACCTGGTGTCCGATCAGCCGCGGGTGGTCGAGGAGGCCGTCAACGGCTTCACCAAGGCGCTGTTCGAGGCCATTGCCATCGTGCTGGTGGTCAGCTTTGTCAGCCTGGGCCTACGGGCAGGGCTGGTCGTGGCGCTGTCCATTCCGCTGGTGCTGGCGATCACCTTTCTCGCCATGTCCTATCTCGGGATATCGTTGCAGCGCGTGTCGCTCGGGGCGCTGATCATTGCCCTGGGCCTTCTGGTGGACGATGCCATGATCGCCGTCGAGATGATGGTGTCACGGCTCGAGGCCGGCGACACGCTGCGCAAGGCAGCGACTGCTGTCTACACCTCGACGGCCTTTCCCATGTTGACGGGGACGTTGGTGACGGTGGCCGGGTTCATACCGATCGGGCTGAACTCATCGCAGGCCGGCGAATTCACCTTCACCCTTTTCGTCGTGCTGGCGATTTCGCTGCTGGTGTCGTGGGTGGTGGCCGTTCTCTTCACGCCGCTGATCGGCGTGTCCATCCTGCCCAAGCAGCTCAAGCATAAGGGCCACGGCAAGGGCAGAGCGATGAGCGCGTTTTCCGGCCTCATCGAATGGGGCATGCGGCTGCGCTGGCTGACCATTGCAGTGACGGTGGGCATTTTCGCCCTCTCGATCTTCGGCCTCACCTTCGTGCAGCAGCAGTTCTTCCCCTCGTCAGACCGGCCCGAGCTGATCGTCGAATGGCGCTTGCCGGACAACAGCTCGATCGCCGAGACGACGGCGCAGATCGCCAAGTTCGAAGCGGAGGCGTTGGCCAGCAATGACGGCGTCGACCACTGGTCGAGCTATGTGGGGGAAGGAGCGCCCCGCTTCGTGCTGGCGCTCGACGTTCCAGCCCCCATGCCCTCCATTGGGCAGACGGTCATCGTCACCAAAGGGCTCGATGAGCGGGACAAGGTCAAGGCGCAACTTGAAGAGTATCTGCGGAAGACATTCCCCGGCACGGATGCCTTCATCAAGACGCTGTCGCTTGGGCCGCCTGTCGGGCGGCCGATCCAGTATCGCATCAGCGGGCCGGACATCCAGGCGCTGCGCAGCCATGCGCAGGATCTGGCGGCAGCCATCGCGGTCAATCCGCAGCTTGGCGGCGTACGCTACGACTGGATGGAAGCCGGCCGCGTGGTGGAGGTCGATGTGCTGCAGGACAAGGCGCGGCAACTCGGCATCACCAACAGCGACATCACCTCGGCGCTCAATGGGGTGACCTCCGGCCAGACCATCACGCAGATCCGCGACAGCATCTACCTCGTCAACGTTCTGGGGCGTGCCGAAGACGCCGAGCGTGGCTCGATCGAAACGCTGCAAAACCTGCAGTTGTCTACAGGAGACGGCCGAGCCATCCCACTCGCGGCGGTGGCAACCTTCCGCTATACTCAGGAGCAGCCCGTGGTGGTCCGGCGCGATCGTGTGCCGACGCTGACGGTGAGTGCGGCAGTGCTGGGCGATGTCCAGCCGGCAACGGTGGCGGCCGCGCTCAAGCCGGTGGTCGACGCGTTCGAAAAGACCCTGCCGGCGGGCTATTCCATCGCCGTGGGCGGCACGGTGGAGAGCAGCGCGCAATCAACAGCGCCGATCGTTGCGGTGGTGCCGTTGATGCTGTTCGTCATGGCCACCGTGCTGATGCTGCAGCTGCAGAGCTTTTCGCGGCTGTTCCTGGTGGTGGCGGTTGCACCGCTGGCGCTGATCGGCGTCGTGGCGGCGCTGGTGCCGTTCGGCAAGCCGCTGGGGTTCGTCGCCATCCTGGGCGTACTGGCGCTGGTCGGTATCCTGATCCGCAACTCGGTGATCCTGATCGTCCAGATCGAACATCTGCGCAGCAAGGGAATGGCCCCGTGGCGGGCGGTGGTCGAGGCCACCGAACATCGCATCCGGCCGATCCTGCTCACCGCACTGGCGGCGAGCCTGGGGCTTGTTCCCATTGCTACGGAAGTTTTCTGGGAGCCGATGGCCTACGCGATGATCGGCGGCATCCTCGTTGGCACCTTGCTGACGCTGATCGTGCTGCCGGCGCTCTACGTCACCTGGTTCCGCATCCGCCCGGACACGCCGGGCGTGACAATCGAGGAGAAAGCGGCGACGAGTTGAATGCTGCTCAAAAGGCTGGAGCCTTCGGCGGCATTGCGTTCGCGGCAACTCGGTCCACCGCCCGCCGACCCTGACTACAGCCTTTCGAAGGCTGGACGCCCGCACGGTCGGCGCCAAAGCTACCGGGCCTCAAAAAAGCGCGCCACAAAGCCACTGGTGGTGTAAGCCTCTTCGGAACAAGCGTCATTGCAACGAGGGGGCTCGACGTGCTGACCGTGGACGATGTTCTGGAGCGTGCAGGAGCAGGGCGTTTTCAGCGGCGCCTGCTCGGGATCTTCGGGCTGGTGTGGGCTGCCGACGCCATGCAGGTATTGGCCGTCGGGTTCACGAGCGTCTCGATCGCTTCGACGTTCGGGATATCCGTGCCCGAGGCGCTGCAAATTGGAACACTGTTCTTCTTGGGCATGCTGATCGGTGCGGCTCTCTTCGGCCGGCTGGCCGACCGGTTCGGCCGGCGCCGGGTGCTTCTGGTCACGGTCATCTGTGACGCGATCTTCGGGCTGCTTTCGGTGTTCGCGCCAAACCTTTGGGTGCTCTTCCTGTTGCGTTTCCTGACCGGCATGGCCGTTGGCGGAACGCTCCCGGTGGACTACGCCATGATGGCCGAGTTCCTGCCGGCCAGAAACCGTGGCCGCTGGCTGGTCATCCTGGAAGGGTTTTGGGCGGTAGGGACAGTCGCCGTCGCTCTCGCGGCCTGGGCCGCCAGCATCTATCTGACATCGGACGCATGGCGCTGGATTTTTGCGGCCACCGCCCTTCCGGCGCTGATCGGAATCTTCTTGCGGTTTTGGGTGCCTGAATCCCCGCTTCACCTGCAACGCACGGGCGAGCATGCCGAGTTGCGCCGCACGCTCAACCGGGTACTTCAGGTCAACGGCAAGCCTCAATTGGGCGACGGTGAATCAATCTCGCCCCCTGTCACGACCCGAGCTGGAAGCCTCTTTTCCCCATCGCTGCGCCGACGGACGCTTGCGATTCTGTGCGTCTGGTTCCTGGTCTCGGTTTCATACTATGGCGTTTTCACCTGGCTGCCGGGCCGGCTCGCCGAACAGGGTTTTGGCTATGTGCGCGGTTATGGCTTCCTGGTCCTGGTGGCCTTTGCACAACTGCCCGGCTATGCCCTTGCCGCCTATGGCGTCGAGGCCATCGGCCGCAAGCCAACCCTGATCGGTTTCCTGCTTCTGAGCGCCGCTGGCTGCGCCTTGTTCATCGTCGCCACAGACGTCCTGCTGATCGGTGGCGCCATTTTGCTCATGAGCTTTGCGCTGCTGGGGACCTGGGGCGCCCTTTACGCCTTCACGCCCGAGCTATTTCCCACTGCGCTGCGCGGCACCGGCATGGGTGCTGCCGGCTCGGTCGCACGGTTCGGCGGGCTGCTGGCACCCTCGGCCCTGGCGGTCGTCATCGCCCAGGACTTCTCCCTCGCCATCGCTCTGTTCGCGGGCCTGCTCATCGTGGGTGCAGTCGCGGCCTCTTTCGTCGATACCGAAACGCGCCACGCGGTTCTGACCTGAAGACCGGAACCAGAACGAGCGCACGGCCTCGGACAAATCAGTGCCTTCACGGCAGTCAACGCAAGGCCTGCATGTCCGAAAAAGGGCCGGCAGCCGACGGCGTATAAGGTGGCCCACAATTTCCCTTGCAGAGGACGGAAGCCTTCCCTCGTCGCCTCCGATCGCCTGCAAAGGAGATCAGCGGCGGTTAGGCAGCGCGGTCAACGGTTATAAATCGCGCTGAGAGCCAGTCGTTACCCCGCCCGTCACAGTGCGGTGACATGTATCCGGCGCTGCGCCTACCAATTGCTGGCAAACGTCAAGGATTCCGGGCTTCTTTTTCGGTGATACAAATTGGTAGCGGAGGAGGGATTTGAACCCCCGACACAAGGATTATGATTCCTCTGCTCTAACCAACTGAGCTACTCCGCCCCAAGAGGCTGCCGGTGGTTGGCCGACGCGGGCCTTACTAAGTTCGCCCCTGACTGCTGTCAAGCGCGACCGCGCGTACCACCCGACTTTTCGAGGCTTTCCATCACTTCACGCACCATCGCCAGGTCCGCTTCGAATTTCCCGCGCTCACGCGCCTTCCCCTCAGCGTCGGGGATGCGCAGCAGATAGGACGGATGATTGGTGATGAACAGCACCGAACCATCATCGAGCGGGATCGGCTCGCCGCGCACCTTGGAGATGGTGACACTGGCCCGGCCGAGCAGGCTTTGTGCGGCCGTGGCGCCGAGAGCAACGACGACCTTGGGGCGCACGAACTGACGTTCAAGGTCGACCCAGAACTTGCAAGCTTGCACCTCGCCCCCATCGGGACGCTGGTGAATCCGCCGCTTGCCGCGCGGCTCGAATTTGAAGTGCTTGACCGCATTGGTCACGTAGACTTTCCTGCGATCGATCCCCACCTTTTCGATCGCCTCGTCCAGCACCTGCCCGGCCGGCCCGATGAAGGGTTTGCCTTGCAGGTCCTCCTGGTCGCCCGGCTGTTCGCCGACGAACATGACCTCCGCCGACACAGGACCCTCCCCGAACACGGCCTGCGTGGCGTGCTCGTAAAGCGGGCAGCGGCGGCACTCTTCGATGGCAATCTTGGCCTCCGCCAGCGAAGCGATCTCCTTGGGCTCATTGGGATCACCGTCGTGCGCTCGCGCTTTTTGGCGCAAATGGCGGGCGGGGGGCTGGGTGGCGGCGCGGGCGATCATGTCCTGCTCCAAGGCCTGGGCGTTCCGGATCAGGGGGGCAATGCGCTCCGCTTCGGGCAGGTTGCGCCAGTATTTGACCGGCATCTCCGATTTCATCATGGAAACCTTGAGCCGCGCCGGATTGAAGATCGAGCTGTAGTAGGTTTTCCAGTCCTCCTCCACCGCATCCTCGGCCGGTACGTCGGCCTTGCGCCCGCCCGGCCCGAAGCGCAAGTGCTCCAGATCCCACCAGGCGCTGGCATAGGGCGTGACGATGCCCCAAACCATGCCGGCGAACCGCCGGGCAAAGAAGGGCGCAGTAGCCTCAAGTGTGTAATGCTCAGGCTCGAACCAACCGAGGAAGCGTTCGGCACCGGACGCGTCGGGCACCGTCTTGAACCGCACGAAAGCCTTCATCTTGTGGCTGTCCCGCCGGACGGCAGACGCCATCCTGGTCAGCACGCTGGCGTCCCTGTCGCCCGCATTGGTGAGCAGTTGCGAATCCGCCTGTTGACGCCACAGCACCCGATAGAGAATGGCGAACCGCTCGGGGTCGGAGTGCTGGATCACCTGCCGCGCCAGATCGATGAACGCGCGGGGGACCGACCCCACCGGCCCATCCGGGTTCGGCAGGAATTCCTCGCCGCCCTCGAAGAGACCATTTTCCTCCCTTCCCTGTCTCCAGACGATCTGGTGCGGCGCCACGCCCGCCGCCAGCAGGCGCCGCGCCTTGCCGCGCCATTCGTCGAAGTCATTGGGGCTCTCGATACGGACCGCCAGCATCAGAAGAGCGAGAGCTGTTCAGGCGGCGGCGCGAGCTTCTGGCGCAGGCGGGCATCGTCGGTGAGGCCGCCCGGCGTCCAGTCGGCGGTGGAAATGAAAGGCCGCACCTTGTCGATCGAGGCGGTCATGCGCGCCACGTCGTCGAGCCGCAGCCGGTGGTGACGGCGTGACACCAGGATCCGCTTGACGGCGTTCACCCCCAGCCCCGGCACACGCAGCAGGGTTTCGCGTTCTGCCCGATTGACGTCGACCGGGAAATTCTGGCGGTGCTTGAGCGCCCAGGCGAGCTTGGGATCGACGGCGAGGTCGAGGTGCCCCTCCTCTCCGCCCGAGACGATTTCCGGCACGTCGAACCCGTAAAAGCGGATCAACCAGTCTGCCTGGTAGAGCCGGTGCTCCCGCATCAGCGGCGGCGGCTTGAGGGGCAGGCGTGAACTGGCATCAGGGATGGGCGAGAAGGCGGAATAATAAACGCGCTTGAGCTGGTACCCCGAATAGAGCCCCGCCGCTCGGGTCAGGATCGCCCCGTCGTCGGCGCCATCGGCCCCCACGATCATCTGCGTCGATTGGCCAGCGGGGGCGAATTTGGCCGGCTTTGCGCGCGCCTTCTTTTCCGGCTCGGCCTCGACCAGTTTGCCGCGCAGGCGCGCCATGGCGGTGCGGATTTCGGAGGGCCGCTTTTCCGGCGCAAATGTCTCGAGCGCCGCGTCAGTGGGCAATTCGATATTGGTGGAGAGGCGATCCGCCCAGCGCCCAGCCTCCACGAGAAGCTCAGGCGAGGCGTTGGGAATGACCTTGAGATGGATGTAGCCGGCGAAATGATGGGTTTCGCGCAGGGTGCGCGCCACCCGCACCATCTCCTCCATCGTGTGGTCCGGCGAGCGGATGATGCCGGAGGAGAGGAACAACCCTTCGATATAGTTGCGCTTGTAGAAGTCGAGCGTCAGCCGCACGACCTCGTCGACCGCAAAGCGGGCACGCTGCACATTGGACGAAGACCGGTTGATGCAATAGGCACAGTCATAGATGCAGAAATTGGTGAGCAGCAGTTTGAGCAGGCTGATGCAGCGACCGTCCGGCGCGTAGGAGTGGCAGATGCCGCTGCCTTCGGTCGAGCCGATGCCCTTCGTCCCGCTGCTGTCGCGCTTTTCCGTCCCGCTCGAAGCGCATGAGGCATCGTACTTGGCCGCGTCGGCCAGAATGGCGAGTTTTCGCGTCAGCGTCAGAGCAACCATATGTTCATCCTTTGTTCTTTAGCTCTATCGCTTTGCGCGGCGACCGGCATGTCAAAAAGACATAGGTGGAGAACTTGTGATCGCGGTCCCGTGGTCAGCCGAGAAAAGCGGCCGAGGCAGCCGCGCCAACAGGCGTTCCAATGACGGGCGCTGGGGGTTATGCTGACCCCATTGCGGAGAAGGATGATGACCGAGGACCGGATTTTCACCACTAGTGTCGCCAGCGTCTACCCTCTCTACGTCGCCAAGGCCGAGCGCAAGGGACGATCCAAAGCGGAGGTAGACCAGATCCTCTTCTGGCTCACCGGGCACGACGCGGCATCCCTGCAGCGCGAACTGGACGCCGGGACGGACTTCCGGACCTTCTTTGCCACCGCGCCGCACATGAACCCCGTGCGGGAACGGATCACCGGCGTGGTGTGCGGTGTTCGTGTGGAAGAGATCGAGGACCCGTTGATGCGCGAGATCCGCTACCTCGACAAGCTGATCGACGAACTGGCCAAGGGCAAGGCGATGGACAAGATCCTTCGCCAGCCTGCCTGACCGGCTCGGGAGCGCGTGCGCGAAACGGGGACTATTGAGGCTCGCCTCCTAGCGCCGTTCACTAATCGACACCAATGCGTTGCCATTGGTGCGCTATTAAACCTCACCGATCAGCCATACATTTCCGGTCGAACACGGCGACAGGCGCCGCACCTTTTGGGAGCACAACCATGACCCTCGACCTTGGCGGCATCCACCATCTGACGGCCGTTACCGCCGACGCCCCACGCAATCTCAAATTCTACACCCAGACGCTGGGCATGCGGCTCATCAAGAAGACGGTGAACCAGGACGACACCTCGGCCTATCACCTGTTCTATGGCGATGGCGTCGCCTCGCCCGGAGCCGACCTCACCTTCTTCGATTTTCCCGCAGCGCGCGAACAGCGCGGCAACCACACCGTGGGCCGCACCGGCCTGCGGGTGGATAGCGAGGACACGCTGGCCTGGTGGAAGGACCATCTGCAGAACGCCGGGGTCGGCACCAGCGCCATCAAGGAGCGTTTCGGCCACACCTCGCTTGATTTCGAGGATTTCGAGGGCCAGCGCTTCCGGCTCGGCGTCGATCCTGCGCATGCTGTCGTTCCGTGGTCAAAATCTCCCGTCCCCGAGGACAAGCAGATCATCGGCCTTGGACCGATCACGCTGTCCGTGCCCAAGCTCGAGCCCACCGACGCCATGCTGACGCGGGTGATGAACATGCGGCAAGTGCGGCACTATCCGGCGCGTGAACGAGGCAGCGAAGTGTTCGTCTACGAAATGGGACCGGGCGGCCCGGCGGCCGAACTCCATGTCGCGGTCGATCCCAGCCTGCCCGTGGCTCGGCCCGGGGCCGGCGGCGTCCACCACGTGGCCTTCCGCACGCCCGATCAGGAGAGCCTGCGGCAGTGGATCGAGCGGGTGAACAGCTTCGGCATCCGCTCCTCGGGCGAAGTGGAGCGGTTCTATTTCACCTCGCTCTATTTCCGCGAACCGAACGGCATTCTCTTTGAGATCGCCACGGACGTGCCCGGATTTGCCACCGACGAGCCGATGGAGAGCCTGGGAGAGAGCCTGTCCCTGCCACCCTTCCTCGAAAGCCGGCGGACGCAGATCGAAGCGGGTCTCAAGCCGCTGGTCTGACACAGACCGGTCTCCGCGGGCCGCCGGGAGTCTCTCTGGCGGCCCACAAACCGATGGGCGAAGCGTCGCACCGGCGCTTAGGGCGTGACAGCAGAGCCGATGCGGCCTATCTGGCACCAAGGAAAGGTTTCTCGCCATGCCCGACACACCGCCCGAAAGCCCCTTCAAGCTCAACCGCACGCGCATCTTCCTGCTGGCGATGGGTATCCTTGTGGTGTTGATCACCATGTCGATGATGATGGGCGGGCTGACCTCGTACCAGAGCCTCAAGGAGGCGGCCGACGCCGCCAAGGAACCAAGCGCGGCGCAAATGAACACGAACTAGGCGGATCCGGCCTGAGGATCCCGCCTTTTTCTGCTCCCCCTCGGGGAGAGGAATAGGAGCGTCTGACCGGAGCGGGACGAGTCTTAGGCCACCAGCGCCTGCGGCACTGCTTCGGCGATAAAGCCGCCGCCGAGCACCTGCGCGGTGGCACTGTCGTCGGCGTAAAAGACGCAGGCCTGGCCTGGGGAAATGCCGTATTCGCCGGCGACCAGTGTGACGTAGACCGCCCCCTCGCGCATCTGGATGACGGCCGGCTGCGGTCCGCGCGTCGAGCGCACCTTGACCTCAACCGGCGCGCCATTGCCCGCGCTGGCTTCCGCCAGGGGGGAGGCGCCCAGCCAATTGACGTCCCGCAAGCGCACTGTGTGCGTCCTTAGCGCCTCCCGCGGTCCCACGATAACGCGCCCTGCGCGGTGATCGAGCTTGACCACGTAGAGGGGTTCTCCGGCTGCGATGCCGAGGCCCTTGCGCTGTCCGATCGTGTAGTGAACGATCCCGTCGTGCGTGCCGAGGACGCGACCATCAAGGTGCACGATCTCGCCCTGCGCCAGCGCTTCGGGATACATGCGGGCGATAATGTCGGCATATTTGCCTTGCGGCACAAAGCAGATGTCCTGGCTGTCATGCTTGTCGGCGATTTCGAGATCGAACTCGCGTGCCAGCGCCCGCACTTCCGGCTTGCTCATGCCCCCGAGGGGAAAGCGCAGGAAGTCGAGCTGCTCCTGGGTGGTCGCAAACAGGAAATAGGACTGATCCCGATCCCCGTCGACCGGCCGGTAGAGCTGGCGATGGCCATCCTCGCCCAGCTTCGTCTGAACATAATGGCCGGTCGCCAGCACATCGGCGCCCAGCTCGCGCGCGACAGTCAGGAGGTCGACGAACTTCACCGACTGGTTGCAGGCGATGCACGGAACCGGCGTCTCGCCCTGCTGGTAGGCATTGGCGAAGGGCTCGATCACCGACGCCTTGAAGCGCTCTTCATAGTCGAGCACGTAATGCGGGATGCCCAGCTTTGCCGCGACCCGCCGGGCATCATGGATGTCCTGCCCGGCACAGCAGGCGCCCTTGCGATGCGTCGCTTCGCCATGGTCGTAAAGCTGTAGGGTGACGCCCACCACCTCGTAGCCTTCTCGGGCGAGCAGGCCTGCAACGACGGAGGAATCCACGCCCCCGGACATGGCGACGACGACGCGCGTGTCCTCCGGGCGCTTGGCGATATCAAGCGAGTTCAGCATCTCTTTTGGGTTCCGGTTGGGGTCAAGGGCCAGCGAAACTGTGTCGGGGGTTCTACGCCGCGACGGCGCGGCTGTCCACTTCCGCCCGGCAGCTTTTGCCGACCATCCGGCAGAAGCGCCCCCGATTTGCCTGGAAAAATGTGCAATGGGACGAACAAAAGCCCTGATGCACAACGGATTTTGGCCGCTCGCGAACTTGGCAGGGTGCTTGCATCGCACTGGAAAGCATTTTGATGAAGGGCGCCCCCGTGGCATCACATCTGACCATCACCAGCGGCTCCACACCCGCCGCGTTCGGCAAGGCGTCCGGCCCGCAGGGCGACGACGCCAGGTCCGGATTGGGCGGCCTTTTTGCGGCCCTGCTTGGCGGCAGCGCCACGATACCGGGCGGCACGGCGCAGCAGAGCGGTGAGAACGCGGCCAGCCTCAACATCGGTGACCTGCTCAAACTTGGCCTCGAAACGGGCGACACGGACAACAAGGATGGCGAGGCACCGGACCCGGAGGCTTTGGCCGCCGCGCTCGGCGGCGCCATTCCTGCAGTGCCGCAGGTAACGCCCCAGCCGTTGGTGGATTTCATCGACGCCCTGTCGGCGCTCAAGACCAGCCTCGATGCCGGTCAGCCGCTCGACCCCGACCTGCTCAAGAAGGTCGATACTGCCCTTGATGGGCTGGCAGATGCACTCGGCCTCGACCTTTCTCAACTGGCTTTGCCGGAGGACTTTTCAAAGCTCCTCGGCGGCCTCGACGGCAAGTCGGCAAATCTTGCCAACACGCTCGCTGGCGCCCTGGGACCCATCGCGCAGTCCCTGGCCGGGGCACAGCCGGCCACTGATGCCTCCGCGCTTGAGGGCGCCGGAAGCGCAACTGCCATCTTGCAGGCCATCGGCGACAAACTCGCCGGCCTGATCGCGGCGCTGGAGGACGGCGAGGTATCGGCAGACAAGCTCAACGCCCTCGGCATGGGCAAGGGTCAGGCTGTCGACGCGCGCATCGAGGCCGCCCCGGCCCGTCTTGCGGAGGGGACAAAGCCGGATGCCTCAGCCCTCCCCGACCAGCCCGAGTTGGCCAAACCCAAGCTCGAACCCTCCCAGCCAACGCTGACCGGCTCGGCAGGGAGCGCAGCCTCGCCTGCCGAGGCCACCAAGGATGGCGCCGGCAAGTCCGGCAGCGACAAGGGCGAGGACAGCGGGCCGAACAAGGCGCACGAAATGCGCGCGGAAAAGCGCGAGGCTCGCGCTGACACGGCGGCCAATCCGCCTCCGCCGACCGATGCCTCCAACAATCCCGCACCCACCGGCTCGCAGCAGACCGGGTTCAGGGTCGATGCGACCGCCAATCCGCGTATCGTTCAGACCGGCTACCAGACCAGCCAGCAGCAGCTCAACCTGCCGCAGATCGCGTTCGAGCTGGGGCGTCAGGTTACCGAAGGCAACACGCGGTTTCAGATCCGCCTCGACCCGCCCGAATTGGGGCGCATCGATGTGCGGCTCGACATCGACAAGTCCGGGCAGGTGAACGCGCGCCTGACCGTGGAAAAGGCTGAAACGCTCGATCTCATGCAGCGCGACCAGCGGGGGCTGGAAAAGGCCCTGCAGCAGGCCGGCCTCGACAACAGCAAGACCAACCTCGAATTTTCGCTCAAGCAGAACCCGTTCGCCGGAAGCCAGGGTCAGCAGCAACAGTCCGCGCACGCGCAGGAGGGTCCCTTCCGTCTTGCCGGCAGCCCGGAGGAAGCGGAACCCTCCGCCCCCACCGTCAATCTCTACCGCGGCTCGCTGGTGGCGAGCGGCGTCAACATCATCGCATAGGAGAACGCCATGGCCGTCTCGGGCGTGAACCAGTCCCCATCCACCAGTTCCACGGCCAAGGGCCGGGCCGGCATCGCGGACAATTTCGACACCTTCCTCAACATCCTGACCACGCAGTTGCAGAACCAGAACCCGCTCGACCCGCTCGACACCAACCAGTTCACCCAGCAACTGGTGCAGTTCAGCGGCGTGGAGCAGCAACTCAAGACCAACGACTTCCTTCAGTCGCTGCTGCTCTCGACGCAGAACTCGTTCATGGCCGACGCCGTATCCTACATCGGCAAGCAGGTGACGGCCTCGGGCCAGACGGCCGAACTCAAGGATGGCGGCGCCAACTGGTCGTTCAACGCCGAAGCGGCCGTGGCCAACGCCAACGTCACCATCAAGAATGCAAGCGGCCAGGTCGTCTATACCGAAACCGGCTCGCTCGACGCCGGCAATGGCAGCTTCCTCTGGGATGGCAAGGGATCTGACGGCAATACCCAGCCGGACGGGCTCTACACCATCTCGATCGACGGGACCGATCTTTCGGGGCGCAATGTCAACGTGACGACCTCCTCCACCGGGGTGGTTACCGGGGTCGATTTCTCGGGCAGCGAACCGATGCTGACGGTGGGCAACCAGAAAATGGCTCTCAAGGACGTCACCAGCGTCAAGCTGGTGAGCTGATCATCGGCACGCTCTGGCGCACCGCAGCGGCCCCTGTTTGCACTGTATCAATACATTGAAAGACAAGACGTTTCTTAACCTGTTGTAAGTTTCCCCTTAGGGGTATTTTAAGGCCAACCCTCTACTCTCAGGACTATATGGTCAGGTTGAGTAGAGAGTAGAATGACCGTACAGATGCGTCCCCGCGTGAAGTACGTTATCGGCCCGGATGGAAGTCCGCTTACGATAGCAGACCTTCCGCCCCCTAATACACGCCGGTGGGTCATCCGGCGCAAGGCCGAGGTCGTTGCTGCCGTTCGCGGCGGGCTCCTCAGTCTCGAAGAAGCCTGCGAGCGTTATACGCTCAGTGTCGACGAATTCCTCAATTGGCAGGCCGCCATCGATAAGCATGGCCTTGCCGGTTTGCGGACCACCTGGATCCAGCACTACCGCGAGGGGTGAGAGGCGACGGGCGGAGCCCGTCAAATTGCTCCAGTGGAGCAATTTGAGCCTCGAACGCTCTGAGCCTTGCGAAGGGCCGGGCATCGGCGACATCAACACAAAGCCCGCCGGGGCGATCCGGCGGGCTTCTTGCGTCTATGCGTTCTACCCCTCCCGGGCCTCCCGGGGCCAGTGCGGCTAACCGCAATCACCCGTAGTCATCGGGCATCCAGCGCGCGCCAGCTGCGCGCGACCGCGAGCGCTCATAGTACGCCCGGGCCGCCGGCATGGCCTTGAGCTCGCGCGGCACCTTGTACCATCGGTGCACCGAGAGCCCCAGGGCGATGTCGGCAATCGAAAAAGCGTCGCCGGCAATGAACGGCTTTCCCTTCGCCAGTTCGGCCTCGAGAATGTCCATGCGCGTCGTCCACCTCTTCAGGCACTCGGAGATGCGTGCTTCGTCGTCGTAACCGGCAATCCCGCGCACCAGGCCCATCACGGCATAGCCCCAGACGGTCGAGAGTTCCGTCCCCTGCCAGCCGAGCCACTGCAGCGCCAGCCCCATCTTGTGCCGCTCCTCCGGCATCAGCCGCCCGCGCGTCTGCGCCAGATAGACGAGCAGCCCGTTGCTTTCCCACAGGCTTGAGCCGTCGTCCTCGATCAGCACCGGCACCTGTGCATTGGGGTTGAGCGCCAGAAACTCCGGCGTGCGAGGGTCGCGGTTGGGCAGACCCCAGTCCTCGCGCTCGTAGGGCTCGCCGAGTTCATCCAGCGCCCAAAGCACCTTGCGCACATTGATAGAGGTCACCCGACCCAGAACCTTGGTCATTCCATCCACTTCCCGTTAACCGCACCCGGCAGTTTTTGCCCGAATTCGCAAACGGGGGCGAGGGATTAAGACAATGTTTACCATAGGGTAGGTAATTTTTGCCCAGCGGTCGCGGGGGCTCCGATGACCGGCAAGGTGCGCAAGGCCCGGGCCGCGGGGGTTTTCCGGGTCCTGCGCCCTTCAAGGCAATCGGTAGGCGATCGAGTAGCGGCGTGGAAAGTCTGACCAAACTCATTAATCGCATCGGCATGCCGCGCATCGCGGCCATGGCCATGGTGGCCGTTCTGATGCTCGGCTTCTTTGCCTTTCTCATCACCCGGGCCCAGACGCCCAACCTTGCTCCCCTCTACTCCGGCCTGAGTCTCGAGGATTCCTCGGCCATCGTCACCGAGCTGCAGACGCTTAACGTGCCCTACGAGTTGCGCGGCGAAGGCGACACGATCCTGATCCCGCGCGACCAGATCACCACCACCCGCATGAACCTCGCCGGCCAGGGCCTGCCGCAGCGTGGCCAGGTGGGTTACGAAATCTTCGACCAGCAGTCGACGCTGGGCGCCACCAGCTTCGTCCAGAACATCAACAATGTTCGCGCGCTCGAAGGCGAACTGGCGCGCACCATTTCGTCGCTCAACCGCATCAAGGGCGCCCGCGTCCACCTCGTGCTGCCCGAGCGCGAACTGTTCCGCCGCGAACGGCAGGACCCCTCCGCCTCCATCGTCCTCTCGGTCCGCGGCGAGCTGTCGGCGGGTGAAATCCGGGCCATCCAGCACCTCGTTTCGTCCGCGATCGAGGGGCTGACGCCATCGCGCGTTGCTATCGTGGACGACAAGGGCAATCTCCTCGCCGCCGGCACAGGCGAGGCAGACAGCGGCATTCTTTCCGGTCAGGCGGACGAGAAAAGGCTTGGGTTCGAGAACCGCCTGCGCACCCGCCTCGAGGACATGCTCTCCAACGTCGTCGGCCCGGGCCGGGCGCGTGTGGAAGTGGCCGCCGAACTCGACTTCAACCGCTCCACCACGACGCAGGAAACCTTTGACCCGGATGGTCAGGTCGTGCGGTCCACCCAGACCAGCGAAAGTGAAAACCAGACCAATGGCGCAGACGGCCAGGTAACCGTGGCCAACGAACTGCCCGGCGCGAGCCAGGACGCCGCCGCCAACGGCCCGCTGGACCTGGGCAAGTCCAGCCAGGAAACCATCAACTACGAAATTTCCAAGACCACCCAGACTGCCGTGACCGAAGCGGGCGCGGTCAAGCGCCTCTCCGTGGCGGTCGTGGTGGATGGCACCTACACCGACGACGGCCAGGGCAACCTCACCTATACGCCGCGCTCTGCCGATGAAGTCGCCCAGATCCAGACGCTGGTCCGCTCCGCCGTCGGCTACTCGGCCGATCGCGGTGACACGGTGGAGGTGGTCAACATGCAGTTCGCCGAGCGGCCCGACCTCGCGCCCCCCGGAACCGACCAGACTGCCGGCCTCTTCGACTTCACCCGCGACGACCTGATGAATGGCGCCCAGATGGCGGTAACACTGCTGATCGCGCTGGCGCTCATCTTCTTCGTGATGCGGCCGCTGCTGCGTAAGGTGCTGACCCCTGAAACCCAACCACTGGCGCTGCCGACGGCCGCGGAACTGGGCCACCACGGCACGCTTGGCCCCAACGGGCAGTTGATCTCTGACGAACCGGCCGTACCCGAGGTCCCCAGGGACAAGACCCCCGCCTGGGTCGCCAACGCCAAATCCATGGGAGAAACGCAGCTCCAGACGCTCAAGACCGTGGGCACGCTGGTCGAGGAAAACCCCAAGCAGGCGGCCCTCATCGTCCGCGACTGGCTGGGGAGCGCAGCGTAAGCCATGGCCCTGGTTTCCCAATCCGGCTCGGAACAGTCCCTGACGCAAGGCGCGGGTGCACAACTCCAGGTTGGCGCCGGCGCCGAGCAGCGCGTGCTCAAGGGCGACGAGAAGGCGGCGGCGCTCCTCCTGGCGCTCGGCCCCGACTACGGCAAGCCCATATTCAGCGAACTCGACGAGCTTGAGATCAAGCAGCTCTCGCGCGCCATGGTCCGCCTCGGGCCGATCACGCAGGAAATGCTCGACGACCTGATGATCGAGTTCGTGACCACCATCTCCTCCAACGGCTCGCTCTCGGGCAACACGGACTCGACCGAACGGCTGCTGCTGTCCTTCCTCTCGCAGGAGCGCGTCGACGCCATCATGGAGGAAATCCGCGGTCCGGCCGGCCGCAACATGTGGGAAAAGCTTTCCAACGTGCAGGCCGACGTGCTCGCGGCCTATCTCAAGAACGAATATCCTCAGACCATCGCGGTGGTGCTGTCCAAGATCGCGACCGAGCACGCCTCCAAGGTGCTCGCCGTGCTGCCCGAGGAACTGGCCATGGACGTCGTCCAGCGCATGTTGGGCCTCGATCCGGTGCAGAAGGAAATCCTCGAGAAGATCGAGATGACCTTGCGGACCGAGTTCATGTCGACGCTCAACCACACCAAGCGCCGCGACAGCCACGAGCAGATGGCCGAAATCTTCAATGCCTTCGACCGCCAGACCGAAGCGCGCTTCATCACCAATCTCGAAGAGGTCAACCGCGACGACGCTGAGCGGATCAAGGCCCTGATGTTCACCTTCGAGGATCTGGCGAAGCTGGAGATGTCGGCGATCCAGACCCTGCTGTCGCGCATGGACAAGCGCGACCTGGCGCTGGCGCTCAAGGGCGCCAACGAGACTCTCAAGGAGTCCTTCTTCAAGAACATGTCGGCCCGTGCCGCAAAGCTGATGCAGGACGACATGGCCGATATGGGTCCGGTGCGCCTCAAGGACGTGGACGAGGCCCAGAGCCGCATGGTCGCGACCGCCAAGGACCTGGCGGCCAAGGGCGAGATCATCATCCTCAAGACCAACGCCGACGACCAGATGGTGGCGTGATCCGATGGCCAGTCCCGCCCGCTTCACCTTCGATCTCGATCTCGAGCCCCGCCCCGGCAATCGGGCCGCCGCGGGCCCGGTGCCCTCCATTCCCGAAGACGTCGTGGCCCAGCTGGTCGCCAACGCGCGCCAGGAAGGCTACGCCGAGGGCCTTTCGGCGGGCCAGCGCAACGCCGCGCACCAGGCAGAGCAAACTGTTGCCGCGGCGGCCGGTACGCTTGCCATGCAGACGGCCGAACTGGCGCGAGCCCTGGACGACGCCATCGAAAGCCACCGCAAGGACGCCGTCGATCTTGCCGCTGCTATCGGGCGCAAGCTGGCGCTGCACCTGGTCGCCCGTTTCCCCATTGTCGAGATCGAGGCGCTGATCGCCGAGTGCCTGCCCAGCCTGAGTGGCGTGCCCCATCTCGTCATCCGCTGCCATCCCGATCTCGCCGATGCCATTCGCGACGCCGCCACGGCGCAGATTACAGCGTCGGGGTTTGCGGGGCGGCTGGTCGTCATGGGCGACCCGGAGATCCGCATGGGCGACGGTCGTCTTGAATGGGTCGACGGGGGTCTCGGGCGCGACATCGCCGACACCTCTCGCCAGATCGACCGGCAGATTTCGGCTTATCTCGCGGCCCGCAGCCGCACCAGGACGCACGAGGAGCACGGCGCATGACCGGTCCGAACGACGATTTCACCGCCAGCGATGCCCTGAGCCTGGACGAGATGGAAGCCACCATGCGCTCCACCGAGGAAGGCTACGATGAAAAGACCGCCGCTGACCTCGAGGCCGTGTTCGACGTCCCCGTCCGCGTCTCAGTGGTGCTTGGACGCACCAAGATGCCCGTTTCCCACCTGCTCAAGCTCGATACCGGCACGGTGATCGAACTGGACCGCCAGGTGGGGGAAGCGGTGGAAATCTTCATCAACGACCGCCTCGTCGCGCGTGGAGAAATCGTGCTGGTCGAGGACCGGCTCGGCGTCACCATGACCGAAATCATCAAGCCGCAATAAGGAGGGAGAAAACCCATGCGCCTCCTGATCATCGGAGCTCTCGAAGGCCAGCTCTCCACCGCCACCAAGATGGCGATGGATGGCGGCGCCAAAGTGGCACACGCACCCTCCATCGAAATCGGCCTCGCCTCCCTTCGCGCCGGCAAGGGCGCCGACCTGCTGCTGGTCGATGTGATGATGGACATCGCCGCCCTGATCGCCGGGCTCGAAGCCGAGCGCATCGCGGTGCCGGTCGTGGCCTGCGGCGTCGAGACCAATGCCGCGGCCGCCGTCAACGCCATCCGGGCGGGAGCCAAGGAATACATCCCCCTGCCGCCCGATGCCGAGCTCATCTCGGCCGTCATTGCTGCCGTGGCGCGGGAAAGCTCGGACTTCCTCTATCGTGACCCGGCCATGGAGCGCGTCGTCCGCATGGCCGAACAGGTCGCTGGTTCCGAGGCATCCATCCTCATCACCGGCGAAAGCGGCACCGGCAAGGAAGTCGTCGCCAAATACGTGCATGCGCGCTCCAAGCGGGCGAGCAAACCCTTCATTTCGGTCAACTGCGCCGCCATCCCCGAAGCGCTGCTCGAAAGCGAACTGTTCGGCCACGAGAAAGGCGCCTTCACCGGCGCCATCGCGCGCCGCATAGGCAAGTTCGAGGAAGCCTCGGGCGGCACGCTGTTGCTCGACGAAATCTCCGAGATGGACGTGCGGCTGCAGGCCAAGCTGCTGCGCGCCATCCAGGAGCGTGTCATCGACCGCGTCGGTGGCACCAAGCCGGTTCCGGTGGACATCCGCATTCTGGCCACTTCGAACCGCAACCTGAACGAGGCGGTGCGCGAGGGCAGCTTCCGCGAGGATCTGCTCTTCCGCCTCAACGTGGTCAATCTCAAATTGCCCGCGTTGCGCGACCGCCCCGGCGACATCATCGCGCTTTCCGAGCATTTCGTGGCCAAGTATGCCAAGGCCAATGGCATCCCGCCCCGCGAACTGTCTCGGGAAGCGCGCGAGGCGCTCGTCAAGGCGCCCTGGCCGGGCAATGTCCGCGAACTGGAAAACACACTGCACCGGGCCGTGCTGTTGTCGTCTGGCGATACCATCGGCCCCGAGGCCATCGTCCTGCCCGATGGCATGGGCCTGGCCGAAGCGGCCCGCGCCACCTCTCCAGCTGAAATGGCGGCCCAGACGGCCGAGGCCATGAGCCGCGCCCTGGTCGGCCGTACCGTGGCCGACGTGGAACGCGACTTGATCCTCGACACCCTCGATCACACCTTTGGCAACCGGACCCATGCCGCCACCATCCTCGGCATCTCCATCCGGACGCTGCGCAACAAGCTCAACCAGTATGCCGACGAGGGTGTCGACGTGCCCGAGCCGGGCGAACGGCGTGGCGCTGCGTAAGGGCGTGCACAAGCAATGACCGACGTCCCCTCCTCCCCATCCGGGTTCAAGCTACCCAGTTTCGGCACGGTGCTGACCACGCTGCGCTCGGGCGATATTGCCCTTGCCACTGGCGTGATGGGGCTGATCGTCATTCTCATCGTCCCCATGCCGCCGATCCTGGTGGACATGATGCTGGCGATCTCGATCGTCTTCTCGGTCATGATCCTCATGACCTCGCTGTTCATCCAGAAGCCGCTCGAATTCTCGTCTTTCCCGACGGTCCTCCTCATCGCCACCATGTTGCGGCTGGGCCTCAACCTCGCCACCACGCGGCTGATTTTGGGCGAGGGCCATAACGGGACGGCCGCCGCCGGCCACGTCATCGAGGCGTTCGGGCAGTTCGTCACGCGCGGCAATTTCGTCATCGGGCTGGTGGTCTTCATCATCCTCGTGATCGTCAACTTCATCGTCATCACCAAGGGCTCGGGTCGTATCGCCGAAGTCGCGGCGCGCTTCAGCCTCGACGCCATGCCCGGCAAGCAGATGGCCATCGACGCCGACCTTTCGGCCGGCCTCATTGACGAAGCGACGGCCAGGAAGCGCCGGGCCGAACTCGAAGGTGAAAGCGCCTTTTTCGGCAACATGGACGGCGCCAGCAAATTCGTGCGCGGCGATGCCATCGCCGGCTTGATTATCACCTTCATCAATGTCTCGGCCGGCATACTGATCGGCGTCATGCAGGAAGGACTGACCTTCCAGGAGGCCGGCAACGTCTATACCCTACTCACGATCGGCGACGGTCTGGTTTCGCAAATCCCCGCGCTCATCGTATCGACCGCGGCGGGCATTCTGGTGTCGAAATCTGGCGTCACCGGCGCCGCAGACAAGGCCCTTACGCTGCAGTTCACCGGTTATCCAAAAGCCCTCGGCATGTCTTCGGCCGTCATGGGCGCGCTGGCCCTCCTGCCGGGCATGCCGCTCATCCCGTTTCTGGCCCTCTCCGGCGGGGTCGGTTACGCGGCCTGGCGGGCCGGCCGGACCAAGGCGGCACGGACCATTGAAGAGGCGGTGAAAACCGCTGCCGAAGCCGCGCCGGCCGCGGCAGCACAATCGGCCGAGCCGCCCATCACCGACAGCCTCAAGATCGACGATCTGAAGCTCGAACTGGGCTACGGGCTCCTCAGCCTCGTCAAGGAAGACGAAACGGGCACCGATCGCCTCACCGAGCAGATCAAGGCCCTGCGCCGCCAGCTCGCGCTCGAGCTCGGCTTCGTCATGCCCCCGGTCCGCATTCTCGACAACATGCAGCTCGAGCCCAACGACTACAAGGTGCGCATCAAGGAGGTCGAGGCCGGCCACGGGCAGATCTACGCGAACCAGCTCATGGTCATGGACCCTTACGGCAACCAGGTCGACCTGCCGGGCAACCACACCACCGAGCCCACCTTCGGCCTGCCTGCCACATGGATCGATCCGGCCCTGCGCGACGAGGCGGAACTGCGTGGCCTGTCCATCATCGATCCCTCGACCGTCATTTCCACCCACTTGACGGAAATCCTCAAGGCCAATGTGGCGGACCTCCTGAGCTACGCCAACGTGCAGTCCCTGCTCTCGGGCCTGCCCAAGGATCAGCAGAAGCTGGTGGAAGACATCGTGCCGAGCCAGATTTCCGTCTCGGGTGTGCAGCGGGTGCTCCAGGCGCTCTTGGCCGAGCGCATTTCCATTCGCGACCTCTCAACCATTCTCGAGGGCATTGCCGAGATCGCCGGCAATGGCCGGTCGGTGCAAACGGTGACCGAGCATGTGCGCTCCCGGCTCGCGCGCCAGATTTGCGCTGCCAACCAGGGGCCGGACGGCACGCTGCCGCTGCTGACGCTCTCGCCGCAATGGGAACGCGACTTCGCTGAAGCCATGATGGGTGATGGCGAGAACCGGCACCTCGCCATGGCCCCGAGCAAGCTGCAGCAGTTCATTGGCGCCATCCAGAGCGGCTTTGAACGGGCCGCGCAACAGGGTGAACTGCCGGTGCTGATCACCTCCCCCGGCATTCGCGTCCATGTCCGGTCCATCATCGAGCGCTTCCGCCCGCAGACCGTGGTCATGAGCCAGAACGAGGTGCATCCGCGCGTCCGCCTCAAGACCGTGGGCAGCATCTAGCGGGCTGGAACTACTCCCAGCCATGGTCATTCCTCCGCTGGGAGGTGAGCCATGGATGAACCCTGGGTCCTCGAAGAACGCATGTGGAGGGGAGGCGGCGTCGCCTTCGGTGCCGCCATGGCTCCCGATTGCCTCATGGCCTTTGCCCCTGTCGGCATCCTGCGCAACCAGGCTATCGTTGAGGGGCTGGAACAGGCCCCGCGCTGGAGCGAAATTCACATGAACCAGCGCATCACCGCCTCGCCCAGCGCAGACACGATGGTGCTCGCCTATCGGGCGACGGCGCGGCGGGAGGGTGCCGAGCCCTACGAGGCTTGGTGCACGTCCACCTACATCCGCCTCGGCGGACGCTGGAAAATCGTCCAGCATCAGCAGAGCCAGATCCTTCAGGACTGAGCACGAGAGCGCTCGGTCAGGGCAACCGCGCGCTGAGAAGCACGAAAGGCGGCCGCTCGAAGCAACATGCCGCAAGGGAGGGCCGACCGCCAGCGACAACGGTGAAGCCGTTGCCCCGGCGGCTGGCTGCGCCCGTGCCTAACCCAGGCCACCCGGTACGACGGGGGGCGGCGTGACGGTCGAGGTTTCTTCGGACGTATCGACGTCCTCCTTCTCAGCCAGTTCCCGCTCGGCCTGATACCAGAAGTCCTGTTCCCGGCCCTCGGGCTGCCCGGCCTCATCCCAGAGCTGGTAGGCACGGTTGCGAATCTTGTCATTGTCGATGTCGTGCATGATATCCCTCCTCGCATGGATCATGATCAACGCCACGGTGCGAACACGGTTGCCTCGGTATCGAGCGCCGCAAGACGTATCGCCCTGGCCCCGCAATTGGCGGCCTTAAAAAGGCCGATGCAGGTGATTGAGCCCCGGCAGGGGCAGGGCTAGAACGGTGCCATGCAAGAGCCAGTCATTCTCCCCGTTCCCGTTTTCTCAACCTTGGCCAATGCGGCCTTTGCGCTTCGCCGCGAAGTCTTCGTCTGGGAACAGAAGGTGCCGCCCGAGGTCGAGCTCGACCACTACGATCTTGAGGCCACGCACTTCGCCGCCATTGCGGAAGGTGAAGTGGTCGGAACGCTGCGGCTGGTCTACCTGCGTGAGCACGTCAAGATCGGGCGCGTCGCCGTACGCCAGCACTTCCGCGGACGGGGCATCGCCAGGAAGATGATCGGCATTGCCATGGATCATGCGCGGGCGCAGGGGCACGACCGCTTCTACCTCGGTGCGCAATCGGACAAGCTTGAATTCTACCGCAGCCTCGGTTTCGTTCCCTTCGGCCCGGAATTTATCGACGGAGGCATGCCCCACCGGGCCATGCGCGACTACGACAAGGATAGCGCCCGGCTCGCCGATTAACACCGCGTTAAGCCGTTAACCCCGTGCCCCTCGCCCATCCTGAAAATTTCACTAAAGGTGTGGTCGTGGCCCACCGCACACCTACCTAGCGCCGGGCCCGCACGGCGCTCCTCGTTGACGCTGCCGAACGACAGGACCCGGTTAACGGGAGGCAAAAAGGAACCGGCGCTGGCCAAAATCAGCGCCGGTTCCTTTGCTTTTACGGGCCTACGGCCAAAGCAAAAAAAAGCTGCGGAACGGCATCCGTGATCGTGGCGTTGTGATCACATGACGGGCCGTACGATGCGCTACCGCCAAGTGTTGCATCGCACGGCCCAGTTCACCGCCAACGATGAACCTATGGAGCTTACAATGATCCGCACGCTTCTGACCACTACGGCCATCGCCGTTGTGATGAGCACCAGTGCCTATGCCCAAGACGCGAATACGAACGCTCCGGCCACCACCGAGACCGCGCCTGCGGCCACCGATTCGATGGCTCCGGCTGCGGGTTCGACGGATGCCAACGCTTCCACGAACACTGATGCCTCGGCCGGCGCCAGCACGTCCACGGACGCCGCCGCCTCGGACAACAACGCCATGGATGCCAATGCCCAGGCGAGCCAGTCTTGGGACATGTCGGCTGGCTACACCCGTGTCGACAGCGACAGCCTTGTCAGCAAGATGATGGGCATGCCCGTCTATTCGAGCGCCGGTGATGACGCCGAGGAAATCGGTACCATCAATGATCTGGTGCTGGGCGAGAACGGCGAGATCAACGCCGTGGTGATTGGCGTGGGTGGCTTCCTCGGCATCGGCGAAAAGAACGTCGCCGTCGATTTTGGCTCGCTCGAGTTCACCATCGCGGCCGACAACACGGAGCGTTGGGTGCTCCCGACCACGGCAGACGCGCTGAATGCAGCTCCCGAGTTTACCTGGGAAGATGATGAGCCGGCTGACAACATGGCTCCAGCTGCCGACGGCGGCGCGATGGCCCCGGCCGCTCCGGCGGCGGATAACGCCATGGCCCCCGCTGCTGATCCCAACGCTGCGCCGGCAGATGCCAATGCGGCTCCGGTCGATCCGAATGCAGCCCCGGCTGATCCTGCCGCCGCTCCAGATGCGAATGCGGCTCCGGCGGCTGACGACTCCGCTGCGATGGCCCCGGCGGACCAGGACGACAACGGGATGCAGCGCGAAGGCTACAACACCATCGAGGTTGACGCCCTGACCGCTGAAAACCTCACCGGCGCCACCGTGATCGGCCCGGACGGCGAGGACATTGCGGAAGTGGGTGACATCCTTCTCACCCAGGACGGCAAGATCGACGCCATGCTGATCGACTTTGGTGGCTTCCTGGGCATCGGCCAGAAGCGCGTTGCCGTGGCGCTCGACAATATCGAGTTCGCGGCCAATGAAGACGGCGACATCGTAGTCTACACGAACTTCACCAAGGAGCAGCTCGAGGCCCAGCCCGAGTACAACGAAGACACTTATGCCAATGAGCCCAACCAGCGTCTGACGGCCCAGTAAGCTCCGCTGGACCGAAATGGAAGAGGCCCGCTCCGGCGGGCCTTTTTCGTATGCTCTGGACGCTTCTACTGGCCGCTGCGGAACCGCAGCCGGGCAATCTCGTCGTACTCTGACTGCTCGATCTTGTTCTGCTCGTCCTTCTCGCGCTGATGCTCGCGCTGGTCGAGCAGTTCAACCTTCTTGAGGTCCTCCAGCGCCTCGGCAAGGGCATCCTGCGCGCTTTCGAGCTTGCTCTTCATGTCATTGGCCGAAGCCAGCAGATTGTCCCGCCGCTGCAGCGCCGCCTTGGCAAAGGTCGAGTAGGCGAAGTGCGCCACGTCCGAAATGCCGGTCTTGGTGTGCTCGATCTCGATCTGCTGGTCGAGTTCGGTCGCCATGCGCTCGAAGTCGGCGATCATCATCTCGATCTGCACGACCTGACGACGCTTTTCGTCCACCTGGAACTTCTTGAGCCGGATGAGGCTCTCGCTGCGCGATTTCACGACCTGTACTCCTTACACACCAAGTCAGTTCCGGACCGAGCCCGACACCCGGACCCCTCCATCAGTCCCCCGCCTCCGCGTCGGCGACGATCCCGGCCAGCATCGCATAGCCTTCCCCGATCGACGTCGTCTCTTCCCGCTGCTGGCTCAGAAAAGCTTCCAGCTTCGGGTTGATGGCGATGGCGCGGTCCACTTTCGGATCTGACCCTTTCCGGTAAGCCCCCAGCCGGATCAGTTCCTCCATGTCCGAATAAATGGACATGAACTCCCGCGCCTTGGCCAGGACCGGCCGTACCTCGGCCGGGACGCACCCTGGCATGGTGCGCGAGATGGACCGGAGCACGTTCACGGCGGGGTAGCGCCCCCGCTCGGCAATCCCGCGCTCCATCACGATGTGCCCATCGAGAATACCGCGAACGGCATCGGCGATCGGCTCATTGTGATCATCACCTTCCACTAAAACGGTAAAAAGACCGGTAACGGAGCCGGAGCCGGGAGTGCCCGGGCCGGCCCGCTCCAACAGGCGCGGCAATTCGGTGAAAACCGTCGGCGGATAGCCCTTGGCCGTGGGCGGCTCGCCGATCGAGAGGCCGATTTCACGCTGGGCCATTGCGAAACGGGTCAGGCTGTCCATCATGCAGAGCACGCGTTTGCCCTGATCGCGGAAGTACTCGGCCAGCGCCATGGAGATGTACGCCGCCTGGCGCCGCATCAGCGCCGCCTCGTCCGAGGTAGCAACGACAACCACGGCGCGGGCCAGCCCCTCCTCGCCCAGATATTCCTGGATGAACTCGTGCACCTCCCGCCCGCGCTCGCCGATCAGCCCGATCACCGACACGTCGACATCGGTATTGCGGGCTAGCATGGACATGAGCACCGACTTGCCCACGCCCGATCCTGCAAAGATGCCCATGCGCTGCCCTTCACACAGCGTGGTGAAGGTATTGAGGCACCTTACTCCCAGTTCGATCGGCTCGCCGACGCGCGTGCGGTCATGCGCCGCCAGGGGGGACTGGCGCAGCGGATAGGACAGCGCGCCGCGCGGCAACGGACCCTTGCCGTCGATGGGTTCGCCATTGGCATTGACGACACGCCCCAGCCAGCCTTCCGAGGGATTGACCGAGCCGTCATGGCGCTTGAACACGGCCTTGCACCCCATGCGAACGCCGCTCAATTCACCAAACGGCAGGCACAGCGCATGCCCGCTGCGAAAGCCGATGATTTCTGCCACCAACATGCCGCCGTCGCTGGTCTCTATCTCGACGCGGCCGCCGATCTTGAGCTCGCGCACAGGCCCCACGACCTCGATGAGAAGACCCTGGACGGACTTCACCCGCCCGAACACCTCGATCTCGTCGATAGCATCGATGGCCGCGATCAGCGCCTTCATGGGGATCATTTTCCCTGCTGACGAACCGGCGAAGCAATGCATCCGCAGGCCGTGACAATGGTTACTCCACAGGCTTAAGAAGGGCCTATCCCGCGAATCACCAGGTAACCCGACGTTAACGCAAAAGCGCTATTTGCGGAGGGTGGTGGACACTATCGGCTACGCGCCTCTCCCGTCCCCCAACCCCCTCCCTTGCCACAATTGCTTGAGTCCCGAGAGTCGCTTAACCGCGCCACTTAATGTATTACCTTAAGAAAAATTGATAGAATTAACCTTTATTTTTCAATGACTTAGACTAAATTCATCTTACCTGCGATTGCGTATTGCCTAACCGAATTAAACTTTGTTAACTATTTGGGCTTAGGCTTCAGTCATATCCAGTAGGGTTGGAGCGATAGAGGCAATTGGCCTTGCTTCTCGCGGGTTCCAGCAGGAACGAATGACAAGGGGAATATAATGCGGGTACTCCTTATTGAGGACGATAGCGCCACGGCGCAGAGCATCGAGTTGATGCTCAAGTCCGAGAGTTTCAACGTCTACACCACCGATCTGGGTGAGGAGGGCGTCGATCTCGGAAAACTCTACGATTACGACATCATTCTTCTCGATCTGAACCTGCCCGACATGAGCGGTTACGAGGTGCTGCGCACCCTTCGCGTCGCCAAGGTTCAGACACCCATTCTGATCCTTTCCGGTCTGGCCGGTATCGAGGACAAGGTGCGCGGTCTCGGCTTCGGCGCCGACGATTACATGACCAAGCCCTTCCACAAGGACGAGCTCGTGGCCCGCATCCACGCCATCGTCCGGCGCTCCAAGGGCCATGCGCAGTCGGTCATCTCGACCGGCGATCTCATGGTCAACCTCGACACCAAGACTGTGGAAGTCCAGGGCCAGCGCGTGCATTTGACAGGCAAGGAATACCAGATGCTGGAACTCCTTTCGCTGCGCAAGGGCACTACGCTCACCAAGGAAATGTTCCTCAACCACCTCTATGGCGGCATGGACGAACCCGAGCTCAAGATCATCGACGTGTTCATCTGCAAGCTGCGCAAGAAGCTCAGCGTGGCCACCGGCGGCAAGAACTACATCGAGACCGTCTGGGGTCGCGGCTATGTGCTGCGCGAGCCGGACGAGAGCGAGGTCTATGCCGAGAGCGTCGCCTGATCCTGAGGCGACTGCTGATTTCTTCAAAGCCCTGCGCTCACCAGCGCGGGGCTTTTCCGTTTTGACCCTGTCGCCCAGTTGACGCACACTCGGAACCGGGCCCGCAAAGAGGGCGTTCCGAGCCAGGCACAAAGGGGATTTCCATGGCAGACATGTCTCAACGCTTGCGCGAACCGCTTGTTCTCACCCTGCTGGTCCTGGCCGCGGTGGGATGGTTTGCCTTCCTTGCCATGTGGATCAACGCCAGCAATCAGGCCAACCAGCTCCAGCAGCAGCTGGCGCAGGCAAACACAGCCCGCCAGGAAGCCGCGGCTCAGCTTGCAGAGCGCGAGGGACTGAACGGAGACATCGAGCAGGTCCAGGCTGAACTCGAGGCAGCCAAGGGCGACCTCCAGAGCACGAACGCCGACCTGCAGGCTGCTCGCGATAATCTCACGTCGATCGCAGCGGACATCGAAAGCGGCAAGGGTGAAATCGAAGCTCGGCAGCAGCAATTGGCCGACTTTACGGCACAGCAGGAAGAGGCCCAGGCACAAACCGACGCCTTGACCGAACAGAACGACCAGCTCACCCAGCAGATCGAAACGGCAACGCAGCAGTTGAACGATGTGGGCGCCCGCCTCGCTGAAGCCCGCAAGCAGGAAGAGACGGCAACGGCCAATCTGGCCCAGCTGACGCAGGAAGCGGCGGTCGCCACCAAGCAGCTTTCCGACACCCAGACCAGCCTGCAGTCCTCCCGCGAGGAGATGACGACGCTTCAGACACAGCTGGCCGACCGCACCGCGCAACAGGAAGAGGCTGGCAAGCAGGTTCAGACTCTGCAGCAGCAGATTGATGATCTGACCTCCCGTCGCGACGAGTTGCAGGCCAGTGTCGATGATTATCAGGGCCAGCTCAACACGCTTCAGCCCCAGGTGCAGGAACTGACGGCGACACTGGCCCAGCGCAGCCAGGAGCTCAAGGATATGGAGGCCCGGATAGCCGACCAGCGCGCCGCCCAGGCGGTGCCGAGCGGAAACTATCGCGCCGAAAGCGGGCTGGGCCTGACGCTCAATGACGATGGCAGTTTCGAGATGCGCGCCCGCAACGGCCGGAGCGTGGATGGACAGTACACAATGGACGACACCGCCCTGGTCCTGACCGACGCCTCCGGCGACATTGGAAACGCCAGCTTCCCCATGACGTGCACCCTCTCGAGCCAGGGCAGCACCATCGTCATTGCCGACGACGCCGATTGCCCGCTGGCAGGCCTAAGCTTCGCCCGCGGCAACTGATCGTCCAATATACCACTCGAGGCCGGCGCCACCGACGCCGGCCTTTTGCTATGCCCAGCCGGCTGTCGAAACAGCCCGCCGCCACGCGTCGTATCCCCAGAGGCCGCAAGGGCCTTGACGAGGTGGGGCGAACGCGATGCTCTTTCGCTGGAACGGGCTGACAGGGAATGGGCACCAGGATGAGCGATCGGAGCGAAACCGAGCGGGCCATCACAACCGTGTGGAGAACCGAGCAAGCCCGCCTCATTGCCGGACTGACGCGGCAGGTGCGGGACATTTCGCTGGCAGAAGAGCTGGCACAGGAAGCGCTGATGGCCGCCTTGCGGACCTGGCCGGGAACGGGCGTCCCGCGCAACCCGGGCGCCTGGCTCATGCAGGCCGGCAAGCGCAAGGCCATCGATTACTTCCGCCACCGCAAGATGGCAGCGGGCAAGCTCGAGGAAATCGGGCGCGCGCTGGAGGACGATGTGCCTGACGCCGAGGCGGCCCTGCACGAGGGGCTGGACGACGACGTCGGCGATGATCTGCTGCGCCTCATCTTCACCTCCTGCCATCCCATCCTGCCGGCGGAAAGCCGCGTGGCCCTGACGCTGCGGCTGATCGGAGGCCTGACCACGGAAGAGATCGCCCGCGCATTTCTGGCCAACGACACAACGATCGGGCAGCGCATCGTGCGGGCCAAGCGCACGATCGCCGATGCGGGCGTCCCCTTCGAAGTTCCGCGCGGAGCCGAGCGCGAAGAGCGGCTGGCATCAGTTCTGGGCGTCCTCTACCTCATCTTCAACGAAGGCTACTCCGCCACCGCAGGCGAAGACTGGATGCGGCCACAGCTCTGCGAGGAAGCCATGCGCATGGGACGCATTCTGGCCGGGCTGATGCCCGACGAGCCGGAAGTCCATGGACTGCTCGCCCTGATGGAGCTCCAGCACTCGCGCTCCGCGGCGCGCACTGACGCCAGTGGCGCACCGGTCCTGCTGCTCGATCAGAACCGCGCGCTATGGGACCAATTGATGATCCGGCGGGGCCTCGATGGCCTCACCCACGCCCAGCGCCTCGGCGGAGCCATGGGTCCATACACGCTGCAGGCCGCCATCGCAGCCTGTCACGCCCGCGCTCGAAGGGCCGAAAACACCGACTGGGACCAGATCGCCGCCATCTACGACCTGCTCAATCAGGTGACGCCGTCACCGGTGATCGCCCTCAATCGCGCCGTGGCCGTCTCGATGGCCAAAGGTCCGCAGGCCGCGCTTCCGCTCGTCGACGCCATTCGCGACGAGCCGGCTCTCAAAAACTATTACCTGCTCTACGGCGTGCGCGGCGATATTCTGCGCAAGCTAGGCCGGCACAGCGAGGCGAACCTCGAGTTCCGCCGGGCGGCGGAACTGACGCGCAACGCGCGTGAAAGATCGTTCCTCCTGGGCCGCGCGGAGGAGACTGCGTAGGGCTCAGGCGGCCGCAGCGGCGCCCTTGCCGAACTTTTGTGCCATTGATTTCCGGTCGAACGGCTTCATCATGTAGTCGTTGGCACCGGCCCGCAGCGCCATGGCGATGGCGCCGACGTCGTTTTCGACGGTGCAGTAGACGACGTGGGGCGTCTCCCCACCGATGAAGGCGCGCAGCAGTTTGAGAAACTCCAGCCCGCTCATGATCGGCATGTTGGAGTCCAGCAGGATGACGTCGGGCATGTCCTGCCGGCACTTTTCGAAAGCGTCCTGCCCGTCCTCCGCCTCCTCGACGATATAGTCGAGGTCCTCGAGGATCCGGCGGGCAACCTTGCGCACGACGGTCGAGTCATCAACGATCAGGCAACTGCGCATGGCCAGAGGACCCTGTGAATGGTGGACGCCTCTGCAACTATGCCAGCCAAACGGTTGGAGAAAGGTTGACGGGTTAGGCGCTATTGGCGCTCTTGTCCTGCGTCTTGGGCACGGCGGTAAAGAAGAACGTGTCGTTCTCGATGCCGATGGCGAGCTCCATGTCCGTCATGCGGGCAAGAAGACCGGTGTAGAACGGCTGGATGCCCCGCGCGTCGACAGCCCCTTCCTCCGGCATGCCGGACAGCAGGCCGGCCGAGCCTGAGGGCACGAGGGTTTTCTGGCGCTTTTCCGGGTCACTCGACGAGGCGAACTCGAATTTCTCTTGGCCCGCCGGCCCCGAAATGCGTGCCGCCACCCGGCCACCGCGCGGCACCGAACCGGCCGCGATGAGCAGCATGTTCATGAACAGCTTGGCCTTGTGCTTGGGCAGCAGGATCAGCGGCACGTCCCATTCGAGGTCGGCTTTCTCGATATCGAACAGAATGCGGGCGACCCGCTCGCACTCGCGCGTATCGATGTCCGTACCGGCCGTGGAGGAAGCACCATAGGCCAGGCGCGCGAATTCGAGCTTGGCGCGGCTCTGCTTGGCAGCGCTGGCGATCAGGTCGCGCGCTCCATCCGCCATGTCGGACTGGGCAGGATCGGATAGGACTTCGAGCCCGTTGCCGATGGCCCCGATGGGATTGATGAGATCGTGGCAGACCCTAGAGCACAGCATAGCCGCCAAATCGGTCGCCTTGAGCTCAATGATATCGGTCATCGCACGTCTCCATGGGTCGCCCACCGGCGAGAATCGTTTTTGCGACAATAGAAGGCTCGTCGCCTGCGCACTACTCTCGGGAGAGCGTTTTGGACAGAACCTGCCAATGCTCCTCGGCGCGCAGCGCGGCCGCATCTGGCGCCAGCAGAAATGCCTCCCGATTGGCCGCCGAATAGAAGAGGTAAAGCCGTTCCTTGTAGACGACGTAGATGGCGGGATCGGCATCGGCGACAAAGCCGCGCGACAGGCTCATCGCACCATGCCCGCCGAACTGCGGGGAATAGAGCTCCGGGTGACGCCGGAAGATTTCGAGATTAGCCGGGTTGGCGAAATACCATGGCGCGCCCATCCAGTCGAATTCGTGATCCGGCCGTCCTGGCAATGGCGCCGGTTCGGTGAAATAGGAAATCGGGTCGAAGCCGCCGATCGCCACCCCCGTCAGGGGATCAGTCAGAATGAGGCTAACGGTCGACTGCCCGAGCGCCGGCCCCATCATGGCGCCAACCGGCCCGAAAAGCGGCAGAACCAAGGCAAGCATGGTTAAGATTTGTTTAGAGGTTTGCTTCATCATTGCCCAATGATTGGCGCGCCGGAAGGCCCCACCCTGCCGCAAAGACCTTAGGTCTTCGTAACCGGCTCCACACGAGGAGACACTCCATGCTCAAGCGCCTCGCACAGCTCGCTACCTTCTTGCTGGCCCTGCTGGCCGCCGCGCCCGCTCTGGCGCAGGGGTCGCTGAGCGACACCTATTCCGGCGAAGAACTGGTCGAGAGTGGAAACCAGTTTTTCGGTTCGGCCGCGCAGGGCCTGGCGTCCCTTGTTGAACGGGCAGTGGGGCAGTTCGGTCAGCCCAATGGCTATATCCTGGGCCAGGAAGCCGGCGGCGCCCTCATCGTCGGCGCCAAGTACGGGGAAGGCACGCTCTATACCCGCAACGCCGGGCAGTATTCCATCTTCTGGCAGGGCCCCTCCATCGGCTTCGACGTCGGCGGCGATGGGTCGAAGGTGATGATGCTGGTCTACAACCTCACCTCGGTCCCCGAGATCCTGGGCCGCTACCCCGGTGTCGATGGCTCGGCTTATCTCCTGGGTGGCTTGGGCATGACGGTCACCAAGCGCGGCGGCGTGGTGGTGGTGCCGATCCGCTCTGGCGTCGGCGCCCGCCTCGGAATGAATGTCGGCTATCTCAACTTCACCAACCAGCCCACATGGAACCCCTTCTGACCCATCGGGCTTTAGCATCATAACCGTATCAGGCCGGGGCCTAGCCCCGGCTTTTTCGTGACGGCAGGGGCCAAACCCATTAGGGTTAACCTTGGGCAGGACTGGCCAGCGTCCTCCCATGCCACCAATCTAAGGCGGACCGTACGGGTTCGCGCGGCGCCGGAGAGTGCTCGATGCCGATCGAAAACATCATGTATTTTGCCTTGGGCCTGCTGGTGGCGGGCCTGATGGCGCTTGCGATATTACCGGCCGTGTGGAAGCGGGCCGTGCGGCTGACCAAGCGCCGGATCGAGGCCGCGACGCCGATTACCCTGGCCGAGTTCCGGGCCGACAAGGATCAACTGCGCGCTGAATTTGCGCTGTCGGCCCGCCGGCTCGAAATGACCATCGAGCAGTTGCGGACGCGCCTTGCCGAGCAGGCCAGTCTGGCCAACCAGGCCCGGACGGATGTCGGCGCGCTCACCGCCGAACGCGCCAAGCACCTCGAAATCGTCTCCGATCTTGAGGAACGCGAAGCGAGCCTGCGGGCGCGGGTTCTCGAGCTCGAAAAGGAAGGGGCCGATCTGGCCCAGCGCCTGAGGATGCGGGAACGCGATCTTGAATCGCGGGCGGCCGAAGTGCAGGACCTGCGAAATTCCCTGCGCCGCGGCCTGCCGGCGGAGACGGAACTCGACGGAGCCGACCTCTCGGGCGATTATCAGATCGACATCGAGCGGTTAACGACGGCTCTGGCGGTCGAGCGCAAGCGCGCGTCTTATCTCGAGGACCAGGCGCGCACCCTGGTTGCCGAGCTTGAAACCTCAGGCCGGCGCACCACCGAGGCCGAAGCAGCCATCGCCCAGATGCGCGACGCCTTGAGCGGCCGGGATGCCGAGCGGGAGGAGAGCGCCGAAGAGCTTCACGCAGCAGAGGCCCGCATCGCAAGCGCGGGAACCCGCTTGACCGAGCTTCTGGCCGAAACCACAGAAGAAGACGACACGGAACGTCCAGCCGATCTGGAGCGCAGGACCGTCAGCCTGGACGATTTGCGCGACGAGATCGGCGCCCTCGAAAGCGATATTCTGGCTGATTGGGGGACGGACCGCGCCGACGAGAACGCGTTGCGCGAGCGTCTCACCAGCATCGCCGCCGCCGTCAGCCGGGTGGTGTACACGGATCAGGAGGCCGCCGAGGCCAGTTCTGCCGGCCAGGAGAGCCTGTTCGACCGGGTGCAGCGCTTTGCCGATGACGGCGAGAGTGCCGATGTGCTGCCACGCGCCGCGGCGCAAAGCCGGCAGGGCGCCGTAACCGATCGCCTCGCCGCGCTCCGCGAACTCCAGGGGCGCTAGTTGGCCGCCGGTGCGTTGGTTATCACGACGCTGCGCAACAATTCCCCTGTGCCCGCATCGAACACGGCCAGTGTCACGGCAGCGCCCGCGCGATAGGTGACCTGCAGCGTCCCGTCCGTGTTGAGAGCCGAAAGCACCTCGGCGTCGGCCGGCACACTGACCGTCTCGGCCACGACCGGTGGCGGGCTGTCGCGCATCACGCGATAGACAAGGGCGAACCCAATCGCCATAAAGCCGAGCAACAGGATGCCGATCGACACACCGAACGAGCGGCGCGCCCGTCCCAGCAAAGCCCGTGCTTCCGGCGTTAACTCCGTCTGGGCCTGCGCGGCATTGGCATCGGACGGTTCAGGATTGGTCATGGCGGAAGACACCGATTTCGAATGTGAAGGCGAACCCGTGACGGTTGTCGTCGACGAGGCGATGGCCGGTGGCCGTCTTGATGCGACCTTGGCGCAAGCCCATGATGCGCTGAGCCGGAACCGGATCAAGGATCTGATCCTAGGCGGCGCCGTCTGCATCGACGGGCGACCGGCCGCCGAACCCAAATACCGGCTCAAGGCGGGAGAAACAATCACCCTTCTTGCGCCACCCCCGGAAGACCCCGATCCCGAGCCCGAGGATATCCCCCTCGACATCCTTTACGAGGACGAGCACCTGATCGTCATCAACAAGCCGGTCGGCATGGTGGTCCATCCAGCCCCCGGCTCTCCCAATGGCACACTGGTCAACGCCCTCATCTTCCATTGCGGGGAGAGCCTCAAGGGCATCGGCGGCGTCAAGCGGCCGGGCATCGTGCACCGGCTCGACAAGGACACGTCCGGCGTCATGGTGGCGGCCAAGACGGAACAGGCGCATCGCCATCTCTCCGCGCAGTTCGCCGATCACGGCCGCACCGGGCCCCTGCATCGCGCCTACACGGCCTTTGCCTGGGGCGCGACACAGTCGGGCATGGGGACGGTTGATGCGCCGCTGGGCCGCGATCCCGGCAATCGCCTCAAGCAGGCCGTGCTCCGACATGGACGCGAGGCCATCACCCACTATGCCGTCGAGCGCCGCTTCGGCGATGCCGGGTGGGATATCACGCAAATCCGGTGCGAACTCGAGACCGGGCGTACGCACCAGATCCGCGTCCACATGGCCCACATCGGTCATCCCCTGGTCGGCGACGCTCTCTACGCCCCTGGCTTTGCCACCAAGGTCCGCAAGCTCCCCCAGGAATTGGCAGCACTGGTTTCCAATCTGGAGCGGCAGGCCCTGCACGCGGCCGAACTGGGCTTTGAGCATCCTGCGATGGGTGAGGAGATGTTCTTCGAAGCCGACCTCCCCGACGATCTCGCCGACATCCTTGGCGCGCTCGAGCCCTATGACCGCAGCAACGCACGATCATCTCGCGATCGTGTTTGAACCATCCGGTGTTTTATCGTATTATGCCGATGAAGCAGTTTTGGCGCTGTTCGGAACCAACGTCGATTTGTAACGTTTCGAACCCTTCGTCCTCTTAAAAACGCCAAACTGACACCTATATCAACAGAGCGTCTGCCTTCGTGCCGGAAGGACGTAGCCAGGCGGTTCCGCCCGCGACAGCGGGGGATGTGAAAGGGGGTGCGTCCATGGCCCAAACCAATTTGCCGGTCCTCTCGTCCGAAGGGGGCCTCAGCCGCTATCTTCAGGAAATCCGCAAGTTTCCCATGCTGGAAGCGGATGAAGAATACATGCTGGCCAAGCGGTACAAAGAGCACGCCGATCCCGGCGCTGCCCAGAAGCTGATCACCAGCCATCTGCGTCTCGTTGCCAAGATCGCCATGGGCTATCGCGGCTACGGCCTGCCGATTTCCGAAGTGATCTCGGAAGGCAATGTCGGCCTGATGCACGCGGTCAAGCGCTTCGAGCCCGAAAAAGGCTTCCGGCTCGCGACATACGCCATGTGGTGGATCCGCGCCTCGATCCAGGAATACGTCCTGCGCTCCTGGAGCCTGGTCAAGATCGGGACGACTGCCGCGCAAAAGCGCCTGTTCTTCAACCTGCGCAAGGTGAAGGGTCAGATTGCCGCTCTCGAAGACGGCGCCCTGCATCCCGATCAGATCAAGCAGATCGCCACGACCCTTAAGGTGTCAGAGGCCGAAGTCGTGCAGATGAACTCGCGCCTCTCCGGTGATGCGTCACTCAATTCTCCCATGCGGGCCGACGAAGGGTCTTCGGAATGGCAGGATTGGCTGGTCGACGAAACGCCTGACCAGGAAACCAGCCTTGGCGAGAGCGAGGAATACGCCGAGCGCATGGGAATGCTCAACGAAGCCATGGATGTGCTCAACGAGCGCGAACGCGCCATCTTCCAGGCTCGGCGCCTGCAGGAAAACCCGTCCACCCTCGAGGAACTGGCCCAGCAATACGACGTCAGCCGCGAGCGCATCCGGCAGATTGAGGTGCGTGCGTTCGAGAAGGTGCAGGAGGCGGTCCGCGGCGCAGCGGCCGCTCACTGACACTACCCGGCAGCCATTTTGAAGCGCCCGGCCCTGGCCGGGCGCTTTCGCTTTTTGCTCCAGTCTGCGCCGCAGCATCGGTCGATGTTAATTTCACCGCGGCCCTGCATCCAACTGGCGGGGCAGAACGTATTAACCCCGACGCGACAAAATGACTGGACGCAGCGGCGGCAACGCCGCAGGTGTTGCCCTTGTAACGCCCTATTGCGGGACTTACATTCGCCCAAACACTGGTGCAGGACGCACCGGCTCCTCCGGGACAGGATTGATGAACGGAAATTTCCGCAACTTCGCCATCTGGCTGGTCATACTTTTCATGCTGATGGGCCTGTTCCAGGTCTTCCAGTCTTCCACGCGGTCGATTTCCGTTTCGGACAAGAGCTACAGCCAGTTCGTCTCCGACATCGACTCCAGCCGCGTCTCTAGCGTGACCATCACCAACAATGTGGTCTCCGGTGTGCTCAATGACGGCACGCGCTTCGAAACCATCATTCCCGATGGCGCCGACGTCATTTCCCGGCTCGAAGACCACAACGTGACGATCACGGCGCGCGAGCCCGAATCGAGCCCGTTCTGGTCTATCCTGCTGTCCTCCTGGCTGCCGTTCATCGTGATCATCGGCGTCTGGTTCTTCTTCATCCGGCAGATGCAGGGTGGGGGCCGTGGCGGCGCAATGGGCTTTGGCAAGTCCCGCGCCAAGCTTCTCACCGAGACCCAGGGCAAGGTGACCTTCGAGGACGTTGCTGGCGTGGATGAAGCCAAGCAGGACCTCGAGGAAATCGTCGAATTCCTGCGCGATCCAGGCAAGTTCCAGCGCCTGGGCGGCCGCATTCCGCGCGGCGTGCTGCTGGTCGGCCCTCCGGGTACCGGTAAGACGCTTCTCGCCCGCTCCGTGGCCGGCGAAGCCAACGTGCCCTTCTTCACCATCTCGGGTTCCGATTTCGTCGAAATGTTCGTCGGCGTCGGCGCATCGCGCGTCCGCGACATGTTCGAACAGGCCAAGAAGAACGCGCCCTGCATTATCTTCATCGACGAAATCGACGCGGTTGGCCGCCAGCGCGGTGCCGGTCTGGGCGGCGGTAACGACGAACGCGAGCAGACGCTTAACCAGCTCCTCGTCGAAATGGACGGCTTTGAGGCCAATGAGGGCATCATCCTGATTGCGGCCACCAACCGCCCTGACGTGCTTGACCCTGCCCTGCTCCGTCCCGGCCGCTTCGACCGGCAGGTCGTGGTGCCGAACCCGGACGTCTCGGGCCGCGAGAAGGTGCTCAAGGTCCACGTCCGCAAGGTGCCGCTGGCACCCGACGTCGATCTCAAGGTACTTGCTCGTGGCACGCCTGGCTTCTCGGGTGCCGATTTGATGAACCTCGTCAATGAGGCTGCCCTCATGGCGGCCCGGCGCAACAAGCGCTTCGTGACGCATCAGGAATTCGAGGACGCCAAGGACAAGATCATGATGGGCGCCGAGCGCCGCACCATGGCCATGACCGACGACGAAAAGAAGCTGACGGCTTATCATGAAGCCGGCCACGCCATCATTGCTCTCAAGATGGCCGGGCTCGACCCGATCCACAAGGCGACCATCATTCCCCGCGGCCGCGCCCTGGGCATGGTGATGACGCTGCCCGAGAACGACACCTATTCCTTCTCCAAGGAAAAGGCGTTGGCCCGGCTCGCCATGCTGTTTGGCGGCCGCGAGGCGGAGATCATCAAGTTCGGTCCCGCCAAGGTGACATCGGGCGCTTCGGGCGACATCCAGATGGCCACCGGTCTGGCCCGCTCCATGGTGATGGAATGGGGCATGAGCGAGCGTCTCGGTCGCGTTCGCTACAAGTCCAATGACCAGGAAGTGTTCCTTGGCCACTCGGTGACGCAGTCCAACAACATGTCGGACGAAACTGCCAAGCTGATCGACGAAGAAGTGCGCCAACTGATCGAGGATGGTGAGAAAACGGCCAAGAACATTCTCACCACCTACCATGACCAGTGGGAAGCCATCGCCCAGGCGCTCCTGGAATACGAGACGCTGACCGGCGACGAGTTGCGCGCCCTGATGGACGGCAAGCAGCCGGTCCGCCCCGATGACAATGGTCCGTCCGCGCCCAAGGCGTCGGGCGTACCCTCGGCTGGTGCTGCCGGCAAGAAGCGTCCTGGCCCGTCGCCCGATGCGCCGCCCGAGCCTGCTCCGGGCACTTAGGCAACGGGATCACACTCGCACAACAATTAAGGGTCACCTCACGGTGGCCCTTTCTCTTTACCCCGCTGTCGGCTATGCCGGTCGAAAAGTGGTATTCTACCAAGCGGACCAGTTGGGAGAACGGCGATGGCCAGGAAATACTTTGGCACCGATGGCATCCGTGGGCTCGCCAATGGCGACAAGCTGACCCCTGAACTCGCCATGAAGGTCGGCATGGCCGCCGGCACGCGCTTCGTGCGCGGCGACCATCGCAACCGTGTCGTGATCGGCAAGGACACCCGCCGCTCCGGCTATATGCTGGAAAACGCCCTCGCCGCCGGGTTCACCGCGGTGGGCATGGACGTCTATTTCCTCGGGCCCATGCCGACCCCGGCCGTAGCCATGCTGACCCGCTCGCTGCGCGCCGATCTTGGCGTCATGATCTCGGCCTCGCACAACCCTTACGACGATAACGGCATCAAATTCTTCCGCCCCGACGGCTACAAGCTCAGCGACGAGGTCGAAGCCGAGATCGAGCGGCTCATCGAAACCGACATGAGCAAGCTCCTCGCCCACGGCATGAAGATCGGCCGCGCCCACCGCGACGAAGAAGCCCGTACGCGCTACGTCGAATATGCCAAGCGCACCCTGCCCCGCGGCATGGACCTGTCGGGCCTGCGCGTCGTGCTCGATTGCGCCAACGGCGCCGCGCACAAGGTCGCCCCCATGGCGCTTTGGGAACTGGGTGCCGAGGTCATCGCCATCGGCATCGAGCCAGACGGCTACAACATCAACTACAAGGTCGGCTCCACGGCCCCCGACGCGGTTGCTGCCAAGGTCAAGGAAGTGCGGGCCGACATCGGCATCGCCCTCGACGGGGACGCGGACCGCGTCATCATCATCGACGAAAAGGGCAATGTCGTGGATGGCGATCAGTTCATGGCCGTCATCGCGCAGAGCTGGATGGAGCGCGAACTCCTCCAGGGCGGCGGCATCGTCGCCACCGTCATGTCCAATCTGGGCCTCGAACGCTATCTGCTCGGTCTCGGCCTGACGCTCGAGCGCACGCAGGTGGGCGATCGCTATGTCCTCGAAGCGATGCGCGCCAAGGGGTTCAATGTCGGCGGCGAACAGTCGGGCCACATCATTCTCTCCGACTACACCACCACCGGCGACGGTCTAGTCGCCGCGCTGCAACTGCTCTCCGTGCTCAAGCAGCAGGACAAGCCGATCTCCGAAATCTGCTCCCGCTTCGACAAGGTCCCGCAATTGCTGCGCAGCATCCGCTTCCGCTCCGGCAGGCCCCTGGAACACAAGCAGGTCATCCAGGCGATCGCCGATGGGCAAGCACTTCTGGGCACGGGCGGCCGCCTCGTCGTCCGGCCATCGGGCACCGAGCCGGTCATCCGGGTGATGGGCGAAGCCGATGACGCATCCTTGGTGGAGACTGTGGTCAGCCAGATTGAAGCCGCAATCCGCGACGTGGCTTAGTTTAACCGGAAGTTAACAAAAACCGATCGCGTTAGCAGAAGAGTAACCTTCTGTATTGATCACTATTTAGGGTTAAAAGTTTAGGTTAAGCGCGCTTTAAGAAGTTTGTTTGATAGTTGCCACATTCGACTGGTGTCGTGGCAACCCAAGGATATACTTCATGCGTAAGCTGACCGCAGTGGTGTTGGTGGCAGGAGCCACCCTCGTCGCGGGCCAGGCCGTTGCGGCCGACCTGCCCTACTACCCTCCCGTCATCGAGATTCCGGACGTCGACACAGGCTATGCCGGTTCGTTCTATCTGCGCGGCAGCGCCGGCCTCAACATGATGTGGGCCAAGGAAGTCAATCATCCGACCAACCTGCCTGCCACGACGACCACCTTCGCGATCGATGAATGGGGCTATGGCTACTCGATCGGCGCCGGTGCCGGCTACGAGACCGGAACGGGCCTTCGCTTCGACGTGACCGCCGACTACCTCGCCAATGACGGCATGCAGGCCACCATTACTGGCTCCAACAACCTCGCCGATGGTCCGCACAAGTTGCAGTTGCGGTCCACGGTGCTGCTGGCCAACGCCTATTATGACTTCGGCTTCGGCAACAATTACGGCTACGGCGCTGCCGGCGGTGCCTTCGGCTATGTGGGCGCGGGTGCCGGTGTGGCATTCAACGACATCATCACGACCGGCCCCGGTGATCCCGATGTCCATGGCAAGAGCACCAGCCTTGCTGCCGCCGGTATGGTCGGTGTGGGCTATGATTTTGGCGCTGTGGTTGCCGATGTCGGCTACCGCGCCCTCTACATCAACCGGCTGGAAAACAACGCCACCACCAACCCCTATTCCATCAACAACAACTGGGTCCACGAAGTGCGCGGCACCGTCCGTTACCGCTTCAACTGATCTTGGGACGTGGCGGACCGCCACACCCGCCATTCGTTCAAGGAGCCGGCCCCGCAAGGGACCGGCTCCTTTTTTTGGCGTTGCCGGACGCAATACCGCGCCCTTGGGCCAACGCCGCAGCCTTACCATGCCCGGCCTTGCTGCTGCAGTTGCCGATGAAATTGCCGCACTCGAGCGCCCAGCCGGCCCTGAAGCCATCCAGTTGATCCGCTGCGAGGCCGACGAAACCATCGCCCGCATCGTGGCCGGCTGGCCGCAGGCCTTCGATACAAAGCGAGCCCTTTCCCTCGGCTTCGTCCCAGATGCAGATTTCGACAGCATCATCCGCACTTACATTGAAGACGAGATGAACCAGCGGCCGCGCTAGTTCCGCCGCGGAGGGCTCCCAGACAACACAGATTAAACAAGCGCTGGGATTTGGTGCTGAGGTGACCTGCCCGCTTCGGTCGGTCGACCATGCGTACGCAGTGCCTCCCAATCACGGATTTGTTACCGCACATGGCCCATCGACCCGTCGGAGGTGGGCGTCGCTTTAACAAATTGTGGTCGCTGGATTTTGCCGGGACAGTGATGCTGACCGTTCCGGAGGCACGTTTTGGTGCCCCGGATGATGCAAGAAATCGTTAACAAATCGGTTGGCACACTCGCTCATGGTTCTTTATGGAACATGGCCATGCCAGATCACGCCCTCAAGGTTTCGCTCGCGGCTGCACTCGCGGCCTTAATGTTCTCCACCACACCGACGACCAGTTTCGCAGCCTCAGCGGCACCGCTGGGCTTTCAACTGTTTTGCCTGCAGCAACCGGCGCAATGCCAAGGCGGCGGCAAGTCCAAGGTGACGCTCACCAGCCAGATGCTCGAGAGCATCAGGCGCGTGAATAGCCAGATCAATCGCTCGATCCGTCCCCGTAATGACCCCGGTCCCGATGTGTGGACGCTTGGGGCGACCTCCGGCGACTGCGAGGACTATGTGCTGAGCAAGCGCCATGCGCTCATGAATGGCGGCCTGCCACCCAGCGCCCTGCGCATGGCCCATGTCCGCACCCGGGAGGGCATCGATCATGCGGTCCTGATCGTTAAGACCGACCGCGACGATCTCGTCCTCGACAACCTGGTGGGCGATGTGCTGCCAATGAGCAAAGTTTCCTATCGCATACTTGCAGTCTCCAGTGCTGATCCGATGGTGTGGACGCCCTGATCCGAACTCCGCCGACTACGGCAGCACGACGGTCAGATCGTCCGCGGTGAACTGCCAGTAGTGAGCGGTCCGGAATTCGAGCCGCGTTATCCCTTCGAAGTCGGCGGCGAGATAAGTCGGGCCGAGGGCCGAAAGGGTCATCTCCTCGTAATAAGCGGGCTCGTTCCCCTTGAATGCGGTGATCAGCAGCGTCTCCCCCTCCGCTTCCAGCGATGAGGCGCCGAAATAGCCGCCCACGAAGTCGAAGGGCTTGCTGCTGCTGATTGCGGCGGGGTGGCCGGACCCATTATAGGCGACGAATTCCCCCGACATGACCCCGTTCCGATAGCCTTCGGGGTCGTAGAACTTGCGGTGGGTCATGACGAAATTGTCCCAGCCCAGCCCGCCGTAACCCGATGGAATCTTGAGGACGCCCTCGCTCTGCAGGTCATCGAAGGTGATCTTTTCTTGCGCGCCGATGGGATCGGGTGAAGACCACCAGGCCTGTGCAACCTGAACCGGGGTCGTATTCACGTCGAGGTCGCGACCCGGAGCGAGCTTGTTGTGCCAGGCCCCTTGTCCAACCGCCACGGCGAAACGATGCGCGTCATCGGCGTGCAGGCGGCGCATGGAACGATCGGGACCAGCAAGCACGATGTCGGTGGTGCTGGTGTTCGGCAAAGTGCCTGTGAGCCGCAGTTCTGGAGCCAGCCCGACAAGGTGTGGTGCGGGTTCCGCGATCAGGTCTGCCGGACTGCCCGGACGGGACTTGAACTCGGTGGTCTGGACAGCATTGCCCGTTGTGACGAGCCAGTGGGACGGAACCCGAACGGTGAACTCATAGGTCCCCTCGAACATGATCGCGGCATCGGATTGCGTGCCCGACATGGTAAAGTTGGCAAAGCCCGAGCCATTTGACACCGCCCGTACGGGCCGTCCCCTGCCTTCAGCATCGACGATGATCCCTGACATGGGTTGGTCACCGAGATCATAGAGACCATCTCGATTGATATCCCGGAAGACGAAGACCGAGATGTTCAGATTGCCTTCCCAGTAACTCGACCAGTCCGCGCGGGCTGGATAATAGTCCTCCTCGGCCAGAGCCGGGAAAGCTGCAAGGCCGGCCAGGGCAGCCAGACCCGCGGCAAGCGGGGGAAATTTCCCCCGGCTCGCCCGACGAGGAGAGGGCCTACCCCCTCCTCGATCTGCCCCGGTGACGGCGTGAACTGGCCCCGCCAGCACCGTTGCGTCACTCCTTGCCATGGCCGCCGTTTCCATGACCGCCATTCTCATGGCCGCCATTGCCGTGGCCGCCATTGCCGTGGCCACCGTTGCCGTGGCCACCGTTGCCATGACCGCCATTCTCATGGCCGCCATTGCCGTGGCCACCATTGCCGTGACCGCCATTGCCATGACCGCCATTCTCATGGCCGCCATTGCCGTGGCCGCCATTGCCGTGGCCACCGTTGCCATGACCGCCATTCTCATGGCCGCCATTGCCGTGGCCACCATTCTCATGGCCGCCATTGCCGTGGCCACCATTGCCGTGGCCACCGTTGCCATGACCGCCATTCTCATGGCCGCCATTGCCGTGGCCGCCATTGCCGTGGCCACCATTGCCGTGGCCACCATTGCCATGGCCGCCGTTACCGTGACCGCCATTGCCGTGACCGCCATTGCCGTGGCCGCCATTGCCATGACCGCCGTTGCCGTGACCGCCATTCTCCTGGCCACCATTGCCGTGGCCGCCATTGCCGTGGCCACCGTTGCCGTGACCGCCATTGCCATGACCGCCATTGCCGTGGCCGCCATTGCCGTGGCCGCCATTGCCATGACCGCCATTGCCGTGGCCACCATTGCCGTGGCCGCCATTGCCGTGGCCGCCATTGCCGCCGTTGCCACCGTTGCCGCCGTTGCCGCCGTTGCCGTCGCCGCCATTGGAGCTACCGCCATTGTCATCGTCGTCCTCGTTGGAAACGAGCGACTCCGGAGGGGCACCGCCCGCGATCGCAGCGGTTCCGCGCCCGAGGCAGAGGCTGTCGGCAATATCGTTCAACTGCCGCGCAGTTGCCGCTCTGTTGGCCCCTGCTGCGAGGACCCGAATGCCGTCGGCAGTATTGAGGCACACCGGCATGGGCACGCGCGGGAACTGCCCGGCCTGGGCAAGAGTAAGTGCCAATGTGGAGATCTCGACATCGCTTCGCGGACTTGCGCCAAGGAAACCGTCGGCTGCCGGTGGACAGTCCCTCGCCTGATCCATGTCAGGACACACACCAAGCACTTGCGAAATAGTCGTGAACTGCTGCGCCTGAACTGCAAGAGGGGCTGCCAGAGTACCCAGAGCAAACAGACTGCCAATAAGATACTTCGATCTCATCTTAATACTCCTGTCTTTACCTGATTATACTCAAGAGCAAAGCGCGTTTACCTGCACAGTCGAAGCGGCTGGCGACAGAGGCACTCGCCTTCAAGTCTCTGACAAAGTATCGACGGGGAGCCCGCCCCTTTTGACGATGGACAATTTTGGGGAAAATCCGCTCGCCCGTGCTTCCTCTCGAGCGGCAGCGACCAAGGGAGCACGCGCGTGAGAGGCGACGCGCGGTGGCCGAAAGGCGGACACAAAGCGTGGAGAACGGAGCGTTCGGGATGGTGCCGGCCGGCGGGCCTGTGGAGCCTATGCCGGTTTGACCGTCGACAATCGTCAGCGCCCAATGCCCTTTAAGAAGGCGCATGGTTGGGGCACCAAAAGATCGTGAAGCCCCTCAGAATTTCAAAGCTCTTTTCAAGACATGAGGGCCAAAAAGGCTCATCAGACTAAACCATAATTTGGAGCATCGAGCGTTGGCCTAAGAAGGGACCAGCTGGGCGAGTTCAGAGGTTCAACTCGCCACACGACAGGGTAGGTGGCTCCACACTGCTGATTGGCAGTCAAGAAGGTCAGCGCAGCTTGCATCGCAAAAGCTCGGGCCATGTTGATCCCATCGGCCTTGGGGCGCTGTTGCCCTATCGGTCCGCTTAGAGGACTGTTGCCCAGGTTTTTAAGTTGCCCGCTAAAACGGTCATTCGACAGACCCAGGTCGTGTCCCCGGACGTTCTCTAATCGCATTGGTCAAGCTGTGATCGTCGCACTCTCTTGCCCTTGCCGGGCTCTCAGGTTCTCTCCGCGGTCGCCGCAGGGCGCCAAATGTTTGCGTTCAGGTCGGGTGGATCGAAGTGGTGTGCGCGGTCATAGCCGCAGTCCGGGAAGCGATCTAACCCTCGCGCGCGTCCCGGCAGGACGCATGGGGTGCACCGCCGCTCAGCGGCTTGGCGCAGGCATCTCAGCTGTCACGCCATTGCAGTGTCCCTGAACGCATTAGTAGTCGAGCTGGTGTCCTTGAAGACCGAACCTGTGCGCCACATGGCGTGCAACGTCACTGCCAGCTTGCGGACAAGGGCCACCTTGGGCTTCCGGGGTCCGGTTCTTAGGGCGATCGCGTGGGCCCAGTCCCGTATGCGCGATCCACCAAGGTTTCTGCAGTAGATGGCGTTGCGGCCTCGAACAGGCACGACCTGGCGAACTTATCCCCTGTTTCGATACCCTGCCGTTTCGACTGATCTCGCCGGACTCGTAGCGTCGTGGCGTCAGGCACGGCTCGACCGCTTAAAGCGGGTGGCGTCGCCAAAGGCAGCGAACACTGCAAGTGCAGTGATCGGCCCGCCGCCCGCTCTTGCTGGCATGAGCCAGCACATTGGGCATGAAGTGGACCCGGCAGCGCTGCCAGGTTGCGCACAGCACCTTGCTGCCGGCGGCCTTGATGCCCTCATGGCGTCCGAGACAACCAGCTTGACCCCGCGCGACCCGCGCCGTGTGAGCTTGCGCAGGCAGCCGGTCCAGATCGGCTCGGCTTCGGACGTGCCGATCTGCCCAGAACCTCGCGCCGGCCGTCACTGTTGACGCCCACGACGATACCGCCACTGAGACGATCCGGCCGCCCCGGCGCACCTTGAGGTAAGTGGCATCGATCCACAGATAGGGCCAGTCGCCTTCGAGGGGGCGATCGAGGAAGGCCTTTACCTTGCCGTCGATGTCTTCGCACAGCCGCTCTGCACCAGGTGTTGGGTCGCCAGCGCCTTCATCGCCACCGCCTTCGCACAGGAAACGCCAGAGGCAGCCAGCACCCAATGGAGGGCCGTCGCCGACCAGATTCGCGCCAAAGTGCCCAAGCTCGCCGCGATCATGGACGAGGCCGAGACCGATGTGCTGGCGTATATGACCTTCCCCAAGGAGCATCGCGTCCAGCTCCACAGCACCAACCCGATCGAACGGGTCAATGGCGAGATCAAGCGCCGCACCGAGGTCGTGGGCATCTTCCCCAACGACGACGCCATCATCCGCCTGATCGGCACCATCCTGCTCGAGCAAAACGATGAGTGGGCCGTCCAGAGGGGTCTCGCTACATGACACTAGAATCCGTCGCCCCATTGAGCGATGATCCTCTCGTCAGCCTGCCAGCCGTGGCCCGCTGATCAGCCCGGCCCATGCCGGAAAAGCCTCGAGGCCCAGCCTCAGCTACACCACGCTATGGGACACGATCCAGACCCAGCATCGGCTCGCCTCCACACCTATTTTGTGCGTCCACTCTGTCAGCTAGAGAGAATACTTCTGTATCTCAGGCGAACATGTTCCAATAGGGTACGAACCTGTAACAGCGTCGAGACTTCCCGTGGCTAAGACTATTCACCCTTTCCCAGCCCGTATGGCGCCGGAGCTAGCGCTTCATGGACTTTCTGGCCTGGCCGCTGGCGACGTTGTCTTAGACCCTATGACCGGATCAGGCACAGTATGTCGGCAGGCCTCCGATAACGGCCTGACCGCGATCGGCCTGGATATGGATCCTCTTGCTGTCTTGATGACCCGCACTTGGACGGCGCCGAGTTCAGATGAGGTGACGCGTGATTTCGCGGCCGCGGTCCTCGCTCAGGCCAAGGAGCTACCGGACAATTTCGAATTGGATTGGATCGACGGCGACGATGAGACGGTCGCTTTCACCAACTTTTGGTTTGCGGCCAAACAGCGTAACGACCTGCGCAAGATAGCGGCTGTTCTGCACAGGTATCGGCAGATGCCACTCTCGCAACACGATTGTGCCGCCTTGGACATCGCTAGCATTGCGCTCAGCAGAATCATCATCACGAAAGAAAACGGAGCTTCGCTAGCGCGGGACGTGTCCCATAGCCGGCCCCATAAGGTGATGGAGACATCAAGTTATGATGTCTGGCGAGGCTTCGGTCTTGCCGCGGCTTCGATCGCAAAAAAGCTGAGGACGGAGCCGCCTAAAGGCGGAGTTTCGGTCGCGCAGGGTGATGCTCGAGCCATGGACGGCATCGCGGCAGAGTCGATCAGCGCGGTATTCACATCACCGCCCTATCTGAACGCCATTGATTACCTTCGTGGTCATCGCCTAGCGTTGGTGTGGCTGGGCCACTCTATCCCCACACTTCGAAGCATACGATCCTCAAGCATCGGTGCCGAGCGGCGCCCGGACAGGATCGATGGTGCGGATGAGTTCCGCCGTATCCGGCAGGCGATCGGTTCCACCGAAAAGCTACCCAACCGCTTTTGCAACATGATTGATCGCTACGTGCAGGATCTGCAGCGGCTTATGAGCGAGGTCGAGCGCGTCCTAAAGACTGACGGACAAGCCACTTTCGTGGTTGGAAACTCCTGCCTCCGAGGGGTCTACATCGACAACGCGGCCGCAGTTGCGAAAGCTGGTGAAGAGGCAGGGTTGATCGTCACCAGCAGGGTCGAACGCGAACTGCCGGAGGCTAGCAGGTACTTGCCACTCACGTCCGATCAACTCGGTAAGCGCATGCGAAGCGAGATCATCCTTAGCTTCAACAAACCAGCGACCAACTGAACTAGCATTGCAATTGCTGCTGACTGCTTGCCGGGACAACGGAAGCGCCGAATAACTGCGTATATGAATTATCCACTGCTGACGCCGCATTAATAATAGCCGAATCTAAAAATTTGCGAAAATGTAGAACTTATTGATTCTTCATTTTCTGGAGTTCGAGTTGGACGGCGAATTTTTCGATCTTGATGCTATCTCCGCAGCTGCATCTTTGAAGAATAGGTACGAAAGCCAACTTGCAATCATGCAAGATCGTGGGCTTGAGACTAAAAGCGTTGAGGAGGCGGTTGGGGGTGCGCTCAACAACCTGACCAGCGTTCCCGGTAACGGAAAATCCGCGTTCGTCATTTACGGTGAGCCCCAGAGCGGTAAAACCGAAATGATGATCTGCCTGACGGCCAAGTTGCTAGACGAAGGCCACAAGATCATCATTCATCTGATGAACGACAGCGTCGATCTGCTCGCTCAGAATTTGGTCCGGTTCAGCACATCTGGCCTCTCACCCGCTCCAATGGAGGCGGGTGAAGCTATTAAAAAAGGGTTGTTCGATCGGGAAGCCGTTATCTTCTGCAAAAAGAACGGCAAGAACCTGAAGGGGCTGCTCGACGCTATCCGAAGCGCGCGCGAGAACGGACAAGCAGTCGAGTCTCTGGTTGTGATCGACGATGAAGCCGACTTCGCCTCACCTAATTCCAAGGTCAACTCGGGTGGGAAAACACCCATTAACGAATATATTGACAGCCTTATCGGGCAAGACGGCATCTATATTGGTGTAACTGCTACGCCCGCCCGTCTCAACCTGAATCATACCTTCGATAACAAGCCAGAGCACTGGGTCCGCTTCCCGCCGCACTCTAAGTATACAGGCCAAGACGTGTTTTTTCCTGAGGACCTTGCCGCTAAGGTGGAATTCAGACGGGTTTGGCTGCCTGGGGGCGGCACGCAGGACGAGGCGCGCAGTGCGATCATCCGCTTCTGCGTCACCGTTGCTCACCTCAACAAGGGCAAGAAGGGCAACGCCGTTGGCAATTACGCGATGCTCTTCCACACCAGCGGTAAAAAGGCAAAGCATGCGGTCGACACAGCAACAATTGAAAGCCTAATCCAAGATCTCAGAAGCACGACTGGTCCTGTCTTCAAAGCTTTGGCAAAAGAGGCGTTCGATACTGCCAGAAAACTTTTTCCGAAAGACTCCTCGAACGAGCTGGCCAAATACGTGGTCAAGAACATCTCCCGTTCGGTATCGATCGTGCTCAACAGCACTCGGGACCGTCGAGCACTGACGGGGAGCGCAACCACACCGAGTTCGCCCTTTACGTTCTACGTCGGCGGCAATGTGGTCTCGAGGGGAGTGACTTTTGACAATCTGTTATCGATGTTCTTCACGCGTGACGTGTCCAATAAGCTGCAGCAGGACACATATATCCAGCGAGCAAGGATGTTCGGTAGTCGCGGAAACTACCTTCGTCAATTTGAACTATCGATACCGCAGTACCTCTATAATGATTGGCAGCGCTGTTTTGTGTTTCACCGCCTTTCCTTGAAATCGATCGAAAATCAACTGGAGGCGCCAGCCTGGGTGGGCGACAAGCGCATAGCTGTTGCTGCTCCGTCCAGTATCGATCAAACGAAGGTTCAAGTCGAAAAAGGCGAAATGAGCTTCCTTTTATTCGATTGGGACCCAGCTCTTGACGTGATTGCGTCGGCCGCGCCGCACGCTATCGACACGCTCAAGAAGATGCAGGCAATCGTCGGCGAGACGGCGCTGCCTACGTATCTCATCGAGTATCTAAGTCGTTTCGACGGCAAGGACAAACTCGCGATACACACATCGCTACCGATCGCCGGGTATGGACCAGAAATCCTTGATCCCATTGCCCGGCGGCAAGGATTCTTGGGCGGCAATTCACTCCAGCCCAAACTGTTTCCCAAAGCGGAGCACCACGTGCGTATTGTTCGCAATCCTTCCAACAAGGCGCGCGTGTTTTTCAAGATCAAGGACTCCACGTTCGCCGTGCCGACGCCCTAGCCTCAGTTCGTCGGAGCGCCAAAGTTGAGCGATGGACATCGAGATTTTTATTCTTCGGTCCGATTGGGACCGATTTGACGACTTGATGAATGCGACCGCGGAGCGAGGCTTTTTTGCCGAGGCGGTCGACGATGACCTACATAGACGCGGTGGGCCGCGCCTGCCCTGCCTTATTGGGTTCTCGCCTGGAGAACTTTCCCACTTCGGGACGCTCTCCGTCGGCAACAAAGCTGCCGAAGGGCGAAAGCGGATCAATGTCAGCGGGGCAGATGAGCTACCCGTTCCGCTCCGCATCACCGGTCTAGTCGATGCCATCACGGCGCCTCACAAAACGGAAGTGCAAACTAGATTGCGGCAAGGCGGTCTTATCCGCACCACTGCTGCTAAAAAGCTTCTCGATGTTATTCGAAAGATCAATCCCGAACGCGCAAGTGCAATTGAGCACTTGTCGCTAGAGCAGTCTCGCATCGAAGCGCTGCCTGACCGGGTGCAAAATGCTCTGGCGATAGAAAAAGAAATGGTGTCAGCAGCTCTGGAGTTTTCGGGACTGGGAAAAGCAGCAGTGACCAACTGGCATCTGCCAGAAAACGAAAATTCTTCGTTTCTTGATGGGCTTGGCGAGGTACGGCTTCGAGAAGACGCCATGATCGTCCATGACATGAACCTTGTTCCCGGCTTTGAGCTCAGCCGCAGAGTAGGCTACTCGGCAGCGCTTTTCGAGGATGGCCATACGCGACTTTCGGTCGTGCTGGCCAACCATCTGCGGCTGGAGGAACAGCTTGGCGGTGACCTGGATCTACTTCAACGAGAACCTTAGAGCCTTCACTATCGTTCAATATAAGGCGATGGCCCTGGATCCTGACGGTACGCCTTATTTCGCGACCAGAGACAATCAACTGGCCAAAGAGATTGCGCGAATGGAGGCACATCTGGCGATCATCAGCAGGGCACCAAAAAATAGTGCCTGCGAGGGGTTTAGACTTTTAGAGAACCCTTTCTATATAAAGCTGTGTCCTAGGGTACAGTTCGAAGTCGCCGAATCCAGCATGATCCGCGGAATGTATTTGCCGCTCGATTATTTTACACTGCTGACCCAGGACCCTATGAACAGGGGGAGTCGCGGGGCGGGCAGGCTCGATTTCGAGAACGTCCCTCGGTATTTCGACAACACGAGTTTCATCAGCTTGGTGCAAAGTGGCTGGATCGGGACAACGATCGTGCAGTCTGAATTACTAGGGGAGCTCGTTCGGGAGATCGTACAGACCGGCCGGGCAGTAACTATTGCCACAGCAGTGACCAAAGCCGGTCAACATGCCGAACTGTGATCGCGGATCAGTTAATCGACCAGCAGGCATTGTTGCAAGCTCGGCCGGCGCAGATGCATAATTCGATCGAGAAGGGGCTGACCGCACGAATAACGGGATAGCAAACGGCTGGGCAGCTGGCATTGCAAAGGTGATTAACGGCTGCGACGGATAGAGGAATACCGGGCGTCCCTTTCGCCCATTATTGCCTCAAGCCTGTACCTAGCCCTTTCGACGTCCCGACGACGATATATTCCAACCATTGTCTGACGAAGCGGAAAGGCAGGTATCACGCCGGCACGGCTTAGGGCCGTTGCCATGCCTGGTGCTGTAGTGCCCCACTGCTTACGAACAGCCGTCAAACTGATGAACTCCAGGCAGAACTGGCTGAGGTCCGTCTGACGCATTGCAAGCTGCCGACGGCGGTTCACTGCGTTGACAGTGGGTTCGGCCTTTACCAGGCCCGACTGCATAATCTTCCGTACTGCAACGACATTGATCGAAAGGGTGAGCGCGCAATCTTCGGCGCTGACGAGTTCATCGGACGTCTGCTCAATCAGCGCCGCGCGCGCATCCTCCACACGGAGCAGCAGATCCCGTAGCGTGCGAACCTTCCCGACACTGAAGGTATGCCTAATGCGGCCATCAAAGATCGCGCCGACAACTTCGGAGGGCTGCCGGCAGGTCTGAAGGCCCGCGTCCCATATATTGACCAGCCCATTAGCAGTTGCCGATTTTGAGCAGTTGGCGCAAAGGCGCTGCATGATCTCGGTTATTTGAGTGCGGCGAAAGTAGCGGAGCGGCTTTAGGTCGACCGTGGGACGGGTAAAGAACGGCTCAAATATACCTGCGGCGTCGGAAAGCTTGATCATCTGCTGCGGCATGAGTCCAAGTGCGCTTGCGGCCTGCCTGAGGTTCAAGCAATCCTTCAGCTCGGAAAGCAGTGGCTCGAACCGCTTCAGATCAACCAGGGTAGCATTGCTAGGCTGGTTTTCTGCCCCCTCTGGCAGAACCTCCAACTCCTTGAGAATAGCGCGAAGAATGCGGTCGCTGATACCGAATTGCCGGCGTGCGGATTCGATGCTTTGCACCGTTCGTGGTGGCAAAGGCAGACCTAGGGCATCGGATTGATCGAATGGGAAAAGGTTCTGCTCAAGACCGATATCCACCATCATCTGACGCAGCGCCAACGCATCATCGCCGGTCCGCTTTCCCAGCCGATCGTGAAGCGAGCGGAAGACCCGCCGCAGGCCGATCTCGCAAGCTCCATGGGGATTAAGTGTTTTGCCGATCACGGACAGCTGCAGCCGCACGGCCGCTGGACCTTGGGTAACGACAGACAATCCCTTGCAGGCCCATGCAAGACGCTCGTCATGATTTTCGGGCCGTGGTACCGCCTGTGCGAACTGATGCGGAGCGCCAAGGTAAAGGCACAAAAAAAGCGCATCTGCCAAGGACAATGCATCAAGAATGGGACATTGCTCAACCCCGCGGAAACGGTTTTCGATGTAGATTTCAACGGGGTTGGAAAACCCTTTAGTCCTCGGCAATTGCCTGTCGCCGTGCTCGAGATCACGAAGCTGGACCGCGAGCTCCTCGCGTTCGCGTTTTTGATCCACTGACATTGGCACCGCAAAAAGGCGCAGGCCATGTGTGCTGCACGTGCTCACCCAGCTGTGGCGCCAAGCGCCGCGCTCCCAAGCAGCAGCTGGAAAGCGCAGATCAGGATGATTGGCGTAATCGTCGGCAAGACATCCGGGGCAGACATGGATGCGCTGCCGCAGCTGATTGCGGTCGAGCCTTTGACCAACATGGACATAGTCACCCTTGTCGCTCACAGTCCCCGCGACCTCGAGGAGGTCGACATCCACCTGAGCCAGCTGCGCAAGCGCACTGATGGCCTTGTGATCTCCACGAAGGAGGGCTCCATGATTGATCCCAAACCCTTGGCAAAACCGTGCCGCCGATCGGAGACCGTTCACGGCCGCTATTGTGCCGACGAAGCTTGAGAGGGTTTGGCCCACCCTGAGCTCGCTGCGCAAGGAAATGCGACGGTTAAGGCGGGTTTCACTCATCGTGCCCGTCCCTTTTTCTGCTCGTAGCGATCTTCGAGCTCTGCCTTTTCCCGTACGCCGATCTTGGACCAATCCTTGGCAAGAAAGGGATTGAAGTCCCGGCCCAAGCCGGTGCGCGCGGCATAGACGCGGGCGAAGTGGCTAATGGAGAGCGACGTGCTTTTCTCACGTACGGCGCTTACAACGGCCTCCTGCATGAGCTCGAGCGCTATGCCGACCGTGTTCTCGGCCGCCATTGCAATGCGTCCAGCAAGATCTTCCTCCAGACCATCCTCCACGATGCAGGCAAGCTGACAGTATTTGCTCAAAGCCTGACGCAGTGCAGGGTGGTAGCGTCCGTTCATAGGTTCGAAAAGCACGAACTTGGTGCGGCGGTGAACCTGATCGACCAGCCTCATGCGCCAGAACGGAAGCACGTCCTCGGTTCCTGAGATCAACAACGTAATTGGCCAATCTTCGGCCATCAGGAGCTCGTTAAGCGTGGCGCTCAGGCGCTCGATGGACTTGCCCGACTCCGAACGGCCGACGGCCTTGGCGGTGGTGAAACGCTGGAACTCGTCGATATGAAGCAGTGCTACACGATGTCCAGCACAATTGGCCACGACCACTTCCCAGAGTTCCACCTCGGTTAGTTTGTCATTGATGTCGACTTCGAGCACTCGCAAAATACGACGTGCCAGCTCCTTGCCGCTGAATGGGGAGGGCGTTGTCACCGACACAATGCGCGCTGGCCTGCCCAACGGATCGGCCAGGATCGATCCCAGGTTTGCAAGAGCCTTGCGGATAGAGTGGGACTTGCCGGCGCCCGTGGCGCCGGAGATCACTAAGGCATCCTGCTCGTGCCGGTTCCTGCCTTCGTATCCGAGTTCCGGATCCTTGCGGATCCACATCTGCTCGCAGGCGAGGTCAAGGGCGACGCGCAGTTCCCCATCCCGGGGGAAGGTAATATGAAGGTTGCGCATCGATTGGATGAGCTCAGAAACAGAAAGCGTGCTCATTGACCGTCTCCAAATGAGATGGAAATAGAGTGCTCGTCCTGATCTTCGTTGTGGACAGGGCGAGATTCATTGCCGGCGGGTAGCTTGATGGGCGCGTGCAACGCTTCGCGTTCCTTGCGGAACTCCTCGTCCCCCAGGGCAAAGTGGTAGGACTTGTTCAGGCGCTTCTCGATGTATTCGAGGCTTGGGGCATTTTCGGTTAGGCGAAGCAGCGCTGCGTCCCGGGCGAAAGTTGCAAGCCCAGTGCGTGCTTCTGTGGCACGCTTCTCTGACGTCGCCTTGTCATAGCCGAAGCGTATGGCAAGATCGTCGTCTACCATGTTGATGTGACGCAGGCTGATGCCGGCGAGTTCCCGTGGCCCTTCCACCATGAGCCAGCCATCAACGTGGCCCCTGATCTTGCTTGAGATTGGCTCTGGAACCTTGACCAGGATCTGGCCCAGATTTTCGTAGTCCACCCAGGTTTCCACCGTCGTCTGCGAGGTAAGCCGACGTAGCCTCTGCAACTCAGGCGACTGAAACTGCGATCCCGCAAGGTTGATACCGGTAACACCAAGCGTGCGCCTCTTCCGCTCGCCAAAGATCTCGATCATCTTGGCGGGGCCATGGCGTGGAGGCGGTGGTGCCAGTTCACACAACTTGTGCCAGGCGGCGATCGGCGTCATGCCAAGGCTAGACTTTGTGTGGTGGTACTTCTCGACCACCCATTCGATAGTTTTAGCTACAAGCTCATCAACGGTGATGCTGGCCTGACCCGCATGCTGGAAATCAGTCCGATTGTTGAAATTGGACCCCGTTTGGCCGGTGAAGTGGGCGAGAAGGTCACTTGCGATGGTCTTAAAGAAAGCTTCAATGGTCGGGCGCAGCCATGGAACGCCTGGGATTGAGGCCTGCGTTCCATTCATCCCTTTGAGGATCTTCTGGACCAGCTCGGCTTCATCGTAAACGCCGGCACGGTCGTGGACCCAGTTGCCCCAGCCATATTGGGGCCAGGAAGACTTCAACCCGAACGTCTCGGCCAGCTTCGACTTGTTCTCCATCGACATGCGCAGTGCTGCGGTGATGGCAGCAGCGCTTTCGCTCCAAGAAAAATGAATTCCTAGGATCGAATGAGTTGCAACGTCGATGACCACGACAAAGGTCACGCGAACCTTTTTGAGCTTGGTCCTAATTTCGGCGGGCAGATGCGCCCAGATGGCAGATTCCTCCACCAGGGTGTGCAGGTGGCAGAGCCAGCCGTCGACCTCCATGCGCTGCCCCGGCCTGGAATAATCCTGCCCGCCGTAACTAGCGCGGAAGAATTTCTCGGCGCTAGCCAGTCCATTGCGGGAGGCGTGCTTGATGAATCTGGAGATCGCCGCGATACGGAGCTTGAAGCTTTCGTAACAGGGGCATTTGACCACTGGATCGCAAGTTGTATCGCGAAGCAGGTTCTGCCGTTTGACCTCATCGAACAGGCGGTGCCACACATGACGGATCGAGGGTTTGGTCGGCTGCAGGTATTCTCCGATCGCCCAGTCGATCAGCTTTTCTTCAAATGGCGTGAAGCGAGCAGTTCGGTTACCCGAACCTTTGTGCCGGCCATCAACAAGGGCCGCAGGGTCGTCATCAAAGGCTCGCAGCCGCCGGTTCCATACCAGCAAGGTGGAGAGCGATATTGGCTTTTGCTTGCAGCTTAAGGTCGAGCGCACTTCGCGCCGCGCGAATTGCAGGGCAACTTCGAAATAAACCTGATCGAGAGCGATCTGCTCGCGATGTGGATAGTTGAGCGGGATGTCGTTGAGTGCTGCCCGCCATGCCATGACGAGCGCATATCTGTGGCTCACCCCCGCCGCCGCGACCGCTGAAAGCTCAGCGAGGGTGGGCGCGCTCTTGGCACGCTGCTCGACTTTTTGAAAAGTGTAGTAATCCCGGTCGATGCGCAGCTTGCGCGGATTGTCGATCCATTTGTCGAGCTCGGCGATCGGGATACTGCGGCAGCGCCCGGGATGCTCGACCTCGTCGAAATAGTAGTCAGTGGGTCCCTTGTGCGAGTAGCGACACTCCACGGTGCCGCCGAAAAGAATCCGATCGAATTGGCCGAACTGAACAGAAGGAAGCGGAAGTGCTTTCATCGGCCACGGCTCCGCTTTAGATATTCGGACTCGAGCAGGAAGCGCCCTGGCTGAACAAGCAGATGGACTAGCTCATCGATGCCGACTTCCCTCACCTCGCAGGGCTCATTGTTCACCGGCATAAAGAGGTAGCCGCTGTCCATTTCACCCACGTAGAAGTAAGGCTGGCCATCGATATACATGCGATCAGACGGCCAAAGGTCGACGACATTTTCGCGTTTGTGTCCGTTCATGATGCAAGCACCTCCGAGCGGACGGTCAGATAGTCATCATTGACCGGGACGAGCTTGCGCTTGGCGAGCAACCAGACGACCGTCCAGAAACTATCGGAATGAACTTCGAAGTGCCGGCCGGGATCTACGGGTTGGGCACTGGATTGACGAAGAAAGTCGCAGACCGCTCCAATGGTCACCGGGCGCTCTAGGCGAGACACATGAGCCAAGGCCGCTTCCGCGTTGTCCGGCTCGGCATCTTTGAGGGCGCGCATGTAGAGCTCGCCCCGATCAACCAGAGCCGGCACGAGGTTCCACTCGGTGCCAATCCATGCCCGGTCAGCAGTGCCAGGGGGAACGGCTTCCACCATGAGCTTGAAGTCGGCGATATACGCAGGACTCTCCGCCACCTCGAGACGCTTCACCGATACCAGATCACTGGTATTGTCGGTGCGGGTGATCAGAAGGTCCCAGATGGTGTGGCGAGGAACGCCAAGCCTGTCGACATAGGTGGTCCTGACATGCTGTTCCTGAATTTCAGCAACATCGGGCTCCTGCAACAGCTGCAGGATCCATCGGCGTTCCAAATCGGAATCGTGGCCCATTTCGCGGTTGGTATATGGGTTGAGCATGGTCCCACCCATGCCGCCTCCTGAAAGACCGGCACGACGCAGGCCGCTCGATGGGAGAATGCTGTGGGTGGTTAGAGCAATGGTGATGGGGTTATCAGGTTCAGACTTAACTATGTTGGCGTGAATGGACATGAGGTCTCGTATGGCCGCCACTGATCGCTTGACCGCCATAAGCGGCCATGGCAAAATTATGTGGCTATGTGAATTGATGGGTTGAGCGCTTAGGTGCGAGGCCTGAGAACGAAGGCGCTGAGGCTGCAACCTCGGTGCCTTTTTCGTTGTTCGTCAGTTCTTCAAACCGTAGGCTTTGGCGTTCTGAGCACGTGCTGTGCTCCGCTGATGTTGTCGTTCCGGGTTGTCTTTCTCCTTGCTGAAGTACCCCTCCAGCATTCCCGAGCTTTGCGAAAAGCAGAAGCCTTGCCAGGTCTAGCCGCACATTTTTCTTAGCTGAGCGAATTTTCCTATTAATTTCCACGACTTAGCTTTTCTCTTCTACTCAAGAATGTCTCGTGAAGGAGACAAAGTGCGCCGATGCTAAAAATGCCATCTATCTAAATAGCTGCCTATTTTCGCTCGCGGTCTTTTGTACATTCCCTTTTGTTTTCTGGCACTTAGGGGTGACCAGGGCTCGATGGACCGGCTATCCGCTCGCCACGAACATTGACGAATTTTTTGCGAAAAGAGCGGTATCGCTGGGTCGTGTTAGGAGGTCGACATGATCCAACGAGAAGCTTTGCCGCGTCGCAGAAGCAAGATGCGCCGACCACCGCGCGAGGATGGCCGAGTTCAGTTCCTGACGTACCTTCGCCCAGACCTAGTGAGAAAGCTTAAGCACCGGGCGCTTGACCAGAACACATGGACATTCCGCCTGGTCGAGGATCTGCTTACCGAAGCTCTTGCTATGATCGAAGAAGACGAAATGAGCATCACCTTCGAACACATGGAACGGGCGCGCCTCGCGTGGGAGGCGAGGCAACGCGCTCGTGACGCATTGCAAAGTGTGGCCTCGGAGAGCTCTCATCTCAACCAATCCAGTGAAAAGCGGTCTGACGGCGCTGCTCAAGATTGATGCGTACCAGGCTCTCGTCAGTGATCGGAGCGCGATAGTCGATGATGACGAGCCCTGCACAGACCATGGCGAGAGTGTAGTCTACCCAGCGCTCAGGTTCCTCAACCAGCGTCTCTTCAAGATCTCCCAGCCGAATACCTGCTGGGTGTGCTCGTAGCCTTCCGAGGAGCTTGACGGAAAACAGAGGCGGCAGGTTTGTTTCGCGACAGGCCCAGATCGTTCGGGCAGTGGTCTTAGCAGGATCGCTCAAAATGCTGGCGCGGTCGATCGCAAGTCCCACGCGACAGCCATGCGGGGGATCGAAGGTGCAGTTGATTGCTTCAGTCAAAGCAATTGCGCACCGCTTGTTATGGATGACAACGGCAAACGAGAAATAGGTATCTGGCGGGCAGTGCTCGGGCCGAACCAGTGGCTCAATTGAGCTTACCTCAGGGTCGAGTGACGCCTGGATCAGCGCGTCGCGCGCACTTCGCTGTGTGTACTGGATCGGGGTGGCGCATTTAACGCTCATAAAGCCCCGGCTGTTCTGCAACCGGTTCGCTGCTGTCGCAGAATAAGGAAGGACGATGCCTGACATGGACGGTCTTTCGAAAAGGCTGGGCGTATCGAATTCCACAGCACTGATTTTCAGAACGACCGTATTCCTGGGTCGCCACCAAAGTGTGTCATGATGGCCAAACCGTCAACACAGTCGAGGCAAGTTTCAGATATCTAGGTTTCTAGATTGCTAAGGCGGTCACAATCATCGTCGCTGCCGACGGCTTGACTTTGTTCTTATTATGTTCTTGTATTCTCCGTATGGAAGCCTGCCGATAGCGAGTTCGCTTAGCCGCCTCCTCAGACACCAATCAGCATGATGCACCGGACAGTTCGGGGTCAGAGGATATTATGGCACAAAGTGGCACGCGCGCTCTGTCAGAGCGCAAGAATGTAGCTTATCGGCTCGCGAGACAGATGCTGGACTGCTTGCTCCGCGCCACTGCGGAAAAGTTCAGGCTCGGTGATCTCGACGATCTTGATTTTGCGCCACCGCCAGCAAACAAGGTCGTGCCAAAGTTGCCGGCCGACAAAGCGGCCTACGCTATCAGGTTGGCATACTGTCTGGCACCGCACTTTCCAACTCTGAAGGAGCTGGTGGCAACGAAGGCATTCGTGACCATCACGAGCGCTGAGGGCGACGAGGGGGCAGTTATCGGGAAGGTCTTGGCCGAAATCGCTGCCAAGGATGCTGGCGGCATGGCACTCAATCCAACCTATCCACTGAACAGGCACAATCGCTTCATCGTTCTCGCCGACGGGACCGTCTTCTTTACTCCTGACGACCTGCGGGCAATCGCTGCCGCGGGGATGCTCGGTTATCCTGTTTTCTGTGTGATCCCCTCGGCCACCGAACTTCCCGAGAGTCTCACTGGTGTGGATCTGACCCTCAACCTTCCTGGTCTCACGCCTGAAATGCTCGAACTGTTGTTTGAGGTCTGTCACGATCAGATGCCGGCCGGCGTTCTGCAGTTTACCGGCGCCACCAAACTCAAAACAGTAGATTTGATTGCTCATATGCGGCGGGCACGTCCGGCCGCAGTTTGCCTGGACGGCCTGCAGCAGCTTGCACGGGCGAGAACTACTTTGCCGGCTTTAGACGTCATTGAGCTCAAGGATCTTGAGGGCTATGGCGAAGCGAAAGTTTGGGGGCTAGAGCTTGCCGAAGACCTGAAGCTATGGCGCGCGGGCCATCTCAGCTGGCAAGAAGTCGATCATCGTTCGGTTATTTTGGCGGGACCGCCAGGTACTGGGAAGACTTCATTCGCGGGGATACTGGCCGCAAGCCTACAGGTATCCCTGGTCACCACAAGCGTCGCGGAATGGAACTCATCAGACCATTTGTCGGGTACGCTGAAACGTATGCAAGCTGTTTTCGCTGAGGCAAAGGCAAAGGCTCCCTGTGTTCTGTTCATCGATGAGCTCGATGGAATCTCGAGCCGTTCTTCGATTTCGGGTCGTTACAGCGAGTACTGGACGCAAATCGTCAATCGGATGCTCGAGCTCGTGACGGACGCCTTGCGGGTTGAGGGCTTGATCATTGTTGGTGCTACCAATCATGTTGACCGGATTGACCCTGCACTGCGGCGCTCTGGGCGTCTAGACCAAGTGATATTTATCGAGTTGCCCGATGCGGCGGCCATCGCGCGTATTCTACAACGCTATGCTGGGCCCGTCTTCCCTTTCAGCCAACTGGAAGCATTGGCGCCTCGGCTCCTTGGATCGTCGGGTGCTGATATCGAGCGCCTGGTGCGAACGGCCAAGGCTACGGCGCGAAGAGCAGGACGGATGTTCTCGATCAGCGATCTAAACTCCGAGGTGCCCGACACGTTGGAGGGCGTGTTGCCCTCCACTCGTCGCAGAATAGCCATATACCGCAATGGGCAAAGGCTTGTCGCTCAAATCCTAGGGCTGGCCGACATGATGGTTGAAGGACAAAACCTGGACCTGCGCCAGCTTTTGGCAAAGGGGTTATCCAATGAAAGGTTTCCCACCGAACAGGTTTGCAGCGACGTTCTGGCGGTGGCCTTGGCTGGAAGGGCCGCCGAAGAGATCGTTTTTGGCGATGTTTCGGTGTTTGGTGCGGGAACCCCCCAATCCGATCTCGCAGCAGCAACTGCGATCGCAATGGAAATGGAAACAAGAGCAGGGTTCGGTGAAATGGGACTGATTTACCTGGATGACATCACCTTATCATCAACTCTCTCTGCCAGTGTGGTCGGGGGCGTGCGGCGACGTCTGGAGAGTGCGCTCTCGCGGGCTACTGCTTTGTTGCTGGAAAACTTGGAGGAGCTGGAGGCGCATAAGCGGGCTTCAGCCAACACCCAACTCAGACTGTTGAATTGAGGACAGTGCAGCTTCCGACAGAATTGCGCTTCGCTTTCTGACAGGAACACGGAAATCGGCGGTTGAGCCGATCCCTCATCTCATGGCAGCACTTCACGCCTTACGGCCCAGTCCATTGTCCTTCGCCAGTTTCGAGCGGGTGGCCGAGTAGCTGGGGGCAACCATGGGGTAATCTGCCGGAAGGCCCCACTTCTCGCGATATTCTTCGGGCGAGAGATTGTAGTGGGTGCGCAGGTGCCGCTTGAGAGATTTGAATTTCTTTCCGTCCTCAAGGCAAACGATATAGTCTGGCGCCACCGACTTCTTGACCGGCACGGCAGGTTTGAGTTCCTCAACGGGAGCCGGAGCTTCGTGGTCGTGCAGCGCTTGGAGCGCACCATGTACGTCGGAAATCAGCCGCAGGAGATCGCCGGAGCTGACAGAGTTGTGGGCGACAAAGGCGGAAACGATCTCAGTGCTCAGCTCGAGCAGATCGGCGCCTTGGCCAATAATCTGTCCAGTATTGTCGTTCATCTAAAAGAGGGCCTTTCGCTGTACATTACTCCGACCAAACCGGACGGCCTCGCTCTGTAAAATTCTTCTCGAACTTGCGCAAGAGGAGCAAGGCTGGCGAAAGAATCGGAGTTCGGCGGGGAGTGGGAGCGGCTGCTTGGTGGGATGGCTCTTTGCGAACTTCAGAACGCAGTCGACCTCAGCGACCGCCAATGCTGGCATCGCCAACACTCGCTTCTCAGGGGCACGACCCAGCTTTGTCTCCGCGTTGGCCCCGTGTACGGCAGCATAAGTGCTTTGGGACGCTGAAGGTAAAGACAGTGATAAAAAGAGAGGCCAACTCCACTGCCACTAAACCGCCACTTTGGCTCGCCGTCATTCTTCCCGCATCGCCAGCCGTAGCTGGTCAACCAGCGGCTGGAGGATATAGGACAGAACCGTTCGGTCTCCGAGCTGCACATAGGACTGTACAGGCATCCCAGGAACAAGCTCGGTACCGGGCGGCAAACGTTTCACTTGGTCATCAGGCAGGGTGATTCTGGCAGAATAAAATTGCGCTCCAGTGGCGGCGTCACGGCTGGCATCAGGTGCGATTTGATCGACAGAGGCGAAAAGTTCTGGTGTTTTGCGAGGGTTCAAGCCTGGAAGACGGAGCACCACCTCCTGTCCTGCAACAACCTTGTCTATGTCGATAGGATCGACGCGAACGTTCGCCACCAGCGGCTCATCGGATGGCACGACCAGCATTAGCGTCTCGCCGGCCGCCGCCACGCCCCCAACCGTGTGAAGAACGGACTCGTGCACAGTGCCGCTCTGCGGCGCACGTATTTCAGTGCGTGTTAGCCTATCTTCTTCGGCGATTTTTCTTTGTCCCGCTTCGGCGATCACTTGCCGGACGTCCTGAAGCTCGGCCAAGGCGTCCGTCAGGTATTCGTCCTTCACCTGTTCGATCTGAAGGGCTCGCTCGGAGGCGCTGGCCTGCCCTTGGGCAATTGCGGAAACGACCTGCCCGAGCTGTCCCTTGACGTTGGCCATTTCCTTGTCCAATGCCGTTCCTCGGCTCAGGGCCACCAGTCGATCCTCGTAAAGCGTGTCGAAGTCAGCGATCTCGGATTTTAAGATTTGAAGTTGATCCTCGAGAGCTTCTTGCTGGGTCTTTAGGCCCTCCGACTGACGCTGCAATTGGTTGATTTGCTCATTCAGCTGCTCAATGCGACCTGCTCGCGTTGCGCGCCGAACGGACAGCGCTCGCTGCTCCAGTGTCAGAAGAGCGTCCATCTCACCTGCCGAGAAATTAGCGACAGCCGCGTCAGACAGCTTGATGGTCTCCTTGCCTTCAATCTGAGCAGCGAGGCGTCCTTCTCGGGCGAAAGCCTGCTTGAGCTGAGAGTTTATGATCGCCAAATTAGCGGCGATGGCAGTTTGGTCGAGAATTGCAAGCAATTGCCCAGCTTCGACATGCTCATCATTTCGCACCAAAATGTTGGAAACGATTCCGCCCTCGGAATGCTGGACGCGCTTTGCATTGTCCTGCACGACCAAGGTGCCTGGAGCAACAATCGCGCCTGAAATGTGTGTCGTTGCGGCCCAACCGATAAGTGCACCAAAGACAGCCACAGTGGCCCCTATGGCCAACAAGCCGTGGCGGCGCAGACTTGGAAGGTCGCCAGAACTGACTTCTGCGTTCAAACTCACACTCATGCCCCCGACGCCTTTATTGGATGCACATTGCTCGACGGCTGGGTGATCTGCTTGAGCACTTCCGCTTTAGGCCCAAACGCCATCTGGCGCCCGTTCTGCATGAACAGGACCTTGTCCACTGCCGCTATGGCACTTGGGCGATGGGCCACCACGACGACGATGCCGCCGCGATCGCGAACTTGTTGTATCGCGGCTGACAGCGCGGCCTCACCTTCAGCATCGAGGTTAGAATTTGGTTCGTCCAAGAGGACAAGAAAAGGCTCACCGCAAAGCGCTCGAGCCAAGCCGATCCGCTGCCGCTGTCCAGCGCTCAGAAGATCGCCTTGCTCGCCTACCTGGCTGTTGTAACCGTCGGGGAGGCCATTTATCAGCTCATGGACACCAGCGGCTTGTGCCGCTGCAATTATGGTGTCGCCTGTCGTGCCGGGTCTAAAGCGACTGATGTTTTCTGCAACTGTACCGTCGAACAGATCCACCCTTTGCGGAAGAAAGCCGATCATTTCCCCGATCTGGTCCGGACGGAAGTGCGTCAACAAAGCGCCATCGAACCGAGCGTCGCCTGAAAGAGTTGGCCAGACCCCGACTATCGCGCGCAATAAAGAGGATTTACCGGCTCCGGATGGCCCGAGCACGCCCAGCGCTTCGCCACCGCTCAGCTCGAAGCTGATGCCGCTTACAACAGGCTTGCCCAGGCCTGCAGGAGCGCTGGAAAGCCCTTTTAAGGACAGCCTTTGAGAGGGTAGCGGTAAGCCAACTTCTCGGGCTGGCGCCGTGTTCACCAACAGCACCTTTTTGATCCGCGCCCACGCTTGTCTGGCGCCGACGAATGCCCGCCATTGCCCCACGATCTGTTCGACCGGGGCAATGGCGCGGGAGGTGACGACCGAGGCCGCGATCATCAGTCCCGACGTCATCTGTCCCTCTATAACAAGGTAGGCACCAAGCGCCAGCACCGCGGATTGAAGGAAGAACCGGAGCGCTTTGGTGGAAGAAGAGAACAATGCTGCCCGGTCGCCACCCTTCAACTGTGCTCGCTGCATGCGCCTCGTGTGAACCTGCCACCGCTCAGACAAGTCGTGCGCCATTCCCATGGCCACGACAGTCTCCGCGTTAGCGCGAACGTCATCGCTCTGGCGTTGGCGAGAAGATTGGTGGACGACCGCATCCTTCGTGGGTGCTCGAGATGTCGCTTCATTCACCACCATGAGCACAGTGATGACCAAGCATCCGGCGACGGCTAGCCAGCCGAGCCAAGCGTGGAACAAAAACACGAGCCCGAGGTAGATCGGCATCCAAGGCAAATCCAGAAGCGCCATCGGCGCGGGACTGGCAAGAAACTGCCGAAGGGTGTCTCCGTCCCGTATGGGATCTGCTTTTTGAGCTTGAGGTGCGAGACGGAATTGAACAGATGCGTTGAACAAAGGCCTTGCCAGGCGCGCGTCCATCACGTTCGCAAACCGTGCCCCCATGCGGCTTCGGACGGCATCGAGAAAACCATAAAACGCGTACAGACCAGCGATCAAAGTAGTCAAAACGACAAGCGTAGGGACTGAACGGCTCGCCAGCACACGGTCGTAGACCTGAAGCATGAACAGGGGGCCCGTTAGCATCAACAGGTTTGAGACAAGGCTGGTAATCACCAGTGCGCTGACGGGTCCCGCAGCGGACGAAGAAGTGACAGCGGGCTGGGATGCCCGCTGCGCAGGTACATTGTCGGCTTGCATGGTAGCTAGACGAACCGGAAGTCAGACGCGGAAAGCTCACTTAATGAGACGCCATGCAGGATGAACTGGCTTCCATCATCGAAGTTAAGCCAGGCATTCCCACCCCACTCCTCGGCGTCCGCCATTAGGCCTGCGAAGTCCAAAGAGCCTTGATCGTGGATCTCCAGCACATCGGCCCCCGCGGCGAAGTCAGCTATTCCATCTTCGCCGAAACCTGCAGTGAAAATGAAAGTATCGGCTCCATCACCACCCACCAGCCAATCGTCTCCAGCACCACCTTCAATTATATCATTTCCCCCTTCGCCAGACAAAATGTCATCACCAGCGTAGCCGAAAATACCGTCCGCACCATCATCGCCATATAGTTCATCGGCTTGGGCCGTTCCTATGAAGGTGTCCGCTGCAGATGTCCCCGACATCGTCAGGCCACCGGCGCTGTTCCCGAAGAGAAACAGGAAAACATCGTCCTTGGTCCAGACGTTGCCATAGCTGTCCTCGATGGTTTCGACGCCGAAATCGCCGCCCATGTCGAGGTAATTGTCGATCAGAATCGATCCGTCGTCGCCGGAGCCGGCTGACGATTCGAATATTTCGATCAGCAAGTCCTTGCCCTGAGCGTGAAGGTAGGTGTCGGTCAGACCGTTGACACCAACCACCTGAAGGAGATCAGCCGCCCCTTCCGCCGACCCTTCAACGATACCGTCATTCCCGTCACCACGGGCATATACGTAGAGATCATCTGCTCCACCACCACGCAAGATATTATTTCCTACGTTACCGACTAAAGTATTTTTGGTATCGTTTCCCGTTGCATCAATATTTCCAGAACCGCTCAGAGTTACATCCTCAACATTGTCTGGGAGTTCGAAAGAAACGGAGGATCTCACACCATCGAAGCCTTCATTCGGCTGCTCCACCACCGCATCAGATGCTTCATCCACAACATACTCATCATTGCCGTTGCCCCCAGTGAATGTATCAGCACCTGGCCCGCCATCCAACCAGTCATCTCCCACGCCACCAATTAGGTTATCCACACCAGCGGAACCGGTGACGACCAGTCCTTTTGCGCGACCAGCGTTTGTGAGGTCGTCCGTCTGCCCCAGACCCAGACTTCCTCCTGCATAGTCAGGTCCAGTGTCGAACAACACGTCTCCACCCCAGTAGCTTTTATACGACGGCGTGGGCGTGCTCGCGTCAAATACGGTACCGAAGAGGCTATCTCTAAAGCCAAAGAAGGTGCCGTAGATTCTTTGGTACTCGCCACTTTGAACGAGCGAGCCGTTCTCAAAGGCGAAATCGCCAGACAACTCGACGAGGCCAGAAGCACTATCCGGGACATAATATAAACCACCCCCAGCGTCGTAGCCAAAATATTCGTGATAAGCATCTGTGCCCAGATACTCATGCGGCGCAATCACGCCGTAGCTCGCGCTTCCGAGCATTTGCCCGTCTAGCTTGATGTGGTCGTTCTCGTCGGGATTCAATATCAATACCAGAGTGTTGGTCTGGGCAGCGCCACCAAATATTAAGTTTAAATCCAGATTTATAAGATCACTTTCTGTAAGGGTCTCGTCATACAGGAACCCGACTTGAAAATCCGCTTCAGATGAAAGATCGATGGTATCAGACCCCGCCCCTCCCCAAAAGACTACCTTGCATCCGGCAGATATTATCAACTCATCGTCACCATCGCCTCCCGAAACGGCGGTAGGACCAAACGATTCCTCGTGGAAGTAATTCTCCCTCTCAACTCGAAAGGTGTCATTACCTCCGTTTCCCCTAGCAATACTGCCCGACGCCGAAAGAGTGAAAATATCGTCTTCTTCACTGCCAATAAGATGTGTGCCATTTTTGGCAAAACGAGCCAAATAGTGAGCTAGCTCCGCCACGTCCTGGGAGATCATGCCCCCCTGAGCGTCTCCATAGACGATAGGCCTCAGGAAGTCGTCGAGGTATCTCGTTGTGCCATCGCTGAAAAGTCGGTCGAGGAGAGGGACGCCCTTTAGGGCCATGTCCCAAATCGGGCTTGTCCAAGTCTGCGCTTCTGCCGCGTCAGCAAGAAAATCGTCGATGTCGTAGGACACAGGGGTTGGTATGTATTCGTCGAAAAAAAGATTCACGGTCCGCCCAATACCCGATGGGTCCATCCAGTTTTCTAGCGCAGGGTTGACAGCATTCGAAAGCGCAGAGCCAACGAAGTCAAAATTTTCTTGTACACTATAGTCGGGCTCGACGAACAAATCATCTACATGGAGGGTTCCATCTTGTTCTACTATAAAACGCGCACCTTCGTTTATTCTAAACGCCGTAGTATTATATATAAGAGCTCGTTCCGCGTAGTCCTCAGCGCCGTCCGACACCAAAGACTGGTAAATCTTTAGTTGGTCGTAATTGTTACCCATACCAAAAAGCTGTGCCAGCGCCGACAATGAATAAGATCCCGGAGAGAGGGCCTGTCCGGAGCTCCCGAAAAACAGACGTATAATCTCAAATTCGCTTGCAACCGCAAACCTACCGGGGCCCGCCATAAATTCGGCCGTGCTAATTTCCAGAGCGGTGGTTTGTCCTGAGCCACGAATTAATGAGCTCGACGTTTTGTCGGGAGGCGATTGCTCCTGGCCGTACAGGAACATGTTGATGATCTTCTTTGAAGTATTACTGAGTTCGCTCATAAGGGATTGATTATCTTTCCACATGGGTCAGTTTGTACAATTGATGTAGTAGTATCAAATTCAATAATTCCACCGTCGGTAGGAACTATCCGTGGAAAGGTAATCTCCACTAGTGGAAGCCGCTCATTCTTCAGCCAACGAGCGAAGTCGAACCGGTCAAAATAATATAGCTCATCTTTCCGGAGTTTGCAGCACTCCGGGTACCTATTTAGAAATTCTTCGACCGTCTGTTCCCGGCGAACTGTCACAATGGAACCGTTCTGTAAATGCAGATCGACATCCCCTACAGCCACCTGAGAGATGACAGCTTTTATGATTTCTTCTTCAGAGAGGGTACGACGAAGCGACTCACATTTAGGAATTTTGTCAGAAATTGCTATGCCTAAAAGTACAAACGTGGACGTGATCGAAGCAAATACGAAAATTAGAGACAAAAAGAAGGTGATACTCCTATTTGTTAACATAAAATCTGCCCGCAGATAAATTAAATCTATATAATTTTACATCGGCCCGTGGGAATGACTACCGTGGGAGAAATCTTCGTCGACGGTTGCATTGAGCCACGAAAAAACAGGAAACGCAATTGTCTATTTTGGACTGGATCTAGAGGCCCGTAGAACCCTCCCCAGCGAGTCACACCCAAGAGCCTTTGGTATGAATGCCTGGGTTGAATGCGGAGGTAAGGCCGCGACGCGGCCTGCAACAGATGTGGAAATGGCAGCGGGTTGGTATGCCCGCTGCACAGATACAAGATTGGCCTGGATGGCAGCTTAGACGAACCGAAAGTCGGACGTGGTGAGATTCTCGACTGCGACGCCGTGCAGGGTAATCTGCCCGCCATCGTCGAAGTGGAGAATGGCGTCGCTACCCCATTGCTCCGCGTCGGCGATCAGCGCCGCGAAATCCAGGGACCCCTGGTTTCGGATTTCGATCATATCAGTGCCAGCCTGGAAGTCACCAATGTCATCTTGCCCAAAGCCGGATGCGAACACGAAGGTGTCATTCCCGCTCCCGCCGTACAGCAGGTCGCTTCCGCCAGCACCCTCGATGACATCATTGCCATTGCCGCCGTTGAACTCATCGTGCTGAGCAGTACCGAGCAAGGTGTCCGCTGCAGATGTCCCAGTCATCGTCAGGCCACCGGAGCTGTTCCCGTAGAGGAACAGGAAAATATCGTCCTTGGTCCAGACGTTGCCATAGCTGTCCTCGATGGTTTCGACGCCATAGTCACCGCTCATATCGAGATAACTGTCGATCAGGATAGATCCGCCGTCACCGGCTCCAGCCGATGATTCATAGATCTCGATCAGCAGGTCCTTACCCTGAGCATGAAGGTAGGTGTCCGTAAGACCGTTGACGCCGTTCACCTGCAGGAGATCAGCTGATCCTTCCGCCGCCCCTTCATAGATGACGTCGTTCCCGTCACCACGGGTGTAGATGAACGTGTCATTGCCACTACCGCCGGAAATGTCGTCATCGTCGCCCCCGCCGATTAATTCGTCAGACCCAGCCCCACCCACCATGGTGTCTTGGCCGGTGTGCCCATATAGGTAGTCATCGCCGTCGCCACCGTTCATGGTGTCGGCGCCGTAGTCCCCCCACAGCTCATCATCACCCGACTCCCCGTAGAAGGTGTTGCTCGCTCCGTATCCAACGAGTTTATCGTCGCCGGCAGCGCCAAAAACGGTCATATAATCGTCATCGACCTCGATGATATCGGCATACATTGATGCATGGATGATTTCGACACTGTCGAAAGTGTCGCCGTGCGCATCTCCCGTGTTGAGGCCAGGGTCCTGGTAGAGCTTGAGGATAATTGCTGCAGAGGCGCTTTGATAGGTCACAGCATCAATGCCGTTACCACCGAAGAACGCATCGGCACCCACGCCGCCATCTAGGACATCATTTCCGTCCCCAGCGTAAAGTTCATCATCCCCTGCCCCACCAATGAGAGCATCGTCCCCAGTGTAGCCGAATAGGAAGTCGCTTCCTGAACCGCCATCAAGATGGTCGGCACCGAAGTCGCCCCAGAGCTCGTCGTCGCCCTCCTCGCCAAAGAACGTGTTCTCGTTCCCAGATCCATAGATCTCGTCGTCACCCGCCCCTCCGTAGATGGTTGGGAAATCTCCGACGACTGATATGAGATCTGCGAAGGCAGAGCCTACCACGATTTCAATGCTTTCGAAGGTGTCGCCCTGCGCGTCGCCACCATTCAGAGATGAGTGCTGGTCAAACTTTAGGACTATGCCCGCTGAAGCATCGGCATAACTGACGGTATCGTTGCCGGTGCCGCCATTAAGTTGGTCACCGCCGGCCCCCCCAACAAGCACGTCGTTGCCGTCACCTCCCATCAGAGTGTCGTCCCCTTCAGCCCCGGTGAGAGTGTTGGAGCCGGTATTCCCGGTGATGAAGTTGTCCAGTTCGTTCCCGGTGCCGTTGATGTCTCCGGTCCCAACCAGCTCAAGGTTTTCGACATTGGCGGTGAGCACATAGTTGATGGAGGACAACACTGTGTCGTTCCCCTCGTCCTGCTCTTCGACGACAAGGTCGCCAGAGTCGTCGACAACGTAAATCTCGTTGCCAGCACCGCCTGACATCGTGTCGGCTCCGACCCCACCGTCTATGGAGTCATCGCCATGTCCACCGCTCAGTGCATTGTTGCCGTCGTTACCATTGATGACGTTATCCAGAGAGTTTCCGGTTCCGCTTATGTTGGACGTACCCAGCAGGGTGAGGTTTTCGACGTTAGCTGCCAAGGTAAAGCTTGCTGCAGTTAAGACAGCGTCGTTCCCTTCGCCAGAAGCCTCCACGACCACGTCTGCAGCGTTATCGACATAATATGTGTCGTCCCCGGTTCCACCAACCATCGTGTCAACGCCATCGCCTCCGTCCAGGGAGTCGTCACCTGCACTTGCCACAAGGGTATTGGCGCCTGTGTTCCCGACCAGAACGTTAGCAAGACCGTTCCCGGTGCCGTTGACGCTGGCGCTGCCGATAAGTGTCAAGTTCTCAACGTAGGTGCCAAGGGCATAAGTGATGCTCGAACGGACCGTGTCCTTCCCGCCCCCGGCATATTCCACGACGGTGTCGCCCAGATCGTCGACGACGTAAGTGTCGTCTTTGTCCCCGCCGACCATCCAGTCGGCTCCGGTTCCACCGTCGAGGACATCATTGCCATCGTAGCCGTGGATGCTGTCATCCCCTTCGCCACCGTGCAATATGTCGTTTCCAGCATGGCCGTAGAGCGTGTCTTCGCCCTCCTCACCGTTAATCTCTGCCTCTGACCCAACGACCGTGAGGATGTCATCGCCCGCACCGCCGTCGATCCGGGCGCCGTCGCCAATGAAGATGAGTTCATCGTCGAACGTGCTGCCGCGCAGCCCTTCAATCGAGCAATAAACGTCACCAGCCGCCTCTCCAGTGTTGCTTGCAATGTCCCCGGTGTGGACACGGACTGCAGAGATTGAATTCTCATAGGAGGCGATGTCAAACCCTGAACCGCCGTCAAGAAGATCGCTGCCGGCGCCACCGACCAAAACATCATCTCCGTCCGCTCCAGCGATGGAATTGTCGCCGTCGTTACCCGTCAAGCGGTTGTCAAGTTCGTTACCGGTTGCACTGACAGCAGCATCTCCCAACAGCGTTAGGTCTTCAACGTTAGCGCCAAGGGTGTAGGACAGAGATGTGCGGACCAGGTCGGTTCCCCCGCCTGGCAATTCAACTACTGCATCACCAGCATTATCGATGACGTAGATATCATTGCCGTCACCGCCGACCATGTAGTCGGCACCGGCCCCACCGTCCAACGTGTCATTGCCGCCATTGCCGACCAGCACGTCGTTCCAGCGTCCCCCTACCAGCACATCATCAGCATCAGTGCCAATGACGTTTAGGGACCGCCCATTAGCGTGGGTGGTGGTTACTGAGACAATCGACAGGGTTCCTGACCCATCATCGGTTGCAACGGTCTTAACGGCGCTCCCATCGAACCTAACCGTGACCACCTCTCGGTAGTCGACAGAACCGTCATTGTCTGAGTCCCGATCCAATTGTGTGATGAGGCCATCTGAACTGATGGTTATCACACCGGTCGCGACCACTGCGCTCGAGGAATTTTTGTCCGAGATGAGACCGCGCTGGGAGCCATCGATGCGGATAGTCCAAACTTCCTCATGCTCGAAGCTTCCATTGCCATCATAGTCGCCGCGGACCGTGCGGTTGATCCCATCAGCCGCAGCGTCAATTTCAGTCAGCGCCGCCGTCGTCGCACCGGCCACGACTGCGGATACCCACTTGACTTCACTGGCCGAGGCTGGCTCGTTCCGTGCCGCAGGGCTTGTGCTGACGACCGTCAGGCTGGAACCATCTAGACGCGTGGTGGCTGTTGTCACTTCGTCAAACGTGCCATCGCCATTAACGTCCACGGAACTGGTTTGTACACGCCCATCCGCACTGGTCGTGACCTTCGCGGATTGGACCAGCAATGGGGTGATTACGACGACGGTGCCATCGCTGGCACGAGCGCTGATCTGGTAGATATCGACTGTTTCCTCGGTCGACCCATCCGAATTGTCGTGCCAGCGATGCGTGGTGGACAGATCGAAGGTAAAATCGCCGTCGATATCCTGCTGAGCGGTGCTCTCGCGACCATCCGCCGTTTTTGCCGTCAATGTACGGCTCGTGAGCCCTCCGGTTGCGTTGAAATCCCGGATCTCAACAGTCGAGCTACCATCGACGTGTTGAATCACATCCTTGATCTGGTCGACCGTTCCATCGCCATTGGAGTCGCGGTTGAAGGTCACCATACGCCCGTCGGCACTGGTCGTGTTGGTCGTACGCTCCTGCAGCGTCGTGCCAGCCCCATCGTACTTGGACACGATGACCACAGTTGTTCCGTCCGCGAGAGTCATCGTCTCAGTGGTCTTGGTCCGGTCCGGGCCACCGACACCATCCGGGTCTTCCTGGAGAGTGATGGTGCGACCATCGGCACTGGTTGTCACGATCGTCTGGGAAAGCGGCGCGCCACCAAATGTGGTGTTCGTTTCCGTTTCAGTGGTCGATCCGTCGGCGTTTCTGACGATGATGCGAACCGACACCTCGTCCACAGTGCCGTCGCCATTGGTGTCCCATTCACGCGTTTCGGTCAGACCGTCGGCGCTGCGGGTCACCGCGAATTGCGAGACCATGGTTGCGCCGGAAAAATGCGTCGTCGTTCGCGTCGTCGAGCCATCGCTATTGAAGGTGGTCTCGTCGGTACGGCTGGTTTCCGCCACACCGTCGCCATCCCTGTCCCATTCCGAAGTGATGGTGCGACCGTTCGGGCTCGTGGTGATTACAGCTTGTTCCACCAGTGACCGGCCGTAGCTTGGGTCCGCAACGGTCGCGTTGCCACCGCTGAGGTCGAAGCGAGAGATAGTTTTGACACGCTCACCATCGGTGCCGATGACTGAGGATTCGACGGTCTCGCTTTCAGCCAGGCCATTGCCATCGGCGTCAAACTGCGTCGTCCGCACCAGTCCGTCGGCAGACTCGAGCACATACTTTCCGCCCGCTGTTCCGAGTTCTCTGCCAGAGGCAGAAACGACCGTGCCGTCCATATAGGACGTGAGAACCGAGCCGTCGGCACGACTGACCTTCAACACCGTCTGGTCGACATTGCCGTCGCCATCTATGTCGGTGGTGGTGCGGACCATTGTGCCGTCGCCGCTGACGCTGGAAACTGTTCGATCGTTGAGGGACCCGTCGCCCTTCCGGTTCTCCACCACCCGCGTGGTCGTGCCGTCGGTCGCAACAGAGGTCACTTCGTTGCGCGTGCGAGTCGTGCCGCTGCCGAGCGCTTCGAAGGTGCTCTCAATGGTAAGACCGTCTCCACTTGTTACGGTGGTGGTTTTACCCTCCACGACATTGCCGGCCTTGTAGTGGGTTTCGACACGGCTGCGAGACCCATCGAGATTCAGCGTCGTCACGTCGGTCGTCTTGCGATCGATCGTGGCATTGCCGTCGAGATCGGTTTCGACCGTAATGGACAGTCCATTGGCGCTCACGGTGCGGACCGACCGCGATTCCAACGTGGAGCCATCGAAGGTCTCGTTTTCAGTGGTCACCGATCCATCGGCATTGGTGACTGTCTCGATCGTCTTGTCGGTCACGCCATCGCCGTCAAGGTCGATTGTCGTCGTAGCGGAGAGGCCATCTCCACTGATGGTCGTGACGCTCTGTCGAACGAGCGTATCATCGCCGCTCCGCGTCGTGGCAGTTATCGTCCGCGAGCCGTCGGCACTGAGAACGGTCGTCTCAGTCTCCTTTATATCTGGAGTGGTGGAGTCGCCCAGATACTTCCACGACGTCTTGCTGAGACCATCATCACTGACCGTGGCGACAAGGCGTCCTGTCTGGACCGTGCCGTCGCCATTGAAGTTGGTCGTGGTGCGTGTCGTCGACCCATTAGCGTTGAAGACCGTGACTTCGGTAACCTGGTTGTCGATCGTGCCGTCACCATCGGCATCACGTTCGGTCTCAATCGCAAGGCCATTCCCGCTGACGACCGTGACGCTGCTGTCGATCTTGTCAGCTGTGGTCGTGCCGATGCCGGCATACCGCGTGGTGGTCGTTTGCGTTGTCCCGTCCGCATTGAGGACCTTGGCTTCGACTTCGGTGCTGTCGAAGTCGCCATCGCCATCAGCGTCGGTCTTTCGGGTGACCACAAGGCCATTGGTGCTGACGGTGGTCACCGTTCGGCCGAGCAGGACCGAGCCGTCCGGGCTATATCCGAGAACGGTTTCAGTGCGTGAACCGTCTGAAGCGGTTGCGCTAGTGGTGACGGTTTCCGGACTTATGTTGGTCCCGACATAGGTCGAGGTCGTGGTGGTTAGGCGGTCAGCGCTTGTCTGTGTTAAGGCCTTTGCTGCCACAGCGAGATTTGCACCCGCATACGTGGTGACGGTCTGGGTCGTTGAACCGTCGCCGTTGAGGACCCTCACACTTGTGAGGGTCTTGTGGGGGCTGGTTTCACCCTGGTTGAATGTTTCGATTGTGCTGCTCAGCCCATCTGCGCTTGTCTGCGTTACGGTGCGCGTGATGTCTGTTGTGTCGGCCCCATCGCGCAGGATCTGGGTCTTTGTCGACGAGCCATCTTGATTGATCAGCGTCGTGGTACGGCGGACGGCGTCCACAACGCCATTCCCGTCTGCATCAAGCTGGGTGGAACGTGTCAATCCGTCACCGCTTGTCGTGGTGATCGTCCTCGACAAGAGGTTCTCGCCGTTAGGCGCGTAGACCTCGGAGGTCTCAACCGTATCGGTACCCACCACAGCGACGATTTGGGTGCGGTCCACCTGTCCATCACCGTCGCTGTCGGTAGACGTGCTCCGGGTCTTGCCGTCCGCGCTCCAGGTCATGATGGTCTGGCTCAACAGATCGTTGTTGCCAGCACGAGTTGTGACCGTGCGTGTCGTCGATCCGTCACCGGCAATCACACGCAAATCGCGAACGAAGCTGTCGGTGTCGCCGTCACCATCTAGGTCAGAACTAACCGTCCGATCCAGACCATCCTCGCTCAGATCGGTCGTCGCGCTGCCGCGCAAGCTATTGTCGTTATTGCGAAGCTCGACGGTCGTTGTAGTGCTGTCATCCAGGTTGCGGACGATGATACTCGACGTTCCCAGATCGACGTCACCGTCACCATCCACGTCGGCTTCTATCGTCTTGTCGCTGGCATCGGCGCTGACCGTCGTCACGGTGCTACCGATCCGGTGAGCCGACGATGTTCCGCTCCCTACATAGCTGGTTACGGTTTCTGTCCGGGTTCCGTCTCCGGCCACCGAAGTACTCTCGATCTGAGAGGCATTGATGACTCCATCGCCAGTGATATCTGCCTGAGTCGTCTTGCTCAAACCATCGGCGCTCGTTGTGGTAATCGTCTCGCCGCGGGTCGATCCATTCGCGTTTAGCGTCTCGACGGTTACGGTGAGGCTTCCATCATTGCCCGTGACCCGCGTCTCGACGCTATCGAACCGTGTTTCGGAACCGGACAGGTCGAAGCTGACTTCGACTGTCTTGCCATCGGCACTGGTCTCCGTCACCTGGCGCCGCTGCAGGATCGTGCCGGACCCGTCATAATCGAGACGAGTCTCTGTAACCTCTCCGCTGCCTGCTACCGACCGCGTCTCAATAACGACCCGGTCATTGATGCCATCGCCATCATCATCAAATTCTGTCGTGCGGGTGTTGCCATCGGCGCTTGTGGTGGAGGTCGTCCTATTGGCGGCGCTGCCATCGGCATCACTGCCGGTATTCACGACCGTCGTGGAACCATCACCATTGAGCGTGACGGTCTTGGTAACGACGAACTCCTCTTCCTCGTAGCTTAGCCGCGTATCCGCCACCAGGCCGGTGCTGCCGTCGCTTCGCTTGAAGGTGGAACCGCCGAAAATGGCGGACCCGTCGCTGAAGTTGATACTCTGATTGTTGCTAATCAGGGTGATCTCGGTGATACCGAGCTCTCCCAGCGTCATGAGCGTCGTGGTGCCGTCCGTATTCGCCACCAGCACCTTGAACAGCGACCAGTCTGTGTCCCCTGCATCGAGCTTGCCATTGTTGTTCGTATCGAAAATGGCCAAGAGGGCCTGGAGGTCCGACTTGGACGTGCCATCCCAATCGGTGAAGACAACCTCGCTGCGCTGATCGATGACGCCGTCGTCGTTTCCATCACGAACCAGGACACCGTCCCCTGCACCCGCCCAAGCAGTGCGGTTCAGCTTGCCGTCCCCATCCATGTCGAAGAAGGTGTTACTCGTACCCAACTCCGCGAGCTTTATTCCATCCCCATCTAGGTCCACCAGGATCGGCTTGTCCGAATCCGACCCCCCGCTACCGCCACTGCTGCTGTCACTGTCAGAAGGCGCCGGACGATAGACTACTCGGTCTTCAAATTGATTGGTATCTGGGTTGTAAGTTCGTACGGTTTGCTCATAGAGCGGCTCGCCGCTGCCTTTAGATACGTAGTCGGTAGCCGAAGTTGTCTGCCCAGTGACATTGTTTGTCCAAGTCCCGTCATCATTTCTTGTGTAAGTCAGGCTGTCATAACTGCCGTCCTCATAGGAAGTTCTGGGGGCCGCATTCGCTGGATCGAGGGAACCAGAAGAAAGTTTTGTTGGATCGATTCGGGCGCCCGTCTGAGGATCTTTGGTGATTACGTTGCCATTGGCATCAGTATACTGGACCACCCATTGCGATGTTCCATCGGCCTTCGTCATCTGCTTAAGCAGATCTGACCGCCACACTTTTTCTTGCTCGCGATAGAGATCACTGGAGGATCCGGCATTGAAGATTGCATCATCGGGGCCAAAAGGTCGGTCGATAATGGCATCATAGCCGTTCTGCTGTCGGGCGTTCGCCAAAGTGGCTTCAATTAGGCCTGAATAACCGTTACCGGCCAATGCATCACTGAGGTTAGCAGCAGAGACTGACTGGTTGTGGACGCGCAAGCCGCCCGCCACATACGTGTGCAGCCCCTCGACTTCAAAATTGAATGTCTTCCATCCTTTGATAATATGCGGCGCCTGTGCCAAATTTCCTTCAAAATTGCTATGGTAGACCACGCCCTGTTCAAACAATGAAGATGTCTGGTCCGAATAATGGATCCTCCTTCCTGTTATTGAACACGGCTGACCTTTGTCATTGAATACTATGCCTTCGGAAGCTAAAATCCGCGAAATTGGCAGAAAAAGACCCCCCTCTGTAAGAAACTCATGATGAGGGGTTACAGTAAGACCGTTATCAAGTACGACGAATTCATTGCAGATGTTTTCAAACAGTCTGGACACTCTTGCTGGTACAAGCGACCCGGCTCCTCCAGCACTCTCTGCATCGAACGAAAGGACTATGTCACCAACCTCGACATGTTCAATGCTTTTCGTCGTCCCGTTTTCCAGCAGTATCTGCGTGCCAGGTGCAAAGCAAAAACCTGTCGAAAAAATATCCGTGTTGATCCCACCGGTAGTGAGGATCCCCTTTACTCCGCTTTCGATGTCCCGCACGTACGCATCAACCGCGCTTGTTGTGCCGGTTTCTATCTTATCCAAGGCACCCGGAGTGTAGTATACTCCTCTCCCGGCATACCCCCCGATGATGTCACCGAGTATCGAACCCACAATAACACCTGGAATGCCCAAAGACGCACCAAGCGCACCGCCAATTTGGGAACCAGCAACGCCACCAACGATATCAAACTTCTCTTCTGCCGTAAGATTTCTATCAAAGAGATCCTTCAGCTCCGCCGCATCGAAAATGTAGCCAGGACTATTATGTAAATACCTAACACCATTGAGAATATAACTGCTTGACACCCCGCCTTCGCTCAGGGCCGCGCGTATTGCATCCCCCAGCGCAGACGAGTACGCGCTCGTGAAATCCGCAACTACATCCCCCCAAAGGCCCTCTACTGCCCCGTTATTGTCTTCCGCCATCTTACCCCCCTGTCAAAATTGATTGCCTGTATCCGAAATTTATAGTATAGTACGCTGCAACTCTCTATATTTAAAGCAGCTCATTACATGAATATTTAATCTGGAAGATCGTTAGCACCGGAGTTATTTTAATTATGGCTAACTGCACGACCTGGTTCGGACTTATATTCCTCCTCTCGCTCCTACTGCACTTTTCATTGGGATGGGTTATTCAAAAACTTGGTTTTAGCATGCCAAAAAATCAGCTCAGGAGGTACCAAATCGGACGCTTTTTCTTTTCGTTTATCTTCCTCGTCCTCTTTGGAGCTTTTTATCTGGCGACCGACTTCTGCAAGTAATTATATATTGTCAAAGCGGCAAAACGACATTCTGGCCAATTTCCACCCCCCGCCGCGACAATCCAGTCCGGGTCCCATGAGTGCCGTGCATCAAAAGTTCGTTCGCGCCGCGTTCCAGGCACCATTCTGTTGCTGCGGAGAACAGGAGATGCGCAACCTTTCCGCCCAACAAACTGCGCCGTATGGCAGGCTCAACGAACCACCCAAGGCAGGTTGCGAAGCAACCACCTTCACTCAACATAGCTTCGCCCACAGCCAAGTTTACCAAACCTATTGGCGCACCATTTCGCACTGCTACGAACGCCGCGCCCCCGCTCCCTCGACGTAAAGCCGCAATAACTGCGGACGCAAATTTTTTCTCACAGAACGGGAGATGACGAAACCGGCTCTCAGCGTGCCATGACTTGGCTAGCGCCAAGGTACTGAGTCCGTCGCTAAGCGTCCGAACCCGCCTCACCGTCAGCACGGGTTGATTTGCATCTTCAGTCGACGCCAAGCGGTGCTGCAACATCCGTGGAATTCTCTTGGTAAATATCTGCAGTACAAGGATACTTCCTAGTGAGGCAGTAGAACACCAAACCTTCCGCATTCCAACCAAATTGTTGCCGTGAAGTAAAAATTGTTCTTTCTGCTCAAGCAGACCTCGCTCGGAAAAACGTGACTCTATAAGAACTTTCGAGGGGTTTTTGTGATATCTCTTCACATGCCTCGGGCTCGCGGGTCCGTTGATAATTCAACTGTAACGTCGAGTGCAGACAAACTATTGCATTTGCTGCAAAATAGAGGCGGGCGTCCATCGGAGGAATGGCGGATTATGTTTAGCTAAGCACGCAAAAGAACCATGCGCGTGCTGCGAGATGGACGCCCGGAAAAGCCCTCGCGCCCTTGATGCGGTCGTCATTCACTGACGATGCTTGTTCATGAAGCATCGTCAAGAACCCACAATCGCTGTTCAGCCTGAACGATCAGCTTGAGGCGCTGAGCCAGCATGGTGACCCGATCGAGGTGTTGGAGCGAACAGCAGACTTCGAGTATTTTCGTGGCCGGCTCGTTGGAGGGTTGGGCTATGGCGACAGCAGCAAGGGTGGCCGGCCGCCCTTCGACCCAGTGGCTATGCTCAAGATCCTGATCCTGCAGACCCAGCACAACTTGTCCGGGGCTCGCATGGAGTTCATGATTGATGACCGCTTAAGCTTGATGCGGTTCCTGGGTTCTGGCGTGGTGATCGGACTCCCGATCCAAACATCACCCACCATCGCGGCAGCCGCATGAATAAACGACACATGATGAGCGACAAGTCGAGAAATGCAAGGGTATTGGACTGATGACTATACGAAAAGACACAATTTTTGCAAACGTGTCGGGTTTCTGCCGAATTGTTCGTTTGAAAACCGGATCATTTCTGATTGTTTGTATTTTGTTGGGAGCGTCAGCGATTGATGCTCTCGGCTCCACCACTGACTCACAAAGTTGTTTCTACCCTGAAAAGCTTGAAGCAATCAATAATAGAACGCGCAGCTTGGATGACAATGTGTTTTCGTCCGCTTCTTGGACTGTAGACTGTGATAAGAAAGAGTTGGTTGTGGATATTGTACTTCGGAGGGAAGCGGATCACTACCCAATAGATGCATTCCAAAATGTGGGGAAATTGGTTTTGGATTATACTTGTGAATCTGGATTCTCTTCACTGTACGACAGAGGACTGAATATAGTAGTTAAGATTGAGCGCTCCGACGGCGTCCCAGTATACGATTTCCGGGCTACGTCATGCACATCTGGTGAATAAAACCCTTCGTACAAGTGGGTAAGCGTCTAGGCGGGGCCGTTACTGGCTGAATTTCCATGGCATGAGATCGGCGATCTGGCTGTTTGCAGCCGCTGGCGATGCGCTGCAGGGTATGGTCAGCCAAGCGTGCGGATCGACGCCGTTAATTTTGGCTGTGGTGAGCAGCGTGGCGATTGTCGCCCAGGCCCCCGCCAACACCATCGGAGCCGGCAAAGAGCGCATTCGTGCGCGTACTGTTCTGCGGACGGATTGCACGTTCGACGATGTTGGAGTCGATCTCGATACCACCATCGGCGAGGAAGCGCTCGAGGGCGGCGCGGCGGCTCAGGGTATAGCGGATGGCCTCAGCCAGTTTGGACTTGCCCAACAGGCGCTGCAGCTCCCGGTCCAGCATGGCGTCCAGCTCGATGCGCCCATGGGTCAGGAACAACTCGAGCCCGGCCCGGTATCTGGCAATGTAGCTCAATGCATCCCCGAGCAGCGCTTTTGCCGAAGGCACGGCTGTGATGGTGATCAAGCCCGTCCCTTATCTGCGCCAAGGCTGGTGCTAACTGCTCCCTGCGCACGGCGTTGCGGTCATCGGAGTCTAGGCAAATCGTAGCATCTTGCGCATCGCCTGCGTTCCGTTCTGCGCCTCGCGGCCTGGTTGCAGTCAAACTCGGCGATCATCCGATGAATGAGGCGCATCACTCAAACTGAGACCCGATTGAGTAAGCAAACAGTGCACAAAGCGCGCCGCCGATGGCAGGTAAAAGCCTTAGGGACGCGTAGGATTGAGAAAGCGGGTCAGCGATATTTGACACCCACACCAACGTCACGCTGAAAATGAAAACCGTGGCTGCTCCAGTTACAATCACTGCCGTCTTAAACGTAGGGCTGGGACTGAACGCTAGCCATATTGCCACTGCCAAGGACGGCAACAATCCGACCGATAGCATATCTCGGATGGCGTCCCAGCTCAGCGCTGCCCGCAATCCGTTTGAACTAGTCAAAGTAAAGAACGCAATATGAGCCGCACTCGCTGACACCAACGCCACTAGCATGGTGAAGACGGGTCGATGAAACTTGCTGGCGCGATCCACTTTGGACTCCAAAGCTAGTTATGAAGACCCAAAGGCCTGCCAATTCATTGCACTATCACCCACAACCCGCCAGTTCGCAAACGACCCTGAGGAGCTACCCGGACGTTTTGGGAACCGATGGCTTTGAAGAATGATCGGAGCTATCTGAACGCTCGATTATTGCGCGCTACCGCCCGGCCGCTGCCGACCCCATTGCGGTCGTAGGCCTAGAAAGATTGCTTGCCAAAACCCGACATTCTCCTTCGAGCGGCCACAGCTTCCTTGCCAGCGAAGGCCACTTAAGCAAGATGGAAACAGCATCCTACGT
>NZ_JACYFU010000005.1 GCF_014837245.1 Devosia oryzisoli
TCGGTGAGAACCAAAGTTCTCGCAATTCCCGAGAGAACAGTAGCTTGCCTCCGGTTGCCCGGCAGCCACCCTGCCCTGTCAGATTGCGCCAATCAGTGGGAGCAAACTAGTCGCTCGCGTCGTTCAGCGCTGGGGGGTTTTATTCAGAACATTTCGTCCTGTCAACACCCTAATTTCGTTTTTCGAAGAACTCCGAAAACCGAACCTCGATTGCGAAAATTACTTTTCATTATCAAGGGCTTGCTTCAGTCTTTGGCGCTTCGCGGCGCCGCGGTCTTCAGCGATGGGCGGGTTTTAGGGGGAGCGTTCTTCCCTGTCAACGACCCATCGGCGAAAAATCAGAAAAAGCTGAAGGCGCTGGCTTCGCTTCGGTGGAAAACTCTACTGAACCACCAGAGTTTACAGGCCACTCCGCTTGCAGTGCTCATTTGGGAGCTTACTCTACCGAGTTCAAGAGCTGTCGCTATGGTCGCTGCTTTTTCCCAGTTCCGCCGCATTTGTTGGCCAAAGACGCGCAACCGTCTATACACGCAGAACCCTCCGTTGCTTCCGGTCTGCCGATCGCAGCGGTGACTAGTGCTACCGACTAAGGATGGAGCGTTGACCGCAGCGCCTAGGCATCGTCATCTGGCTCTTTTGCGCGCCAGCGGATTTGAGGATGGTCCCGCACTCACCCTTCAGTCCACTGACGGCGATATCCCCCAAGGACGCGAACTGAGTTTTGCCTGGCTGTCCGGAACAGTCATGACAGGGCTGACCAGCGTCCTTCTCATGGGAGCGGCACTCTACGTCTCCTTTCAGGGACAAGACACGTTCTCGACTGCCTATGCCGCCCTGCAACTCGCTGCCCCCCGTATCGCGCAGCCGGCAGCGACGGATTTCACATCGAAGTCCTCGCGCGTGCGTCCGGTTGCGGAAACGCGTTCGGATCTGGAGGTCATCGAGGCGTCGATCCGCCAAAGCGTGGATGGGCGCGAGATCATCCGCAACCAGCCCTTCACCCGCATCCAGGCCACGCTGGCGACAACTGCAACCTCGCTTTCCGCCGATGCGCCACCCTACGACCCTGTCGCCATCCTGAACGCGACCGAGCCGCTCAAGGCCGCGGGGATGGATCTCAACACAGATGTCTATGGCACCGACGTCGAGGGTGAGGTGGTGGTCAATCAGGGCGCGATGCCCGAGAGCTTCGTCCCGCCACGCCTGATCTCGGATCAGGGCGCGGCCGATTTCGTCCGCGGCCTGACCGATGGAGGCCTCTATGAAGTCTCGCCATCGGCCATGGCCTATGCAGACCCGACGCAGGATGTTCGTGACCTCACAGCGGCCGAAGATGCCACCAGCCTTCCTGGAGTTGCCGAAAACGTCACGGTGATGCCCAAGACGACTCTTGCCGCCGACAACGGTCCCGGCCGCTCCGAACGCTTCCTGACGGTGCGTGAACTGGGCCCCCTTGCCGACACCCTGGTGCGCAACGGCTTTACCCGAGCGCAGGTGTCCATGGTGGAGAACGCGCTTGCAAACCTTATTCCGGCCGGGGGATTGCCCGTCGGTGTCCGTCTGCGCATTCTTTATGGGCCCGTGAGCGGCGACACCAACAGTCTTGTCCCCTACCGGATGTCGATCTACCGCCCCGAAAATGCCCCGGGCGATCCGCATATCGCAACCGTGGCGCTCAGCGACAATGGGCAGTACGTCGTTGGCCTGCAGCCCGACTGGGTGGAGTTCCCCAAGGAAGACGTCGAACAGATCAACGTCGGCAATCTGCCGACGATCTACCGGGCTATCTGGGAGACCGGTCGCAAGCACAACCTGGATGACGACACCATCAAGCGCATTGTCGGCATGTACGCCTACGACGTGGACATGACCAAGCGCATCACCGCCGGCGACAGCATAGAAATTCTGGAGACCACCGAAGAAGGCGCCCCCAAGCCCGAGCTTCTCTACGTTGGCCTTAACCTGTCAGGGACGCATCGACAGATGTACCGTTTTGCCACCCCCGACGGCAGCGTTGATTTCTTTGATCCCGATGGCGAAACCGGGAAGCGCTTCCTGAACCGCCGGCCGCTGGAAGGTGGCGGCACGCTTCGCTCCCGTTTTGGCTACCGCATCCATCCAATCTTCCACACACGGCGCCTGCATAGCGGCGCCGATCTTGCGGCGCCCTCCGGTACCCCCATCTATGCTGCCGGTGATGGCGTCATAGAGTGGTACAAGTGGCAGTCCGGTTACGGCAACAAGATCGAGATCAAGCACGTCAACGGCTACGAGACCGGCTATGGGCACCTGTCGCGCTATGTCAAAGGTCTTGGTGTCGGCAGCAAGGTGCGGCAAGGGCAACTCATCGGCTATGTCGGCTCGACGGGGCAATCGACGGGACCGCACCTGCACTTCGAGATCAAGATCAACGGCAACTTCGTCGATCCTCTCAGCGTAAAGCTGCCAAAGGACAACGTCCTTCCGCCACAGTACCGTGACCAGTTCGAACAGACGATCGCACAGATCGACGATCTGATGGAGCGCCCCGGCACACCCGCTGGGGCAGCACAGGTCGCCTCGCGCTAGGCAACTGCACGTTTCTTTCCCGCGTGATCCAATCTAACTGCACGAACGCCTTTCTTGCGTCTTGGTCCTGGCAACCACATCTGCATGTGGTTCTGCGGCACGGGAAGGGCGGCGAAACAGAAAGGGCCGGCCCAGAGGACCGGCCCTTGAGGACTTGTTCCGCCTCAGGCAGCAGCGTGGGACTGGCCGCTGCTGGCCGGCAGGAGTACGATGCCGCTGTCATCGGCGTCGACGACGACCCGCCCTCCGTCGCTGACGGTGCCCGTCAGAATCTCCTCGGCGAGTTCATCCTGCACTTCGCGCTGGATGACGCGCTTGAGGGGGCGGGCGCCATAAGCCGGATCGTATCCTTCGTTCGCCAGCCAATCCCGTGCGCGCGGTGTCAGCTCGAGGCTGATGTCGCGATCCTTGAGCAGGGCTTCGAGCCGCCCGAACTGAATGTCGACGATAGCACCCATGTGCTCGCGCCCGAGCCTGTGGAACAGCAGGATTTCGTCGATCCGGTTGAGGAATTCGGGCCGGAACGCCGCCTTGACCGTGTCCAGCACCTTGCCCCGCACCAATTCCACCGACTCGCCATCCTTGAGCTCCACCAGGTATTCCGCCCCCAGATTGGAGGTCAGGATGATCACGGTATTGCGGAAGTCGACCGTCCGGCCTTGCCCGTCGGTCAGGCGTCCGTCGTCGAGCACCTGCAGCAGCACGTTGAACACGTCCGGATGCGCCTTTTCGATCTCGTCGAACAGGATCACCTGGTAAGGCCGCCGCCGCACCGCTTCGGTGAGGACGCCGCCTTCGTCATAGCCGACATAGCCCGGAGGGGCACCGATGAGCCGCGCCACGGAGTGCTTTTCCATGAATTCGCTCATGTCGAGACGAACCATGGCCGTCTCGTCATCGAAGAGGAACTGCGCCAGCGCTTTGGTCAGCTCCGTCTTGCCCACGCCCGTCGGTCCGAGAAACATGAACGACCCGATCGGCCGGTTCGGGTCCTGCAGCCCGGCGCGCGACCGCCGCACGGCCTTCGCCACCGCTGCAACCGCTTCGGCCTGTCCGATCACGCGGGCACCCAGGGAACTCTCCATATGGAGCAGCTTTTCCTTTTCGCCTTCCAACATGCGATCGACGGGAATGCCGGTCCACCGCGAAACCACCTGTGCAATATCGCTCGCTTCGACCGTTTCCTTGGCCATCACGGGGTCGAGCTTGCCGTTGGCGTCAGCGTCTTTCAAACGCCGTTCAAGGTCCGGAATGACGCCGTAAGCCAGTTCTCCGGCCTTGGCGAGATCGCCCTGCCGTTGCGCAATTTCGAGCTGCGAACGGGCGGCATCTAGCTCCTCCTTAAGCTTGGTCGACCCTTGAAGCCGTTCTTTCTCTGCCAGCCATTTCGCCGACAAAGCCTGCGCCTGTTCTTCGAACCCGGCCAGATCGTGCTCGAGCCGCTCCAGTCGAGTCTTGGAACCCTCGTCTGTTTCCTTCTTGAGCGCTTCCCGCTCGATCTTGAGCTGCATGATGCGCCGGTCAAGTTCGTCCAAAGCCTCAGGCTTGCTATCCACGGCCATGCGCAGCCGTGCTGCGGCCTCGTCCATGAGGTCGATGGCCTTGTCCGGCAGGAAGCGGTCGGTGATGTAGCGGTTTGACAGGGTTGCCGCGCTCACCAGCGCCGAATCCGCAATGCGGATGCCGTGGTGAAGTTCGTACTTCTCCTTGAGCCCGCGGAGGATCGAAATGGTGTCTTCCACGGTGGGCTCGGAGACGAACACCGGCTGGAAACGCCGGGCCAGCGCCGGGTCCTTTTCAACGTGCTTGCGATACTCATCGAGCGTGGTCGCACCAACGCAGTGCAACTCGCCGCGCGCCAGGGCAGGCTTGAGCAGGTTCGAGGCGTCCATCGCACCATCGGCCTTGCCCGCACCGACGAGCGTATGCATCTCATCGATGAACAGGATGATCTGCCCCTCTGCCGACTGCACTTCGGACAGCACGGCCTTGAGGCGCTCCTCGAATTCGCCGCGATATTTGGCACCGGCGATCAATGAACCCATGTCGAGCGCAAGGAGGCTCTTGTTCTTGAGGGATTCGGGGACGTCACCGTTCACGATGCGGATCGCGAGACCTTCGGCAATGGCCGTCTTGCCAACGCCCGGTTCCCCGATCAACACCGGATTGTTCTTGGTGCGGCGCGACAGCACCTGGATGGTACGCCGGATTTCCTCGTCGCGGCCGATCACCGGGTCGAGCTTCCCCTCGCGCACATCCGCCGTGAGATCGCGGGCATATTTCTTGAGCGCGTCATAACCGCTTTCCGCAGATGCCGTATCGGCAGTGCGACCCTTGCGTATCGCCTCGATGGCCGTATTGAGGCCCTGCGCCGTCACGCCGGCGGAACTGAGGATCTTCCCCGCTTCGCTGTCCTTCTCGATGACGAGCGCCAGCAACAGCCGCTCCACCGTCACGAAGCTGTCACCGGCCTTTTGCGCCGCCTGCTCGGCGGTGTCAAAGACCTTGGCGAGTTCACGACCGAGATAAAGCTGGCCGGCATCGCCAGACACTTTGGGGATTTTGTTGAGAGCCGCTTCTACGCCAGCGCGTGCCGCCTTTGGGTCGCCCCCTGCGCGTTGGATAAGGCCATTAGCCATCCCCTGGTCATCGTCCAGAAGGACCTTGAGCAGGTGCACCGGCGAAAACTGCTGATGCCCTTGCCCCAGAGCGTAGGTCTGCGCGCTCTGAATGAAGCCGCGCGCCCGCTCGGTGTACTTTTCGATATTCATGCAACTCTCCTTGTCTCGCCCGCCAGCCCGGCCCCAAAGGCACCGGCATGGCGTCGGAAGCGTCGTATGCGCAACGCCCGGTCAGCCGGCACGCTCCGTCACAAGAATTTATATGGGTCACGCGTTTGGGAGTTGAAGGGCGCGCGCCTAAAAACAAAGAACCGGGCGCCCGGCCCGGTTCTGAATTATTCGGCTGCGTTGGCCGGATTTCCAGCCGTCAGGAATGCCGGCAGTTCGCCGACATCCGGCTGCGGTCCGGTGCCCGGATCCGCTGCGCCCTCGGCGCCAGCGGCTGGGCGGCGGCGGCGCGGACGACGCTCGCGCGCTTTCCGGGGGGCCGGTTCGCCCTCGGCTGGAGGTTCACCGGAAGCCTCTTCTCCTTGTGGCGGGGCCCCATCGGCAGCAGCCTGTGGCGCCGCTTTATCCTCGTCGCTTTCACCCTCGCCATGACCGGCATGACCGGCCTGAGCAGTGCCGTGGTCCCGCTGCTGCTGTTGCTGAGGGGAGGCGAAGCGCGAGTTCATCTCCGAAAAATCATCGTCGAAGTCGTTCTCGTCTTGCGTCTGGCCGTCACGTGGACCGCTCATGGCTTGCTGCGCCGAGGAGACGATGCGGAAATAATGTTCGGCATGCTGGAGATAATTCTCCGCCATTACCGAATCACCGCTTGATTGGGCGTCGCGCGCCAGCTGCAGATATTTCTCGGCGATATGGGCGGCATTCCCGCGCACCTTCACGTCGGGGCCATTGCTCTCGTAATTGCGCGAAAGCGGATTGACGTGCTTGCGGCCACCGTTGCGGCCGCGCTGCCGGTTCTTGTTCTGGTTGTTGGGTCTCATAGGTCGCTTTGTCTAACTCTGGTAGTTAAGCGTCATCTCTGGGCGGACCGGAACAAACAGGCCCGATCTGGCCCCCGACCCCGGCAGATGGAAACTGCGCATCCAAACGGGGCTCTACCTGGTTTCATGAAGACCGAGTGCGGTCGGCAGCGGCCCCGTTTTCGCCCGGCTTGTACTTGCGTCGTTCCGGCTTGGGGAACAGCGCTGCGCCAAGCAGCATAAGCAATGTTGGATCGGGTGCGGCCGCTGCGGCGCCCATGATGCGCCATTGACAGCACGGTCAAACTAACCGGTTTTCACCGTATTGGCCAGAGTAAACTAGTCCTGGCTCAACAACGCACTGTGATTTTCCCCGATATGGTGCGCCACGACCACACGATCAAGCCCCGCCAGGTCCTTCCGGACCGATATGTTGACGAAATGGGCCCGCTCGAACAGCGCCGAGACCTGCTCCCCCTGGTCATATCCGATTTCTACCATGACGGCGCCCCCGCGCTTGAGGAAGCACCCCGCCTGGGCCGCAATTGCCCGGTAAGGCGTCAGGCCATCGGGTCCGCCGTCAAGCGCCAGCAGGGGATCGAAGCTGCGAACTTCTGTGCTGAGAGTTCTGATAATTGCGCTGGCGATATAGGGCGGATTGGACAGCACGAGGTCGAATTTGGGCCCGTCCGAGGTAGCGTCAAGCGCGTCGAACCAGTCGCCCTTGGCGAAGTTCAGCCGCTCTGCCACCGCTAGCCGCTCAGCATTTCTTCTCGCGACCTCTAGCGCTTCAGCCGAAACATCCGTCGCCATAGCCGTCGCATCGGGTCTGTTGACCAGGAGCGCGATCGGAATGCAGCCGGTTCCGGTCCCCAGATCCAGGACGCGACCGCCCTCCGGCAAGGCCGCGAGCGCCAGGTCGACCAACAGTTCGGTCTCCGGGCGAGGCTCCAGCGTGGCTGGACCAAGCTCAAAATCGAGCCCATAAAACCCCTTTTGACCAATGATGCGAGCTACCGATTCACCCGACACCCGCCGCTCGAACAGGACGTTGGCCCGCAACATGGCATCGGCAGAGACCTGCTCGTTTTCCCGCACCGCCAATGTCAGGCTATCGACACCAAGCGCATGAGCCAGAAGCAGCTTGGCATCAAGCGTCGCCGTCACAATCCCCTGCCGGTTCAATCGATCGCGCCAGGCGCGCCAGAACTGGCCAATCGTATCAGCAGTGCTCAGTTGGCTTGCTCCATCGCCGCCAGCTGCGCGGCCTGGTTCTCGGTGATCAGCGCGTCGATCAGCTCGTCCAGAGCCTCGCCGGTGATCACCTTGTCGAGCTTGTAGAGCGTGAGGTTGATCCGATGGTCGGTCACGCGTCCCTGCGGGAAATTATAGGTACGGATTCGCTCGGAGCGGTCGCCGGACCCGACCTGCCCCTTGCGCTCGGCCGATCGTGCGCTATCCCGTTCTTCACGCTGCATTTCGTACAGCCGGGCCCGCAGCACCACCATGGCCTGGGCACGGTTCTGGTGCTGCGACTTGAGGGCCGAGGTCACCACGATGCCTGACGGCAGATGGGTGATCCGCACAGCCGAGTCTGTAGTGTTGACGTGCTGGCCCCCTGCACCCGACGCGCGCATCGTGTCGATGCGAATGTCTTCGTTCCTGATGTCGATGTCGATATCTTCCACCTCGGGTAGCACTGCTACGGTGGCCGCCGAAGTGTGGATGCGTCCTGAACCTTCTGTGGCCGGCACGCGCTGCACCCGGTGTACGCCCGACTCATACTTCATCCGCGCGTAGACGCCCTTGCCCGTGACGTTGGCGATGATTTCCTTGAAGCCGCCCATTTCACCGGGGCTCTCCTCCATCACCGTTACCTTCCAGCCGCGCGCCGAGGCATAGCGCTCGTACATCCGGAAGAGATCACCAGCGAACAGCGCTGCTTCGTCGCCGCCAGTGCCACCGCGGATTTCGAGGATGATCGATTTGTCGTCCGCTTCATCCCTGGGCAACAAGAGGACTCGGATGGATTGCACGAAGGCCTCGATCCGTTCATCGAGTTCCTCGACTTCGGCCTGAGCCATTTCGGCCATTTCCTTGTCGCCGCTCTTGAGCAACGCCTCGGCCTCGGCCCGGTCCTTGAGCGCCTTCTTGTACGCCCCGATTTCAGCCACGATATCGCTGAGGTCTGAATGCTCCTTGCTCAGCCTGGCCAATTCGTCCGGCGCAGCTCCGCCCGAAAGCGCCGCCTCGATATACTCGAAACGCAGCTCGAGAGCGTCGAGCTTGTCCTGGGGCAGAGTGGGCATGTGCGGTCTTTCGGCTGGTATCGGGTCGAGCGTGTAAAGCCCTGCGGCATCGACCGCAAGGCATCAGCCCATCGGCAGCTTCTGCCGATCCACCCATTCGCCCAGCAGATCGCGTATGCCGATCCCGTCAGCCCCGTCGCTGAGAGCGGCAGCGACGGCATCGCGAATGGGCTTGAGTTCAAGGTTGAGCACCATTTCCTTGATCGGTCCAATCGACGCCGGCCCCATGGAGAGGCGCGTCATGCCGATTGCCATGAGGGCCAGCGCCTCCATCGGCTTGCCGGCGAGCTCACCGCACATGGTGACGGGCTTGTTGTGCCGCCGCGCAGCGTCGACCACCAGGCGCATTGCCCGCAGGCGCGGCAAGCCAATCGGGTCATACGCTTTGGCAACGCGCGGGTTGGCACGATCGGCGGCCGTCAGGAACTGCACCAGATCGTTCGAGCCGATGGAAACGAAATCGGTGTCTGGCAGCAACTGGTCCAGTTCGAACAGCAGCGATGGCACCTCCACCATGGCGCCCAGTTCAAGACGGGCCGGTACGGGCTGTCCCGCCCGCCGCAACCGTTCCATCTCCTTGCGCACCACCGCCTGTGTCTGCCGAAACTCAAAGGTTTCCGTGACCATGGGCACGAGAATTTTGAGCGGGCGCCCATTGGCCGCGACCAGCAGCGCCCGGATCTGGGTCCGCAGGAGACCGGGCCGGTCGAGCCCCAGTCGGATCGACCGGTAACCCATGGCCGGGTTTTCCTCGGCCATCGAGCGCAGGTAAGGCACCACCTTGTCGCCACCGATATCGAGCAGCCGGAACACGATGGGTCGTTCCCCGGCGATCGCCATGGCTTCGGCGTAAAGGTCCACCTGCTCCTGCAGTCGCGGCAACTTGCTCGCGATCATGAACTGCAATTCCGTGCGAAAAAGGCCTACCCCCTTGGCCCCGGTGTCCTCCAGCATGGGTAGATCCGCCACGAGACCCGAGTTGTGCAGGAGCGTGATCTCGACCCCGTCGCGGGTTACGCTCGGCTTGTCCTTCAGAGCCGCATAATGGGCCCGCCGCCGCGCCGTCACCCGCACCTTGTCGATGAACGTCTGTTCGATCTCGGGCGTGGGCCGCAGGTGCACAGTGCCCGCTGGGCCGTCGATAATGATGTCGTCGCCCGTCTCACACATCGACACGATCGAATGCGCCTGGCCCACCGCGACAATCCCGAGCGATCTGGCCACGATGGCCACGTGCGCGGTCGCCCCGCCTTCCTCCAGCACGACGCCGCGGAGCTTGTGGCGGTCGTATTCGAGTAGTTCCGCAGGGCCCATGTTGCGCGCCACCAGAATTGCATTGTCCGGCAGTTCGCGCTGCGCCGGCTGATTGGTGTTCGTCAAAACGCGCAGCAGGCGGTTGGCCAGGTCATCCAGATCGTGCAGCCGGTCACGAATATAGGGATCGGTCTGGCGCAGCATGCGGGCGCGCGTATCGTTCTGCACCCGCTCGACCGCGGCCTCGGCCGAAAGACCGTTATCGATCGCCTCCATCAGCCGGTTCACCCAGCCTCGGTCGTTGGCAAACATGCGGTAGGTTTCAAGAATTTCGCGATGGTCGGAGCCGCCAGCCATGTCGCCATGGTCCAGCATGGCATCGATCGAGACCCGCATGGTCGCGAGGGCATCATCCAGCCGCCGCTTTTCTGCATCGGTATCGTCTGCGATAAAATTCGTTACGACGACGCGCGGATCGTGCAGCACCACGGTTCCAAGCGCGATTCCTTCGGTGAAACTGACGCCGTTGAACATGCGAGGCCGCCTCAGATCGATATCCGATCCAGGCTTGATCAGATTGTCGAAGTCGCTGGTGGCGATCATTTCGGCCAGGATTGTGGCCGTGGTCAGCATGGCCTCGGTTTCGTCCTCGCCATAATGCCGATGGTCACCGTTCTGGACAACAAGGACACCCAGGGTCTGGCCTGAGCGGAGTACCGGCACGCCGAGGAACGAATTATATTTGTCTTCGCCCGTTTCGGGGCGATAGGCGAAGGCCGGATGCTCCGGCGCGTTGTCCAGGCTGAGCGGCTCCGCTTCCGCTGCGATCAGGCCGACAAGACCCTCGCCAAGCCGCAGCGTGGTCAGGTGCACGGATTGGGCATCCAGCCCTTTGGTGGCGAAGAGCTCCAGCGCGCCGTCGTCGCGCAGCACGTAGAAGGAGCAGACATCGGCGTGCATGTTGTCGGCGATGAGCGCCACGATCTTGTCGAGCCGCTCCTGCGAAGCCAGCGGCTCCGCCATCGTCTCCCGCAATTGCCTCAGCAGCACCCGTGGGCCGCCTATGGTCGTCACCATCGCCTCTCAGGCGGCTGAGCCGCCCCCCTGCATCGGGACGCGGCCCACTTCCCCTCGATCGGGCTCAGGCGTCCTTCCTGTCCAGACCGTAATAGGTGTGCAGGGCCCGAACCGCAAGCTCAGCATATTCTTCATCGATCAGCACCGACGTCTTGATTTCCGACGTCGTAATGAGCTGGATATTGATGCCCTTGTCTGCCAAAGCCTTGAACATGGAGGCAGCCACACCGGCATGGCTGCGCATTCCCACACCCACCACCGAAACCTTTGCGCCGCCCCGCGACCCCGAAAGACGGGCATATTCGAAGCGGCCACCATTGCTTTCGAGGGCCTTGACGGCCTTCTCGTATTCGCTGTCGGGCACGGTGAAGGTGATGTCGGTGGTGGCTCCGTCGTCGGCGATATTCTGCACGATCATGTCGACGATAATGCCCTTGTCCGCCAGCGTACCGAAGATGGCGGCCGCCACTCCAGGGCTGTCCTTGACATCGCGGAGGGTGATCTTGGCCTCGGCCTTGGCGAGCGTCACGCCCGAAACGATCTGCTTTTCCATGATCTCATCCTCATCGCAAACCAGTGTACCCGGCACACCCGGCCGACCGTCCGGCCCGATCTGGGGCGCATCAGGGTCATCGAAACTTGAGCGCACAGTCAGGCGAACCTTGTGCGCCATGGCCATTTCCACCGACCGGATCATCAGCACCTTGGCGCCCAGCGACGCCATTTCGAGCATTTCCTCGAAGGAAATTTTCGTCATGCGCTGCGCTTTGGGCACGATGCGCGGGTCCGTGGTGTAAACGCCGTCCACATCGGTGTATATGTCACACCGGTCGGCACCGACTGCGGCGGCCACCGCAACGGCCGACGTGTCCGACCCCCCACGTCCCAGCGTGGTGATCCGCCCGTGCGGTGAAATTCCCTGGAAGCCGGTGACGACCGGGACCCAACCCTCGTTCATGCGCTTGTCGAGCTCGGTGGGATCGATGCCGGTGATACGGGCCGCGCCGTGGGAGTCGTCGGTATGAATAGGAACCTGCCAGCCAGCGAACGAACGCGACTGGACGCCCATCTCGGACAGCACGATGGCCATGAGGCCTGCCGTAACCTGCTCGCCGGAGGCAACCACCGCGTCGTACTCGCGCGCGTCGTGCAGCTTCGAGCCTTCGTTGACCCAGCCCACGAGCTCATTGGTCTTGCCCGACATTGCCGAGACGACCACGGTGACCTGATTGCCGGCCTCGATCTCGCGCTTCACGTGGCGGGCGGAATGGCGGATGCGTTCGATATTGGCCATCGAGGTGCCACCGAACTTGACGACGATACGGGCCACTGTCTTCCCCGAAACTCCGCCGAACCGGGCGGTACGCTCTAGTTGGCGCGGACATGCCATAAAGCCCCGGCGCAATCAATGGGCATCGCTGTGCGACACGCCGCGCCTTGCCCCTCCCTGTTTGCAGGGGCATAACGAGAGGCAAAGGAAGACGCCATGACCGAGACCACCGTCAACGACGCCGAAATTTCCAAGTTTACTGCGATGGCGGAGGAGTGGTGGAACCCAAGCGGCAAGTTCAAGCCGCTGCACAAGTTCAACCCGGTCCGGCTGCGCTACATTCGCGACCACCTTGTTCGCCATTTCGGAAGAGCGGCCAATTCCATCCGCCCGTTCGAGGGACTGAAGGTTCTGGATGTGGGCTGCGGGGGTGGTCTACTCTGCGAGCCACTGACGCGGCTTGGCGCGACCGTCACGGGTATCGATGCGGCACAGCGCAATATCCGCATTGCCCAAATCCATGCAGAGCAGGCCGGCCTTGAGATCGACTATCGCGCTACCACCAGCGAGGCGCTCGTGGCTGCCGGAGAACGGTTCGACGTGGTGCTCAACATGGAGGTGGTGGAGCACGTCGATAACGTCCCGCTCTACATGAAAAGTTGCGCCGACCTCGTTGCGCCGGGAGGGCTCCTGTTCACCGCGACCCTCAACCGGACAGCCCGGGCCTGGGCGCTGGCAGTGATTGGCGCCGAATACGTTCTGCGCTGGTTGCCGCGCGGCACGCACGACTGGAACAAGTTCCTGACGCCGGACGAAATCCGCAGCCTTCTCACGCGCAACGGCCTCTCCGTGGTCGATCAGACCGGTGTCGTTTTCCACCCTCTGGCCGATGAGTGGCGTACGTCTCCAGATATGGGCATCAACTACATGGTGCTGGCTGAACGGCCGCATGCCGAGAAGGCGGGAGGCTAGTTGCCAGGGAGGCAGAGTAAGAAAGCCCCCGCCTGTGGGCGGGGGCCGTGGCTGACCGCGATACAGATCAGACCTTCAACAAGTCGTCCTTGCTGACGGAGAGGATCAGCTTGTCCCCCTCCACCCGATCGATGTGTTCGGGAAAAATATACCGATCGGCTGCGAAGAGACCGTCCGCATCAAGGCGCACGAAGCCTTCACGCAGCGCCTTTTCCTGCATCTCGCGCGGCAGCTCGTCGTCCGGACTAAAGACATCGGCTAGGATGCCGGCGAGCGTGTTGCGCTCCTCTTCGAAAATCGGGCTGACACCAGCCGCATCCTGATCCGGATGGCCTGGCACTTCGTCCGTGACCCGGAACGTTTCGACGGTGCCGATGTCGTGCATGCGAGCGTCGAGGACCTTCATGCCCTCGTGTACGGAATTGGGAATAGCGTCCATGGGTTGTCTCCTCTGTCCTTGTCCAACAAACGTGTAGGCATGATGACCGTTCCACCTCAGCACCTTGACTTCCTCTGACCTCGCGTGTCGCCCAGTGTACCGTACGGTACGGTACGGAAAATTCTTGCCGCTGATGCTGATTGGCGGTATTGAAACGGGACACTACCCGGCGTCACCGGCAGCAATTCGAGGATCGTTCCATGCCCGCCTATCGCTCCCGCACCACCACCCATGGCCGCAACATGGCCGGCGCCCGCGGCCTCTGGCGCGCAACGGGCATGAAGGACGGCGACTTCGGCAAGCCCATCATCGCGGTGGTGAACAGCTTCACGCAATTTGTGCCCGGCCACGTGCACCTGAAGGACCTCGGCCAACTCGTCGCCCGCGAAATCGAGGCGGCAGGCGGCGTGGCCAAGGAATTCAACACAATCGCTGTCGATGACGGCATCGCGATGGGCCACGATGGGATGCTCTACTCCCTGCCGAGCCGCGACATCATCGCCGATTCGGTGGAGTACATGGTCAACGCCCACTGCGCCGATGCCATGGTCTGCATCTCGAACTGCGACAAGATCACGCCGGGTATGTTGAACGCCGCAATGCGGCTCAACATCCCCGTGGTTTTCGTATCCGGCGGCCCCATGGAAGCAGGCAAGGCCATGCTCAAGGGCAAGTTGCAGGCGCTCGACCTAGTGGACGCCATGGTGATCGCTGCCGATGATCAATACACCGATGCCGAAGTGCAGGCCGTCGAAGAGGCAGCCTGCCCCACATGCGGCTCCTGCTCCGGCATGTTTACCGCCAACTCCATGAACTGCCTTACCGAAGCGCTCGGCCTATCTCTTCCCGGCAACGGCTCGACTCTTGCAACCCATTCGGATCGCAAGCGCCTCTTCCAAGAGGCCGGCCATCTCATTGTCGACCTCGCCCGCCGCTGGTACGAGCAGGAAGATGCTTCCGTGCTGCCGCGTACGATCGCGAGCAAGGCCGCCTTCGAAAATGCCATGAGCCTCGATATCGCCATGGGTGGCTCAACCAATACGGTGCTGCACATCCTGGCGGCGGCGCACGAAGGGGGCGTCGATTTCACCATGGACGACATCGACCGGCTGAGCCGGAAGGTGCCGGTGCTGTCGAAGGTCGCGCCCGCCAAAAGCGACGTGCACATGGAAGATGTGCATCGTGCCGGCGGCATCATGGCCATCCTCGGACAACTCGACCGCGCCGGTCTCATCAACCGCAACGAGCCCACCATCCATTCGGCGACGATGGGTGACGCTCTCGACAAGTGGGACATCTCGCGCACCAACTCCGAAAGCGTGCGCCAGTTCTATATGGCTGCCCCCGGCGGCGTCCGCACTACCCAGGCGTTCTCACAGTCCAACCGTTGGGCCGACCTGGACCTGGATCGCCAGAACGGGGTCATCCGCTCGGCCGAAAGCCCGTTCTCCAAAGATGGCGGCCTGGCGGTCCTCAAGGGCAACATCGCTATCGACGGTTGCATCGTCAAAACGGCCGGAGTGGACGAGTCGATCCTGAAGTTCACCGGCCCCGCGCGGGTGTTCGAGTCTCAGGACGCCACCGTGAAGGCCATCCTCTCCAACGAAATCCGCGAAGGCGACGTCATCGTCATCCGATACGAAGGTCCTCGCGGTGGCCCAGGCATGCAGGAAATGCTCTATCCAACGAGCTACCTGAAGTCCAAGGGCCTCGGAAAGGCCTGTGCTCTGCTGACCGACGGCCGGTTCTCCGGCGGCACCTCGGGCCTCTCTATCGGTCACGTCTCACCCGAAGCTGCCGAAGGCGGCACGATCGGCCTTGTGCGCGAGGGCGACACCATCGAGATCGACATTCCGAACCGGACGATCACCCTCCTTGTCAGCGATGACGAACTCGCCCAGCGCCGCCACGATCAGGATCAGCTCGGCTGGAAGCCTGCGCACCCCCGCAAGCGCAACGTGACCACGGCCCTCAAGGCCTACGCTGCCTTCGCCACATCTGCCGCGCGCGGCGCAGTCCGGGATACCGAGGCGATCGACAAGCTCTGGCACTAAAGTGAAGCGATGGCGCCTTGGCGCCATCACGCTTTGCGACAATCGCGTGACAAAGCCTGCACCTCAGTGCTAAAGGGGCCATAGCCACTCAGCGGCCTGCCAAGGCTGGCTGATCTGGTCAGGTTCGATAGCGGGGATTCCACCCTCCCTATCGAACCGACCCAAATCTCCAAAATCTTCGAAACGATCAGTTCTTCCTGGCCACCGCGTCGAGGACATTGAAGTCGTCATCGCTCAGCGTGAGAGAGGCTGCAGCGACGTTGTCTTCCAGATGCCTAACCTTGCCGGTGCCTGGAATGGGCAGCATCACCGGGCTGCGCTTGAGCAGCCAGGCCAGGGCAATCTGGCTGGCCGAGGCGCCGTGCTTTTCGATGATGGCGCGCGTCCTCTCGTTTCCTTCAACAAGCTCGCCGCCCGCCAGCGGGAACCACGGAATGAAGCCGATGCCGTTCGCCGCGCAATACTCCAGGACATCTTCGCTGTCGCGTTTGGCGAAGTTGTAGTGGTTCTGGACCGTGGCGACCTTGAAATACTTGCTCGCCTCCTTGATGTCCGCGACGCTCACCTCGGACAGACCGACATGGCGGATGAGGCCCTCCTCCTGCATCTTCGCAATTTCGCCGAACTGTTCCTCGCGCGGCGTCTTCGGATCGATCCGGTGCAACTGCCAGAGGTCGAGCCGCTCCAGCTTGAGGCGGCGAAGACCCATCATCACGCCCTGCCGTAGAAATTCCGCACGCCCTAACTGCGGCCAGACATTGGGGCCCGTGCGGGTCAATCCGCCCTTGGTGGCGACGATCGTTCCCTCGGCATAGGGAGCCAGCACCTCCCCGATCAGTTCCTCGCTGACATAGGGGCCATAGCTTTCGGCAGTGTCGATGAAGTTGACGCCGATTTCGGGAAGGCGCTTCAGCACGCGCACAGCTTCATCGCGATCCTGTGGCGGCCCCCAGATGCCCGCGCCGGTGATCCGCATGGCGCCGAAGCCGAGGCGGTTCACCGAGAGATCGCCACCGATCGCAAACGAGCCCGCTTGGGCCGCATCGAGTTGAGCCATTTCAGTCTCCTTGAATGGATGGAATGAGTCGCCCGAAGACGCCTAATTGTCCTCGCCCACGTCGGGCAGGGGAAGAAATTCAACCCCATCCTCGATCAACCCCGCGACCTCGTCACGAGTTGCCTGGCCGTAGATGCCCCGCGCCTCGGCCTCCTGAAAGTGAATCTTGCGCGCTTCCTCGGCGAACCGCTCACCGACGTTCTCGGCCTCGGTCATCACCTTGCGGCGGTATTGCCGAAGCAGTTCGCGGAACCGGGCGGCATCAGGATGGGCGGTGGATAGCGGCACGCGCTCGTCACCAGTGCGGGCAAGGCTGGGCGCCATCGGCGCCTTCTCCACGGCGCTGTTGCCACAGGTCGCGCAATGCACGATGCCGAGCGCGGCCTGCTCATCAAAGGTCGCAGCGTTCTTGAACCAAGCGTCAAATACATGCCCTTTCGAGCATTGAAGAGAATACTGGATCACGGCGTCACAAAATCTGGCTGTGGTTAAGCGGGATCAGTCCCGCTTTCCGCATATAGGGGTCCAGCCTCAACCCTGCAAATCCGCCGGCGCAAAATCGCGGGCATTAACCAACGCTGGAATGCGCGCGCGCGCCTCTGCAACTGCCGCTGGATCGATCTCGGCGAGCAGCACGCCGGGCCGATCATGCGCCAGCTCCGCAACGACCCGCCCCCAGGGATCGACAGCAAGAGAATGTCCGTATGTCGAGCGCCCATTGGGGTGGGCGCCTCCTTGAGCCGCTGCGATGACATAGGACCCTGTCTCGATGGCTCGAGCTCGCAGCAGCACATGCCAGTGCGCTTCTCCGGTCGGCACCGTAAATGCGGCCGGCACCGCCATGAGCGTTGCGCCGCTGTTGGCAAGACTGTTGTATAGCCGAGGGAACCGCATGTCGTAGCAGATGGACAGTCCCAGCGTGAACCGGCCCAGCGGAGCGACCACCGCCTGCTCTCCCGCCCGATAGGTAGCGCTCTCCCGATACGCATTGAGCCCCGAAATATCGGCGTCAAACAGGTGAATCTTGTCGTAGAGTGCGAGTTGCGCACCGTCCTTGCTGAAGAGCACCGACCGATTGGCGAAGCGCCCGTCTTCGAGAGGGATCGGTAGCGAGCCGACGTGGACGAAAATGCCATGCTCGCGCGCAAGGCTGCTGATCCGAGCCAATTGCGGATGCCCCTCGAACGGCGCGGCAACGGACCGCAACTGCTCCCGGTTCTCGGGGAAAATCAGGCTCACCTCCGGGGTCAGCACATACTCCGCCCCCGACTGCGCCGCTTCGATCAGCATCGGTTCGAGCTGTGCCAGGTTTTCCTCCGGGTCAAGTCCGGACCGCATCTGGATGGCCGCTATTTTCATGGGCGCGCCCTCGCCTCTCTCAGTGCCAACGCAAACACCGGCCTACTGGGCGAGCAGTGGATCGAGCTTGCCCTGCCGGTCGAGTGCGGCCATGTCGTCATATCCGCCAACGTGCGTCTCCCCGATGAAAATCTGCGGCACGGTCCGCCGCCCATGGGCCCGCTCGGTCATTTTCTGCCGCAGTTCCGGATCGAGCACGGTAATTTCTGTGTAATCCGCGCCCTTCTCGTTCAGCAGCGATTTGGCTGCGTGGCAATAGGGGCAGGTCGGTGTGGTGTAGATCTCGATTTTAGCCATGAAAAATCTGCTCCGAGGGAGGCCTTGTGCCTCTTATATGGGCTCGTGTTCGCCGATGACAACGCGGGCAAAGGTGAGGACATCGACCGTCGTGACGCCACCCCGCAGCAGCACGTTTGTGACGGCCTTCACAGTCGCTCCGGTTGTATAGACGTCGTCAACCAGCACAACGGAGCGTCCCCCCAGCCGTTCCAGAGCGCGGGCGTCGAGGGAAAAAGCACCCTGCACGTTCCGCGCGCGGCCATCGCCACTAAGGCCGACCTGTTGCCGCGTCTTGCGGTGGCGTTGGACGAGCCCCCCTTCCACGCGCAGGCCCAGCGATTTGCCGAGGGCCTGGGCCAGCAGCATCGACTGGTTGTAGCGCCGGTGGCGCAGGCGGCTCGGATGAAGCGGCACCGGCACCAGAACCGGAGCCTCGTTCCAGAATTCCGGTCCGGCCTGTGCCATCAGGCGAGCACAGAACCCTGCCAGTTCCGGCCGATCACCGTATTTCAGCCGGCTCACCAGAGTGCCGGCAACCTCACCATAAGCCACGGCCGCCCTTGCGCGGCGGAACGGCGGAGGGTCGGCAAGCGCTTCGGCGGAACGGGCATCCCCCAGATCGGTTTCGAAGGGCAGCCCCAGCACCGTGCACATCGGCGAGGTGATGAACCGCATTTTTGCAAAGCACTGCGGACAAAGCCCACCATGGGCATCGAGTGGAGCCCCGCACGCGGTACACCCGGGCGGATAGACCTGGTCGAGCATCAAGCGTCCCAGGCGCACGACCGCTGCCCAGACCGATGCGCCTTTGACTTGCCCGTCCACGCTCTCCATAAGGCTCATACTGCCACGTTCCCTTGGACAATCCAGCCCTCGCAGACCTTCATGTCCCAGCCCCCGCGCATTTTCGACACCGCACGCATCCGGGCCAATCTCGCCCGTCGGCCCCGTCGCGACAATTTCGTGCGCGATCTGGTGCTGGAGGACCTGGCTGACCGCCTTGCGGCCCACATCCGCGATTTTCCCCGCGCCGTCTTGATTGCACCCGACGCGTCTACCCTTCCCGTCGCCCTGCCAACGGCAAGCGCCACAGTCTCCTTCGAGCGAATAGAGGCCTTTTCGGGGGATGGAGAGTTCCCCGAACTCCCGGAAGGTGAGCAGGATCTGATCGTGTCCCTTTTGCACCTGCAGGTGGTCAACGACGTTCCCGGCTATCTGGCTCGCCTCCGCGCCCGCCTCCGCGCCGATGGACTACTTATGGTTGCCATGCTCGGCGGCGACAGCCTTTCCGAGTTGCGCGAGGCCTTTCTTGCCGCCGATCTCGACGTTTCTGGGGGTGCTTCGGCGCGCGTCGCGCCCATGGTGCAGGTGCGCGACGGCGGTGCCCTGCTGCAGCGAGCCGGGCTGGCCCTGCCGGTGGCGGACGTGGAAAGCCACACCGTGCGCTACGCGACACCCTTTGCGCTCATGGCCGAACTGCAGGCCCTGGGTGCCTCCAATCCGCTGGTGGATGCCCCGAAACGCTTTGCCACGAGGAAGCTGCTGTCACGAGCTGCGCACGCCTATGCCGAACGCGATTCGGACAGTGACGGGCGTATACGGGCAACGCTCGAAATCCTGTGGCTCTCCGGCTGGGTGCCACATGAAAGCCAGCAGAAACCCTTGCGCCCGGGCAGCGCGAAGACAAGCCTTCGCGACGTGTTGGGCGGAAGCTGAGGAGAGGATTGAATTGGGCGACGACACAGCCCTCGCCGGCCAGATCCTTATCCTCTCCGGTCACCCGGGTTCGGGCAAAACGACCACGGCAGAGTCGCTGGCCCGAATGCCAAGCGTACCCAAGGTTCACCTCCATAGCGATGACTTCTGGGGATACATCAAGGCCGGGCACATCGATCCGTGGTTACCCGAGGCCGATCGTCAGAACCGCATGATTGCACGCATTGTCGCCGATGTAGCCGGCCTTTACGCGCGCGAAGGCTACTTCGTCGTCCTCGATGGCGTGGTCCGCCCGTGGTGGCTCCCGCACTTCACGCCCACGGGGCTTCCCACTCACTACATCGTGCTGCGCACCTCACTGCACGAGGCTGTTCGCCGATGTGCGGCCCGCGGCGGAGATAGCCTTTCGGATCCGGCAGTGGTCGCCGATCTGCACAACCAGTTCACGGACCTCGGCCGATACGAGAGGCATGCGCTGGCCGTTTCGGCCCGGACCCATCAGCAGGTCATGGCTGCCGTGTTGGCAGCTCTGGGTGCAGAGACTCATCGCCTCCAGGACTGAACCCATGCGCCGCGGCCGGCCCAGTCGAACTCGTCAACACTTCGTCAACCCTAAAAACGGATCCCGGTAAGACCTTGGACCGGTCGTGCGTTGCAGCGGCAAGGGGCAACGAAGGATGTTGATGATGAACCGCTCAACCATACTGCTCTCACTCGCCCTGACCGGTCTTGCCCCCGCGGCGACAGCACATGACGTCGCCCCGACGATTGTTGCGCAAGGCGATACGACCATCGCCTATATCTTTCCGACATCGCCGCAAAGCTTCATACCGATACGGTCGCTGCCCTCTTTTCTGGCCATGCCCGGAGCAGACCTTCCGCCGGTGGCCACCGAGGTCATTTACTCCGTCCCGCTACCGGCATCGCTGGTTCACGCAACAAGTGACGTCGATTGCCGGCACTTCAGCGGCACCGTGAGGGTAGCGGGGAAGGACATCTTCAATCTCGACCGCGACGGGGACGGCATCGGCTGCGAACCGGAAGATCGGTAACCAGCCCGCCTGCTGCGCGGTCAACAAAAAAGGCCGGCAATCTGCCGGCCTTTGGATTGGATGGAAATGGCGAACTGTTATGCCGCTTCCTCGTCGCTTTCGGCGTCCGCAGCGTCGGTCTTGCCACGCTTTGGGCTCTTGGCGAGCTGCTTTTCGATTAGCTGCACGGCCTCGGTCAGCGTCAGCTTCTTGACGGCGCTGACTTCGCGGCTCATCCGGTCCATCGCTTGCTCGAAGAGCTGGCGCTCCGAATAGGACTGCTCGGGCTGGTCTTCGGAACGATAGAGGTCACGCACGACTTCCGAGATGGCGATGAGGTCGCCCGAATTAATCTTGGCTTCGTATTCCTGCGCGCGACGAGACCACATGGTGCGCTTGACGCGGGCGCGGCCGGTGACGGTATCGAGCGCCTTCTGGACTTCGTCTTCCTCGGCCAGCTTGCGCATGCCGACCGACTTGATCTTGGCGACGGGAACGCGGAGCGTCAGCTTGTCCTGCTCGAAGCTGATGACGAACAGCTCTAGCGTGAGACCAGCGACTTCCTGCTCTTCGATGGCCACGATGATGCCAACGCCATGAGAGGGATAGACGACATGTTCACCGGTCTTGAACCCGAGCCGCTGCTGTGACTTCTTGGCTACCATATGCTGGAACTCCTTGTTGACGCCCCAAATGGCCGGTTCCTCGCGGCAAGGACCGCCATCAAACTCTCTACGCGCGCCCGACCCGGGCGCATTAGCAGTACGAGCTCCAAGCCTTCCGGTTCCGCTTGTGTCCGGGAGGGCCAGATAACCGCAGGTTTTGTGTCAAAAAAATCGTGCCTTACGGCACGGGCTGGGTGAGGGGCTCAACTGCATATGGAAAGACCATAGCACAAAAAATCAGCAAAATCAAAAGGAACGAATCACCGCGCCGCTATAGGCGGTTGCGGCTGCCGATAATATGACGGCAGCATGACAAATGCCTGCTGCGCCCACAAATCTGCCGACTTACGAAAGTCCGTCAGTCGCCCTCGCCAGGCGCGTCGGTGAAGTACTTTGCCAGCTTGCCCTGTTCACCATCACGTTCCTTGGCCTCCGGCAGCGGATCGCGCCGCTCGGTCAGGTTTGGCCAGGCGGTGGAGAACTTGCGGTTGAGCTCTAGCCATTCATCGAGCCCGCTCTCTGTATCGGGCTTGATGGCCTCTGCCGGGCACTCCGGCTCGCAAACACCACAGTCGATACACTCGTCCGGATGGATCACCAGCATATTCTCGCCTTCATAGAAGCAGTCCACGGGACACACTTCGACGCAATCGGTGTATTTGCAGGCGATGCAATTGTCGGTGACGATGTAGGTCATCTAAACGGCGTTCCATGAAGGCTTCAGCGCTCGCCCCGAAGCGGACGGGCTGGTCTCGACGCTTGTGGTGCTAAACCGTTTTCCGGTCCCTCGCAAGGCCGCCGGCGAGGACCGATTGGCGCAGATTTGCGGGCAGCCGGAAACTTTTCCCGGCGCTAATCCTCGCCTTCTTCAGCGCCCCGCAGCCGGTCGGTCTCCCGGCGCTCTTTCTTGGTCGGCCGCCCGGCGCCCGGCCCCCTCGCGGCGATCGCCGCGTCATATGGCGAGAGTTCTACCCGGGGAACCGGAGGCGGCGACAGATCCTCATACAGCGCCTGGGCCTCGCTTGCCGGACCCCGGCGCGTGCCGCAGTCGAGCAAGCGCCAGATCACGACCCGACCATGCAGCGACATGGTGAGCACATCGCCCGCGCCCACCTTGTGGTCGGTGCGTTCGGTGCGCTCGCCATTGACCCGGATGGCCCCCGCCTCAATGATTTTTTGGGCCAGCGTGCGCGACTTGGCCGCGCGCGAAAAGAACAGGAACCGGTCGAGCCGCTCCTTTCGGATGGGCGCCTCGGCAGGGCCGGCCAATCGCTACTCGGTCTTGCCGCGCAGCGCCGCAAGGGCTGCAAATGGGCTATCGGGGTCGAACTTGCGCTCCTCACGCGGCGGCCGACGATCCTGACGGTCCGCCTTGTCCGGGCGGCCCTTGCCGCTGCCTGGCTTTGCCCCCTGCGGCCGGTCCTCACCCTGCGGCGGACGGCGCGGTCCCTTGGGCCGCTGCCGATCCGGGCGCCGCTGCTGACTCTCGGCCCCCTCGCGACGAGGACGATGGTCGCCCCTGCGCTGCTCGTTGCGACGTCCGCCGGGAAACCAGACCTCGTCGAACTCGGGCTCTGCCGTTGCCGGCAGTTCCTCGGCCTCGGTCGCCTCGTTGATCACACCCTCTGCCAAGCCCGGTGCGTCCTCGATCGGTGTCGCCACCGGTTCGGTGGAAACGCTGCCCTCCGCTGCGTCCAGCGTCTCAGCCAGAGCGAGCGTTTCTGCGCTGGCCTCGGCCGGCACCGCCACTGGCTTTGGCGTGCGGCGCAGGCGATACCCGAGCGAGCTCAGAATGGAACTGAAATCCTCCCCCGAACAGCCGAGGAGGCTCGTCATCTCGACCGTCACGCGGAAGCCGTTGCCTTCGGCGGCGCCGGCCGGCAATTCGCCCTGCACTCGCGTCGGATCGAGCGCGATGAGCGGCCGAATGATGTCCGCCAGGCGCTCCAGGATATCGATACGGACCGCCCGCTTGCCCGCCACCTTGAAGCCCGCGATCTCGTAGAGGCGAGTATCCACTTCCGGATCCACTTCGAACGAGGTTCGACCGGACAACACGATATGGGGAATGTCGGTGACGCCCGGCTGGCGCACGCCGCCATGCTTGAGTGCAAACAGGATCAGCGCAAGTTCGCGCGGCGCCGGCTTGAGCGAAAGCGGCAGGTAGATGTGATAGGCGCCGAACTTGATGCCCAGCTTGCGCATCTTGCCGCGCACGTCCTGGTCGAGCCCCTTGACCTCGTCGGCCACCGCGCCGCGCGGCAGCAGGCCCAGATGCTCGAACAACTGGTAGGCAATGCCGCGCGCCGAGCCCTCGAGGTCCGCCGGCGCCTCGAGCGACATGACCTGCTCAAGGACGGTATTGATGTGGTGGCGCAGCCAGAGGCTGAGGCGATCCTGCACGCGCTCCAGGTCGGGCCCGGTCAGGGTCTCATCTGCGAGCATGATGATGCGCGGCCGGTAGAGGCTGTCGCCCTCTGCCAGCTCGGCCACAACTTCGCCGCGCCAACGCAGGCGCCCGTCCGTCGCCAGCACGAACTCTTCGTTTGGCGCTCCCGCCAGCCGGTCGGCGCGATTATGGATTTCAGGCGCCACGACCGAGTCGGCAGCCCCGCGCAACCCCTTGGCGTCCAAATCCCCTTCGGACCGCGCCAGCGTGAAGCGGAAGCCTTCCAGCGTGCCGATGAGGTGGCCTTCGAGCCGGACTTCGCCTTGGCTGTTGATTTCGGGAGATGCCATACGTTTGTCTTTCAGGTGGCGGAGCAGCACGCTTGTACGTCGATCGACAAACCGCTGGGTAAGGCGCTCGTGCAGCGCATCGCTCAGACGGTCTTCGATGTCCTTGGTCTTTTCGCGCCAATGGACCGGGTCTTCAAGCCAGTTTTTGCGCGTCGCGACAAAGGTCCAGGTGCGAATCTGCCGGATTCGATTGCTCAGCGTGTCGATATCGCCCTCTGCATTGTCGCAGAACCGCACCTGCTCGGCGATCCAGTCGGCGCTGACGGCCCCGTGGCGCCTCAGATCGCCGAAGATGCGCGTGACGATTTCGCCATGGGCGGCCGGAGAAATCCCCTGATAATCCGGGATTTGGCAGCATTCCCAGAGGAGCCTCACCGCATCGCGTCCACGCGCCAGGGCGGCCGCTTCATTGCGGGCGAGGAACTCCAGCGCATGCTGGTCGGTCGCCGTTGGAACCCGCGTCAGCGTGCGGTCCTGGGGCGCCATCTCCAGCGACCGGCGCAGCGCCTCGATCGATCCGAAATCCAGCGCGCTGTTGCGCCATTGCAGCACTTTGACCGGTTCGAAATCGTGCGTTTCGAGTTGCACTACCAACTCTTCGTCGAAATTCTCCGTGCCGCCGGTGACCCCGAACGTGCCGTTGCGGGCATGCCGGCCGGCGCGACCAGCGATCTGCCCCAGTTCCGATGGGGTCAACGGGCGGCTCTGGTGGCCATCCCACTTGGTGTCGTCGGCAAAGGCCACGTGGTGGATGTCGAGGTTGAGGCCCATCCCGATCGCATCGGTGGCGACCAGAAAATCCACATCCCCGTTCTGGTAGAGATCGACCTGCGCATTGCGTGTGCGCGGGGAGAGCGCGCCCATCACCACCGCCGCTCCGCCGCGCTCGCGCCGGATCAGTTCGGCAATGGCATAAACCTGCCGTGCAGAGAACGCGACAATGGCGCTTCGCGTGGGCTGTCGGGAGATCTTCTTCGAGCCCGAATAGGTCAATTGAGAAAAGCGTGGCCGCTCTATGATTTCGGCGTGCGGCAGCAGCTTGCGGATCACCGGCGCCATGGTGCCCGAGCCCAGCAGCAGCGTTTCGTGCACGCCCCTCGCCTTGAGGATGCGGTCGGTGAAGACGTGGCCGCGATCGAAGTCAATGGCGGTCTGGATCTCGTCCACCGCAACGCAATCGACATGGATGTCGCTTGGCATGGCTTCGACCGTCGCCACCCAGTAGCGCGGCTTGGCCGGAACGATGCGCTCCTCGCCGGTGACGAGCGCCACCGCCTGCACGCCGACGCGCTCAACCACGCGCTGATAGACCTCCCGGGCGAGAAGCCGCAGCGGCAGGCCGATCATCCCGGACGGATGGGCCAGCATGCGCTCGATCGCATAAAAGGTCTTGCCGGTATTGGTCGGCCCTAAAATGGCCTTGACCGATTGGGAGGGTGCGGAGGTCATTGCGCCCTATGTAAGGGGTTCGGGCCCGGCTTGCGAGAGGCAACACCGAATGAAGATTGGCGGCGCCTTCCGCCCTCGTGTGTTAACGACTGGAACGAAGCAGCAACGAAACACCACCGAATCGGCATTGTGCCGCGAGTGCCTGTTCGTTCTCCACAACATCTGGCCCCATTCCCGGGCAGCCGCCACAACGGGAGAACGTTTTGCCCGCAAACTGTGGCAATAGCGCCAGAAATCCTTTCACCTTCGTTAGCTTTCTCTTAAGAGCGGGCGCTCTGCCCAATGTGCTAATGAACCCTTACGCCGTGCCGCCGCCAAAATGATTGCAGGCTAATCGGCGAGCCCGTGCGCGCCGGGGCTTTCCGGCCTCTGCATTGAAACTTTTTCGCATTGACGTCCCAGGCTGGGAAACGCCGCCCAGCCTGGAGAACGGCCCCCGTGCGCGGCGAGATGATCACTATCTTGGCACGCCGTCGGTCTCTCAACGGAGTCACGACCACCGCTTTGCCGAGCAATTTAACGCCTGGACCAAAAGAGGAACGAACAGGGGCAGAATCGCGGCGGCGATGATGATCTTGGTTTGTTCACCACCATATAGGGTGTGTGGACGTTCGAGGGGCAACTAAAGGCACCTCGCAACGGCCGAGGTCAGAGCGGAAGTCGTTCAAGAACCTAAAGAAGTCGCTAAAAGGGTGCCATTGCGCCATGTCTGAAGAGCGCGCCACCCCACTGACCGTGCTGCGCGGCCCCGCCGTAAACCCCTTGCCCCCCTATTTCCGGGTTGTTGGCGCGGCCGTGGTAACGATAAATTCGTTGACGCGCCATTTCGGGACAAACCCGATGCGCCCGCCCGGAGCGTTCATTTCGCGCCAGTTGCCGGTCGTGGACGTGCAGGATCGCCTACTGTGGCTCGCGACTGTCCTGAAAATGGACTGTGCCGGTTCGGTACACTCGGCCGCCTTCTTTCGGAGGACGAGAAAGCCAAAACGTTGTCCTATCGGCCAAAACGGCTTGATCCGTTCAGCGCGTGCCCACCAGCACCATGGAAAGGTCGCCCACCGTCGTCCCCAGGATGGCGCGATAGGGAATATAGAAGCCGGTATCGGAGAGCGGCATGTACCAGATGAGAATGCGGCTCGAATCGGCGAGATAGTTGGTGATGTCCGAGGAGGTGTAGTGCCCGGAGATGGGCTTGTAGTCGATGGAGCACAACACCAGCGGCCCCTGATAGCCGGTGCGGGGCGAGGTCGCCTCGTCCGTGTTGACGTAGGCCATGGCGATGTCGAAGCGTTCCACACCGGTAAAGATGTTGAGATCGCGTTGGCAGAGGCTCTTGTCGAGTCCTTCTCCCTTGAGCACGAAGGCGGAGAGGAAGTCGCCGACCCCTGTCAGATGCCGGCGCTCCAGCGGCACGCGGTCCGGCGTGTCGAGCACCGGGGGGTTGACCTTGAAACTGGAGACATCGCGCCCGAGGTAGCCGACGTCGACACTGAACTGTTCGCCGTTTGCCCGCGTCTCGAGCGTAAAGCTCTCCGACTGCAGGGCCGGCCCGCCTGAACTCCCGGTCGACCGGGCGGTGGCCGTTCCGCTCGCCACCATCGAGCCGAAGCCGGTGACATTGGCCGAAAGATCCAGCCCGTAGCGCTGGCCGTCGTCATCGAGGGTCACATCCATCAGCGCCACATTGATGCGCCCGACGGTCATCACATAGCTGGCAGTGACGGAAACGGGGGCAGCAAAGGCGCCGGCCATGGAGGCGGCGAGGGTGGCAAGGGCAAGAGCGGATCGGATCACGGCTGGGTCTTTTCGTGTCGTCGCCCCCGGCGGACACGGCCGGGGCGAATCATTTCTTGCGGCCACCGTGCCGACGCTATAGGGACCGCGCAAGCCGCTCGCACCCCTTTGAATCCCCCTCGCGCTTGACGGGGGAGCCCCTTTTCTCTACAGAACCCCCGGATTTCATGACAATCGAGGCCCGTTGCGGGATGACCCCGCCACGCAGGACCTTTACACAAACAGGATCTCAAAAATGGCACGTCGCTGCGAACTGACCGGCAAGGGCGTTATGGTGGGCAACAATGTTTCGCACGCCCTCAACCGCACCCGCCGTCGTTTCCTTCCCAATCTGGTGAACGTCACGCTGATTTCCGAGGCGCTGAACCGCCCGGTGAAGCTGCGCATCGCCACCTCGGCCCTGCGCACCGTCGAACACCGCGGCGGCCTCGATGCGTTCCTGCTCAAGCAGGACGATGCTGACCTGTCCCCGCTGGCCCTGGGCATCAAGAAGGAAGTTCGCGCCGCCCTCGCCGGCTGAGCGCCTTCCGATTTTCGATCAAACCGCGTGGGGGCCACCTCCGCGCGGTTTTTCTTTGCCCGGTTGCTTCGCGCCCTGCCGGCTCTATACCAGCGACACCGGCATGGATTAGAACAGTGCCGGATCGCTCCGCCGATCTCCCCCCGAAGTCGCGTCGGTCTTTTGCCGATGGCGACGCAAAAAGGTGCAGTCTGATGCTGTCTCGCTTTGTTGGCGCCATCGTCGCCATGGTGATCGTGGTCGCCGCCTCCAACGTCCTCGTGCTTTACCCCTTCCAGGTCCAGCTCGGCCCGGTGAACCTCGCCGACCTGCTGACCTGGGGCGCCTTTACCTTTCCCTTCGCCTTCCTGGTCACCGACCTCACCAACCGGTTCGACGGCGCGCGCAATGCGCGGCTGGTCGTGCTGGTCGGCTTCCTCGTCGGCCTGGGCGTTTCCTTCTACCTCAGCTATCACCCCCTGCCTTGGAATGCGGGCGGAGCGCCGGCCACCACGCAACGCATCGCGCTGGCATCGGCCACCGCTTTCGTGGTCGGGCAGTTGCTCGATATCGCGGTCTTTTCGCGCCTCCGGGCCAGCCGCAACTGGCTGTTGCCGCCGCTCGCCGGATCGCTGTTCGGCTCGGTCATCGACACGACCATTTTCTTTACGGTGGCGTTTGCCCCCGCCCTGGCCTTTGTCGACGCGGCCTTCGGTCTTCCCGACGGGTCGCTGGCCTTCCCGGCGCCATGGCTTGGCATCGGACCGGAGGTGCCGCTCTGGCTGTCGCTGGCCTCAGGCGATTTCGCGGTCAAGTTCCTGGCGGCCCTCGTGCTGCTCGCACCCTATCGTGCTCTCATGGGACGCCTGAAGCCGCTACCACCGCTCAGCGCCCTCGCCTGAACGAGTACCGGAGCCCCTTGGCCCCATTTGCGATCATGCCGGCGGCTTGCCGCCCGAAGGTGGCGGCACGAAAGGATTGCCGGGGGCCGGTTGCAGGATGGCGAAGACGTTGCCTTCGGGATCCCGGCAGGTGACTAGCTGGCCCACGCCCGCAATCTCGGTCGCCGGCACCACGATGGTGCCACCGCACGCGGTGATCTTCTTGCCATAGGCTTCGGCCGAAGGGACCTCTATGGTCGGCGTCATGGTTTGCCAACGGCGCTCGCGTCTAGCGATGCCGCCGCCGATCCCCGCCCCATCTTGCCCGGTGCCCAAGAGCCAATAGGGCGTGGGCCCTTCAAGCTTGGTAACCGGCCAGTCAAAGACGTCGGCATAAAAGTCGGCCGCGCGTTGCGGATCGTCAGCAGCGATGTCGATGTGGACGAAATGCGGCATGGCGCGAACTCCGTGACATGGCCATGCTGCCACCGGAGGCTCGGACTAGATTGACGGTGGTCAAGGATCACTCCGCCAGCGCGAACTCGAGCATCAGGCTCCGCTGCCAGCCGTTGAAGTTGTTGTCCGAGCCGATGAAGATGCGGGTCTCGCCGCCGGGCGACTGGTGCACCATCAGGCTTTCCATATTGTCGATATCCCCGCCCTCGGCTGACAGCAGCAACTCGCCCTGCATGAGATTGCCCGGCCGCACCTCGGCCGCCGGCACGCGCCGCAGGGCCATGACGAAGCTGAACAACGCCACGCCGCGCTCGAGGATCAACAAATCTCCATTGGGGAGGAAGGCGCAGTCGGTCGGATTGACAATGGGCGAGTTGCGGTAGCCGATCGGCCCCTTGTCCTTGACCCCCAGGAGCTCGCCGCGGTGGTTGCCCTCTGCATCAAGTGCGCTTTCCGCGATGAGCACGGTGGACCCGGCAATCGGCGATGCCGAAGGCGCAATGCAGGTGGCTTCCAGCGACTCATTGGTGCGCAGATCCGTCAGCCACTGAGGGATGGGAATTTCGCGCGCCGCGCCGCCCGGCCGCCCATCGGCAATGGCGAAATCGGCCACCCGGGTGAGGTTCTCGAAGCTCACGCGCACCGCGACCGGCATGCCGTCGCGCCAGATCGTGTCCATGCCTTCGGCATCACGCGCAAACTGGCGCGGCAAGGGCTTGCCTCCCGAATTCTGGATCGGGTCGATCTGCACTCCGATGAAGCCAAGAAGTCGATCCGAGGCGTCATAGGCGAGTTGTCCGGAAACGAAGTTGCCCCGGTCGGTGACAAAAGCGATGGCCTGGTCCGGCCCCGTGGGCGTGACGCTCGAAAGGCCCCCAAACGTATCTTCCTGGCTTTGCAGCGTCATGCCGCCGCGGAAAATCAGCCCATCGACGGGCTGATCAAGCCCCACGCCCCGAAACTGTGTCACCGCCCCGGACGTCACCGTCACCTCTACCGCGCCGGCCGCCTGGACCAGCGTCAGGAGCGACAGCAGCAAGGGCAGCGGCCGACAGATCATCCGCGCCCCCGCCGCCGCGTCTGGGACGGGGCTTCGTCGTCGAACAGGGCAGCGAGTTCGTCGGTCAATGCACCGGCCAGTTCCTCGGCGTCGAGCAGCGTCACCGCTCGGCGATAGTAGCGCGTCACGTCGTGCCCGATCCCCACGGCCACCAGTTCGATCGGCGAGCGCGTCTCGATCTCCTCGATCACCTGCCGCAAATGTGCCTCGAGGTAGTTGCCGGCGTTGACCGATTGGGTGGAATCGTCCACCGGCGCCCCGTCGGAGATCACCATCAGGATGCGCCGCTGCTCGGGCCGCGCCATCAGGCGCTTGCGCGCCCATTCGAGCGCCTCGCCGTCGATATTTTCCTTGAGCAGGCCCTCGCGCATCATCAGCCCGAGGTTGCGCCGCGCATGGCGCCAGGGCTCGTCGGCCGCCTTGTAGATGATGTGGCGCACATCGTTGACGCGCCCCGGATTGGCAGGCCGATTGGCTTCCAGCCACGCCTCCCGGCTCTTGCCGCCCTTCCAGGCGCGGGTCGTGAAACCCAGGATTTCCACCTTCACGCCGCACCGCTCCAGCGTGCGCGCAAGAATGTCGCCGCAGATCGCCGCGATGGTGATGGGGCGGCCGCGCATGGACCCGGAATTGTCGATCAGGAGGGTGACGACGGTGTCGCGGAAATCGGTGTCGTTCTCGACCTTGAAGCTCAGCGCCTGCAGCGGATCGGTTACCACACGCGTCAACCGTGCGGTGTCCAGCAGCCCCTCTTCAAGGTCGAACTGCCAGCTCCGGTTCTGCTTGGCCATCAGCCGCCGCTGCAGCTTGTTGGCGAGCCGCGCAACCGCACCCGCGAGGTTTTCCAGCTGCTTGTCGAGCAGCGCCCGCAATTGATCGAGTTCATCGGGCGGGCACAGCTCGGCCGCCTTGACGATTTCGTCGAACTTGGTGGTGAAGACCTTGTAGGTGAACTGGTTCGAGAGACGCTCGCCACCGTCCTTGGCGGGCGGGGGCATGGGCGCATCTTCGCCCGCTTCCGCCTCGGCGTCTTCGTCGCTGTCGGCCATGTCGGCTTCCATGCCTTCGACATCGCCGGTTTCTTCGCTCTCGCCGGCCTGCTGGTCCTCTTCGCTTTCGGCCTGCTCGTTCTCGCCCTCGCCCTGCTCCGGGTTCTGCTCCGACCCCTGCGCCTGCTCGGGCTGGCTGTCATTGCCCTCCTCCTCGTCCGAGGCGTCGGGGTCTTCCATCTCGCTTTCGGCGATAAGATCGAGATCGCGCAGCACGGCGCGGGCGGCTTTCGAGAAAGCCTCCTGGTCTTCATAGGTCGAGAGCAGGCTTTCGAGCGAGGGACCGGCCTTGGCTTCAATTTCCTTGCGCCAGAGGTCCACCAGCGCATGCCCCGAGGGCGGCACCGGCACGCCGGCCAGCTTTTCGCGCAGCATCAGCCCCAGCGCCTCGGCCAGGGGCGCATCGCCCTTGTCGTCGACTTCCGCGAAATTGGCGCGGAACAGCCGGTCCTCCAGCATTTCGTGGATATTGCCGCCCATGCCCGGCATGCGGATGACGCCGAGGGACTCGACGCGGGCCTGCTCCAGCGCATCGAAGGCGGCGCGGGCCTGCGGGTCCATCGGCAGGCGCTTGCGATGGGTTTCCGGATCATGGCTGGCGAGCCGCATGGCCATGGCGTCGCCCTGGCCGCGGGCAATGGCGATGTCGCGCCGGGTCGGCAGCCGCGGCAGGTTGGCCAGCCGCGCCTTGTCCGAGGTGAGGAGCGGCCGGTCAGCGGTGAAGCTGATCTCGAGGTCGGCCTTGTTGCCGATGGCGCGCACCGTCGCACCCATGGCGCTCTTGAACACCTGGGTCTGGTCCGGCTTGTTGGACTTGCTGCGCGGGGGAGTTGCCATAGTATATGTCCCGGAAAACCCCTCACCCCAACCCTCTCCCCGGAGGGGCGAGGGGGTAGCTCGGTGCCTGGACGACCACCGCGTCCCCTTCGCCCCTTTGGGGAGAAGGTGGCCCGCAGGGCCGGATGAGGGGTCTCCCGGAAGAACCGGGAGAAGTGAGTTAAGCCATCACCGCCAGATTGGCGGAGCTTTCCGGCAGATCTTCGCCGAACACGCGCTGGTAGAACTCGGCCACCACGGGGCGCTCGAGCTCGTCGCACTTGTTGAGGAAGGTGAGGCGGAAGGCAAAGCCGATGTCGCCGCCGAAGATTTCGGCATTCTCGGCCCAGGTGATGACGCCGCGCGGGCTCATCACGGTGGAGAGGTCGCCGTTGATGAAGGCCTGGCGCGTGAGATCGGCCAGCCGCACCATGTTGTTGACGAGCTTGCGCCCCTTCTCGGTCTCGCCATAGGCCTTGTTCTTGGCCAGGACGATGCCGACTTCCTTGTCGTGCGGCAGGTAGTTGAGCGTCGTCACGATGCTCCAGCGGTCCATCTGGCCCTGATTGATCTGCTGCGTGCCGTGATAGAGGCCCGAGGTGTCGCCCAGCCCGATGGTGTTGGTGGTCGCGAACAGGCGGAAGGCCGGGTGGGGGGTGATGACGCGGTTCTGATCGAGCAGCGTCAGCCGGCCCGACTGCTCCAGCACGCGCTGGATCACGAACATCACGTCCGGGCGGCCGGCGTCGTATTCGTCGAACACCAGCGCGATGTTGTTCTGCACCGCCCAGGGCAGGATGCCGTCGCGGAACTCGGTGATCTGCTTGCCATCCTTGAGCACGATCGCGTCCTTGCCGACGAGGTCGATGCGCGAGACGTGGCTGTCGAGGTTGACGCGCACCAGCGGCCAGTTGAGACGGGCCGCGACCTGCTCGATATGGGTGGACTTGCCGGTGCCGTGATAGCCTTGCACCATGACGCGGCGGTTGTAGGCGAAGCCGGCCAGGATCGCGAGCGTGGTGTTGCGGTCGAACAGGTAGTCCGGGTCGACCGGCGGCACGTGGTCGGTGCGCTCCTTGTAGCCCTTGACCACGAGGTCCGTGTCGATACCGAACAACTCCCGCGCCTTGTATTCGGTGTCGGGCAGATTGGGGAATTCGGTCATGGCAAGGCTCTTGGAGTTCAGCGTTCGTTTCGTCGGGAGGTGGATGCCTGCCCGCTGGGCAGCGCTCCATTCTGCAAGTCGTGCCGCTCTATAGCAGCATTGTGGCGGGGCTGGTAGCCTCGCCGGCGCCGCAGCGCATGGGGCTTAGCGCACCACGAAACCGGCCTTCTTGAGATGGGTGTAGGCCGCGATGATCGCCCGCAGCCGCTCCTCGGACGAGGTATCGCCACCATTGACGTCCGGGTGGTGCTTTTTGACGAGCCCCTTATAGGCCTGCTTGATCTCGTCGGATTTGGCCCGTTGGGTGAAGCCGAGCACTTCAAGGGCACGCCGGTCCGGCTCGTTGAGCGGCCGAACGCGCTCGGTGGCGGGGCGCTTGGCCTGCTGGTAGCGATAGCGCGCAAAGACGCCGAACGGATCGCCATAACGGTCCCCCAGCTTGGGCGCCCCCTGCTGCGCCGCGGCCTTGGCCGCCCCTGCGCTGCCGTTGCCAAAGCTCGAGCGCGTCTCCGCCTTGGGCGGGGTGTGCAACACCTCGTCCAGCTCCTCCGGGCTCATGCCGGCGAAGTAGTTGAAGGCCTTGTTGTAGTGGCGAACGTGCTCGAGGCAGAAATTGTGGTACTGCCCCTCCGACTTCTTGCCCTTTGGCGCCCGGTATTCCCCTGGCCGGTCACAGCCTTCCCAATCGCAGGTATCAGCCACCGGCTCGGGCTTCTCGTCCCGGCGCGAGCGGATGCGAATGGAATCGAATATCTTGGATTGCTGTTTCATTGCGCCTAGTTACGGTCCTTGAAACCATTGTCTTTGCGGAGCCCGAACCGTGTCCATCACCGACGTGATAACAGCCAAGCTCACAGAACGTTTTTCGCCGCTCCATCTGGAGGTCATCGACGAATCCAACCGCCATCGGGGTCACGCCGGCTGGCGGGAGGGTGGTGAAACTCATTTTCGTGTCAGAATCGCGACCCGCAATTTTGACGGCCTGAGCCGCGTCGCGCAACACCGGGCGGTGATGGAAACGCTCGACGCAGAATTGAAGGACCGCGTCCACGCCCTCGCCATCGAGGTGCTTCCCTCCGGAAACGCCCCGTCAGGCACAACCGGTTCCCCGGCCTAACCCTGCGCGTTCTGGTCCGGTTGCGGCACGATGCGCACCTTTGACACGCGTTGCCGGTCGCGGGCCAGGACGACGAAGTCGAAGCCGTGCGCGCTGACCTCGTGGCCCGGATCGGGAATGATCCTGGCCGCGATGATCACGATCCCCGCCACGGTGTTGGCGTGGGTGTCTGGGAGGTCCCAGTCAAGGGCCCGGTTGATGTCGCGGATGGGGATGCTCGCATCCACGATATAGCTGCCGTCGGGCTGTTTCTCAATCCCGTAGAGCGCTTCATCATCCGGCTCGTCGTGTTCGTCCGAGATGTCGCCGACAATCTCCTCGATGATGTCTTCCAGCGTCACGAGGCCTTCGAGCACCCCGTATTCGTCGAGCACCAGCGCCATGTGGGTGTGGCGCTTGAGGAAGGCCGCCAATTGGGTCTGCACCGGGGTCGATTGCGGAATGAACCAGGGCTTGCTGGCGATCTGCTCGATGCTGATCTGGCTCATATCGCCCTTGGCGGCGGCCACAGCGCGCAGCACGTCCTTGGCGTGGACCATGCCGACGATATCGTCGCTCTCGCCCCGATAGAGGGGGATGCGCGTATACGCGCTCGCCAGCACCGCATCCACGAGGGCTTCGATCGGCTGATCCGCGTCGAGCGCCGTCATCTGCGTGCGGTGCACCATCACGTCGCTGACCGCGAGGTCGCTGAGATCGAGGATGCCGCCCAGCATGTCGCGGTCGCCCTTGACCACCTCTCCCTCCGAATGCAGCAGGTTCAGGGTCCCGCGAATCTCGTCCCGCCCGGAAATGGCGCTGACATTGCTCGCATCGAGCCCGAACAAGCGCAGGATAGCGTTGACGATGCCCTGCACCGCCAGGGTCACCGGAGCGAAGAGGAACACCACCACGCGCACCGCCGGTGCGACGGCGAGCGCAAAGCCATCGGGACGCATCAGCGCCAGGGTCTTGGGCAGCACCTCCGAGAAGATCACCACGGCCGCTGTCATGCCCAGCGTGGCATAGGCGATGCCTGACTGGCCGAAGAGGGCGATCAGCACGCTCGCCGCCAATGTGGAGGCGAGAATGTTCACGACATTGTTGCCAAGCAGGATCGCGCCGATCAGCCGCTCTTTTTCCGTGCTGAGACTTTCCACCAGTTCGGCCCGCTTGTCCCCGGCGCGGGCCAGCTGGTGCATCCGCGCGCGCGACGCCGCCGTGAGCGCCGTCTCGGAACCGGAAAAGAAAAAGCTCATCGCCAGCAGCAGGACGATACCGGCACAGGTCAGCCAAAGCGCAATTGTCATGCGGAACGCATCTCCTCGAGGTAACCATGAACCACTTGAGGATCGACATTCTTTTCAATGAACGCTTGGCCGATGCCTCGCGTCAGGATGAAGGTCAGGGCGCCCCGTTGCACCTTCTTGTCCTGCGCGACGGCCGCCATCAGCGTCTCGGTCGAGCCGATTTCACCCGGGATATCGGCCAGACGGGTGGGAAGACCCGCTGCCTTGAGGTGGTTTTCCACCCGGCTCGCATCCTGCCCCGGCGCCAGCCCGAGGCGCGTGGAAAAGCCGTGCGCCAGCACCATGCCGATGGACACGCCCTCGCCATGCAGGAGGCGGTCGGAGTAGCCGGTATCCTTTTCCAGCGCATGCCCGAACGTGTGTCCCAGATTGAGCAGCGCCCGCACGCCGGTTTCCGTTTCGTCCTCGATCACGACGCGCGCCTTGTGCGCGCAACAGCGCGCAATGGCCTCGCCCCGCGCCGGCCCACCTGCAAAAATCTCGCTGCGGTTCGCTTCAAGCCATTCGAAGAACTGCGGATCATCGATGAGGCCATATTTGACCACCTCGGCGTAACCAGCTGCGAATTGCCGCAGCGGCAAAGTATCGAGGGTGGAGAGATCGGCCAGCACTAGCCGCGGCTGGTGGAAGGCGCCGACCAGGTTCTTGCCCTGCGGCGAGTTGATGCCCGTCTTGCCGCCGACCGAGGAATCCACCTGCGCCAGGAGCGAGGTCGGCATCTGCACGAAGTCCATGCCGCGGCGGGTGATGGCGGCGGCAAATCCTGCCAGATCGCCGATGACGCCGCCCCCCAGCGCGATCACCAGGTCGCCCCGTTCCAACCGGGCGGCGAGCAGCCCTTCGACCACCTGCTCGAGGGCCGAATAGCTCTTGGTCGCCTCGCCTGGCGGCAGCACGATTGCAGAATAGGAGAGCCCCGCTGCGTCGAGCGCAGTCTGCAAGCGCGGCAACTGCGCCTTTGCCACCGTCTCGTCCGTGACGATCCCGAAGCGCCGGCCGGGAAAGCGATCGGCGAGGATAGCGCCGGCTTCCTCCAGGAGCCGCGGCCCGATCAGGATGTCGTAGGCTCGCTCGCCGAGGGCCACGTGCACGGTGTGATCGATCTGCGGCATGCTTCAAAGTCTCCCGGCGCCGAGCGTGGCGCCTCAAAAAAATCGTCAGGAAAGATGGGCGAGGACCGCTGCGATGACATCGCTCGCCACCGTGTCCTGCGACACATCCCGGCTCATCACGGTCACGTCCGCCTCGGCATAGATGGGGTAACGCTCCGCGATCAGCCGCTCGAGCGTTGCCTTGGGGTCGGCCGTCAGGAGGAGGGGGCGGTTCGAGCGGCGCGAGACCCGCGCGAACAGCACCTCGAGATCGGCCTTAAGCCAGACCGACACGCCCCCTTCCTTGACCAAGGCCCGGGTCTCGGCGTTGACGAAGGCTCCGCCTCCGGTGGCGAGGACAATGTCCTTCTCCTTGAGAAGCCGCGATATGACCCGGCGTTCACCGGCCCGGAACTCGCCTTCACCATGCTGGGCGAAAAACTCCGGTATGCTCATCTGGGCGGCACTTTCGATTTCAGCGTCGCTGTCGACGAATACCCGCCCCAAACGGCGGGCAACCCTGCGGCCGACGGTCGTCTTGCCTGCACCCATCATGCCCACCAGAACCAGCGGCCGGCCGGCAAGCCGGGCGGCAAGTGCCTTGGCGCGTCCTTGCCGTGCCGTGCCTTGCGATCTGCTCAACGCCCCTGCCCTCCGTCTGCCTGCGTTTCAATCGGCCCAGAAGCCCCCTGTCAAGCAGACGCGCCGGCGAACTTGATCCCTGCGCCGCTTTCCGCGACAGTGCGGCCAACCCTATGGCAACCTTTTGCCGCTACCTTTGAGCGCATCGACATCGCGCAGGACCTCCATGCCCACTCTGTTTCGCTTGCTGATCACCCTGCTGTTTCTCGCCGGCCTCGTCTTTGCCGGCATGTTCGCGCTGGTCTCCTTTGTCGAGCCCCAGCCCAAGCAGGTCTCCGTGCGCATTCCGACGCGCGACCTCTTGGGCGAGGGGGATAGTGCCGCCAAGCCGCCCGCGATTCCGCTGCCCAATGTCGACGGGAGCCCGGCACCGGCCAACCCATGACCGACCACCTGATCGGCGCCTTCCTCGAAATGATGAGCGCCGAACGCGGAGCGGCAGCCAACACCATTGCCGCCTACCGTCGGGACCTTGATGATTACGCCGCCTTTGCAAAGAACCGCGGACAGTCCCTGCGCACCCTCGCGCGCGATACGGTGACCGCCTATCTCGATGCGCTGCATGCCAGCGGCCTCTCCGCATCCTCGAGTGCCCGGCGGCTTTCGGCCATCCGGCAGTTCCACAAGTTTTTGTGCGCCGATGGCATCCGCTCCGACGATCCCACGCGCATCGTGCCCAGCCCCCGCGCACGGCGCGCGCTCCCCAAGGTGCTCTCCGTGGCGGAGGTGGACCGCCTGCTTGCCCTGGCCGAGGCGGAGGCGAAGGCGGCAGACACGCCGGCCCGGGAGACGGCCGCGCGGCGCCTCTATGTGCTGCTTGAGATGCTCTATGCCACTGGCCTTCGCGTATCCGAACTGGTCGGCCTCAAGCGCGCCGCCGTGATGCGGGAAGCCGCTTTCATCACCGTGACCGGCAAGGGCAACAAGGATCGCATCGTGCCCATGAATGACCGCGCCCGCGACGCGGTCCGCCTTTGGGCATCGACGCTGCCCCCCGGCCCCTGGCTCTTTCCGGCCAAGGGGGAAGACGGCCACCTCGCGCGCCAGGTCTTTGCCCGGGACCTCAAGGCGCTGGCGGCACGGGCCGGCATTTCTGCAGACCGGGTCGCGCCCCATGTCCTGCGTCACGCCTTTGCCAGCCATCTCCTCGCCAACGGCGCCGACCTTCGCGTCGTCCAGATGCTGCTCGGCCATGCCGATATCTCGACCACGCAGATCTATACGCACGTGCTCGACGAAAAACTGCGCACGCTGGTCGAGACCCACCACCCCCTCGCCACCGGCTGAGCGGCCCGGCAAACTGTGGGCGAAGCGCGCAAAAGCAACCCGCGCCTTGACTCGGCGTTGCACCACCGCCACTTTCCGGCCACTTTAGAACGCAACAGCAGCGCCCGAGCGCGGCGTGATGGAAAAACAGACCCTTATGGGCGGTGGGATGCAGTCTTATCTCGATTTTGAAAAGCCGGTGGCCGATCTTGAAGCCAAGATCGCCGAACTGAAGTCGCTGGCCCAGACGGACCAGGCCGTCTCGATTGACGAAGAGGTCAATCGGCTCTCGGCCCGGGCGGACGAGGCGCTGGTCGAGATCTACAAAAAGCTCACCCCCTGGCAGAAAACCCAGGTCGCCCGGCACCCGCAGCGCCCGCACTTTTCCGACTACGTGGCCTCGCTCATCACCGAATGGACGCCCCTGGCCGGTGATCGCAAATTCGGCGAGGACGCGGCGCTGCAGGCCGGCTTCGGCCGCTTCAACGGCCAGTCTGTCGCCATCCTGGGCCAGGAAAAGGGCAACTCCACCGAAACGCGCCTCAAGCACAATTTCGGCATGGCCAACCCCGAGGGCTACCGCAAGGCCGTCCGCATCATGGAAATGGCCGACCGCTTCGCCATCCCCGTCATTTCCTTTGTCGACACCGCCGGCGCCTATCCCGGCATCGGGGCGGAAGAGCGTGGCCAGGCCGAGGCCATCGCGCGATCAACGGAAAAGAGCCTCGAGCTGGGCGTGCCCAACATCGCCATCATCATCGGCGAAGGCGGCTCGGGCGGCGCCATCGCCATCGCCACGGCGAACCGAGTGCTCATGCTGGAAAACGCCATCTATTCGGTCATCTCGCCCGAAGCCGGGGCGTCCATCCTATTCCGCGACGCGGCAAAGGCGCAGGACATGGCGACGGCCCAGAAAATTACGGCGCAGGACCTCCTGGGCTTCAAGGTGATCGACGCCACCATCCCCGAACCGGCCGGCGGGGCGCATCGCCACCATGCCGCCGTCATGGACTCGACGCGCGATGCGATAGACGGTTTCCTCAGGGACTTCGAAGGCAAGTCGCGCCTCGAAGTGCGCGAGCATCGCCGCGAAAAATTCCTCGCCATCGGCACCAATATCTAACGCAACGGCGGCCATCCTCCGTTACGCACAGTTGCGTGAGCGCGCCCCGCTTCCGGGCGCGTTCGCCCCGTGGTAAGGCTTCGTTCACTGCGCGGCCTCATGCTCTGGTAACCACAGGCCCGCCATATGGGCGCAATTGATTTACCGGGCATTTTCCATCGTGACCGCCTCGCTGCTTCGCCGCTCTGCCATCCTTCTTGCCATGCTGGTCCTTGGGCTGGTGCTGGCCGCCTGCACCAATTTCGTCAAGGCCGGCGACAACCGGCACAACAAGCCGCTGCCGGCCGAGACGGTCGCGGCGCTCAGCGCCATGGGCTCCTCGCCCGGCGAAGCGATGCTGGTGCGCATCTTCAAGCAGGAGAACACGCTCGAGGTCTGGAAACGGACCTCTTCGGGCCAGTTCCGCATGTTCAAGAGCTACGCGATCTGTGCCTTTTCGGGGGATTTGGGACCCAAGATCAAGGAGGGCGACCGGCAGAGCCCGGAAGGGTTCTATACGATCACTCCGGGCCTGATGAACCCCAGGTCCAACTACTATCTGGCCTTCAACACCGGCTTTCCCAACAAGTTTGACCGTGCCTGGGGCCGCACCGGCTCCAACCTCATGGTCCATGGCGACTGCAAGTCCGTCGGCTGCTACGCCATGACCGATGCCAGCATCGCCGAAATCTATGCCCTGGCGCGTGAAAGCTTCCGCGGCGGCAATTCGAGCTTCCAGCTGCAGATCTTCCCCTTCCGCATGACCGCGGCCAATCTGGCCAAGTACGCCGGCAGCCAGAACCTGGAGTTCTGGAAGAACATCAAGGAAGGCTACGACCTGTTCGAGCTCGCCAAGGCGCCGCCGGTCTGGGACGTCTGCAACCGCCAGTACATCTTCAATCCGGCTTCCACCGGCCCGCTCGATCCCCTCGGCCCCTGCCCCGCGACGGTCCGCATCGCCGGCCTCGAAGAACGCCAGCAGGCCGACGAGGCCGTCCTGGCCCGCTCGCAAACAGCTCTTGATCGCCAGGCATCCGAAGAGGCCGCCATCAAGGCGCGTGGCGCGGCGATGGGCAGCTTCTTCTCCAATATCGGCTCGGTGTTCACGGGCGGGCAAGAGGCCCCCGCCGCTGCGCCGGACCAGGCACCGGCTGCAAGCACCTCCGCGCCCCAGCCTTTGCCTGCACCCGCACGCTCCTGAACCAGGGCGGACCGAGCCTCGACCCAAGTTCGGCCGCACTCGGGTGCGAAGGCCAGACTTTAAGCTGGATGGATGGTGTCGTGGAACAACCCCCCCTTGCTCCAGAGGCTCCCCCTGTCGAGAGCCCTAACCGCTGGTCGGACACGGCGCCCGCTCGCACCGCCCGCCGCCCCGGTTCGGCAGCGGTCATCGCCATAGCCTCCAGCGTGATTGCGCTCGCCGCACTCGCCGCCACCGTCTGGACTTATGCGGACTCCCGGCGCGAAATCGTTCGCCTCGCAACGGAAGTGGCGCAGCTGCGCATCAGCCTCGATCTCTACGCCAAGCGGAGCGCTGCGCCGGTTGCCGATAGTTCGGGCGACACGACACAGTTGGACGACCTCTCCAACAGGATTGCCATTCTGGAGCAGGCATGGCGCGATGGCGCTGGCACGAGCGCGCCCATGCCCAGCGCCACTGCCAACTCGGGCGCCCAGCCCGGAGCGGAGTGCCTCCCATCGGGGATGCGCATCCTGGTCGCGGCAGGCGACCGCTACCCGGTTTGCGGCCATCAGGCGGAGGTGCAGGTGTCGGGCGTGGACAACGGCTACATCACCCTCTCCGACGGCACGGCCATCCCATCGGGCGGCACCATGGCGCTGGGCAATTCGGGCTGCATGATCGGTGTCACTTCCGGTGGCGACGAGGGCGTCACCGGCTATGCAGAGATTCGCGTCACCTGCTGAACCTCATTGGTATGCACAAAGAAAAAAGCCCGGCAGTTCTGCCGGGCTTTCTGTTGAATCGGGAACCGATCAGACGAAGGCGCCGTGGCAGTGCTTGACCTTCTTGCCCGAGCCGCAGGGGCACGGCGCATTGCGCGACAGGCCGACCAGCAATTGCGGGTCGAGCGGGCGGTTTTCGGGCCGGTCGCTGTCGTCGCCGACGGCATCATTTTCACCCGTGGTGGGGTCGATGTGGCTCTCGGTCAACTGGGCGGGTGACGGAGCCTGGGGCGGCTCCGGCTGGCGCATCTGCACCTCGATATGGCTCAGCTGCGTCGTCACCAGTTCACGCAGGTTGGACAGCATGGCCTGGAAGAGCTCGTAGGCTTCCTGCTTGTATTCGTTGAGCGGATCGCGCTGGGCGATGCCGCGCCAGCCCACCACCTTGCTCAGGTGATCGAGCATGACGAGGTGCTCGCGCCACAGACCGTCGACCGACTGCAGCAGGATGGACTTTTCCACCTGCCGCATGATGGCGGGGCCGTAGGTTTCTTCCTTGCGCGCAATCAGCGCGTCCGCCGCCTCGCGCAGACGCGTTTCCACGGCTTCGGTGTCAATGCCTTCCTCTGCCGCCCACTCGGCGACGGGCACATCGACATTGAGATAGGTCTTGGCGGCCGCGGCAAGCTGCTCGGTGTTCCACTGCTCGGGGTAGGACCGCGGCGGGCAGGCCTTGGTCACGATGTTCTCCACCACGTCGTGGCGCATGTCGGTGACGGTCTCGCTGACGTCCTCGGCATCCATGAATTCGAGACGCTGCTCGAAGATCACCTTGCGCTGATCGTTCATCACGTCGTCGTATTTGAGGATGTTCTTGCGGATGTCGAAGTTGCGCGCCTCGACCTTGCCCTGCGCGCGCTCGATCGCCTTGGTAACCCACGGATGGGTGATGCTTTCGCCCTGCTCGAGGCCGAGCTTGGCCAGCATGGAGTCCATCGATTCCACCGGGAAGATGCGCATCAGGTCGTCCTGCAGCGACAGGTAGAATTTCGAGTGACCCGGATCGCCCTGGCGACCCGAGCGACCGCGCAGCTGGTTGTCGATGCGCCGCGATTCATGGCGCTCCGTGCCGATCACCATGAGGCCACCGGCGGCGAGCGCCTTTTCCTTTTCCTGTGCGATGGTCGCCTTGATCTCGGCGATCTTGGCTTCGCGGGCCTCGCCCTCGAGCTCGCCCGCCTCGCGCTCGATGCGCATTTCGAGATTGCCGCCGAGCTGGATGTCGGTGCCGCGGCCGGCCATGTTGGTGGCAATGGTGATGGCGCCCGGCAGGCCGGCGTCGGCCACGATGAAGGCTTCCTGCTCGTGGTGGCGGGCGTTGAGCACGTTCATCTGGCCCACATTCTTCTTGCGCAGAAGATCGGCCAGCATCTCGCTCTTTTCGATCGACGTCGTGCCCACGAGCACCGGCTGGCCGCGCTCCTGGCATTCCTTGATGAGGTCAGCGATCGCATCGTATTTCTCGGCCGCGGTGCGATAGACCGCGTCGTCCTCGTCGATGCGCTGGATTGGCAGGTTGGTGGGGATGGTGACGACGCCGAGATTGTAGATGTCGGCGAATTCCTCGGCCTCGGTGGCCGCCGTGCCGGTCATGCCGGCCAGCTTCTTGTAGAGCCGGAAATAGTTCTGGAAGGTGATCGAGGCCAGGGTCTGGTTCTCGGGCTGGATCTTGACGTGTTCCTTGGCTTCCAGCGCCTGGTGCAGGCCTTCGGAATAGCGGCGGCCCGGCATCATGCGCCCGGAGAACTCGTCGATGATCACCACTTCGTCGTCGCGGACGATATAGTCCTTGTCCTTGCGGAACAGCTTGTGCGCCCGCAGCGCCGAGTTGGCATGGTGCACCAGAGCCACGTTCTCGATGTCGTAGAGCGACTCGCCCTTGAGCAGCCCGGCACTCCGCAAAGCCTCCTCGAGCTTCTCGACACCGTCGTCGGTGAAGGTCGCAGCGCGGTGCTTCTCGTCGAGCTCGAAGTCCCCCTCGCCGATGACACCCATCAGCTCGTCGACCTTGATATAAAGCTCGGACCGGTCGTCGGAGGGACCCGAGATAATCAGCGGCGTCCGGGCCTCATCGACGAGGATCGAATCCACTTCGTCCACGATCGCAAACTCATGACCGCGCTGCACCATCTGGGCGCGCGAATACTTCATGTTGTCGCGCAGGTAGTCGAAGCCGAATTCGTTGTTGGTGCCGTAGGTGATGTCGGCGGCGTAGGACTGCCGGCGCTCCTGATCAGTAAGGCCATGGACGATGATGCCCACGCTCAAGCCGAGGAACCGGTAGATCTGCCCCATCCAGCCCGCGTCGCGGCGGGCGAGGTAATCGTTCACCGTCACCACGTGCACGCCCTTGCCGTTGAGGGCGTTGAGGTAGACGGCGAGCGTTGCGACCAGGGTCTTGCCCTCGCCGGTGCGCATCTCGGCAATGGCGCGATCGTTGAGCACCATGCCGCCGATGAGCTGCACGTCGAAGTGGCGCATGCCGAGCACGCGCTTGGAGGCCTCGCGCACCGTTGCGAAGGCGGGAACGATGAGGTCGTCGAGGTCGGCGCCGTTCTCCAGCTGCGTCCTGAAGTCGGCCGTGCGAGCGCGCAGCTCGTCATCGGTGAGCTTGGCGAGCTCCGGCTCGAGCGCGTTGATCGCTGCCACCTTGCCGTGGTACCGCTTGACCTGGCGGTCGGACGGTGACCCGAAAATCTTCCGGGCAAGCGAAGCAAGAGCCATTCGTTCAATCCTCTAGTGTCGGTGGCGGGCGGGAAAGAAGCGGGCGGCATCGCGTCCGGACGCGGCTGCCGGCCTCATCTCGCCTCGTCACAACGCGAAGGAAGCCGATCGGCTCCCGGTCCGGTGATGATGCACAGAAGCAGTCGGCCAGTGTTCGACCATGCGCCCGTGCTTCCTGAAAAAGCGCGTGAGATGTAAGAGCGGGGTCAAGTCTTGTCAACGTTGGCCAAATGGGCCACACCTTCCCCACCCTCTGGCTTTCCGGGGCCTCTGGGGCCGCACACACAGTCTGGTGAAGGCGGCCGCGTGCGGCACAATTTGGCCCTCTTGGCAGTTCATGCCGGGCCACCATCGGCGGATCGCCCCGCCCAATGATCATGCCGGCCCGCCGGACCGGCAAAGGAGAGACCTGATCACCATGCCGAATTCCTCCCTGCGACTGGTTCGCACGCTGAGCCTCGCCGCGCTTCTGGCCGCGGTTCCTGCCCTGGGCGCCCATGCCCAGGACGCAGCAGCCCCGGAAGCCCCCGCGACCACCGAAGCGCCGGCCACCGCACCCGACGCCTCGGCCGCGCCCGCCGCCCCCGACGCGGCCGCTGCCCCTGCTGCAGCCCCGGCTCCCGTTTCGCCCGATACCGTGGTCGCCACGGTAGGCGGCCAGGACATCACCGAGGCCGATCTCAGCTTTGCCGCCGAAGACATGGCCCAGGATCTCCAGCAGATGCCGCCCGACCAGCGCCGGCCGTTCCTGCTGCGCGTCCTGATCGACATGAAGGTCATGTCCAATGCCGCGCGCGAGGCCGGCATGGACAAGACGGAGCTATTCGCCAAGCGCCTCAATTACCTCGAAGAGCGGGCGCTCCGCCGTGCCTACTTCGCCGAGGCCATCGCCGGATCGATCACCGAGCAGTCCGTCCGCGACGCCTATGACGCGTACGTCGCCGACTTCAAGCCGCAGGAAGAGGTTCACGCCAGCCACATCCTGGTCGAGACCGAGGATGAGGCCAAGGCCATCAAGGCCGAACTCGATGGCGGTGCCGATTTCGCCGCCATCGCGAAAGAAAAGTCCATCGATCCGGGTGCAGCCAATGGCGGCGACCTTGGCTTCTTCAGCAAAGGCATGATGGTGCCGCCGTTCGAGGAAGCCGCCTTCGCGCTCGAACCGGGTCAGGTCTCCGATCCGGTCCAGTCTCAGTTTGGCTGGCACATCATCAAGCTCGAGGAAAAGCGCCAGTCCGAGCCACCGGCGTTCGAGCAGGTCGCCCAGCAGCTCCAGCAGCAGGCGTTGATGAAGGCCTTTGGCGAAAAGGTGGACGCGCTGATGAGCGGCGTCGAGATCGACATCAAGGATTCGGCCCTCGCCGCTGCCCTTGACGACCAGCAGGCCGGCGACGCCGCAGCCCAGAATGGCGACGCGGCCGGCATGGATGACGGCGCCCCTGCCACCGGGGAAGACGCCGGAACCGCTGCTGAGGAAACCGACGCAGCAGCGCAGTAAGCGCGTCCGCCACGCACAAGAAGGCCCGGCTCCGCCGGGCCTTTCTTGTTGGTTGCGGCTGGATCTGCGGGTCCGGGTTAGACGAAGAGGTCGACCTCGGCGCCGTTCGCCGGGCCCTTGGCCGCAGGTTCGGGACTGGCCGAGGTGGCCAGTTCCTCCGCCTGTGCCTGCGCCAGGCGCATGCGCAACTTGGCCACTTCGGCAAGGCTGGCCGCTTCGGGCGTGCCGCTTTCGTGCACCATGCGGTTGATCATGACGGACGGGGAGATGCCGATGCCGCTGCTCATGATGTCAGGCCGTCTTGTCGACCTTGGTGCCCTGCCCCGGCGGGGGCGGCGCCATCTCGAGCGCAGTCTGCATCAGGGAATTGAGAAGGTCCGCCTCCATGTCGTGCGCCTTCTTGAACACGGCCATCTGCGCCGAATTCTGCGTCATGGTCGTGCGGGCGGCCAGAAGGTTCATGGCCAGGTCGGTGTCCAAGACGTGCACTCCCCGGTGGATCAAGCCATAACGCTAGGCCCCGCCGGTAAACAATTCCTTCCCCACACGCAGGGCAATTGGTGCAAAGGCGTCAGCCGCCCTTCTTGACGTCCCCATGCTGGCCCGGCACCCAGAGCACGTCCTTCTGGCCCTTTTCATTGGCCACACGCCCGAGCACGAAGATGAGGTCGGAGAGTCGGTTGAGATAGCGCAGGGCTTCCGGATTGGTTTCCGACTCGGCTTCCCGGAGCGCCGCCGCGAGCCGTTCGGCGCGGCGGCAGACCGTTCGCGATACGTGCAGCGCCGCAGCCAGCGGTGTGCCGCCCGGCAGCACGAAGCTCCTGAGGGGCGCGATATCGGCATTGAAGTGATCGATCTGGTGTTCCAACCACTCGGTTTGCACCGGCCGCACGCGCAGCGTGGGATATGGGGCGTCGGGATCGTCCGCTCCGGGCGTGGCCAGGTCGGAGCCGACGTCGAAGAGATCGTTTTGCACCCGCCCCAGCACGAGGTCGAGTTCGGGCATCGCGGACGTGGAGAGGCGCGCAACACCGATGGTGGCGTTGGCCTCTTCGACGGTGCCATAGGCCTCCACGCGCAGGTCATGCTTGGACCGGCGCGGTCCGCGAACAAGGCCTGTCGTGCCGTTGTCACCGGTCCTGGTATAGATAGCGTTGATCTTGACCATGGCCTCAGCCTCCCCGGCCGCCGAACAGGAACAGCGCCCCGAGCAGCAGCGCCAAGGCCACCGCCTGCCCGACGACGCGCAGGCGCATCAAACGCTGGCTGGTGTTGCCCGGTCCGCCCTTGAGCATGTTCCACAGGCCCATGCCGAGCACGATGACCACGAACAGCAGTGCCAGGGCGATGGCGATATTGAGAAGTGTCTGCATGAGCTGCGCCTAACGCGAAACAGAGCCTTGAGATGTGCCTTCGATATAGGCGCTGAGCCCCTTGGCGACAGCATCATAGATGGCACGGATTCGATGGGAGGTGAACAACTCCCTGTGCACGGTGAGCCACATGGGCAGCGCCGGGATCTTGAGGTCGATCGGAAGTTCAACGAGCCCGGGCGTGCGCCGGATCAGGTTGCGCTGCCCAAAGCCGATGCCGAGCCCCGCCTTGATCAACTCCCACAGGTGCGGCTGGTCGTCCGAGCGCAGCACGAAATTGTCGCGCGTCAGCACGATGCCCAGACTGCGGGCATGCTGCAGGATGGCGTCTGACCGGTCAAAGCCCAGCATGTCGTGCTCCCAGAGCTCTTCTACCGTCGCCGGCCGCCCCCGCCGCGCCAGGTAGCGCTCATGCGCCACCGGAACGATGGGAATGTCCCCCAGGTGGCGCGTCACCAGCTCGAGCTGGGTGGGGCGGAACATGCGCAGAGCGATGTCGGCTTCCCGCATCAGCAGGTTTTCCGGAGAATCAGAGGGCACGATCTCGAGCGCGACCTTGGGGAAGCGCGCCCGCACCCCGAGGAGGATGTCCGGCAGCACGTAGTTCGAGATCATGGTGCTCGCCGTGATGCGCACCGTACCTCCGGTCTGCTCCTGCGCCCCCTCGGCAAGGATGGCCGCCTCCGCGAGCGCACCCTGCGCCCGCTGGATCGGCTCATAGAGGCGAAGCCCGGCCGCGTTCGGCTTGAGCCCGGTGAGAGTGCGATCGAACAGCGGCAGGCCAAGGTCGGCCTCCAGCGCCTCGATATGGCGGCCCACCGTGGGCTGGCTGATCTGGAGCTTGCGGGCGGCACCCGAGAGGGACCCTTCGGCAATGACGGCGGCAAAGCTGCGCCACCAGGACCAGTCCGGCTCCCTATTCATTCTTGAATGTCCAACGTCCGAATTCTCCCGATCGCCATTCATCAGCGTATCGAGCATCTTCCCTGTCAGCAACACCACACAGGCAAGGAATTCGAAGATGCAAAAGGGCAAAGTCACCATTCTGGGCAGCAACGGCCATCTGGGCAACGCCGCCATGACCGCCTTCCGCGACGCTGGCTGGAGCGTCCGGGGCCTGGGCCGCACCAACCGCCGGCCGGTCGCCGGCACCGAGTTCGTCGCTGGCGATGCCGACGACGTCGAAGTGGTCAGGGCCGCGATCGCCGATGCCGAGATCGTCGTGTACGGCCTCCATCTCCCCTACGACAAGTGGGGCAATGGCGCCGCCGAGCGCCAGCTTCAGACGGTCATCGACGCCATGGGCACGAGCGGCAAGACGCTGCTGTTTCCCGGCACGATCTACAATTACCGGGCCGCCGACCGCGTGGTGTCGCCCGACCTGCGCCAGAGCGCCGAAGCGCCGCGCGGAAAAATCCGCATCCGGCTTGAAGCCATGCTGGAAAAAGCCGCGCAGGACGGCCGCTTCCAGACGTTGATCCTGCGCGCCGGCGACTTTTTCGGCCCCGGCAACCGCGCCGAATGGTTCGAGGCGGCCATGCTGATGGATGAGCGCCGCGGACGGCTCTATCATTTGGGCGACCTCGACAAGCGCCACAGCTGGGCTTACCTGCCCGACCTCGGCCGCGGCTTCGTGACGCTCGCCGAGCAGCGCGCCACGCTGCCCGCCTTCCGCAATTTCCATTTTGCCGGTCACTGGGTGTCGCACCGCCAGATGATGGCTGCGATCCAGACTGCCGTGCCGCGCCCGCTCAAGGTCTCGCCCATGCCCTGGTGGCTGCTGCGCGCCGTAGGCGTGGTCAACCCGGTGATGCGCGACATCTATCGCATGCGCTATCTCTGGCTCAACGAAATGGAACTGGTCGACCCCGATTTCGACGCCATGCTGCCGGCAGGCGCCGCCACCCCGTTCGAGCAGGCGGTCGCCGCAACAATCGAAGAGCTTATGGCCTTCAAGCAGGCCGCGTGAGGGTGAAGATGAAACACCAGACCTGGTGGAGAAACTGGCAGCGCGTGGAAGGTGGCCTCATCTTCGCCTCGGCCTTGGCGCTGCTCTGGCCACTCGGGGCAGACTTGCCCTGGTGGCTGGCGCTGCTGACCTTTTTTGCCCCCGACTTCAGCTTTGCTGCCTATGGCCTCGGCAAACGGGTCGGGAGCACGGTGTACAACCTCGTCCACCTCTATGCCTTCGGCATGGTGGTGCTTGCCGCAGGGCTCGTCCTTTCGCTGCCGGTGGCTGCCAGCCTCGGCGCCCTCTGGATGGGTCACGCGGGCTTTGACCGTGCCCTCGGCTACGGCCTCAAGGCCCCGGAAAGCTTCTCGCTCACCCATCTGGGGCCGATCGGCAAGGCGCGGGGCTAGAAGCCAACAGCCCGCCGCACATCCTGGGACGACCACCCCTGGGCGCGCAGTTCCGCAAGGCTCTGCGCGCCGTCGGACTTGGAGAGCTTCCGCCCGGCATCGTCGAGCAGCAAGCGGTGGAAATGGTAGGTGGGGCTGGGCAGGCCGAGCAGCATCTGCAAGAGCACATGCACGTCAGTGATGGCGTCGAGATCGCGCCCCCGCGTCACATGGGTTATCCCCTGCGCGGCATCGTCCACCACGACGCTCAGGGTATAGCTCGTCGGCGTGTCCTTGCGCTGCAGCACCACGTCGCCCCAGCGCTCGGGCCGTGCGTAGCGCACCTGCGGGCGGTCCAGCACGGTGGGCATCACGGTGGTAAAGGTCAGCACCCCCACCCGCGCCATCGCGGCCCCCACGTCGAGCCGATACTGCACGGCATCGCCCCGCTCGATGCGCCGGATCTGCTCCTCGGGCGGCAGATGGCGGCAGGTTCCGGGATAGACGGGCGCGCCATCGGGGTCGGTTTCGGTGGCTCTGGCGGCGATGTCCGAGCGCGAGCAGAAACAGGGATAGAGCAGGCCGATCTCCAAAAGTCGGTCGGCCGCCTCCATATAGAGGTCCAGCCGTTGCGACTGGTGCATCACCGGTTCTGGCCAGGTGAGGCCCAGCCAGCGCAAATCCTCGAAGATGGCCTGGGTAAATTCGGGTTTACAGCGTTCCGTGTCGATGTCCTCGATCCGCAACAGCGCCGTTCCGCCCAGCCTGGCCGCGGCGTCCCAGGTGGCGAGGGCGGAATAGGCATGACCCAGATGCAGGCAGCCGTTGGGACTGGGGGCAAATCGAAGTATGGAACTGGACATGGCTCAAACCGATAGCACTCAAACCCTGACCGCGTCATGGCGTATCGATACGCCCGAAGGCGTCGCCACCCACCTTGACGCGCTCGTGCGGCGCGCGCCCCAGCTTCAGCCGCTGCGCGAGCGCGTGGGGGACGTCATGCCGCGGGTAAACCCCAAGCATTTTGCCGGCATGGCCAAGGTGATCTGCGGCCAGCAGCTTTCCGTCCAGAGCGCGGCGGCCATCTGGGGGCGGTTCGCGCTGCTCCCAGGCGCCTTGACGCCCGAGGGGTATCTGAAGCTCACCGAAGACGAGGTGCGCGGCGCCGGCTTTTCCCGCGGCAAGTTTCTCGCCGTCGGCACCATGGCCCGGGCTGTTCTCGATGGCAGCCTCGACTTCGCTACGGTGGACGCCTTGCCGGCCGACGAGGCGATCCGCGCGCTCGTGGCGCACAAGGGCATCGGACCCTGGACCGCAGAGGTCTATCTCCTCTTCTGCGCCGCTCACCCCGACATCTTCCCGGCCGGCGATCTGGCCCTGCTCAAGGCCGCCCATCATGGCCTTGGCCTTGACGCCCGGCCGACCATCAAGGAAATGATCGCCCTTGCCGCAGACTGGTCGCCGCATCGCTCGGCCGCCGCCCTGCTGCTCTGGCGCTATTTCGCCATTCTGCGCGACCGCGAAGGAATCCTGTTGTGACCAAGCTTTCCGGCCCCATGCTGCCGCCCCGGACCGGTGGCGCGCCTGACGCTGCCGTGGTTCTGCTCCATGGCTATGGCAGCGATGGCAATGACCTTATTTCGCTGGCCCCGCTCTGGCAGGACCTGCTGCCCGGCGCCGTGTTCCTGGCGCCCAATGCGCCGCACCCGGCCCAGATGACGGCCGGTGGCTTCCAGTGGTTCAGCATCGATTTCGAGGGCGACCGCCTCGCCAGCCGCCAGAGCGGCGTCACGCTGGCGCGTCCCATCCTGGTCGAGTTTCTCGAAGACCTTTGGGCCCAGTCTGGCCTCACCCCCGAGCGCACGATCCTTGCCGGATTCAGCCAGGGGGCCATGATGGCACTCCATACCGGCCTGTCGCTGCCGGCCGACAAGACGCTGATGGGGGTCCTTGGGTTTTCCGGGGCCTTTCTGCCGCCCGAAGGCTTCGGCGAGACCAAGCTGGCACGCCCGCCGGTGTGCCTCGTGCATGGCGATCTCGATACCGTCGTCTCGCCGCAGATGAGTGCCGAGGCGAACGTGACGCTGACCGAGGCGGGCTATAGTGTGAGTTACCATGTGAGCCGCGGCACCGGGCACGGCATTTCCCCCGATGGGCTGCAGTTCGCAAGTGATTTCGTGGCCCGCCAGCTCACGAAATAACCATTGCGCGCCCGCTTCACACGCCCGACACAAAGGGCTTAGTATAAGAGGGCTATGGACTTACGCGATTCCCGTTCCGGGAGACTCAAGTGACCATCCATGTGTCGCCTGAGGCTTGTCCCGCCCTTGTGCTGAACGCCGACTTTCGGCCGCTCAGTTATTACCCACTGTCGTTGTGGTCGTGGCAGGACGCCATCAAGGCGGTGTGCCTCGATCGGGTGAATATCGTTTCCGAATACGACACGGTCATCCGCTCGCCCAGCTTCCAGATGCGCCTGCCCAGCGTGGTGTCGCTCAAGGATTACGTCAAGCCGGCGCGCCATCCGGCCTTCACCCGCTTCAACGTGTTCCTCCGCGACCGCTTCCAGTGCCAGTACTGCGGCTCCAAGGAAGATCTGACGTTCGACCACGTGATCCCCCGCTCCAAGGGCGGCCTCACCACCTGGGACAACGTCGTTGCCGCCTGCGCGCCGTGCAATCTGCGCAAGGCCAACCGGTTGCCGAGCGAAATCCGCATGTTCCCGCACCAGGCGCCCTACGCCCCCACGGTGCATGACCTGCACAATAACGGCCGGCTGTTCCCGCCCAACCACCTGCACAAGAGCTGGCTGGACTATCTTTACTGGGATATCGAGCTCGAGCCCTAGGCGCGGCGGCGCCGGGCCTGGACAACCATGGCGCCGATCAGCAGCAGCACGATCGCCAGCGAAATCAGCGCGTTGTAGCCCGCCAGCGACAGTCCGAGGAACCGGAACTGCACCACATCGCAGCCGATCACCGGCTTCATGTCGTTGAGCTGGTCGAAGCTGAAGTCATCGCCGACGCCGGTGCAGGCGGTGGGCCCGGGCCAGAACCCCCATTCGACGCCCGCGTGGTAGCCGCCCATATAGGTGCCCCAGGCGAAGATGGCCGCGACCAGCGCCATGGCAATGAACCAGACGGTCAGCGGCAGCCGGTTCCACAACAGCAGGACGAGCGCGAGGATGGGCAGGCCGTAATAATAGGCCAGGCGCTGCTCGAGGCAGAGCTCGCACGGGTAGAGGCCGCCGATATACTGCGATCCCAGCGCCCCCAGGATGGTCGCCAGACCGAGAAGAAAGGCCAGACCGGCGGCAAGCTTGTCCCAGGGACGGCTGGTGGCTGACATGAGATCATCCGCTAAAAAAGTGACGCTTGAGGCTGACTTAGCGCCCGCTTCGGACAAAAGCCAGACCGGAACGGGCTCGTGATTATTCGGATGGCACGGTCTCGCCGAGGGCGCGACGCAGGGCCATAGCGTTGTGCGGAGCGTACAGCTTGTTTTCATGCACGAAATAGACATAGACATCGCCAGTTGAACGCCAATCCGATACCAGTTTAGACCACTCGGCGATGTCTTCGGGCTCGTAGCCGGTCGCTCCCTCGCGGGCGGGACCCTGGAGACGGCAGTAGGCAAAGTCGGCGGTGCGGTCGCGGCGCGGATTTTCGAGCGTGTCGGCAATGACCCGTGCGATGTTGTGCTCGCGCAAGATGGCGTCCACCTCCGGCGTATCGAAACTGGGATGGCGGGTTTCGATGGCATGGCGGATGCGTTGCGGTGCGTCCGACGCATCGAGGAACGGGGGCGACTTGCCCTTGCCGTCGGCTTCACCGGCCAGCGCGAGGTAGCTCTCGATAGTCCGCGGCAGCATGGCGGCGAATGCGGCAAAGCTATCGAGATCGAGCTGCAGGTTCGGCGGCAGTTGCCAGACGAACGGCCCGAGGCGATCGCCCAGCGCCAGCGGGCCCGAGGCGAAGAAGTTGGCCAGTTCCTGCCGGCAGTTCTTGAGCCGGCGGATATGGGTGACCAGTTGCGGCCCCTTGACGGAGAATTGAAAGCCCGCGGGCGTTTCGCCAGCCCACTTGCGGAAACTCTCGGGCTTCTGGTTGGCCCGGAAGGTGGCGTTGATCTCGATGCTGGTGAGCCGGCTGGCCGCATAGGCCAGTTCCTTTTTCTGCACGAGGCCCTGGGGGAAAAAGCTGCCGCGCCAGGGCTCGAAGACCCATCCCGCCGTTCCGGTTCGCACAGTGCCTGGTGCCATGTCCGGCTCCTCCCGCTCCCGCTCGACATTGGCCGGAAAGCCACACAAAGACAATTCCTGCATTCGTGAACCTCTACCGGTAATGATTTTTTGCCGTGTTTGAGTGCATGGTGAATCACGTCTTACAAGGTCTCGCCTTTGCGTCACGCTATCGCCCTTTCCGCAGCTTCCCTGGCCGTGCTCGCAGGTTTCGTCAGTGCAGTGGACGCGTGCACCGATCTTCGCATGGTCGATGGCGGGACGGTGGTGCAGGTCACGGACGGCGATACGGTGGTGCTCGATACGGGGCTGACCGTGCGCCTGATCGGCACGCAAGCCCCAAAACTGCCGCTGGGGCGGGACGGGTTCCCCGCCTGGCCGCTGGCCGAGGAAGCCAAGTCGGCGCTGGAGACGCTCGCGCTCAACCGCCCGGTGCGGCTCGGCTATGGCGGCGAGCAGATAGATCGCTACGACCGGGCACTGGCGCACATGTTCGTCGCGGTCGACGGGAAGGAGATCTGGGCGCAGTCCTTCATGGTCGAGAACGGCCTGGCCCGCGTCTATTCCTTTCCCGACAACCGCGCCTGCCTTGATGAGCTCTTTGCCGGCGAAGGCCGGGCGCGCGCGGCCCGGCTCGGCATCTGGGCCGACGCTTTCTATGCCATTCGCGCGGCCGACCGGCCTGGGGACCTGCTGAAGCTGGCGGGGCAGTACGAGCTGGTGGAAGGGCGCGTGCTGCTGGCTGAAAAGGCCGGCGGGCGCACCTATCTCAATTTCGGCCGCTTCTGGAAGGAAGACTTCACCGGCGTGATCGAAAAGCCAGCCTTGCGTCTTTTCACGCAGATGGGCCAAGACCCGCTTGCACTTGAAGGGGCACTGGTGCGAATACGCGGATGGGTGGACGATCGGGACGGTCCGCGCATCGAAATTACCCATCCCGAGCAGATCGAGGTTCTGTCGACACGATGAAGGCGCTTTTCGGCAACATTGGTGTGCGCATCGGCGTCCTGGCAATCAGCCTTGTGGCGGTAACGGCCTGCACGTCCCTTACCGGTTCTTCGATCGAGGTGACCAAGACGGGGGACAACCCCGCCCCGATGGTGGTGCCGGAAGGGACCGAGCCGGACGATGCGGTGATCGGCCTGCGCGAACACCCGCGCATCGTGGCGGCCTATGGTGGCGTCTATTCGGACCGCTCGGCCGAAATCATGGTGGCGCGCATCGTGGGCCGGCTGCTCGCGGCGGCCAATCAGCCCAATGCCGAGTTCCGCGTCACCATCCTCGACACCTCCGAGGTCAACGCGTTCGCCCTGCCGGGCGGCTATATCTACGTGACCCGCGGCATCCTCGCCCTGGCGTCCGACACCAGCGAACTGGCGGCGGTGCTGGCGCACGAGATTTCCCACGTGACGCTGCGCCACGCCCGCGCGCGGACCGACAAGACGCGGACCACGCAGATCGTGGACCGGGTCATCACCGGCATTTTCGGAGGCGACACCTCGACCGACGCCGTTGCCAACCGGACCCGCCAGTCGCTCGCCGCCTTCAGCCAGAACCAGGAGCTCGATGCCGACCAGGAAGGCATCAAGGTTGCCGGCAAGGCGGGTTACGATCCGCGCGCCGCGGCGCGGTTCCTCGGCGTCATGAGCCGGTTTGCCGCCTTCTCCGCGGGCGACGCCAAAGGCGATGACGGCTTCCTCTCCTCCCATCCGGCAACGCCCGCGCGCATCCGGGAGGCCCTCGCGACTGCCCAGTCCATGTTCGGGACCGGACCGAACGGCGAGGCTGACCGCGATGCCTACCTCACGGCGATCTCGGGCATGAGCTTCGGCGACAGTCCCGCCCAGGGCACGATCGTCGGCCAGCGGTTCATCCATCCGGGCAGCAGGTTCACCTTCACCGTGCCCAATGGGTATACGCTGCAGAATTCGCAGAGCGCCGTGGTGGGCGTCGCCGGCGACGGCGAGGCCGTGCGCTTCGACAGTGCGCAGGTGCAGCCCAACATGGCGCTGGCCGACTATCTGAAATCGGGCTGGATTGCCGGGCTCAAGGCCGAAACCGTCGAGGCCCGGACCGTCAACGGTATCGAGATGGCGACCGGGCTCGCCCAGACGGATCAATGGTTCTTCCGCGTGGCGGTGATGCGGCTCGATGGCGATGTCTATCGCTTCATCTTCGCCGCCAAGGGCGACAGTGCGCGCTTCCGTGATGGGGCCGAGCAGACCATCCAGAGCTTCCGGCGGACCGACGCCTCGGATTTGAACCAGATCCGGCAGTTGCACATCCGGGTCGTGACCGCCCGGGCGGCAGACACGGCGGACACGCTGGCGCGCCAGATGGCGAACATTCCCGGGAGCCGCGATCTCTTCTACATCCTCAACAATTTCTATCCGGGCGATCCGGTGCCGGCCGGAACGCGCGTCAAGATCGTGACGCTGGACTAGCTCAGGGAATGGTGGCGGCCTGGTCGGTCATGACGTTGGCCGCCCCGCCCGCCGCGAGCAGGCCCTGGGTGGTGTTGCCAAGCGCGATGAAACTGGCGATCAGCGCAACGGCGATGAGCCCGGCCAGAAGCCCGTATTCGACCGCGGTAGCGCCACTCTCGTTGCGCAGGAAGCGCCGGATCGGCAGTGCACGCATCTTAGCTCCCTATGCTCCCGGCTGCCGGCGCTCCTAGAGAAGATCGCACAAGGCTGCCACCAACGGCTCGTCCGCCGGCGGCATTGGATAGTCGCGAAGCGCCTGCGGGCGCACCCATTTGAGCGCCTGATGTTCACGCGCTTCGACAAATCCCTGCCACTTGCGGCATACGTAAAGTGGCATCAAGAGGTGAATGTTCTCGTAAGAATGACTGGCAAACGACAATGGAGCCAGGCACGCCTGCTTGGTCTCTATTGCCAGTTCTTCGCGCAGCTCCCGGATCAATGCGTCTTCGGGCGTTTCGCCCGGCTCGACCTTGCCGCCGGGAAATTCCCAGAGCCCGGCCATGGACTTGCCCTCGGGCCGCTGGGCGATGAGGACGCGCCGATCCGGATCGACCAGCGCGCAGGCGACGACGAGCAGCAGCGGTTTGTCGCTCACTTGGGCGCTCCCGGTATGCGGTAGGAATAGTCGTATTGGTGGACATAGCCGAGCGCGCTGTAGAGCGCCTTGGCGGCAGCGTTGTCGGCCTGGACGTTGAGCGCGGCGTAACGGGCTCCCTGGCCCCTGGCCCAGGAAAGGCCTGAGCGCATCATGGCTGCGGCCAGGCCCTGGCGGCGGCGGGCGGGATCGGTGACGACATTGCCGGTGACGACGATGCCATCGGCCACGGCCATGATGGAGGAGGCCACGGCTTGCCCGTTCCGGTAGAGGAGAACACCGGCGGCAGGCACTTTGAGGGCAGCCAGAAGGTTCTTCATGCCGCTCATGGCGGTTGCGTCATAGCCCTGCAGGCGCTGCGCCGCGGCGAGAAATTGGGCATCGAGCACGGGGAGGACCCGCGCCTCGGGGTCCGCTTCCTGCTCGCCGAGTTCCATGGCGAAGAGATGGCTGGGGTCGAGCACGGTCCAGCCGGCCTCGTCCAGCGTGGCGTTGAGCTCCGGGCTCGACAGCGGGGTGATGCGGAACACCGGCTTGATCTTGCGCAACACCATCCAGGACGCAGCCGAGATCACCCGCACATCGGCATCTTCGAAATCGTCCGGATCGAAGCACTGCGTGCAGTTGGCGCGCTTGGTGTAGCCGCCCGCGGCGCGGCGGACCCAGGAGCGGTCCCAATGTTCCTCGATGCCCGGCCAGGCCTTGAGCCCGGCGCGTTCGAAGGCTTCGGCGTCCGGAAAGCCCATTTCAGCTTCGGTAGTCGCCGTTGATGGTGATGTAGCCGTGGGTGAGGTCGCAGGTGTAGACCGTCGCCCGGCCGTCGCCCAGGCCGAGATGCACCGTCAGCTCCAGATCCTCGCCCTTCATGTAGGCGCTGGTGGCGGCTTCGTCGTAGCCGGCGGCGCGCTCGCCGTCTTTGGCGACCAGGATGTCACCGAAGCGGATGGCGAGCCTGTCGCGATCGGCCGGTTCACCAGCCTTGCCGACGGCCATCACCACGCGGCCCCAATTGGCGTCCTCACCGGCAATGGCGGTCTTTACCAGCGGCGAATCCGCGATGGCCTTGGCGATGCGGAAGGCGGAGGCGTCGGAGGTGGCGCCCTCGACATGCACCGAGACCTGCTTGGTCGCGCCTTCGCCATCGCGCACCACCTGGATGGCGAGGTCGAACAACACGTCCGACAGGGCGGCGCCAAAAATCTCGGCGCGCGGATCATCGAGGCTGGTCAGCGGCTCGACCTCGGCCTTGCCGGTGGCAAAGGCGAGGAGTGTGTCGGACGTGGAGGTGTCGCTGTCGACGGTGATGGCGTTGAAGCTGGTCTGCACGTGGCGCGCCAGCAGCGCCTGCAGCACCGCGGCGCTGACCGGCATGTCGGTGACGACGAAACTGAGCATGGTCGCCATGTCGGGCGCGATCATGCCCGAGCCCTTGGCGATGCCGTTGATGCGGATTTCGACGCCATCGATGTCGAGCACCGCACCATTGAGCTTGGGATAGGTGTCGGTCGTCATGATCGCCTTGGCCGGGTCGATCCAGGGCGTATCGGCCAGGCGCGTCGCGGTTTCGTCCAGCACGCCAGCGAATTTGCCGGCATCGAGCGGTTCACCGATGACACCCGTCGAGGCGAGGAATATCTCGTCCGTCGAGCAGCCCAGCGCCTCGGCGGCGATTCTGGCTGTCATCTCGACGCTTTGCTGGCCCTTGAAGCCGGTAAAGGCGTTGGCGTTGCCCGAATTGACCACGAGCCCGCGCGCCACTCCGCCCGGCAGGCGCGCCCGGCACCAGTCGACGGCGGCCGAGGAGCATTTCGAGCGGGTGAGGACGCCGGCCGCCACGGTACCCGCGTCGAACGCCATCAGCAGCACGTCGGTGCGGTTCTTGTACTTGATGCCCGCTTCGGCCGTGGCGAAGCGCACCCCGGCGATGGGCGGCAGCTCGGGGTAGCTTTTCGGGGCAAGCGGCGAAACCGGGTGGGCGGCCATGGGGAACAACCTTGCTTGGGGCAAATCGACAGGATTTCGGGTGTGCCCCAAAGGCCTGCCGGACGCAAGACGCGGCAGGCCATCGCTCGGTTGTCAGCCTCCGTGGGCGAGGCGGTAGCTGTAGATGGCCGTGACCCCGATGGGCACCAAAAGGGCGGCCAGCAGGGCGACGAACAGGTGTGCCGGGTCTTCCAGCACCAGGGCCGAGACAAGGAGCAGGAACCCGCCGGCCATGAAGAGGAGGCCGCCAAGACGCTGGGTCTTCTGCCAGACCACGGCATCGGCTACCCACGGCAGCCTTATGCCGGCAAGGCCATTGCGCTGTGTCTTGGGCATGACATTGCCGAGCACGACCAGCATGACGCCGAGGCCGACGCAGATCACCCGCACCATCAGGTCGGGATAGCCGAGGCCGATGAGGATGGTGGTCACCGCGATGGTTAGAAAAAGAGCACTGAGGGCCGGCACGATGGTGCGCCAGGCATGTCTGCTGGCCTCGAGCTGCGCCGGCGGGGCAAAACGGCCCACCGCCCAGAAGATCAACATGACGATCGCCCCAAACAGCGGCGGCAGGATGAGGGCGCCATTCCGGGGCAGGAACGCATCGGGCTCCCCGGTGATGCCCCAGTGCACGGGCAGCACCGTTCCGGCGGGAATGAGGCCATATCCCGCCAGCGTCACGGCGATGAGGGCGCCCCACAGGCCAAGATTGAGAGGAGACAGGATGACCCGGTTCATTCGTCGTTTTCCTTGAGACGGAGAAGGCTTGCCAGCGCCCCCTCCAGTATGGAGGTGTTGAGGTGGTAGACGATGCTTGTCCCGCGCCGTTCCACGGCGACGAGCTCGGCCTCTTTGAGCTTGTTGAAGTGGACCGACAGGGTCGGCTTGCTGAACGCGAAATGCTCCGCCAGCTCACCGGCGGTCATCGGCCCCTGCTTGAGCAGCGCCAGCACCTTCCGGCGAGCCGGGTGGGAGAGCGCTTCGAACACCGCATTGATACCCATGGCGGACCCTGATTAGACATAACGCTAAATAGCGTGGTAGCTAATTAGCGTCAAGGCTAATTTTAGGGGCTCGTGCGGAGTTCGGCCAGGAGCGGGTCGAGGGCGTCGAACTGTTCGGGATAGGCGCCGGTGCTGCCCGAGGCGATGGCCTCGTTGAGCGCGGCCTCGGAGGGGTAGAGATCGGACAGAACGAGAAAGGTCCGACCGTCCTTTTCCTCGAGGGTCAGGGTGGTGACTGAGCCCTCCTCGCCCTCCTCATTGGTCCAGACGATGCGGCTGGGCGGGACGACCTCGAGGTAACGGCCAAAAAACGCCATGGGCTGATCGGACGACGGGGTGCCGAAGACGAAGCGGTAGCTGCCGCCGGTGCGCACATCGGCTTCGCACGAGAGGAAGGTGATGCCGAACGATTTCGGCGCCCACCAGCGCATCAGGAGCTCGGGTTTGCTCCAGGCGTCGAAGACCAGTTGCGCCGGCCCATCGAAGGTCCTGGTGATGACGAGCTCCCGCTCGGATCGGCGCTCGACATCGGTGCGGTGCGTTGCGGCGGGCTCAGTCATGGTGTCCTCCATTCGATGAATTGTTCTGCTTGAGATCGGCGAGAACCGCGTCGAGCGCCTCGAAGCGGGCGGCCCAGAGCGCGCGATAGCGCTCGATCCAGGCCGCTTCCGCCTCGAGCCGGCTGGCGCCCAGCCGGCAGGTGCGCACCCGCCCCACCTTCTCGGTGGCGACGAGCCCGGCCTGCTCGAGCACGGCAACGTGCTTTTTCATGCCGGTGAGCGTCATCCCGAAGCTCTGGGCAAGATCGGTTATCGAAGCGTCCGAGCGCCCCAGACGCTCCAGCACGCCACGGCGGGTGGCATCGGCAAGAGCGGCAAAGGCGGTGTCGGCATGAGCGTCATGAAACTGAACCATATGGTTCACTATAAGCGAACTGGCGGGAGACGCAAGTGGGGGTTTGAGACGCTCGGATTGTCCGCGTGCTCGCGCAGAGATGGGCAGCCGGTTCACCTCTCCTCAACCATCTTGCTTTAAGTTCCTCTGCAGGCCAAAATAACACCCCGGGAAGGCGGTCGGAGCCGTGGCTTTGCGCGATCTGCTGCCCGTGATGGTCCTGACGGTTGCCGCCGCGATGCTGGCGGGAGCCCAGACCATGGCGGCCCCTCAATCGGGCCAGATGGCCGTAGCCTTCCCACCTTTCACCAGCGAGACCGCAGCCTGGGAAGTCGTCCGGGAAGCGGGCGGCTACGTCGTGGCGCCCACGCGGCTCCCCAATGTCGTCGTTGCCTATGCCCCCGATCCGGACTTCCAGGATCGGGCGCGGCGGCTGGGGGCGCTCCTTTTTCTTTCTGCAAAGGGGCTTTGCGCCCCGCAGCTGTCTTCTGAGGCATCATGAACCTGAATACCATCCGCGGCCAGTCTCTCCTGGCGATCGTTGCCCTCACTGTCCTCATGTCGGTGGGCGTGATCGGCGCAGAATTTCTCATCCATGGCGCCTTGGGCGGCGCCTCTCTGCTCGCCGGGCTCAGCCTGGCCGCCACGGGGACAAGCTATGTCCTCAAACGCCAATCCGCCGCGTTCCGCTACATGACCGTGGGCGTGATGATGACGGACGTCATGGCCCTTCTGGCGGTCGCGCGCGGCAACCCGATCCAGACCGACCTGCACATGGCGTTCTTTGCGGCTCTCGCCATCTGCGCGCTGCTCTATGACAGCAAGACCATCCTCCTGGGCGCGGCCCTCGTGGCGGTGCACCACCTGGTGCTCGGCATGGCGATGAGCGAACTGGTGTTTTATGGCGGTGGCGGGCTGGGACGCGTGGTGCTGCACGCCGTCATCCTCATCGTGGAAGCGGCGGGCCTGATCTGGATGACCGAGAACACGCGTCATCTGCTCAATGTCGCCGACCAACGGTCCGAGGAAGCGGTGGTCAGCGCCCGACACGCCGAGGCCCTCACCGAAGAAATCGAGCAGGCGACGGCAACCCGCCGCGAGGAACGCGCCCGCATGATGGACCAGCTTTCGAGCGAGTTCAGCCGCGTGATCGACGCCGCCGCAGCCGGCAATTTCGAGGACCGGATCACCGGCACCTTTGCCGATCCGGCACTGACCGCCCTTGCCGAAGGGGTAAACAACCTCGTCGAAGTAGTCGATCGCAGCCTTGGCGAGACGGGCGACGTGCTTGCTGCGCTGGCCCAGACCGATCTCACCAAGCGGGTTTCGGGGCAGTATCAGGGCACGCTGGCAAAGCTCAAGACCGACACCAATGCGGTCGCGGACAATCTCGCGCAGGTGGTGTCGCAGCTGCGGGACACCTCGCAGGCGCTCAAGCTCGCCACCGGGGAATTGCTGGCCGGCACCAATGACCTCGCCGAGCGCACCAGCAAGCAGGCGGCCGCCATCGAGCAGACTTCGGCGGCCATGGAACAACTGGCGGCTACCGTGGGCGAGAACGCCCGCCGCGCACAGGACGCCTCCAAGCGCACCCGATCGGCCGCGCACCTTGCCGACGAGGGCCGCGCGGTGATGGATGAAGCGACCGAGGCCATGGAGCGCATCAGCACCTCGTCGGCCAAGATTTCCAACATCATCGGGCTCATCGACGACATTGCTTTCCAGACCAACCTGCTGGCGCTCAACGCCTCGGTGGAAGCGGCTCGCGCCGGAGAAGCGGGCAAGGGGTTTGCCGTCGTGGCAGTGGAGGTGCGGCGCCTCGCCCAGTCGGCGGCGCAGGCCTCCTCGGACGTCAAGCGGCTGATCGAGCAGAGCGCCCAGGAAGTCAGCGGCGGCGGCAGGCTGGTCGAGACGGCGGCCCAGAAGCTGCAGGCGATCCTGGCTTCAGTGCAGGCCAACAGCGCGCTGATGAGCGACGTGTCCGTAGCCAGCACCGAGCAGGCTTCCGCCATCGGCGAGGTGACCGGCGCCATCCGCCAGATGGACGAGATGACGCAGCACAACGCGGCGCTGGTGGAAGAAACCAATGCCGCCATCGAACAGACCGAAGCGCGGGCGGTCGAACTGGACGCCATTGTGGGCGTGTTCAAGACGGACGCTGCGGTGCAACGGCCGACCCCAAAACCCGCAGCCGCTCCCGCTGCCGTTCGGCGCGCCTATAGCGGCCGCAGCAACGCCGCCGAAAAGCTCGACTGGAGCGCGTTCTAAGGCATCACCGGCACCGCCGGAAGATGTGTCGGATCATGTCGTGCGTGCCGCCCTCGTGGTTCGAGGCTCGTGAAAAACTCGCACCTCACCATGAGGGCGGCCGGGATTCGGTCTGCCGGGGGCGCAGCGACCCTCGAACCACGAGGGCGTGGCACAATGGCTCACACCCGCATCGGCATCAGCGCGCGCCTACAACAAGAACAGCCGCTATTCGAAGCGGGCGCAGTAGTCGTCGGTGACGGTGTCGCCGAAATCGTAGCGGATGATCAGCACCGGCGCGCCATCTGAGGCCCGCGTGGTGTTCATGGCGGCGGTGGTGGCCGTGTCGTCGGAGGCAAACGGGCCGCCATCGAACGCGACTTCGCCGTTCGGCGCGAGCGACAGGCTCCCGCCCCCCTCGAGCCCCTCAACGACATAGCTCCCAGCGGCGTCCACATCGAAGGTCCAGCTATAGCTGCTGAAATCGAGGCCGCTGACGCAGGCGTAGCGGCCGGGCACCAGGTCGGCGCTGGGCGCGTAGCTGGAGGAGATGTCGAAGGCGGTCGCGGGAGCGGCCATGGCCACAAGGGCGAGGCCGATGAAAAGACGTCCTGGCATCAAGAAATCCTGCTGGCGCTAGTATTCGATGGTGGCGCAGGTGTCCCAATCATAGGGAAGATCCTCACCGGCCCGCATTTTCGTGCCTACCTGTTCGCCATACATCTTGCTGATCTGGAAGCGCGCTTCCTCGCCCAGGCCGGACTGGATCATCAACTCTTCGGCCGCGTTGATGTGATTGTTGCCGAGCTCTTCGAGCATGGCGGCGTCGGCCTCCTCGCCCTGCTCCTGCAGCGTCTGGGACGAGAGGATGAAGCCGGCCCCACACGTCATCAGCATGTCGATCTTGGCGTCGCGGAGATCTTCGGGCGAGGGGGTCGCCTTGGTCTTTTCCGTCTTGAGCAGGGGCAGGCATTCTTCAGGCTCGAAGCCGGCATCGGTGCCGTTTTCCATGGCCGTGTCGACTTCGCCCATGATCCGGAAGCCGGTGGCCTCGCGCTCGGCCTCCGAAACGCCCGCCTCTGCCAGGGCCCGGTCGGCCATGGTGAGCAGCGCCGTGCCGTAATCGGTAAAGGTCTGCTTGTCCTCCTCGGTCTCGGCGATGGACGGATCATCGGCGATGAGCAGGTAGCCGGCGCCGCAGCGCAGCAGGAGGTCGACCCTGTCCTCCGCTTCGGCCGCCAGGGACGGCGACACGGTTGCGACAGCGACCAGCGCCAGAGCAGGCAGCAGCTTGAGCATGAAATATTCCCCCCACGGTGGAGGGAAGATAAGATCAGATCGCGGGTTTTTCCAAGCGGTATCTTCAGCGTTCTTCACACGAACAAGTATCGCCCACGCGAGGTCAACAAAAATCAGCTGCGGGAAACACTTTCCCCGCTGGTGCACAGCAAAGCTCTCGGCTAGCGTGGGGGACGCGCCGTGGATGGCGCCGATAGCGGGAGACTTCAGGGTGCGCAGATTGCATGGTGCCGCGGTGCTGGTTGTGCTCTGGGCCTTGCCCGCTGCCGCTGCGGAGACGGCGACAGAAGCCTGCAATCGCCTGACAGCAAGCCCCTACGCCATGGAGAGCGCAGAGACCGGCGTGCCATTCGATCAGCTGGACGCGCCCAAGGCGATCGCGGCCTGCGAGGCGGCCCTCGTGGCGCAACCCGGCGATGCAACGCTTCGGTACCAGCTCGGCCGGGCCTACGACGCGGCGGGCGACGCGGCAAAAGCCATCGCGGCCTATGAGGCAGCGGGAACACCCCTCGCCGAGTACAGCCTGGGCGCGCTCTACGAAGGCGGCTACGGCGTGGAGGTCGATGCGGCCAAGGCGTTCAGCCATTACCGCAAGGCCGCCGAGGCGCCGCTGGGGATAGCGCGTGAAGCGCTGGGGCGCATGTACGAGAAAGGCCTCGGCACCAAAGTCGACCACGGCATGGCCGCGCGCCTCTACCAGGAGGCCATGGACCTCGGTTTCGCGCCCGCCAGCGGGGCGCTCGGCTATCTCTACGAAAATGGCTGGGGCGTCGAGAAGGACGAGGTCAAGGCCCTCGCGCTCTATCGCACCGCAGCCGACGCGGGAGAGGCCTTCGCCATCCACAACACGGCCGTCTACCATGCCGAGGGCCGCGGCGGCCTCGGGGTCGACATGGCCCAGGCGGTGGCGCTCTACGAAAAGGCGGCGGCGCTGGGCTGGGAGCCGGCCATGCTCAACCTCGGCCTCGTCTATGGGCAAGGATCGGGCGTCGACCGCGACGCCGCCATGGCCGAGGCAAAATTCCGCCAGGTGATAGAATTGGACGGCGCTCTGCGGGCGGAAGCCGAGAACGCGCTGGCCTGGATGCTGGCGGCCGACGGCGAGCGGCTGGGCGAGGCCGAGACGCTGGCCCGCGCCGCGGTGGCGGCGTCCCCCGAGGAGGCCAATTACCTCGACACCCTGGCGTGGGTGCTGCACCGCTCCGGCCAGCAGGAGGAGGCACTGGACCTGGCCACAAAAGCCGTGGCGCTCGACGCCAAGCCCGCCTATCGCGAGCATCTCGAGGCCATCAAGTCAGGTCGCTAGCGCCGTCCGGCGTGATGCTCCCTACCCCCTGAGCCCGATCAGCGCCTTCACCACGGCCTTGCCATCCTCGGTTTGCCATTCGGCCGGGCCCTGCAGGACGGCGAGTTCACAGCCGTCCGGATCGAGAAGGAGCGTTGCGGGAAGACCCACCGCGACCGCTTCGCGCTTGAGGCGGTCGAAGGCGGCAAAGCTGTTGTCCGCGTAGAGCGGCAGGTTTTCAAAGCCGCCTTCGGCCAGGAAGGCTTTTGCCTTTTCCAGCCCGCCTTCGCCGATGTCGAGGTTGATCGGCAGCACCTTGAACTTGTCCGAGTTGAACTCGCCCGCGATCTGGTCGAGCGCCGGCATTTCCTCGCGGCAGGGAATGCACCAGCTGGCCCAGAAATTGACCAGCAGTGCCTTGCCCTCGAAATCGGCAATGGTGTGCGCGGCGCCCGCTTCGTCCTTGAAGGCGAGGTCGGCATAGCCGCGCCCCTGGCCCGTGCCCATGAGGGCGGCCAACTCGCCGGTCGCGGCGGTATCGATGATCTGGGCCGCCGCCGGTTGCGCCTTGCACGAGTTGGCCTGGGCAGAGTTGCCCAGATAAAACCACGCCGCTATAGCTACGCCCGCACAAACGACCAGCCCGACAAGACCGGGCAGGACGAAGCGGCCTCGCCCGCGTGGCTGGTTTGCGCTGGTGTCCGACATGGCAACTCCCGAAAGGCTTTTTCTATGAGCAACAAGATGTGGGGTGGACGGTTTGCTTCCGGCCCCGACGCCATCATGGAAGAGATAAACGCCTCGATCGGCTTCGACCAGCGCCTGTTCCGCCAGGATATTGCCGGATCGAAGGCCCACGCGACAATGCTCGAGAAGACGGGCATTTTGACGCGCGCCGACCGCGACGCCATCCTGGCAGGTCTGGACGAGGTGCTCGGCGAAATCGAGGGCGGCAGCTTCACGTTTTCGCGCGCGCTCGAAGACATCCACATGAACGTCGAGCAGCGCCTGCGCGACAAGATCGGTGACGCGGCGGGGCGCCTGCATACCGCGCGCTCGCGCAACGACCAGGTGGCGACAGACTTCAAGCTCTATGTGCGCGACACCATCGACCATCTCGTGGCCCAGATCCGCGCGCTGCAGCTGGCGCTGGTGAGCCGCGCCGAAGAGGAAGCCGAAACCATCCTGCCCGGCTTTACCCATCTGCAGAACGCCCAGCCGGTGACCTTCGGCCATCATCTGCTGGCCTATGTGGAAATGCTCAGCCGCGACGTGGGACGGCTGAACGACGCGCGTCGGCGCCTCAACGAAAGCCCGCTTGGTTCGGCCGCGCTGGCCGGCACGCCCTACCCGATCGACCGGGACATGACGGCGAGCGCACTCGGCTTCGACCGGCCGACGGCCAATTCGCTCGATGCGGTGTCGGACCGCGATTTCATCCTCGAAACGCTGGCGGCCGCGTCGATCTGCGCCATGCACCTCAGCCGTTTTGCCGAGGAGATGGTGATCTGGAGTTCGGCCCAGTTCGGCTTCGTCAAGCTATCGGACAAGTTCACCACCGGCTCGTCCATCATGCCGCAAAAGCGCAATCCGGACGCCGCCGAGCTGGTGCGCGCCAAGATTGGCCGGATCATGGGGGCACTTAACTCGCTGCTGGTGGTGATGAAGGGCCTGCCGCTCGCCTATTCCAAGGACATGCAGGAAGACAAGGAAGTCGCCTTCGACGCGCTCGACGCGCTCTCCCTGTCGCTGGCCGCCATGACCGGCATGGTCGCCGACATGGAGCCCAACCGCGAACGGATGCACGCCTCGGCCTCGGCCGGGTTTTCCACCGCCACCGACATCGCCGACTGGCTGGTGCGCGAGATCAATATCCCCTTCCGCGACGCCCACCACATCACCGGGCAGATCGTGGCGCTGGCGGAAAAGAAGGATTGCGGGCTCGAGGGCCTCACCATCGAGGACTTCAAGAGCATCGACGATCGCATCGACAGCCGCATCCACAAGGTTCTGACTGTGGAAGCCTCCGTCGCGGCGCGCAAATCCTATGGCGGCACGGCGCCGGCCAATGTGCTCATGCAGGCCGCGCGCTGGAAATCGGCGCTGACCGGGGAGCAGCACGAGCCGCGGGCGCTCAAGGGACGAAAGCATGGCGGCCATGGCGATGGCGGGGTTGAGTGACCGTATGCCAACGGCGTAGGCTGGAGCAATTGTCCACACGGTCATTCCCGCGAAAGCGGGAACCCCTGTTGCGGTAACATCCACCTCAAACGGAGGTCCCCGCTTCGCGGGGATGACACCGGGATAGGACAAGCGGTAGCGCAAAGTGGCGGCTGAAGGAAAAGATGCCAACGGCCTAGGCTGGAGTAATCGTCCACAAGGTCATTTCCGCGAAAGCGGGAACCCCTGTGGCCTTGAACAGAGATCCCCGCTTTCGCGGGGATGACACCGAGATGTGGGAAGCGGCGGTTGAAGGAAAAAGATGCCCCTTAAACAGCGTCCCATGCGCCTGACCCCGCGCCACGTCGCCTACCTCCAGCCCGAAGACGTCACCGAAGGCCTGCCCGAACCGCCCGAGGGCATGCGGGCCGCGACGGAGGACGATCATCGCGCCACCATCGAGCGCTTCTTCGGCGGCGGCCAGGCGCATGACGAGACCTGGATTTTTGCCTATGGCTCCCTGATCTGGAAGCCGGCCTGCGACTTCGTCGAGATGCGCCGGGGCCTGCTGCATGGCTGGCACCGCGCCTTTTGCCTGGGGTGGAACAACCGCTTTCGTGGCAGCGACGAAAATCCCGGGCTGATGCTGGCGCTCGACCGCGGTGGCGCCTGTACTGGCGCGCTCTACCGCCTGCCCGACGCGCGGCGCGACGAGTGCCTCGTAAAACTGTTCGAACGCGAAATGGGCTGGCTGCCCAGCGCCTTTCCCCCGCGCATGGTGACGGTCCGCTCGGGCGAACGGGTGGTGCGGGCGCTGACCTTCTGCATCGACCGCAAGTCCGGGCGCTACGTTTCCGGGCTCAGCGAAGAAGAGATTGCCGACGTGCTCGCGACCGCCACCGGCACGCGCGGCTCCATGGCCGAATATCTGCATGCCACCGTCGAGCATCTCGAACAGATGGGTATTCACGATCCCCATCTCTGGCGCTTGCAGCATATGGTAGCCCACCGGATCGAGGCGACGTTCGAGGCGCGGGGCGCTTAGCCGGTGCTGCTGCTCGGGACCGAGTCGATGGAGGTGCACCGCTCACCCCGGCCCTCTCCCCTGAGGGGCGAGGGGGCGCAGGAGCGGCGAGCGCAGAGGGAGGCCTAGGCCTCGAGCGCCAGCAATTCGTCGATGGTCTGGCGGCGGCGGATGAGGCGGAGGGTGTCGCCGTCGCGCAGCATTTCGGGCGCCAGGGGGCGGGAATTATAGTTGGACGACATGCTCGCTCCATAGGCCCCGGCGTCGCGCAGGATGGCGAAATCCCCTACCTGCGGCAGGGGCAGGTCGCGGAAATCGACGAAGCCGCCATCGGCCTGGGTGAAGACGTCGCCTGATTCGCAAAGCGGCCCGGCCACGGCGGTGGGCCCGACAGGACCGGACACCGGTTCGCCTCGAGGGGTGACAAAACAGATGTCGTGGTGGCTGCCATAGAGGGCGGGCCGCGCCAGGTCGTTGAAGCCAGCGTCGATCATGACGAAATGGTTGTTGGCGACCTGCTTGACGGCGCGCACTTCGGCCACGAGGAGCCCGGCATTGGCCACGAGAAACCGGCCGGGCTCGAGCTCGAGCCGGAGCCTGGTCCCGGTGATCGCCTCGGCCTCGCGCCGCGCCTTGTCCCAGGCCGCGAAATATTCCTGCGTATCGATTTCCGGTTCACCCGCGCGATAGGGCACGGAAAGGCCGCCGCCTGCCGAGATCGCCTCGATCGGACGATTGGTGCGCCGCACAGCGTCGACCATGCTGTCGCAGACGCGGTGCAGGTGCTGGTAATCGACGCCCGAACCGATGTGCATGTGCAGCCCCACCAGGTGCAGCCCATGCTCGTCGATCAGCCGAACGCAGGCTTCCAGTTCGTCGTGCCAGATGCCGTGCTTGCTCGAAGGGCCCCCGGTATTGGTCTTGCGGCTGTGCCCGTGCCCGAAGCCGGGGTTGATGCGCAGCCACACCGGATGCCCGGGGTGCGCTGCCCCGACCTGCTGCAGCATGTCGGGCGAGCCGCAATTGACCGGAATGCCCAGTTCGACGACGCGCCTGAGCGTCGCGGCATCGATAATGTCGGCGGTAAAGACGATTTCCTGCGCTGCCGTGCCCGGCTGGTAGCCAGCGCGCAGCGCCCGCTCGATCTCGCCGAGCGAGACCGCGTCGACCATCACCCCCAGGCCGCGCAGCAGCCGGAGGATATGGGTGTTGCTGTTGGCCTTTTGCGCGTAGCGCACGCAATCAAAGAAGCGCAGCTGCTCGACCCGCGCCCGGATCGGACCGGCGTCGTAGAGCCAGACCGGCGTGCCCACCTGCCGTGCAGACTGGAGGGCAGCCTCGATGAGGTCGGGCGGCAGGGCGCTGGGTCGGGTCACGTCGATTGTCCGGCTGGAGAGAATTTTGCGGGGCTCTTTACCGCACCCCGAAGCGCCCGCAAAGCCTTGCGCGCAACGGATCGTTACTGTCCACGCGCCTGCTGGCCGAGCGAGACCACCTCGACCGGACGCCCATGGAGGGCATCGTCCACCTTGGCAACCAGGTCGGCCAGGGTAAAGGGCTTGGGGATGACATCGTAGATCAGGGCATCGAGCCCGTGCGCCCGCTCGCGCTGGTCGGCAAAGCCGGTCATCAGCACGATGGTCAGATCGGGGTAGCGGGCGCCGGCATGGAGCGCGAGGCCAATGCCGTCCATGATGGGCATCTTGATGTCGGAGAGGAGCAGGTCGAAGCGCCCCTCTTCGGCATCGAGCGTTTCGGCCGCCAGCCCCCCATCTTCTTCGGCCACGATCTCGTGCCCTTTCATGGTGAGGGCGCTGACCACGAAGGCGCGTACGGAAGGGTCGTCTTCGGCGACAAGGATGCGGGCCATGGCGCTCTCCTAATGATGTTGTGTCGGGGCGGCCGGCGCGGCCGCAGGGGCCGGTTCGGCGGCCTGGCGTTGGCTGGTGGCGGGCGGTTCGCCAACTGGCATGTCCGGTTGCGGGTTCGGCCGGTCGTCCCGTTCGCCGCCCCCGAAGGTGAGTTGCACGCGGGTTGCACTCTCGGGCGGATCGCTGAGCCTGGTGTCGAAGGTGGCGCGCTCGCCGGCCATGAGGTCGGGTACGCGCGGCTGGGCACTCCACTGATAGACGATCTTGCCGGAAGCGTCGAACAGGGTGACGACGACCGGCGGGACCGGGCTGGGCCGGGAGCGCAGTCCCACGATCTGGGCCGAGACGGACAGCACGGTGCGCCCGCCCATGGACGTAATGCCCGACTGCACATTGGCAAAGTCGAGGCCCACCACATTTACGCCCAGACCGATGGCCTGGTAGAGGCCAGCCAGGCTCGGGTAGCGATCAACGATCTGGACGCGCGCGAAATAGGCCGTTGCCAGCATGGCGACCAGGAGGAGTGCAGCGCCCATCCGGGCAGAGCGGCGCAACCGGGCGAGCGGCAGTTGCGACACCATCTCGTTGTGGCGCCGCGAAAACGCCTTCTGCCGCTTATGCAACTCGGCCGCGTCGACCGTTTGTGGTTCGAGGGGCGGGCGCCGGACGGGGAGCTGCTCGGCAGCAACGGCCTCGGCCTCCGCCGCAAGCGCTTCATCGAGGAGATCTTCGTCGACGTCCGAAAACAACCGGTCCGCATCCTCTGCCGGTGGCTCGGGCGGCAGCGCGGCCTGCTTCCAGTCCCGGTGGCAATGGGCGCACTGCACCTTGCGCCCGGCCGAGCCGATGGCGTCATAGGTGACCTGGTACTTGGTCTGGCAATGCGGACAGGTAATGATCATCGGGCCGGCGGCACGGGGGAAAGACGGCCCGACCCTAGCGCGCGCCGGGTTAAAACTCCTCAAACCCGCAAACGCACCACATTTGTGCCGCTTTCCCCCGCCCAAAGGGCCCCCGATGCCGCAGGCGGGGCGCCCCGCTGCTATGATGACGCCACTGCCTGATTCGCCGCCATCGGCGCGGGTGACGCTGGACGCGCTGGGGAGCTGTTATTGATTGAATTTTCCGACGTGGGTCTGCGCTACGGCAACGGGCCGGAAATCCTCACCGATTTGAGCTTTTCCATCGAGCCCGGCTCGTTTCACTTTCTCACCGGCCCCTCTGGCTCGGGCAAGACGAGCCTCTTGCGCCTGCTGCTGCTTTCGCTCAAGCCCAGCCGCGGCAAGGTCACCATGTTCGGCGAGGACGTCAGCCGCCTCAACCAGGACAGCCTGCTGCAGATGCGGCGCCACATCGGCATCGTGTTCCAGGAATTCCGGCTGCTCGATCACCTCACGACGTTCGAAAACGTCGCCCTGCCGTTGCGCGTGCTGGGCCAGGTGGAGAGCGAATATCGGCCCAACGTGATCGAACTGCTCGAGTGGGTGGGGCTGGGGGAGCGCATGCACGCTTTTCCGAGCCTGCTTTCCGGCGGAGAAAAGCAGCGCGCCGCCATCGCCCGGGCCGTCATCGGACGTCCAAAGGTGTTGCTGGCCGACGAACCGACCGGCAATGTGGACCCGGAACTGTCCGACCGCCTGGTGCACCTGTTTGCCGAGCTCAACCGCACGCTGGGCACCACCATTATCCTGGCCACGCACGAATTGCCGCTGCTCGATCGGTTCGGTTATCCGCGCATGGTGCTCAACAAGGGGGAGCTGACCATCCATGATTAGGCAGCTTCTCGCCCGCCTGCCCCGCCGCGTCGGCGGCTTTCCCATCGTGCCCGAAAAGAGCGTGGCCGGACGGACGCTGCTGCTGCTCGTCACCATCATGGCCTTCCTTTCGGCGGTGACGCTGGGCGGGGTGGTGCTGGTGCAGAAATCGGCCATTGCCTGGTCGGCCGATGTGGGACGGGAACTGACCATCCAGATCCGCCCGGTCGAGGGCGAGGTGATGGAGAGCAATCTGCGCACCGCCGTGTCACTGGCCGAATCGACCCCCGGCGTCGCCAGCGCGCGCGCGCTCAGCATCGAGGAAAGCCAGAACCTCCTGCGCCCCTGGCTCGGGCAAGGGCTCGACCTTTCGGCCATCGACATTCCCCGCCTCATCGTCGTGCAATTGTCCGATCCGCTCGATGCGGACATCCCCTCGCTGCAGCGCAATCTGGGCGCCATCAAGGGGGCCAGCCTCGATACGCACGCTGCCTGGCGACAGCAGCTCAACACCATGGCCGGCACGGTGGTGCTCTCGGGCGTTCTGATCCTGGGGCTGATCGGGGTGGCGACCGTCCTCGCCATCATCTTCGCCACGCGCGGGGCCATGGCCACCAACCGCGAAATCGTCGACGTGCTGCATTTCATCGGCGCCTCGAACCGCTTCATCGCCGGGGCGTTCCAGGGGCGGTTCCTGTCGATCGGCCTGCAGGGGGGGCTGCTGGGCGCGCTCCTCTCCATCCTGTTCTTCCTCATCATCGGCACCGCTGCCGGGAGCGTACTGCCCAGCGAGGCAACGGCGCAGGTGGGGGTGCTGTTCGGGCAGTTTCTCCTCGGCTGGGAAGGCATGATCGTCATTCTCGCCCTGGTGCCCGTCATGGCCGTGCTGACCGCCGTCACCTCCCGGGTCACCGTCCGGCGTTATCTCAGCGAAGCTTCGTGACGAAAGGCTAGAGGGCGCCAGCCCCCCGCCTTTGGAAGGAGAGTGCATGCCGATCAGAAAAGCCGTCCAGGCCGTCCGCACGGCGCTCTTCTACCTGCTGTTCCTGGGGCAGACGATCGTGCTGGCGCTAGTCATCGGCACTATCGGCATCACGGCGGGCCGCACGCGCCTCACCTGGGCGCTGGCCCGCTACTGGTGCTGGTCCAACATCCATATCCTGCGCTGGACCACCGGCATGAAGACGGACGTGAGCGGGGACGAGAACATTCCGCCAGGCGGCTGCATCATCGCCTCCAAGCACCAGTCCGACTGGGACATCTTCGCCATCTTTCCCCATACCGGCCGGCCTGCCTATATCGCCAAGAAGGAACTGACCCGCATTCCCTTCTTTGGCTGGGCGGCGCTGTCGCTCGACACCATCGAGATCGACCGGCAAAAGGGCGCCGACGCCATCCCGCAGATGATCGAGCAGGGGCGCGAGGCCATCGCGCGGGGCTGCCGCATCGTCATCTATCCCGAGGGCACGCGCCGCGCCCCCCTGGCGCCGCCGCAATACCGCCAGGGCATTGCCCGCCTCTACGCGGCACTCGATGTGCCCGTGGTGCCGGTGGCGCTGAACTCGGGCCTGTTCTGGGGGCGCAACAGCCTCGTCATCTGGCCCGGAACGGCCAAGGCGCGGTTCCTGCCGCCCATCGAGCCGGGCCTGCCGCAGGCCGAATTCATGGCGCGTTTGCGCGCGGCAATCGAGCCGGCTTCCGATGTCCTGGCCGAAGAGGCGCTCTCCGAGAGGCTGGCACGGCCGATGACGCCGGCGCTGGCTGAGGGCGTGGCGAAACTGCGGGCCCGCCGCAGCGAAGACACCAGATGTTGACGGCAGGGCCGACGCAAGCCATACATGTAGATGAGAACACAGAAGCCGCTTGACCAACATCGGCTTTCGTTCTACCTTTGTTCTCATTGCGATGGAGGGCGGCATGGCCGGGTTTTCAGGCGGTTCGAGGCAAGAGCGGACGGTGCACTGGCTGGGATGCTCGGGACAGGTCTACGATCTTTGCCCGGAAAGCCTCGAGGCCTTCGCGATGAACGAAGATGCGCTCTATCTCCTCGCCAAGGGACGGAACGGGCTCTGGGTCGGGTCCACCGCAGACCTCGTCGCCGACCCGCTGAGCCGCGCCCGCTTCCGCCTCGCCATGACCTGCGCCGACAAGGTGTTCCGCATCGGTTCTGCGGCCGGATCGGGCGAACGGCTCAGCGTCATCCATGATCTCGAAGCGGGCGAACCGGCTTCAGAACTGCGCGCTCAGGCGGCCTGACCCGCCGCGGCCTCGGTTTCGAGCGCTTCGACCAGGGCCACGAGCCCGGCATCGTGAATGCCCAGCTGCTCGAGATGGCGCACCGTATTGACGACATAGTCGACATTGCGCCCCGAGAGCCCCCGGGCCTCGCGCACCATCTCCACCTGTTCCTCAAGGCTCAGCCGCCCCGCGAACTGCTCGTGCCGCTCGTCGATGACATAGGTCAGGGCCATGACCGAGCGGCCATCGTCGAGCCGCACCGGCCGCACGACATTCCGATAAACCATCGTCACCTGTTCGCGGGCCTGGAGATAATCGAAGACGCCCGACCAGTCGGCGTCGGTCACCTCGAACGCCATGCCGCGGCAGGCGCCGCCACGGGCGAGGCCGAAGACGAGGCCCGGGCGTTCCACTGTGCCGCGGTGGTGATGGGAAATGATGGACAGGCTCCGGTGCGCCCCGCGCAGGAGTCCGAGCTGCGCACTGCGAAACGGGAAGCCGGGGTTCCAGATCAACGAGCCGTAGCCGAAAACCCACCGGCTCGCTGCTGTGTCGACCGCATTTGTCATGGCCATCAATTTAGCGCTCCTTGTCCCGCCTCACAACCGCCGCCCTCTCTGGCAAGAGATGCGGCAGCGCGGGACGAACCTGTCTCACCCAGCCGCGACGGGAAACCCGCTTCTGACATTGCGCCTCTGCGGTTAAGAAGGCAGCCATGAGCAAGCGAATCATCATCCTCGGTGTCGTCGTCGTCCTGGTCGTTCTCGCCTGGAGTGGCGCCTGGCTGTTCTTGGCTGGCCAGGTGCGGCAGCAGGTGGAAGCCCTGGCCCTCGCCGATGGCGAGACCGCGCCACAGCTCACCTGCGGCGACCTTTCCGTCGGCGGCTATCCTTTCCGCTTCGACCTCGACTGCACCGATGCGGTGCTGGTCGCCGCCGATGTCATGGCGGAGATGCCCGAGCTGCGCGCCAGCGTCATGGTCTATCGGCCCAATCATATCCTGGCCTGGGCCAAGGGGCCGCTGGAACTGTCCGACGCCTTCACAGGGCAGCGCAGTGCCCTCGAATGGACCGGCATGGAAGCCAGCCTCCGGATCGAGGACTGGCGCGTTGCCCGCTTTTCCCTCATCGCCGACGCCCCGACCTGGACCGACCGGCTGTTCGAGCACCAGATCGCCAAGGCCGACCATGTGGAATTCCACCTGCTCGACATTCCCGAGGCGCATGACGCCGACCGGCACCTGGCCGCGCTCGCCAACTATGCCAGCGCCAGGGGCGTCGAGGCTCCCGGGCTTGGGCTGACGGGAGGGGAGGCCGAGCTCGAGGCCGAAATCAGCGCCCTGCCCGACGACATTCGCACGCTGGGGGCCGAGCCTCTGTTGCCGGCCTGGCAGCGCAATGGCGGCGTGCTGACGCTGACGCGGCTTCACGCCACCGACGCCACGGCGGACCTGGAAGCGACGGGGCACATCGCGCTGGACGAGCAGGGCTTCCCCAATGGCACGATCGAGATCACCTCGAGCGGTGTCGCCGAGCGGATCGGGCCCCTGATCGAGGAGCCCTGGCGCACGCTGGTGCTCGGCGTTCCGGGTGAAGATGGCCGCCACAAGAACCAGATCAATCTGCGCGGTGGAACCCTGTCCTCCGGCCTCGTGCCGATCGCGACGGTCCCGTCCCTGTTCTAGCGCTCGCGTGGTTCGAGGCTGCGCTGCGCTGCGCACCTCGCCATCAGAGCTGGCGCTCGCGACGATCAGGCGTCGTCGCCGCCACCATGGTCGCGCACCGGCAGGGGCGTTGCCGGCGGCGCCGCCTCGTGCGGCCGGCCGAAATCGGGCGCGGCCGTTTCCTGGCCTGCCGAAATGATCGAGCGGCGGATGGCGCGCGTGCGGGTAAACAGCGCCTCGAGCGCGGGGCCGTCCCCCGTGCGCACGGCGCGCTGCAGGACGGACAGATCCTCGTTGAAGCGCCCCAGCATTTCGAGCACGGCGTCGCGATTGGTGAGGAACACGTCGCGCCACATCACTGGGTCGGAGGCGGCGATGCGGGTAAAATCGCGAAAGCCCGAGGCGGAGAACTTGATCACTTCCGATTTCGTGTCGGCCTCGAGATCGGCCACGGTGCCCACGATGTTGTAGGCGATGAGGTGCGGGATGTGGCTGGTGATGGCGAGGACCATGTCGTGGTGCGCCGCATCCATGCACTCGACCATCGAACCCATGGCCTGCCAGAAGGCGACGAGGCGCGCGGTGGCGGCCGCAGGCACATCGGCGCCCGGCGTCAGGACGCACCATCGGCCGGCAAAGAGCTCGGCAAACCCCGCGGAGGGACCGGAATGCTCGGTGCCGGCGATGGGGTGGCCGGGGATGAAATGGACGCCCTCGGGCACATGCGGGCCAACCACCTTGACCACATGCTCCTTGACCGAGCCGACATCGGAGACGATCGCGCCGGGCTCGAGGAACGGACCGATGGCTTCGGCCAGGGCGCCATAGGCCCCTACCGGGGCGCAGAGGATGACAAGGTCGGCGCCGCGCACGGCTTCGGCCGCGTCGAGCGTATAGATGTCGCCCAGGTCGAGCGCCCGCGCTTCTGCGAGCGTTTCGGCGCGCCGGGTGGCAATGGCGATGGTTTCGACCAGGTTCTGCCGGCGGGCGGCCAGCGCGATGGAAGAGCCGATCAGGCCGATGCCGACCAGCGCGAGTTTGCGGAAGGTGACGCTCATTGCCCTGCCATCATTGAATTGAGCACATCGGCGACGCCGCGCATGGCCGCTTCCGAGCCGATGGATATGCGAAGACCATTGCCGATGCCGTAGGAGCCGGCGACTTCGCGCACCACATAGCCAGCGGCCAGAAGCGTCTCGAAGGCGCGCGCCGCCGTGGCCTCGTCCTCGAACAGCACCAGGATGAAATTGGCCTGGCTGGGGATGACGCGCAGGCGGTTTGACTGCAGCGCGCCCGTCAGCCAGTCGCGCCACTGCGCGTTGTGCGCCTTGAGGCGGGCGGTGAACGCGGTGTCGCGCGCGGCGGCGGCACCGGCCATCTGCGCGGGCAGGTTGACGTTGAAGGGTCCGCGAATGCGGTTGATGGCATCGACGATGGCGGGCGGTCCGACCATCCAGCCGATCCGGGCGGCGGCGAGGCCCATCTTGGAAAAGGTGCGCACCATGACGACGTTTTCGGAGGCGCGCACCAGATCAAGGCCGATGCGGTAGTCGGGCGCCGTGACGTATTCGGCATAGGCGTTGTCGATGACGAGGAGGATGTCGGGCCGCAGCCCGGCATGCAGTCGTCGCACTTCCGCTTCGGGCAGATAGGTGCCCGTCGGGTTGTTGGGGTTGGCCAGCCAGACGATCTTGGTGCGCGGGGTAACGGCAGCGAGCAGGGCATCGACATCGGCCGTGTAGTCGCGCTCCTCGGTCATTACGATTTTTGCGCCGGTGGCCAGCGTGATGATGGGATAGACCGAAAAGCCGTAGCGGTTCATCACCGCCTCGTCGCCTTCGCCCAAATACACCTGCCCGATAAGGTGCAGCAGATCGTCCGAGCCGTTGCCGCAGACGATCAGCGCCGGATCGATGCCGTGCACCTCGCCCAGGGCCTCGCGCAGGAGGCGCGAGGAGCCTTCGGGATAGATGTCGAGCCGTTGCGCGGCAGCGGCAAAGGCTTCGACGGCGGCGGGACTGGCGCCGAGCGGGGATTCGTTGGCCGAGAGCTTGATGGCAGGGCGCCCGGGGCCGCCGGACTTGCCGGGCACGTAGGGCGCAATATCAAGAATGCCGGGCTGTGGCGTCGGGCGGGAGGAAAGGGGCATCGGGTTTCGCTAGGCTGGGGCACAACACGCCGCGCGGACCATATGCAAAGCGCGCCGCAAAGGCAAAGGCTCTTGCCGCCTCAGCCCGAGCGCGCCGTAGCGGCCGAAAGCCCCGGCACCCGCACATAGCGGGCCTCCCGCTTGCGGCGCGGCACGGCCGGAAAGGCTTCCTTGCGGGCGCGCACGCAGATGACCCCGCTCATGGCCGGCCCCAACAGGCGGCCGAAGCGCTCGAAGAACCGCGTTGACTTCAGCACCAGCGAGGACTGCATGGGCGGCAGGAAAAGGCCATCGCGCCAGGCCTCGGGAACGAAGCTGTGGTCGCGCAGGAGCTTTTCGAGCTGGCCGCCGGAATAGGGATTGCCCTGCCCAAACGGCGTGTTGTCCCGCTGCGCCCAGATACCGCGCCGCCGCGGCACGACCAGGATCAGGTGCCCGTTGGGCGCCGTGATGCGCCACAGCTCGCGCATCAGTTCCTCGGCATCGGCCACGTGCTCGAGCGCATGGATGGCGATGGTCATGTCCACCGCCGCATCGGTCAGCGGCATTTCGAGCGGGTCGCACAGCACCGTGCAACTGGGGCCCTCGCGCGGCCAGGCCGAGGCCCCCTGCCGCGCCGGCATGAAGGCGAGCACCCGTTCCGCCTTCCCCAGGGCAAACCGCAGATAGGGCGTGGCAAAGCCGAGCCCCAGGACCCGCTTGCCGCGCACGTCACCGGCCAGGGCAATGACCTGCTCGCGCACCAGCGCGCGGGAAATGCGCCCCAGTGGCGATTTGTAATACGCGATCAGGCGGGTGACATCGCTGCTCATGGGGCAAGTGTAACGCCTTGGTCCTGCGCGCAAAAGCGCTTTCGCGCGGGCGTCTTTGCGCCCGGGACGGTTGCGTTTCGGGCTGGCGATGCCTAGCTTCCGCAGGAACACGAAGGAGTAGGCCATGGCCCTGATCGTCGACGTCTTTCCCGCCCGCAGCGACAATTACGGCTATCTCGCCCACGACGAGGCGACCGGCAAGACCGCCGCCATCGATGCGCCGGAGACCGGCCCGATCCGGGCGGCGCTTGAGGCGCGGGGCTGGACGCTGAGCGACATCCTCATCACCCATCACCACCAGGACCATGTCGAGGCCATAGCAGACCTCAAGCAGGCCTATGGCGCACGGGTCGTCGGACCCGCCGCCGAAGCGGACAAGATTTCCGGCCTCGATGAACTGGTGGGCGATGGCGACACGGTCACGCTGGGCGAAACCAGTTTCCAGGTGATCGCGACGCCCGGGCACACGCTGGGCCACATCGTCTATTTCGATCCGCACGGACGGCACCTGTTCTCGGCCGATGCCCTGTTCTCGCTGGGCGTGGGGCGGATGTTCGAGGGCACACCGGGCCCGATGTGGGAAGGGATCAAGCGCCTGCGCGCCCTGCCCGACGACACGCTGGTCTATTGCGGCCATGAATACACCCAAGCCAATGCCCGCTTTGCGCTCAGCATCGACCCTGACAACAGGGCGCTGCAGCAGCGCGCCGACGTGGTCAATTCGCTGCGCAGCGGCGGCCGGCCCACGATCCCGTTCGAGCTGGGCGAGGACAAGCGCGCCAACCCGTTCCTGCGCGCCGACGCGCCGGAGCTGGCTCGTTATTACGGGCTCGAAGGCGCCGATCCGGCCGAAGTTTTCGCCGCCATCCGCAAGGGCAAGGACAACTTCTGAGAGCTTAGCAAGGCGGAACTGCAGACAAGGCGGGTCTTCGGACCCGCCTTTTTCGTGGATCGATCACATTCGGGGATCGCAACGGGTTAACACCGCGTTAACATCTGGCACGCCGATTGCCCCTAAAGGGGTATGGAGCCAGAAGATGCGTCCCATTTCAGGACATATCGGCTCGAAACGGTACAGTGAGAGCCGCAATGCCCGAGACTGATACACAAGCGAGACTGCCGGTGCCCTTAGCGGCGCCCGCGCCGCGCCCATCGCTGGCGCGCAGCCATGCCGATGCGGCCTTTGTCGGCCACCTCCTGGCCGCGCGGGACCGCCTGCCGCCACAACGGGCCCGACGCAACGCCTCGGTGGAAGCGGCCATCGGCTCCTACACGCAAGGCGCCAGGATCGCCGTGCGGCGCATGCCGCAGGGCTACCGCAAAAACCTCACCGCCTGAGCGGTCAGGTCATCGAGACGTCACGGCTGGCGCTGGTGATGGAGACGGTAAAGCCGGCGACGACGTCGATCAGGCTCATCACCATCAGAAGGAAGAACACCGAGCTGGCGGCGGCCCCAACCAGCAAAAACTCGACCAGGAACAGCACGAACAGCACCATCGAGAGCATGTGCTCGATGATGGAGTTGCGCGCCGTCTGGGTGGATTTCAGCACCTCGAAGAACAGCATGATGATGCCGATGACGAGGAGAAAATCGCCCGCGCTGATGGCCCAGGACATGCCCGAAGGCATGGGGATGGCCAACAGGCCCGCGGACCAGTTGACCGGATCGCCGCGGAAGAACAGGAACACCACGAGGTTGTAGGCGAGGAAGGGAAACACCAGGAGGGGCGGGATGAAGCGTCCCCGGCGGCGCGGCGCAGCCCGGTCTGGCAGGATCACTGTTTCGCTCATGCTCGGCTGGTCTCCCTGTGGCGACGCCCACCATGCCAGACCGGCCCGGCGTGCGAAAGGCGCCAAGAAAAATCTTGCGAGCGTGTCGGTATGGCGGGGCGGCATTCGTCGCCCCTGTGGACGCGACCGTTCAGTCGCGCAACACTAGGGCCGTTTTCTCGAGGAGAGCACCATGCAAAACGCCAAGAACACCGTCTGCATCTGGTACGACAATGACGCCGAGGGCGCCGCGAGGTTCTATGCGGAAACCTTCCCCGACACCGTCGTCACCGGCGTTCACCGCGCTCCTGGCGATTATCCGTCGGGCAAGGAAGGCAACGTGCTCACCGTGGAATTCACCGTAATGGGCATCCCCTGCATCGGGCTCAATGGCGGCCCGGCCTTCAAGCATACCGAGGCTTTTTCCATGCAGGTTGCGACGGACGACCAGGCCGAGACCGACCGCTACTGGAACGCCATCGTCGGCAATGGCGGCGAGGAAAGCATGTGCGGCTGGTGCAGGGACAAATGGGGCATTTCCTGGCAAATCACGCCGCGCGCCCTTTCCGAAGCGATGCAGGAGGGGGGCGACAAGGCCAAGCGGGCCTTCGAGGCCATGATGAGCATGAAGAAGATCGACGTGGCCAAGATCGAGGCGGCGGTGAGGGGGTAGGGCCTCAGGCTGCAGCGGCTGGTGAATGGGCGGGATGGCCTGTACCTCCCCCGTGACGGGGGGAGGACGGGAGGGGTGCGACAGCCCCCGGTTCGAGCGTGTGAAGCACCCCACCCCTGCCCTCCCCGTCAAGGGGAGGGTGCGCATCGCGGCCGTGGCGGGTTCTTTCTCCTCTTGCGGGGAGGGAGGCGCAGGAGCCGATGGGCGGTGCGAGCTGCTTCATGCCCTCCCTGCCAAGGGGGAGTGGGCATCCACCCCAACACACCCAAACTTAACCGTCATTGCCGGGCTTGTCCCGGCAATCCATCCTGGACAGGCATGGACCACCGGGACAGGCCCGGTGGTGACGATGCTGGCATCAAAGGCGCCTGGACCCAGGCTTCACTTCTTCAGTGAAAGCGGGCCGACCATCTGCTCGGGCTTGACCTCGGCGTCGAATTCTTCGCCGGTGAGGAGCCCCAGATTGATGGCTTCCTCGCGCAGCGTGGTGCCGTTCTTGTGGGCAGTCTTGGCGATCTTGGCGGCGTTGTCGTAGCCGATGCGGCGGTTGAGCGCCGTCACCAGCATCAGCGACTGGTCCACCAACTGCGTGATGCGCTTGCGGTCGGGCTGGATGCCGACGGCGCAATTGTCGTTAAAACTCTTGGCGGCGTCGGCGAGGAGCCGCACGGACTGCAGGAAATTGTAGGCGATGACGGGCTTGAAGACGTTGAGCTCGAAATTGCCTTGGCTCGCGGCAAAGCCGATGGCGGCGTCATTGCCCATCACCTGCGCCACCACCATGGTCATGGCTTCGGACTGGGTCGGATTGACCTTGCCCGGCATGATCGAGCTGCCCGGCTCGTTTTCGGGAATGGTGATTTCCCCCAGGCCCGAACGGGGGCCCGAGGCGAGCCAGCGCACGTCGTTGGCGATCTTCATGAAGGCCACCGCGAGCTGCTTGAGTGCCCCGGAGGCACCGACAAAGGCGTCGTGCCCGGCCAGCAGCGCGAACTTGTTGGGGCCGGTGACGAAGTCATGGCCGGTCAGCTGCGCGATTTCTTTTGCGACGGCGACCGCATAGTCGGGGTGGGCGTTGAGCCCGGTGCCGACGGCCGTGCCGCCCAGCGCCAGCTCCTTGAGCTGGGGCATGGTGGCCTTGATGGCGGCGAGCGCATAATCGATCTGCGCCACCCAGCCCGAAATTTCCTGTCCCAGCGTCAGGGGCGTCGCATCCTGCAGGTGCGTGCGGCCGATCTTGACGACGTCCATGTATTCGTCGGCCTTGGACTTGAGCGTGTCGCGCAGCAATTCGACGCGGCCATAGAGGTAGTTTTCTACCGCCTCGACCGCCGCGATGTGCATGGCGGTGGGGTAGGTGTCGTTGGACGACTGGCTCATATTGACGTGGTCGTTGGGGTGGACGGGCTTTTTCGAGCCCATCTCGCCGCCGGCCATCTCGATGGCGCGGTTGGAGATCACCTCGTTAACGTTCATGTTCGACTGCGTGCCCGAGCCGGTCTGCCAAACGACAAGCGGGAAATGATCGCCCAGCTTGCCCGCGATGACTTCGTCCGCCGCCGCGACGATCAGGTCGCGCGTCTTTTCGTCCATGAGGCCAAGCTTGGTGTTGGCCAGCGCCGCCGCTTTTTTCAGGATGCCGAAGGCCTTGATGATCTCGCGCGGCATCTTTTCGCCGCCGATGTCGAAATTGGCCAGGCTCCGGGCCGTCTGCGCGCCGTAATATTTGTCGGCCGGCACGTTGATGGTGCCCATGGTGTCCGATTCTACGCGCATGCTCATGCCCGGTCTCCGTCAGGTCTGGTCGCTTCTGGTGGCGAGGGGAAAAACAAACGGCCGATCCCGTGGGGGACCGGCCGCTATAGATCAGATCGAGCGCATACGCGCCGCCAGCCTTTCGGCTTACTTCTTGGCTTCGAGGATCTGCCGGCCGCGATACATGCCGGTCTTGAGGTCGACGTGGTGCGGGCGACGCAGCTCGCCCGAATCCTTGTCCTCGACATAGGTGGGGTTTGCGATCGCGTCAGCCGAGCGGCGGAAGCCGCGCTTCATCGGCGAGGTCTTTCGTTTTGGCACAGCCATGGTGCGGTCCTTTCGAATTCAATATCGTTGCGCCGCCGGAAGCGGCCCAGAGACGCGTCTCTGTTGGGATTGGCGGCCTCTATAGAGCAAGCCAGGGGGCTTGGCTAGAGGATTTGTTGCGCGCGCGGGGCGCTAAAGCGCAAGCCGGCCCCCCGCGCCGACGCAGGCCGCGCGCTGCCCGTATTGCTGGGCGCGGTCCGCCACGATCCGCGCCACGCGGCTGAGCCCGGGACTCGGCTGCGCGGGGCGGCGCACCAGCGGGTTGGGCAGGGTGACGGCGAGCAGGCTCGCCGTGCGCCAGTCGAGGTTCTGCGGCGCGATGCCGAAAGCCCGCTCCGCGCCCGCGGCGATGCCGAACTGCCCCTCCGGCCCCCATTCGGCGATGTTGAGATAGATCTCCATGATGCGTTTCTTGGGCAGGACAAGGTCGATATAGACCGCCAGCGGCACTTCGAGCGCCTTGCGGACCACGCTCTGCCCGTTCCAGAGAAAGAGATTGCGCGCCACCTGCATGGTGATGGTCGAGGCGCCGCGCGTTTCGCGCCCGGCGAAATAATTGGCCACCTCCTCGCGCAGCGCTGCCATGTCGACGCCCCAGTGCCGGCAGAACTGCCCATCTTCCGAGAGGATAACCGAGGCCTTGAGGCGGTCCGAAATCTGGTCGATCGGACGCCACTTCCGCACCACCGGCCGTCCGGTGAGGGAGCGTTCGAGCATGGGGACGGAAACCGGATCGACCACCAGATAGACCGGGGTCAGGACGAGCGGAATGGCCACCAGCACCGCCAGTATGACAAGGATCATCCGGAGGAACCGCCACAAGGGACGCACACGTTTTCGAGCCATGCGCTCCCATAGCCTTTCCCCTGCCCGCGGCCAAGCATGGCCCTTGCCGCTCCCCGGGCAACCGGCTAGCAACGAGCCCATGTATGATTTCGCTGCCGACAGCGCCGATTGCGCCCGGGCCGTGGAGGCCCGGCTCTCCGACCTCCTGACCGAGCCTGCGCTATCCGGACCCGGGCCAGCCGCCGGACGGCTGGTCGCCGCCATGCGCCACGGGAGCCTCGAGGGCGGCAAGCGCCTGCGCCCGCTCCTGGTGCGGCAGGCCGCGGCCATCTTTTCGGTGCCGCCCGCGGCGGCCCTGCAGGCCGGTCTCGCCGTCGAGATGGTGCATTGCTATTCGCTCGTGCATGACGATTTGCCGGCCATGGACGATGACGATCTCCGGCGCGGCCGGCCCACCGTGCACAAGGCCTTTGACGAGGCGACAGCCATCCTGGCCGGAGACGGTCTGCTGACGCACGCCTTCGCGCTTCTTGCCCACCCGGCAACCCACCCCGACCCGGCCGTGCGCATTGCCCTGGTGGCGGAACTGGCCGCAGGCAGCGGCGCGGGCGGCATGGCCGGCGGCCAGATGCGCGACATCGAGGGGGAAACAGGCGGCTTTTCCGAGGACGATATCGCCAGTATGCAGGCCATGAAGACCGGCGCGCTGATCCGCGCGGCGGTGCGCATGGGGGCGTTGCTGGGCGGCGCCGAGCCTCGGCCGCTTTCGGCCCTGACCGCCTATGCCGAGGCCGCGGGGCGCGCCTACCAGCTGGCCGACGACATTCTGGACGTCACCGCGACGTCGGACGCCATGGGCAAGGCAACGGGCAAGGATGCGGGCATGGGCAAGCAGACCTTCGTGGCCCGTGTCGGGGTCGAGGCGGCGCGCCAGGCCCTGACGGCGGTGGTCACCGAAGCCGTCGGATATCTGCGCACCTTCGGCCCCAGAGCCGATGGCCTGCGGGCCACCGCCCGCTATTTTGCCTCCCGAGAGAATTGACCACCATGGCCATCCTGATCAGCGTCAATGTCGGCCAGCCACGGCCAATCCCTAAAAAAACGACCCAGACGGGCATCTACAAGGAGCCGGTCGAGGGCGATGTCGACATCACGCGGCAGGGCCTGGCGGGCGACGCGATCGTCAACCGCAAACACCACGGCGGCGTCGACCAGGCGGTCTATGTCTACTTTCGCGACGACTACGCCTTCTGGGAAACCGAACTCGGCCGGGAGCTGGCGCCCGGCACTTTTGGGGAGAACCTCACTATCGGAGGCGTCGAGGGGCGCCACGTTGCGGTGGGTGATTGCTTCAAGATCGACGAGGTGGTGCTGGAGGTAACCTCGCACCGCACGCCCTGCGCCACCTTTGCGGCCAAGATGGGCGATCCCGGCTGGGTCAGGCGCTTCCACAAGGCGGGCCGCCCCGGCGCCTATTGCCGCGTCCTCGAACCGGGCAATTTTCACGCCGGAGAGCCGGTCATTCTCAAGCCGTTCACCGGCGATCGGGTGACCATGGCCGAACTCATGGCGCTCGACGGGCGCCGCGACATCCCCCCACAAACCCTGCGCCGGATTCTGGCCAGCCCTATCCACTACAAGATGCGGGCCGACTACGAAAACCGCCTCGCCACCCTGCTCTAGGACTGCTGATGAGCCTGCAATCCGTTCGTGACGATCTGGCCGCACGCGCCCCCGACCTGGTCGTGCTGGTCACCGACGCCTCCACCGCCACCGTGCCCCTCGCCGCTGTCGTCCATGGCGTCGAACCCGGGCAGATCGCCAAGACGCTCTGCATTCGCGTGCGCGACGAGGACCTCCTGCTCGTCACGCGCGGCGACGCCCGGCTCGACAACGCCAAATCCAAGGCCGCCTTTGGCGGGCGTCCGCGCATGCTGGGCCCCGAGGACGTGCTGCGGCTGACCAGCCACCCGGTGGGCGGCGTCTGCCCCTTCGGACTGCCCGCGCCGCTGCCGATCTTCCTCGACCGCTCGTTGCGCATCTACGATCTCGTCATTCCGGCTGGCGGCGATACGCACGCCTCGGTCAGGATGTCGGTGGACAGGCTGGCCGAACTCTGCGGCAATCGCTGGGTCGAGGCGTGCCAACTGCCCGAGTGACCCCGGCCGAGTTCATCGGCACCCGGCTGGTGCTGGCGCCGCTGCCGTTCTGCCCATCGATCTTGCTCCATCAGCCGACGCCCCGGAGCGGGCTGACCGCCTGGCTCATCACGCAGGGCCTCGGCGATGATCCGCCCTACTGGGCCTATGCGTGGGCCGGTGGCGCGGCGCTGGTACTGCACATTTTGGCCCACCCCGAAGCCGTGCGCGGGCGAACCGTGCTCGATTTCGGGGCCGGCTCGGGCCTGGTCGGCATCGCTGCCGCAAGGGCTGGTGCGACAGTAACCGCGTTCGAGCCGGACCGGATCGGGCAGGTGGCCCTCAGGCTCAATGCGGAAGCCAATGATGTCACCATCGGGTTGACCGATGATCCCCTGGCCAGGGCCGACATCGTGCTGGCGGGCGACGTGTTCTACGACGCCAAGGTGGCCGAGCGGACCTTGCCGACGCTTCGCCGGCACGCAGCTGGGGGCGCCACTGTGCTCATCGGTGACCCGTTTCGCCGTGACCTGCCGGTGGAACAGCTCGATGTGTTGGCTGAGTATCAGGTGCCCGATTTTGGCAGCGAGGTCTTGGTGCGGGCCGGGGTGTTCGGTCTCGGCCCCCTTTGAGGTGAGGGAGGCGATGGAGCCTCCCCCCTAATCGTGCGACGCGCACTGCCGCAACCACTCCGCCTCGACGGGGGGGGGATGGGTGGGGTGCGAGGGCCTGGGCGCGGAACCACCCCACCCCGACCCTCCCCGTTCAGGGGAGGGAGAGCATCCAGCTCCGGGCACCATTTGCGCCTGTGCAGCGCCTCCATCGCTTGCCGCCTGCTGCGCCCTGCCCTATATCGGCTCCTGGAGGACGACCTCCCCCGTTTTGGGCAGCGTTCGGGACGGCCCGGCTTGATGGAGCGCATCATGCGTACCCCTGCCGACCGCATTCGCCACGCCCTCTCTTTCGAGATCATCGGCATTTTGCTGGCAACGCCCCTGGGCGCGCTCGTCTTTCACCTGCCGGCCGGCAATTCGGCGGTGATCGTGGTGGGCAGCGCCACCGTGGCGATGGCGTGGAACTACATCTACAATCTGGGCTTCGACCACCTGATGCGGGCCACGCGCGGCACCACCGCCAAGACATTGCCGATCCGGATCGTCCATGCCATCGCGTTCGAGCTCGGCCTGCTCGTCATGCTGATGCCGGCCATCGCCTGGTATCTCGACATTTCCCTCTGGGACGCGCTGGTGATGGATATCGCCTTCGCGCTTTTCTACATGGGCTATGCGCTGGTCTTTAACTGGATTTATGACCGCGTGTTCCCGCTGCCGGAGTGGCAGACTGCCAGGAGCTGATCCTTGGGAGTCCAAGCGCAGTGTCATTCCCGCGACAGCGGGAACCCCTGTTGAACGGAGGTCCCCGCTTTCGCGGGGATGACCCGGTGGGCGGAGGCAGTCGATCCCGACAGCCCGAGACGAGTCTCTCCCTAGATCTGTCCCATCCATTTGAGCGCACCGAGCACGATGATCAGCATGGCCAGCCAGAACAGGCGGCGCTGGTTGCGCTCGTTCATTCGGCTGCGTTCTGGCGGCCGGTGCCGAACTTCTTTTCGATATAGTCGGCGACCATCACCTTGAACTGGTCGGCGACGTCGGCGCCGCGCAGGGTGGCGACCTTCTGGCCATCGACGAACACCGGGGCGGCGGGGGTTTCGCCGGTGCCGGGCAGGGAAATGCCGATATTGGCGTGCTTGCTCTCGCCTGGTCCGTTGACGATGCAGCCCATGACCGCCACCGACAGCGTTTCAACACCCGGATAGCGCTCGCGCCACTCGGGCATCGAGACGTTGAGATGATCCTGGATGTCCTTGGCCAGCGTCTGGAAGGTGGTGGAGGTGGTGCGCCCGCACCCGGGACACGCCGCAACGACCGGCAGGAACTGCCTGAAGCCCATAGTCTGGAGCAATTCCTGCGCCACCTTGACCTCGAGCGTCCGGTCGCCGCCCGGCTCGGGGGTGAGCGAGATGCGGATGGTATCGCCGATCCCCTGCTGCAAGAGGATGCCGAGGGCGGCCGAGGAGGCGACGATACCCTTCGAGCCCATGCCGGCCTCGGTGAGGCCAAGATGGAGGGCATAGTCGCAACGGGCGGCAAGGTCCTGGTAGACGGCAATCAGGTGCTGCACGTCGCTGACCTTGGTCGAAAGCAGGATCTGGTTGCGCCGCATGCCCAGTTCCTCGGCGCGGGCGGCCGAGAGCAGCGCCGACTGGATGATCGCCTCGCGCTGCACGGCGGCGGCGGACATCGGATGGGGCGAGACGGCGTTCTCGTCCATCAGGCGCGTCAGCAGCTCTTCATCGAGCGAGCCCCAATTGACCCCGATGCGCACCGGCTTGTCGTAGCGGTTGGCGATGTCGATGAGGGTGGAAAACTGCGTGTCGCGCTTGGCCTTGAAACCGACATTGCCCGGATTGATGCGGTATTTCGCCAGGGCTTCCGCACAGGCGGGGTGGTCGGTGAGGAGCTTGTGGCCGATATAGTGGAAATCGCCCACCAGCGGCACGTCGTAGCCCATGGAGGCCAGGCGATCGCGGATGATCGGCACGGCGGCCGCACTCTCGTCGCGATCGACGGTGATGCGCACGATCTCCGAGCCGGCGCGAGCCAGTTGCATCACCTGGCGCACGGTGGCGTCGATATCGGCCGTGTCGGTGTTGGTCATCGACTGCACGACGACGGGCGCCCCGCCGCCGACCATGACGCCGCCGACATTGACACCCACCGATTGCCTGCGTGGCGCTGGACCGGCCATTTTCATCCTCGTGTGTGAACGCTTCCGAGATAGGCGTTCCCTTTAGCCCTGGCAACCGGTCAAATCCGTGACGGCCGCGCTTCTGACGGCAAGCAAAAGTGAACCGGTCCTTCTTGAACCCGGACGGCCCGTGACCATTTATCAAGCATGATCAAAATGCTCCTCCCCCGTCTCGTTCTCTTCCGCAAGGAAGTCATCCAGCTCTGGAAGGCGTTTTGGGCGCCCCAGACCCCGCTCCACCTGAAGGCGGCGACATTGTTTGTTGCCTTCTACCTGGTCAACCCGTTTGACGTGCTGCCCGATTTCATCCCGTTCCTGGGCTGGGTCGACGACATCGTGCTTGTGCCGCTTATGGTGAGCTGGATCGTCTCGCGCCTGCCGGTTCCGGCCAAGGCCCATGCCGGCAAGACCGGACGCACGGTGGACGGCACGGCGCGCCGTCTCTGACCACTGCCGGGGTCCGACAGGACCCGCGCCACGTCTGATCGAAAACCGAGGCCCGGATCGCTCCGGGCCTTTGTCTATTCGAGCCGCATCAGCAGGTCCTTGGCGTCGATCTGGTCGCCCGGTCTGATGAGGAGCTCGGCCACCACGCCATCGGTTTCGGCGTGGATGGCGGTTTCCATCTTCATCGCCTCGATCGAGCAGACCACGTCGCCGGCGGTGACCTTCTGGCCCTGCTTGACCGCGAGGGTGGAGATGACGCCCGGCATGGGTGCGCCGATCTGCCTGGCATCGCCCGGCGCCGCCTTGGCGCGCACGACGACTTCGCCCGCCTTGAGGCGATCGGGGACGGTGATGGTGCGGGGCTGGCCGTTGAGGTCGAAGAACACCCGCACCTCGCCCTTTTCGTTGGTCGGCGCCCGGCCCTGGTAGGTCACGACCAGCGTCTTGCCTTTTTCGATATCGACCAGCACTTCCTCGCCCTCGCTGAGGCCGTAGAAATAGACCGGCGTGGGCAACACTTCGGTCGGGCCGTAGCGGTCCTGCGTCTTTTCGAAGTCCGAATAGACTTTCGGGTACATGAGGTAGGAGGCGAGGCGATAATCGTCCACCACATGGCCCACCTCATCGGCAATGGCCTTGCGCTCGGCCTCGAGATCGATGGGCTTGAGGTAGGAGCCGGGGCGCTCGGTCAGCGGCGTACGGCCCTTGAGCACCTTCTTCTGCAGCTTTTCCGGAAAACCACCGGGCGGCTGCCCGAGATCGCCGGCGAAGAAGCCGACGACGCTGTCGGGGAAGGCGATGTCCTTGTCCGGATTTTCGACATCGGCGCGGGTGAGGCCCGCCGACACCATGGCGAGCGCCATGTCGCCGACCACCTTGGAGCTGGGCGTGACCTTGACGATATCGCCGAACATCTGGTTGACGTCGGCATAGGTCTGGGCGACCTCATGCCAGCGGGTCTCAAGGCCGAGCGAGCGCGCCTGCTCCTTGAGATTGGTGAACTGCCCGCCGGGCATTTCGTGCAGATAAACCTCCGAGGCGCCGCCCTTGAGATCGCTCTCGAAGGCCCGGTACTGCGTGCGCACGGCTTCCCAATAGAACGAGATCTGCCGGATGGCCTTGGGGTCGAGGTCGGGATCGCGGTCGGTATCGGCCAGCGCCGCCACCAGCGACCCCAGCGTCGGCTGCGAGGTGGTGCCGCTCAGGGCATCCATGGCCGCGTCGATGGCATCGACGCCCGCTTCGACCGCCGCCAGCACCGTGGCGGCCGCCGCGCCAGAGGTGTCGTGGGTGTGAAGGTGGATGGGCAGGCCGATTTCCTGCTTGAGGGTCGTAACAAGCTTTTTCGCCGCAGCCGGCTTGAGGAGCCCCGCCATGTCCTTGATGCCGAGAACGTGGGCGCCGGCCGCTTCCAGTTCCCTCGCCAGAGCCACGTAATATTTGAGGTCATACTTGGACCGGTCGGGGTCCAGCATGTCGCCGGTGTAGCAGACGACGGCCTCGCAGACCTTGTTGGCTTCCACCACCGCATCCATCGAGACACGCATGTTCTCGACCCAGTTGAGGCAGTCGAAGACGCGGAAGATGTCGACGCCGCCGGCGGCGGCCTGCTTGACGAAGAATTGGACGACGTTGTCGGGATAGTTGGTGTAGCCGACCCCGTTGGAGCCGCGCAGCAGCATCTGCGTCAGGATGTTGGGCGCGCCCTCGCGCACCTTGGCGAGGCGCTCCCAGGGGTCTTCGTTGAGAAAGCGCATGGAGACGTCGAAGGTCGCCCCGCCCCAGCATTCGAGGCTGAAGAGGTTAGGCAGGCCCCGGCTATAGGCCTGGGCGATGCGCGTGATGTCGAACGAGCGCATGCGGGTGGCCAGAAGCGACTGATGCGCGTCGCGCATCGTCGTGTCGGTAAAGAGCACGCGCTTTTGCTCTTTCATCCAGCGCGCAAGGCCCTGAGGGCCATCGCGATCGAGCACCTGGCGGCTGCCGTCGACGACCGGGAGAGGCGGGAACTGCGGCACGATGGGCGCGGCGGCATCCTCGGGCGGGCGCGGCCGGTCGCGCACTTCCGGGTGCCCGTTCACCGTCACATCGGCGATGTAGGAGAGGAGCTTGGTCGCCCGGTCCTTGCGCGGCTTGAAGTTGAAGAGTTCGGGCGTCGTGTCGATGAAGCGCGTGGTGTAGCGATTGCCTACGAAATCGGGGTGGGTGATAATGTTCTCGAGGAACGCCAGGTTGGTCGAGACGCCGCGGATGCGGAACTCGCGCAGGGCGCGGTGCATGCGGGCGATGGCTTCCTCGGCACTCGGGGCCCAGCAGGTCACCTTCTCGAGGAGCGGGTCGTAGTAGCGCGTGATGACCGCGCCGGCATAGGCGGTGCCACCATCGAGACGCACCCCGAACCCGGTGGCGCCACGATAGGCGGTGATGCGGCCGTAATCGGGGATGAAGTTCTGTTCGGGGTCTTCCGTCGTCACGCGGCACTGGATGGCATTGCCATTGAGCCGGATGTCTTCCTGCCTCGGCACGCCCGACTCCGGGGTGCCGATGACGGCGCCATCGAGCACGTGAATTTGCGCCTTGACGATGTCGATGCCGGTCACCTCCTCCGTGACCGTGTGCTCGACCTGGATGCGCGGATTGACCTCGATGAAGTAGAATTGCTCGGTGTCGGCGTCCATCAAGAACTCGACGGTGCCGGCGCCGCGATAATTGGCGGCCTTGCCCAGCTTCACCGCGGCATCGGTCAGCGCCTTGCGGCCTTCGGCCGAGAGGTAGGGCGCGGGGGCGCGCTCGACCACCTTCTGGTTGCGCCGCTGCACCGAGCAGTCGCGCTCGAACAGGTGCACGAGGTTGCCGTGGTCGTCGCCCAGGAGCTGCACCTCGACGTGCCGGGCCCGCTCGACCAGCTTTTCAAGATACATCTCGTCCTTGCCGAACGCGGCCTTGGCTTCGCGCTTGCCTTCGGACACTTCGTTGACAAGATGGGCTTCATCCATGATGCGGCGCATGCCGCGCCCGCCGCCGCCCCAACTGGCCTTGAGCATCAGCGGATAGCCGATTTCGGCGGCCATGGATTTGACCGCCTCCATGTCGTCCGGCAGCGGCTCGGTGGCTGGCACCACAGGCACGCCGGCCTTGATGGCCATGTTGCGGGCGGCGACCTTATTGCCGAGATCGCGCATGGTCTGCGCGCGCGGGCCGATGAAGGTGATGCCGGCGTCCTCGCAGGCATCGGCAAATTCGGGGCTCTCCGAAAGGAGGCCGTAGCCGGGATGGATCGCATCGGCGCCCGAAATGCGGGCGATGCGGATATATTCGTCGATCTGAAGATAGGCTTCGACCGGGCCCTTGCCCTTGCCGATGAGATAAGCCTCGTCGGCCTTGAAGCGGTGGAGGGCCAGCTTGTCCTCCTCGGCATAGACCGCCACGGTCTTGAGGCCGAGCTCATTGGCGGCGCGAAACACGCGGATGGCGATTTCGCTGCGGTTGGCGACGAGGATCTTCTTGATGGGCATGGGAAACCGTTCCGAGCAGGAGGGACTGTGGACGCCTAGGGCATCCGGCTCAGCATGTGCGCAACGGAACGGACGGTTGTCCGCCAACCGTCGCCTTGGGTCAATCAGCCCTGGCCGAGATATCCGGCCAGGTGGCTCATGTCGTATCCGGCCTCCGCCGCCTCGGCGATGATCTCCCCGGCGGGGCGGTCCCCAGCCTGGCTCAGCGCCCAGAGCGTGGTCGAGCGCGTGCCCGACCGGCAGAAACAGAATACCGGGCCTTCGCTCCCCTCGAGCGCGGCCTTGGTCTGGGCGACGAGGTCGGGGCTGACCCCCTCCCGGCCCAGCGGGATGGCGTGATAGGCAAGTCCGGCTGCCTTGGCGGCAGCTTCGATTTCTGCGCTGGCCGGTTGATCGGGAGATTCCCCGTCCGGCCGATTGTTGACGATGGTGGTGAAACCCAGCGACTTGAGCGTCGCGATATCCTGGGGCTGGATCTGCCCTGACACGCTGACGTGGTCGTTGATCCGCTTCACATCCAAGGCAAGTTCTCCCCCGCCGGCCATCGGCATCGCGGTGCCGTTATAGCCATGCGTGTGCGCGCTAGGCAACACTTGGCGGGGGTATCCTGTCATGGAACTGTCGGCCTAGGCGGAAAGTCGTACCGGCTGAACCGTTGGCGAGGCGCCTCGCGGGTCGTTGTGCGGGATCGGATCGGCAGCGGCCGAAAGCCCCATTCCTTGCCGCAGCGCACCAATAGCGGCAGAGACAAATCGGCCCAGAACGCAGATGATCCGGACTTCTCCGCAGGCACCCTCAATCTATCGTCCAAGCTGCAAAATCAGATTGGGGCCGATTTGCGGTTGAAATGAGGGAACCGATGTCATAGTCTGAAACTTAACATCAATCATAGCGAACCGTGATGGTGGAACGATTTTCGTTCCGGCCGCGCACGGGTTTTGTCATTCACGATGCTCCGCGCGATATCTGTGCGCGAAATACTCTATAGTGCATCGTCTTGTTTATGAGGACACATGCCAGCCAAGTTAAGGGTGAAAGACGTCTACAAAATATTCGGCGATGCGCCGGACAAGGCGCTCGACCTGCTCGCCAAGGGCGAGACCAAGGAAGCCATCTTCGAATCCACCGGCCAGACCATCGGCGTGCAGGATGCGAATTTCGAAGTCGAAGAAGGCCAGATCTTCGTCGTCATGGGCCTGTCCGGATCGGGGAAATCGACCCTCGTCCGCATGCTGAACGGGCTGATCCGCCCCTCCAGCGGGCAGATCCTGATCGACAACGATGATGTGGCCTCCTGCTCGGCGGACAAGCTGCGCGACATCCGGCGCAGCAAGATTGCCATGGTGTTCCAGCACTTTGCGCTGTTTCCGCACCGCACCATTCTCGAGAACGCGGCCTACGGCCTCAAGATCAAGGGCGTGGGCGCCACCGAGCGCCGCAAGCGCGCCATGGAAGCGCTGGAGCAGGTCGGCCTCGGCGCCTGGGCCGAAAGTCTGCCCTCGGAGCTTTCGGGCGGCATGCAGCAGCGCGTCGGCCTCGCCCGGGGCCTCGCCACCGAGCCGCAGATCCTGCTCATGGATGAGCCGTTCGGGGCGCTCGACCCGCTGATCCGCAAGGGCATGCAGGAAGAACTGCTGGCGCTGCAGAAGTCACTGAAGAAAACCATCATCTTCATCACGCACGACCTCAACGAGGCACTGATGCTGGGCGACCGCATCGCCATCATGAAGGACGGGCGCTTCGTGCAGGTCGGCACGGCGCAGGAGATCGTCTCCACTCCCGCCGACGACTATGTCGCCGCCTTCGTGGCCGACATCGACCGTGGTCGCGTCTTTACCGCCGAGAGCGTTGCGACCGAGCCCTCCGTGGTCGACCTCGACGCCGATACGGCCGGCGATGCCGTCAAGGCGATGGAAGACCAGAACCTCAATGCCCTCTACGTCATGGACGGGCAGGAGATCGCCGGCGTCGTCACCTACCAGCAGGCGGCAGCGGCGGATCGCGAGAGTGGCGCCGACGATGTGCCGCTCAAGGATGTCCTCATCACCGACTATCCGAGCGCCGATGCCGACACCCAGCTGGCCGATCTCTACGAACGCGCCAGCACCGGCCTGCCCATCGCCGTGACCGATACCGACAACCGGCTGATCGGCGTGGTGGAGCCCGAGAAAGTCTTTGCCCAGCTGTCGAGCGAAACGCCGACCGAGGCGCCGCAGCCCGAACCGGACACCGTTTCAGAGCCGGACCGCCAGCCTGCGCTCTAGCGCTTCACGCGGGATCTTGACCCCGCACAACCAACGATTTCCGGCCGCGCCCGACTGGCTGCCGCCGAAACCCGAAAACAGAAAGGCAGACGCGCCTTGAGCCCTTCCGACCTTCTCATCATTCCGTTCGACGATTGGGTGAACACGCTGGTTCGCGACTGGCTGGTGCCCAATTTCCGCCCCTTCTTCCGCGCCCTGCAGGTCCCCATCACCCTGGTGCTGAACGGCCTCGACGATTTTCTGGCCTTTGTGCCCATGCTCGTGGTCACCGCGGTGCTGGCGCTGCTGGCCTGGAAATATGCCGGCCGCGGCATGGCGATCTTTACCGTCATCGGCCTGTTCTTCATCGACATGATCGGCCTCTGGCCCGAGACCATGACGACGCTCTCGATGATCATCACCTCGGTGATCTTCTGCGCCGTGATCGGCATTCCCGTGGGCATTCTCGCCGCGCGCAGCGACCTGATGTGGAAGATCGTGCGGCCGATCCTCGACATCATGCAGACCATCCCGAGCTTCGTTTATCTCGTGCCGATCGTCATGCTGTTCGGGGTCGGCATGGCTCCGGGCATCATCGCCACCATCATCTTCGCCCTGCCCCCGATCATCCGCCTGACCAATCTGGGCATCCGCAATGTGCGCGAGGATTTGATCGAAGCTGCCGAATCCTTCGGCTCCACCGGCTGGCAGATGCTGGTCGAAGTGCAGTTCCCGCTGGCGCTGCGCACCATCATGGCGGGGCTCAACCAGACGCTGATGCTGGCTCTCTCCATGGTCGTCATCGCGGCCCTGATCGGCGCCGGTGGCCTTGGTCTTGTGGTCAATACGGGCCTCGGACGCCTCGACGTGGGCGGCGCCACCGCCGGTGGCGTGGGCATCGTCATCCTCGCCATCATCCTCGATCGCATCACACAGGGCCTGGGTACCCAGAACCAGGTCCAGACCGTCTCGCTGCGCGAGACGCTTGTTTCCCTGTTCCGGCCGCGCGGAAAAATCGCGACGACCGAACCCGGAAAGGCGGGCTGACTGACCCCGTCATGAAAGGGGCGGACGAGTTGCCCGCCCTTCGCCATCCGTCCCAGGCGGATCCTGAAAACAAGAAAAACAGGAGACAAAGACACCCATGTTCCGTCTCAAGACACTGACCTCGCTCGCCGCGGTTCTCGCCACCACCGCCATCGTCACGCCCGCCATCGCCCAGGACCAGCCAGGCGAAGGCAAGACCATCAAGATGGCCCAGGCCACCTGGGACACCGGCTGGTTCCACGCGGAAATCTACCGCCAGCTCTTCCAGGAGCTCGGCTATGATGTCCCCACCATCACCACGCTCGACAACCCGCCGTTCTACCAGGCCGTGTCGCAGGGCGACATGGACCTCTGGGTCAATGGCTGGTTCCCGCTGCACAACACTTATAAGCCCACCTTCGAAGGCTCCGCCGAGATCGTCGGCGCCGTGGCCAAGGGCGGCGCGCTGGAAGGGTATCTGGTCGACAAGGCCGCCGTCGAGGAATTCGACATCAAGACGCTGGAAGACTTCAAGCGTCCCGAGGTCAAGGAAGCCTTCGACCGCAATGGCGACGGCAAGGCCGACCTCGTTGCCTGCCCGCCGGGCTGGGGCTGCGAGATCAACATCGAGCATCACATGGATGCGTATGACCTGCGCGACGATGTGAACGCCATCAAGGCCGGCTACGCCGCCTCCATGGCCGATGCGGTAGCCGCCTATCAGAACGGCGAGCACATCCTCTTCTACACCTGGACCCCGAACTGGACCGTGAACGAGCTCGTGCCCGGCAAGGACGTGATGTGGATCGAGGTGCCCGAGGTCGACCTGCCCGACATGAGCCTGGCCGATGCCGCGACCCTCGATGGTGTCGAAGGGTGCGTCGACGACCCCTGCACGCTCGGCTTCCCGGCCAACGACATCGTGCCAGTCGCCAATTCGGCATTCCTCGCCGACAACCCGGCCGTCGGTGCGCTGCTCAAGGACGTCGAGATCCCGCTCGGTGACATCTTTGCGCAGAATGCGGCCATGAATGAAGGCGACGACGACATCGAAGCCCAGGCGGCTAAGTGGATCGAGGACAACCGTGCCGACGTCGACAGCTGGCTCGAGGACGCTCGCCAGGCCGCTTCCTAAGCGGTCCGCAACGACAAACGCGAAAGCCGGGCTAGCGCCCGGCTTTTTTCATGGCGCAACCGGGCCGGTCCACGCGCGCCAGATGTCTTCGTGTTCGACGACGAAGCGCTCGGCCACGCTTTGGCTCGTCGCCCCCGTTTCGTTGAGCTCGGCGAGCAATTCGTCCATCGTCTCGAGATCGAGGCTGGCGCGCTGGAAATATCCGGCCACGGCCGGGATGTCCGTGAACAGCCGGTCCACCACCGCCGTCACCACGATTTCCGGGGCGAAGGCGGAGGGCTTGGGATCGGGGCAGGTGAGGCTCGCGAGGCACTTGAACGCCGCCTCGTCATAGGCGCCCATGTCGAGCGCGGTGAAGTCAAGCTGCGCCAGCACTGCATTGGGCTGCCAATAGTAGAACACCACCGGCTGCTTGCGGCTGACCGCCTCCCCGATCAGGGCATCCATCTCGAACCGGTTGGCCGGCTCCACGATCTCAAAGCGCTCGGTCAGGCCATAGGCCGCTATCAGGTTGCGGTTGATCACGGCGCAGGCCCAGTCGGCCGGGCAGGAGATGAACCGCACCTTCCCCTCGGGCTGGGCCGCGGCGATGAAATCTGCCAGCGACGCCGCCGCGGGGACGGGCCCACCGGCCACCCCCATGAAACTGGGCACGTACCAGCCCTCGAAGGTCGACTGCTTGTAGGTGGGCGCGGCGCTGCGCACCATCTGCCCCTCGATGGCGCCGTTCCACACATCGGCGATGCGGGTCACCCACATTTCGGGCGCGACCGCCGGCTGGCCGGTCGACCCCATCGACGAGGCCGTCGCGGCGAGATCGCCGGGAATGACCGAGACGGTGCAGCCGAAGGCCTTTTCGAGCACCTTGGCATGGATATCGGCCAGAAGCGCCGCCGAAGACCAGCTCATGCGGGCAATGGTGATCGGCGCGGTGCCGCATGGCGGAGGGGGCGCATCACTGCCTTGCGCTGCGGTGGCGTCTTGCGCCTCGTCGAGCACAGTTACCTGGGCCAGTGCCGGCTGGGCCAGAAGAGCAAGGGCAAAGCCGAGGGCGGACAGGCGGACGAAGGGCATGGGGAACCTCTTTTCGGGGGCCCCCCAGTCTATCCCCGACATGCCCCCGTTAAGCAACTGCGAGGACGAGGCGAAACGGCGCGCAAACCCCGGTGACTTTTGCCCCCGGACTGTGCAACAGTTGCCCTCGGTGAGGCGCTGTCGCGCCTCCTTATCTCGTTGCGCCGCCGCAAGAAGGAGGTCGAAAAGACCACCCGGAGCGCAACCCGAAACAGAGGGACGTTCATGTTTGCATTCAAGAAGACCCTGACCCTGGCCGTTGCTGCGACCACCCTGGCCGCCGCTGCCCCGGCCCTGGCTCAGGACAGTGGCGCCACCATCGGCTTTCTCGGAGGCTTCACCGGCCCCATCGAGTCGCTGACGCCGCCAATCTTTGCCGGCGCCGAACTGGTGGCCAAGGAAGTCAACGAACAGGGCGGCATCCTGGACGGCGAGCTCAAGATCGAAAGCGCGGACGGTGCCTGCGACGCCACTGCCGCCGCTGCTGCCGCCGACCGCCTGATCAACACCAACAGCGTGGTGGCGGTCGTGGGCGGCCTGTGCACCGGCGAAACCATCGGCGGCTTCAACGGCTCGGGCCTGTCGGGCAATGTCGTCTTCGTTTCGCCCGCGTCCTCGGCTCCGGCCCTGACCACGCTGGAAGACAACGACCTCGTCTACCGCACCACCCCGTCCGACGCGCTGCAGGGCGAGAAGATGGCCGCGATGCTCCTGGCCAAGGACGTCAAGGACATCGCCATCACCTACGTCAACAACGACTACGGCAAGGGCTTTGCGGACTCCCTGTCAGCGGCCTTCACCGCTGGTGGCGGCACCGTGGCGGCCAACCTCGCCCATGAAGACGGCAAGGCCGACTACCGCGCCGAGCTGGGCAATCTCGTGGCCTCGCAAAACCTGGTGATCCTCGCCTACGCCAATGCCTCGGGCAACACCATCCTGCGCCAGGCCGTGGAGTCGGGCAATTTCACCACCTATGTGGGCGGCGACGGCATGGTGGGCGATGCCCTGCTCAACGGCATCGACGCTTCGGCCGTGGAAGGCATGATCGCGACCCGCGCCGGCGCTCCGACGGGCGACGCCACCCAAACCTACCAGAAGCTGGCGACCGACGCCGGCATCGAAGCCAACGCCACCTATGCGCCGCAGGCCTATGACGCGGCGTTCCTCCTGGCGCTGGCCATCGAGAAGAACGGCTCGACCGACCGCGAAGGCCTCTCGGCCGCCTTGCGCGACGTCGCCTCGGCTCCGGGCGAGAAGATCATGCCCGGCGAGTGGGAGAAGGCCAAGGAACTGATCGCGGCCGGCACCGACATCGACTACGAGGGCGCCGGTGGCTCCATGGACTTCGACGAGGCCGGCGACGTGGACGGCATCATCGTCGAGCTGGCTGTTGAAGGCGGCAAGTTCGTCGAGAAGGGCCTGATCGACTAACTCGGCTTTGTCCGGCGCAGAGCGCCGGCAAGAGCCTCCGGTGGAGGCTTTTGAGAAGTCGAGGCCCGGAGCGCTACGCGCGCACGGCACGAACACTGAGACCAGAGGCCCGGGAGCGATCCCGGGCCTCTTGCATTGAGCAACTGCAACAGGATTTCGCCGCGCCCATCCTGAACGGGGTGCAAGCAGGAGACCATTCGCCAATGCACGTCCTCGGCGCCGCCGACGTCCCCGACCTGTGCGGCCGCGCGGCCCTCGTCACCGGCGCCACGAGCGGCATCGGCCTTGAAACCGCTCGGGTGCTCGCTAGGGCAGGCGCCCATGTCCTCCTGACCGGGCGCAATGCCGAGAAAGGGGCCGCCGCTATGCGCGACATCGCCGCCTCCGATACTCGCGGCACCATCGAATACGAGGCCTTCGACATGGCCGATCTTGCTGCCATCGCGGCGGGAGCGGCGCGGATCACCGCCACCCACGAACGGATCGACATCCTCGTCAACAATGCCGGCGTCATGATGCCGCCAAAGCGCAAGACCACGGCGGACGGTTTCGAATTGCAGTTCGGCACCAACCATCTGGGCCATTTCGCCCTCACCGCCCGGCTACTGCCTCTGCTGCAGCGCGGCAGGGCACGCGTGGTCAACGTGTCGTCTAATGCCGCCCGTCCCGGCGCGATGAATTTTGACGACCTGCAAGGGGAGAAGGACTACGCCCCCTGGCGCGCCTATAGCCAGTCCAAGCTCGCCAACTTGCTGTTTTCGCGCAAGCTGCAGCAACTGAGCGACGCCTCCGGCTGGGACCTGACCGTGGTTGCCGCCCATCCGGGCCTGTCTGCGACGGGTCTAGTCTAGTCGGGCATGGGCGCAGGCCTGGTACCGCGGATCGCCAACACTTTCAATCGCCTCGTGGCGCAGAGCGCTGCCGATGGTGCGTTGCCCAGCATCGCAGCGGCCACGGAGCCCGGGCTGGCCCCGCTCTCGTTCGTTGGCCCTGATGGCCTGGCCGAGTGGCGCGGCAAGCCGAAGCTGGTCAAGCTTCCGCCCAAGGCGAAAGACCAGGAGGCTGCTGACCGTCTCTGGGCGATCTCGGAAAACCTGACCGCGCTGCGCTACCCGCAGACTGCGTAGGGCGCCTCAGCCTTCACGGCGGACCACTTCGGGGATCAGGCCCTTGGGCGCAAACCGCAGCGCGATGGTGATCACCAGCCCGAGGACGAAGACGCGCATCTGCGCCGAGCGCACGTCGATGTCGGGGATCGCGCCCCAGCCGATCTGGGTGGACCAGAGGCTCACGGTCTCGAAGATGGCGCGCGCCAGCGGCTCAGAAATCACCCAGATCAGCCAGATCAGCACCGCACCGAACAGGGCGCCCCAATTGTTGCCCGCTCCCCCGACGATGATCATCACCCAGATCAGGAAGGTGTGGTTGATCGGTTGGTAGCTCGAGGGATCGAAGATCTGCACGAAGCTCACCAGCATGGCGCCGCCAATGCCCATCAGCACCGAGCCGAAGACGAAGATCTCGAGCTGGCGCGCGGTCACGTTCTTGCCCATGGAGGCAGCGGCGACGTGATTGTCGCGGATTGCCCGCATCATGCGGCCCCAGGGCCCGCCATAGGCGCGGTTGATGAGCCACATAACGATGGCGAGGACGACGATGGCCAGTAGCAGGAAGCCCCCGCGCGAGAGGAGCAGCGCCTGGTCCATGCCCATGCCGCCCGCCTGCAGGTCCTGCGGCAGCGGCGTCGGCCAAGGGATCGGTGAGACGGTCAGCGTGCCACGCGTCAACCAGTCCATGTTCTTGATCAGCGCACGGACGATTTCGGAAATGCCGATGGTGGCAATGGCCAGATAGTCGGTGCGCAGGCCAAGGCAGATCTTGCCGATGACATAGGCGATGCCGGCGGCGAGGACACCGCCGAACAGCCATCCCAGCACAGGATGTCCGCCCAGCCCGCCGACCCAGCCGGAGGTGGATTCGATATAGGCGGCGGCCGGGTCGATCTGGCTGCGATAGAGCACATAGGCGACGAACCAGGCGAGTACCGTGAGGACACCCTTCCAGCGTCCGGTGATGCCGATCCGGTCGGCCCGGCGCACCGCGATCACGATGGCCGCCCCCACGGCAAAGGCCAAGAGCGCCCGGCCCAGCATCATCGGCCCATCGGAGTGCCAGAATTCGGGATTGGCCGGGTAGGAAATGAAGGTGACGGCCGCGCCGCCCACCATGAGAAAGCCCATGATGCCGAAATTGAAGAGCCCGCCATAACCCCACTGGATGTTGAGGCCCATGGCGATCAGCGCATAGGCCGCCGCTTCCACGAGGCGCGACGAGGTGAAGGGCATGCCCAGCACCCAGCCGATGACGAGGATGAGGACGAAGAGGCCGGCGAAAAGGGTCAGGGAACGGCGGATCATGACGAAGCTCCCTTGAAGATGCCAGTGGGGCGCACGAGCAGGGTCACCACCAGGATGACGAAGGCCACGGTAAGCTTGTATTCGGTGGGCACCAGCGCCAGCGTCGGCGGCAATTGCAGCCAGTCGGGCAGGATGGCGTTGAGCGGCCGGAACAGCATGGTCCAGTTAAAGACCGCCAGTGTCTCGGCAAAGCCGATCAGCAGTCCTCCGGCAATGGCGCCATAGGCCTGCCCTAGCCCGCCGACGATGGCGGCGGCAAAGATGGGCAGGATGATGTTGAACGCCAGGTCGGGCTTCAGCGTCACGTCGAGCGCCAGCATGGTGCCGGCCATGCAGGCCAGCGCCCCGGCAATGACCCAGGTGACGCGGACGACGAGCGCGGTGTTGATGCCTGACACCTGCGCCAGATCGGCATTGTCTGCCATGGCGCGCATGGCCTTGCCCAGGCGCGAGCGGGTGAGGAAGAAATGCAGCGCCACCACCGACACCAGCGTCACGAGGATCATCAGCACCTGCGGCTCGGTGATCACCAGCGGGCGCGTGGAACCGAGGAAGGCGGTGTCGATGCGGAAGATTTCCTTGGGTTCGGTGTCGAAGAAGGAATAGGTGCCGGTGCCGAAGAACAGGCGGATCAACCCCTGAACCATCAGCGTGACGCCGATGGAGGCAATCAGCAGCGTTACCGGCTTGGCCCCACGCTTGCGCAGCGGGGCGTAAAAGCCCTTATCGATACCCAGCGACAGGATAGCCGTCAGCACCATGGCGAGCGGCAGCACGACAAACCCGGTCGGGATCGGCGTCACGATCCCCCAGGAGGCAAAGGCCGCGGCAAGGAGGAAGGCGATGAAGGCGCCCCCCGTCATCAGTTCGGAATGGGCAAAGTGCGCAAAGCGCAGGATGCCGAAGATCAGCGTGATGCCGATGGCCCCGAGGGCGTAGATGCAGCCCAGAACCAGGCCGGAAATCACCACCTGGTTGATGAAGAAGATGATCTCGGTCATGCGGGGTAACCGCCATTGGTGAAGTGTGGAGCACCGGCCACGCGACGCGCACGATGCAGCTCCTCCCCCTCGACGGGGGAGGTTGGGTGGGGGTGGCGGCTGGGCTGGATAAACTGGGGCTCACAGCCCCCCACCCCAGCCCTCCCCGCGCGGGGGAGGGAGCGCGCCGGCGGATGACACGAAACCACGCTCTTCATCAGCCCCCCAAAAAGCTCTTGGCGACTTCGGGGTCGGCGATGAGTTCGGGGCCCGTGCCGGTGAAGCGGTTCTGCCCGCCGGCGAGCACGAAGCCCTTGGAGGCGAAGGCGAGTGCCTGGCGCGCGTTCTGCTCGACCATGAGGATGCCGACGCCCTCCTTGTTGACGCGCACGATGGTCTCGAAGATTTCGATGACGTAGCGCGGCGAGAGGCCGGCCGAAGGCTCGTCGAGCATGAGCAGGGTCGGCTTGCTCATCAGGGCCCTGCCCATGGCCACCATCTGCCGCTGGCCGCCCGAGAGTTCTCCCGCCGGCTGCCGGCGCTTTTCCGCCAGCACCGGGAACATCTGGTAGACCCACTGCATGGTCTGCCGGAAATCGTCGCGCCGGGTGAAGGCGCCCATTTCGAGGTTTTCCTCCACGCTCATCGAGGTGAAGACGTTCTTTTCCTGCGGCACGAAGCTGAGACCCTTGGGCACCAGCTTGTCGGGCAGGGAGTTGGCGATGTTCTCGCCGGCAAACTCGATGGTGCCGCCGGTCACCTGCAGGAGGCCGAAGATGGCCTTGAGCGTGGTGGACTTGCCCGCCCCGTTGGGGCCCACGATGACGCCGATGTCCGATCTCTCGATGGCCATGTCGACGCCATTGAGGATCGGCGCGCCGCCATAGCCGCCCACCACGTGCTTGAGTTCGATGAGGGGCATCTACACGGCCTCCACGGGCGTGCCGAAATAGGCTTCCACGATGGCCGGGTTGGCGCGGATGTCCGCCATCGGACCTTCGGCGATCTTCTCGCCCTGCGCCATCACGATCACCGGGTCGCACAGGCGCCCGATCAGGTCCATGTCGTGCTCGATGACGAAGAAGGTGTAGTCCAGCTCGCGGTTCATGCGCTCGATATTGGAAGCAAGGTCGTTGAGCAGCGTCTTGTTGACGCCGGCGGCCACCTCGTCGAGCAGCACCACCTTGGCGTCGACCATCATGGTGCGCCCCAGCTCGAGCAGCTTCTTCTGCCCGCCCGAGAGGTTGCCGGCCAGTTCGTTGCGCACATGGCCGAGCTTCAAGAAGTCGATGACGTCGAGCGCCTTCTTGCGCACCTCGACTTCCCGGCTGCGCACGAGGCGCGGCCGGAACCAGGTGCTCGAGAGGTGCTCGCCGGGCTGGTCGCCGGGCACCATCATCAGGTTCTCGAGCGCCGTCATCTGGGAAAATTCATGCGCGATCTGGAAGGTGCGCAACATGCCGATGCGGAACAGTTGATGGGGTTGCCAGCCCGTCACGTCCTGCCCGTCGAAGATCACCTGCCCGCTATCGGGCGCGATGGTCCCGGCAACCATGTTGAAGAGCGTCGACTTGCCGGCGCCGTTCGGGCCGATAAGGCCGGTGATCGAGCCGCGCTGTACCGAGAGCGAGCAGTTGTTGACGGCCGTGAGACCGCCAAAGCGTTTGGAGACGTTGCGAACGTCGATGACCAAGTCGGAGGACAAGTCTGGAAGGCCCCGGGTTCCTGATGTCATGCCGGCCCGGTTCAATCCGGGCGATTTTGCGGCATCTGTTCACAAGAGGGGCAGTGGGTCAACCTTGACCATGCGCTCAAACTGCCGCGAGAACAGCGTCCGCGGTGGATTTGTTGTTGGCCAAAGGCACGTCGTAAAGCGTCGCGAGCCGCGTCAGGGCCTTGACGTCGACGTCGTGCGGCTGGGCCGAGAGCGGGTCGATGAAGAAGATGAGGACGTCCAGCCGCCCTTCGCAGATCATGGCACCCAATTGCTGGTCCCCGCCCAGCGGCCCGCTCTTGAGCAGGTGCACCGAGAGCCCCGTCGCCTCGATGATGCGGCTGCCGGTGGTGCCGGTGCCCCACAGCTCGTGCTCGGCCAGCTTCTGCCGGTGGCGCTCCGCCCAGCGGCAGAGGTCGTCCTTCTTGTCGTCGTGAGCCACAAGGCCAATCCGCGCCATGCCAATCCTCCGCGCCCGATGCGGTCTTCATGCCCCAATCGGACGGAAGAGGGCAATGGTGTGGTGGCTAGAACTCGGACCAGTCTTCGGCCAGCGCCGTATTGCCGGCCAGGCGCGGCCGCGGCACGGGAGCGGGCCGAGCGGCGGTGGCGCGGGCGCTGCGGGGCTGGGCCGAACGCGGAGCCTGCGGCTCGCGCGTTTCGAGCCTGAAGACATCCACGATCCGGTCGAGTTCGTTTGCCTGGCCCTCCGTCTGCTCGATGGCGGCATTGGTCTCTTCCACCAGAGCCGCATTGTGCTGGGTCATTTCGTCCATGGCCCGAACGGCCACCGTCACCTCCTCGAGCGCGGCCGACTGCGAGCGGTTGGCCGCGGCAATGGTGTCGATGACGCTAGCACTTTCCTCGGCGCCGGCCTGGATGGTGCGCAGCGTTTCGGCGGCGCGCGCCACCAGCTGGGTGCCTGCGCGCACCTCGCCCGCACTGGCGTCGATGAGAGCCTTGACCTCGGCCGAGGCCTGCGCCGCCGATTGGGCCAGCCGCCGCACCTCCACGGCGACCACGGCAAAGCCCTTGCCGGCCTCGCCGGCCCGCGCCGCCTCGACGGAGGCGTTGAGGGCCAGCAGGTTGGTCTGGAAGGCAATGTCGTCGATCATGCCGATGATGTTGGAGATTTTTCCGGACGACGCCTCGATCGCCGCCATGGCATGGGTGGCATTGCCCATCACGGCCCCGCCCTCCTTGGCGCCACTGGCGAGCTGCCGCGCCCGCTCGTTGGCCACGGCCGCGTTGCCGGCATTGTCCGAGACGGCCTGGGCAAGCTGCTCGATCGAGGCGCTGGTCTGCTCGATCGCGGCCGCCTGCCGCGTCGTGCGGTCGGCAAGGTCATTGGCTCCTGCGAGGATTTCCCCGGTTGCCGTTTTGAGCGACCGGGAGGTGGCCTGCAACTGCGCCACGATGTCCGCCAGGCGCTCGGCAACGGCGTTTGTATCGTGCTTGATCTGGTCGAATTCGGGGTCGAGCTCGGCCGTCACGCGGCTGGTGAGATCTCCTCCCGCCACGTCGCGCAGCACGGCGCCGATGGCGGTGACCGCCTCGCGGATCTTCAGGCGGGCCGCTTCTTCGGTGTCGCGGGCGTCCTGGCTCAGCTTGTCGAAATAGGCGCTGACGCCGATGTCGACATCGAGCAACACGGCCTTGAGCACCGCGATGACGGTTTCGGCCGCCGTGTTGGCGTGTGCGGCCACGCTGCCGGCGTCGGGGGTCACCATGCGCCCGAACCGTCCCCTGACCGGCTTGGTCGCCTCGGCCATGGCATCCTGCATCAGCCCGCGCACCAGCGTCTCGAGGATGAGACCATAGCCGCCGATGTGCCAGCGCGGCTCGAGGCCGATCAGCGCGTGGCGCAGCCCGACTTTCGAGCTGGCCTCGAAATAGGCATCGTCCAACTGCCCGGAGGCGATGGACCGCCAGTGACCGACTTGCCGCGATTTGGCCCGGTCCATCTGCGCCCGACCATCGAAGAACTGGCGCGCCGCGAGCACCGTTTCGATCTTGCCGTAGAAGAGATCCAGCGCCCCCGGCAGATGCCGCTCCACGCTCGGCTGCGCCTCTGCCAGCCGCTGGCGCCCAGTCTCATCAAGGCCGATGAAGTCCAGCCGGGATTCGAGAGTGCCTGTCGTATCCGTAGTCATGCCCGCCATCTAAGCTGCCGCCAACCTGAGTTCATGTGTGTGTGACGTCGATTGGCAGTGCGGAACATGATCCAGATCAACCTTCCGGCCACACTACCAAAACAAGGTAAGTCTTTGGTTCGCTTGCCGCCGCCACACGCCGATGCGCACTTGAGGAAAAGTGAGCAAAAAAATTGGAGAGGATCGCGCCTGATCGCCAGGCACTGGGGATCACGCGCCGAACGGCCTTGTTCGAACGATGCACAAACCGATTGCTCGGAATGAGAAACCGCGACCTCCCACTGGAGTGCTACAGCCGGTTCCAATCTGTTGTCGCCTGCGGATAAAGTCCGGCTCAACCAAGCCTGGCGGTGGCAAAAAAAGAAGAACCCGCCTTCTGGGGAGGCGGGTTCGGTGTGCAGAACCGGAAGAGTTGGCTCAGAATTCGTCCCAATCGGCGGCGATGGCGGCGTTGCCCTGGCTGCGGTAGCGCGGGGCAGCGGGCCGGGACTGCGGCGCATCGTTCCGCTCCTGCTCGAACCGACCCTCGTCGTCGAGATGGAAGATGTCGACGATCCGGTCGAGCTCGCTCGCCTGCGCCTCGGTCTGTTCGATGGCCGCGTTGGTCTCTTCCACCAGCGCCGCATTGTGCTGGGTCATCTCGTCCATGGTGCGGACGGCCGCCGAAACCTCTTCGATGGCCGAGGCCTGGTCGCGGCTGTCCCGCGCGATCGCCTCCAGCGAGCCGGTGTTTTCCCGGATCGCGATGAGCATCGCGGTGAGCTTGCTGGCCGCTTCCGAGACGAGGCGCGAACCCGATCCCACCTCGCCCGCACTCTGCTCGATGAGGGCCTTGACGTCCGCCGAGGCCTGCGCTGCCGATTGCGCCAACCGTCGCACTTCGACGGCAACCACCGCAAAGCCCTTGCCCGCTTCACCGGCGCGCGCCGCTTCGACCGAGGCATTGAGCGCCAGAAGATTGGTCTGGAAGGCAATGTCGTCGATGAGGCCGATGATGTTGGAGATCTTGGACGAAGACGCTGTGATCCGCTCCATGGCTTCCGTCGCGGCAGTCATCACGGCGCCGCCCTCTTCGGCCGTCCGCGTCGCACTGGCTGCACTGGCGCTGGCCTCGTGCGCAAGCTCGGCGTTCTTGAGGACGGTGGCGGAGAGCTGCTCCATGGCCGCAGAGGTTTCCTCGATGGTTGCGGCCTGGCGCGTGGTGCGTTCCGAGAGGTCGTTGGCACCGGCCAGGATCTCCCCCGTGGCGGTCTTGAGAGTGCGCGAGGTGTGGCGCAATTGCCCGACCACATCGGTGAGCTTGTCCGCCACCGCGTTGACGTCGGCCTTGAGGTGGGCAAAGGCGCCGGAATAGTCGCCGGTGACGCGAGGGGTGAGGTCGGTATTGGCCATGGCCCCCAGCACCGCACCCAGTTCGGTGACGCCGCGGTTGAACGTGCCGACGAGGTTGTTGACGCTGTCGGCCAGCGCATTGAGTTCGGCGTCGGGAAAATTGTCTTCGACCTGCCGCGTGAAATCACCGGCCACGGCTGCGTCCACCACTTCGCCGAATGCCGTCTGCAACTGCGCCATCATGCGCCGGCGTTCGTCCTGCTCGGCGATGATGCGGGCCGCTTCGGCTTCGGTCATTTCGCTGACGCGCTGACCGTTCTGGCGGAACACTTCCACGGCTCGGGCCATGCCGCCCACCTCGTTGCCCCATCCGGTATAGGGCACTTCAGTGCCGTATTTCCCCTCGGCGATGGCATCCATGGCTTGCGCCAGCCTGGGGATCGGCCGGCTAATGAGACGCGAGGCGACAAAGCCCAGGGCAGAAAGGGCAATGGTCGTCACGAGGCCGACGATGGCAATGAGGCTAAGGACCTTGTTGGCGGTCGCCTCGACCGCGCTGATGGGCGTGCCCACCATGATCGCGCCCATCAATTCGCCGCTCATCTTGACGATCGGCTGCATGGCCACGAAGAAGTCGTCACCATCCACCGGGAAGCGGCCCACATACATCTGCCCTTCGGCGAGCTTGTTGAAGGCCTCGCTGCCGGCGGGAATGACGAGATCCGTCAGCGGCGTCTCGCCATCACTGGCCACAAGACTGGTCGTCTTGACCTGCATGTCGCCGGCTGCCGCGTCCATCACGAAGATGGCCGCCTCGTCCTTGGTCACGCGGGTGACGGAATCGATGATGTCCGTGTCGTAGAAGGGCGGGATGGCCCAGCTCTGGAACGAGCCCATGGTGCCGTCTTCGTTCCAGCTGAGGACAGATCCGGAGATGCGCCGCTCCAGGATCGTGGCGGCGACGCCGACATTGGTCTGCTCGCGCACCTCGCTCTCGGCGATGGATTGCTGTCGCAGGTTGAAATAGATGGCGCCCGAAACGGCGGCGATCGAACCGATGATGGCGATCATGACCAGGACCATGATGGCCGTGGTCATGCGGATGTTCCCCAGGAACTGGCTGAGCTTTGGCATAATACCCCCATGCCCACTGGTGGGCCTTGGGAAAACGCTAGGCAAAAGCAGTTAATCGAGTGTTGTCCAAGAGCAGCTCGAAATCGTTTGCGGACGGATTTAATGCAAGATTCGCATCTTTTTCCAGAAATCGGGCGAAATCAGAACTCGCTCCAGTCTAGATCCACTGCTGCATTGCCCTGTGTGAGATAGGCGCGGGCAGCCTGTCCTGAGGCCGGTCGCGGTGCCGGTCGCGCGGCGGAACGAGCGGCCTGCTGGTGACCTCTCGCAGCGGGCTTCATCTCGGCAACCTCGAACACATCGACAATGCTGTCGAGTTCGGTGGCCTGCCCTTCGGTCTGCTCGATGGCGGCGTTCATCTGCTCGACCAGGGCCGCATTGTGCTGGGTCATCTCGTCCATGGTGCGCACGGCCGTGTTCACCTCCTCGATGGAGGCGGCCTGTTCGCGGCTTTCGCGGGCGATGGTGCTCATCAGGTCGTTGGAAATACGCGCGGCATCGAGAATGGCCTGCAGCTTGTGCGCCGCGTCCTCGACCAGGCGCGAGCCGCCCCGCACCTCGTCCGCGCTTTGCTCGATCAGCGCCTTGACGTCGGCCGAGGCGCTGGCCGCGCTCTGCGCCAGGCGCCGCACCTCCACGGCAACCACCGCGAACCCCTTGCCGGCCTCGCCCGCGCGCGCCGCTTCCACCGAGGCGTTGAGCGCCAGGAGGTTGGTCTGGAAGGCGATGTCGTCGATCAGCCCGATGATGTTGGAAATCTTGCCCGAGGAGGTGGTGATCTTGCCCATGGCATCGGTCGCCTGCGCCATCACCGCGCCACCGTCCTCGGCGGTTGCGGTCACCGTGGCTGCGCTCCGGCTGGCAGCCTGCGCCCGTTCGGCATTGCCCAGAACGGTCGCCGCAAGCTGCTCCATGGTCGCCGAGGTTTCCTCGATGGTGGCCGCCTGGCGCGTGGTGCGCTCGGAGAGATCATTGGCGCCCGAGAGGATTTCGCCCGTCGCCGTCTTGATGGTGCGCGAGGTGGCGCGCAATTGCCCGACCACATCGCTCAGCTTGTCCGCCACGGCGTTGGTGTCGGCCTTGAGCTGGGCGAAGGCGCCGCGGTAGGCGCCCTCCATGCGCCGCGTCAAATCCGTGTTGGCCAGTGCCCCAAGCACCTGGCCGACCTCCGAAATGCCCCGGTCGACCGTCTCGACCAGATTGTTGACGCTGCCTGATAGCGCATTGAGCTCGGGATCGGGGAAGTCCACGCTGACACGCCGGCTGAAGTCGCCGTCCACGGCGGCGTCCACCACGGCACCGAAGGCATTCTGCAGCTCTGCCATCATGCGCTTGCGCTCGTCCTGCTCGGCGATGATGCGGGCCGCCTCGGCCTCCGTCATCTGGCTGACCCTGAGGCCGTTTTCGCGGAACACTTCCACCGCGCGGGCCATGGCGCCGATCTCGTTGCCCCGGTCGACGAACGGCACTTCGGTGTCGTACCGCCCCTCGGCGATGGCATCCATCGCTTCGGCCAGGTGGGGGATCGGCCGAGTCAGCGCCCGCGAGCCGAAGAGGCTCACGGCACCCAGGATCAGGAGAATGGCGCCGCCCATGATCGCCATGCCGGGAATGGCCGCGTTTGCCGCCGCCAGCGCACCTGACCCGTCGATGCCGACGAAGAAAGCGCCCAGGAGCGTGTTGTCCAGCTTGTAAATCGGCTGGAAGGCGCCGGTCAGCTGCTGCCCGGCGAGGTCAATCTCCCCCGACCAGCGCTCGCCGGCGGCAATGGCGGTCGCGGCGGGGCTGGCGGGATGGAGCGCGAACTCGCTCACCCGGGCCCCGTCCTCGCCCTCGAAACTGGTGGTCTTGGCCGTCAGTTGACCAGTGGCGGGATCAAGCGCGAAGACCGCCGTCTCGCCGCCCGTGATGCGGGTGACCGAGTCGACGGCGCTGGTGTCGTAGAAGAAGGGAATGGCATAGGTCTGGAAGCTGGCGACGTCGTTGTTTTCGCCCCAGTTCACGATCGAGCCATTGATGCGCTTTTCGTAGATGGTGGCGGCGGTCTTGAGATCGGCATTGACCTGCGTCGTGACCTGCCGCGTCACCTGATCGCGCAGCGCCATGTAGTTGCTCACCGAAAAGGCGGCGATGGTGACGCAGATACTCCCCAGCACCAGCCCGGCAATCGCCGTCGTCAACCGGATATTGCCCAGCCCCAAGGAAAACCGCATCGCACTTCACCCTCGCCGGGGCGCCCCTCTACTCGTCGGGCGCATCCTAGCGAGAGGCGGTTAATGGACGGTTTTCTTGTATGGAAGACCAACATGCTGTCAGAAAACAAAAAAGGCGCCAGACGGCGCCTTTTGCTTGAGCGGAAGAAGGCGACGTCAGAACTCGTTCCAGTCAGCATCCACGGCCGCATTGCCGTGACTGAGATAGGACTTGGCGGCGGTCTTGAGCTTTTGCTGCAGGCCGCGGGCCCCATCGACAAAGCTCCTTGCAGGCTTGGCCTGTGCGGGGGCAGCGGGGGCGCTGGCCTTGTCTTCGCCGCCGATGGCGAAGATGTCGACGATGCCGTCGAGCTGGGTGGCCTGCGCCTCGGTCTGCTCGATGGCCGCGTTCATCTCCTCGACCAGCGCCGCGTTGTGCTGGGTCATCTCGTCCATGGTGCGCACGGCCGTGTTGACCTCGTCGATGGCTGACGCCTGTTCGCGGCTCTTGAGGGCGATGTCATTCATGAGCTCGCTGGAAGAGCGAGCGGCCAGAAGCATGGCTTCGAGCTTGGAGGCCGCATCAGACACGAGCTTGGAGCCGTCCTTGACCTGACCCGCGCTCTGCTCGATGAGGGCCTTGACGTCCGAAGAGGCGCTGGCCGCACTCTGCGCCAGGCGCCGCACTTCAACGGCCACCACGGCAAAGCCCTTGCCCGCCTCGCCGGCGCGCGCCGCTTCCACCGAGGCGTTGAGGGCCAAGAGGTTGGTCTGGAAGGCGATGTCGTCGATGAGGCCGATGATGTTGGAAATCTTGCCCGACGATACGGTGATCCGCTCCATGGCTACGGTCGCCTGGTTCATCACCACGCCGCCTTCTTCGGCCGTGCGGGTGACGCCGGTGGCCACACCACTGGCTTCGCGCGCCTGGTCGGCATTCTTGGCGACGATCGCTGCAAGCTGTTCCATGGCGGCCGAGGTTTCCTCGATGGTTGCCGCCTGCTTGGTGGTGCGTTCGGAAAGATCGTTGGCGCCGGACAGGATCTCGTTGGTCGCCGTCTTGAGCGTGCGCGAGGTCTGCCGCAGCTGGCCCACGATGTCGCTCAGCTTGTCGGCCACCGCGTTGGTGTCGGCCTTGAGGCGCGCGAAGGCGCCGCGATAGTCCCCATGCATGCGCTTGGTGAGGTCTGTGTCGGCCAGGGCCGACAGCACGGCGCCGGTTTCGCTGACGCCGCGATCCACCGTCTCGACCAGCTCGTTGACCGAGCGGGCCAGCGTGTTGAGCTCGTCGTCGGGGAACTCGGTTTCGACCCGGCGCGAGAAATCACCCTCGATGGCGGCATCAACGACGGCGCCGAAGGCGCGCTGCAGATCCTGCATCATGGCCGCACGCTCGGCCTGAGTGGCCACGATCCGGGCGGCTTCAGCCTCGGTCATTTCGTGCACCTTGAGGCCGTTCTCGCGGAACACTTCCACGGTCCGCGCCATGGCGCCGACCTCGTCGTGGCGCTGTCCGCCTTCGACCTCCACGCTGAGATCGCCATCGGCAAGTTTCTGCATGGTGCCGGTAAGACGCGACAGCGGCCGGCTGATCGAGCGCGCAAAGAGCACACCCACCACGGCCGCCAGCGCCAGAAGGCCACCGCCGACCAGAAGCGTCATGTTGCGCATCTCGACGATGGGGGCATAGGCCTCCTGTTCGGGCTGCACCGCAACCACGGCCCAGTGCACGTCGCCCACGGTGACTGGAGCGGCGCGCACGACCATGCGGTCGCCGCGATAGTCGGTGCTGATCCCTTCGCCCGTTTCGCCGCTGAAGGCGCCGCTGACAACATCGGAGGTGAGGCTGGTCTTGAGCACGTCCTCTTCTTCGGTGCGCGGCGATTCCGAGCGGAGGAGGCCATCCTGGCCCACCACCACCACTTCGCCGCTCCGCCCGAGGCCGGAGAGGTTCGAGACCCTGGCGCTCAGCGTTGCCGGCGAAATGGCGAGGACCATGACGCCGCTGGCCGTGTCACCATCAAAGACCGGCATGGCCACGAAACTTTCCGCGGCACCTGCGGGTCCATAGACGGAAAAGTCGACGATCGTCGCTTCCCCGGCTGGCAGTTCCTTGGCCGCCGCAAAGGCAGCGCCCAGACCGGAGGACTTGAGGGTCTCGTCGGTGAGCACGTTGAGAGCGAAGTCGGTGTTCTTGGCCACCGAATAGACGACATCGCCTTCGGCACTGAGCAGCAGGACATCGCTATAGCCGCGCTCGAGCATCAGGGTCCGGAAACCGGGATGGTAGCGCTTGTGTGGCGCGTCATAGGTTGCGCCCTTGCCATTGGCGCTATCAAGGGCCGCGCGATCTTCGGGATTGGGATTGTCGGTGATGTAGGCGGTCTGCAGTTGCGCTGCGGCGCGATCGCCCAGGCCCATGCGCAATTCGCCAAGCGCACGGGTGAGGTTCTTCATGGCGGTGACGGTGTCGGATCGTTCCACGAACAGCCGCAGGTCCACCTCGGCGCTCTCATAATAGTCGGTGACGAATTCCGCGGCCGTCGTCAGCGCTGCCTGCATCGACACGTCCCGCTGCTCGCGCACCGTCGACAGGCCGATGAAATAGCTGGCGATGCCCACGCCGGCGCTGACCACCAGCGCCGAGCCCACCAGCGCAAGTGGCAGCTTCTGCGCAATCTGCAGCTTCGGAAAAAACCCCATGGAACTTCTGCTCCCCCTAACGCCCTTCCGGCGATGCGCACGTGTGCAGGGATCATCCTGCCCCTCGTGCAGCGCCATCATCCGGCCAAAAACTCAACCGGCAAACGATACAGGAGCGGGCATTAACCACTCCTTACGCGGGGAGCGCTTCCAGCTTCGGTTGCATGACAAACGTGCATCATGCCCAAAATGAAAGCACCCCGGACGGAGCCGGGGTGCATTGGACGTCCTGTTCAGGGCCGGCTCAGGTCAAGGCGCCGATCACCGCCTCGATGCGCTTTTTCATGGTCGAGGCGTCGAATGGCTTGATGATGTAGTTGTTGACGCCGAACGAGATGGCCTCTTTCACTTGCTCCTTGTCGGAGCGGCCGGTGGCCATGATGAACGGCATGTTCTGCGTGCGCGGATGCTTGCGGATGACCTTGAGCAGCGTCAATCCGTCGATGTCTTCCATGTTCCAGTCGGAAATGATCAGGTCGACATTGGATTTTTCGAGCTTGCCCAAGGCGTCGCGGCCCGACTTGGCCTCGATGATGTCCTTGAACCCGAGCTGGTTGAGGATGTACTTGCAGATGCCACGCATGGACTGCTGGTCATCGACGACGAGAACGCTGACAGCACTGGCTTTTGGCATGGTATTCTGACCTTCTTAGCGCCCGGGAGCTTTCTGGCCCCCGTTAATTAGGGAAAACACTAGGGCCGAGGGGTTACAAATCTCTCAATCCCGACCCAAGCTTTGCACACGGGTTCAGGCCGCGCTCTTGAGCCGGACCAGGGCGTTGGCCAGCCGGGCCGCGATCTGGTCGATCGGCGCCTGCTCCACCACCGCCCCTTCCTCGAAGGCGACACGCGGCATGCCATAGACCAGCGCGGTCGCCTGGTTCTGGCCGATCGTGTATGCCCCCGCCTCGCGCATGAGTTTGAGCCCCCGCGCGCCGTCACGTCCCATGCCGGTGAGAATGGCGCCCACCGCCATCGGGCCCACCGAGCGGGCCACGGATTCGAAAAGGACATCGACGCTGGGGCGGTGACCGCTTTCGAGGCCATCCTGCCCCAAGCGGCACTTGAGCTGGCCCGAAAGACGCTCCACCCGGAGGTGGTGATCGCCGCGCGCGACATAGGCATGGCCGGCCTGCAGCACCATGCGGTCCTCCGCCTCCACGACAGTGAGGACACACAGCTCATCGAGCCGCGCTGCAAACCGGCTGGTGAACCCGGCCGGCATGTGCTGCGTGATGACGATCGGCGGGCAATCTGCCGGCAGGCTCGAGAGCACCTCGCGGATCGCTTCGACGCCACCGGTGGAGGCGCCAATGGCGATGAGCGCGCCCTCGGGGGCGGCGGCGGTGCGGATCGGCACCTTGGTCGTCGCGGTCGCTTCAGCCCGGCTGACGGAGCGCCCGCGGACGTCGGACCGGGCGGCGGCGCGAATCTTGTCGCGCAGCGAGGCTCCGAACCCCTCGAGGCCGCCGGCCAGATCGGCGTTAGGCTTGGCCACGAAATCCACCGCGCCCAGTTCGAGGGCCAGGAGCGTCTCGCTCGCGCCCCTCGTGGTCAGCGTCGACACCATCACGACCGGCGTGGGCCTGAGGCGCATCAGGCGCTCCAAGAAGGCGAGGCCGTTCATGTTGGGCATTTCGATGTCGAGCGTCACGACGTCGGGGTTGAGTTGCTTGATCTTTTCGCGCGCGTCGATCGGATCGACGGCGGTGCCGATGACGTTGATGTCGCTCTCGCGGGCCAGCACGCGCGCCAGCACCTCGCGGATAAGCGCCGAGTCATCGACCACGAGGACCTTGATTGTCATGCTGCTGCTCGTTTGTTGCCGGGCTCACGCGCTTGGTAAATCGTCTTGCCCACCAGCCGGAGCGCATCGCCGCCGGTGCCCACGTTTTCCGAGTGGCCGATATAGAGGAAAGCCCGCGGCGCCAGCAGCGATCCCAGCCGCCCGAAGAGGGCACCCTGCGTCGGCTTGTCGAAATAGATGGCGACGTTGCGGCAGAAGATGGCGTCGAACGGTCCCTTCATCGGCCAGGGCGTGCCGATGAGATTGAGGGGCTTGAAGGACACGAGGTCGCGCACCGCTGCCGGGACCCGCACCGTGCCGTCTGCCAGCTTTTCGAAGGGTTCTGCCCGCTCCGGCGACAGGCCGTTGAGTTCACTGCCAGGATAGACCCCGCCAGCCGCCTTGGCGATGACGGCCGTGTCGATGTCGGTGGCAAGGATCCTGAAGTCCCAGCGCCTGAGTTCGGGAATGGCCGCGAGCAGATCCATGCCGATCGTGTACGGCTCCTGCCCCGTCGAACAGCCGGCAGACCAGATGCGCAGGCGCTGGCCGCGCGGCTGGCTCGCCACCAACTGGGCCACGTAGCCGCGCAGATGCTCGAAGTGATGATCTTCGCGATAAAAGCGGGTGAGGTTGGTGGTCAGCGCGTTGACGAAGGCCTGGCCGTCTGCGGCGGACGCCCCGCGCTCGAGGTGGTCCACATAGGCATCGAAACTGGACAGGCCCAGCGTGCGCACGATCTTGCTCAGGCGCGAAACGACCAGGGTCCGCTTGGCGTCGCTGAGAGAAATGCCGGCGACGGCGTAGACGCGCGCCTTGATCCGCGAAAACTCGCGCTCGCTAAGGGAAAACTCTCCCTGATCCATTCTGCCCCCTAGCTTGCCGGCGCCTTCTGCCCCGGTCACGCCCTTGCCCGATGCTGTGCCGCATCGTTTCGGGCCATTCCAGGCTGCAGCGGCACGGCCGCCGGCGCAGTCCCGGAAATCGCTGGGAGTGTGGCGGTTTCATTCCTTAGATTGCGTAAATTCTGGTCGAGGCGCCCGACGATTTTTTTCGTCTCCTCAGCCTGCGCGGATGCTGCCCCGAGCTCGGCCGCCGCGCCGCCGATCGCGCCGCGAATCTCCTTGGCCGCGCGGGTGCTGATCTGCGCCATCTGGCGCACCTCGTCGGCCACAACGGCAAAGCCAGCCCCCTTCTCGCCGGCCCGCGCCGCCTCGATGGCCGCATTGATCGCCAACAGGTTGGTGCGGAACGAGACGCCTTCCACGGTTGCCGTCAGGCGGTCGATCTCGCCCATCCAGCGCGCCAGCTCGATGAGCATGGTCTGCATCCGGTCGGCCGAAGTGCCGGTGGCGGTAGCCAGGTTTGCCGCTTCGGCGTCCCGGTCGCCCTGTGCCTTGAGCCGGGCGGCCAGAGCCACAACTTCCGCCTCTGCCCGATGATGAGCCTGTCGAAGCGCCTCGTGTTCGCTCGCCAGGCTCGCGCGCTCGCTTTCCCGCCGGGCAAGGGCGGCGTGGATGTCGCGCAACTGCCCGGTCATCTCGGTGAGCGCCGCTTCGCTGGCGGCCTGCGCTTCGCTAAGCAGGCCGTAGAACTCGGCCACCTGCCCCGCCACCGTTCCCAGCGGCAGGTCCGGCAGCGCCGGCTCGACACCATCCCCCAGCGCCCGCTGTACCTGCGCTACGCCCGCATCGAGCGCCGTCAGGGCGCGGTTGAACTCGGCCAGTGCCGGGTTGAGGCGCGCGACATCGTCTTCGAAGCGGAAACCGCATTGCCCGGTGCGCAAGGCTTCGACGAACGCGTCGAAATCGTCATCGGGCACGAACTGGCCCGCGGGCGTGAACTGCAGGGCATAGCGGCCCGGGCCGAGCGCCCGGCGCGTCGCCACCATGCGGCGCGCCCCGAGCAGCACCATGGCCTCCTCGGGCGCCCCGCCGCCATTTTCGAGGTACCCCCGGCCAAAAACATCATCGAGCGTCCGGGCGGGCGCGACTGCCGGGTCAATAGCACGCGCCCCGGCGCTCGCCGCCACGATCCGGCCATCGGCTTCGACCACCAGCAACGGCACGGCCAGCGTCTCGATGGCTTCGCGAAAATGGTCCGCGCGGTCGATGCGCCGCGCCAGGGCCTCGACAAGGTCCCGCGGGGTGCCGAGCAAGTCCGGCCGATCCTCGAGACCGGCCCGCCGCGCCAGAACCACAAGGCCACGATGCCGGCCCTGGTCCGCCGCCATGCCCAGCGCCAGGCTCCCCGCTGCCGCAAGACCGGCAAGGCTGCCGGCGACGGCGAAGAATGCCGCCCCCGGACCCAGGGCCAGAAGAAGACCGCCCGTGAGCGCCACACTGCCCAGCCAGAGACCGCTGCCGAACAGGGCCAGCCGCAACCCCGGAGCCGGATGGCACGAATCATCAAAGAAACTGAGAGGCCCACGCATGGGGCAACAATAGAAGCGGAATGGTTAACCAACCCTGACGGAGCGGCGCGGCCGGTAATACTTCGGCAAGCGCTCTATTCCTTGCCGCTTAGAACAGTTCGATATCGGCAGCCGGACCCGGCACCACGACACGACGCCTTGCGATCGCCAGTTCTTCGCGGGCCACGTTCGCGCCCACGTCGCTGTCGAGGCGCTTGACGAACGCCCGGCCCGAATTGGGCTTGAAGAGGACCCGGCGGGCATAGGTGCCCCCCAAATCTTCGCTGGCGGCGACATAGCCTTCGTCCTTGAGGAACTGGCGCACGAACTCGATGTTCTTGGCGCCCACGTCGTCCAGCATCGAGTTGATCTTGCCCCCGCCGAACACCTTGAGCTCGAGATTGGCCTTCTTGCCCGACCCCTGACTCAACACCTTGTTGATCAGTTGCTCCATGGCGAAAGCGCCATAGCGGGCGGAGGCCCCATAGCGATCCTTGGCGGAGCCCGACTGCTCGGCCAGGAGGAAATGGTTCATGCCGCCCACGCCCGCGACGCGGTCGCGCACGCAGGCCGCGATGCACGAGCCCAGAACGGTGGAGAAGGTCACGTCGGCTGCCGCAGAGATGTGACAATCGCCCTGATGCACGGTTGTCACCACCCCACGATCGAACTCCGGGGGCAAAGAGCTGTTGAAGGCCATTTGGTAGTCACTAAACCTCTACGGGCAGATTCCCCCGAACGTACGGGCAAACTCGTTAGCCAAACGCTAACCAAGCCGAGCGACCCGACCACCGCCACCGCCCCCGGCAACAGATGGTTTACAGATGGTGCTTAGGGTGGTCCGGACAGGGCAGGGATTGAAGACGATGTCATTGCAGAAACTGGCGAGAGAGCTCGACGAAACGGCGCGCCAGACCGCCGCCATGGTCGAGGGCATCACCGAGGCTCTTCAAATCCTGGCCGACAGGAACCTGGCCCGCGATCCCTCGGTCCGTGAAGCGGCCCAGATGATCATCACCGCTCTTCAGGGGCAGGACCGCATCGAACAGCGCTGCCACAACATGGCGCTCGCCGTGCGCCAGTTCGCGCTGCTTCCGCCGACCGCTCCGGACAGCGTCTATGACGAAATCTGGGCGAGCCTCACGCTTGACGAGCTGCGGGTCCCTTCTCTTTCGGGCATCGCGGCCCATCAGGTGCACGGCGAAGCCGAGCTGTTCTAAGTCTAGCCTTTCGTCCGAAAATCCGTCCGGGGCGCCACAGGCGCCTTTTTTGCGTTGGGACCAGACGCCGCTATCGCCCCTTGCCAATCGGGGGGATTCAAGACCATCTTGGCCTACCCAGGGACCGCCCGGGCAGCAGAGGGGTAGCACATGATTGACCAGATGAGCAGCGGTGCAGGCCTGCCTGAGCAGGACTCCGGGACGTCCTCATTGGGCCGCCGTGCTTTCCTCTTCGGCTCGGCAAGCCTTGCGGCGCTGGGTCTCGCCGGGTGCGTCGGCACTGGCACGACCATGAGCATGGCCGAGGCGAAGCGCGTCTACGGGCCCCTCCCCAACGAGCGCTTCCCGGTTCCTGCCGCCGATGTCAGCAAGATCAACCCCAAATATCTGCGCCGCACCGTGCGCTACGACAGCAAGGAAGCGCCGGGCACGATCATCGTCGATCCGCGCAACTACTTCGTCTATCGCATCGAGGGCAATGACGAAGCCACGCGCTATGGCGCCAATGTGGGGCGCGCCGGGTTCCTGTGGAGCGGCGACGCCTATATCGGGCGCAAGGCCGAGTGGCCGGTCTGGACGCCGCCGCGCGAAATGATCCTGCGCCAGCCCGAGGCCGCGCCCTACGCCAACGGCATGAAGCCCGGGCTCGACAACCCCTTAGGCGCCCGCGTCCTCTACCTTTACCAGGATGGGCGCTACACGCTGTTCACCATCTACAGCACCATCATGCCGGAAACGATCGGCAAGGGCGTCTCGAGCGGCTGCATCGGCCTGCTGACCCAGGACATGGTCCACCTCTATGATCGCACGCCGGTCAACACCAAGGTGATCGTGCTCAAGGCCTGACAAAAACAGGCTTGGCTCCGATCGGGGGGAATAGCCACCATGAGCCGACTGACCCACAGCGAACTGCATATGGTGCACCGCATCGGCTGGCTCCGCGCAGCCGTCCTGGGTGCCAATGACGGGCTGGTTTCAACCTCGAGCCTGGTGGTGGGCGTAGCCTCCGCCGGCTCGGACCACCAGAACATTCTGATCGCAGGCCTGGCGGGTCTCGTCGCGGGCGCCATGTCGATGGCCGCTGGTGAGTACGTCTCGGTCAGTTCGCAGGCCGATGCCGAACAGGCCGACCTCAGCCGCGAACGCGCCGAACTCGCGGCCAACCCGCAGGCGGAACTGGACGAACTGACCGGCATCTATCAGGCGCGGGGCCTTGATCCGGTCCTCGCCCGGCAGGTGGCGGAGCAATTGACCCAAGGCGACGTCCTGGCCGCGCACGCCCGGGACGAACTGGGCATTTCCGAAACCATAGAAACGCGCCCCGTTCAGGCCGCACTGGTGTCGGCCCTGACCTTTGCCGCCGGGGCCGTGATGCCGATCCTGGTCGCACTGTTCTCGCCGGCGGCGCAGGTCGCCTGGATCGTGGCGATCTTTACGCTGGTGGGCCTTGCCATCCTCGGAGCATTGGGGGCCTCAGCCGGTGGCGCCGACATGGTGCGGGGAGCGGTCCGGGTGACCTTCTGGGGCGCCATCGCCATGGCGGCAACCGCTGTCATCGGCGCACTGTTCGGGGTTGCGGCTTAGGCTGCACGCTGCCGGCAACAAAAAAGGGCGCCAGCGGCGCCCCTTCTGAACGCGGAAAAAATTTCGGCCCTAGCCGTCCATCTTGGCGCCGCTGACCACGGCGTGCAGGTCGATGAGGCCGACCATGCGGCTGTCATGGGTGACGATGCCGTTGAGCAGTTCGGTGTCGATGGAATTGCCCTCGGGCACGTTGTGGATGTCGTCCTTGGAGACGGTCAGGATGTCGCTGACGGCGTCCACCAGGATGCCGACCCATTTGTCGCCGACGCTCATCACCACCACGACGTGGTTCTTGGTGGGTGAGGTCTGGCCGTCGCCGAAGCGCGCGCGCAGGTCGAAGATCGGCACGATGGTGCCGCGCAGATTGATCACGCCGCGCACGAACTCGCGCGTGTTGGGCAGCGGGGTCGCGCCGTTCCAGGCGCGGATCTCGCGCACCGTGGTGATTTCCACGCCATAGGTCTGCTCGCCGATCGAGAAGGCGATCAGCTGTAGGGTGTTCTGGCCTGCCAAGGCCGTCTTGTCGCTGACATCGTCGCGCAGGCTCAGCGCTTCCATGGTCTCGTGCCTTTCTTCCGCCCCTTCTGGGCCTTCGCAATACTATCGCGCCAAGTGACGCCAAGCCGTTAACGGCAACCGGACAACCCTAGGCAGCGCTCTGGTGCAAGGGCGTGGTCTTGAGGCCCTGGACATCCACGATCAGCGCGACGTTGCCGTCGCCGAGGATGGTGCCGCCGGCAATGCCCTCGACCCGCTCGAAGTTTTCCTCGAGCGACTTGATGACCACCTGCTGCTGGCCGATGATGTCGTCCACAACCAGCGCCACCTTGTGGCTGCCCTCGGTTTCGCAGAGCACGACGAAGCGGTCCGCGGCCGCGACCTCGGTGCCGATCTCGAACCGCTGCGCCAGGTCGATCACCTGTACATATTCGCCCCGTACCTGCAGGACCTTGCCGCCGGAGGGGACGCGCTCGAAGCTGGCGCGGGAACACTGCATGGTTTCAACGATCGAGGAGAGCGGCACCACATAGGGTCCGCCACCGACCTTGACCAGCATGACGTCGAGCACCGCCAGGGTCAGCGGCAGGCGCAGTGTCATGCGCGTGCCCTTGCCGGTCCAGGAGCGCACATGCACCGAGCCGCCGATCTTCTTGATGTTGGAAAGCACAACGTCCATGCCGACGCCGCGGCCGGAAATGTCGCTCACCGCCTCGGCGGTGGAAAAGCCCGGAGCAAAGATCAGTTGGTCGATCTGCTCGTCGGTTGGGGTGAGCTCGGGCGCTACGATGCCCTTGTCGCGTGCCAGCTTGAGCACGCGCTCGCGGTTGATACCCGCGCCGTCGTCCTCGACGATAATGAGAATGTTGCCGCCCGCCTGCTCGGCCGAAAGCCGGATCGTGCCCGTCTCGGACTTGCCACCGGCGAGGCGCTTTTCCGGCGTCTCGATGCCGTGGTCGGCGGAGTTCCGGATCATGTGGGTCAGCGGATCGGATAGCTGCTCGATCACCGTCTTGTCGATTTCGGTCGCTTCGCCGATGGTTTCGAGCTTGATCTTCTTGCCCGTCTTGGTGGCGAGCTCGCGCACCAGGCGCGGCATGCGCGAGAACACCGATTTGACCGGCTGCGCGCGGATCGCCATCACCGAATCCTGCAGGCCGCGCGTGGTCTGCGCCAGGACTTCAAGGCCCCGCACCAGTTCGGTGTAGCGCGCGCGCAAGGTCTCATCCATCTGCTGGGTCAGCATGGACTGGGTGATCACCAGCTCGCCCACCATGTTGACCACCCGATCCACCTTGTCGAGGTCGACACGGATCGACTGCACCCCGGCTGTCCGGGCGCCATGCTCGTCGCCGTCGCCGCTGCTTGGCAAGGCCGCCTTCGGCGCCGCCGCAACGGGAGCGCTCTCAACGGGGGCCGGTGGCGCCTTGGGCGGTGCCAGCGTCTTGAGCTCTTCGGCCAGCGCCGCAAAGCTCAGGCCCGGCGCCTCCTCGAAATGATCCTGTGCGCCGACGGCCACCGCGGCGGGTTCCGGCGTGAAGGCAGGAGCGACCTCGTCGTCGCTCAATTGCAGCAGGCTCGCGATTTCGTCGGGCGCCTCCCAGACAGGCTCCACCAGAACCTCGGGGGGCGGATTCACTCCGCCGAGCGACGCATCGACGATCGAGATGTCGCAGTCGCCCTCGACGAATTCGAAGACTTCCCGGATCGCGGCTTCGGTCACGGTGGGCGATACGATGCTGATTTCCCAGCTGGCATAGACGCCGAAGGGCTCGAAGTCGCTGATCGGCGGGATGGCCCGCAGCACTGGCCGCACGCTCATCCGCCCCAGCGCCGCAAGTTCACGGAACAGCAGCAACGGGTCGTTGGCGCGGGCGTAGAGCGCCTGGTGCGGCGTGAAGCGGATCTCCCACTGGCCCGCCTCCATCGTGGTCATGGGCGGCACCTCGAAGGCATCGTCCACCGGGGCTTCGCCATCCGCGAACACCTCGAGGTCCACCCGGACGGGGGTAAACTCGATGTCGAACTCGTCCATCGGCGCGCCGCCGTCATCGTCGGTTTCGACGGCGTCGCCGCGCGCGATCGCGTCGAACCGCGTCTTCTCGGCCGCGCCGTAGTTGGCGGGTAGGGCCTCGCCGGTTTGCGCAGCGTTGACGTGGTCGGCCACGATGTCATTGGCGCGGATGCAGAGGTTGACGACCTCGTCGGTCAGGTCCACCCGGCCGTCGCGCACATAATCGAGCAGTGTCTCGTAGGCATGGGCAAACCCCACCAGAGCGGAAAAGCCGAAGGCCCCGGCGCCGCCCTTGATGGAATGGATGGCGCGAAACACCGCGTTGAGGCGGTCGGCATCGCGCTCACCCTCCTCGATGGCAGAAAACTGCTCCTCGAGCTCCGTCAGGAGTTCCGAACACTCGTCGAAATAAGTGGCTTTGAAGTCGTCGAGGTCGCTCATCTGCGGCTCTTACAACCCTTCTGGGTCAGGTGGGGAAGGTCAGTGCACCACGCGGTGGATCACCGAGATCAGCTTTTCGGGGTCGAAGGGTTTGACGATCCAGCCCGTGCCACCGGCCGCCTTGCCCTGGTCGCGCTTGTCCTGGCTGGTCTCGGTGGTGAGGATGAGGATGGGCAGCGAATTGTGCTGGCCTGTCGCCCGGACATTGCGGATGAACTCGATGCCGTCCATCACCGGCATGTTGATGTCGGTAATCACCACGTCGACCGCCTCGGCGCGGAGCATGTCGAGCCCCTGCTTGCCATCCTCGGCCTGCAGCACCTCGAACCCAGCATTGCTGAGGGTGTGGTGCAGCATGGCCAGGATGGTCCGTGAATCGTCGACCGTCAGAACACGCAGCGTCATTATCTCATTATCCCCGAAAACTGGGCAGTGAGGCCCAGTCGCTCGATGGCGGCGTTCATCACCGCGCTCGGCGCATCAATGGCAAACTCAAAATGGTTTCTTCGGGCAGTTTCGGCCGCGCTCAGCAACAGGAACAGAGCATTGGTGGATACCCGCTCCACACCGCCGGCCTTGACCGTCACCGATCCCTCCTCGAGCGCATCGATCAGGCTGTCGCGCACGTGATCGATGGCATCCAGATCGATCACCGCCGGCAGCGCGATCTCTTGGTTGGTTTTCGTAGCCATAGGCGTAAGGCCTGCCCCCCGGAGTCCTCTCCAAGGAGCATATTCGAGAGGAACGGTTTAAGAAGTGCTAATCCGCAGCGACTTGGCCTCAACGCAACCGTATTGCGCCCCTTGCGGTTTGCCCTGCCGGAAGGCTATCGCAGGCCGTCCGAGAAAACTGGAAGCCCCATGCCCGCCAAGATCGCCCTCACCGGTCTCGCCCGAGACCTCGCCGCCCGCGCCGATGAAGGCAAGACCATTCGCGTCGGCGTCATTGGTTCAGGTGAGATGGGCACCGACCTCGTCACCCAGATGAGCCTGATGCAGGGCATCGAGATGGCCGCCATCGCCACCCGCCGCCCGCACACCGCGCTTGACGCCATGACCATTGCCTATGGCGACGATTCGCGGGGGCGGGAGGCCGAAACGCCGGCCCAGGCGCTGGCCGCCATCGAGGCAGGAAAGATCGCCATCACCTCGGCCGAAACGCTGGTCACGACGCCCAATATCGACGTGGTGATCGATGCCACCGGCAAGCCGGGCGTGGCCGCCGACTACGATCTCATGGCCATGGAACACGGCAAGCATCTGGTGATGATGAATGTCGAGGCCGACGTCACCATCGGCCCCTACTTGAAGGCCCAGGCCGACCGGCTTGGCGTCGTCTATTCCGTCGGTGCGGGCGACGAGCCGTCCTCCTGCATGGAACTGATCGAGTTCGTTTCCGCACTCGGGCTCGACATCGTTGCCGCCGGCAAGGGCAAGAACAATCCTCTAAAACACGATGCCGTCCCGGACGACTATCGGGAAGAAGCGACGCGCCGCAACATGAACCCGCGCATGCTGGTCGAGTTCGTCGATGGCTCGAAAACCGCCGTCGAGATGACCGCCATCGCCAACGCCACCGGCCTCGTCCCCGACGTGCCGGGCATGCATGGCCCTGCCGCCAATCGCGACGATATGGCCAAGGTGCTCATTCCGAAGGCCGACGGCGGCATCCTCAACACTTCCGGCGTGGTGGATTTCACCATCGGCAAGGGTGTGGCCCCGGGCGTCTTCGTCATCGTCAAGGCCGAGCATCCGCGCATCATCGAGCGGATGGACGACCTGCACATCGGCCACGGCCCCTACTACGGCTTTTTCCGCCCCTATCACCTGACGAGCCTCGAAGTGCCGCTGACCTGCGCGCGCATCATGCTGACGGGCAAGCCGGACATGGTGCCCCTGCCCCGCCCCGTGGCGGAGGTGTGTGCCGTCGCCAAGCGCGACCTCAAGCCCGGCGACAGCCTCGATGCCATCGGGGAGACCTGCTATCGCTCTTATGCCATGACGGTCACCGATGCCCGCGCCGCCGGCGCGGTGCCGGTGGGCCTGCTTGAAGGGGGCACCGTCACCGCCCCCGTCCCCAAGGGGGCGCTGCTGACCCAAGCCAATTGCCAGCCCGACACCACCACCCGCCTCTTCGCCCTGCGCCAGGAACAGGACCGCATGCTGGGCGACGCCTGAAAAAGATAAGCCTGGTCCGACCCCGAGAATACCCGTCCTGCGCCCCCTCGCCCCTCAGGGGAGGGGGCCGGGGTGAGGGGTGAAAGCCCCTCCGCCTCGCTCCCGCCAATAAAAAGCGCGAGCGAGACACCATTCCATACGATCGTCGGGCCGCCCTCAGCTCCCGCGGATCGCGATCTTGCCCTTGCGGCCCGGCTCGCCGCTGGCGCGGGCGGCCTCGGCAACCTCGTCGATACCATAGGCCTTCTCGATAGGCAGCTTCAGTGTCCCCGCCGCGGCATCGCGCACCAGCTCGCCCAGGAGTTCGCCGATGCGCTCCGGCTTGACCGGCGGCCTGGCGCCCCAGAACCCCTTGACCGTGATCCCGCGGAACAACAGGTCGCCAGCCGAGAGTTTCAGGGGTCGCCCGGTCATGGCGCCGAAGCTGACCAACTGCGCCCCATCGGCCAGAATGGACGCGAGCTGGCTGGCGCCGTCCCCGCCCAGCGACTCGATCCCGCGAACGATCGGCGCGCCCCCGGTCAGCGCCCGCACCTTCTCCTGCCAGCCCTCGCCCTCTGTTGCGACCACCGATGAAAAGCCCAGCGCGGCCATCTCGTCCACCGCCTCGGCGCGCCGGACCAGTCCAAGCACCTTGATCCCCTTCTCGGCCCCATACTGGCTGACCAGTTTGCCCACCGCCCCGTTGGCGGCGTTGAGCGCGATCCAGTCGCCTGCCGTCACCTCGAGCGTGTCGAGGAGCATCTTGGCGCTGAGCGGCATCGACACCAGCTGGCACGCGGTCTCGTCATCGACGCTGTCCGGGACAGGCACGACCCGCGCCGCATCGGCGAGGTAGAACTCGGCCCAGGTCTCCTGCGCCCCGCCGGCCACCCGCTGGCCGACCGCAAGCGATTCGACGCCCTCGCCCAGCGCCTCGACCACCCCGACCGCTTCCGTGCCGGGCACTGCCGGCAAGCTCGGTTTCAGGCCATATTGGCCGGCGATGGTCATGAGGTCATGGTTGTGCACCGGAGAGAGCCGCATCCGCACCAAAGCCTGGCCCGGACCGGGGATGGGCCGATCCCGCTCGGTTGCCCTCAGGACGTTTTCGGGCGCTCCGAAGCTCTCGTAGACTGCGCTCTTCATGCTTGTCTCCTCTACATGTCCGAAGCTGGAAGATAGGCGTGGGGACGCACCAGACAAGGCGAGGCAGCGCGCCGAGCCCTCTCGCCCTAGGGTCGCTCTGGTTGTCCGCCAACCCGCTGCACGGCCCGGGTGCCATTGGCGATACCCCGTTCGAGGCAGGTTTCCGGCGCTTCCCCGGCCAGCAGGGCGGCCACGAAACCGGCGGCGAAGGCGTCGCCCGCCCCAGTGGTATCCACCGCACGCACCACGGGCGCGGCTTGGCCCAGGGTCACGCCATCCCGGCCCCCGAGGGTGGCGCCGAAGCGACCGCGCTTGATGATGACGTGCTCAAATTGCGCCCCAAGCCGCCGCACCTGCTCATCGAGGTCGGCCACCCCCGTCAGGAACTCCGCTTCCGCATCGTTGGCGAACAGCCAATCGAGGGGGCCAACCCAATCGAGAAAGTTTTGTGGTCCGACTTCTGCAAGAAAGCCGGTGGACGCCGGGTCCACGGCGATCGCCACGCCGCGCGACCGCGCCGCCCGCATCAGCCCCTGCACGGCCGCGCGCGGCACCGGCGCAAACAGGCTGTAGCCCGAGACCAGCAGGAGCTCCACCCCATCGAGCAGCGTGGCCGGCAGGTCGGCGGTACAGAGGTTGAGGTTGGCGCCCCTGTCGGTGAGAAAACTCCGCTCGCCCAAAGGATCGAGCAGGGTCACGAGGACCCCCGACCCCAGCGTGGCATCGGCAGCAAGGCACGGCTCCACGCCCCATTGCCTGAAACGATCACGATAAAGCGCTAAGTCAGCCGCCCCGACACGCGCCGCAAAGCGCACCGGCACGCCCGCCGCAGCCAGCCACACCGCCTGATTGGCGCCCGAACCGCCCGGGCGCTGCACAATGGCGGCACGCCGATCCGACCCCGGCACGATCGGCCCTTCGGACGCCACGATGATGTCGGTCATCACATCGCCAATGACGAGGACCGTGCCGCTCATGCCAGCCGGACGGGCGCCTGGTTCTTGAGGGCGGCGAGCGCCACGGCGATGTCCGCGGCCACGCGGGCATTGTTGAGCACCAGCGCGATATTCGACTGCAGCGACTTGCCCTCGGTTAATTCGAAAATGCGCTGCAGCAGGAACGGGGTCGTGGCCTTGCCCTTGATGCCCTCTGCCTGCGCATCATCCAGCGCCTCGGCAATGAAGTCTTCGATGACGGCCGCCTCCCAGGCGTCGGCCTCGGGGATGGGATTGGCAACCAACATGCCGCCCATGCCCAGATCGTTCTGGATGGCGATCAGCCGGGCAAGCTCTTCGGCGCTATCGATGCGGCGGTCTGCCTTGAAGCCGCTGGTGCGGGCCCAGAAGGCGGGAAAGTCGTCGGTGCCGTAGCCGATCACCGGCACGCCATTGGTTTCGAGCACTTCGAGTGTCTTGGCGATGTCGAGAATGGACTTGGCGCCGGCACAGACCACGGTCACCGGCGTCCGCCCCATTTCCTCGAGGTCAGCCGAGATGTCGAAGCTGTCCTCGGCGCCGCGATGCACGCCGCCAATACCGCCCGTGGCGAAGAGCCGGATGCCGGCCAGCGCGGCGATCTGCATGGTGGTGGCAACGGTGGTGCCGGCCATTTCTCCGCTCGCCAAAAGGGCGGCCACGTCGCGCCGGCTCGCCTTGGCCGCCTTGTGGCCTTCCAGCGCCAGCCTCTCCAGGTCCTCCCCCGACACGCCCACGCAAAGCCGGCCGTCCATGATGGCGATGGTGGCCGGCACAGCGCCGGCGCTGCGCACCACCGCCTCCACCTGCCGCGCCATTTCGAGGTTTTGCGGGTAGGGCATGCCATGGGTGATAATGGTGCTCTCGAGCGCCACGACGGCCTTGCCGCTCCCCAACGCCGTCTTCACCTCGCCCGAAACCGATAGATAGGCTTTCGCACTCATGGGGGAGCTCTCCCGCTTGGTCGGTCGCGGCCGGCGGAAAGGCCGCTTCAGCGTCCGCTTGTGCGCTGCGACAACAGGGTGGTCAAGTCCCCCAAAATCTCTGTTTCACCGCCTTGTCGGGCCACCGATTTGGCGATAATTTGCCCGCCATTGACGAGGGAAAGGGCACTTCGCTGACACGGTCCATTGTTGATGGCGCAGTCTTCGCGCCTCGATACGCGCCCGGCTCCGGGCCCATCGCAGCGACTGCCCCGGGCGCCATCTGGCAGCCCCTGACGGCATATCTTCCAGTATCACACTTTCCCATTCCGGGTTCTCGCCCATGAGGGCCCGGGGCTGAGCCGCGGCATTGGCTCCCCACCGCGCTTTGCGCACCACCGGCCGTCCCCGCGACGCCACCCGCCGTCCCCACGAGGAGACTTCCCGAAAATGAACAAGACGCTTGCCCTTGCCTTCGGCGCGCTCGCCATCGCCAGCCCCGCCCTCGCCCAGGAAGAACCGGTCCTTAACGTCTATAACTGGTCCGACTACATCGCCGAGGATACCATCGCCAATTTCGAGGCGGAGACCGGCATCAAGGTCAATTACGACGTCTACGACAACAACGAGATCGTCGACGCGAAGCTCCTCGCCGGTTCCTCGGGCTACGACATCGTGGTCCCCTCGGGCAATTTCCTCGAGCGCCAGATCAAGGCGGGCCTGATCCACGAGCTCGACAAGTCCAAACTTCCGAACCTCAAGAACATGGACCCTGCCGTCATGAAGACGGCCGAAAGCCAGGATCCGGGCAATGCGCACGGCGTCCCCTACATGATCAACACCATTGGCCTTGGCTACAACGTCGCCAAGGTCAAGGAAGCGCTGGGCGCCGACGCCCCCATCGACAGCTGGGATCTGCTGTTCAAGCCCGAAGTGGTGGAGAAGCTCGCCGGGTGCGGGGTCACCGTGCTCGATAGCCCCTCCGAAGTCATGGGCATCGCGCTGCACTATCTCGGCCTCGACCCCAATTCGGAAAGCGAGGAAGATCTCGCCAAGGCCGAAGAGCTGATGAATTCCATCAAGCCCTATATCCGCTACTTCCACTCCTCCCAGTACATCGACGATCTGGGCAACGGCGAAGTGTGCCTGTCGCTGGGCTATTCGGGCGACATCTTCATCGCCTCCGACGCTGCCGCCGAGGCTGGTCAGGGGACGGAGGTCAACTACCTGATCCCCAAGGAAGGCGCCGCGACGCTCTTTGACTTCCTGGCCATCCCGATCGATGCGCCGCACCCGGACAATGCGCACAAGTTCATCAACTACATCATGGAGCCCGAGGTGGTCGCGGCGATCACCAATTACGTCTTCTATGCCAATCCGAACCTGCCGGCGCTGGAATTTGTCGACGACGAAGTCAAGAACAACCCGGGCATCTATCCGCCCGCCGAGACCATCGCCAAGGCCTTCGTGATGCAGGCGCACTCGCCTGACTACGAGGAAATCCTCACCCGCACCTGGACCCGGATCAAGACCGGCCAGTAATCGGGATTTGAGCCATCAGTCGATACCCTCCCCCTTGCGGGGAGGGATCAAGGGTGGGGTGGTGAGCCACGATAGTCGTGCTGTCGCCCCCTCCTGGCCTGCCCCGTCCAGGGGGAGGGACCGCGGTGAAAGCCGCGAAAAAGTGCCTTACCTGACTGTGTGTCGCCAAAGCGGCTAGGAAATAGAATGGCCAAGAAACCGCAGCTCGCGATCGACACCCGGCCCTGGCGTGATCCCGCCAACAACAAGCCTTTCGTGCGCATCCGCAACGTAACCAAGAAGTTCGGCGACGTGGCTGCCGTCAACGACGTGTCCCTCGACATCTACCGCTCCGAGCTCTTCTGCCTGCTTGGCGGCTCGGGCTCGGGCAAGTCGACGCTTTTGCGCATGCTGGCGGGCTTCGAGACGCCGACCTCGGGCACCATAGAGATCGACGGCCAGGACATGACCGACGTCGCGCCCTACAACCGGCCCGTGAACATGATGTTCCAGTCCTATGCGCTCTTCCCGCATATGACCGTCGAGCAGAACGTCGCCTATGGCCTCAAGCGCGATCACCTGCCCCGCGCCGAGATCGCCGCGCGCGTCAGCGAGCTGCTGACGCTGGTCAAGCTCCAGGATTACGGCAAGCGCAAGCCGCATCAGCTCTCGGGCGGCCAGCGCCAGCGCGTCGCCCTCGCCCGCGCCCTCGCTAAGCGTCCCAAGCTTCTCCTCCTCGACGAACCGCTGGGCGCGCTCGACAAGAAGCTGCGCGAGGAGACCCAGTTCGAGCTGGTAAAAATCCAGGAACAGCTCGGTGTCACCTTTATCGTCGTCACGCACGACCAGGAAGAGGCCATGACCCTTGCCACCCGCATCGGCGTCATGAACCAGGGCGAGATCGCCATGATCGGCGAGCCCGCCGACATCTACGAATTTCCCAATTCCCGCTTCGTCGCCGGCTTCATCGGCTCGGTGAACATGGTGGAAGGCATCGTCACCGAAGACGAGCCCGACCACATCCGCATCCGCTCGGGCGAACTGGGCTGCGACATCTATGTGGGCCACGGCGTCGATTGCGCGCCCGACCAGCTGCTCTGGTGGGCCATCCGCCCCGAAAAGATGCATCTGAGCCGTGAGCGCCCCGAGGTTGGCCACGATGCCAACGTGACCAGCGGCGTGGTCGAGGAAATCGCCTATCTGGGCGATATTTCGGTCTACCAGATCGCGCTCGACAGCGGCAAACGCATCCGCGTCAGCCAGACCAACGCCTCCCGCGGCAACCCCGACGCCATCACCTGGGAAGAGCGCGTCTTCGTCACCTGGGGCGACAGCTCCGGCTCGGTGCTGACGTCGTGATGGGCGCAAAAACCCCCTCACCGGCCTCCGCTCCGCTCCAGCCACCTCTCCCCGAGAGGGAGAGGAACAAGGCGCGCACCGGCCCATTCTTCTCCCCCTCGGGGAGAAGGTGGCGCGCAGCGCCGGATGAGGGGGACACTTTCTCTCCGATGGAGACCGGGGCATGACCACCGCGCACGACCCCACCATCCCGCCGCCGCGGCGCCTCAAGCCCTGGAACGTGTTCGAGCGGCGCCTGGCGCGGATGGGTATCACCGGGCGCATGCTGGTGCTGGCCGCGCCGGTGCTCTGGCTGCTGGTCTTCTTCCTCGTGCCCCTGGCCGTGGTGTTCGGCATTTCGCTCGCCACCAAGCAGTTCGGCCGCCCGCCCTATTCAGCCCTCCTCTCCACCGAGGAAGGCACGGTGCAACTGACGCTGCACCTCTCCAACTACATCCGCCTCTTCACCGACAATCTCTATGTCGCGGCCTATTTCTCCTCGATCCGCATCGCGCTGATCTCGACCATCATCACGCTCCTGATCGGCTACCCCATGGCCTATGCCATCGCGCGGGTCCCGGATCGCTGGCGCAACATCCTCCTGATGCTGGTGATCCTGCCGTTCTGGACTTCGTTCCTCTTGCGCGTCTATGCGCTGACCGGCTTCATGCGCGGCAATGGCGTCATCAACCAGTTCCTGGGCCTCTTCGGCATCCCGCCGCTGGTGATGATGCAGACCGATTTCGCCGTCTATGTCGGCATCGTCTACACCTACCTGCCCTTCATGATCCTGCCGCTCTATACCAACCTCGTCAAACTCGACGGCTCGCTGCTCGAGGCCTCGGCCGATCTCGGCGCGCGTCCCCTGCGCACCTTCCTCACCATCACCCTGCCGCTCTCGCTGCCCGGCATCGTCGCGGGATCCATGCTGGTCTTCATTCCCGCCATCGGCGAGTTCGTCATTCCCTCGCTGCTCGGTGGTCCGGAAACCCTGATGATCGGCCGCGTGCTCTGGGACGAATTCTTCACCAGCACCAACTGGCCCCGCGCCGCCGCCGTGGCCATCGCCATGCTGGTGGTCGTCGTGGTCCCGATCATGCTGTTGCAGCGCGCCCAGAACGCCGTGGTGGAGAAGTAGCATGCGCCGGGGCTGGTTCATTCCGATCGTTGCGGCGCTGGGCTTCTCGTTCCTCTACGCGCCGATCATTTCGCTCGTGGTCTTCTCCTTCAACGAAAACCGGCTGGTCACGGTCTGGTCCGGCTTCTCGCTCAAATGGTATGGCGAACTCTTCAGCGATCCGCAGATGCTCGGGGCCGCCTGGCTGAGCCTCCAGATCGCGGCGATCAGCGCCTCCATTGCCCTCGTGCTCGGCACGCTGGCCGCCATAGCGCTGGTGCGCTTCCGCCGCTTCCGCGGCCGCACGCTGTTTTCCGGCATGGTCTCGGCGCCGCTGGTGATGCCCGACGTCATCACCGGGCTCTCCCTGCTGCTGCTGTTCGTCGCCATGGAATCGGTGCTTGGCTGGCCGCAGGGTCGCGGCATGCTGACCATCGTCATCGCCCACTCCACCTTCTGCACCGCCTATGTGTGTGTCGTGGTGCAGTCGCGCCTCTCCGATTTCGACCGGAGTCTCGAGGAAGCGGCGATGGACCTGGGCGCGAGCCCGCTCAGGACCTTTTTCGACATCACCCTGCCCATCATCGCCCCCGCCCTGGTGTCCGGATGGCTCCTGGGCTTCACGCTGTCGCTCGATGACCTGGTGATCGCCAGCTTCGTTTCCGGCCCCGGCTCCTCGACCCTGCCGATGGTCATCTTTTCCAAGGTGCGCCTCGGCGTTTCGCCCGACGTCAATGCGCTCGCCACCATCATCATCGGCATCGTTTCGCTCGGCGTCCTCACCGCCACCATCATCCAGCTCCGCAACCGGCCACGCTCGTCACGGGCGTGACAGCGCCCGTCGCGGCGAGGTTCTAAATGCTCAGGCAGCCGTCTTCGGTGTTGAAGTCGGGATGGTAGATGATGAAGCTGTCGCCCAGATTGGCCTCCGCTTCTGCTTCGGCGCGCGGCAACCAATAGGAGGAGACGACACCGGCATAGGGATCGCCGGGAACCTCGCTGGTGATGAGGCACACGAACTGCATCTGGTCCGGCACGACGACCTGCACTTGCGCGGGGACGACAACCTGCACATCAGGCGGGATCACGCGTGTGGCGCGTTCCATTTTCTTGGCTTGACCCGGAGGCATGTGATGGCCTGGCTTGTGGTGGGCAAGGGCGGTCCCCGAGAGGACCGTCAAGGCGATCAGGCTTATCGTCACTCGTGTCAGCATGCGTGTCGTCCCAAGGCTTACGTTGCAGCGGCAAAACTGCTGGCGCCCAAACCTGTTCCCTCCAGCGTTCGGCCTTGGGTCGGTCGCGCATTTTTTCAAGGCTTTACAGGGCTAAAAATGTGTCGCAAGCTTCTGCCATGTTCAACCAATCGGAAGGAGGTGATCCAGTGTCTAAAGAGATTAAGGTTCTCGAGTGTGGCCTGGGGTTCAAGGTGATGGCAGGGAGTGATCTCGGCTAGCACCCCTCCACGGCCCTCGAGGCCGAATGCTCGGAAAGGGCCGTCCGCAAGGGCGGCCCTTTTTCATGGCACTGGGATAACTGCCTCTCGCGGTCACCCGCGCCGGGGTTGACCCCTAAGCCGCCCGGCACCCCGCGGGCCCTTGACGGCAGGCGCCAAGCCATTGATACCGCTGCCCGTAAAGTCCCCCGGGAGGTCCGAGCGTGTCTGCAGCCAATTTCGTCCTTACCCTCTCCTGCACGGATCGGCCCGGCATCGTCGCCGCCGTCACCACCGAGCTGGCGGCGCTCAAGGCCAACATCGCCGAATCCAACCAGTTCTGGGATCGCGAGACCGGTCGTTTCTTCATGCGCCTGGCCTTCACCGCGCCCGAGGGGGTGAGCCGCGAGGCGATCGAGAAGGCCCTCAAATCACCGATCGAGCGCTTCGACATGAAGACCGCGCTCAGCGACGAAAGCCGCAAGAAGCGCATCGTCATCCTGGTCTCCAAATTCGACCACACGCTCCTGCACCTGCTCTACCAGATCCGCGTCGGCTGGCTCGACGCCGAGGTCGCCGCCGTGATCTCGAACCACGAAGACACGCGCAAGATTGCCGAGGATGCCGGCGTGCCGTTCCACTACCTGCCGGTCACGAAGGAGACAAAGGCGGAGCAGGAGGCCCAAGTGCTCGACATCGTCAAGTCGACCGGCGCCGATCTCGTGGTGCTGGCGCGCTACATGCAGGTTCTGTCCGACAATCTCTCGACCCGTCTCTTCGGCCAGGTGATCAACATCCACCATTCCTTCCTGCCCAGCTTCAAGGGTGCCAAGCCCTATCACCAGGCGCACGAGCGAGGCGTCAAGATCATCGGCGCCACCGCCCACTACGTGACGCCCGACCTCGATGAAGGCCCGATCATCGAGCAGGAGACGGCCCGCGTCACCCATGCCATGAGCCCGGACGACCTTGTCGCCGCCGGCCGCGACATCGAATCACGTGTGCTGGCCCGGGCGGTCAAGCTGCACCTCGAAAACCGCGTCATGCTCAACGGCCGCAAGACGGTCGTATTCGGCTAGTAGGCGAAGCCTCCACCCGAGGAGAGCGCCATTCCCACCGATACCCCAACCCTAATCGGCCTCGGCGTTGCCGCCGTGGTCGTCGCCTGGCTGGTCTTTTCCGTCCTCAAGAAGGTGCTGGGGCTGATCGTGCTCGCCGCACTGGCGCTGGGCACCTTCGTCCTCTGGAACAACCCCGACCTGCGCGCCATGGCGCTCGGCCTCGTCGCGGGCGTCTTCGGCGGCGGCTAACTCAGGCCGAGACGATGTCGTCGATGGGCAAATCCTCGAGGTTGAGCGAGTCAGCCAGGCTGGTGCGATCGAGCACGGCCCGCGTCGCCAGCGTCACCCGCTCGAACACATGCCGGATTTCGCAACTGCCCTCGTCCTTGCAGTCCTCGCACTTGCGATAGGCAATTTTCGAGAGGCACGGCAGCGGCGCGATAGGCCCGTCGATCAGCCTGAGCACTTCGCCGTAGGTGATCTCCTCGGGCGCCTTGAGCAGTTCGTAGCCCCCCATGCGCCCGCGCCGGCTGGCCACGAGCCCGGCCCTCTTGAGCTCGAGCAGGATCTGCTCGAGGAACTTCTTGGGGATGGCCTGGTCCTTGGAGATCTCGCCGATCATGCGCGTTTGCCCGCGCCCCGCCCGCGCCAGCGACACAAGCGCCCGCAGAGCATATTTGGCCTTTTGCGAGATCATCCCTCTTGCCTTTCCCGCCTAACCCTTGGGCTCCGGTATCACCGGCGGCACCGCCTTGTCATCGCGGCCTTCCTTGTCAGCGGCAGCCTCCCCGGCGGTGTCCGCGCCGGTGTCGGAGCTTGGCGTTTCCTCGCTGCCCGCAGCAGCGGCCGCCCCAGCGCTTTCATCCGGAGAACTGGCCGTATCAGGCGGCATCTCGGCGGGGGCCGACGTTTCGGCCGGCGCAACGTCGGCCTCGCCTTCAGGCGTACCCGCGTCGAAGTTGCCGGGCGCCTGATCGGCCGCTGGCGGCGGACCGAGAATGATCACGTCCGGCGGAGCCGCAGCCGGAGACGCTTCGTCCTGTGGCGCCATATCCGGCGCGTCATCGTCCGCCTGCGCCGGCTGGTCACCGGAGGTCCCCTCGACCGGCTCGGTGTCGGCGGGTGGCATCTCGGGCGGGGAAGCGACAGGCTCCTCGATGGCGGCAGGGCTTTCGCCAACCGCAGGCGTGGCGGCGGCGGTTTCGGTCGCGACATCGGGTAGGCCGGATGCGTGGGCCGTCTCGCCCTCCGGCACCACCGCCGCGCTGACCTGCGTCCCCTCGATGGCCTCGATCACGGCCAGATCGGCCACCTCGGCCGCCGGCGCTGGGGATTCCGGCGCCTCGACAATGACGGCCTGGGGTGGCGCTGCGGGCTCGAGTTCCGCGCTCGCCAAGACCTCTGGGGCGTGAGCCACGGCGACCCCGGCACCCGCCTTGGCGAGAATATTGTCCGCCACCGGCAACCGGGTGTCCTCAGGCTCGACCGCGGTTTCCACGCCTGCCGCCCGCATGAAGGTCAGGATGCCCTTGCCGATTTCCCGCTCGCCGCGGATGACGGTGGTGGCGCCGCAACTGCGCAGGAAGCTGTCTTCCTCCTCCGAATAGGCGCGGGCGATGATGGATATTCCGCTATTGAGCTTGCGTCCGCTTTCGCACACGGAGCCGGCCTCGAAACCATTGGAGATCGCGACCAGCAGCGTCTGCGCCGCGCCCAGATTGGCGAGCTTCAGCACCTGTTCGCTGGCCGCATTGCCGAACACCACCTCGAACCCTTCGGCCCGCGCTGCGGCAACGTCGTGGTCGGAATCCTCGATCACGACCAGCCCGCCGCCATCGGCCTTGATCCCGGCGGCCACGATGCGCCCCACCTGGCCGTACCCGACCAGAACCGTGTGACCCGTCTGCGTGGAGGGCTCGGGCGTGTCGTCATCGGCGCCAGGACCGCCGCGGTCCAGCGCCGCTTCTCCCGGCGCATCGGTCGTCGCCGGACCGTTGGCGGCAAAGGAGGGTTCCATGGGCGCAGCGGCTTCACCCGCCGGTTCGCCCCGCCGCCGGGCCACCTTGGCCTCGAGGCGTGGCTTGACCGCATCCACCACGAAGAACGCCACCGGGTTGAGCACGATCGAGATTAGCGCGCCGGCCAGGATCAGGTCCTGCCCCTCGGACGGCATGACGGCAAGGCTCACGCCCATGCTGGCCAGGATGAACGAGAACTCACCGATCTGCGCCAGGCTCGCCGAAATGGTCAAAGCCGTGCTCACCGGGCGCCGGAACAGGAGGACGATGCCATAGGCCGCCACGGACTTGCCGATGACGATGATGAATACGGTCGCCAGCACCGGCAGCGGATCGGTGACGATGATGCTGGGATCGAACAGCATGCCCACCGACACGAAGAACAGCACCGAGAAGGCGTCGCGCAGCGGCAGCGTCTCCTGCGCCGCCCGGTGCGACAGCTCGCTTTCCGAAAGGATCATGCCGGCAAAGAAGGCCCCCAGCGCCAGCGAGACGCCGAAGAGGACGGCCGACCCCAACGCCACGCCGAGCGCGATGGCGAGAACGGCCAGGCGGAACAGTTCGCGGCTGCCGGTATGGGCCGTGGCGTGCAGCGCCCAGGGGATGAGGCGCCGCCCCACGACCAGCATGAAGCCGACAAACGCCGCCACCTTGATGAGGGTGAGGCCCAAAATCCCCCAGATGCCGATGTCCATGCCCGCCATGCGGGCGACGAAGGACACGAAGGGGTCGTGCACTCCCTCGGCGCCGCCATTGACGCTGGCGATGGCCGGCACCAGCACCAGCGCCAGCACCATGGCCAGGTCTTCCACGATCAGCCAGCCCACGGCGATGCGGCCGCGCTCGGTCTCGATGAGGCGCCGGTCCTGCAGCGCCTTGAGCAGCACCACGGTGGAGGCGACCGAGAGCGCGAGGCCGAAGAGAATGGCGCCGAACAGGTCCCAGCCCAGAAGGATGCCGAGGCCCATGCCCAGAATGGTGGCAAAGCCGATCTGCGCCACGGCCCCCGGAATGGCGAGCGCGCGCACGCTCATCAGGTCCTTGAGCGAAAAATGCAGCCCCACCCCGAACATCAGGAGGATCACGCCGAGTTCGGCCAGTTCCTTGCCCAGTTCGACATCGGCCACGAAGCCGGGAGAGTAGGGGCCAACGAGAATGCCGGCGAAGAGATATCCGACCAGCGGCGGCATGCGGAAGCGATTGGCCACCATGCCGAAGATATAGGCCAGCACCAGACCCGCGACGATCGTTGTGATCAGGGGGGTATCATGGTGCATGGGCGCCTCGAAAATGTGCTGATTGGGCTATCGGGAAGAAACAATGCGGCATCGAACGGCGCCGCGCAAGCGGACCAAGACCTTTGCGTCTCAACACTTTGGCCCAAGACGCCGCCAATGCCTATAGACGAGGTCAAGTATGTCTGAACTTGGGCGCAGGCGAAGAAACGTCAGCTCACGATGGTGATTTTTTCCGCCGCGCGCGTGATGCCCGTATAGAGCCAGCGGGCGCGCTCCTCGCGGAAGACGAAGCTTTCGTCGAACAGGTAGACGCTGTCCCACTGGCTGCCCTGCGCCTTGTGGACGGTGAGGCAGTAGCCGAAGGTGAATTCATCGAACTGGCGCCGCTCGGGCCAGCTCATCGTGTCCTCCTCGCCCGAGAAGAACGCCTTGTGGGTCAAGACGCGCGTTTCGCCCTTGCCCTCGTCATCGGCCAGCAGCAGCGAGTACTTCCCGTTCGAGCGCCGGGTCACGTCCGTAACGATCCAGATCTGCCCGTTGAGCAGGCGCTTGCGCGGGTTGTTGCGCAGGCACACCATGCGGTCGCCCACGACCGGCTCATGGAACGGCAAGCCTTTGAGCTCGCGCAACCTGTCATTGTAGGTGAGGCGTGTCTTGTTGCGCCCGACCAGCACTTGGTCGGCCTCCAGCACCGCGTCGCGATCGACCTCGCCGCGCCCCACCACCACGCTGTCGCCATAGCGGCCATGCTCGAGAAAGCCGCCCTCGCGCACCGCCATGGAGAGCTGGATGATGGGGTTATCCGCCGCCTGGCGATGGATTTCGGTGAGCATGATGTCGGGCTCTTCATTGATGAAGAACCCCGCGCCCTGAACGGGCGGCAGCTGGAACGGGTCGCCCAGCACCAGCACCTTGGTGCCGAAGCTGAGAAGATCGGCGCCCAGTTGCTCGTCGACCATCGACACCTCGTCGATGACGATGAGGTCTGCGTCGGCGGCCGGGCTTTCCGGATCGAGCACGAAGCGCGGCTCGCCTTCCTTTTCGCTCACCAGCGTATAGATGAGGCTGTGGATGGTCTGCGCGCCCTTGCAGCCGCGCTTGCGCATCACCAGCGCCGCCTTGCCAGTGAAGGCGGCGTATTTCACCGAGCGCATGTCCTGCGCCAAGTGCACAGCCAGTGTCGACTTGCCGGTGCCCGCCCAGCCGAACAGGCGGAACACCTGCGGCCCGTTCTTGTCCTTGAGCCATTTGCTGACGGCGACCAGCGCCGCGTCCTGCTGGCTGGACCAGACTGGCGGCATCAGACGATGCTCGTGCGGACGCGACCAACGCCCTCGATGACGCCCTCCAGCACATCTCCACGCACCACGGCCCCGACCCCGGCCGGCGTGCCGGTCATGATGATGTCGCCGGCGCGCAGCGTCACGAAGCCGCTGAGGCAAGCGATGGTTTCGGCAACGCTCCAGATCTGGTCGGCAAGATCGCCGCGTTGCCGCTCGACGCCATTGACCGTGAGCGTGATCGCGCCGCGGTCGGGATGGCCGATGCTGCTGGCGGGTTCAATGGTGCCGATGGGGGCGGACTGATCGAAGCCCTTGGCCATCTCCCACGGCCGGCCCGCCTTCTTGGCCGCCGCCTGGAGGTCGCGCCGGGTCATGTCGAGCCCGGCGGCATAGCCATAGACGTGATCGAGCGCGTTTGCCTCTGCGATATCCGAGCCGTCCTTGCCGATGGCGACCACGAGCTCGATCTCGTGGTGCAGATCCGTCGTCTGCGGCGGATAGGGAATGGCGGCGCCACCCACCACGACCGCGTCCGCTGGCTTGCTGAAGAAGAAGGGCGGGTCGCGCGTGTCGTTGCCCATCTCGACGATGTGCTCCGCATAGTTGCGGCCCACGCAGTAGACGCGCCGCACGGCAAACAAGCCGCCGCGGGCGATGGGGATCGAGACCGGTGCATGCGGCTCGAACAGGAAATCAGCCACGCTTGAACTCCTCGGCATAGGGCGCGATCAGGCCCAAATCGATGGCGCCCAGCCGATCCTGCGCGGTGAAGGACTGGTGCCAATAGGGGTAGAGGAGCGGCGGCCGGCTGATGGCGTCGAGCCGCGCCCGCTCGTCTTCGGAAAGGGTGAGGCCAGCCGCCGCGATATTGTCCGCAAACTGCTTTTCGTTGCGGCCGCCGATGATGACGGAGGTGACACCAGGCCGGCCGAGCAACCAGCTTAGAGCCACCTGGGCCCCGGAGACGCCACGCGCTTCGCCGATGGCCACGACTTCTTCGATGATGTCGTAAAGCTTTTCCTGATCGTAGACCGGTGGCTCGCGGAACCCGCCGACATGCCGCCCGCTTTCGGGGCCGCCATTGCGCCGGTACTTGCCCGAAAGCAGCCCGCCCGCCAGCGGCGACCAGATCAGCATGCCCAGTCCCTGGTCCTGCGAGATCGGCACCAGTTCGTATTCGGCGTCGCGCGATTGCAGCGAATAGTGGATCTGCTGGGACACGAACCGTTCGCCATTGCGCGCTCCGGCCGCCATCAGGGCCTTCATGATGTGCCAGCCTGAATAGTTCGAGCAGCCGATGTAGCGCACGTGGCCGTGGCGCACGAGCGTATCGAGGGCCTCCATGGTTTCCTCGATCGGCGTCTGCCCATCCCACTCATGCACCTGGTAGAGGTCGATGTGATCGGTCTTGAGCCGTTTCAGGCTCGCCTTGCACTGCTCGATGATATGGTGGCGCGACAGGCCGATCTCGTTGGGCCCCTCGCCCATCTTGAAGCGCACCTTGGTGGCCACCAGCGCGCGCTGCCGCCGTCCGTTGCGGCTGAGGACGTCGCCCAGGATTTCTTCCGAGACGCCGGCATTGTAGACGTTCGCCGTGTCGTAGAGATTGATGCCGGCCGCAAGGCACATGTCCACCTGCCGCTCCGCCTTGGCGGGGCTGGTGTTGCCGATCTTCTCGCTGCCGCCAAAGGTCATGGTGCCCATGGTCAGGACCGAGACTTTGAGGCCCGACCGGCCGAGCAGACGATACTCCATGGCACATTCCTCCTTTGTTCCGCTGTCCAAAGCGCTAAAGGGTTCGCTTTGCCCGGTCAATGGCGCCACCAAAGCCCCTCGCAGAATCATACGCTCTGCGCCAGATTGCCGGTCCGGTTTGGGGGAGAGAATCGATGCGCATGAGAGTTTTGCTGGCCGTCCTGGCTGTGTTGGCCACGCCCGCCCTGGCCCAGGACACCGGACGCTATGCCGGCGACTGGCAGGTGACGACCGGGGACGGCGGCACGGGCATGTGCCGCATCAACCTCGCGACAAATAGCGGCACGTTTGGCCTCTGGGCCACGAGCCTTGGCTGCCTTGGCCCGATGGCCATGGTCAACGGCTGGCGCAGCGAAGCCGGCAACCTTCACCTGCTCGGGTTCGACGGCGGCACGGTGGCGACCTTCTCGCCCGACGGACGGGTCCTCGATGGCCGCTTCGCCGATGGCGCACCTGCGGTCCTGGCGCCGCTGTCGGGCCAGAACGTTGCCTCGAATAATCCACCGGCAGCGCAGAATTGCATCCGTCACCCGGCCAGCGGCTACTGCGCCGATGCGGCTGACATTGCCGTCCCCACCGCGTTTCCGCTCTGGGTCCGCGGGGCCCATGCCCTCACCATCCGTGCGCAGCCGCGCATGGACAGCCAGAAGCTGGGCGAAACATCGGCGGGGCAGTGCTTCATGATCGATGCCTGCCAGGCGACGCCGGAGGGCATTCGCTGCCACATCGCGCCGGGCCAAAATGACCTGCCGTCGGGCTACGTGCTCAAGCACTTCAACCAGGACGGCACGACCTTCATCGGCTTCCAGAACTTCTGCTGAGCCGCTTGGCTTGCATGGCCCGAGGGGGCATAGTCCGCCTTCGGGACTGCGGGGAGACAACCATGCTCTATGCGATATTGTGCTATAATGATGAACAGGCCGTCGCCAATTGGACGCGTGAGGAAGACGACGCGTGCATGATGCGGCTGGCCACGGTGCAGGCCGGCATGGACCAGAAGGGCAAGCTCGGCCCTGTCGTCCGGCTCTGGAACACCGACGAGGCCAAGACGCTGCGCAAGACATCGGGTGATCCCGTTATCCTTGATGGTCCGTTCGCCGAAACCAAGGAACAGTTCCTCGGCTTTTACGTCGCCGATTGCGCGACGATGGACGAGGCGCTCGATTTCGCCAAGGAACTCGCCATCGCCAATCCCGGCCAGGGCTCCTACGAAATCCGACCGCTGCGCTACTTCGGGAACAACACGCTCAAAGGCAAAGCCGAGGTCGCCGTTCGCTGACCCCGGCTCCGATCCTGTCCAGAACGTAGGCGCTCAGCGGGTGCTAGGCACGCCGTAGATCTTCTCGATGTCGTCCAGCATCAGATTGGCCGCGATCACGCCACCGGCCGTGTTCCAGATCGCGTCGGAAACCGGATAGACCTTGCCCGCCTTGACCACGTCGAGGTTCTGCCACAGCGGGTCTCCCGTCCAGTCCCTGGCCTGCGTGTCGCCGGCGCCATCGCCGGTCTCATAGGTGAAGTAGACAAGGCGATCCCCCTCGAACTCGGGGATGCGCTCCTTGGTGATTTCCTCGGCGAAATCCGCCTTGTCCTGGCTTGCCGGCCGCGCAAAGCCGATTTCATCGAGGATCAGGCCCGAAAAGCTGTCCTTGAAGTAGATGCGGGTCTGCGCCGCCATGAAGCGCGCCACGGAAATCTTTTCGTTGACCGCATCGCCCAGTTCATCGCGCAGCTTGGCGACGCGGGCATCGAACCTGGCCAGTTCCGCCTTGCCTTCCTCGCCCTTGCCGACGGCGTCGGTATAGAGCGCCATGTTGACTTTCCAGTCGCCGCGCAGGCGCTCGGAGAGCACGGTCGGCGCAATGGCCGAGAGCTGCTCGTAGATCTTTTCGTGCCGCATCTTGTTGCCCAGGATCAGGTCGGGTTGCAGCGACACCAGCACTTCCAGATTGACGGCCGATTCCTCGCCCACCACCGTCACGTCGCTCATCTGGTCGGCGATATGATCGTACCAAGGGTCACCCAGCCAGGATTTCACGGCACCGACCGGCGTGACGTCGACGGCGAGCAGGGCCTCGGTGCCCTCATTGGTCAGCACCACGACACGCTGCGGATTGTCCGGGACCTCGAGCGTGCCCATGGCATCGGTGATCTCCCGCGCGACGCCGGGCGTCGCCATCGCGGTGAGGAGGGCAAGGGGGGCGAGAAGGGTGCGCAGCCTGGTCATTGTCCGTCCATTCAATCTTGACAAGCAGTGTCCGAAATTGGATGGCTGCAAAAAGTCATCATTTAACCTGACTGTCAATATCAACTTCAGGCCCTTCTGTGTCCCTCGCTGCCACCTTCGATGTCCCGCAACTCACCCGGCCCGCGCCGGGGCGGGTCCTGGCGTGGCTGGTGGCGGGCGTGTTGCTGGCCATGCTGGGCAGCCTCAGCCTCGGCTACCGCATCTATGGGCTCGGCCAGGTGTGGACGGCCTTTTTTGCGCCAGACGGCAGCGAGGCCGCTACGGTGATCGCCGGGCTCCGCCTGCCCCGCGCGCTGATCGCGCCGCTGACCGGTGCAGCCCTGGGGGTGGCGGGTACGGTGGTGCAGACGCTCTCGCGCAACCGCATTGCCTCCCCCGACACGCTGGGCCTCAATGGCGGCGCTGCCCTGGCCGTTGTCCTCGCCAGCACCGTCTTCGGGGTGCAGTCGCTGACGGGCCTGTCGCTCGCGGCTGCGCTGGGGGCCCTGATCACGAGCCTTGTGGTCTTCGGCGTCGCCGCCAGCGCCGGGGGGCTCTCGCCGCTCAAGATCGTCCTCGTCGGCGTGACCTTCGCCAGTCTTTCCCATGCGGTCGTTGAAGTCGTTCTCACCAGCAATGAAGCCCAGTTGCAGCAATTGCTGTTCTGGCTGAGCGGCGCCTTCGTGGACCGGCCCATGAGCCACGTGACCACCGGCTTTCCCGTCATCGCCCTGGGCGCCATGGTGGCATTTGCCTTGTCCCGGCCGCTCGATGCGCTGCAGGCCGACGACGCGACGGCCCAAAGCCTCGGGGTACCGCTGCCGCTGGTGCGGGGCCTCGCCTTTCTCGCCGTAGCCCTGCTGACCGGTGCAGCCGTCTCCATGGCCGGACCCGTTGCCTTTGTCGGTCTCGTCGTGCCGCACGCCGCCCGCCACCTCGTTGGCCTGCGGCACGTCTGGCAACTGCCGGCCAGCGCCCTCGTCGGGGCGCTCTATGCCCTGCTCGCCGACATCGTTGCACGTTTCGTCATCTTTCCGGTGGAGGCACCCGTGGGCGCCGTCACCGCTGTCGTGGGTGCCTTCGTCCTCCTCGTCCTGCTCCGGAGGCGCGCCGCATGAGTGCCCCCGCCCTTGCCCTGGACGTGCCGGCTAACCGCGGCCGCTGGGCGGTGGTGGCGATCATTGCGGCGCTGTTCGTCTTGCTGCTGCTGTCTGGCGTCGGGTTTGGCTCGACCTGGATCGGGCTCGATCACGTCGCCGGGGTGCTCCTCGGGGGCGGCGAGAAGATGGACCGGCTCGTGGTGCTGACCCTGCGCCTTCCGCGCGTGGTGGCTGCGGCACTGGCCGGCGGCGCCATAGCGCTCGCCGGATACCTCCTCCAGCGCATCACTCGCAACGAACTGGCCTCGCCCGGTGTCCTCGGCGTCGTCGACGGGGCCGCGCTTGGTGTCGTCCTGTTCCTCGCCATCTTTTCCAACGAGAGCAATGCCCTCGTCATTCCGGTCACCTGGCAACCGCTGGCTGCCGGGCTCGGGGCGCTCCTTGCCATTACGCTGGTCCTGACCCTGGCGGGCCGGCAGGCGACCTCGGCCGTCCGCCTGCTGCTGTTCGGAATCGCGGTGGCGGCTGTTGCAAAGGCGCTCACCACCATTTTCATGCTGATCGGCCCCATCTACCAGGCCTCCCAGGCCACACGCTGGCTGGCGGGCGCCGTCGACACCATCAACTGGGGCGAAATCCAGATCATGGCCACGGTGCTCGGCCCGCTGGTCCTCCTGACGGGTCTGCTGGCCAGGCACCTGCCGCCGGCCGATCTCGACGATGTTTCTGCGCGGGGCATCGGGCTCAACGTGCCGCTCTATCGCGTGCTGGTTTTCGTGGCGGCCGCGGCATTGACGGCGATCGCCGTCAGCTTCGTGGGCGGCGTGGGTTTTATCGGGCTGATCGCTCCGCACCTGGCGCGACTGCTCGTCGGCCGTGCCCGGCTGGCCGGCATGCTGGCCGCCGCGCTTCTGGGCGGCATGATGCTGATGGGCGCCGATCTTCTGGTGCGCGTCGCCTTCGCACCCATCGAGGTGCCCGCCGGGACGGTGACCGCCATCGTCGGCGCGCCCTATTTCCTGTTTCTCCTGATGCGAAAGGATCAGGCCAATGGATGAACCGAGCCGCATCGACATCGCCGACCTGACCCTGGCCTATGGCAGCGACATCGTGCTTGATGCGCTGAACCTGAGCATCCCGCGCGGCCGCATCACCGTGCTGGCCGGGCCCAATGGTTGTGGCAAGTCCACCCTGCTGCGCGCCATCCGGCGGCTCCATGCGCCCAAATCGGGCTACATCATGCTCGACGGCAAGGACATTGCCAGGCTGGGTAGCAAGGACCTGGCGCGCCAGATCGGGCTGCTGGCACAAAGCCCCAGCGCCCCCGCCGACATGACCGTCGAGGAACTGGTGCGGCTCGGTCGCTATCCGCACCAATCCATGCTGCAGCCCTGGAGCGCCCGCGACACCGCCGCCCTCGAACGCGCCATGGACGGCACCGGCGTCACGCATCTGCGAGGCCGCCGCATCGGCTCGCTCTCGGGCGGCCAGTTGCAGCGCGCCTGGATTGCCATGGTGCTGGCCCAGGAAACCGAGGTCATCTGCCTCGACGAGCCGGTCAACCACCTCGACATGGCGCACCAGCTCGATTGCCTCGACCTCGTCACCCGCCTCAACCGCGAGGAGGGCCGCACCATTGTCCTCGTGCTGCACGATCTCAACCTCGCGGCCCGCTATGCCGACAAGCTGGTGTTCGTCCACCACGGCCGGGTGGTCGCCTCCGGCGGGCCGGACAAGATGATGCGTCCCGACCTCATCGCCCAGGTGTTCGACGTGCGCGCCGAAGTCATCACCGACCCGGTGCACGGGCGCCCATTGTGCATCCCGCTCGGCCGCGCCACCGGCCAGGCCAGCAACACCGCGCCGACAAAGCTGGGCGTTTGATCCCGATCAAGGAGCCCGCGTCCGCGGATCGCTAAAGGGGAGCCCGTCACGCTTCGAGGGACCCCGCAATGCCCACCACGCCAGCCGAACTGGTCGACCGCTACGCCACGGCCGTTCCCCGCTACACCAGCTACCCCACCGCGCCGCACTTCCACACGGGCATCACACCCGAGACCTATGCGCGCTGGCTGAAAACGCTGGGGCAGGACGCAACGCTCTCGCTCTATCTCCATATCCCGTTTTGCGACCGGCTGTGCTGGTTCTGCGGTTGCCATACCAAGCACACGCTGCGCTATGAGCCGGTCGCGCGCTATCTCGATGCGCTCTTTGCCGAGATCGATTGGGTCGGCCAGCAACTGGCCGGGCGGGGGCGGGTCATCGCCATCCACCTCGGTGGCGGCTCACCAACCCTGCTGACGCCGGCCGACCTCCTGGCCCTCAGGGCGCACCTGGCCAAGACTTTCACGCTGGCGGCCGATGTCGAGATCAGCATCGAGATCGACCCCAACGACATCGACGACGGCCGTTACGACGCCATGGTTGCGTTCGGGCTCACGCGCGCCTCGCTCGGCGTGCAGGATTTTGATCCGGTGGTGCAGAAGGCGATCAACCGGCTGCAGAGTTTCGAGCAGACCAAGGCCGTGGTCGACGCGATGCGCGCCCGCGGCGTGCGCTCGGTCAACCTCGATCTCCTCTATGGCCTGCCCTACCAGAGCGAGGCGACGCTGGCGCGGACCGTGGAGGCGGCCCTCTCGCTCGACCCGGACCGCATCGCGCTTTTCGGATACGCGCATGTGCCGTGGATGAAGCCGCACCAGAAGATGATCCCGGACGCGGCATTGCCCGATGCCCATGCCCGCTTCGCGCAGGCCCAGATGGCCGCCCGCATGCTGACCAGCGCCGGCATGACCGCCGTGGGCTTCGATCATTTCGCCAGGCCCGGCGACAGCCTCGCCATCGCCACCGGCAACGGCACGCTGCGCCGCAACTTCCAGGGCTATACCGACGACGCGGCCGACGCCCTGATCGGTCTCGGCGCCTCTGCCATAGGCCAGCTGCCGCAGGGCTATGTGCAAAACCTCGTGCCCACCGCCCAGTACATGGAGTGCGTCAGCGGCGGCGCCGGGGCCACGGCGAAAGGCTTCGCGCTCACCCCCGAGGACCGGCTGCGGGCTCACGCCATAATGACCCTCCTTTGCCGCTTTGCGCTCACGCCCCGCGATGTGGGCGGCTTCGGCGCAGCCGGCCGGGCCCTCCTCGAGGAGGCGCGCACCATCGCCCTGCTCGACAAAGACGGGCTCGTGGAAATGGACGGCGAGACCTTCCGCGTCACCGAACGGGGCCGCCCTTTCGTGCGCACCATCGCCGCACGCTTTGACCGCTACCTCAACGCGGGCGCGGCACGGCATTCACTGGCCGTCTAGCTTTGGGCGCCGGACTGGCAAGAAACGGCGCAGGCCGCCCGTTTTGCAGCATGCGGCAGTTGCGTCGGCCCGGCGGAGAAAAACATTCTCCCAAACCGTTGTATCCCTCCCCGGCCTTGTGCATTTTTGCTCGCAAAACCCGGCCCGGCCTTTCGGACCGGCGCACGAAGGAGATCAAGGATGAAACTGTCCAAGCTGTTTTTCGCCGCAGCCCTCTTGAGCCTGGCGACCCCTGCGCTCGCGCAGACCGCGCTTGACGATATCAAGACGGCCGGCGCGCTGCGCATCGGCACCGAAGGCACCTACGCCCCCTTCACCTTCCACGATGCCTCCGGCGCCCTGGTGGGGTTCGATGTCGAGATCGGCGAAGCCATTGCCGACAAGCTCGGCGTCAAGGCCGAATTCGTGGAAGGCCCGTGGGACGGCTTGATCGCTGGCATCGACGCGAACCGCTATGACGTGGTCATCAACCAGGTCGGCATCAATCCCGAGCGCCAGGCCAAGTACGACTTCTCCGAGCCCTATATCGCCTCCAAGGCCGCCTTGGTGGTCAAGCAAGACAACACCGACATCACGACCTTCGAGGACCTCAAGGGCAAGCGCGCCGCCCAGACCCTGACCAGCAATTTCGGCAAGCTGGCCCAGGAATACGGCGCCGAGCTGGTTGGCACCGAGGGCTTCGACCAGTCCATCGCCCTGGTGCTGCAGGGCCGCGCCGACGCCACCATCAATGACAGTCTGTCCTTCTACGACTTCAAGAAGCAGCAGCCCGATGCGCAGGTGAAGGTCGTGGCGACCGCTGAAGATGCCGATTTTTCCGGCGTACTTCTCGCCAAGAACAAGCCAGAACTGCTGGCGGCGATCAACGAGGCGCTCGAAGCCATCAAGGCTGACGGCACCTACGCCGAAATTTCCCAGAAGTACTTCGGCGAAGACGTCTCGCAGTAATCGCTCCTATTGCCTAATCTCGGGGACCGGCCATCGTGCCGGTCCCTTTGTTTGTCGGAAGGCCGCCGCATGCCGCACTGGCTGAATTTGATGATCGATGCCCTGCCCTCGCTGCTCTGGGCGTGCCTCCTGTTTACCGTGCCGCTGACGTTGCTCTCTTTCATCCTCGGCCTGGGGCTAGGCTTCCTCGTGGCGATAGCGCGGCTGTTCGGGCCCCGTCCGCTGGCCGCGATCGTCGCCTTCTATGTCTGGATCATCCGCGGCACGCCCCTGCTGGTCCAGCTCTTCCTAATCTTTTATGGCCTGCCCAGCGTCGGCATCGTTCTCGATGCCTTTCCCGCGGCGCTGATCGGGTTCACCCTCAATGTCGGCGCCTATACCTCCGAAATCATCCGCGCCGTGCTCCTGGCCGTGCCCAAGGGGCAGTGGGAGGCGGCCTATTCCATCGGCATGAGCTGGCCGCAGGCCATGCGCCGCACCATCCTGCCGCAGGCGGCGCGCATCGCCGTGCCGCCGCTCTCCAACACCTTCATTTCGCTGGTCAAGGACACCTCGCTCGCCGCCGCGATCACGGTGCCCGAACTCTTCCGCGCCGGCCAGCGCATCGTCGCCACCACCTATGAGCCGCTGATCCTCTATGTCGAGGTGGCGCTGGTCTACCTCGTCGTCAGCTCGGCCCTCTCGAGCCTGCAGGGCCGCATCGAAAAGCGCTTTGCCCGCTATGGCGGCTTTGTCGGAGCCTCCGCATGATCGCGCTCACCGGCATCGACAAGACCTTCGGCGACAATCACGTCCTCAAGTCCGTTTCCGTTGCCGTCCCCGAGGGTGGCGTCACTGCGCTGATTGGCCCCTCGGGAAGCGGCAAGAGCACGCTCTTGCGCTGCGTCAACCTGCTCGAGATCCCCCAGGCGGGCGAGGTGCGCATCGACGACGTCAAGGTCACCTTCGCGCCGGGCACCAGGGTCGAGCGCCAGCAGGTCCAGGCTCTGCGCCGCAAGACCGGGATGGTGTTCCAGAACTTCCAGTTGTTTCCGCATCTGACCGCCATAGAGAACGTCATGGAGGGCCTTCTCGTGGTCCTCAAATGGCCGCGCGAGAAGGCGCACGCCCGCGCCCTCGAATTGCTGGACAAGGTCGGCATGCGCGAAAAGGCCGACGCCTGGCCGTCCAGTCTTTCGGGCGGGCAGCAACAGCGCGTCGCCATTGCGCGCGCTCTGGCGCCAGCGCCCAAGGTGCTGCTTTGCGATGAACCCACTTCTGCCCTCGACCCCCAGCTGGCCGGCGAAGTCGTGGAGGTGCTGGCCCAACTGGCCCGCGAAGGTACCACCATGCTGATGGCGACGCACGATCTGCGCCTGGCCGCCTCCATCGCCAGCAATGTGGTGTTCCTCCAGGATGGAGAAGTGGTCGAGGCCGGCCCGGCCGCCGACGTCTTCGGCGCGCCAAGGGACCCGCGCACCCAACGCTTCATTTCGTCACTCACCGCCCAGGCGACGCTGTCCTGAACCACTTGCCGTGCGCGTCACGGCCTCCCCCCTCACGGGCAGCAGCATCACCCTGCGCACCGCCATTGAATGCCTGCAGGAAACCCATACGGGTCCAAGGCTGTTACCAAAACAACCGGCCTGATCGAGAGGCCGGATCGCGATCGGCGACGGGGTCAGGCGTGAGCGCAGAAATCTTCATCTTCGCCGGAGCAGTGATCCTGCTCTCGGCTTGGCTGCCTTTGATCCTGAACGGCAGCCCGCTTTCTTTGCCGATGATCGCGGTGGCCGCTGGCTGGATCGCTCCCGTCTTCACCGGCATCGAGGATCCCCTGGTCACCTACGGCGGAGTCATCGAGCACGTGACCGAAATCGTGCTTCTCTCCGCGATCTATGGAGCCGGCCTCAAGGTCGATCGGCCCTTCAACTTCCGGCGCTGGGGTTCAACCTGGCGCCTGCTGCTGGTGGTTATGCCTCTTTCGATCGCAGCGCTTGCCGCTCTGGCGGGATGGCTGATCCAACTGCCCCTCGCCACTGCGATCCTTCTGGGGGCCATGCTGGCGCCGACCGATCCGGTTCTCGCCTCCGATCTCCAGCTGGGCCCTCCGGGAGTCGGCGAAGAAGGAGAAAGCCGATTCGCCCTGACGACGGAGGCCGCACTCAACGACGGCCTGGCCTTTCCTTTCGTGCTGCTGGGCCTGCAACTGACCGACGGCAGTGCCGGCACCCTGGCCGGCCTGGGCCACTGGTTTGCGGTCGATTTCCTGTTTAGCACCCTTGGTGGTGTCGCGGTGGGCGCCGGAGTGGGCATCGGGCTCGTGCAGTTCAACCGCATTCTGCCCGAGAAATGGCGCCTTCACGTCAGCAACAGTGGCCTTGCCGGCCTCGCCCTCGCCTTTGTGACCTATGGCATCTGCGAACTGCTCGAGGTCAACGGTTTCGTGGCCGTGTTCTGCGAAGCCGTCGCCGTGCGCAACACCACCCAGGGTTTTGATTACGCCCAGCGACTGTCGCACGCCGCCGCGCAGATCGAGCGCGCCGTCATGGTGTTCGTCATGCTCTTCTTCGGCTTCGCGCTGAGCCACGGGCTCTTGGAGGGAACGCGCCTGGAACTGGTCGCCTTTGCTGCGGCCGCCCTCCTGATCGTCCGTCCGGTCGCGACAGCCATTGGTTTCCTCGGGAGCGGCCACGAGCGGAGCACCCGCACGGCCCTTGGATACTTCGGCATCCGCGGCATCGGCTCGATCTACTATGCCGCCTACGTCGTCGCCCACCATCCGATCGGCTGGTCACACGACGTGCTCACCACCACGGCACTCACCGTTCTGCTGTCCGTGGTGCTTTATGGTGCCACGAGCCCGTTCGCCATCCGCCGCCTTCTTCCCGGCGGCGGCTGACGTCAGGCGGTTCACGCCTCGATATAGATTGGGTTGGAGAGGGCGCGGCGGATGGGCTGCTCGGCCACGTCGCGCGGGGTGAGGTTCCAGGGCAGCTCCCCGTCTCCAACTATGGCTTTCAGTTCAGCCACTAGCCGCTCCCGGCTGGCGTCCGCAACGATTTCCGCGCGCACGAACAGGCTTGGCCCCTCAAGGGAAATCGAAGCTGACCAGTCGTCGCTGGGGATCGGCAGTTCGGCGATGGTGCCGGTGGCGTCGAGCAACCACAGCCGGTCGCCCGCCGCCCGACGCACCACCACCTCGACTTCTCCGGCGGCCTCGACACTGTCGCCCATCACTGCCCCGCCGACCGTAATTTCGAGATGCGGTCCGTCAGGGCTTTCGGTGATGTAGCCGCGACCGGCCCGCATCGCCGCCAGCACGGCGTCTTCGGACAATTCGGGCAGCCACAGCACCGTGGTCGGCCGCGCCAGCACCAGCGGTCCCTCGGGCAGTAACCGGTCCGGCTGGTGGAAATCGGACCCGCCGATGGCCGAAAGCCGCATGCCGGCTGCAAGCCGCTGCTGGTACCGCGCGAGCGACACCCAGTTCCAGTCCAGCCATGTCGATTGCCAGACTTCCTGGCAGTCCGCCGCCGGCATGTCATAGTCCCAGGGAATGACAGGCTTGTCGTGGTTGATGGAGAGGAGGCCCCTGCGCTCATGCACCAGCCGTTCGAGCACATGCGCGTCGCTCGGTTGCGTCATGCGGAAATCGATCCACTCATCGACCCCGAAGACATTGGCGTGCCCCACCGCCGTCGTCACCTCCATGCCGCGCACGAAGACGAGGTCCGGCGAGGAGTGGGGGTGGAAATAGCGGCGCTGCGTGATCGTGTTGTGGTCGGCCACCGCCAGGAAATCGAGCCCCGCCTGCTTTGCTGCCGCATGCAGCAGTTCGGGGCCGCCTCGGGCGTCCGAATGGAAGGTATGGCAATGGAGATCGCCGCGATACCACCCTGCCCCCGCCCGCACCGGCGCCGGTCGCGCAGGCTGCGGCGCGAGCGCCCGCGGCGACCCGTCCAGGGCGACCGTGACAGTAACGTCTACGCCTTGCTCGGGGACCTTGTAGAGCCCCAGGATGACGTTCCACCGCCCCGGCTGGATTTCGCCGTGCACATAGCCGGGCGTCGCGTCGTCCGTGGCGATGAAGAACCGGTCGCGCGCCCCGCCGCTCCAGCCGCGGAACCCCTCGCGGGTGGGATAGCCGGTATCGCGCGGGTCGAAGGCGCCGAGGTCGATGATGCAATCGGGCGCCTTCTGGTAGACCAGGGTCACCTCGATCCGCGTCGTGCCCGCAGGCACCTCGAACGGGACGTAGAAATAGGGGTTCGCGGCCTGGTCAGCCGGCGTAACATGGGCAGTCATCTGCATGGAGCGCTATTCCTTGACCCCGCCGACCGTGAGGCCGCGGATCAGATATTTTTGCATGAAGGGGTAAAAGACCAGCAGCGGCACCAGCGCCAGCAGGATGGCGGCCATGGTCACGTTGGGGGCGATGAAATCGTTGGTGGAGGTCGAGTTCTCTCCCAGGATCACCGATTGGAGCGCGATCTGCAGCGTGACCTTTTGCGGGTCGTTGATGAACAGCAGCGGCTCGATGAAGAGATTGTACTTGTGCACGATCTGGAAGGCCGCGACCGTCAAGACGCCCGGCAGCGCCAGCGGCAGGTAGAAATCCTTGAGCAGCTTGAAGTGTCCCGCCCCGTCGATGCGCGCCGATTCGATCATCGAGCGCGGCACCTGCTCGAAATAGGTCTTCATCAGGAGAATGGAAAAGGCCGAGACCATTTCTGAGACGATCAGCGAGAGCAGCGTGTTGAGCAGGTGGAACTGCTTGAACACCACGAAGAGCGGCACGAGGATCACCTGCGTGGGGATGGTCAGGGTCAGCAGGATAATTCCGGCGATAATGCTCCGCCCGGGAAGGTCCTTCTGGATCAGCACATAGCCGCCGAGCGCCGAGAGGATGACGTGGACCGTCGTGCCGACCACGGTGACATAGAGCGTGTTGGCGAAGGGCCGCACGAAATCGAGGCGGCGGAACAGCGTGTCGAAGCCCTCCAGCGAGAACGGCGAGGGCCAGAGGTGGATGCCGGGCTGCAGCGAAGCGAACTTGCTGGAAAACGCCGTCGACACCACCGTCCAGAGCGGAATGATCATCATCGCCGCCAAGAGCAGCAGGATCAGGTAGGAGAGGATGCGGGCGGAACGGGACTGCAGCATCTCAGGCCTCCGCATCTTCGTTGCGGATGAAGACGCGCGCTACTGCCGAAATCAGCAGCGAGACCGCCAGCAGCACCACGCCGGCGGCGCTCGCCACCCCCAGATCGAATTTGAGGATGCCGCGTTCATAGGTGAAGATCGCCAGCGTCCGGATCTGGTCGGCCGTCCGCCCGTTCAGCATCAGGAAGGCGGAATCGAAGGTGCGCAGCGACCCCAGCAGGGTGAGCAGAAACACCACGCGGATCATCGGCATCAGGTGCGGCAGGATGATGTCGCGGATCTTCTTGAAGTCGTTCGCCCCGTCGATCGAGGCCGCCTCCAGAATGTCGGGGCTGAGGGACAGCAGCGCTGCCAGGTAGATGAGCGCGTGAAAGCCGATATCCTTCCAGACCGTGAGCCCGATCACCATGGGACGCGCCCAGGCCGGGTCGGCGAAGAAGCTGATGGGCTGCTCGATGATCCCTGTGGCCAGGAGGACGCTGTTCACCAGACCCACGGGGGAGAGCGTATTGAGCCACACGCCGACGATGATGACCCAGGACAGCAGATACGGCGTGTAGATGGCCGTCTGCAGCCCGCGCTTGAGCCAGTCCGGCGTGATCTGGAGGAGCGCGATGGCCGGCAGGATGGGCAGGAGCGTGCCCACCAGGGTAATGCCCACCGCGATGATCAGCGTGTTCCAGATGGCTTGCCACACCATGGGCGTGGCAAAAACCTTGGCATAATTGTCCCAGCCGACGAAGCCGACCGGCCCCAGGAGCCCGGCCTTCTGGAAGGACAGGAAGATGCCCTGGCCCATGGGATAGAACAGGAAGGCGCCGAAATAGGCCAGGATCGGGGCGATCAGCACGTAGAGCATCCAGTGCCGGCGGATGCGGTCGATCATGGCGAGCCTCTCGAGCAGAGGGAGGGTGGGCCGCCCGGTGGGGCGGCCCGCGATACTTACTCGTCGATCAGACCCGCCGACATCAGCTCGTCATGCATGGCCTGGACCGCTTCGGCACCGGTGACTTCCCCCAGCATCGCCTGGAACGCGTGCTTTTCCACGATCGGCTGTGCCTCGGACCACTCCGGCGGCAGATACTCCATCGTGGCGTGTTCCATGATGATGTCCTGCGCTTCCTGAACGCCCGGCAGCGGCGGGAAGGGGTTCTTCCAAGTGGTGGAGGAAACGCGCGGCGAACCGTGGTCCATGCCGTGCGCCTTGCCCTGCTCGGTCAGCTCGTACTTGCCGTCCGCGGTCTTGGTGTAGTCAACGCCCTCGATGCCCAACGTCCCCAGAATATAGCCCGGCTCGGAGTGCCAGAATTCAAGGAACTTGATGGCGTTCTCCGGATGCTCGGCATTGGCCGGGATCATCCAGAGCGAGGCATCGCCGCGGCGCAGGATGATGTCGCCATCGGGCCCCGGCACGCCAGCGACGCCCTTGGCCTCGAACGGGCTGTCGGGGTGGTCGGTCGCCATGATGTTGTTGAACAGGCCCACCCAGGCGTCCCAATAGGTCACGGCTGCCACGCGGTCGGTCATGAACAGATTGCGGAAATCGCCCGAGCCATTGGTGGTGAAGTTGGGGTCGAGCAGCCCTTCCTTGGAAAGCATGCCGAACCAGTCATAGACTTCGGCGGCGGCAGGCGTCGCATAGGGAATGGTGCGCTTGTCCCCATCCATCACGTAGCCGGCCTTGATCCCGGCCGCCGACATGAAGCCCTGGATGTCGTAGAGCTTGGAGGTCGAAAGCCCGTAGGCGTCCTTGTTCTCCTTGGCCCACTGGAAGAACTTGTGCCAGTCTTCCAGCGTCACGGGCGTTTCCATGCCCGCTTCGTCCAGCCAGTCCTGGCGGATGGTGGGCAGCGTGCCACCCTCGAACTTGTTCGGCACCGCCCATTTGCGGCCCTCGATATCGAACAGTGCCCATTCGTCGGCGGGAATCTCGGCCTCATCCGAAAGCACGGAAGAGTTGGCGACGAGATCGGTGACGTCCATCACGGCGCCCTGCTCGACCAGACCCGGCAGCATCTTGGAGTCGCCGTAGATCAGGTCGTACTTCTCGCCACTGGCCAGGGACGTGAACATCACGTTGTCATAGTCCGAGGCGGGCTTGACCATCTCGATGTCGAGGCCAAGCTTCTTTTCCAGCTCCGCCACGAATTGCTCATGCTCGGCGGCATCCTTGCCGCCGCTGACGGCGGTCAGAATGCGCAGATCGGCGGCCAGCGCTGTGCCGGCCATCAGGGCAGCGGCGAGCACCGACAAGCTCACGGTCGCAAATGTCTTCATCTGGATTCCTCTCCCGAAAAGCGAGGCGGGATGCCTCGCCGCGACCCGTCCTCCATATGCGGGTCAGATGACAGCAGAATGAACGCGTGTACAAACATGCCGATCGCTGGGGACAGTTCCGCCCGTCACACAACCGTCGCTTGCGCCCCATAATGGGTGGGTACTGCGTCTTTTTCCTTGCGCGCCACTTTTGCTGCCGAAAGAAAACTGGCAGTATTTTGAACACGCTGTCAATACATGTCACGGAGCCACATGCCCGAGGAGCAGGAGACGCGCGGCGGGCGGGCGACCGCCGAAATGGTTGCCGCCCTGGCCCAGGTCTCGCGCGTGGCGGTGTCGCGCGCGTTCAACCCCCATGCCTCGCTGAAGGCCGACAAGCGCGAGCGCATCCTGCGGGTCGCCCGCGAGCTCAATTACACTCCGGACCGCGCCGCGCGCGCCCTGGTCAGCGGCCGCACGCACCTGATCGGCGTCATCGTTCCCGACGTCTACAGCTACTGGGAGAGCCAGGAGATCGACGCGCTGACAACCGCCCTCCAGAACGAGGGGTTTGCCACGCTGCTGTTCAAGACGCGCACCGACTACAGCATGGACGAGCAGCTGCTGGCCTATATGCGCGGCTTCAACCCGGACTCCGTCATCGCCTTCGTCGAGAACGTCAAGCCCGTCACGCTGACCCGGTTTCTCGATCGGGCGGTTCCCATCTATGTCGACTACCCCATGGCCGGCGCCCCGGCAGAACCCGAGCACGGGCCGCTCTACGACCGGCTTAACATTCTCCAGCACAGCGGCATCGATCAGGCGGTGGCCTTGCTGCAGGGCTATGGCGCCAGGCGGATCGCCTATCTTTCGGGGCACGGAAAGTCCCGCGCCAGCGCCGCACGCGAAGCCACGTTACGCCAGGTCCTGGAGGAGCGCGGCTTTCAGCCACCCATCCTTGCCCCAGGCGATTTCGGCTACGAGACCGCCTACCAGGCGACCATCGATCTCTTCCGGGTCCGCGGCGGTGCCGACGGCGTCTTCGCGGCCAACGATGTCAGCGCCTTCGGCGCGCTCGATGCGCTCCGCCACGAACTCGGCCTGCGCGTGCCGGGCGACGTCAAGGTGGTGGGGTTCGACGACATCGCCCAGTCGCACTGGAAGAGCTACAACCTGACCACCGTCAAGTTCGACCTGCACGAGCGCGTGCGGGCCCTGGTCCGGCTGATCCTGCGCCGTCTCAACGATCCGCAGGCCGAGAGCCTGGTGGAGACGCTCGACACCCGTCTCGTGGTGCGCGGCACCGTAGGATGACCATATGACCCCGCCTCTGATCCACCTGATCTTCAAGACCCATCTCGATATCGGCTTTACCGACCATGCCGCCCGGGTGCGCCGGCAATACCACGAGCAGTTCATCCCGCAGGCGATCGCCACCGGGGAACACTTCTTCTTCGAGAACCCGCACGATTCCCAATTCATCTGGACCACGGGCGCCTGGCTGATCTGGGACCACCTCACCTCGCAGCCCCCTGAGCGCGTCCAGCGCCTTGAACGCGCCATCGAGCGCGGCCTCATCACCTGGCACGCCCTGCCCTTCACCACGCACACCGAGCTGATGTCCCCGGCCCTGCTGCGGGCCGGCCTCTCCTTTTCCCAGGAGCTCGACCGGCGCTTCGGCCGCACTACGACTGCGGCCAAGATGACCGACGTGCCGGGACATACGCTGGGCATGGTTCCCATCCTGGCCGAGGCGGGCGTGCGCTTCCTCCACCTGGGGGTCAATACCGCCAGCCCCGTCCCCGATGTACCGCCCATCTTCCGCTGGCGCGCGCCCGATGGCAGCGAGCTGGTGGTCATGTACCAGGGGTCCTATGGCGGCACCGACTTTCCGGCCGGCGCCGACGTCGGCATCAGCTTTGCCCACACCAACGACAATATCGGGCCGCAAAGCGTGGGGCAGACGGTGGAGGCGCTGCGGCACCTCCGCCATGAGCATCCCGAGGCGCAAATCCGGGCCTCGACGCTGGATGCCTTCGGGGCCGAGATGTGGGCGCGGCGCGAGCAGTTCCCCATCGTCACATCGGAGATCGGCGATAGCTGGATCCATGGCACCGCCAGCGATCCGATAAAGCTCGCCCGGTTTCGCGCGCTGCAGCGCCTCGTGGATCAATGGGAGCGATCTCCCTCCCCATCCCGGCTCGCCTTTGCCCGGGGCCTCACCATGGTGCCCGAGCACACCTGGGGCGTCGACATCAAAACCTATCTGCGCGACGAGACGGCCTGGGATCGGGAGGCTTTCGAAACCGCCCGCCGCACCGATCCGCGCTTTGCCTACACCGAACAGTCCTGGGCCGAGCAGCGCGCCTATATGGAGACCGCGCTGGACCAGCTCGGCCCGGCCGATCGGCAGGACGCCGACGCTGCGCTGGCCCAAACGCATCCGCCTGCGCCAGCTACGCCGCTGCCGGGTGACACTCTGAAAGATGGCGGCTGGCAAGCCACGCTGTCACCCGAGGGCGGCATCGCGTCGCTTGTAACACCCGACGGCCAGACTATTCCGGGCCGCGACGGCATTCTCTTCGGCTTCACCCACGAAAGCTACGACTGGGCGGCGCTGCAGACCCATCTCGACAGCTACCTGCTGCACCGGGAAGTCTGGGCCATTCTCGATCACGATAAGCCCGGTCTCCAGCGGGCAAGAACTGCGCGCACGGCCAGCTTCGTCCCCCAGGCCGATGGAATTGCAGATGGACGTATCTCAGTGGCGCACTTGCCGGTCCAAGCGCATGACCGCCTTGGCGCACCCGAGCGGATAGAGATCGGCATCCGCGGCATCGACGAGAACCGCCTCGCCATCACCCTCGTCCTGCGCAACAAGCCGGCCAATCGCATGCCGGAAGCGGGTTTTTTCCAGTTCACGCCGGCCGACGCGGCCAAGTGGCAGTTGCGCAAGATGGGCCTTTGGCAGAGGAGCGGCGACATTGCCCGCCGTGGCGGAGGCCAGTTGCAGGCGGTTGGGGCGGCGCGGACAGGCAAAGTGGGCTCGGGCCTTGAACTGGAACTGCTCGATGCGGCCCTCGTTGGCCCTGCCACCGCGCCCTTCCTGCCCTTCCAGCCAGAGCCTCCGGACTATTCGGGTGGGCTCCGGGTCAATCTCTACAACAATAAATGGGGCACCAATTTTCCCATGTGGTGGGAAGGCGATGCGCTGTTCCGGTTCACCCTGAGCCTCTCCGAAGTCACCGCTGACTGAATGCTTGTGGAAATCACCACGCCAGAGCCGGCGGGCGGGCCCGCAGGAGCCATCCGTTAGCACTCCATTAACCATAATCTTGCCTGATGCGCAGTGGCAGTGGGACACTTCGGAGCAGCACCAATGACGGACCGCGACGCGCATATCATCGTCGTCGGCAATGAAAAGGGCGGATCGGGGAAATCCACCACCGCGCTGCACCTGGCCATCTACCTGCTGCATCAGGGCCATAGCGTCGCCACCATCGATGTCGATAGCCGCCAGCAGACCCTGACCCGCTACATCCGCAATCGCCGCGCCACCGCCGACACGCACGGGCGCGACATCCTCATGCCCAGGCATGTCCATCTCCCCACCGCCTGGGGCGATTCCATCCGCGAAAACCAGCGCGTCGAACAGGAGTTGTTCAACCGCGCCATGGATGGCTTGCGCCGGGAAGTCGACTTCGTGGTGATCGACACGCCCGGCTTTGACGGCAATCTCGGCCGGTTGGCCCATGCCGCCGCCGACACGCTGATCACGCCCATCAATGACAGTATGATCGACCTCGATGTGCTGGCCCGCATCGACGCCAGGACCGGCGAGCCGCTCGAGGCCAGCCCCTATTCGCGCAACGTGCAGAAGGCCCGGGCCGAGCGGCAGGCTCGCACCGGGAGCGGGACCGATTGGGTGCTGGTGCGCAACCGCATTTCGGGCCTGGCCTCCCGCAACACCAACCGCGTGCAGGATGCCGTCGAACGGCTGGCCGCGGGCCTGGGCTGCCGGGTCGCCGAAGGGATCGCCGAGCGGGTGATCTTCCGCTCGCTGTTCCTGGTCGGCATGACGGTGTTCGATCCGCTCGAAGCGGACCTCCTGGGCGGGCCGCCGTCGCTCTCGCATGTCAATGCGCGGCAGGAATATCGGGCGCTCGTCTCCTCGCTCCGGCTGCCCCGGAACGAACCCCTGGCCCTTTCGGCCTGAGGCGCGCAGTTTAGACGGCCACCGCACCCGGCATGGCGCTGACCTGGCGCTCGCCCAGGGCGGCCCCGACACCGATGATGATCGGCTGCGTCAGGTCCATGGTCCGCATGTCAACGTTCGCCTGAACCAGCGTGGTTCTGCGGATGATCTGGCTTGGGCGGGCCACGCTGTTGGCAAGGACCACGGGCGTCTGCGGCGACAGTCCGTACGCGAGCAGATGCGCGAACAGTTCCGCGCTCGTCCGGCCAGCCATATAGAAGATCGTCGTCGTCGCCGGATCCGTCAGGGCCCCCCAGTCAAGGTTGCGTGGCAATCGCCCATCGCGGGCGTGGCCGGTGACGAACCGCACCGATTGGGCACAGTCCCGGTGCGTCAGCGACACCTTGAGCTCGGCGGCGAGCGCCAGCGCCGTGGTGATGCCGGGCACGACCTCCACGGCGATGCCGGCGGCATCGAGTTCAGCGATTTCCTCGCCGGCGCGACCGAAGATCATCGGGTCGCCCGACTTCAGCCGGACGACGTGCCGGCCGGCCCTGGCCAGAGCGATCATCGTGGCATTGATGTCCTCCTGACGGCAGCTCTCGCGCCCGCCGCGCTTGCCCACGAGGATGCGCCTTGCCTCCCGCCGGGCCAGCTCGAGCACCTCATCGGACACCAGATCGTCAAACAGGATCACGTCTGCCGCCTGCAGCGCCCGCATGGCCTTGAGCGTCAGATATTCGGCGTCGCCCGGACCGGCCCCGACGAGCGTGACCCGACCAGAAGCGCGCCCCTTTGCGGCAGCGAGCCAGTCGTCGACGGCCGAGACGCTGATTCCGCTCCTGAAGGCCGCTTGCGCCAGACGCTCCCAGAAATGCCGCCGCTCGGCGCCCGGCCGCAGGAGGCGCGTGACCCGCTCGCGAACATCGCGGGCAAGCGCGGCCCAATCGGCTAGGCGATGGGGCAGCAGCGCCTCGATCCGTTGCCGCACGGCCTGCCCCAGAATGGGTGCTGCGCCGCTGCTCGAAATGCCGACCACCACAGGGGACCGGTTGACGATCGAGCCGAACTGGAAATCGCAGAAGGCGGGCTTGTCGATGACGTTGACCGGCACCCCGTGCCCACGCGCGGCAGATGAAAAGCGGATGGCTTTGTCATCGTTTTCACACTCGCCCACGGCCAAGGCGTATCCCGCCCACGCGGCAGCACTCCAGTGATTGGCGCGACGCCGGACCTGGCCGCTTTCGAGCAGGGACAGCATTTCGGGGCACAGATCGTCAGACGCTGCGAAAAGCTCCACGTCAGCGCCTGCCGCGGCGAGGAGTTCTGCTTTCCAGGCGGCCCCTTCCGAGCCGCCGGCAAGCAGGACGCGCTTGCCGGCGAGGGCATAGAAGACCGGGAGCACGGCAAGAGGCGCCATGCGGGGACGCGAAGCTGGCGTGGGCACGCGCGGCACGACATGCATGTCCCGGTCCTCCTTCTTATTCAGCGGCGACGGCGCTGGCGTCGATGTCGCGCTGCAGCGGGACCACCTTTTCGCGGGAGGGCGCAGTCCGGCCGTGCGTGGCATAGAGCGTCAGGCCGACAAAGGTGAGGCCGCCAACGAGATTGCCCACGACGGTCGGGATCTCGTTCCAGATCATGTAGTCGAGGAAGGAAAAATTGCCGCCCAAAAGGATACCGGAGGGGAACAGGAACATGTTCACGATGGAATGCTCAAAGCCCATGTAGAAGAACAGCATGATGGGCATCCACATCCCGATCACCTTGCCGGACACCGAATTGGACATCAGCGCGGCGACCACGCCAGTCGACACCATCCAGTTGCAGAGCACGCCCCGGATAAAGAGCGTCAGCATGCCCGCGGCGCCGTGGGCGGCATAGCCGAGCGTCCGGCCTTCCCCGATGTGACCGATCTTTTCGCCCACCGCGTCCGGGGCCTGGCTGAAGCCGAAGGTGACGATGACGGCCATCATCAGCGCCACAGTCAGGGCACCCGCAAAATTGCCGATAAAGACGAGTCCCCAGTTGCGCAGGACGCCCATGAGGGTCACGCCGGGCCGCTTGTCGATCAACGCCAGCGGCACCAGCGTGAAGACACCCGTCAAGAGATCGAACCCCATGAGGTAGAGCAGGCAGAAGCCGACGGGAAACAGCACGGCGCCCAGCAAAGGCTGGCCGGTCTGGACGGTGATGGTGATGGCGAAGGCGGCCGAGAGCGCCAGAATGGCGCCGGCCATGAAGGCGCGGATCAGGGTGTCGCGCGTCGACATGAAGATCTTGGCTTCGCCGGCATCGATCATCTTCTTGATGAAGTCTGAGGGGGCTACGTAGTCCATGGTTCTCTCCCGAAATCGGTCGGTGGTGGGGGTCGTTCAGGCCGCGCTGCGGGCGCGGAGCGTTTGCGCATCGATGAGGATGCGGTTGTCATGCAGGCGCAGCGGATAGGTCCGTACCGCGCCCGCGTCGGCGCCCTGCGCCTCGCCCGTCTCGAGCGAAAAGACCCAGTTGTGCAGGGGGCAAGTCACCTGCGCGCCGTGCACGATCCCCTCGCTCAAGGGCCCGCCCCGATGCGGGCATCGGTCGTCGATGGCAAAGACGCGGTCATCGGCGGTGCGAAAAATCGCGATCTTGCCAAGCGGTGTCGTCAGGCATCGCGCACCGCGAGAGGGCACGTCGGCGAGAGCGCCGATATCGATCCAGTCGGTCATGAGTTTTCTCCCCGGGCAGCAGCGGTGCAGGAAAGTTTGCGTGCCATGCCGATCACTCCGCGGCCTGCATGAGCTGGACGTCGGCCATGGCGGCGAACTCATGCGCATCCTTGCCATTGACGCGCTCTTCCCATGGATCGACCTGGGCGAAGGTCTGCGAGTGGACGAAGCGCTCGTAGAGCTGGCGGCGCCGGTCCTTGTCCTGCACCACCTGGGCCTTGATGCTGTCGGTCCCGACCCGCTTCATCCATTTGTAGATGCGCTCGAGATACCAGCCCTGCTCCCGGTAGAGCTGGGTGAGGGCGGCGATGATCTCGACCGTCTCGTCCTCGCTCGCGGCATGGCAGAGCACTTCCGTGCCCCTGATCTCGAGCCCGGCAGCGCCGCCGAAATGGATTTCGTACCCGGAGTCCACGCAGATGACGCCGATATCCTTGCAGGTGGCCTCGGCACAGTTGCGCGGGCATCCGGAGACGGCGAGCTTGAGCTTGGCCGGCGTCCAGGAGCCCCACATGAACTTTTCGATCCGCACTCCCAGGCCGGTAGAATCCTGCGTGCCGAACCGGCACCAGTCCGAGCCGACGCAGGTCTTGACCGTCCGCAAGCCCTTGGCATAGGCGGCGCCCGACATCATCCCGGCACGGTTGAGGTCAGCCCAGACGGCAGGCAGGTCCTCCTTGCGCACGCCCAGAAGATCGATCCGCTGCCCTCCCGTCACCTTGACGGTGGGGATGTTGAACTTGTCGGCCACGTCGGCGATGGCGCGCAGCTCGGCGGCATTGGTCAACCCGCCGAACATGCGCGGCACCACCGAATAGGTGCCGTCCTTCTGGATGTTGGCGTGCACCCGCTCGTTGATGAAGCGGCTTTGCCCGTCATCCTCGTATTCACCGGGCCAAGTGGCAACGAGATAGTAGTTGAGCGCGGGGCGGCACTTGGCGCAGCCGCAGGAGGTTTTCCACCCCAGCTCCTGCATCACCGCCGGAATGGACTTGAGATCCTGCGCCACGATCATGCGGCGCACCTCGTCGTGGCCGAGCTCGGTGCAGCCGCAGATGGGCTGGATGGCGCTGGGATTGTAGCGGTCGCCCAGGGTGGCCATCAGCAGCTTTTCAACAAGGCCAGTGCAGGAGCCGCAGGATGCCGAGGCCTTGGTGTGGGCGCGCACATCGTCGAGCGTGGTGAGGCCCTTGCCGGCAATGGCACTGGTGATGGTGCTCTTGCACACGCCGTTGCAGCCGCAGATTTCCGCCTCGGCAGGCAGATTGGCGACCGCGGCCAAAGGATCGGCCGTGGTGCCCTGCGTATGGTTCTGCCCGTAGATCAGCGTGTCGCGCATGGCGCCGATATCGACGCCGCGCTTGAGGAGATCGAAGAGCCAGGCGCCGTCTGTCGTGTCGCCATAAAGGACAGCGCCCAGCACCCGGTCCTGCTTGAGCACGACGCGCTTGTAGATGCCGGCTGCTGCGTCGCGCAGGACGATTTCTTCGCGATCCTCCGCATCGGCAAAATCGCCTACCGAGTAGAGACTGACCCCCGTCACCTTGAGCTGGGTTGCCGTCTGGACTGGCATGAAGGGCACGCTCTCGCCCACCAGCGTCTTTGCCGCGACCCTGGCCATGTCATAGAGCGGCGCGACGAGCCCATAGACAGTCTGGCCATGCTCGACGCATTCGCCCAACGCCAGGATGTCGGGGTCCGACGTCACCATGAAGTCGTCGACGACGATGCCGCGCGCCACCTCGATGCCGGCATCGGTGGCAAGGCGCGTCTCCGGCCGGATGCCAGCGGCCATGACGACGAGATCGGCGGGATAGACCGTGCCGTCCTCGAGCGCCACGGCCTCCACGCGGCCATTGCCCACGATCGCCTTGGTCTGGGCCTTGCAGTGCACGGTGATGCCGCGGCTTTCGAGTGTCCGGCGCAGCAGGTAGCCCGCCGCAGGATCGAGCTGGCGCTCCATCAGGTGCGGCGCCAGATGCAGCACCACGACCTCCATGCCCCGCCCGCGCAAGGCCGCAGCTGCCTCAAGTCCCAGCAGGCCGCCGCCGATGACCACCGCACTGGCGCCGGGCCTGCGGGCCACGGCCACCATGGCCTCCACATCGTCGAGGTCGCGAAACGCCCGGACGCCGTGCAGGTCCTTGCCAGCGATGGGCGGGATGAAGGGCGCGGAGCCGGTGGCAATGACGAGCCGGTCGTAAGGCGTTTCCACCCCGTCCGCGAAAACGGTCTTCGCCTGCCGGTCGATCTTGGTGACCGTGCGACCGAACCGGCAATGCACCTCGTGGGCAGCGTACCAGTCTTCGTTGTGGGTCACGATGTCCCGGTACTGCTTTTCGCCCGCCAGCACGGGCGAGAGCATGATGCGGTTGTAGTTGCCGCGCGGTTCGGCCCCGAACAAAGTGACGTCGAACCGGCCGGGCGCTGTTTCGAACAGATGCTCCAACATGCGGCCCGAGGCCATTCCGGCACCGATGACGACTAGTTTTTCGGCCATTTTCTCTCCCGAAAGCTCTGCTGCATCGCAGAAACAAAGCGCCGCCAACCAGCAGGACCTCCGTCGGCAAGACGAAGCTCTGTCGGTTGGCGGCGTTGCCAAAGAGGAGGCGCCCGTCGTTGGACACCGATCTCACGCGCCGAAGCGCTTGCTCAGATCATTGCACGAAGCGTGCCAATGGGGCTTCGTGAGGAGAGAGGGAGCAAATTCAGGGAGTTAAGAGGATTTCTCCTGCGGCAGGCGTGAACCGCCGATCTGCCTAATTGGACAGCACATAAGCGACCTGCACATTTTGCAGTCATTTCAGCTGCTGAACGATGTAGGCGTCCAGCCGATCCGGATCAAAGCTCATGCCGTCGAAGAATCCATCGGGCCCAAGCGTAAGATGTCCGTCCTGTGCGCCGACTGCGGTGGCTTCGGTCAGGGCCCCTTCGATCTTGCTGCTGCCTCCTGGGACTGGCATCCCCATGCCGCTAAGGGCAGCGCGATAGAGGTCGGGACGGTAGCTCCGGGCTGCGCGAGCGGCGTTTTCCGCCGTATGTCGGACCTGTCCCCAGCGCACCATCTGGGAGTAGAACCACAGCGCATGGCTGGCCCAGGGGAAATTCGCGGCCCGTGAATAGGGGACGAAAAAGTCCGCCATCAGCCGCTCTTGTCCCGCGGCAAATTCCAGCCGCCCCGTGAGCGCCCGCAATAGAAGATCGGCGTCGACGCCGAGGCGATCCTCCCGCGCCAGCATCTGGGCAAGGACAGCATGATTGGCCGGATCCTCGCACCACCGCGCCGCCCGCGTAGCGGCCCGCAGCAGGGCCGCAAGCTGTTCGGGAAACCGCTCGGCCCATTGCAGGCGCGTGCCCAGCACCTTGTCCGGGCTCATCTGCCAGATCTGTCCCTTGGTGGTGACGATGCGCCCGACGCCGCGAGCCACCGCCATCGACCCATAGGGTTCGCCGACGCAGAAGCCGTCGGTGCGCTTGGCGGCGAGCGCGTCGGCCTGCAGCGGCGGCGGGACGATGACGATATCCACGGCCCGGTCGGGGTCGATCCCGGAGGCCGCGAGCCAGTAGCGCAGGGCGTAGTTGTGGGCGCTTTCGGGATGCACCACGGCCAGCCGCAGCCGCGGCCGGCCCGCCGCCTCCCGCCGCCGCACCACATCGCGCAAAGCCCTGCCCACTGCGCCAGGCTCTCCGTCGGCGGGAGCCCCGGCAGCGTCCATCGCCGACCAGACATCGAGCGACATGGTAATGGTCGCGCCCCCCAGGCCCAGCGCCATCGGCGCAACCACCGCCGTGTCGAGCGGTGTCAGCCCCAGGTTGGCGCTGATCGGCATAGGACCGAGCATGTGCGCCACATCGAAGTGCCCGACCGCCACGCGATCGCGAATGTTGGCCCACGAGGTTTCCCGCACGAAACGCAGCTGCAGCCCCTCGCTTTCGGCAAATCCGAATTCCTCCGCCGCAAGCAGCACGGCGCTGTCGAGCAGGGGGACATAGCCGGCGATGATCTGCGTCAGGCCCATGGCAATTGTTCCCTCATGGCCCGAGCAGGTCTGAGGCGGTGATGAGGGCCTGCGCGATATCTAGGATCTTGCGGTTCTGGTTCATCGCCGTTGTGCGCAACAGGCTGTACGCCTCGTCTTCGGACAAGCCTCGGCTCTGCATCAGGATGCTCTTGGCCTTGTCGATCACCTTGCGCCCCTGCAGTTCCGATCGCGCCGCCTCGAGCTCCTTGCGCAGCCGCGAGAAAGCGCGGAACCGCACGATGGCCATGTCGAGGATGGGCTTGACCCGATCCTTGCGCAGCCCATCCACCACATAGGCGGACACACCCGCATCGACCGCAGCCTCGATCTCGGCCGGGTCGGACTTGTCGACGAACATGGCGATGGGCCGCTCGATGATGCGGCTGAGCGCGAAGAAATGCTCGAGCACGTCCCGGTTGGGGTTTTCGAGATCGATGATCACCACATCCGGCGCGATCATGCCGATCTGCGAGGCCACCTCGTCGATGTCGGTCACGATGTGCACCGCCGTATGCCCGGCCTCGCGCAAACCCGCCTCGATGATGGAGGCGCGGATGGCGTTGTCGTCGATCAGGAGGATGGAGAGCGCTTCGGGCATCGGCTCTTGTGCAATGGGGCAGAGCCACGACGCCGCAGCTGATGGCGGGACTTTACGGGAGGCCGGCGAGGCTGCGCAAGATGCCTGCTTGCGCCCCGCTCACGCCTCGGACGCGCGCGCTTTCCACGCCAGGTCGATCATGACGAAGGCGATGGTCGCGAGGGTGAGCTTGAGGAAAAGAGCCAGTTCCCGGCCCTCCAGCCAGACCGGCCCACCGCGATGGGTCGCATGCAGACACACCAGCGCGAAAGCGAGCCAGGCGACGGCGCCGCAGATAAGCGATGACCAGACGTCTCGGGATGAAAGCTGCGGCAAGGGATGCTCTCCTGATAGGAGCGATCCTCACACGGCCAGCTCTCCGCCAAGTGAAATCAAACGATGCAAGTTTATCGAAGCTGGCAACCTGTGCTTCAAGCAGTCAGGGGCAGCCTTGGCTCCACTGATTCTCTGCAACGAGGCGAGTAATGAAATACGCTCTTCGCATCTTCGGCCTTTTGGCTGTGGTCTTCGCGCTCTACGTGGTGGTGGGCGAGCAGCTGGTGGGCTCGAGTGGAGACGCCTATGTCAACACCCGCCTGGCCGTCATTCGGAGCCCGTCAGACGGCACCGTGCAGCTCTCGCTCGGCGAGGTGGGCAGCCGCGTGGAAGCCAATGAAGCCCTGGGCAGCATCACGCCCAAACCCGATGACGGCCTGGCCCTGCTCGGCCCTCAGCAGGAGCGCGCCATCTATTCGGCCGATCTCGAGACCGGCGGAGCAGCCTCGGGCGCAGAATCCCGACCGCTCTTGCAGGGACGCATCGCAGCGCTCGACCAGTTGATCGAGGATCGGGAGGCCCAAAGGCTCGCTTCGGCATCGACCGGCCTGCGCGCCCCGGCCGGCGGCATCGTCTGGAGCATCTCGTCCTACTCCGGCCAGCCGGTCGCTGCCGGCGATACCCTCGCCACGATCGCGGACTGCAGCACTTCGTTCATCCATGCCAGTGTCGACCAGGGGCTTTATAACCGCCTTTCGGTGGGCGACGCCGCACAGTTCCGGTTTCACGATGGCATCGCGCTCGACGTGACGGTGGCGCTTCTGGCAGGCACCGGTCCCCGCGCCCTTCTCGAAACGCTCGCCATAAACCCGTCCGGGCGCCTCCTCGAGGGGTATTCGGTATTCCTGGCCGCACCTGGCCTCGTCGAAGCGGGGTGCCCGCTCGGCCGCACCGGCCGCGTTGTCTTCAGCGCCGGTCCGCTCTCGGGCATCGGGGAGTGGTTCTCCGGGATCGGCCTTTGATGGTTCTCTTTCCCGATTGGCTGGTCGCCTGGATGCCCAGCCTGCTCGTCATCGGCATTGGCCTTGGCATCGCACCGCTCCTGCCGCGGTCCAATGGCTGGATGCGCCTCGCCATGATGCTGGTCGCTGGTTTTTTCTCGTTACGCTATCTGACATGGCGGGTGACGGAAACCATCGCGCCGCCCGGTTTCACCCTCGATGCCTTTGTTAGCTGGTCATTCGCTTTCATCGAAGCGATGACCATCGTCTCGAGCATCTCCGCCTTTCTGGTCCTTTCGCGCCACCGCTCGCGCAGTGCCGACGCCGATGCGAACCTGCCCTGGGTTGAAACGGCCCAGCCGAGCGTGGCCATTCTGGTGGCGACCTACAATGAGGAATGGCCGGTCCTGGAGCGCACGCTCGCCGGTGCGATGGCGAGCCAGTACGCCAACAAGACCATTCACGTGCTCGATGATGGCCGGCGCGACTGGCTGCGCGACAGATGCGCCGCGCTGGGGGTGGAGCACGTCACGCGCCCCGACAATGCGCACGGCAAGGCGGGAAACATCAATCACTTTCTGCGCCAGCTGCGCGAGCGCGGTAGAGAAGTTGACTTCGTTGCCGTGCTCGACGCCGATTTTGTCCCGCACCAGGATTTCCTCACCCGCACCCTGGCGCTCTTCGCCGACAGCAAGATCGGGCTGGTCCAGACCCCGCAGCACTTCTTCAATCCAGACCCTATCCAGCACAATCTGGGCATCAGCCGCTCCTATCCCGATGAGCAGAGGTTCTTTTTCGACCACATGCAGCCGGCCCGCGACGGCTGGGACATTGCGGTCTGCTGCGGCACCTCCTCGATCGTGCGCTGGACCGCGCTCGACGCCATCGGCGACTTCCCCACCGCCAGCGTCACCGAGGATTACATGTTGACCTCGGTCCTCAAGATGAAGGGATATTCCACGGCCTACCTCAACGAGCCCCTGAGCGAAGGCCTCGCTCCCGAAGGCCTCAAGGAATACATCACGCAGCGCTCGCGCTGGTGCCTGGGCCTCATGCAGATCGTGCGGAGTTCCGCCGGTCCATTCAGCCGCGAGCCGCTCCGCCTGCGCGACCGATGGAGCGTCCTCGATTCCTGCCTTTATTGGCTCACCACCTTCCCCTTCAAGATCGCCTGCATCGTCTACCCGCTGCTCTACTGGTACTTCGGCGTGACGGTTGTCGACGCCCGCCTCTACGACGTCATCAGCTATTTCGGCCCCTACTACCTGGCCACGATGATGTTCCTTAATTTCGTCTCGGTCGGCATGTTCGTGCCCATCGTCAACGATATCAGCCAGCTCGTCGGTGCCTGGGAGATCAGCCGGTCCGCCCTAACGGGCCTCGTCAAGCCACATGGTCACGCCTTCAAGGTCACCATGAAGGGTGGCGACAGGGATCGTATCGTCATCCAGTGGCCGATCATGCGGCGGTTTCTGGCCGCCTTCGTGCTGACCGTTGTCGGCCTTCTGATTGGCCTAACGTCCGATTATCTCTTCGACGCCCATGCGGGGGAAGGCAAGGCGGTGATCCTCTTCTGGACGCTCTACAACCTGCTTGTCCTGGCCGGCACCATGCTGGTCTGCGTAGAGCTGCCGCGGACCGCATCCATCCTGCGCTCCCGCCCCGAGCAGGTGGAGGTCGTGGTAGACGGCCGGCGCCGCATGGCCTGGCTCACCGACATCCACGCCGAAGCGCTCCGCTTGCGTGGCCTGTCGCTCCCGCTCGGCACCCGGTTTATCTGCCGCATCCCGGAGGTGGGCGAGGTCGAGGCCGAAGTGACCCTGTCGCTCGATGCCTCGCTGGACGCCAGCATCGCTCTCACGCCGGCACAACGCGAAGACCTGATCGAAAAGCTGCACACGCGCAGCGGCGTCCCGGGGACGGCCGCGGTTGCCGCGGCAGGGCTCGGAGCCGGGCTATTGCGCCGGATTATCGCTGGAACCGTGCGCTGACGGTTTGGCGCTGGCTTCGGCATTGCGAGACTGCAGCAGCACGACGGCATCGGAGAGGATGGTCGCCTCCCGGAACCGGCGATGCTGGCGCACGAACGGCGTCGGTTCACCGTGGGCGAGCCGCTGCAGATTTTCGGCCAGGGAGCGCAGCGGCCGCAGGATCAGCGCCGTGACGCTGCCGAAGACCACCAGCACCAGTAGAAAGATTCCGAGGGCGGCGGCCAGCATGCGCGTGCGGTAGCCGTTGTCCGCCCCGTCTATGAAGCTCTGATCGAGCCGGGCGATCATGTTCCAGCCGAACGAAGGAAGTGTCCCGTAGGTGACCTGGGGGACGGTCGCCGTGAGGTAGGTCTGCCCATCGGGCCAATTCTCCAGTTCCGTGGTCTTTACCCCCAGCGTCGCCGCGCGAAAACTTCTGAGGCGGGAAATATCGCCCTCCGCAGGGTCAGTCTGCAGCACCACGTCTCCCGAGCGGCTGACGATGAAGGTGTGCAGTTGCAGAACCTGCGAGGCCTCGGTCACCAGCTGCTCCACCCATTTCCAGTTGATGTGTGTCCCGATGACCCCCACCACCGCGCCGCTGCCGTTGCGGATCGGGGCTGAAAAATCGATGAAGCGGATGGGGTCGTCATTGTTCGTCTCCAGCAGCTTGGCGAGCAGCACCGCCTCGTGCACATCGCCCGCAAACGGCCCCGCGAGCCCCTGCTGGAACCATTGGCGCTGGCCCACGCTTTCGCCCACCAGCATGTCCTGACTGGCGGCGAGCACCGTGCCGTTGCGGTCGGCAACGCCGATCCACGACATCTTGCCGATATCCTGCTCAAGCCTCGCAACGACCGCCTCGGCAGCCTTGACGTCCAGATCGCCTGGGGCCTGTTCGGCGGCCCGCTCCACCCGCTGCCACTCCTCATGGAGCGACCGGCTGAGGAACGTCCCCAGCGCCTGTGTCCGAACCCGCACGGACTCACGGGAGGTTGCCGCACTATAGCTGGTGAGGTTGGTATTGAAGATCAGCGCAAGGGCGAGGAAACCCCCGGCAAGGATCACGCCGAGGACCAGGAAAAGCAAAGAGCGGAGTTTCATGCGGTTGCCTTCTCTCGAATCGCGAAAAGCATGCGCGATCCATCCGTCAGGAAAACCCATGCGGGGCAGACAGGCTTAATGAACCGTTAACACCGCCAGCCCGTGGCCCCTATCCCAGCGCCGATTGCTCGCGGCAGATTCGATCCACCAGCGCGTCGAAGTCAGCCCGCGGCGGCCGGTGCCGTTCCAGACGCTGCTGGAGGTGCCGGATGGGTTCCTCAAGGATGGTCTCGAGATCCGGCGCGCAGGTGAAATCGCCCGCGACCCGTTTGACCTTGGAATTGTCGAAGAGCGCCGTCCACGACTTGTCGCCCATCAAGGGCCCCTCCCATTCGGGGACATAGCGCACCAGCGTATCGGTCGGCACATGGACGATATTCGCCTCAACGCCCAGCGCCCGCCCAATCGCGCGCTGGATGTCGTCCCAGATATGGGCCCGATCATTGGTGATGTGGAAGATCTCGCTCAGGCTGGCGGGCGTGCCGAAGAGCCCCACGAAGGGAACGGCGAAATCCTTCGAGCGCGTCAGCGTCCAGGGCGTACGGCCATCCCCGGCGACGATGGTCGGCTCTCCCTCGAGCATCCGCCGCGCCATCACATCGGCATCCCCGATCATCACCGGCAGCCCGGTGCGCACCGTGTGGCTGGGGCGCACAATGGTCCAGCCGAGCCCGCTCGTGCCGCGCAACAGGGTTTCGCAGGCGATCTTGTCCTGGCTGTAACGCCAGTAGGGGTTGATCGCCGGCGTCTCCTCCGTAATCACGTAGTGCCGCGCCGGCTTTTCGTAGACGGAGGCGGAGGAAATGAAGATGTACTGCCCGCAGTGGCCGGTGAAGATGTCGATATCGCGCTGCACCTGATCCGGCGTGAAGGCGATGAACTGCGCCACCACGTCAAAATGCTCCTCGCCGAGCCGCGCATACTCGGCCCCGCCCAGTTCGCCCACGATGGAGGTGACACCGGCCGGCAGACCGGCATCGCGCCTGCCGCGGTTGAACACGCTGACCTCGTGCCCCCGCGCCACCGCCTCCTCGACGCAGGGCAGTGAAATCTGCCCCGTGCCCCCGATGAACACCACCCGCAACGCCATCTCATATCCTCCGCTCGTTAAGGCGATTGGAGCGGTTTCCTGCCCGCACCGCAAGGCCTGTTGGACGCCGCCACCCTGTGCGGGAAGGACGCCCAGCACGATTTCATCAAGCCCTGCTGATAGATGCGGCAGGCCCCGTGCGGCCCGCCACAGCACGCTTGCGCAACGTCTTCGCCTTGACGATGAGACGCCGGTAACGCTCTACCAGCCTGCTGCAGACCTTCGCCTTGCACGGGTGGGCGACGCCGATCTCCACCAGATGCTTGGCCTCGTCCCAGAGGACCTCCACCACCGCATCGTGCTGACTGAGCTTCGGCACCTGCCGCTCCCACACCCTCAGCCGTGCCGACGAGTGGGCGAGGCGAAAATCGAGCTCTTCAGGAGAAAACATGGAGGCCTCCGGATCAACACCGACGGCCAAAGTGTTCGGGCGCAATTTTGTTGCGGGGCCCAATGGGAGATGCTGAACAAACCCTTAATTCTTGCCCGGCACCCGACTTCTCGTCCCGCCAGCGCTTGGCGGCACGCAGCTTTTCGACAGCGTACCCGAGGACGACGACCTCATCGCGCTTGCGCTCGAGGCGTTGCCGTCGCACACCCACCAGGGCATTTTCGCCGACAACGCCCAGGCCCTCTACTGGACGTGCTAACCCCATCAAGGAGGTCGCCCATGCCATTGCTTTCCGAGGACGCCAAGGGCGTCTACGTCATTACCGTCACGCCCTTTACCGAATCCGGTGAGGTGGACTGGGACAGCGTCGACCGCATGGTCGATTTCTATGAGGAAAAAGGCGTCACCGGCCTCACCATTCTGGGCCAGCTCGGGGAAGCACCGAAGCTGACGTCCGAGGAATCGCGCAAAATCGCCGAGCGGGTGATTGCCCGCGCCCACGTGCCCGTCGTGGTCGGCGTCAGCGCCCCAGGCCTCGCGCCGATGCGCGAACTGGCCGACTCGGTTATGGGCATGGGCGCCGCGGGCGTCATGGTCGCCCCGCCCTGGACCCTTAAGACCGATGATCAGGTCTACGCCTTCTACGCTTCGGTGGCCGAGGCGCTGGGCAAGACCCCGTGGGTGCTGCAGGATTATCCGCTCACCACCAACGTCACCATCGCCCCCAAGGTCATCGACCGCATCGTGCGCGACCTGCCCACCTGCGTCATGCTCAAGCACGAGGACTGGCCGGGCCTTGCCAAGATCGGCGCGCTGCGCGCCACTAGCGAGAGGGGCGAGACGCGCCGCATCTCCATCCTTTGCGGCAATGGCGGCCTGTTCCTGCCGGAAGAGATGCGCCGCGGCGCCGATGGCGCCATGACCGGCTTCTGCTATCCCGAAATGATGGTGGGCGTGGTCGAAAATTTTGCCAGGGGTGACGAAAACCGGGCGCACGACATCTTCGACGCCTACCTGCCCCTTGCGCGCTACGAACAGCAGCAGGGCATTGGTCTGGCCTCGCGCAAATATGTGCTCGCCAAGCGCGGCGTTATCGCCTCCCCCACCCTGCGCAAGCCCGGCGCGTCGCTCTCGAAAGCCGACATCGCCGACGTGGAAAACCTGCTCGCGCGTCAGGCGCGGCGTCTTACGGAGATCGGCGCATGAAACTGGGTCTTGAAGGAAAGCGCGCCGTCGTCCTCGGCGCCAGCAAGGGCCTGGGGGCCGCCATTGCCCTGTCACTGGCCAATGAAGGCGCCCATGTGATCGGCGCCGCCCGCAGCGTTGACGCCATTGCCGCACTGGACGCCAAGGTCGATCGCACGCTCGGCGGTTGGATAGAGGCGCTGGGGCTCGATCTCTCCGATAGCGCATCGGTCGACGGGTTCATTGCTGCCCTGGGCGACAAGGGTGGTATCGACATCCTCGTCAACAATACAGGTGGTCCACCGCCGGGCGAGGCCTCCACCCTGCCGCCAGACGACTACGCGAAAGCGTTCGCCACCATGGTGACGCCGCTCATGGCTATTACCCTCTCGGTGCTGCCCGGCATGCGCGCGCGCAAATGGGGCCGCATCGTCACCCTCACCTCCTCCGGCGTCGAGGCGCCAATTCCGCGCCTCGCTATCTCGAACGCCCTGCGCCAGTCGCTGGTGGGCTGGAGCAAGACGCTGGCTGCCGAAGTCGCCGTCGACGGCGTCACCGTCAATGTCATCGTCCAGGGCCGCATCCACACCGACCGGGTCGACCAACTCGATGCCGCAGCAGCCAAGCGGATGAACACGTCCGTCGAGGCGGTCAAGGCCCAATCGGTCAGCACCATCCCCCTCGGCCGCTATGGCCGCCCTGAGGAACTTGCGGACCCGGTCACTTTCCTCGTCAGCGACCGCGCCTCCTATATCACCGGCACCTTGCTGCGCATCGATGGCGGCATGATCAGGTCGATATAGACGGCGGCGGTCTGCACCAATCTCAGCGCCCTGGGTGATCGCGTGGCCGCGCTTGCCGGGACTACGCACGCTGACCCAGGCGCCGAGATTGTCGGATGTCGCGCTGCAGCAATTGAAGGCCAGCGTCGCGCAGACATGGGCCAGGTCTGCCACAATGCTATGGCGCGACGTCGAAGCTGTAACTGCCCTCGATCCTGTGGTCATCGGCGGAGACCAGCGACCAGTCCACCGTATAGGCTCCTGCAGGAAGATCGGTTGCGACGGTGATGACCATGGTCTTGTTGTCGTAAGGAGCAAGGCTCAATCGCTCTACTGCAATGGGGCGATCATCGTCGCCCTTCAACGTCACCTCGGCAAAGGAGAGCTCGATGCTTTCCGAAAAGGTCAGGCGCAGCTCCTTGGGGGCCGTGGTGCTCGCCTGGGAGGCTGGCACCGTCTCCAGCAGCTCCGCATGCGCGTAGGCCGGCAGCGAGGGTGCGGCCAGCATCAGGCCCAGGGCTGCGGCTGCCGACCAGCGGCGGATCCGTACCGGTTTCATTTGAGGCTTCTCCTTCATGCAAAACGGAAGACGCTGGCCCGGTTGGTCACGTCGTCCGTTCGATCAAGGCTTAGCGCCCCATCGGCTCGGGGTCCTTGATCGAGCGCAAGCTTGAATAGAGTAAGGATGAGATCCATCGGCACCTTGAGCGCCCAGCTCTCGTCGCGTTGTCTCGGACCGGCTGCAAGAAAATGTGGTTCTCCCCTCACCTTCCCTGCTACCACGAGCTTCAGGGCAATCGGAGGCGGCGGGACGCCTGTCGGTCAACGGGGGGGGGAAAGACGGTATGGCCAGGTTCTTTTTTGGAATGAACCAGTCGCTCGACGGCTACGTGGACCACGACCGGATGACGCCGCCAAGTCCCAGGCTCTTTCGTCATTTCATCGATCAGACGAACGGCCTCGCCGGCAGCCTTTACGGTAGGAACCTTTATGGCCTCATGCGCTATTGGGACGAGGACCAGCCGGATTGGGATTCCGACCATCACGCCTTTGCCCTGGCCTGGCGGAAAAATCCCAAGTGGGTGGTTTCAGGGACGCTGGAAAGCGTCGGGCCCAATGCCACCATCCTCGGCTCCGATCTTGAGGCCGAAGTGCGCAAGCTCAAGGCCGAAGTCAGCGGCGAGATCGAAGTGGGCGGCCCCATGCTGGCGCAGCGCCTGACGGAACTGGGCCTGATCGACGAGTACCGCATCTACCTCCACCCGGAGGTCCTTGGCCACGGCACCCCGTTTTTCGCCGCCGCCCGCCCGCCCCTTCGCCTGGCGAGCAGCGAACGGATCGATGATCACGTCATCCGCCTTTGCTATACCACCTGACGTCCGGCTCAAGGCTCGGGCGCCGAAAGCGCCGATCAATACAGCCTGAAGCACTGTGGCCTGGGCGTCGTCGGCCCTTTAAGGCGGCGGTGTCTGCAGTATGGGCGAAAAACTCCTTTGATACGCCTTCAAGGTTAGAGCTGATCGCCGAGATAGGTTTCCAGCGTGCCGGCCGTGCCCTGCGTCCATAGCGAACGGAGCGCTTTGGTGAACGCGTTGACGAAGTCCTTATTTCCGGCCAGTTCGCCGTAGATGTCGGTCATTTCGAGCCAGGCCTGGGGGTGCTCCTGAGCCTTTTTGGCCTGGGTGGTGAGGCGGTCCCAGCTGGGGTCGTTGGGTGCGATGACGGTGC
>NZ_JACYFU010000006.1 GCF_014837245.1 Devosia oryzisoli
TCACCGCAAGGTCTGCCAAAAACACAACACTCTTTACACTCAACGTGCACAAACGCCCCCGCAAAAACAGCGGGGGCGTTTTGCGTCCGGTTAAGGGAAAATGTTGCGACCAACCCAGGGCACCCGCAGGCGCCAATGCCTCGATGAGCCGGTCGGCATGCGACTATTCGCCAACGATCTTGCGCTCGATAGCCCACCAATCGCCGCAGCCGAACCTTTACCCTGACCGGGTTGCCTTACGTAAGAAGCCTTAGAAGGCAGAGCCCAGCGGGGACTGCGCGTCCTCTGGCCGGCCCCACAGAGGGGTCCGATCAGAGCGACGTCGTCCCCAGCCTGACTGAAAGCCAAACTTCAGTCACGACACGCGTGCGCAGGGGGCGAGGCCGTCCGTATTCCTGTTCCCTAGGGGTTGACCCGTGCAACAAGGTAGCCATGCTGGTTCCGCTAAACCACAGCCTGCGGAATCCATGCGCTTAATCCTTATCCTCTTCGTTACGCTCTCGATGTTCAGCCCGGTGGTCATGGCGCAGGAGGGGGCAGGGGGCGCGGTCTCGGCGACCGAACAGCAAGCTTCTCCAGCAGTCGATGATCTGATCCGCATTCTCCAGGACGACGCCGCTCGTGCCCAGTTGATCGACCGGTTGAGGGCGGAGGTCCCCGAGGACACCGCGGCCAGCGCCGATGTGGCGGACTTTTCCATCGCTCGGCAACTCGCGAACTACACCCAAGGGGCGGCTCAGGGCGCGTCGGCGACGGCGCGAGCCGTGGTGCGCGCCGTGGCCGAGGTGCGCGGCCTCGTCGACGGCAGCCTGCACCTTGATGTCAATGCGATTCAGACGGTCCTGGTAGGTCTGCTAGCGGTGGCCGCGGGCTTGTTCGGCAGCTACTTTCTGCTTCGGCTTGCTGCCAACGCGGCTATGAGCCGAATTCTTCGTGACGTGCGGCGTCGAGGGTGGCCGACGCGTATCGGCAAAATCGCCAGCGCTATTGTCATCGACGGCATTAGCATCGTCTTCGCGTGGGGACTGGGCTACGTGGTGGCCCTGAATGTGGAGACGACGCCGACGGGGCAGGTCGGCTTGTACCAAGCCTTGCTCCTCAACGCCTTTCTGGTGGTGGAACTCTCCAAGCTTGCGAGCCGGGTGCTCTTGGCGCCGCGGCATCCGGAAGCACGCTTCGTGCCGGTTGCCGACAGCAATGCCGTCTACTGGTCGTTTTGGATCGGCCGGGTCATTTCGTTGATCGGCTACACCTTCATGTTCGCTTCCCCCGCCCTGGCGCAGTCGATTTCCCGCGCGCTGGCTGCCGGGGTGCAGGTGGTGGTGATGAGCACGGCCGTGGCGATCGGCGTACTCGTGGTGCTGCAGAATCGCGATGATGTTCGTGCCTGGCTCGCACATCGCGCCGAACGCCGGAACCATGACCCGCTGGGACGGCTGCTGCTGGTCCTTGGACAGTACTGGCACATCTTGGCCATTCTCTACCTGGTGGGGCTTCTGTTGGTATGGTTTGCCAACCCTGACGACGCGCTCCCATTCATGCTGGGCGCCACTGCCCAGTCGATCATCGCCGTGATTATTGGCGTTCTGGTTCTTGGGTTCGTGGGGCGGTTCGTGAGCGGCGGCCTCGAACTGCCTGAGGATGTGCAGGAGCGCTTGCCGCTGCTCGAGGGGCGCCTGAAGGCCTTTGTGCCGCGTGTTATGCTGGTCATCCGCTGGATCGTGCTGGCGCTCGTCGTTATTGCGATCGGCCAGGCATGGAGCCTTTTCGATTTTGTGGGGTGGCTATCGACGGACGAAGGCCTGGGTGTGGCCGGAGCGGTGACATCGGCCGCGCTGATCGTTGTGGTCGCCGTTGTGCTGCATATTGTGGTGGCGTCTTGGGTGGAGTATCGCCTCAGCCCCAAGGGGGGGCGAGCCCCTTCCTCACGGGAGACGACGCTTCTCAACCTGTTCAAGAACGCCTTCACCGTTGCGCTCGTCATTTTCGGCTCGATGCTTGCTCTGGCGCAGATCGGGGTCAACATCGCGCCACTCCTTGCCGGTGCCGGAGTGGTCGGCCTCGCTATTGGTTTCGGCGCTCAAAAACTCGTGCAGGACATCATCACGGGCATCTTCATTCAGTTCGAGAACATCATGAATGTCGGGGACGTGGTGGCGGTCGGCGACAAGTCGGGGGTGGTGGAAAAGCTCACCATCCGTTCTGTCACGATCCGCGATCTCAGCGGTACGGTGCATCTGGTTCCGTTTTCATCGGTGGATCAGGTCAGCAACATGATGCGGGGCTTCTCCTACCATGTGGCCGAGATCGGCGTCGCCTATGACAGCGACATCACCGCCGTGAAGGCGGCCATGCACGAGGCGTTCGAGCAGGTCATGCAGACCGAGCTTTCCGAATTTGTGCTGGCGGACTTCGAGATGCAGGGTGTGACCGGCTTCGGCGACTCCGCCATCACCGTCCGCGGGCGCATCAAGACCGTGCCGGGGCAGCAGTGGGGCGTAGGCCGTCGTTACAACGAGTACCTCAAGCAGGTGTTCTCCGAACGCGGCATCGAAATTCCCTATCCGCACGTCACCTTTGTCCAAGGGGGCGAAGCGCGGGCCTCTGGCCGGGTATTGCGGCACGGTGACAGGGGCGCGAGCGCAGAGCAGGGCGAGGGCTAGGCTTGACGCCATCGTGATTGGCTGCCGGCCTTGCCTTAAGGCGATCTTAATCGGGTGCGTTAATATTTTCATACGCGCGTCCGTTGCGGCACAGCCGACGCGTTCGTGACTGTTCAGTAGCGCGTAGCACGAGGCCCGATATGATCCTTTTCAATGGCAGCACGGCTGCCCGCATCCGTACGTTCGGCGCAACCGTCATCCTGGTCATGGCCGTTTCGGCAGGAGCGGCCGGCGCAGCTTCCGCAAGCACGGCAGAATTTGTCCGCGGGCTTTGGCCTGAGGCACAAGCGCGTGGCGTGAGCCGACAGGCATTCGAAGCCTCCTTTGCAGGGTACAATCCCATCCCGCAGGTGATGGAGCTGACCAAGTCGCAGCCAGAGTTCACACAGACGGTCAAGCAATACCTCGACAAGCGGGTCACCGATGCACAAGCCCAGAAGGGGCGGGCGATGCGCCAGGAATGGGCGCAGACGCTTGGTGGCGCGGAGAGCCGCTATGGTGTGCAGGCCGAGATTGTCCTGGCCATCTGGGGCATGGAGACCAATTTCGGCGGCTTCATGGGGGGCAAGAACACGATCTATGCCCTGGCAACGCTGGCCCAGAACGGCTATCGGGCCGCCTTTTTCCGCGACGAGTTGCTGAACGCCTTAAGGATCGTTTCGGACGGCCATGTGCGGCCCGAGAATATGGTGGGGTCCTGGGCGGGGGCCATGGGGCATACCCAGTTCATGCCTTCGAGTTTCATGCGCTATGCTGTCGACTACAACGGCGATGGGCGCAAGGACATCTGGAACTCGGTGCCAGACGCTCTGGGCTCGACAGCCAATTACCTCAAGTCGTTCGGCTGGCGCCCCGGTGAGACCTGGGGTTACGAGGTGCGACTGCCGGCGGGTTTCGACGTTCAGGCGGCACAACGATTGGGTAAGGCAACGTTGGAGCAGTGGCGGCAGCTTGGTGTGGCCCGCGTCAACGGCCGGGCCTTTCCGCGTCCGACGGATGTGGGGCGCCTCTATATGCCGGCCGGTGCGACAGGGCCGGCGTTCCTGCTGCTGCCCAACTTCGATGTCATCAAACGGTACAACAACTCCGATAGCTACGCCCTTGCCGTAGGGCATCTTGCGGACCGGATCCTGGGGAGTGGAAGCTTTGCTACGCCTTGGCCAGCCGGAGACTACGCCTTGACGAAAGCGCAGCGGGCGGAGCTCCAGACGCTGCTGAACCGGGCCGGTTTTTCAGTGGGGACGGCTGACGGCGTGATTGGTCCAAAGACCCGTGCCGCGGTGGTTTCCTACCAGCAGGCCCGGGGCCTTAGCGCGGATGGCTATGTTTCTGGTCTCTTGCTCGAGCGCCTCAAGCGCTGACATCGGTTAACGGAGCGTTAACCTTTTGAGGCGCACTCTAATGTTGCTTAAGCAGAGGGCAGGCAGTGGGTCTTGATGACGCGCCTGCCCTCGCCCATTTCGGGCGTCACAATCTGATCGGCTTTGTCGACTAGATACGCTTTTCCTCACTCACGTTGCTGATCCGGCCATGACCATTTTCAAACGCGTCCTCGTGGCGCTTGCTGTCGTTGTCCTGCTTCTGCCCGCCTCTGCGCAGGCCCTGTCGATGATGGACCCGTTCAACCTTCCGGCGGCCATGGATGGCGGCACGGCCAAGGTGGGTGACGGGGTCCCTTATGCGGACGGCCCGCGACACAAACTCGACATCTACGCTCCCGAGCAGCGCGGGGCGGCGGCGCCTGTGGTCTTCTTCATCTACGGTGGCGGCTGGAACCGGGGCGAGCGCTCGGATTACCAGTTCGTGGGGCGCGCCTTGGCGTCGCGCGGCTTCGTTACGGTGATCGCGGACTATCGCCTTGTGCCGGACGTGGCCTATCCGGCGTTTCTCGAGGACAGCGCCAGGGCCCTGCGCTGGGTGCAGGACAATATCGCCAGCTATGGTGGTGATCCAAACCGGCTGTTCCTCGCCGGGCATTCGGCAGGCGCCTACAACGCCGTGATGCTGGCTCTCGACCCGTCATTCCTCAAGGAATATGGCGTCACCATGCCGATCCTTGGCGTGGGCGCGCTTTCGGGGCCCTATGACTTCTATCCATTCGAATATGACGAAGTGCGCAATGCCTTTGGCTCGGCGCCCAACCCGGAAGGCACGCAGCCGATTAACCTTGTGACCTCGGCGGCGCCGCCCATGTATCTGGCGAGTGGGACGACGGACCCGATCGTGCGGGTGCAGAATACCGAGCATTTCGCCCAGGCCCTGCGCGACCAGGGTGTGTGGGTTACGACGCAATATTACGAAGGCTTCGGCCACATGGAGCCGGTGATCGCCATGGGGGCGCTGTGGCGCTGGCGCATGCCGGTGCTGGACGACATGGTGGCCTTCTTCCAGCGTTTCGGCGCCTTCCCCAGCGGCGTGCCCTATGTGGCGGTGGCGCCCGAACCCCCGGAAATGATGCCCGACGCGGTCGCTCCGATGAACCAGATCATCGCCGACCTCGACGCGATGTTCCAGCGGATCGAAGAATAGAGCGGCGGCTCGCCCGGTTCCTGCCTAGCCTTGACCGCGATGTTGGCCCGGATCAGGGCGTGGGTTCGATGACGACCGAGGGGGCCGACCGGCGGTTGGGTCCGTGGAAGACGGCCTCGACGTTGTTGCCGTCCGGGTCGAGCACGAAGCAGGCATAATAGCCCGGGTGGTAGTGGCGATCGCCAGGTGCCCCGTTATCGGTGCCGCCGGCTGCCAGCGCCGCCTTGTAGAAGGCGGAGACGATGTCCTGGTCCTTCGCCTGGAACGCCAGGTGCACATGGGTTGGAGTGGTGCGCGCGTCGGCGGCGTCGACAAACAACTCGTCCACCTGGAACCAGCCTTCGCCCGAGGCTGTGAGCGGAATGCCAAGGACCTTGAGGACAGCTTCATAAAAGTAGCGGGTCGCCACGAAATTGCGGGCGCGCAGGTGCACGTGGTCGAGCAGGCGACCGGTGTGATATTGGGGCATGAACTCTCTCCCTTGAAGCAAAACGCCGCCCGGAGAGGATCCGGACGGCGCGACAGGATCTGGCAGCAGGCGTGGCTTACTCGGCTTCGTCGGCCGAAGACGAATTGAGCTGGCCGTATTTTTCGACGCCAATCTTTTCGAGAAGGTCGAGCTGGGTTTCGAGGAAGTCGATGTGGCCCTCTTCGTCAGCCAGCAATTCCTCGAACAGATTCTTGGAGACGTAGTCGCCGAGCTCTTCGCAAATCTCGCGGCTGGCCTTGTAGGCGGTGCGGGCATCGTATTCGCCGGCCAGATCGGCCTCGAGCACTTCCTTGATGGTTTGGCCGATGCGCAGGGGCGCGACGCGTTGCAGATTGGGATGGCCCTCGAGGAAGATGATGCGCTCGATCAGCTTGTCGGCGTGGTGCATCTCCTCGATGGATTCGGCACGCTCCTTGGAGGCGAGCTTCCTGAAGCCCCAGTCGTCGAGCAGGCGATAGTGCACCCAATACTGGTTGACGGCACCGAGCTCGAGGAACAAGGCCTCGTTAAGCTGCTCTATGACCTTTGGTTCGCCTTTCACGACGTACTCCACTCCGTTGCTTCTTGAGTTTTTCCAACCCGGACTGGAGGCTTACCAGCTCAGCGGGCGGGAGGGCTTGCTGCGCGTGGTAGTTTTCGGTGACGCGCACGATAATGTCCACCACATTCGGCACGCAGCCGCCGCATTTTGCGCGGCGATTGAGTTCGGCATAAACCTTTGCCGGCACCACTAGCTGCCAAGGATCGGCCCTAAGCAGATCGAACACGACGTCCTCGATCTCGCGAGAGGTGATCATGTTGCACTGGCAGACAAGCATAGGCGGGGCCGGCTGGTTCTCAACGCGCGCAATAAACGACCCTCATTCCTGATTGTCAACGTCATAAATTGCCGCTGGCCCAGGCCCTTGCCGCAGTGTGGATCACCGCAGTTTGCTGAAACCGGGAGCGGCCGCAATGCGTAGCTGGGGTGCCGACCGAGCGAGTTCCTGCATGGCTATTTCCCTTCTGACCCTTTTCAACGCGCTGGCCCCCAAGGACCGCGGCTCGCGCCGGTCCGCCCATGACCTGGCCTATGGGCCGCACGCACGGCAAAAACTGGATATCTATACGCCCCGCCGGGGCGGCAAGCACCTGCCGGTGATCGTGTTCTTCTACGGCGGGTCCTGGAGCGACGGGACCAAGGAAGATTATCACTTTGCCGGCAGGGCCCTGGCGGCGCTGGGGTATCTCGTGGTGGTGCCCGATTACCGGCTGGTTCCGGAGGTCGAGTATCCCGGCTTCCTGCGCGACTGCGCGGACGCTGTGGCCTGGGTGGTGCAACAGATCGGCGCCTATGGCGGCGACCCCCGGCGGGTGGCCCTGGCGGGGCATTCGGCCGGGGCCTACAACGCGCTGATGGTGGTGCTGGACGAGCGGTATCTCAAGGCCCGTGGTGTCCTCAAGAACATACGCGCGGTGGCGGGCCTTTCCGGGCCCTACGACTTCTATCCCTTTGACGGACCGATCAGTATCCGGGTTTTCGGGGCCGTTGCCGCGCCGGACGACACGCAGCCGGTGAACCATGTGGCTTCGCCGGTGCCGGCGGTGTTCCTGGGCCATGGTGCAGAAGACGAACTCGTGCACCCGCGCAACAGCCGGGCGCTGAGGCAGCGGCTCGAGGCGGCGGGGGTGCCGGTCACCCTGGAAATCTATCCCCGCCTCAAGCATGCCGAACCGCTCCTGGCACTGAGCCGGCCGTTCCGCTGGCGGGCACCGGTGATCGCGCAACTGCGCTCGTTCTTCGAGGCGATGCTCTAGACCGGCCGACCCGGTCGGCGCTGGTCAGGACTCCGGCGGCGCCTGTCGCGGGCGATGGCGGGCGGCGATGACCGCGGCAGAAGCGGCGGTTCGGTGCGCGGTGGAGAAGAATTCGCGATGCGCCAGCACCAGGATCGTCACCAGCGAGGCGGCAACGGCCAGCCAGCCGGAAACGAACCAGGCCACGGTGCCGACCGAGAAATAATAGGCGCGGATGCCGCTGTTGAAGTTCTTGGCGCCCAGGGCGTTCATGCGGGTGATGGCGTCGATTTCCTCCTCGGTCGTGACCCGGTCGTGGTCGAGCGCGCCGAGCATGATGCAGAAATGATTGAACTGGCGCAGCGACAGGGTGAAAGCAAAGAACGCCTGCACGAACAGGATCAGCATGATCACCAGATGCACCTGGACGTCGAGGATGGTGAACCCGTGGTCCACCGAGACCGAGCCGAGTGCGTCCATGAGGTCGGGGATCTGGCCGAAGGCGGCAAACACCGCCAGCACGAGCAGTACGGCGGTGGAGGCCAGGAAGCTGACCGAGCTCATGATGTTGCCCGAAAGGATGGCGTCGAACGGCGTTTCGCGGCGCGTCGCATTGCTGACCCAGCGACGGCGCTGCATGTTCATGATGACCGAGAGCGAGGGCCGGCGTCGCTCCACCAGCGGCACGACGATATTGTAGGCCGCATAGGCAATCAGCGGCGAGGCGGAAGTCAGGAGGGTCAGCAGGGTCACGGGTCGACGCGGGCTCCGGGGCAGGCGATGGCGCAACTATAGCGGCGCCATCGCAATTGGCCATCCGGTGCCGGAGACCCCATGCCGGCTGGGGGCGTGGGCTTTGCGCTGTTCTAGATCGGGCGGGGGAAACGGCGATGGATGGCCTCGATCCCGGAGAGCACTTCGGGGCTGAGGGTCAGGTCGGCGCCGGCCAGGCTCTGCGACAACTGCTCGGTGCTGGTGGCGCCCAGAATGGTGGCCGTCATGAAGGGGCGCGAGCGGCAGAAGGCAATGGCCATGGCGACAGGATCGAGGCCGTGCTCGCGGGCGAGCTGATGGTAGGCCTCGGTGGCCGTCTGAGAGTGCTCGGTGAGCCGCCACATGCCCTTCTGGTACTCCTTGCGGCTCCCCGGAGGCGTCACGCCGCCGGCATACTTGCCGGTGAGGATGCCCGCAGCCAGCGGCGAGTAGGCCAGGAGCCCGACATTTTCGTGGTGGCTGAGTTCGGCGAGGTCGTGATCGAAGAGGCGACGGAGCAGGCTGTATTCGTTCTGTACCGAGACGAGGCGCGGCAGGCCCCTGGCCTCGGCAATGCGGAGCCACTGGGCGATGCCCCAGGCGGTTTCGTTGGAGACGCCGATATGGCGGATCTTGCCGGCCTTGACCTGGGCATTGAGCGTTTCGAGCATTTCCTCGATATTGGCGAGGACATCGGCCGTTTCCTGCCGCTCCGGGGCGTATTTCCAGTAGCCTTCGAAATGGTAGTGGCCGCGGCTCGCCCAGTGGATCTGGTAGAGGTCGATATAGTCGGTCCTGAGCCGCTTGAGGCTGGCGTCGAGCGCCTGCGGGATGGTGGTGCCGTCGGCGCGCCGGCCGCCACGCAGGAAGGCCGAGCCACCGCCGCCGATCTTGCTGGCGAGCACCCAGCGATCGCGATCCTTGTGGGTGACAAACCAGTTGCCGATGATTTCCTCGGTGCGGCCGCTGGTTTGCGGACTGCCGGGCACGGCGTAGAGTTCGGCCGTATCCATGAAGGTGATGCCGGCGTCCAGCGCCATGGCGATCTGCGCGTGGCCCTCGGCCTCGGTATTCTGGCTGCCCCAGGTCATTGTGCCCAGGCAGAGGTCCGTCACCGCGATATCGGTGCGGCCCAGGGTCTTCATTTTCATGGGAAATTCCGGTTGGTGCGAAGAAAGGCGCCGGACCCTAGACCAGACGCACGGATGAGGGAAGGGCAGCAGGCGGTGGTTTTTCCACAGCGGCAGGGGGCGGGACCGGCCGGTTTCCGGCGATGTCAAAAAACCGTCATGCCGGAGCGCTTTGGGGGTTGAGGTCTCGGGAGGGACCCCCTATATAGCCCCTACGCCGCGCTTTGCAGCGCAGGCGCGTGACGCGGGATGGAGCAGCCCGGTAGCTCGTCAGGCTCATAACCTGAAGGTCGCAGGTTCAAATCCTGCTCCCGCAACCAAATCGAAAACCCGTTGGACTTTGTTGTTCAGCGGGTTTTTCCTTTTCCAGCTATCGATGCCACTGCGGATTGCTGTCATCGCGTTTCCCTTCGTGACGCCGGCAGGGCGTTCTTTCGCGCAGCGTTTGGTCACATGTGCGCTCCGCGCAACAGGACTTCTTCCTGGCGAGGGATTTGGACATTGTTCATTGCCGATGCCTAAAATGATCTGTAACCAGTTTGCCGTTAGACCTGTGCCGGGGGTGCGGGAGGCGAGCGTGCGGAACAATGGGTGCGGACCGGACACCGGGCGTTAGGCTGGCGGATCGGACGAAGCAGGGCAGGAAGCGTGAGGCCAAACGACCGCCGAATTAGACCCTATCGGCTGGCGCTTTCGCTGCTGGCGGCAGGTTGCGCTTTGCTGCCGCTTGCTGTGCATGCTCAAGGGCTCGTCCCTCCCGACTTCTTCAACGCCCCTGTCGACCCTGCGGCCCCGACCGCCGTCGAGGCGGACGAACTCGTGTTCGACGCGGTCAACAACGTCATCAATGCGAACGGCGACGTGGTGGTGCGGGCCAGTGGCTACACCCTCGCGGGCAACCGGCTGGTCTACCGCCGCACCTCCGGCGAACTCGATTTCGTGGGGGACGTGGTCATCACCGACCCGTCGGGTAACGTGTCGCGCAGCGCCAACCTCAAGGTGACAGGTGGCCTCAAGCAGGCCTTCCTCGATTCCCTGACCATCACCGGTTACGACGGCTCGCGCATCACCGCCGACAGCGCGGACTACGACAGCGCCGTCCAGACCATCCTGACCCGCGCGTCCTATGCGCCGTGCGGCGAGTGCATCGACGCCCAGGGGCGGCGGATCGGCTGGTCGGTGAGTGCGGCCAAGGTGACCTACACCAAGGCGGATGGATCCGTGGCGTTGGAGCAGCCGAGCCTGGCGCTGCTGGGCGTTCCGGTGGCATGGCTCCCTTATCTCTGGATTCCCAATCTCAGCAACGAGGCACTCCAGCGCATTCCGCGGCCGAGCCTCGCCTATAGCGAGGAGATCGGGCTCAAGGTGGAGGTGCCCTTCTCGGTCTATTCGAGCAAGTTCACCGACATCATTCTTTCCCCGGCGCTGGTCAGCGGCCAGGGCTTCCTGATGGGCGCCGAATGGGTCCAGCGCTTCGACAAGGGCGCGTTCCAGGTCAAGGCGTCGGGGCTCTACCAGTTCAACCCGGACGCCTTCGATTTCGCCGATGCGCGGCGGGAGTGGCGCGGCGCCATCCAGACCTCGGGCCAGTTCGTGCCGGTGGAGGACTGGACTGTCGGCTTTGCCTATGCCGCATTCACCGACAGCGCCTATTTCGAGGACTACTTCATCAATCCCGGCCGGGCGGCGATCAATGAAGTGTATGCCACGCATCTGACGGCAGACACCTATATCGACGCCCGCGTCCAGCAGTATAATCTCTTGGGCGACAACACCGACCAGAGCCGGGACCAGCAGGGCATTGCCTTGCCGAACTTGAGGGCGGAGCACACCTTCCGCTTTGGCCCGGACCTTGGCCAGCTTGACGTTGAAGGCAAGCTGCTCGGCTTTACGCGCAAGGCGGACCGGCGGGCCGTGGTCAATGGCGTACCTTATGATTATGCCTATGCCGGCAATCGGCTGCACGGCATGGCCCAGGCCAGATGGCAGAACCAGTATATCGTGGGCGGGGTGGTCGCGACCCCGTTTGCCGGAGTGCGGGTGGACGGCAGCTATTATGACGGCAACAGTCTCCTGCCCAGCGCGCCCCCCGAGCAGGCGCTGGTCGGGGCAACGCCGATCGCCGCAATCGACGTCCGCTATCCCCTGGTGGCCAGTAGCCCCGGGGTGACGCACCTGGTCGAGCCGATCGGACAGATCGTCTATCGCGGCAGCGACCAGAGCGCGCCCGGGATCACCAACGAGGACGCGCAAAGCGTCGTGCTCGATGACACCAACCTCTTCAGCTACAACCGCTTCACGGGCATCGACCGGCAGGAGACGGGCCTGAGGGCCAATATCGGCGCGCGGTACCTTGCCGATTTCAACGACGGCAGCCACTTCGAGCTCGTTGCCGGGCAGTCCTTCCAACTGGTCGGCCCCAATTCCTTCGCGCTCGGCGACCAGGTTAACGCCGGAGTAGGGTCGGGGCTTGAAACCGCGTCGTCCTACGCCGTGCTCGGCGCCTATGGGCGTCTCGAGAGCGGCTTTACCGGCAGTGGCAAGCTGCAGCTCGACGCGGATGACTTCACCATCGCCCGGGGCGGGCTCGGGGTGGGATATGCCGCCGACGGCTGGGCGGCCGCGCTCAACTATCGCTACACAGAGGCCGTGAGGGCGGCTGGGCAGCTGCGCGACCAGAACGAAATCGGGGCGGATGTCACCGTGCCGGTGGCGGAATACTGGTCGGTTTCGGCGAGTGCCTATTGGGACATCAACGCCAACAGCTACCTGCTGGCGGGCGCCGGTCTCAACTATGACGACGGCTTCCTCCAGTTCGGCGCCAACGCGACGCGCACCGGGCCGACGCACGTTTCGCCGGATGAGACGCGCGTTCTCGCGACTTTCAAGCTCAAAGCGCCCGCCGGATTCAATGCCGGCTATTCCGGTGCCGTGCCGCTGGGCAATTAGGGGTGAGCCGCATGAAATCAAACCGTCTGGCGACTTTGATCGGTGTGGCCCTGCTGTCACTGGCCCTTGCTGCGTGTTCGAGCTTCACGCCCGTTTATGGCGACCGCGCGGGCGGTGGCCTCAGCGAGGCGCGGTTCTTCTTTGCCGAACCCGGCAGCCGGATCGAGCAGATCGTCCTCAACCGGCTCCGGACGGTGTTTCCGCAGCCGGCGCGGCCGGGGGATCCGACGCTGAGCGTCAGTGTTTCCGCGGGCGGCGCCTACGAGGGAATTTCGAATGCGTTCCCGGCGCGACGGCCGCTCGGGCGGCGGGTGACGGCCACTGTCTCCATCGTTGGCGCGGATGGCACCGCGTTTTCGGCGACGCGCTTCGTCGACACCTCGTACCAGTCGGACAGCGTCACTCCCGCCGATGCTGCTGCGGCCGACGGCGCGATGGAGCGAGCGGCCAGAGCCGTGGCAGAATCCCTCCGCGCTGCCATCCTGGCAGGCTATCGCCCCGGCATGTCTGCTCCGGTCGCGCCGATCGCACGCTGACGCGGCAGCGATTGTTTCCAATACCATGACGGTGTGTGACGGCTTATCGCCGTTGCCTGGACGCGAAGGCGCATCCGATATGGGAGGGAACAAGGAGCCAGGCGATGAGCGACTATCACTTCAGGCAGGCGAAAGGCGCTGACGACAGGGCGCCGCTGATCTTTCTGTTTCACGGCACGGGCGGTGACGAGAACCAGTTCTTCGATTTTGCCGGCGATGTGCTCCCCGGAGCGCGTCGGGTGGCGCCGCGCGGCGATGTCAGCGAAGGTGGGGCGCTGCGCTTTTTCCGCCGCACCGGCGAGGGGGTCTACGACATGGCGGACCTGGCGAGGCGGACTGAGGCGATGGTGCAGTTCGTGCGCCAGCGCGTGGCTGAAAGCGATCCGGTGTCCGTACTGGGCCTGGGGTATTCCAACGGCGCCAACATCCTGGCATCCGTGCAGTTTGCGGCGCCGGACCTGTTCGACCGTACGATGCTGATGCATCCCCTGATCCCTTTCCAGCCGCGGGACGTGCGGTTCGACGGCCTGAGCGTGCTCATCACGGCGGGGCAACGGGACCCGATCGCCCCTGCCGGAGCGACACAGGCGCTGGCCACCTATTTCGAGCGCAACGGCGCGGAGGTGACACTGGATTGGCATGCCGGCGGGCACGAAATCCGGCCCGGCGAGGTGGAAGCGATCCGGCGGTTCGTGGCGTCGTGATCCACCGGTAAGGCGACGGTTGCTCCCAATCGCCGAGGCAGTGGAAACAGCCGAGGCGAAATGCTAGCCAGAGGGGGTGCAACCGGGAGACCATAGTGAAAACCGCAACGCTCTTCGCCCTTTGCCTTGTGTCCCTAACAGCCGGCTGGTGCGGGGCGGCGGGCGCCGCCAGCTTCGACTGCAGCAAGGCGGCCTCGCCCTTCGAGCACGCGATCTGCGACAACCCCGAGTTGTCCCGCGCCGACGAGCGGCTGGCAACGACCTATGCCACGGCCACCGGAGGGCTCAGCGAACCTGCGCTCAAGGCGCTGCGCAGCGACCAGCGCACCTGGCTGGACTTCGCGCAACGGGCCTGCACGCGGGATAACAGGCCCATGTCGACCGGCCGGTATTCCGAGGACGGGGTTTCCTGCCTCGTCAGCACGTTCGCGGGACGCTCGGACGTCCTCGAAACGAGCCGGATGATCAGCGGCCAACGATTCTATCCGCTCAGCCGCTACGCCACGTTCCTCGACCCGGATGGCGTCGGGAACGACGACTACTACTGGCCCGTCGCGACGCACCAATTCTCCTTTGCGCAGCTCGACGGGAGCGATGCCGCGGCCGACGCCTTCAATGCGTTCGTGGCGGAGCAGGTCGATGCCCTCGCGGGCGCCTCCGGCGGCGAACCTGGCGAGGGCGACCAGACGAGCGACACCAGCAATTCCATCACCGTCAAAGACGTGGACGAGCGGATGATCACGCTCGACGTCACCACATATTGGTACGGACACGGAGCGGCGCACGGCAACTACACCATCAGCCTCATTCACTATCTGCGGGACAAGCAGCGGGCGCTGGAGGCGTCGGATGTGTTCGGCACCAAGGGCTGGCAGAAGGCGCTTCTCGGGCTGGTGGTCGATGAGCTCAAGACCGAACATGGTGAGGATGTGATGCTCGATAGCCCCGGCGACATCGCCGATATCGTCACCGATCCAACGCGCTGGGACTTGTCGGACCCTTACGGGCTGGTCATCCAGTTCGAGCCCTACGAGGTGGCTGCCTATGCCTATGGCGCGCCCACCGTGCGGATTCCCTGGGCGGCACTGGAGGCGTACCGTGCCGAGGACGCAGACGGTTTTCGGTACGGCTATTGAGCGATCAGGCCAGAAGGTCTCGCCATTCGGGGTGGCGGCGGAACTGCACCACGACGTAAGGGCAGACGGGGGTGATCCCGAAGCCCTGCTCGCGCGCGTCTGCCACGGCGGCCTTGACCAGCCGCAGGGCGATGCCGCGGCCTTCGAATTCGGGTGGGACGCCGGTGTGGTCGATGATCATCGGGCCGTCGCCGGACTTCTTGTAGGTCATCTCGGCTTCCGCGCCGGGCGCAAGCTCGATGACATAGCGGCCCCGGGTGGGGCCCTCTTCACGCGCGATGCGGTATTCGGTTTCGGCCATGCGCCGCCATCCTTCCTGGTTGCGTCGTCAAGTCTGGCGGCATAACGCATCGGCTGCAAGAAAAGTCTGGTAATCCGCAAGGAAACGACATGAGCCAATTGCTGCATCACATGATTTCCTCGGGACCGCGCCCGGTGGCGCCGTTCAGCCATGCCGTGGAGGCGGATGGCTGGGTGTTCGTGACCGGGCAGATGCCGACCGATCCGGCGGCACCCGACGCGCCCCTGCCCGAGGGCATCGAGGCGCAGACGCGGCGCGTGGTGGAGAACCTGCGGATCGTGCTCGGCGGGATCGGGCTGGGGCTCGAGCACGTCACCATGGCCCGCATCTACCTGACGCAGTTCGAGCGCGACTACGCGTCACTCAACGCCCTTTGGCCGAGCTTCTTCGAGCCGGGGAAGCTGCCGGCGCGGACCACTATCGGGGTGACGGCATTGGCGGTTGGCGCGCTGGTGGAGATCGACCTCGTAGCGCGCCGCTCCTGACCCCAGTCGGGGCCGAATTTCACGCAGCGGGCTTGCAGGAACGCGGCCCGGCGCCTAACGCTTTCGCCAAGGCTTGCACAAGAAACGGGACCCAACCATGCCACAGGACGCCAACGCCATCCGCTCCATTCTTTCGCTCGCGCCGGTGGTGCCCGTCATCATCCTCGACGACGTGGCGCAGGCGCGGCCGCTGGCCGAGGCGCTGGTGGCCGGAGGCCTGCCGGTGCTGGAGGTGACGCTGCGCACGCCCAATGCACTCAAGGTCATGGAGGAAATGGCCAAGGTCAGCGGCGCCATCGTTGGGTCCGGAACGGTTCGCCATGCCGCGCACATGAAGAGTTCGGTCGATGCCGGCTGCCGGTTCATGGTTTCGCCCGGCGCTTCGCCGCGGCTGCTCGATGCTGCCGACGACGTGGCCATTCCGCTGCTGCCGGGCATCGGTACGCCCACCGAAGCGATGACGGCGGCCGAGCGCGGCTATTCCTTCCTCAAGTTCTTTCCGGCCGAGGCGCTGGGCGGCGCCCCGGTTCTCAAGGCTTTCGCCTCGCCGCTGCCGGACGTCACCTTCTGCCCCACGGGCGGGATCGATCCGGAAAAGGCCAAGACCTACCTAGCCCTGCCGAACGTGATCTGCGTGGGCGGATCGTGGATCATGCCCGCCGACGCCTTGGCCAGCAGTGATTTTGCCCGCATCGAGGCGCTGGCGCGCGAGGCGGCGGCGCTGCGCGGGTGAGCCTCCTGCGAGGTGATGGACTATCCTCCGCGGGATCCGCGGGGCCATGGAGCACGCCGTGAAGAAGGTCGTTCCCGAACACGGACTGGGGCATTTGCGGATCGTCCTCAGCGACACCGCCTATATTGGCCCGGGCCGAGCGGACCTGCTCGAAGGCATTGCGCGGACCGGATCGATCGCGGCCGCCGGCAAGGCGATGGGCATGAGCTACAAGCGTGCCTGGAGCCTGGTGCAGGCCCTGAATGAAGGGTTTGGCAGTGCACTCGTGCTTTCAAGCCGCGGTGGCCCGAGCCAGGGTGGCGCGCAGTTGACGGCCATGGGCGAGGAGGTGCTGCGCCGGTATCGGGCCATGCAGCGCAAATCCGAGGCCGCCATTGCCGAGGACCTGGCTGCGCTGCGACAGAAGCTGCCCAAGATGCCCGAAAACACATAACGCTTGCCGGGGCCGTTGATTTCGGGCACCGATATGTCTTGTTGACCATATCGGTGCCGGTCTTGATCCGCTTTACGCTCGCCCTTGTCCTTGTGTCATCGAATGCGGTCGCTGCCAGCGCGGAGAGCGTGACCGTTGCAGTGGCGGCTAATTTTACCGCGGTGGCAGAGGACCTGGCGAAGAACTTCGCTGCGGAAAGCGGCCACGAGGTCAAGCTCAGCTTCGGGGCGACCGGGCAACTTTACGCGCAGATCAGCCAGGGCGCGCCGTTCAAGGTGTTTTTGGCCGCCGATGTCGAGCGGCCGCAAAAGGCCATGGCCGAAGGCCTGGCTGTGAAGGGCAGTTTTTTCGTTTATGCACAGGGGCGGCTGACGCTCTACGGGCCGGGGCGCGACATGCACGATGGGAAAGCGCAACTTGCCGGCGACTTCGGCAGGCTGGCTATTGCCGACCCAGAGACAGCGCCTTACGGCGCGGCTGCAGTGGAAACGCTGAAGGCGCTGGGCCTTTACGAGAAAGTGCAGCGGAGCATTGTCGAGGGCGAGAACATTTCTCAGACGTTGCAGTTCGTCGATACCGGGAATGCCGAGCTTGGCTTCGTTGCCGCCAGCCAGGTCCTGGGCAAGGCCGATCAATGGCTGGTGCCGCCAGACCTTCACGCGCCCATTGCACAAGGTGCGGTTCTTCTCGAGGCCGGCAGGAGCAATCCAGCGGCTCGGGCCTTCCTCGCCTATCTTCGCAGCGAGGAAGCGATGAAGACGATAGAGGCGGCCGGATACGCCGTGCCGTAGCCTCAAGACCCCAGGATATCCAGCTTGGATTTTGCTCCCCTTCTTTCGCCGATCCTCCTGACGCTCGCGCTGGCCGCTAGCGTCACCGTGGGCCTGCTGCTCGTCGGGACGCCGTTGGCCTGGTGGCTGGCGCGGGGCGAGAAACGAAGGCACGCTGTCGTGGGGGCCTTGGTCAGCCTGCCGCTGGTGCTGCCGCCGACGGTGCTGGGTTTTTACCTGTTGCTGGCGATGGGCCCGAGGGGACCTGGCGGCTGGATCGCCTCTTTCTGGGGTGCCCGCACATTGGCCTTTTCGTTCGGCGGGCTGGTGATCGGGGCGGGGCTGGCGTCGTTGCCGTTCATGGTGCAACCGCTGCGAAATGCCTTTGCAGCCATCAGCCGCGAAATCCTCGAAGCCGCGGACACGCTGGGCGCCTCGCCGGCGCAGCGGTTCTGGTACGTCGTGTTGCCGCTGGCGCGGCCCGGATATCTTGTTGGCGCCATCATGACCTTCGCCCATACCATGGGGGAGTTCGGTGTGGTGCTGATGATCGGGGGCAATATCCCGGGCGAAACGAAGGTGCTCTCGACGGCGCTCTACGACCTGGTCGAGCGGCTGGAGTGGGAAAAGGCGCACGTGCTGGCGGGGGGCATGGTGCTGTTCGGGTTCCTTGTGGTGTTTTCGACGCTGAGATTGGGGCGACGAAGCCTGGGCCCGGTGGACTAAAAAGGCAGAGCTGTCCCACTGAGCCTCGGCACGGCGGGGACAAGCCGGTTCGTTGACGGCTAACATGTTAGTTGCTAGGCAGCCGGCAGTGCTGGAGACATCGGACCATGGCGAACCTCGAGAAATTCCTGACCATCGACGAGTTGATGGCCGAGGCGCGGCGCAAGGTGCCCAAGCAGTTTTTCGACTATGCCGACAGCGGCGCCTGGACCGAGAGCACCTATCGGGCCAACTCCGAGGACTTCAAGAAAATCTTGCTGCGCCAGCGCGTGGCGGTGAACATGGATGGCCGTTCACTCGCTACCACCATGACCGGGGAAGCGGCGGCCATGCCCGTGGCGCTGGCGCCGACCGGCTTCACCGGCATGCAGAGTGCGGATGGGGAAATCAAGGCGGCGCGCGCCGCGGAAAAATTCGGGGTGCCGTTCACGCTCTCGACCATGAGCATCTGCTCGATCGAGGACGTGGCCGAGAACACCAGCAAGCCCTTCTGGTTCCAGCTCTACATGATGCGCGACCGGGGCTTCATCGAGCGGCTGATCGACCGCGCCAAGGCTGCAAGGTGCTCGGCGCTGGTGCTGACGATGGACCTGCAAATCCTCGGGCAACGGCACAAGGACCTGCGCAACGGCATGTCTGCGCCGCCTAAGTTCACGCCGAAGTTCGTGTTCGAAATGGCGCGCAAGCCGCGCTGGGCCTTTCAGATGTTGGGCACCAAGCGACACACCTTCCGAAACATCGTGGGGCATGTAGACGCGGCGGGTGATCTTTCAAAGCTCTCGGCCTGGACCTCCAGCCAGTTCGACCCCGCGCTGAGCTGGACCGAGATCGCCTGGGTGAAGGAACGGTTTGGTGGGCCCGTGATCGTCAAGGGGATCCTCGATCCGGAGGATGCCGAGGCGGCGGTGTCGCATGGGGCGGACGGCATCATCGTGTCCAATCATGGCGGACGGCAGCTCGACGGGGCGCCGTCTTCCGTGCGCGTCCTCCCCGAAATCGTGGACAGGGTGGGTTCGCGCACCGATGTCTATCTCGATGGTGGAATCCGGTCGGGGCAGGACGTGCTCAAGGCCATGGCACTCGGCGCCAAGGGCACGTTCATTGGCCGGGCTTTCCTCTGGGGACTAGGGGCGGGGGGTGAGGCCGGCGTAACGCGGGCGCTAGAAATCATCCAACGCGAACTCGACATCACCATGGCGCTCTGCGGCGAGCGGGATATCGCCAATGTGGGGCTGCACAACATCTATTCGATTGATCTACCACCGCGGAATGCGCCAGTCCGGCAAGGCTAGGCTTTGCCCGCTAGCGCATGAGCCGTCAAAGCTCCTGATAGTCCTGGGGTGGGTGCTCGGGGCTCAACTGGGCAAAGACCGCTTGCGCAACCGTCTTGAGAGTCGTTGGGGACTGGGGACCGACAATGGTGCAGGTGAAGGTGCCGTTGGCCCAGTAGAGTGCATTCTCGTCTCCGGACGAGAGCGCTTCATAGGGTGGTCCTGCGACGCCTGTGGCGGGGGTGATGTAGAGGGTGAGCCGAGCTCCGGTATTGTCTTCGTACATCAGCTGGGCTGCGCGACCACCGGCGGTTTCCGGGGCCGGCAGCAGCCTCCCACCCAGGAACGTCAGTCCCTGCGCCGACAGATCCGGCATCGCCAGATGCGTCGCAAGGCGATTGGAAAGCCAGGTCGAGAGGTGTTCGCTATCGGCGCTCGCCACCTCAACGGCGTGGCGATTCTCCGCAACGTAGACCGTATGGGCGCTGACTGCGTCGGCGATCAGCCGGTCATAGGCTTGTCCGGTGTCGTTCAGGGGGCGCAGTATCCACCCCACAGCGATGCCTATGCCCAGGACAAGGACTATCCCGGCCGCACGCGCAAAGGACTGCCACCGCCGCCGGTTTGCGATGAGGGCTAGGCGGTGTGGATCAAGCCGGGAAGGGATCGGCTGTGCCGTAGCAGGGCCGTACAGAGCCCGGATGGCGTTCGTCTGGCGCGTCATCAGGCTCAACTCGCTGTCCGCCTCGGGGTGAGCGGCGACATGCGCTTCTACGGCTGCGCGTCCCGAGGTGTTCAACTGTCCATCGGCATAAGCCATCAGCATGTCGCGGGTGATTTCGCTCATTTGACGGTTCTCAGATGCGGCTCGGCGGCAACGCCGGTCAAGGTACGCAGCGTGGCGCGCGCGCGGCCCAGCCGGCTCATCAGCGTGCCTTGCGGAATGTCTAGGATGGCGGCGGCTTCGCTATATGGCAGGCCTTCCAGAGTCACGAGCAGCAGCGCCTCCTTCTGGTCGAGCGGCAGGGTTTGTATCGCTCGGCCGAGTTCGGCCAGCGCCAGGTGTCCCGGTTGCGGAGCAGGGGTGGACGGCTCGGGCACAGCGTCGAGATCAACGTGCTCTTCTCGCCGCCGATCGGCACGACGGGCATTGCGGTATAGGTTCGTAAGGATGGTGAACAGCCAAGGCCGCACCGGTCCGCGCGGGCGGAACATGCTTCGTCGGGCAATGGCCCGTTCAAGGCAGTCCTGCACAAGGTCGTCGGCGCGGTCGGCATCATGCGTCAAGGCGCGTGCGTAGCGCCGGAGCGCTGGCACACAGGCCTCGATTTCGTCCAGGATGTCGACCACGCCGAACCTCAGACCACGTTATTCGATGGCAAGATGCCAGACGCCCCCGACGCCATCACCCTTGACGTCGCCCGGTGCGCTGTCTTCGTACCAGTAGTAAAGCGGCATTTCCTTGTAGGCCCACATCTTGGTGCCGTCCGTGCGATCAACGATCGAGAAATCGCCTTCCGCCTTGGATGAGGCATCGGCAAACAGCGGCGGCCACTTTTCAGCACAGGTGTCGTAACAGTTGGAGACACCGGCGGTGTCCTTGTCGAAGATGTAGAGCGTCATGCCATTTTTGTCGGTGAGCACCATTTTCCCACCGATGTCGGTGGATTTGACCGCCCCCCCGAGATAATCGGTGGCAAAAGCGGGTAGGGCGAGCAGGGCCAAAGCGGTGGCACCGGCGAGTAGCGTACGGAACTGCATGGGAATTCCTCCTGTTGGGCGGGCCGTCGATGCGGCCTCACAACAACATCAACACCGGTAGCCCGGCTTTAATCCCCGTTTGCGCATTTTTTTCTGCCAATGGCCAGACTGGCTGCTTATTTGCCCGATGAGGATGCGGCGAGAGATCGCGGTTGATCGAGTGGACAAAATTGTCCTATCGATCACGCAAACAGCAGTATAGGAAAAGCGGGGGAGGGAACAATCAATGCAAGTTTTGGCGAGGTTTATCCGCCTGATCAGCGGCATCAACCGGATCATCGGACTGACCCTGTCGTGGCTGTCGCTGGCCTGCGTGGTAGTGTGTTTCACTGTCGTCGTGCAGCGCTACGTCTTTCACGTCAGCGTGCTGTGGATGCAGGACCTCTACGTGTGGCTTTCCGGAGCGATGTTCACCGGGGTGGCGGGCTTCGCGCTGCTGCGGCAGGACCACGTGCGGGTCGATATCTTCTACCGTCCTGCATCGACACGATGGAAGGCAACCGCGGATCTCGTAGGCACAGTACTGTTCTTGCTGCCCTTCTGCGGCGTAGTGATCGTCTATGGACTACCCTACGTGCAGCGCTCGTGGCGCCTCTATGAGGGGTCAGCCAATATTGGGGGCATGCCTGGGCTGTTCATTCTCAAGAGCTTCATTCTGGTCTTCGCGATCGTGGTGGGACTGCAGGGATTGGCCATGGCAGCTCGTTCGATCCTGGTGCTGCGTGACCAGGAAGATCTACTACCGCCAGCCTTGCGTTACGAAGCCGAGAGGGGGCACGGCTGATGGATCCAAAACTGCTTGGAGAAATTCTCGCCGGATTGATGTTCTTCGGCATCATCGGTGTTCTTCTCATCGGCTTCCCCGTAGCCTTCAGCCTGGCTGGCACGGCTCTGATCTTCGGCCTTGTCGGCTTCTGGCTTGGGGTCTTCGACCCGTCCAATCTCGGGTTCCTGGCCTCGCGATACATCGGCACCATGACCAATGAGGTGCTGGTCGCCGTGCCCCTCTTCATCTTCATGGGCATCATTCTCGAACGCACGGGCATTGCCGAGCGACTGTTGCTGACGATGGGCAAGCTGTTCGGCAACCTGCGCGGCGGCCTCGGACTATCGGTTGTTCTGGTGGGCGCGCTTTTGGCCGCATCGACCGGTGTAGTGGGCGCCACCGTGGTGACCATGGGCTTGATTTCGCTGCCGGCCATGTTGCGCGCGAAGTATGATCCGAAGCTGGCGACCGGCGTCATCTGTGCCTCGGGCACGCTGGGGCAGATCATTCCGCCTTCGACGGTGCTCATCTTCATGGGCGACATGCTCTCGGGTATCAATGCCCAGGTGCAGATGGAGAAGGGGAATTTTGCGCCCGAACCGGTTTCTGTCGGCGCACTCTTCGCCGGAGCCTTCGTGCCCGGACTGGTGCTGGTGCTGCTCTATTCGGTCTGGGTGATCTTCCGAGCCGTGACTGATCCGTCCTCGGCGCCTGCCACGCCTGTCCCCGAAGACGAGAAGAAGCACCTGCCGCGCGAGATTGTTGTCGCACTCGTGCCGCCGCTCCTGCTGATCCTGGCGGTGCTTGGATCGATCCTCGGCGGCGTCGCGACGCCTACGGAAGCGGCGTCGGTCGGTTCGGTGGGCGCGATGGTGCTGGCGCTGTTCGCCCGGCAGATGTCCTTCCGAGTGCTGCGCGAAGCAGTGGTGGCAACGGCTACCATCACCTCGATGGTGTTCATCATACTGTTCGGCGCCGCTGTGTTCTCGGTGGTCTTCCGCGTAATGGGTGGCGACAACCTGGTGCACGAGTTCCTCTCGAACATGCCTGGCGGCGCCATCGGCGCGACCATCATCGTCATGTTCATCATGTTCCTGCTCGGGTTCATCCTCGACACGTTCGAGATCATCTTCATCGTCATCCCGATCACCGCGCCTATCCTGCTGCGCCTCGGGGTGGACCCGGTGTGGCTGGGCGTGGCGGTAGGCGTCAACCTGCAGACGAGCTTCCTGACGCCGCCCTTCGGGTTTTCGCTGTTTTACTTGCGCGGGGTGGCCCCGGCCTCGATCAGCACCGGCACGATCTACAAGGGCGTCATCCCCTTCGTGATCCTGCAGGCGCTGGGCCTGGCGATCCTGTTTGCGTTCCCGCAGCTCGTCACCTGGCTGCCTGACCTGATCTACAACTGACCGAGCGGCACATTTCTTGTCCATCCAGGCCGAAGGGCGAGAAAAAGGTCGCTTGGACCATTGTAGCGCTAGACAGACCGGCTTCTGCCGGTTTGATATTGCGGCGCGTGCATTGCGCGTCCAAACCCGCCCAAGCCGGGTGGGGAAACGTCGAGGCGGGGTAACCGCCATAACCTGTCTGGGAGGACAGATATGAAAAGACGCGAGTTCTTCAAGTCGGCCAGCGTGACGGCCGTTGGCGCGGCTGCCGCAACGGCCGGCCTGGCAACACCCGCCATTGCTCAGGACACCTACAACTGGCGCATGGTGACCACCTGGCCAAAGAACTTTCCGGGCCTTGGCGTCGGCGCGCAGCGCCTGGCTGACCGCATCACGGCCGCCTCGGGCGGTCGGTTGACCATCCAGGTGTTCGCCGCCGGCGAAATGGTGCCGGGCCTACAGGCGCTTGACGCGGTGATCGACGGCTCGGCCGAGATGAGCCATGGCGCGGCCTATTACTGGCAGAACAAGAGCGCCGGGCTCTCCTTCTTCACCGGCGTGCCCTATGGCATGACCAGCCGCGAACTGACCGGCTGGGTGCGCTACCTTGGTGGCCAGGAAATCTGGGACGAGATCTACGACCAGTTCGGCGTGCAGGGGTTCCTTTCGGGCGACACCGGCACCCAGGCGGGCGGCTGGTTCAAGAACGAGCTGACCGGCGTGTCCGACGTCAACGGCCTTCGCTTCCGCACACCGGGCCTCGGCGGGCAGGTCTGGGCCAAGCTTGGCGCCTCCGTGACCAATCTTGCCGCCGGCGACATCTTCGCTGCGCTGCAGTCGGGTACGCTGGATGCCGCAGAGTTCGTCGGGCCGTATAACGATCTGGCGCTCGGTTTCTACCAGATCGCCAAGAACTATTACTTCCCGAGCTTCATCGAGCCGGGCCTCGCCACGGAATTGGTCGTCGACAAGGCAAAGTACCAGGCTCTGCCGGCGGATCTGCAGGCCATTATCAAGGATGTCTGCCAAGCCGAGTATGATGCCGTGGCCGCCGACTTCGCTGCCAACGATCCGCGGGCGCTGCAGACGCTTGTTTCCGAACATGGTGTGCAGATCCGGCAGTTCCCGGAGGAAATCCTTGAGGCCGGTGCAAAGGCCGCACAGGAAGTGCTTACGGAAATCCGTGACAGCGGCGACGCGCTGACCAAGAAGACCGCCGAAAGCTTCATCTCAGCGTTCAATATCGTCCGCCAGAAGACGGACGGCACGGACTCTCTCTTCCTCACCGCGCGCGAGAAGTACTTCACGCTGAAGTAGGGGCTCTAAAGCTGACTCGTGAAGCCCGGACTTCGCGTCCGGGCTTTTTTCTTTTCCGGCCTTGGACGGACTGGCGGGGCAGTCGGGGCGATGATAATTCCAGCGCGCAGTGCTGCGGAAGGAGGATCGAATGTTCGTTGTAGGTGGGGAAAGCCTTGTGGATCTCGTGCCGGCATCGAACGCGCCCGACGCACCACGCGAGGCGCTGCCGGGTGGTTCTCCGTTCAATTGCGCCATTGCCTTGAGCAGGCTGGGAAACCGCACGGGTTTCCTCTGCCCCATCAGCACGGACGAATACGGTGAACTGTTGTGGGGTCCACTGCAGCAAGCGGGCGTCGAGGTGTTGCTCAAGGAGCGGGTGGCAACGCCAACGACGAAAGCTATCGTCAGCTTCAACGAGAAGATGCAGGCGTCGTACGTCTTCGAGCGCGGAGCCGACCGCGCGTTTACCCGCGATGGCCTCTTGGCGGCGTTGCCGCATAGCGTTGAACTGTACCAAATCGGCGGCTTCTGCCCCATTCGTGCCGATGATGCCGCGATCTGGATGGACGTCGTCGAGGCCGCCATCGGCCGGGGTGCGACGATTTCGATGGACATCAATGTGCGCGACAAGCTGGTGGACGACGAAGCGGGTTATCGGGCTCGCCTCTCCTCTTTTCTGGACAAGGCGCACCTCATCAAGCTCTCCGACGAGGACCAGGCCTGGCTCGCGCCGGACATGAGCATGGAAGACTACGCCTCGGAACTGCTTGAGCGACCACATTGCGAACTGGTGGTCGTCACGCGCGGTGAACTCGGCTCGCGTGGGTTTTCCCGCACAGCGGACGCCCAGGCAGCCATTTATGCTCCCCCCATTTTCGGCGATACCGTCGGGGCAGGGGACAGCCTGATGGCCGGCATCCTGACCTGGCTGGGTGAGACCGGAGTATTGAAACCCGGCAGACTGGGCGCCCTCGAGAGCGCGGATCTGGAGAAGACCCTCCGGTTTGGAGCCGTGGTGGCTGGTCTTAACTGTGGGCAGAAGGGTTGTAAGCCACCCAGCCGCGCGGAAGTGGACGCGGTTCTGCGCGACCTTGGCTAGTCACGCCCGCGGACGCGCTGGACGAACTGCTCGAAGTGCCATGCCAGGGCTTCCCTGTCAGGCCAACGCTCGGGCCGGTCGGCAAGGGCGAGCATGCCGGTGCGATTGACGGTGTCGGAGATGTCGGAGGTCACGGCGTGTGCATCGATGATGATCTCAAAGCGCGGGCCGACGCTCCAGGCGAAGTTTTCAAATAGCCGGCCCGGTTCGGGGTCGAGGAAGAGAAAGTTGCGCGCATGCCAGGCGCCGCCTTGGTCCAGCGGGCGGACCATGATGGCCACGCCATTTCCCGTGCGCACATCGGAAAAGCTGCATCGGGCGTCGTTCTGGCGCCGCAGTTGCTCGGTGAAGTGTTCGGCCGTGATGGGCTCGTGGCTGAAAATGGCCGCGGCGTCATCCATTCCGCGCAGCAAAGTGGCCTGCGCCAGCACCTCGTCAAACACGTCGTCTGCCACTTCGCCGATCGTCGGTCCATGCGGCAGTTCGACCCCGAGTGGTATATCATCGCCGAAGAAGCGGATATCAGCGATATGAACGAGCCATCCGCCGCTGCCGGGGGAAAATCCGGCCAGTTTCCCCTGGCCGACGCCGACCGGGGCGGACCTTGGTTTTGCATGCACGAGAAGTACACTGTCGCCGATGCGTCGCGTATGAAGCATCCTGTCCTGGATGGTACAGGGAAAGGCCGCGGTGGTGCCGTCGCGGTACGAAACTGGTGACGGTGTGAAGATGATGAGGTGAGGCATTGGGCACTTCGCTGCGCCCTTAGGGTAAACTACTTATTCTTTACGGGAAATGGCCAATGCATTTGCGGCGAAACGTGTCGCTGCCGTCTCACCGGGAACGAGTCCGCCGGTCCACCAGTTGAAAGAGCAAGGCGCAACGCGCCTGTCTTTCCTTCAGCGTCAGGACGTTTCCGATGAAAACTCCCTCCATCGCCCTCAAGGCCAATGCGAAGTCAGCCGTGATTGACGTGCTGAACGCTCGCCTCGCCGACAGCATCGATCTTGCCCTCATCACCAAGCAGGCGCACTGGAACCTCAAGGGGCCCAACTTCATCGCCGTGCACGAGATGCTGGACCCGATGCGGGCGGCTATCGACAACCATGTGGACATCATTGCGGAACGCATTTCGCAGCTCGACGGAACGCCGATTGGCACCAGCCAGAGGGTGGCCAAGGCTACCGCACTTGACGAGTATCCGACCGATATCAAGAAGGTCCCAGATCATCTTGCCGCACTGGCGGACCGTTTTGCCAAGCTGGCGAACCAGATCCGCGAGGATATCGACACCACGGACGAGGCGGGCGATGCTGACACCGCAGACATCCTGACGGCGTTTTCGCGCGAACTCGACAAGGATTTGTGGTTCATCAAATCCCATCTCGAATAGGATATATTCTCTTTCATGTGAGCCCAATGGGGCGCGCCGCCGGCGCACCCCATATTTTTGGGTCGGTTTCCTATGATTTCCTATACACCCTTGGGGCCAACTCCTATTTTTTGTGGCGGCAGGGTGGCAAAATCTCTTGCCCGTCGCTTTGAACTGTGCAAATGTGCCTGCGTTAGGGCAGCATCTCTGTCCTAAATGACGCGCGCCCCGCTCTCCGCGGTCAGCGTGCGCGCTGGTCCGGCTGGACCGCCAGTCGATGGCGGAAACGGGCAGGCGGGGCTAAACTAGCCCGAATTCTGAGCGGCCATTTGGATGCAGCGCCGCTCCCCAAACATGGACGATTTGCTCATTCGAGCCGTACTCGTGTAGTACGACCCGGCTGAATATGACGCCCAAGAGGAAAAGCGTGCATCCACCTTGCCGGGGGACCCGGCGGCATCAGGGATGCGCACCAGAGAAACAAGCCGCCCCAAGACGGGGTAAAAGAACGAGGTAACGCCATGGCACACGTACGGCACGGAAACTCCGCCCAGACGAGCACTGCCAAAGGCAAAACCTTGATTCTGAACGGCAAGCGCGTCGACGGCCGTCCCGAGGCTCAGGGCCTTTACAACCCGGCCAACGAGCACGATGCCTGCGGCATCGGCATGATCGCCAACATCAAGAACAAGCCCAGCCACGAGGTGGTCGAGAAGGGTCTCGAGATTCTCGAGAACCTCGAACATCGCGGTGCTGTCGGTGCCGATCCCTTGATGGGAGATGGTGCCGGCATTCTCGTCCAGACCCCGCACGCCTTTTTCGGGCGCGTCCTGAACTTCGCGTTGCCGGAAAAGCACGGCTATGCCGTCGCCATGATCTTCTATCCGAACGTCGCTGGCCAACGAGATCGTTGTGCGGCGGCGGTGCGGCGGTGCATGGAGGCCGAAGGGCTGACGGTGCTGGGCGAGCGTGTCGTGCCCACGGACAATTCCAAGCTGTCCGAAGGCGTCATCGCGACGCAGCCGATCATCGAGCAGATTGTCATCGAGCGCCCGCAGGGGTTCAGCATTGATGAATTCGAGCGCAAGCTGCTGATCGTTCGAAAGGTCATTTCGAACACGGTCTATCGCGAGGTTCCGGAGAGCGACAGCGACAATGGCTTTTATGTCGTGTCCATGTCCGCGCGCACCATCGTCTACAAGGGCATGTTCCTGGCTTATCAGCTGGGCGCCTTCTATCCAGACCTCAACGAGGAAGACTTCGAGAGTGCCATAGCGCTCGTTCATCAGCGGTTTTCGACCAACACCTTCCCCTCTTGGAAACTGGCGCATCCCTATCGGATGACCACCCATAATGGTGAGATCAACACCATCCGCGGCAACGTCAACTGGATGGCGGCGCGGCAGGCCTCGGTGTCTTCGCCCAAGTTCGGCGACGACATCACCAAGATCTGGCCGATCTCCTATGAGGGGCAGTCGGATACCGCGTGCTTCGACAACGCGCTCGAATTTCTCGTGCGGGGCGGTTACCCGTTGCCGCACGCGGCCATGATGCTGATCCCGGAGGCCTGGGCCGGAAACCCTCTCATGGACGAGGAGCGGCGCGCTTTCTATGAATATCACGCGGCGCTGATGGAGCCTTGGGACGGGCCGGCGGCGATGTCGCTTTCCGATGGCCGCTATGTCGTGGCCACGCTCGACCGCAACGGCCTGCGGCCGGCGCGTTACCTCGTGACGCGGGAAGGGCACGTCGTCCTGGCGTCTGAATCCGGGGTGCTAGACATCCCCGACGAGGACATCGTCGAGCGCTGGCGCCTGCAGCCGGGCCGGATGCTGCTGATCGATCTCGAAGAGGGCCGCATCATCTCCGACGAGGAGATCAAGAAGCAGCTCGCTACCATGAACCCCTATCGGGAATGGCTGGCGCGCACCCAAATCGTGCTCGAGGACCTGCCGCCCGTGCCGCCCAAGGCGCCCGAGCCGACCGGCGCGCTGCTCGATCGCCTCCAGGTCTTTGGTTACACCCAGGAAGATATCAAGCTGTTGATGGCGCCGATGGCCACCACCGGCCAGGAGGCCGTTGGCTCAATGGGCACGGACACGCCGATTTCGGCGCTCTCCAACAAGCCCAAGCTGCTCTACACCTATTTCAAGCAGAACTTCGCCCAGGTCACCAACCCGCCGATCGATCCGATCCGCGAGGAATCGGTCATGTCGCTGGTGAGCTTCATCGGCCCACGCCCGAACATTCTCGATCTGGCCGGCTCTGCCCGCGAGAAGCGCCTTGAAGTGCGCCAGCCCATCCTCACCAACGAAGACCTGGAAAAAATCCGCGCCATTGGCGACATCCAGGACAACCAGTTCAAGACCAAGACCATCGACATCACCTATCCGGCCGTCAACGGCCCGGAAGGGATGGAGGCGGCCATCGAGGCCATTTGCCAGGAGGCCGAAGAGGCCGTTCGCGGCGAATACAACATCATCATCCTGTCCGACCGCCTCGTCTCGGTCGAGCGGCTTGATATCCCGACGCTGCTGGCCCTGGCGGCCGTTCATCACCACCTCATCCGCAAGGGCCTCCGCACCTCAACCGGTCTCGTGGTCGAAACCGGCGAAGCCCGCGAGATCCACCACTTCGCCATGCTGGCCGGCTACGGCGCCGAAGCCATCAACCCCTACCTCGCCTTCGAGGCGCTGCAGGCGTTGCACGCCGAAGGAAATTATCCGGAAGAAGTCTCGGCGGACGAAGTCGTCTACCGCTACATCAAGAGCGTGGGTAAGGGCCTGCTCAAGGTCATGTCCAAGATGGGCATCTCCACCTACCAGTCCTATTGCGGCGCGCAGATCTTCGACGCCATCGGCCTCAACTCCGATTTTGTGAAGAAGTACTTCTTCGGCACCGCCACCTCCATCGAAGGCGTCGGCCTGAGGGAAGTCGCCGAGGAAACCGTCCGCCGCCACGCCGATGCGTTCGGCGACGATCTGGTGCTCAAGAAGGCGCTCGATGTTGGGGGTGAGTACGCCTACCGCATCCGTGGCGAAAAGCACGCCTGGTCTCCGGACGTCGTGGCCGACCTGCAGCACGCCGTCCGCCTCCATGACGAAAGCCCCGAAACGGCACAGGAGCGCTATGACAGCTTCGCGGCGCGGTTGAACTCGTGCGAAAACGGCTACATGGCCATCCGGCACCTCTTCGACATCAAGCCGCTCGGCCAAGCGGTGCCGCTCGAAGAGGTCGAGCCCGCTGCCGAGATCGTCAAGCGCTTTGCCACGGGCGCGATGAGTTTCGGGTCGATCTCGCGCGAGGCGCACACGACGCTGGCCATGGCCATGAACCGGATTGGCGGCAAGTCGAACACCGGCGAGGGCGGCGAAGAGCCGGATCGGTACAAGCCACTGCCAGATGGCTCGCGCAATCCGCTGCGCAGCGCCATCAAGCAGGTCGCCTCGGGCCGGTTTGGTGTGACCACCGAATATCTGGTCAACTCCGACCAGATACAGATCAAGGTCGCCCAAGGCGCCAAGCCCGGCGAGGGCGGGCAGTTGCCCGGGCACAAGGTGGACTGGATCGTCGCCAAGACGCGGCATTCAACGCCAGGGGTCGGCCTGATTTCCCCGCCGCCGCACCATGACATCTACTCGATCGAAGATTTGGCGCAGCTGATCTACGATCTCAAGAACGTCAACGAGGAGGCCGACATCTCGGTCAAGCTCGTGTCGGAAGTGGGCGTGGGCACGGTTGCGGCTGGTGTCGCCAAGGCACGCGCCGACCACATCACGATCTCCGGCTACGATGGTGGTACCGGCGCTTCGCCGCTGACCTCGCTCAAGCATGCTGGTGGTCCGTGGGAAATCGGCCTTGCCGAAACACACCAAACGCTGGTGCTCAACCGCCTGCGGGCGCGCGTCAAGCTGCAGGTTGATGGCGGTCTGCGGACCGGGCGGGACGTGCTCATTGGCGCGCTTCTGGGTGCCGATGAGTTCGGCTTCTCCACCGCCCCACTGATCGCTGCCGGTTGTATCATGATGCGCAAGTGCCATCTCAACACCTGCCCGGTGGGTGTGGCCACGCAGGATCCTGTGCTGCGGAAGCGCTTCAAGGGCACCCCCGAGCACGTCATCAACTACTTCTTCTTTGTTGCGGAGGAACTACGCGGGCTGATGGCCGCGATAGGCGCGCGTACATTGACCGAACTGATCGGCAGGTCGGACCTGCTCGACCAGAAGCGGGCCGAGGACCACTGGAAGAGCGAAGGTATCGACCTCTCGCGCATCTTCCACAAGCCCGACGCCATTGAGGGGGACACCCTCTACCATTCGGAGAGCCAGGATCACCACCTGGAGACCGTGCTCGACCGCAAGCTGATCGAGATGGCGCAGCCAGCGCTGGAACACGGCACGCCGGTACAGATCGAACTGCCCATCCGCAGCCGCGATCGTTCCGCCGGCGCCATGCTGTCGGGTATCGTGGCCAAGAAATACGGTCACGAAGGGCTCAACGAGGACACTATATCGATCACGCTGCGCGGCACGGCAGGACAGGCGTTCGGGGCGTTCCTCGCCAAGGGCATCTCGATCGACATGATCGGCGACGCCAACGACTATGTCGGCAAGGGTCTTTCCGGTGGACGCATCGTGGTACGGCCCTCAGAGAAGGTCGGCATCGTGCCCGAGAAGTCGATCATCGTGGGCAACACAGTGCTCTATGGTGCGATTTCGGGCGAGTGCTACTTTCGTGGCGTCGCGGGCGAGCGCTTCGCCGTTCGCAATTCGGGTGCCATTGCGGTGGTCGAGGGGACGGGCGATCACGGCTGTGAGTACATGACCGGCGGCGTCGTGGTCGTCATCGGACCGACGGGACGCAACTTTGCGGCCGGCATGAGCGGCGGCGTCGCCTATGTCCTCGATGAGGACGGCACATTCCGCGACCGGTGCAACTTGGCCATGGTCGATCTTGAGCCGGTGCAGGAAGAAGAGGACCTGATGCGCAAGCTCCATCATCACGGTGGAGACCTTGAATGGCATGGCCGAGTCGATATCTCGGGCGACATGACCAAGCATGACGACGAGCGCCTGCACCAGCTGATCTCGAACCACCTGCACTATACAGGCTCGAGCCGGGCCAAGCATGTGCTCGACAACTGGGCGGAGCTCAGGCCGAAGTTCGTCAAGGTGATGCCGGTGGAATATCGCCGGGCCATCCGCGAAATGGAAAAGAAGCGCGCTTCCGGCGGCTACGTGGCGGCCGAATAGCCTCGCGATCGAACCAACCACCGGGTCGTTCCCCCGAAAGCGGGAACCCCTGTTGCAGATGCCGAGCGTCGAACAGAGGTCCCCGCTATCGCGGGGGGGTGACCCCGAGCTTAAGTTGAGCGCGCTGGCGCTGTTAATGAGGTAGGGAAAGAGCCATGGGTAAGGTCACAGGCTTTCTCGAAATCGACCGCGAAGAGCCGCGTTACGAGCCGGCGTCGGACCGGATCAGGCACTTCGGCGAGTTCGCCATTCCCCTTTCTGAAGGGCGAGTGGTGGATCAGGCAGCACGCTGCATGGATTGCGGCGTTCCGTACTGTCATGGCGACACCGGCTGCCCGGTTCACAACCAGATTCCGGACTGGAATGACCTGGTCTATAACGGCGACTGGGAGGAGGCGGCCCGCAACCTCCACTCCACCAACAACTTCCCCGAGTTTACCGGCCGGATTTGCCCTGCGCCCTGCGAGGAAGCATGCACTCTGAACCTTGAAGACGTCCCTGTCGCCATCAAGACGGTGGAGCAGGCGATCGCGGACAAGGCCATCCGTTCAGGCTGGATCAAGCCGCAGGTCCCCGAGGCCAAGACCGGCAAAAGCGTCGGCATCGTCGGCTCCGGACCTGCGGGCATGGCCGCTGCGCAGCAGTTGGCGCGCGCTGGCCACGACGTCCATGTCTATGAGCGCGAGCCCAAGGCCGGTGGCCTCATGCGCTACGGCATCCCCGACTTCAAGATGGAAAAGGACCACATCGACTTCCGCGTGAGCCAGATGGAAGCCGAAGGCGTGGTGTTCCACTATGGCATCAATGTTGGAGTCACGACGCCGCTTTCCGAGCTCCAGCGGCAGCATGATGCCATGCTGTTGTGCGGCGGGGCGGAACGGCCGCGTCCGGTGGATGCGGAGGGTGTCGATCTCAATGGCGTGCATTTCGCAATGCCTTTCCTGGTCCAACAGAACCGTCGCCTGGGTGGAGAAGACGTCTCTGGCGAGCGGCAACTGACTGCGGCAGGCAAGCACGTGGTCGTGGTCGGCGGTGGCGATACCGCTAGTGACTGCGTCGGCACCTCGTTTCGCCAGGGCGCGATAGCGGTGACGCAACTCGATGTCCGGCCGATGCCGCCCGAACTCGAGAACAAACTGACCAACTGGCCGAACTGGGCGGTGAAGATGCGCACGTCTTCGTCACAGGCGGAAGGCGCCATTCGCGAGTTTTCCGCTGGCACGATGAAGATCATTGGCAATGCCAATGGTCATGTGACAGGGGTCGAATGCGCGCGCGTGGATCGCAAGCGGCAGCCCATTGCGGGCACCGAATTCGTCATCAAGGCGGATCTGGTGTTGCTGGCGATCGGCTTTGCCGGCCCGGTGCGGGAGGGCATGCTGAACGAACTGGGAGCAAATCTCGACAAGCGCGGCAACCTCTTTGCCGACACCATGAGCTACAAGACATCCGAGCCTGGAGTCTACGCCGCGGGTGATATGCGTAGAGGCCAGTCGCTGGTCGTGTGGGCCATTCGAGAGGGCCGGCAGGCGGCCCGCTCGATCGACTTCGACCTCATGGGCAAGACGGACCTGCCCCGGTAGATCGGGCCCGCGAGCCGCGCTCGTCGGCTGACGTCGCCGGCCACGCCGTGGACCTCCCGGCTTGGCCGGGGGTGCGAGCGGACGCTGTTACTCCACGAAGATACCGGCTTCGAGTGCGGCGTCCATGAAGGCCACCCAGGCCGTTTCGGGGCTGGCGCCTTCGGTGGCGGCCAGGCAAAGCTCGCTGGCGATCTTGTGCTTGTCAGTTCGCTCGGCCGGCCAATCCATGAGCAGGACGTGTCGCGCCTGGATAGGAGTGCGAACGACCAGTTGTTCGCGCCCGATATTGAGGGTGATCGGACGGTCCCAGGTGTGGATGGCGTCAAGCATGACAAACCTCGAATTGTTGCCTCCGCCAACGGATGCGCGGCGCGCCGGTTCCAGCCGCTATCGCCGTTGAGCGTTTCCATATGTGCGAAGGGGGGAGGGAGCTCTGGTTAAGCAGTGGCGCTGGGCGTTATGGTCGTCCGGTCCGATTCTTTCGGTGGAGCGCCTGATGGCCCAAACCCCTTATGTCGTCGACGAACTGATCTCGGCAAAGGCCATCGCGGCGCGTGTCGAGGCTCTCGCGAAGGACATCACCGCCTATTTCGCCGATACCGACAAGCTCGTTGTGGTGGGGCTTCTGCGCGGCTCGTTCATCTTCATCGCCGATCTGGTGCGGGAACTGGAACTACCGGTGGAGGTCGATTTCATCGAGGCCTCGTCCTATGGCGACGCCATGGAATCCAGTCGCGAAGTGCGCATCCTCAAGGATTTGCGCGGCGAGATCGGTGGTCGTGACGTCCTGGTCGTGGAGGACATCATCGATACCGGCCACACGCTCAAACACGTGCTGGAAATTCTCGAGACGCGCCACCCGCGCCGCATGGAAGTGTGTGCTCTGCTCAATAAGCCGAGCCGCCGCGAGACGGATATCGCGGCCAGATGGATCGGCTTCGACATTCCCGACGAATTTGTCGTTGGCTATGGCATCGACTACGCGCAACGCAACCGCAATCTGCCCCATATTGGGGCCGTTCGGTTCACGGCCGACTGAGCGCTTCAGGTCTGCTTGTGCTTCTTCGGCTTGGGCGTCGGAAGATTGCCGGCAGTTGTCTTGACCAAGCCGGCCAGCCAATCGGCATCATCCCAGCAGTCGCCTTCGATGAGGAAGTACATCTTCGAGCCCGGATAGGCCTCCGCCTCGGTCACCGTGCCAAGATAGGCGCGGCCGGCCGCCGTCGGCTTGATGAAGAGCTGGTCGTCGCAGACGAAGGCGATGACTTTGCCGTCACAGTAGAGGCCGTATTCCCCGAACATCTTGCGGGCCGACATGGTGCCGGCAGCGGAGGCCTGTTCCAGCAGGAAGTCGACCGTCTTCTGCTGAGTGCTCACATCACTGCCCCGACCTGCCAGGGGACGAACTCGTTGTCGCCATAGCCCAGTTCTTCGGACTTGGTCTTCTCGCCTGAAGCGACGGCCAGGATCTTTTTGAAGATTTCCTCGCCCTTCTCCTCGATGGACACCCCTTCGACGATATCGCCGCAATTGATGTCCATGTCGTCGGTCATGCGGGCATAGAGCTCCGCATTGGTGGCGAGCTTGATCGAGGGAACGGGCTTGCAGCCATAGGCCGAGCCACGGCCCGTGGTGAAGCACAGCACGTTCGCGCCGCCCGCAACTTGGCCGGTGGCGGAAACCGGGTCGAAGCCGGGCGTGTCCATGAAGACAAAACCCCTCTCGGTGACCTTTTCGGCATATTCATACACCGCCGTGAGCGGCGTTGTGCCGCCCTTCGCCGCGGCGCCGAGCGATTTTTCCAGGATGGTGGTGAGGCCGCCCAACTTGTTGCCCGGCGAGGGGTTGTTGTTCATCTCGCCGCGGTTGCGCCGGGTGTAGTCTTCCCACCAGTGGATCCGCTCGATGAGTTTTTCGCCCACCTCGCTTGTCATGGCGCGGCGCGTCAGCAGGTGCTCGGCGCCATAAATCTCAGGCGTTTCCGAGAGGATGGCTGTGCCGCCATTGCGCACCAGGATATCGGCGGCGTAGCCGAGGGCCGGGTTGGCGGTGATGCCGGAATAGCCATCGGATCCACCGCACTGCAGAGCCAGCGTCAGGTGGCTGGCATCCACCGTTTCGCGACGGGCCGCAGCGGCGACGGGCAGCATTTCCCTCACCTTCTCAACGCCCCACTCGATCATTTTCCTGGTGCCGCCACGCTCCTGGATGGTCATGGTCTGGAAGGTCTCGCCTTCCTCGATGCCATAGAGCTCCTTCATCCGCCCGATCTGGAATACTTCGCAGCCCAGACCAACGAGCAGGGCCGCGCCGAGATTGGGATTTGAGGTGTAGCCCCACTGCGTCCGCTTCAAGATGTCGAAGCCTTCGCCGCGACTTTCCATGCCGCAGCCGGTCCCGTGGACGAAGGGCACGACGCCGTCGATTTCTGGATAGTCGTCCAGGATCCCAGAGCGGTTGACGGCCTCGGCGACGAACTTGGCAACTGTAGCCGAACAGTTCACCGAGGTGAGGATGCCGATGTAGTTGCGCGTGCCGACGCTACCGTTCTTGCGGCGAAAGCCCTCGAAGGTTGCGCGCTGCTCCGGGGGCAGGAAATCGACCGGCACCGCCCCTTCGGTGAAAGCATAATCATGGGTGAGGGTGCCGTCTGGACCGCCCATGCCGCAATTGTGCTCGTGCACCCAGTCGCCCGACGCAATGGGTTCCTTGGCGAAACCGATGATCTGTCCGAACTTCAGGATCGGCTCACCGGCGGCGATAGAGCGAACAGCAAATTTATGGCCACGGGGCACCCGGCGAAGGATGTTCACGCCTTGCGGGGTGGGCGAACCGACCTCGAGATTGGCGAGCGCAACAGCAACATTGTCGGCGCCGTTGAGCAGGAGCGTTTTGCCCTCGATCGGGCGGGTCATGGTCTCGGTCATTGTCGGGGCCTTTGAGGCTTGCGCCGGGGACTGTCGTTTCCCACCGGATTGGAGCCAGCAGGGGTACGGCGAGATTGTCTTTCACTGCGTCCTTAACTAACATGTTAGCATGAAAACGGAAGCCGCTTCCTATGATTTTCTCCCGACCGCAGGCCCGTTTGCGCGTGGCAGCGTGACCATCGATGTCACCAACATGCTGCGACATGCCATTGTGACGCTGGCCCTGGCGCCGGGACAAGTTCTGGACAAGAGCGCGCTCTGCAGTCAGCTAGGCGTGTCGCGGTTTCCGGTCAGCGAAGCGCTGGCGCGATTGGCCGAGGAAGGGCTGGTTGATATCGCGCCGCAGCGCGGCTCGACGGTGTCGCTGGTGCGGATCGGCGACGTTCGCGAATACATGCTGATCCGCAAGGGGCTTGAGAGCGAGGCGTTGCGGGTGCTCATCGGCAAACACAACGCGGATGTGATCGCCGCCTTGCACGCGAACATGGCGCTGCAACGCGACGCAGCGGCGCGTGACGACGCGGAAACCTTCCATCAGATCGACGTCGATTTCCACGACATCATCTTCCGGTCCATGCGCCTGACGCGGGTCAAGGCAATCATCGACAAGGTGCGCGCCAATCTCGATCGAGCGCGACGGCTGATCATCACCCCGCGCCGCCTGGCTCACACCATCGCCGAACATCAGGCGATTTTCGATGGCATTCTGGCGGCCAACGCGCCCCAGGCCATTGCCGCCATTCGCGCGCATATCGATGCGGTGATGGTCGAACTCTTCGCCTTTGCGCGCGAGCACCCGGACCTGTTTGCCGATGGTGCAGAGTTTGCGGACGACCCCAACGATTTCCCCTTCGGCTAGAGATCCGACATGCTCAAATCCCTTCCACCCTTGCTCGGCCCCGACCTGCTCTACATCCTGCGGGCCATGGGGCATGGCGATGAAATCGTGCTGGTAGACGCGAACTATCCCGCGGAGTTCGCAGGGCCCGATGTGGTTCGTCTCGACGGGCACAGCGTGACGGACGTGCTCGATGCGGTGCTGACGGTACTGCCGCTAGACGAATTCGTCGAGGAAGCGGCGATCGGCATGCAGGTGGTGGATGCGCCGAACCAGCGCGAGCGCATCTACGAGGAATTCGAGCGGATCGTCCGCCACCATGAGCCCCGGATGGGGTTCTCGACCATCGAGCGCTTCGCTTTTTACGAGCGGGCGCGCAATGCGGCCGCCATCGTGCAGACGGGTGAGAGTCGGCTCTACGGCAACATCATCCTGAAAAAGGGCATCATTCGTCCGTCCGCGTCCTGAACAGGACGGTTCAACAGGTCTCTGCCCTCGACTCGGTCGGGGCCGCGCCGTAAGCCGCCTAAATAATCAACGAGGAGATGAAAACGTGAAGCTGCTTCGTGTTGGCGCCAAAGGAGCCGAAAAGCCAGCCATTCTTGCCGCTGATGGTTCCATCCGCGATCTTTCCGGCGTCGTCGCCGACATTGGCGGGGAAACGCTCGGCCCAATGGGTCTCGAGACGATCAGGGCTGCGGATATGACGGCGCTGCCGAAACTGGAGGACGGGCAGCGTGTCGGGCCGTGCGTTGCCAATGTGGGCAAATTCATCTGCATCGGCCTCAATTATGCCGACCACGCCGCCGAAACGGGCGCCGCCATTCCAGAAGAACCCATCATCTTCATGAAGGCCACCAGCGCCATCATCGGCCCCAATGACGACGTGATCATTCCCAAGAACGCCATCAAGCCGGACTGGGAAGTCGAACTCGCCATCGTCATCGGGACCGAGGCTCGCTACGTGGAAGAGGCCGATGCCCTGGACTATGTCGCCGGCTATTGCGTCTGCAACGACGTGTCCGAGCGCCACTTCCAAACCGAGCGCGGGGGCACCTGGGACAAGGGCAAGGGCGCCGACACCTTCGGGCCTATCGGACCCTGGATGGTGACCAAGGATGAAGTGCCCGATCCGCAGAACCTCAAGATGTGGCTCGAGATCGACGGCAAGCGCTATCAGGATGGTTCCACCAAGACGATGATCTTCGGCGTGGCCAAGGTTGTGTCCTATGTCAGTCAATTCATGAGCTTGCAGCCGGGCGATATCATCACCACCGGCACGCCACCGGGCGTCGGCATGGGGATCAAGCCTGACCCGGTGTGGCTCAAGCCGGGCAATGTGATGCGGCTCGGCATCGAAGGATTGGGCGAGCAGACGCAGCACGTCAGGGCGTACGGCGCTTGACCAGCCCCTTCAAGTGGCTGGGATAGCGCAAGCAAAAAAAAGGCGCGGCCCTTGCCGACCGCGCCCTTTCTTTTCCGATGGACCGGAAAAAGCTTAGTTGACGGACTTGTCCTCGATGGTGGCGGTGCCGCCATTGACGGGGATGGTCCGGGGCTTCTTGCTCTCGGGAAGTTCGCGCTTCAGTTCCAGGTGGAGCAGCCCGTTTTCGAGGGTTGCGCCCTGAACCTCGACATAGTCGGCAAGCTGGAAGCGCAGCTCGAAGGCGCGCTCGGCAATGCCGCGATGGAGGAATTCGCGCTGGCTCTCACCAGTCTCGGCCGGCTTGGCACCCTTGACGACGAGGCTGTTTTCCTTGGTTTCGACGGCAATGTCGCCGTTGGAGAACCCGGCTACGGCGATGGAAATGCGGTAGGCATCGTCGCCGGTGCGCTCGATGTTGTAGGGCGGGTAAGTCTTGGCTTCCTGGCTCGACAGGGAATCGAGGCGGTTGAACAGCCGGTCAAAGCCGACGGTAGAGCGATAGAAAGGGGAAAAATCGACAGTCTGCATTTCACATTCTCCGTTGAGCAACGTGGATGGATCGACCGGTGCCTGCGCTTGGCTCCCTGATGCGGCGAGCGGTGGGCGGCAGGGCCGGCGCCCCCGGAAATCCGGCGGACGAGTACTATTTAGGTGGGGCTTTGAGCGGTTCAAGAGGCACAATGTGCAGCGGGAAAACACGCTTTGGACGCGTTGATGAACTCACTATGAACGGGGCGCTCAGGGGCGGGTCAGACGGGCCGGGCTAAAAGGGGACATGTGAACGCGGGCCTTGCCCGGTGTCCACGACCCTGTCGGCCCTGTCATCCGCCCCCCGCACGGGGCCGCGCAGAAAGGGGAGGCCAGCGTGTCCGGAAACGGAGATGCTGGCTTTTCTTTGTTTACGGCTCTGGATTAGGGTTCGGCCACACCACCGACGAGGCCCGATGTGACCGCTACTGCCCAACCCTCCGGACCGCGCTTGGCCGTCACGCCCGGCAATCCCGTGCCCGAGGGTGTGCGGCTGGGATATTTTACCACCTCGGACAAGGTGCGTCTGCGCTACGCCCTATGGCCCAAGTCCAAGGCGCCGTTGCGCGGCACCGTCTGCCTGGTGCAGGGGCGCACAGAATACATCGAGAAGTATTTCGAGACCGTCGCCGACTTCCAGGCGCGCGGCTTTGCCGTGGCGACGTTTGACTGGCGTGGCCAAGGTGGCTCGGACCGGCTGATCGGCAATCGGCATCTGGGGCATGTGGACCGGTTCGACGACTACTGGACCGACCTGCGGTGCTTTCACGCCGACATCCTGCTGCCCGATTGCCCGCCTCCCTTCTACCTGGTCGGACATTCCATGGGCGGCCTGGCCAGTCTCTATGCTGCTGCCCGGGACCGGATGATGTTCGACCGGATGTTCCTCTCGGCCCCGATGGTCGGCCTCTACAATCGCGAAGGGACGCTGGGCGGGCCCGCGGCCTTTGCGGAAATCCTCACCTTCCTGGGGCTCGGCAGACTGCCGATGAGCAGGCGAGAGGACCGTCAGCCCGAGGAGGCGGGGTTTGAGGGCAATCCGCTGACATCGGATGAAGGACGGTATCGCAGGATGGTGCATACCCTGCGGGCCGATCAGTCGCTCTACATCGGATCACCCACCTTCAGCTGGATCGGCACGGCTTTTCGCGCCATGATTGATGCTGAGAAAGATCGCTTTGCCGCGCAGTTGCGCATCCCCATGCTGATTCTTGCGGCGGCGCGCGACACCATCGTTTCCACGCCAACCATCGAACAGCTCGGCCTGCGGCTGCGGACCGGACATCATGTCGTCATTCCATCGGCCCGCCATGAGCTCTTCATGGAGACCGATGTGGTCCGGGGACAGGTGCTTGCCGCGTTCGACGCCTTCATCACCGAGCAGTCGCCCTGAGCGGCGCTGCTACCCGCCCGTCAGCTGCGGTTGACCAGCTGTAGCGCCGCCTCGAGCAAATCCGGCGTGGCGGCCGCAACCACATCGCCCCCACCCGTTGGATCCGAGCCGTCCCAACAGGCGATGGCGCCGCCCGCCTCCCGGATGATCGGCACGAGGGCGGCGATGTCGTAGCTGTTGAGATAGGGCTCGATGACGAGATCGGCATGGCCGGCAGCGAGCATGGCATAGCCGTAGCAGTCCATGCCGAAGCGCTGTAGCCGCGTCGCCGCAGCCACGGCCTCCCATTTGCTGGCCAGTGCAGGGGTGTCGAAAAGCGTCGGGGTGGTCGTGAAGACACGCGCCTGCCCCAAATCCGTTTCGCCACTTGTGCGATTGCTCAACTCCACCGCGCCGCGGCGGTAGGTCGAGCGCCCCGGGACGGCGAGGAAGGTCTCGCCGATGAAGGGCTGGGCCATGGCGCCCGCGACCGCTACCCCGTCGACCGAAAAGCCGATCAGCGTCCCCCATACCGGTGCGCCGGAGATGAACGCGCGGGTGCCATCCACCGGGTCGATGATCCAACTCAGATTGCCATCGCCCGTGCGGCCCCATTCCTCCCCAAGAATGGCATGGTCGGGGAATGCGGCGGCAATGACCTCGCGCATCGCGGTCTCTGCGGCTTTGTCGGCCTCCGTGACCGGGTCAAAACCGGACTCCAGCTTGTTGTCGATCGATAGCGGTGTGCGAAAGAGCGGCAAGGTCAGTTCGGCTGCAGCCGCCAGGGCGTCGAGCAGGGTCTGTTCGATGCGGATAAAGTCTATGGCAGTCATGAGGGCGGTCTCGGAAGAAGGCGGGCGTTCGCCGTCCTATCGCGTCGCAGGCGGCAGGGGAAGCTGGAGAGGACGGCATGGTCCATTTTTGCAACAAGCGGAAAGGAAAGGATTGCGCCTGTGCGCACCGACTTGCCCATGCCCGGAAATGGGCGCATCCAGAGTGGGCATGATGATTGCGGCTTGCTTTGCGGGACGAGAGCTGCAACGGCGGACCGCGCATCGTTCCTCCCTTGACTGGGGCTGTCTTTGGGGACAGCCCCTTTTTATTATTCCGCGGCCGCCTGCTCCACTTCAGGCAAAGGCGTGCCGGCGAACGAGAAAAAGTCCAGTCCGATCAGGGTGACGATCAGCCTATCGAGCAGTTGGCGCAGTGGCTCGAAGCCCGCGTTCTTTTCCAGCGTCGCCTCGTTCATGTAGAGATGCCGGCTGACCTCGATCTGGAGAGCATGCACGCCGTGGTGCGGGCGGCCATAGCTCCGGGTGCAAAAACCGCCGGCATAGGGCCTGTTGCGCGCGACGCGAAGACCCGCTGCGGTGAAGATCGTCTCCACGAGGTCGACGACGGCCGGCGCGCAAGTCGTGCCGTAGCGGTCACCCAGCACTATGTCGGGTGTTGCGCGCTCCCCATGCCGGCCGATACGGGGCATGGAATGGCAATCGACCAGCAAGGCGACGCCGAACGCGGTCACCGACTCGCTGAGCAGTTTCTGCAGCGCGTCGTGGTAGGGCTGATAGATGCCCTCAATGCGCATGCGCGCATCCTCGAGCGTCAGCCGCTCGCGATAGATGGGCTTGTTTTCTGCCACGACGCGCGCCAGCGTACCCAGGCCGGCGGCGACGCGTGGAGACGTGGTGTTGAACCGGTCCGACAGCGGCTCGAGGAACATCGTGGGGTCGAGTTCCCAGGGCTCGCGGTTGACGTCCAGGTAGGCCCGCGGAAAGTGGGCGCGCAGGAGCGGGGCGCCGAGATGGGGCGCGCGGCCAAACAGTTCGTCGACGAAAGCGTCTTCCGATTGCCGGATGGACAGATGGTCGAGCCTCGTCATGGCCAGGAAACGCGGCGGGTAGACGCGCCCGGAATGGGGCGAATTGAATACGATCGGCGCGACCATCCGGCGTGGCCGGATCGTCTCGAAGGCTGGTTGATCCCAATAGTCGGACCGCACGAAGGTTTCCCCAGAGCGGCGCTTTTGGTGCGCCGAGTGATTTGTGTCAGCAAAGTGTCGCCCGCCGTGGCCAAGATGTCCAGTTTTTCGCGCAATCGTCACTGAACGCCCGGAAAAAGCGGGAGAAGGGTGCTCCGGCCGGACGTGCCGGTTGCGCGGCGCGCAAAGTGGACTAAACATCAGCCCTACTAGCGACTCAGTGCCGAAGACCAAGGGGTTTTGGATGAAGCGGATCCTGCTCGCCGAAGACGACAACGACATGCGCCAGTTCTTGACGCGCGCGCTCAAGAATGCGGGTTATGACGTCGTGTCTTTCGACAACGGGCTTTCGGCATATGAGCGGCTGCGTGAGGAGCCGTTCTCCCTGCTGCTCAGCGATATCGTCATGCCGGAGATGGACGGGATCGAGCTCGCCCGTCGCGCCACCGAACTCGACCCGGACCTGAAAGTCATGTTCATCACCGGTTTTGCGGCGGTGGCTCTCAACCCCGACAGCGATGCCCCACGCGATGCTTCGGTGCTTTCCAAGCCGTTCCACCTCAAGGACCTCGTCAGCGAAGTGGAGCGGCTGCTCGCGGCCTGAACTCGAGGGCGAAAAATCCACAGGGGCGCCCAAAGCCCCTTGACCGCGCCAGAGCATTTGTGGTCTATCCGCGCCACCGGAAGCGCCGCAAGACGCTCCGACCCGGAGAGATGGGCGTGTAGCTCAGCGGGAGAGCACTACGTTGACATCGTAGGGGTCACAAGTTCGATCCTTGTCACGCCCACCATCTCTTCTTTTTCCCTGCCCATTGGCAGCGGGTGCGTAGCTCAGCGGGAGAGCACTGCCTTCACACGGCAGGGGTCACAGGTTCAATCCCTGTCGCACCCACCATTCATCCAGATGTTCCGGTAGCGAGAATCCGCGGAGGCGGGGCGCCAGTGGTGCGCTCGTGAGCCACTTCTGAAGTCGCCCATGCAGCGCCTCATTCGATGCTCCGCCACGTCAACGAGCGGCCTCCAGTTTCTGCCGGTCGCAGCAGCCTACGCCCCAGTGCGCGATGCGGACGGCCGCTCCTCTCGCTGGCCTGTCACGCCCGGACCTGGGCGCTCGGGCCTCCAGGCCGGCTGCTGCCGTGGCGGCCCTGACGCTCTTCAGCAAATGGCAGTGCCAGACACAGCGGCGAAACTTTCGCCCGGTGGGCCAGACTGGATGGCAGGTGAGTTGACGAAACTCAATTTGAACTGGATCATTTGATCTAGCGCAAGGAAGGCCGCCACGACGTCGCCTAGGTTCGTGCCACATTTCGTGAGCGGCCGCAAAAAGAAGGACCACTCCATGAAGACCGTTGCTCTGATTACTTCTGCCGCCGTAGCTGCCATGATGACTGTCCCCGCGATGGCAGAAGACCACCAGGTGCAGATGCTCAACAAGGACTCCGAAGGGAGGCCGATGCAGTTCGAACCCGCGTTCCTCAAGATCGCTCCGGGTGACACGGTGACCTTCGTCCCGACGGACAAGGGTCACAATTCAGAAAGCGTCATCATTCCCGAGGAAGCGGAAGCCTGGAAAGGCAAGATAAGCCAGGAAATCACCGTCACCTTCGATGAAGAAGGCTTCTATGCCTACAAGTGCCTCCCCCATGTCGCCATGGGCATGGTCGGGCTGATCCAGGTCGGTGACGACCCCGAACCGCTCGACGACGCCGCGGTGCAGAAGCTGCCGGGCAAGGCCAAGACCCGCATGGCCGAATTGATTGCGGAAGCCGACGCCAAGACTACTGAGTAAAACCTTTTCGGGGGGCGGCCGTGACAACGCAGGCAGCCGTCCCTCGGTCCACCGGTCCCTAGCTGGAGATACAGCATGTCCAAGACTGAACAGACCCCGACCGCAGACGCGGGCGGCAAACGCACTCCCTCGGGCGTCAGCCGGCGGAGCCTGCTCACGGGCTCCGCGGGGCTGGCCTTGGGAGCCGTGACTCTCCAGGCGGCTCAGGCGCAGGCGCAAACAATGGGCGGGGAGCACACGATGTCGCACTCTGCCAGCACCCCGAGCGGCAGTGCGCGCCTTTACCAGATCAATCCGCAGATGCCGGAGCACGCGGACATTGCGCATGATCCCGCCGACCTTCCGCCCCCCATCACACGCCGCGAGCCCAAGACGGTCCGGGTGGACCTGGAAACGGTGGAACTCGAGGCGCATCTGGGCGGCGAAAGCGTGTTCCGCTACTGGACGTTCAACGCTCGCGTCCCGGGACCTTTTGTTCGCGTCCGGGTTGGGGACACCGTCGAGTGCTATCTCAAGAACAACGCCGACAGCTGGATGGCCCACAATGTGGACTTTCATGCCTGCACCGGCCCGGGTGGCGGCGCTGTCCTTACCACCTCCATGCCTGGCGAGGAACATGCCTTCCGGTTCAAGGCACTGAACCCGGGTCTCTACGTCTACCACTGCGCCGTGCCGCCGGTGGCCATGCACCTGGCAGCAGGCATGTACGGCCTTATTCTGGTCGAGCCGGAAGACGGCCTGCCGGAAGTGGATCGCGAGTTCTACGTGATGCAGGGGGAAATCTATACCGAGGAGCCCTTTGGCACGCCCGGGCTGTTGAATGAAAGCTATGACAAGCTGATCAACGAACGCCCGGAATACTTCGTATTCAACGGCCACGTCGGCGCACTGACCGACCACTTCCCGCTCAAGGCGAACGTTGGGGAGACGGTCCGCATCTTCTTCGGCGTAGGTGGCCCGAACTTCACCTCCTCCTTCCATGTGATCGGGGAAATCTTCGACCGCGTCTACAATGCGGCCTCGCTCACCAGCCCCCCGTTGACGGACGTCCAGACGGTCTCGGTTCCTGCAGGCGGCGCTTGCATCGTCGAGTTCAAGTGCGAAGTCCCTGGCCGCTACGTTCTTGTGGACCACGCTCTGTCGCGTGCCGAGCGGGGCCTTGCCGGCTACCTGATTGTGGAGGGCGACGAGCGTCCGGACATCTACGAAGCCATCGGCGAGCCACCTGATCCGTCGGCTTCGGGTCACTGACCTGAAAAGACCATGGCCCGCCGGTACCGCCGGCGGGCCTTAGCATCACTATCAAGGAGAATGATCCGTGACCCTGACCCGACACTCCGCCATCCCTCCGTCCCTCGCACTGGCCACCCTGCTGGTTTCGACAGCCTTGATGTCGCCGGCCTACGCGGAAACGGTAGAGGGCGTCTTCGCCCTGCCGGGCGCCGAAGAGGCAGTAAGCGGCGAGATGACGGTGACCGAGACAGGTCCGCTCTCGCGCGGTCTTGAACTCGTTTTCGCCGACAAGGGGACCAGTGAGCGGATCGACCGGTTCGATGTCGAACTGACGCAGGAACTGCACATCCTTGCGGTGGATGACGCCCTGACGACGCTGGTGCATCGCCATGTCGAGCATGCGGCTGAGGATGGCACCTTCGCCAGTGAACTGAGCTTTCCTCATCCCGGGCTCTACCACATTTTCACCGACGCCGTTCCCAGCGGAAAAGGCCAGCAAGTCCTTCGTTTCGACGTCGAGGTGGGCGAGGCCCAGCCGGCTTTGAGCGGAGAGCAGCGCGCCGAGGCCCTGAAAACAGGCGAAGACCACTCCCGCCAGTCCTCCTCCAACGCCTATACGGTCACCCTCGATTCCTCGGGCTTGACCGCGGGAGAAGAGGGCATAATCTCGCTGTCGGTAGAAAAGGATGGGAAACCTGCGACCGATATCGAGCCCTACCTTGGCGTTGCTGCCCACGCCGTCTTCGTACGCGCCGAAGATCTGGCTTATGTGCACGCCCATGCCATGGCCAATGGCGCGCAAACCATGGCTCATGGGGACGATCACGGCGGCACGGCTGGCCACGAAACCCATGATAAGGCCATGAGCGAGGATCATCAGGGGATGGAAGGAATGTCGACGGACATGCCGGCGAGCGAGGATGACGTCAATTCCGCTGATGCGTCGCACGACATGAGTGGCATGGACCACGCGACGGGCTCCGGGGAAGCCGGCGCCGTTTCCCCAGAGATGAGCGTGCATGTCACCCCGCCAGCGGAAGGTGTCTATGCCCTTTGGATCGAATTCATCGGGGGTGGCGAGGTTCAGACTGTGCCGTTTACAGTGGATGTCTCTGGCGGTCATCACCATTAGGATCAGACAGATTATTGCGGGAAATATCATGAAGACATTGACCTTAGCCGCCGTGAGTTCGGCGCTCCTTTTTGCTGCTGTGCTTCCGGCTTCTGCGCACATCACGCTGCAGGACAAGGCCTCGCAGCCGGGCGGCTCCTATCGCGCCACGCTGGTGGTCGGCCACGGCTGTGGGGATGCGGCGACAACGGCCGTGCGCATCCAGATCCCGGAAGGCTTCTACAACGTCAAGCCGATGCCCAAGGCCGGCTGGACTTTGGAGACGGTGACCGGAAAATACGAGAAGCCGTTCTCGAACCACGGTTCGGTGCTCGAGGAAGGGGTGACGGAAATCTCGTGGTCCGGCGGGGAGTTGCCGAACGCCTATTTCGACGAATTCGTCTTCCGCGGCACGTTCGGTCCTGATGTGTCCACGGAGGAGCCGTTCTACTTCCCCGTCATCCAGACCTGCGGCGACGCCGAGGATGCCTGGATCGACACCTCCGGAGACGAGGAGGCGGAGTTCCCCGCACCGTCCGTGACGTTGTCACCTGCCCAAGAGACGGGCGAACACCACCACTGAACCAGGATGCGCGTCGGGTGATGCCCGGGGCGCATCCTTTGCGGGAATACCCATTTGCGTCGCCTGATGACCCTCCTACTTGGCGCGGCTCTTCTGCTGATCGCCGGCGCGCTACCTGTGCTTGCCCACGCCGCGCTGGTCGGCACCAGTCCCCCCGATGGCGCTGTTCTCGAAAAAGCTCCTTCCGCGGTTGTCCTCCGCTTCAACGAACCGGTGAGCCCGCTCGCCGCAAGCCTGATCCTGCCGGCGGGGAAAGCGAGCGAGATCGACCTGCCTGCGTCGGCGGATAGTGAGGTCAGCCTAGAGCTGCCGCCCGGCCTTGGCACAGGAACACATGTCCTGAGCTGGCGTGCTGTCTCCGGAGATGGGCATCCCGTCGCCGGGACCACCGTCTTCTCCATCGGCGTGGTGCAGGCCGGCGCAGCCACAAGCCTGACCGCACCAAGTCATCCGGAGGTGGCGCCGCTGCTCTGGTCGGTGCGCATCGTGCTGTTTGTTGGCCTGTTCTTCGGAGCAGGCGGCGCGGCGTTTCGCAGCCTGTCTCCTGTGCTGCCGGCCGCCGCCCGGCGGTTCAGCATGGCGGCGACCGTCGCTGGCATCGCCGCCGCGACGCTGGTCATCGGCCTTCAGGGGCTCGATGTGACCGGCGGTGGGCTCCTTGGTCTGACCAGCACCGGAGTGTGGCAGGCGGGGTTGTCGACCGTCTATGGACAAACCAGCCTTGTCGCGCTTCTGGCCTTGGTGGTGTCGGTCTTTGGGTTGAATGCGCGGTCAGCGGCTGTCGCCGGGCCGGCGGGCGTCGTCGCCATCCTGCTCGTCGGGCTGGCCGTGTGCCTTAGTGGACACGCCAGTGCCGCGCACCCGCAATGGCTGATGAAGCCCGCTCTCTTCGTGCACATGGTCTGCATCGCCTGGTGGATCGGCGCGCTGTTGCCGCTGATCCTGCTTCTGCGGCAGCGGCACGCGGACGCCGTGCGGCCGCTGGTCCGGTTCTCGCATGCAATCCCCTACGCGATCGTTCCCCTGGTGGTCTCGGGCTGCATTCTGGCCGTGGTTCAGATGGGATGGCCGGGGCCCGCCTGGCTTTCGGGCTACGGGCTCATTCTTGGCGCCAAGCTCAGCCTGCTCGTGGTCCTGTTCGCCATCGCGAGCTGGAACCGATGGGTGTTGACGGCACCCGCGGTTGCGGGCGAACCCCGGGCGATCCGTCACATGCGCCGCGGCATCGGCGCCGAAATCATCCTGATCCTGCTCATTTTCGGGCTGGTCTCGGGCTGGCGATTTACGCCACCGCCCCGTGCCCTAGCCGAGGTGAGTGAAACCCAGAGCGCGTCCCTTCATTTGATGGGAGACGATGTGGAGGCGAACGTCACGGTCTCGCCCGCCACAGTGGGAACCAGCCGCCTGAGCGCGACGCTCACTGGGGAGGGCGGCGAGGCGCTCGGCGCAAAGTCCGTCCGTTTCGTCCTGACGCCAAGCTCTGGCGAGGTGGCGCCCACAACACGGCCCGCCGCCCTGACGCCGGCGGGGACATGGGAGGCGAGCGATGTCGTCTTGCCGCTGGCTGGGCTCTGGACGGTGCAGGTGGAAGTGCGGGTTACCGACTTCCAACTTGTCAAGCTCCACGGGGAAATCGAGGTGGCGCCCTAAAGGGCGGACCGAGTTTGATCTAGCGCAAAGTCGCCCTCGGCTTTGACACTATGGTGAGGCGAGCACCTATTCGTTCGCAGGACCTGCCGTGCAACATTGGACACCAAAGCTCGCGCAAGAGCGGACCGCGCCGACGGGCCTTCTCGACCCCACGCAACTGGCGGAGCTGCTGGTCATGGAGGTGCGGCACCACCCCCACTTCAACAATGTGCTGACCCATATCGGTGGGGGAGACTGGGCCCTGATCGAGCGCACCTTGTCGCGGCTCCTGACGCTGGATGATGATGCGCCGCTCACCCCATTTGAGGCGCGGGTGGTGTCGCTGCTTTGCGGCCAGCGGGGCGTCACGAGCAGGCTTATCGTGCCTTGGATGGCGGCAGTGCTGCGGCGATATGGCGCCGATGCGGGTGCCATCGAGCAGGCCTGGTTGAATTGGCATTTGGTTGAGATGGCCCAGCCGGTCAAATTTCGTGTTTCGGCCATGCGGGCTATCAGGCGCCGAGACGGCGATGAGTGAGGTTGATCGGGTCGAGATCGATGTTCGGCCAATGCTGGCCGCAGGGGGAGAGCCGTTTGGCGCGATCATGGCGGCCGTCAGGACGCTGACGCCTGGCCAGGGGCTGGTTCTGGTGGCGCCATTCAAGCCGGCGCCCCTGCTCAAGGTGATGGACGAAAAAGGCTTTACGGCCGACGTCGTCCAGTCCGGACCGGAGGAGTGGCGCGTCACGTTTACACCGAGATCACTCCGCCAGCCCGATCCGGCAGACCCGCTCGATTGGCCCGAGCCTGCGCGCTACCTCGACCTCAAGGAAGAGACTGACGAGGCCCTTGCGGGCATCGTGCTTGAGGAATTGGCCGCGATGGCATCGGGCGAGGTTCTCTACGTGGCCTTTCGCGGGCCGGTCGATCTCGTTGCCGCCCCGGTTCGGACGGCAGGGCACCGCCCCTATGGGATCGAACAGGGTGAAGGGGTGCAGATGATGATCCTGCGGAGCCGGCAGTAATGAGGCCTGGAGTCCGGCGAAGGGGAAATCATGCGACCGAACCGCACCGGCAGATCACAACGCTGGTGCAGATCACTCACACTTGCTTGAAACAGGCGACGAAGTATGCCTAGCTTTTCCGACGCGTTGGGCCGGAAACACAGCACGGGACCAGCGAAAAAATTGATTGAAGGCGGCGACTTATGATCTCGGGATTGACACGCGACGAGCGGGTGCAGGGCCTTGGCCTGCTCGCGGTAGTGGGCGCGGCCGGCCTGGTGCTGGCTGTTGCAGGGCGGTGGGACGCACTGGGGATACACGGCCTGCTGATCGTGCTCTGCTGCGCGCTTCTGGCAGGCTATGTGTTCTTCCGGCTTGGCGATCCCGAGCCGACCGAGGAGCGTCTTTCCAGGTATTATGACGACCCCACCAAGGTGGGCATCGCGCTCTCCATGGCCTGGGCGATTTTCGGGATGTTCATTGGGGTCTGGGTGGCATCGCAACTGGCCTGGCCCGATCTCACCTTCGGGCAGGCCTGGTCCAGTCTGGGCAGGCTCCGGCCGTCCCATACCACTGGCGTGATCTTCGGCTTTGGCGGCAATGCGCTGATCGCAACGTCGTATCACGTCGTGCAGCGCACGTCCCGGGCGCGCCTTGCGGGACATGTGAGCCCCTGGTTCGTGCTGCTCGGCTTCAACCTCTTCTGCCTTCTGGCCGTGACCGGCTATTCGATGGGCATCACCCAGTCGAAGGAATATGCCGAACCCGAATGGTATGCCGACATCTGGCTCGTGGTGGTCTGGGTCACCTATTTCGTGCTGTACCTGCGCACCCTGGCGCGCCGCAAGGAGCCGCACATCTACGTGGCCAACTGGTACTACCTGGCGTTCATCGTGGTGGTCGCCATCCTGCACATCTTCAACAACCTCGCCGTGCCGGTGAGCCTCGGCAGCTCCAAGAGCTACACCATCTGGCCGGGCGTGCAGGATGCCATGGTGCAGTGGTGGTACGGCCATAACGCCGTCGCCTTCTTCCTCACCGCCGGTTTCCTGGCGATGATGTATTACTACCTGCCAAAGCGCGCGGACCGGCCGATCTTCTCCTACCGCCTGTCGATCCTGAGCTTCTGGGGCATCACCTTCTTCTACATGTGGGCCGGCTCGCACCATCTTCACTACACGGCCCTGCCGCAATGGGTGCAGACATTGGGCATGACGTTTTCCATCATGCTGCTGGTGCCCTCCTGGGCCTCGGCGGGCAATGCGCTGCTGACGCTGCGGGGCGCCTGGCACAAGGTGCGGGACGATGCGACGCTGCGCTTCATGGTGGTCGCTGCCATCTTCTATGGCCTGTCGACGTTCGAAGGGTCGTTCCTCGCCATCAGACCGGTCAATTCGCTCTCGCACTATACCGACTGGACCGTCGGCCACGTCCACGCCGGTGCGCTGGGATGGGTGGCATTCATCACCTTCGGGTCGATCTATACGCTGGTGCCCAGCCTATGGGGCCGCGCGCGGATGTACTCCCCGGCGCTGATCGAGGTGCACTTCTGGCTCGCGCTGGCCGGGACCCTCGTCTACGTCTTCGCGATGTGGAACTCGGGCATCATCCAGGGCCTGATGTGGCGCACCTATACCGAGAGCGACACGCTTGCCTACACCTTCGTCGACACGCTGGTGGCCATGTATCCCTATTACATAGCCCGCGCCTTCGGAGGATTGCTCTTCCTTCTTGGAGCAATAGTGGGCTCCTTCAATATCTGGATGACGGTCAAGCGCGGACCAGTGGCTGTCGAAGCGGGGCGCGATCTGCCCGCCGCTGCTGTCGCACTGACGCCGGGAGAATAATCGATGGCTGAATTGTTTCACCGCAAGATCGAGCGGACGGCCATCGGCTTCGTGCTGGCCATCATCGCGGCGGCCAGCGTGGGCGGGCTCGTGGAAATCGCGCCGTTGTTCACCATCGACGACACCGTCGAGGACGTGGCCGACATGCGCGTCTACACGCCCCTCGAACTGGCCGGGCGCGACATCTATATCCGCGAAGGGTGCTATGCGTGCCATAGCCAGATGATCCGGACGCTGGCGGACGAGGTGGACCGCTATGGGCCGTATTCGCTCGCGGTCGAGTCGCAGTACGACCATCCCATGCAGTGGGGGTCCAAGCGGACAGGGCCGGACCTGGCGCGCATCGGCGGCAAGTACTCTGACGTGTGGCACGCCATGCACATGAACAATCCGCGGGATGTGGTGCCGCAGTCCAACATGCCGGGCTATCCCTGGCTGGCCACGACGCCACTCGACATCTCGGTGCTGCCGGCGAAGCTCTCGGCGCAGCGGGCGGTCGGTGTGCCCTACACGGACGAGATGATTGCCAATGCGGCGCGCGATGCGCAGGGACAGGCCACTCCGGACTCCGATGCGGCCTTCGAGGCCATGGAGCGGTATGGCGAGAAGACGCAGGTCAGTGCCTTCGACGGCATCACCACCCAGGTGACGGAGCTCGATGCCCTGATCGCCTACCTGCAGGTGCTGGGTCAGCTGACGCAGGCGGCCTATGTCGATACGGCCGCGCCCGAGGCCATGCCGGACGAAGACCCTGCGGGCGCTCCCGCGACCCAGGCGGAGCAGTAGAAGATGGCTTTCGAATACGAAGCGCTGACGGCGTTCTCCAAGAGCTGGGGCCTGTTCTACCTTCTGGCGATGGCGCTGGGCGTCCTCATCTACACCTTCTGGCCCTCCAACAAGAAGAAGTTCGATCATGCCAAGCATGCGGTGCTGCGCCGGGAGGACGAGCCATGAGTGAAGAAGTGGAAGTCGATCCCGTCACCGGCGAACAGACCACCGGCCATGAGTGGAACGGCATCAAGGAACTGGATACCGCGGTCCCGCGCGGCATCCTGATCTTTATCATCGTCACCCATCTGTTCGCGTTCGGCTATTGGGTCTTGATGCCGGCGTTCCCGATCGGCTGGACCTATACGAAGGGCTTGCTGGGCATCAATCAGCACGAGGTGGTGGAGCAGGCGTTGGTGCAACTGCAGGACGAGCGCGCCAGCTGGACGCAGAAGATCGACCAGTTGCCGTTTAACGAGATCCAGGCGGATCAGGCACTGATGACCAATGTCCGCGACAGCGGGCGGCAGCTGTTCGGCGACAATTGTGCGGCCTGCCACGGCCAGGATGCCAGAGGCCGCAGCAACTATCCCGACCTGACGGATGGGGACTGGCTCTGGGGTGACGGGTCGCCCGAAGCGATCGCCGAGACGTTGCGCGTCGGCATCAACTCCGGCCACGCCGAAACGCGCATGGCGCAGATGCCGGCCTTCGGCCGCGATGCCATCCTGGATCGCCAGCAAGTGCGTCAGGCCGCGCTCTACATCTATTCGCTCAGCCATCCCGACGCCTCGACCCCCGAGAATATCGACCAGATCGAGGGTGGCCGGACGGTCTTTGCGGACAATTGCGCGGGCTGCCACGGCGAAAATGCGCAAGGCGACCGCGAGGCGGGTATCCCCAACCTCACCGACCAGTACTGGCTCTATGGCGGGGACCTCGAGACCATCATCGAGACCATCCATGGCGGTCGCGCCGGCCACATGCCGACCTGGGACGAGCGTTTGACGCCAACGGAGATGAAGACGTTGGCTCTCTATGTCCATGATCTGGGTGCAGGGGCGCCTTAGAATGGCATGGGTGCTTCGTCCAAAAGTCGTGGGAGTGACCATCGCCGTTCTCGTGGTGGCCATTTTCGTCGCGGCAAACGCGCACTTCTTTTTCGTCGCCTTCCAGTCTCAGCCCGACTGCATCGAGCATGTGAAACGGGGCGAGGGCGGGGAAGGCAAATTTGCCGCGGCGTCCCCCGCGTGCTGAGTGTCTGTTGAGGAGGGCACCATGAGTGCGACTGCTGGCAAGTACGGGCTGCTGACGCAGACCTCGGGGGTCGAAAAGACGCAAGACCCGAAGTTCCAGAAACACCTGCCCATCAGCGCCGTCTTCGGATGGCTGGGTGCGGGCTGGCGGGACCTGGCGCGGCAGCCGGTTCTCAGCCTCTTTTATGGCTTCCTGGTATTTGCCGTTTCGGTGGTAGTGGTCTGGACCATGTTCACCCTGGGGTGGGACTACGTGCTGTTCCCGGCCCTCTCAGGCTTCATGATCATCGGCCCGGTGTTTGCCGTGGGGCTTTACGAAAAGAGCCGGGCGCTTGAGGATGGCCGCAAGACCAGCCTCGACCAGATGCTCTTTGCGCGCTCAAAATCGGGCGCGCAGGTGCTGTTCGCGGGGGTGCTGCTGGCGCTGCTCATGCTGCTCTGGATGCGGGCGGCGGTGCTGCTTTATGCGCTGTTCTTCGGCTACCGTGCATTCCCTGGCTTCGAGCATATGCTCGGGCTCCTGGTGGGCAGTCCCGCGGGCTGGGGCCTGCTCGTCACCGGTTCGGCCGTGGGGGGGCTTTTTGCGGCACTCGGGTTTGCCCTGAGCGCCTTTTCCATACCCATGCTGCTCAACGAGCGGAGCGACGCCATCACCGCGATGGGCCTCAGCTTCAAGCTCGTCTGGAACAACCTGCCGGTGATGCTGGCCTGGGGTGCCGTCGTGCTCCTGCTCATGGCCCTCTCGCTCGCCACCGCACTTGTGGGGCTCATCATCGTGTTCCCCTTGCTCGGCCATGCCACCTGGCACGCCTACAAAGCCATCCGCTAGACGGGAAAGGCGCTCGACGTGAACGCGTCCATGGGCATTTCGCCCACTCTAGAGCGGGAGGCGTCGGAGCTTCTGCTGGCCAGCCGCCTCGACAAGAATGGGCTGCAGCGGACCGAACTGTCGGTGCCGGACGTTCATTGCGGCGCCTGTATCCGCAGGGTCGAGAAGGTTCTCGGGGCCTTGCCGGGCGTCGAGCAGGCGCGGCTTAACCTCTCGACGCGCAGGGCCACCGTGCACTGGACGGGCGACCAACCGCCGCCGCTGAGGGCTGCGCTCGAAAAGGCCGGGTATCCAGCGACCTATGTGGATGATGTGCCGGAGGCAAAGGACCCCGAACTCGGCCGGCTGGTTCGGGCTCTCGCCGTGGCCGGCTTTTCGGCCAGCAACATCATGCTGCTGTCGGTTTCGGTGTGGTCGGGTGCCGATCCCGAGACGCGGCAGGTGTTTTACTGGATTTCTGCGGCGCTGGCGCTGCCCACGCTGCTCTATTCGGGCCGCATCTTCTTCGCATCGGCCTGGAAAGCGCTGCGGCACGGGCGCACGAACATGGACGTCCCCATCTCCATCGGGGTAGTGCTGGCCTTTGCCCTCAGTCTCTTCGAGACCCTGACGCATGGCGACCACGCCTATTTCGACGCTGCGGTCACGCTGCTGTTTTTCCTGCTGATCGGCCGCACGCTCGACCACATGATGCGCGAGCGGGCCCGAACCGCGGTGAAGGGTCTGTCCAAACTCGCCGCCCGCGGTGCCACGGTGGTTCAAGAGAACGGCAGCACGAGCTACGTGCCCATCGCAGACGTTCGCCCCGGCATGGACCTGCTCATCACATCGGGCGAGCGCATTCCGGTCGATGGGACGCTCGAGGAGGGGATTTCGGAGCTCGATGTGTCGATGGTCACCGGCGAAAGCGCCCCGCTGACCGTCGGACCCGGGGCCGATCTGCGGGCGGGCACGCTCAATCTTGGGGCGCCCATCCGGATGAAGGCGACGGCTGCCGCCTCGGACTCGTTCCTTGCCGAAATGGTGCGGCTCATGGAGGTGGCTGAGGGCGGGCGCGCCCGCTACCGGCGGATCGCCGACCGCGCCGCTCAGCTCTATTCTCCGGTTGTTCACCTCACGGCGCTCCTGACGTTCGCCGGCTGGATGGTCGTCAATGGCGACTGGCATCACTCGATCAGCACGGCCATCACGGTGCTGATCATTACCTGCCCCTGTGCCCTTGGCCTTGCCGTGCCCATCGTGCAGGTGATGGCGGCACGCCGGCTGTTCGAACTGGGTGTCATGGTCAAGGATGGCTCCGCCCTGGAACGGGTGTCGGAAGTCGATGCCGTGGTGCTCGACAAGACCGGAACCATGACCCTGGGCAAGCCGGTGCTCGTCAACCGGTCGGACATCGCGCCCGCGGCGCTCGCCATTGCCGCCAGCCTTGCGGCCTATTCATCGCACCCCATTTCCCGGGCGCTGGTCGCAGAGAAGCCGCCGCAGCCTGTGCCGGTCATCCTGACCGCGATCAGCGAGAGCCCCGGCAATGGCGTCGAGGCACAATCGGCGAACGTCACCTATCGGCTGGGCCGCGCCGGCTGGGCGTTGGGGAGTGAGCCAGGTGCCGCGATGCCGGCGGGCACGGTTCTCGCGCGGGATGGCGAGCTCCTGGGGCGCTTCGACTTTTCGGACCGGCTGAGGAGCGACGCCAAGGCTGCGGTGGCTGCGTTGCGGGCGATGGGGCTTCCGGTGACGGTGGTGTCCGGGGACAGGGACGAGATTGTCGCCAGGGCCGCAGCTGAAGTCGACGCTTCCGGCCATGTGGCCGGCGTGCTGCCCGCGGAGAAGCTGGCTTACCTCGAAAAGGCCAAGGCGGAGGGGCGCAAGACGCTGATGGTTGGTGACGGCCTCAACGATGCTCCTGCCCTTGCGGGCGCCCATGTGTCGATGGCGCCGGCCAGTGCGGCCGATGTGGGCCGCAATGCGGCCGACTTCGTCTTCCTGCGGGAAGGACTTTCGGCCATACCGCACACCATTGCCGTGGCGACGGCCAGCGGCCGGCTTATCCGCCAGAACCTCGGCTTCGCCGTGCTCTATAATGCCGTGGCCGTGCCGCTCGCCATTCTGGGCTATGTGACGCCGCTCGTTGCGGCCCTCGCCATGTCGGCTTCATCGATTGTCGTGGTGGCCAACGCGCTGCGGCTGCCAGCACCGGCGGGCGCTCGTCCGGCTGCCTCCGCGAGGGAAGATGCCGTGCCGGCCTCCAACCTGGCGGCCGCGGAATGAGCGTGCTCCTGGTCCTTGTGCCGGTTGCGATGGGGCTCGGTTTCCTGGGGCTCGGGGCGTTTCTGTGGTCGATGAAGAGCGGCCAGTACGACGACATGGATGGCGCAGCGGAGCGGATCCTGCACGACGACGACTGAGCCTTTGCCGGGTCGCTGCCGCCCCGCCCGAGCGCGCTAGAGGGGCAGCGCGGGCACACCGATCAGGGCCTCATGCAGCATGGCTGCCAGGAGAGCGAGGGCGACACCGCCAAGCCCCAGCAGCACAAGGCGCGGCGTCAGCCATGACAGGCCGCGGGGCCACTGCAGCCAGCGGTAGCGGGAGGCCAGATCGGCCCACACGGCGTCGCCCAGACGGCGGCGGGCGCGTTTGTCTACCGCCCACATGCCGGCCAGCGAGAAGACCAGGAAGGTGCCAAAAAGAATGAGGTGCGCCAGGTCTCCATTGGGCACCATGTGTGCCAGGGACCAGAGGGCGAGGGCCACAAGAACCGGGTGACGCGTGATGGCGACAATGCCGGGTCGGGCCGGATCAAAGGCGGCGCGGCTTGGCGAGAGAGACAGGGGATTGGGTGTGGCAAGACCAAGAAGGCCGAGCGCAAAGGCCAGCGGCACGACCATTGCCGGTACGAGCCGCTGCCATTCCTCGAAAGGCCAAACCTCGACATAAGGTGCATCGGCGGCGGCGCGGATAAGAAACCCCAGGACGGCCAGCGACAGCGATGAATAAAGGACGATGTACACTCGCTTGCCGAGCAGCGAGATCAGGCGGGAGCGCACTGCGGGGCGGGAGGGAATGACATGGGAGCCCATGAAGGCACCCATGGCGGCCGTGAACAGAGCCCAGGCGGTAAAATCGTTCATGCGCTTGCCAGGTGGTGCGGCCGGGTGCCTGCAGCACCCAGCCGCCGCTGGTTCCTACTCTTCGACGGTGGCCAGAGCGGCGTCGAGGCGCTCGCGGGCCTTCGGGGGCAGCTTGGCATCCTCTACCGCTTCGAGGTTTGTCGCCTCGTCGACGACGATCGCTGCGACCATGCCCATGCCGAAATGGGGCGCGCACTTGACACCATAGACGCCCGGCACGGTGAAGGTGACGGCGATCTCCTTGCCCATCTGGCCTTTGAAGGTTTCGCCCCCATCAGGGAGAATGTCCTTGATGGTTTCGGCGTTGTGGCCCTTGTCCGTGGGGATGAAGGTGACGGTGTCGCCAGCGGCGATTGTCGTCAGGGCCGGCTCGAAGACCATGTTGCCGTCGGCGCCCTTGTTGAGCATGTGGACTTCAAAGTTCGCGGCATAGGCGGGCACTGCAAAGGCAGTGAGAAGGGCGGCGACTGCGGTGATGCGAAGGGCGTTCATTTCAGGTCTCCAATATCGAGATGCAATTGGTTCGCATCTCCTGATGAGGGTTCTCCCTCATCCATGCCATAGTCTCTTTGATCTGTAGCAAACGCAGAGCCCTTGGGGCGTGTGATGCGGGCAGACAAATTGTCTCACCTCCAAGAAAGCCCGATCCCGGTTGTGTTTTGGAGCGCGTGCTGGCACGAACGGACCAGGCGAGCGGGAGAGGCGACGTGAATCGATCAGAACTCGGCGGGGTCCGCCTGCAGGGTGTGTTCGAAAACCTGAGCGACCAGCAGGTCGATGCCGTGCTCGCGGCTGCCATCGTCCGGCGCCACGAGCCCGGAGAGGTGGTGTTTGAGCAGGGGGAGGAGGCCAGCTGGTTCTTCATCCTGCTGTTCGGGCGCCTGCGGGTGACGCAGGTGACGGCCGAAGGGCAGCAGGTCATCGTGCGGATGGTCAATCCGGGTGATCTCTTCGGCATTGCCAAGGCCCTCAACCGCACCGACTATCCAGGCACCGCGACGGCGGTGAGCGCCAGCGCGGCGCTGGTGTGGCCGATGTCGGTTTGGAGCGATTTCGTGGCCCAGTACCCCGGGTTTGCGCAAGGGGCGATGGAGACCATGGGCATCCGGCTGCAGGAGGCGCATACGCGTATGCGCGAGCTGGCGACCGAGGAGGTGGAGCGCCGCGTGGCCCACGCCGTGCTTCGGCTAGGCAATCAAGCCGGAAAGAAGGAGAAGGACGGCATTCGCATCGACTTCCCCATTTCCAAGCAGGACATCGCCGAAATGACCGGAACCACGCTGCACACGGTGTCGCGCATCCTGACGGCGTGGGAGAACGGCGGTCTTGTCGTGTCCGGTCGGCAGAAGCTGCTTCTGACCGATCCGCACCGGCTATTGCTCATCGGCGACGGTGTCGTGCCGGGGCTGCTCTAGCCCGATCACGTAAGCCAGTTCCGCCTGCAGATGTTTCAGGCTCCTGCCATGCTCGCGCGCGGCGTCCTCGAGCGTATGGAACGGCCCGATCGGGCAGCCGACGCAGCGCATGCCGTGCTCGAGGAACACGCCGACCGTTGCGGGCCAGCGGTCCATGATCTGCTTGACGCTGAGGGTGTCGAACTCGGTGCACATGAGATCCTCCATGATCCAAAATGCACCGGCCAGCCGGCAGCGTCTTTGCGCAATCGCAAGGAGGGTGAACCTCTCCCCGGCGTGCGCCTAGAATACGGTGGCGGCGACGGCGAAGAGGCTGAGCGCCAAGGCGATCAAGCTGGGGATGATGACCCCCAGCCCGGAGGCGTAGGCGGCGGTCGAGAGGACTTCGGAGGGAATTCTTGGCTTGTTCATTGTCTTTCTCCTGCTCCATTCAGACGTAGTCGCGTCGGGCTCATAGTCAAGACAATCGGCGCAGCGCTACGAAGTTGCAATGGCCTGAGCGCGGCTGCGACCGCCTGCCTCAGCCGCCGTCCTTGCCGCGCTTGTAGGGCAGGTCTTTCCTGGTGCGGAGCAGGGGCGGGGCGTATTCGAGGAGGAACAGCGCGAAGGCCAGCATCCAGAGGGCACCGGCTGCAGAGACGAGCTCCAGATAGAATTCGGGCACAAAGGCCACGAGCGGGCGCACCAGGGCAGCCGCGGCCATGGCCGAATAGGCGGTGACGGTCAGGGGGCCGGCGTGGAGGGGGAGGCCGGTGTGGCCCCTGGTGGCGCGGGTCATGACCGCGAGCGTCATGGTGCCGATGGTGCCGACGGTCAGCACGTGCAGGGCGGAGACCGGGTCCATGAGCCCCCAGGCGGCTGCCGCTGCGGCAAAAAAGCCAAGAACCAGAAAGCCATAGCCGAGGTGGAGGATGAGGACGAGGCGCTCCGCGGCGGCGTACCAGCCGCGCCAGCGCCAGAGCCGGACGGCGTGGACGGCGCCTGCGATGGACAGAAATGCGCCGGTTACGAGGCCCTCGGGCACGAAAATCCAAGTCCAGAAAGATGCCAATGCAATACCAATTGCGACCGCGTCAAACCGACTGTGCGGCTGCGGGAAGGTGGTCATGCCATTGCGGGCCACCCAGTTGCGGGTGAAGCTGGGGATGATGCGGCCGCCGATGATGGCGATGAGCAGGCAATAGGCCGCGATGGCCAGGCGCGAGGGGAGAGAGATGTCGCCCGTCGTCAGCGCCGAATAGTGGAAGGCAATATTGGCGGCAGAGAGGGCGAACAGGGCGGCCAGAACCTTGAGGTCCTTCCACTTCTTGCCCGCCGTGACTTCCCGCGCGCAGATAACGAGGAGAAGCGGGAGAAAGGCCGCATCGACGAGGACGGACCAGATGGGCCTCAACACATCGGGCGCGAAGAGCGCCAGGCGGCCGGCGAACCAGACCAGGAACAGCGCGAGGAGCGGCGTGCCCGAGACCGGCAGACGGCCCGTCCAGTTTGGCACGGCGGTCAGGAGGAACCCGGCCAACGCCGCGCTGGAATAGCCGAACAGCATTTCATGGGCGTGCCAGGTGAGCCCGCCCAGCGTGCCCCCCACTTCCACGAGGCCAGAGACGTGCGCGATCCAGAGGGCCATGGCCAGGACGCCCCAGCACCCGGCGGCGAGGAAGAAGGGGCGGAAGCCATAGGACAGGATAACGGGGCCGGTTCGGCCGAGACCGCGGGGAACGGGTTCTCGACGACTTGCTGCAGTTTCGGTCATGGCGGGGCCTTGGCTTGTTGGCTGAACGGAAAGCCGCGGCCTTTCTTGTGGGCTGGCGGTGCGAAGACCTGCGGCTGGATCAAAGACAGTGCCGCCCGCCGGGCTTCGGGGGGACGGCACTTCAGCAGTGGCATGGCCACCGGGTCGGGGTGCCGGGCCGGAGGCCCGGGCGGCGCCGCTGCTACTGCTGCGATGCCGCCATGGCATCCAGGCGCAGATGCGCGGCGCTGGGCGCGCGGGTAAAATCGAGATCCGGGATTGCCGCGTCGCCCACGAGGATCAGCCCCACCATGCCGTCAGCATAGTGCGCCTTGCTCTTGAACCCATAGACGCCTGGCGTGGCGAAGTTGACGGTGATCTTCTCTCCCGCCTCGCCCTTCACCCTGGCTGCGCCCTCAGGCAGCAGGCCCTGGATGGTTTCGATGTTGAGGGTCTTGTCCTGGGGGATGAAGGTCACGGTGTCGCCCACGGCGACCCTGGCCAGTGCCGGTTCGAACACCATTTCGGCGCCGTCGGTGCCCAGCTTGGTTACGAGCACCTGAACATCGGCTGCAGACGCCGAGACCGCAGCTCCGGCGAGCATGCTGGCTGCCAAGAGCATCGTCATCCACGTTTTCATTTTGAATCTCCTTGGTCGCGGGATCGCTGACCCGCTGCCCAGGGTCCTATGCCTTTGAGGGGCGGTCCTCTTTGATGCGGAACAAAGTGAAGCGATGTTTCAAGAAGTGGGGGTTTTGAGGGACTCAGCGGCAGGGGACTGCAGCCCCCGCGCGCGTGCCAGGTCGAACAGTTCGCCCTCGAGCGCAATCCGCCGCCGGATGGCCAGAAAGAGGCTGCGCGCCATGAAGCCCAGCGCTTCGTCGCAGGCAGGATGAGCGCCGCCAGCCATCGTCATCAGGATCTCCTCGAGGTCTTCGGCGTAGGAGGCGTCTTCTTCGACTTCCCTCAGCAGGCGGCGGGCGGTGGGACCGAAGTCATCGAGGGGCGAGAGACTCGGGCTCCGGGTGAGGCATTGGAATAGAACCTGCCCCGCCGCGGTCGCGGAGGCCATCGTGCTGTGCAATTGGCGAGCGACTTGAGACAGGGTCTGCGGGCTGACCGGTGCGGCAAGGCTGTCGGCAAGCCGCTCCAGATCATCGCAAAGTCGTCGCTGCTGGTCGTGCACGCGCGAGACGGTCTGGGCGTCAGAGCCTTCGATCATGCCGGTGCCTCCTGTGGAGGACGATCCTTGCCCAATCGGGGAGGCGATGACTTTGCGCTGGATCAAAAGTGTAGTTGGGCACCCGGGGACAATCGCAAAGCCTATGGCGCTGGCCGCCGATGACATATGATATGTCGCGGCAACGATGCTTCCCTTAGGCGATTGGCATGACGGACTACAGGGTGGACCACAGCGTCATGACGGAACAGAGCGCCTGGGCGGGCGTGGATGAGCAGAACGCGCGATATCGGCTGCTCATCGAGGCGATCACCGACTACGCCATCTACATGCTTGATCCGGAAGGACGGGTGGCGACCTGGAACGCCGGCGCGGAGCGGATCAAGGGATATCGGGCCCAAGAGATCATCGGCCAGCATTTCTCGGTTTTCTACACCCCAGAGGATCGCGCGGGTGGCCTGCCGGAACGCGCCCTGGCGCGGGCGACGGAGGAAGGCCGGTTCGAGCTCGAAGAGTGGTGCGTGCGCAAGGATGGCACGCGCTTCTGGACCAGCGTGGTCATCGACGCCATCCGCAGCCCAACGGGGCAGTTGCTCGGCTTTGCCAAGGTGACGCGGGACCTCAGCGAGCGCAAGCGGGCCGAGCAGGCGCTGGCCAGCAGCGAGGAGCAGTTCCGGCGGCTGGTGACGAACGTCACCGATTACGCCATCTACATGTTGAGCCCGAGCGGCGAAGTCAGCAGCTGGAACATGGGCGCCGAGCGCATCAAGGGATATCAAGCCGACGAAATCATCGGGCAGCACTTTTCGCGCTTTTATCCCGAGGAAGACCGGCTTGCCGGCAAACCCGAGCACGGCCTCCAGACGGCGCGGCAGCAGGGGCACTTCCATTCCGAAGGCTGGCGGGTGCGCAAGGATGGCTCGCGCTTCTGGGCGAGCGTGGTTATTGACGCGATTTACGACGATGCAGGAGAGTTGGTCGGCTTTGCCAAGATCACCCGCGACGTCACCGAGAAAATGGAACAACAAAAGCGGCTGGACCAGACGCGCGAAGAGCTGTTCCAGGCGCAGAAGCTGGAAGCAATCGGCCAGCTGACGGGCGGGGTGGCCCACGATTTCAACAATCTGCTCATGGTGGTGCTGGGGAGCCTCGAGGCGCTGGAACGGCGCCTGACGCTGGAGGAGCGGGATGCGCGGCTGCTCGAAAATGCGACGCAGGCGGCGCAACGCGGCGCCAAGCTGACGCAGCGCATGCTGGCCTTTGCGCGCAAGCAGGAGCTGGAGCAGAAGGCCGTCGACCTGCCCGACCTCGTGCGGGGGATGAGCAACCTGCTGGGGCGGACGCTCGGGCCCTCCATCCTGATCGAAACGCGTTTCCCGCTCGGCCTGCCGGCGGTGCTCGCCGACCCCAACCAGATCGACTCGGCGCTCCTCAACCTTGCCGTCAACGCGCGGGATGCCATGCCCGAGGGTGGGACGCTGATCATCGGTGCGCGCGCGGCCGCGCTCGACAACACGATCGGCCGGCTGCCGGCGGGCAATTATGTGTGCCTTTACGTCGAGGACACGGGCGAGGGCATGGACGAAGCGACCCTGGCGCGGGCGGCCGACCCGTTCTTTACCACCAAGGGAATCGGCAAGGGCACCGGCATGGGTCTGTCCATGGTGCAGGGGATTGCCGAGCAATCGGGCGGCCGCATAGTGATTCGCAGCCGCAAGGGCGTGGGGACGACCGTCGAAATCTGGCTCAAGGCCGTGGACACCCCAACAACGGCAGAGGAACCGGCCGAGGTGGCGCCCGAAGCGCCGGCCCAAGCAGGGCGCTCGCTGCGGGTGCTGGCGGTGGACGATGATGCGCTGGTGCTGATGAATACGGTGATGATGCTCGAGGACCTCGGCCACCAGGTGATCGAGGCGCATTCGGGCGACAAGGCCCTGAGCGTGCTCGAAACGGATCGGGACATCGACCTGGTCATTACCGACCAGGCCATGCCGCGTATGACCGGGCTCGATCTTGCCACGGCCATCGGCAAGCGCTGGCCGGGGACGCCGGTGGTTCTGGCGAGCGGCTATGGCGAAATCGACGACGTGCGCTCGCTGACCCTGCCGCGGCTGGCCAAGCCGTTCGGCCAGACCGAGCTGCAGCGCGTCATTGCCCGGGCCCTCGAAGCGGGCTGACCGGGTCGGTTACCATCTGCTGGCTTGGCCCGCTCGGGCCAGGCGCGATCGTAACCGTCGCCGCCGACGCGGTTCTGCGTCATGGCGGCCAGGATCTGGCCCGGCGTGATGGAAATGCGACTGGGATTGGCGTGTAACTGACCCTATATTGAAGCCGAATAACAGATCGACAAAGTCAGAGATGCCGCCTTGCCCCTTCCAGGTGAGGCCGGCGAGAAGGAGTTGAGCCATGGATGCGCATGCCTATCCCGTTACCCGCACCGAGGCGGAATGGCGCCAGAAGCTGACGCCGGAACAGTTCCGCATCATGCGCGAGCATGGCACCGAGCAACCGGGGAGCTGCGCACTGCTGCACGAGACGCGGCAGGGATCGTTTTCCTGCGCCGGATGCGACACTGCGCTGTTCCAGTCGACGCTGAAATTCGAAAGCGGCACGGGCTGGCCGAGCTTCAACGATCCGGTTCCCGGCTCGGTGGAGACGACGACCGATCGCAGCTTTGGCATGGTGCGCACCGAAGTGCACTGCGCCACCTGCGGCAGCCATCTGGGACACGTCTTCCCCGATGGTCCCCCACCGACCGGGCTGCGCTACTGCATCAATGGCGTGGCGCTGAATTTCACGCCGATAGATTAGGTGGGAGCCCCGGATTTTCCGGGGCTTTTTGTTGGGCTGGTGGGGGTGGGCTGGCATGAGCCCTAGGTGCCGCGGGGCTTGGCGCGGCTGGTGGCGGGGGCGGCGAGGGGATCGTCGGGCCAGGGGTGGCGCGGATAGCGGCCCTTGAGGTCCCTGGCCACATCCTTCCACGAGCCGCGCCAGAAGCCGGGCAGGTCGCGCGTGGTCTGGATGGGGCGATGGGCGGGAGACAACAGCACGAGAAGCAGCGGGACACGGCCGCCGGCAATAGTGGGGTGCCGGTCGAGGCCGAACAATTCCTGCACCCGCACTTCGAGGGCAGGGCCGTTTTCGGCGGCATAGTCGATCGGCAGATGACTGCCGGAGGGGGCGTGGAAGTGGCTGGGCAGCAGGCGGTCCATCTCCTGACGCTCGGACCAGGGCAAAAGCGCGTCGAGCGCGGAACCCAGGTGCTGCGCCGAGATGGCGGCGAGGCGCGTTTCTCCCACGATGTGTGGCGTGAGCCAGGAGGGGTCGGCCGCAAGGGCGGCGTCGGAGAGGTCGGGCCAGCTTCCGCCCAAGGTCTGCGAGAGATAGGTGGCGCGGGCGCGCAGCGCCTTTTGCTCCTTGCTCCAGGGCAGGGCTTCGGGACGCTGGATGGCGGCCTTTGCCAGGAGCGCGGCAGCGGCTTCGAAATCGGTGATGGCGGCTGTGTCGTCGGCGAGGCGCAGGGCATCGAGCCGGCGCTGGCGGCGGGCGCGCACCGAGCCGGTGGCGGCGTCGAAGGCCAGCGTGGTCTGGCTGCTCATCCGGCTGGCAAAGAGGGTTTCCAGGTCTTCGGCATCGAGCGCCGCTGCGGCGCGAATGCGGCCCTGGGTGGCGCTGCCGGTGAGATCGGCCACCACCAGGTAGGGACTGGCGGAAAGCGCATGGGTTTCGTCGAGCTGGGCCTGACGGCCATTGGCGAGACGGAAGCGGCCTCGCGGTCCGGCCGCCTGCGCCACGCGATCGGGGAAAGCGCGGGCCAGGTGCTGGCCGACGTCGGGCACCGAACCTGTAGAGCCCTCGGATCGCGCCCGAGGGTGACGATCGGCGGAGGTAGCCAGTTTTGACCACCGCGCCGCCAAGCCACGGGCGTCGTCGGCGCGGCGGGAGCGGTCGGCGCGGAAGCGCTCGATCCGGCGGGCGAGATCGAGGTCGTCGCCGCCAAGACCGCGTTCGCCCATGAGGACGGCGAGTTCGGCCGCGGTCCCCGCATCGCCGTCTTCGGCGCCGGCGAGGATCATGTGGGCCAGGCGCGGGTGCAGCGGCAGGCGCGCCAGGGCGCGGCCAGCCGGGGTCAAATGCCCCTTGTCATCGAGCGCCGCCAGACGCTGCAGGAGGGCATTGGCTTCGGCCCAGGCTGGCGCCGGTGGCGGATCGAGGAAGGCGAGCTGGGCGGGATCGGTCACGCCCCACGAGGCGAGATCGAGCACGAGACCGTTGAGATCGGCGGAGAGGATTTCGGGCGTGTCGAAGGGCTCCAGCGCCGCCGTCTGGCCTGCATTCCAGAGGCGAATGCAGACGCCGGGGCTGGTGCGGCCGGCGCGGCCGCGGCGCTGGTCGGCGCCGGCGCGTGAAACCCGCCGCGTGGCGAGGGTGGTGAGGCCGGTGGACGGTTCGTAAACAGGAACCCGCTTAAAGCCGCTGTCGATGACGATGCGGATGCCCTCGATGGTGAGCGAGGTTTCCGCGATGGACGTCGCCAGCACCACCTTGCGCCGGCCCGGCGGGGCCGGCTCGATGGCGGCATCCTGTTCCCTCGTGCCGAGCTGGCCATAGAGCGGGGCAAGATCGGTATCGGCAGGCAGGCGGCCGGCGAGGCGTTCGGCGGTGCGGGTGATTTCGCCCTGACCGGGCAGGAACACCAGGACCGAGCCCTCGTGTTCGCGCAGTGCGGCAAGGGTGGCCGCAGCGATCTGATCTTCGAGGCGCTGCAACGGGTCGGGCTCGCGATGGATGGTTTCGACCGGATAGGTGCGGCCGGGGCTGTCGATGACCGGGGCATCCCCCAGAAGCCGGGCGACGCGCGCGCCGTCGATGGTGGCGGACATGACGAGGAGCCGCAGATCGGGGCGGAGCGCACGGGCGTCGAGCGCCAGCGCCAAGCCCAGATCGGCATCGAGGCTGCGCTCGTGGAACTCGTCGAACAGCACGGCGGCAGTGCCGGTCAGTTCAGGGTCGTCGAGCAGCATGCGGGTAAAGATGCCTTCGGTGACCACTTCGATGCGCGTCCGGGTGGAGATTTTGCTTTCCATGCGGACGCGGTAGCCCACGGTCTGCCCGACATCCTCGCCGAGCAGGCGGCTCATCTGCCGCGCGGCGGCGCGCGTGGCGAGGCGCCGGGGCTCGAGCATGACGATGCGGCCCTCGTTCCGCCAGGGCGCGTCGAGCAGGGCAAGCGGCACGCGCGTCGTCTTGCCGGCGCCGGGCTGGGCGACGAGGACGGCGCTTGTGCCCTGGTCCAGCGCCTCGGCGAGAGCGGGTAGGGCAGCGTCTATGGGCAGGGCGGGCCAGGACATGGCTGCGGACATATCGAGTGCGCGGCCAAAGGGGAAGGGTGTTGCGGGCGCGGGCTGCTGTGCCCGGTGCCATCGCCGGCAACGCGGACGAGTGCCGGACGTTTTACCCGCATGGACAAGCGTGGCCAGATCAGGATCGGCGTTTCGGGGTGGACCTATGCGCCCTGGCGCGGGGCGTTCTATCCTCAGGGGCTGGCGCAGAAGAAGGAACTCGCGTTTGCAGCGGCGACGTTCAACGCGCTCGAAATCAACGGCACGTTCTACGGCATGCAGACGCCCAAGGCTTTTCGAAGCTGGGCTGCGGCAGTGCCGGACAATTTCGTCTTCGCCGTCAAGGGGCCGCGCTACCTGACGCACATGCTGCGGCTCAAGGAGCCGCAGGCGCCGCTTGCCAATTTCCTCGCCTCGGGGCCGCTGGCGCTGGGGGACCGGCTGGGGCCGCTGCTGTGGCAGTTTCCCGAGCGGTTCCGGTTCGACGCGGACCGGATCGAAGCCTTCCTTGCCATGCTGCCGCGGGACACCGTGGACGCCGCCGAGCTGGCGCGGCGGCACGACGGGCGGCTGCGGGCCCGTGCCGACTATGGCGACGGGGTGCGCCGGCCGGTGCGCCACGCGATGGAAATCCGGCACGAAAGCTTCAAGGATTCCGCTTTCCTCGCGCTGTTGCGCCGCTATGGCGTCGCGTTGGTCTGCGCCGACACGGTAGACTGGCCGCTGCTGATGGATGTCACGGCCGACTTCGTCTACTGCCGCCTGCATGGCTCGACCGAGCTCTACAAATCCGCCTACGAGCCGGAGGCGCTCGACCGATGGGCCGAGCGCGTGCGGCACTGGAGCCGGGGTGAGGCGACGGACGGCAACTTCGTCGGCGGCCCCACGGCGGACGGGCGGGCGCGGGACGTTTTCGTGTTCTTCGACAACACCGACAAATTGATGGCGCCGGGCGATGCCAGGGGGCTCATGGAGCGGCTGGGCGTGGTCTGGCGGCCGGCAGAGGGGGAGGGGGCCGCAGGCTGAGGAAGCCGCGCGTTTTGCCGTTCTCCTGGTCGGGCGAAGCGGTTATGGTCGCCGCCGAAATCGTTTCCGACTGGCCGGAGAGGCGCATGCAACTGACCCGAATCGCCAATGGTGATCTCACCGTGGACGTCGCAGCCCTGGGTGCGGAAATGCAGTCCATCCAGACGCGCGATGGCCGGCACTGGCTGTGGCACGGCGATGCGCGGTTCTGGACCGGCCGGTCCCCGGTGCTCTTTCCCATGGTGGGGCGGGCGCCGAACGACACGGTCAGCATCGACGGGCAACGCTTCCAGATGGCGCAGCACGGCTTTGCCCGGCGCAGCAATTTCGACCTGGTGCTGGAGGAGAGCGATCGCTGCCGGTATCGGCTCGAGGCCTCCGAGGCGAGCCGGGCGCTCTACCCGTTCGCCTTCCGGCTCGACATCGAGCACCGGCTGGTGGGACGATCGGTGGTGGTGACGGCGGAGGTGACCAACAAGGACCATCGCCTGATGCCCTATGGCATCGGCTTCCACCCCGCCTTCGCCTGGCCCCTGCCGGGCGCCGGGGACCAGCCGCACCAGGTGGTGCTGGACAGCGGCGACGATCCGGCGCTGCGGCGGCTCTCCGGGGGGCTGCTCGATCCTCGTCCGCTGCCCTCGCCGTTCGAAGCCGGTCGGTTGACGCTCGACCACCAGCAGTTTGCGGACGACGCGATGATCTTTCCCGAGGGAGCCGGGGCGGGGCTGCGCTACGGGCCGCAAGACCGGCCGCAGGTGCATTTTACGTGGGACAACCTGCCCAATCTGGCGCTGTGGACCAAACCGGGAGCCGAGTTCATCTGCCTCGAGCCCTGGCACGGCACGGCGGCCTATGCGGGCGGTACGGACGCGCTGGCGGAGCGGCCCTATTCCGAGCTTCTGGGCCCGGGCGCGACCGGGCGCTACAGCTTCACGGCCGAACTGATCGGGTGATCATTCGGCCGCTGGGCGGTCCTCGACCAGGGCATCGGGTCCGTTCGGATCGCCCGGCGCCGTTTCCGCGCCGAGATCGGGGAAGGCGGCGATGCGCTGGCCGCGGAAATCGGTGCGGAGGACGATGAGGCCACGCTCCTCGAACCAGGTGAGGAGGCGCCGGGCGCGGCTGGCAGAATGGGTGCCATAGAGCCGGGCAAGGGTTGCGTCGGATGGGCAGGGGGCGCCTGTCAGTGCGGCCTGGGCGATGACGAGGAACACGCCCTGCACGTCGTCGGTGAGGGTCTCGGAGAGGGTGAGCGCCTGCTGCCAGCCATCGGAGCTAGCGGTTTCTTCGTCGGGAGCGACCCGGGCGATGGCGAGGAGACGCTTGAAGGCGGGCAGGGCCGGCGGCTCGCCCGGCACGCGGCGGATGCGGCAGCGCACGAGGAAATCCTGATAGAGCACGGCCGTGGTGCGGAAGCCCGCATCAGGATCGCTCATCAATTCGACCATCACGGCCTTGATCATGGCCTCGCGCTCGGCCGCGTCGATCTCGGGAAACAGCGAGGCGGGTTCGCTCGGCGCCTCGGCGCGGGCGCGCGCGACCTGGGCCAGCAGATCGTTGGTCGAAGGCGGCGGCGGCGGGGGTGGGCGCCGCACCGCGGGGCGGCTCAGCTCCTCGGGGTCCTGGGTGAAAATCAGGTCCGCGGCGTCAGCCGGGGCCTCGGGGAGCGGGGTGAGCTTGGGGCTGGTGGAGCGGGCCGAGGTTTCCACGGCGCCGATGACGATGGGCAGGGGGCGGCGCGACAGGGCCGGGCCGAGGGCCACGAAATGGCCGCGCTCGAGGTCTCGGAACTGCTCGGCCTGGCGCCGGTCCATGCCCAGAAGATCGGCGGCGCGAGCCATGTCGATGTCGAGAAAGGTGCGGCCCATGAGGAAGTTGGAGGCTTCCGCCGCGACGTTCTTGGCTAACTTGGCGAGGCGCTGGGTGGCGATGACGCCGGCCAGGCCGCGCTTGCGGCCACGGCACATCAGATTGGTCATGGCCCCGAGCGAGAGCTTGCGCGCTTCATCGGACACCTCGCCGGCCGCGGCGGGAGCGAAGAGCTGGGCTTCGTCGACCACCACGAGCACCGGATACCAGAAATCGCGGTCGGCATCGAACATGCCGCCAAGGAAGGCGGCGGCAGCGCGCATCTGCTGCTCGGCGTCCAGCCCCTCGAGATTGAGGACCACCGAGACGCGGTGCTGGCGCACGCGGGCGGCGATGCGGGTCAACTCGTTTTCGGTGCGGGTCGCGTCGACGACAAGGTGCCCGAAGCGGTCGGACAGGGTGACGAAATCGCCTTCAGGATCGATGACGCATTGCTGCACCCATGGGGCGGACTGTTCGAGCAGGCGGCGCAGCAGGTGGGACTTTCCAGAGCCGGAATTGCCCTGGACGAGAAGGCGCGTCGCCAGGAGCTCCTCGAGATCCATGCGCGCGGCGCCGGCGCCCCGGCTTTCTCCCATGTCTATGGCAACCTGCATCGTGTCTCCGGCTGGACGCGTTGGCACCCCAGCGGCAGACCGAACGCACAACACCCTTGTTGGTTAGGAGACTGTTAGCACTTCGCGCAGCGATTCGGGGATCAGGCTGCGAAGTTGTGGAAAGGCGTGTGGATAGCGCTCAGAGGTCGCGCAGGAGGCGGGCGGGGCGGGCGGAGGCGGCGCGCAGGATGGTCATGGCGCCAAGGAGGGCGGTGATCACGATGGCGACGGCGAGCACAATCAGGATCTTGTCGAGGTGCACGGTGAAGGCAACGTCGAGCATCAGCGCACCCACGAGCCGGCCGACGCCGATGCCCAAAACGAGGGCCGGCAGGGCCGCGAGGAAAGCGAGAAGGAAATACTGGATGAGGCTCATGCCGATGAGCTCGGTCCGGGTGGCGCCGAGCACCTTGGTGATGACCGTATCGGCCTCGCGCTGACGCCGGCCGGTGGCCAGGCTCCCGACGAGCACGAGAAGGCCGTTGCCGACCGCTAGGCCGCCGACGAGGGTGGCGGCAAAGGAGAGTTGGGCCAGCGCGTCGGTGATCTGCTTGAGCGTGTCGCCGATCTCGATGAAGCGGATGTCGGGCAGATCGGCCGCCAGGAGCCGGGTCACCGCTTCTTCCTGGCCGGGGGCGGCGGTGACGGCGGAAAAGAGGGTGGTGGGGTAGTTGTCGATGACGCCGGGCGAGAAGGTGGCGAGAAAATCAATGCCGCCCTGCCAGGAATAGTCGCGGAAGCTGGCGATGGTGACCGTGACGGGATCACCGAAGATGGAGAAGGTCAGGGTGTCGCCGATATCGACGCCGAGGCCGTTGCGCAGGCTCTGGTGGAGGCTGACGAGGCCCGGGCCGGAATAATCGGCCGGCCACCACTCGCCCGCGACCATGCGCGAGGAGGAGGGCAGTTCGGTGCGGAAGGTGAGGGGGACTTCGCCGGCAAGAAGGAAGGTGGCTTCGGGGCCACGGGTGCGCAAATCTGCAACCGGCGTGCCGTTCACCTCGCTCAAGGTGCCCCGCAGCATGGGCGTCGAGACAAAGCGGGTGATGCCGTTGCCCTGGCGGGCGAGAGCGGCGAGCTGCTCGATTTCGTCAGGAAAGAGATCGGAGCCGACGAGGGTCGGCGCGTCGAAGGCGGAGGCGCCCAGATATTCCTGCTGCAGATTGGCCTGCATGACGAGAACGACGATCAGCATGGCCAGCGCCATGCCGGCGGAGACGACGACTGCCGCCGCGTTCTGGCCGCTGGCGGAAATGGCGCGCACCGCGTGGCGCCAGATACGCGGGCCTCGTTGCGGCAGGCGCGCAAGGCCGGCCTGGACGAGGCGGATGAAGAGCTGGAACAGTATCGCTGCAACCGCGCTGGCGAGGCCGAAGGCGGCAACCAGCGCCGGATCATCCGTCATCGCCCAGGCGAGGAGAAAGAACGCCACGATGGCCAGGAGCAGCGGCAGGACCTGCCAGGAGAGCAGCAGCGTGCGCCAGGCGATGGGCGGCGCGGCGAGGCCCTTTGAGCGGAAGAGGAGCACCGGCTGGATAGTCTGCGCCTGCTGCAGCGGTAGGTAGGCGAAGGCGAAGGCGGTGAGGAACCCGGCGCCGGCGGCAATCAGCAGCGGGGCGGGATGAATGGCCGGGGCAAGCGCAATACCGACGGCGGCGCCGATGGAGGGCAGGAGGAGAAAGGCCAGGCCGCCACCAATCGCAAGGCCGATGGCGACGCCGACCAGGGCGAGCGCGGCGACCTGGGAAAAGAAGTGAAGGAAGACGCGGCCGCGATCGGCGCCGATGCTGCGCAGGACGGCAATGACGCTGGCGCGCTCGGCGATATAGGCCTGCATGCCGGTCCAGACGCTGACGCCGCCAATGAGCAGCGAACCGAGACCAACGATGACGAGGAAGCGCATGAAGAGATCGAAGTAGCGCACCATGTCGCCCAAGCCCTCTCGGGCGGTGCGCAGGGTCCAGCCGCGATCGGCAAAGCGCTCGGCGATGGCGGCGGTGCCGGCCTCGACGTTCCGGTCGGTCAGGAGGAGCTTGTAGCGGTACCAGGTGCCAAGGCCGGGCAGGGGTGAGGAGCGGTCGCTGATGACGCCGAAGCCCTCGGTGGTGATGAGCACCGGTATGCCGAGGCGGAACCCACGCACGGCCGTGTCCGGAAGCTTGCCCAGCGAGCCGCGCACGGCAAACTCGGTGCCGCCAAGAAAGATGGAATCGCCCACCGAAAGCTCGAGTTCGTCGAGCATGACGCCGTCGACGAGCGCGCCGGGCGTATCGCTTTCGGGCGCAAGGAGCGTCGAGACGTCGGTGCCGGCTGGCAGTTGCGCGCTGCCGACCGTGCCGAGAAGAGGGTAACCGGGGCCGACGGCGCTGATATCGGCAAAGGCCTCGCCGGCCATGCTTTCGGCCCGCAGATTGGTGTCGACCACGGTTGCGACCTGGCCGAGGGCCTGCATGTCCGCCAATTCTTCGGGCGTGGCCGGGCGATCGGCGCGGGACAGTTCGAGGTCGCCGCCCATCAGTTCGGCGGCGCCGGTTTCCACCGCCTGTGTGATGCTGGCGCCCACGGAATTGACGCCGGCGATCAGCGCGGTGCCGACGGCGAGGCAGACGACCAACAGGAGGAAGCGGCGGAGGTCGCCGCGCATGTCGAGCAGGCCAATGCGGATGGCGGCGAGGATGGCGCGCATCAGCGGTTTTTCCCTTTGGGTGAGGGGGCCGTGCTCCCCCCACCCTCGGTCCCTCCCCACGGGGGGGAGGGAGGCGTTAGCGGGCTATTCCGGGTGCGGCGCGCAGTCCACACGGCGGGGATCATGCGTGGACCGGGGTTTCGGTGAGTTGGCCCTGCGTCATGGTGTAGACGCGGTCGGCCTTGGCGGCGAGGCCGGGGTCATGGGTGATCATGACGACGGCCGTCTTCTGGCGGCGGGCGAGATCGAACATCAGATCGACCACGACCGCACCGGTCTTCTGGTCGAGATTGCCGGTGGGCTCGTCAGCAAGGAGGAGCGGCGGGTTGGCGACCGTGGCACGAGCGAGGCCGACGCGCTGCTGTTCGCCGCCGGAAAGGGCCGACGGGCGGTGATCGAGGCGGCCTTCAAGACCGACAGCAGCAAGGGTGGCTGCCGCCTTTTCGTGCACCTGCGCGAGCGAGAGGGAGGGATCGGCGATCTCGAGGGCGAGACCGACATTGTCGAGCGCGGTGAGCGAGGGGATGAGGTGAAAGCTCTGGAAGACGATGCCCAGGGTGCGGCGGCGGAAGCGCGCGAGGCCATCTTCATCGAGGGTGCCCAGATCGGTGCCATTGACGGTGATAGAGCCGCCGGTGGGCCGTTCGAGCCCCGCCAGCAGCATCAGGAGGGATGTCTTGCCGCTGCCTGAAGGGCCGACGATGGCGACCACTTCAGCGGGCGCGACGCGCAGAGAGACCTTGCGCAGGATATGCAGAGGACGGCCCGCGATCTCCAGGCTGTAGTCCACGGCTCGTGCGTCGATAATGGCCTTCCCCGACATGCTTGCTCCCCCTGCCCCTGCGAGACCGATAAAGCCTCACGAAACCGTTGTACACGCTAGTAGTTGGCCAAATGGTAACAAGCCCATAAACTGATTTGGATTCTGGATTTGCCGCTGGGGCGGCAGACAGATCAAGCAAAACGCCACAGGCGAGGGGGCAGAATGGTCAGGACTTGGGTGCGAACCGTGATGGTGGCGCTGGCGCTGGTGGCGCCAATACTGTTGCCGGTGCCGGCGCAGGCGGGGGAAAAGGAGCTCGAGCTCCTCTCCTCCTATATCGGCAACTGGCGCGGCGAAGGCGCGCTGGTGGGTGGGGATCGCAACGAGCCGTTCCGCTGCCGCCTGACGGTGGCCAAGGGCAACGCGCTCAAGATCAACTACAATGGGCGGTGCACGCTGGTAAACGCCACGCTCTCGATCAGCGGCACCATCGCCTACAATGATGCCGGGCAGCGCTACGAAGCGGCCATGAGCTCCAATGCCGGCTATACCGGGCTGGCGGTCGGGCGCCAGGGCGGCGGGCGCATCGCCTTCGACCTGCGAGAGCAGCAGAAGGACAGGGCGGGCAAAGATGTGCGCATTGGCGCCAAGATCATCCTCGTGGGCAACAGCATCACCGTGGACTTCGAGGTGGAGTTCAACGATTCGGGCGAGGTGCTGACCGCCTCGGTGCCGTTTCGGCAGGGGTGACGGCGCGCGCAGGTGAAACAGGGGTTTTCGCTTTCGCGGGGATGACGGTGTGGGAGGCTTCGGTACTGGGGCTCTCGTCCCCCCACCCTAGCTTTGCCACGGACCGTTGGCCCGGGCGGCGCTACCCTCCCCGCTAGGGGGAGGGAGGGGGCCGTGGGTTTCGTCCTGGCTTGGGGTAGGCTGGGAGCGGAAACAGGGGTTTTCGCTTTCGCGGGGATGACGGTGTGGGGGGCTTCGGTGCTGGGGCTCTCGTCCCCCCACCCTAGCTTTGCCGCGGGCCGTTGGCCCGGGCGGCGCTACCCTCCCCGCTAGGGGGAGGGTGGATCGAGCCGAAGCATCTGATGGTGAGGGTGCCCAGGAGAGGGGCAGCGCTAGAGCTTGACCAGGGTGCGGACGTCGATGGGGAGGCCGGTGGCGAAGGATTTGTTGGCGGCGATGCCGGTGAGGATGGAGAGGGCGCCGTCGCGGTGGTTGGCGCCGTAGCCGGGGCGCGGGGTGGCGTTGCCGAAGATTTCCTCGAGCATGATCTTGTCGCCGCCGCCGTGGCCGCCCTCGCCCTGCTTGACGGGCACCTGGCGGGCTTCGCCGTGCAGCGGGAAGTGATAGAGCGTCACACCCTTGGCGGCGCCTTCGGTGTCCGAGGTCGAGCCGGCATTGATGTAGGACGTCTCGTGCACGGTGAGCTCAAGACGGCCGCCGGTGCCGTTGATGGCGACGTTGAAGCCTTCCCACGGGGCATAGGCGTAGAGTGAATAGGTCATCACCGCCTTGTTGCGGTAGCGGACCATGACGTTCATCGTGTCTTCGATGGAAATGCCGTCGCCAAAGACGTTCTGGTCGCGCTGGTAGCCATCTTCCTTTTCGGCGTCCCAGTAGAGGCCCTTCTGGACCGGGTTGGAGGTCAGATCGATGGCGAACTTGTCATCCCGCGCCGCTTCCACGTTGGTGGTACGGGTATAGGGCGTGAAGACGCCACGCTCCTCGGCGTTGGCGCGGCCATAGAACTTGAGATCGCCCATGCCGAAGACGGTCTCGGGCTGCGAGCCGAGCCAGAAATTGACGAGGTCGAAATGGTGCGTCGACTTGTGCACCATGAGGCCCCCCGAATTGCGCTTGTCGCGGTGCCAGCGGCGGAAATAGTCGGCGCCGTGGCGGGTGTCGAGCAGCCATTCGAAATGAACCGAGGTGACGGTGCCGATGGCGCCTTCGGCGATGAGTTCGCGCAGGGCCGAATTGTGCGGGGCGTAGCGGTAGTTGAAGGTGACGCGGACGTTGCGGCCGGTGCGCTCGACGGCGTCGAGGATTTCCTGGCACTTTTCAGCGTCCGTCGTCATCGGCTTTTCGGTGATGACGTCGCAGCCCGCCTCGAGCGCGGCGATGATGTAGATGTGGTGCGTGCGATCGATCGAGGTGACGATGACCGTGTCGGGCTTGGTCTCGGCGAGCATGGTCTGGAAATCGGCGGCCTTGTAGGTGGGGACAGCCTCGCCGCCCAGTTCGCCCTCGATGACGCGGTTGGTATAATCCATGCGCGTCTGGTTGGTGTCGCACAGGGCCACCAGGCGGGACTGGTCGCGGTGCGGCCCCAGAATGGCTTCGTAAAACATGCGGGCGCGACCTCCGGTTCCCACGAGCGCGTAGGTCTTGGTCATGCGAATTCTCCGGTAATCTCTTGAGTTCAGGCGGTGTGGCCCCCGAGGATGGGGCCATTGGTTCTGCATCTACCATACAAGATTGCGGAAATGTACAGTTTCTTTGTAAGATTGATGAGCGGGGGCAGTCGGGCGTCCGTCTGGCGTACGGGCCGCAGTTTTCTGTGGAAGCCGGTAAAGAGGGGGCGCATCGTGCTGCCCGGCAATTCATGGTTCGGGCATGACAGAAGCGACTAGCGCAGACATTACCGGCAGCGGCGAAGAGACCATGGCGATGCGCGTGGTCGAAGCGCTGCGCGACGACATCGTCACCATGGCGATGAAGCCGGGGGACGTGATTTCGGAAAGCGACATCGCGGGGCGCTATGGGGTGTCGCGGCAGCCCGTGCGCGAGGCCTTCATCCGTCTCGCGCAGCAGGGGCTGCTGCTGATCCGACCCAAGCGGGCGACCGTGGTCAAGAAAATTTCCCCCGAGGGGGTGCGGCAGAGCCGGTTCATCCGCGAGAGCATCGAAGTGGAGATCATCCGGCGGCTGGCGAGCCAGACGCGGAACGACGTGCCGGGCGTGCTGGCGGCGCTGATCGGCGAGCAGGAAGAAGCCTCGGCGGCCGGCGACAGCCGCCGCTTTCACATCCTTGATGAGTTGTTCCACCGCACCCTCGCCCGTCTGGCGGGGGTGGAATATGCCTGGCAGCTGATCGACGACCACAAGATGCAGCTCGACCGGGTGCGCTACCTGACGCTGGGCGTGTCCTCGGCCCAGCGGGCCATCGCGGAGCATCGGGAGATCGTCGATGCGGTCAACCGGCACGATCCGGCGGCGGCGGAGGCGGCGATGCGGGCGCACCTGGCGCGGGCCGAAGTGTTGCTCAACCAGACGATCAGGGATTTTCCGGACTATTTCGAATAGGGTCCGAAACCAAGGCGGTCAGCGCGGGTTGCTCCGGCGTGGCGGCGGGCCTGTGGCCCGAGCCGCGCCGCAGGGCCGGACCTTGTGGTCGACAAAAAGACAAGCGGGAGAACGAGCATGAAGACGCGGCGGCTGGGCAGGACCGGTTATGAGGTGAGCGAGATTGGCCTGGGCTGCTGGCAGCTGGGGGGCGATTTCGGGCCGGTGGGTGACGACACGGCCAAAGCCATTCTCGATGCGGCGAATGCTGCCGGGATCAGCTTCTGGGACACGGCGGACGTCTATGGCGGGGGGCTGAGCGAGACGCGCATCGGCCAGCACGCCAAGGGACCGAACGTGCATGTGGCGACCAAGGTGGGGCGCGGCGGCAAGATGTTCCCCGACGGCTATTCGAAAGATGCCGTGCGGGCGAGCCTCAAGGGCTCGGCTGAGCGCCTTGGTGTCGCGACGCTGGACCTGGCGCAGCTCCATTGTGTGCCGACGGCCGTGTTGCGGGAAGGCTCGATCTTTGGCTGGATGGACGAGATGCAGGCCGAGGGGCTGGTTCGGCACTGGGGCGCCAGCGTCGAGACCATCGAGGAAGGGCTGATCTGCCTCGAGCAGCCGGGCTGCGCAACGCTGCAGATCATCTTCAACCTGCTGCGGCAGGACGCGGCGACCGAACTGCTGCCCAAGGCGGCGGAAAAGGAAGTCGGCATCATCGTGCGGCTGCCGCTGGCGAGCGGGCTGTTGAGCGGCAAGTTCGACAAGAACACGCGCTTTGCCGAAACCGACCATCGCAACTACAACCGCGATGGCGATGCCTTTTCGGTGGGCGAGACGTTTGCGGGCATTCCGTTCGATCGGGGCGTGGAATTGGTGCAGGAGCTCAAGGGGCTCGGACCCGAGGGCGTGCCGATGAGCCAGTTCGCGCTGCGCTGGATCCTCGATCATCCGCAGGTGTCGACGGTCATTGCGGGCGTGTCCAAGCCGGAGCAGATCGCCGACAACGTCGCGGCGAGCGAGCGCAAGCCGCTGTTCCCGGCGCTGATCAAGCATTTGCGGACCTGGTACGAGGATGAAGTGAAGCCGGAAATCCGCGGCGGGGTGTGACGCAGACCCCTCACCCCGGCCCTCTCCCCGGAGGGGCGAGGGGGCGCTGGGGCGGAGAGCGAGTGCAAACCGCTTTCCGGCGCTGAGCAAGCGTTTTGCGGAGCTGGGATGAGGAGCAGGTGAAGCCGGAGGTCCGCGGGTGATCCGAAACGGGGGTTCCCGCTTTCGCGGGAATGACATGGTGGGTGGGGGGATTGCTTTTGCCGAACCGCCTTACCTTCGGTCTTCTCGGGGAGCGGCCACCGGCACTTTTGCTTGAAACGCTCTGGCGGATTGGTGTGGCCACCCCTACCTTACCGCGCAACGCGACGAGATTATCGAGTATTGCCATGACCTATCATTCCGCTTTCGACCTGGTGCGCGACGAAGAGATCGGCGAGATCAACTCGCGGGCGCTGCTCTTCCGGCACAAGAAGACGGGAGCGGAGGTGTTGAGCCTCGTCAATAACGACGAGAACAAGGTGTTCGGCATCACCTTCAAGACGCCGCCCGAGGATTCCACCGGCGTGGCGCATATCCTCGAACATTCGGTGCTGTGCGGCAGCCAGAAATATCCGGTCAAGAAGCCGTTCGTGGAACTGCTCAAGGGCTCGATGCACACCTTTCTCAACGCCATGACCTTTCCGGACAAGACGGCCTATCCGGTGGCGAGCGCGAACCTCAAGGACTTCTACAATCTCGTCGACGTCTATCTCGACGCGGTGCTGTTTCCGCTGATCAGCGAGGACACGTTCGAGCAGGAAGGCTGGCACTACGAGCTGGACGAGCGCGATGCGCCGCTGGTCTACAAGGGCGTGGTGTTCAACGAAATGAAGGGCGTGTTTTCCTCGCCGGACTCGGTGATGCACGACATGGTGCAGCGCGCGCTCTACCCCGACACCACCTATGGCCATTCCTCGGGTGGCGATCCCAAGGCCATCCCGGACCTCACCTATGAGGATTTCAAGGCGTTTCACCGGACCTATTACCATCCCTCCAATGCGCGGGTGGTGTTCTCGGGCGACGATGCGCCGGAAAGGCGGCTCGAAATCCTCGATGGCTATTTCAGCCGCTTCGAGGCGGCGCCGGTGGATGCCGAGGTAAAACTGCAGCCGCAGTTCAACGCGCCGCGGCAGGTGAGAGGCACCTATGCCGGCACGATCGACCCGGAAAAGCGGCGCGACGGCATGGCCAGCGTCAACTGGATGATCGAGCCGCCCTCGGGGCGCGAGGAGACGCTGAGCCACGGCATCCTGAGCTATTTGCTGGCCGGCAATTCGGCAGCGCCGCTGCGCAAGAAGCTGACCGAAAGCGGGCTGGGCGAAAACATGATCGGGGGCGGCATCTCCACCTGGCTGCGCCAGCCCATGGCCGGCTTCGGCCTCAAGGGCATCGACCCGGCGGACGGCGAAAAGGTCGAGGCGCTGGTGCTCGAGACGCTGGCCGAGATCGCGGAAACCGGATTTTCCGAAACGCAGCGGGAAGCGGCGATCAACACCTTCGAATTTCACCTGCGCGAACACAATACGGGCAGCCAGCCGCGCGGCATGAGCTATATGTTCACCGCGCTCGGAGCCTGGCTGCATGGCGGGGACCCGCTTGAACCGCTGGTCTACGAAAAGGCGCTGGCGGCGCTCAAGGACAAGGCGGGCCAGGGGCATTTCGAGCGCGAAATCCGGCGACTGTTCCTCGACAATCCGCACCGGGTATCGGCCCGCATCGAGGCGGACCCGCAGCAGGCGGCGCGCGAGGCCAAGGCGGAAACCGACCGGCTGGCGGCGGTGCGCGAGGGCATGGACGACGCCGCGCTCGATGCGGTAGTCCAGCGCACCGAGCGGTTGCGCGCGCTGCAGGAAGCGGTGGACAAGCCCGAGGACCTGGCAAAGATCCCGACGCTGACGCTGGACGACCTCGACCGGTCCATTCGCACCGTGCCGACCGAAGAAGGCAGCATTGGCGGCGCCAAGCTCTTCGTGCACGATCTGCCGACGCTGGGCATCGTCTATCTCGATCTCGGCTTTGACCTGCATGTGCTGGACGCGGGGCTATTGCCGTACCTGCCGCTCTTCGGCCGGGCGCTGCTGCAGACCGGAACGAGCAAGGAAGATTTCGTGTCGCTGACGCAGCGCATCGGGCGCTCGACCGGCGGCATCGCGCAGCACAGGGGACTGGCGACGCGCCAGGATGGTCCGGGAACGGCGGCCTGGTTCTTCCTTTCGGGCAAGGCGGTGGGCGACAAGGTCGAGGAAATGCTCGCCATCATGGGCGACGTGCTGCTCGATGCGCAACTCGACAACAAGGCGCGGTTCCGCCAGATGGCGCTCGAGGAAAAGGCCGGGTTCGAGGCCCGGCTGGTGCCCGGCGGCAATGGCTTTGTCGATACGCGGCTGAAATCGGGGCTGACCGAGGCGGGCTGGATCGCCGAGCAGATGGGGGGCGTGAGCTATCTCGAGTTCCTCAAAGGGCTGATCAGACGCATCGACAGCGACTGGGACAGCGTCGAGGCCAGCTTGCGGCGCATTCGCGATGCGCTGTTCACCACCGGACGCATGGTGGTCAACGTGACGGCCGATGCGCCGCTTTGGGCGGAGGCGAAGGCGCCGCTGGAACGGTTCGTCGGCGGCCTGCCGGGCGGGCAACGGGAAGACGCGGACTGGTCGGTGGCGCTGGCGCCGAAATCGGAAGGGCTGATCATTCCGGCGCAGGTCAACTACGTGGGCAAGGGCGCCAATCTCAAGGCGCTGGGGTTCGATGTCGGGGCCGCGTCGAGCGTGGTGCTGCGCTATCTCAACACCACCTATCTCTGGGACAAGGTGCGCGTGCAGGGCGGAGCCTATGGTGGCTCGAGCCGGTTCGACCTGTCTTCGGGCAATTTCGCGTTTCTGTCCTATCGCGACCCGAACCTGATCAAGACGCTCGACGCCTATGACGGGGCCGCCAAGGCGCTGCGGGCGGAAATCGGCGAGACGGACCTGACGCGCTCGATCATCGGCGTGGTCGGCGATCTCGACCGGCCGGAATTTCCCGACGCCAAGGGCTATTCGGCCATGTGGCGCAAGCTCAGCGGCACGACGGACGCAGTGCGGCAGGAGCGGCGCGACGCGATCCTCGGCACCAGCCGGGCGGATTTCCTCGCCATGGCCGAAGCGCTGGAGGCGGTGGCCCGCGAGGGGCACGTGGTGGTGCTGGGCGGCGAGGCGGCGATTGCCGCGGCTAATGAGAAGCGGCCGGGACTGCTCGAGGTAAGCAGGGTGCTGTAGGGGCGGGGCGCAAGGTCCCCCTCACCGACCCGGCTGCGCCGGGCCACCTCTCCCCGAGAGGGAGAGGAATAAGGGGAGTGCGCGGGCTGATTGGTGGATCGTCGGGACGAGCCCGGCAATGACGGTAGACCCATATCGTGTCCAATGTTGTCGCCGGGCCATTCCCGGCGAGCCAATCAGGCGCTGAGGGCGTTGGCCAGGTAGGGCAGGCTGATGTCCATGCGGTAATCGACGCCGGAGTGGTTGTCGGGGAATTCCTCGTAGCGGTGGGCGATGCCCTTGGCGTCGAGCGTTTTGTGGATGCGGCGGGAGCCGTAGAGGATGTTGTATTGATCCTCGGTGCCGCAATCGAAGTAGAAGGCCTTCATCCTGCCAATGGCGTCGGCGTGGGTTTCGACCATGCGGGCCGGATCCCAGGCGAGCCAGTTGGCCCAGCGCTCCGCGATGAGTTCGCAGGTGTCGAGCGTGACGGGAAGCCGGAGGCCGAGGAAGGTTTCCGGGCTCGGGTCGGGGTCGAAGCTAGCGGCCTGGGCGAGGATCATCAGGACGAGCGTGTCCTTGCCGTCGAATTTGTCCTTGGCTTCGAAGGCGGTGAGCCATTGTTCGATGGAATTGCCGGATTTTGCCAAGGCACGAAGAGTGCCGGGGAATTCGGGGATATAAAGGTTCTCGAACCCGGCATCGCCCGAATGGCTGGCGGCGGCAGACCATATATCGGGGTGGCGCATGGCGTGAATGTGGGCGCCGAAGCCGCCCGAGGATTTTCCGAAGACGCCGCGCTTGCCCATGCCGCCGCAGCCGAAGCGGGTTTCGACGGCGGGCAGCATTTCGTCGATGAGAAAATCCTCGTAGTTCCCCAGCACCGGCGAATTGACGTACTGGTTGCCGCCGAGGCGCGAGAAGCAATCGGGGAAGGCGACGGCAACGGGCGGCATCCTGCTCTCGCCAATCAGCCGGTCGAGGCGCTCGGGGACGTTTTCGCCGAAATTCTTCCAATTGGTGTGGGCCGGGCCGCCGGCGGTGAAACCCACGAGATCGACCAGCAGCGGCAGGTCTTTGCCATCGTGACCGTGCGGCACGTAGACGTCGACACGGCGGGTCGTGGGGTCCCCGAGGCGGTTGCCGGCGAGCGCGGCGCTGTCGACGGTGAAGGTGTGGATCGAGCCAGCCGGATGGGTGGTGCGGCGCATGGGCGGTCTCCCTGAGTTGGAGAGTGTTTGGACCGGATGGGCAGGCAAGGCAAGGCGGCGGGCCTGTGCACCCCTCACCCCGGCCCTCTCCCCTGAGGGGCGAGGGGCGCAGGCTGAGAGGTTTGGGGTAGTCGGCTTCTAGATCATGTCGAGGGGCTGAGGGCGGGTTGGGGGTGGGAAGGCGGTGTCGATGGCGTCGAGGTCGGCCTGGGTCAGGCGAATGTCGAGGGCCTGCACATTTTCGGCGACGCGATCGGGGCGGCTAGTCTTGGGGATGGCGACCACGCCGGGCTGGCGGAGCACCCAGGCCAGCGCGATCTGGGCGGGGGAGGCCTGGTGGCGCGCGGCGATGTCGGCCAGGGTCCGGTTGTTGGCGAGACGGCCCTGCTCGATGGGCGAATAGGCCATGATGGGCATCCCGGCCTTTTGCGCCTGGGGCAGGAGATCGTGCTCGATGCCGCGGCGGGAGGGGTTGTAGAGCACCTGGTTGGCCTGGCAGGCATCGGTGATGGCTTGGAGTTCGGCCATATCGTCGGTATCGAAATTGGAGACGCCCCAGCGCAGGATCTTGCCACTGGCCTTGAGGTCCTCGAAGGCGGCGACGGTTTCGGCGAGGGGGTGCTGGCCGCGCCAGTGCAGCAGATAGAGGTCGAGCCGGTCGGTGCCGACGCGTCTTAAGCTCTGTTCGCAGGCGCGGATAGTGCCGGCGCGGCTGGCATTATGCGGCAGGACTTTGGAGACGAGAAAAAGCCCGTCGCGGCGGCCGGCGATGGCCTGCCCCACCATTTTTTCGGAACCGCCATTGCCGTACATCTCGGCGGTGTCGATGAGGGTGACGCCTTGCTCGAGGCCGGCGCGCAGGGTGGCGATTTCGGCGTCGAGCCGGTCGGCGCGTTCGCCCATCATCCAGGTGCCCAGACCAAAGACGGGAATGCTGCCGCCATCTGGCAGGGGTGTCGTGGCAATAGTCATGGGCGGTCCTTTTGCATGAGGCACGGGAAGGCAACCGGAGAAGCGGCCGACCGTTCCCGTTTTTCCCGGTGGAGCAGTTTATGGCCATCATCGAACGCGACCTCTATATCCCCTCCATCGATGCCTGGATCGACCCCGGCGCGCCCAAGGCCCGGGCTATCATTACGCATGGGCATGCCGATCATGCCCGATCTGGGCATGGTTCGGTGCTGGCAACGCCGGACACCATCGCGATCATGAAGGTGCGCTATGGCGAGGACTGTGCCGACCGGTTCGAGGCGCTGCCGTTTGGCGAGGTGCTCGATCTTGATGGCACGCGGGTGAGCTTCCATCCGGCCGGGCACATTCTGGGCTCGGCGCAGGTGCTGGTCGAAACGGCGGGGCAGCGCGTGGTGGTGACGGGGGACTACAAGCGCCTGCCGGACCGGACGGCCGAGCCGTTCGAGCCCGTGTCCTGCGATCTTCTGGTCACCGAGGCGACGTTCGGGCTGCCGGTGTTCCAGCATCCGCACCCGAAGGACGAGATCGCGCGGCTCTTGAAGTCGGTCGAGGCGCAGCCGGAGCGGTGCCACCTGGTGGGCTGCTACGCTTTGGGCAAGGCGCAGCGGGTGATCGCGCTGTTGCGCGATGCCGGCTGGGACGAGCCGATCTATCTCCATGGCGCGATGATCCGGCTGTGCGCGCTCTATGAAGAACTGGGCGTGCCGCTGGGGCAGTTGATCCCGGCGACGGGGATGCCGAAAGGCGCGATGGCCGGACAGATCGTGATCGCGCCGCCCTCGGCCATTCGCGACCGCTGGAGCCGGCGCTTTCCCGACCCGGTGGTGTGCCAGGCTTCCGGCTGGATGAGCATCAAGCAGCGGGCGCGACAGGCGCTGGTGGAACTGCCGCTGGTGATTTCGGACCATTGCGACTGGGGCGAGCTCAACCAGTCCATCCTCGACAGCGGTGCTTCGACCGTGTGGGTGACGCATGGGCGCGAGGATGCGCTGGTCTATTGGTGCAAGAGCCAGGGGCTCGACGCCGAGCCGCTGGCGCTGCCGGGACTGGATGACGACGGTGGGGAGGGGGCGGAATGAAGCAGTTCGCCGACCTCCTCGAGCTTTTGGCCCTTACCCCGTCGCGAACGCGCAAGATTGCGGCGCTGGCGCAGTATTTCACCGAGGTGCCGGACCCGGACCGGGGGCTGGCGCTGGCGGTGCTGACCGGCGAGATGGACATCCGCAACGTCAAGCCGGCGCTGTTGCGCGAGACGGTGCTGCGCGAGGTGGACGAAACGCTGTTCGGCCTGTCCTACGATTACGTCGGGGATCTGGGGGAAACCATTGCGCTGATCTGGCCGCACCATGGCGAGGGAGAATTGCCCAGCCTCAGCGGCGTCGTGGAGATTCTGAACCACACCAGCAAGGCCGACCTGCCCCGGGTGATCGGCGACATGCTGACCATTGCCGCCAACCACGAGCGCTGGGCGCTGGTGAAGCTGGCGACGGGGGCGCTGCGGGTCGGGGTCTCGGCGCGGCTGGCCAAGACGGCGCTGGCGGAAATGAGCGGGGTGGACCTGCAGGCCATCGAAGAAGTCTGGCACGGGGTCAAGCCGCCCTATGGCGTGCTGTTCGACTGGCTGGAGGGCAGGACAGAGCGTCCGGAGATCGATCACACCGCGCGCTTCCACCCGATGATGCTGTCGACGCCGATCGAGGACAGCGACTTCGACAGGCTCGATCCGCGCGATTTCTCCGCTGAGTGGAAATGGGACGGCATCCGTGTGCAACTGGTGCTGGGGCGGGACGGCGTCTCGATGTTTTCGCGCACGGGCGACGATATCGGGGGCAGTTTTCCCGACGTGGTCGAGGCGGCCATGGGGCGGGCGGTGCTCGATGGCGAACTGCTGGTGGGGCACGATTTCGACGCGAAGAGCTTCAACGATCTGCAGCAGCGACTCAATCGCAAGGTGGCCAGCCCTAGGCAGATGCAGGAGCTGCCGGCGTTCGTGCGCGTCTATGACATGCTGTTCGACGGCGACGAAGATATCCGCGCCTTTGGGTGGGAGCAGCGGCGGGCGCGGCTCGAAGCCTGGTTTGCGGCCAATCCGCAGACGCGCATGGATATATCCGAACTCCTGTCGTTCGACGATTGGGAAGCGGTGGGGACATTGCGCCGGCAGGGGGCCGACGAGCACGGCCATGAAGGGGTGATGCTCAAGCTCAGGACCTCGCCCTATGTGCCGGGCCGGCCCAAGGGGCTGTGGTTCAAGTGGAAGCGCGACCCCAATGTGGTCGATGCGGTGCTGATGTATGCGCAGCGCGGCCACGGCAAGCGCAGCTCGTATTATTCGGACTATACGTTCGGGGTGTGGAAGGGCAACGAGCTGGTGCCCATCGGCAAGGCTTATTTCGGTTTCACCGACGAGGAGCTCAAGCAGCTCGACCGCTGGATCCGGGCCAACACGCTCAACGCGTTCGGGCCGGTGCGCGAGGTGAAAAAGGATTTGGTGTTCGAGGTGGCGTTCGACTCGGCACAGCAGAGTACGCGCCACAAATCGGGCGTGGCACTGCGCTTTCCGCGCATCAACCGCATCCGCTGGGACAAGCCGGCCCAGGAGGCGGCGCGGCTCGAGGATATGGATGCGTTCGTGGGGTAGGGATGGCGCTTGTGGAAACGGCTACACCCCCACCCGGTTTCGCTACGGTCCTTCCGGACCGAGCTGCACTACCCTCCCGCAAGGGGGAGGGAGACGCCTGGAGGGTGAAGGATGTCATCGCGAAGCAATCATGCGCGGCTGGTCGCGCTGGAGAAGGAAATGGAAGAGGCGGCGGCCGCGTTCGATTTCGAGCGGGCCGCAGCGCTGCGGGACGAGATCGCGCGCTGGAAGGGGGAGACGGGCGACGGCACGGTGATCCTCGACGAGGACGGAAACCCGGTGAAGGTTTCGGTGGGGCAGGCGCCGCCGGGACAGATCGGGCTCGGCTCAAACGCGCCGGTGCGCCAACCGCCCAAGGGCTGGGTGAAGCCGAAGAAGCCGGATTTTATGATCAAGACTGTGAAGCCGCGCGGCGGGCGCTAGCGCGATTTGTAGTTGAAGCGGCACTGCACGACTTCCACCAGATCATCCGACGCCCGATAGACGAGACGATGTTCGTCGTCGATCCGGCGAGACCAGAACCCCGAGAGTTCCCCCAAAAGAGGTTCAGGTTTTCCAATGCCCTCATGAGGCGTGCGTAAAATGACCTTGAGAAGATCGTTGACCTTCTTAAGCTTACGCCGGTCCGTTTCGGCCCAGTAGGTGTAATGCGACCAAGCTCTCTCGGTGAAGAGCAGCTTAGTCAATCATGTCACGCTGCTGCGCCTTTCCGTCATCCAACTCTGCAATGGAGTCACGAAGTTCCTTTGCGTTCGCGGGATTGCTGAGAAGGTAGAGCGTTTCTTTCCACGACTCGAAATCGGCAAGGGACATGACAACCGCTGCCTCGCGTCCGCCTGTCCGTGTGATGATGAGGGGAACGTGATCGTCCACTGCAGCGTCGATGTCGGCGGCTATATTCTTACGGAAATCGGAAATAGATTTGGCGCGCATCTGACCACTCCGGAGCTGAGAATGTACGTTCGCACGTACAAAAACACAAGTCAGGCTTTTGCGAATCGTTCATCCGCAAGTCTCTGGATTTCGCGCAGTTCGCGAATGGTGGTTTCGAGGTCGTTGCGCTGGCGCTCGAGGAGGGCGATGCGCTCCTCGACCTTTTCGGCTAGGAGGCTTACCTGCTGCGAGCGATCGGCGTCATAGAGGCTGAGATAGTCGGAGATGTCGCGCAGGGAAAAACCGAGCCGCTTGCCGCGCAGGATGAGGATCAGCCGGGCGCGGTCGCGGCGGCGGAAGATGCGGGTGGCGCCGACGCGTTCGGGAGAGAGCAGACCCTTGGATTCGTAAAAGCGGATGGCGCGGGTGGAAATGCCGAACTCGCGCGCGAGATCGGCGATGGCGAAGAGGTCGCGGGTGTCGTCCGGTGACGTCACGGGGCCTTCCTCTTGGTCTGCGCATATTCCTCGCGCAGCTCCTTTTTCGACAACTTGCCGATCAGGGTCCTGGGCAGGGCGTCCTTGAAGATGATCTCCCTGGGCATCTCGATCTTGTTGAGCTTGTCGGCCAGCCAGAGCTTGAGGCCGTGGGCGTCGATGCTCTGGCCGTCCCTGAGCTTGACGAAGGCAACGGGCGCCTCGCCGCGATAATCGTCGGGCACGCCGATGACATTGACCTCCTCGACGGCGTCGTGACCCATCAGCGCCTCCTCGATGGTCCGGGGATAGACGTTGAAGCCCGAGCAGATGATGAGGTCCTTGATGCGGTCAACCAGGAAGACGTAGCCGTCCTCATCGATGTGGCCGACGTCGCCAGTGCGCAGCCAGCCGTCGACAAAGGCGGCCCGGGTGGCTTCCTCGTCCGCGTAGTAGCCGGCCATGACCTGCGGGCCCTTGACCTGCAATTCGCCATCCTGGCCGGTGCCGACGACTTCCCCGGTATCTACGTCGACGAAGCGGATATCGGTGCCCGGCAGGGGCATGCCGATGGACATCGGCCTGGACGGCTTGCGCAGGGCGGCGCAGCAGACGACCGGCGAGGCCTCGGTGAGGCCATAGCCTTCGGCCAGGAGGGCTTTCGATTTCTTGCCGAAGCTGTGGCGGACTTCATCGGCGAGGGCGGCGCCGCCGGAAATGGCCACCTCCAGGCTCGCCAGCTGCTCCGGTTTGGTCGCCTCGCTGCGGGCGATGGCGGCGAGCAGGGTGGGCACGGCCGGCAGGACGTTGGCGCGGGTGCGGGTGAGAAGATCGAGCAGGGCCTTGAGCTCGAAGCGGGGCAACATGACCACGGGGGTGCCGTTGCACAGCGGCACGTTCATGCAGACGGTCATGGCGAAGATGTGGAAGAAGGGCAGCACCGCCACGACCTTGGAGGGCGGGTAGAACAGACCACACCCCCACTTGTCGATCTGGCTCATATTGGCCGCGATGTTGGCGTGGGTGAGCAGGGCGCCCTTGGGCAGGCCGGTGGTGCCGCCGGTATATTGCTGGACGGCGATGTCGGTGTGCGGGTCGATGCTGACCGCCTCCGGCTGGTGGCCGCGGGTCAGCAGATCATCGAAATAGGCCACGCGGCTCGCCTGGGCCGATTTGCGCGGGTTCGCCAGATCCTTGCGCTTGGCGATGGAGAAGAGGAGCTTCTTGACCAGCGGCAGGGCGTTGGGGAAGTGGCAGACGATGAGGTCCTTGACGTGGCCGACCGAAAGCAGCGCCTCGGCCTTCTCGAAGATCTGCTGCAGGTCGAGGGTGACCATGATGTCGGCGCCGGCACTGCCGGTGATGTGGCTCAACTCGGTGACGGTATAGAGCGGGTTGCAGTTGACCACGGTGCCGCCGGCGCGCAGCACGGCATAATAGGCGATGGGATAAAAGGGCGTATTGGGCAGCATCAGCGCCACACGCGAGCCCTTGGTGACGCCGAACTCCTTTTGCAGTGCGCCGGCGAAGGCCTCGATGGCGCGGGCCAGCTGCGCAAAGCTGGTGGTGCCGCCCAGGAAATCGAGAGCCATGCCGGAGGGGTTCTTGCGGCAGGCGGCCAGAACCTGTTCGTGCACCGGTGTGGTGTCGATAGGGGCGTCCCAGGCAATGCCGTCGGGATAGCTGGCGACCCAGGGGCGCGGCGCGTCCGGTTGTGTCGTCTGCATCGAGGTCCTCCACTGTGCCTCTTGCGGGCGGCGGGCCGGGCCCGCTTCTCTGCTGCCGTTCGGCAGCACCAGGCAAAACTATTCCACGGGTTTCCGCTAGCGTCAATTCGTTGCCCGGCCGGTTAGTCGGCGAGACGAGGCTGATACTGCTGATTAGCGACGTTTAGGGCGGCATGTTGACGTATACGTAAACTTGGGTAATCTGGGATGTACCAGGAGCCGGGCATGAGTATGCTCGGTGCGCTGGGGAGCAGCCGACTCGGTGCGGCAGGAAAGCTGACGGTAGGGAACCAAAAGGGCTCCTCGGCCGTCTCGACAGCAAGCGTCGCGTTACGGGGCAGGCTGCCCTCGCGAGCGATGCGCGGGGAGGAACGAGCCTTGGCTCTGGCACTTTTTCTGATCGGCGTGGTTGTATTCGGCTTTCTGGCAATGCGGGAAAGCCCGCTCTGGCAGTGGGGCGCCGCCATGCTGGTGATCGGGCTGTTATCGGGCCTGCACTTTGGCGCAACGGGGGCGGGCTACGGCCTCGGTTTCGGCAGCTGGCTGGTGCTCATCGTGGGCGCCGTGCTGCTGACACTCTCGGTCAAGCCGATCCGGCTGAAGGTGCTGACGACCCCGATCTATGGCGCCGTCAAATCCATTCTGCCGCGGGTGAGCCGCACCGAACAGGAAGCGCTTGATGCCGGCACTGTGGGCTGGGATGCGGAGCTCTTTTCGGGGCGTCCGAACTGGGACAAGCTGACCAAAATCCGGCCGCTGACGCTGACGCCGGACGAGCAGGCGTTTCTCGATGGCCCCACGGAAACCGCCTGCCGGATGATCGACGACTGGGACATTCGGCACAATCGCGCCGATCTTTCGCCCGAGCTCTGGCAGTTCCTCAAGGAGAACGGGTTCCTGGGCATGCTGATCGCCAAGGAGCATGGGGGCCTGGGGTTTTCGGCGCAGGCACAGTCGATGATCGTCTCCAAGATCGCGAGCCGCTCGGTGGCGGCAGGCATCACGGTGATGGTGCCCAATTCGCTGGGGCCGGGGGAGCTGCTCGAGAAATACGGCACGCCCGAACAGAAGAACAAATATCTCCATCGCCTCGCCAACGGGCAGGAGGTGCCCTGCTTCGCGCTGACGGGCGTCCATTCGGGGTCGGACGCGGGCGGGATGCGCGACATCGGCATCGTCACGCGGCAGATGTGGAATGGCGTCGAAACGCTGGGCGTGCGCCTCAGCTTTGACAAGCGCTACATTACGCTGGCCCCCATCGCAACGCTGGTGGGCCTCGCCTTCCTTCTCAAGGACCCGGACAATCATCTGGGCCGCGGGCCCGATATCGGCATTACCCTGGCGCTGATCCCGCACGACCATCCGGGGCTCGACATCGGGCGGCGGCACTATCCGGCGCGGCAGGCCTTCATGAACGGGCCGGTGCGCGGCACCGACATGTTCGTGCCCATGGATTATCTGATCGGCGGCACCGATTATGCGGGACAGGGCTGGCGCATGCTGATGGAGTGCCTCTCGACGGGGCGCGCCATTTCGCTGCCCGCCATCGGCTCGACCTCCATCAAAGCGACGCTGCGCGCCACGTCGGCCTATGCGCGGGTGCGGCGGCAGTTCGGCATTCCCGTCGGGATCATGGAAGGTGTGGCCGAGCCTTTGGGCGAGATGGTCAAGCGCGCCTATGCCTTCGAGGCGGCGCGGCGATTGACGGCGTCGATGGTGGATGAAGGACAGCGGCCGGCGGTGCTGGCGGGATTGCTCAAATACACGACGACCGAAGCCATGCGCGACAGCATGGACGACGCCTTCGACATTCAGGGCGGCCGCGCCATCCAGGACGGGCCAGGGAACTATCTGTTCGGCGCCTACCAGGCGCTGCCTGTGGCGATTACGGTGGAAGGCGCCAACATCCTGACGCGGACGCTGATGACCTTTGCGCAGGGCGTGCTGCGGGCGCATCCATATCTGCTCAAGGAAGTGCAGGCGGCGCAGAACAAGGATCGCCGCGCCGGGCTCGACGCGTTCGACACGGCCTTTGGCGGGCATACGCGCTTCATGCTGCGCAACATCGTCGCCAGTTTCCTGCATGGGCTGACCAATGGCGCCTTCGCCTCGAGCCCCAATGATGGGCCGATGGCGATGTGGTATCGGCGGCTGCATCGCTATGCGCAGGATTTTGCGCTGGTGGCGGACTGGATCACGGTGGTGCTGGGCGGTGCGCTCAAGCGCAAGCAGAAGATTTCGGGCCGCATGGCCGATATCCTGGGCGACCTTTACATCATGTCGGCCACGCTCAAACGGTTCGAGGAGGAAGGGCAGATTGCCGAGGACCGCGAACTGGTCGAGGCGATCCTGGCCGACCGGGTGGCGTCGATGGAAACCACCTTCGGCGAGGTCTTTGTCAATTTCCCGAACCCGGTCTTTGCCGGAGCGATGCGGTTCCTGTGCTTCCCACTCGGGCGGCATGCGCGGCCGGCCTCTGACCGGGTCAACTATCGCTTCGTGCGCGCCGTGTTGCGGCCCGGTGCGTTCCGCGACCGGCTGACCACCGGCGTCTATGTCAGCATGGACCCGGATGACGTCACCGGCGTCCTCGAAGATGCGTTCCTCAAGGTGACGGAGGCCGAGGAGATCGAGGCCCGGTTCATCAAGGCCGCGCGCAAGGGCGTGATCGAGCGGCGGCTCGACCGGGACGCCATTGCCGATGCCGTGGCCGCCGGGGTGCTGAACGAGAACGAGGCGGGCATCATGCGCGCGGCGGACGAGGCGACCAACCGCGCCGTGCATGTGGACGATTTCGGGGTGGATGTGCTTAAGCCTACATCGCAGCCGATGGCGGCGGAGTAGGGTGCGCGACGATTTGATACGGAGGCACTCCCGCGAAAGCGGGACCTCCGTGGGAAATGCAAACAGGGGTTCCCGCTTTCGCGGGAATGACGTGGTGGTGGATGAAGGTCCATCGCAAGGACGAAGATCCGCATCGAGGAGCCAAGATGATCGCCCCACAGGCCACTGACACCAAGCACTGGCGCTTTCACACCGATGTCGAAAAGATCGGCTGGCTGACGATCGACACGCCCGGCGCGTCGGTCAATACGCTGAGCCGAGAGGCGATCATGGAGCTCGAAACGCTGGTGGCGCGGTTCGAGGATCTGGCCAGTTCCGGCGAACTGATCGGCGTGGTGCTGCTTTCGGGCAAGGACAGCGGCTTCATTGCCGGTGCCGATATCAGCGAATTCGACGCGATGAGCGACTTTTCGGTGTTGCCGGAGGCGCTGAAACGGACGCATGCGCTGTTTTCGCGGATCGAGGGGCTGCGCATTCCGGTGGTCGCCGGCGTCCACGGTTTCTGCCTTGGGGGCGGGCTGGAGCTGGCGCTGGCGTGCCACTACCGGATCGCGGTCAATGACGACAAGACGCGCATCGGGTTTCCAGAGGTGAACCTGGGCATCTTCCCGGGATTTGGCGGGACGGGGCGCTCGATCCGCCAGGCGGGACCGGTGGACGCCATGCAGATCATGCTGACGGGCAAGATGCTGCGCCCGGGCGCGGCGCGTGGCCTCAACCTCGTCGACAAATTGGTGCGGCACCGCGACATGCTGCGCTGGGAAGGCCGCAAGGCGGTGCTGCAAAAGCGCAAGTCGAGCGAGGCGCCGTTGGCGAAAAAGGCGCTGGCGCTGCCGCTGGTGCGGGAGGCCGTGGCCAACCAGATGCGCAAGCAAGTGGCCAAGAAGGCGCGGCGCGAGCATTACCCGGCGCCCTACGCGCTGATCGATCTCTTCGAGCAGCACGGCGATGACTGGCGAGCCATGATCCGTGGCGAGGTGGACGCCTTCGTGCCGCTGATGGGTTCGCCCACGGCCACCAATCTGCGGCGGGTGTTCTTTCTCTCCGAGGGGCTCAAGAAGCAGAAGGTCCGGGGCGAGCGCTTTGCGCGGGTGCATGTGATCGGGGCCGGGGTGATGGGCGGCGACATCGCTGCCTGGTGCGCCTATCGCGGCATGGCGGTGACGCTGCAGGACCTCGACATGGACCGCATCAAGCCGGCACTCGACCGGGCCAAGAAGCTGTTCAAGAAGCGCTACAAGAAAAAGCACGAGGTGGACGCGGCCATGCTGCGGCTGACCGCCGACCCGAAGGGTACGGGCGTGGCGCGGGCCGACGTGATCATCGAGGCGGTGGTGGAAAAGCTCGAGGTCAAGCAATCGATCTTCAAGGGGGTCGAAGGCAAGATCAAGGACGGCGCCATCCTGGCGACCAACACATCCTCCATCGAACTCGAACGCATCGCGGAGGCGCTCGACAAGCCCGAGCGGCTGATCGGGCTGCACTTCTTCAATCCGGTGGCGCAGCTGCCGCTGGTGGAGGTGATCCGCTCGCGCTTCAATTCGGACGAGGCGATCGGCAAGGGGGCCAGTTTCGCGCTGGCCATCGGCAAGTCACCCGTGGTGGTGAAGTCGGCCCCGGGTTTCCTCGTCAATCGCGTGCTGATGCCCTACATGCTCGGTGCCGTCGAGCGGGTGGAAAAGGGCGAGAGCAAGGAGTTGCTCGACGCCGCCGCGGTGGCGTTCGGCATGCCGATGGGGCCGATCGAACTCATGGATACGGTCGGGCTCGATGTCGGCAAATCGGTGGCCAGCGAGCTGGGGCATCCGGTGCCCGAGGGCAGCCGGTTCGCGCAGCTCATTGCCGAGGGCAAGCTGGGGCGCAAGACCGGCGAAGGCTTTTACCGATGGGAAAAGGGAAAGCCGATCAAGGGCGAGACGCCCAACCATCCGGATCTCGCAGCGCTCGGCAAGGAACTGGTGCGGCCGCTGGTGGACACGACGGAGGTCGTGGTCGGCGAGGGCGTGGTGGCCAATGCGGACCTGGCCGATATCGGCGTCATCCTAGGCACCGGTTTCGCGCCGTTCCTGGGCGGGCCGATGAGGGCGCGCGCGGATGGGCGGGCGTGACGAGTGTCCTGGTTCGCGACGGTGAACCCCTCACCCGGCGCTTCGCGCCTCTCCCCTCAGGGGCGAGGTAAAGATCTTGCCAGCCCCGACTTTGGAGACAAGAAATGACTGAACTCAAGCGTGTTGCCATTGTCGGATCAGCCCGCATTCCGTTTGCGCGCGGGGGCACCGCCTATGCGGAGGAAACCAATCTGTCGCTGCTGGGGACGACACTGGCCGGGCTGGCGGACAAATACGGGCTCAAGGGCGAGAAAGTGGACGAGGTGGTCGCCGGCGCCGTGATCAACCATAGCCGGGATTTCAACATCGCCCGCGAGGCGCTGCTCGACGCAGGACTGTCGCCGCGCACGCCGGGAACGACACTGCAGATCGCCTGCGGCACGAGCCTGCAGGCGGCGTTGATGCTGGCGGGCAAGATCGCGTCGGGGCAGATCGAGAGCGGCATTGCTGCGGGTTCCGATACGGTGAGCGACAGCCCGATCGTCTTCGGGCCGAAGTTCCAGCACCGGCTGCTCAATGCCAACGCGGCCAAGACCACGGGCGACAAGCTCAAGGCGTTCAAGGGGTTCAATTTCGGCGAGCTGTCGCCGGTGGCGCCTTCGGTCAATGAGCCGCGCACCGGGCTTTCAATGGGCCAGCACTGCGAGTTGATGGCCAAGGAGTGGCATATTCCGCGCCAGGCGCAGGACGCGCTGGCGGTGGCGAGCCATCGGCATGCGGCCGAGGCCTATGACGAGGGGTTTCACGACGATCTTCTCGTGCCCTGCGCCGGCCTTCTCAAGGACAACAATGTGCGGCCCGACGCGAACCTTGAAAAGATGGCGACGCTGAAGCCGGCCTTCGACAAGCAGAGCGGGGAAGGCACGTTGACGGCGGGCAATTCGACGCCATTGACCGACGGCGCCGCTTCGGTGCTGCTGGCGAGCGAGGAGTGGGCCCGGGCGCGGGGGCTGCCGATCCTGGCCTATCTCACCACCGGGCGGGTGGCGGGCAATGATTTTGCGCATGGCGAGGGGCTGCTGATGGCACCGACCATCGCGGTGAGCGAGATGTTGCAGCGGGCGGGGCTCGGCTTTGCCGACATCGATTATTTCGAGCTGCACGAAGCCTTTGCCGCGCAGGTTTTGGCGACGCTCAAGGCCTGGAACGACCCCGCCTATTGCCGGGACGTGCTGGGACGAGAGGCCGTGCTGGGCGAGATCGACCCGGGCAAGATCAACGTCAAGGGGTCGAGCCTGGCCTATGGGCATCCCTTTGCCGCCACAGGGGCGCGTATCCTGGGCCTCACGGCCAAGCTGCTCTCGGGGCAGGCGGGCAAGCGGGCGCTGATCTCGGTCTGCACGGCGGGTGGCATGGGCGTCGCCGCGCTGGTAGAAAGCGCGGCATGAGCGACGACAACATCATTCCGTTCCGGCGGCCGGAGAAGAAACCCGAGCCGCCGGTGAAGAAACCACGAGGCCCGCTGCCCGGCTGGGTGCCCTTTGCCGTGCTGGTCGCGGTGGCGATCGGGATTTATCTCGTCCAGCAAAGCGGTTTGTTCGGACCGTAGATCAAAAGCGATCCACAGGGCGTGTGGCCCGAGTCACTTCGGCGCAATCCTTTGGTTCGGAACGCAAATTTCCTTCCGCAAGGGTTGCTGGTGCCGACTGGACGCTGGTGCTTGACGTTTAGGTCAAGGTTTTCGCTTGTCAGTAGACGGAATTGCGAGATACCGTCCAATCACCTTGACCGCCGGGTAAAAAACGGCGGCAGCAACAAATGAGCCGCGCAGCATCAATCGCGTGGCCTGCCAGAGAAACGAAGAATTCCACAAGGAGATGGGACGATAATGAAGATCACCACAGCTCTGAAGGCGGTATCGACCGCCGGCGCCCTGGCGCTGATGATGAGCACTGCGGCCTCTGCCGTGACGCTGCAGCTGCACAATGGTGGCGACCCCGGCTCGCTCGATCCGGCCAAGGTCTCCGGCGATTGGGAAAACCGCGTCGTCGGCGACTATATCGAAGGCCTGGTGACCGATGACGCCAACGCCAAGCCCATCCCCGGACAGGCGGAGAGCTGGGACATTTCGGACGATGGCCTGGTCTATACCTTCCATCTGCGCGACGGCATCAAGTGGACCGATGGCGAGCCGGTAACGGCGGACGACTTCGTGTTTGCGATGCAGCGCCTGATGGACCCCAAGACGGCGTCCGAATATGCGTATCTGCAGTATCCCATCAAGAACGCGCAGGCGATCAACTCCGGCGAGATGACCGATCTCAACGAGCTCGGCGTCAAGGCCATCGACGACAAGACGCTCGAAATCACCCTCGAGGCGCCGACTCCCTTCTTCATCGAAGCGCTGACGCACTACACTGCCTTCCCCGTGCCCAAGCACCTGGTGGAAGAGTTCGGCGACGACTGGACCAAGATGGACCACATCGTGGCCAATGGTCCCTACAAGATCGTGGAATGGCTGCCGGGCTCCTATGTCCACTCGGTCAAGAACGAGGACTATTACGACGCCGCCAACGTGCAGATCGACGAGGTCTACTACAACGTCCTCGAAGACCAGGCGGCCGCGCTCAACCGCTACCGTGCGGGCGAGTTCGACATCCTCACCGACTTCCCGTCGGACCAGTATCAGTGGATGCAGGACAATCTGCCGGGCGAAGCCCATGTGGCTCCGTTCCTGGGCGTCTACTACTACGTGATGAACCAGGAAAAGCCGCCGCTGGACGACGTCCGCGTGCGCGAGGCCCTCTCGATCTCGGTGCTGCGTGACGTGATCGGCCCCGACATCCTGGGCACCGGCGAACTGCCGGCCTATGGTTGGGTGCCGCCGGGCACCGGCAACTATGTCGAGAACGCCTACATGCCCGAGTGGGCGCAGATGCCCTACGAAGAGCGCGTCGCCAAGGCGCAGGAACTGCTCAAGGAAGCCGGCTATGGCCCGGACAATCCGCTGACGCTGCAGCTGCGCTACAACACCAACGACAACCACCAGCGCATCGCCGTGGCGATCGCCGCCATGTGGGAGCCGCTGGGCGTCAAGGTGGAGCTGTTCAACTCCGAAGTGGCCGTCCACTACGACGCGCTGCGTGCGGGTGATTTCCAGGTCGGCCGTGCCGGCTGGCTGCTCGACTACAACGATCCGTCCAACACGCTGGACCTGCTCAAGACGGGCACCATGCAGGACGGCACCATGAACTGGGGCAACAATTACGGCCGCTACTCGAACGAAGAGTTCGACACGCTGCTCGACCAGGCCTCGACCGAACAGGACCTTGCCAAGCGCGGCGAAGTCCTGGCCCAGGCCGAGAAGATCGCCATGGACGAGTTCGCTGCCCTGCCGATCTACTGGTACGTCTCCAAGAACGTGGTGAAGCCCTATATCGAAGGCTTCGAGGACAACGCCAAGGACATCCACCGCACGCGGTGGTTGACGAAGAACGAGCAGTAAGCCGCTTCTTCAAGGCATGACGTGGGGGCTCCGGCCCCCACGGTTCTTTTCTACCGGCGCAATGGACGGGGCGCCGGACCCAACAAGGTCACATCATCATGATCAGCTACGCCCTGCGGCGCGTGCTCTCGGCCATTCCGATAGCGCTGATTGCCGTAACTGTATGCTTCTTCATCCTGCGCCTGGCGCCGGGCGGTCCGTTCGACGGCGAACGCGCCCTGCCGCCGAACGTCATGGCGAATTTGCGCGCCTACTATAATCTCGATCAGTCGCTGCCCATGCAGTACCTGATCTATGTGTGGCGCCTGCTGCACGGCGACCTCGGCCCGTCCATGGTGATCGATGGGTTCCGCGTCTCTGACCTTATCCGCATCGGTTTTCCGTTCACCCTCACCATGGCGATGAGCGCCTTCGTCGTGGCGACGGCGATCGGGATCGTCGCAGGCATGATCGCCGCGGTGAACCAGAACAAGTGGCCCGACTATGTGCTGGTGCTGGTCGTGATGATCGGCGTCGTGGTGCCCAATTTCCTCAGCGCAGCGCTGCTGCAGCTGGTGTTCGGCGTCTACCTCAAGTGGCTGCCGGCGGGCGGCTGGGTCAACGGCTCGCTGACGCACCTGGTGCTGCCGGTAACCGTGCTGGCGTGGCCACATGCCGCGCGCATTTCGCGGCTGATGCGCGGCTCGATGATCGAGGTGCTGGGCACGAACTATGTGCGCACTGCCCGCTCCAAGGGCCTGGGCGAACGGCTGGTGCTGGCGCGTCACGCCATCAAGCCGGCGCTGATCCCCGTGGTGTCCTATCTCGGACCGGGGCTGAGCTACCTGCTCACCGGTTCGCTGGTGGTCGAACAGGTGTTCGGCCTGCCGGGCATCGGCAAGTACTTCATCACCGCGGCCCTTAACCGCGACTACGGCATCGTGCTGGGCACGACGATCCTCTACATGTTCATCATTCTGGCGCTCAACCTCCTGGTTGACATGCTCTATGCCTGGCTCGACCCCAAGGTGAGGTACCGCTGATGGCTGGCATTACCGGCAAGGACGCCATTCTCACCGACTACGCCAACAAGCTCGAAAAGCTCGACGCGCCCAAGGGCCGCTCGTTGACGCAGGACGCCATGCGGCGGCTGCTGCGCAACAAGGCGGCGATGGTGTCGATCATCCTCGTCGTGCTGATCGTGCTGGCGGCGATCATCGGCCCCTATTTCGTGCCGTGGGGCTATGCGGAGGTCGACTGGACGTCAATCCGCAAGCCGCCCGACCTCTCCAAGGGGCACGTGTTCGGCACCGATCAGAACGGGCGTGACATGCTGGCGCGCGTGCTGCAGGGCACGCAGATGAGCCTGATCGTGGCGGGCGTCGCCACCGTGGTGTCGGTGGTGATCGGCGTGGTCTATGGAGCCGTTGCGGGGTATTTCGGCGGCAAGGTGGATGCCGTGATGATGCGCTTCGTCGATATCATGTACGCGCTGCCCTACATCCTCTTCGTCATCATCCTCGTCGTGATCTTCGGGCGCAATCCGGTGCTGCTGTTCGTGGGCATCGGGTGCCTCGAATGGCTCACCATGGCCCGCATCGTGCGCGGGCAGACGCTGACGCTCAAGGAGCGCGAGTTCGTCGAGGCGGCGCGCGCGGGCGGGGCCAAGCCCTTCACCATCATCCTGCGGCACATCGTGCCCAACCTTACCGGCCCGGTCGTCATCTATGCGACGCTGACGGTGCCGGAAATCATCATCACCGAGAGCTTCCTCAGCTATCTGGGCCTCGGCGTGCAGGAGCCCCAGACGTCGCTGGGCACGCTGATCTCGTTTGGCGCCCCGGTGGCCGAAGTGCTGCCCTGGATGCTGTTGGCGCCCGCCGGCGTGCTGGTGACGCTGCTGCTCTGCCTCACCTATATCGGTGACGGGCTGCGCGATGCTCTCGACCCCAAGGATCGCTGACCATGACTGATACCGTCCTATCGATCGAGGATCTCTCGGTCACCTTCGATCTGCACCAGAGCGAAGTGCATGCCGTGCGCGAGCTCAATTTCTCGCTCCAGGCCGGGGAAACCATGGCGGTGGTGGGAGAGTCGGGCTCGGGCAAGAGCCAGGCCTTCCTCTCCATCATGGGCCTGCTCGCCAAGAATGGCCGGGCCAGCGGCCGGGCTATGCTCGGAGACCTCAATCTCGTGGGCATGGACAAGAACCGGCTCGACCAGGTGCGCGGCAAGGACATCGCCATGATCTTCCAGGATCCGATGACCTCGCTCAATCCCAGCCTGCGGCTCAAGACGCAGCTCTCCGAAGTGCTGGTCAAGCACCAGGGGTTCGACAAGGGCAAGGCCATCCGCCACGCCGTCGAGATGCTGGAGCGGGTGGGCATTCCCGAACCGGGCAAGCGCGCCAATGCCTATCCGCACGAGCTCTCTGGCGGCATGCGGCAGCGCGTGATGATCGCCATGGCGCTGCTGTGCCAGCCGAAAATCCTGATCGCGGACGAACCGACCACGGCGCTAGACGTGACGGTGCAGGCGCAGATGCTGGACCTGTTCAAGACGCTGACCGAGGACTTTGGGACGGCGCTGGTGTTGATCACGCATGACCTGGGCGTCGTGGCCGGTGTCGCGGACCGCATGATGGTGATGTATGGCGGAAGGTGCGTGGAAAAGGGCAGGACGGACGAGCTGTTCTACGATCCGCGCCACCCCTACACGCTCGGGCTCCTCCATTCGACGCCGCACATTGCGCACCGGGCGGCGCGGCTCGACCCCATCCAGGGGTTGCCGCCGAGCCTAGAGCACCTGCCCAAGGGCTGCTCGTTCCATCCACGCTGCGCCTTCTGCTTCGACCGGTGCCTCGAGGAGCGTCCGCCGCTGGCGCCAGTCGAGGGGGGCCGGGAAAAGGCGTGTTTCTATGAAGGGCCGATGACCTACGAGGCGGTGGCGTGATGAACAAGATGGCTCCAAACCTGCTCGAGATCCGCGATCTCAAGAAGACTTTTGGCATTGCCACGGGCCTGTTCTCGCGCGAGCTGACGCTGACGGCACTGCAGGACATCAACTTTTCCGTGCGGCAGGGCGAGACGCTGGGCATCGTGGGCGAAAGCGGCTGCGGCAAGTCCACTCTGGGCCGCTGCATCCTGCAACTCATCGCGCCGGACGAAGGGCAGGTGCTCTGGCTGGGGCAGGACCTGACGCGCCTGCCGGCCGAGGAGATGCGCAAGCGCCGGGCGGACCTCCAGATCATCTTCCAGGATCCGCTTGCCTCGCTCAATCCGCGCATGACGGTAGGCGAGATCATCGAGGACCCGCTCAAGACCTTGCGGCCCGAGCTCAAGAGGGCCGAGCGCCGGGCGCGCGTGGTGCGGGTGATGGAATCGGTGGGGCTGTTGCCCGAGATGATCAATCGCTATCCGCATGAATTTTCGGGCGGGCAGGCCCAACGCATCGGGATCGCGCGGGCGCTCATCACCGAGCCCAAGCTCATTGTCTGCGACGAGCCGGTTTCGGCGCTGGACGTCTCGATCCAGGCGCAAATCCTCAACCTGCTCTCCGAACTCAAGGACGAATACGGGCTGACGTTGATCTTCATCTCGCACAACCTTTCGGTGGTGCGGCATGTGTCGGACCGGATCCTGGTGCTCTATCTGGGACGCGTCGTGGAACTCGCGACGGGCGACGAAATCTACGGCGACCCCAAGCACCCCTATACGCGGGCGCTGCTGACCGCCGTGCCGATCCCGGACCCCAAGCTGGCACGGCAGCGGCAGATCGAGTCGTTGCAGGGGGAAATCCCTTCGCCGATCAACCCGCCCTCGGGATGCACCTTCCGCACCCGCTGCCGGTTTGCGATCGAGCGCTGTGCCGAAGTACGGCCGCCGCTCGAAGAGATCGAGAACGGCCGGCTCGTCGCCTGTATCCGCTGGAAAGAGGTGGAAACCGAACGGGCGCCGCTGGCTCAGGCCTGATCGAGGGCGGCATAGGCCTCGGCAATGCGCCGGGCCTGTGCCGCCATCTCGTCCTCGCCCTGGCGCAACACGCCGTGTTCGGCCATCAGCGCGTGGTATTGCTGCTGCGCGTAGGGCACGCCGGGTGGCAGCGGCACGACATGGAAGTGCAGGTGGCTGTTGCCGGCCTGACTGCCCAGCGACAGCACGTAAACGCGCTCCGTAGGGAAGGTGCGCTTGAGGGCGCGGGCGAGCCTATGCACCATTGCCTGGAGCGCGAGGTACGCTTGTTCGCCGAGGCCCTCCGCGAGATCCTCGACATGGGCCTTGGGGCAGACCAGGGCGTAGCCGGGCTGGGTCGGAAACTTGCTGAGGAAGGCGATGTGGTGCTCGTCCTCGATGATGACGTGATGCGCGTAGCCAGCGTCACCGGCCAGCATGGCGCAGATGAAGCACGGACCGTTGCGGCTGCGTTCGACCAGGGCGTCGATGTCGAGGGGCGCGCGGCTCACGGATCGGTGGCGCCGGGCTCGCTGCGGCGATCTCCATCGATGCTGACAGTGCGGCGCCGACGGTCCGGGCCAATATAGCGCGTGGCCTCGATGAAGGCGCGGGGCGCGGCGGCAATGGTGTCGAGCCGGGCCTTGAGGTGAACGGCCGAAAAGGGCTTGCGCAGGAATTCGTTGATGCCGGCGTCCCGGGCAGCGGCGATGCGGTGCGCGTCCGGCGAAGCGGCCATCATGATGATGGGTGTCAGGCGGTTCTGGCAATCGCGCGAGGCGCGCAACTTGCGCACGAACTCGGTCGCGTCGGCCCCGATGAGGGCATCATCGAGAATGACGACGTCGAAAAGGCGCCGCCGCAGTTCCACCAGAGCCTGTGAGGCCTCATTGGCGATGCGAATGTCGCGGCGGCCGACGCTGCGGGCCATGGTGGCCACGAGGTTGGCCATGTTGGGCTGGGGGTCGATGATCAGGACCCCCCTCTTGGTGATCGTCTCGACAGCCATGGGTGTTGCTCTCGAAGGGCTGGACGCAAGTTACATCACGAGAGTGTCGCGGCGGTTAACGGCTGGGGAAAAGTCTTGCGCCGACGCGTTGACAGGGGCGGCTCATTTCCCTATATCGGAGCCAGTTTCGGGCGCTTTGGCGCCCCTTTTGTTTGACCAAGGATTTGGAACGATGAAGATCCGCAATTCGCTGAAGGCGTTGATGACTCGCCACCGCGCGAACAAGCTCGTCCGCCGCCGCGGCCGGGTTTACATCATCAACAAGGTGGACAAGCGCTTCAAGGCCCGCCAGGGCTAAGCGCTTTTCGACGATTGTTTCGATGGGGCCCGCATGACCGTGCGGGCCCCATTGCTTTGTCCGGGTCATGGGCCCGGCAAGGCGGTGCAGATCAAGGCCATGCCGCGGGGCACGGGAGCGGTGTCGGGTGGAGAGGCGAGTGGACGAGCGACAGGCCAGTTCCCTTGATTCCGGCGCGATCGTGTCCATCTAAGTCACCGAAAGGGGACCTGCCCAATGACCACTGACCGCGTTTCGGCCCAATACGATATCGAGAAGAAGTCGCTTGTCGTGGCCTATGTGCTGTGGCTGTTCCTGGGATATGTGGGCGCGCACCGCTTCTATTTGGGGCGGCCGATCAGCGGGCTCATCATGCTCCTGATCTCGGGCGCTACGCTGCTCGTGAGCTTCGTGACGTTCGGGCTGCTCAGTTTTCTGTGGTTCGGCATTGCGCTGTGGTGGCTGATCGATGCCTTGCTGATCCCGGGCATGGCCGCGGGGACCAATACACGGATCGCCGACAGGGTGTTTGCCCGCCGCTGACACAAAAAGGCCCGCTCGCGCGGGCCTCTCGTTTTCTAATCTGCGGCGCGGTCAGCTCGAGCCGGCGCCGTCCTGACGAACGAAGGCGATGCGCAGCATGTTGGTGGCGCCGGGGGTGCCCAGCGGAACGCCGGCCGTGATGGCGATGCGGTCGCCGGGGCGGGCGAAGCCCTCCTGATAGGCGATGACGCAGGCGCGATCGACCATGTCCTCAAGGTTCACCGCGTCCTCGGTCTGCACGCAATGAATGCCCCAGACCACCGACAGGCGGCGGATGGTGCGCAGGTTTGGGGAGAGGGCGATGATCGGCTTGGAGGGCCGCTCGCGGGCAGCGCGGATGCCAGTGGAGCCGGAGGCCGTGTAGGTGACGATGGCAGCCAGGTCGAGCGTCTCGGCGACCTGACGGGTTGCGGCCGAGATGGCGTCGGCAGCGGTGGCTTCCGGCTCGGTCTGGGCAGCGCGGATGATCGCCCGATAATTGGCGTCGCCTTCCACGGCCACGGCCACCTTGTTCATGGTGGCGACGGCCTCGACCGGATATTGGCCCGAAGCGCTTTCGGCCGACAGCATGACCGCATCGGCGCCCTCGAAAACCGCGATCGACACGTCGGACACTTCCGCGCGCGTCGGCACCGGCGAAGTGATCATGGATTCGAGCATCTGCGTGGCCACGATCACCGGCTTGCCATAGCGGCGACACATGCGGATCATGCGCTTTTGCAGGCCCGGCACGGTTTCGAGCGGCAGCTCGACGCCAAGGTCGCCGCGGGCGACCATGATGGCGTCGGAGAGTTTCACGATCTCCTCGAGCCGCTCAATGGCCTGGGGCTTTTCGATCTTGGCCATGACGCCGGCACGACCCTGGACGATCTTGCGCACGTCGATGATGTCTTCGGGGCGCTGCACGAAGGAGAGGGCGATCCAGTCGACCTCGGCCTTGAGCGCCTCGAGCAGGTCGGCATGGTCCTTCTCCGTCAGCGCGCCGGTGGGCAGCAGCGTATCGGGGAGGGAGACGCCCTTCTTGTCGGAGAGCTTGCCGCCATAGACCACTTCGGTCTCGATGGCGCCGCCTCCGACTTTGGTCGCCTTGAGCTGCAGCTTGCCATCGTCCAGAAGGAGCCGGTCGCCGACCGAGACGCTCTCGATGATTTCGGGATGCGGCAGGTAGACCCGTTCGGCATTGCCCTGGTCATTCTGCTCACTGTCGAGCGTGAAGGTCTGCCCTGGCACGAGATTGACGGAGCCACCAGCAAATTTCCAGACGCGCAGCTTTGGCCCCTGCAGATCGGCCAGAATGCCGATCGGGTGCTCGAGGCGCGCTTCCACGGCGCGGATGCGCGCGACGGTCTGATGCAGCAGCTCGTGGCTGGCATGGCTCATATTGATGCGGAAGACGTCCGCACCGGCCTTGGCCAGCTCCTCGATCATTTTTTCCTCGTGGCTCGCGGGCCCGAGGGTGGCGAGGATCTTCGCGCGTCTGATCCGTCTCATTCTGCATCCGTTGCGTCTGGTGTGGGCGGGGCCCCGGCAGAGCCATCTTCCGGGTCGACCAGAAAGGCGGGGTCTTCCAGATCTTCTCCCCCATCCGGACCGACGACACTGGGCTGGCCACCACTCTCGGTCAGCTGCAGCGTCCAGTCGGATCGGTTCTGGGTATCGATTTCAAAGAACCCCGAGCGCTCATAGCCCCGTGCAAGGCAATCCTCAACCCCGAATATTGTGAAGGTTTCGTCACGGGTGCACATGAACACCTGGCCGTCCCAGGAGCCGCCGCCAATGTCGTCGACGGCGTAGATGTAATAAAAGCGCCGCTGCAGGTCGCCCTGGTAGAGGACGCGGCAGTCACCGGGTGGCGTCTGCCACCAGCCTTCGCTCATCCAGCCCCGTTCGGCGCGATAGCCGATGGACACTGACACCACATTGGCCGTCTGGTTGCAGACGCGCAGGTCAGCCCGCGCCGGGGCCGTCTGCAGGAGGCCGGCGAGGCCCAGCGTGAGGAAGGCCAGGAGAAGCGTGGCGAAGGAAGGGCGGTGCTGCAGGATCATGCTCGGGTCCGTCGCAAAAGGCTGGCTTTGTTTGAGCGATGGGGCAAGCAAGGTCAACAGGGCAGGCCGGTGCTGACGCGATTGCTACTGCAAAAAGCGCGGAACCCGAGAATCGCGCGAAAGCAAGGGCCGAGGGCGTGTGAATTGGCTGAGAAAAAGGGTTGAACCGGAGCCGGTCATGCGGTTGAACGGGCCACCGCGAAAGAGCAACGGCCTGCAGTTGGCCGACCTCTGTCGCTTCATCCATTCCAGCCCAGGCCGGTTGGCGTCAGAACTTGCGCCGGTTGCCGGGACGAAAGAGGTTTGCCCATGGCCGTAGAAGACAGCGTCGCCCAGGATCAGCTCCGGGCCTTCATCGAGCGCATCGAGCGCATGGAGGAGGAGAAGGCGGCGATTTCCGCAGATATCAAGGAAATCTACGCCGAGGCCAAGGGCAACGGATTCGATACCAAAATCCTGCGCAAGATCGTGGCCATCCGCAAGCAGGATGCCAATGAGCGCATGGAGCAGGAAGCCCTGCTCGAGCTCTACATGTCGGCCCTGGGCATGGTCGAGGCGCCGCCCGAGCGCTGAGGCGCGGCCTCAGGCGAGGATGTCGAGCAGCGACTCGCTCATGTCGCTGGCGACGCGCACGATTTTGGCCGAGGCCGTGAAATCGGCCTTGGCTTCCAACACATTGACCATTTCGGCGCTCACGTCGACGTTGCCCTGGCCGGTGCCGAGGCGCGCGATGCGCGCGGCGCTGGTTTCGAACCGGTCGGTGGCGAGGCGCATGCCGGTGGCGCCAATGGCAAGGCTGGAGAGCGACATCGATCATCCTCTTTGTGTGCGGCCTTAGGCAAACACCGGTTGTGTTGACAAAGCCCTAGCGAAATACGCGCAAGATCCTGCGGCATTGTCCGGACGGCAACGCGGTTGTGTAGCCGAGGGCTGGATGCCAGATCGCTAGGCCTTGGCGAGGGCCGCCTTCATGGCGGCTTCGTCATAGCCGAGGGCGCCGAGGGCCGCCGTGACGATGCCGGCGCGGTCGAGGCCGGCGGCGGCATACATGTCGTCCTGGGTGGCGTGCTCGACGAAGGTGTCGGGGATCATCAGCGGGCGGAAGCGCAGCTTGCCATCGAGCAGCCCGTTGCTGGCGAGGAAGCTCGCCACGTGGCTGCCGAACCCGCCCAGGCCCCCTTCTTCGGCCGTGAGCATGACATCGTGGGTCTGGGCCAGGCGGGCAATGAGGTCTTGGTCGAGCGGCTTCATGAAGCGCGCGTCGGCGATGGTGGGGTTGAGCCCCAGCGCGACCAGCTTGTCTGCAGCAGCCAGAACTTCCGACAGGCGCGTGCCATAGGAGAGGATCGCGACGCTGCCGCCGCCCTGGCGCAGGATGCGGCCCTTGCCGATGGGGAGAATTTCGCCGCGGGCGGGCATGTCGACGCCCATGCCCTCGCCGCGCGGATAGCGGAAGGCGATGGGGCCGCGATCGTAAGCGGCGGCGGTCGCCACCATGTGCCTAAGCTCGGCCTCGTCGCCCGCGGCCATCAGCACCATGCCCGGAACGGCACCGAGATAGGCATTGTCGTAATTGCCGGCATGGGTAGGGCCGTCGGCGCCGACATAGCCGGCGCGGTCGATGGCGAAGCGCACCGGCAGGCCCTGGATGGCCACGTCGTGGATCACCTGGTCATACGCGCGCTGCAGGAAGGTGGAATAGATGGCGCAGAAGGGTTTCAGGCCTTCGCTCGCCATGCCCGCCGCAAAAGTGACGGCGTGCTGCTCGGCAATGCCGACGTCGAAAATCCGGCTGGGGAACAGCTCCTCGAACTTGTCGAGCCCGGTGCCCGTGGGCATGGCGGCGGTGACGGCAACGATGCGGTCGTCGGCCTCGGCTTCCTGGATCAGCGAGGAGGCGAAGACAGAAGTGTAGGAGGGGGCGTTGGAGGGCGCCTTGGCCTGCGCGCCGGTGATGACGTTGAACCTGGAGACGCCGTGGTATTTGTCGGCCGAGTTCTCGGCCGGTGCGTAGCCCTTGCCCTTGCGGGTGACGACGTGGACGAGGATCGGCCCCTCGCCGGCGTCGCGCACGTTTTCGAGAATGGGCACGAGGTGTTCGAGATTATGGCCGTCGATGGGGCCGACATAATAAAAGCCCAGCTCCTCAAAGAGCGTGCCGCCGGTAAAGAAGGAGCGGGCGAATTCCTCGGTCCGGCGGGCCGGCTCGTGGAGGAACGGCGGCAGCTTGTGTACTATGGTCTTGGCGGCCTCGCGCGTACCCCGGTAGACGGGTCCCGAGACGAGGCGGGCGAGATAGGTCCGCAGCGCGCCGGTGGGCGGGGCGATGGACATATCGTTGTCGTTGAGGATGACGATCAGCCGCGCATCCATGGCGCCGGCATTGTTCATGGCCTCATAGGCCATGCCCGCCGACATGGCGCCATCGCCGATGACGGCCACCACATTGCGCTTGACGCCGAGCTGCTGGCTGGCGACGGCCATGCCGAGACCGGCGGAAATGGAGGTGGACGAGTGCCCCGCGCCGAAGGGATCGTACTCGCTTTCGGCGCGGCGGGTGAAGCCGGAGAGGCCGTCCTTCTGGCGCAGCGTGCGGATGCGATCGCGTCGGCCGGTCAGAATCTTGTGCGGGTAGGCCTGGTGGCCGACGTCGAAGATGATGCGATCGTGCGGCGTATCGAAGACGGCATGGAGCGCAACGGTCAGCTCGACCACGCCGAGCCCGGCGCCCAGATGGCCACCGGTCACCGAAACGGCGTCGATCATTTCGGCGCGCAGCTCGTCGGCCAGCTGCGGCAGCTGCTCTTGCGCAAGCGTGCGGAGATCGGCCGGGCTGTGGATGGTGTCGAGCAGGGGTGTCTGCGGCTTGTCGGCCAAGAGGCGCTCCAGAAACAGAGGGTCAAACCCTGTTTAGGCGCCGACCGCCGCGTTGGCAACACGGCGGTCCGGGATGTGACAGGGCCCATGCTGCATGCCTGGGCAATCGGGCGAGAGCAGGGCAGACCTCAGTTGGCGAGGAGGCCCGAGAGGTCCTGACGCACGAAGCGCGTTGCGCTCAGGGTGGTCGTATCGTCGCCGACGGCCATGATGGTCACGAGCTGCCCCATCTCCGGCGTGGGGTCGAAATCGGCCTCGTCGTGATCGTAGATGGCCGCGAAGTGCTCGGAGGTGAGCGCGACCGGGGTGGTCAGGACCTCGGTGACGTGCTCGAGGTCGGGGGCCACCAGGTCGCGCTGCCGCACGGCGGCGGGGCCGTTGGAAACGTGCCGGGCCAGCGCCTGGGCGAGCGAATCCTTGGTGACGCCCACGGTGCCGCGGAACGTGGCATCGAACAATGCCGCAAGTTGCCGGGGCTCTGACGGATTGCCGAGCGACGCCATCTGGACCACGGGCTGCTCGATGCTGGGCAGAATAGCCCGGCGCGAGCCGGGTGCCGGTGGCATGGACTGCGCGGTGGCGACCGATGTTCCGGCGATGATGGCTTCGAGTGCCTTCTGCGCCTGCGGGTCGGGGGCGTTGGTCGGCAGGTAGGCGGAGAGTGGTTCGGAACTCCGGTCGGACATCAGGACGCGCGGCTGCGGGACGGGAGGCTCGGTCAGCGCTGCAATGGCGGTGACGGCGTCGCCGGCCGTTGTCGCGCCTTCGGCCGTGGCGACGCGCAGGCGCTCGGACTTGCTGGCGGGGACCGGCGCATTGGTTTCCGGCCGCAGTTCGGCGGCGTCGAGCGGAGCGCTGCCCGCGGTCGAGAAGGGCAGGGAGGCTGGCTGGGCCGGTCCATCGTTGGCCGCAACGGCCACCGTGCCACCCAGATCGGCCGGGCGCATCAGGGGCATGGGTGCGATCGAGCTCGTCTGGGCCTGGGGCGCCAGCGATGCGGTCTGGACGACAGGTGCCGGCTGGGTCGGCGCCGCCTCCTGCTGGTTGCCGCCGAACAGCATGTCCATGAGGTTGCCGCCGGAAGCCACGCGGGTGCCGCTGTCGCTGCTGCCGCACGGCACTTCGTGGCACTGCTTCCATTCGGCGAGGGCCATCTGGTAGCCCTTTTGCGAAAGCGGCTTGCCATCGGTGGGCAGGTGCGCCGTCTTGCCATCGGGGAAAATCTGGGCGAGCTGCGCCCGCGTCATGCGCGGCCAGGCGCGGACGGAACCGGTGTCGAGGTGGACGAAGGGGCTGCCGGAGGTGGGGTAGTAGCCGACGCCGCCGACCTGCTTTTTCATGGCCACGGCGCGCAGCTTGGTCAGCGGGATGCCGGGGATGAAGAAGTCCATGGCGTGTCCCTTGGTGTGCTGGCTGTTTTCAGCAACTCCCGAGCCGGGCTTGGAGCGCAGCATCTCGTTGGTGGCGGGCGAGCGATAGGCCGACACGATGTTGATCGGCTGGGTGGCGCCCACCTCCTGGTAGACTTCCCAGATCAGATCGAACAGACGCGGGTCCATCTTGGCGGGCTCGTTGCGGCGCCAGTCGCGCAGGAACTGGTTGAGCTGCTTGAGCCCGGACTGCACATATTGCCCATTGCGCTTGAAGACGATGCGAGTCGTCTCCTGCGTGTGTGTGTAATAGAGGTAAAGAGCCCGTTCGGTGGCGGCCTGGGCCGGCATCACCGTCTGCGACAACGCTGCCACGGCCATGAGCGCAGCCGTTGCCAGCCTTACCGCACGCCGCAGATGAAAATGCACAATCCCCGTCACGCCAAACTCTGCCCGGTTCCTGCCAGTCGTCGTTCGATGTTAGCGCGAAAATCGTTCAATTCTATTAACGCTAACGAGGCGTCAACCGACAGTGCCGGTCCCCCATGCCCGCCATTTCTATGCAGAAAAGCGGGCACAACCAAGGCAAAAGTGTGAACGAGGCGTTAACGCCCTCAGGGGGAGAGGTCGTCCGCGGTCGTCTGCGCTTGGGCGATGATGGCCGGTGGCTGGTCGGACGCCAAGCCCAAGGCCGCGATCAGCTTGGCGTTGTGGCCATAGACGTCGCCATAGGAATGGATGGTTCCGTCGGCATCGACGCGTAGCGTGAAGTAGGTGAGGTGGACCGGGATCTGGTGCTCCGGGTTCACCCAGCGCTCGGTACTGCCGAACATGGCTTCGAGCGAGGCGCGACTGATGTTGGGTTCGTTGGCCATCAGGGCGTCGGCGAACTCCATCGGGTTCTGCACGCGCACGCAACCGTGGCTGAGGGCACGGGTGGAGCGCTGGAAGTACGACTTGGACGGGGTGTCGTGCAGGTAGACGTCGTGCTTGTTTGGGAAGAGGAACTTGATCTGCCCCAGGGCATTGCCCGGACCCGGACGCTGGCGCACCCGGAAGGGGAAGTCGGACGGCGACACCATGTTCCAGTTGACGCTCCAGGGGCTGATCGCCTCGCCGTTGTAGAGCAGGTCCATGTTCTGGTTGTCGATATAGCCCGGATTGCGCAGGACCGCCGGTGCCACCTCGTTCCTGATGATGGAGGAGGGGACGTTCCAGTACGGATTGACGACGATGTGCCGGATATTGTCGGAGAACACCGGCGTCTGGTTGCTGGCTTTGCCCACGACGACGCGGGTCGTGTATTCGGGCTTGCCGTCGCGCAGGATCCAGAGGCGGTATTCGGGGATGTTGACCATTACCGCGAACTTGCCCAGGTCGCGCGGCATCCAGCGCCAGCGCTCCATGTTGGCGATGATGTCTTCGCGCCGGGTAGCGGGACCGCCATTGAGGGCGGCAATGGTTGCCGGCCCGATGACGCCGTCGACTTCCAGGCCCTGTCCGTCCTGGAAAGCCTGGACGACCTGGACCAGGGCGTCGTCATAGACGCTCGAGGCGGAGGCGGGGAGTTCGAAGCGGGCGCGCAGGGCGGGCACGCGTGGGTCGATGTTGCCCGGGTGCAGCACCGGACCGGTGCCGATGGGGGCGGGGCGATCGGCCCCTGTGCCGTCGAAGCCGGCGAGGGCAGCCTTGAGCGCCAGAAATTCTGGATGGGTCGGCTCGAGTTCGCCCAGTATGGCGGCCGGATCCTTGCTTTTCGCCAGTTTCTCGAGCAGCGCCACCTCGTCGAGCGGCTTGGGCTGGATGTCGAGGTTGACGTCGACCGACTGCGGCACGATGCGGCCGTTGTAGAGGTGGTTGGCGTAGCGGAGCGTGGCGTCGGAGAAGGCGGTTTCGAGCGCCGCCATGGCGTTGGCGTCGCCACCCCGGGCCTTGGAGAGATCGATCGCGGGTGTGAGGTAGTCATCGGGCCGCAGGCCTTCGGACGCGGCATCGCGGAAGAGCGCGATGATCTTTTCGGCGGCGGGCGAGAAGGTGATGGTGCCGCTGGTGTCCTTGGAGAGCCAGATCGGCTCGAAATGGCGCTGGCCGTAGAGGAAATAGAGTTTTTGGGCGTCCCGATAGGCGCGCGTTTCGGCGCGGGCCCCGTAGTAGGAGGCGGAAAGGCCCGCCTTGATGATGCCGCCCAGTTCGCTTTGGGGTGGTGCGATGACGATGCGGCTCAGCTCGACGCTGGCGACATCCTGCGCCAGCACGGGCTGGGCCAGCCCCCCGGCTATGAGAAGGGCAAGCAGGGACACCGCAACCTTGTTCATCGTCGCTCCTTGGCATGGGCGAATCGAACGACCAAACGCTGGCCGTGCGCAACTCGCGCCATTCCAAGGCAATACTCTGCAAACCTTAACAGGAGCAATTACTCGCAAAGTTGTGAGCCGCGTCTGTGACGCGTCTGCAACGCTGAGCCGGTGTGGCTGTGGGTTGTCGTGAGTGCGCGGCAGGTCGTCTCCTCGCACACTACCGCGCGCCGAAAAATTGCTGTAACCGTCCGGCCGCACCTTTCCCGTCGCCGCAGCGCGGCACTGCGCTGGACGACATTTCCCAATGATCCGCCTCGACACTATCGGCAAGCAGAACGGCAAGCAGATCGTCTTCATCGAGGCTTCCGCCAGCCTTCTGCGCGGCGAGAAGGTTGGCCTTGTCGGCCCGAACGGCGCGGGCAAGACGACGCTGTTTCGCCTGATCGTGGGCGAGGAGCAGCCCGACGAAGGCCAGGTCTCGGTCGAAAAGGGTACCAGCATCGGCTATTTCAGCCAGGATGTGGGGGAGATGGCCGGCCGGAGCGTGGTAGCCGAGGTGATGAACGGGGCCGGCCCGGTGAGCGAGCTGATGGCCGAGATGGCCGAGCTCGAGGCGGCGATGGCGGACCCGGAGCAGGCCGATGCGCTCGAGAGCGTCATCGAGCGCTATGGCGAGGTGCAGGGCCGGTTCCAGGAACTCGACGGCTATTCGCTCGATGGACGCGCCCGCGAGGTGCTGGCGGGGCTCGGCTTTTCGCCCGAGATGATGGACGGCGATGTCGGCGCGCTTTCGGGCGGCTGGAAAATGCGCGTGGCGCTGGCGCGCATCCTTCTCATGCGGCCCGACGTGCTGCTGCTCGACGAACCGAGCAACCATCTCGACATCGAGAGCCTGATCTGGCTCGAGGCCTTTCTCAAGGGGTACTCCGGCGCCATCCTGATGACGTCGCACGACCGGGAGTTCATGAACCGGATCGTCAACAAGATCGTCGAGATCGATGGCGGTACGCTAACCAGTTATAGCGGCGACTACGAGTTCTACACCCAGCAGCGGGCGCTGGCGGACAAGCAGCAACAGGCGCAGTTCGAACGGCAGCAGGCGATGCTGGCCAAGGAAATCGCCTTCATCGAGCGGTTCAAGGCGCGGGCCTCGCACGCGGCGCAGGTGCAGAGCCGGGTCAAGAAGCTCGACAAGATCGACCGGGTGGAGCCGCCCAAGCGGCAGCAGACCATTGCCTTCGAGTTCCGGCCGGCACCGCGCTCGGGCGAAGATGTCGTCCAGCTCAAGAGCGTGGCCAAGCGCTATGGTAGCCGCACCATCTATGAGGGTTTCGACTTCCACATCCGCCGGCAGGAACGCTGGTGCATAATGGGCGTCAACGGCGCTGGCAAATCGACCCTGCTCAAGCTGGTGGCGGGCGCTGCCGACCCCGACGCGGGCACGGTGCAGCGCGGCCCCAGCGTCAAGTTGGGGTATTTCGCGCAGCACGCGATGGACATTCTCGAGGACGAGCAGACGGTGTTCGAGACATTGCAGAGCAGTTTTCCGCAGGCGGGGCAGGCGCCGCTGCGGGCGCTGGCGGGATGCTTCGGGTTTCCGGGCGACGAGATCGAAAAGAAATGCCGTGTGCTCTCGGGCGGCGAGAAGGCGCGGCTGGTGATGGCGATGCTGCTGTTCGATCCGCCGAACCTGCTGGTGCTCGACGAGCCGACCAACCATCTCGACATCGCCACCAAGCAGATGCTGATCGGTGCGCTTTCGCAGTTCGAGGGGACCATGCTGTTCGTGTCGCACGACCGGCACTTCCTTGCCGCGCTGTCCAACCGGGTGCTCGAACTGGGCGAAGACGGCCATCACGTCTATGGCGGCGGGTATAGCGAATATGTGCAGAGCACCGGCCGCGAGGCGCCAGGGCTGCGCAGTTAGCGGCGTGGGCCGGCAGGGGCTCCGACGCGGCGTCTCGCACCAGGCAAGGTGCCTAGTACCGGCCGAGTTGATGGCCTGCCGCATAACCCTGTGCTAGGCGAAGGCATGGCCCGTCTCATCCTCTTCAACAAACCGTTTGGCGTGCAGTCGCAGTTTTCGGGAGATCGGCCGGAGGCGACGTTGGCCGGCTATGTGCAGGTGCCGGGGGTCTATCCGGCGGGGCGGCTCGACAAGGACAGCGAGGGACTTCTCGTTCTCACTGATGACGGGCGCCTGCAGGCGCGGATCGCGACGCCGCGCTTCAAGCTGCCCAAGACCTATTGGGTGCAGGTGGAGGGGGAGCCGGACGAGGCGGCGCTCGACCGCCTCCGGGCCGGGGTCACGCTCAAGGACGGACCAACGGCGCCGGCGCGCGTCGAAGCCATGGCGCCGCCCTCACTCTGGCCGCGCGATCCGCCGGTGCGCTTTCGCAAGAGCGTGCCGGACAGCTGGCTGGCGATCACCATCACGGAGGGGCGCAACCGGCAGGTTCGCCGGATGACGGCCGCGGTGGGGCTGCCGACGCTGCGGCTGGTGCGGTGGGCGGTGGGCGACTGGACGCTGGAGGACCTCGAGCCGGGCCAGTGGCGCGAGGTGCCAACGGGGAGTGTCGCGGGTGCGGCCAAGGACCGCGGGCGCCAGGGTGGCAAGGCGTCGTATCGCCGCTGACGCTGAGCCTCCCCTAATGCTCCTCGGGCGCAGCCGCATAGGCGTCGACGTCCTGCGCCAGATCGGGCAGCGGCGCAGTGATCTCGTATTTGACCCCTTCGGGGCGATAATCGATGCGTGCCGTGCCGTTGAGCTCGATGGCAACGGTATCCTCGATGAGGCGCGAGCCGAAGCCGCGGCGGCTCGGCGCGGAGACGGGAGGGCCGTCCATTTCGCTCCAGTAGAAGCGCATCTGCGGCACGCCGGTGGTCTCGATGGACCAGGTTATGGTGACCGAACCCTGTGCGCCGGACAGCGCGCCGTATTTGGCGGCATTGGTGGCCAGTTCGTGCAGCGCCATCGACAAGGTCGACACCGCACGCGCCCCCAGCAAGACGCGCGGACCGGCGACGCGCACCCTGTCCGAGGCGAAGGGCGCCAAGGCCCGATCCACCACGTCGCGCATGGTGGCACTGCTCCAGCCCTCCTTGGTCAGGAGGTCCTGGGCGGTGGAGAGAGCCTGGATGCGGCCCAAGGCCGTGTCACTGGCTTCCGTGAGGTCACGGGCCGATCGCAGGGACTGCGAGAATACCGCTTGCGCCGTCGCCAGGGAGTTCTTGACGCGATGATTGAGTTCGCGCGCCAGAAGCTTGCTATGCTCTTCGGCGTACTTGCGTTCGGTGATGTCCATCGCCACACCAAGGACCGAGAGGGGGCTATCGATGGCATCGCGGTTGACCTGGCCGCGCAACTCCACCCAGCGCTCTTCCTGCTCAGGGATCACCAACCGGCAATCGATGACGAATTCCGCGCCGCTTGCCGCGGCGGACTGGACCGTTTCTTCCCAGCGGGCCTGATCGGCTTCGGAGAAGGCCGACATCATGTCTGCGTAGCTGAACACATCGCCGGCTTCGCGCCCAAAGATCGCCTTTGTGCGGGCCGAGGCCAGCAGGGTCCGGCTTTGCATGCCGAAGTTCCAGATGCCCATTTGTGCCGCCTGGAGGATAAAGCGCAGCCGGCCCTCGCTGGCGGTGAGGTCGAGCATGCGGCGCTCGATCTCGCTTTCCAGTTCGCCCTGCGTCATCTGCAGTTCCGAAACGCGCCGCCGGTCCGGCGAAACGTCGAACTGCGAGGCGAAGAAGTAGCTCAGCTTTCCGTCCTGGTCGAAGACCGGCGAGAGAAGGAGGCGGTTCCAGAAGCTCGAGCCGTCCTTGCGATAGTTGAGCAGATCGATCTCGATCGCTTCGCGGCGGGCGACGGCGTTGCGCACCCTCGTGACGTCGTCCCGACTGGTGCCGGGCCCCTGCAGGAACCGGCAGTTGCGTCCGAGCGCCTCCTCGCGCGTATAGCCGGTGAGCTTGGTGAACGCGTCGTTCATGAATACGATCGGGTTGTCCGGCTGATTGGGATCGGTGATCAGCATGGGCATCCGAGTGGCCCGCACCGCGGCTGCAAACGGGTCGGTGGTGGCGCCGATCCGATGCATTTCGTGTTCGATGCGTTGGTCTTCTGTGCTCATGCGCCCTCCGGGACGCCTTGGTTGATCCGACAACGGCAAGAAAGCTAATGGGCAAACCCGATAGGTCTGCACCATCAATTGTTTAACTAGCCGTGCGGTTCCGGGCTCGAGCGCAGCGGGGTGGAATCATCGAGCGGCACCGTCTGGCGTTCGATCATCCGGTGGACGCGCGGCAGCCCCTCGCCCCGATGGAGGGCGCGCAACTGCTCGACATTGTCGGCATCGGCGCGGGTGCGGCGCAGATTGTGGCGGACGTAGTCGATCCAGGTGGGGACGTGATAGCTCTCTACCCAAAGTTCGGGATCCTCGAGATCGCGCAGGACCGACCACTGCCGCGCGCCATCGCGGATGCGGATGCGGCGGCGTTCGCTCATGAGAGCGAGGAAGGCGGGGATGTCGCCCTGCGCGATGCGGTAATCGACCATGATCAGGATCGGCCCGCTGCGCGCTCGCAGGTCCAGCTTGAGCAGAGGCTCGTTGAAGGTGTCGAGGGGGTTGAGGTCGCGCGCCTCGAACTGGGGCAGTGGCAGCTTGAGGCCGACGGCGCCGGTCAGCAACAGGACGCCGCCCGCCATGGCCAGCGCCCAGTTGGCGCCGAGGGCATCGGCGCTGAGGCCCCAGGTCCAGCTGCCCAGGGCCATGCCGCCGAACGTCGCCGTCTGGTAGAGCGAGAGGGCCCTGCCCACCACCCAGCGCGGCGAGGAGAGCTGAATGGAGACGTTGAAGAGGCTGAGCGCCAAAACCCAGCACGCGCCGGCCGGAAGCAGCGCCAGGTGGCTCAGGATGGAATTGCGGCTGAAGCCGAGGCCCAGGGCACTGAGGGCGAAGCCGAGGCAGGCGAGGCGCACGATTGTCTCGTTGTTGAAGCGCTCGCGCAGCGGATTGTTGAGAAGGGCGCCGGCAATGGCTCCGAGGCCGAAGGAGCCGAGGAGCGTGCCGTAGACGAGGGCGCCGCCCCCCACATATTCCTCGGCCACCGAGGGCAGCAGCGCCAAGACGACAATGGCGGCGAAGCCGTAGAGGAAGCCGCGCAGCAGCACGATGAGCAGGTTGGGCGACATCGAGACGTAGCGGATGCCGGCGCCCATGGCACTGCCCAGCCGTTCGCGGGGCAGCCGGGCCTTGGCCTGCTGGGGGCGCCAGAAAAACAAAGTGGCAATGAGCGCCAGATAGGACACCGCGTTGAGCGCGAAAGCGGCCGCGGCACCCGCCAGCGCAACGATGAGGCCGCCCACCGCAGGCCCGACGCTGCGCATCATGTTGAAGCCCATCGAATTGAGCGTGACGGCGCCGGGAAGATCCTCGCGCGGCACGACATCGCCCATCGAGGCCTGCCAGGATGGATTGAAGAGCGCGGTGCCGCACCCGATGAGGAAGGTGAAGACCAGCAGCAGCCAGGGGTTGAGCAGACCCATCCAGGCCATGATGGCGAGGACCAGCGAGACGATCGCCATGCCGATCTGGGCGATCAGCATGACCACACGCCGATCGAAATTATCGGCCAGGGCGCCTGCGGCGATGGAAAAGATCATGATCGGCAGGGTGGTGGAGGCCTGCACCAGCGCCACCATGTTGTGGCTGTCCGTCAGCGTCGTCATCATCCAGCCGGCACCAACGGCCTGCACGAGGCCACCCAGATTGGAGGCGAGGGTGGCAAGCCAGAGCATACGGAACGTCTGGTGGCGGAAAGGCGCGAGGACGGACGCGCGCTGCGGCATGGGGACGATTCTCCTCTTGTCCCGTTAAGGCTACGCCGAGGCCGAAGCGGATGCTACCTCCCCGCCGACAAACGTACGGCGCTGCCCGCCGGTTTTTTTGGCGGGGCGGTGTCAAAATGCGGTGTGGTGCCTATTGGGCGCTGCAAGCCCATTGACGCCGCCAAGCGGGCATTGCAAGCCAAACGGGCCATGCCCGACCAAGCCGAACCCCGCCAAAACCTGCCGCCGCCAGAGTTCCAAGGCAAACCTTCCCTTCTGCATGCGCTCGGCGAGGGCTGGGCGGGGGTGGCCGTCTGGTGGCTCGGTCGGATCGACAGGGCGGGTCTGCCCGCCCGTCTGCGGACGCTGGTGCGGCGCCGCGAGAGCTGGCTGGTCCTCCTGGCTGTGCTTGTGGGTGTGTTCGCCGGGCTCATGGTTCTGCTGCTGCGCTCCGTGGCCTACTGGCTGCAAAGCACGCTGTTCGATCTGCCGCCCGACCAGCGCATCAGCGGCCTGGGCGGCCTGCCTGTCGACGCCATGCTTATTCCCGCGGCGGGCGGTGTCCTGCTCGGGCTGATCGGTCTCGCGCTGCGCCGTCGCAAGGCCCGTTACGTCGACCTGGTGGAGGCCAATGCCCTGCATGGCGGGAAACTCTCCATGGTGGACAGCCTCATCATCACCGGTCAGACGATCATCTCCAACGGCTTTGGCGCATCTGTAGGACTGGAGGCGGCCTACACCCAGATGGGCGGCGTTGCCGCTTCCAAGTTGGGAGACATGCTGCAATTGCGCAGGGGCGACATGCGCAAGCTCGTGGGATGCGGCGCAGCGGGGGCCATAGCCGCAGCGTTCGGTGCACCCCTCACTGGCGCGTTCTATGCGTTCGAACTCATCATCGGCACCTATACGATCGCGACGCTGGCGCCGGTCATGGCCGCGTCCATCGCGGCGGTGCTGGTGACGGCCCTGTTCGGGCATGGCGAACCGATCGTCACCATTCCCGAGGTGATCACGATCGGGGTGCCGCAGGTGCTGCTGATCATCCTCAGCGGCCTCGTGACCGGGGCTATCGGCATCCTGCTGATGCGGCTGGTGGGGTCGGTGGAACAGGCGTTCCGCACCTTCAAGATCCCGACCTGGGCACGCCCGGCCGTGGGTGGACTGGCCGTCGGGGCACTGGGCCTCATTACGCCGGCTGTGCTGTCGGCGGGCCATGGGGCGCTGGAAAAGGCCTTTGCCGCGCCGCCGCTCCCGGTGGTGCTGGCGATATCGATCGTCTTTCTCAAGGTGCTGGCTTCGGCGATTTCGCTGGGGGCGGGGTTCCGCGGCGGCCTGTTTTTCGCGTCCCTTTTCCTCGGGGCGATCCTGGGGCAGGTCCTTTACTGGGTCGCGCTGTGGATCAATCCGGGCCTCTTTCCCGAGCCCAGCATTCCCATGCTCGTCGGCATGGCTGGGCTGGCCGCCGCCATCGTGGGCGGGCCGCTCACCATGGCCTTCCTGGCGCTCGAAACCTCGGGGAGCCTGCCCCTGACGGTGGCGGTGCTGGTCGCGGCCGTGGCCTCCTCCATGCTGGTGCGCGAAACCTTCGGCTACTCCTTCACCACCTGGCGCTTCCATTTGCGCGGCGAAACTATCCGCAGCGCCCATGACGTGGGCTGGATGCGCAACCTGACCGTGGGGCGGATGATGCGGCGCGACGTCAAATCCGTCAGCGAGGAGATGACGCTCAAGGAGTTCCGACGGCTTTATCCGCTCGGCGCCGCCACCCGCGTCATCGGGCTCAGGGACGATGGCCGCTATGCGGGGATGATCGATGTGGCGGACGCCTATGCGGACGAGGCGCTGGAGGATGGTGCCATGGTGGGGAGCATATTGCGTCACACCGACGTGATGCTGCATCCGGCTTTGGGGGCCGTCGACGCCGAAGCGCTCTTCGAAAAGCACAATGCCGATGCCCTTGTGGTCGTCTCGGACCTTGCAGAGCGCAAGGTGATCGGGACGCTGACGGAGTCGCACCTTCTGAGACGCTATTCGAACGAGCTGGAGCGGGCGCGGGCGGACCTGGCCCAATAGCCGGGGCGACGTGGCAAATCAGTGCGCACGCGCTATAGGGGGACCACGCTCAGCCCAGAAACCCGCCCCTCCGGGCGCAGACGCCCAGGCGGCCATGCCATGACTTCGCTTCTCATTCCCGATTTCGACCTTGGGCCTCACAACACGCTGGCTGTGCCGGCGCGGTCGCGCTTCGGCGCCGTGGTGACCGACAAGGGCGTGCTGGAGCAGCTCGTGGCCGAAGCCGAGGAGCGGGGGCTGCCGCTGCGCATGCTGGGCGGTGGTTCGAACGTGGTGCTGTCGAGCCAGTTCGAGGGGGTCACGGCGCTGATGGGCATCAAGGGCATCAGCGTGCTCGACGGTACGGCCGAGGCGGCGCTGGTGGAGGCGGGCGCCGGGGAAACCTGGCACGATCTTGTCGCCCAGACGGTGCGGCAGGGGCTGGGCGGGCTGGAGAACCTTGCCGCCATTCCGGGCACGGTGGGCGCGGCGCCGGTACAGAATATCGGTGCCTATGGCGTGGAACTGGCCGATCGCTTCGAGCAGCTCGAGGCCTATGACCACGAGAAGCGCATGTTCCGGGTGTTCAGCCGCGAAGACTGCCGGTTCGCCTATCGCGACAGCGTCTTCAAGGCGCATCCGGGCCGCTTTACGGTCGTTTCGGTGCGGCTGCGACTGCCGCGGCCGTGGGTGCCGGTGCTGAACTATGCGGGCCTCTCGACACTGGGCGCCGAGAGGGAAGTTTCGGCCGAACGAGTGTTCGAGACGGTCGTTGCCGTGCGGGCCAGCAAGCTACCCGACTGGCGGACGCTGCCCAATGCGGGTTCGTTCTTCCACAATCCCGTGGTGCCTGTGGCCGTGGCCGATGCGCTGATCGCCCGGCATCCGGGGGCGCCGCGCTACCCGGCAGCCGAAGGGTTCGCCAAGCTCTCAGCGGGCTGGTTGATCGAGCGTGCGGGGCTCAAAGGCCATCGGCAGGGGCCGGTCGGGGTTTCCGAACAGCATGCGCTGGTGCTGGTCAATCCGGGTCACGGCACCCAGGAGGACGTGGCGGCGCTGGCCCGCCACATCCAGGCGAAGGTGGAGGCCGAGTTTGGCGTGCGCCTGACGCCTGAACCGATCTTCATGTGATGCTCAGGCCGCGTCGCTGAGGCTTTCGGCCAAACCATATTCGTGCAGCTTGCGGTAAAGCGTCGAGCGGCCGATGCCGAGCGCTCGCGCCACGCGGGACATGCGGCCGTTGTGATGCCGAATGGCGTTCTCGATGGCGGCGCGTTCGATCTCGGCGAGAGGCTGAAGTTCGCCGGTCTGGTCGAGGAAGCGGTCGGCGGATAGCGCCTGCATTATCTCGGGCTTGAGACGGGCTGGAGCGGCGTCGATATGGATGGGCGCTGCAGGTGTCTCGACTTCCTCAAGCGTGCGCAGCACTTCCTCCCGGCCGGCCGACTGCGCGACGATCTGGGGGAAATCCTGGGTCTCGAGGAAGGGGCCGTCGCACAGCACGACCGCCCGATAAACCGCATTCTCGAGCTGGCGGATATTGCCCGGCCAGTTGTAGTTGCCCAACAGATCGAGGGCCTTTGGGGAAGCGCCCAGCACCCGCTTGCCGGCCTCGGCAGAGAAGCGGGCGATAAAGTGCGCCACGAGTTCGGGCAGGTCTTCGAGCCGCTCGCGCAGGGGCGGAACGTAGATCGGAAAGACGTTGAGCCGATAATAGAGGTCTTCGCGGAAGTCGCCGCTCTTGGCCAGGTTCAGCAAACGCCGGTTGGTGGCGGAGATCAGCCGGACATTGACCTTTTCCGGCTTTGTGGCCCCCAGCGGCTCGACCTCGCCCTCCTGAATGACGCGCAGGAGCTTGACCTGGGTGTCGAGCGGCAGTTCGCCGACCTCGTCGAGAAAGAGCGTGCCGCCGTGAGCTTCGCTGAACTTGCCGGGCTGATCGGCGATGGCGCCGGTGAAGGCGCCCTTGCGATGGCCGAACAGGACCGACTCCACAAGATTGGGCGGGATGGCGCCGCAATTGACGGTGACGAAGGGCCGGCCGGCCCGGTCGCCGGTGCCCTGGATGATGCGCGCAATCAATTCCTTGCCGACGCCGGTTTCGCCTTCGATGAGCACTGGAATGGTGCTCTTGGCGGCCTTGGCGCAGAGGGTGAGGACGCGGGCCATGGAGGGCGCGGTGGCGATCATGTCGGCACGGGTAAAGGTGCCGGCGCGGCGGGCGTGCTCGGCCCGGATGGCGGCTTCGAGCGTATCGAGCTTGAGCGCGTTGCGCAGCGAGATGATCAGCCGCTCGGGCGCTACGGGTTTGACGAAGTAATCCGCCGCGCCCTGGCGCATTGCCGAGATGACGGTTTCGAGCGAGGCGTTGGCCGTCTGGATGATCACCGGCGTGGTCAGGCCCTCGCGGCGCATCACGTCCATGACGCCCATGCCATCGAGATCGGGCATGACCAGATCAAGAATCATGGCCCCGACCTGCCGGTCATCGCGCAGGATGGAGAGAGCCTGTTCGCCGCTTGTCGCCGTCAGGGGGCGGAACCCGGCGCGATTGGCCACTTCGGCCGTAATCCGCAGTTGCACCGGATCGTCATCGACAACAAGAACACGCGTCATCCGTACCCCAGACATTCTGACCGGCATCGCTCCGAATCGTGCTGTGCCGTTTTGGGAAGACGATGCCGACAGGCTCTTAAGAGGGTGTTAAGCCTAGACAATTTCTCGCAGGCGGCCGCGCAAGAAAAAGGGTCGCGGCTCTCGCCGTGACCCTCCAGAGCTGATCGAGCAGGTTATGCGGCCTTTATTGCCGCGTCGCACCCTGGAGCTTGGAAAGTTCGTCCTTCACTTCGAGTTTCTTCCGCTTGAGGGCGGATACCATCAGGTCATCAACCTGCCGACTCTGCAGTTCGCTCTGAATCTGCCGGTCCAGTTCCTGATGACGCCGTTCGAGCGCCGCGATGTGGCCTTCAGTCGTCATAACAACTCCTTTGAGCGTGTTGGACATCGGCATCGTCACAAATATTTCACGCTTTGTCGACGCCGTTCGGGGCCGGGGCGAAATCAGATGCAAAAATGAATGTGATGCGCTAACCAGTGGACTGTCTGGGGCGTCAGAAGCGCGGAAAGCCATGTTGGTTCTGTCCAAGGAGCAAGAAGCCCAGCTGGGCCTGGAACTGGCCACGAAACGCCAGGAACACGCCGATCTCGACGCCGCCATCCATACGCTGACCCAGTCACGGGTCGCTGACCGCATGCTGATTCAGCGGCTCAAGAAGCGCAAGCTGGCGCTCAAGGACCGCATTGTCCAACTCGAGACGATCCTGCTTCCCGACATCATCGCCTGACCCGCCGGCGCCTTGAGTTGTGTCAGGAATTGGGCTAACTGCGCGCTTTGCGGCACGCGATGGGGGAATCGCCATGCTCAAGCCACCGGTCGCCATCGTCATGGGCAGCCAATCGGACTGGCCCACAATGCGGCTGGCCGCGGAAACCCTCGAAACCCTCGGCGTCGAATATGAGGCGCGCATCGTTTCGGCGCACCGCACGCCCGAGCGCATGGTGGACTTTGCCAGCAATGCGCGGACGGATGGCGTCAAGGTCATCATCGCCGGGGCCGGTGGCGCGGCGCATTTGCCGGGGATGATCGCAGCGATGACGACGTTGCCGGTGTTCGGCGTGCCGGTGCGCTCCAAGGCGCTGAGCGGCGTCGACAGCCTCTACTCGATCGTGCAGATGCCGGGCGGCGTGCCCGTGGGCACGCTGGCGATCGGCGAGCCAGGGGCGATCAATGCGGCGCTGCTCGCCGCATCGGTGCTGTCGCTGGGTGATGAGGATCTCGCCGACCGTCTCGAGGCGCATCGCGAACGCCAGCGGGACGCGGTGCCGCAATTTCCGTCCGACAGCGAGTAGGTTTTGGTGTCCCAATCTGTTTCTCCGCTCGCTCCGGGCGCGACCATCGGCATTCTGGGTGGAGGGCAACTGGGCCGGATGCTGGCGCTGGCCGCGGCGCGGCTCGGGCTCAAAACCCATATCTATTGCCCCGATCCCGACAGCCCGGCTTTCGAGGTGACGCCGCACAAGACCGTGACGGCGTACGACGATGTCGAGGCACTGCGGCGCTTTGCCGAGACGGTGGACGTCATCACCTATGAGTTCGAGAATGTCCCGGCCATGACGGCCGAGACCCTGGCGGCCCTGAAGCCGTTGCGGCCGGGCGCCAATGCGCTGGCCGTGGCGCAGGACCGGCTGGCCGAAAAGGGGTTCCTGTCGTCCAAGAATATCCCCGTTGCGGCCTATCGCGCTGTCGGTTCGATGGACGACCTCGAAAGCGCCGTCGCGGCTCTGGGCCTACCCAGTGTGCTCAAGACCACGCGGCTCGGATATGACGGCAAGGGGCAGCGCGTGCTGCGGACGGCGGAGGACCTCGCGCCGGCCTTCGAGGCGCTGGCTCCGCACCCGCTCGTGCTCGAGGCCTTCGTGCCGTTCGAGAAGGAAATTTCGGTTGTCGTTGCGCGTGGTGCCGATGGCACGGTTCGCGCCTACGATGCGGCGGAGAACGTACACCGCGACCACATCCTCTTCACCTCCACCGTGCCGGCGACGCTGGCGCCGGGCCTCGAGCGGCAGGCGGGCATGATCGCCAAGGCCATCGTCATCGCGCTCGACTATGTGGGGGTGCTCGGGGTGGAGTTCTTCGTGGTGCCGGGCGAGGGGCGACCTTCGCTGCTCGTCAACGAGATCGCGCCCAGGGTGCACAATTCCGGCCACTGGACCGAGGCTGTGTGCCTGACAGATCAGTTCGAGCAGCACGTCAGGGCCATCGCAGGCTGGCCGCTGGGTGATCCGCGGCGACTGGCCGACGTGGTTATGCAGAACCTCATCGGTGACGAAGTGGAGCAGGTGCCGGGGGGCATCGACGGGGATACGCAGCCCCATCTTTACGGCAAGGCGGAGGCCCGGCCGGGGCGCAAGATGGGCCACATCAACCGCATCATCCGGCCGTAGCGACGATCAGCGCGCGAGAAGGTCCTTGAAGGCGGCGATCACGGCCGGAGGATTTTCCATGGTCGGCAGGTGTCCTGCCTGCAGGAAGCGGACGAGTTCGGCGCCCGGAATGTGCGCCGCCATTTCTTCGGCCAGTTCGGGCGGCGTCAGCTGATCCACCTCGCCCACGCCGACCAAAGTCGGGCAGGCGATGCGGCCAAGCTCGGGGACCGAATTGATGCGGCCCATGATGGCCTTCTGCTGGCGCACATAGACGTCCTTGCCGACGCGCTCGGACATGGCCTGCACGTCTTCGGCAAGGGGGGTATCGAGGTTGTGCGGGGCGAGCAGGGTCGGCAGGAGACCGCGGGAGACGCCGACGAACTTGCCCTGGCCCGCCAGTTCGATGCCGCGGCGGCGAATGTCGCGGCGCTCTTCGGTGTCGGCGCGGGCGGAGGTATCGAGCAGGGCCAGGTGCGTCACGCGGTCCGGGGCCTGCCGCATGATCTCGAGCGCCACATAGCCGCCCATGGAGAGCCCCGCCAGGGCAAAGCGGGGCGGCGCTACGGCAAGGGTGCGCTCGGCCATGGCGGCAATGGTATCATCCAGCCGAAGATCAGCCACCATCGGGGCGATCGAGAGGCTGAGGCCGTCGATGACGTCGCGCCACAGGCGTGCGTCGCAGATGAGACCGGGCAGGAAGACGACGGGCTGATACATGGCGCTGGCTCCGATGGCTGTGCCTGCGTTAGCGGCATCGCGAAAAGCTGGCAAGAGAGGCGACTTTTCCCGATGCCGGGAGTGGACAGGCGCGTGCGAGTGGAGTATAGACCCCGCCACGGTGACCGGTTCTGCTGGTCGGCGGTGTAGTTCCTTGGCCTACGCCGCTTCTATCCACACAGATTTTGGGTTTTGAAAGGGCGGTTGACCTTTGCAAGTAGTCGTTCGCGATAACAACGTTGATCAGGCGCTGCGCGCGCTCAAGAAGAAGCTGCAGCGCGAAGGCGTCTTCCGCGAGATGAAGCTGCGCAACTACTACGAGAAGCCGTCCGAGAAGAAGGCCCGCCAGAAGGCCGAGGCCGTCCGTCGTGCCCGCAAGCTGGCCCGCAAGCGCGCCCAGCGCGAAGGTGGCTTGGTGACCGCCGGCGCTCGCAGCTAGGCTGTCTGCAGTTACGAATTAAGACGCCGTCCTTTGGGGCGGCGTTTTTGTTTGCGCCGGGGCTTCAGGCGAGGGGCCGCGCGCGGCGCCGTTCAACGGCGACCAGAGCGATGGCGGCAGCGGCCAGAATCGGCGGAATGACCGACATGGCCGAGAGGGCGTCGGCAAAGAGCGTGCTGGCGAGCATGGAGGCGACGAACCCTCCGCCCATCTGCAGAAAACCCGTCATGGCACCGGAGGCGCCCGCAATATCGCCGTGCCCCGCCATGGCGGCGGTCGTGGTGCTCGGTCCGATGGCGGCGAGGGACAGCATCCAGACGCCGACCGGCACCATGACGGCAAGGACAGAGCCGGGGAAGAGGTGGGGCAGGACGGCGAAGCCCGATCCGGCAAGGCCGATCAGCACAAGCCCGATGCTGACCAGTTGGTCGCCCCGCAGCCGGCGCGCCAGACGGGCGGCAACGATGTTCCCGGCGATGAAGGACGCGGTCTGGATCAGCATGACCAGGGCGAACTGCAGCGGGGTGAGGCCGAGCCGGTCGATGAGGATGAACGGCAGAAGCGCGGGAAAGACGTAGAACCCGCCGAAGGCCAGTGCCAGGACGAGACCGGGCAGCATGAAATCGGGCGACCGGAGCAGCCGCCCGTAATTGGTCAGGATGCGGCCAGGCCGCAGAGGCACACGCGCGTCCGCGGCCAGCGTCTCGCGCGCGCCCAAGGCCAGCAGCGCGATGATGGCAAGCCCGAACCCGGCCATTACGACGAACATGATGTTCCACGGCCCCAGCAGCATCAGCAGACTGCCCAGCGTCGGCGAGACCGCGGGCGCCACCGTGAGGATCAGGTTGACCAGCGTCAGGATGCGGATAGCGTCCATGCCGGTGAACTGGTCGCGCACCATGGCGCGGGACAGGGCGACGCCGGAAGAGACGCCGAAGCCCTGCAACAGGCGTCCGAGCAGCAGCACCTCGAGCGTGGGCGACAAAGCGCACACCAGGCTGCCGATGACGTAGATGATGAAGAAGGCCATGCCGACGGCGCGGCGGCCATAGCGGTCCGACAGGGGGCCGCAGATCAGCTGGGCGCAGGCGAAGGCGGCAAAATAGACGGAGAGGGTCAGCTTGCCGCCACTATCGGTGGCGCCAAGATCGCTGACCAAAGCGGGGAGGGCCGGCGAATAGAGCGACAGGCTGAGGGGGCCGGTGGTCGCCATGAGGCCGCCAACGATCGCTGTCCGGCGCGCGGACATGCCGAAAACCTGGCGTTTTGTCACCGAGACAAGGCTCGCTGGAAGAAGGCTTCGGCGCGGGACCAGATACCTGCATCCCAAAGGTCGGAATGATCGGCGCCTTCGACGATCCAGAGACCGTCCTTGTTGGCTGCAAGCTCGTAAAGACGCTCGCCGTTCGACACATCTATGGTCCGGTCGGCGGTGCCATGGGCGACGAAGACGGGTTCGGTGACGCGCGAAATCCACTCGTCGGAGCGGAACTGGTCCTGCATCACGAGCGTCACGGGGAGGAGGGGGTAGCGCTCGGCCGCGACGGTGACGGCCGAGAGGAAGGGCGTTTCGAGCAGCAGGGCCTCAGCGTCGCGTTCACTCGCCACATAGGTGGCAGGGCCCGTGCCCAGGGATCGGCCCCAGATGACGATCGGCCCGCCCTTGGCGGCCGTCCAGTCGAAGACGGCCAGGGCATCCTCGAGGATGTTGTCCTGCGTCAGCGCCCCGGGGGAGGCGGGGAAGCCGCGATAGTCAAAGGCGACGAAGCCGTAGCCTGCCGCCACGAACTGCTCGTAGCGCTCGTGTTCCTCCGAAAAACTCTGCGAATTGCCCTTGTAATAGATGATCGTGGGCTTGCCGGGCTGCGGCGCGCGATACCAGCCATTGACCACTTCGCCGCCGGAGGGAATGGCGACGTCAGTCGCCCGCGTGAGCGTGGTGTCGGCCAGCGCGATGACGGGGCCGCTGGGGTCATACTGCAGGGCGCGCTGATTGACATACATGTAGCTCACGACGCCGCCATAGAGCAGCGCGGCGATAGTGAGAACGGCGAGAAGGAGACGACCGAGCAGCTTCACGTACATGCCTCTGGTGAACCAGGCCCTGCCTATAGCAAGCCCGGGAGGAAATGTCAGAGTTCGGAGAGGGTCTTTTCGAGGGCCTGTGTGAACACCTCATCGGGTTGGGCGCCGGAGAGGGCGTATTTTTCGGCGAAGATGAAGAAGGGTACGCCCCGAATGCCTTGCGCTGCCGCGTCGGTGGCCAGTTGTTGGGTGACGGAGAGTTCATGCGCGTCGTTCATGGCATCGAGCGCATCGCCGCGGTCCCAACCGTGCTCGGCTGCAATGTCGGCCAGGACATTGTCGTCGTTGATCTGCCGGTGATCGAGGAAGTAGGCCTCGGCAATGGCGTTGGCGAGTTCGTGCTGGTTGCCACTGCCGCGCGACAACCGGGTGATGGTGTGCGCCTTGGCGGTGTTGAACATGCGCGGCTGCCGGGACAGGTCAAGCTCGATCCCGGCCTTGGCGGCCTCGCTCTCGACCCGGGCCCACATTTCCTCAGGATCGCGCCCATACCTCGCCTTGAGCATCTGTCCCACATCGACACCTTCGGCGGGCACTGTCGGGTCAAGATAGAAGGGGTGATTTTCGATGGTCACCTCAACATCGTCCGGCAGGGCGGCGACAGCCTTGTCGAGCCGCGCCGAGCCGACCAGACACCAGGGGCAGACAACGTCGGTGAACACATCGATCTTGAGATGGCGCGTCATGGGACCTTCGCGAGCAAAACTTATGCCCACATGACTCTTTCGAGCCATATGGGCAAGAAGGCACGCGGCGGTAACCTAGACGCTTGCGGCCGGCTGATTGCTCTGCACCAAACCGAAGGGCGGGGCCCAGGCGGCGGTGAAGACCAGACCCAGAACAGCACTAAGGCCGACCCAGGCCAGAACCGGAGCAAGGAGCCATGCGGCCCGGTGCGAGATGCGGGCAACGCGGACAGCGGCGCCAACACCGACGAACAGGGTCGCCATCGCCAGCATGGACAGCACGAGGGAGGACGTTACGGTCACAACAAAGGGGAAGGCGATGAGGGCGGCTGCAAAGAGGGCCAGCCAGCGCTGGGCCGTGCGGCCACCGGCCTTGTTAGCCACCATCCAGCCGGCAATGCCGACCAGAGGCAGCATCGCCATGTGCAGGATGGCGCCGACCCAGCCGGGAATGCCCAAGGGCGAAAAGAAGAACGGATAGTGGCCGGTGGCGTCGACAACAAGATTGACCAGACCGAAGAGGCCCAGGGGAAGACCTGCGTAAACAACGAAGTTCACCATCGACTGCCACTGCATTTGCAGCGGGTGCGTGCGGGTCGGGATCGGCAGGGCTTTAACAGTGCTGGTGGCCATTTCGCGGCTCGCAATTTGTCAATTCTGCCGATTCAATGGGATTTGACGCGCAAGAGTTCCGCAAGGGTCAACACAGCCGCGTCAACGTTGCCTCGACGCGCCAGGTGCGATAGCGCTAAGCGCCGATAGATGAAGGAGAAAACGGGCATGGGCCAGATCGATCACGATTCACGCATCGATGCGCTGGAAATCCGGCTGGCCTATAGTGAGCGGACCATCGAAGAGCTCAATGCGGCGCTGACGGAGCAGTGGGGCCTTATCGAGGCCCTGCGCCGCCGGCTCGACCAGATGGAAGAGCAGGTGCGCTCGGGGAGCTACATCGCCGACCCGGCCTCGGAGAAGCCGCCGCCGCACTATTGACCGCGGCTAGTGGCCGAGCGCCTTGACGATGTCTTCGGTCACCTTCTTGGCGTCGCCGAACAGCATCATGGTGTTGTCGCGGAAAAACAGTTCGTTCTGCACGCCCGCATAGCCGGCCGCCATGCCGCGCTTGATGAACAGTACGGTACCCGCGTCTTCGACGTTGAGAACCGGCATGCCGTAGATGGGCGAGGTCTTGTCGGTCTTGGCTGCGGGATTGGTGACGTCGTTGGCCCCGATGACGAAGGCGACGTCCGATTGGGCGAACTCGGAATTGATGTCCTCGAGCTCGAAGACTTCGTCATAGGGGACGTTGGCCTCGGCGAGGAGGACGTTCATGTGGCCGGGCATGCGGCCCGCCACAGGGTGGATGGCGTATTTGACCTCGGCGCCCTCGGCCTTGAGGAGGTCAGCCATTTCCCTCAGTGCGTGCTGGGCCTGGGCCACGGCCATGCCATAGCCGGGGACGATGATGACCTTACCGGCGTTCTTCATGAGGAAGGCGGCATCGTCGGCCGCACCCTGCTTGACCGGGCGGTCATCTTCGCCGGCGGCAGCGCCTGCCGAGGCGTCGCCGCCAAAGCCGCCCAGGATGACGGAGATGAAGCTGCGATTCATCGCCCTGCACATGATGTAGGAAAGGATGGCGCCCGAGGAGCCAACCAGCGCGCCGGTGATGATGAGGGCAGTGTTGCCCAGGGTGAAGCCGATACCCGCCGCGGCCCAGCCTGAGTACGAGTTGAGCATCGAGACGACGACAGGCATGTCGGCGCCGCCGATGGGGATGATCATCAGGCCGCCCAGGACCAGGGCCAGAAGCGTGATGAGCCAGAAGAGCCAGGGGTTGGCCGAACCGGTAAAGGCCCAGACGAGGCCGATGATCAGCACGCCGATGGCGATGTGGATGAGGTGGCGCGCCGGCAGGATGATCGGCTTGCCGCTCATATTGCCGTTGAGCTTGGCGAAGGCGATGACCGAGCCGGTGAAGGTGAAGGCGCCGATGGCGACGCCGATCGACATTTCCACCAGCGCCTGGGCGTGGATGGCTCCGGGGACGCCGATGCCGAAGGCCTCGGGAGCGTAGAGCGCGCCGGCAGCAACGAAGACGGCGGCAAGGCCGACGAGCGAGTGGAAGGCGGCGACCAATTGGGGCATGTCGGTCATCTTGACCGTGCGCGCCATATAGGCGCCGATGCCGCCGCCGATACCAAGGCCGGAGATGATGAGAAGCCAGCTAACCCAATCTGATGGTGCCGCCACGGCCAGCGTGGTGACGATGGCGATGCCCATGCCCACCATGCCGAACAGGTTGCCCTGGCGGGCGGAGGCGGGGTGGGAGAGGCCGCGCAGGGCGAGGATGAACAGCACGCCCGAAACGAGATAGAGAAGGGCGGCGATATTGGCGTCGATCATGGCGCTCAGCCCTTCTTCTTGTACATTGCCAGCATGCGCTGGGTCACGAGGAAGCCACCGAAGATATTCACCGACGCAAAGACGAGCGCGATGAAGCCGAACAGTTTGCTCAGCCAGCTGGCGTCGTTGGCGAGGTGGACGCCGACGGCCAGCAGGGCGCCGACCACGATGACCGAGGAGATGGCATTGGTGACGCTCATCAGCGGGGTGTGCAGCGCGGGTGTGACGCTCCAGACCACGAAGTAGCCCACGAAGATCGCCAGCACGAAGATGGCGAGGTGGAAGGTGAACGGGTCGATGGGGCCGCCGATCGCGCCATGCGCAAGGGCAGTTGCCGCGTCAGCTGCAGTGTTGGCGGACGTTTCCATCTAGTTGCCCTCCTCCGGAGCAGCAGGCTTTTTGGCTGCGGCGCGCTTGCGTGGCGCGGCGGCCTTTGGCGGCGTTTCACCGACCGCGGGGTTGGGCTGGGCGGGCGCCCGCTTGGGCCGCGAGGCTTTTGGCGGGGGGGCGGCTGCAGCAAGGACGCCGTCGGGTGCGGCAGGAGCCTTGCTGACGCTCTTGCGCGTGGGCGCTTTGGGAGCTGGCGTAGCGGCAGGCGTCGGCACAGGCGCCGGCGCGGCCGGCGTTGGGGTGGAGACAAGTGCAGCGGCGGCGGCGAGATTGGGGTGAACGACAGCGCCGTCGCGCGTCAGTACGGTCGCCTTGAGCAGTTCGTCTTCCCAATCGATGGCGAGGGTCCTGGCCTTCTTGTCGATCAGCGTGTCGAGGAAGGAGAGGAGGTTGCGGGCGTAGAGCTGGCTCGCGGTCGTCGGGATGCGCCCGGCCAGATTGGTATAGCCGATGATGGAGACGCCCTGGTGGGTGATCACCTGATCGGGGACCGTCAATTCGACATTGCCGCCGCGCTCGCCGGCGAGATCGACGATGACGGAGCCGGGGGCCATGGACTCGACCATGGCTCGAGTAACGAGTTTGGGCGCCGGCCGGCCAGGGATCAACGCAGTGGTGATGACCATGTCCTGCTTGGCGATGTGGCCTGCGACCAGTTCTGCCTGCGCAGCCTGCTCATCCGGCGTCAGTTCGCGGGCGTAGCCGCCGGTGCCCGATGCGTCCTTGAGGGCGTCGGTCATGATGAACTTGGCGCCGAGGGACTCCACCTGCTCGCCCGCGGCGGCCCGCACGTCGGTCGCCGAGACGACGGCGCCCAGGCGCTTGGCCGTGGCGATGGCCTGGAGGCCCGCCACGCCTGCGCCCATGACGAAGGCCTTTGCCGGACGCACCGTTCCAGCGGCGGTCATCATCATGGGCATGGCGCGTTCGAAGACGGCGGCCGCTTCGATGACGGCCTGATAGCCGGCCAGGTTCGCCTGGGAGGAGAGGATGTCCATGACCTGCGCGCGGGTGATGCGCGGCATGAATTCCATGGCGACGGCCGTGACGCCGGCCTGGGCAAGGGCTGCGATATCGGCCTCGTGGCCGTAGGGATCGAGCGTGCCGATGACGAGGGCGCCGGGGCGGATGCCCGTGAGCGCGGCCACGGATGGGCGGCGCACGCAGAGCAGAATATCAGCGTCGCGCAGGGCTTCGGCAGCACTTGGGACGACGGCCGCGCCGGCGGCGGCGTATTGATCGTCCGGAAAGCGAGAGAGGGCGCCTGCGCCGCTTTCGACGGCGACGTCGGCGCCCAGGGCGATCAGTTTGCCAACCGTTTCCGGGGTCGCGGCGACGCGGCTTTCGCCGAAATCGCGCTCGCGAAGCACTGCAACCTTCATGAAATCTCCTGCCGGCCTGCCGTCGGGCAGGCGCTTCATTCGTGCCCGCTGGTCGCGATGGTTATGGACTGATCAGGAAGTAGAGGATGATGACGACGACGGCCGTGGCGATCACGCTCCATTTCACACCCTGCACGAAGCCGTTGTAGGTGCGTTCGTGCTGGGCGTAGTCCATCGGGGACTCGTGGTCCAGCGGGGGATGGGGCTCGGCGTGATGGGCCATGTCGTCCTCGGTTGGTCGTCGTATCGTCAATTTGCCGCGGTGCCCTTGGGCGCGGTGGCTTCAAGTTCGTCGATCAGCCCCTCGATCATCGAGAGGCCAAGCGACCAGAATTTGGGGTCCTTCGCGTCCAGCCCGAACGGCGCGAGCAGTTCGGAATGGTGCTTGCTTCCCCCGGCCTTGAGAAGCTCGAAATAGCGCTCCGCAAAACCCTCACTGGCCTTCTCATACTGTGCGTAGAGCGAGTTCACAAGGCAGTCACCGAAGGCGTAGGCATAGACATAGAACGGGGAGTGGATGAAGTGGGGGATATAGGTCCAGAAGACCTCGTAGCCCTCGTTGGCGATGATGCTGTCGCCCAGCGATTCCGCCTGCACTTCGAGCCAGAGGGCGTTGATTTCCTCCGTGCGCAACTCGCCCTGTCGGCGGGCCGTGTGGACCTTGCGCTCGAAGGTGTAGAAGGCAATCTGCCGCACCACGGTGTTGAGCATGTCCTCGACCTTCGAGGACAGAAGCGCGAAGCGCTGCGTGGGATCGGTGGTCTTGTCGAGCAGCGAGCGGAAGGTCAGCATCTCCCCGAACACCGAAGCGGTCTCGGCCAGGGTGAGGGGCGTATTGGCGAGGATCGGACCCTGCGCGGCTGCCAGACGCTGGTGCACCCCGTGCCCCAACTCGTGCGCCAGGGTCATGATGTCGCGCGTCCGACCCATGTAGTTGAGCATGAGATAGGGATGGGCGCTGGGCACGGTCGGGTGGGCGAAGGCGCCCGAGAGCTTGCCATTGCCAGTGGGCGCGTCGATCCAGCCGGAGTTGAAGAACGGACGAGCCACCTCGGCCAGGTCGGGAGAGAAGCGGCCATAGGCGTCCAGCACCGTAGAGACGGCGGTGGTCCAGTCCCACACGCGCTCGTCGCTCGTGGGGAGCGGCGCGTTGCGATCCCAGGCGTTGAGCCTGTCCTTGCCGAACCAGCGCGCCTTCATCTTGTAGTAGCGGTGCGACAGGCGCGGATAGGCATCCTGCACGGCGCTCTGGAGGGCATCGACCACCTCGCGCTCGACCGAATTGGCCATGTGGCGGCTATCGGCGATGTCCTCGTAGCCGCGCCAGCGGTCGGAGATTTCCTTGTCCTTGGCGAGGACATTGGTGATGTGGGTGAACAGGCGGCTGTTGGCGCCCAGGGTCTTGGCCAAAGCCTTGAATGCGGCTTCGCGCTTGGCTTGGTCGCGCTCGGACAGGAGGTGAAGCGTCGATTCGAGGTTGAGTGTTTCGCCGTCGACATCGAGCTCGAGACTCGAGAGGGTCTCGTCGTAGAGCCGGTTCCAGGCGGAAAAGGCGGTCACGGACTTGTCGTGGAAGAGTTCCTCGAGCTTGTCGTCGAGCTGGTAGGGCTTGGCCTTTCTGAGGTCGGCGAACCAGGTCTTGTAGCGCGCCAGCTCCGGATCGCGATCGATGGCGGCGTCGAGATCGGCGTCGGGGATGCGATTCAGTTCGAGTTCGAAGAACAACACCTTGGTGGAGAGGGCGGTCAGCGCCTCGTTGGTGTCGCCCATAAACTTGGCACGGTCGGGGTCGGTGGATTTTTGCGCGTATTGCAGGAAGGCGTAGGAACCGATGCGGCCGGTCAGATCGCCAAGCGCTTCGCTGTCCCGGATGGCCGAGAGCAGCGTGCCGGCGCGGGTCATGTCGGCCAGCTTGCCCTTGAAGTCGGCTTCGAACTTCGCGGCCAGCCGCCGGGCCTGTTCCAGATCGGCCTTGAACTCGGCGCTGTCCTTGCCCGGATAGAGATCGGACAAGTCCCAGACCGGCAGGTCGCCAAACTGGTTGTGGCCCTTTTGTGCGGCTGCGTTCATGCGGAGCGACTCCCGAAAGTGATACCGGGGAGAAGTTTAGCCAGTGGGCAGGGCGCTGTGAAGCCAGCTAACCGGCCAGCAGCCGCGTCGAACCGTCCCAGATCAGCTGCAGGGCAAGCAGGAACACCAGCCAGTAGGCGATGCGGTAGAAGAGCCGCATGGAAATGCGGCGCACGAGATAGATGCCCAGGAACACGCCCGCAATACCGACCGGCGCCAGGGCTGCGGAGAGCGCCAGGTTGTGCACGTTGAGCTGGCCCAGGAAGAAATAGGGGATGAGCTTGGACGTGTTGACGATGGCAAAGAACACGGCCGTCGTGCCGGCATAGACGGCGGGGGCCAGCCGTCGGGGCAGGACGTAGATCTGGAAGGGCGGCCCGCCGGTGTGGGAGATGAAGCTGGTAAAACCGGCGACGGCGCCCCAGAAGCCGCCCCAGGGCTTTGAGGGGGGAAGACCTTCGAGCTTCTTGCGCAAGGGCAGGATGGCGTCGAGCACGAAGAGTAGCGTGATGATGCCCACCATCAGCAACACCATGGCGTCGCTCACAACGGCCCACAGCGCCCAGCCGATCAGCGTGCCGACGGCGGCGCCAGGCAGCATGATCTTGAGGATGTGCCAGTCGAATTCCTTGCGGTACATCCAGACGGCGACCGCATCCATGCAGAGCAGCACGGGCAGCATCATGCCGGCTGCGTCGCGGGCGGGCATGACGAGGGCCAGCAGCGGCACGCCCACAACGCCCAAGCCCCCCAGAAGTCCGGCCTTGCTGAGGCCGACGATGAGCACCGCGGTCACTGCGACCGCGACAAAGATGGGATCGGGCATGGGGGACGAATCCGGGCGGGAAAGACGGCGCTAACCGGAGCGCGGGAGCTCGTTCTTGTCAACCGCCCGATTGCCCTCGACGGCCGGCCGCACCGGTGGTTCGTCGGCCTCCATGGCGGCGTTGAGCAGGCTCATCGAGCGGCGCACCATGCCGATATAGGCCTCCCGGTCATTGCGGACGGCAAAGGAATTTTCCAAAAGCCGGGTGTCATGCTCCTCGAAGCGCCGGGCAACGACATGGGCGTCGCCCGGGTCCTGACCGAGATGGGTGAGCACACGCTCGCCGAGGCGGATGGCGGAGTGGAAGGTTTCGCGCTCGAAGAGGGTGACGCCCAGTTCCATGAGACTATGGGCGTGCTCCCGGTCGATGGCGCGGGCAGCGATGGCGACGCCGGGGAAATGGCGCCGCACATTGCGCGCCACTTCGAGGATCCGCTCGCCGCCACCAACGGCGATGATGACGAGATCGGCGCTGGCCACGCCGGCGGCGTGCAGCAATTCGGTGCGCGAGGCGTCGCCATAGAAGACCTTGACGCCGAAGCGGCGCACCAGCTCGATCTGGGCCGCGTCGTCGTCGATCAGGGTCATCTCAAATCCCTGGCTGCGCAGCATGCGGGTGACGATCTGGCCGAAGCGGCCGTAGCCGAGGACGACGATGCGGCGGTTCTCGGTGATTTCCTCGCCAACTTCCTGTCGCACACGGCGACGGTCGAGGCGCGGCGCGACCAGGCGATCGAAGCCCAGCAGCAGCAGCGGCGTGGTGGCCATGGAGAGGGCAACGGCGACGGTGAACAGCGCGTGCAGGTCGTTCCCCAAAGCGCCGGTGGTGTTGGCGAATTGCATGACGACGAAGGCAAATTCGCCTGTCTGGCTCAGCAGGATGGCCAGGAGCAGCCGGTCGGCCCGGTGCATCTTGAACAGGGTCGCGAGCAGGTAAAGGATGACGAACTTGGTGGCGACGACGCCAACCACGATGACCGCCAGTTGGGCGGGGTGGGCCAGGAATTCGGTGAATGAGATCGACATTCCCACCGAAATGAAGAACAGCCCGAGCAGGAGGCTCTTGAAGGGCTGGAGATTGCTTTCGAGCTCGTGACGGTATTCGCTGTCGGCAAGCAGAACGCCGCCAACGAACGCGCCAAGGGCTGGGGAAAGCCCGAGGCGCTCGGTGCCCAGCGCCGCGCCGATCACCAGCGCCAGGGCGAGGGCCGTAAAAATCTCCCGCACGCCGGCGCGGGCGACGAACCGCAATAAGGGCCGGACCACATAGCGGCCGCCGAGGATCGCACCGACGAACACCGCGATCAGCGATGCGGACGTGAACCAGAAATCGGGGTGCTCGACTTGCGCGACGGCTTTGGTCAGTTCCGCGTCAACGCGGACGGGCGTGGTGGCCAGCGCGAGAAGCGGAATGGCGGCCATGATCGGGATCACGGCGACGTCCTGCACCAGAAGGACGGCCAGGCTCGAGCGCCCGGCGTCGGTGCGGGTGATATCGCGCTGTTCGGCCGACTGCATGGCAATGGCCGTGGAGGACATGGAGAAGGCCAGGCCCACGATCACGGCCGTGTTGAGCGAGAAGCCTCCGAGGGTGAGGACCGAGACCAGCACGATGGTCGTCAGGACCATTTGCGGCAGCCCCAGGCCCATGACGCGCGTGCGCATGCGCCAAACCTCGCGCGGGCGGAGATCGAGCCCGATCAGGAACAGCATCAGGACGATGCCGAACTCGGCAATGGCCCGGATGGTGTCTGTGTCGGTGAGCAGGCGAAGGCCGTAGGGGCCGATCAGTATACCGGTGACAAGATAGCCGAGCACCGTGCCAAGGCCCGCCGCCTTGGCCAGCGGGACGAGTGCCACGCTGGCCGCGAGCAGGGCAAAGATGGCCAGCAGAAGGTTGTTTTCCATCCCGCCGGCCCTTGTTCGATTATTCGTCGCTGGTGTCGGACTTGAGCGACTTGAGCTTGGCAAAGACCGAATCGGCGTCGAGTTCTTCGTCCGCGTCGCGGCTGCGGCTGCCCGAGCCCATATCCTCGAAAGGATTGTCGGCTTCATGCGTGCCGCCCGAATGGCCACCGGCGCGAGCCAACGCTTCCTCGGCAGTCATCAGGGTCGTGCCTTCGGCCAGATCGGCCTGGGCCGGAGCATCCTTGGAGGCGCGCTTGACCTCGAGGTCGAGGTCGATCTGACTGCACAGGCCCAGCGTCACCGGGTCCATCGCCGTCAGGTTGGCCGAGTTCCAGTGGGTATTCTCGCGCACCGAGTCGATGGTGGACTTGGTGGTGCCAACCAGACGCATGATCTGGGCGTCTTTGAGTTCGGGGTGGTTGCGCACCAGCCACTTGATGGCATTCGGACGTTCGTTGCGGCGCGAAATCGGGGTGTAGCGCGGACCCTTGCGCTTGGGTGCGGCGACGCGAACCTTGGGCTCGCTGACCTTCATGCGATAATTCGGATCGGCCTCGGCCTTTTCGATTTCCTCGCGCGTGAGCTGTCCGTTCTGCACCGGGTTGACGCCCATGATGCCATTGGCGACGTCACCATCGGCGATGCCCTGCACCTCGAGCGGGTGTAGCGTGCAGAAGGCGGCGATCTGATCGAACGACAGAGCGGTGTTGTCCACCAGCCAGACGGCGGTCGCCTTGGGCATCAACAGGGACTGGGACATAGCTAAATTTCTCCTGGTGGCGCGGCCGGTCTTCCTCCGGGCCGCTCCGCCTCTTGGCCAAATGCTGAGGGGGAACTGCGCGCAATATAGAATTTTGCGCGCTTTTCCGCAATGACTAAGTGCCGTCCCCGGCGGCACCAAAGGCCGTCACCAACACCAATTTTCCGCGATGGCCGCGTGTTTCCATCAGGCGGTGCGCGCCGGCCGCGTCGTCGAGCGGGAATCGCTCGATGTGGGGCTTGATCCATTCCGGAGAGTTGAGGGCAGGCAGGAGATCGGCACGGATGCGCGCGGCGATGGTGGCCTTGGTGGCGGCGTCCTGCGGGCGCAGGGTGGAGCCCGACAGGGTCAGCTCCTTGGCCATCATCTTGCGCAGGGAGATCGTGGCGGAGGCATTGCCGAGGGTGGCGATCTGGACGATGTGGCCGCGCCGCGCCGAAAGATCGATGTTGGTTGCCGCCATGTCCCCGCCGATGAGATCGACGACGCGGTCGACGCCCTTGCCATCCGTTATGGCCATGACGCGCTCGATGAGGTCCTCCCGGGTTCGGTCGATGGACGCAACGGCGCCGAGGGCGCGGCAGTAAGCGGCCTTTTCCGGGCTCGAGACGACGGCGATGGCACGCGCGCCCAGGATGGCACAGATCTGGATGGCGGCGCCGCCGATGCCGCCCGAGCCTCCATGCACCAGGACAGTCATCCCGGGAGCGAGAGCGGCGCGCATGACGAGGGTCTGGGTGACGGTGAACCAGGTTTCGGGGAGGGCCGCGGCTTCGGCGAGGGACCAGTTCTGCGGGACGGGCAGCACCTGCCCGGCGGGTACGGCGACGTATTCGGCGTAGCCCCCGCCATTGGTGAGCGCCATGACCCGGTCGCCCTCGCGCCAGCCCGAGACGGTCTTGCCGCATGCGGCAATGACGCCGGCGACTTCCAAGCCGGGCAGGGGCGAGGCGCCGGGGGGCGGATCGTAGTGGCCGCGGCGCTGGGCGAGATCAGGCCCGTTGACGCCTGCCGCCGCGACGCGGATCAGGACATCATCGGGGCCGGCGGCGGGCAGGGGACCTATCCGGGGCTGCAGGACGTCCGGATCGCCGGGCTGGGTGATGGCTATGGCGCGCATGGTGGAGGCTTGGGTCATGCCGCAAGCATGGCGCGGCAGGACTTGCCGGGCAAGGGCGGCTTGGTCATTCTGGCCCCAAAGGAGACGGCAGCATGGATGAAGAGACGGTCAAGCGCCCGAAGGCGCACGAAATTGGGATGATGCTCGACGCGCTTTCCGTGTCGGAACTGGAAGAGCGGATTGCTGTGCTGGAGGGCGAGATTGCGCGGCTGCGAGCCGCCATCGCTGCCAAGGGCGACAGCCGCAAGGCGGCCGAGGCGGCGTTCAAATTATAGAGGTATGTTAAGGTGATGGCACCAAAGCGGAAGAAGAAGCGTTCTCTCCACCGAGCCCATTAGGCTTAACCCAAAGTTGGTATTCAGCCTTCCGCCGCTCGGGATTACCTTGGGCGTCATGGAAGGCGCGCAGCGATCGGACGATCCGGCGACGGGCGCCCGAGCCATGCGCAGACCCTTTCTGACAAGGAGTATCGGGTATGGTGCGGCAGAATGACGTTATTCTCGAAGGTGTGAAACCGGCGGAAGTCGAGCGGCTTCGCGAGCTGGCTGAAGGCGCTGTGCTCTCGTCACCAGGGCAGTTGATGCCGCTGGCGGCCAAGGGTTGGATCGACGTGATCGAGGGTATTCCCCTCATTACCCTCACTGGCCGCACCCTGCTTGATCGGGCTGACCATCGCGTGCGCTGAGCACAGGGTTAAGAAATCGACTCCTGTTAAGAGCCGATTAACATCTTCACGGTAAGGTATCGTTATTCAGAGTTTTCTGGATTTTTCAGAGCGGTTCTCCCTCTGTTTGACGCCTCCCTGTTAACTTCGAGAGCCGTGAATTCGCGGCTCTTTTTCTTTTTCTGGCAGGGCGTTGCCGGCAACACGCTTAAACCACTTTTTGACGATAGGTCCGGCCGTGAGGTGACGGTGCCGAACGATGGCGCTACGATGCGCTCATCCGTTGGAGGTCCCGTGGCAGAGCAAGGCGAACACAATCCCACCATTTCGCTCGGGCCGCGCATCGTGTCCTCGGGTGGGTTTGATGCGCTTTATCGCGAGGGCATGGGCCTGATCGAGGAGGTCGCCTCCTATCTTGATAGCCAGGGGCGCATCGAAAGCCGCGTGCTGCCGCGCGAGGCGGGTTTCCTCTACGCTACCGAATCCATGCGCCTGACCACGCGCCTGATGCAGATCGCAAGCTGGCTGTTGCTGCAGCGCGCCGTCAACGAAGGCGAGATCAGCCGCGAAAATGCGCGGGCGGAGAAGGAAAAGGTCAAGTTCTCGGCCACGCCCTCCGAGCGTGGCGGACCGGGTTACGATCAACTGCCGACGCAATTGCGCGGGTTCATCGACAAGGGCGACCGCCTATTTGATCGCGTCACGCAACTCGACCTGCTCGAGCGCGGCAGCGTGCCGGTGCAGCCGGAGTTGGCGGCCAACGGTATTGCCGACCAGTTCAACCGGCTGCGCGCCGCCTTCAGCGATCGCTGACGGCCGACGCAAAGTTTTTCGCGCAAACAAAAAGCCCGGCGCAGGGCCGGGCTTTTAAAAACTCTCTTGCGGATGGGCTTAGATGCCCAGACCCTTGAAGCGTTCCTTGAACTTGGAAACGCGGCCGCCGCGGTCCATCAGCTGGCCGGTGGTGCCGGTCCAGGCGGGGTGGGTCTTGGAATCGATGTCGAGCTGCAGCGTGTCGCCTTCCTTGCCGTAGGTCGAACGGGTCTGGTAGGTCGTGCCGTCGGTCATCACCACGTTGATGGTGTGGTAGTCGGGGTGGATATCGCTTTTCATCGTGGCGCCTCAAATCAAACGGGCGCCGCGGCGCCCGGAGAGCAGGAAACTTCGTTGGTCGGCTTCCTACAGCAATGATCCTGGTTCTGCAAGGGCGGCGCAGCGGCAATTTTGCCCAGAGCCTGCCGGTTGCGGGGGCAGGGGCCAGGGCCTATATGGGACGCGGCTGCTCAAGGCGGTCCTGCGAAACCAGCCCGGCTGAACCATCATGACCGACCAGGCCGTGCCGATCCAGGCAGACCCCGAAAAGATCGCCACCCCGCCGCGCCTTTCGCCCAAGCGCCTGAGACCGCTGCGCCGCCTCAGCCCGTTCGTGTTCGCCTATCCCGTGCGCCTGGGTCTGACGGTGCTGTTTCTGCTGGTTTCAGCCGTTTCCTCGCTCGCCATTCCAGCCGTGATGGGCGGGGCCATCGACGAGGGCTTCGTGGCACAGAACCTCGACAAGGTGAGCAGCTACGGCGCGCTCATTATCGGGGTGGCCGCCATCATGGCGCTGGCGAGCGGCGCGCGCTTCTATTTTATTTCCGTCATTGGCGAGCGTGTTCTGGCCGATCTCCGCCAGGCAGCCTTCTCGCACCTCCTCGCGCTGGACACGCGCTTTTTCGACACCCACCGGGTGGGGGAACTGACCAGCCGCCTCAATGGCGACGTGGCACTGGTGCGCAGCGCCATCGGCTCGAGCTTCTCGCTTGCCCTGCGCTCGATGGTGACCATCATCGGCGCCCTCATCATGATGATCCTGACCAGTCCGGTGCTGACGCTGGCTGTCGTCGTGGCGGCCCCGGCGATCCTTATCCCCGTCGTGGCGTATTCGCGGCGGCTGCGGGGCATGTCGCGCAAGACGCAGGATGCGCTGGCCGACCTTTCCGCCATGGCGACCGAGATGCTGGGCTCGACGCGCACGGTCAAGGCGTTCACGCAGGAAAACGAACAGTCGCGCATCTACGAAGAGCGCAGCGAGGCCAGCTACCAGGCCGAGGTCAAACGGCTGGGGGCACGGGCCATTCTGGTCGGCCTTGTCATCTTCCTCGGCACCTGTGCGCTGGTGGGCCTGGTGTGGTGGGGTGCCCGCTCGGTCTTTGCCGGCACCGTGACGGCCGGGCAGCTGACGCAGTTCCTCGTCTATGCCCTGATGGCCTCCGGCGCGCTGACCAACGTGTCGGAGGTGTTCGGTTCGCTGCAGACAGTTGCCGGGGCGACGGAGCGCATCACCGAAATTTTGGATACCGAAGCGGCAATCCGCGATCCGGCGCGACCGCAGGACCTGCCGACGCCGCCGCTGGGTACCGTGGAGTTCGACCATGTCGATTTCTCCTATGGCGGCCCAGCGGGAGACCCCGTTCTCCATGACCTGAGCTTCACAGTGGACAGGGGAGAGACCGTCGCGCTGGTAGGGCCGTCTGGTTCGGGCAAGTCGACCACATTGTCCCTGCTGCAGCGCTTCTATGACGTAACGTCGGGTACCATCCGCGTCGATGGCAAGGACGTGCGGGACGTACGGCTTTCCGCCCTGCGGCAGCGCTTCGCCTATGTGGAACAGGAGCCCACCATCTTTGCCGGTTCGGTGGCCGACAACATCCGGTTCGGCAAGCCGGAGGCGACGATGGACGAGGTCGTCACCGCCGCCAAGGCGGCACTGGTGCACGATTTCGTCTCGGAACTGCCGCTCGGTTACGACACCATGGTCGGCGAGCGCGGCATCATGCTCTCGGGCGGACAGAAACAGCGGCTGGCCATCGCCCGCGCCATCCTGAAAAACGCGCCGATCCTGCTGCTCGACGAGGCGACCAGCGCCCTTGATGCGCAGAGCGAGCGGCTGGTGCAGCAGGCGCTCGAGCATCTTATGAGCGGTCGCACGACGCTGGTTATTGCCCATCGGCTCGCCACGATCCGGGACGCCAACACCATCCTGGTGCTCGATGGCGGGCGCATCATCGACCATGGCACGCATGACGAGCTGGTGGCAAAGGGTGGCCGCTATGCCGAACTGGCCCGGCTGCAATTCCGCATGGAAGAGCCAGCCTAGGCGCTATCGGCGCAGCAGATCGCCATGAGGTCCCAGAGGCGCTGGCGACCGAGGATCAACATCCAGGGCGTTTCGTCATTGGGGACGATCTCGATCCGTCCGCCCATGCCCTCATTGGACGTGCCGAGCAGGCCTCCGGGCTCCAGCGTCAAGCCGTCGAGCGGGTAGAGCAGCCCCGTCGAGCGGCGGAAGCGGATGGGGAGCAGCGGGTGGACCGAGACCCGTTCGCGGTGATGGGCATCAAATCCGAAGGCGCCCACCGTGGTCAGCGCCACATCCACCTCGTCCACCAGCAAGGTGCTTCGTTCTGGAGCGGCCTGAAGTACGGCGCTGAGGGCGGCGAGCGTATGATCGAGGCGCTTGCCGGTCATGCCCAGGGCCAGGGTCAGCGGCGCGCGGGTGGAATAGAGGGCTTTCTGGAAATCGGTGGTGATCTGTTCGGGGATGTGGACGACGCGCGTGCGCTGCTCCCAGTCGCGCCGATCGAACAGGGAATCGAGATCGCCCACGATGGCGTCGGGGACCAGCCCCGCCGCGCCGATGGCGTCGCCGCCGCCGTCGGCGCCGACCAGCGCCACGTCGCGCTCGGCCAGGTCGCGCAGCAGGCCATGATCCACCACGCCGCCCCCGACGATGGCGATCGGGCGGTCAAACAGCATGGGCAGGGGAGAGGTGTTGTCCGGGGTAGGGGATTGCACTGTCACAATTCTCTCAATATGGTCCGAGCCGTCTCGCTGGGGTGTTCCGGTTGCTGCCGGAGCTGAGAGTTACCCATAGAACCTGAACCAGGTCATGCTGGCGGAGGAAGTTCGAGATGGCAAGGGCACCAGCGTGCCCGGACCATTGACGCATCCCTTCACCCATGGCCGCAAAGCAAGAAGGAATGACCGATGGTCAGTTTCGCTTCCAAGGCGCTTGCGGTCGTCACGCTCGGTCTTCTGACCGTTTCGGCGTTGGCGCAGGACAAGCCCACGCTCACCGTCTACACCTATGATGGCTTCGCGGCCGACTGGGGACCCGGCCCGAAGCTCAAGGAAGGCTTCGAAGCCCAATGCGGCTGCACGCTCAACTGGGTGGCGGCCGACAGCTCCATCGGCACGCTGCGGCGTGTGCAACTGGAAGGCGACACAACCGAGGCCGACCTGATCGTCGGGCTCGACCAGTCGATTGCCGGCGAGGCCCGGACGACGGGTCTGTTCGCCGAACACGGCCTCGACCTTGGTGGTCTCGCCCTTCCCGAGACGTGGAGCGACGCGGAATTCGTGCCGTTCGACTATTCCCATTTCGCCTTCATGTACCACAGCGATACCATGGCCGAACCGCCCCGGTCCTTCGAGGACCTGATCGCGCTTCCGGACGATGTGAAGATCGCCATCCAGGATCCACGCTCGGCCACGCCGGGCCTGGGGCTGCTGCTCTGGGTCAAGGCCGCCTATGGGGATCGGGCTGAAGAGATCTGGAAGGGGCTCAAGCCGCACATTCTGACGGTCACGCGCGAGTGGAGCGAGAGCTATTCGCTGTTTCTCGAAGGCGAAGCCGACATGGTGCTCTCCTACACCACCTCGCCGGCCTACCACATCGTCGAGGAGGACGACGACACCATCAAGGCGGCGCTGTTTGACGAGGGGCACTATCCGCAGATCGAGGTGGCGGGGGTGCTGAAGTCATCGCCGCACCAGGATCTGGCGCGGCAGTTCCTGACCTATCTCACCTCTGCCGAGGCGCAGGCGATCATTCCCACGACCAACTGGATGTTCCCAGTGGTTGATCTGGGGGATGGGCTGGACCCGGCCTTTGCCGGCCTGCCGCAGCCGGACAAAACGCTGAGCCTGCCTGAAGAGGACATCGTTGCGCACTCGGCCGACTGGATCGCCGAAATGCTGGCCGCGATCCAATAGGCGGCACGTGGCGCAGGTCCCCCCGACCATCCTGCCCCGCCGGCCCTGGCGGCTGATCATGGCGAGCGTTCTGGCGCTCGCCATTGCCGGGCTCATCGCGGCCGTCCTCTGGTCCATCCTGGCGGCGGCGCGTGAGGGGGGCGGAGCCTCGCGCGTCGACATTTTCCACCTTCTGCGCATGACCGCGCTTCAGGCGGGTCTCACCATGGTGCTGTCGCTGGTGGTGGGTCTGGCGCTCGCCTGGTCGCTCAACCGGCTGCGCTTTTGGGGGCGGGACTTGGTGGTGGCGCTGTTTTCCTCGGCCATCGTGACGCCCGGCATGGTTGTGGCGTTCGGCATCCTCACCGTGTTCGGTCGCAATGGCTGGATCAACCGGGCCAGCCAGGCCCTGTTCGGCTGGGCGCCGGAGAGCCCTGCCTATGGGTTGGGTGGGATCCTGCTCGCGCATGTGATCCTCGACGGCGCCTTTGCCGCCCGGGTGCTCCTGGCGCGGCTCGACGCCATTGCGCCCGATCGTCTCAAGGTCGGGCAATCGTTGGGGCTGTCGGCCACAAAGCGTTTCGTCCTCATCGACTGGCCCGCGATGCGGGGAACGCTGCCCGGGCTGGGCGCCATCATCTTCCTTCTCGCCTTCACCAGTTTTCCCATCGTGTTGCTGCTCGGTGGCGGGCCGGCCAACCAGACGCTGGAGGTGGCCATCTATTCGGCGGTGCGGCTCGATTTCGACCTGCTGGGCGCCGTACGGCTGGCACTGACGCAGATGGCGGTGTGCGCGCTCGTCATCATGGTGGCGTCGGCAGTCAACCCCATTGCGGCAGCTCCCGGGCGCTCGAACGCGGCGCGATGGGCGGATGGCGGTTGGGCGCGCGTCGCCCAGGCTCTTATTCTGTGCCTTGGGACGATCGGCTTTGCGCTGCCGCTGGTTTCCGTCCTGATCGACGGGCTGGGGAGCGGCCTCGCGCGCGTGCTCGGGCAGGGGGCGTTCTGGCAGGCGGCGGCCACGAGTCTGTGGGTCGGCGGGACTTCGGCGCTGGTCACCCTGCTTCTCGCGCTGGCGGTGGCGACGGGGCGCGCCGCGGTGGCAGGGCGCCTGCCCCGGATCCTCCTCGGCCTGCCGGCTTACGCCTATCTCGCCGTGCCGGCGGTGGTGCTGTCGCTGGGGTTCTTCCTTCTGGTGCGGGCGCTGGGCCTGAGGCCTGCCGACGCCGCAGCGCCCGTGGTCATCCTGGGTAACAGCCTCCTTTCCCTCCCGTTTGCCCTTGCGACGCTCGGACCGCCGCTCGAGGCCATCGTGCGGCGGCGCGGCAAGCTCATCCGTTCGCTCGGGCTCGATGGCTGGCAGCAGTTCTGGCAGATCGAGTATCCGCTCCTGGGCCGCGACATCGGCCTGATGCTGGCGCTGGCGTTCTGCTTCTCCCTTGGCGATCTCGGGGTCATCGCCTTGTTCGGAACCCAGGATTTTCAGACCCTGCCGCTCATGATGTTCCGCGCCCTGGGGGCCTATCGCAACAACGATGCCGCGGCCATCGCGGCCCTTCTGCTGGTCGGCACCATCGTGGCCTTTGCGGCACTGCCATGGCTGTTTGAAAGGATTGCGCATGCTTCGCGCCGATGACCTGCGCTTTGCCTACCCCGGGCAAAGGCAGGGATATGATTTCAGCTTCACGGCCGAGCCGGGCGAAATCACCGCCGTGTCGGGAAGCAGCGGATCGGGCAAATCGACGCTGCTGGATCTGCTCGCCGGTTTCGCCAGGCCGCAGTCGGGCGCCCTGACGCTCGACGGAGCCAGCCTGCTGCCCCTGCCGCCCGAGAGGCGGCCGGTGTCGCTGCTGCTGCAATCGGACAATCTGTTCGACCACATCAGCGCAGCCGAGAACGTGGCGCTGGGCCTGCCTTCGGGGACCAGCAGGACGGAGCGCGACGCGGCGGTGGCGAGGGCGCTCGCCGAAGTGGGGCTTGAAGGGGTGGGGCCGCAACGGGCCTCGACCCTGTCGGGTGGGCAAAAGCAGCGCGTGGCGCTGGCGCGCACACTGCTCCGGTCGCGCCCCGTTCTGCTGCTCGACGAACCGTTCTCGGCGCTCGACGACGAGACGCGCGAGACGGTGCGGGCGCTGATCGCTCGGCTGACCGCACAGCAGGGGTGGCACACGGTTCTTGTGAGCCACCACATCGACGACATCGCAGCGGTGGCGCAGCGACACTACCGGCTCGTGGACGGGCGGCTGCTGCCGAGCTAACCCTGGTCCTGCCAGGCGCCGATGACCTTGTCGAACAGGGCTTCGGTCTCCGCATCCTTCTCAAGCGTCAGGATGGCGTTGCGGCCGGTTCCGTAGACCACCGCCAGGTCGAGCCAGCGCCGGTTCTCAAGCAGATCGAGATTGGTCTTCTCGTCCTCTTCGGAGGCGCTGAGGGCAAAGAGGAACGAGTTGCCGACGACGCGCGCCGACGCGCCCACGAGAGGCGTGCCCGGAACGAGTTCCTCGTTCTTGAGCAGTACGCCCGGCAGGCTCGAGATCGACCCGCCCACAAAGGTGTCCGGCACGTCGAAGTTCACCTCCATGAGGTGGCTGGCGGGAAGGCTGGGATCGGCATTCTTGCGGATGGTCAGCGAGACGCCGAGATTGCGGGCGGGGATGCTGGCCTTGGCGATCAAGGTCGGCTCGCCGATCTCGTCCTCGCCCTCGCTCCATTCCACGGTGCCCGAGAAGGGTACCGCGCCGCTGCGGCCATCGGTCGAGGCTTCGAGCAGCAGGGACTGGTTTCCGGCGAGAACGGAGGGATCGACGCTGTTTTGTGGGTCCTGGATGGCCGCGATGCTGGTATCGGCGCCTGAGAGACGCTCCTCGGTCTTGACCTCGTCATTCTCGATCGAGGGCAGGACGTTTGCCGGATCGGTCGCCTCGGCCGGGACGGGTGTCGGGGCGAGCCGGTCCTCGGTTTCAAGGCCTTCGAGCGCGTTGGTGGGTTCGGTGGCGGTCGTCGTTGCGGTGTTGCCCGGGCCGGCGGCGTCGGGATCGGCATTGGCGACATCTGTCGCGGGCGTCGTGGCCGCCGGCGCGTCCATGGTGGGCGTGTTCGGCGTGGTGGCGGGGGCAGCCGTCTCGGTCACGGCCGGCTGGGCCTGGCCGAACATCTGGTCGAGATCGACGTAGCCTTCGCGCCAGGCCCAGAAGCCCGCGCCGCCGACACCGGCGAGCAAGACGGCAAATACGACGAGGAAGATGGTGAGGCCTGCGCCCGAACGCGTTTCGGCATCGGCCGCGGCAAATGACTCGTCGCCAGTGGCGGGGCTGGCCGGTTCGGAAAGGCTCCGGTCAGGCAAGGCTTCCGTCGGTTCCCCCCGAGCCTCGCGATCCAGGGTTTCGATGGCGCGTTTGACGGCGCCTTCGGCTTCGAGCGCTTCCTCGCTCTCGAGTTCCACTTCGCGCACGGTGGACAGCGCCGGCTCGACGGGCGCACTGATCGGCGAATTCATGATGGGCGCGGTCGCGGTGCGTGGCGAGAACGTCGCTGCCGGAATGGCTACGGCTGCCGGCGGATCGACAGGGGCAGCGCGCGTGGGCGTGGTTGGCGAAAGGGCGATCGCTGCCGCCGGGGTGGCGCGCGGCGGGACCGGCTTGACGAAGGCCGTGATCTTGGCCGCTGCCGGAGGCGGAGCGAAGACCTGTGGCACGGGGGCAGACTGTTCCACATCGGTGCCGCCAACGGCGGCCGCCTCGGCGATAATGTCCTCTATGGAGCGCGGCGAGGGTTCGACGGGTGGTTCAGGTTCGGCGGCCGGTTCCGGTTCGCTGCGTTGTTCGCTGGCGGGTGGTGCGATGTCCGCCGGGGCGGATGCCCTCGTTTCGCCACGCGGGAGCTCCTCGGCCGCAGCCGCCGCCTCGGGCGCGGGTTCGACGACAGGCGCAGCCACTTCCACCGGCGTGGGCTCGGGTTCAGGCGCGGGAGCAGCAGGAGCCGGTTGAGGCCGTGAAGCCGGCATCGCAGGCCGCGTGCCCAGCACGTTGTCGCGCCCGAGGCTGATGACCGCCTCGCTGGCTTCCTGCTCCACCTGGCGGATGCAATCTTCGAGCTGAAGACGGTGCTGGGTGATCTCGCGCGCGGGCAACGGCGGCTGGATTGCCCGCAACTGTCCCACCAGAGCCGACCGTGCCTTTTCATAGACCGCGCGCCGGGCGGCCCCGTTATTCTCGGGCAGCGCCGAGATGGCCCGGCGTAACAGCTCCTTGTAATCGGCCATTGGCTACTTGGTACTCACTCTTGCGGCGATGTCTTTTAACAAAATTTCTCAGTCTTGGAACGGGTCTACCACCAGAATGGTGTCGGCGCGCTCGGGGCTGGTGGAGAGAAGCGCCACAGGTGCGCCGATCAACTCCTCGATGTAGCGAACATATTTGACCGCCTGCGCCGGCAGCTCCGCCCAGCTGCGGGCACCGGCCGTGGTTCCCGACCATCCCTCGAGGGTTTCGTATAAAGGTTTGACACGGGCCTGTGCTCCCATTGAGGCAGGCAAATAATCAATGCGTGAGCCATCGAGCTCGTAGCCGACGCAGACCTTGATCTCCTTGAGCCCGTCGAGAACATCGAGCTTGGTGAGGGCAATGCCGGTGATGCCGGATGTCTTGACCGTCTGGCGCACCAGAACGGCATCGAACCAGCCGCAGCGGCGGGCCCGGCCGGTGTTGACGCCCACCTCCCGGCCGACGGTGGCGAGATGCTGGCCGATCTCGTCATCGAGTTCGCAGGGGAAGGGACCTTCACCGACGCGGGTGGTATAGGCCTTGGTGATACCCAGCACATAGTCGAGCGCCGTCGGTCCGAGGCCCGAACCGGCGGCAGCCTGACCCGAGACGGTGTTGGACGAGGTGACGAAGGGATAGGTGCCGTGGTCGTTGTCGAGGAGGGCCCCTTGAGCCCCCTCGAAGAGGATGCGGGCGCCTTCGCGGCGCTTGGCGTCCAATACGCGCCAGACTTGGTCCATGAAGGGCAGGATCTGGTCGGAGATGGAGGTGAGCTCGGTATAGATGGCCTCGGCCGAAATCTCGGCCAGGCCCATGCCGCGGCGCAGGGCATTGTGGTGAGTGAGCAGCCGCTCGATCTTGGGCATCAGCGTGTCCGGTTCGCTGAGGTCGACGAGGCGGATGGCGCGACGGCCCACCTTGTCCTCGTAGGCGGGGCCGATGCCGCGCCGGGTGGTGCCGATGCGGAGCCCCGAGTTGGCGTCTTCGCGGATGCCGTCGAGTTCGCGGTGGAGGGACAGGATCAGCGGGGCGTTGTCTGCAACCCGCAGGATTTCGGGAGTGATTGTCACGCCCTGGCCCCGCAGCTTCTCCATTTCCTGCACGAAATGGTGCGGGTCGACCACGACACCATTGCCGATGACCGACAGCTTGCCTTGCACCAGACCCGAAGGGAGAAGCGCCAGCTTGTAGCTGACCCCGTCGATGACCAGGGTGTGGCCGGCGTTGTGGCCGCCATGGAAGCGCACCACGACGTCGGCGCGCTCCGAAAGCCAGTCCACAATCTTGCCCTTGCCCTCGTCGCCCCACTGCGAGCCGACGACAACCACATTCGCCATAATCAGTCTTTCCCCAAATCACGTCGCATTGCACGCGACAGAATCGGGAGCGGCCTGATGCCGATCCCTTGCATAGCTTCGGACGCCGGAGGCTCCGGCGGTGCAATCGGGTTTGATTGCAGCCGAATACCTGTTAAGTCCCATTGTCCTTACATCACCATGGCGACGATGACAAAGCCGCTCGACATCGAAAATCGCGGCATATCGGCTCGCCTCTTCGATCACCCTTATCTTCTGCTGGTTCTGGCTCCCCTCTTCTGGGGCGGAAATGTGGTGGCGGCCAAGCTGGCGGTAGGGGAAATCGACCCGTTCCTGCTGCTGGCCAGCCGCTGCGTGGGAGCGACGCTCTTCATCCTGCCGTTCGCCTGGCGGTATCTCAAGCAGGACTGGCCGATCATTCGCCGGCGCTGGCCGCAGATCATGGCGTTCGGCGTGGTCGGGTATGCGCTTTTCAATGGTTTCCTGTATCTGGGACTGAAGTCCACGACGGCGGTCAATTCCGCTATCGAGCAGGCATCACTGCCCATGCTGATCCTGGGGGCCAACTTCATCGTCTTTCGCGTGCGGGCCCGATGGATACAGGTGGTCGGCGTGCTGCTGGCCATTTCCGGCGTCCTGTTGACGGCCACGCATGGCGACCCGCTGCGCCTCATTCGCCTCGATGTGAACATCGGCGACGGCTTCGTCATCCTCGCCTGCCTTTCCTATACTGCCTACACGCTCGCGCTGCGTTTTCGCCCGGCCATGCACATGATGAGCTTCATGGGCATCGCCTTCGCGGGCGCCGCCATAGCTGCGGTGGTGCTCCTGGCGCTGCTGGGCGGCGGCGTGGGCCAGTTCGCAACATTGGCGACGGCATCGCCGACGGTGTGGGGGGTGATCGTCTATGTGATGATCTTCCCGTCGATGTTCAGCCAGGTGTTCTATGCGCGCGGCGTCGAGTTGGTTGGCCCGAACCGGGCTGCGCCGAGCCACAACCTGATCCCGGTGTTCGGCACGCTCGGTTCGGTGCTGATCCTGGGGGAACAGCTCGAACCCTACCATTTCGTTGCCGCAATCATCATCATCGGGGGCATTGTGCTCGCCGAATGGGCGGCGCGGCGGGGCTGATCTGCCCCCAAAAAAATGCCCGGGAGAGACCCGGGCATTGGTGCTTGCGACTGTCCTGCCGTCTCAGAACCGAAGCGACTTGGCCTGCTTGACCCCTTCGAGGGCCACGACCTTGGCCAGTTGCGCTTCGTCGAGCGTGCCGTCGATGGACACCAGGGCAATGGCGTCGCCCCCGACATCGGCGCGGCCGAGGTTGAAGTTGGCGATGTTGATGCCGAGCGTGCCCAGAAGCGTCCCGAGCCGGCCGATGTGGCCCGGCTTGTCCTCATTGGTGACATAGAGCATGGACGGGGTGATCTCCGCTTCCATGTTGATGTCCTTAACCTGGATGATGCGCGGCTTGCCGTTGGCGAACAGGGTGCCGGCCACTGCACGCGTCTGGCGTTCGGTGGTGACGGTGAGGCGGATATAGCCTTCGTAAGCGCCCTGCTGGTCGCGCGTGGTGGTTTCCACAGTGATGCCGCGGTCCTTGGCGATCTGGGTGGCCGACACCATGTTGATGTCGCCCAGCGAGGGCTTGAGCACGCCGTTGATGGCCGCGGCCACCATCGGACGAACGTTGAGGTGTGCCGGGACGCCCTCGAACTCCAGCTTCACGCCCGTGATCGCCGTTTCCGTGAGTTGTCCCGCGAAAGAGCCCAGCGCTTCGGCGAGCTTGACCCAAGGGGTCAGGATGGGCGCTTCTTCGGCCGAGATAGAGGGGAAGTTGAGCGCGTTGGTGATTTCACCGCTCATCAGGTAGGCCGAAATCTGCTCGGCCACCTGCAGCGCCACGTTTTCCTGCGCCTCGGTGGTGGATGCGCCCAGATGGGGGGTGCAGATGACGTTGGGCAGTTCGAACAGCGGGTTGTTCTCGGCGGGTTCCTTGAGGAACACGTCAAGGGCGGCACCGGCCACCTGACCCGATTTGAGGGCGTCGTAGAGCGCCTCCTCGTCGATCAGGCCGCCGCGAGCGCAGTTGATGATGCGCACACCCTTCTTGGTTTTGGCCAGCGTATCCTTGTTGAGAATGTTGCGCGTGGCGTCGATCAGCGGGGTGTGAAGCGTGATGAAATCTGCCCGGGCGAGGAGCTCGTCGAGTTCCACCTTCTCGACGCCCAGCGTCTGGGCCCGCTCGGGAGTGAGGAACGGATCGAAGGCAATCACCTTCATGCGCAGGCCGATGGCGCGGTCAGCGACGATCGAGCCGATATTGCCCGCGCCGATGAGGCCGAGTGTCTTGTTGGTCACCTCGACGCCCATGAAGCGGTTCTTTTCCCACTTGGAGGCGCGGGTCGAGGCGTCGGCTTCGGGGAGTTGGCGCGCCAGGGCCATCATCATGGCGATGGCGTGCTCGGCGGTGGTGATGGAGTTGCCGAAGGGCGTGTTCATCACGATGATGCCCTTCTTGGTGGCCGCGGGAATATCGACATTGTCAACGCCGATGCCGGCGCGGCCGATGACCTTGAGGTTGGTGGCGGCCGAGATGATCTTTTCCGTGACCTTGGTGGCCGAGCGGATGGCAAGGCCATCATACTGGCCGATCACCTCGAAGAGCTTGTCCTTGTCCTTGCCCAGGTCGGGCAGGTAATCGACTTCGACGCCATTGTCCTTGAAGATCTGGACGGCGGTGGGGCTCAGTTTGTCGGAAACGAGAACTTTTGGCATTTTGGGGATGTCCCTGAAATCGGATCGGCAGCCGCGCTGCCGAATGGGGGTGCGATCCCTCCGCACCGTCACCGCCCGGCTTGTCCGGGTGGTCCATGGATTGCCCGGTCAAGCCGGGCAATGACGATGAACAGAAGGGCGAAGCGTGAGATGAGAAACTAGGCGGCGGCCTTGAGCGTGGCTTTCTCCTGGGCGAAAGCCCAGTCGAGCCACGGGGTCAGCTTCTCGAGGTCGGAAGCCTCGATCGTGGAGCCGGCCCAGATGCGCAGGCCCGAAGGGGCGTCGCGATAGGCGCCGATGTCGTAGGCGACGCCTTCCTTGTCGAGGCGGGAGACAATGGCCTTGGCGAACGTTGCCTGGGCCTCCTCGTCGAGCGCCTTGACGGCTGGATCGGTGATGACGAGGCAGACGGACGTATTGGAGCGCTCGTCTTCCTTGTGCGCGAGGAAGTCGACCCAGGGAGTCCGCGCGACCCAGTCGGCAAGGACCTTGTAGTTGGCGTTGGCGCGGGCCTGCATAGCTTTCAGGCCGCCGATTTCCATGCCCCAATCCATGGCGTCCACCGCGTCCTCGATGCAGAGCATCGAAACGGTGTTGATCGTCTCGCCCTTGAAGATGCCCTCGATGAGCTTGCCGCCCTTGGTCATGCGGAAAATCTTGGGCAGCGGGCGATCTGGCTTGTAAGTCTCGAGCCGTTCGACGGCGCGCGGCGAGAGGATGAGCACGCCATGCGCGGCTTCGCCACCCAAGGCCTTCTGCCAGGAGAAGGTGACAACATCGAGCTTGGCGAAGTCGAGGTTCTGCGCAAACGCTGCCGAGGTCGCGTCGCAGATGGTGAGGCCCTGCCGGTCGGCGGGAATCCAGTTGGCATTGGGGACGCGGACACCCGAGGTCGTGCCGTTCCAGGTGAAGACGACGTCGCGGGTGAAGTCGACCTTGGTAAGGTCGGGCAGTTGGCCATATGGCGCTTCGAGAACGCGCACGTCATCGAGCTTGAGCTGCTTCTGGACATCGGTGACCCAGCCGGCGCCGAACGATTCCCAGGTCAGCATGTCGACGCCACGGGCACCGAGAGCGCTCCAGAGGAACATCTCGACGGCACCGGTATCGGAAGCGGGCACGATGCCGATGCGGTAGTCGGCCGGAACTTGTAGCAGTTCGCGCGTCAGATCGAGGGCGCGCTGGATGCGGGCCTTGGCCGGCTTGGCGCGGTGCGAGCGGCCGACGAGTGCGTCGGCAAGCACATCCAGCGTCCAACCCGGACGCTTGGAGCAGGGACCCGACGAAAAATTAGGATTAGCCGGTTTGACCGCCGGTGCGGTTAGGGGCGTATCAGCCATCTCAAGCGGCCCTCCCAGGCCTATGCGTCTCGCGTTAGGGCGAGATGTCCTGAGGCCGCAATTACGCCTGCGTCAGCGCGCCGTCAAGAGGCGCAGCGGCAATGCGCTGGTGGGGGTACCGTAATTTCCCATGTCGGATATGCATAACGAGGGGCATATCTGTGCAAAAACAATGGCCTAAACCCGTAATGGGTTACGAGCCACGTTGGGCCATTGCCGATCGGAGTTAGTGCGGCTCAACCTGGACAACGCCATTCGCAGAGTTTGTGCGTAAGCTTTTCTGAAGCTATCAGTGCGCTATTAGGACTGCCAAATAGGCTGGGATGAAGCGATAAGCTAATCTGGCTTGTTTTTCTCTGGAGCATCCTCGTGGCCGAGACCGACAAAACCCCGAAAACGCTGCCCCGCAAAGATGGGCGCAAGCCGTTCATGATCTATCTCGATCCAGAGCTGATCAAAGATATCAAACGAGCAGCATTAGAGGCTGACCGACCTGCATATGAGATCGTTGAAGATCAAATGCGGCTTGCCTTGGCTTCAGTGGAGGGGCTGCGGCGAACGCGCGGCTAAACGCTGAAAGCCTGCTAAGGGGTGGTTTGCGGACTGGCTGCTTTTCTGCTCCATATGATCTAAGCGGACCCAGAACAGGTGCATTATAGTGGGACGTTTGTTTGCGCTCACCTTTGTGTTGATGTTCATCACCCTTGCAGGCTGCTCACGGGCGCCAAAGCCCCAAAGCCCCTTCGGCAAGGCCGTCTACGAAGCGATGCTCCGATATGAAGCGTCGCCTGGTATCTTCGACATCAGTGATGAGATTTGTGGCACCTTCAACGAGGAAGACGTAGCGGTTGCGGTTGAGGAAATGCCCGAGTTGGATCCTCTGATGAGCGTGGGGGGTATCGGACCAACTCCGGGGAGCACCTCAGCCACCTTCCGCCGCAGTGTGGGTTGGCCATGGACACAGACGCTGTTCATCGATGTGAAGTCGGACGAAGGATATTGCTCAGCCCAGATCGGAAGGAGATCGACCTAATCCGATTATAGCCGCTTTGGAGCGACACCGTTCCCCCCATCTTAGTTCGGAAACGGGGTCGGCAGCGGACTGGCAGCGACGCGCCGATTGCGGTCGTTCAGCCAGACTCTGCGACTTCCCGAAAGCAGTCGGTCCGCGCAGGTTCTGGCCACTTCAACAACCGGGGTGGGTAGCGGACTGACGGCTTTCGGTTCCAAGAACACAAAAGCCGCCAGCTCGCTGAGCTACCTCCGCATTTTTGCCATGTAACCATTTCGATCAAATGGATTGGCCCCTATGTGCGGCCGTTTTGACGGCCTAGCCATGGGTGCGTAATGATCGAAGACGGCCTCCATGGCCGCAGACCCACCGGTCAGGTCGGGTAACTGCCGCTGAACGCCCTGCATCGCTACCGTTACAATAGTGCCTTCGAGCCTCGCTGCTCTTTCCTCAACATTTGTCGCGCTAAGTGTAGCACCGGCCTGGCCCAGCAGCGTGAGCAAGGCACCGATAGTGTCCGGCGGTGTGTCGATGCGGAACTTGCTGACTGGCTCGCACACGGCGGTCGTCGCCTTGGCAAGAGCCGATGCGAGAACAAGGGGCGTGAGGAGACGAAAGTCTCCTGCCGTACTTTCCGGTGCCGATTGCCCGGCCATGGTCATCGTGACTTGGCAGTCGATGACGGGCCAGCCATACCGCCCTTGCTTCAAAGTCTCCGCGACCGCCTCCTCGACAGCTCGATAGAAGCCAGCCGGCATCAGCCCGGAATTGACGTCGAAGCGAAAGCTGTTCCCCGATCCAGGAGGGCGCGGCTCCACGTGCAGGCCAACCGTCGCAAGGAACGGGTTCTGGCCCTCGCCAATATTTTCCACAGCCTCGGCAGACCCGACCACTCTTTCGGCACAGATCACGGTGCTTTCGAGAAAATCGACGGCAAGGTCGAAGTCCTGCTCCAGCGTTGTGCTAATGACCTCCTTCTGCACTTCGCCATAAAGCGAGAGGAAGATGTCGCCGTTCTGGTCGTCGTGGCGGAGATTGATGAGTGGATCCTGCTCGGCCAGTTGACCCAACGCTGTCCATAGCACCTGTCGGTCAGATGGGTTCCTGGCAAGCACTTGGGTTTCAAGCGTCGGTGGCGCGAAAAAGGTCAGGCGATCAGATGCTGCCCCCTCCCCGACGCCGTCACCGATCACGGCAGAAGCAAGTCCGGCAACGCGACCAATTTCGCCAGCCTGAAGCTGTTCCGAGCGCCGCAGTTTGCCGGCACTGAAGACATGAATACCGGTTACACGCTCATGGCTTTTCGGGAGGGCAAGCAAATCCCTTACCCGTATCGTCCCTGCTTCCAGTGCAATATAGGCCTGCTTCTCTCCACCCCAGCCACGATCGATCTTGAAGACCTTGCCTCGCACCGGGGCCAGAGGGGCGGGCGTAGCTGAAGGCAACAAGGCCACGAGGCCTGCGATCAATTCCTGCAGACCGACTCCCGTGGTAGCCGAGCCGGCGAATGCCGGATGAACCTGATTCGCGGCGACTTGAGCGGCCAGTGCTTTACGCAGCCGGCTTCCTGTCACTTGAACTGGATCGAGTACGACATCCGCCAACAATGCCTCATCATTCTCGATCAGCAGGTCGATCAGCCCATCTCGCAAAAGCCCATAGTCGAAGTCTATTGCCTCGACTGCGGACGTTCTGCCTCCTGCTCCAATCACACGGGACATCTTCACCGTGGACAATTCGAGCTGTTCCGTCAGAGTATGGACAATGCCGTCATAGTTCGCGCCGAGCCGATCGACCTTATTGATGAAGAACAGGAACGGCACCTGCAGCCGGCGCAGCGCCCGCACAAGCACTCTGGTCTGCGCCTGCACTCCTTCGACTGCCGAAACCACGACAATGGCGGCGTCGAGAACACCAAGAGTGCGCTCAACTTCGGCAATGAAATCCGGGTGTCCCGGCGTATCCACTAGATTGACGGTAACATCGCCTAGGGCAAAGGAAGCCACCGCGGCTTTGATGGTTATGCCGCGTTGCCGCTCGAGCTCCAGGCTGTCTGTTTGTGTATTTCCGGCATCAACACTACCAAGTTTGTTGATAGCGCCGGTTTCAAACAGCAGTCGTTCAGTTAGGCTGGTCTTGCCCGCATCGACATGGGCCAGAACGCCCAAATTCATGGTACGCATAAATCGTCATCTTCTGAAATTTCCACATGGGGTTTTGATCAGAAGGGACTCGGGGCATTGGGGCCTCTATGCGCGGACTAATATTTGATCGATGCCGCCATAGCGGCTCTCCGTGAATCTTTTGCCAATTGCTCCTCAGTGTCAATGAGTGCGCGCGCTACCTGGACAGTTACAAGTGCCGGACGTCCACATTCAGTCATCCGAGGCCGCCCCTTAGATGACCGCAATGGGGTCGGCAGCGGACTGGCAGCGACGCGCCGATTGCGGTCGCTCAGCCGGACTCTGCGACTTCCCGAAAGCAGTCGGTCCGCGCAGGTTCTGGCCACTTCAACAGCCGGGGTGGTTTTCTGCCGGTCGGCTATTGGCAGATTTTCCCAGTAAGCAGACTATGCCAGCAAAGCCTTGGAGTCTGGGCCCGTGACACTGATAATTCTGGCATTTCTGACCATACCCATGCAGATGTTTGGGTATGCCACCACCTGCACGCAAGGCGATAGCGGCAGTGCTTTAGCGAGTTCGGCCATCTCGGGCACGCTCCTGTTCGCTATGGCAGTTTTTCTATTACGTAGAGGGGCTTCAAATGGACTGGGGACCATTCCGCTAGTCTTCACCGCTATATTGCTCGTCGGGACGCTTGCATCCACTTCTTCTATTTGGCTCGGAACGATTAGGTACGGCACACCATGCGGCTCCGATTTCGCGTTCTATGCCCTTGAGGTGCCAGACCGGGCGGTAATTCTCCTTAGCTATCTGGCGCTTCCCATACTAAATGTTGCCCTCTGCTTGATGCTGTTGGCCCGAAAGCTTTCCGTGCCGAAATCGCCTACCTGAACAGTCGGTCTTGGCAACCAAAACACGCTCGTTCTATGACCCCAATGGGGTCGAAAGTGTCCCGGCTATAGCGTGCCCCGTTTCAGCCTTGGAAGCTGCCCACGCCGGTCGTTCAACTGAGCCGCCCGCCACGGCGAACACTGGAAGGTAGGGGACGAGCGGCTACTACTCGACAATGCTTGACGACCGCCAATCGGCGGCTGTCAGCTAGAGCAGTAGCGCAAAGATCAGCCGAAACGGAAGGTATGAAATCACCGAGGTTAAAAACAGAAACGGTGCAGCTGTCGGCACGCTCTTGGGGATGAATTTTTCTAAGGCTGGGAACTTATAAATTAGTAATGCACTGGCCGGGGAATACACGAAGAAAAAATAAAGAAGAAAATATCCAAGCTCTGGTTTGCTCAACGCCTATAGCACTCCATCCTGTGACTTTGACCATAAGCGGGCAAGCTATGCTAACAGCAATTTCTACGAAGCTCCAATTGGACAGTTCCACCACGTTCGGAGGTTGACTTGTTCGACATTGAGTATGTCCGTCAGATAAAGAGCATATTGAAGTAGGCGGTGAATGGAGATCTGCTGGTGACATGCCTCGGGTATTGAACCATCCGGCTGGGGATTTTACTGAGCATTGATAGTCACCGGTCGGCGGCCAAAAAAATTTTCGCCATTGTATTTCTTTACAACATGCTTTGGCTGTATATCGCTCTGCAGTATCCGCCAGGGGCGACGTAAATAAGCAAATGTTGGGTGCTAAAAAAACCAACTCCCCTCATTAACCGCCAAGCCATCGTTCCCGCAGGCTTTGCTGTTCTAATCTGCTTCGACTCCTCAAACAAGTCTGGGAAATCCATCGTCAGACGTTCCATTTTTGGAAGGTCAATGTTCGGGCACACGATGGAACTGATATCTTTTGTCTGATCTCGTTTAGCAGCTGGCGCCTCCCAAAGTTCTCGCCGTTGATCCAAAAGATTTTCGATCCAAAGGGCTAACGCAGCGCTATCGTTCATAGGTTCTTCCGCAAGTATTGAATTGTGGAGTGCACCTGCCACAAAAATAGCGGCTGAAAGAATCCGAAGCATCACACGATCCATATCACCTTGACTCCTTCGCCCCTCAGCCGGCCGACCCTCGGGCGCCAGATTGCGTTCGAAACAAAACCCTTAGATAGCGAAAAATTCCACGTCCACAGTCATTTATAATGCTCACACGCACTTAAGTGGCGAGTTCAGCGCGATCTATGTGCTCTTTTCGGTTCAGGGATGTCGCATCGGACGATCAATAATGGGCGCCATGTGGAGCCAACTGTCTGCCGCTGGCCATTCCTCAGCAAGTCTGTCGGTCTTGCGCGAAAACGCGTACGCGCGAGTAATACATGAAAAGCTCGGCGGCATAGTCGTGGGCGAGAAGATTGAAGAGAGGCCCAAAGCAGCCCTCGTCGAGGACGCCTACGGGTGGCCGGATCTCTGGACATTGGGCAGCATCTAGAGCGAGATGCTGGGCTTGTGGATCAGCATGGCTGGACGTTCGAGAACCCCTGACGGCAAAGGGCTCTCGCCTATCGACCGCAGAACTGATGCTCGATGGTGCAGGGGCCCGCGTTGAGCCCGTCACAGATGCGCATCGCCGCATCGTCCGCCCGCGGCTGACTTCCTGCCCAAGCCACGCCCCATTGGCTGCCGGTCGTGGCAATGGCAACGCAACCGCTGTTCCCGCTCACCACCACCCGGCAATCCGGATAGTGTGCGCTGCAGGCGCTCATGGCGTTATCATGGGCCATGTCCGGGAGGCGAAAGCGCTGCCAATAGGGCTGCTCATGGCCAGACTGCGCTACCGCCCAGGCGGCCAGGGCAGGAGAGACTCCAACGACAAGAAGAGGCCGCAGCGAGCAGAAGGCGCATAAGTATTCTCCATTGACGTGTTGTGCCTTATTCGCATTACAATGGACTAAATCTCTGTCGCTTCACAAGGTTCGCCTTTAGAACGAGTGTTTCGATGCGCCTGGTCCTGATTGTCCTTATGCTGTTCTTGCCGCTCGCAGCCGTCCAAGCGCAGGAACTGGGCGGCCACACCAACATGACTTACGACCCGCAGCACGGCACCCAGATCGAATATCTTTCGAGCAATGGCCGGTCCTATCTCTGGTACCCCGGCAATCGAAGCGTTCTGCCCGGACACTGGAAACGCAATGCCGACCAGCTGTGCTTCCAGTACGCCGCCAACACCTACAACCCCGCCACCGGTCAGCGCGGCGGGGGCTGGGAGTGCATGCCGCTCGCCCCTTATGTCCAAGCCATCGCCCAAAGTGCGCGCGGTGACCTTTTCGGCCTTGCCGAGCGGGATCGCGTGCCGTTCCGGCTCGATCGGCGCAAAACCACGCTCGAGAACCTAGCCGGGCGACTGGGCAACTGACGGACAAAGGGCGATGCCGGAACTCTGGACACCAACTATTTTTATCGAGGGATAATTTGCATGACCAAATGGCTCACCACGATACGGCTTTGCCTCCTGGCAACCGCGCTCACGGCCGGTGCAGCTGAGGCCAGGGACACCATTCAGTATTCGGGGCAGGATCTCCAGACGGACACCGCGATTGCGGTGTACTTCGCCGATGGCAACGCCCGCACCGGGCCCTACTTTTTCTCGATGAGCGGAGGCCTGATGCAGATGGTGATGTGCAAGGCCACGTTCGACTCTCAAAAGACCAGGATCCTGGTGGCCCTGCGCGAACATCCGGACTTCAGGGATCTGACCCCCGTCGCGGCGGCGTGCGAGCGGACCAGCCAGACGCCGCTCGATCCGCGGTCCCGCTAACGGTGTCGGCATCGCTGTCGTGCTGCCGGGGCAGAACGCCGCGAGGCTGTCAGGCAACAAACGTACTGGCCTGAGCGTAAAGGCCAACGCCTTCGACTGCCATTCCAGACTTACCCACGGATGAACTCCCTCATAATAAGCCTTGAAAGAAATATCTTGCGTTTCGTGAAAGGGGGTCTTTCTAATTCGCAACCACCCCAATCTCGAGATGACGAGTAGTACGCGGTCACCATAACGGACCACACTACGAAAGCGGTACAAAGCAGATCGAACAGTAAAAACACTGGACGGCTGCCGCCATCCCAAAAGTAGAAAAATACAAGAGCAGCAACACCACAAGCCGCAACGCGCCTGATCGAGCTGATGCTATCAGCCCTCAGCTCGGAAGCGCTTTTCCGTCCCGAATCCATTGCTCTCTCACCCAAGCGGTCTTTTGTCGAAACTATGCAATTACGTTGACAAGTTCGAAAGATCAGCACACGACCCCTACTACGTGAAACGGCCTTCACGAAATCAGCTCTTTCATGATGTTGGTCTGTTTGCGGCGACGTCTCGGCCTGCAAGGGCGTGTAAAACAACAGCCATTCCGCATGCTATACCGTGTCTGCTTCCCAGGCACACTCAGATGACCCGGAACGGCAGGAATGGGGTCGTACGGCTAGTTGCCGTCGGGTTGGCCCTGCTCGCGGTTGTTAAAGCGGAACCTCCTCCCCAGGCCTAACACGCAGAAAATTGCGTCATGCCTTGCGGCCCAGACCATTCTCTTTGGCCAGTTTGGAGCGGGTTGCAGAGTAGCTGGGGGCGACCATAGGGTAGTCAGCTGGCAGGCCCCACTTCTCGCGATATTCATCGGGCGAGAGATCGTAGTGTGTGCGCAGGTGCCGCTTGAGGGATTTGAACTTCTTCCCGTCTTCGAGGCACACGATATAGTCCGGAGCCACCGATTTCTTGACCGGCACGGCGGGCTTGAGTTCTTCTACGGAAGCCGGAGCCTCATGGCCTTGCAGCGCCCGGAGCGCCCCATGCACGTCGGAAATCAGCTTAGGCAGGTCGCCGGGGCTGACTGAATTGTGGCCGACAAAGGCCGCTACAATTTCGGCGCTCAACTCTATCAGTGCGGCGTCCGGCCCAGTAATCAGACCAGTATTGTCGTTCATCGGAAAGCCTTCTCCTTGGGTAGCTCGGCGCGATCGGGGTGCTCCAGCAGTCCATAGCTGATAAAACTTCAAAGACGAAGCACGAGATAAAGGCAGCCCTCCCCTCCAGCTCTGTTGACCGCCCGACCATTTCGGAAAGCCTCTGCCGCTTGGCACCGATGAATGTATCAGCTCGCCTTGGCGGATGCTTGTAGGACCCTAGGCGCCGGGGTAAGGACAATAACTTTGAGTGACCTACATCGAACTCAATCGCAGCTTCAGCGCCTCAGAAATGTGTTGCGAGGGCCGGCTGAAACGTGCCCCAAAACGGTCATGCCGGTCGCGCTCTCGGTTTCCTGTTAGCTTCCATCCCGGCCGCGGCCGACCGCTGTCGTCTTTGGGGTGGGTTCCTGACTGTCGGCTTCTGGCGACCGTCCCGCCGAAGCAGACGTTACACACTAGCCCCACAAGCGGGCATGTGAGTGAAGCGGCGGATTTGGTTCCGCCGCTTGGGCTGCTAGT
>NZ_JACYFU010000008.1 GCF_014837245.1 Devosia oryzisoli
GATCCCCTGGCCCCAGACGGGCTGGTCGAGCAGCAGCGCCAGGAGCGTGCCCCCGATGATGGTGATGACAAGCACACCCCCCACCAGCAGCAGGGTGTTGACCAGCGCCTGGGTGAAGCTGGGATCGCCGATGACGTAGCTGTAGTTGGCCCAGCCGGCGAACCCGGTCATCATCGGATTGAGCAGATTGTAGTTCTGGAAGCTGAACCACAGCGTCATCGCCAGCGGAACCGCCATCCACACCAGCAGCACAAGCACCGCCGGGGCCATCATCACGCGCGCAAGAGTTCGGGTTTGTCTCGTCGCCATTTTCTCGTGACTTCCTCCCGGCGTGGCCGAGGCCACGGGGTCATTCCCCCCAAGCGGGAACCCCTGTTCGCTCCGCACCGAAACGAAGGTTCCCGTTTCCGCGGGAATGACCCGCTGATCCACAACGGTCTCTTGGTGTCCTGTTCAGGCAGTTCGCCCGGCCGATCGAGGGGATCCATCGGCCGGGCGTCTTTCGGGGGGAGGACCCTACTTGATATAGCCGGCGCGAGTCATTTCACGCAGGGTGGATTCCTGGGCCTGGGCAAGGGCCTCATCGACCGTCATCTGCCCCGCCAGAGCGGCCGAGAAAAGCTGGCCGACAGTCGTTCCAATGCCTTGGAACTCGGGAATGGCCACAAACTGCACACCGACATAGGGAACCGGCTTAACCGAGGGCTGGGTCGGGTCTGCCGCATAGATGGACCCGAGCGTCATCTCGGCGAAGGGCGCAGCCGCCTGATACTCGGGGTTCTCGTAGAGCGAGATGCGCGTGCCCGGCGGCACGTTGGCCCACCCTTCCTGCGCGGCCACTGTCTCGAGATAGGCCTTGTCGGTGGCCCAGCCGATGAACTGTTCGGCCGCATCGGCGTTCTGCGACGAAGCTGGAATGGCCAAAGACCACGCCCAGAGCCAATTCGCCCGCTTGCCGAGGCCCGTGTCGGGCGCCAGGGCAAAGCCGACCTTGTCGGCAACGGTAGAGTCATCCGGGTTGGTCACGAAAGACGCGGCAACGGTGGCATCCATCCACATTGCGCACTTACCCTGCTGGAACAGGGTCAGGTTTTCGTTGAAGCCATTGGACGACGCGCCCGGCGGGCCGGATTCCGTGACCAGCTTGACATAGAAGTCGAGCGCGTTCTTCCATTCCGGCTGATCAAACTGGGGCCGCCAATCTTCGTCGAACCAGCGGGCGCCAAAGGAATTGGCGGTAACGGTGATCAGCGCCGTATTCTCGCCCCAGCCAGCCTTGCCGCGCAGGCATATACCACTGATATCGTTCGCCCGATCGGTCATGGCCGCAGCCGCTTCGGCGATGAAATCCCAGGTCGGCGCCTCCGGCATCTCGAGGCCGGCTTTTTCCATCAGATCCGTGCGATACATCAGCATGGAGGACTCGCCATAGAACGGCGCAGCATAGAGTTTTCCGTCCACGGACAGTCCCTGCCGGATGGGCGGGAGCAGGTCGTCGATGTCGTACTCGGCATCTGCGGCCAACCCGTCGAGCGGCTTGAGCCAGCCCTGCTTGGCCCAGATGGGGACTTCGTAGGTGCCAATGGTCATGACGTCGTACTGCCCGCCATTGGTCGCCACGTCTGTCGTTACGTTCTGGCGCAGCGTGTTTTCCTCGAGCACGACCCAGTTGAGCTCGATGCCGGTTTCTTCGGTAAAGGCGCTCGATAGGCCCTGCATCCGGATCATGTCGCCATTGTTGACCGTGGCGATGGTGAGAGTCTGCGCACTGGCGGACGTCAGCATCGCGCCCAAGGCGATCAAACTCAGAAATCCCAATCTCATAGATATCCTCCCTAGCGAACGTGAACTTTTATGACGTTCGTGATCATATGTTCACAGTCAGCAGGGGCCGTCAACGTACATATGATCAAAAATGCACGCTACGTGCATATGCTCATTCAAGGAGCGACCGCGCCGTGTCTTCGTCGGTGATCAGCCCGTTGACCAGCCGACCTCGCAGGGCAGCTTGTATCGAGGCAAGCTTGCGTGGCCCACACGCCGCGGCAACCACGAGGTTCTTGGGATCAGGGCAAACAGGAGCCGAGGTCACGCGGGCATTGATATCGTTGGAGAGAAGGGCTCCGCTTGCATCAAAGCTCCATCCGACAATTTCGCCGACGGCGCCTGATTTCATCAATTGAAGCAGTTCGTCGTGAGAAATGAATCCGTCTATGAACTGCTGGGCTTCAAGGTCCATCTGGCCGAGCCCGACCAAGGTAAGGTCGGCGATACCGACCAGTTCGTGAACCCGCCTCACCATCGGCAATGCAATCAGCAGGTCTCGCTGGGCGGCCCCCTCGGCGAGGACGGGGAGCGGCACCGGAAAGGCGCGGGCACCGCTGATTTCGGCGAGGCGCGTGATGACGTCGAAGCGGCTCGCAGACCCGTCCGGGGCAATGTTCCCGACCAACGCCACCAGCGTATGCTGTTGGCCGTTCATCGGCTGCAGTTGCTCGATACCGGCCCGCAAGGTACGGCCGGTTCCGAAGGCGATGGTGGCCGGCTTCTGCGCCGAAAGCGATGTTTCGACAATCCCGGCGATGGCATTGGCAACGCCGCTCACCGACGCCAGATTCTGTGTGTCGGTGGGAGAAATCCAGCAGGTTCGCAAGCCATACCGTTGCTTCACCTGCTCGGCCAGTTCCATGCACGAGGCAATGGGATGCTCGAAACGGAAGGTGATCAGGCGCTGGGATACAGCCGAGGAAACCAGACGTTGGGCCGTTGGCCGGGAAACGCGCAACTCACGCGAAATTTCTTCTTGAGTCTTGCCCGCGACGAAATAGAGCCAGGCGGCCCGGGCAGCCAGCTCGAGCCTGTTACTTTCGGCATCGTAGCTCATCAGCGCACTCCATTGGACCGTCTAAGTATCAGGGACCCTACATATCCAAGCTGCAGCCACTTCCGCAACGCTTCCAACTTTTCCGCGCAATGTCACGGCCGCTGGCGGTCGAGGATCGCCCTCCCCAATTGCGCTCGCCTTGGGGCGACTTCCTCCGATAGCGGTCAACAAAAACCGGCTGAACCCGAAGGGCAGGCTACGGCGATGTGAGAAGGGCAACATCAGGAGCGCAAATGCGCCCGACGGCGCATCGCCCGAACGAATCCGCGCTAGCCAACCCGGTGTCGTTTCGGCCCTGTGGAGAAGAGGCTGTGGTGCCCAGGAAGAAAGGCTTCGGAGGGCTTGAGACCCGAACTGCTGCCGGCTGGCACAGTCCTGGCACATTGGCGGCACAACTAGGCCGAACTTTGGGCTAGAAACCCAAGGCAGACACTGCTCTCGTGTTGTCCAATGGCTGGCACCAGACTGCGCTAACCAGCTGGTTTTTCTGATGTTTTGAGGTATCGACTGGCGGAGAGAGAGGGACTCTCCGGGAGTTCCGGAAGCACGGAGCTTTCAGCGGTTTAGGCTCGAAAACCAATGTGTATCAGGCACATTTGGATTTCAAGAGCCGCGTGGAAGCATGAATTTGAATGCGCCTGACCTGCCACTGAGCTTTCATCCAGCGGCGACTAGAGCCTCGGCTGTTTCTGTTACGCCGTAAGGCGCGGGTTGGGCAACCGGATGTCCGGCTGCGGTGAAAACCTCGGCGAATGCCGCCGGGGTTTGATATCCAAGCGAGGAGTGAGGCCTTGTGGTATTGAAATCCTCCCTCCATTCGGCGATGGCGCTACGCGCATGGTCGATGCCGAAGAACAGGCTCTCGTTCAGCAGTTCGTCCCGCATCCGGCCGTTGAAGGATTCGACATAGCCGTTTTGCATCGGCTTGCCCGGCGCGATGTAGTGCCATTCGACACGGTGATCCTTCGACCAGGCAAGGATGGCGTTCGAGGTGAACTCGGTGCCGTGGTCGGAAACGATCATGTCCGGCTTGCCGCGACGGCTGATCAGATCGGTCAGCTCACGTGCCACCCGACGACCGGAGATCGATGTGTCCGGGATCGCAGCCAGGCACTCGCGCGTCACGTCATCGACGATGTTCAGCACGCGAAAGCGCCGCCCGCAGGCGAACTGGTCGTGCACGAAATCCAGTGACCAGCGCGCATTCGGTCTTGCCTTGAGCAGGATCGGCGCTCGCGTGCCCACCGCTCGTCGCCGCGCCCGGCGCTTGCGAACAGTCAACCCTTCCTCCCGGTAGAGCCGATAGATGCGGTTGATCCCGGAAGGCTCGCCCTCCCGCCGCAGCAGGATGAACAGCCGCCGATAGCCGAACCGGCGGCGCTCGTTGGCGAGATCGCGCAGTCGGCCGCGCAGTTCAGTCTCTGGCGGGCGGCGCGATCGGTAGCGGATCATCTTGCGGTCCGCACCGATGAAGGAACAGGCCCGACGCTCCGACAGCCCCATGACGGCTTGCAGATGCGCGACGGCTTCGCGCTTGGCGGCGGGCCCTACCATTTTTTTGACAGAAGCTCCTTCAGCGCCGCGGCCTCCAGCATCTGGTCCGCCAGCAGCTTCTTCAGCTTCGCGTTCTCGTCTTCCAGAGCCTTCAGGCGCTTGGCGTCGGATACGTCCATCCCGCCATACTTCGCCTTCCAGTTATACAGCGTCGCCTCGGAAACCCCGTGCATGCGAGCCAGATCGCCAGCCTTCGCGCCCGCCTCATGCTCGGGCAAAACCGCAATGATCTGCTCTTCCGTAAATCGCTTTCGCTTCATCTGTCCGTCCTTCGATCAAGGCCAGGACTCTAATCTCAGATGGAGGAAAAACTCAGTGGCAGGTCACGTTCGCAACGGCCGCGTCGTTGAATCGAGAATGGTACTGGGCGCCAGCGCCTGACGGTAGCGGGGGAGCTCTGCCACCAACTTCAGATAGCTGGACACCCGCAAAAACCCTCGCGCCTTTGATGCTGTCGTGATTCACTGACGATGCTTGATCATGGAGCATCGTCATGGACCCACAGTCGCTGTTCAGCCTGAACGATCACCTGGAGGCG
>NZ_JACYFU010000009.1 GCF_014837245.1 Devosia oryzisoli
TATTTCCGGCCAGTTCGCCGTAGATGTCGGTCATTTCGAGCCAGGCCTGGGGGTGCTCCTGAGCCTTTTTGGCCTGGGTGGTGAGGCGGTCCCAGCTGGGGTCGTTGGGTGCGATGACGGTGCCGCTGTCGGTGGTGCCGAAGCAGTAGCGGCACCACAGGGCCGACACCAGGGCCAGCCCGGTCAGCGAGGCGTTGGCGTTCGCCCGGTCGAGGGCGGAGGGGATGATGAACTTGGGCTGGCGGTTCGAGCCATCCAGCGCCAGGCGCCTTATGGTGTCGCCGATCTTGGGGTTGGCGAAGCGCTTTTCGCAGAGCGCGAAGTAGCCGGCGAGGTCGGTATCGGGCACCGGCGGCACGATGGGGATGATCTCTTCGGTTTCCACCTTGCGCAGGAAGGCAGAGATCAGCGGGTGCTCCATCGCCTCGTGCACGAAGTGGATGTCCATCAGACCGGCCGGATAGGCAATGGTGGCGTGGCCGCCATTGAGGATGCGGATCTTCATGTGCTCGTAAGGCGCCACGTCCTTGACGAACTGCACCCCGACCGTTTCCAGCGCCGGCCGGCCAGCGGGAAAATTGTCCTCGAGCACCCATTGCCTGAAGTCTTCGCAAAACACCGGCCAGGCGTCCTCGATGCCGAACTGCTCGGCCAGCAGCGTCTTTTCGCGGGCCGAGGTCGCCGGGGTGATGCGGTCGACCATGCCGTTGGGGAAGGCGACGGCGGTGTTGACCCAGTCAGGGAGCGCCGGATCGATCAGCCCGGCAAGCCCGGCGACCGCGTTCTGCGTCACGTGGCCATTGCCCGGGATATTGTCGCAACTCATCACGGTGAAGGGCGCGATCCCCGCCGCGCGGCGCTTGACGAGACCGGCCAGGATCAGGCCGAAGGCCGTCCTTGGCGCCCAAAAGTGGGCGGCATCATAGGCAATGTCGGGATGGGCGGGATCGAAGCGCTGGCTGGCAGGATCGATATAGTAGCCGCCTTCGGTGATTGTCAGCGAGACGATGCGGATGGCCGGATCGGTGAGGGCGGCGATGACCGCCTCGCTGTCTCCGGGCTCGAGGTAATCGATCATGACGCCGGTGACGCGGGCGCTGCTGCTGTCGGCTTCCTGCGCCACCACCGTGGTCAGCCAGTCCTGCCCGCCCAGGGCGTCGCGCATGGCCGCATCGGCGGCGCGGACGCCGGCCCCGATGATGGCCCAGTCGTGCCCGCTACCGGTGTTGAACAGGGCATCGAGATAGACCGCCTGATGCGCGCGATGAAAATTGCCGACGCCGAAGTGCACGATGCCGGCCGTCAGCTGCTCGCGGCGGTAATTGGGGGTCTTGGCCGTGGTGATGGATGGCAGGGTGGCGAGGGAAAGTCTGGTCATGTCAGTTCAACCCGGGAATGGCGCGGCGAACATTTTGACGCGCGATGCGGCACCTCCCCCTTTACGGGGGAGGATGGGAGTGGGTGCGGGAGCCCGGATGTCGCGGCCCTTGATCCCCCTCCCATCCGCTGGCAAGCCGGTCTGGCGCTCATGGTCAAATCGCCTTGCCCGCCGCGTCGAACTTGTAGATGCGGCTGGGGTCGGGGGTGAGGAACAGGGCCTGGCCATGCCGGAACGTCTGTTCGCCATCGGTCCGCACGGTCACGAGGCCCAGATCGGTCTGGACGTGGAGGAAGGTGTCGGAGCCCAGTTGCTCGGCCACCATGACCGTGCCGGCCCAGGTGCCCGCGCCGGGAGTGGTCGAGAGGGTAAAATGTTCGGGGCGGACGCCGATGGAGTGGGCGCCGTGCTTGCCGGCTTCCGCGCCCTCGACGAAGTTCATCTTGGGCGAGCCGATGAAACCGGCCACGAACCGGTTGGCCGGCTTCTTGTAGAGCTCGAGCGGGCTGCCGAACTGCTCCACAGTGCCGGCATTGAGCACCACGATGCGATCGGCCATGGTCATGGCTTCCACCTGGTCGTGCGTCACATAGACCATGGTGGTCTTGAGCTGCTGGTGCAGCTCGGTGATCTCGAGCCGCATGTTGACCCGAAGGGCGGCATCGAGGTTGGACAGCGGCTCGTCGAAGAGGAAGGCCTTGGGCTCGCGCACGATGGCGCGGCCGATGGCGACGCGCTGGCGCTGCCCGCCCGAAAGGGCCCGCGGGCGGCGGTCGAGATAATTGCCCAGGTTCAGGGTGCGCGCCGCGTACTCGACCTTGCGGTCGATCTCGGCCTGCGGCGTCCTGGCCATCTTGAGCGGGAAGGCGATGTTGTCGCGCACGCTCATGTGAGGATAAAGCGCGTAGGACTGGAACACCATGGCCAGGCCCCTCCGGGCGGGCGGCGCATCGGTAAAGTCCTGCCCATCGAGCAGGATCTTGCCCCTGGTGGTGTCCTCGAGGCCGGCGATGAGGCGCAGCAGGGTGGACTTGCCGCATCCCGAGGGGCCGACGAAGACGACAAACTCCCCATCCCTGATCTCGAGCGAGATGTCTGGAATGACCTGGACGTCGCCGAAGGACTTGTTGACGTGTTCGAGGGTGATGGAACCCATTCTTCTAGTCCTTTACTTTACGGCGCCGAAGGTCAGGCCGCGCACGAGCTGCTTCTGGCTGAACCAGCCCAGCAGCAGGATGGGGGCGATGGCGAGCAGGGACGCGGCGGAGAGCTTGGCCAGGAACAGGCCCTGCGGCGAGGAGAAGGACGAGATGAAGGCGGTCAGCGTGCCGGCGCGACCCGAGGTCAGCGTAATCGTCCAGAAAGCCTCGTTCCAGGCCAGGATGACGTTGAGCAGCAGCGTCGAGGCGATGCCGGGAACGGCCATGGGCACGAGGACGTGGACGATCTCGTTCCAGAGCTCGGCCCCGTCCATGCGGGCCGCTTCCAGGATGTCGACGGGGATCTCCTTGAAGTAGGTGTAGAGCATCCAGATGATGATCGGCAGGTTGATCAGCGTCATGATGATGGTCAGCCCATGCACCGTGTCGAGCAGCCTCAGATCGCGGAAGATCAGGTAGATCGGGATCAGCACGCCCACCGCCGGCATCATCTTGGTGGACAGCATCCACATCAGCACGTCCTTGGTCCGCCTGGTGGGCGAGAAAGCCATGGCCCAGGACGCCGGCACGGCGATGACAAGGCCCAGGATGGTCGAGCCGAACGAGACGATGATCGAGTTGATGGCGTGCTTGATGTAGTCCGAGCGCTCCTGCACGGCCGCGAAATTGTCCAGCGTGAAGCTGTGCGGCAGGACGGTGGGCGGGGAGGCAATGGCCTCGGCCTCGGTCTTGAAGGCGGTCAGCACCGTCCAGAGGATGGGCGAGAACAGCAGGAGGGCCACCGCCCAGGCGAGAACGGTGAAGCCGATCCGGGTTTGCACGGAGACGCGGCGGGCCATTAGTTTTTCTCCGCTGATACGTCAAAGGCGCCGGGGCCGTCGCTCCCTCTCCCCCCAGGGGAGAGGGTTGGGGTGAGGGGTGAAAGCTCATCGGCGAAAGCGCTGAAGCTGAACCCCTCATCCGGCCCTGCGGGCCACCTTCTCCCCTCAGGGGAGAAGGGAAGGCGCACGATGCGGATCATCTGGTCACACACTTTACGCATCGAGATTCTTCCCCACGGCGCGCATCAGGAAGATGGCGACGATGTTGGCGATGATGACGGCCACCACGCCTCCGGCGGAGCCGGCGCCGATGTCGTTGGACAGGATGCCGGTGCGGAAGACGAGGAAGGCGATGTTGGTCGACGCATAGCCGGGGCCGCCGCCCGTGGTGACCCGGATCTCGGCAAAGATGCCGAGCAGGAAGATGGTCTGGATCAGGATCACGATGGTGATGGCGCGGGCCATGTGCGGCATGATGATGTAGCGAAAGCGGTTGAGCGCATTGGCGCCATCCATCTCTGCCGCCTCGCGCTGTTCTTCGGACAGCGACTGGAGAGCGGTGAGCAGGATCAGCGTCGCAAAGGGCAGCCACTGCCAGGCGACGATGACGATGACGGAAAACAGCGGGAACTGGTTGAACCAGTCGACCGGCTGCAGGCCCACCGCCTTCCACAGGTGCCCGAGCATGCCGTAGCCGGGATGCATGAAGCCGTTCTTCCAGATCAGCGCGGCCACCGGCGGCATCACGAAGAACGGGGAGATGACGAGGATGCGCAGGATCCCCTGGCCCCAGACGGGCTGGTCGAGCAGCAGCGCCAGGAGCGTGCCCCCGATGATGGTGATGACAAGCACACCCCCCACCAGCAGCAGGGTGTTGACCAGCGCCTGGGTGAAGCTGGG